>NZ_CP011975.1 GCF_001047675.1 Yersinia aleksiciae | reverse complement strand
GGCTAAGTTAGCTATAGTGCCGTAACTCAATAAGAGATGGCCCTTTTATAGCTGATAACCGTTTATAGCCGATAGCTGTTTTATAGCCGATAGCTATGAGTGACGTTGATTACGTGTGCAACGTTTATCAAAGTGCTTAACCCACCAATAGCGGTCTGCCACTTCTTCACGTCCACCAATACGGGCCCCCACTAACCACAACAGTGCGCCGACAAAAATACTCATTACAGCACCATGAGCAAAGAATTGCGGTAAGCCGAGTTGAGTGACCTCAGTCAGGATTGAGTAACCTACCCCACCCACCATGGTGACCAAACCCAATCCCATCAGCACATTACCTAGCCTTGCAGCGCTTTTACGTTTCATATGCCACCTCCACTTTGGGTTGCCAATAAATAATCACTCAGCCGAGCTATTAAACTGCTTGCTTAATGTGATTATTCATGTCCACTTAATAACTAAGTATAGTCAGGCTAGCGAGGAAGGTATTGCGTTGGCGATCACAACTGGCAAATATAATCCCACAAATCTTTACACTTTCCAGTCATTTAGTATCGAATTTGAATTATTCAGCTAGGCGACCATTAACAAAGTGAAGCATTAACCTCAATTTAGCCGCTCAATTAAAACGCGCCATAGATTCACATTAGCAAATATCGCCAGAATATTTGGCGTTACCGCGAGATAACAAATCCCCCTGACCGCTTTGCCGACGAAGGATATCAACCTTGCTTTTGTTATTACGCGCCATGACAGGTAAACTGTGCCACCTAAATTCCTTTAGTAATAGCGAATGACGACGTGAGCAGCATTAAATTAATCGTTGGGTTGGCAAACCCGGGCGCTGAATATGCCCAAACCCGCCACAACGCGGGTGCCTGGTATGTGGATTTATTGGCGGAACGCCATAATCAATCACTGAAAGAAGAAGCTAAATTCTTCGGTTATACCGCACGGTTAAACTTGGCAGGCCAAGATGTTCGCTTGCTGGTACCCTCTACATTTATGAATCTCAGTGGCAAAGCCGTCGTGGCGATGGCGGGATTTTACCGCATCCTACCTGAAGAGATCTTAGTCGCGCACGATGAGCTGGATATTCCGCCGGGTGTAGCAAAATTGAAATTGGGCGGCGGTAACGGCGGCCATAACGGCCTGAAAGATATTCAGAGCAAACTGGGTAATAATCCTAACTTCTATCGTTTGCGAATTGGTATTGGTCATCCAGGTGATAAAAGCAAAGTCGTCGGCTTTGTTCTGGGTAAACCACCGGCGAGCGAGCAAACCTTAATTGACGACGCCATCGACGAATCTATCCGCTGCACTGAAGTGCTGATGACCGAAGGCATCACCAAGGCGATGAATCGCCTTCACTCCTTCAAGGCTGGCGCATAACACCTTGCCGACTCCCCTGCGTATACATTTGCTGGGGAGCCGCTCTTTGATATCACACGATTTATTGCGTCACTCATATTTGTTACATAAGGCATTGATCCCCTGCTGCCCCTCATTGGTTAATACGACGCCGGAAATGATCACTCTCACCTGACCGAGAAAATTATTGCTCTTACCGTCATAATCATCAGCAATATCGCCGAGTTTTTCGCTACAAAAAAGCGAATCCCATGCCGTTGCCTTTCTCTTGTTTTCTGACAGATCATGGCTGCGCTCGAATTTGTCAGTTGTGGCGGTAAACGTCAGTTGAATGCTGTCAAAATCCTCATAAAGTGTCTTTTTCTTGTAGCCCACATATCTGACGCTTTTGCCAGATAGACTTTCTATTTCTACGCCATATTGATCAATCAATTGGGCAAAGCTAGGCCCGGCGGGCTCAAAATCTGCCGTTAAAAGCCGCATTCCCACAATACCGACCATCCCCCCTAGCAAAATCACTATTAGCCACTTATAGATGCTCATTTCCATTGGGATAATCCAAACTCAATATGCAGATCGTCGTGACTAGTTATCGGACATCCGCCAGAAAACTTCAGATGGCAGAAGCGTGATCTCGGACACAGAGTTAGAAAAATCAACTACCTATCGGGTATCACAGCGAAATCACCACCCGCAACGAAACAGCATGATCGAGATAAATCGTCATTATGTGTATAATGGCGGCATAAATTTTGATTACATCAATCTGTTAACCCTAACTGGTTGATTTTTAAGTTATTTAAGGTGATATAAAACATGGGATTCAAATGCGGTATTGTGGGCCTGCCTAACGTTGGTAAATCCACCCTGTTCAACGCGTTGACACAAGCGGGTATCGAAGCAGCTAACTTCCCGTTCTGTACCATTGAACCCAACACGGGTGTGGTGCCAATGCCGGACCCGCGTCTGGACCAACTGGCTGAGATTGTTAAACCGCAACGTATCTTGCCAACGACCATGGAATTTGTTGATATCGCCGGCCTGGTTAAAGGGGCATCCAAAGGCGAAGGTCTGGGTAACCAGTTCCTGACCAATATCCGTGAGACCGAAGCGATTGGTCACGTTGTGCGTTGTTTTGAAAATGACAACATTATCCACGTAGCAGGGAAAGTTGATCCAGTTGATGATATTGATACCATCAATACCGAACTGGCACTTTCTGATTTGGAAGCGTGCGAACGCGCCATCCATCGGGTCCAGAAGAAAGCCAAAGGCGGCGATAAAGACGCTAAAGCTGAACTGGAAGCCCTGGAAAAATGCCTGCCACATTTAGAGAATGCGGGCATGTTGCGTGCATTGAACCTGACCGATGAAGATAAAGCTGCGATCCGCTATTTGAGCTTCTTGACGTTGAAGCCAACCATGTACATTGCCAACGTCAATGAAGATGGCTTTGAAAACAACCCATATCTGGATCAAGTCCGCGCCATTGCGGCGGCAGAAGGTTCTGTTGTAGTGGCGGTTTGCGCTGCTGTTGAATCGGACATCGCTGAACTGGAAGATGCCGACCGCGCTGAATTTATGGCTGAATTAGGTATTGAAGAACCAGGCCTGAACCGTGTTATACGCGCCGGTTATGAATTGCTGAATCTGCAAACCTACTTCACTGCAGGGGTCAAAGAAGTCCGTGCCTGGACTATCCCGGTAGGTGCAACCGCCCCACAAGCCGCTGGGAAAATTCACACCGACTTCGAGAAAGGCTTTATCCGCGCTCAAACTATCGCCTTTGATGATTTCATTACCTACAAAGGTGAACAAGGCGCGAAAGAAGCTGGGAAAATGCGCTCAGAAGGCAAAGACTACATCGTAAAAGATGGCGACGTGATGAACTTCTTGTTCAACGTCTAATCATTTTTGTTTTCTCATGAGGTTTTCCTTAGCCTCATGCAGACTGGCAATCCCCATAAAATCCACGCATTTGCGTGGATTTTTCTTTTCATGGCGTCTCAGGTGATGTCATAACAACGCAGTCAAAAATGAGCATAAGGATGAGTACAATCAGTTTCCATCTTTAATTTAGGTAAATGCAATAACGGTATAAGAAATACAGCAGGACTCGCTATGCTCACTGTTAAACAATAAATCCGTCTCGCCCTGCAATACCCTTAGATCTTACAGGAACCCTTTCTCAATCATTTACGATAGGTTTTAATGAAGTTGCCCTCTTCCTCTGTAATTATCCCGCATATTCGAGCCATTCACATTTAGCACTCTTCCAGCTTAATTGATCACTATTTGGAATTATAACGTCAAGTAACAATGCATGGGTGAAAATCGGACACCTATAAATAACCTGAGGTTTATAATTCCAATGCATTAATTTCGTACAGGAGAGGAAATATTTATAAAAAAATTATAAATCCCAGCAAAAATAGCAACATAAGAATAACTGCAATAAATAGATAAAAAAGCAACAAAAAGACAACAAAAATAAGTAATGAGTTCCATCCACTAACATAGGAAATAGGCTTGGCATCCAAATCTAACCATAAGTAGGCGTTTTAAAAACTGATTTTCATTGAATGCATCGATACCAATAAAGACTATTATATAAATTCCAACTCTAGTTTATGACTAACACCCAATTTTTGCATAGCACTGCGTTTGTTATTACTGATTGTTTTGATACTTTTATGGAGCATCTGAGAAATGTGAGTCAGACTTAATCCATTATGGATTTCCATCAATACATCTAACTCACGGTTTGTCAGCATCTTTAGGTTATCCCGAATGAGGCTATCAATATAAAGAGGGCTATAGACAAACTCACCTTGCATAGCAAGATGAATAAAATCAGCCAGTTGGGAAGCAGACTCATTACGCGAGACTATTGCACTTACCCCTATATCAAACAGTAGCTTGATTAGAACCGAATTTTTTTCTCCCGTATAAACAAATATTTTAACTGCCGGGATAGCAGTTTTGATATTGATAATATCCTTAATTATCTTAAAAGGATTATCTGCATGGGTGAAATTTACAATAACCATGCCAATTCGGTGATTAGCAGCGTATTCATATAAATCATTTTTTGTTTTGAATAAATTCGTCAATTCAATATTTCTATGGGAGTTTTTTAAAATTATCCTTAATCCTAAAAAAAATAAAGGTGATGAATCTATTACTACTACTTTATAGGTATTGTTCATTTTGTTTTCCATTGAGTTATCCTGCATCTAAGAATAAGAAATATCCTATTAAGATAATTTAAGGCAGGGCATTCTATTACTAGATTTATAAACGAAATCGAAACAAGACTCGACATATGCATATATTAAAAATCTATACAGAACACCACAAAAGAAACATTCAAAGCAGTTAAAAAACAATAGGGTGTAGGATGAAATTTTCAGAGAAATAAAATATTAAATAACATCACTGCGTTGTTGGTGTATAAATAATTCGCAATCTCCCACTATAGCGCCCAGAGGTTTTACTAGAGACATTAAATTCAGGAGTCACCAATTGTATCGGTGCTGGGACACATAACACCGCGTTCAGTTGACCAGGTAACACCACTCGCCGCAGAGGGCCTCTATTGGTACCCGTCCAGATAAGCTCACGGCCATTATTCACGGGTTGCGGGCTATTAGTGATCGGGTTAATGATAGATACGGTATAGTCTAAACGGTTACGCTGATTGGCTTTATCCGCACCAGCACGATACACCGAGAACATGCCCTGGCCACGTCCGGTAGCCGGGCCACCTTCGTCTTGGAGCAGTAGGCTAATACGATTGCTGGCGCCATCATTGCCATCATACAAGCATATATCTAAGGTTTTACTGCCTTTCATCGTGGAGGGCCTGGCAACGGAACCGGGTATGGTTAACTGTAAACCTAAATCAACCTGCGGCACACTGTTGCCATATTGCGGCAGGTAAATTTGCTGATTACCATAGTCCGTTACCCGAAATGTGATGGTCGCCGTCCAGTCAGCCAATTTTGTATTGATCCACTGTATGAGTGCCATTCTTAACTCACCTTGCCATACCCCAGCAGTAGGCAACTTAGCCAACTCACTGGCAGGGATATAGGCGTTAAAAAACGTTTCAATGGAACCTATGTAATTCACAGCACTATAAGTTACTGTACGGTTACTATTAGAAAGCTGGTATTTAAAAGCATAAATATTCAGTAAAACTTGTCTCTTAGTGGTTGTTTCAGTAAAAATTAACGGTATCTGATGGGGAACAGGAATATTCTCTACTATCCAAACAGGCACTGACGGGCACCGACCATATTGTGCATTGGAGTTCGACAAGCACACTAAGCTGTTCCGGCGCCATTTAGGCACGTCCTCGGTATCGTAGCCGCCACTCTCATCGGCCCAAATCGGTACTTGGCTCGGCACTGACATTTTATCAAAACCGATATTAATTATGGTGGTTCGCCCAGAGGGGACCAGCCTCTCAGCATAGGCCGTCGTGATAGACCCAGCCAGTGTAGCGAGAAGTAGCAATATGATATTTAACACCGATTGTCCTTATTCATTTTTCTGCTGATTGCCTTACCGCTTAGCAGTGTCAGGTAGCGACACTGCCTGCCGCGTCAGCACTATTTTGGCCTGCTGTTGTAATAGTTCGGGGATACTGGACAGCTCCACTGGCTGACACTGGCTCTGCCCCACATAACTCACCACATCCTTGGTGTGTTGCACAATGAAAGCACATCGGTACATCGCCGTATCACGCATCAGATATAACTGTTTGATCCGGCTGTCAGTTTCCAGTGTAAATGCCCCATTCCCCAGTGCAGACCATACTCTGACATTGAGCGGCGTAGCCCTTTCTAGCGGGGTGTTATTGTCGAGCATTAATCTGCCCAGATAGGTATAGCGTGATGTTATTTGGACTTTACGCACATATAACTGCCCGGGGGCCATAAACAACGAATGTTGCCCACCGCCTTGTGTTATCTCACTGCGCACGCCCTGTGTTGCGGTTATTGAATCATTGAGCATCATCTGTGTTGTGGTGTATGCCGGCACGGCAAATAATGCACGCCCCTGCCCCTTCACACTGGCGTTCCCGACGCCATCCACGGCCACATCAATATGGCTATTCTGACTTGCATCTGGGTTATCAACTCTGACCCCGATGGCAGCGGCAGGTTGCCCCGTGCCCCACTGACCCCAATACCATCCTGAGCGGGAGAGCGCCAGTGCGGAACTGTAGCTGCCACTGCTGCTCAATGAGTGATTTACCGAAGCAGCAGTGACCCGCAAATCAGCATTACCATAGCGCCCACGAGTACGACCATAGGCAGAACTATTCAGTGATTGAGCGCCGGTGCCATTAAAGGTCACCCCCAGTTCTTGCTGATTTTCCGCATCAAGATACCAACTCTGCGCCCCGTTATAGGACAACTGGCCGCCATTCGTTCGGCTCGATTGATAACTCATACCCAGTGAACTGGCGCTTAAGGGTTTTACCCATGAGAACGAAAGTTGTGCAAAAGCCCCCACATCCCGCTTTTGTACCTTATCTTGTTGAGTGGAAAACAAATTGGTACTGGCATTCATATTAATACCTTGAAAGTTAAAACCCCGGCTAACGCCCCCTTGCCAACTTTGCGTCCGCGATCCATTCTGAGTTGTGCGTACAGTTTGATAAGCCAGCCCACTCTGCTCTTGCCCACTGTCGACATAGCTATAGCGCCCAGCATGCCGGTTAGCGGTATATCCGAGGTTCAAATACCAACTGCGCAGAGGCACACTGAATAGCAGGCTACTGGTTTGGCTACAGCCACTGAATCTATATTGTCCTGACAAGCCATCATCACAGTCAGGCGCTTTCCGGCTGGCGCGATAAAAGCTCAGTGAAAAACCATCGTTATAGCTCACTTGCTGAGTATTCCCGCTTGAACCCTCACTTCCCTTTAAATAGCTCACTCGGCTGCTCATGACGCCGTCAAAAAATCGGTTATCAAAACCCTGTTCCCAGTCAATAACCGATTCCCAAAAACTGTCTTTGTCCGCCAGAGCCAGACCTGTAGTTAACTCAGCCGTACTCAGCAGCGCAAATTTGACTCCGCCCTGATAAATAGACTTATTTTCATCTTGCTGACTCTCCATAGCCGACATTGCAACATCGGTAATTTGCCCGCCCTGAAGAAACCATTGTGTCTGCCGATTGGCACTGGTGCCGGTACGGGTAAAAGGCAGCGTTTCAGAACGTGTGAGGCGATTATCCTCATAAATTTGTAAGGTCACGCTATAGCTGCCATTTGGAAAATCACGGGTATCAAGCTGCTGTGCACCCGCATCAAGATAAAAAGTACCCAGAAGCTGTTGGCCGCGAAAGGCATCCACCCGAGAGGGCCGCGTGATAAATACTGTCAGCGGCGTTCCTTGCTCAGATTTAGTTTCATTAAGCCACGATAATGTTGAACCGATGCGCAGACCTTCAATGTTGCCCAAAGGCAATTGGTTAAAACTGATATTCCCACCGGCCCGGCTAAATATATCGCGTGAATCCATCCTGCCCGCTTGGATATAGTGCTGCTTACCCAACTCTTGTCGCAGAAAAGCATTGTTAATATTAATCTGTTGGTTACCTTGCCAGCGGGATTTCTGCGCCAGATAATCCCAATCTATACCCAAATAAGTGGCAGAAGTGATACCCAACGCGCCTGAACCTAGTAATGAGAGTGTCTGGAAATCTTTGCCCGCAACAAAATTAAGATTCTGCTGATGAATAAACGCATTATTTGTTTCCAAACTCGCCTGATAATAAGGTGAATTAGCGCTATCAGATTGCGGAACAACATCTTTATTTAAAAAGAGATTTACTCGCGCGTTATTTTCATCGTAAATAATGGCTAGCGTTTTAGTCTCTAAATAGTCACACCCCGGTGCCGCGCCATTACTACTGCACGCTTTATCTCCGTGGCGCACTAAGGACGAGCTAAGTTTTTGCATTAAAAGAGTTTGTAAATCTAACGAGAGGCTATAGTCAGCCTCAATAGCCTGGACAATAGCAGTGGGAGCCAAAAATTGAACATATTCAAAAGAGATGGTTGCTTCAAATAGCCCAAGTGTGCGTCCATAAAGCCTAACATCGACCCATTCATGCTGCCCAGCCGCAATTGATTCAAACCCAGCAGGAATCTGATTTTTACCCATCACAGATAAAGAGATAATACTTGCTGTGAATAGGATAATAACCGCGTAAATTTTCAAGGTCATATTCCCAACAATACTTATTAAAGAGGGGGACGTCCCTTTCCCCAACAGACGAATTGAGCGATAAATTTACGGTGAGGTTGTCGCCTGAGTGATAAGAAGGCTGACGACACCACTATAAGTACCGGTTGCCAAAATCCCTTGAGTTGCTTGCGCAAACTTAAGTGGCAGAATATTAGAACCATTCACTATGCCACTAGGGAATAAGCTGGCATAAGTGAACGATGTTGCCGTGGTCGTTAAGGCTCTTTCATCCGCGCCGAGTGATACTGTTAACGGAACGGCCGTACCGGTAACAGTATTACGCATTTGAGCGGCATTAAGCAGAGAAATATTCACGCTTGAAGTCGCGCTATTACTCCAAATTTTGGTACTAATGCTAGAAGGTGCCAACCCACGCCCAGGGATATATTGCAACTTAATGGCTCCCGGAAGTGCCGTTCCATCAGCATTTGTTATATCAATACTGGCATCAACATCGGCGGTAATCGTGATATCACGTTGAACAGCTTGAGCATTGAATGCGAAGACGATAGCTAACGACGCCAATAAAGGCGTAGCAAATTTATGTAATTTTTCCATATTAATTCCTTTATTCCCATTGAGTATTACCTAATTGGATAGGCGATTTTTTTCATAACAATAACACTGCTTATCGTTATATAAACTTGTCACTTATAGTGATTATTTACGAATAATATATTCAGCTGTACTTTTCTTTATCCAGTCTACATATCTTATTTTTAATTCTGCATCATGCTTATTCCCTACTAATTTTAGCGCTGAAAAATAAAAGCTTTCGTCCGGATAGATATTTGCGGCATGATCTTCCCAACGACATTGTTGAACTGATGAACAAAAACCGATTTGTTTAATCACCACGCGTTGTGTTCCATTATTTGTCACCTCACCGGTTGCTGAATTCAATGACAGCGCGATAACAGGGATACGCGGAGGCACATGTACCAGCACTCCCCAAACCAGGTTGATACCGATCGTGCTCCCGACAGTATTGGGGTCATGCTCCTCATTTTCTATCGATTTCACCCCTTCAAAATAGACACGCCACACCGTCTCTTTTTCAGGCAATATCAATGAAATAAGGCGAATAATCCTTTGTGAGCCCGCCGCTAATCCGAATTTTTCAGGTGTCACCACCAAGGAATCCTGTAGCCCCGGTTGTGCCAGGACTTCATACTCTTTCGGGGTCGCCGCGCGCAGTATCTGTTTTGTGACTATTTTTATATATTGTGTTTCATTACTTTTAGATAATACCCGCACTTGAGCTGTCCCATTACTGTCTAAACCGGACTCCATCGGATAAACAGTCATATTTGCATAGCATAGAGTAGACATTGAAAATATGCTGACACTGAGTAATAACTCACTCGCCAAAAAGTAAATTTTCTTCACTACGATATAAGCCTTTATTAAATAAATTTAATATAATTAAAAATTAATGATTATGTATTTTATTGTCACCATAACAGCCAGTTAAGCTGTTAAATTGATTATCCTCGATCTTTTATACTTGTAAACTGCTAATAATAAGCAAAATCACCCAAAACACAATTGCATTATCAGTGTTATATCCTGATTAATGGTTAATTTAAAGGTTATTGTAACGGCAATATCGGAATAACTGATGTTTACTGTTGAGCTAGCATCACTTAACAGTGATTACCTCTTGACTAAACCCCTGTTAAGCAACAGTAATTGGAGTGAAAGCCGACATATAAAAGCTATTATTTCTTGCCTCTACTTGAGATTATTCCTACAAAAAAAAGCTTCAATTTGGAGGTATTAAAATAAGGTCATAAACATGCGTATTAAAATAGTGGCGATGTATGGATTAGGTCAGGTTATGAATGTCAATCAGGACAGTCTTTGGCAAAAAAAATAAGCAATGACACACCTATCCTTTAATGTCACAAAAACTGTAAAATAGATGAGCCTCAATACAGCAGTCTGTAATTTGTCATTTTTTATATTTATCAATCTCAATGGGTTAGCGTAATGGGTTTGTCATCCCTCCTGTTGTAAGGCTAAATTCAAGGGCACTACATTTATATCTCTGACTTTAAATTCTTATCTTTCCTTTTTTTGTTTATCGCTTGTTTAACAAATTCGCCGACAGCTGTTGTCTGATAACTGATACAAACGAAACGGCAGGTGACGTTTATTGAATATTCGGTTCCTTGCCGTTAACACCTGTAGCTGCAAAAAGGAAATCGCCCATGAATATTAAACAGAAAATGGATACGATGACGCTGGAAGAGAAAATCGGGCAAAAAATCATGCTTGATTTTCGCTACTGGGATCCGACAGGCAAAAGCAATAAAGACATGATTGCTCCCGATGAGACTATTAGCAGATTAATCACCGATAACCATATCGGTGGTGTGATCCTGTTTGCTAATAATCTTAAAGATAAACTGCAAATCAAAAAACTGACAGCATGGTATGCCGCCATTAAAACTTGTGGTGACGTCCGTTTGTTCATTGGCACAGATAACGAAGGGGGCAATGTTTTCCGGCTACCGCGCGGCGACTACGCTTCATTTCCCGGTAATATGGCGCTCTCAGCCGCCATTGAAGGGGGAGCCGATGTTCAGCTTGCTGGCGAGCAGGGCAGCCTGATGGCACAGGATATGCTCTCCCTGAATATCAACACCAACTTTGCGCCAGTCGCAGATGTTAACACCAACCCTTTCAACCCAGTAATTAACGTCCGCTCTTTCAGCGACGACGAGGAGACCGTCTCTCTTCTGGCGGAAAACATGTCGACGGGAATGAAACAGCAGGGAGTCATCACCGCTTACAAACATTTCCCAGGGCATGGCAGTACCTCTACCGATTCTCATACTGGCCTGCCACGCGTTGATCGCTCACGGAAAGAGGCCTTTGCCATCGATATCGCGCCTTATAAACAGGCCATTGATAACCATATGGCACCAGATATGGTCATGACGGCCCACATTCAGTATCCAGCATTAGATAACAGTCAAATTATCACCAGTAGTGGTAAAAAAATCACAGTACCTGCAACCATGTCACATGAGATCCAAGCCTGCATCCTACGGGATGAATTGGGCTATGCTGGCGTGACGATTTCGGATGCACTGGATATGGGGGCGATCACAAACCATTTCAGTCAGGAAGAGGCTATCGAGAATGTATTCGTCGCCAGTGTGGATATTGCCCTGATGCCCATCAGTATTTCATCGCCTTCTCAGGCAAGGCAGTTGTCTGCATTGATCCAGTATATTGTGGGGAGGGTTGAAAAAGGGATCATCAGCGAGGACGATATTGATGCGTCGGTCGAGCGGATTTTAACCCTGAAAGCGCGGCATCACCTACTGGATGAAGAGGAAAAAGAGGTCGCTGATGTCGCTTCCCCATCAGGACAAGCGCTGGAAAAACAAATCGCCGATCGTTCCATTACCTTGGTCATCAACCGACAATCACTGTTGCCATTAAGGGACAAAAATCTGCGTTACTTTATCCTGACGCCTTGGGGCGAACAGGCCAGTGGCATCGCGGCAGTGATGGTGCAGGAGGGGTACCTGAATATCGTTGCTGCGAAGGAAACGGATCTGACCGATACGCAAGTCAGAGAGCATATTACCGACTGTGACGTGTTTCTGCTCGGAACGCTGTCAACCAACTTTACGCCAGCTGAACGAGATGGAGTCGCTACCACTGGTGCAACTGGGAGTACCGATAATAACCCTTATCCCGGCTGGTTGCGGTACGCCGCCAGTCTGGGGAAAAAACGCGTCCACCTTTCACTACGTGCACCATATGACATCGTCAGCTATGCCGAAGACGTTGAAGCGGCGGTAGCTGCTTACTCCTATTACGGGTATGACAAGGGTATCTGGCGTGGTCCCTCGATGATATCGCTGGCGGAGGTGCTGACAGGTAAGCGTGCACCGTTGGGGAAATTGCCAGTTAATACTTGGCATAACTACGATGTGAAGACGAATACCGGTACTGTGGCCTTTCCCAGAGGGTTTGGGTTGAGCTGGTAATTTGTCAGAAATAAGGAGCTCGCAGCAACAGCTCCTTTTCAACGCTGGAGTCGCCTGAAAAGAGTGACTCCCATTCCTACCTTCTAGCTTGCGGCAAAGACCAGCTTAAAAACGGGTAAGCATTTAATCAGATAGCACAGAGTTAAGGCTTTTCAAAAGCACAAGCACTGTCACACAACCCAACAAAAGCCAGTATAACCGCACTTGCAAGCTTTCCCTTTGGCCCTAAAAAAGCCGAAATCTTGGCGGCGGCTTCTAACTTGTCCTTGTATTTATTGAAAACACCGCAAGCGTCGGCAAATTCCTTTGGGACTTGAGTCGGGTCGCGATTCAATGATAATTCCTGAGCAGCTTGTCTTTGACTTTTCCGGCCATACTGTCACATACACACTGCCAGCAGAAACTCGGCAACAGCAGACGCATACCTCGCAACCATTGAAGTGAGCAACAACAGAGATTCTGTCTTATGACTGCCAGCCAACTAGACGTCCGAGGCCTACCGTTCTTGCATCAACTTCAGTAGCAGTAACTCGCGTAGCTGAAACTTTTTAATCTTGCCCGAAGCGGTACGCGGCAGATGATCCACCAGCTCTAAACGCTCGGGGTACTTATATTTGGCGACACGTTTGTTGCGGAAGAAATCGAGCATCGCGCTAAACGTCAATGGCTGGTCACTCTCGCTCAATACCACATAAGCACAGGCTCTTTCGCCCAGTCGGTCATCTGGCATGGCTACCACGCCGACATCACGTACCAAAGGGTGCGACAGCAATATCTCCTCCAGTTCACGACTGCTGATATTCTCGCCACCGCGCACAATGATATCTTTCTTTCGGCCCGTTATTTTGATGTATCCCTGCTCATCCATCCGACAGAGATCACCACTGTAGTACCAACCCTCTTCGTCCAGCGCATGAGCTGTCAATTCTGGCTCATCCAGATAGCCGACAAATACATTGGGGCCACGGGAGGCTTCTTCGCCCTCCTCACCATAAGGCACTGTTTTGCGTGCTTTATCGACCACTTTGATCTCCACGCCAGTGACCGCAGTGCCATCCGTGTTGACCACTCGAGAGAGCGGATCATCGAGTTTAACCACCGCATGCGGGGAACTCTCCGTTGCACCATAGACACTCATTAATTTGATGCCAACCTGCAAACAGTCACGGGTAATTTGCTTCGGAATGGTCGTGCCACCACACAGGAAAAATCGCAGTGAAGAGAGATCGTAAGGCTGTTGTTGTAGAGTACAGAGCAGATCATAAACAAAGGGCGTTGCCCCCATGACGCAGGTACATTTCTCCCGCTCTAGCAGTGTCAGACAATCTACCGGATTAAAAATATCCAGCAGCACACTGCGCGCACCGATGATAAAAGGTGCCGTCACGCCATGGAGAAATCCGGTCGCATGGCCTAACGGGGCGGGCATCAAAATGGTATCCATCCAGTTCAAATTTAGCGTCGCACAATAGGCGCGTTCACTGGCAAGCACATTGTTATGGGTGAGCATCACCCCTTTTGGCACCCCCTCCGTACCGGAGGTAAACAGCACAACAGCCAGTGCATCACCCTGTACCTTGACCGGATTCTCCAGCGGGGCATAGTCGCGCAGCAGTTGGCTGAGTGATGGCGATGACGCCGCAGGTGCCAATTTATCCACCGCCACCACCTGCTGAAGATAGGGAAGTTGAGCGCGCAGTGGCGCAATCATCACCTCAGGATGGTTTTTTTTGAACAGCGTTGGCACGAATAGAATCCGCGCCTGACTTTTATTCAGTGTCCAGATCAGTTCAGTTTCGCGGTAAGCTGGCAGCAGCGGAACCGAAACCGCCCCCACCTTCAGGCATGCCAGATAGATCAGCGTGAACTCACTCCAGCCCGGCAGTTGAAAGGCCACTCTATCACCGGGTTGAATACCACAGGCGAGCAAATACGCAGCCACTCTTGCTGCGGCGTGATCCATCGCCGCATAGGTATATGATGCCCCTTGATTGTCGAGAACCGCTATCTTGTCGGGTGCAACCTTGACTGAATGATGCCAATAGTCAGCGAGTGAAGCATCACCCCAATAGCCCTGCCGCCGATACGCATCCCTGCGTGCATCATTAAGTTTAATCGTTATCGTCATTCGCTTTATCTCATCTATAAACAGCAAGTGTTCAGTGTGCTGTATCGTCAATGGCCGACAAGTCGAATAACACTGCACGTATCACCACCCACATAGCGAGGATACGTCGTCGGCCAAAGCGCCCCCCACGGGCATTAACCGAAACGGAATTCAATACCAAAAGTACCCTGCGGATATTCCCACTTTTCCAGAAGAGTATCGCCACAAAGCACCCGACAGGTGCCGCACTCCAGGCATCCGGCATAGTCAAAATGAATATTGCCGTCGCTGTCCTGCTTGTAGAGACCCGCTGGACAGGCATTCATCAGCTGACGAAACTGTTCTCGGTCAGGATTATCAACCAGTACGATGTGCGGATTGCTTTCGTCCACACGGAATTTGTTGATGCCCAGTTTGATATCGACATTGACCCTGTTCTCACTGTTCATAGCGCCGTTACCCCCTTGATACCATCCTTCAGCAGATTGATTAACCCGACCTTTTTGGCTCGATTGAAGATCTTTGAGCGCACAGGTTTGCTAGGGCTGCCATCGATAATGAACATGTCCGCCATAATGTCAGCGATCATTCGAGGGTACTGCGTAAACATCCGTGGGTTTTCCATCATGGCCGGCATTTTGCGGAAGTGATGCATCTCTTGTAGCACAAAGCTCTGCTCCAGCTTTTTCTTGTAACCCATCAGCCCATTGGCGGAGAAATCCTGCTGCTGTTTGGCTTCAATGGCGGTCAACGCAGCCGCTTCTGCCGAAGCAATCGCCATATCCATACCGCGCACGGTATAGCCGAGATTCAGGCACAGCCCCGCCGCATCACCGACAATCATCACGCCATCACTCACCAGCGGCGGCACCATTTCCAGCCCCCCTTCCGGAACCATATGCGCCGAGTACTCCAGCAGCGTGCCGCCTTGAATCAGCGGACGAATCGCCGGATGCTGTTTGAAATCCTCCAGCATCTGCGGAACACTTTTCGTGGCATGCTCAATATCCGCCAACCCGCACACCAATCCCAGCGAGATAGAGTCCCGATTGGTGTAAAGGAACCCGCCCCCCATCAAACCGTTAGAGGGTGAGCCCGCAAACAACCAGGCTGCCCCCTCGCCCGCAGAGAGATTAAAGCGGTCTTCGATTTGCGACGGTGACAGGGCAATAAGCTCCTTCACCCCGACCGCATAGTGATGTGGCGATGGCGGCGGTACCATACCAATGGAGCGACCAAGCAACGAATTAACCCCATCAGCCAGAATGACAACGTTAGCTTCCAGCGAATCTTCACCCGCTTGCACCCCCGTGACCCGTTTGCCGTCTCGCAGTAAAGCATCAACCCGCACACCGGGGATAAATTGCACCCCCGCTTCCTCCGCCTTCTCCATTAACCAAGGGTCGAATCGATTACGCAGCACGGTATAAGATGCTTTGTGCGGGATATCGGGTTGCTCGCTTTGGAAATCCAACGTCACTGCACTCTCATCCGTGAGAAACGAAATTTTTTCCTTGGTGACTTTGCGCTCAATCGGTGCCTCTTGCGCAAAGCCCGGCATTATCCTCTCCAGACTGTGAGCGTAGAGACGTCCTCCGGTCATATTCTTACTTCCGGCAGTATTACCTCGCTCAATCACCAGTACATCCAACCCCGCTTTCGCCATGACATAGCCCGCAATACAACCCGCTACCCCAGCGCCGACCACGATGGCATCGAACTTTTCTTCCGACATTGTGTTGACTCCCTAGCCCGTCACTCAGGTTATTAACGGGTCAATTGCGCAATCAGGGCGGGAACCACTTTGTAAATGTCCCCAACCAAGCCGTAGTCGGCATATTTGAAAATAGGCGCTTTTTTATCTTTATTGATGGCGACGATCGTTTTCGCACCATTACCGCCGACCATATGCTGAATCTGGCCAGAAATACCTAGCGTCAAGTAGAGATCGGATTTCAACAACACGCCGGAGACCCCGATATAGCGTTCACGCTCCATCCAGTGCTCACCTTCGGCAATCGGACGCGAACAGCCCACCTCCGCACCCAGCAGAGTCGCCAGATCCTGCACCATGCTCAGGTCAGCTTGAGCAACCAAACCACGACCCACTCCCACGACGCGCTTGGCTTTGCTCAGATCAACACTGCTCAGCGATTTAGTGCGGCGCTCCTTGCACAGAATTTCCTGACGCGGCGCAACATAGTTCGCTTGATAAACAGGACAGTCGTGAGCGGGATTGGCCGCTATCGGCTCGACGACACCGGGTGCCAAGGTCACGATGGCGATCGACGTCATAATTTTCTCTCTGCCAAATGCCAGCCCACCGTACATCCGATGCTCAGCAAAGGTGCCTTCATCACTGACGGACAATGCAGTGACATCATTCACAATCGCCGCCTCCAGCAAAACCCCCAGTCTGGCCGCCAGCGCTTTACTCCGCTTGGTTGCCGGCAGTAGGATCAGAGTCGTTGGCAAGGATTGAACAGCCGGTTTTTCTATCAGAGAAACCAGCGTTTCGGCGTAGTTTTCGACCCGCTGTAGCGCGGATTTCTCCTCCAACACATAGAGCACATCGGCACCGAGAGGTTTAATCGCGGGAACAGCATCACCGCGTTGAACCAGCACGTTAACTTTCGCTCCCCACTGGCGTGCACCTGCCAATAACTCGGCATAGCGATCACGATTGTCGCTGAACACCCATACATTGGTTAATTTACTCATCGTCATTTTTCTCCGTATCGGGTTAGTTCAGCACTTTTCTCAAGTGCTCGACTAATTCAGCAATCGCTTCTGGTGAGTCATTTTCAAAAATGATCTGTTTGCGCTCGGCTTGCGGCGGCACACGAATATCAGTCAGTTCGGTATAAGATGGCGTTGGCGTCCAGTCGATATCGCTGGATGCCCACTGCGTTACCGGTTTTTTACCGGCACCGAGAATGGCTTTCATGGAAGGGATTTTTGGCACATTGATATCAGAAGTGACGCAGAGCACCGCTGGAAGTGGTAACTCCAACACCTCCACTTCATCTTCCAGGGTGCGCTCAATCAAAACGCGCCCCGGCATAATCTGGATGCTACTGACGGCATTGACCGTGGGGAGCTGCAACATTTCGCCGACCAGTAACCCAACCTGCTGGGCGTACAAATCACCAGAACCCTCGCCGAACAACATCAGGTCAAAGCCAATCTTATTAGCCGCTGCCGCCAAAACCTGAGCGGTATCTTTAGGCAGAGCGCGATCCAGAGAAACATCCTGAACCAAATAGAGCTCATGGGGGCCGCGTGACAAAACATCTTTGCGTACTTTGGTATTTTCTAAATATTTTCCCCCCACACTGAGCGCCACAACCTGACCATCATCGCCAGACAGTTGCACCGCCGCTTCAACCGCATTCAAATCAAATGGGCTTATCTTGGCATCGGCTCGCTCAAAATTGAGTGTGTGTTCGGCGGTCACAACAATATCTTGCTCTTCAGGCACCAGCTTAAAGCAGGTTATAATTTTCATGGTATCTCCTACCGGCAATAACAGATATACAAGGTTAATGAGGATATATTGCTAGGGCAGCGGAGAAAAAACGACATGATAATATGTTTTAGTTACCAACTATCTTGCAAAAAAAACAGGTCGAACATATCACTGTATTAATAAGTTATTTTCTATTTATACTCATTTATAAATAATAAAGATTGATAACACTGATAGGAGTACATAAAATCAAACAAGAAAATAAATGTGTGATGGCTATCAAAAATGTGATGCTGATTTTTCAAAAAAAAAGCATTGATGAATCGTAAAAGAAAAAAATTAATTTTACATTGTAAATCCCCTGTTTTAATTTTGTATCTTACCCGTCAAATCAGATGATGAAATAATGAGTAAAGTGGCTAAAACTCGTTAATAGCCTGATGTTTTGGCTGCCTTTCCTGCCAACGTATTATCTTGCACTGCACACAAACAATCTTGTTTTGCCATGCTAAATTGGTGGTATACATTGTTATCTGTGGCTCGCGACCTGACTGATTTCGAATTGCAGTCTGCGAAATTACCCTCATGCGTTTTCTTGAGAAACGACTCACGTAAAAAGTCATGAGGAACAGAATGAAAGGCCATTGGCAGAGATCAGGAAAGCGTACATTCTAAGTGGAGGTTGCCATGTATCATCGCTGTTTTGACAATAAGACAGATGCCATTTTTGAAAATGGGTTAACGCCTAAACTCTCCCGATATGTCATTAGCGATGATCCAAACTGGGAGTCGGGTCATCATATACATGAGGCCGAAACTGAACTGATCTACGTAAAAAAAGGCGTGGTCAAGCTGACCATTGACTCATCAAATTATGTTGCTCAAGCTGGCGATATTATTGTTATTGAACGTGGCTGCTTACATGCCTTAGCCTCCGATATTACTTCGCCTGCGACGACCTATGCCTGTGCTGTTTATGGCTTCAAAATAAACGGGCTTGAAGAAAACCGCATTATGCAGCCCAACTCATACCCCGTGGTTTCTGCCGTAAAAAATAAAGATGTCATCCATGAAATCAGCATGTTATTACCTCAGCAAAAGGATAACCTCTCATCATCAGTCTATGATGCATTTGGCTATCTGCTTACTGTCATCTTTTATGAAAACTTCAAAAGCGCGTACCGAACCAACTCCGGGCACATCATCAAAGATATATTGGTAAAAGATATACTTATCTACTTAAATAATAATTACCGAGAAAAAATCACCTTAGAGCAGTTAGCGAAAAAATTCCGGGCCAGCATAAGTTATATCTGCCATGAATTTACAAAAGAGTACCGCATTTCACCAATCAACTATGTTATTAAGCGCCGGATAACAGAAGCGAAGTTTGCGTTGACTAATACCGAGTTATGCCTAAATGAGATCTCTTTTCGCGTCGGCTACGAAAATGTCGACCACTTCACGAAATTGTTTATTCGCCATGTTGGTTGCTCCCCTTCTGAATACCGAAAACAGTTTAAAAGCGATCTGAATAGCGTGGAATACATCGAGGAATTGGCTAAGCGGTCGGAAATAGTGACCTGAAATTAGTGCAAACTTAAGTAATTCTCCCTCAGATTCAATCCATTCACACAAAATGATGTGAATGGATTGTCAAAGGTCACTACTTATTCTGGTAATCTTTCAGGATCTGACGACCGGCAATATAGATCATAATTTCGTCGGTGCCACCACCAATACGCTCACACCGCACGTCGCGCCAGAATCGGGAAACACGCGCATCATCGGTATAACCTAACCCACCCATAATCTGTATTGCGTCATCAATAACTTCAAGGGCAGTACGGGCACAATATAATTTACACAGCGCGGCACTGGTTCTTAATGACTCATGCATATCGGCCTGCCATGCCACTTTTAATACCATATTGCGCATGTTTTCGATTTTGATTGCCATCAATACCAGTTTTTCCTGAATCATTTGATTATGCCCAATGGGCTTACCAAACTGAATACGCTGGTTAGCATATTTGGCCGCATCCTCAAATGCACACTCAGCAAAACCAGTACTCCGAGCCGCATTAATTAGCCGCTCCATTTCGAAGTTATACATCACATTCAAAAAGCCCATTCCCTCCTCACCCACCATATCGCTCTCATCCACTTCGACATTATCGAGATAGACTTCGCAAGTGCTCAGCATATGCCAGCCAATTTTATGCAGTGGGTTGATTTTAATACCCGGCCGATCCGACTCAACCCACCACAGGGTAAAGGCCTTTTTCGGATCTTTCGGTTCAGGATCCCGAGCCAGTACCAACATATAAGGATACTCTTTTGCTCCGGTAATAAAGGTCTTCTGGCCGTTTAAGTACACCTTGCCATTCTTGCGGGTGTAACTTGTGGTTGCACTGTTATTATCGGAGCCCGCGCCAGGTTCTGTCAGAGCCAGAGCATAAGCGGGATCACCGGTTGCGAGTGTACTCTCCGCTGTTTTCTGTAATTGTTCTGGGGAACCAAACCGCAACATACTGTGAATACATTGCCCGTTAGTAATCAGAAATGCGGGTGCACCGCATTTTGACACTTCCATCAGGGCAAGCATTTGCGTCACATAATCAGCCGGAATACCGTTATATTCCTCAGGTACGCCCAACAAGGAAATACCGTTATCAGATAACGCCTTCATAAACTCTTTGGGATAAGTTCCAGTTTGATCACATGTCCTGAAGTACTCTTCAGGGAAATCGCTGGTAATGAGTTCCCGAATACTGGCAAGCAACAACTCTTGCTCTTCAGTTAAGCTAAAGTCCATACTCTTCACTCCCCTTTATTATTTGTCTTCAGGCAGAACAAATCCCATGACGTTATCGTAAAACATTCTTTCATCCATTAATTTCAGATCACTGGATATAATGGGTGTGAAATCCATTTGAGATAAAATATCTCTCTCCAGATCGACACCCGGTGCTATTTCAACCAGATGCAATCCATCTGCTTTCAGAGTGAATACCGCACGCTCAGTAATATAACGAACATCTAATCCTCGTTCTAAAGCGATTTTTCCACTGAATGTAATTTCCGGTATCTCTTTGATGAATTTTTTAACCTTGCCTTCCTGAAGGATTTTTAATGTCCCTTCGCTAACCTCTGTTTTCAAACTTCCCGCGGTTAATGTTCCGCAGAATATGATTTTCTTCGAAGTCGCACTGATATCAATAAACCCACCCGTGCCCATTATTTTGCCATTAAATTTATGCACCCCGACGTTACCCTGCTGATCTATTTCAGCAAAGCTTAAATAGCAAACATCTAATCCACCGCCGTGGTAAAAATCAAATTGCGAGGTCATATCCAGAATGGCACGGGTATTAACATTGGCACCAAAAGCCACGCCCTGTGTTGTAATCCCGCCAATTGGGCCAGTTTCCACCGTCAATACAAAGTCGTCGGCACAGCCTTCTTCCCTTGCGACCAGCCCGATGCCGTCCGCGATACCCACACCCACATTGCCGACCGCACCTTTACGCATTTCAAACAGCGCTCGGCGCGCAACTAATTTGCGTTGGTTCAGCGGAATAGCCATCTTAGTGCTATCATCCAGCACAAAATCCCCGGAAATAAATCGGTTAACTGGCGCTCCGCCATAAAGTTGAGTTTGCGCCGGATCGACAACCACAATATCCACAAGATAGCCGGGAATACGGACAGATTTAGGATGAAGAGTCGCTTTCTTGACCATTTTCTGCACTTGCATCATCACAATACCGCCATTGTTATGTACGGCTTGTGCAATCACCAATGCATCCAGATACATCACTTCATCTTCAAATGAAGCATAACCTTCACTATCGCAAGTCGTGGCACGGATAAAAGCCACCGTTGGTGCAATCGCCTTGTAGAAGAGATATTCCTGATTATCAATTTCAACCAATTTAATCAGATCTTCTTTGGTCACTTCATTGAGTTTCCCCCCCTGCTGGCGTGGGTCAACAAATGTGCCAATACCGATATTACTTAAAATACCGGGCTGATGCGCCGCTGATGCGCGGATAACTTGTGTTAATACCCCTTGCGGATAGTTGTAGGCACTAATCTTATTTTGTTCAGCCAACTCAGAGATACGCGGCGATTGCCCCCAATGACCACAAAGCGCCCATTTAACCAGCCCCTCCTGCGCCAGTGGACTAATACCTCTTTCAGCCCGATCGCCCAACCCCGTTGGACTAATTAACGACAGGTTTCTGGGTGACTGGCTATTTTTATATTGCTCAGCTAATGCTGTGATTAATGTCGTCGCTTCAAGAATCCCACCGCCTGCACCTAATACACAAAGCGTCGCTTCATCCGGGATATATTTGACAGCATCCTCAGCGGATAAAACGGGAACCCGACCATTCACTCTTTTCGGCTTTTCCAGTTTCATAGGTACTCCTAATTATGACCGAATTAATTCCTATCCATTAAACAGATGAAATACGTTATCACCATCAAGCTATTTCAAATAAGTCAGGGGCCGCAAAAAATCCATAGCAGTACCTATTATTCATTTAAATAATAATTTTTATACCGCCATCTTTTCGATGCAAAACACTAATACTACTGCCACCAAGACTCACGGATAGATAGAGTTAAATCATTACGAGCTTATGATTGATGCAGTATGGTTAAAACTGACCTTAACTCTTTAATATCTATTTGCCCAGGCGCAGACGCCTTTTTCAGCGCACCAAAGGTGGCTGCTGAACCAAAGACTTCACCCGATAAACGAGAAATAATACCGAGTGTCGACATCGACATGGTAATGATCGGACGGTCAGCATATTTTTCATACATCTCTAATGTTGCCGCTAACAGTGTTACCACGTCGCTTTTATTTTGTGGCATTAGTGCTATTTTGGGGATATCAGCCCCAAGATCTTGCATTTTGCGCAGACGCTGAACAATTTCCTCTTTGGCTGGCGTCTTATGGAAATCATGATTTGACATGATAACTTTTACGCCTTTGCTATGGGCATGTTCTATTATCGCGCTGACTTGTTGATCACCGGTAAATAACTCCAAGTCAATCATGTCAACCTGACCGCTATCAATCATCGTCTGATTTAAAGAAAGGTAATCTTTGGTCGATATCTCTTTCTCTCCCCCCTCCTTGGCGGTGCGGAAGGTAAACAGAATCGGCTTATCCAGAATAATACTTCTGAGTTGGCGTGCCGCCTCGAGAATACTGTCAATATTTTTCACGTCATCAAAATGGTCGATACGCCACTCGAGAATATCAAAGTCAAACCCTTGGTAATATAGTGCTTCCGATCTTATCGCAGGCAGATCCTTTCCCATCAATGACACGATAATTTTGGGGGCACCTTCACCTATGACCAGATTTTTTACTGTTACGGTTTTCATTCTTTCCCTTCCATTAATACCTGACAACTGGCGTCAGTCACTATGATCCTAAATAGGATAATTACGCGCTAAAACCCATAACCTTTTTAATATATTCCAGCGGAAACTCTTTTCCGGTCCACAGCTTAAACTGCTCAGCGCCCTGCCATAATAACATTCCGTATCCATCGACAGTCTTACATCCAGCTGCCATGGCCATTTTCAACAATTTGGTCATGTGCGGATTGTAGACACATTCAGAAATAAGCAGACCAGGACGTAACATCGAGATATCACTGACAATGCTTTCATTTTCCAGTGGCTTCATCCCCACTTTTGTCCCATTTGTCAGAATATCGGCATTGGCAATCGCGTTAGCGAAGGCTTTTTGATTCGCCAGGTCATTGACCGTCACCGTGCAATCTGTATTGTCATTAACGCGTTTGGCAAAGGCGAGCGCTTCTTCGTAAAATTCATCTCGCCGATTAAACAGTATAATTTCCTTAATGCCTTCGATTGCCGCTTGTGCACCAATCGCCGTAGACGCCCCGCCCGCGCCAACCAGAACCATTTTTTTACCTTTAATATCAAAACCCGTCTCTTTAATGGCCCTAATATGCCCAGTCCCATCCGTGTTATATCCGCGGAGAAAACCATTATCGTTAACAATGGTATTAATGGCCCCGACTAATTGTGCAGCCGGCGTTAATTCATCAACATATTGGCATGCCAACTGTTTATTCGGCATGGAAACCCCGGTGCCGCGCATCTTTAATGCTTTCAGCCCTTCAATCGATTTACCAAAGGTTGAATTGTCCACCTCGAAAGCCATATAGGTATAAGGCAACCCCATCTCTTCCAGCGCTTTATTCTGCATTTCTGGCGATAAGCTGTGCCTAATAGGATAAGCCATTAGGCCGATCAGTTCATATTTTGCGGTAACATCCATTTGTAACTCCTCTCTCTATTATTCAGTTATGCGATTATTGAAAGAACCGCTCACCAAAGCGAAAATCACTTTTGGGTATTTTGAAAACCTTATAGTAACGAACGAAAACTATTATTGCGGTAATGAAAGCTACTAGCGCGAATACGATATCCAGCAAAATGATATATTGCAGCCCAATAGTTGATAGGTAACCGGTTATAAGTGGAATAATAAAGTTGGCTAACCCACCCATCATCATATAAACGCTGGTGACCCTGGCTTTGCTTTTTGGGAAGAACTCTGACATGACAGAGACGCCAAGTTGTAATATCCCACCGGCGGCAGAGAAACCAATAACGAATGCCCCCACATTACAAACAAGTGGTGATGGGTATAGATAGATAATAGTGGCAGCAATCACTGCCAATGCGGTATTAAACACATTAGCCCAGACGGGGCGTACCATACTTTTAAGCAGAAAAGCAAAGAGAAATACGCACAACAATGAACCTAGGCTATAGTAGGAGATTGTTTTTAATGCTTCAGCTTCTTCCATTCCGGCAAAGGCCATCGCATATTTCGGCATCCAAACCACAATGACATAAAATGTTGAAAATGCTGCGACACCAAATATGACGGAGGCGACACCTTCCAACCATGCTAGTGGTTTACTGCTCATCTGAGGCAAATCTTTGGCAATAGCTGCATCGACGATTTGGCTCGGGAATTTGCTTTTAACCACCAGTAACGTGACAAATATAAACAGCACACCAGGAATCACCATGGCATAGCCATACCACAGGTGACTCACCATCAGGTAACTGACTAGCATCGGATAAAACATCTGCCCAAATGAAATAGTTGCTTTAAGCAGAATCACCGCTGAACCTGATGTCTTAGGGTAACACTCCATTAATGCAGGATAACCCCCTGTATCTAATGCCGCATTAGCTGCACCAACACAGAATGCCAATATGAAAGCAACGATCAAATTAGGGCTGGCGAGAATACCAAAGAAGAATAAAATATATAACGCTATGCCCATAAAAATAACTGAACGCCGACCGAACTTATCAGAGATGACACCGAAGAACAGGATACAAACCAGACGCCCTAATCCTATCCCTGAAATGACATAAGCTATTCCGGCACTGTCCGTGTTAAATCTTTCTGCCAAGTGAGTCATATTTTGCGCTAGCGTAATAACACTGATGCCATGAAGAAAATAGCTCAGATATATACTGACAGCGGCTAATAAAAATGGCGCATTGAAGGCCCTATTCTGGCTCATGCTTTTCTCCGTTTATTGTTAATTTTTTTTATTTTCATTACATATACCTTTGTAATTTGAGTTGCCGGAGGGCAACAGCAATGAATTGCCGAGTAACAACGCCAGCGCACATGCAGTTTGGAGAATGACGGATATATTTCTCCCTGGTGCGGGCCGTCTTACTTCTATTGTTTTTTTAAATGCATACTCCACACAGCATCAATAAACCACCAGCTATATTTAATGTATATAAGGCTGGCTATGATTAATACGTAATATAAAGTTTTCGTTTTCAATTTTATTGCAGTGTGCAGCGTGATGAACACAAGGCTATTGTTGATAGTTTGTTTTATTTTTTACAAAATCAATACATCAGTGAAGCTAGGGAGAATGTATGGCAGTAGAGAAACACATTCTTTTATTTTTGCGAGGCAGTTAAAATTCATTATCTCTACAAAGAGATAAGTGGCATGATATTTTTTAAAAATCGCGGCTATTTTTTGTCGTTAACATTATTATTGTGAGCTAATAGACATTATTCCGAGATAAGTTGACTGAAGTGGAATCACACTACACAAGAATAATATTCTATTATTGGCTGACAGTGAGTGGTATTTAACAGTTTATTCACTCCGTTGGTTTTCCTGTATCGTAAAAAGTGCATGCTATATTGCACAGCACCATAATAATTTTGCACACTCCACGATAGCTAACCTCTCGATACCCTGCTAATCCAAGGCCAGAAGGTCGCAATGACTGACCACTTCCGCACCATAGACCTGCGGTTTCATTAAATAAATCAACTGACAACAACAGCACACCACTGCGTTATGTGACCACAAGCCTAGTACCGACAGAATGTTTGTCGTATGTTCAACAGTTAGCTAAATCGTTAATGGTGCTTCTAACACGACAGCAATAGAACGAGCGCAAGATTAACAGAATGTATCGTCGTTACCGCAGCTCCTGATGACCTTAATACCACGAGAATTTGAATGAACTTAAAACAATTACACTATTTTAAGCGGCTGGCTGAAAAGCAACATTACACCGAAGCGGCCTCTAGCCTGTTTATTGCTCAGCCCTCGTTGAGTCATGCCATATCCGAGCTAGAAAAAGAACTTGGAGTCACTTTATTTGAAAAAATCGGCAGAAATGTGCGGATAACCCAGTGTGGAAAAATATTTTTACCTTATGTCGAAAATGCACTGCTTGAATTGGAAAACGGTCGTCTTGCGTTGCGCCAAATGAACGGCACGCAAAACAATACCATTAGATTGGCATTTATTTACACCATGGGAGAAACCGTAGTACCACAATTGATCGACCGGTTTATCCATATTTCCGGTAATGAAAATAAGCGCTTTAGCTTCTATCAGGGAACATCTTCATCAATTATTGAAGATTTAAAGGCAGATAAATTCGATCTGGCGGTCTGCTCTCTTATGCCAGAAGAGCCGGAAATAGAGTTTATCCCGTTAATTAGCCAGGAGCTGGTACTGGTAACCTCTCGCGATCATCCATTGGCGCTTTGCAATGAGCGTGAAATAGCCTTGGAGGATACCATTACTTATCCGTATATCTTTTTTTCGCAAAAGAGCGGTTTGCGTCAGTTCATTGACAAGATGTTTATGCAGAAAAAACTGGTCCCAGAAATAACCTGTTATGTCGAGGAAGATACGGCAATGGTTGGGCTAGTCAGTATTAATTATGGTATTGCGATTATGCCGCGAATCAGCACCCTTTCTCACTCCAACGTTCATGTTATGCACATCAAAGATCCCGGCCCAACTCGCTATATTTACCTCGCTACCCGTAAAGATCAGATATTATCGCCAGCCGCACAATCATTTAAGAAATTTGTCTTTAGCTCATGCCAACTAATGACGTTTAAGTGATCGGTTAATCAGCCAATATTGCCGTGTAGGCAGGAGATTCATCGCTCGAACCACTGTCAAATATCGTTCCGGTCTACACTCTATTTTTCTGTTTCAAGCCTGAGCCTGATTCATTTTTAGCATATAGCCTCGCTCCTTCTTGCTGCGATAACCAATGAATAGTGCCGTCAAGAAACCCGCCGCTGCGAGGCCCACATCAAACCACATAATACTGGCAATACTGGTTTGCGAGAGCTTGGCGGTAATTAACGGGATCGTGAATGTTGCCAAACTTCCTGCACTGTAAAAAATAGCGGTAGCCTTGCCTTTAGCCTGTGGGAAACGCATTGCCATGAGTGTTAATCCCAGTTGCATAACACCGCCGGCCGCAGAAAAGCCAATGACAAAAGCAAAAATAAACACTGTAGTGACGGTGGTATGCAGACACACCGCCAACAACGTAATAAAAGAGATAAAGGTATAAAGCATTAGCAGCGTGGTTGAATTAACAGTTTTTTTAACCAGCCCAGCCGTAATAAAGACACAAAGTAAAGAGCCTAAGGTATAGACACTCAATAACTTGATCGACAGAGTATATGACATCCCCGCCACGAACTGCCCATATTGTGCCAACCATTGGCTAATGAGGTAGAACGTCGCCATGGCAATGTATCCATACAACGTAAAACTGGCGAGATCCAACATCGAGCAGGTATGACTTTTAGAGGATGCGGCTTTCTCAGTGACTCTGGGGGCCGACTCATATTGTGGGAAAGGACATTTAAGTAGGTAGAGTGCATTCAGAAACATGATGCATGCAGCAACCAGAAACGACCAACCGAACCAGAGATCGAGCCATACTAATAGACTGATCATGAACGGCAAGATAAACTGTCCGCCGGAAACAAACGCCTTGATGAGGATATTGGCGGTACTTGGCGTATTAGGGAACGCTTCCATCAATGATGGATAGGTGCCCGAATCAAGGAAACTGTTTGCCATTCCGGCTAGAAAGCCAAAACAGTAGGCGACGACGATGCTTTGCGTACTGAGAACACCAAGGAAAAAGCCCAAATAGCAGGCCATCCCTAGATAGATAAAGGGTTTTCGACCAAAACGATCCGACAACATCCCGGCTATCAGCAGAATACTCAGTCGACCCATTCCCAATGAAGAGATAACAACCGAAACACCTGCGGCATCAGTTTGCCACTGCTGTTGGAGGTGGGGCATATTCAAACTGATCAATATGACCCCCATACCGTGGACTAAATAATTGATGTACAAGCCGATAGACGTTGGTATGTATTTGTTTTTCATATAAACCTTTTCCAGAAAAGGATTTTTTATTTGGTCTACGGATGCTTCATCTTTTGCTTAAATATCAAAAAACTGTCCATCGGTTTTAAAAATCATCCTGATGGTATGATTACCACTGACTATTGGCCAAGAGAGGCAAGTAAAATAGCCCTGAAGAGCTAGACTCTGGGTCTATTTCCATACTAGCAATCCTATTTAGTAATAAATAATTCATTTTTTTAAAGTAATCCATAGATTATTTCTATAGCCGGAATAGATAAATATTATTTATTTATTTTGGTTCTTATAGTGGTATTTACGTCAAGATCATAGGCACATATTCAACAACATAATCGCAACATGTAGATTGGAGATTTAACAAACTAAATTCGCTATAGTCGTAGATGCACAAAAT
The DNA here is from genome assembly GCF_001047675.1 of Yersinia aleksiciae. Taxonomy (GTDB): domain Bacteria; phylum Pseudomonadota; class Gammaproteobacteria; order Enterobacterales; family Enterobacteriaceae; genus Yersinia; species Yersinia aleksiciae. The sequence goes on along the minus strand of NZ_CP011975.1, from coordinate 3,970,904 downwards.
GATATCGCCTCATCACTAATATAGTGAAATGGAAATACTGCTGATACGCGATAACGATACTGCGCTGACTTTAGACTTTTAGAGAAAAGAAAGAGATTTCCTGATAAAAAACTATTCAACACAATCGCTCAAGATCATGAGAATAGAGTTCAGCTGCGACAGATTGATATATCTTCCATTCTAAAAAATCCCCATCAGGAAAGATTGAGTGATATGTCTGATAATCAGGGAAAAAACGCATGGTATTGTTCCCAATACGGTTATTTATCTTTTCAATAATTGCATTAATCCTTTTTCTTCTTTTTTCGTTCATCAACGTCAGTGTTTCAATCACAGCGGTTGGAATCTCTTGTTCTCCATTTTCCCATTGTTGCCACATTTTTGTGTTTTTACTGTCTGCAATACCCTTGCCTACGATATAATGTGCCGATTCGTCGATACTCATAAAAAAAAGCTGGCGCAACGCCTGTAGTTCTAAATAGTTCATAATGCGAAGACTCCAAGAATTATCAGAATGAATGATTAAATAACATGATAATTCTCTGGGCGAAATGATCATCATCACAATAAGTTAAACCTGTTATTACCCGATAACCCAGATCAAATACCATTTACAGCGACATATTGGCTTAAGCCACACTCTCCAACGCTTAAAAAGACGATTCACCGCTTGTCTGTTCGGTTATGGTTATTACAATAGCGACGTTGCCTGACATCCATGCGCTTACGTAGATTTTGACGCTTATCGTTCAAATGTTAATATAGAGAACTGAAGGAACGACACTTCACGATGAGAAAGGAAATTTTTTGAACACTAAAAGAAAAATGCGTTTGTGGCCAAGCTTAGCTGCATATGCAATGGCAATTTTCCTATTGGTAGGGTGCTCAAGCAAATCCAATCGTGACTATGCCAAACTACCCAAAGGCAGTTACAGCGATAAAACCTATACTGTCCAGCGGGGCGATACTCTCTATTTTATAGCCTGGATCAGTGACAGTGAAGTTAGCGACCTAGCGCGCATCAATAAAATTCGCCCCCCCTATCAGCTAGAGATTGGGCAAAAAATCCATCTGAGCAGCTCGACTACAGCAGGACGTCAAGCGACGGGTAAACGCAAATCTTCAGGCACCGCACTAGCCCAATCGGCACCACCACCAGGAGCCAATCGTTGTTGGCGCTGGCCAACTAGCGGCCAAGTAATTTCGAAGTATTCCACCGCCGATGGTGGCAATAAAGGTATAGATATTGCGGGTAAACGCGGTCAGCCTGTCTACGCTTCAGCCAAAGGACGGGTCGTCTACGTGGGAAATCAGCTACGCGGCTATGGCAACTTAATCATGATCAAGCATGGCAATGACTTCATCACCGCTTATGCGCATAACGACAGTATGTTGGTGAAGAATGCACAGGATGTGAGTGCCGGCCAAAAAATAGCCACCATGGGAAGTACCGGGACGGACACCTTAATGTTGCACTTTCAAATCCGTTATCGCGCTACGGCCCTTGACCCACTGCGCTATTTGCCACCTCAGGGAACCTCACCTAAGTGTTAATCCATCCCGCCCGTTTCAGGTATCGTAATTTTCCGTGATGTTTCAGAATGACAAAAGGCTCCTGATGAGGAGCCTTTATATTTTGGCGCTGGAGACTTTTTTGTCCCCTGCATCTGGTATTACGCCAGAATTTGTTTCACGAATGCTTTAATTTCTTCAACCTGACAGTTATCGAAGAAGCACTGTTGGAAACGTTCGCCGCTAACGGCAGTTTTCACCAGTTCTGGATCGATAGCACGCAGAGTATCCAGATAGTTATCTTTCACTACCGCAGCTTTTACTTGATTCAAAATACCCGCGTTACGCACTTGTGGCTCTTTACGATCCAGTGGGTAGCCTTCGCCTTTCACGCCTGTGAAGGCTTTTTCAAAGATATAACGCACATTCAGTTCTGCGCCCCAGCCAAAACCTTTGGCATATGGCAGTGACAGTGCATTACCGTTATTGATTTGAGCAAACAGGAAAGCATCCGCTGGATCGATGCAATAACCACAAACCACACCTGGGTGGATGTTTAATGACATCATTGCGCCCTGACCTGTACCGCAGCCAGTGACCACGAAATCAACTGCTTTAGAATTCAGTAAGATACTGGCCATGATCCCCAGATGAATATAAGTCAGGTGATGGTCGTTCTCATCACTCATACCTACGTTGTATACCGGGTACGCTTTTTCCGAGGCTACAGCATTCAGCTCTTTCAGGATTATCGCGTTTTTCGTTGCCTGACTGTTTTCCATCATCAGTGCAATTTTCATTATTTTATCTCCGATTAGTCAATGACACGTGGTCCATTGAAGGTGTTATGTTTGACTTGATTATATCGAAGATAGCACTAGTAAAACAACATTTCAATTTTAATGAAAATTAGTTCTACACGTATCACAAATCAGAATTGCTCGGGTTGCGAACCTAGGATTTCCCCTTGGGCTTTCGGCTACAACGACCTTATGTCGGCGTTTTAGTGGGTTTGGGGGAGCGATTCGGGGGCAAAATTGCTAGGTGGTAGATCACCTCTCCCCTAGATCCAAGCCGCAAAGCTGTGCGGCTTGGATGACAACAGATGTGGTAAAGCGTCAATCTTAGTGATGTAGCATCTCGTGAACGATGTCATCTTTATCCAAAGTTATTGGGTAAAACGTCGGCCAGTTATCCATTTCTTTAAGCAATTTTTCATGCGATTCATTGCTCGTATAAATATGAAAGTGCTGGGATTTTTGTGGCTTAATGATGTGGTCACTGAATTGAACATATTTGGCTGCTTTCGAATGAGCATCTTTGCATTCGAATAAATAACGCACACCCTTCTTCCCTGATTCGTAGTGCATTATTTTAAAACCTGAATAGGTATATTTGCAGGAGTTCACAGCTTCAGTGGTATGGAAATCTATTGTATTGTCCTCAATACCAATCATATTAACGTCAGTGCTGTAACCTTTTTTGTAATATTCTCGGTATTCTTCAACGCTTTTATTTTTATTTTTCTGTGCCTTATGAACAAAAACAGGATCTAAATCACCTTTTAATAAGTAGGGATTCACTGATTGCCAGACTCCATCCCAATCACTGAGTGCTCTATCTTTAACGTCTTTGTCTTCAAAAACACCCTCACTCGCTTTACGTTCAGTATCCGTTTGTTGATGCGCATGGCTATGGTTGCCGTGAGCTAATGAGTTAAAGCTGATCAGTGAGGCACAAACTCCGAGTACAATCGTTGTTCGATGGGCAAGTTTTTTTGGCATGAATAGTTCCTAGTTGAATACTTAAAATGTAATGTTATACCATTACACATATTGTAATCAATAGGCACTTTTCTTCCAAACCAGATCGGGTGAGCGCCCAGCCCACAGTCAGGCCAATACAACCTATCTTGCTGTATTAGCCTCTTTGGAGAGTAAATTAATTGCTTTCGGATACTGATATCATGAGTTATTTGTGGCTGATAACTATCGTTTTTTACGATTGCGATGCATATCAATGGCCACTGCACTCACGATGATGACCCCTTTAATAATGTCTTGGATGTATGAATCGACACCAATAAAGGTGAAACCACTCTTAATCAGCCCTAAAATCACTGCGCCAATCACCGTTCCGGTAATTCTACCGACCCCGCCCATCAGACTACTGCCACCAATGACTGCGGCAGCGATCGCATCCAATTCATAGGACTGCCCCATGCTGGATTGCCCACTACTGACACGCGCCGCCAGTACCACACCAGCTAACCCTGCCAATCCTCCAGCAATGGTATAAACCGTCACCAGATATTTATTAACGTTAATGCCAGAGACTTTTGCGGAGATCATATTTCCGCCAATGGCATACACGTATTTACCATAACGAGTATGCTTCAGGGCAATATGGAATATCACGGCAATAACCAGAAAAATAATGACTGGCATTGCGCCTTGACCAATTGCGGTAAAATCATCGGAGAGAAAACTAACCGGATTTCCCTTGGTGTAATATTGAGCAAGCCCTCGGGCCGAAACCATCATTCCCAAGGTGGCAATAAATGGCGGGATCCCCGTGCGGGTGATGAGGAAACCATTAATAAACCCACAGATTATCCCAACCCCTATTCCTGCGGTAATGGGAATCGCCGCCGGTAAATCCAATAGGTGTGGGTACATAGGGGAAATACTGTCTGATGTTTGCGCTAAGCTGGCGGCGACCACCGCGGTTAGTGCGATTAAAGAACCGGAAGAGAGATCAATTCCCGTCGTGATAATGACTTGTGTCACCCCGACCGCAATAATACCGATAATTGCAACTTGTAAGATAATCAGTAATAACCGATTAGGATTCAATAAGAATGATTGATCTCGAATAAACCAACCAAGAACTTCAAATATCAATGCGATACCGACCATGACAATAAAAATACCGGTGTCTTTAGGTAATTTTCCTTTTAGCCCTGACATGAATGATGGTGTTATTGTTGAGTTGACCGCTGGTGATTTATCAATTTTAACATTACTCATTATCGTTACCTTCCTGCGATTATTCAGAGGCCAGAGCCATTATTTTCTCTTGGCTGGCATCTTGCTTATCCAATATTCCAGTGATATGGCCGCCATGCATTACCATGACTCTGTCGCTCATGCCGAGGATTTCAGGTAATTCAGAGGAAACCAAAATAATAGCAACACCACGGTTTGCCAGTTCACTGATTAATCGATAAATTTCAGACTTTGCCCCAACATCAATACCCCTGGTTGGTTCATCTAGAATGAGTATTTTAGGTTGGGCTAATAGCCAGCGAGCGATCAAAACCTTTTGCTGATTCCCACCACTCAGGTTATTGATAATTTGATCCATAGTCGGCGTTTTGATATTTAATTTTTTAATCTGCTCCATGCAGTCTTGGGCCATTTGTCCATGACTGACGAAACCTTTTTTATTGATATATTCTGAAAGGTTCACAATGCTCATATTTTCGACTACAGACAGCACCAAGAATAGCCCGGATTTTTTGCGGTCCTCGGTCAAAAAAGCTAATCCCTGCTCAATGGCTTTTGATGGCGAATTGATATTGACCGGCAGACCCTCGATGAAGATTTCACCTCCATCTGCTGGATGCATTCCAAATAAGCTTTCCATCACTTCACTACGTCCGGCCCCCACTAAACCAGCGACACCTAATATCTCTCCTCGCTTAACTGAAAATGAAATGTCGCGGAATAAGCCCTCTCGATGCAACCCACTGACTCGTAGCACTTCCTCACCAATATTGTTGTTAAACTTAGGGAACATGTGAGTGAGTTCACGACCAACCATCATGGTAATGAGTGATTGTTTAGTTAAGTTTTCAGTTTTATCTGTGGCAACAAAAGTACCATCTCGGAAAATACTGACTTCATCCGTGATTTCAAAGATCTCATCCATTTTATGGCTAATATAGATGATGCCTTTACCCTGCTCTTTTAATTCATTAATAATTGCGAAAAGGTGGAAAACTTCCCCCTCAGTCAATGCCGATGTCGGTTCATCCATTATTAATACATCAGCATCATAGGAAACTGCCTTAGCAATTTCGACCATTTGCTGACTGGCTATATTCAATTCACCGACGATCATTTCTGGTCTTAATCTTATATTTAAATGTTGTAATAAATCTTGGGTTTTACTGTTCAGTAAATCATGATTAACCAAACCATAATGAACAGGCTCTCGCCCTAACCAAATATTTTCCGCGACTGTCATGTGCGGAACTAAATTTAGCTCCTGATGGATCATAGCGATACCGGCATGAAGTGCATCTAAGGTATCACTAAAGGTAACAGCCTCACCCCTCACCCTTATCGTGCCTTCATCAGGATGATATATTCCAATCAAACACTTCATCAGTGTTGATTTTCCTGCACCATTCTCTCCCATTAATGCATGGACACTCCCTGGCTTTATTTTAATGCCCACTTTATTCAGTGCTTTAACACCAGGGAATTGTTTGCTGATGCCTTCAGCTTCGAGAATGTAAGGATACATGTCATCTTCTCCGGGGTCATCTCAATACCTTTATTTAGGAAATGCCGCATTCATTAGTTTAAGTAAAGAATACGGCATTGTTTATTAGCTTAAATAGGCGCAATGAGAGTGTTGTTATGTTCAATACTAAAATTAGCTAATATCAATTTATTCGTTCTGTTTTATTGATTAACCATCTATCAGGAATAAGTCTCTATTTTTACTTTTTATTTTTATTGGCAAAATCTTGATAGTTATCTTTGGTGATTAACTGATAAGGAATCATCACACTACTTTCTACTTTTTGCCCAGAAGCTAATTTAATTGCCGTATCAACCGCCCCTTCTCCTTGACCTTTCGCATCTTGGAAAATACTGACACTCAAATCGCCTTTCTTAATAAACTCAAGCGCATCAGGTGTGCCATCAATCCCCCCGATCACAACACCCTTTTTCTTCGCTTGTTTTAAGGCAAGGATCGCCCCAATTGCCATTTCGTCATTATTCGAGGCAATGGCATCAATTTGCTGGCCAGAAAGAATCCAATCTGTGGTGACATCAACCGCCTCTTTGCGGAAGAATTTTGCCGTTTGTTTATCAATAATATGGATGCCAGGGAACTGAGCGGCCACTTTCTCGACACCTCTGGTTCTATCGCGGGTTGCTTCACTTGATAGCTCCCCCATCAAGATCATCACGTTACCCTTACCCCCCATCAGTTTCGCCAGTTCCTCCATCTGTAGGCGTCCTGCAAGTTCAGAGTCAGAACCTACATAGGCCATACCTGCTGGCAGGGTTATTTCTGGGCGACGATTGACAAAAACCAGTGGGATTTTGGCCTGCTCAGCTAATTTGATCATTGGCTTCACGCCTTGGGTATCAACAGGGTTGAGAATAATGGCGTCCACCCCCTGGCTGACAAAATTCTCTACTTGCTGAATCTGTTGAGCAATATCCCCTTTAGCATCTTCAAACTGCCCTGAGACATTGCCCTCTTCTTTCATTTTATTTTGCATAGCCTGACGCAATATGGTCAGGAAGTTATCATCAAAGTAAGCCATGGAAACGCCAATCTTTAGGTCTTTAGCATAAGCGCCCAGCGGCAGCATACAGATAGCGAGTGAGGTAATAATGATTTTTTTCAGCTTCATGATCTATACCCTTCAATAGTGGAATGCTTTAACATCTCAATGCCCGTTGATTGAAAATATTCTTTTACAACCACGCAACTCAGCATGCTGTAAATATAGCTATTTTAGGCATTTCAATGCGCTTTCCGTGAATGCAACCGCCCCATCCCCGGCCTATCTTTCATAAACAAAATAATAAAAAACAATAGATTAAATATTTTATATGTTTGTATTGAGATCACCACCTTCAGTTTTTAAATGTTTATTTCAAAATTAAGATTATTGAAATTTTTAACACCAAACAACCGAAATGTGCGTTTTGTATCGAGCAAATAACAAAACTATGACAGGGATCTAACAAATGCGGGTAATTTGAGCGAAGGGTAACGACTAAACAGGTTATTCAGCAGCGATAACGCCGCCTAAACGCAATTAAAGTTAAGAGAGAAAACAGTAAAAAGCAGTCATACATGAGTGCCCACGATATTCCTGTGGGCATTAATCGCGAAATCTGATTTATATTAATATTATAAATTAATGCGTTGTACCGAGAGGCTGCGGTATAAAGATGGAAGTGATCGATAGATTACCGCTCTGGAAACAGATCTACCCACAATAAGCAACTACCTGCGACGAGTGGTTGTAGTTGCCCCCCTTTAATTGCTGGTAACCACCAACAACCCTGTGAAGCCGTCAATTCGTGGGTTTCTGTGTGGTTGATGATCCATTTCCCTTTCACCACATAGATCAGTCCAGCATGGGATACGGGTAATTCTCGTGCCGAACTCACCGCCGTGACTGAAGATTGCCAACAGCCGCGCCGAGTCATAATGTTAAAATCTTGGCTGCTCCCGCCTAATAGATGCGCGTGAATAGGAATATCGCCGGGAAAGGCAAAAGGTTGTAATGGCAGTGAGAGTGTATGGGCTTCCCAGTCTGGGCTGGAGAGTACAACGCCCTCTCCTGAGAGTAACGTAATTGACCGGTCGATATTTGGAAATAGCGAAAACGGGCCATCTTGTTCAATCGTCGCGATACTGGCGCGCCAGGCAAAATCATCCCCCCCGACAGGCCAGCATGCAATTTCACGGGTTTCGCCTCCCCCATTTCGCCAACGACTAACTGGTAAGCTGGCAAAGTCAAAAACGGTAAAGCTCATCAAACCTCCTGTTGACAGGCTTTCAGTACAGCCAGAAAAGCCTGTGCAGTTTGCTGCTGCAGTGGATGATATCTATCCACTATTACCGCTTTCCCCGCCACATAAACATCTCGAATTTGCGATTTGCCCCCCGCAAATAACCAACGATTCAACAAAGAAGCAGATTCTGTACCGGCAATATAGGGATCATCACCATCCAAAACGAGCCAATCCGCACGGTAGCCTTCGGCTAACTGACTAATTTTGCTGGCACAAGCCTGCCGCCCTCCCGCAAGTGCTTGGGTATAAAGTAAATCAGCAACAGCAGGATGCTGTCCATTGGTTAGACGATTACGCCGTTGATCACGCAAACGCTGACCATATTCTAACCACCGCAACTCCTCCACCACATCCAGTGAGACATGACTATCGGACCCTATGCCCCAATTTCCCTGATGCTGTAAATAGTCAACTCCTGGGAAAATCCCATCACCCAAATTCGCTTCCGTGGTTGGACAGAGTCCTGCGACAGCCTGACTTCTCGCCAAGCGCACAAGCTCTAACTCATCCAGATGAGTGGCATGAATCAGGCACCAGCGGCTATCGACCGGTAAATGGTCATACAGCCATGCCACAGGTCGCTGACCACTCCAGTCCATGCAGTCCTTAACTTCTTTTTGCTGCTCGGCAATATGAATATGTACTGGTAATTGCGTATCTGAGGCATGAAGCACCTCCTGCATTTGGCATAACTCCACGGCACGCAACGAGTGGAAACATAGCCCCTGGTTTTGCAGCGGCTGGTTGGCAAGCTGTTTACTGATAATTTGTTGCTGTTTGAGATAGCTCTCAGTGTTCTGAATAAAACGACGCTGCCCCTGTTGAGCCGGTTGGGCACCAAAACCCGCATAGCTGTATAATACCGGCAGCAGGGTCATCCCAATTCCCGCCTCTTGTGCTGCCTGACTCAGCTGCGACGTCATTTCACCCGGATCACTGTATGGATGACCGTCGGTGTCGTGGTGTAAATAATGAAACTCCGCAACCTGCGTATAGCCACCTTTCAGCATTTCGATATACAACTGGCGCGCTATCACACCAATATGTTCCGGTGTTAATTGCTGTACCAGCCGATACATCAGATCCCGCCAAGTCCAGAAGCTGTCCTGCGGATTACCCGCAATTTCCGCGAGCCCTGACATCATGCGCTGAAAAGCGTGCGAGTGAAGATTTGGCATCCCAGGCACAATTGGCCCTGCTAATATTTGGCAACCTACATCACTGCTCCCGGTACAAATGCGCTGAATGACCCCCTGCTCATCGACAGTGATCTGCACGTCCGTTGCCCAGCCATCGGATAAAAAAGCACGTTTGGTAAAATAAACTGGCATAGCGATATCCCAATATTTTGTTCAGAGTCAAACGCGCTAGCAGCAGCGGCGTCAATTAATTAAATCATTTACTTGTATATACATATACATACGCTAAATTCAAGCTTAGACTTAACATATGATTTTATTATTTGACGAGGTTAACGCCGTGGCGGAACAGCAAGCAGTCTTACAATTAAGTGCCGCAATGGACGATACTCCTGCGCCAATTTACCAACGGGTGAAGCTGGCTATCATTCGTCAAATCAGAACCGGTGTCTGGCAGCCCCACCAGCGTGTTCCCTCCGAAAGTGAGCTGGTTGCTGAATTAGGGGTCAGCCGTATGACCATCAACCGCGCGCTTCGTGAACTTACCAGCGAAGGTTTCCTCATTCGCATGCAAGGCGTAGGAACCTTTGTCGCTGAAGCAAAGGCGCACAGTGCCTTACTGGAAGTTCATAATATTGCTGATGAAATTACAGCTCGTGGCCACCGACACAGTAGCAAAATTCTGCAACTAGAGACACGTCCTGCAACCTCTGAAGAAGCAATCACTTTGGGTATTCAACCCGGACAGCCGCTGTTCTACTCGCAAATTGTTCATTATGAGAATGATGTTCCTATTCAGGTCGAAAACCGTTGCGTCAATCCCAATACTGCTCCCGATTACATGAAGCAGGATTTCAATTTGATAACCCCTTACAGCTATCTCACCCAAGTGGCCCCACTCACCGAAGGTGAACATATTGTTGAAGCGGTGATCCCAAGCCCGGTCGAGCGACAACTGCTGCAACTGGATGAACATGAACCCTGCTTGTTGATTCGCCGTCGGACCTGGTATGGGAAAGCCATCGTCACCGCAGCTCAACTGCTCTACCCAGGTTCCCGCTATCAGCTCTATGGTCGTTTTACCCCACAAGGCACCGTGACGTCCTGAACAATTTTATTTCTCTGCGAGAACTGCGAAGTGTTACGCAATTGTTGAAATCCCTATCTTGCTGATAGTGAATTTATGCGCTAGGTTGTCCATGATTGTATATACAACTTAATTTCGTCTAGTTTTCTTGGGGAGTGAGATGATGTCGGAAATTCACTGCGACAGCCTGTGGTACGGCGCTGATATCGTGACCATGCGTGGGGGTAAGTATCACCTGATACCGCAAGGTGCAATGGCGGTGGCTGACGGCAAAATAGTCTGGATTGGGCCACATGACGAATTACCCGCATTCAATGCCTCACGCGAGGTCGTCTACCAAGGTGGCCTGATTACTCCCGGATTGATTGATTGCCATACTCATCTGGTTTTTGGTGGTGATCGCAGTGCTGAATTTGAGCAGCGCCTAAATGGTGTTAGCTATGCCGAAATTGCGGCCCAAGGCGGTGGCATTATATCCACGGTCAAAGCCACGCGAAATACCCGCGAACAACAACTGCTAGAGCAAGCACTATTTCGCCTAAAACCGCTGCTGGCTGAAGGCGTGACCTGCATTGAGATTAAGTCCGGTTACGGCCTTGACCTTGACAGTGAAATGAAAATGCTGCGGGTGGCTCGTCGGTTGGGTGAATTACTGCCCATCACGGTTAAAACAACTTGCCTGGCGGCCCATGCTTTACCGCCTGAGTTTGCAGGTCGAGCTGATGACTATATTGATTTCGTTTGTCATACCATTATTCCGCAAGTTGCCGCTGAAGGGCTTGCCGATGCCGTTGACGCTTTTTGTGAACATTTGGCATTTTCACCCGCACAAGTTGAACGCGTATTTCTAGCCGCACAGCAAGCGGGTTTGCCCGTCAAGCTACATGCTGAACAGCTTTCTGCACTGAATGGCAGCACACTGGCCGCCAAGTATCATGCACTTTCTGCCGATCATCTCGAATATGTCACCGAGTCAGATGTGCAAGCAATGGGTAAAGCCGGTACTGTCGCGGTATTGCTACCCGGTGCCTATTATCTGTTGCGGGAAACACAGTGTCCTCCAATCGAATTGTTCCGCCAATATAGTGTACCCATGGCCTTAGCCAGCGATGCTAACCCAGGCACATCCCCAGCACTCTCCTTGCGTTTGATGCTAAATATGGCGTGCACATTATTTCGCATGACACCAGAAGAAGCGCTGGCGGGTGTGACTTGTCATGCGGCCAAGGCGCTCGGCCTGCAAGAGTCTCAGGGCACGCTGGAAACAGGTAAATTAGCGAATTGGGTTCATTGGCCATTATCTCGCCCTGCCGAATTGGCTTACTGGCTGGGTGGCCAATTACCTGTGATGGTTGTGTTCCAAGGAGAGACTCGCTCATGAGTATCACTGACCCTTTGAGTTTCCGTGCGGGTAAACTACCGTTATTAATCAGCATTCCTCACGCTGGAACGCGGTTGACACCTGCCGTTGAAGCCGGCCTGTCCGATGCGGCTCGTCCTTTATCCGATACCGACTGGCATATTCCTCGCCTCTATGACTTCGCCCATGAAATGGGGGCCAGCATAGTGATCGGCAATTACTCTCGGTTGGTGGTTGATCTCAATCGGCCAGAGGATGATCAACCGTTATATGCCACCGCGACGACTGGTTTGTTCCCTGAAACGCTTTTCGATGGCCGTCCTTGCTTTATTCCGGGTAAAACACCCTCACCGCAGGAGCGCCAATCTTATCTGCAACACATTTGGCGACCCTATCATCAGCAACTTCAATCAGAGCTTGTGCGCCTTAAAAACCAGTTTGGTTATGTGTTGCTGTTAGATGCTCACTCGATTGCATCGGTTATTCCGAGATTGTTTGAGGGTCAACTGCCAGATTTGAACTTTGGTACAAACAGTGGGGCCAGTTGTGCGCCTTCATTGAGCGAGCAGTTGATCGAATGCTGTCAGCACCAATCCTCATTCAGCCATATATTAAATGGTCGTTTTAAGGGGGGGCATATCACTCGAGCCTATGGCTCACCTCAACAGCATCAACACGCAGTGCAGTTGGAGTTATCGCAGCTTAACTATATGTCTGAAACTGAACCTTATTCCTACCTACCAGAGCGGGCAACGCATTTACAGCAACTACTCCACCAGTTGATTAATAGAATGTTGTTATGGGGTGAGAACCACTATCAGAGCTGAGTTATCGTAGTGATTTACTATCACTTCAGACTGATGACAAAGTTATTAGCGGGGAAATGTGCCGAATGGGTCGTAACGGCGTAAGCCGTCGGTGCAGTCGCCCCACCAGTCACCAAGCTATATGAGATTTGTCAGCAAGCTCAAGTGATTGACTATCACTTATTGGAATAATTGAATTGATAGTAATGTTTGAAAAGCAAAAAAGGCGGGGTTATCCCCGCCTTTTTAATTCACCAATTTCCGACACAGAAAAGGGCAATAATTACTGCTTAAATTAACTTAGAAACGGTAAGTCAAGTTAACTGCAACAGTATCATCGGTACCCAGACCCAGTGGGTTGTTTTCATTCAGCAAGTTAATCTGGTAGTCAACATAGGTGAACATGTTTTTGTTGATGTAGTAAGTCACACCAATTTCAGCATATTTCAGCAAGTCCGCATCGCCTACAACTGACAGATCTTTGCCTTTGGACTGAACATAAGCGATTGATGGGCGAATGCCATTTTCGAACTGGTACTGAGCAACCAATTCTACGTTCTGAGTTTTGTTCGCAATCAATGCCTTGTATGGAGTCATGTTCAGCGTTTCGCCATACATGGCTGCGATGTAAACTTGGTTTGCATCGTATTTCAGCGCGGTTGCCCAAGCTTGAGCTTTGTCACCGGTAGCACTGTTAGCCAGATTTTTCTGACCCAGAGTACGGTTAGAAGAGGAGTATGCTGCTACGAAGCCAACACCACTGCCTTCGATGTCTTGATAATCAACAGATAAACCGAAACCGTCGCCGTTAGCTTTTTGGATGGCGCGCTCGTTCTTCGTGGTATCGCCATCGTCATTGCGGCCTTGATACTGCGCTGCAACGTTCAGACCTTTAACCAGACCGAAGAAGTCAGAGTTACGGTAAGTTGCCAGACCGGTAGAACGACCAGTCATGTAGTTATCGGTGTAAGCGATTGAGTCGCCACCGAATTCTGGCAGCATGTCGGTGTAAGCCAGTGCGTCATAAACTACGCCGTAGTTACGGCCGTAATCGAAAGAGCCAAATTCAGCAAATTTCAAACCAGCAAAGCCCAGACGGGTTTTATTACCTTTATCGCCCTGAGATTCAGCATTACTTGCTGCAACGTTATATTCCCACTGGCCGTAACCGGTCAGTTGGCTATTAATTTGTGTTTCACCCTTAAAACCAAAACGCACATAAGTATCATCGGCGTTATTATGGTTTGTAAAAAGGTATTTAGCGGCTACGCGACCATAAAGATCCAGTTTATTGCCATCTTTATTATAAATTTCTGCTGCGTTTGACAGAGTAGGAACCATACTCAAGGTGACCGCTAAGGCCAGCACACTGCGCTTCATCATTATTTTTCCTTTAAATTTTAATAAAACTAACCCGCCGGGCTAAATTGGTTTTAGCCTCATAAAAGTTAATTTTTAATTTTTTATAGTTACCTGTCTTGTAAAGCGAATAGACATTATCACTAAGCACGAAAAGTTAAAATGGTAAAAATGAAGATATATAGGTATAAATAGGTAATCAATTGTAACAAAATGTGTTTTCAGGAACTTTTCATAACCTGTTGATTAAAAGAGATTTTAAGTAATTACATATAACCAAAACAGTGCATTAGCACCAATTCAGTGCAAAGTCATTTCTATTTGTTTCTTTTTTGTTCTGTTTAGCAATAAGATTTGTAAAATGCAGTGGATATCACAGTTCCATTGCACTTTTTTATATATCCACTGCTATTTAATGGCTATATAAAATACAAAAAGTGAACCATTAAATGTCTCACTTGGTGCAATAAGAATAAATTTAATTAATAGTTATATGAAAAGTGTGATTTTGATTGGTTATTACTGAGAAGTTTTTTTATTAAAAATGGGAGAGCGACCATGAATTGAATAAGATACTTTTCGATTGAGCGAATAAAAAATGAGCCATTATCTTCCTTAGCCCATTTTTTGTCTGTTAATAAAGATATATTGCTTTGAATTTAGCTTAAGTAATAGTTCTGTTGGTGATATTACCCTACGTCACTATTTAGGTCGGTATTGGTAACCCCTCCTTACTTATGTTGTAGGTAACTCACATTCATCCATTTGCACCAACATGATCCCGGCACGTAACCCCATCGCGACACGTGGATTAGGAAATAAGATCCATTCCGCGTCATGCTGGACACGATAAAGCTCATTGGGTTGCTCTGCCAGCAATGTGCCCTGCTTGAAACGGGTAAAGTTCAGCGTGTCATCTGCCACCCAAAGTTTAAAGTCTGGGTGCTGTTTAAGCAGTGATTTAACCACCCGATAGAATATCATCGGCTCTGCTGAGCGCTCAGGCAGTTGCTCACCACTGACTAATGCCCTTAATCCGGCAATAATCGTGCTGAATTGTGTGAGTTGGTTTTCACCAAATGGCAGGGCTTTTCCTAGCTCCAGCGTGCAGCTTGCCGCCAGACAGTGCTCACGACTGAAGTGGGCAAAGGTTCCCCCCGCCGAGGTGTGCATCACCAATGCATCCAGCTCAATATCTTGTAGCCAACGCAACATGGCCGCAGAGTACGGCGTTGGCTGGTAGGGTAATAAGCCAAAGCGGGTATGATGGGAACCTCGGATCGCAGTATGTAAATCATAATGCAGCCGTATTGATTGGCTATCGGCAGCAAAAAAATCTGCCACTCTCTGCTCGATAAACGCAGCCCTTTTCGGTTCATCTCCTGCGGAGTAGTTCTGATGGCGGCCGCCAAACATGCGGTTGATATCCGCAGTGAGATAGCGCTCCCCTGCTCTGATCGCAGGCGGATTACCTAATATCACCAGCAGACGCACCGCCAGCGGCAATTCTCCCACCAATAGATCGGCGACTAATTGATTAATGATCTCGATCGGCGCTGTTTCATTTCCATGGATACCGGCAGATAGCACCACCGACGGCGTGTTACCTCCATGTGGCATCAGTTCCAATACCCCTTCGCCGAGCCATTGCCATTTGAGGTTTACCGTTTCACCTTGCGTGGTTTGCGGTGCATGGCCCGAGAGTGTCACCGACAAGAAATCTAGCATTATCCTTCCCTCTGCTTTGCGCCTAATCCCGCTGGAACGGGTATACCGAGCCAAGATTGAGGATCCGCGTCAGTTCATCCAACGCTTGCCGCCCCTCTTGCAATAACTGCGGGTCCGCTAAGTCCTTAAATTGCAAGTGATCACGATAATGTTGGTCGACCCAATTATTCAGCGCAACAAACAGCGCCGGGGTCATCATCACTCGGTTATTGACGGCATGCAGCTCAGTGTCATTCAGCGCCACACGTAACCGCAGGCAGGCTGGGCCACCGCCATTACGCATACTTTCACGCAGATCGAATACCCTGACCTCATCAATGGGGCCACCGCTATTAATCAGTTCAGATAGATATCGCCACACCGTGGGGCTTTCTTGTGACTCTTGTGGGATAACCAGCAGCATTTTACCGTTAGGTTTACTCAACAACTGGCTGTTAAACAGGTAGGTCGACACGGCATCAGCGACTGACACCTCAGCAGCTGGCACTTCAATCGTGATCAGTTGTTGTTCAATGCGCCCCATTTTGCGGCGGATCTCCTCCATCACATGAGTCTCTGGTACAAATGCATGCTGATGATGGAACAACACATTTCGATTACTGACCGCGATGACATCATTGTGAAACACCCCTTGGTCAATCACGGCGGGATTTTGCTGCATAAAGACCGTCTGTTCAGACGACAACTGGTGCAAGCGCGCGACAGCCTGGCTGGCTTCGAGTGTTTGGCGCGCAGGATATCGACTCGGGCTGCTGCCATTTTCCAGCCCTTTCCGGCCATAAACAAACATCTGAACTGCCGGGCTATCATACTCGCCGCCCAACCGATTGTGATTCGCCGCGCCCTCATCACCAAACAGTTCAACGGAGGGCAAAGCCTCGTGATGAACAAAGTGTCGATGGTTGTTGAAAACCGCTTTTAACAGTGCGGAGGTGGTATCCGCTTCAATCGCCCGATGAAATTTGTTATTCAGATTAGCAACAGTAAAGTGAACACGACCATCACGGCTGTCCGCTGAGGGGGAAACCGTGGCAGCGTTGGCGGTCCACATCGAAGAGGCGGAACTGACCGCTGATAACAAGCGCGGCGATTGGCGGGCCACTTCACTCAATACTTGCTCATCGGAGCCGCTAAAACCCAACTGCCGCAACACCCCAATAGCAGGGCGCTCCTGTGGCGGCAACACGCCTTGTTTATAGCCTAAATCCGCCAGTGCCTTCATTTTTAGCAGCCCCTGTTTGGCGGCTAAACGGGGATTAGAGATGCTATTTTGATGGGTCGTCGAGGCTTCGTTACCAAAAGACAATCCAGCATAGTGATGTGTCAGTCCAACCAATCCATCAAAGTTAACTTCATATCCGGCCATCGTCTTCTCCCTGGGTGGATCAGTGTCTGTCTGGTAGATCAAAAGCAGGTAAATCGAAAGTGATCCCCGGCGACAAAGTGGCGGGCAGTGTCAGACTTTCGCTTTCGAGTGATGCCATTGGCCAGGCACAATAATCAGCGGCATAAAAGGCACTGGGCCGATGGTTGCCAGATGCGCCGACCCCGCCAAAGGGCGCAGCACTTGAGGCCCCGGTCAGCGGTTTATTCCAGTTAACAATCCCCGCGCGAGCTTCCAACAGCAGTTGCTCAAATTGTTGGCGATCGTCAGAAACCAGACCAATAGCTAACCCAAAGCGGGTTTGATTGGCAATCTTCAGTGCTTGAGCAAAGTCGTCGTAGCGAATAACACTGACCAGCGGGCCGAAATACTCTTCATCGGGAACCGCAGTAACGCCGGTGATATCAATGATACCGGGCGTCAGGACCGCACTTTGGCTGTCGGGGCGCGTCATGGTGAGTAGAGGCTTACCGCCTAACTCAATCAAATGTTGTTGTGCTGCCAGCATCTTTTCAGCGGCCTGAGATGAAATCACCGCGCCCATAAAAGGAGCGGGTTGCATGTCCCAACGGCCAATACGCAGGGCTTTGGCGACAGCGACAAAACGTTGCAAAAAGGCGTCGCCTTCAGCCCCTGTTTTCACCAACAGGCGACGAGAACAGGTGCAGCGCTGCCCGGCGGAGATAAAAGCCGACTGAATCGCAAGATTTACCGCTGCATCACGCTCTTTTACTTGCTCAACAATCAGCGCATTGTTGCCCCCCATCTCTAGCGCCAGAATTTTTTCCGGCTGCCCCGCCAACTGACGATGCAAGTGGTAACCGGTGTTTGCGCTACCCGTAAACAGTAGACCATCAATATCAGGTTGCGCTGCCAATGCTTCACCGGTTTCGCGCCCGCCCTGCACTAAATTGAGCACGCCATCAGGTATACCCGCCAACTGCCACAATTTGACTGTCTCTTCTGCCGTCAGCGGTGTCAGTTCACTGGGCTTAAACACCACAGTATTTCCAGCCAACAGTGCAGGTACGATATGCCCATTGGGTAAATGCCCAGGGAAGTTGTACGGGCCAAAAACCGCTAAGACGCCATGAGGCCGATGACGTAGCACCGAGACACCATCGGCCATCGGGGTTTGGCTGCTGCCAGTACGGGTTTGATAGGCTTGCAACGAAATGGCCACTTTGCCGATCATCGCCTGCACTTCCGTCAGGGTTTCCCAGTGCGGTTTGCTGGTTTCGAGGCTAATGGTGCGCGCCAGTTGTTGCTTATGCTGCTCCAATAAGGCGGCAAAACGTTGTACCACCACCACACGTTGTTCCAGCGGCGCACGCGCCCACGCGGGGAAGGCATCTCGTGCGGCGTGACAGGCGGCCGCGACATCCTGATGGTCGGCAGCTCGGGCCTGCCACAAGAGTTGCTGGTCCATGGGGTCATGTTTGTCGAAATGGGCACCTTTGCCGGTGCGCCATTCCCCCTGAATAAACAGTGCAGGATGGGTCATTTTTTTGTCTCCGGAGCAAACAGGCTCACTATCCGAACCGAATCACCGTCGGTGACACCCAGCGCAGCGGCATTTTGGCGGGTTAAATGCAGCAATTCGTCTGATAGATGAGTGTGAATCAATATTGAGCGGAAATGCTGATAGTGGTCATTCGCCACCAAATAGGCGGTGCCACTCGGGTCAATATCGATATCATCGATAACTACTTTTCGCATACTGCTGTCACGCACCGCGCGCACTTCATCGGTGTTGGCTTCCAGTGTCGGGCCGCCATCAAAGATATCCACGTAGCCTTGATATTGTAGCCCTTCGGTCTCCAGTACCGCCCGCGCAGGGGCCGTGTGAGGGTGAACTTGCCCGATCACTGCCCGCGCCTCCTCCGCCAGAAAATCGACATACAGCGGGTGTTTGGGCATTAATTCCGCAATAAAGGCTTTTTGCCCGGTACCACTGAGGTAATCGGCTTTGGCGAACTCAATCGAGAAGAAGTGGCGACCGACATTCTCCCAAAATGGCGAGCGGCCTTGTTCATCGGTGTAGCCCCGCATCTCGGCAATGAGTTTGCGGGAGAAACAGTCGCGAAACGCCGCAATAAATAGAAAGCGCACTTTTGATAAGAAGGGGCCATTTTTATTGATGCGATATTCAGGATCGAGAAACAGCGTGCACAGCTCGCTATAGCCCGTGTGGTCATTGCTGAGAAATAGGGTCGGGACCGATTTGTACACATTGAGTGTTTTGGAGGCATGCACCAGTGTGCCGACACGGAAGTTGTACCAAGGATCATTCATCCCGACCGCCACTTCGATGGCGCTAACCCCCACCACTTTCTCTCGTTCACTGTCTTCCAGGACGAACAGATAGCCCTGATCGCCCGCAGTCAAAGAACCTTGCCAGGTATTTATCGCACGCTCAATACGCGCGGCGAGGTGTGGCTCATTTTGTGGCAGTGAAGTCATGCCAACGCCTGTTTTTCCAGCCAACTCAAGGATATCGGCTAGATCTCGGCGCTCTACCGGGCGAATGATCATCATATTCAAGGTCCCTTGCTGACTGCATAAATGTTACGACTTAGCCTTTCGACACACCTGTTCAATCCCCAGCGCGAGTCGGGCCAAACCTTCCTTAATATCCTGCTGAGAAATAATCAGTGACGGTGCAAAACGCACCACATCAGGGCCGGCAATCAGCGCAATCAGTCCATGCTGAGCCGCGGCCTGAGTGATCTCTTTGGATTTACCGGCATAATCACTGCTAAGCACACAGCCAATCAGCAAACCGCGCCCACGTATTTCAGCAAAAACTTTGTGGCGGGCATTGATTTCAGCCAACCCATCCAAGAACCACTGGTGCCGCTCTTTCACACCCGCCAGCACCGCTGGGGTATTGATCAGCGACAAAACCGTCCCGGCAACAGCGCAAGCTAGCGGGTTACCGCCATAGGTGGTGCCATGGCTGCCGACATTCAGTGCACTGGCATATTGGGTGGTGGTGAGCATCGCGGCAATCGGGAAGCCGCCCCCCAAGGCTTTCGCGCTGGTCAGAACATCTGGCGTCACGCCGTAATGCATATAGGCGTAGAGCTCACCAGTGCGGCCGACCCCAGTCTGTACTTCATCAAAAATCAGCAATGCATTATGGCGATCACACAAGGCCCGCAAGCCGTGCAAGAACTCGCGATCTGCGGGTAATACGCCACCTTCGCCTTGAATCGGCTCGACAATCACCGCGCAAGTTTGGTCGGTGATCAGTGCTTCAGCAGAGGCCAGATCATTGAAAATACCGTGACTGATGCCCCCCGGCAGTGGCGCGAAATCCTGCGAGTATTTAGGTTGCCCACCCGCAGAGACAGTAAACAGCGTGCGGCCATGAAACGCATTTCTGAACGCTACAATTTGGTTCTTTTCGCCCTGCTGCCCCGGCTTGTTGGCAAAATTATCCAGCGCATATTTGCGTGCCAGTTTCAGCGCCGCCTCATTGGCCTCGGCCCCTGAGTTACAGAAGAAAACTTTCTCCGCAAAGGTAGCATCGATCAGCTGTTTCGCCAGGCGCAGCACCGGTTCGTTGGTATAGCCATTACCCAAGTGCCACACTTTTTCGGCTTGCTCAATCAGTGCCGCCTTGACCGCTGGATGCCCATGCCCCAACGCATTGACAGCAATACCCCCAGCAAAATCGATATAAGACTTGCCCTGCTGATCCCACAGCGTCGCCCCCTCTCCTCGCACGATAATAAAATCTGCTGGCGCATAGGTTGGGACGATCCATTCATCAAAAGACTGTCGGGTAACCGAGATTGGCTGTTCCATAATGGCCTCTTTAATCAGCGTAAATATTGGGTTGAGAGATGTCTCGTTAGGCTCGGTGATACCCTCCAACAAAAATCTCTTATTCTGATAACAATATAGAATGAAATATATTCACCTGATATAA
Organism: Yersinia aleksiciae; assembly: GCF_001047675.1. Lineage (GTDB taxonomy): Bacteria > Pseudomonadota > Gammaproteobacteria > Enterobacterales > Enterobacteriaceae > Yersinia > Yersinia aleksiciae. The sequence continues at coordinate 3,949,753 of NZ_CP011975.1, read as the reverse complement.
AGTGTACAGCAGCTTTCGTGCCACACCATGGGGCATGTGAATAAAATGTTTAAATTCCATTAAAACAACAATTTGAATTGCATAGTTATGCAAAATGGTCGCATTCATTCTGTATTTTAGGGGTTATATTGACCAATAATCAGGGTTTGCCGAGCAATTATATGCATTTTCGACCAATTTTGATTTTTGCTCTATCAGATCACAGTTTTGCAACACAAAAATAACAATCGATGGCGCTAGCGCCCTATAAATGAGCACTGAATGCTTCAATTGGGTGCATTTCTACTGTGGGTATCGAGGGCATTGCGGTAAGAAATAAGGACGTTATGCATCATAAAGGGGGAGGAATGGCCGCAGTATGACTAGTGGATCATGCTGTTTTGGCCCCATTTTCTGGCGCCATATGATGTGATGTATTTAATTCGATATCCTGATTTGACACGCTACCTGGCACAGGGAGGGCTAACGGAAACGGCTACTGTCCGTGCCGTGAGTCAGTTGGTGAATCAGTTGCGCCAAAATCTGGATGGCCTTTTGGCTTTGCTCTGACCAGGCAAAGGAGGCATTGAGTCGAAAGCAGTGGTCGAACTGATTGCCAGTAGTGAACATCCTGCCGGGGGCGATACTGACCCCCTGTTCCAGTGCACGCCGATATAATTCGCTGGCATTAAATGGTGGCTCCAGTTCTAGCCACAAAAAATAGCCCCCCGCCGGATGGCTGATTTTGACATTTTTAGGGAAATGCTCAACCACTGCTTGCCGCATCGCGTTCAATCGTTGCTCCATTAAGCGGCGTAAGCGGCGCAAATGGGTATCGTAACCGCCCTGAGTGAGATAATCCGCAATCGCCAACTGGGTCGGGACACTGGCCGAAACCGTACTCATCAGTTGCAAATGTTGAATTCGCTGCGCATGTTCACCAGCGGCGACCCAGCCCACACGAAACCCCGGTGCCAGGCATTTTGAAAACGAAGAACAGTGCAGGATCTGTCGGTGTTGGTCGAGTGCTTTGGCCGGTAATGGGCGCTCCGCACCAAAATATAATTCGCCATAAACGTCATCTTCTATCAGCGAAATAGTGTGCTGTTGCAGCAGCGCCACCAGCCTTTTTTTCTGCAGCCATGACATCGAGCAGCCCAAGGGATTCTGAAAATGGGTCATTAGCCAGCAGGCTTTGATCGGATATTGGCTGATGACCTGCTCAAGAGCATCGAGATCCATCCCATGCTGCGGGTGGGTGGTGATGAAAATGGCTTTTAACCGTAGGCGCTCAATCGCCTGTAATGCCCCATAAAAGGCGGGTGACTCAAGCACCACCCAATCTCCAGGCTGAGTCACCGCTTGCAGGCTCAAGCTCAGTGACTCCATGGCACCAGCGGTAATCACAATCTCTTCGGGTGAAACATTCATGCCACTGGCAGCATAACGCTGGGCGATATTGCGCCGTAAACTCTCATTCCCCGGCGGCAAGTTGGTCACCGAGCTTTGTGGCGAGATCTTGCGGGCGACACTGGCTAGCGCACGGGATAAGCGGGGCTGTAACAATAAGCTCGGATCAGGAAATGCTGAACCAAAGGGCATAATTGCCGGATCTTTACCTGCTTGTAGTACATCAAAAATAAACGCATTAATATCTACTTGCTCATCCAGATGCAGTTTTTTCCCGCGCTGCGGCTGCGGCAGCTGTGTCGGACGCGAGGCAACATAATATCCCGATTGCGGGCGGGCCACGATCCACCCCTGACTCTCTAGCAACTGATATGACTGCACCACGGTCATTAAGCTTAAGCCCGATTGCTTACAACTTTCCCGTAGCGATGGCAGCTTGTCGCCTGCCTGCCAGACCTTAGATTCTATTTGCGCCCGGATTTGTTGCGCTAACTGTTCGTATCGAGTCATATGCCAACTGTTATAGGTAATATTGAATTAATTGTCACTATTATAGCCACTTTAACTTATGGTTAACTAACTGCCAAGTTTACGCCCTAAAATAATCGCCTGTGGCTCGCCACACTGGGCTTGATTCATTTTATCGATTGATGAGGCAGTACCATGTTTGCAGCGAGGTCACTATGTTTGGCTTAACCGCTCTCGAGTTGGCCAGAATCCAATTCGCTTTCACCATTTCGTTCCATATCATCTTCCCCGCCATCACTATTGGGCTAGCCAGTTTTCTGGCGGTGCTGGAAGGGTTATGGTTAAAAACCAAAAATGAGGATTATCGTGATCTTTACCATTTTTGGTCCAAAATTTTTGCCGTCAACTTTGGTATGGGGGTGGTTTCCGGTCTCGTTATGGCCTACCAATTCGGCACTAACTGGAGCTTTTTCTCCGAATTTGCCGGCAGTATCACTGGCCCGCTGCTGACCTATGAAGTGCTGACCGCGTTCTTCCTCGAAGCCGGTTTCCTCGGTGTTATGCTGTTTGGCTGGAATCGGGTTGGCCCCGGTTTGCACTTCTTTGCCACCTGCATGGTGGCGCTCGGTACCCTGATGTCCACCTTCTGGATACTCGCCTCCAATAGCTGGATGCAGACGCCACAAGGTTTTGAAGTCATTAATGGGCAAGTGGTGCCGGTTGACTGGCTGAAAGTGATCTTCAACCCCTCCTTCCCTTACCGGCTGCTGCATATGTCCACCGCCGCGTTTCTGGCCTCCGCCTTCTTTGTCGGGGCCTCCGCCGCCTGGCATTTACTGCGCAAACGGGATACGCCAGCCATGCGAAAAATGCTGTCGATGGCGATGTGGATGGCCTTAATTGTCGCCCCGCTACAGGCGGTGATTGGTGATGCCCATGGCTTAAATACCTTGGAATATCAACCGGCTAAAATTGCCGCCATTGAGGGCCACTGGGAGAATAAGCCCGGTGAAGCCACGCCGTTGATTCTGTTTGGCTGGCCGGACATGAAGCAGGAGAAAACCCATTTTGCGCTGGAAATTCCCTATTTAGGGAGTCTGATCCTGACCCACAGTTTGGAAAAGCAGATCCCAGCGTTGAAATCTTTCCCACCCGAAGATCGGCCAAATTCCACCATTGTGTTCTGGTCATTCCGCATTATGGTCGGATTAGGCATGTTGATGATTTTGGCGGGGTTTTGGAGTCTATGGCTGCGCTGGCGCGGCGGTTTGTACCAGTCACGCCCTTTCCTCCATTTTGTACTGTGGATGGGGCCGTCGGGGCTGATTGCGATTCTCGCCGGGTGGTTTACCACTGAAGTGGGCCGCCAGCCATGGATTGTTTATGGCTTGCAGCGTACTCGTGATGCGGTCTCCTCTCACGGCGAGATGCATATGAGCATCAGTTTGCTGGTCTTCATCGTGGTTTATGGTTCGGTATTTGGCGTGGGCTACGCCTATATGATGCGGCTGATTCGCAAAGGGCCAATAGCCCATGAAGGCGGCCAGCAAGATCCGGGTGGCCCAGGCCAGCACCAAACGCCCGCGCGGCCACTCTCCGCCGTCAGTGAACCCTTTGATACCGGCAGCAGTCCATTGCCCACTGATAATCACCACAACAGGAGCTAATGATGGGTGTTGATCTTCCACTGATTTGGTTCGTTATCATTGTATTCAGCACCATGATGTATGTGGTGATGGATGGTTTCGATTTAGGTATCGGCATCTTGTTTCCGCTGGTCAAAAACAGTCGCGACCGGGATTTGATGATGAATAGCGTCGCTCCGGTTTGGGATGGCAACGAAACCTGGTTAGTGCTTGGCGGCGCGGCACTATTGGGCGCTTTTCCGCTAGCCTATGCGGTGATTCTGGATGCACTGGCGATCCCGCTGACCCTGATGCTGTTGGGCTTGATTTTCCGCGGCGTAGCATTCGAATTCCGCTTTAAAGCCAGCCCTGAAAAGCAGCATATCTGGGATAAAGCCTTTATTGGCGGTTCGTTGATTGCCACCTTCACGCAGGGCATGGTAGTCGGGGCCTTTATTCAGGGCTTCCCAGTGACAGGCCGCAGTTACAGCGGCGGGCCGTTTGACTGGTTGACCCCCTTTGCCCTATTTTGTGGCATCGGATTAGTGACGGCCTATGCGCTGCTCGGCTGCACTTGGCTGATTATGAAAACCGAGGGCCATGTACAACAGGTGATGCATAAGCTGGCGACACCACTGACGCTGGTGATGCTGCTTATTATTGCGGGGATCAGTCTTTGGACGCCGCTGGCACATCCCCAAATTGCCGCGCGTTGGTTCAGCTTGCCAAATCTGTTTTGGTTCCTGCCAGTGCCCATCTTGGTATTACTCGCCAGTTGGGCCTTGCTGCGCGCCGTCAAACGTGGCAGCCATTATGCCCCCTTCCTGCTGACGCTCTTATTGGTGTTTCTGGGCTATAGCGGCTTGGGGATCAGTATCTGGCCCTATCTTATTCCGCCCGCCATTACTTTATGGCAAGCGGCCGCCCCTCCGCAGAGCTTAGGATTTATGCTGGTTGGCGCGCTATTTATCATCCCCATTATTCTGGTTTATACCTTCTGGAGTTACTACGTCTTCCGCGGGAAAACCGATCACGAACAGGGCTATCACTGAATGATGAAATCACAATCACCCTCTTCATCGACTGAGCCGATGAAATCCCCGTGGTGGAAGCGCGTTGGTTGGCTGCTTATTATCTGGTGCGGGAGTGTTTTGGCATTATTGGCGGTTTCCATGCTGTTCCGTATGATGATGACGGCGGCGGGGATGAAGTCCCATTAGCGCTAACATTTCAACCTTAAAACCGTTAAGGTTGCAGGCTAATTAGACGAGGAATCCCACTTTATGAAACGTTACCTTATCCCACTGGTGAATCAGATCTCTTTACTGATGATACTGCTGGGTATGTTGGGGTTGGCGGGCATGACGATTTCGTCATGGATGGCGCAAAGCATTCAGGGTAATGCACATGCCATCAATAAAGCGGGTTCACTGCGTATGCAAAGTTATCGACTACTCTCTATGGTGCCGCTGGATGACCGCGATTTACCCTATCTGGTGGCACTGGAGCAGGACAAAACCAGCAGCGATTTGCAGCAAGCCCTCAAGCGGGAAGGTTTGACCAATCAATATCTGCAAATTGAGCGCTACTGGCAAAACACGCTCAAACCCCAACTGCTACAGGCCAAACAGCCTGACGAGGTGGCGGCCAGTGTGGCTGATTTTGTCCATCAACTCGATGCGCTGGTATTAGCCATTGACCATAAAACCGAGCAGCGGCTACTGCTGGTGACGCTGATTCAACTGGTCTTCATCATCCTGACACTGGGCCTGTTGTTAGCGACGATCTACTATCTGCGCCGCCGCTTATTGCGCCCATGGCTGCAATTGATCTCCATGGCGAATGCGATTGGACGCGGTGATTTTAGTCAGCGCTACACCCTATCCAATCAACGTGACGAGATGGGGATGCTGGGGACGGCATTGAATCGCATGTCACAGGAATTGTCGCTAATCTACAGTGATCTCGAACAACGAGTTGCGCAAAAAACCACTGATTTACAACAGAAAAACCAAGTATTGGCCTTTCTTTACCACAGCAGTCGCCAGCTACATACCCATCAGCCCCTGAGTGAACGGCTCGTCCCGGTGATTGATCAATTGCAAGCACTGACGCCGCTGGAAAATGTGCAGATTTGTTTGTACGGCAATCACCTTTATCGCACTCACCTCACGGATAATATGGATGGTGAATATTTACCGCCGCAAAATCGTCCCACTCAGCTCACCATCAGCAGCGCATTCAGCGGTGTCAGTCAGGCGACACAAAGGGAATCACTGAGTTGGAGCCTGAGTGATAAGCTCGGCCAATATGGGTTATTGCTGGCAAAGTTACCCACGGATAAACCGCTCAATTCGGATCAACAGCAGTTAGTTAACATGTTGGTTGAGCAGCTAACCAGCACATTGGCACTGGAGAGCCAAGCTCGGCATCAGCAGCAATTATTATTGATGGAGGAGCGCTCATCCATTGCGCGCGAGCTGCATGACTCCATCGCGCAATCCCTCTCTTGCCTGAAGATACAGGTGAGTTGCTTGCAGATGCAGACGCCGGATTTGCCCGACCCCAGCAAATTATTGATACAGCAAATGCGCGATGAGCTTAACATCGCCTATCGCCAACTGCGTGAGTTACTGACCACCTTCCGCCTGAAGCTCAATGCCGCGACCTTACAGGCCGCGCTCCAGACACTGGTCAATGAGTTCAGCGAACGGGCCAATGTGCCAATGACGCTCGATTTTAACTTAGCGTCTGACGCAGTGCCTGACCATCAAGCTATTCATCTGGTCAATATCGCCCGTGAAGCGCTGAACAATATCTATAAGCACGCCCATGCCAGTAAAGCCGAGGTCAAGGTGGTGGCTGAAGGCAGTGAAGTTGTGATGTCCATCATCGATAATGGCTGTGGCATTGGCCAAGCCAATGAGCGACCTAATCATTACGGCTTGATGATTATGCAGGATCGCGCCACCAGCTTAAACGGACAGTGCGATATTCGTCAGCGAGAAGAAGGTGGGACTGAAGTGCGGGTACGATTTAGCCCAGATAATGATGACCTTGACTGACGTTGGGTGCCAAAACTGCCAGTCAGCACCCTTTATTGGCTAAATCTGATAATCAATAACCATCTCCTCGGTGGCCTCTGCCAGCACTTTCTCTTTGATATCATGCAGGGAGAGTGTTGGGTTACAGAGCTGGATAAAGAACCAGATAAAGTTACGTTGTAACTGGCCCCGTTTTAACCCCAGCCAGACGGTATTGGCATCAAATAGGTGCTCTGCATTCAGTCGTACCAGCCCCTTATCACGATGGGCCTCGTAGGACATATCCGCCAGAATCCCCACCCCCATGCCCAACTCAACATAGGTCTTAATGACGTCAGAATCTTGTGCGCTAAGCGCAATATCCGGTGTTAAGCCTGCGTTTTTAAAAGCATTATCGAGTCGTGATCGGCCGGTAATCCCCTGACGATAAGTAATTAATGGCAAGGTACTCAAGGTTTCCAGCGTGATATTAGGTTCTTGGGTTAGCGGGTGGTTTTCTGGTACCACAATCGCGTGGTGCCAGCGATAGTAAGGAAATGTCGCGACAGACTCATCACTCATCAATAACTCAGTGGCAATGCCAATATCGGCTTCGCCAGAGTGCAGCATAGCGGCAATCTCTTGTGGATTACCCTGACTAATAACCAGCTTCACTTGCGGATAGAGCAAGCGAAACTCTTTAATCACCCGTGGCAAACTGTAGCGTGCTTGGGTATGGGTGGTGGCAATATGCAACTGCCCACTATCATTATTACTGAATACATCGGCCAAACGGCGAATTTGATTGGCGTCGTTCAACATGCGCTCCGCCACCGTCAGCAACTCTTTGCCCGGCTCAGTCATCCCCAATAAGCGCTTACCGCGACGGATATATATCTCAATCCCTAACTCTTCTTCCAGTTCGCGGATATGCCGGCTGACACCCGACTGAGAGGTGAATAGCGTATTCGCTACCTCAGTGAGGTTGTAATTGCAGCGGGCTGATTCCCGAATAATTTTAAGTTGTTGGAAATTCACACCATCACCTCACACATCATTTCTTAGGATGGAAATAGTGATACGGCGGAACAGAGCAGTTCGCAAATATGAAAAAAATGTTTCTTATGCGTTTTAACACTAAGCAAAACCATTTATATGGGAAATCTATTCTGCAAAAACGCACTTTCCATCAATACAAATAATTATCATTAACATTGCTTGATGTTATAGTTTATGCCTCTCTAAGCCACGTCCTCCACTGGCTGATGATCAAGAATAAAACGCCATACTATTATTAAGAAGGATAACCTGTGAGCACAGCATCTACCGCAGCAAAGCCCAAATATCGCCCAACCCCACCCCGTTTGGTGCAAGTGAAAAAGGTGGTGGATATCTCACCCCATCTGCGCCGCATCACCTTTGAAAGCCCCTCGTTACACAATTACCCACCACAGTGCGGTGGCGCGCATTTAAAGGTATTTTTGCCTTTAGCGGGTCAAACGCAGCCGGAACTGCCGGTCCTGGGCGAGAAAGGCCCGGTGTGGCCTGCGGCGGAAGTGCGTCCGATAGTACGAACCTACTCTGTTCGGGCTATTCGCCCAGAGTTATGTGAGATAGACATTGAGTTCGCTATTCATGACCACAGTGGCCCAGCGGTGAATTTTGCCCGCAATGCCAAGTTGGGTGACTGGTTAGGGATCACCAATCCTGGGGGGCCTGAAACTCTGTTACCTGCGGCAACATACCGTTATCTGGTGGGCGACCCCTCTTCGCTCCCTGCTATTGCCGCACTGCTGGAGTCCCTGCCTGCTGATGCTGAAGGCCATGCCATTATTCGTGTGGATACGCCACAAGATGTCTTGGACCTGATTAAGCCTGCCGGTGTTGAGCTCAGTTGGGTGATTGGGGGGACCGATAAAACCATGGATATGATCAGCCAATTCTGCGCCCTGAATCTATCGATGGAAGAGTCGACCTTCTGGATCGCCGGCGAAGACAGTCTGGTGGTGCAATTGCGCCGTTTTTTGCGCCGCGAGAAAGGCGGTGATCGCCAACAGCTTTATGCCATCCCATATTGGCGCGAAGGGCTGAATGAAGAGGACTATCATCACAAGCGCCATGAAGTTATGGACAACATTGACGACTAGCCACCATTAATCCCTATGAAATCAATGGACATCAACTTGTTATGTCCATTTTTCTTGCCATTTTTTACGATCCCCAGTTAAAACCTTGTGAATTTTCTGCGACAATTCCCTGTTATTTGTTAGTCTTAAGGCTACTTAGCCTGCAATATGGCGCTTAATTATCGTTAAATGGCTGTAATGCCCGTTTAATGCAGTAAAGTTATTAGGAGCGTTCTCAAAATGAAGTCGCAAAATGATCCTGGCCGATCTAAATCACGCCATCACGAATACTCCCTTATCCTGCCCATTATTGCGCTGGTTATACTGAATCTCTGGGGTAACACCAGCAATTTCGCCGCTATCATCATTATCAACCTGATTGCCTTGGTGGGGATTCTAAGCAGTGCTTTCAGCGTGGTACGCCATGCCGACGTGCTAGCACACCGTTTGGGCGAACCTTATGGCTCTCTTATCCTCAGTCTGTCGGTGGTGGTGCTTGAGGTCAGCCTGATCTCGGCAATGATGGCAACCGGCGATGCCGCCCCCGCGTTGATGCGCGATACACTCTACTCCATCATCATGATTGTCATCGGCGGATTGGTGGGGGTGTCATTGCTATTGGGTGGCCGTAAATTTGCGACCCAACACGTTAATTTGGTCGGTATCAAACAATATCTGATGGCCATATTCCCGCTGGCAATCATTGTGTTGGTACTACCCAGCACCCTGCCCGGCGGCAATTTTAGCGTGGCACAGTCATTGGTTGTTGCGGCGATTTCGGCGGCGATGTATGGCGTTTTCCTGCTGATCCAAACCAAAACGCACCAAAGTTTGTTTGTCTATGCACACGAAGATGAAGGTGATGACCCCAGCGACCCTCACGGTAAGCCGTCGTCTCACAGCAGCCTGTGGCACACATGTTGGCTATTAGTTCATCTGGTCGCAGTGATTGCAGTGACTAAATTTGATGCTAACCCATTGGAAGCATTGCTGACTGAATTAAATGCACCGGCCAAATTTACCGGCTTCCTGATCGCCCTGTTGATCCTCTCCCCAGAAGGCTTGGGTGCCTTAAAAGCGGTGCTGGCAAATCAGGTACAGCGCGCCATGAATCTGTTCTTCGGTTCAGTGCTGGCGACCATCTCACTGACGGTTCCGGCGGTGACGCTGATCGCGGTACTGACCGGGCAAGAGTTGAACTTTGGTCTGGAAGCGCCGCATATCGTGGTGATGGTCAGCGTCTTGATTCTGTCGCAGATCTCATTCTCCACCGGCAGAACCAACGTGTTGAACGGCACCGCCCATTTGGCACTGTTTGCCGCTTACATGATGACCATTATGCTGTAGCGGTTATTCCTCAGCCTCTTTAGCGAAAGCAAAGGGCAAGCGTTTCGCGCGCTTGCCCTTTTTTATCGGGTCATCTATTCAAAACTTGGCGTTATGAATAGGCATTCAACGTGTGTTGGCATAGCGCTGAGCGGACACAGTCCTGTTTGTCAAAGCGGATGATGCCAATCATTTCATCCTCAGCGAAACGCTCCAGCGCGTCACTAAGACCTGATTTCACGCCACGCGGAAGGTCGCATTGGGTGATATCGCCATTAACGATAACCGTGACATTTTCACCGAGACGGGTCAGAAACATCTTCATTTGGCTGGCGGTCACGTTTTGTGCCTCATCGAGGATCACCACCGCATTTTCAAAGGTACGCCCACGCATATACGCGAATGGCGCAATTTCCACTTTGCCAATTTCCGGACGCAGACAATATTGCATGAAAGAGGAGCCAAGTCGGCGCAGTAGGATGTCATACACCGGGCGGAAGTAAGGCGCGAATTTCTCCGAGATATCACCGGGCAGGAACCCCAGATCTTCATCTGCCTGTAGCACAGGCCGCGTCACAATGATCCGATCAACTTCTTTGTGAATGAGTGCTTCAGCGGCTTTGGCCGCGCTGATAAAGGTTTTACCACACCCCGCTTCGCCGGTGGCGAAGATGAGCAGTTTACTGTCTATGGCTGATAAGTAATGACCTTGAGCTTCCGTACGCGCCTGAATAACGGAGGTATCACGGCTATCCCGTGCCATACCTATTGATTCAACACCGCCCATTTGCACTAACGATGTCACGTTTTCTTCCTCACGCTGACGATGACTACGTGAATCACGTCTAATGACACGTTTCGCTTCACGACGAGCTTTGATCACTGCTTTCTGTCTTCCCATAGTGGCACCTTACAGTTTGTTTCACCTACCGCAGCAGAAGTTGCCTGCGCGATTATGTTTCACATACGGATGAGGTTTTGGCTTCCTTCGCAGCCAATAATAGCCAATGAAAAATGCGAATAAGGTAAACACTTAAGCTGCCTAATAGCTCGAGTGAAAACAGTATCGCAAGGGCGGGTATTACCAGAGATAAATAGTGGGAACAACAATATTGGAGATAATTGATCAAGGGTAGAAACTGACAGTACTGCTGGAAATTGAGAGTCGGAGGGAGAGCCCTCGTAACAACGAGTCGCTAGTGTAAAACTTTGGTCTTGTCTTAACAGCCCAATCATGGACTCTACCATTAGCGATCCCCGCAGTGATAAACAACAGCCTAAGCTATGCACCGTGTGAAAAATACCGCCAGATGATTACAGTATAATGACACTCTTAACTTTCGCGATATTAAAATGGAAAAATATATATAAAATTTTATTTGTTCATTTTTTACTCTAATCATTTTTTATATCGCGCTATACTATTTAGCCCCGCTTTTCACCTAGCATTAATCTCGCGTCATTATTTCGCCCTTACCTTTTTATCTCTGCGTTAAGCAAAGGCGAAATGTTGTCATCAATAGTTAATACAAAGGGATAATATTCAATATAATTAACCTGACTCTCGCTAGCGGCTGAATCTTAGATCCTGTAAACGCACTTTTTGCTTACCCTGACTATCAAAGTTTTCCATAGCGAGCCAATCATTAAATGCCTGCTTAATTAATGGCCACTCACGGTCAGTTATTGAATACCAATTGGTATCTCTATTGCGCCCTTTGGTCACGATAGCCTGACGGAATTGCCCTTCGAATTGGAAACCAAAGCGAGATGCAGCAGAGTTTGACGGCTCATTCAATGAATCACATTTCCACTCACAGCGACGATAACCTAATTTGTCAAAGACGTAGTGCAAGAGTAAATATATTGCCTCAGTGCCTGCCGAGTTACGCTTTAATCGCGGTGACCAATTAACAGAACCTATCTCGATAACACCATTTTTTTCATCAATTCGCTGTAAACCAACAGTGCCTAATGCCAAACCCATTTGGGCATCAACCACCGTATAGTGGAAAGCCTCTTCGGTATTGATTAATGTTTGCAAATAGTGATGAAAATCGACTTCATTCTCCGGCCGCTCACAATAAAAATAGGTCCAGTCATGTGCATCTTTGACCATGTGATACGCCTGATATAAGCATGCCTCATGTTTATCTGCATTGACTGGGGCAAGATAGCAAAAATGGCCCGGCAAAATTTCCCGCTGCGGAAGTTGTGCTACTTGCCAATCCGATAATTCTGCTCCGATAGTTTGTCCGAAATGGTTTTGCTTCATTGTGTGCTCCCTTTTTAATTCAACTGCCAGAGGAATACCTGTTATGACAAAATTCGATTACTACTTCACGCTATAATTTAGCCAGATCATAACAATATATAAGGAGGGGTAATAAAAGAAAGTGGTGTTTTGCGGTATCTATCTCAGAAGCAGAGCTAAAATCACAGTAGGTGTCTCTGGATACCCGAGATAAGCGCCTGATAGCAACTGACCCTCAAGTATCCAGATATTATCGTCCATTACCCTCGGCGTAAATTAACGACCGGAGCGACGGTGGGAAGTTGTAGCCCTTGTTTGACCTCAAGGAGTTGCCCGTGCTCATCGTTGTATAACGTGAGACAGGAGCCAGCTTTCAGTTGGGCCACCATATCGCCCGAGATATCCATACTGCTCGCCAACTCATCATCGTCCAGATGTGGCCGGTGACCACGGCGTTCAACTTGAAAACGGACCTGATTGTATTTGGCCCAGATAATGATGACTACCGCATTGAATAGCGCGATTGCTGCATACAAGGCGATGGTGGTCAGGCCGCTGAGAATATAGAGCCGGAACGGGATCGGCCCCATGTTCGGCGCTCGACCAATCATATCCAGAAATCCCTTCACAAACAGGAAGATAAAACCGAACCAGGCCAACGCAGTAATAATGATATCGATCCAGCGGGGGAACGCCCGCTGCTCGGTATGAATCAGAGGTTCATTCATGGTTTAACTCTCCCTATTCCGCGATCTGGGCTCACCCAACGCGCACGTTTACGCTTGGTGTTGAGCATGACTTTGGGGAACGCAACCACCGTGGTAAACAAACTGAGCATCCAGTAGACCATCGGATACCAGATAATCCAGAACAAAGAATGACCCAGTTTAGGCTCATAGCGCCGTTCAATTACCAGACTGATTGCAAACTGCATCAGACAGGTTAGAGCCAATACCATCCCGGTAAAGGCTGGCGGGAACACCGTTTGCACATGAATTCCCGGTGGCAGGGTAATCACCAAACCCAGCAGGAATAAAATGATGCTGAACAGGTAAGTAAACGCCCACGTGATAGAGAGCGAATACTCAAGGAACAGCAGCCACATCCGGCGATTACGCCAACGCCACAGCTTGAACATATTTTTCAGGAAGACTTCGGCCCCGCCCTGCGCCCAGCGCAGACGCTGTTTCCACAGCCCCCCCAGGGTTTCTGGCATCAGAATCCAGCATAAACCCCGTGGCTCAAAGAATACCGACCAGTGTCTGACCTGCAATTTCCAACTGATATCAATATCTTCCGTGATCATATCTGGGCTCCAATAGCCCACATCCGCTAAAGCTCTGCGGCGAAAAGCGGCAACCACACCTGATACGGTGAAGACTTGCCCATAGACGCGTTGCGTGCGTTTAATCAAACCGATAATCGAGGAGAACTCCCCAACCTGAACACGGCCAATCAAGGTTGAACGGGTGCGGATACGGGGGTTGCCAGTGACGGCACCCGTGCGTGGGTTGGCAATCAGTGGCGCGACCAGATAAGGCACCGCTTTTTTGTCCAGTAAAGCATCACCATCGATACAGACCAGATATTCACTGCGTGCCGCCGCCGCGCCCATGCGAAGGGCAATGGCTTTGCCCTGATTATGGGCCAGATGAATCACGCGCAAACGAGGATCTTCAGTCAGCATCGAATCCAACACTTGCGCGGTATCATCGCTGGAGCCATCGTTAATCGCGATAACTTCGATATTGGTGTAGGTCTGCGCCAATGCTGCGTGAATGGTTTCCCGCGCATTTAACCCCTCGTTGAAACATGGGATTAGAATCGAGACCAACGGATTACCTTTCAGCTCCGGTGGCGGTACATCATCGCCCCACGGCCAATGTCTCTCTCGGCGTAGCCAGAAATAGAGGCCGCCAGTGATCCAGATACCGGACATAAAAAGCGGATAGAAGAAAACAAAATTCAGCAGTACGTCACCGGTAAAGAGCAGGATCATTCCCGCAGGGATGCTCAGTACCAGGCATAGGATGAGTAACGCAATAATTCTATCGATCATATAAAGGATACCAGGCAGAAGATAGCACAGGGCGGACATCTTTTAGCGGTGGTTCGCCAGTGATAAAGTTATCCGGATAGTAACCAAAATTTTGCGCGCCATTTAACTGCAACTGACGCATCCATCCCGCCAGTATCGGGCCACTGATCGCATTGCTGCCCTCAGGCTTGGTCCAGTCCTTCGATTGCAGTTCAAATACAGTTTTATTCAGTGCTCCCGGGCGTTCAGCAACCTTATTGACCAGTTGCGATAGCCACTCTTTCGACTCAGATAACGGCACTTTCTCCATTAATGGCATTGCCATTGGAGCAACCCAATCATAGTTAGCCAAGAAGTCATCCAGATTCTGCGCAAACCAGGCTTCACTTTCCGGTTCCAAGATCGGCATAGCGAAGATATTGCGTGCTGATTTTACTTGCGGGCCACGGATATCACGCACCTGCCGCGTTAGCTCATTGGTAAAGTCAACCAGATACTTACTCTTATAGCGGGTCCAGCGGGCCATGGTTTCGGGATCATTACGTATGGTAACAATCGAGCCTGGGAAGCCCGCTTTTTCGTACGCACGGATAGCATCGGGCGAAGCGTCTTCGAAATCGGACATCACTGCATCATCGTGATAGAGAATGCCGTCAATCGGTGCGCTGTAGGCCATATCGCGGTAGATATCGATGATGCGCTGCCGAACTTCTGGGCTAAATGGTGATAAGCGGCGATATTGGTCCGGATCGATGCTGGTTTTACCTGTTTTCGGATCAATTCGCGTAATCCGTGGCAAAGAAGAATCCATTTCAAAAGCTAACACGGGCATCCAGGCATACACATCCACATCGGGACGAGAGGCTAATTGCCACGCAACACGGTTAAACAAGTCTTGCCGCATCGGTATCCAGCGGTTAGGGAAATAAACCTGCCGGATATTACCATCCCCTTTAGGGTCAGAAAACGCTTGTAAAAATACGGTGGTAACACGTAAATCAGAGATCCGCTGTACCAACTTGTCGAGGTTCTCCTTCTCCTGTGCTGGGTCGGGATCGTAGAGATAATCCAAATCGACATGCGCCACCCGCATGATCTCTCTTTCCTGTACCGAGGTGACTAACTGAGCAAAGTCTTTCAATGATGGGTTATTACTGATCAGAATACGCGGGATATTCATCAGATCATTAACATTACCAATGCCCGGTTCCAGCGTCATCGCCATTTGGTAGCCGTGCTGGCGTAAGATATTTAAGACGGTGCCATTCGGCGCGCCGTATGGCCAAACCCAAACCCGAGGCTGTTTCCCTGTGGCCTTGATAATGCGCTGAGTAATCAACGAAACATCTTTCTCCATTCGTTGCTTGAATGCCGCTTCAGTTTCATATTTCTTCGTCTTTGGATCGTAGATCAGGTTGGCAGCAGCCGGTTCGGTATTCCCCTGCGGGTTAGCAATCACACCATAATGTGAAGCATAGGTATGTGCACCGATCTCAATCAGTTTTGATTTAGACATTTCGCCGATCTCTTTCCATGTCAGGAAACGATCGCGATCGGTACTTAACCCACCAAAATCCACCTTTTTATTGGCCGGTGTATCTATCCAGGTCCCCACCGGTGCCAGTACTGCGCTCAAATTATTGGCCTCTAGCAGCGGATACACGCGGGTATAGAAACTACTGTAACCATCGTCAAAAGTCAGCAAAACGGCTTTGTTTGGTAAGGGTGTTCCACCATTACGGGCCGCCAAAATCTGATCGACTGACACCACGTTGTAGCGGTTATCTTTCAGCCAGGCCAGTTGCTCGCTCAATGCGCTACTTCTTACTGACAGATAGCGTTGATCTGCGGAATCATCTTCAACATCATGATAAGCAATGACCACAAAGGTATTCTTTTGCCACGGTCTTTCACTTTGCGGCAATGCACGTTCAGCAGGAGGAACGAAAACAGGCTTCTCGGCATAACAAACTGAGGCCAGCAGCGTTACCATTCCTACTACAAGTATCCGGATAATAAATAGTATCTTCGCCATAACGCTGATCCCTTAGAAACGGTAATTCAAATCGAAAGCGAGTGAAAGGTTGTGCTCACGGACACCATCATAGGGCCGCTTATCATAGGTAACAGCAACGCCAGTATCGACAACATCATTCCACTGCACCCGTTGCCCATAACCTGCCGTGGTGACCATGCCGTTACCGAAGTTTTTCTCCCAATAACCACCGACACCAAGCTGAATCTGTTGGCTCCAAATGGTTTTATAGTGGCGATACATAATATGATTGAAGGTGACCGCCGGGAGGTAAGTAAAATCTCTTTTTGGGTTGTAGTAGATCACATCTTCTTTGGTATTAGTACTCGCCGCCAGACCCAAACTGAAGTCCGCCGTCAGGTAGGGCCCAGTCCAGATACGTTGACGCCCATTTAACTCGTACTCCCAACGTTTGTTACCGTCAGAGAAGTCTGATGGAGTGACATTGAATTCCACGTCACGGCGATCGTCGGCTTTCCACAGCACAAAGGCAGAAGCACTATTAGACGAAATGTTACTTTTTAAGGCGCGCAGCGGGGTATCTTTGGCCAATCTTTCAACCTGACCACCGACTCGCCAGTGATCGTTAAAGTCGTACCAACTTGCTAAGCGAGCACCGGTTTTATTACCGAAACCGTAATTCTGATTATTGACCTCAGCCTCAGCCCAAAAACCACGGGACGTCCACTCGCCGCCTAAACGCATGGTGCGGTTAATACCCTTCCCTTCCTCAAATTGCGCATTGTCATAGTTACCACCACCAAATACCCGCCAGTTTTCAGCTATCGGTCGGCTATAGAGCAGGGTTTCAATACCAAAGTCTTTGCTACCGCTGATAGGGCTATTGGAAGAGATGGTGCGGTTACCAACAATACGCAGCTCATACATATTATGAACCTGGCGTTGACGGTCTAATTCCTGTGACGGGACATCTTCTGGCGAGCGAGCAATCACATCATCGGTTAAGAGCTCCATCTGATGCCACTCCTGCAAATCCATTGCTGTTTCAGCTTGTGCACGTTCCAGAATCAGGCTGCGTGGTGCCAATGATTCAATCGCTTTCAACTCTTGTTCAGATTTACGCGGTAAATCTCTAGCCAGATAAACACCCGCTAAAGCAATACGTAAATTCTGGTTAGCGGGTGCTGTGCTGGATAAAGTTTCTAACTTTTTCTGTGCTGCGGGCAGATCGTTGAGAGCGACCAAAGACTGAACCAGCAACGTCTGACCTTCCATCCAATCGTCATTAGGTTCTTTACCTGGCAGACCATAAACCCCAACTTGATACGGAGTTTGCTCGCTATAGTTCTTAGCAAATTGATGTGCCTTATCCAACTGCTCACTTTCATTCAGCGCGTAATAGAGATCATCGGCATCAAGCAAATCATCACTGTTGCGGAAAGTTTTACCATCGGCGTAATACAAACTGGTTAAAATCGGAGCGGCTTTTTCTGGCATCCGGCGATCGATATAAGCGGAAGCGGCCCAACGACGAGCGTAGTCAGGCATTTTGTAGCCTTCAGCCTCCATGGCTTCATATTCTGTAATCAGCTCGGCTGTATTACGGCGAACCAACAATGCACCAAGCCTATCAATTCTGGCCCGCTGGTAATCTGCCTGGGCTTCTGGGTCTTTGCTCCAGCGAGTTAACAGATCCTGATAATCTGCCAGCGCCTGATCAGCAATATAGAAACGCTCAGTCTCACTGCGCGTTGGTAACACAGCCATCCGGACTTGCTCCGCCGCCGCATCTCTCTCTAGTTGCCTATATTGCTCAGCGGTGACAAGTTTCGGATTCTCTTTAGCAAGCTGTAATGCGGGATCGGCAATGCGGTTTCTTTGCAAGATTTCAAGGTGATTTTTTAATACTTCCTCAGATTCAGGTGCCAATCGCACCGCCTCACTGGAAGCCTGCAATGCATCATAATTACGGTTGGTTGCTCGGTTCAAATAGGACAACGTCATGTAATTTTTTGCGGAGGGATTACTCTCGGCCAACGCTTTTGCCTGCTGCAACGCCTCACCGCCACGGCCAGAGTCAGCCTGGGTCATGATCATGCCGGTAATAAGATCGGGGTTGGTTGGGTCTTTCTTCAAACTGCTTTGCCACAGAGCCAAAGCTTGATCCCAACGTTTTTCGTTGCGATAAGCACGCGCCGTCGCCGCTAAGCCACGGGAGGATAGATTCATTGAAGAGTGGTATTTTTCGTAAACGTCGATCACTTCCTGATTGCGCCCTGCCCAACCGGCTATTTGTAGCCAGTCATCAACTTGACTGCTATTAAGTGGACCGGCATTAGCTTCTTTTTGTAAATAGTCAAGGACCGGCGCAGTATCCCCTGCTCTGGCTTTGATGATTAATGAATCATACTGTGTTTCTGCCATAACGGGGTTAACTGAAAGGCCGGAAATTAATAGAGCTAATAAAGTAATTCTGTGCCGATGCAACGGGCGCAGCAGTGTCGTAAATGCGTTATACATTATATAACCCTTAAGCCAGCAACTTGTTTGATGATCAAGAAAAGCTACTTCACGCACTTCCATTTTTCATTATGGAATTATGATGAAATGAAGTCCTTAGAATGTATTACAGCATGTTACATAGGATAGTTGAAAGAAAATACTGTTGTCGAATTATTATAGAATATTGTTATTCCAGCGATTAATAGAGGTGAAAATGTGATATGTGCGTCAATTTGGAGGCGTTTAAGAATAATCTTAGTTAAAAACACCTAAAACAGGCAATGATTAGAGATAAAATATTTTCACTAAGTGAATACTGCGATACAGTATCCTGTGCAAAGGCAGCACGATTTGGTTTTTTGGCTGTTCTATGCCGCCATTTACTGCTTTGAATTTTGATTATATAAAATATTCTTTATATTTATGGTCACAACATTACACTATTATTAGTAATGTCGATTATCACATCCGTTATCATTTTTAATAAAACTATTTCAAATTCATAAATAGCCAAGAGAATGGTAATAAGCGGAGTGTTAAATCATTCACATGCTCTAACACCCTATTTTATATGAGTATTATTATTATTTACGCGAGGCTAGACATCAGTCCCCGTAAAATGTAAATAAGCTCGCAGAAACAACCGAGAGGCTTATTCACCTAGATGAATTTAATTCACATAAAGTGAGATATTGTGCACAAATTAAGGGTAGCGCAGTAAGTCGCGGTCCAATTTACTTAAAAACTCGAAACCGTTATTGGTAATGAGAATCATATCCTCTAACATGATTGAGCCAATACCAATTCCGTAATAAGGTGTCTCGAGGCTTAATACCATTCCTGGCCGAAACGTTTCAGTTGCCACCGTACTCACAAAGGGGGCTTCTTCTAATCCTAAAAATACACCATCGCCATGCCCGAGATGGCCTCGATTATAATGCGGTAAGCCTGACTTTTTGATGACATCCATGGTGGAATCAAAAACATCTTTTAATTTCACCCCAGGTGCGACCATTGATAACATATGCTCATGGCCGATTCTGATGGTGTCATAGATTTGCTGAGTCAGTGGGTCTGGCTCCCCTAGCACAAAGGTTCTTGCCAAGTCCGCACCATAGCCAGCAACATCAACACCGCAATCAAATTTAATTAAGTCGCCTATTTTTGCTGGCGTCTCATCCGCAATCATTTTAGGTGAGAAATTATCGCCAACAGCAATAAGATTGAAACGCGAAAAGTTAGTTTCTGGGAACGTCATCACGGCGGCTTTAAATGCAGCAGTCAACTCCGCCGCGGTACAACCGACACGAATTTTTTTTGCCGCACAGGCAATGCC
Organism: Yersinia aleksiciae; assembly: GCF_001047675.1. Classification (GTDB taxonomy): domain Bacteria; phylum Pseudomonadota; class Gammaproteobacteria; order Enterobacterales; family Enterobacteriaceae; genus Yersinia; species Yersinia aleksiciae. The sequence continues at coordinate 3,929,670 of NZ_CP011975.1, read as the reverse complement.
GTATTCGGTAATTTCAGCACTTTTCCGCAGGTGTTCTATCTCCCACGGGCTTTTTATCATTCTTATTTCATTAAACAGCGGAGTTGAGTCAACCAAGTTTAACCCTGGGGCCACTTTATCCAGCACACTTTTACCGCCGTTAGACATTGCATTTAATTCAATGGCAATTGTCTTATTCATCACACCCGCATTTTCCAGCGCAGCTTTAACTAAACCGAAAACAGTTTCAATTGGCGGACCAATTGGGCGCTCACGTTTTTTCTGATGATTGAGCGGATTACGCGGATCGTCGACATCAACCCATACGGGAAAAGTTTTTAGTTCCATATTGGGCATATCAAAGTGTGTGCTGGCCGCCTCAAACTCATTCATAATAATTTGCGAAGGAATTGTCGCATCACGGAACATAATCGCAACGGCCGCGCCGGTATGCCGGAAAGTGTACATAAAGAAACTGGCAAACCCAGTGAGATAATAAAAGTTATCACAAACTGTGACCACCAGTGCATCTAGCCCTTCTCGTTCCATCACCCTACGGGCGTTATGACTTACTGCGTCTAAATGCACAATCTTTTCGTTATTCACCGAAACTTCCCTCAAGTCTTTCTTTATCTGTGGCTTGAATCATATACCCAAAGTTAAGAAGTTGCAGGTAGGCAGGTCATTATGAGCGAGATTCTACTGGACAGCCGAGGCAGTTGCCTACACCCAGCAGCTTATTACCCTAACAGCAAGTATGGCGCTGCATTCAATGGCAAAATAAAGATTCTCACTCGTAATGATATTTGCCAGCAGTCGTCATCAACACTCACCTCATTAATCCAGAATATAATTGACTGACATCACTCCTTTCTTCTCTGAAATAGACTGAACAGTGACACTGCCTAATTCGTGCAAAGCACTGACATGGGTGCCACCGCAGGCATAAGCGGGCAGTTCACCAAACCCAACCTCGCGGAAATCCCCCTGTACCGAAACTCGTCGCGGTAAGTTTTGGCGGATAAATTGCTCTAAAGCAACTTGTACGTTGCCAATATCGATCACTTGAGGATCCTCTCCCCGCTTGAATGACACTCGCCCCTCTCCCGGCCAATGATGGGCTTTTATCGGTAACCAACCATAGTTCTCGCCAATATTACCAATAATATGCCCTGCGGAATGCATGCGAGAATTTAAAGAGCGACGTTCACTATCAACACGCGCCTGTTGTATCCCCAATGCGACAGGTTTATCCAGATAGTGGGTCAATTGCCCCTGTAGGACAACCCGCAATACCTGACTATCCCCTATCCAACCGGTATCCGATGGCTGCCCGCCCCCTTGAGGATGGAAAATAGTCGCCTGCAATAGGGTAGCGAACTGTTCACCATCCGGTATACAGCTCAGGACAGTCACTTCTGTCGCCAATAGATCGTTCTCAAAAAATAGTCGGGCTGTCATAATCATTATCCTTTTATCATTTCCATTATGATTATATTGATGTCAACCTAACGTGATAATCCGTCACGCACTCAAAGGACTATTGCGCTGTGAGCACAAATCTTCCGCTGGCACTGCTAAGTGAAATGGCTGTTTTCGTTAAAGTGGTTGAGAGTGGCAGCTTTTCGGCGGTCGCCCGTCAGTTAGGGGTCTCGCCTTCAGCCATTAGCCGCAGTGTCAGTCGACTCGAAAAAGCACTGGCAACCCGATTATTGCAACGGACTACCCGCAAACTACGGTTGAGTGAAAGCGGTGAAGAAGTTTTTAAGCGCTGCCAGACGATGCTCAGTGCCGCTGACGCCGTAATGGAGGTGAGTGGTCAATACAATCAAGAACCAGAGGGACTTATCCGAGTCAGTGTGCCAAAAGCCGTTGGGCGTTTTGTGATTCATCCTTACATACCTGAATTCCTGCGGCGCTACAGCAAAATAGATGTGCAACTGATATTGGATGATCGCTATGTTGATCTGATTGATGAGAATGTGGATTTGGCGATTCGGATCACTGACCAGCCACCACCCGGTATGGTCGGGCGGCAATTGATGGAGATTCAGCACTTGCTGTGCGCCACGCCAGAGTATCTGGCGGCCCATGGAGCCCCGTTGCACCCCCATGATTTGGCGCACCACAGCTGTATTTATCTGGGAGAAACGCCCGGGGATGCTCGCTGGAAATTCCGTCAGGGCAGCAAAGCCATCACTGTCGGGGTAAAGGGCCGTTATGCCGCCAATCACACTGGTGTCAGATTAGATGCTGTATTGCAACATATCGGCATCGGCAGCCTGCCTTATTTTACCGCCAGAGCGGCATTACAAGAGGGACGGATGGTGCAGGTATTGCCAGAGTGGCGCTTTATCAGTTCGTATAGCGGCGGTTTATGGTTGCTCTATCCTCCGACACGGTATTTGCCCCCTAAACTTCGCGTATTTATTGACTATATCGTCAGCTGTTTACGTGATGAACCCAACTCACCGCCCCGTTAAATTATCGACAATTTAGCATGAGATTTAAAATATCACGTGGCGGCAAGTTTTATTCAGTATCGTAATTACGGTTTTTTCGCCAGCAAGGTCGCAAAACGCAGTTTTATGCGATTACCTTGTGCGTCAGTTTTATGTAATTGCCCAACATCTTCGTTGTATTTGATGATTTCCCAATCTTTATAGTAATGGTTCAACTCACCTGACTTTAATGTGAAGGAGAACGGCACAGTACAAGGGAAGTCATCGGTCGACATGGCGGAGATGATCAGATTATAGCCACCAGGCAAGGTACACTCTTGTATATTGTTAATAATGTGGGGAATTCTTTCCGGTTGCAGGAACATCAGAACCACCGTCGACAGAATAAAGTCATAGCGGTTATCCAAACGGGCTTCATTGATGTTGTATGTATCGGCGGTTATATTGTGCAGCTCTTCTCGTTCAATGATCTGCTGTAAATTACTGATGCTGTCAGTATTCTTATCTACTGCCGTAACATCAAAACCTAATAGATTCAGATATAGCGAGTTACGCCCGGAGCCACAACCTAAGTCCAATGCTTTACCCGGCTGAACCCACTTTACCGCTTCAATCACTTCGGAGTGTGTCGGGGTTAAATTGTATTTCTTATGATAAAAATCTTCTGCTGTACAGTAAAAGCTAAGCTGGCATTGCAGATCATCAGAGCAAGCAGCAATACGATGCCAGACTTGTGGCTCAATAAACGGCGGCTGATGTTCATTTGAAAATGAGTGCCTTTCCAGGGTGTTTCCTGCCTCATCCAGAATCAGAAAATCCATCTCTCCGCTAAGAATGGTTAATTTGGCCCAAGTGCCAGCTTTGGTATTGTGTTTCTCCCGAAACATCGCTGGCACACCAGCACTGTTCCAGACAGGTAACTTTTTATAGCAAAGCAGCGCTGATGTATTTTCCATGCTGATATTCCTCAGATAACTTAAAGATGCATTTTATATGCAACATATAATACAGCATTCATGTGCCCAAATGAAGCAGCTAAATCACTCATACTCAGTGATGAGTAGGCATTTACTTTATAAAATCATTCATATTACGTTATGGCAGGATGTCAGGGGGTTTTAGGCTTGGCTATTTTTAGGCTCTCAATATGATCAGCGAGCTTTTGGATATCTTCATCTGTCAGATGCGCTTTGGCTTTATTCCCCCTGCCGATAATTTTGCCGTCGCGCCGCGCAGTCAGGCCGCCGACTATTTCATCGCGAGATAACGATATCAACGGAGGGGCTTTATCCAAACCTTTCCGATCAGCCATACGGCCATGGCAGCTTGAACAGGTTTGTTTATAGATATGCTCACCGTCAGTGGCCGCCTGTGCGGTTAAGCTGTACGTCATCATGCACACGGCCAACAGCAATACTTTCATTATGCACCCGTTGCCCATTGTTGGAACAACGTCGTCAAATCCTTCTCATTGCGAGCACCCTGATGCAATTCAGTTACCTTGCCGGTGCGATCAATCAGAAAAGAGGTTGGCGTGCCAATGACCTGATAGCGCTCCTGCGTGATACCCAGTTGATCGCGAATGACGGGATAGCTGAGATTGCGTTGCGCCAATACTGGGTTGATATCTACCTGCTCCGGATCGGTGTTGATAGCCACCACCACAATATCATTCTGATATTGCTGACTCAGCTTATCGAGTGTCGCCATTTCAGCCAAACAACCGCCACAACTTGCCGACCAAAAGTTAAGGTATATCTGTTTGCCTTTCCATTTATCGAGTGCGACAGGTTTACCCTGCATATCATAAGCAGCCAATTGAGGGGCAACCTCCCCCACCGCAACCTCTTCCTGTTTACAGGCACTAAGCAGCAATAACAGGCTACAAAGGCCAATCATTTTTAACCCATTAAGCCACATGATGACGACTCTCTTCGTTAAGATATTTACCGTGCTGGAGCCGGATTATCCGATCAGCAACACACCCTAAGTCTGGATTGTGAGTAACCATAACGATGGTTCTGCCTTGGAGATGAATATGGTTTAACAGATCCAAGACCCGTTGCTCATTCTCTTCATCAAGGTTGCCGGTAGGTTCATCGGCAAAAATAATCGGCGGCTGATTGACCAGTGCACGCGCAATACATACCCGCTGTTGCTCACCACCTGAAAGCTGGCTGGGTAAGTGGCCCATACGTGGCGTCATCCCAACTTGCTCCAAGACTTGCCGCGCCGCCTCTTCATCCACCACACTATGGTAATGTTGCGCTAACATAATGTTTTCTAACGCCGTTAGGTAAGGGATAAGGTGGAACTGCTGGAAAACTAGTCCTATCTTGTCTGCCCGAAATTTCCTGCGGCCCTCTTCATCCAAGCCCGCGGCATCAATGCCATCGAGCAAAACCTGCCCTTCACTTACCGTGTCCAAACACGTCAGAATATTCATCAGCGTGGTTTTACCTGAGCCTGATGCCCCCATAATCGCCACAAACTCACCACGATTGATGCGAATATTGATATCTTCCAGCGCCGTCACCTGCCCAAAACGCTTATATAAGTGCCGGGTTTCAATGACGGCATCCGTAACGTGCTCAGGTTTTACCTGTGTTAGTGACGATGTCATTTGCTACTCTCCTTTGAGGACTTTAGCGGGTTCAATATGAATAGCCCGGCGGGTGGGAACAATTGCCGCAACAGCGGCGACTAACAATGACAATACCAGTGTCAGCGGTAATACCGGTGCACGTAAGGCTATCGACGCACTGAATACGGTTTGCCCCAAGACTTGCGCCAGTACATACCCCAGCAAAGCACCACAAACTGCGGCAGCCAGTGAGATAATCAGGGTTTCGGTCAGCATCTGGCGAATAATGTCACCACCACTGGCCCCCAGTGCTTTTTGTAAGGCGAACTCTTTCGAGCGCTCACCTACGATCGCCATCAGTGTGGTATTAACACATAGGGAGGACAGAATAAGAATCACCACCGACACTAACCCCATCAGCCCTTTTATTTTATCGAGTACCTGTCCTTCCGAAGCGGATACTTTTCGAATCGGCCGGATTTCTAGATCAGGATATTGTTCACGCAGATGGCTGGCAAAAGTCTCGACCTGACCCACATCATTACTAACGCTGAGCAGTGCGTTGCTAATGTGCCCCGGTTGATTGAGCCATTTCTGTGCCAGTTCCAGATTAACGATCAGCATGTTATCGGTGGCATCGCCAGCCTCAACAATACCCTTGATTTGCAGACGCTGCCGAGTACTTTCACTCACTAAGGTAAGGGTATCGCCCACCTTGACATGTAGGCGATCTGCAAGTTTGACGCCTATCATCGCATTGCGATCATCGAAACTGACACCAATCCAATTGCCAGTGACTTGCCAGTAAGGTACCAGCTGTTGCAGGGATTCAAACCACACACCCATCAACACCACTTTTTCCAGTTCAGTACGTGCCATGCCATAAATATAGGGGCTGGAGGCGTTGATCAGCCCTTTTGGGGCGGCATCAATGATTGGCTGGAATCGTTCTTGCTCAAATGAACTGCCATGCCCAGGGCCGATATAGAAATTCGCGCCAAAAGTACGTAATTCCTGACTCATCTTGGCATTAATATCGAAATACACTGCCGACATGGCCGTGACAATCGCGGCACCGACGGTCAGTGCTGCAAAGACCACACTGACCCGCTGCATACGCAAGCGCAAGGCACGGAATACCAACCGCCAAAACATGCTATGGCTACCTTTATGTTGCACTGCCGGATGATTAACGGCCATAGAGCACCTCCACCGGATACAGGCTGGCGATACGCCGCGCAGGGAACCACGTGCCAATGACTGCAATCAAAATCGAAATCACCAACACACAAGGCACCACCATCCAGGCGAAGCTCAATGGCGCACCAAACAGCATCAAGCCGATGGTTTTTGCCAACCCCCACCCCGCCAGACAGCCCGCTAAACCACCAATCAAGCCACTGATGGCAGCTTCAAGATAGAACAACATTAGAATTTGCCACTGACGCGCTCCCAATGCTTTCATCAAACCGATCTCTTTTGCCCGTTCCATAATGGTGCTGGTCATCAGTGATGCTATCCCCATGGCAGCGGCAATTAATGCAGCCATAGTGACAACGGCCAGCAGCAGTTGTATTTTTTCAATCACTACGCCTTCCGATGCCGCGACCTGCCATATGGGCCGTACCACTGATCCAGATATAGCCTCTTCTAATTGGTGGGCAATTGAAGAAACATAGGCGGTGCAATACCACAGGTCATACTCTTCAGCGTTGAGGGCCTCAAGATTTTCACGCGCTTTACGTGACAATTCATTTTCTGGTACGGTCAGGGCGGATACCCGTACTGCTTGAATTTTCCCCGGTAGCCCCAGTAACGATTGCACTGCCGCCAGCGGTAATACCAGGCGGCTCTCTTCTTCACCACCACTGCTCAACACGCCGCTTATCTTTACCGTCACCGGGCCAGAAACCCCCTTAAGATGCAACTCATCGCCTATTTTCCAGCCGGTTTGTTGCGCCAGTTGCTTACCTAGCAGGGCCTGAACTTGCTGAGATTCGGCCTTGATTGGCTCTTGCGGCCAGTCGCCATTGACCTGCCAATATGGGCTGATAATTTGCTGACCGGTGTGATAATCCTCTTCGTCAGGCACATCAACGGGCTGATTAAAGTAGGTGCCCAGTAGCGGGATGGTTTGTCCGTTGACTTCAGTCTCTCCACTGAGTAATGGGGCAAAACCAACAATATTGTTACGCCAAAAAATGTCTTTAATATTGGGTAACTCAGCCTGATCTAGAAAATCCTGTCCACTCAGTGGATTACTCTGCTCACCGAACAGCGAGGGCAACGCAACTTGACCAGCAGGTTCAATCAGAATATTGGCCCCATAAGATTTCAACTCTCGGGACATTTTATCGCCAATATCTATCGACACTGCCAACAGCGAAGAGATGAGTCCTGCGGCAAGGAATACCGTAAATACAGCCAGCGACTTACGTCGAACATTCCTGAACCAAGACTGCTTGAGCATGCGCCACAACATAATTATGGATTCTCCTGCGTGTCACTGTCTTCGCTGCTGATAGCCGGCGTAACAAATTGCTCTGGATGATCACGGAAACGGTTGTAATTCGCCTCGGATGAAAAGAAGTAGGTCTTATCGCCATAGTTATACTTAAATTCAGCTTTTTGGTTAGTCAGGTGCGTTTTATCAACCGGATCAATGACATCTAATGTCACGACAGTCGTGAAGTAATTAACACCCGCCGCTAGTGAGGCTTTGGGGATAACCAGCTCTTTATCATCACTTTTCCAGTCTTCCAGCGGGATCGGGTTGCACCCCCCTGCTTTACCGATCGACGGAATGAAAATATGCACCGCGCAGGCAACACAAATGACTTGATTACCCTCCATCACATAGCCTTGGTCGCCACATAGCAGGCAGGCATCAAAGACCACGCTAAGACGTAAACGATCGGGATAGCGGTTAATAATAAAGAAGCGCACCGCTTTACCATCATCAGCGACCCAAACAAAACGGTGCAACTTACCGTCCCGCACCTGTTCTACCGGAATATGGACCAAACCATCAGCGGCTAGCGTAACGGGTAAGGCCTCTGAGAGTTGCGGGGGTTGAGACGCCACTTTGTCCCAATAAAGTTGAGCGGCCGTCACCACTATCCATGCCAAGAAAGCAAACACAAAAATTCTGCGTACGTTACGGTAATCGGCCAAGGCTTTACGGTGAGCAATCGGCTCTGAATTTTCACTGACCACTTGACGAGCATGGCGCAGTGGCATCAGATAACAGAGTGTCGTCAATGCCAGTAGCAGCGCACAAATATAACTGAGCCAAGCGTGTCCGTTAGTCACCAAAGCAACATAACTGAGCAGTGATTTGGTTAACGGCAAGACCTGTAACTTCATCAATAACAGGATCGCATCGCCACTCAACGGCAAAATGAGTAGCAGTGTTAATAGTACCAATAGCGGCCAGCGACAACGCGGCAATTGCCGAATCATCATTAGCAATAAAACCGCACAGAAAATGACCCAAGCGAATGCGACGATAATCGCCGCCAGATTGAGAAGCAAGTCGGTGTTGATGACATGAGTGTTGGTAAACGCACCCAAATTTGGGTTATTACCCCAATTAAATGCAGCACCGAATACCAGCAGAACCTGCCAGAGATAACCTAATGAACGGCGGGGAGTGAATTGGCTTAATACGAATAACAACAGTGCGAGAAGTTGAATCCCCGCCAACGCTAACTGCAATTGCTGCGATTTAGGGTAATGAGTGCCGGTCCATATCCCGACTATAACCATAAGTATTGTTATCCATACCACCCGATTCAATGCGGGGGCAGGCCGATTAGCCCAACTTAACCCCAGCAACAGGGCTACCGGTAAAAAGGCTTGTAGTACGGAAACAAAAAAATAACTCATTAGCACACACCTTGGGCAAGGAGATCACAACACCTGCCAGTTATCACTGATCAGCACTTATATAGCGCTGATAACAACAATTGTCTGACCCTTCAACATCAATAAAAAAACCGCGATCACTGCATCAGTCATCGCGGCTATTACTATCAATTCAAGCCGGTATATTTAAAGTCGTAGCTCACATCAAACGGCTTCCACCAACGACCAACACCTGTTTCACTGTCGGTATGGCGATGCAAACCTGCTTTGGATGGCTCACTAATGTGATAAGTCACTTTATAGTTACCCACGCCCATCATTTTGATGTTAGCGCCGTAGTGTGGGCCATCGCTGGCAACCATTGGCATAAAGGTGCCTTCTTGTTTAGCGCCAGTATCGGTATTCACCAGAGTGTAAGCGATGGTCAGGTATGGCATCCATTCACCAGCACCGAAACCATTTTTATTGCCTTCAGTTGCATGGATATCAGCTTCCAGATGGATGTCGGCCTTCGCTGCTGGTAAGCCCATACCGCGAGGTTCCATATCAATCGGCTGCAAGTAGACCGCAGCAATTTCCATATCATTAATTTTGATAGGTTCGCCGGCTGGGTACTCTTTAAAGGCAAAAGCAGCAGGTGCTGCAAAAATGCTGGCGATGATACTGCTGGCAATAATCGTTTTCTTCATGGTCATGTAGCACACCCTCTGGTATCAAATGATAAGTACATTGTCGTAATTCACACCGGCATCATGCCGGACCATTATGCTGGGATAGCACGACCGCGCCGTTGCATTACCCACAGGGCAACCAGTGCAGCAATCAGTAATATCCCTTGAGGAATCAACGTTTCCAGGTATGGATAGATTCCCAACCAACTAATTTCAGGTACGCCCGGTAACAGGGTCGGCTCAAACAGTTTGCCCTCAATCAGCTCAAGGACACTCTTACCGGCGAACACAAACGCCATCAGGTACATAAAGCTACCGGTAAACATAAAGAACGGCTTAAGTGGCAATTTGACCACGGTAAAGCGCATGACCAGATAAGCCACCAGCAAGAAAATACAACCGACGCCAAAGCCCGCCAGAATCGATAAGTGGCCACTGGTGGTACTGGCATCGCCCATCAAAGCCAGATAGAACAGCACGGTCTCGGCCCCTTCACGGTATACCGCCAAGAAGCTGGTCAGCCATAGCCCTATCATCGAGCCGCTACTGAGTGATTTGGAGAACTTCCCTTCGAGATAGGCTTTCCACTGGCGTGCTTCTGTTTTTGATAACAGCCAATAGCTCATGGAGAACAGCATCACCACAGCAATTATCATGGTGAAGCCTTCCAGTAATTCGCGACTTTGCCCTGAATTGGCAAAGAGCCACTGGAAGACAAAGGCGGTGAGCACACTGGCAATTAATGCCACCACGACCGATTGGCGAATCAGCGGCAGTTTGTCCTGATGGTTGTTTTTCACCAGATAAGCGACGATGGCCGCCACAATCAGCAAGGCTTCCAGACCTTCGCGGACAATGATCAGCAGACTGTAGATAAACAGGCTCCAGTCGGTTTCATCCCCGCCACCTAACATGACGACCGCGCTGGACAGATCGTGCTGCAAGGCCACCGCTTCAGCTTGCAGTTGTTCAACCGGTTGCCCCGCTTTCATCAAGCTAACCAAGCGGGTGAAATGGCCTTCTAGCGTTGATTTAAACGCCGCATCACGTGAACCCACTTTGTTCTCCATGCCACTGGCTTCGAACAAATCAAAATAGGTGTCTTGTACCGCCAGCATGGCAGGTGCGGTCTGCCCCTTTTGGTACTGGCCGATGGCCGCTGTAATGGCCTGATTTATTTTGTCGGAGACTGCAGCCCAATCAGCATTAGTTTGCCCATCAGCACTGGCTCCCGCCGCAGAGGATTGCCCTGCATTGGGTTGATCTGCGGTGACTTGTTGCTGCTCACGGGTTGTGGGTAACCCGGGCAGTATGTCTTCAATGGTTTGCAGCAAACCCGTGACGCGATAAGCGACTTCTGTGATTTGGTCGGGCTTGCTGGTTAAATCGATTAATGCGGTGAATTGTTGGTTAATTACAGCGGCGTCTTGTGCAGAACGATTTCCCCGCACTGACATCTCCATCTCAGAGTTCTTAAAGCCTTGATAGTGTGCCTGTTGCACACTTTGGCTGGCGGCAGCGAAATTGCCTGCCTGATACTCACTGATAGCCTGCGCCAGTAAATCATCAATAATCTTGAAACTCTGCTGCCAGTACACGGCAATATCACTGTTTTCATAGGCAGCATGTTGTTGTTCGGCAGTGAGCTTATGACCATCGGTCAGAACGGGTAGCACCCCGGCTAATTCACTTTTAAGCCAGTTGATTTTATTATCAACTTCAGCTTGCGGTTTCCCTTCGCCAATCATGCGGCGGATTTCACCAAAAGCAGCTTCCATCTGATAACTCTTTTGGGCAGAGATATTGATGCGAATCGGCCCTTCCAGGTTTTCAAATACTTCAAAATACGCCATCTGCACCGTGGTGCGGGCTTCATCATTGTTCTGTTGTTGATAGAGTTGAGACGTTTTATCAAGGCGGGATTGGATATCATTGACCAGTTGCTGGTAATCCACCGCGGCCCACGCTAATGAACCAGAAAGCCACCAGCAGAAGCAAAGCAGAATAATTTTGTGCCAAATTCGCATAATGAGTAACGCACATGAAGTTGATAATGAGATTTATTAACATTAACACTAAACAAAGGAAATGTGTCTTGATCCGTATCAAAAAATATTTAGTCTCTTGAAGTTTTGTTTAGAAATGCGTAGCGCCCCGCAATTATTTGCTTGGAAAAACCGTTTTCCATGCGAGCTTCGTGGTCTATCTCAGGCGGTTTAGAGGGGATTGATGGGCAGAAAACAAATTCGCCTGCTGCGGAAATACCACAGGTGAAGGTGACCTAAATCCGCAGACAGGCGCTTATTTCAGTAAAAACATAATCTGAGTAAAATAGTTAACTGATAATATTCATTATCCAATAACTGATATTAAATCAGAAGAAATACTTGAATCTGGCACGAACACCATAACGATCATCGTTTTCGCCATTCACCACTTTATTATTTTCAGCAACTTCCAATTTAGACCAGTAGGCACCAAGGTATAAGTTAAAATTATTCATATCCATAATATTGGCAATTTTATAAGAGGTATGAATTGTGTGAACATCATATTTATCTGGCGAGGTTAATATACCGGAAGTTATCACACCAGCATTCGCACTGTTGAAGTATTCGATATCGTTGTGCGCGTAAATATAGCCAATTTCAAAGTTTCGCCATAAGATATTGGCGCCAGCACTGAAGTTCTTCTCATTGGTTGCATCCATATAAGCTGAACTCAAGTTGGCGACAATACCATTCTCGGGGTCTTTATCCTGATTATTAAAGGTGAAGGTGGCACCATAACCATTACGTTTAGACTGATCCTGCCACTCTCCCTGGTCATCACGATAGCCATAGGCATTGCTGATAACATTACTTTCCATCGCGATGGCGGCAGAGAGGCTGTCTTGTTTCCACGAAATGACCGGGCGAACATAAGCAACGTTTTTTTCGTTTTCCAGCGTGTTGCCATGGTATGTATTATTGGCAAACAGTGAAGTGCCATCTTTTAGTATGGTGTTAACTTCAAAATACCAGTTACCCAGATATTTGCTCACCAAGAAGTTACCGCCATTATTGCTGCGCCCACGCCCCTCTTTCATCATATAGATATAGCCATAGCCGTCGCTATATAAGTCATTCGCGGTGTTCCCTGAGTGCTGGACAAAAGTATCCTGATTCAGTGGGAACATATCGTAAGCTTCAAAGCGGCCGACTTTAACTTTCCAGTCTTTCTCATGACCAAAGAAGAATGCCGCATCATCAAGGTTCATGCTGCCGCCAACGTCGGCTAATGGTTGCACCGTAAAGCCCGCAAAGTTGCCATTATTCAGGCGGCGATAACCATCCAAACCAATAAGAATTCGTCCATTAATATCCCATTGTTCCCTGCTACCTGCTTTCCAGTCTTTATTTGCACTGGTACGTAGTGAGGTGAGTTGTCCGCTCTTACTGGCTGCGTCCATATTGATTTCAACATCACCATATAATTTAAGATTCCCTTGAGGAGTTTCCCAAGTCACTTCAGCTAACGCAGGCAATGATAAAAGACTGGTAAGTCCAACCAGTATAAACTTATTCATATTGACCATCTCTATTTAGGATAATGTGAAGTAAAAAACACTTTCATAATGTGTGGGCGACACTCTGCCCACTCGTTTTCAAAGAGTTAATAATTTATTTATTGTTATACCCAGAAGCATTAATTGGCAAATAACATGCCATGGTTAAATATTCATATTTGACCTCTGCGAGAAAGTTAATATATATTTATATTATCGGATGATATTTGACGGCGAGAAGTTAATTACACTCGCTGATACAGTAATACTAATTCATTGGTTAATTCACGCGCTAATAGCGATGTCATTAAGTGATCCTGAGCATGGACCATAATTAGCGTCATCGGCGTTTTAGCTTCACCTGCATCTTGTTCAATTAGTTTGGTCTGCATACGATGCGCCGCTTTTGTGAACCCGTCAGACTCCGCTAACAGTGCATGGGCTTGCGTGAAATCCCCTTCACGCGCAGCACGCAAGGCTTCAAAGCACAAGCTTCTGGCTTGACCGGCATTGACGATGATCTCCATGACGGCTTCTTCAAGATCAATCATTTTTCTCTACCTCATCAAAGCCTTGGTTGTTAGCTGTTGCCGCGAACCATTCACCACTTTTCTTCACAATACGTTGTTGTGTTTTCAAATCTAACTGCACGAAACCATAGCGATTTTTGTAAGCATTGCACCATGACCAATTATCAATAAACGTCCACATATGATAACCCAAGCAGTGGCTCCCTTCAGCTAATGCGCGGTGAACCCATTTTAAATGTTCAGAGACAAACTCAATACGGTAGCCATCATTGATCTGTCCGTTCTGGCTAAAGCGCTGTTCGTTTTCAACGCCCATGCCATTTTCTGAAATAAAGCAGCGTGGATTATCGTAATTTTCACGTAAATTAGTCAGAATATCGTAAATACCGGGCTCATAAATCTCCCAACCTCGATGCGGATTCATTTTGCAACCTGGCATTTGATAATAATCAAACAGCCACTCCGGCATAAATGGCGCATCAGGATTAACCCGGCTATCACGGCATTTTATTCTACGCGGCTGGTAATAATTAATGCCGAGCAGATCAACTTTCCCCTCAACAATTAACGCACTGTCGCCGGGCTGACAATCCGGTAATTGATCGTAATCTTTCAATAAGGCGACAAGTTCTGCCGGATATTCGCCACGTAATACCGGGTCGAGGAAACTGCGGTTAAACAGTAAATCTGCAATGTTAGCCGCGTTAACATCCGCCGGGTTCTCGGAGCGAGGATAGGATGGCGTCAGATTTAAAATAATGCCGATTTCGCCACCTAATTCGCGCTGACGGTATTTTTTTACCGCCAAAGCATGGGCCAATACAGTGTGATAGGCCACGGTTGCTGCGCGCTTGAAATCCACCACATTGGGGTAATGAAAATCATACAGATAGCCGCCTTCAACCGGCACGATAGGCTCATTGAAGGTAAACCAGTGTTGCACCCGATCGCCAAATAGGCGGAAGCAGGTGTCAGCATACTCTGCATAGGACTCAACAACATAGCGGCTTTCCCAGCCGCCCAGTTCTTGCATCACCGTCGGCATATCAAAGTGGAACAGATTGATAAAGGGGGTTATCCCCTGCGCCAGTAATTCGTCAATGACGCCATTGTAGAAATCTACTGCCTCTGGGTTGACTTCACCCCGTCCCGTTGGTATCAGACGCGCCCAGGAAATTGAGGTCCGGAAGCTATTGTGATTTAACTGTTTCAGTAGTGCGATATCTTGCTGCCAATGCTGGTAAAACGTCGACGTCTGCTGCGGTCCAATTTGCTGATGGAAGCGCCCAGGCTGCTTTGCAAACCAAGTGTCCCAGACAGTTGCACTTTTGCCACCACTGAGGCTCTCACCTTCAGTTTGCGGGGCGGAACTGGCGCTGCCCCACCAGAAATCACGTGGAAATTGATACTTCATCGTACTCTCCGTAGAAATTAATTTAATCCGGGGTTAGCGCGTCTCAGCGGCTTCCGCAAAGCTCTGTTGTTGCTCTTTCTCTTCGTCAGCTTTCAGCAGACTGCGCTCATAAGCTTTGAGGAATGGGTAGTACATCACCGCAGAGAACACCATACATAACAAGCACATCACTACCGGACTAAAGGCCCAGTTTGCCGCCCATGAGGCACCAATAGGTGCAGGTGTAGTCCATGGTGTTAATGACACAACTTGTGCGATCCAGCCCAACTTGGTGGCGATATAAGCCAATGTGGCATTGATCATCGGAACAAAGATAAAGGGCAGGAAGAACACCGGATTCATGATGATTGGCGCGCCGAATAGAATCGGCTCGTTGATATTAAAGAAGCTCGGCACAATCCCCATCTTGCCAATAGTCCGCAAATGAATGGCTTTGCTGCGCAGTAACAGGAAGGCAAGCGGTAACGTAGAGCCCACGCCACCAATCAGCAAATAGTGATCCCAAAAACCTTGCAGGTAGATGTGTGGCAGAGGTGCACCCGCCGCTAATGCCGCCTGATTCAGAGCCAAGTTGGTCATCCAGAATGGGTTCATGATACCGGTGACAATCAGCGCACCATGAATACCCGCAAACCACAAAATTTGGCAGAGTAATACCGACAGCAAAATAGCAGGTAGCGAATCTGAAGCTGAAACCAGAGGTGCCAACAGATGCATGATAGCTTCAGGGATAATCATTCCGGTGGATGACTCGATAAATAAGTTCAGCGGGTGCAGAGTCGCGACCACCGCCACTACGGGGATCAGAATTTCAAAGGAGCGCGCAACGCCAGTCGGTACCTCTTTGGGGAGACGAATAGTAATATTGTGGCGCTTTAAAAACGCATACAGTTCAGTGGAATAAACCGCAGTAATGATGGCGGTAAAAATCCCTTGGCCAGAGAAGTATTGGGTTGAGATATGACCGTCGGTATAAGGAGCCGCCACCAGCAAGAATGACATCAATGCCAGCAGACCAGTCATGATCGGGTCGAGCTTATATTGTCGCCCAAGACTTGCGCCAATCCCAACCGAGATAAAGAAGGTCATGACCCCCATGCTGAGATTGAAAGGCAACATCAGTTGGTTGCGATAGGTGCTGGAAAAGTTCAGCCATGCACGAGCAAAACCCCAGGTGGTATCGGCAGAAAATGGCGGGAAGATAAAGACCAGCATAAACGAGCCGATGATCATAAACGGCAGTGCCGAGGTAAAACCGTCGCGGATCGCGATAATGTACTTTTGTTGCCCTAACCGCCCGGCCAGCGGCGTGATGGTTTGCTCTATCATCCCAACCATTGTTTGGTAAAGAGAACTCATTGCAGATACCTTTTATTTCACTGCATTAATAAGAGATAAGGCGAAGTCGAGCACCTTATCACCGCGTTGCATACCGTAATCCATCATGTCGATGGTCATCACCGGAATACCCAAAGGCTCAGCTATCGCTGCCAAATCCCGTTGCATGTATTTCACCTGCGGCCCTAACAGCACCACCTGATAGCGGCTGAATTGCTCGTTGAACTCGCTGGCACCAAAAGCATCAATCTGAACGTCAAGTCCACGTGTTGCCGCTTCAGCCAGCATTTTTTTCACCAGCATACTCGTGGACATCCCCGCTGAGCAGCACAACATTATTTTTTTCATTACTTATAGCCTCATTGTTATCTTGTCATATTGAGCCTCATTGGAAACAAATTGGAAACCGGTTTCCATCCGAACAAGAGAGATATGAGAGCGCGCTCAAATATTTACTTACTGAAAGATATGCAGTTGTGAATGACGTCACAAAAAGCTAAGCAGGAATTAAGGTTTTACCGGATACTTTCCGGTAACAACGGTTTCCGTAATGGCGATCAGGGTATAGAATGAGTGGCGTTGGATGGGAACCAAGGATAAAGGGAACTGATAAGGCCCTCTGGCCTTTGATCAGATAAAGTGGAGTGAAGTTATGTCGACTATTAATGATGTATCGCGGTTAGCCAACGTATCTAAAGCCACTGTGTCTCGGGTGTTGAGCGGGTCACGCGGAGTCAAGGAAGAGAGCCGTCAGGCAGTAATGAAAGCGGTCGAAACACTTAACTATAAGCCGAATGTGATCGCGCAATTTCTGACCGCGCAGTCAACGGGCTGTGTCGGAGTGATTTGTGCCACTGAACATATTCAGCAAACAACCAGTTATCTGTTTGCCTTGGAAAAACAGTTTAGTCAGCATCAAAAGCACTTATTACTGCGCTTTGCTGACAACAGTGTCGGGGTCGCTAACGCCGTCACCGAGCTTGCCAATGGTCTGTGCGATGCCATTATCATCATCGGCGCACGCTTCCCGCTGCCGCCCCCCGATGAAAAAACCATCATGATCGATTGCCTTGAATCCTCGACCCCTAACAGTATTTTATTCGATCACTCATTTGCGGCAGAAACCGCCTGCCACTATCTGGTCAGTCAGGGCCGTCGGCATATCGCGCTGTTAAACCATGCTTCGGGCACGGTGGCAGAGCAGACACTACTGGGTTATCAGCGGGCGCTAGAAAATTATCTGATCCCCTATAATCGCAGTCTGGTGATGGGCAATGTTCTCTCCTCTTCCGAGGCGTTACAGACACTGTTAAACAATGGCGTGCAGTTTAATGCTCTGCTGGTGATGGATGAGATTGAAGCCCAAAAAGCGATTGCGCTGCTGCATCTCTTCAAACGCAGCGTGCCAGATAAAGTGATGGTTTTCAGCCTGGACGGTTCCGTGCAATTACCGGGTGTCCCAGCAGTACCCGCCATCGAGTATTCGTTGGAAACACTGGCCAGAAAAGTTGTCGACTTAATTGATGCCCGCGCGGGTAAGCATGTAAACCCACAAGTCTTCCGAGGCAATCTTGTGGTTCCGCACGGTTTAACCGAGTGAAAATACCTATTTAGGTGATTCGATAATGAATGCCATTCAGACCGATTATGACGCTATCCGTGCCACCCTCAGCGATAACAGGCTGATAACGCTATTACATATTGGTGATGGATCTACCACGATAACAACATCTGATGCCGATAACGCCGTGATCGCGCAGCCGCTCACTGTCGGCGCAATCAACACTGCTCGGGCCTATTTCCGACACAATCCGCCGACCCCAGATGAGATGGAAACCGCCATTATGGTGGTTGAAGATGAAGTTATCCGTATCAGTCCTGCGGTGAATAGATCTTCGCAACTCTTTACCACTGACCGTCATATCGCGGAGATTGCCCAGTTGGCTGGTTTGCCTTTGCAGGCTGAAACCCTGATGTCACTGGAGTCAGTGGAGCGAATGTTTGATAGATTAGCCGCCGTGATGATGGGCAGACCTGCGGCCTCCGAAGGGATTCCGGCAGATAATGAGTTTGCCGCTCGTCTCCTGATTCTGCGCGAATTTATGCATCATTTGCAGTTTTCGGCGATTACCGTGGTGAGGTTACAGAACGCGGGTGATTAGCTGTGAGATAACGTTCTGACTAGAGAGGAGACTGACAGCGGCAATGTTCATCGCACACTGTCAGTCTTTTTTAGGCTACTTTTTCTAGCAGTATCGTCGCTTATTTACTGGCTTTTGGGTCCAGATTATCCGCAGGCAATTCACCCGGCAGATAGTCAGGTAAGCGACCGGCAGGGAAAATGGCCAGCAGTGATAACAGCGCCATGATCAGCAAGCCAAATTTCAGCGCACGTAAACGTGCTTCTTCGTTGACTCGCACCGCTTCCGCAACCTGTTCAGGAGTCGCAGTCGTCTGCGCCAACACACCTTGTAGGCGGTCATTACTGACAAAGTTGATGCTATCCATATTGACCTGAGCCTGAATCTCTGGCGTCAGAATTGGCGTTTCAGCCACGCCACGCATCACATTGGCACTTAACAAGCCCACGAGCAAAGCACCAGCGACCGCCGTACCGATGGCATTTGCCAGGTTATTGGTGGTGCCACGCAGTGAACCCACATCGCCTGCCAGTTCTTTTGGTGACGCGCTGACCAATACGTTGAACAGCAAGGTCACCAGTGCGCCCTGAGCAAGGCCGAAGACTACCAGACCGAACAGTACCGCGAACTCACTCCAGTTATTGCGTACCACAAATGCCAGCCACAACAGGGCGATGGTACAAATGATAAAGCCATAACGGCCGATTTTACGTGGCGTCAGTTTCTTGTAGAAACGGACAATCAGCATCGCAGAGAAGAACACAGACAAGTTAAACGGCATCATGGCGATCGCCGTTGCCATTGGGGTACTGCCCTGCACAATCTGGATATACAGCGGAACAGAGAAGTTCAGCATCGCTTCCAGTGCTACCACGGCGAACATGGCAAACACGGCGGCTTTCTCAGTGGATGAGGTAATCACTTCCAGTGCCAGTAACGGCGTCTTACCTTGTTCCTGGCGGCGACGTGTCCAGACCACAAACGCCTGACCCAACACGATACCCAGTACAATCATGAATGGTGCAGGTGAAAAGCCCAGTAGATCAAATGGCGCACCGTCACGCACTAAGCCGAAGCCCCAGCGGTTCAGGTTATTGAAGCCAAATGACAGCAAAATAATGGCCGAAGCGGCGAGAATCACACCGATGATATCGATGCCCACTTCTGGACGGCCTTTATCTGCTTTCAGACGGAAGCTCAGTACAAAGATGACTGCCGATAGCACAATCAAAATACCGAACGCTGGACGCCAGCCGATATAAGTCCCGAGAATACCTCCGATCAGAAATGCCGCGACACCAGCACCGGCACGGGCAGAACCCAAAGCACCGAGCGCAGTAGCCTGTTGCGTACCACGGTAGTTTTCAGCAATCAGCGCTACCAATGCGGGTACCAAGGCTGCACCTGCCAGGCCACTTAGTGCCTGCGCGCTGATCATCACGGTAACATTCGGGCTGAATGTCATCATGACCTGTGCAATACCAAACAGCAGAACTGTGCTGCGGAACACCACCAGTGGCCCAAAACGTTGGTTGAGTTTGGCACCCAGCATAACGAAACCGGCAACGGACAGTGAGTACATCACGATCGCAGTCGCAATCGTGGTCGGTGGCACATTAAAACTTTTTACCATCCCACCTAAGGCTACTGGCAGGGAGGCAACGTTGAATGACATTAAAATCTGGGCCAATGCGATGGTTATCATCGGCACCCAGGACTCTTTAACTTCCACGCCTGCGCGGAGAGTTGATTGATTCGCCATAAATTTCTCTATCCTTTTGACATGTTATTCTTGTTTTCAAAACCATGTGTTTTGCAGTCACTTAGTTTTTGAAACGATCGATTTTCAGAGCAATGCCCACTTGTCGAGGCTCAACCCTTTTCGGTGTAAGGCTCAGAAACAAACATGTCCATCCCAAGACGACGTGATAAGAATCGGGCAGCTAATTGTCCTTTGACACTGTTACCGGCAGCATCCAGTAACGGTGCGAAGGTCCCCAAGCCACCCTTACCAGGTGACACTGTCACAATTCCGCCACCGATACCGCTTTTACCGGGTAGACCGATGTCATACAACCAGTCACCTGAGGTTTCGTACAGCCCTGCTGTTACCATTACGGCTAATGCGTAATGACACACATCGTTGTCCACCACTCGCTCACGGGTCAGTGGGTTCACACCGCCATCAGCCAGTGTTGCGCCCATCACGGCGAGATCTCGTGCACTGACATTCAGTGAACATTGGCGGGTATATAAGTCGGTGGCAATCAGCGGATCACAGCCCAGACGCCCATAGCCTTGAAGTACGTTGGCGATGCCACGATTGCGGAAATTGGTTTCACAGGCTGATTGATACACTTCTTCATTCAGTGTCAGTTCGCGCCCAGCGAAGCGGCATAAACCGTCATAAATGAATTTCCACTGCTCATCACTGGTTGCCCCCGGCACTAAGCTAGTGGTAGCAATTGCACCGGAGTTCACCATTGGGTTTGTGCGTCCATCGGGTGCGCGTTCAATCGCAGTGACAGAGTTAAATGCCATCCCCGTACTATTAACACCCAATTTTTCGCGGGCCACTTTTGCCCCAATAGCCTGACAAACCAACGCAAAAACAAAGGGTTTAGAGACGCTCATTATGGTAAATTCATAGTCTACATCACCGGCTGAATGCACTTTACCGTTAGTGCCGACCATGCATACACCAAAGAGATTCGGTGGAATACGCTCCAATGCGGGGTAAACTGTTGAAACCACACCTTCTGTATCTGTGCCAAAACGTTGATGGGCTTCTTGCACCAGTTTAACTACTGTGTCTGGATCCGGCAGATGTCCGGTGGATACGTAGTCGATAATTCCATTCTTGCTATCATCTGTAGGCATATTGGTTATCTCTCGTTTAACTTCTGTTTATTATTCTGTCTTTCTTTTATCTATTTAGCTTATTTTAAACGGCGAAAATACGTCCTTCGTTTGAACTTAGAAGGAATGGTAATAATCGATTTAAGCTTCTTCTACCCTTGGTTTTATCAATTAATCATGAAATTCTTAGAGTAAGATATCCTAGGTTAAGAAAGCTGTATATCACTTGTTTTCAATAATTTGATTGTGATTGAGATGAGGAAAAAACATCATGACTATTTTAGAATCATAACATTAAAGGTAAGGGACGAAGAAATTGGCAGCCATGTATTTAATTACAAACAGCCGATTCCCATGTCAGTTAGCAATAATCTGACATAACAGCGCAACAAAAGGATGAAGTTTGCCGTTAATGACTAATATTAATAAAAATGAAACAGCACCAACCGCGATATTTAATGCTGTTACAGGGGGAAAATTAATACGGATAATTGTTCTCCCTTCTCAGGGTAGGGAATGAAATCACATCATTTAACATCTGTAGTTTATGCTTTTCATCTTATCATTTACCAACGAAATTAGTTGATTAGCGTTAAAAAATGACAAAGACATTTTTACTAACACGTATAATCACATTAATTACCATTCCATACTCGGTAAACAGGCTAACTTAACAAGCAACAGTCATGGTATCGATTGAACGTCACTAACAGAAACTGACAGAGGTGGCCGAACGTGACTATCAGCATTGTTGAACTGGCTGAGTCTGGATGTATCGCCTTGCGCCGTGGTGCGGCGGCGTGTGAAAGGTAAAATTTGAATAACTATATAAATCGTTATGTAGCTAAAGTAACCCCAAGTCTTAGCATCCTAATAACTAAACAGCGTAAACTATAGGGTAATTTTGTAAGCCCGCTCATTGGGTTTACTGCTTTTGGTACTATACCCATTTCATCAATCTAGACGTCTGAGAATCACGCAGGCCGGTGTCTCTGGAGCATGACATGAACAACGCAACATCGGCAGGCAAGCAAAAAGTACCGTTACGGCTCAGCACCTCAATTACCTTGATGGTTTCTGCGGTGATTGTCTCTGTGTTGTTGGTGGTGCACACGCTTTTCTTCATTCAGCTCAGCCAGATGGCACAAGAGAGTTTACAAAACAAAGCTGTTGCCGTTGCGCGAGCCTTATCTTTCTCACCCACGATCATTAACGGCTTAACAGACCCGCTGGCCGGACAGAAGATTCAGGCTTATACCCAGAAAGTACAGAAAGCCAATGACCTACTATTCATCGTTATTACCGATATGAAAGGCATCCGTTATTCACATCCCAACGCTGAAATGATCGGCCAGCATTTTATCGGCAATGACCTGCTACCCGCATTGCAGGGCAAAGAGAATAGCGCGGTTAATCGTGGTGTGCTGGAGCAAGCATTGCGTATTTTTGTTCCCGTTTATGAGCCACAGGGAAAACAAATTGGCGTAGTGGCGATTGGTATTTCCCTTACCAACATCGATTCAGTAGTGAGTGAAACTCGCTGGACTATTCCATGGACCATCTTATTTGGTGCTCTGATTGGTTCACTGGGAACCTGGTTTTTGGTTAAAGCGCTTAAGCGAATTATGTTGGGCTTCGAACCTTACGAAATATCTAATTTGTTTGAGCAGCGGAACGCTATGCTGCAATCAATTAAGGAGGGCGTTATTGCGGTTGATGCGGACTCTCGTATTACCGTGGTTAACCATGAAGCCAAGCGCCTATTCAAGCAAAGTGGACCGATGGAGAATTTACTCCTGAGTAATGCCAGTAAATATTGGCCGGTGCGTTTGTACTTGCAGCAGGTTTTGGAAACTGGCATCGCCCGCCGTGATGAAGAGATAAACTTTAATGGCAGTATATTACTGACCAACACTGTCCCAGTGATGGTGGAGGGTAATGTCATCGGCGCCATTGCTACGTTCCGCGATAAAACTGAAGTGAGCCAATTGATGCAACGCCTGACCGGCATGGTGCATTACGCGGATGCTTTGCGGGCGCAGTCACATGAGTTTATGAATAAGCTCCATGTGATTCTCGGCTTATTACACATGAAGTATTATCAACAACTCGAAGATTATATCGTTAAAACATCGAATAATTATCAGGCAGAAATCGGCTCTCTGCTGCGTAAAGTAAAATCACCGGTCATTGCGGGCTTTCTGCTAGGGAAAATTAACCGGGCACGGGATTTAGGTATCACATTATCCATCAGCGACGATAGCTTATTGCCGGATACAGATAATGAACAAGTGACCACCACCTTAATCACAGTGCTAGGAAATTTGATTGAGAATGCCATGGAGGCCATTGGCAACCAGAGCCAACGAGAGATCAATGTCAGCTTCCATTATCAAAATGGCCGAGTGCATTGTGTCGTCAGTGATGATGGACCGGGCATATCAGCTGAAGTGCAAGATCGTATTTTTGAAAATGGCTTCTCCACCAAAGGAAATGAACACGGCATCGGTTTGAGTCTGGTGCGCCAGAGTCTAGAGAGCATTGGCGGCGATATTGAGTTTGACTCTGAAGCAGGTGTTTTTACACAGTTCTTTATCACCCTCCCCTACGACATTACCCTTAATAATATGACATCTAATAACAATGTAACTTCTAGCGATATTTCTTCAAACAACATCAGCGCGGTAAATCATGATTAATGTATTAATAGTGGATGATGATGCAATGGTGGCTGAACTGAACAAGTGTTATCTCAATCAGGTAGCCGGTTTCAACTGCTGCGGTTCAGTTTCCAGCTTACAGCAAGCCAGAGAATACTTAATGGCAGCGGAGCAGCCGATTGATCTCGTGCTGTTGGATGTTTTTATGCGCCAGGATAATGGATTGGACTTGCTACCAGTACTGCGTGAATTCAGCGTACAGACTGATGTGATTGTTATTTCATCAGCTACCGACGTGAACACCATTAAAAAAGCACTGCAATATGGGGTTGTCGATTATTTGATTAAGCCTTTTCAGTTCTCACGTTTTGAAGAAGCACTGTCCACTTACCGTGAAAAAAAGAGCTTGCTGGAGCAACGCGAGTATTGCGCTCAAGAAGATGTGGATTCATTACTGCGGCGTAGCAATGTGACCCCCGCCGAGCGTAAAAAGCTGCCAAAAGGGCTAACTGCGCAGACATTACGCACAGTATGTGAATGGATTCAGGAGATGCAAGACGGGGAGTTCTCAACTGAGCAGATGGCGAACGCCATTGGTATTTCGCGGGTTTCTTGCCGTAAATATCTGATTTATCTTTCAGATACCGAAGTCCTTAGCACCAAGGTTCTTTACGGAGCGACCGGACGTCCTGTGTATCTCTACAAGCGCTTACCCAGCCAGCAAGAAGTATTAAAACAGTATTGCCAGTAATAGGGGACGCCTAAGCATATCGTCCTGAAAAACAAGCGGCATCCGATAAGGGATACCGCTTGTTGCACCAGTCCCAACAAAGGGATTTACATAATCCAACCTAATAGCAGCGTGGCACCAATCACGGTAGATGCACCACCAATACGGGTTGCTATCTGAGCAAAGGGCATCAATGACATTCGGTTAGATGCGGACAAAATCGCTACATCACCTGTCCCGCCTAATCCACTGTGACAGCTAGTGACAATGGAAGCTTCAACCGGATACATATTTAAATAGGGAGCGATAATAAAACTGATTGCAGCCATGGATAGCACCACGGCACCACAGACCACGATATACCCGACAGAGAACACCGCGACAACACTTTCCAGCGGAACATAGAGCATCCCCAGACCAATCATCAGCGGCCACACCAGTGTTGTAGAGACAAATTTGTACCAACTATGCGCGCCCTGCTCCATTTTTGATGGAATAAGCTGTGCGTATTTGCACATCACCGCAATCAAGATCATCAATACCGGGCCAGGAATATGAACAATATGTTCAAACAGCCCTCCAACAATAAAGAAAGCGCAGGTCATCAACAACCCACCGCCCATTAACTGGAAGTCTGCTGGTTTTGGCCCCTCTTGCGAGGTAAATATCGCATTGTCCTTTGCCGAACGAATTAGCATCCCCTCACCATTAAGATCTTTACGTCGCATACCAATACGCGCCAGTGCTCCCGCACAAATAATCGCAAAAATATTCCCGACCACCGCCGCAGGTGCGAGTTGAGCGACATAGACATCTGGAGACTGCCCAAGTATGGCTGAATACGCCAACGATAATGGCAAGATACCTTCGCCGATACCACCACCGATGATGGGGACAATAATAAAGAAGAAGGTGTGATAAACGGTAAAACCAAATAATTTACCCACCAATAAACCCGTCGCTACTGCGGTTAACGTGCCTACGACCAGCGGGATAAACATCCGCGTCATCCCTTGGATGAGCACCACGCGGTTCATGCCAAGAATACTGCCGACCACCAGACTGGCTATCACAAAATAGAGTAAATTTGCTTCTTTCATCAGTAAGTGGACGGTGTCCAACGTATTCGTTTGGAAAATACCAAAGTAAACCAGAACCGAGGGCACCATTAAGCACAAAATGGCTGGCCCACCGATATCTTTCAACACGGGGATATGGCGGCCAATGTGTGATAAAACAAATCCCATCGTCATGATCACAGCCAAACCGCCAATCATATTTTTCGGCAAATAACTGGCATAAGCTGAAATGAACACGATGGCCGAAATAGTCATAAATAAGACCATTGGCATGGTATTTATATTCATCTCGTTAATATTTGAAATAAATTTTCTGGTTACAGATTTATCTGTCACATCAATTTTATCGGCGGATACAAGAGCGACATCCTGATTTGTTTTTTTCATTTTAGACCTACGTTGGGTAGCACCTAAGGTACGAGAGATGGCTTATCTAATGCCTAAAGTAGATAACATTCATCCAATTAATACTTCTGATGAAAACATCAAGCAAACAGGCAATGGAAAATAAATTACCTACATTACACATCAAATATTTAATTGAAATGTAAATATATACCGTCAAAGTACCACTCGATTAAAAATAAAAAAACAGCCAAGGCGATTAGTATTTCTGTTTTTGAGAAGATATCGTCAAGTTTATTATAATTAACTTAACTTGGCGTTTTGTAATTAAATAATCTGAAGAGGGTGATTTTTGTCTGGTATGATTTTCAGTTGGTGCTGAATAGATTCATGTTGAGATGCTGTTCGGGTCGACCACCACTACTCATCGTCCGATGATGAACCAACAAGACGAACTAGGTATATGATTAAATACAACATTTCGTCATTTGAAATAGTGATGTTCAGCAGGTTTTTGATGTAATCCCAGATTAACATACTGCATCGGTACTCACCCAGATACTCGCGAATCACTTGTTCAAAAATAAAGTCATCTTTAGTTTCAATCTGACTACTTTCAATCATACGCTGAATAAAAAACTGCATATGGGTCAGAAACCGTTGGTAATTGAGTGAGTCTTGGTCAATCACAACATTGAAGTGATATTTGATGATATTAAAGATATCTTTCAGCATCTTAACTGAGAGCAATGTGCTCTCCATTCTCTGGATATTGGTTTGCCCATTCACTAAATGGAATGCAATATTTCCGGCTTGTTGCGCAATGGCTTCATACCACAATTGACCCGTTTGGCCGGACTCAATATTATGCCAAATAGGGTTGTGTCAGTGGGCGGACTGTTTTCCGTCCAACGGCATGCAATATCATTCTCAAAAAATTGTGCGTCCGACCTCATATCACCCCAAGATATGTGTGCTTTATGTGCAGTGCGTGACTTAGGTCATTCAGATAGAATATCCGCATAAACCTATTGAATAAACAGATTCCATTATAACAATCTAGTACCTGGGTAAATATCATCGATAATATTAATGTCGCTACATAAAATAAATAATAGATATAAATAGAGAGATAAAAAACAATGATAGCTCATCATTAATGCAAATAAGATAAATTGCAATTCTGCGCAAGGAAATAATCAAAAAGTGTAAACTAAACCAAGAAATAGTTAATATCAAATCGATATGTATATAATCTATATTTAAGATAAGCACTGATTGATTTTTCATCAATTAAACAATGATCTATGAATTGTTGAAAATTAAATCAATAAGCCACACTAATACAACTACTGAAAAACATTCTAATTGCATATAAATCAACCTGCCATTTTCAATTACTGACTCTGCTAATAACACAAAAAAAATAATTTATAAGTGAATATTTTTTTGCCTCATCACGACAGAAACGATAGCATGCCCCTCCAGAAATCTAATGACAGCAATAAAACCATAATAATGGAAGGCGCTAAGACGCTATTTATGCATTAACCTTTAGCAATCAGTTGCTGTAATACATTCACGATGATTGCACGACAGACAGGAAAATAGGGAAAGTCTATGATGTCAGGTAAATACTCTGCGGAGACCCATCACACCGCAAAAAAACGCTGGTTAGATTCTCATGATACTGGCTACCACAAAAGTATGGGGCGACGTCATATACAGATGATAGCTATCGGTGGCTCTATTGGTACAGGGCTGTTTTTGGGGACAGGTGCTCGCTTACAAATGGCTGGCCCAGCACTGGCTTTGGTTTATCTGGTATGTGGGATTTTCTCGTTTTTTATTCTCAGAGCTCTCGGCGAATTAATATTACATCGCCCTTCCAGTGGCAGCTTTGTCTCTTATGCCAGAGAGTTTTTAGGCGAAAAAGCGTCCTATGTCGCCGGATGGATGTATTTCCTTAACTGGGCCATGACCGGCATTGTTGATATTACCGCTGTGGCACTTTATATGCACTATTGGGGCACATTCTCTGATGTCCCACAATGGCTGTTTGCACTCGGTGCTCTTTCCATTGTCGCGACCATGAATATGATTGGTGTTAAATGGTTTGCTGAAATGGAGTTCTGGTTCGCACTAATAAAAGTGGCGGCCATTGCCCTATTTTTAGTCGTGGGAGTCGTCTTCCTTGGGACAGGACAGAGTGTTGCTGGGCATCCTACGGGCATTCATCTCATCACCGATAATGGTGGTCTCTTCCCTCATGGGTTATTACCAGCGCTGATATTGGTCCAAGGAGTCATATTCGCTTTCGCGGGTATTGAATTGATCGGCACCGCTGCCGGTGAATGCAAAGATCCGGAAAAAATGCTACCAAAGGCCATTAATAGTGTCATTTGGCGCATCGGCCTATTTTATGTCGGTTCCGTGGTACTACTGGTCTGTTTACTGCCATGGAATGCCTATCAGGCGGGCCAAAGTCCTTTTGTAACATTTTTCAGCAACTTAGGTGTCCCCTATATTGGCAGTATCATGAATATTGTGGTATTAACTGCCGCACTTTCTAGCTTAAACTCGGGCCTTTACTCTACTGGCCGCATTCTACGCTCGTTATCAATGGGCGGTTCAGCACCTAAATTCATGTCCAAAATGAGCCCACAATCCGTCCCTTATGCCGGAATATTAGTTACCGTGGGAATTTATGTCTTGGGCGTGTTACTAAACTATCTTATCCCATCACAAGTATTTGAAATTGTATTAAACATCGCCTCTTTGGGTATTATCAGTTCATGGGCATTTATCATTGTTTGTCAGATGAAATTACGCCAGGCAATAAAACAGGGAACAGCTAAACCAGTATCCTTCAAGATGCCTGGTGCGCCGGTCACATCTTGGCTGACACTCTGTTTTCTGTTCGGTGTTTTAGTGATGATGGCTTTCGACTACCCGAATGGTACTTGGACCATCGCCACAGTACCGGTGGTCGCCATGTTACTCATTGCGGGTTGGTACAGCCTACGTAAACGCGCCAGCGAAGTTGCTGCTGCACCGATAGAAGTTATATCGCAGGATGCCTTATTCAGCGAATCTGAAATCCCCAAAACACCCCCCAAAGAGCTATATAAGCAAGAGTCGGCAGGCTAATACCTTCTGTCATTGAAAGCCTGTAGGTGGGTCATTGCACCTACAGGTTGGATTGAATTTTATAACTGGCTAAATCAGAGCTTGCTCAAAAGAAAATCACGCAACACAACTGCATATTACTATTTCGCGGCAACTGGGTTAACATTTCACCAGCGACATTAGGCATATCGCAGCCGAGTGACAGAGAATAAATACGCGAAACCTTGTGGCAAATACAGTAATAGTGATTTCCTCATAAATACTAACATGTTATATTCATTTCTGCTGAATCATTGGTGAAAAAAATGACTACTGTACCGCTTAATACCACCAGACAGATGAAACAAAAAAATATTATGTTGGTTACAAGTACATTAAAATCACTGATATCTGCAACCAAAGGCGATATATCCAACCACACAGGGCTAAGTCTAGCGACATGCGGCACCATTTTGAATGAACTCTGTTCGAAAGGTGAAATCATTGAAGAATCTTTTGATGAATCACGTGGTGGTCGACCAGCTAAACGTTATATATATAATTCAAACTACTTTAGCCTATTAAGCATTTATGTCGAGGGGACCAATACCTCAGGTATTATCTCCTCACGCCTAACGTCTGCGGATAATAAAACCATTGAAGAGCACGATGAAACTTACAGTAAGTTCACTGTAGAAGCGTTAATAGCCCACATTCAAAAAATTGCTGATAAACACAGTAATATCAAAGCCATCGGGCTAGGTTTGCCCGGAGTTGTTGTCAGCGGAAACGTACTTTCCTGCGACATTACTAGCCTGGAAGGATTAGCAATAGCCGAGCAATTAAGTGCCCGATTTGGTATTTTTGTCCAGGTAGGTAATGACATGAACTATACGGCATTTGGCTTCTATCGGAATAACTGTCGAAATATAGATGAACCTATCGCATATATTTATATGCCACCAAGGCATTGTGCTGGTTGTGGTATCGTTATTTCAGGAAAAATGCTTAGAGGTGCAAGTCAATTTGCAGGTGAAGTATCAAAACTGCCATTTTATGATAACTTTGAAAATAGCATTAATATAAAATCTCATCACACATTAGTGATAGAGAGATTGATCAATATTGCGTCGTCTTTGATTGCAATAATCAACCCCGTCACCATAGCCATATCAGGGGAATTAGTCAGCCAGAATTGTATTGAAGATCTCTATAGCGAATTACTAAATAGGTTTGATAGCAAAAACATCCCCCACTTTGTTTACCGCGATAGCATAAAATCTGATTATCATAATGGAATATCAGAATACACCCTTGACGCCTACAATAACTTCCGAGTATTTAGGATTTAGCACTCAGATACTTCTGCGATGAATCTGTCTGAGGCAGAAATATCACTATTCAAAAAAACAGACTTCAAGCCAGCACTCACCCCCCCCTTTTCAACCTTAGATGATAAACCAGCCCATCCGTCAAGATTGTGCTTGACACTTCGAGTTGCAGCATTATATTTTATCACTTAATTTAAGTCTTTTATAAAGTGATTTTGAATTGATGACTTAACCACACTTAACCAGAGAAAGGTCACTATAGAATGTCTACGTATACCATCGACTACCCTCTGGACTCTCAGGCCAAACGTGTCGCCACACGTGCCATCTTCTTTGTCGCCGGATTTGCTATGGGGCTTTGGGCATCACTGGTGCCCTATGCACAAAACAGATTAAATTTCGATGCAGGTTCATTGGGCATACTGCTGCTCTGCCTGGGTAGCGGCTCGCTTCTGGCAATGCTTTTCTCAGGAAAACTCATTGGCCGTTTTGGGTGCAGAAAGATAATGCTATCGGGTATCGTGCTGGCTTGCATTTTCTTACCTACCTTGGCCGTTATCGACCAATTCCCCATAATGGCACTATGCCTATTCTTTTTTGGTGCGGGTATTGGCCTGGTCGATGTCGCCGTGAATGTTCAGGGTTCTCTGGTTGAACAATCCGCTGATAAACCGCTTATGTCTGGCTTCCACTGCTTATTCAGTATTGGCTCACTTGCTGGCGCAGGTGGTGGCGCAATACTGTTTACGGTTGGCTTAATGCCCTTCACTGTAACACTTGTTGCTGTCGCGGTGATTGCAATAATTACATCAGCCGTATTTAACGAATTAATCCCCTTTGGCGATCATAAAGAGCCTAATGAGCCAGTAATAACAAAACCGCGACCCAACTTTAGGCTTATTTTAATGGCACTAATGTGCATGATATGTTTCATGGCGGAAGGTGCAATATTGGATTGGAGTGGCGTATTTCTGACGAATGACCGTGGCCTCGATATCGCCCATGCTGGATGGGGATTTGCCATTTTCGGTGGCACAATGTCGGTCATGCGTTTTACTGGCGACAAAGTTGTCAGCCTCTTGGGCCGTAAAACCGTACTGATCATCAGTAGTGTATTTGCCATGATCGGTTATGCCATCGCAGTCACTATTCCTGACTGGAAATTTACTTTGCTTGGTTTTGCTCTGGTCGGGATTGGTGCTGCCAATATTGTTCCAGTACTTATCACTCTGGCGAGTCAGGAAAAAGTCATGCCCGTTAATATGTCTGTCGCCTTAGTTGCAACAATGGGTTATTTCGGGGTCTTGGGTGGACCAGCATTAATCGGATTTATTGCCCACTTAACTGACCTTTACATGGCATTCTCAATCGTTGCACTGACATTTCTGGTTATCGCAATAGGCGCGTTTAAGCTGAAGTATTCCAGCGACTAGTGCCAATATTGCTGAAATGAAAAGCAGCAGGAGGCTTAGCCAAGACATTTATTGCAGATCAGATTTAAAGATTAAAATGTAACTGAGTAGGTAATTTTACCGGCTAGCAAAATTATGCTAGCTTTTTTTTAGATAAATTACGCGTCAATATTTTCTATCAGCCCTATTTTAAGCTAAGTTAAAGAGGAAAACGAAATGAGCATCAAAATTATTGCTGTTGATATGGATGGAACCTTCCTCAACGATCAAATGAGCTTTGATCGGAAACGGTTTAGTGCGCAATATTCACAATTAAAAGAAAATGGAATAAAATTTGTTGTTGCCAGTGGTAATCAATATTATCAGCTAATCTCATTTTTTCCTGATATCGCTCATGAAATCGCTTTTGTTGCTGAAAATGGTGCCTATGTTAGCAATGAAAATACCGAGATTTTTTGTGGCAAAATAACCAGTGATGACTGTCATAAAGTGCTAAAAACATTGCTGACAATATCCTATCTTGATGTGATATTTTGCGGAAAGAATGGTGCGTACATGCTGAGCTCCTCAGATGAAGAATTCTATACCACCATGAGTAAATATTATCATCGTCTTAAAATCATTGATGACTTTGATCAAGTAACAGAACCGGCATTTAAATTTGCGATCAGCCTACCCAATGATGAACTACCCGATTTTATGGCCTTCATTGAACATAAATTGGCTGGTATCGTCACCCCAGTCTCCAGCGGTCATGGTTCTGTTGACCTAATAATACCTGGCGTCCACAAAGCCAATGGCATTAAATTACTCCAAGATATTTGGGGGGTAAAGGATGAGGAAGTCGTGACCTTTGGTGATGGTGGCAATGATATCGAGATGCTGCAATATGCAGGTTTCGGTTATGCCATGGCGAATGCACCAGACAAAATTAAAAAAATCGCAAAATATCAGACTGACTCAAATAATGACTTTGGTGTGTTAAATGTAATAGATAAAATTCTAAAAAAAGAACCTCCTTTCGCATAAACATCCACATCAGATGGCGGGAAACTTCCCGCCTATCCTATTAAAATCCGAGCTTAATTGTAACTCGGCAATCAATAGTACTCTGTATTATATATTGCTGTGTAAACCTCAATAACTTTACCTTCAGGTTCCATACTCTCTATTTTGCAAGATGTTGGATTGCCATGTGAGTCAGTCTGACAATCTCTTTGGGTAGAAAGTACAAATTTATCATCTTCATAAATCTTTGTTTTATAATTGAATGGTTTTTTCCCTTTTGCATCAAGTTCAGTCATTATTTTAAACGTCTTACCGTTATCATAGCTAATGTCTACGATAGGAAAACCATTATCGTCATAATCGTAATGTTTTTTTATCGCACCGGATTCTGACATTTTGACATCTGTTACGAATCCTTTGTCATTAATTATGACTTTAACGTTTCCACTGGCGGTCTGAGTAATGTTACATTTGTCGTTTAAAGCGAGTTGTTTTTCTTTAGTTTTATTATCGACCAGATAACTTCCCTCTTTTACGTAATCCAAATCGACATCTTGAGCCGGAGTCTGTATCTGGAGAGTAGTAAAACAGCCATGCTCATTAATCTCTGCATGAACCTCAGAATAAGTATCACCCTTCGCATCTAGCATTTTTTGAGTCAGTGATCTCACGGGTCCCTGTATTGGATCAAATCCGAATATATTCGAATAACTTGCAACATTCGCTGTGAAAACGAAAGGTTCATGTCCCCTATCGCAGGCACTTAATGTCAAAGCCAGCAAACAAATCCTTAAAATCCGTACCATTAATTACTATTCCTATAATAATCAGTGGGCATACTCTAGCAGGTATGACGCCAAAACCATGAGACGCACCGCTAATACCTTAAAAATTTTCGGAATTTTGCCAATAGAAGCCTATTGTGCTTATTACTCAGAGATAAATCTCTTTCAACAGCTGAGCCATACCAAGAGGCAAACTAACGTAAGTACTAACCATGTCAGTTAATGGTGGCTGTTTTGCTGGAGGGTTTTGCAGGAGCGTCAAGGTGGGGGTTTTAAAAATCACGGAAGCCGAAGCCTCCGTGAGATATTGCACTCAATATGCAATTACATATGCTGAATAATGGCGTCGCCAAATTCACTGCATTTCAACAGCTTAGCGCCGTCCATCAGACGTTCGAAATCGTAAGTCACGGTCTTGGCCTGAATCGCGCCTTCGGTGCCTTTGATAATTAAATCAGCCGCTTCGAACCAGCCCATATGACGCAACATCATTTCTGCAGACAGAATAATAGAACCTGGGTTCACCTTATCCTGACCCGCATATTTTGGTGCCGTACCGTGTGTGGCTTCGAATAAGGCACATTCATCACCAATGTTGGCCCCTGGCGCAATACCGATACCGCCAACCTGTGCAGCCAATGCATCAGAGATATAATCGCCGTTCAGGTTCATACAGGCGATAACATCATATTCAGCAGGACGCAGTAGGATTTGTTGCAGGAAGGCATCAGCAATCACATCTTTCACGATGATCTCTTTGCCGTTGTTTGGGTTCTTGATTTTAACCCATGGGCCGCCGTCGATCAGTTCACCACCAAACTCCTCACGCGCTAACTGGTAACCCCAGTCTTTAAATGCGCCTTCGGTGAATTTCATAATGTTGCCTTTGTGAACCAGAGTGACTGATTCACGATCGTTGGTAATTGCATACTCAATCGCAGCACGTACCAAGCGTTTGGTCCCCTCTTCTGAACAAGGTTTTACACCGATACCACATTGTTCAGGGAAGCGGATTTTCTTCACACCCATCTCTTCACGTAGGAACTTGATGACTTTCTCAGCTTCTGGTGAGCCAGCTTTCCATTCGATACCCGCATAGATGTCTTCTGCGTTTTCGCGGAAAATCACCATGTTGGTTAATTCAGGGTGTTTTACCGGGCTTGGTGTCCCTTCGTAATAACGCACGGGGCGCAGGCACACATACAGATCGAGTTGTTGACGTAAAGCAACGTTTAAAGAGCGAATACCGCCACCGACTGGTGTCGTCAATGGGCCTTTAATTGCAACGCGATAGTCACGAATCAGATCCAACGTTTCTTCTGGCAACCAAACGTCTTTACCATAAACATGCGTTGATTTTTCACCGGTGTAGATCTCCATCCAGGCGATTTTACGCTCACCTTTATAGGCTTTCTTCACTGCAGCATCGACCACGTTGATCATGGCTGGAGTCACATCAACGCCAATGCCGTCACCTTCAATAAAGGGAATGATCGGATTATGCGGAACAACCAGTTTACCCTGAGCATCGACAGTAATTTTCTTACCTTCTGCCGGAACCACTACTTTGCTTTCCATCAACCTCTCCTTCAGCGCAATTTTGTTAATGCCTTGTAAGATTCGTGTCAATACTACTTGAATATTCGTTCCACGCCAATCCGAAACGGATTGAGGTATAATGCGCTAATCATTCGGAATCGCAATAATCATGAATAAATTCTCTGTTAAAAATCACAAAGTTAACCGATTCAGCACTAAGTCACAGGCCAAAACGGTAACCCCAGTCACCCCACGGCAAGTACTGTTATTCAACAAGCCTTTTGATGTGTTACCCCAATTTACAGATGAGTCCGGACGCCGAACTTTGAAGGAATT
Source organism: Yersinia aleksiciae (assembly GCF_001047675.1). Lineage (GTDB taxonomy): Bacteria > Pseudomonadota > Gammaproteobacteria > Enterobacterales > Enterobacteriaceae > Yersinia > Yersinia aleksiciae. The sequence goes on along the minus strand of NZ_CP011975.1, from coordinate 3,893,945 downwards.
TATTCCTTTTAATGATGTTTACGCCGCAGGCCGACTCGATCGTGACAGCGAAGGTCTGTTGGTATTAACCAACGATGGCAAGTTACAAGCCAAACTGACGCAACCGGCCCAGAAAACAGGTAAAGTCTATTTTGTGCAAGTTGAAGGGGTACCTGGAGAGGAAGTGCTTACACAGCTACAACGGGGGTTGATCTTAAAAGATGGCCCGACCTTACCAGCCGGAGCTGAGCTAGTGGGTGAACCCGAATGGCTCTGGCCACGTAATCCGCCCATTAGAGAGCGAAAGTCTATCCCCACCAGTTGGTTAAAGATCACGCTTTTCGAGGGTCGCAACCGGCAAGTTCGCAGAATGACCGCCCATGTTGGCTTCCCAACCCTGCGTCTGATACGTTTTAGTATGGGTAATTTAAGTCTTGGCGACTTACAGCCAGGCGAATGGAAGGAGATAAACCATGTTTAAGCCCCATGTTACCGTCGCTTGTGTCGTTCATGCTCAAGGGAAGTTTTTAGTCGTAGAAGAGACCATTAACGGTAAAAAGTTATGGAATCAGCCCGCGGGTCACTTGGAGGCAGATGAAACCCTGCTACAAGCCGCAGAAAGGGAACTGTGGGAAGAGACCGGCATTCGTACAACACCCCAATCGTTTTTGCGGATGCATCAATGGATTGCACCGGACAAAACGCCATTCTTACGTTTCGCTTTTGTCATTGAACTGCCGTTCCCGCTGCCGACGTCACCCCATGACAGTGATATCGACTGTTGCCTGTGGCTCACTGCCGATGAAATACTGCAATCAGCCAATTTGCGCTCACCGCTGGTCGCTGAAAGTATCCGCTGTTACCAACAACCGGAGCGCTATTCGCTTGATTTGGTAGGCTCCTTTAACTGGCCGCTATAACTGGTGGATTTGATTTACGCAGGTAATTTCACCCAGACTGCGAATCGGCAATGCAGCAACGCGATCAACGTGATAAAATCCGGCGCTTGTTTTTATAATGCCTTTCCCGTGTGGGTAAATTATTCGGATGGTTAATCCGCGAGAGCCCTGCCGAGGCTTAGGTAATTACGTTAGTGAGACTCCCATGTCAGATAACAGCCAGAAAAAAGTAATCGTCGGTATGTCCGGCGGTGTCGACTCTTCCGTTTCCGCTTACCTGCTCCAGCAACAGGGTTACCAAGTCGCTGGTCTGTTCATGAAGAACTGGGAAGAGGATGATGACGAGGAGTATTGCTCAGCAGCGACCGATTTGGCCGATGCTCAAGCAGTATGCGACAAGCTGGGCATGGAGCTGCACACCGTCAATTTTGCCGCAGAGTATTGGGATAACGTGTTCGAGCTATTCCTCGAAGAGTATAAAGCTGGGCGTACGCCTAATCCCGATATCCTCTGTAATAAAGAGATAAAATTTAAAGCTTTCCTTGAGTTCGCCGCCGAAGATCTGGGGGCTGACTATATCGCTACCGGTCATTATGTTCGCCGCCAGGACGTTGACGGTAAAAGCCGCTTGTTACGTGGTCTGGATGGCAATAAAGATCAAAGCTACTTCCTTTATACACTCAGCCACGAACAGCTTGCTCAGAGCCTGTTCCCAGTGGGTGAGTTAGAAAAACCTGAAGTTCGCCGCATCGCCGAGCAGCTTGATCTGGTCACCGCCAAGAAAAAAGATTCTACCGGCATCTGCTTTATCGGTGAACGTAAGTTCCGCGATTTCCTTGGCCGCTACCTGCCCGCGCAACCCGGTCCTATCATGACCGTAGATGGTCAGCACATGGGTGAGCATCAGGGATTGATGTACCACACATTGGGGCAACGTAAAGGTTTAGGTATCGGTGGCACCAAAGATGGTGGTGATGACCCTTGGTATGTGGTGGATAAAGATGTTGCCAACAATATCTTGCTGGTCGCACAAGGCCATGAACATCCGCGATTAATGTCTGTGGGCCTGATTGCCCAGCAGTTGCATTGGGTTGATCGCCAGCCAATAACTGCCGCTTTCCGCTGTGTCGTGAAAACACGTTACCGCCAGCAGGACATTCCCTGCACCGTGACACCATTGGATGACGAACGCGTCGAAGTTCGGTTTGATGCTCCAGTCGCGGCGGTCACACCCGGTCAGTCCGCCGTCTTCTACCAAGGCGAAGTGTGTCTCGGTGGTGGTATTATTGAAGAGCGCTATCCACTGACTGACTCAGCAACCCACTAATTCAGTCAACACTGAGCCAAAATGTTTACAGGAGTGACCGTGGCGAAGAACTATTATGATATTACGCTGGCATTGGCAGGGATCTGTCAGTCAGCTCGCTTGGTTCAACAGTTGGCCCATGAAGGTCAGTGCGATAACGATGCATTAAGTCCCCTGCTGGGGGGATTGCTGCAAACCAATCCCCCTTCAACACTGGCCGTGTTTGGTGGTGATGAACAATCCCTGAAAATGGGGTTGGAAACCTTGCAAAGCGTCTTAAATGCCAATCGTCAGGGGCCAGCAGCAGAACTGACCCGTTATACCCTGAGCCTAATGGTGCTTGAACGTAAGCTCAACGCCAATAAGTCAGCTATGAATACCTTAGGTGAACGTATCAGTCAGCTTGATCGCCAACTGGCACATTTTGACCTCGAATCTGAAACCATGATGAGTTCGCTGGCATCCATTTATACTGATGTTATCAGCCCACTTGGCCCACGTATTCAGGTCATAGGTTCACCGGCTATTTTACAAAGCACACTGGTGCAGGCAAAAATTCGTGCCACCCTGTTGGCGGGTATCCGTTCAGCCGTGCTTTGGCAACAAGTTGGCGGAAGCCGCTTGCAATTAATGTTTTCGCGAAATCGTCTGTTTAAGCAGGCACAGAGTATTCTTGCTCATAATTGAAATCTGATCTCAGGAGTCGCCACCGATGGAATTATCCTCACTGACCGCCGTTTCACCTATTGATGGACGCTACGGCGATAAAGTCAGCGCACTGCGCCCAATCTTCAGCGAATTCGGTTTGCTGAAATTCCGTGTGCAGGTCGAAGTACGTTGGCTGCAAAAACTGGCCGCCTGTGCAGAAATCAAAGAAGTTCCGGCTTTTGATGCCGACGCAAACGCTTACCTTGATAAGATCGTGCAAGAGTTCAATGAACAAGATGCACAACGCATCAAAACCATTGAACGCACCACTAATCATGATGTGAAAGCGGTTGAGTACTTCCTGAAAGAGAAAGTGGAAAGCATTCCAGCCTTACATGCGGTGTCAGAATTCATTCACTTCGCTTGTACGTCTGAAGATATCAATAATTTGTCCCACGCCTTAATGTTGCAAACCGCCCGTCAGGAAGTGGTACTGCCGATGTGGCGTCAACTTATTGATTCCATTAAAGCATTGGCCCACCAATATCGTGACTTACCGCTGCTGTCCCGCACCCATGGCCAACCCGCAACCCCCTCCACTATCGGTAAAGAATTTGCGAACGTCGCCTACCGTATGGAGCGTCAGTTCCGCCAACTATCACAAGTGGAAATTCTGGGTAAAATCAACGGTGCTGTCGGCAACTATAATGCGCACATCGTGGCTTATCCTGAAGTTGACTGGCACCAGTTCAGCGAAAGTTTCGTCATGTCACTGGGGATTACCTGGAACCCATACACCACTCAAATAGAACCTCATGATTATATTGCTGAGCTTTTTGATTGTGTTGCCCGTTTCAATACTATCCTGATCGATTTTGACCGCGATATTTGGGGTTATGTTGCACTGAATCACTTCAAGCAAAAAACCATCGCTGGCGAAATTGGTTCAAGTACCATGCCGCATAAAGTGAATCCGATTGATTTCGAAAACTCCGAGGGCAACCTTGGGCTGTCTAACGCGGTACTGGGCCATTTGGCTAGCAAATTACCGGTTTCCCGCTGGCAGCGTGACCTAACGGACTCCACCGTGTTGCGAAATCTAGGTGTCGGCCTGGGTTATGCCCTGATCGCCTATCAGGCGACGTTGAAAGGGATCAGTAAGCTAGAAGTTAATGAAGCACACTTGTTGGAAGAGTTGGACCATAACTGGGAAGTTCTGGCCGAGCCCATCCAGACCGTAATGCGCCGCTATGGCATTGAAAAACCGTATGAAAAGCTGAAAGAACTCACCCGCGGTAAACGTGTTGATGCCGCAGGTATGCAGGCGTTTATTGATGGTCTAACCCTGCCGGAAGAAGAGAAAACTCGCTTGAAGGCCATGACGCCAGCCAACTATATTGGTCGGGCTACAGCCATGGTCGATGAATTAAAATAATGCTGACCGCTTAGACAGCCAACGTCATTGGCGTTGCAGGTAAATATCACCTAGACGCCCCTCAACTCACTCAAGCCAGTGAGTTGAGGGAGGTGACTCTAGCGAACAAGTCACAACTTAAAATATCAAGGAAATACAGAAGGTTTAATATTGCCCACCTCACTTCGTTGCCTTTTTACCCCCCTGCTTTCCCTCCCTGTTGAGCCTCGGTTTACCTGTTATCACTGATAATGCTAGCGATATCAGAAGGACTTTATACACGCAGGAGCAATTATTACATGTTGAAAAAAACCCTATTTTCTCTTGCCCTGATGGGCACTTGTACCACCGCGATGGCGAGTGATTACACATACATCGCTGGTGGTCTGCAATACGGTGCAATCAATAATAATGCCAATTTTGATAAGCAATTTAATCAAAATAATTACGCTCAAGTCGGTAAGCGTGATATGGGTGGGATATACCTCAACGGTGGTTATGGCTTTGATAATGATATATTTATTGATGCGCGACTGAATAGTATCGGCAATGATGATCGGGCTCTTGCAGAAGCCGTGCTCGGTGTGGGATACCACTTTGCTTTTTCACCCAATATCGACTTTTATAGCTTAGTGGGCGCGAGCCGCCATGCGATGGTATTTGATGCCAGCAAAGAGGGTAAAAAAACCGATACCAGCAATAGTGCAACCGGTGAAATCGGTATTAAAAGCAAACTTTCGCAAAATATCGGTATGGATATAGCCTACCGCATCGCAAACTACGACCATAGTGCATTTAATGAGGCACGCATTATGACAAGCTATGCTTTGACACCAAACCTTGCGGGTGAAGTCGGTTACACCTACCATAATTGGAAAGTCAATGACCAGACAGTGCAAGCGGGTTTGCGTTATAACTTCTAAATAATCAGTTTTAATGACTTTCCGGGTAACATTTGATTACCCGGTTAAAGACTTATCGAGGGATGTGGTATGCGGGTTCTGGTTGTGGAAGATAATGCTTTGTTGCGTCACCATCTGACGGTACAAATGCGTGAAATGGGCCATCAGGTTGATGCAGCAGAAGATACCAAAGAGGCGGACTATTTCTTGCAAGAGCACGCCCCAGATATCGCAATTATTGATCTTGGCCTACCCGGTGAAGATGGATTGAGCCTTATCCGTCGCTGGCGTAGCCATCAAACAAATTTGCCCATTCTGGTGCTGACTGCACGTGAAAGCTGGCAAGATAAAGTCGCGGTGCTTGAAGCCGGTGCTGACGATTATGTGACCAAACCCTTCCATCTGGAGGAGGTCATCGCTCGGATGCAAGCCTTGATGCGGCGCAATATTGGTCTGGCATCCCAGGTCATTGAGTTCCCTCCATTTCAGATAGACCTTTCGCGCCGAGAGTTGTGTGTCAATCAGCAACAGATTAAACTGACTGCCTTCGAATACACCATTATTGAAACCCTGATTCGTAATTCGGGCAAGGTCGTCAGCAAAGAGACACTTATGCTGCAACTGTATCCTGATGCAGAACTGCGTGAGAGCCATACCATCGATGTATTAATGGGCCGTTTGCGTAAAAAACTGCTGGCAGAACATGAGGGTGAAGTGATTACGACCATTCGTGGTCAAGGATATCGTTTTGACGCCAACTAGACACCATGTTCAGGAAAAATAGCAAACCCTTCTCCCTTCGTGCACGTTTTCTTATGGCAACAGCGGGTGTCATCCTAGCGCTGTCGTTATCTTATGGCATGGTCGCTGTGGTGGGTTATATTGTCAGTTTTGATAAAAACACCTTCAGAGCCCATCGCGGTGAAAGTAACCTATTCTTCAGCTTGGCACAGTGGCATGACAATAAACTCAGTATCTCAGTACCCCCTGAACTTGAACTAAACATCCCTACGCTGATTTTGATTTACGATAAAGATGGCAATATCTTGTGGCGTCAACGTCATGTCCCCGAACTTGAATCTCATATCGAAAAAAGCTGGCTACAAAAACCCGGCTTTTACGAACTGGATACTGGAACGCACATCAGTAGCATGATGTTGGGTGATAATCCGAAAGCCCAAGACCAGCTCAAAAAGTACGACGATAACGACAACAGTGCTCTGACTCACTCAATATCAGTCAATACTTATCCAGCGACCGCCCGCTTGCCACAACTCACTATTGTGGTCGTCGATACCATTCCGCAGGAACTACAGAGGTCTGACTTGGTTTGGGACTGGTTTAGTTATGTTTTACTGGCAAATTTGCTGTTGGTGATCCCTCTGCTGTGGTTGGCCGCCTATTGGAGCCTTCGACCAATTAAAGCGCTGGTCAGCCAGATCAATCAGCTCGAAAAAGGTGAGCGCGAACAACTGGATGAGAACCCTCCCCGCGAATTACAGAGCCTGGTTCGCAATCTTAATATATTGCTGACCAATGAACGCCAACGTTATACCAAATATCGCACTACACTGTCGGACCTTACCCACAGCCTTAAGACCCCATTGGCGGTATTACAGACGGCGTTACGTTCTTTGCGCACCGGCAAACAGGCAACCATTGAAGAGGTCGAGCCGATCATGCTTGAGCAGATAAGCAGAATCTCTCAGCAAATTGGTTATTATCTGCACAGAGCCAGTATGCGTTCAGAACATAGCGTGCTGGTTCGGGAAATTCACTCTGTTCCAGCCCTATTGGATAGCCTGTGCAGTGCGCTGAATAAAGTTTACCAGCGTAAAGGGGTGGTATTGACACTGGATATCTCCCCAGAAGTCACTTTCCTTGGGGAGAAAAATGACTTTATGGAAGTGATGGGCAATGTTTTGGATAACGCCTGCAAGTACTGTTTGGAGTTTGTCGAGATTACCTCCCTGCACTCTGAAAAACAGCTCACTATTGTGGTCGAGGATGACGGGCCAGGCATCCCTGAAAGTAAACGGCAGTTGATTTTCCAGCGCGGCCTGCGGGTGGATACGTTACGTCCTGGACAAGGGTTGGGATTATCAGTCGCCGCCGAAATTATCGAGCAGTATCAGGGCGAGATTTCCATCACTGAGAGTCCCTTAGGTGGCGCAAAAATGATGGTAACCTTTGGCCAACAGAACGATTACCATGATGATTAACAAAATTTGCCTATCACCCCCTGATACTGGTGGCTGGCATCCGTTATAATCACTGCCAAGCCCCTCCTATTTGGAATAAACATGGATTACCAACTCGATCTCGATTGGCCTGATTTTCTGCAACGCTATTGGCAGAAACGTCCCGTTATCCTCAAACGTGGCTTTAAAAACTTTATTGACCCACTCTCGCCAGACGAGCTGGCTGGGTTAGCGATGGAAAATGAAGTCGATAGCCGTTTGGTCAGCCATGAAGATGGTCGCTGGCAAGTCGGTCATGGCCCCTTTGAGAGCTTTGACCACTTAGGCGAAACCAACTGGTCGCTGCTGGTTCAGGCGGTTGACCATTGGCATGAACCTGCCGCTGCATTAATGCGCCCCTTCCGTGAGCTTTCTGACTGGCGCATGGATGATTTGATGATCTCCTTCTCCGTACCCGGTGGTGGCGTAGGTCCGCACTTTGACCAATATGACGTCTTTATCATTCAGGGCACAGGCCGTCGTCGCTGGCGGGTTGGCGAAAAAACTGAAATGAAGCAGCATTGCCCACATCCAGATTTGCTGCAAGTTGGCCCCTTCGATGCCATCATTGATGAAGAGATGGAACCGGGTGATATTCTCTATATCCCACCTGGTTTCCCTCATGAAGGCTATGCACTTGAAAATGCATTGAATTACTCCGTCGGTTTCCGCGCCCCAAATGCGCGAGAGCTGGTCAGCGGCTTTGCCGACTATATACTTTCACGGGAGTTAGGCAGCCACCGCTACAGTGATCCCGACCTGCAATTGCGAGAACACCCCGCAGAAATGTTGCCACAAGAGGTCGATAAGCTTCGTACCATGATGTTGGATTTAGTTCAGCAGCCTGAGCACTTCCAAAATTGGCTCGGTGAGTTTATTTCTCAATCGCGCCATGAATTGGATATCGCACCGCCAGAACCACCTTATCAGGCCGGTGATATCTATGAATTGCTCCAGCAAGGCGAGGCGTTACAACGCCTGAGTGGCCTACGCGTGCTGCGCATCGGAGATCATTGCTATGCTAACGGTGAGTTGATTGATACCCCGTATTTGCAGGCTGCTGATGCATTGTGCCAACACTTCAGTGTTGATGCTGAGAAACTGGGCAGCGCACTCGAAGACCCTTCATTCCTGGCGATGCTGAGTGCAATGGTGAACAGCGGATATTGGTATTTTAACGACTAATACTTGCTGCCTATACACAAAATACCCCGAACAACGGGGCATCAGACCGTTGACAAAGTTAATTGGCGGGGAAGTGTGACGAATGGGTCGTAACGGCGTGAGCCGTCGGAGCGCCCATCGGTGCAGTCGCCCGCCCGTCACCGAGCTATAAATGAGGTTTGTCAGCAAGCTCATGCCCCGAACAACGGGGCATTTTGCTAAAAGAGTCGCAAAGAAACCTATACCGCTTTAGCGCGTTTAGCGGTCAATTCCGCAATTCGCATGATAACGGCGACCGCTTTCTCCATCCCTTCCAGCGTAATAAACTCATGTTTACCGTGATAGTTATAACCCCCAGTAAAGATATTTGGGCAAGGTAATCCGAGGAAGGATAGCTGAGCGCCATCGGTGCCTCCACGGATCGGCTTCATAATAGGGGTGATATCACAATCGCGCATAGCCTGTTGGGCCAGTTCGATAATATGCGGGTGCTTAATAATATGCTCACGCATGTTGTAATAGCTGTCATCCATAATGATTTCGATATAGCAATCACGGTGTAACCCCTTCCCGACCCGCTTAGCAATATCCACCATATTCTTTTTGCGCGCTTCAAAACCATCGCGGTTAAAATCCCGCACGATGTAGTGCATTTCTGCCCGCTCAACGGTACCTTTGATACTTTGCAGATGGTAGAAACCTTCGTAACCCTCTGTGTGCTCAGGTGTTTCATCCGCAGGAAGCTCTTGATGGAAGCGAGTCGCCAGCGACAAAGCATTGACCATCACCCCTTTCGCACTACCAGGATGAACATTGTTACCGACAATTTTAATGGTCACGGATGCCGCATTAAAGTTCTCAAACTCCAGCTCACCCACACCGCCACCATCCACGGTGTAAGCCCACTGCGCATCAAACTCCTCCACATTAAAGAAGCGCGCACCTTTGCCCACTTCCTCATCTGGCGTGAATGCAATGCGGATATCTCCGTGAGGCACATTGGTGTGTCTTAAGCGCACCATGGCGGTGATGATCTCGGCAATGCCAGCTTTATCATCCGCACCTAACAGCGTTTTACCGTCAGTGGTGATTAAGGTATGCCCAAGTAGTTGATGCAATATCGGGAACATGACCGGGGACAAAACTTCGTCGCCCATCCCTAAGGCAATATCGCCACCTCGGTAGTTTTCTAAAATCTGTGGATTGACGTTTTTACCTGAGAAATCAGGGGAAGTATCAAGATGGGCAATAAAACCAATGGTGGGGACCGGCCAAGAGACATTTGCAGGCAATGTTGCCATAACACAGCCATGGTCGCTCAAGCTAACCTGAGAGAAACCTAGCGCCTGCAACTCATGTTGTAATGCCTGAGCAAGCTTTCGCTGCCCTTCAGTGCTCGGCACGGATTTTACATTGGCTTTTGCTTGTGTATCAAAAGAGACATAGTTGAAAAAGCGGTCGAGTAATTTGTCCATGGTTCCCACCCTCATAATAGTGATTATCATTATGGGGAAGTGATCATGATCAAATATTGCGTCAGGTCAGTTTTAGACAAACTTAAGCCAGAATAAAAGCCGCGACGTCAAAACGTGGCGGCTCCAATTAAGCAGATTGAATATGGTGCAAAGTCATTGGCGTTGCAGCTAACAACGCTACAGCCCCAATGCCGCAGAGTCATTAGTCACCCTGACGATTCTCGCCCCGTGTCGTTAAAAACTCACGCACATATTCTGGAACCACTTTACTCGCCAAACCGTAGTGTTTTTCATCAAACTGGCTTTCCACCTGGCTTGGCTCCAGATTCAACTCGACGGTATGCGCACCGTGCAAACTTGATTCATGAACAAACCCGGCTGCGGGATAGACATGGCCGGAGGTGCCAATCGAGATAAAGAAGTCAGCTTCAGCCAATGCTTGATAGATCTCATCCATTCCCATCGGCATTTCACCAAACCACACAATATGAGGCCGTAGCGGTGAAGGGAATTGGCAACAGTGGCAACGTTCATCAGCAGAGAGATCACCCGGCCAATCCAACACTTGACCAGACTGCGTGCAACGGACTTTCAGCAGCTCACCATGCATATGGATCACTCGCTTACTACCCGCTCTTTCATGCAAGTCATCAATATTCTGGGTCACCAGAACAAAGTTATCACCAAGCACAGCTTCTAAGTCTGCCAGTGCGAAGTGCGCCGCATTTGGCGCAATATCGGGCTGTTGTAACTGACGACGGCGGGCATTATAAAAAGCCTGAACTAATTCAGGGTCCCGGCGATACCCCTCAGGTGTGGCGACGTCCTCCACCTGATGCTCTTCCCATAAACCATCAGCGGCACGGAAAGTACGAATACCGGATTCAGCCGAAATTCCTGCCCCAGTCAACACCACCACAAAGGGTTTCTTCATTTCTGAGGTTGCAGCACTGTCCCGATGAAAAATGCGGGAGCGAAAACGTTGATGCCGCAAATGCTTATTCTTGCGAAACCGACATAGCCGATGGCGAATGCGCATAACTTTTTGCCTCTTCTATAACCTTGGCACTTGGCGTTACAGGGGTAATATGCTGCCGACCTGTAACATCAATGACATTGGGTATTATTATTGATAGTAACGACTATTGCTCATTCAAATTCAGAAATGCAGCCCCACGAACACCACCCGCATCGCCATAACGCGCTTTCTCAATGCGTGGTAAGCGCGCCACTCGCAATAAATGCTGCGGTAAGCGTTTCGGTAGTTCCTCGTAGATCTTTTCGAAATTAGATAATCCGCCGCCAATCACCACTAAATGGGGGTCCAGCATGGTCAATAGATTGCCTAAACACACGGCCAGCACATCCATAAAGCGCTCAATATGGGCCACAGCCTTAGGTTCACCAGCGTTATAGTTGGCGATGATTTCTGTCGCTGACAAGGATTGCTGGTTAAAGTGCTGATACATCCATTCAAAACCACGGCCAGAAATATAATTCTCGATGCAACCATTATGACCGCACCCACAAGGCACCCGTGGAATATCAGCACCCAAGATATCTAGCGCATCCACCGGTAAGCGAAAGTGACCAAATTCACCGGTGATATGATTACGTCCACTGACAATACTGCCGTTCACAATCAGGCCGCCGCCGACACCGGTACCCAGAATCAACCCCAAGACGGTTGGATAGGCACGAAATTCCGGGTCCCAAGCTTCAGACAGCGCGAAGCAGTTGGCATCGTTATCGATACGAACTTCACGCTGAATCAATTTTGACAGATCGCCTTGCAATGATTGGCCCATCGCCGCAGGGACATTGGCGGTGAAAACGGTGCCATCATCCGCATTAGGTAAACCGGGAATACCGATGCCCACGTGGCCTTTAACACCACAATGGGCATCGGCTTCCAGTGTCAAACTCTGTAATGTTTGCAGCAACTGCTGATAGTCATCACGTGGTGTAGGGACTCGTTTATGCCAGATTCGTTGTAGGTTGGCATCAAAAACGCCCAACTCTATTTTGGTGCCACCCATATCAAAGCCGTAATACATAAACTTATCCTTATATGCCCTAAATAATTCAAGTTGCAGGAAGGTAGCCACGTACATGCTGCTTGGAGTACGACGGCAATAATTACTGCCCGCTCAATACCCGAGCTGGATCAATACGACTCGCACGACGTGCAGGATACCAGCTGGCAATCAAACTCAGCACCAGCGCGGTTGCCAGCACGCAGACTACGTCAAACCAATGCAATTCTGACGGCAAGAAGTCGATGAAATAGATATCGCCCGACAAAAATTGATGCCCGATCAGCTTTTCTAACCCACGGATAATATTGGTTAATTGCAGCGAAATAATCACCCCAGCCACCACACCGCTAATGCTGCCGATAAACCCAGCCAGCAAGCCATACCAAATGAAGATGGAGCGAATCAGGCCATCCTTAGCGCCTAATGTGCGCAATACCGCGATATCACTGCTTTTATCTTTAACCGCCATCACTAGGGTGGAAACAATATTAAAACTGGCGACACCAATCACCAGCACCATCGCTAAGTACATGATAGTGCGGATCATCTGGATATCTCGGTACATATAGCCATAAGTGCCAATCCAGCTACTGATATAGACATAGGCGTTGCTCACCTCACCGGCGCTACGTACCAGCTTGTTGGCGTTGTAAACATCATCTACCTTGATGGCGATACCTGTAACACTGTCCCCCATTTCAAGATATTGCTGTGCATCCGCCAAGGGCACCAGTGCCAGACTGTGATCCAACTGACCACTCAGTTGAAAAATACCCGCCACCTGTAAACGAATGCGCTTAGGTTGCAGCAATTTCATCTCAGGATCGCTATTGGGGATCATCACCGTCAGCCAAGAGCCTTGTTTCACCCCTAAGGCATCTGCCAAGCCCTTACCTAAGATAATCTGCTGCTGCCCCGCCTTGAAATTATCCCAAGCGTGATCAACAACAAAACTGGGCAGTGCACTAAGGCGCTGCTCCGCCTCGGGATCCACCCCTTTGACCTGTACCGCTCGAAGTTGCGTGGCGTTTTCAATCAGTCCAGTGAAATTGATGTAAGGGGCCGCTGCCAAAATACCCGGCACTTTTTCGATCCGTTGTAAGCTTTGTGACCAGTCAGCAAACGGCTGATTAACCGCCGCAATCTCACCATGGGGAACGACCGCCAAAATACGGTTTTTCAGCTCACGCTCGAAGCCGTTCATCGCACTTAGGCCGACGATCAATACCGTGACACCCAAGGCAATACCCAGAGTGGATATCACCGAAATTAGCGACACCATACCGCCACGACGGCGGCCACGGCTAAAACGTAAAGCCATTAAGAGCGAAAGTGGCAAAGCGCCCATCACTGAGCCCCCACCAACGTCAAATGCTGCTGTAACTGACCATCACGCATTTCTAACTGCCGACTCATCCGTTTCGCCAACTGCAAATCGTGGGTGACCACTAAGAATGCCGTACCCTGACGGACATTCAATTCACCCAGCAAATTGAAGATACTATCCGCATTACGTTGGTCCAGATTCCCGGTCGGCTCATCGGCTAAAACCAGCGAAGGGTTATTGACCAGCGAACGGGCAATCGCCACACGCTGGCGCTCACCACCGGACAACTCAGAGGGGCGATGCTTACTGCGCTTCTCCAGCCCCACAGCCACCAACATGGCTCGGGCTTTATCCTGCGCTTCTGCCGGTTTAGCGCCACCAATGAGCAGTGGCATCGCGACATTTTCTAATGCAGTGAAATCAGGCAGCAAATGGTGAAATTGATAGATGAAACCTAACTCACGGTTACGTAATTCCGCTTTCGCACTGGAGGAGAGCTGATTCAATGAGCGCCCCTGATAAATCACTTCACCGGATGTCGGGGTATCTAAGCCGCCCAACAGATGCAGCAAAGTGCTTTTCCCGGAACCAGAGCTACCGACAATCGCCATTAGCTCACCAGACTCAATGGTGAACGACACATTGCTCAAAACCTCGGTATGCAGTTGCCCTTCCTGATAGCGTTTGCACAAGTTTAAGCACTGTAATAAAGGATGATTACTCATAGCGTAAAGCCTCGGCAGGTTGTGCGGCGGCAGCGCGCCAGGAAGGATAAAGCGTGGACAGCAAAGCAATCGCCATCGCCAACAAGGCAATGACCGTGACCTGAACCGGGTTAATTTCCACCGGTAACGAGCCACTATCAATCAGTAAACCGAGAATAGGCATGATAGTGTTCAATTGGCTGGCGAGCAAAATACCCAGCCCGGCACCGAGCAATGCACCAATTACGCCCGCGGTCGCACCCTGCACCATAAATATCAGCATGATTTGGCGACGGCTCAAACCCTGCGTCTGCAAAATAGCCACCTCACCCTGCTTTTCCATGACTAGCAGGCCCAGCGAGGTGATGATATTAAAGGCCGCAACGGCGATAATCAGACTCAGCAGCAGCCCCATCATATTCTTTTCCATGCGCACGGCTTGGAACAATTCGCCTTTGCGGTCACGCCAATCCTTCCATACCGTGCCTTCCGGCAGAGTTTGTTGGCTTAGGCTATCGACTGTGAGCGGGTGCGAAAGGAATAAACGCCAGCCGGTGATGTTACCCGCCGGATAGCGCATTAGGCGCGAGGCATCCTGCTGATTAACCAGCATTTGGTAGCCATCCACTTCGCTGTCAGCCGCAAATGTCCCGATCACATTAAATAGCCGCTGGCTAGGAATGCGCCCCATTGGAGTGAACTGGCTGGCGCTTGGCACCATCAAACGCAGCGTTTCGCCCCGTTTAACGCCCAACTGGCCCGCCAGTTTCTCACCGAGGATCATGTTGTAGCTGCCGGGCTGTAAATCCTTCAGGTGCACATTAACCAGATAGTTGGCCAAGGGTTCATGCTGGGTGGGATCAACCCCCAACATCACACCCGCGGACAGATTACGAGCGCTCTGCAACACCACGTCCGCCGTGGTCAATGGCACAATATCGATCACCCCCGTCAGTGATTTCAGTGCTGACGCTGGGATCTTGTTCGGGTCGAGTGAGCCTTGCGGCGTGGTAATCAGCACCTGTGGCATCAGCCCCAAAATATTATTCTGCAAATCACGCTCAAAACCATTCATCACAGACAATACGGTAATCAATGCCATCACACCCAGCGTGATGCCAATGGTAGAAAGCCACGAAACGAACCGACCAAAGCGGTCAGATGCACGCCCGCGCATATAGCGCAGGCCAATAAATAGTGCGACAGGTTGATACATGAAATCTGTTTAGATCCTGTTGCTAAAGCAAAGTGATCGAGGATAATAAAGGGTACTACCGCTTTATGGAACCATTAACCGCCTAAATCTCCGGCTTTTATTCCAAAAAAGGGCACCCATCTGTGGCTATAGCTGTTCACGTGCTAGGATAGCCGCCGAGATAATTTGTCCTGATAAAGAGACTGTTTAACTGCTTATGTCCCAACAATATCGTTATTCATTACCTGAACGACGTGGCGATACCCGTCAGTTAGGTCAGTTGACCGGCTCTGCTTGCGCGGTCGAATGTGCGGAAATCATTGAGCGCCATAAGGGTCCGGTAATGTTAATTACCCCCGACATGCAGACGGCGCTGCGCCTACGGGATGAGATCCAGCAATTCTCATCATGGCCGGTGAATACCCTCTCCGACTGGGAAACCCTGCCTTACGACAGTTTCTCACCGCATCAGGATATTATTTCGGCCCGCCTCTCTTGCTTGTATCAGCTTCCCGCAATGCAGCGTGGCGTTATTATTCTCCCGATCAATACCCTGATGCAACGGGTATGCCCCCATGAGTTCCTGCATGGTCATGCTCTGGTGATGAAAAAAGGCCAGCATCTGTCACGGGATAAGTTGCGCGCCCAACTCGAGCAGGCAGGTTACCGCAGTGTTGATCAGGTGATGGAGCACGGTGAGTTTGCCACCCGTGGCGCATTGCTGGATCTCTATCCGATGGGCAGCGAAGAGCCATATCGCATTGATTTCTTTGACGATGACATTGACAGCTTGCGGGTGTTTGATGTGGATACCCAGCGCACGCTGTCCGAAGTTGAGCAGATAAACTTACTGCCCGCTCACGAATTCCCTATTGATAAAGCCGCCATTGAGCTGTTCCGCAGCCAATGGCGTGAGCAGTTCGACGTCCGCCGTGATGCGGAACATATTTATCAGCAAGTGAGCAAAGGCATCTGGCCCGCCGGGATCGAATACTGGCAGCCGCTATTCTTCAGCCAGCCATTACCCTCACTGTTCAGTTACTTGCCTGAAAATACCCTATTGGTAAACACCGGCTCGCTGGAAAGCTCCGCAGAGCGTTTTTGGCTGGATGTGAATCAGCGTTTTGAGAGCCGCCGCATTGACCCAATGCGCCCTTTGTTGGCCCCCGAAACCCTCTGGTTGCGGGTCGACTCGCTGTTCAGCGAGCTCAAAGCCTGGCCACGAGTCCAGTTTAAAACCGAAGAAGTGCCGGCCAAAGCAGCCAATACCAACTTGCACTATCAGGCGCTGCCTGATTTAGCGGTTCAAGCGCAACAAAAAGCGCCATTGGATAATCTGCGCCGCTTTATTGAGGCTTTCAGCGGCAGCCTTGTGTTCTCCGTAGAGAGTGAGGGCCGACGCGAAACACTGCAAGATCTGCTGGCGCGGATAAAAATCAGCCCGACCCTCATTACCGAATTATCGCAAGCCCGCGCGCCCGGCCACTATTTGATGATTGGTGCGGCTGAACGTGGCTTCCTGGATACGGATAAGCAGCTCGCGCTGATTTGTGAAAGCGATTTATTGGGTGAGCGCGTTAGCCGCCGTCGGCAAGATAACCGCCGCACCATCAATACCGATACGCTGATCCGCAATCTGGCCGAGCTGCGCCCCGGTCAGCCGGTGGTGCATCTGGAACACGGCGTTGGCCGCTATTTGGGCCTAACCACCCTTGAAGCGGGCGGTATCAAAGCCGAATACCTGATATTGACCTATGCTGGCGAAGATAAGCTGTATGTCCCAGTGTCATCCTTGCATCTGATCAGCCGCTATTCCGGTGGCGCGGACGAAAATGCGCCGCTGCACAAACTGGGTGGCGAAGCTTGGAGTCGCGCACGGCAAAAAGCCGCAGAAAAAGTGCGGGATGTCGCCGCTGAACTGCTGGATATCTATGCGCAGCGCGCCGCTAAATCAGGCTTTAAATTTAAACTCGATCGTGAACAATATCAGCTGTTCTGCCAAAGTTTCCCGTTTGAAACTACCCCCGATCAAGAGCAGGCCATCAATGCGGTTATCAGCGATATGTGCCAGCCGTTGGCGATGGATCGACTGGTCTGTGGTGATGTCGGCTTCGGTAAAACCGAAGTAGCGATGCGGGCCGCATTCCTTGCAGTAGCTAATAATAAGCAAGTCGCAGTATTGGTACCGACCACCCTGCTCGCTCAGCAGCATTTTGACAACTTCCGCGACCGCTTTGCCACGTGGCCGGTGCGGATTGAGATGATGTCCCGCTTCCGTAGCGCCAAAGAGCAGCAAGTGATACTGGATCAAGCCGCTGAAGGGAAAGTCGATATTATTATCGGCACCCACAAATTGCTGCAAAGTGACCTTCGCTGGCAAGATCTCGGCCTGTTGATCGTCGATGAGGAGCACCGCTTCGGTGTGCGCCATAAAGAGCGCATCAAAGCGATGCGCGCGGATGTGGATATCCTGACGCTAACTGCAACGCCTATCCCGCGCACACTGAATATGGCGATGAGCGGCATGCGCGATTTGTCGATTATTGCCACACCGCCTGCGCGCCGTTTAGCGGTGAAAACCTTTGTACGTGAGTATGACAGTCTGGTGATTCGGGAAGCGATTCTACGTGAAATTCTCCGTGGTGGGCAGGTTTACTACCTGTACAACGACGTGGAGAACATCGAAAAAGCTACCCAACGACTGGCTGAATTAGTGCCAGAAGCACGGATCGCGATTGGTCACGGTCAGATGCGTGAACGTGATCTGGAGCGGGTGATGAATGATTTCCATCATCAGCGTTTTAACGTCTTGGTATGTACAACGATTATCGAAACCGGCATCGACATTCCTAGCGCCAATACCATTATCATCGAACGTGCCGATCATTTTGGTCTAGCGCAGCTACATCAATTGCGAGGCCGCGTCGGGCGCTCGCATCATCAGGCTTATGCCTACCTGCTAACACCGAACCCGAAGGCCATGAGTACCGATGCCAAAAAACGTCTGGAAGCCATTGCTTCACTGGAAGATCTCGGTGCTGGTTTCGCACTGGCAACCCATGATCTGGAGATTCGTGGTGCCGGTGAGCTGTTAGGCGAAGACCAAAGCGGCCAGCTGACCACCATCGGCTTCTCGCTGTACATGGAGCTGCTAGAAAACGCTGTTGATGCACTGAAAGAGGGTCGCGAGCCATCACTGGAAGATTTAACCAACAATCAGACTGAAATTGAGATGCGCATGCCCGTGTTGCTACCCGATGATTTCATTCCAGATGTGAATGTTCGGCTTTCGTTCTATAAGCGTATCGCCAGTGCACGTAATGAAACGGAACTTGATGAGTTAAAAGTTGAGCTCATCGATCGCTTTGGCAAGCTGCCAGATGCCGCCCGCTACCTGCTACAAACCGCTGAATTGCGTCAGCAAGCTCAGAAGTTGGGAATTAAGCGGATTGAAGGCAATGAGCGCGGTGGTTTTGTCGAGTTTAGCGAGAAGAACAAAGTCGATCCGGTCTATCTGATCGGGTTGCTGCAACGGCAGTCGAAAATATATCGACTGGAAGGGCCAACCAAGCTGAAGTTTATGCAGGATTTAACTGACCGAGCGCAACGACTGAAATTTATCAGTGAATTGCTGACGGCATTTGCTCAGCATCGCGTGGCTTAATCGGATGATTAATGCGGGTTCTCAGAAATGAGAGACCCGCGTTAATGCTAATGCCACTCGCTTAACTCCTATACTCTTCGTACTTAGCGCCGCAGGGGTGTTGGGTACAAATTAGGTTAAGCGATCAGAATTAACACTAAATCGCGGGTTCTTGGTACAAGGTCTTGGACAACAGTTTTTGTATTATGCTCGGTCGTTCAGTATCAGTTGACCATTTTTATCGATTGGGATCTGCGTGCCTGGATCACGATCCATACGAATTTTTCCCTGCTGATCGCCAATTTTGTAGGTTACGTCATATCCCAGCATTTTCTGTGACTTGTCGTAAACGGTTTGGCAACGCTGTTGGGTGGTCGTATAAGTATCATTTTCCTGCATATTGTTTTGCACGCGGTTACCGGCATAACCACCTGCCAGCGCGCCAGCCACAGTGGCGATATCTTTACCACGCCCACCGCCGACCTGATGGCCCAGCACCCCACCAGCAACGGCACCTAACACTGAACCCGCGATTTGGTTCTCGTCTTGCACCGGTTTACGATGAGTGACAGTGACATCACGACACTCTTTACGAGGCGTTTTGATCGTCTCTTTAATCGGTGTTGCGGCAAGAACTTGTGCATATTGCGGTGCGCCGGAGAAGACATTCATACTCGCGACAGCGGCAATTCCCAGAGCGGCCGCAATACCGATACCCACACCTGCTAACATTGATTTGTTCACAGGAAATCCTCCTGAAAGTGTTACCACGCATCTTCTGCCCCAGAATTCCAATGTCATAAACCGAAAATCTGATAGCGTCTGGCTTTGAGGGCTGAACCCTGATGACCGGAGTACGGCGTGCGTGACTCGCCGTCTTAACTCAGTAGACAGGTGAAGTCTGCACAATGTACTTTGACCTAGCAATAAGACAAATGGACTAAACATCCAGATAATAGGTGTGAATGAATGTGTTTAGGAGGAATCCGACTGGAGGGCCATTTTACTGCGGAATTTTATGCTGACAATTTCACATTACGTGCGCATTCTTTTAGCTTTCTGTGCGCTAGTTTCTGAGCAAACTGCCCTCATCAATCATGCGACAGTGATTCGGGTGAGTAAACGCCGCAAACAATGCTGCGGCGTTCAGGATACAGGAGAATTTAGTGGAGTTTGAGTCGTGGGCGAATAACCCGATTAATCCCACCCACCAGCATCATCAAGCCAGTCTTAGTGTAACCATGCAATGCGACTTGATGCATGCGATAGAGCGAGATGTACACCACGCGAGCCACACGGCCCTCGACCATCATGGAGCCACGCATCAAGTTGCCCATCAAGCTGCCAACAGTGCTGAACTTCGACAGTGAAACCAGTGAACCGTGGTCTTTGTAGATGTACGGCTTCAGCGGTTGGTCGTTAAGCAATGCCAAAATATTGCTGTAGCAGCGGCTGGCCATCTGATGTGCTGACTGCGCACGCGGTGGCACAAAACCGCCATTCGGCTGCGGACAAGAAGCACAGTCGCCGATGGCAAAGATATTTGGGTCACGGGTGGTTTGCAGGGTCGGTTCAACCACCAACTGGTTAATGCGGTTGGTTTCCAGCCCGGCGATATCCTTCATAAAGTCCGGCGCTTTAATCCCTGCCGCCCAGACCATCAGATCGGCATTAATGTACTCGCCATCTTTTGTATTCAGGCCGTTTTCGTCAGCACTAGTTACCATTGTTTTGGTCAATACACGGACACCCAGCTTAATCAACTCTTGATGCGCCGCTGCCGAAATACGCGGCGGCAGTGCAGGCAGAATTCGTTCACCCGCTTCAACCAGCGTCACATTCAGTGCTTGGTTATCCAAACCTTCAAAACCGTAGCTGTGCAGCTGTTTCACCGCATTATGCAGCTCAGCAGAGAGTTCCACACCGGTCGCGCCACCACCGACAATGGCGATGTTCACTTTGCCCTTCTCACCCGGCTGCGCTGAATATTTCAGGAACAGGTTGAGCATCTCATTATGGAAACGGTGAGCCTGATGCGGGTTATCCAGGAAGATGCAGTTCTCTTTCACACCCGGCGTGCCGAAGTCGTTCGAGGTACTACCCAGCGCCATGACCAAAATGTCATAGGTTAATTCACGTTGCGTCACCAGCACATCGCCGTGTTCGTCGCAAATCTCCGCCAGACTGAGGGTTTTGGTTTCACGGTTGATGTCAGTTAAGGAACCTAACTGGAAATTAAAGCCGTGGTTACGGGCATGAGCCAGATAGCTCAGCGCATCGACACCATCATCCAGAGAACCGGTTGCCACTTCGTGCAGCAGTGGTTTCCACAAATGGCTATGGTTACGATCGACCAAAACGATCTCGGCTTTTTTACTGCGGCCTAGTTTATGCCCCAGACTTGTTGCCAGCTCAAGACCGCCAGCACCACCACCAATAATAACGATTTTTTTCTTCGGCGTTGTCAAAATGACCCCCTAAATGTGAACCAATTGTTAGCTAAGGGTAAATGAATAATATCCTTAGATAACATAGGGTTCGCTTATGCTAAATCAATAATCTGAAGCCAGAATATCATGCAGGGTTATTTGGTCATACCAAAATTGATATATATCAACTTTTTTTGATTAAAGTGGCAGCGGCGGGATTTTTTCTAGAATAGGATTCAGATAGTTAGCATTTCGTCACAATTTTGAATCTTTCTATATGCCAAGCCATAAAAGGGAAAACTGGGCATTTTTTGTCATAAAAATGGCCTGAAAAAAGTACGCTACACACCTTTTCCAAGCCAAGTCACAGAGAGTTACCCCCCTGCCATTAACCCACCATTAACATTAAACCGAGTTAACCTTGAGTTTTAGTCCAACCCATAGCTCGTATTATCCGAGCGTTTTAAACGCCTTGATACGCTGAAGATGAGGTGAAAGATCCTTAAATTTGTGGCTCTGTTTCTCATCCCAGACAATTTCATAATAAGGGTGCAAATCACCTGCCGTTAGCTGACTGTCGAGCATTTCATCATGGCGCGACAACACCACCAGGCAGCGATCGCGGTTTTTCTCGCGGAAGTTATTGATGCATTTGCTGGCGATATCGACATACTCTTCCGGGCGGTCAATTTTGCCACTCATATTATTCTGTGGGTAGAGATTCGGGTTAAATGCAACCTGACGGATCCCGCACAGGAAGCCGATGCGCTCAGCCCAAAAACCGCCCAATCCAACGCCACAAATCAGTGATTTGGCATCACCGCCCTGCTGGATGGCTTTATCCACTTCTTTCAGTAAATGCTGCATGTCATGGCGAGGATGCAAAGTGCTGTAACTGATAAAACGCACATCCGGATCAATGAATTGCAGTTGCAGGACTTTCTCGTGATTGCCGGGGCTGTTGGAATCAAAACCATGTAGATAGACGATCATATTTATCCTCGCTTATCCCCCTCCTACTTCAAGCTGCATGTGCGTAAGCAACACTCATTACTCGGCCCATCCATGGGCCTCGCCTCTGCGAGACCGCTGCAACTCGAATTATTTAGGGTATATAACCTATCTCAGTAGGTGTTTATGAGCATCCCAACGTTCGCTGAGTGCGGTTAATGCCTTATTTGCCTGCTGCCAGCGTGATGACGCCATCAACGCCTGACGGCTGAACTGCCCTGAATGGTACAATCTCGTCAGTTGATCTGCTTTGACCGGAGACAGGTTATCTAGCACACTCACAGCCCCCTGACGGTGATTACACACCAAAATCATATCGCAACCCGCATCCAAAGATGCCTGCCCACGCTCAGCATAACTGCCCATAATCGCCGCCCCCTCCATCGAGAGATCATCGGAGAAAATGATGCCATTGAACCCTAACTCTTGACGCAATATCTGCTGAAGCCAGTAAGCCGAACCACTGGCTGGGCGTGTATCTGCCTCAGTATAAATCACGTGAGCGGGCATGATGGCATCCAGCAACCCGCGCGCGATCAGTTCGCGAAATATAACCATATCATGAGTACGTATTTCTGCCAGTGGTCGATTATCACGTGGCGTCTCTTTATGGGAATCTGCGGTTACCGCACCGTGACCGGGGAAGTGCTTCCCTGTGGTTTTCATCCCAGCGCTGTGCATCCCTCGGATAAAGCACTCGGCCATCTTCAGCGCTTGCTGCGGATCGCTGTGGAACGAGCGCTCACCAATAGCAGCGCTGACATGACCAATATCCAATACCGGCGCAAAGCTGATATCGATATCCATTGAGATCATCTCTGCCGCCATTAGCCAGCCCGCTTCTTGCGCCAACTGCGCCGCCGTGGCGGCATCATTGATGGCGGCGAATGACTGGGCTGCAGGCAGACGGGTAAAACCATCACGGAAACGTTGTACCCGACCGCCCTCCTGATCAACCGCCACCACCAGTCGATCATGGGAGGCCGCCCTGATTTGGCGGACTAACTCACGCAACTGCTCGGCATCATGATAATTACGGCTAAACAGAATCAGGCCGCCCACCAGCGGGTGTTTTAAAATCTCACGCTCTTCGGCATCCAGCTCATAGCTGGCAACGTCTAACATCACTGGACCCACGATAACCCCACAACTTTAAAGTAAAAATCAAAAAGACAGATTAAATCGCTGACGCAGCGGCGCGGCCCATTGTAAAAATGTGCTATCCCCCGTCTGCTGCCAGCGAACTTCAAACCACATCAGCATCAGGTAGTCAATCCACGGCAGCCAGCGCTGTATCTGGCGCGAGAGACGTACAGCGTCATGGTAGCCACTTCTGCTACCACAGTAGTGCTGTAAAAAAGTCTGCTGCTGTGGCAGCGGCCAGTTATTGCCGCGAAACAGGGCTGCAATATCCAGCGCAATATCACCATCAGCGGCATATTCCCAATCAATCAGTTTCAACCCAGTCGTGGTGATTAAAAGATTGCCGGGGTGAATATCCATATGCAAGGGAGCCAGTTTTATCGGTTGCGGTTGCGGCCGGCGCAGAAAATCTTGTTGCAGCCGCAACCAATCTGGTGAGCGGCGTGCGGGGTCAATCAAATCACCATAGCGGATTAACTGGGCACGCAGGTCCAAACGATAACCACTGGCGGGTAAACCATGGAGGCGAGTCAACAGCTGTGCCAATTGACCATTATCCGATAATTCAATGAATTGCTGACTGGTGACAACGTCACCTTCAAGCCAATTAACCACCAACCAGTGTGAATTGGCGGCAATTATGGTCGGAGAGAAATCGCTGCCAGCGACCTGTCGCAACAGCTTGCGCTCGCGCCGCCGATTCACCCCCAATTGCATTTTCTGCACCGATTGCTCACGCGCTAGCCAGTCAATGTTTGGCGCGGTAATTCGCCAGCTTTCACCGGTCAGGCCGGAGACAGGGCTAATCTGATAATCGGCGATTTTCACCGCCGGATTGATGCTTTCAATCAGTGCATGCAGGGCGGGATCAGCGCTGGACTGGGCCATGGCCTGACCAGATAATTTCGCCGGTTTGCGCCTGCATCAGTTGCATTTCAATGGTCGGTGATTTCACATCGCCGCTCACATCGCTGTACAGCACATACTGGGCACTGACATAACGGGCCAGACCAATCGCTTTGCTGCGCGACCCCAGGCTATCCTCTTCAGATAAGCCCAATGTTTGCTTGGCGACCGCCAATTGCTGCGGCGAGATCAAAACAAACTTCTTATTTGATGTCAGCACCTGATGCAGCGCAGCGGTGGCTTTCGCCATTTGCAACGCGCCGTTGGTGTTATTTTTGACGCTATCGAGCAGCAAGATGCTGCCATTCGCGACATCTTTGCTGTTGACCATTTGCGCGACTAAGGGCTCGACACTGGCGGCCCAGTCGATAGATTGCTGCACTTTCGGCGGTTGCGGTACTGTGTCTACCGGCGGTGGTGTCTCGATGACAGGTGGTGTGACCGGCTCAATGGTCACTGGCGGTGTGGTTGGCTCAACAGGTGGCTTAGTGATACACCCCGTCAGCACAAGTGCCGCTAGCGCCACAGATAAATACCTTTTCATTGTCCCACTCCAATAGCGACTGAACTATTATAAAAATAAATAAAGGCGCGCACTTCGCGCGTTGAAATGATTATTCACTGATTGAACGTCCGCCTCATCACCCGGCGCAATGATAATCGCGCGTGGCGCTTCTAGTGGCGGGACTTCTAAGCCCTGCGCATCATACCAATAAAAGCGATAGTTGATTTTTACCGGCTTATTCTGGCTATTAGAGATAACTGAACGCGCAACATTGGTGCCAGCAGAGGTTGATATGGCGGGTTGCGAAGCCAAAATGCCCGCCGTCAGTACCGACGAATCCATTACCACCGTTTGCTGTTGATTGACCGCAATCCCTTTCGGGCTGCTGCACCCCAGCAATGTCGCAACACTTGCGCACACCATCACCGGTAATAAGAACGCCTTTACACGGCGCATAGGCTTACCTCAAATAAGCTCACATTTATATCGCTATTTATGTCGCGACCTATTTATGTGATAGCAACGAACCGAGATCGCGACCACCGACCAAATGCATGTGGATATGGTAGACAACCTGCCCGGCATGGCGGTTGCAATTGATAATCAGGCGATAGCCATCTTCGGCAATGCCTTCTTGCTCTGCAAGTTTAGCAGCTACCGTGATCATGCGACCTAATGTTGCTTCGTGTTCCGCAGTGACATCATTCACAGTAGGAATGAGAATATTGGGAATAATTAAGATATGGGTCGGTGCCTGTGGGGCGATATCACGAAACGCGGTCACCAGTTCATCCTGGTAAACCACGTCGGCAGGGATTTCGCGGCGGATAATTTTGCTGAAAATCGTTTCTTCGGCCATCACGCATTTCCTTGATCATGATAAAAATGGAGAATGCGTAGTATGAGCGACAAATTCTATTGATTTCAACCTCAATCATCACCCTCGGGCATAAGCCGCCGCTTTTTCAAACAAAGCGGGATCGGGGCGAATACCGGTATACAACACAAATTGCTCAACCGCCTGAATGGCAAACACTTCAGCACCAGTAATCACCGTTTTCTCTTGCGCTTTGGCATAGCGGATCAGCGGGGTCATCGCAGGCAGTGCCACTACATCAAAAATGATCTCCGCGCAGTTAACTTCATTTTCAGTGAAAGCCATGTTATCCGCCTCTTTGCCCCCTGCCATGCCCACTGGCGTCGCATTGATGAGCATATCGGCCTGAACATCCTGCATATCAGGGCGGTAGCCGTAGCCCGATTGCTCAGCTAATTGCCTACCTGTTTCTTCATTGGTCGCAATGATAAAGCCCTGCTTAAACCCGGTATTTTTGAGGGCAAATGCCACTGCCTTCGCCATACCGCCACTGCCACGCAGAGCAAACACCTTATCGGTCGGTACCTGATAGGTCTGTAGCAATTGCGCGATGGCGAGATAATCGGTGTTGTACGCTTTCAAATAGCCATCAGTATTAACCAAAGTATTGACTGAATTAATCGCTGCGGCTGATGGGTCCATCTCATCCACCATCGGGATAACGGCCTCTTTAAATGGCATTGATATGGCGCAACCACGGAATCCAAGCGCCCGCACGCCACCAATGGCCGCGGCCAAATCTGTAGTAGTAAATGCCTTATAGAGGTAATCGAGATCCAGCGCATCATACAAATAGTTATGGAAACGGGTGCCGAAGTTGCTAGGTCTGGCGGCTAGCGAGATACAGACTGTAGTATCTTTATTTAAGTGCCGAGTCATCTTTCTACCTCAAATATCATCGTAAATAGGGTATGCGCCCAGTAAGTACCACGTTGTGGGCAACAAAGCTTGCTGTGTTAAAAATTATCGGCTAAAAAGGTGAGATAAAAAACTGCTGACTTTTCTTTAATTGAGTTCCCCTTTTATGACCAGCCGACGCCTTGAGCAACAATATTTGAGATTACTGAATCTGGTCGGTGTGCAACCGACGTCAATTACTCTGCAAGAATTGGCCGACAAACTCAGCTGCACCAAGCGCCATATGCGGACCTTACTGGTTCAAATGCAACAAGCGGGCTGGTTAGTATGGCAGGCAGAGGCGGGTCGAGGCCGTCGTTCACATTTACAACTATTGCGGAACACGCACCAATTATTGATTGAAAAAGCGGAACAGTTGCTCGACTCTGGTGGCTTCAATGAAGCGATTGCCCTGCTGGGTGAAGATAAGCAGCTCATCGCGCCGTTGTTGCGCAGCAAGCTGGGTTATCGGATACGTGATGACTATCAAGCGCTGCGCATTCCCTACTACCGCACCATGGTAAATCTCTACCCTGGCACGCCATTACGTCGCTCCGAGCTGCATTTAGTGCGGCAAATTTTTAACGGACTGACGCGGATAAATGAGGAGAATGGCGAGGTCGCAACCGATTTAGCCCATAAATGGCGCATGCTAGATCCATTACATTGGCGCTTCTATTTACGCCCTGCGGTGCAATTTCATGATGGGCGGGAGCTTTCCAGCCATGATGTGGTCAGCTCATTAACTCGTTGCACCCACTTACCGCTGTTCTCACATATTCAGCAAATTACTGCGCACGGTCCATTGAGTGTCGTTATCGAATTGAATCAGCCGGACCCACATCTCCCCTTGCTACTGGCTCACCATTCGGCACTGATTTTACCGCAAGACCATGCCGCACAGCCGAATTTTGCCTCTCACCCTATTGGCACCGGCCCCTATCGGGTTGCCGAAAACGATGACTGGCATCTGCTGATGAAATCCTTTGATCACTATTTTGGTTTCCGTGGCCTGCTGGATGAAGTTGAGGTGCTGATTTTCCCTGATCTGGCGCGCACTCAAGCGAATCAACCCGTAGTGACCCCGCCCGTACTCGCTGAGCAACTGGATATTGCCCAGCTTCAAAGCGCAACCTGGCTGAGTTCCAGTATCAGCGACATTGATTATGTCTCCGGCTTCGCGGCCAGCCTGACCGGCAAACCCTCGGACTCAACTCAGGAGATGTTCCTTGAGCGTGGCGGCTATTTTCTACTCTGCGATAGTCGCTCAGCGCACTGGCACCGTATCGAGCAGCGGCGCTGGCTGCGGGAAACCCTCAATCCTTATCATTTGATCCAAGGATTAATCGCACCAATCCGCCCTTTTTGGGTTCCTGCCAGCAGTGTGTTGCCTACCTGGTTCCACGGGATAGATTCAGGGGAAGCATGTTCGCCATTCGCCATGGAAACCACGACCGAGGATCGGCCGACACTCACCTTGGCCTACCATGCCCAGCACCCAGAATATTCGATGCTGATCGCAGAAATGACTCATATTCTGGCGACACAGGGCATTCAGCTAACGTCATTGGAGCTGGATTACGCCACTTGGGCCAAGGGTGAAGCGGATGCGGACTTGTGGCTCGGGACGGTGAACTTTGCCGTGCCGGAAGAGTGGAATGTCGGCGCATGGTTGTTAGGCACCTCACTATTACGTCAATCCATTACTGGCGGTGATGGGAGTTGTTTGCAGATACACCAGAATGAGTGGCGTAATCACAAACTCAGTAGCGAGCAATTTGTCAGGGAAGTGACCGCGAGCGGTTGGTTACAACCCCTATTTCATCACTGGATGCGCCTAAAAGCCCCTGAACAGGCACAGGGGGCACACCTGAATAATCTGGGCTGGTTTGATTTCCAAACCACCTGGCTAGAGCCGGAATAGTTGCAATCCACGTTAAGAATATGACTAACTGTATTCGCTCAATGAAATATTACTCAATAACAAATATTGAGTAATTTATACTGCAAGGCTCTTATTATTACATCGGCAATAACCCACCTTTATTTTATTAAAACAGGACAACTGTTTACATTAATATTATACTTTTATTGTCCATGCAGAATTACGACTCCATTTAAATTAACCCATTAATATTAACGCTTAAGATTATTTATATTCACCACTCAATCTCAGCGAATAAAAATGATATTAGCATTTGACACAAGCCCATTATCAATGATATTTCTAATTCAAGGAGAGTAGGAATACATACAATTGCCTTTAGTCATAATATTAACCTTATATAATTAGTTTATTTCCATAACTCAAAATCAAGATCGGCGTAATAATACTTTCCTTAACGGACGAATCCAGGAAGAAGTTTCTTGGTATAGATAATCAATGGAGGGATAAATTATGTCTCGTTTGAAGAAAGAGATCACGGCAACTAAGACTGTTATTAATGTTAGCGAAGTGAAAAAAAATCAGCCTCAGCGCTTGGCGGAGGATGTTCTTGAACAGATTTCTGGTGGTTGGGTCAATGCATTTCTAAGATGGGGGAAATCGTTCTAATTTTCAACAAAATAGGGACTGCCATCGGTGGCCCCTATTTCGCCGATTTATTCGCCCTACAGTCCAGATATATTAACGCTGGAAGGAGTGTAGACTTATGGTCAATATATCAAGTGAGAAAAGAATTAAGCACTTGGAAATAATATTAAAGATAAGTGAGCGCTGTAATATTAATTGCGACTATTGCTACGTATACAATAAAGGTAACACCATCGCGGATAACAGTCCCGCTAGAATTTCCAACAAAAATATTCTTCAGTTAGTCGGTTTTTTACAACGAGCCTGTCGGGAGTATAGCATTGGCACCCTCCAAATTGATCTTCATGGTGGAGAGCCGCTGTTAATGAAGAAAGAGAATTTCGCCAGCATGTGCGAGCTATTAATGATGGCTGACTATTGTGGTTCGAATATTAATTTGGCCCTACAAACTAACGGCACTCTTGTTGATGACGAATGGATATCTTTGTTCGAAAAATATTCTATACACGTCAGTATTTCGATCGATGGCCCCAAACATATTAATGATCGCCATCGGCTAGACACCAAAGGGCGCAGTACCTACGAAGGGACTGTTCGTGGCCTACGAAGACTTCAACATGCCCATCAACAGGGTCGACTTCGGGCTGCCCCCGGTATTTTATGTGTGGCGAACCCGCAGGCAAGTGGTACTGAAATCTATCGACACTTCGTTGATGATCTGGGGGTTTATGGTTTTGACCTTCTGATACCCGACGACGCTTACAGTGATGACCACGTTGACCCCATCAGCATGGGCCGCTTTCTCAACGAGGCGTTGGATGAGTGGGTGAAGGATGATAACCCTAAGATTTTTGTCCGCCTATTTCAGACACACATTGCGACTCTACTCGGTGCCAAGGTTGGCGTCTTGGGTCATACCCCCGAAGTCACCGGTGCCTATGCCTGCACTGTTGGTTCAGATGGTTTTATTCGCGTGGATGATACTTTACGCGCCACATCAGACCGAATTTTCGATCCCATTGGTCATGTTTCTGACATCAGCCTTTCTGAGGTATTGGATAGCCCTCAATTCCAAGAGTACACCTTAATCGGGCAATCACTCCCCACCGAATGTGAAAACTGTATTTGGGCAAAGGTCTGTGCCGGTGGCCGCATCATGAATCGTTTTTCCCCCGAGGATCGCTTCAACCGCAAATCTGTTTATTGCTATTCCATGAGAAGTTTTCTTAGCCGTGCATCCGCTCACCTACTCAATATGGGCATCAAGGAAGAGCGCATTATGGCGGCAATTAGCCAATAGATTGTTAGCCAACAGCTTTGGCTAAACGGTGTAGGAGCACCCATAAATTGGTCAATATACATCCTATTTTCAGGCAAGAAGCGATAGAGCATCGATCCCATTATTGGTTAGGCAGCCCACAAGTGATGACACCAGTGGGAGCCTCCCTTTGGGCAATGGTCGCGCTGGTACTGATTGTCAGCTTGATCACTTTCATGGTGATGGGGACTTACACTCAGAGAGCTCGTCTGACTGGCACCGTGGTTCACCAACCTGCGGTGGCGCGGATTATTGCTTCCCATGATGGCGTTATTGTCAGTAGCGTTGCGGAGGAAGGAAAAGCCGTTCGTGCGGGCGAGGTGATTTTTATCCTGAATAGGGAGACGCAAACAGAGTATGGCGCGACCAGCCATGAAATTACAGTGGCGCTAAAAGCTCAGAAAACGGCGATAGAACGGGAGATCGCCCTAACGTCTGAGGCATCAGAAACTGAGCGCAACTTTCTGCTTCAGCGCTTGAAAAATAGGGATGCAGAGCAGCAAAAAATGGATGATTTGATTGCTAAATCTACTCAGCAAACTGCATGGCTACTGGAAAAAACCGAACATTTCAAAACGTTAGTTCGTCAAGGGATAGCCCTTGAGACTGAACATATGGCGCGGCGCTCTGAGTATTATAGTGCCGCAGTCCAGCTTAAAGCCCACCAGCGGCAAAGGGTTAAGTTACAAGGCGAGATCCTCGATATTGAGGCCAGGCTCGCAGCGCTCAACAGTGCCGTTGAAGCCTCATTAGAGAGACTGCATCGACAAGCTGCACAGTTAGATCACGATTTAGTCGCGACGGAAGTGCAGCGGGAGCTGCATATCACCGCGCCGATAGAGGGCATATTAACCGGCTTTATCGGGCTTACTGGCAACACTATTCAGGCGGGGCAAGAGTTAGCCACTGTGGTTCCCACCTCAGGGCGGTCCGAGGTGGAAGTTTTTGCCCCTTCTGACGCCATTGGCGAGTTACGAGAAGGCCAGACGGTAAGATTGCGCTTCGACGCCTATCCGTACCAATGGTTTGGGCAATACGACGGCGTTGTCACCTCCGTTTCCGCCGCCACTGTTTCCGCCGCCGACAGGGGGGTAAGCGCAAGTGGAGAGCGGACTTATCAATCTCCGCGCAGGTATTTTCAAATACGCATCACCCCCAAAAATAATGCGGTGCTTATGGCGGGGAAAACCTACCCTCTGCGCCCCGGAATCGGGGTTGAAACCGATATTTTCATCAGAAAACGCCCGCTCTATGAATGGTTACTTTGGCCCCTCAACAACAGCCGCAACAAGGTGCAAAGTGAGTCAGGAGGGGCGGCATGATTTTGGCGATGAAAGGCTACTTTGCAGCCCTGCGACAGCGCCTGCCGGTGGTGATGCAAACAGAAGCTACGGAGTGCGGGCTGGCATGTATGGCGATGATTGCCAGCTATCATGGCCTTAACATCGATCTTCAGGCACTGCGTAAACACTATCAAGTGTCGCTGAAGGGGATGACGTTACGAGATCTTATCGTACTGGCAGACCGACTCTCATTAGGGGCACGTCCAGTGCGCGCTGATTTAGATGCCGTCCGTCAGCTTAAAACCCCCTGCATTTTGCACTGGTCATTCAACCATTTTGTGGTACTGAAGAAATTTTCTCGTCACGGGGCGATTATCCATGACCCGGCCAAAGGCGAGAGACGAATCACTCTGACTCAGCTATCTCAACACTTTACTGGTGTCGCACTGGAGATCTGGCCGAATCCGCATTTTCAGCGACGCACTGAAAAGCAAGTCATCCGACTGCTGGATATGTTCAAAAACGTGTCTGGGTTACCACGGGCGATAGCCCATGTCTTGGTGCTCTCATTTTGTATTGAGCTGCTGACGATGGCAGCGCCGATGGCGGCGCAATTCACGATTGATATGGCCTTACAATCCGGTGATATCGATTTAGTTTCACTTATAGTGTGGGGGATGATTGCTCTATTGCTCTTTAGAGCCTTGCTCAGTCTGGTTCGTTCTTGGACTGTCATGTCCGTGAAGTACTCGTTGGGTATTCAATGGAGTGCTGGGCTTTTTAGCCATTTGATCCGATTGCCCGTTTCCTACTTCGAAAAACGCCATGTGGGTGATGTGACCTCGCGCTTTAACTCGCTGTCGGTGGTGCAAGATGCTTTTACGGCGGAGATGGTCGCGTCACTGCTGGATATCGTGATGGTGATTGGATTGATCTTCTTAATGTGGATCTACAATGGCTACCTCGCGGCAGCGGTTATCTCAATATCCTGTTTGTATGTCGCCCTACAGCTATTTCTTTTTCCCGCCTACCGCTCCGCCAACCTTGAAGCTATTGCTCATGAGGCGAAACAACACTCGCATTTTCTTGAAACGGTGCGAGGCATCACTTGCGTTAAAATCTTTGATTTATCAGAGCGGCGGCGCTCCGATTGGCTCAATTTGGTGATTGATGAGGCCAATGCAAAAATCTACCTGTTTAAAATAGATCTGGCGACTCAGACTATGGGCCTGCTGTTAATCGGACTCTCTTGCGCAATGATATTGTGGTTGGGCGCAAGGCTGATTGATGACGGTACCATGACCACCGGTATGCTGTTCGCGTTTTTGATTTACTCGGACATGTACATTACGCGAACCCTCCGCGTGGTTGACTCGATCATCAAACTCCGCCTGATCGATATGCACAGCGAACGCCTCTCAGAAGTCGCTCTAGCCACACCTGAACCTGATGAAGGTGAAGCTGATTGGGTTATCCCCAGCAGCGTCGCGGGCAGTATCGAGGTAAAAGAGCTGTGCTATCGCTATGGTGACGGCGAACCCGCCATATTTGAAAATGTTTCGCTCTCCATCAAGGCGGGAGAAAGCCTCGCTATCATCGGGCCATCGGGTTGTGGTAAATCGACACTGCTTAAAACAATGGGGGGGTTAGCCCCGCAAGAACGCGGTGCCATCTTATTGGATGGCGTAGATGTGCGCCGATTGGGCCTCAGCGTCTATCGCAAACATATCGCCTATGTCTTGCAAGAAGATCGGCTCTTTGCCGGATCTTTGCTGGATAACATCAGCTCATTTGATATTCATCCAGATACCGAATGGGTATTTGAGTGCGCTCGACTTTCTTCAATTCATTCTGAGATTGAAGCCATGCCAATGAAGTATGAAACCAGGGTCGGTGATATGGGCAGCGCCCTATCCGGTGGGCAACGGCAACGTATTTCTCTGGCCCGCGCCTTGTACAAACGCCCACGAATACTCTTTCTCGACGAAGCGACCAGTGATCTGGATATCGATAATGAAGCCCGAATTAATGATGCGATCCGCGCGCTGAAAATCACCCGAATTTTTGTTGCCCACCGCCCAACCATGATAGCCATGGCGGACCGGGTATTTGACCTCAGCACCCACGCTGAAATGAAAATGGATAAGGAAAATCCTCATGTTCCCTTTATTAAATAAAATCATAATGTTACTCAAAAATCACATTACAGCTATCACCTGCGCCCTCTTATCCTGCGTCATCTCGCTGGCTACCCTTAATGCTCACGGGGCAGAAAAAGTTATGCATATGCCTTTTGAGTGGGATGAGGCGTCGATACCCTTGGTTAATGTTGACATCAACGGCATGCGCCAAGCATTTTCAATCGATACGGGTTCCGGCACCGCGCTGCATTTAACCAACGAGTTTATGTCTCAACTCCCCGGATTGGTACTCGACTCAGGAAAACATCGCACTATCGATCTGGCGGGAAAAGTCTCTTTTAATGATAAATTTCACATCCCACTGCTTCTCATCAATGGCATGACATTTAAGGACGTTAAAGGGGTTTCCTTCGCCCCTTGGGGGCTGAATATCACCCCCGATAGCACTATCCCAGAGTCGATGGTCATTGGCTTGAGCTTATTCAAAGAAAAAGCGTTGTTGATTGATTACAAAAGTCAGCGCCTCTCTGTTGCTGATAGCGCTCTCGCTTTAGGTATCAATATGGCTGATGGTTGGCTCTCATTACCCCTACGGCTCACACAAGAAGGGATTGAAATTAAAGTCACTCACGATGAAAAACAGTACAACATGGTTTTGGATACCGGGGCCACCATCTCAGTTTTTTGGCGAGAGCGGTTGAAATCACCTGTTACTGATATCCCTTGCGGCGCCGTGCTGGCAGAAGTGCGTATTGATGGAGACATTGACGATTGCGTGGCTTCGGCGTTTCAGCTTGGCGAAATGGGCACCGAGGGCATAAAACTGAATGCGATATTATTAGACGGCGCATTCAAGCAGATGGATGCCGATGGATTAATCGGTAATAACTTCCTCGCTAAATTCGCCGTCGTCATCGACTTCCCCGCTCAACGGCTGCTGGTAAAGCCGTTTTAAGGCCTGGAAAAACCATAAAAAAAGGGAGGCATAAGCCTCCATTTTCGCCCTAATAAAAACAAGTAGTTACAGTAATATCAGTAAGTTAGATGCCTGCAACTGCGTGCTCAAAATGGCTATAGCGTGGGTGGTTTGGGCAGAATGTGGACATCCTAAAACGCGTTATCATACCGATTTACCGGTCATTAAGTTTTTCCTGCGAGTCCCCCCACAAATCGAAAATCCTATGTGCCAATGCCATATTCTCTTCCGCCACAGTTTTCTTTATTGTTGTGTCAAGTTTATAGTCGGCCTTATTCCTCGCATTCCTTAACTGCTTCATACAACGTGAAAGTTCTTTTAATGTTTCTTCTTCGTACTGCTCATTTTGGAAACACTGCTCACTAGCAAGATACTGAATCAGTGCTACATGATGACTAGAACGAGTTGCGGGCATTTTTACGACTTGTGACAAGCTCTTATGGTACGTAGAGTAATATGCACGCGAGATCGCGTTACGGTAGCCTACTTCATTATTGAATTTGAAATTAGCAATAGCTGAAAGTAGGAAGTCGTTGTTATTAAGCGCCATGAATATATCTCCAGTTAGACATACCACCCTCGGAGAAACAAGGTGTGACTTCGCAAGTATCAAGTTCTTTTATTTTTATCATCCGTTTTATTAATTCATCATTTAAATTTGAAAGAGTTTTGAAATCATCATTATCTAAAGAAATCCCAATTTCATAACTAGCGCCTTCTCCTTCATAATAAAAAAGTTCAACGTAGCGGAGTGGGTAGTGATACTTATCTAATATATCTAATGTTAAATCAGAGACCATTTTAAACTGTTCTGGCGTGCAATATCCTGATTTATAGACGCGAGATAAAGAATCAAGTTGTTGAGATATTGAATATTCTGCACGTTCTTTATTTTTATTTTCTGGCAACATAGATAAAAACTCCCTCGCTTTTCTTGCTGAGTTCGCAATGTCACCAATTATATAATAATACTCCATACTCATCCAGGAGAACCAAATGTCTTTAAATGAATCGGAGTAGTTTAAAGTCAAATTTATCAGTTCTCTATTTCTACCTAAGATTCTAAGTAAAGAACCATATGCTTTTAGTGTAACTAACTCAGTAAAAGGCGAGAATGATTCGAACCAGTTAATAGCATCATCATTATTTCCCATCACTGCATGAGCGTATCCTATTGCACATATAGCAGTACTACTTTTATCGTTATTTAAATCCTTTATAATTTTCTTGTATTCGAATTCTGACAGTTTTCCACCATTAGTTAAGCTGTCTTGCAATGCGTTAAAATACTCTTCCGATTTCAATTTAGGTTGTATCACAACTTGGTTCTCCAAAAAGTAATGATGCCTGCTCCGGAGAGCATTACACACTCATTTATATGAGTGGATATACTTCTGATGATCACAAGGTTACCAATTTTGACTTCTCGTCTAGTCTTCATTCTATAACCTCTATATGTTTCTTATTAATGGATTAAAACGAACCGCATCTTCCAGATAGTCAGGCGCAAAGTGCGCATAAGTCATTGTTTGTAGAATATTTGAATGCCCTAAAATCTTCTGGAGCGCCAGAATGTTGCCGCCATTCATCATAAAATGGCTGGCAAACGTATGGCGTAAAACGTGCACGGCTTGCCCTGCGGGTAGGCCCGGAGCAACTTCTTTGACGCAGGTTCTTACATAGGGATAATTTAAAGACTTAAACAACGGGCCTGTTTTAATTCCATCGGTTAATTGCACGCATAATTCATGCGATATAGGGACTGTTCTATTTTTACTATTTTTCGTATCGAGGTAAATCACCTTATTACCGATAACTTCATCCCTACGAAGCTTGGCGACTTCTCCCCATCTGGCTCCTGTCGCTAGACATAACTTCACAGCCTTCAGATGATCCCCCTCTAATCGACTGAGCAAAGTCCTGATTTCATCATTTGTTAGAAAGCCCATTTCCTGAGCAGGCAACTTGATTTTTTTCATTGCCTTCAGTGGATGTTCACTATGGTAATGTCCCAATTCAATAAGAACGGAAAATACACCACCTAACATTTCCTGATCGAGGTTAACGGTTTTTGCTTTTTTGCCTTCAGCCAGCCGTAATGCGCGATAGTCAGAGAAGAATGTGCGTGTGATTTGGCTCGCTTTTGGATGGCCCATTTTTGCGGCCATAACGCGTAATTTATGCGCCCGCTTTACCCCATCTTTCATATTCTGGCCGTGATGTTTCCACCATAGTTCGATTAGGTCTAGCAACGGTCTTTGATCTGCGGGTTTATCTACCCAATCTTTATTATTCTGTGTAGAAATAACCCAGCGTTCATATTGCTGCGCTTCAGCTTTGGTTTTGAATTTCCTACGAACACGCTTCCCTTCACGACCCT
This sequence comes from Yersinia aleksiciae, assembly GCF_001047675.1. Classification (GTDB taxonomy): domain Bacteria; phylum Pseudomonadota; class Gammaproteobacteria; order Enterobacterales; family Enterobacteriaceae; genus Yersinia; species Yersinia aleksiciae. Next base: position 3,856,611 of record NZ_CP011975.1, on the reverse strand, counting down.
GTGGCCGCACATCGACCATATAGCCTTCAGCGCCAAGTGACTTAATACTCATCGAAGAAGTTCCTTTCGTAGCAAATCCCGCCTTTACCCCAAAAATTCTTTATTTTGTAGGCAATTAACCAACCTTCTGGCCTTTTTGGTTCGCAGATGTGCTTTCTGGCCCATTAGGGGAGAGATCAGGGGAGATTTGGCCTATTTCTGGCGCGACATCCCCTGTCATTAGCCACATTGTGTATTTCTTGAATTGGGGATGTGTGGTGATTTTCATCAGAGTCCCACCACCCGGTTCTAACAAACCAGTTTCATATTTCTTAACGGTACTAATTGATATCCCTGTCGCCTCGCAAAATTGAACTTGGCTTAGTTGCTCAACTTTGCGGATAGCTTTTACTTTTTCACCCAGATCACTTGACATGGTTCACTCCAATGAACTATCTTCTGAATGGTTCACTTTAATGAACCTAATTTTACGTTAAACTGCGTGATTATAGAGGGTAGCACTTATGCCAAAGAAACAGAATAGAAGCGTGAATACGTCAATTATCAGGGAGTTGCCGCCTGATTATCCCTTTGGCAACAAGCTATCCGAGTCGATCGCTGACTATGCAAAGCGCCAAGGTATCAATCAAGACACAATTCGCACTCAGGCTGATACAGGACGTTTACCTATCATCCAGCAAAAGAAAGGCGCAAAACGTGAAGTGAATCTGTATGCGATTTACTTAAACGCCCGTTATAAAGCCGAGCGCTATGTGGAGATGATGAATTGATTAGCCCATTGCAACTATCTGCTGCTGCGCGCCAATTGGTTTATAGCCCATGTCATGCGCTGGTGAAAGTCAGCGAACACACCTGCGTTTATCGTGGATTTTCTATTACCCGCCTGAAGCGGAACAAAATAAATTTGATTACTCGCTACCAAGTGAGCCAAGGCGATCAGTCGTACGGCAAGTTTGATGCTCAGGCACAGGCAACAGCTTATGTTGATCAACTGCATCAGATGAGGAATGTGTCATGACTCAAGTCCAGCAGTGCCCATCCCTCGCCGCTTTATTGGTGAACGGCCAGCAAGTCACACATTACCGTCACCAACGCGGATGGTTAGAAACACCAGACGGTCGGCACTTCCAACCGAAAGCTAGCGAAGTGCAGTTTATCCCAGGACTGAGAACACCTTATATGGCGAAACCCAGAGCACCACGTCGCTGGTTTTCCCGCCTTATGGGGATATTCGCTTAACTCATCTTTGCCGGAGGTATTGCTATGCAAAAGTCTGCAAGAGCAATTGAACTCACAGCGGAGCAAATAAAAATCGGCCTTATTCAAACGGCCAACGTCCGGCTAATGCTTAACAAAGCATTAAGGAGAACAAACAGAGTTGCCGCATTTTTATCAGGTGTGTCATTTCGCCACAGAGGATTGATCTACTTCACTGCTGGACTGCACCGGGATAAGCATAAATTGAAGTTTCACGAATTAGATAAATCAGACCGATTAGGGGTGATTAAGGCCATGAGAGAATTATCCGAATTAACGGCCTCATTTCCTAAAGAACTACCCGATGCTGACGCTGTAATCAATCAAGACCAGTAATTAACCACCCGAAAGCCACAGGCGTTTTATATCGCGCCGGGATTCTTATTGTCTGAAAACAAGGAATAGCAAAATGATGAATCGCAGACTTGCCGCAATATCCACTTCAACTGAAGCCATGCACCAATATTTAAATAGCGCCCGAATGGAGGAACGAAAAGCCTTTGCGCTTAATTTGTCAGAAAAGTTAACGGCCCTTTCAGATCATATTTCCCAACGTGACCTTAACAGCATTGAAGCTATTGAATTAATTCGCCAAGTTGCTGACAACCTCAAAGCCATTTCTGGGGGCCAACACTGATGCCTGATTTAATCGATCTCGTCCAAGAACGGCAAGAGATGGTATTAGCCGCTCAGATCGCCAATGCTCGCAGTAAGCCAACTGCACCATCTGCTTTTATCTGTGAATCCTGCGAGGCTGCAATTCCAGAGCAACGGCGCGTTACCGTGCCGGGAGTGGTTTTTTGTGTTACTTGCCAGCAAATACATGAAGAGAAAAAGAAACACTATCGGGGTGCTTTATGAATCGCTCCCCATTGAAATGGGCCGGTTCAAAGGCTCGTATCATGCCAACCTTGCGCCAACACTTACCAACAGGTAAACGACTGATAGAGCCGTTCGCTGGCTCCTGTTCTGTCATGTTAAATACGGATTATGATAAATATCTGATAACGGATATCAATGATGATCTGATTAACTTCTATGAAGTCGCCAAAAGAGAAACGAGCGACTTAATCAATGTGGCTTCCGCACTGTTTCTTACGGCTAACTCCCCCGAACAGTATTATATTTTCCGCAAAATATTTAATGCGCGAAACCGCGATGATATATCCAGAGCAGCAATCTTCCTTTATCTAAATCGTCACTGTTTTAATGGTATTTGTCGCTATAACCAACAAGGGCAATTTAACGTCCCCTATGGCAAGTACAAAGCGCCCTATTTCCCCGAAGCCGAGATCCGTTTCTTTGCTGAAAAAGCCAAGAAAGTGACCTTCTTATGTTGCGATTTTACCGAAGCGCTGGATATGGCTGTTGCAGGCGATGTGATTTATTGCGATCCACCTTATATCCCAGTATCCCGTACCGCTGATTTTACGAGTTATCACACCGACGGTTTCAGCGCTGATCAGCAATTTCGGTTAGCTCGCCTACTGGCAAGAGCGGCTGAAAATGGTTGTCATGTTGTTGCGTCCAATAGCGATAACCCTATCACCCGCGATCTCTATAGCTGTTTCACCCTCCACTCAATTACGGCTCCGCGCTCTATAAGTTGTAAGGGGGATGGTAGAAAAAGCACTGGGGAAATCATCGCTACTCTTAGGCACAATTGAATGGCTAACCATTCTCGCGGTCGTAGCGCCCCAACCCCGTCTGAACCTTACCCCGGTAACACTGAAACGTTTACCGGGGCTTACTCATGGAATGCGCCACGACCAGCGATTACGACTGCTGCCGGTGAGAAACCGATCAGCGAGGATTTATTCAGGCGCTTTGCTCAAATCAATGAACCCATTCCGCGTGCGCGTCGTGTTATGCGCCGCCTTGAGTCGCTGCCTCACTATATCCGCCGTTACTACACCCAACGAGTGGAGAACATCAAACAAAACAATGGAGCCAAACGAGCCAATAGCTATTTAATTAACTCAATCGAAAAGTATCTATTGCCGCGTATCGACTGTGTAACGGAACAATATCAGATTGATATCCAATCCCATGTATTGCTTCCATTTTACGATGATTTTCGCCGTATTCCGTACTATGGCAAGCGTGAGATAAAACGATTGGCCTATCGCCTGTCAGATTGTATGGCTGGCGAGTTTATCCGCGAATACGATCATCAAATGGGATTGCCTGACGGTGATATAGAAACCGCGATTGTATCCGGTTATGGCTATATAGGTTTTCTTTCTCGTCAGCTAAATACCTGTGCGCCGGGTTGGGGACTATACGAAAACCGAACGATGACAGCCGACGAAGCATTGCGCGCAACTGCACGTATTGAGTCCCCTTCATGGTGGTTGCGCCGTCTGAAGCATATCCATGATCAGTGGCGTGAACACCTGATGATTGCGGCGGGTTATGTTCACGCCAAATCAGCACCCTATTGCAGTGATCCCACCCTCAAAGAATGGCAAGCACAGAAGAAATCTAACCGTGAATTTCTGCAGGCGTTTGAACTAGAAGATGAAGACGGAAACCGGATTTCGCTGGTTGATAAATACAACGGTAGCGTAGCCAATCCCGCGATCCGCCGTTGCGAATTAATGACCAGAATGCGTGGGTTTGAAGATATCGCTGAACAAGAAAATTTAGCCGGTGATTTCTACACCTTAACCGCGCCCTCGAAATACCATTCAATGTACAACAGTGGCAAACGCAATCATAAGTGGCGCGGTGCCAGTCCGCGGCAAACGCAGAAGTATTTATGTCGTATCTGGTCACAAGTTCGCGCAGCTTGGAAACGCGCCGATATCCGGGTATTCGGTTTTCGTGTGGTAGAACCTCACCATGACGAAACACCCCACTGGCATATGCTGCTGTTCATGTTGCCCGCTGATATCGAATTGGCACGCGACATTTTTTGCACCTATGCCCGTTGGGAAGACTCGGAAGAACTGCAATCACAAGATGCGCTTAAAGCCCGTTTTCATGTCGTTCCCATTGATAAAGAACTGGGTAGCGCCACCGGCTACATTGCCAAATATATATCAAAGAATATCGACGGTTACGCGCTTGATGATGAGCTGGACGACGAAAGCGGCAAACCTCTGAAGGAAACGGCCAAGCGGGTCAGTGCTTGGGCTTCTCGTTGGCGTATTCGTCAGTTTCAGCAAATTGGCGGCGCGCCTGTCACGGTATACCGTGAATTACGCCGTCTGCGGGATAAGGAGCTGTATTTATTCCCAGAGATATCACCAGCTCAGGTTGCCGCCGATGAGGGTAACTGGGCGGGTTACACCCTCGCACAAGGCGGCCCGCTAGTCGCCCGTAAAGATTTGCGCGTAAGGCTCAATTACGATATCACCGAGAATGGCAACGATTACGGGGATAACGTCAGCCGGATCACTGGCGTTTTTGCCCCTGAATCGGGTTCTAATTCAATTATCTATACCCGCACCACCACTTACAAAATTGTCCCTAAAATCAAAGCTGACGCGGATTTTTCTGTTGACGTTCAGGGCGGCCCGCCGCCCCTTGGAGTTCTGTCAATAACTGTACGCGGTAGCGATCCTCAACCGGAAAAATCGGTTGAAAGCACTCCGCCAAGCGCAGAATTTAGTTATCCAATATTACCCAAGAACGCCACAGCCAAGCAGATAAAACGCTATCACCAGCAAACTAGCCAGCTTTTTGAGGATATGAGGCGTAAAGAACAGCGAGAACTAGCCGAACGTATCCACAATGAAGGGAATCAAGGTAGAAAAGCGCCTGATAGTAGCCAGGTGAAAAAAGCAGACGTAGCGGCTCAGTATCAGCCTGTTGGCGAATTAGCGGATCAGGTGCTGAGTTTCCTGCGAAAAATTGGCATAGAGCCGGAGCCGTGGGAATTGCGGGCGTTTGTAATGGGGGGGAAGGTGGATTTTGGGGAAGGAATTATCCTAGATAGATGTTAGAGAATATTAAATATTTTCAGTAAATACTCATTGTAACGAAATAGTAAAAGAATAAAGAATAAAGAATAAAGAATAAAGAATAAAGAATAAAGAATAAAGAATAAAGAATAAAGAATAAAGAATAAAGAATAAAGAATAAAGAATAAAGAATAAAGAATAAAGAATAATTATTTTACGTTAGGAAAAAGTTAGAATTATATATTTCTATGTACATCAAGCATCCTAGATAACATTTTTGTATTGAATCTAGACACATCATCAACTCTGATTTTTTTCACTTCAGTTTGGTGATTATCGACATCATTATCTAATTCATCACAAATTTGATCTAAGCTATCTATACTGGCTTGCATATTTGGAAAACAGTTAAGCATACTGAAAGTATCACGTAACTCCCCCATTTTCATCAATACAACATCCTCGTATTGTCTTGCAAATTCAGTTATATCCAACTCGAAACTTGCTTTTAACTCATTACAAAAATCAAACATTAACCCATTGATTTTTGGGAAAATAACCTCACGCAACCAAAAACCTTCGTTTATGGCATCTTTTTTTTGCTTACGATGCAGTAACCAAGGAACTAACACTGATGATAGTAACGCCAGTACTGATATACCTATAGCCCAATAGTCCGTTTTACCATCTGGAATTTTGATAATATTATATATTTCTCCATCGCCAATGAGATAATGCTCATTGGCATATTTATTCGTGTCTTTCGATAAATACTTTGGCGAAAATGAGCTATCAATTTCTTTATATATTATTAGTGGATTTTTCTCAATTGAATTTGTGTATACATATTCATTTAAGTTCATTGTTTTATTGGGTAGAAAGTTCTCATCTCGAGTGGATATTTGTTTTCCACTAGTTGCAAATGTAACTTTGCCTGACAATGCTATATAAAAAATGACAGTGATAACTGTCAATCTTGAAAAAACTAAATAATTAGAATAGTGGTGCATTTTTCCGGAGTCCTCTTTTAACAGCTCTGTCGAATTCTGCTAACATACCTTCTTTATAATCTTTACCATCAAGTAAAGTAATCTTATAGAAATCAGAAGGTTTAGAAAACTTAGGAAGAATATTTTCGAGCATACCTAAAAAATATGAACTTGAAACCACTATGTCATTAGGTATAAAAATAGAAATACGATCACTGCTTCCTGTATTAAATTCATTTAACTTAAAATAATCGTATGCCTGCTGACCATTAGCTCTACCAGCAAAAAGCTTCTTCGCTGAACCTAAAACTAACTTATTGAAATCTATTGTAATATTAGACATTTTCATTATTCCTATTCCTATTCCTATTCCTTAAATTTGTGTCTTCTTCTGAAGAGGAAAACGAATATTAACCATTACGCCAGGGAAATAGGCATTTTTCATCTCATTAAGATAAGCTCGATCTGGTGCACTTGCAAGGCTCTCACTATTAAATGGATATGAGAAAGTCTCACTCTCTTCATCCTCTTCCACTTTACAAATCAGTGGGTAACGGCCATCAAAAGAGATATGAGTTCTCCCTGAAATCAATGACATTCGCGGTTTTTCCACTTCTACTCCCCTGATTCTTCTTATGTTATCATGCATATCTTGGAAAAACTTTAATAACTCAATTGTCCCAGTACCAGAGCTATCTGAAACGGTAACATTTTTACAACTAACTCGTCCCTGCAAGGCAGCTACAGTTATTAATCCCTCTTCAAACATTCCTTTTTTGTTTAAGTGACGATTTACATATGGTTCTACCTGTTTTTTTAATGAATAGTGCACATCTGGTAAATTTTTAAATGTTTCCGCGATTGTTGTACCGAAATTTATAATTGCTAGCTCACAAACTGGTTGACGTGCATTATTATTTACATACCCCCTTACGAACCAGCGTGGGCGCTGTATAAGACCACAATGTCTTTCAGCATTATCTAATAACTCACCCATGCACGAAGTAAGATGTTTTTCCGCCGCTTCTTTTAACACTAAGCTATGGTCATTCAAACATTCGTTTATATATGCAGTAAACTTTTCTGCGGTTATATTTTTCCGATCCTGAGCAAAGGCTGATGGATCCTCTTTACCTATTGAGTCTACCTTAAATATTCTTTGTTTAGGGTTTTCATTTTTTTTAGTAAAATCCTTTACGATCCCTGGATTAGCTTCATCCATTTCTTTAACAATGCCAATACTCTTAATTATTTCACGATGCGATTCTCTTTTGGGATAAATACCATTAACAGTAACATTACTATCAAAGTTAATGTTTGACTGTCTAGCTTCGGTAACAACCATACCTAATAAACACTCAGCCCCTAAACAATTATACTTCGCTGATGTATAGTCAATCGTAACAGACTTGCGCTCCCCCCTACATATTGACTTACTCGCAGAGTGTATAAATAAAAGTGATTCTTCGGGATTATCATAAAAACTAAAGTTACGTGGAACTCTGATTTTTTCTTTAGCAAAAAATTGCTTAGAAACACCTTTTTTTAATGAGATTTTTTCGATAAACGTAACTATAGGGTTTTGCACAATACATGTTTCATCTTTAATTATTACATTCGAGTTACTTCCTCCATAGCTACATCTGCCCTTTCTACGAAGCACTACATAAAGATGCTGATTCCAAGCGCGGAGAAATGCTTCTTTTCCTGATTTTTTTAGCTTTCTCATTTTGCCCCTATGATAATTTACTTGCTATCTTTCTCGCCATACTGATAACTAGCTACAAAGTGATTTTAATCATATAACTAGAGTTCAATGTACACTATTTTGGATTGAAAGATTTGCACAAAAATGAACAAATTTCTAGTTTTCTTAAATTCTCTTTCAGCCCAGAACTGGCGCGGTCTGCGGCCACTTGCACAGATGCACAAAAAACACCCCTTTTTGCGTGCAGGCGTGGAGGGGAGACAATCGCGCGCTGAAGGGTCTAGGGGAGGTCGAGCACCTCCGGCTGACTCGCCGCTTGTGGGTCATGGTGATGTGCTTTTGGGTGATGGGGGTCGTGTTCGGATACGTCAGGCTTGCGCCTCGCTAAGGGGCGCACAGCGCGTTACAGCGTGATCGGAATATCGCACGGGTTGCAATGTGCGCCCGTGCAGATGTGAATGAAAATTATTGAATGAATCCGTTAGGCAGGCTTAAGCCTCGGCCAGTGCGTAGGGGTTGAACTGGAATACATCAACACCGATCCAATCATTCAGGGCTTTGAGATCTTCCATGATGGGGTACAGCTCGTTGATGGCGAACACCTTCGCGGCCTTCTCCACATCCCCAAAACCGCTGGTATTGGTCGGCATGATCCCCATCAGCTGTGGCGGTACGCGGTGCGCGGCCAGTAAATCATCACGAGTCACGTTCTTGATGCCATTAAACTCATCCTTGGCGGTTATTTCACTGAAGGGCATGATTTGCAGGCCGTCTTTCTTCCCGCCTGCCGCGTACACAAATACGTTCTTGAATGCTCCCTTCCCTCTGGCATCGGTCAGGGTGCGTTTTAGTGCCTGCACATCGGTATCGTTCTGCATGGCATCAGACAGATAAACAATCACCCCGGCATGACTGCCGTTAATATAATACTTGCGCCGGAACAGCGTAGCGTCCTCATTGAGCAACGCCGACGGGATGGCCGCCAGATACCCCGGCAAGCCGTAAATTTCCTGATGGATATCCGGCTCGGCCAGATGGAACACCGATCCAGCCGCAAAGGCGTAGTCCTCTTTCTCGTAGGTCACAAACCAATACTGATCCAAATCGCTCCCGCGCCGCATGTACTTGGCCGGGACATGCTTCAGTGCCAGCGGGCCGCCCAAGCGATTCTTGCGCAGTTCAAGATAGGCATTACCGAACACCAGAAAATCCTGCACGAATGCCCCGGCATCAGCACGGGACAATAACGGGTGCGGCCGGTAGCAACTCATCAATACCCGGCGTTTAAAATTAAGCGGTGATTGGTGGTGAATGGCTGAGTGAAAAATACGCGCCAGCCCATAGAAGCTGATCGGCGTCTCATACCAGTCACCATTGCGGGCGCACTCCATGCAATCCAATAAGTCGCGCTGATCCAATACCGGCGTCGGGTCGCCAAAAGTGAACGATTCCATTGTCGAGATGGGCTGCTGGGTTGGCGGTGCATCAGCGGGTGTTGCGGGTAAAATAGTCTTCATTTCCACGGTTAAAACTCCTGTACAAAGCCGCCGCCGGTGCTGCCGGTTTCTGCGCCAATCGGTTCATTTTGCAATGCGTGCATGATGGCCCACGCCACGTCGCCGTGGCTGGCCCCTTTGGAACGGTCAGACACATAGGTCGTCATTCCGCCCGGTGTCACTGATTTACGGATAGTCATAAAGGATTGAGCGATAACACTTAGCCCAGCGTCATACTCAAAACGGCCTCGACGCATCACCATCTGCGCCTTGAGGACCAAAGCAGACTTCACGCTGATGCTGTAGACAAATTTCACGGCGGTCGGGAAGAATTTCAGTACCAGCGAATGCACCGCGCCGCCAATGCCGGTGCCGTCAATACCGATAAACTGCACGTTATAGCGCTGGGTCATTTTCCTGATCTCCTCCGCCTGAAGTTCAAACGGCATCCCGCGCAACTGAATAGCTTCCAGCACGCGGAACTTACCCCCTTCCACCTGTGGCGGCGCAATTGCCACCAGTCCGGCACTGTCGCCCCCTTCACCTTCCCCGTTGGGGTCGTAGCCAATCCACACCGGCGTATTGCCCAGCGGTCGTGGCGAATAGGGCCGCCAGTCGTCCCACACGCCCGCATTCCAGCCATCCACGCCGCAGTTAATCAACTCACTGTAAGAGAATGGCCGCTCGCCATTGGTGATGGGCTGGCACATGTACAGGTTGTTGAATTCATCCGGGGATTTCTTGGCGATTAGGTCGTCAATATCGATACGGTCAAAACCCAACCCCGCAGCGTCTTTCACTGTCACGATCTGCTTCCACTGCATATCCGCGCAAATCTTGCCGTTTTTCAGGTTCTTGTGGGTGATATCAATGTTGACGCGGTCAGCCTTTTTGCGGCCGTCGTTGAACAGCTCGCCCGACCAGAAACGATAGGCTTCGTGTTCCTCACTGGAGATGGTAGAGAAATAGGTTTCTATCAGCCCGCTCTGTGTTGCCATCCCAGCGGCCACGCTGCGCAGATTGATAAAATTACTCGTCCAAAAATATTCATCGAAATACAGGTTGCCGGTATACGATTGCGCCGACGCCGCCGAGGTGCCAAGGAAATGCAGCTCGGCACCGTTGGACAGCATAATCGGATCGCCTTTCAACTCGACGCCCACCTCGGCGGCAAACTTGATAATAAAGCGCTTAAACTGATGCGCCTGAGCGCGAGAGGCGGACAGGAATATCTGATTACGGCCGGTTTCCAATGCATCGATCAGCGCTTCGCGGGAAAAATACCAAGTTGCCCCAATCTGGCGCGACTTGAGGATATTGCGGATAGTGATCGCCAGACTTTTGGCTTTATACCAACGCTTTTGGTGCTCATAAAGCCCATCGTAAAACCGCGCTCTCAACTGCGCGATCTGTTCATCACTGAAATGATTTTTCGGCAGTTTCTTACGACCCTCGCCACCCTCATTATTCAGCTGGCGGTCAAAGCGCACCAGTTGGCGCGCCAGCAAATCAATCTCTTTAAAATCCCGCCCGCTTTTCTCGGTTTTATCAATCAGTTGGTTATAACGGGCCTCAGTGGTAAAGCGCACCCGGTCAAGGGGCGCGGTTTTGTCCCAGTTCTCACGCTTGCGCCGGGAGTACAGCGTATGCACGTTGAAACCGGTCAGTTTGGCGATATGGGATATCTGGTATCCCTGCCAGTAAAGACTACGGGCATCGCGTGCAGAATCGGGGGCTAATTTGTTCATGAGGCTAGGCTATCGCGCCCGCGTGACTGTCGGCGAGGCGATAAAGTTGTAGCAGGTCTCTTACAATAACAAGGCTTTGCGCGGGTTTAGCCGCTGGGGTGATGATGGTCTCCGCTGCTTATTGCACACCGATTGCTGATACCCGGAGCATTGTTATATGCCTAAATTATCCAAGTTTTTCCGCGTTGCCGTTGAAGGGGCAACCACTGACGGCCGCGTGATTAACCGTCAGGATCTACTCGACATTGCACTCACTTACGACCCAAAGGTCTACGGTGCCCGCGTGGATCTGGAGCATTACAAAAGCCCCTACCCTGATAGCGTGTTTCGCTGCTATGGCGATATCACCGCCGTGAAAACAGAAGAGATCACCGAAGGCGCACTCAAGGGCAAAATGGCGCTGCTTGCCCAGATTGACCCGACCGACGAATTACTGACGCTGAACAAGAGCCGCCAGAAGGTTTACAGCTCTATCCAGTTTGATCCGAACTTCGCTACCAGTGGCCGCGCTTATCTGAAAGGGCTGGCGCTGACTGACGACCCCGGCAGCTTAGGCACGGAACTGCTTCAGTTCTGCGCTCAACAAGTATCTGAATCCAAACCTAATCCGCTGGCCGGTCGCAAACATTCCCCTGATTGCCTATTTACCGCGCTGGAAGAGACCTTTATTGAGTTTGAAGAGGTGCAGGCAGCGGACGACACCAGCAAGAAATTCACCGCCAAAATCAAAGAATTGCTGTTTGGTGCTGAAAAGAAAACCGACGGCAATTTGGATGACATTCGCCAAGCGGTGCAGCTGGTTGCCGAGAGCCAAAAAACACTACTGGAAACTCAACAACAGTTTGCCGCCAATCAGCGAGAAATAACCGACCTGAAAAGTCAGGTAGCCCAGCTGTCGATTTCGCTCACCACCGTGACAACCAAGTTGCAATCCGAAGATAGCCAGTTCAACCAACGGCCACCGGCCAAAGGTGGCCCGGAAGGCAGCGCCGACGACGTTATCGACTGCTAAGTCGCCCTATTGAATCCACAGGAATGAAGAACATGAGAAATGAAACACGTGATAAATGGGACGAATACCTGTCCGCACAGGCCAAGCTCAACGGCTTATCGCTGGATCGCGTTGCCAAACAATTTACGGTAGCCCCGTCTGTTGCTCAAACGCTGGAAGATAAAATTCAGCAATCTAGTGATTTTTTAAAACGTATCAACATTAACCTCGTGCCAGAGCAGGAAGGCCAGCGCATTGGTATTGGTGTCAGTGGCCCGATTGCCAGCCGCAACACCTCCACCACGGTACGCCGTGAGCCGAACTCACCGGAAACCATTGAGGATAACGGTACATACCGTTGCGAACAAACCAACTCTGACACCTATATCAGCTATGCCCGTCTGGATGCGTGGGCCGGTAAACGTGATTTTAAAACCCGCGTCACCAACCAGATCATTACGCGCCGCGCACTGGATCGCATCATGATTGGCTTTAACGGGAAGTCAGTAGCTGCCAAGTCAGATATTGTCGCTAACCCTTTATTGCAGGACGTGAATTTCGGCTTTTTAGAAAAGTATCGTCTGTTTGCCCCACAGCGTGTGATGGCTGATGTGATGGTATCCACCCGTGATGAGGACAACAAACTTATCACCAAGGGGCAATATGGGAACCTTGATGCACTGGCCTTTGACGCCGTCAACAGCCTGATTGATCCATGGTATCAGGACGACACCGGCCTGATTGTTATCTGTGGCCGCAAACTGCTAGCAGACAAGTATTTCCCTGTGCTGAACACCGTCAGCGGCAGCAATCCTAATACGGAAGCACTGGCCGGTCAGATGTTGGTATCCCAGAAGCAAATCGGCGGGATGCAGACCTACCGCGTGCCGTTCTTCCCCGCTGATGCCATGTTTATCACCACATTCGACAATCTGGCTATTTACGTGCAGGAAGGAACACACCGCCGCACCATCAAAGAGGAACCGGAGTTTAACCGCGTCACTACCTATGAGTCCGATAACGAGGCTTATTGCGTGGAGGATTACGGTTTCGGTTGCCTGATTGAAGGTATCAAAGCCGGTGAGCCGGTTTAACGGTCGCCGGTACACGCGGGCGGCTCTGCCGCCCCATTACGCCTAGGGGGCATGATGTTAACTCCAGCACAGCGCCATTACGATAAAGTGATGGCAGAACGGCGCGGCACCAAGGACGATGTGGTGCAAGGCTCCGCCTATGAACAACAGCTTTACCGGTTGCGCATTGATCAGCGCCGCCTGTCGCAATTCCAGTCACATATCACCCGCGCCAGCATGAAGCGCGAAATGCTGCCCGCTTACGACGGCTGGATCGACGGCGTCCTGACGGCCAACACCGGCCAAAGTGACGAGGTGGTCACTACCTGCATGGTGTGGTCGGTGGATGCCGGTTTATACCGCGACGCGCTGCGCCTGGCCGAATATGTGATCAGCCATAACCTGCCAATGGCGGACAAATACCAGCGCACGGCCGCCTGCTTCATTGTCGATCAGGTGTCAGAAGCTGCATTGCTGCGCTACAAAGGGGCGGCAACCGATAATCCGGCGATTGAGATTGATCTCTTGCTGCGGCTGCAAGAGCTGACGGCGGATAAAGATATGCCGGATGAAGCCCGCGCCAAGCTGCTTAAAGCGATTGGTTATACCCAACGTGAAAGCACCCATTTGGCCGATCAGGCATCCGCTCTGATCTGGTTGCAGCGGGCTTTAGCTGCACATAAAGATGCGGGCGTGAAAAAAGATATTGAAGTGCTGGAACGGAACCTGAAAAAAGCCGCACTGATTGCTGCGAGCGCGGCCAGTGCTGGTGTAGGCGATACCGAGCAAACCACCGCTACCGACGTTATCACGACCGCAAGCGCTGACGTGACCGCTACCGCGCCCGATATCCCTGTTGTTGCCGCAGAAGCACCGGCGAAACCGGCCAGAAAAACCCAATCTGCTGCCGCTGCCAAAAAATCGGCGGCCAAAGCAAAAACAAACACGGTACGCGCCAAACGTACCCCCTGAATCGTGCCCCGCACGTCGGGCGGCACGCGGAAATGAGGTTTATCCCTGATAACCGCGTCCACCGCCCATTTTATTAACGGTGATGATATGAGCCTGTTAGCCACTGAACCGGTACACCCGGCAAGCCCACCAGAAGGGCCGAACGTGACGATCGCCAGCGCGCCGTTTTGGCCGGAAATCTCGCTAGGTGATTTACGCAAGGTGATGCGTCTGGACGGCAATGTTACCGCTGAACGCCTGAAAGAGGCGGTGATCGAAGCCATCAGTAACACCAACGGTCAATTACGGGCATGGCGTAGCGGACAGGAAGCCGCTGGCGTGATGACGCTGGACGCGGTGGAGTCGGAACAAGTCGCGGGCGAATCCATCCGGGTACAGCGCTATCGGCGGGCGGTCTACTGCCATGCCAAGGCAAATCTAACCGAACGTTATCGCGATATGGACACCACTGGCGACGGCAATAAGCGGGCCGACGCACTTGATCCGCAAATCACCGGCCTGTGGCGGGATGCCCGCTGGGCCATCAGTGATGTGCAAGGCCGCGAACGCGGCATTGCCGAGTTGGTGTAAATGCGTGTTCAGGCTCAACAGTATGACACCGTCGACGCCTTGTGCTGGCGTCATTACGGCCGCACCGAGGGGGTGACTGAGGCGGTTTATCAGGCGAATCCGGGACTGGCCGAACTGGGGCCAGTGCTGCCCGTCGGTCACTGGCTGGAACTGCCCAACGTCACTGAATCAGCACAACAAAATATTATTCAGCTGTGGGACTAATCGCCACAGCCACGGCACCCCAAAGGGGTAACGGACATGAAAATGCCAGAAAAAGATCCGCGCTGGCTAGGCGCGATGGTGGATTTTTATTCCACGCATTCCACGGTAATCAACGGCTTTCTGGTCGGCTTTATTGTGGCATTTCGCCGCGTGGTATGGGGAGGCGGTAAATTGCGCGAAGGCATCGGCGAGGGGGTGGTCTGTGGGCTGGTCGGCGTCAATATTGGGCCGGTGATTTCCCCTATGCTCATTCACTTGATTGATGCCATTCCTTGGCTAAACGGCGCATTAACCGAAGTCGCCGCCGGAAAAGTAGAAATCTTTATCAGCTGCTTAATCGGGCTGATTGGCTTGCAAGCCATTCGTGAACTGGTCTTTAAAATCGTGAATAAAAAGGTGGGAACCCCTGATGCCAAACAATAAGTTTATTTTCGGCAAAGCCAGCGAAAGCAACTTGATCGGCGTGCATCCTGATTTGGTCAAGGTGGTACGCCGCGCACTGGCATTAACCCCGATGGATTTTAAAGTGATCGAAGGTGTTCGCACGCCAGAACGCCAGCGTGAACTGGTTAAAATCGGTGCCAGCCAAACGCTGAATAGCCGCCATTTGACCGGCCATGCGGTTGATATCGTGCCGCTGCCGGACGGTAAAGTTAGCTGGGAATGGAAATATTTTTACCCGATGGCCGATGCGATGAAACAGGCCGCTGCCGAGCTGGGGATCGCCGTGGAATGGGGCGGTAACTGGACCGCCTTTAAAGACGGCCCGCATTTTCAATTGCCCGCCCGTCACTATCCGGGCTGACACCATGCCACTCTTCAACACGGCCCCGATCGCATGGGCGATTGCTGCCGCGCTGCTCCTTACCAGTGGCGTGCAAACTTATCGTTTGTCTGAGGCTAGACAGGCGGTGATTGACCAGCAAGCAGCCGATGCGGTGATTAAAAGCGGGCAACTTATCGCGCTGGCACTGACCGCCAATGCCAATAATCAGGCGCAGGCACAATTGCGCCAACAGGTTGCCAGTGCCGATCAGCTGTTGGCCCAGCGTAACAGCCAGTTAAAGAGGTTATATCGTGAAAATGAAACGTTACGCCGTTGGGCTGATACTCTCCTGCCTGATGATATTATCCGGCTGCGTCAGCGCCCCGCCCTCACTGGGGCCGCAGATTACCGTCAATGGCTGTCCGAAGGTCGCAGCGTGCCTGTTTCCGGCGGCCAACCCACAAACTAACGGCGATTTAAACGACGATATCGACCAGTTGGAAGCGGCTTTACACGCCTGCGCGGCGCAGGTTGATACCGTGCTGGCCTGCCAGCAAGGAATGTCCGATGCTAAAACCTAACCTGCTACGCGCCGCACTGAGTCAGGCGGTGCCTTATCTGCGGGATAACCCCGATAAACTGGCTATCTGGCTGGATAAGGGCGTCGTGGTCGCCACTGGACAAAAGTCGCTCTCATTCGAATACCGCTACACCCTGCACGTTATCGTGATGGATTACCCCTACGCCATGGATACGGTGACGTTGCCCGCCATGCTGTGGATACACCGCCATCAGCCAGATTTGATTTTTAATCCCGACCGACGCAAAACCGGCTTTACCTTTGAGGCGGATATTCTCAATAACGCCACCGCCGATATCATGCTGCACCTTGAACTGACTGAGGCGGTCAGGGTGGCGGACGTGAATGACCGATTGGAATTAACTCACCTTGACGAACCCGCCGACCCGCGCGGCGATATGTTGGCTGATTGGGAGCGGGCCGCCGCCAACACACCTTGGGCGGGATGATATCGAGTACAGACAAAAATGACTGTGTTGGCCACAGACGAAAAGAGGCGCTATGGATAACGAATTTCAGGAACTGGAACAGTATTTACAACGTCTGGTTAATCGCGGGAAATCAGGCGCGCGGCATAAATTAAGCCGGGACATTTCCATCACCCTGCGCCGTGGTCAGCAACAACGTATTCGTCAGCAATTAAACGCGGATGGCTCCCCGTACACCAAACGCAAAGACAGCATTAAAACCGTGCAAAAACGCCTGCGGTTTATCTATCAAGGCTCGGTGCGCGACCTGAAAAACTGGTCGGGCAATAAGCGCCAGATAACCGGCTGGGATAATAACCGTAACGCGATCCGCACCTTTAACCGTGTCGATATTGACCGGTTTTTATCGGTCGAGGCGGAGGCCACCACTAAACGCACCAGTAAAAAACAGCCGATGTTTCGCCGCTTGCGCAATGCGACCTTTTTGCGCCTTCAGGCATTACCCGACTCAGCCGGGGTCGGTTATGTGGGGGTCGCCGCCAAAATTGCCCAAATACACCAGTACGGCGGCACCGATCAGGTGAACCCCTATGTGAAAGCGGATTACCCCGCCCGTCAATTGCTCGGCATCACTAAAAAAGACAGTGATAATGTGCTCGGCCAAGTGTTTGACTTTATCGCCCGTGGCTAACATAACGCTGGGATGAAAAACTCCGCTGGATCGCGTATATTTGTTTTATCTACATTTCTATATGCACTACCGGAGATCGTAATGGCTAATGTAATGACGAGTCTGGCTGAGAAAAAACAGTACTTCGACCGTGTGAAGTTAGAAAACTATCGCCAAAGTATGCGTTTGGAAGGCTTGAACAGTACCAATCAAACGTTGCCAACCTCAAAGAACGAAAGGGCTAAACTGAAGCAAAGCCTGATGAATAAATACGCCACCAAAAGCCAGCCGAGTTCGCGGTGAACAGCGATAAATACGGTGACGGCCCCGATCCTTATACCTACCCGAACAGTCAGGTGTTAATCAATAAATTCGGCATTACTGATGATGACCAATTTATTGAGATGGAAAAAGATTTTTCTGAACTGGCGATTATGGAGATCGAATTTAGCCCGCCACCCTATGATTTGCGCTACTGGTGCGCACTGCATCAAGCCTTGTTTGGCGATATTTATCATTGGGCTGGCGAGCTGCGCACCATTGATATTTCCAAAGGCACCACCCGATTTTGCAATATCAATCGTATTACACCTGAAGCTAACCGGCTATT
The DNA here is from genome assembly GCF_001047675.1 of Yersinia aleksiciae. Lineage (GTDB taxonomy): Bacteria > Pseudomonadota > Gammaproteobacteria > Enterobacterales > Enterobacteriaceae > Yersinia > Yersinia aleksiciae. The sequence continues at coordinate 3,838,641 of NZ_CP011975.1, read as the reverse complement.
TAATCAACTGGCACAAGAGAATTATCTGGTTGGCCTGCCCTATGACGCGCTGATTGTAAAACTGGCGGAATACTACTCTGATCTTAATGTTATCCACCCCTTCCGTGAAGGTAATGGCCGGGCGCAGCGGTTGCTGTTCGAACATCTTGTTATCAATTGCGGCTTTCACATTTCCTTTGCTAGCATCAACCCCGATGAATGGATTCAAGCCAATATTGATGGCTACCATTGCCGTTATCAACGCATGACTGCGTTATTCGCCCGCTGTATTAGCTAAACCGCCTGACATTTCCCGCTAAAAGTTGTCACAGCCCCCCTACAACTGCCGCGCGTTGCACCCCTGCCCGCGCGCGTAAACAATACCGTTACGCTGAATAACGAGTATTGCCCCATGACCAACGCCGAAATCTATCGCCTGATAATGAATCTGATCCGTTTCGGTATCGTGGAACAGGTGGATTTAACCCTCGATCCGCCCAAAGCCCGCGTGCGCTGCGGTGAATTGCTCACTGACTGGTTACCGTGGTCGGTTCGCCGTGCCGGTACCGCTAAAACATGGTGGCCGCCGACCGAAGGGGAGCAGGTGATTATTTTGGCCGCTGGCGGTGAACTGTCCGCCGGTGTGATCATTGCCTCCCTGTATCAACATAGTCTCCCTACGCCGATGAACACCGCCAACACCCAGCACACCACCTACCCCGACGGTGCGGTGATTGAGTACAACGCTGACACCGGCGCGCTGAAAGCCAGCGGCATTAAAACCGCCACCCTTGATGCGGGTGAATCTATCCATGCCACCGCACCAGAAATCACCTGTACCGCCTCGGTCAAAATCACACTGGATACGCCCATAGTGGAATGCACCCAGCATCTGACCACTACCACCTTAGAAGTGAAACAAGGCGGCAAAATGACCGGAAATATTGAGCACTCCGGCGGCACCTTCTCATCCAATGGCGTAGTGGTTGATAGCCACACCCACGGCGGCGTGCAGCGCGGTGGGAGTAGCTCGGACGGGCCAAACAAATGATGTATTTAGGCATGAATGCCCAGACCGGGCGGCGCATTACCGATATGGACCATATCACCCAGTCAATCACCGACATCATCACCACACCGACCACGACACGGTGTATGCGGCGGGGCTATGGCTCATTACTGTCTGATTTGATTGACGACCCGCAGAACCCGCTGCTGCGATTGAAAGCCATGTCGGCAGCCTACAGCGCGATCATGCGTTGGGAGCCGCGTGTGGTACTCACTCGCGTGTTATTGGCGGAGCCGCAGGCGGGCAAAATGACGCTTGAGCTTCAGGGCCAGCGCACGGATCTGGCTGACATTTTTAATCTGGCAATCCCCGTTGGAGGCGGTTCATGAGCACTATCGATCTGTCACAGCTGCCCGCCCCGCTGGCGGTGGAAGCACTGGATTATGAAACTCTACTCGCTGAACGCAAGGCGGAACTCATCGCCCTATATCCAGCCGACGAACAGGAGGCAATCATGCGCACCTTATCGTTAGAATCTGAGCCTTTAGTCAAGCTATTGCAGGAAAATGCGTACCGTGAGCTGGTATTGCGCCAGCGGGTTAATGAGGCGGCACAGGCGGTCATGGTGGCCTATGCCAACGGCAGCGATTTAGACCAACTAGGGGCCAATAATAACGTTCAACGTCTGATTATCACGCCCGCCGATCCGGATGCCATTCCGCCCATTCCTGCCGTGATGGAGTCTGATACCGATTTTCGCCTGCGGATCCCGCAAGCCTTTGAGGCACTGAGTGTTGCCGGACCGACCGGAGCCTATGAAGCCCACGCCCGCAGCGCTGATGGTCAGGTTGCTGATGCCTCGGCGCTGAGTCCGTCACCAGCCTGCGTCACTGTCACCGTGCTGGCGCGGGCTGGAAACGGTGAAGCCACGTCGCAGTTGCTGGACATTGTTCGCACCGCCCTGAATGACGAGGACGTGCGGCCGGTGGCTGACCGTATCACCGTGCAATCCGCCGCCATTGTCGAATACCAGATTGACGCCGTGCTCTATATCTATCCGGGACCGGAAGCTGAACCGGTCCGCGCGGCAGCTGAAGCAAGACTGAATGCTTATATCAGCACCCAGCGCCGACTGGGGCGAGATATCCGTATTTCTGCCATTTATGCCGTGCTGCATGTTGAGGGGGTGCAGCGTGTCGAACTGAATGCGCCACTGGCTGACGTGGTACTCGACAAAACACAAGCCGCCTACTGTACCCGCGCCGTGCTGACGGTCGGGGGAACCGATGAATAACCGCCTGCTACCGGCCGGATCATCCCCGCTGGAAATCGCCGCTGCACAAGCCTGCGCCCGTCTGGGCGATGTGCCAGTCCCCCTGCGTCTGTTATGGAATGCTGACCTATGCCCGCTGCCGTTGCTGCCCTATCTGGCATGGGCGTGGTCGGTTGATCGCTGGGATGAAAGCTGGCCGGAAACCACCAAACGCGCAGTAGTGAAATCCTCGGCTTACCTGCACAAACGCAAAGGCACTATTGGCGCATTGCGGCGCGTGGTTGAGCCGCTCGGCTATCTCATTAAAGTGATCGAATGGTGGAAAACCAACGAAACGCCCGGCACCTTTCGCCTTGATGTCGGCGTGCTGGAAACCGGCATTACCGATGAAATGTATTTTGAACTGGAGCGGCTGATTGATGATGCCAAGCCCTGTAGCCGCCATCTGGTCGGCCTGTCTATCAATCTGGATGTCTCCGGTGCGATCCCTATCAGTGTCGCCAGTTACGACGGTGACGAGCTGACCGTTTACCCCTATTTACCTGAAACTATTACTGTGACCGGCCAAGGCTATACCGGCGGCACACTTCATCTTATTGACAGCGTGAGCGTGAACCCATGACCACAAAATTCTTTGCCATACTGACCCATCTGGGGGCGGCCAAACTGGCAAACGCCACGGCCCTCGGCACCCAATTACAGATCACCCATATGGCCGTGGGCGACGGCGGCGGCGTATTACCGCTGCCGAACGCCGCGCAAACGCAGCTGATTGGCGAGAAGCGCCGCGCTGCATTGAATTCATTAAGTATTGATGCGGCCAACAGTAGCCAGATTATCGCGGAACAAGTGATACCCGAAACAGATGGCGGTTGGTGGATTCGTGAGATTGGCTTGTTTGATAAATACGGCATTCTGATCGCCATTGCCAACTGCCCGGAAACCTATAAGCCGCAGTTGCAAGAGGGTAGCGGCCGCACGCAAACCGTGCGCATGGTGCTGATTGTCAGTAGCACTGAGGCGGTCACATTAAAAATCGATCCGTCGGTAGTGCTGGCAACGCGTAAGTATGTGGATGATAAAGTAATTGAGGTTAAAGCCTATGCCGATGGGTTGATGACAGCGCATTTGGCAGCGACTGATCCGCACTCACAATACGCGCCGAAAGCCAGTCCGCCATTAACCGGCAAGCCCACCGCCCCTACGGCCGTAAAAGCAGACAACAGCACACAACTGGCAACTACAGCGCATGTTAAACAGGTGGTCGCAGACTATGCACCGCTTGCCAGTCCGGTACTGACAGGCACACCAACCACTCCCACGCCAGCGGCGGGAAATAATACGCAACAGTTGGCGAACACTGCTTTTGTGCAAGCCGCACTGGCGGCATTGGTTGCATCCTCACCGGCGGCGCTCGACACCCTAAAAGAGCTGGCCGACGCGCTGGGCAATGATCCGAATTTTGCTACAACAATGACCAACGCATTGGCAGCAAAAATGGATAAGGCCAAAAATGGTGGTGATATTCCGAATGTAGCAACCTTTCGCACAAACCTTGGATTAGGGACTGCGGCAATAAAAAATGTCGGAACCGGTGCGGGACAAATACCCGACATGAATTCATTCACTTCTGGCAGTGGTTGGGTGAAATATCCTGATGGCACCATTATTCAGCGTGGGAGGGCGAACAGCTCCGATGCGGGTTATGCATTGGTAAATTTCCCCGTTCCGTTTGCAGTCGGATTTACATTGGCTTTATTGCCAGTAAGTTCTGCAAACCCACCGGCTACGCGTTATTCAGCAAATATGGGGCCGTTGGGTGACGGTAGGACAAGCTTTTCATTTGCCGTGTGGGTCTTAAACTCAAACGCAATTAGCACTGTGGGTACCGATTGGATCGCTATAGGAAAATAAAATGAAATATTTATTCAGTGATATTAAGAATCTATTTTTCCCATATTCAAGCATGGAAGATTATAAACAAGCAGGAATGTGGCCAGAGTCTGGTGTAGATGTTGATGAGGATATATTTGCACTTTACACAGGGGAACCGCCAGCGGGTAAGGTGCGCGGTTCTGTTGATGGAATGCCTGCGTGGGTAGATGCTTCCCCACAACAACCACTAACAGCCGATGAACTTGCAGCAAAAGCTCGCTCTCACCGTGATGATTTTATTATGGCAACTGACTCCATGATGGTCAGTGATTATTCGATTGACGACACGCTGCTGACGGAGGCGCAACGTTCCGAGTTAACCACCACCCGCGCAGCCTATCGCACATGGCCGACCGTGGAAAACTGGCCGCTGATTGAGTTGCCCGAACTGCCGCAATGGTTATTAGTTGAAGCGGTAAATCAAGGGTATCGCGTGCCTGTCTGGCCGCCAGAAATGTAATAATAAAGCCCGCATAAGTTGCGGGCTTAACGTTGCTGCAGTACAGATAAAGCTGACGGTGTTCTCCGGTATTACAAAAAACCCAACCCCATATCCACATCGGCCAGCATTTCCCGCAAATCCTCACTGACCTTTTCCAGGCTGAGCGAAAACTCTATTTTCCTTGCCTTGCCGTCCTTAAAAAACTCAGTACGGGTTTCACTGATGCCAGTAATCACAAACATGCCATAAATCCCGCCGGTGCCTTCTATCAGCGGGTAGGCTTTGCCGGTGTAAGCCATGGTGCGCAGTGCCGCCAGCGACACATCACCGCCGGTCACTTCCGGGTACAACGTCCCGCCCAGCGTAATTTTATCCTCACCGGGGCCAATATATTGATAGCGCGGCGACTTGCCGACTCGACTGTTATTGACGTGCCGGAAGGTGCTTTCCTGCCCCAGATTCTGATAAGGCGCGGTGCGCAGTTCAAACACAAACAACCCGAAAACCATCATCATGATTATTGCTCCCTGTCGGTAAAGGTGGAGCGGCGGCGGGACTCTTTCTGGCGCTGTAGCGTGGCGATTTTGTCATACAGCATATTGACCAGTTTATTTTCGTCTATGCTGGCCGCTTGTTGGCCTTGCAGTGTGATCGTAATGTCGTAGCGATCACCTTCATAGGAAATCGGGCCGCTATTTCGCTGCGCACTGAGCGGCTTTCTTGCCAGTTGTGGAATATCACCGGCCAGTGATAACGCGTCAAAATCATTACCCGGTGCGATCATGTCCCGCGTGCGAGCCAGCATATCGCTGGCGCTCTGCTGCATTCTTGCCAACAGGCCGGGCTGCGCCGCTGCTTTTGCCGGGGCGGATAAATATGGCGAGGCCAGCGGCAGATAATCCGGCACATTTTTAAACACGATATCACCCAGCTTATCCCGTGCGTTATCCGCTGCCGCTGTGGCCGTCGAACTGCTGTCGAGACTGTCACCACTGCCTTTTTTCTTTTTACTGCGGTCAACTGCGCCGTAGATAGACGGGGCCGCCGCTGGGGCGCTGGCAATCGGGGATGCTGCCGCGTTCGCCATAGCACTGCTATTACCGGCGACCGGCTTATCAGGACTCCACGACCACGCGGATTTCGCCTCCACCATCTTTTTCAGTACCGGATCCCACTCGTACATCACGGGTGCTTTCGGCCCGTTCATCGCCGCCACCGCACCGCTGGCCGCATCCGCCGCTTTCGGGATGGCCCCCAGCTTTTCCAGTAGCCAACCCAGCCCTTTTGCCAGCTGTTCAACCGGCCAAAACAGTCCGCTAATCACTGCACCAACCACCTCACCAAAGGTTTTTCCGGCATTGGTGGCGGCTTCCAGCGAGGCTTTAGACGACTCGACCGGCGAAAGCAACTGAGTAAACCAGTTCCACACCCGCCCAATCGCGCTGCCGATGCCGTCAAAGATCGGGGCCAGTGGTGCAAAGGCTTCTCTGATTGGCCTTAACCCTTCGATTAATCCGGTAAAGAAACCGCTGAAAAATGCTTTTATCGGCTCCCAATACTTATAAATCAGCACGCCCGCCCCAATGACGGCCGCCACCAATAACCCGACCGGACTTAATACCAGCCCCACCGCCGACCCCAGTGCACCAAACACCGCGCCGCCAATACTGCCCAACAGGCGAAGCGGGGAAGTCGCCACCCATTTCAGCATATTGCCAAGACGACCCAGCGCCGCCCCCGGCTGACTAAAGGCGGTAGACATTGCCGCACCGGCACGACCAGAAGCGCTGGACAGGGCCATCTGCGCATTAGAGCCGAGCAACGCCATTTTCGACCGTAGGCCACCCAGTGCGGAACCGGCCACGCTGGCACTGGTTCGCCACGACAATAACGCCGGAGAGACACGCAATATATTAGGCACCAACCGACTGATCCCCCCTGATAACCAAGTAAATTTAGGCAGTAACGCACCCAGCCCCCCGTTACCAGCTAGCAGCGAGAACCCCAACCGCAGGGCCAGCATCGGCCCCAATAATGCCGCCGCAGCCAGTGCCAATCCGCCCAGCGTAATAGTGGCAATTGACAGCGCCGCGACCACTTTCATGATAGTGCCTGCCAGTTTGGGGTTAGCCTCGACCCAACGACGCACGCCGCCAATCATGTTTTTTAAGGTCTCGACCACCTCCAGCATCGGCGCACGCAGGGTTTCCCCCATCGAACTCAGCGCGTTACCGCCGCCGGATTTCAACAGCTGCAATTGCGCCGAAATAGAGTCTTTATCAATATCAGACTCTTTCTGCATCGAACCTTTGGAGCCCGCCGAACTGGTCAAGGCGAGTTGCCGGTCCAGCTCATCAATATTGTTCACCAGCTTGGCGGCGTCTTTACCGAAGTCTTTACCAAACAGCTGCGTGAGTACCCGCAACCGGTCAACATCGGGCAGTTTTTTAACTGCGCCCAACACTTCGCGAATGGTGCCCATGGCATCGACCGACATCGCCTTTTCAATCTTTTTGTCATCCATGCCCAGCGCGTCTAACCCATCAAAAAATTTATTGCTTTGCATGGTGGCAATTGACAGTTCGCGCACCATGGCGTTAGCCGCGCTGGCGGCAATTTCAGACTGTGCCCCCAAGGACAAGAAGGTCGATCCCAGTGCGGCCGCCTGCTTGTAGTTCAGTCGATCAGCCACGCCACCCATGCGTTGCAGCACATCAATAATATCCGCCCCTTTCGACTGGGCGTTATCATCCAGATAGTTCAGGGCGTCGCCCAGTTGCTCAATATCTTGGGTCGGGATCTTGTACAGCCCGGAGATTTTACCGAGGCTTTCCGCCAGTTCACCGGCGGGCAGCTCAAAGGCTTTCGACGCCTTGGCGGAGACATTGGCAAAGTCCAACAGCTCTTTTTTCTGCTGTGCCCAGCCGGCCCCCTCGGTTGCCACCCCCATGCGTGCGCCGCCTTCGACCAATGCGGCAAAGTCTGACGCGCCCCCCGGCAAGGGGGCTTGCTCGGCCGCGTCTTTAATGGCGTTTTGCATTTCATAGAATTGTGCGGTGCGCTGGCCGTTATCATCCCGCAGGCCATTAACCTGTTTTGCCACCCCCTTCATGGCATCTTCCATGCCGCTGTAACTTCTCAGCGCCAGCGCGACTGGGGCCGCCATCACCGCACCGGTTGCGAGTGCCGTCATTCCGCCGGATTGCAGCTTGCCACGCAGTTCCTGCCCGCGATCGTAACTGCCGCGCGCCGCCGCCACCCGTTTTAACCGCTGCTCTTGCAGTTGCAACTGGCGGTTATATTGGGCGGTGCGGTGAGTGATTTGCTCCGTGGCGGTGCTGTTACTGGCAACCGAAACACCGTGCTGGTAAAGACTGGCGCGCAGTTCAGCCAGTCGCCGCACTTCAACGGTCTGTTTTTCCTGTAACTTACCCAGACGGCTATCCCACTTTTGCACGGCGGCGATCTGCTTCTGGGTAGGATTATCGAGGGATTTCACCGCGTCGGAGGCTCGGCGCAATTTCTCTATACGGGCGGCGGCTTTATTGCTGGACTCGGCCAGCTTGTCGAAACTGGCGGCCTGTTTGGGTAAGTCGCGCAGGTTATCGCGCGTGGCTTTGATTTGCCGCCCCAGTGCGGCGGTGCTCTTCTGGGCGGCATTAAAAGGTTGAGTCAGATTATTGACCGCCCCTAAAGCCACTTTTATCGATAGGTTGCGGTCAGTCATGGCTTATTCTTCCGTGGTTCCCCAGCGTACCGCAGCGCGTTCACGCCAGTCTAAAAGGTCGGGCACGGTCATCGCCCAGAGATCAGGCAATGACCAGTGAAAAACAAAAGCGATATCTGCGATCACATCTTCTATTTGGCTAAATCCAAATTCGCGGGAGGGGTTTCCGTTGGCGTCGGCTCCCCCTCCGAGGCTGGTTGTAAAAAAGTAACAACCTCTTGTGCTAATTGGGAAAAGTCCCAAGTGTCCATCGTGACCAATTCAATCTCGGTCAGCGCTGGAGAAGTGACGCGCGGCAACAGCTTAATTAGGGCGTTAACATCGGTGGTAATGATGTCGTACATTTTCAGACCGCGCAGGGAACCGGCCTGCTTCAATGCGCCAGTCAGAGATACCTCTTTAATGACTGTCTTGCCGCGCTTGATCGGTGTTTGTAAAACAATGGTATTCGACATAAATAAATTCCCAGATTAAAGGCCAATGTTAGCGCGGTGTTTTTCCAACATATCCACACCGTTCACTCGGTAGATCATGTTCAGGACATCCAACTCTAAAAGTTCCTCGTTGTTTGCCGTGATCTTGCAGTAGGTGTTTTTCAGCGTGTATTTATGGCTGGTATCATCACCCTGTTTTGCACTGCCGGGATCGTGCTCGGTGTAACGGCCGCGCGTCTGGATTTCCAGCGGGATAGCCTCGCCGGTATCCTCCGCCTGATAGGAGCCAGCAAAACGGAACTGCACCCCATCAGCGGTAGGCGTGCCCCACAGTTTCAGTAATTCAGGGGCCAACCCGCCGAGGGTTAATTCCATGTCCAGCGCACCCGCCTCAAAGCCGAGATCCACCGCGACCGAGCCGGGCATACCGGCACCCTGATAATCTTCCGTCTTGATAGTCAACTTCGGCGGCGTCAGCTCCGAGGCTTGCCCCAGATAGCTATCGCCATTGACATAGACGTTGAAATACTTAAGTTTTCTTGGCAATGCCATAGTAATAACCCTTAGCTATTGACGGCATTCGCAAAACTCGCGAAATATTCGTCGGTGAATTCCTGAATTAACCCCAGATTTTCTAACGGCGGCACCGGGGTGTAGTTGTAGCGGATGGTCAACTTGCCCAGCTTCAGCGTGTCGGTGGTGTTGGCGTCGGTGTCATACCAGCAGCGGGCACCCAGCAAGCGACCGGCGGTAACATAGGCCGACAATTTGCGATTGATACCGTCGATAACATCTTTCGCCAGCGACGGCGTTAGCGGCTTATCGATATAGTAAAAATGAGCCTCCGCAACGGTATCCAGCAGGATCTGCGCGGTGCGGGTATAACTTTCGAAAATAAAGACCTCTTCCTCGCAGGTGCGGGAACCCCAGAAGCGAAAGCCCTTTTGTTTGATCAGCGTGGTGATGTGGTTGCTGTTCAGTTCGTCGGCGTCGGTGTCTTTGCCTTGCAAGGAAAAATAGATATCAACCGAGGTGCCCAGCACACCATCCACCGGCACATTGGACAGCGTTTTATGCCAGCCAATATCCGCGTCAATCTTGGCGCGCAACCCCAATGCATAAGCCGGTGCGGGTACCACAACATTGCTTTCGGCTTCGCTGTCATAGGCCAGCCAGTCGGGATAAATCACCATCACTTCCCGCTGAATAAAGTTCTTGCGGTAAAGTTTGGCCTCGGCAATGGTTTTACAGCCGTTGGCACTGATATAAGCAAACGCCTTCAGTTCGCGGGCAAAAATGGCAATTTGGTTAGCCACTGCCAAGGTATCCAGCCCCGGAGCGCCAATAATGCGCGGCTTCACGCCGACCCGCATTTCAGCAACCAGCAAGGCATAAAGACCGGTGTATAAGCCGTTCTCATCCACGCCGCCAATCACATTGGCTTCGGTGCTTTTTTCGCCCTCTTCCGTACCACCTTCAGCCACGCGGATAACCACGGTTTGCGGGCTGGCTTGGTCAGAGATGGCTTTCAGGGTTTGGCGCAATGTGCCGGTTTTCCCTGCTTTGCCGAGCACGTTTTTAACCCGCGTCAGTAATACCGGCGTATTCAACGGAAAGGTGGCGGCGTCAGCATCGTCCGCTGTACAGACCACGCCAATCACGGCGGAGTCGATATCGTTAATGATGGTCGATGTGTCAGTGGTTTCCTCACCGCTCACACCATGGTGATAATTTGTTGCCATTGGGGTACGCTCCGAAAAGGATTAATCCTTGCCGAAATCATCAACCAACCTCGCGCGTAAATCACCGCCTGCCTGTTGTATCAGGCATGACACAGTAAACAGCGGTATGTCCGCGCGTCGTTTCCCCGCAAAATTACCCCATGCAATTACTCCCGGACGACCTCACCCCACAACCCGCCTTTGATATCAAAATAGGCGGCAAAACCCAGACCACGGTTAACGACCGGCTGATCAGTTTAACGCTGACCGATAACCGTGGTTTTGAAGCCGATATGCTGGAACTGGTTATTGACGACGCCGATCAGAAAGTCGCCCTGCCTGCACGCGGGGCACAGATTGATATTGCGCTGGGCTGGAAAGGTGAACCGCTGGTCAATAAAGGCCGCTTTACCGTGGATGAAATCAGCCACACCGGCCCACCGGATCAGTTGATTGTCACCGCCCGCAGTGCTGATTTTCGCGACACCTTCAATGTGAAACGGGAATACAGCTGGCACGATATTACCGTCGGTAAACTGGTTGCCAGCATTGCAGCACGCTATGACCTGAAAGCGGGCGTCAGTGAAGATTTAGGCAAGATAGAGATTGACCACGCCGACCAGACCAGCGAGTCAGATATCAGCTTTTTAACCCGCATGGCGGAAAAGCTCGGCGCAATAACCACCATTAAAAACGGCATGTTGTTATTTATGCATCCGGGGCGCGCGGTATCCCAAAGCGGCAAGCTGTTACCGGCCATTACCATCACCCGCGCCAGTGGTGACAAACACAATTTTCGGGTGGCTGACCGTGACGCTTACACCGGCGTAACCGCCTACTGGCTGGACCTCAACTACGGCAAGCCGCAAAAAACCAGCGTTCGCCGCAAACGAAAGACCAAAACGCCACCGAAAGTAAAAACCCCGGCATCGAGCAGCAAGGAGGGAAATTATCTGGAGGGTGTCGAGGGAAATGTCTTTGTGATGCGGGAAACATTCAAGACAGAACGGGCCGCCCGTCGTGCCGCCGCCGCCCGCTGGTCAAAACTGCAACGGGGTGCAGCTGAATTCACTATGACACTGGCGCGTGGTCGTGCTGACTTATTTCCAGAGCTGCCCGCTGTCATGCAAGGTTTTAAACCTGAGATTGATCAGGCTGCGTGGATAATTACCCAAGTCACGCACACCATTGGGGATAATGGCTTTACGACTGCGCTGAATTTTGAAGTGAAAATATCCAGCTGGGATATGGCGGGAGAAGGAATAGAGGAAAAGAATTCGGAGAATGAATAGGTTATACTTTAGCCAAGCAAGAGAAGGTTGGAGTTATTATCATGATGTCATGCCCACAATGTGGTGCCGTCACCCGCACCCGTACCAGCAGAATGATAACTAATAATACAAAAGAGAATTATCACCAATGCCAAAACCTGCTTTGCAGCTGCACGTTCACCACGCTGCAATCAGTCGATAAAATCCTGTCCCGCCCCAGCCGTAATAACACCGCAACCCTACCCCGCGATCTGTTTCTGCCGGGGCATCTGGGTGATGACCAGTTTGATTTGGGCTTTTGATACTCCCCCGCTCTCAATCAGCCTGCCGCGTGCGGGCTTTTTTGTATCTGAGGGTGGACAATCTTCGAGTGGAGGCCATGATGTGGACAGTTAAAATAAATAATTCAATAAAATCAACAAATAAACCATAAAAAAAGGGAGGCATAAGCCTCCCTTTTGCACTCCCCTGACCTGAATTAATGGTTACGGATGTACTCGTCCATATCTGTTTTCAGGTTATCAGATTTAGTCCCGAAGATAGCCTGAACACCTGAGCCTGCGACCACAACGCCCGCAGCACCCAGTTTCTTCAGACCAGCTTGGTCAACCTTGGATATATCCGCCACGCTGACACGCAGACGGGTGATACAAGCATCCAAGTTAGTGATGTTTTCTTTACCGCCAAACGCATTAACCAGTGCCGCTGACATTTCTGTGCCGCCCTGTACAGTTTGTTCAGTAGAATTGTCTTCACGGCCTGGTGTTTTCAGATCCAGTTTGGCAATCAGCACACGGAAGATGGTGTAGTACACCAGACCGTAGCAGATACCTACCAGAGGGAACAGCCAGATACGGCTGCTGTTGCCACTCAGTACGATGAAGTCAATCAAGCCGTGGGAGAAGCTGGTACCGTCACGCATCCCAAGCAGGATACAGATTGGGAACGCCAGACCTGCCAGAATTGCATGGATAACATACAAAATTGGTGCCACGAACATGAAGGAGAATTCGATTGGCTCGGTGATACCGGTCAGGAATGAGGTCAGTGCAGCGGAGATCATGATCCCGCCCACTTTTGCCCGGTTTTCCGGTTTAGCTGAGTGCCAAATCGCTATCGCTGCCGCTGGCAAGCCGTACATTTTGAACAGGAAGCCACCTGACAGTTTACCCGCAGTTGGGTCACCCGCCATATAACGTGGAATGTCACCGTGGAATACCTGGCCCGCAGCATTGGTGTATTCACCAATTTGCATTTGGAATGGTACGTTCCAGATATGGTGTAGACCGAATGGCACTAACGCACGTTCAACCACGCCGTAGATACCAAACGCCACGACGGAGTTCTGATAAGCAGCCCATTGGGAGAATGTCTGGATAGCCGTACCGATTGGAGGCCATACGAAAGACAGAATCACACCCACGAAGATCGCAGTGAAACCAGAGATAATCGGAACGAAGCGCTTACCCGCAAAGAAGCCCAAATATTCAGGTAACTGAATGCGGTAGAAGCGGTTAAACATGTAGGCGGCTATCGCACCTGCAATGATCCCGCCCAATACCCCAGTATCGGCTAAATGCTTAGCCGCAATTTCTTCTGCCGGCAGATGCAAGACCAGTGGTGCGACCACAGCCATGGTTTTCACCATGATGCCATAAGCAACCACTGCCGCTAACGCGGATACACCGTCGTTATTGGTAAAGCCAAGTGCAACGCCAATAGCAAAGATTAATGCCATGTTAGCAAAAACGGAACCGCCCGCTTCTGCCATTACGTGAGAGACTACCGTTGGTAGCCAGCTAAAATTCGCGGAACCGACACCCAGCAGAATACCTGCGATGGGTAAGACGGATACCGGTAGCATTAGCGATTTACCGACCTTTTGCAGGTTTGCAAATGCGTTCTTAAACATAGTTGAGTGAGCTCCTGAGTAATAGTGCTTTTCTGCTTTTTCTCGCGTTTATTGGCGTTACAAAGGGGGGAGTAAGCCTTTGCGAATAAGGGTGTCTAAAGCACCCCTTTAATTTTTACGAAGAGTAAAATAAATAGCCTGCTTAATGTTTGATGGCAGTCACGTTTCTTTCAAGAAGGCGCTGATTTTGATTCAAATCGCACATTTTTTGTAAAAAAACGTCAATAAGACCTGCCATCACCCAATAAATTGGGTGAGAACATTACTCGTTTCAGCGATTAATTACGAGCTTAAAAAAAAGTATTATTAAGGAAGTTAGCACTTCTCACTGGCGAGTCTCGATGAGTCCAGATGAAACAATCGACAGAAGTTGTCTGTGGTGGCTTGGGCCAGCGCTTCAATACTCACGCCTTTCAATACCGCCATATACTCTGCGACATCACGGACATAGGCAGGTTGATTCTCTTTACCACGATGAGGAACGGGTGCTAGATAAGGTGAATCGGTCTCCACCAACAACCTGTCCAGCGGCACATAGCGAGCAACATCACGCAGTTGTTCTGCATTGCGGAAGGTGAGGATCCCCGAGAAGGAGATGTAAAAACCTAAGTCCAGCAAGGTGGCTGCGGTTGCTTTGTCTTCTGTAAAGCAATGTAAAACCCCACCAGACTCTTGAGCTTGCTCTTCACGTAAAATAGCGAGGGTATCTTCACGCGCATCACGGGTATGCACGATCACTGGCTTGTTCAATTCACGGCCAATACGAATGTGCTCGCGAAAGGAGGCTTGTTGTAGCGGGATATTATCTTGCTGATAAAAGTAATCCAGCCCGGTTTCTCCCATAGCGACCACATTATCTGCCGCCGCCAGTGTTCTCAACTGCTGAAAATCATAGCCACCGTCAAGATTGAGCGGATGAACACCACATGAGAATGCCACATCTTTGCGCTCACCAATTAGCGCTGTCATCGCCGAAAAGCCCGGCAAGGTAGTAGCAACCGCCAGCACAAAGCCCACATCCCGCGCATGCGCTTTGGCTAATACATCATCGACGCTGCCGTGCAACGTCTGGTAATCAAGGCTATCTAGATGGCAGTGTGAATCGACTAACAACATAATATTAAACCCATTTACAACGAAGATAAGGTGGAATAGGTGCCACTGGATAGTGCAGTTTCCCAGTTGAGCAGTTGCTCGGTGAGTAACAACTCACGGTTGACACCGACCACAGTCAATAATTGATGGTGGCATTGCGCTAGCTGCTTGGTCGAATGCAGTAACACCGGCGTGGTCGCTATCTGTGCCAGCTGTTGCACCAAAGGTAATTGATCCTGATTCACCACGAACTCACCCGCACCCTGCTGCCACTTCAAGGCATCCAGTAGCAGCGAAGAGAGCCACTGTAAGCGCTCAGCCGCATCATCATGGTTCAATTGCGGTAGTAGCGACAGTAGATCTAAACTGCTTAGGGCGCTACTGAGTGCGCCACACAGGGTGGTTCGAATCGTCCAGCGCTCCGGTTGAAGTAAACGCTCTGCCGCCAGCGGTGCGCCCTCACTCAATTTAAGCGCCGCCAGTGCCGCAACGGGTTCAGCTTGAATCTTGCGTTGAAGCCATTGCAGACTGAGTGCCGTATCAGGACACGCCAGATACCAGTAAAAACAGCGGCTGCGCAAAGTAGCTAACAAACTCGCCGGTTGGTGGCAATCGAGCAGGAAATAGGTTTTCTCTGGCGGCTCTTCCAGCGTTTTCAGCAAGGCATTGGCCGCTGCATCTGTCAGTTGTTCGGCGTGAGGTAACCACACCACTTTGGCCCCGCCTTGCTGTGCATGAGAGTAAAGTTTCTCGATCTGCTGACGCACCAGTTCAACCCCGATGCTGCTTTTGCCTTTTTCCGGTGCCAGCACATACCAGTCTGGGTGGTTACCCGCCAACATCAAACGGCAGCTATGGCATTCGCCGCAGCTTTTTTCACCTTGGCGTTGCTGGCACATCAACCAACGGCTGAGGCCATAAATCAGTGCCTCTTCACCATTACCGGGCAAAGCGTGCAGCAGTAATGCATGGTGCCCACGCCCGGCGATGTGCTGCCCTATCAACTGACGATAAGGCGCAGTTAGCCAAGGATACCATTTCATTACAGGCTTTCCCGGCTGGCCAGCCATTGGCTCAGCACTTGGCTGATAGATTCACTCACCTGTTCAAGCGGTTGTGAAGCATCAATGGTTCTAATGCTTGAATCTGCGGCAGCCAATGCAAGATAGCGCGCACGGGTGCGTTCGAAAAAGGCCAGAGACTCTTGTTCAATGCGATCCAACTCGCCACGGGCACGGGCGCGGGCCAGACCGACTGTCGGCGGTAAATCCAGATATAACGTCAAATCAGGGCGAAAATCACCTAAAACGGTGTCACGCAATGAGGTCATAAGCTGGCTATCAATCCCACGCCCTCCGCCCTGATAAGCCTGAGACGACAAATCATGACGATCACCCACCACCCAACTGCCACGGGCTAGCGCAGGTTTGATCACGTTTTCAACCAATTGCACGCGCGCGGCATACAGCATCAATACTTCCGCTTTGTCCGTCAGCACTTCGCCATCAATGCCTTGCTTAATCAAATCACGCAGCTTTTCTGCCAACGGCGTCCCTCCCGGTTCACGGGTAAAGACAATATCGCTAATCCCCTGGGCGCGCAGCGTGGCAACCACGGTCTCTCTGGCGGTGGTTTTTCCTGCCCCTTCAAGCCCTTCAATAACGATAAATTTACTGTTCATTCTTATCCTTTAGCGATTGGCGATAAACCCGCACCGCTTGGTTATGACTGGCTAAATTAGTGGTAAATGTGTGCCCGCCCTTACCATCTGCCACGAAATAGAGGTAGGCAGTTTTGGCTGGATGCGCAGCGGCAGTCAAGGATGCTAGCCCCGGCATCGCAATCGGGGTCGGCGGCAGGCCGGAAATAACGTAGGTATTATAAGGTGTCGGGGTTTCTAAGTCTTTACGGCTAATGTTGCCATTATAGTTTTCCCCCATACCATAAATCACCGTCGGGTCTGTTTGCAGCCGCATCCCCATACGCAGACGGTTGATAAATACCGATGCCACTTTGGTTCGTTCTTCATTTAGCGCTGTTTCTTTTTCGATGATAGAGGCCATCGTGACCAGTTCGCCCGGCGTCTTATAGGGTAACGACTTATCGCGACCTTGCCAGATGTCATCAACTGTTTTTTCCATCTTCACATGGGCGCGTTTAAGCAATGCGAGATCAGTGGTGCCAGCAGTGTAGGAGTAGGTATCAGGATAGAGCCAGCCCTCAGGATGCTCACTGTCTTTCAGCCCCAGCAAGGTCGCGATCTCTGCGTCACTTTTCCCCTCGAGCACATGTTTCACGTATTTGGATTGTTGTAGCTCATCCATCCAGTCACGCAGCCGTTTGCCTTCGATAAAGCGCACGGCAAATTGTGCTTCTTTGCCGCTGGCAAGCAGTTGCAGCATATCGCGCACTGTCATTCCGGGGGTAAAACGGTAAGTCCCCGCTTTGAATTTGGCGAGTTCAGGCTCGATACGCAGCAGCCAGGGGAATAAACGGGTATTTTTAATCAGGTGATCACGTTGCAGTAAATTCTCCAATGCCACCCGCCCTGTACCCGCCGGCAGCTTAAAGATGGTCTCTTGCGTAATCGCCAATGGCTGGTTGGCAAAGCGCTGTACTTTTTGATAACCCAGTAGCAGTAATCCCAAACAGATCACCACCAACAGGATTATCGCTCTGGTGCTTTTTATTTTCATCGGACGGCCATCTTCACATTAAAAGTATTCATGAAAGCTATATCGAGTCACTTATGCATCGCAGCAATGTTGGCTCAGGAAATCAAATAATTGCCGCGAATGATAAACCCAGTTATTGGCGCAGTTGACCGGCAGTAGCGGCATTAGCGCATTACAGATAACAACTTCATCCGCATCAGCCAGTACGCTCAGCGGTTGTGCCACAATATCTACCCGCCTGCCGTGAGTCATGAGACAGGCGATAATCTGCTGGCGCATGATGCCATCAACACCTGATTGACTCAGATCGGGCGTAAATATCACCCCATTTTTACGCCAAAATAAATTAGCCGCACAGCATTCCACCAGCATGCCTTCAGTGTCAAGTACCAGTGTCTCATCGGCTGTTGTGTGTTCAAGATGCGCACGAATCAAGACTTGTTCCAGGCGATTGAGATGCTTCACGCCAGCCAGCAAGGGGCTACGCGCCAAAGGTACTGGACTGAGTGCCAGTGAGATACCTCGTTCACGCCAGCTATGGTAGTGAGCCGGATAATCACTGAGGGAAATAATCCGTGTAGGATGCTGACATGCCGTGCCACTGTAGCCGCGCCCACCGCTACCTCGGCTAATAATCACCTTCAGCACCCCTTCCTCGGTGTGGTTTCCCGCTTCAACCATTTCCTGTGTCAATGTGTTCCAGTTTACTGCGGGCATCAATAAACGCTCAGTCGCCTGCTGCAAGCGCAGTATGTGCTTATCAAGCCACACCACTCGCCCGTGAGAGACCCTTGCGGTGGTAAAACAGCCATCACCAAACTGCACCGAGCGGTCAGAAGCTGAAATCAAATTTTGCTCTACGCCATTAATCCAGAACATTCAGATTCTCTTTAAATGGGATGCGATTGTTTGTCATCTGACAGTATCAGTTTAAGCCAATGGATGTTTTCAGATCTGAGACAATTATTATTGAGGGATGTTATGAGTGTGGGTGATTTAGCTAATAAAAGACCCGGAAAACCGGGTCTTTTAAACAGCAGAAGCTTAACAGCCAAAGGTTATACCTTACGGAAAACCAAAGAGCCGTTTGTGCCGCCGAAGCCGAAGGAGTTACACAGGGTGTACTCCATCTCTTTTACCTGACGGGCGTCATGGGGAACAAAGTCCAAATCACAACCTTCATCTGGGTTATCCAGGTTAATGGTCGCTGGTATGGCCTGATCACGTAGAGCCAGCACAGTGAAGATAGACTCAACTGCCCCTGCCGCACCTAATAAGTGCCCAGTCATGGATTTGGTGGAACTGACCATTACTTTACGGGCATCTTCACCAAATACAGACTTAACTGCCTGCGTTTCGGCTTTATCGCCAGCAGGAGTTGATGTGCCGTGGGCATTGATATAACCAATTTGAGACGTGGTCACACCCGCATCACGTAAAGCATTTACCATGGCTAACGCTGCGCCAGAGCCATCTTCCGGTGGAGAGGTCATGTGGTAGGCATCGCTGCTCATACCAAACCCAACAACTTCAGCGTAGATTTTCGCGCCACGTTTCTTCGCGTGTTCGTACTCTTCCAACACCATCATGCCTGCGCCATCACCCAGCACGAAACCATCACGGTCTTTATCCCATGGGCGACTTGCTGCCTGTGGGTTATCGTTGCGAGTAGACAATGCTCGAGCAGCACCAAAACCACCGACACCTAATGGTGTGCTGGCTTTTTCAGCCCCACCCGCCACCATGACATCAGCATCATTGTAAGCAATGATACGTGCCGCGTGACCGATGTTGTGCACACCAGAAGTACATGCAGTCGCAATAGAGATGCTTGGCCCACGCAGACCATACATAATGGTCAAGTGGCCGGCAATCATGTTAACAATAGTTGAAGGCACGAAGAATGGGCTGATTTTACGTGGCCCACCATTCACCAACGAGGCGTGGTTTTCTTCAATCAGACCCAAGCCACCAATACCCGAGCCAATAGCGGCACCGATACGAGGCGCATTGGTTTCTGTCACTTCAAGTCCGGAGTCTTGCATGGCTTGCATACCCGCAGCGACACCGTACTGTATGAAAGCATCCATTTTGCGTGCATCTTTACGCGAAATGTAATCTTCACAATTAAAATCTTTTACTAAGCCAGCAAATCGCGTTGCATAGGCACTAGTATCGAAATGGTCGATCAGGCTGATGCCACTCTGCCCGGCAAGAACAGCTTTCCATGTGGATTCGACTGTATTACCGACAGGAGACAACATGCCCAGTCCAGTCACAACAACTCGACGCTTAGACACGGTTGTCCTCCAAGGAGGGAAAATAACGCTTAGGACAAAAAAAACTTAGGCGGTCGAGTGACCGCCTAACTATCTAAACTAAAAGCATGTTCGCTTACTGCTGATTAGCGTTGATAAAATCAATAGCTGCCTGAACAGTAGTGATTTTCTCTGCTTCTTCGTCTGGAATCTCAGTATCAAACTCTTCTTCCAGAGCCATTACCAGCTCAACGGTGTCCAGAGAATCCGCGCCAAGATCTTCAACGAAAGAAGCACTGTTCTTCACTTCGTCTTCTTTAACACCCAGTTGTTCAACGATGATTTTCTTAACGCGTTCTTCGATAGTGCTCATACTCTTAAATTTCCTATCAAAACTCGCTTTCGCGATGGTTTTCGTAGTGTATAAAATGTTGAAAAAGATGCAACTAAATCTCGGCTGGTCAAACCACGATTTTACGCTATTTTGCGGTTTCCACCCCAAATAACGCAAATACTTTCGTGATTTTTAAATCATATACATGCCGCCATTGACATGTAATGTTTCACCAGAGATGTAGCTGGCCTCGTCAGAGGCTAAAAATGCAACAGCGCTGGCGATTTCTTTAGCTTGCCCAAGCCGGTTAGCTGGTACTTGGGCTAAAATGCCTGCGCGTTGATCATCTGTCAACGCCGTCGTCATGTCCGTCTCAATAAAGCCAGGTGCCACAACGTTGACAGTAATGCCACGTGAAGCAACCTCACGCGCCAAAGACTTGCTAAAACCGATCAGACCCGCTTTAGCTGCCGCGTAGTTAACCTGCCCCGCATTGCCCATTGTCCCAACTACAGACCCGATGGTGATGATACGCCCAAACCGCTTTTTCATCATAGCGCGCATTACCGCTTTTGACAGACGGAATACGGAAGTCAGATCGGTGTCAATAATATCTTGCCACTCTTCGTCCTTCATACGCATCAGCAGGTTATCACGCGTAATACCTGCATTATTCACTAAAATGTCGACTTCGCCAAATTCCGCACGAATCGTTGCCAAAACTGACTCGATTGATGCCGGGTCCACGACATTCAGCATTAAACCCTTGCCACTATCGCCCAGATAGGTGCTAATTGCTTCTGCGCCCTTCTCACTGGTCGCTGTACCAATAACACGGGCACCACGTTCAGCCAATAATTCTGCAATCGCACGGCCGATACCGCGGCTAGCGCCAGTTACCAGCGCAATTTTTCCTTCAAAGCTCATGTTATCCTCTTTCTTGGTTTTCAAGCGCACTCGTCAGCGTGGCAACATCGTTTACCGGTGCTGCGGCTAAAGTATCAACGATGCGCTTGGTTAAGCCAGTCAAGACCTTACCCGGCCCAACTTCTAACAGCAGCTCAACGCCTTCTGCTGCGATAAATTCAACACTTTCAGTCCAACGTACCGGGTTATACAACTGACGCACCAACGCACTACGGATAGCTTCTGGTGATACTTCAGTTTTCACGTCTACGTTATTCACGATTGGGTATAGCGGCGCCTGGAATTCAATGTTTTCCAGTGCTTCTGCCAGCTTATCAGCCGCAGGTTTCATCAGCGCACAGTGGGACGGTACGCTGACAGGTAAAGGCAAAGCACGTTTTGCACCGGCAGCTTTACAAGCAGCACCAGCACGTTCTACAGCCTCTTTGTTGCCAGCAATAACCACCTGACCCGGTGAGTTAAAGTTTACCGGTGAGACAACCTGCCCTTGAGCGGACTCTTCACAGGCTTTGGCAATGGATTCATTATCCAGACCAATAATGGCGTACATTGCGCCAGTACCTTCGGGTACGGCTTCTTGCATCAGTTTGCCGCGCAGTTCAACCAGACTCACCGCCTGTTTGAAATCCAATACGCCAGCACAAACCAGCGCTGAATATTCACCCAGACTATGTCCAGCCATCATCGCAGGCAGTTGACCGCCTTGATGCTGCCAAACACGCCAGATAGCCACGGACGCCGTCAGCAATGCAGGCTGTGTTTGCCACGTTTTGTTCAGCTCTTCTACCGGGCCTTGTTGCACTAACTGCCACAGATCGTAACCCAGTACCGATGATGCTTCACGGAAGGTTGCTTCAACTATCGGAAATTGTGCGGCCAAATCGGCCAGCATGCCAAGGGATTGAGAGCCCTGACCTGGAAATACCATTGCAAATTTCGACATTCTGCATTCCTGTTAAATCAAAAGAATCGCTATTAAATCAAAAACGAACCAGCGCAGAGCCCCAGGTAAAGCCGCCGCCAAACGCTTCCAGCAGCACTAACTGCCCACGTTGAATACGTCCATCTCGTACTGCTTCGTCAAACGCCGCAGGTACTGATGCCGCCGAGGTGTTGCCATGACGATCAAGAGTGATCACCACTTTTTCCATCCCCATGCCTAATTTTTTAGCCGTTGCGCTGATAATACGCAGGTTAGCCTGATGTGGCACCAACCAATCCAGCGCCGAGCGATCCAGATTATTGGCCTGCAACGTCTCGTCCACAATGTGGGCAAGCTCAGTCACCGCAACTTTGAATACTTCATTCCCTGCCATCGTGACATAGGCAGGTTGGTCTTGCTGTTGGCGATCCTGATACGGCAGTGCGAGCAACTCGCCATAACGACCATCAGCATGCAGATGAGTCGAAATGATCCCCGGCTGCTCAGATGCACCCAGTACCACTGCGCCTGCACCATCACCAAACAGAATAATTGTGCCACGATCTTCTGGGTTCAATGCGCGAGATAACACATCTGAACCGATCACGATGGCATGTTTGACTGCACCACTTTTGACGTACTGATCTGCAACGCTCAGTGCATAGGTAAAGCCAGCACAGGCCGCAGCCAAGTCGAACGAAGCCGCATCTTTAATGCCCAGCATTTGCTGTACCTGGCAAGCCGAGCTTGGGAAAGCGTGGCTTGACGAGGTGGTGGCAACGATGATCAGCCCAATTTCGTCTTTATCAATGCCAGCCATTTCCAGGGCTTTTTCTGCCGCATGGAAACCCATGGTCGCCACTGTTTCATCCAGCCCAGCGATACGCCGCTCACGAATACCTGTCCGGGTGACAATCCACTCGTCAGATGTATCCACCATTTTTTCTAAATCAGCATTACTGCGCACTTGTACGGGCAGATAACTCCCCGTACCGAGAATCTTAGTATACATGTACGATCAGTCACTCTTGGGTAGTACCGCTTCAAGGCGCGCGGCAATCCGTTGAGGGACTTGCCGCTGCACCGCCTGCACAGCCTGTTCGATGGCGACTGCGAATGCTCGTTGATTCGCCGCGCCGTGGCTCTTGATTACAATGCCCCGTAATCCTAACAGACATGCACCATTATACTGGTCGGGATTCAAATGACCGAACCGCTTTGCCACACGTTTTTGCAGCCAACGCCCAATGAGTTTAAGCCACCAGGACTGTTTACTGCCTTCGCCCGATGACTTGAGCAGTGACAAGAACATTCTTATCACACCTTCCATGGTCTTTAGAGTGACGTTACCCACGAAGCCGTCACAAACCATTACATCAGTCTTGCCAGTCAGCAAATCATTGCCTTCCAGATAACCAATATAATTGATTGCCGGTGTATTTTTTAATACTGCGGCGGCTTCGCGGATATTATCTAGCCCCTTGGTTTCCTCTTCGCCAATATTAAGCAAAGCAACACGTGGGTTCGTTATTCCAACAACTTCTTCTGCCATTACCGATCCCATGACAGCAAACTGCACCAACATTGTACTATCACATTCAACGTTAGCGCCTAAATCTAATACCACTGTTTTACTGCGCTGTTGGTTTGGGATAACTGACATCAACGCCGGACGTTCTATGCCATCCAGTGGCTTAATCATCATCTTCGCCAACCCCATCAATGCCCCAGTGTTCCCCGCACTAACACAAGCCTGAGCGTCACCGTTTTTGACTAATTCCAATGCAATACGCATAGAAGTACCGCGGCTGGCACGAATAGCTTGTGAGAGTTTAGCATCGCTGGCAATAACATGCTCAGCAGCGATTACCTGCAACCTCTCCAGCAACAAAGGAGCGGCATTAACAAGTAACGGAGTGATGGTGTCGGGATTCCCGACCAGCAAGAGTTTTAGCTGTGGATTAGAGGCCAGTGCCTGCAATGAAGCAGGCACTGTGACGCAGGGACCGAAGTCCCCACCCATTGCATCTAACGCCAGGGTTAGACAAGTCAAGGTATCGCCTTGCTAAAGATTAGCAAGTACTACTCAGCCGATAACCTTGCGGCCACGGTAGAAACCGTCGGCTGTGATGTGGTGACGCAGGTGAGTTTCACCGGAAGTTTTGTCCACAGACAGAGTGGCAGTGGTCAGCGCATCGTGTGAACGGCGCATGCCACGTTTGGAACGAGTTGGTTTGTTCTGTTGTACGGCCATTGACCTTACTCCTTAATTACTTTTTCTTTAAACTGGCTAATACGGCAAATGGATTAGGTTTCTCCACCTCTGCAGGCAGTTTACCAAATACCATGTCCGCCTCGGACACTTCACAGTGTTCAGAATCATGTACCGGAACGACAGGCAGTGAAAGAATAATTTCGTCTTCAATCATTGCCAGCAGATCAACTTCGCCAAATTCGTCGACTTCGATCGGCTCGTACGCTTCCGGTAATGCTTCAGCCTGCTCATCATTGACGATCGGGCTAAAACAATACGTTGTATGAACATGGTGTGCAAACGTGTTATTGCAGCGCTGACACATCAATGTTACATCGACGTCCGCATGACCTGTAATAACCGCCAGACGCTGATTATCGATATTAAACGATAATGAGGCCACGACATCGCTGTCCACACTTACCACTGAGTCGGCTACTCGTGTAACCTGCTCAGGCGAATAGATACCTGCGTAATCTAAACGTTTCTGAGCGGTACGAACCGCATCAATGGTCAGGGGTAATTTTACCTTTTGCATAGGGCGCGCATATTAACTTTGTAACGACATAGAGTCAAAGAAAAAGGCCGTTTTACTGCACCTTTCACCAATATTCGCTTCCGAAGCGGTAGACAGTTTAAAATGCCTGATTAAATTACGCCACGGTTTATGGAAAATATTATGCCGCAACTTGTTCTTGCCTCAACCTCATCCTATCGCCGCACCTTGCTCGAAAAGCTGCAATTATCCTTTATTACCGCCGCACCGGAGACCGATGAGTCGCCATTACCGGGGGAAAACGCTGACGTACTGGTGCAGCGGTTAGCGCAAGCCAAGGCCCAGGCGCTGGCTGTACGCTATCCACAACATCTGATTATCGGTTCAGATCAAGTTTGTGTGATTAACGGCGAAATCGTCGGAAAGCCCCACAATCATGCCAATGCAATGAAGCAATTGCAGCAAGCCAGCGGAGAATGTGTCACTTTTTATACCGGTCTGGCACTGCTCAATTCGGCAACGGGCAGTATTAATTGTCTTTGTGAAACCTTTGATGTCTATTTTCGCACCTTAAGTGACGCAGAAATAGATGGCTACTTGAGGCGAGAACAACCATGGAATTGTGCGGGTAGTTTTAAAAGCGAAGGATTGGGAATCACATTATTTGCGCGTTTGTCAGGCCGTGATCCCAATACCCTCATCGGCCTGCCGCTCATCGCCCTCACCCAAATGTTAATTGAGCAAGGGCTAAATCCATTACTGTAGGCTGCTTTAAACTGCCGCTTTCTTACGCAATATCAGCAGGCAATGACGCAACTGATTATCCAGCGGTGCTTCAATACGCATCGTTTCACCGGTATTCGGATGCTCAAAACGTAATGCAGCAGCATGCAGGAATAGACGATGCAGACCTGTCCCCTGCAACTGCTGATCAAACTCACGGTCACCATAGCGATCATCAAAAGCGATTGGATGGCCTGCATGGAGTGCATGAACACGAATCTGGTGGGTTCGGCCCGTAATGGGGCTGGCTTTAACCAGCGTCGCATGCTCAAAACGCTCTTCTACTTTAAAGCGCGTTTCTGAAGGCTTGCCCTCGCTGCTGACTTTCACCACCCGCTCACCACTTTGCATAATATTTTTCAGCAAAGGTGCCTGCACGGCTTTGCAGTGAGATTGCCACTGACCACGGACTAACGCCAGATAGTCTTTCTGCATCCCTTTCATGCGCAACTGCTCATGTAAAGAGCGTAACGCCGAGCGTTTCTTGGCGACCAGCAAGACACCCGATGTGTCACGGTCAAGGCGGTGAACCAATTCCAAGAAGCGAGCTTCAGGGCGCAGCGCACGTAATGCTTCAATCACCCCGAAGCTCAAACCACTGCCACCATGTACCGCCGTGCCTGAAGGTTTGTTCAGCACAAGTAGGTAATCATCTTCAAATAAAATGCAATCGGCCAGCGCCGCAACTTTATCAAGTTTGGCTGATACCTGGATCTCTTCACGCTCGGCAACGCGCACCGGTGGCACGCGCACCACATCACCGTCGGCCAGTTTATATTCTGGCTTAATGCGCCCTTTATTAACGCGAACCTCACCTTTGCGTACGATACGGTAGATCATACTTTTAGGCACACCTTTCAATTTGGTGAGCAAAAAGTTGTCTATCCGCTGGCCCGCTTCATCGGCAGATATGGTTATTAATTGTACTGCTGGAATATTCGTTTTCATGGGGCGCGATTCTAAATACACCGAGGAATTAGCGCCACCCCTTTTTCTGTGCTTAACTGTCATTCTGACTATTTAAAGATAACGTTTGCGTGCATTTATTGTTTAATAAGACAACGATAGCCGCCAACACTGTGGAAACAGTAAAATAATCTTTCTGTAGACAGGTAAAGTCATCTTGCTATATCAGTGTCAGCAATGGAATAATGACAGTAATTCTGCGTTGATTCTCGTTAGACCAAGAGACTTGTGGAATAAAAAGATTTGCCTGATCACACAAAAACGCAGCAATGGCGTAAGACGTAATGTGAAATCAAGCAATTAGCGGGCTGCGGGTTGCAGCTTGGTCGGCAAGTGGGTAAAGCTCTGTTGTCTTATATTCAGAAGCTGCCCTTTATATAAAAGCGCTGTTTTTCAGAACGAAACACAGGCTTACCGAAATAATGCGCCCCTATGCAGGCGACAACCGTGAGGTTGACGGCTTTGCTAGAAGACTCGGGGTCATCGGTTTATCCGACCATGAGGTTATTTTGCCCGCAGTTCTAATGACAATGTAAAAATAACGAGTAAGTAAAGATGAAAAGAATGTTGATTAACGCAACTCAGCAAGAAGAGTTGCGTGTTGCCCTTGTAGATGGACAGCGGCTGTATGATTTGGATATTGAAAGTCCAGGCCATGAACAGAAAAAAGCGAATATTTACAAAGGTAAAATCACCCGAATCGAACCCAGTCTGGAAGCCGCTTTTGTTGATTACGGCGCTGAACGACATGGTTTCCTCCCACTAAAAGAAATTTCTCGCGAATATTTCCCTAGTAATTACTCTTCCCATGGCCGCCCGAACATCAAAGATGTGCTGCGCGAAGGCCAAGAAGTTATTGTTCAGGTTGATAAAGAAGAACGTGGCAATAAAGGTGCCGCACTCACGACTTTCATCAGCTTGGCTGGCAGCTATTTAGTTCTGATGCCAAACAACCCGCGAGCCGGTGGTATTTCTCGCCGCATCGAGGGTGATGACCGCACCGAACTGAAGGAAGCCCTATCCTCTCTGCAATTGCCTGATGGCATGGGTCTGATTGTCCGTACTGCGGGTGTTGGCAAATCTGCTGATGCACTGCAATGGGATTTGTCATTCCGCCTGAAGCACTGGGATGCGATTAAAAAAGCTGCGGAAGGTCGCCCTGCGCCGTTCCTGATCCATCAGGAAAGTAACGTGATTGTCCGTGCTTTCCGTGATTATCTGCGCCCAGACATCGGCGAAATTCTGATCGACAACCCGAAAGTTCTCGAGTTGGCGAAAGAGCATATCGCCGCGTTAGGTCGCCCGGATTTCAGCAGCAAGATCAAGCTCTATAGTGGTGAAATCCCACTATTCAGCCACTACCAGATTGAGTCACAAATTGAGTCTGCCTTCCAACGCGAAGTGCGTCTGCCATCGGGTGGTTCTATCGTTATCGACACCACCGAAGCCCTGACCGCGATTGATATCAACTCCGCACGGGCGACTCGTGGTGGTGATATCGAAGAAACCGCCTTCAATACCAACCTTGAAGCCGCTGATGAAATTGCCCGTCAGTTACGTTTACGTGACTTGGGTGGCCTGATTGTTATCGACTTCATCGATATGACCCCAGTGCGTCATCAACGTGAAGTAGAAAACCGTTTACGTGATGCCGTCCGCCAGGACCGCGCCCGTATCCAGATTGGCCGCATCTCACGCTTTGGTTTGCTGGAAATGTCCCGTCAGCGTCTCAGCCCATCATTGGGTGAGTCAAGCCACCACGTGTGCCCACGCTGTAGCGGCACCGGTACAGTGCGTGATAACGAATCCCTGTCACTCTCTATTCTGCGTTTGATTGAAGAAGAAGCGCTGAAAGAGAACACCCATGAAGTTCACGCCATCGTGCCGGTACAGATCGCTTCGTACCTGCTAAACGAAAAACGTGAATCAGTGAACGCCATTGAGAAACGTCAAGGCGGTGTGCGTGCGGTGATCGTGCCAAACGATCAGATGCAAACACCACACTACTCTGTCCTTCGGGTACGTAAAGGCGAAGAAGTTCCTTCCCTTAGCTACCTGTTGCCACAACTGCACGAAGCAGAAATGGCACAGCCGCAAGAAGAAGCCACTATTGAGCGTAAGCGCCCAGAGCAACCCGCGCTGGCGACTTTCTCTTTACCGACTGAAGTGCCACCAGAATCAGCACCTGCTGCTGCCAGTGTTAAACCCACTGCTGCACCACAAGTTGCGGCTTCTGCCAGCGCTGAACAACCGGGCTTCTTCAGCCGCCTGCTCACGGGTCTGAAAGGCATCTTCGCCACACCAGCAGAAGCCGAAGTTAAACCGGTTGAAGTTGAAAAAACCGAAGCTAGCGAAACGCGTCGTAATGATCGCCGCAATCCACGCCGCCAAAACAATGGCCGTAAAGATCGCGGTGACCGTACACCACGCGAAGGTCGTGATAACGCTAGCCGTGACAATAATGGTCGTGATAACGCGAACCGTGACAACAATGCTCGTGACAACAATGGCCGCGACACTGCCAATCGCGAAGGTCGTGAAGATCAACGCCGCAATAATAAGCGTCCAACTCAACAAACTGCTGTAGCGCAAGCATCAACTGACATTGTTGAAGCCGATAAAGAGCAGCGCGAAGAGCAGCCGCAACGTCGTGGTGATCGCCAGCGTCGTCGTCAGGACGACAAACGTCAGGCGCCGCAGGATGTTAAAGCTAACGTTGATGTCCCTGCAGTCAGTGCCGATGATGCACAACCTGAGCAAGAAGAACGCCAACAGGTTATGCAACGTCGTCAACGTCGCCAATTGAATCAGAAAGTCCGTATTCAATCTGCGAACGATGAGCTGAATGCTCAGGAAAGCACTGCACCGGTTGCCCCAGCTAGCGTACCCGTCGCTGCTTTTGCTACGCCTGTCGTGCAGGAAGAAGTGAAATTACTGCCGCAAGCCACTGCTCAGGCAGATGATGACGCGACTAACGATCGTAATGCCAACAATGAAAATGGCATGCCGCGTCGTTCTCGCCGCTCACCTCGTCACTTGCGTGTGAGTGGTCAACGTCGTCGTCGCTATCGTGATGAACGTTACCCGACGCAATCTGCTATGCCTCTGGCTGGCGCTTTCGCCTCACCAGAAATGGCGTCAGGTAAAGTTTGGGTTCGTTATCCGGTCGCTCAACCGTTTGAACAAGCTGCCTTTGTTGAAAACCCGGTTGAAGAACAATTGTTAACCGAGGTTGCCGCAGTGGAAGTTGCGGTAGTTGAAGCGCCCGCTGTTGAAGCAGCTTCAGTCGAAGTCGCGGTAAATGTTCCCGCGGCCATCATTGCAGCGCCAGTGGTTGTCGCAGCGGTGACTGAAACTGTTGCTCCGGCATCAGCGTCACAACATAAACCAGGCGGTTCTTCATCTTCAGTTGCCGCCGTTCCAGGCCGTGCACCTGTTGTTGTGCCTGAAGTTATCGCCGAACCCGTTGCTGAAGAAGTGGTAACAGAAACTGAAACCATCGCTGCGATTGAAGCGACCCCTGTCGTCGATGAAGCTATCGCGCCAGCAGCAGCTATCGAAGATACAATCGTGCCTGAAATCCAAGCTGAAGAGACTCTTGTTGCTGAGACGGCAGTTGAAGAAACCGTTATCGCTGAAGAGCCTGTCGTTGTTGAAGAGTCGGTTGAAGTGCTTAGAGTGACTGAAACTGAAGTTATCGTTGAAGAAACTGCCGCTGAAGAAGTGCATGTGACTGAAGCTGTTGCCGCGGTACAACAACAGCCAGATGTAGCGCACCCTGAAGGTGTGTTGTTCAAGCACTACGCTTCTGCCCCGATGACCAAGGCACCGGCACCTGATTACGCGCCAGAGTCGCAAACCAAAGGCAATTGGGAACGTCCAGCCTTTGATTTTGCAGGTAAAGGTTCTGCGGGTGGGCATGCTGCCGCCACTCAGGCAACGGCCCCTGCGACAAAACCGCAGTCAGTCGAATAACTGTATTATTGTTAAAGCAACATGCAAAATAAAACCCGCTTCGGCGGGTTTTTTTACGTTACACCTAGGCTATCTGTTTCAATTTCTTGATTTCAATGCTTTCTAGCTTGCCATCTATCGATTTGACAAAATCGCTGAAATGTTGAGTTTTATTATGTTTTTCTAATGCTTCATCAGACGCCCAGCGTTCGAAAAACACAAAAGAACCATTTTGGTCGCTTTCACTGTGGAGATCATATTGCAGATTCCCCTTCTCCTCACGACTCGGTTCTATAATCTGATGAACCGCCTCTTTAACTTCAGCAATAAATTCTGGCTTAGCCACTAAACTGGCAATGACACGGACTTCCATAGCTACTCTCCCATGCAGTACATTCAATTCACGTATATACAGCTAATTAATCACTCATCTTAGTGGTCAATTTTACCTAATGCCTCTCTATAAGATGCCCTTTTTGCGTAATTTTCAACTCACCACACACAATGTTTTCAACTTAACCCTAACAATCAGATGCATCCTGCGCACTTTCCGCTTATCCTTACACCCCGCCGGAAACAGTATAAAAAACCCGAAATCTCATCATGACTGCGGAGCTCGTTGAATGACTGCACAACCCCAAACCCTGAAAATTCGCCGCCCGGATGACTGGCATATTCACCTACGTGATGACGAAATGCTCAGTACCGTGCTGCCTTATACCTCCGAGGTGTTTGCCAGAGCTATTGTCATGCCGAATCTGGCTCCGCCCATTACCACTGTTGCCAGTGCTATTGCGTATCGGGATCGTATTCTGGCGGCCGTGCCAACTGGGCATAAATTCACGCCGTTGATGACCTGTTATCTGACCGATTCACTTGATGTCAATGAGTTGACCGCCGGTTTTGAGCAAGGCGTGTTCACAGCAGCGAAACTCTATCCAGCCAATGCCACCACCAACTCAAATCATGGTGTATCCGATATTCCTGCTATATATCCATTGTTTGAACAGATGCAAAAAATAGGTATGCCGCTGCTTATCCACGGTGAAGTCACGGACGCCGCTGTCGATATCTTCGATCGTGAAGCGCGTTTCATTGATCAAATTATGGATCCGATTCGCCGCAAATTTCCCGAACTGAAAATTGTCTTTGAGCATATCACCACCAAAGACGCCGCCGACTACGTGCTGGCAGGCAATCGTTTCCTTGGCGCTACCATCACCCCACAACATCTGATGTTTAACCGCAATCATATGTTGGTCGGTGGTATTCGCCCCCATTTGTTCTGCCTGCCAATACTGAAACGCAGCACGCATCAAGAAGCATTGCGCCAGGCTGTCGCCAATGGCTCGGATCGGTTCTTCCTTGGAACTGACTCAGCACCTCATGCTAAACACCGGAAAGAGTCATCCTGCGGCTGTGCCGGTGTGTTCAACGCACCATCAGCACTGCCTGCTTATGCAACCGTGTTTGAAGAGATGAACGCATTGCAGCATTTGGAGGCATTTTGTTCCTTAAATGGTCCTCGCTTCTATGGTCTGCCGGTGAACGACGATTTTGTTGAGTTGGTTCGGACTCCCTGCCTGCAACCGGAAGAGATTTCGCTGGGGAATGAATCGATCGTCCCTTACCTGGCGGGTCAAAGCATTAACTGGTCAGTTAGGGACCTATAGTCATCAGGGCGGGGAGTCACATTCCCTGCCCTTGAAGATTTTTATATCAGTCACTTGCAACCTGAATACTTACACTGTATAAATAACCAGTATAAATATTCGGAGGGCCAGATATGCGTGTTGAAGTCAGTATTGATAAAAAAAACCAGTTACCCGCAGGTGCTATCGAAGCGCTAACCAGTGAATTGAGCAAACGGCTAGATTCGAAATTCCCAGACACCACCACCACAGTACAAGTGCGTTACGCTGGAGCAAATAACCTTTCTGTTTTGGGCG
Organism: Yersinia aleksiciae; assembly: GCF_001047675.1. Classification (GTDB taxonomy): domain Bacteria; phylum Pseudomonadota; class Gammaproteobacteria; order Enterobacterales; family Enterobacteriaceae; genus Yersinia; species Yersinia aleksiciae. The sequence continues at coordinate 3,806,325 of NZ_CP011975.1, read as the reverse complement.
GAGCTAAAACGGATAAAGATCTGATCTCTGAGATATTACAAGAAATATGGGAAAGCGCTGACGATTGGTTTGACGCAAAATAACCCACTACATGCTGTTTTTTTTGCCGGGGAGTCGCTCCTCGGCTTTTTTATATCAATGTGTAGGCCATTGCCTTTACCCAGCTTATCAATCACTCACCATCGATTAATTAATCATCAGAAAATAAATAATTTGTAAAGATCTGTGGATAATCGCCATATTTATTAGCCGTTGCGTATACTGAAAAAGCTCACTTGATAACGAGCCGCATTGATCCTCATTAGTCACTCCAGTCAGTAACTACTATATAAGGGGTCTTTATGGACAGAAATGATGAAGTTATTCAGACTCACCCGCTTGTAGGTTGGGATATCAGCACGGTAGATGTATACGACGCGATGATGATACGCCTTCATTACCTGTCTTCCATGGATCAACCGCCAGAGGATGCACTGGTTGACAGAACGCTCTGGTTGACGACCGATGTTGCACGCCAATTAATAAATATTTTAGAAGCAGGCATTGCTAAAATTGAGTCATCAGAATATCAAGATCTTGATCACCGTAAGCATTAATTTTTGTCCACCAGTTAATTTCTCAATGCTCCCAAAAATAGGCACCAGTGAATATCACTTGGTGCCTTTTTATTAACCAGATCCACCGCCATCAAGCTAACATCTCTTTTTCTACCCTCACTCCCGTGCTATTACTATTGCTTTAGTTTTATTGTTTCTGAATTGAAATCGTTTTGACAATTACCACGAAAAATGCGCGCAGCCAATTCAAAACGTGGTAAATGAAGCCAGCAACGATATTCCCCAAGGTGCAAAATATGGATTACGATTTGATTGTCATTGGTAGTGGTTCTGTTGGCTCTGCCGCGGGCTACTACGCCTCACAAGCCGGTTTAAACGTGCTGATGATTGACAGTGCAATGCCGCCTCATCAGGCTGGCAGCCACCACGGCGACACACGTATCATTCGTCATGCATATGGTGAAGGCGAGAAATATGTACCCCTAGTATTACGTGCTCAAGCGCTTTGGGATCAACTGTCAGCCGAAACGGGTGAGAAGTTATTTCAGGCCAGTGGCGTGCTTAATTTGGGGCCAGATGATTCAACTTTTCTGCAAAATGCACAACACAGTGCGCAACAATATCATTTACCGGTAGAAACGTTAACGGCGGCACAGGTCCGCGAAAAATGGCCAGTATTTACTGTACCGGATAATTATGTTGGCGTGTTTGAGCCACAGGCTGGTTTCTTGCGTTCAGAATTAGCCATCAAAACATTGATTAAGGCGGTCACTGAGGCAGGCTGCGGTATCTTATTCAATTGTCCGGTCACTGCGATTGTCCCTCTGGATGAAGGGATAGATGTTGTGACCATCGACGGTACCTACAGCGCCAAAAAAGTCGTCGTCACTGCAGGCACCTGGGTCAAAGAGTTGTTACCTACATTGCCAGTGACAACAATCCGCAAAGTTTTCTCCTGGCATCATGCCGATGGCCGCTACAGCGAAGAGAATCATTTCCCGGCATTTACCGTAGAAACACCGGATAACATCCACTATTACGGGTTTCCCTCACAGAATGAGGAGCTTAAACTCGGCAAGCATAATGGCGGGCAGCCTATCGAGTCAGCGGCTCAGCGAAAAGCTTTTGGCAGTTATGCCGAAGATGGGACGGAAGTTTTTGGATTTTTGCGTAATTTTTTACCCGGCGTTGGCGTCTGCCTGCGCGGTGCCGCTTGTAGCTATGATATGAGCCCCGATGAAGACTTCATCATTGATACCCTCCCGGAGAACAAGGATATTATGGTGGTAACGGGTTTAAGTGGCCACGGGTTTAAATTTGCGACAGCCTTGGGAGAAGTGGCGGCGCTCTTCGCACAAAACAAGCCTTCACCCATTGATATTTCTGCGTTTTCTTTGTCTCGGTTCACTAATCCCTAGTCTCAGCTCTGACCCTTAGGGCATATATAATTACCGGCGACCATTTATTGAAAAATAGGTCGCTTGAATTTCATTTATATTATTTATAGCTATTTTTTGGTATAAAATATCACTGTGCAAATAGTAGCACCTATATTTACTCGCATATTCCGTGCGAATGAATCGATAATCCCGAATTGACGTTTTAGGCATCTTAGGACTACCTTATCCCTGTACGCGGCCAGGTATGGTTGCTGTTAGACAAGGATGTATGTCACATGAAAATATTAATTATTGATGAATGTTTTTATACCCGTTCAGGGGTAAATACTTATTTTAATAACTCTGTATCACTTAATTTAATGGATTCGCCTACTGTTGAGCAGGCGACATTAGCTATTCATGATTTTGCTCCAGATATCATCATTGTTAACCTTACAAAATATTGTCGATTTGGTGGGCACTGTCCATTACTCGAACAATTCTTAAATTGTTGTGGGCAAGCCAAAGTCTATATATACCTAGATGCTTCCTACCCATTCAGTGAAACACCTATTCCCCTGACCGACTCAGTATCAATTTTGGCGAAAAGGTATTTACCCGAGCTGCTGCAAAAGCTTTCGAATATCTCAAATGATATGCGTAAACCACACTCGCCCTGCCCATCTTCACTGTTCAGCCCACAAGAGCATAAAGTGATGTGTTACTGGATGATGGAGATGCCCAATTACCGCATTGCCAGAAAATTGAATATCAGTGATAGCACCGTTTATTCACATAAGCGGCACATTACTGAAAAAATAAAAGTTAGAAATCGGCTGGAATTGTGCTTTATTTATAATGTTTTTAAATATTTATACTAAAATAATTATCGATTAAGACGATACATAAGTATTGCTGATAGAAAATGTAGCCGGATTAATATAGTCAAAGATAACTTGCAGATACAAAACCGGTTGCATTTAATTTAATATTTTTAATGAAAGACACTGCTATTACTGACGACTTTATTACTCTGGTTATCCAGTCCCGCCTTCCCCTGTTAAGATCCACGCACTGGAATTTAATCTGCTAGCTTATTGTTTGCTAAATTAAAGATCCCTATAATGGGCAACGATTTTAGCCGTAGGCAGTCAGAATGTTAAATAAATTGCTCTCGATGGTTATCAATAATGTACGAGAGCACCTTTTGCTCTATATCTGCCTATGGTTGATTTTACTGGCACTAGATATTTATTTCTTTTTCTATTAATTTAGTTAATACGTTTGCGTTACTCAGCCTCTCTTCCCTCTGTGGGTCACGGGTATCAATCCCCCGAGGCCCACAGCTGATAGCCACTGACCTTGTGCTACTCAGTTTTGCTCGGTTTACCATCACTCAGTAAAACTGCAAATTTATAACCTGCTGGGGTTAGCTCAAGTGCAATTTTGGCAATAATGGTCAAAGGAACGGAGAGCAGCATGCCTATTGGCCCTAATAGCCAACCCCAGAAAATCAGTGATAAGAACACCACCAGTGTTGACAGCCCTAAGCCGCGGCCCATCATGCGTGGATCAATAATATTACCGCCAATCAGATTGATCAGAATATAGCCGATGGTTACCGCAAAAGCATCACCAAAGCCGTTAAACAGCAGTGCCTGAATAATGGGTGGAATAGCCGCTAGTACAGAGCCGATATTGGGAATGTAGTTTAGGACAAAAGCCAGCAGCCCCCACAAGAAGGCAAATCTGACACCCATTGCCGCCAGGAATAACCAAATAACAATCCCCGTCGCGATACTAATAATTGTTTTGATCACCAGATAGTGGGTTACACCATTTAACGCCCGTTTGAGAATCGCATTACCCTGCTCTGGATTATCAAACATCAACTGCATTTTATAAGGCAGGCGTTCCACTTCAAATAACATAAACACCACGGTCATCAGCAGCAAGAAGGTGCTGGCCATCGCCCCGGAAAGATGGCTAAGCAGCCGGGTCACAAAGTTCACCGCTGTGCTGGGATCGACATGTTTCATGATGTCATCCACCGAGAATTCGATATTAAAGCGCATGGCAAACTCTTGCAGGTCGCGCATTTTCTCCAACATCATGCCGCGATATTGCGGTAATGAACGGGCGAATTCATTTAATGAAGAGCCTAAACGGCTAAAGAGTAATGCCATCAGCAAAATAATGAGGCTGACTAATAAGACAATAGCTAGCGTGCGGGGGATTCTTATTTTCTCGAGTAATTTAACCAGTGGATTCAGTACAATAGCGAGAAAAATAGCCAGTAAAAATGGCACTACAATCGGTGAGGCAGCCTTAATTCCGGCCATAATTACTACCAGCATTGCCAGCATTGCAACTAGCCGCAGCCCTTGGTGACTTACCACAGGTGTTGTCATTATCAATCCTTGTATTGGAACCGCCACCGCTCAAAATGGCAAAAAAAGACGCTGTCGAATAAAATAACCGACAACGTCTTTATTTAATAGTATAACCAGCAGGTTAATACTCGGATTAATTAGGTATCACGCTTTATTATCCGAATCCTTTTCTGGCATTGGAATATGCATGGTTGTTTGCAACAACCCTTTCGATTTATTAAAAATCTTAATACCATTTTCACGCCCTGCCCGACGAGAACGCTGCTCTTCTTGCGGTAATTTCAGCTCTTCCTGGCAAATCTGGCTACAGCAGCCTTCAAATTTAGCCGCACAAACCGGACACTGAATAAACAGCAAGTGGCAACCATCATTCTTGCAATTGGTGTGCGCATCACACGGCGTACCACACTGATGGCAATGGGCGATCACATCATCAGAAATTCGCTCACCCATTCGCTCATCAAAAACAAAGTTTTTGCCGATAAATTTCAGCGGTAAACCTTGCTCTTTGGCTTTACGGGCGTATTCAATGATCCCGCCTTCAACGTGATAAACGTTTTTAAAGCCGTTGTGCAACATGTAGGCGCTGGCTTTCTCACAGCGGATCCCACCGGTGCAATACATCACAATATTCTTCTCTTTGTCATGTTGCAGCATGTCAACCGCCATCGGCAGTTGTTCACGGAAGGTATCGGATGGCACTTCTATCGCGTCTTCGAAATGGCCTACTTCGTATTCATAGTGGTTACGCATATCGACAAACAAAGTATCTGGGTCATCAATCATTTGATTGACCTGATCCGCTTTCAGATAGTGCCCCACATTGCTGGGGTCAAAGCTGTCGTCATCGATACCATCGGCCACAATGCGCTCACGAACTTTCAGACGCAGCACCCAGAATGACTTACCGTCATCTTCATGGGCCACATTCAGCCGCACTTGATCCAGCGCGGGGTGTGAGGCGAACAGCGCGACTTTAAATTCGTCATAGCGGTTAGCAGGCACGCTAATTTGGGCATTAATCCCCTCTTTCGCCACATAAACCCGGCCAAATACCCCGAGTTTAACAAATTGGCTATAGAGACTATCGCGGAAGGCTTTGGCATCTTCTAGCGTGAAATATTTATAAAAAGAAACTGTGGTGCGCGGTTCGGTTTCAGCCAACATGCGCGCTTTAAGTTCCTCATTAGAAATTCGGTTATGTAACACTGGCATGGTGTACGTTCCTGTCTTTCAAAGAGGTTACTGATAGATATTTAATTACTGCTCAATGGGTTACGTAAGTCATTAGACAGCTAACCAAGGTAATTCATCGCGCAATAGAACTGATGTTTCGGGCACCGGTTTCCCCGTGCGGCGCATATAATACCCGAAACAGCGTGGCGACACATCCTTGGCGCATGTGGGAGAGTGAGTCGGGGCGCACTGAAATCACCGGCTACTTGCAGCGATGATCCTCATCAGCAAAACTCGCACGGTCAGTAAAGCCAGAGACAATAATACCGGCGAGCAGGGTGATACCCGCCGCTATCAACAACGTTTTTGTCTGCCAAAAGGCCCCCAGGTAACCCAAAAGGCCGCCAACAGCCAATAGACCTGCGCTGAATTTTGCTGCTGACATTGCCGACTCTCCGCTAAATACTGATTATGCTGATTTATACATCAAAATTATCATAACCCAGAAATGATAAATCCCTCTCCAGTGGCGAGGGATTTAGGTAAAAATAATCAGCCGTTAATCACCACGTTAAAAAATAACGTTTTTTAGCTGATCAACGCCAGTTTCGCCGGTAAGCCCTGCCGGACCGCGGCACCGCTCACCCAGTCCAACCAAGTGTTGGGGATCTCCCGCGTCGGATCGGTAAAACCTAAATCATTGAGATTGCTTCCCTGACCAATACGCGGGTCTGATGCCATCGCTTTGCCATCGAGGGAGTGGGTTCTGGCCCCCATCTCGCGATGCCCATAGCCATGCTCAATAGCCACTACACCCGGCATAACGCCATCCAATAGGCTGACCTGCACCTCCATCTGCCCTCCCGGTGTCATCAGTTGCACGACATCACCCTGCTGTATGCCATAGCGGCTGGCATCAACTGGGTTAATGGCAACCAGATTGGTGGGTTTGACCGCCCGCAACCGCTCAATCATTGCCGTCGAGCTGCTCATCAGATGTGACTTGAATGACATCAAGCGCAGTGGCCACTCCGCCGCCGGATAGTGCTGGAACACATCCGAACCGTCGGCTAAACGCGGTGGATACCACGTTGGGCAACCGCTGTAGCGCTCGCCGGTAATGGCATGATGATGTTTCGCCACATTTTCATTCCAGATTTGCAGTGGTTTTTTCCACTGTGGGCCAGTGGCATCGCCATTCCAGCTTTTCTCATAGGGGGCAAAACGGCCACCACGCGCCAGCAGATAGGCGACACGGCGCTGTTCATCCCCTTGCAAACTGCGCTGTAATGCAGGCCACAAACGATCTACACCAGTGAGCTTGAGTTCCTCATCTGCCGCCGCAGGCAGCGGTTTCTCGCCGCCATAGGCGATATTGGCCGCCGCCCGCAAGTAGTAATCCTCCGCCCGATCCAGCGACAGATGATGGCCCTCACCGTCCTGCATGGCATTGGCACCAAAGCCCGGCAGTTGCAGCGCCTTCGCTACCGCAATCAAGAAACTCTCCATCGCCACTGGTTCGCCCTGCGCAGTGCGGGCAGTGCGCGACTCCACCACCGGCCAACGGGCGGTACTGGCTTTGACCAACACTCCCGCCCATGGCGCACTGAATCCCCAGCTCTCAAAGTTATGGGTATCCGGCACGATATAATCCGCCAGCGCGGTGGTTTCATTCATAAAGGCATCGATGGCAATGAACAGTGGCAGATGGCGCGGGTCTTGCAGTTTTTCCTCAATCAGATTGCGTAAACCCGCCACCCCATACAGGGGATTGGTCATGTGGCTGATCCAAACTTTTAACGGGTAAGGATATCCGGCCAATGCCGGAGCCAATTGCTCGGTCAGTTGCCCGCCGACAAAGGGATACCATGGGCCGCGAGCCGGATAGCCGGACTGGCCCTGCTTAATTTTTTGCTGATACTCCGCTGACTGCTCATAGGGCTGTTTGCTGCGCGACAGTGGCAACCCTTTGGGTTTGACCATGCCCTCAAAAGTTGCCAACTGATAGCGCGGCCCATCGGCAAAACCATCAAATTTACCGCCGCCGACTGACACCCCGCCTTTCAGATTCAGGTTACCAATCAAAGCATTGAGCATCATCACCGCCCACGTGGTATAGAAGCCATTGCCCCCCATCATCCCGCCATGGGAGATCACCGCCGCCTGCCGCTGATACGCGGTAAATTCACGTGCCAAACCAATCATCGTGGCTTCTGGCACGCCACATTGCTGGCTGTACTCGGTCAGTGAGAAACGCGCTGCCGCCTGTTGCAGGCAGCTCATGCCCGATTGCACCTGCACAGGCTGCCCATCATGTAAGGTCACTTCTCGCGTGACGAACAATTCCGCCTGTAGGGTGGAAGCGGCGGGTTGCAGTGCCGCGTCCGATGTCACTTGTACCAATACTGGGCTCTCCTCCCCCTCAGCCACCGATTCACCGCTTAAATGGCTCGCGCGCAGGAATTGACCCGCCAATGGATGAGTTGGCGTCATAATCACCAGATGGCTGGCATTGGTCCAACTGCGCTCTCCGGCAGCCTGCATCGCGGTTTCACCGGGCAGCGACAGGTAACTGTTATTGAAGCGATTTTGTTCAATAATCCAGCGGATCATCCCCATCGCCAACGCAGCATCGGTTCCCGGCAACACAGGCACCCAGCGGTTATGCTGATTGGCTAAGGTGGTGGTGAGCGGCAAGGCGGGGGCGACCACCACATAGTTGAAATCATCACGCTGGCGCGCATTGGCGAGCTGACGCCCCTGGCGTTTGAAGGGGTTACCCGATTGCGCGGGCGAGGTGCCGAGGAACAGCGCAAAACGGACATTATCCCAATCAGGTTTCACGTGGGCATTTTTGTCTAAATCCCCCATCAGCGCACCGGAACCGGCACGGTAAGCCAGCCCGCAATACGCGCCGTGGCTGCCGAGATTTTTCGTCCCGAACGCCTGATTGGCAAAACGCTGGATAAAGGCGTCGCGCCCATCGTCACCGGCATTGGTCACCAGTAGCTGATTGGCTTTGGGGCCAAGAGAGGGCTGTTTGGTGTCAATTGGCGTCACCAAATCACGGATCGCCCGCAGCCCTTCGACTGGCCCCTCACCGAACAGATCACCGCCCTCGGTCACTTCTGCCACCAACTGCTCAAAGCTGATGCGCTGCCATTTTCCACTGCCCCGAGGGCCGACTCGCTTCATCGGTTCGGTGATGCGATAGGGGCTATCGACCCCCTCTAACAGCGTGGCCCCGCGAGCACAGGCGGTCGAGCGCCCCTCCATACCCTGTTCACCGCCGAGCCGTTGTAGCGCCTCACTCAGCGGCAATTGATAGGGGAAATGGTGGTCATGGGATAAGGGATGGTAAGGATTACCGGCGATGCGCAAAATCTTATTCTGCTGGGTATCGACCCGCACTCGCAGGCCACAGAGTGTCCAGCAACCGAAGCATTGCGTCATCGACACCGCTTGTTGTGGGTTGGCCTGCCACTGCGGCCCGACCCGCCCTTCAGGGGGCAAAGCATTGGCGCTGATAGGGTCGAGTGTGAGCTTGCCCGCGCTGCCATCCACCAGTCCGGCCACGGTTTTGCGCGCCACTTCATGGTAACTGGCAGCAAACGCCGCCACGCCACCCAAGGCTAAGCTGCCTTTTAACCATTGACGCCGTGTAAACTTAGCCATGATGCATTTCCCCTTCGAATGTTTTTCTGCCCGAGACTTTTTGTTCCAGCCAACAGATACCTTCCCGTGCCGCAATCATCACAGCTATCCATAATCCGAATGTGCCGATAATCGCCAGCAATCCCTCGCTGCCCAGTGGCAAGGCGTAAGGATTGGCTAAGATATTGTATTTAGGTAAAGTTTGAGTTTGCATCAGTAGCAACCAGCGCACCGACCAACACAGACTGAGGGCGATCAATACCTGCACCACCACCAGCGGGATTGATAAGTTTTTGTGCAAATTGGCCCCTGCCAGCCCAAGTAGTAGCAACCACAGCACGATGGGCAGTGCTGCCAGCATCGGGGCATCACTGGCCCAATCGCGCAGTGCCTGTGCCGACGGATTATCGCCACTGGCCCACAGTAGGGTCACCCCCGCCAGCGCCACCAAATTAATCAACTGCCAGCGCGCTAATGGCTGCTGATACTGTGGTTTACGCCATAGCCATGTCGCCAGCAGCGACGGTATCGCTTGCCAGGCGCTGAGGAAGATAAACAGTGGTAGCCATAGGCTAAACCACAATGGTTGGGCGCGTAATATCGACACCTCACGGCCGGTGTAGAGCAAAATACTGATGGCAGAAAGCGCACAGAGCAGTGCCAGCCCCGCCAATAGCCGTGGTCGTGCTTTGCCCCACAAACGGCTGTGGGTGAGCGCCAGAAAATAGGCCACCACCAGCAAGCTAAACAGCGGTAAGAACACAGACCCCCATGACATCCATGACCACGGCGTAAAATGGGCATAAAAGTGCCAGACACGGGCCGGTTGATGGAGATCCGCATTCAAGGCTAACGGAGCGACCACCACCGCCGTCACCGCCAACATCAGTGCGGCAAACTCCAGCGGGTTTGACTGTTGGCGAGAGACGATCCGCTGCCAGCCAGCAAACAGCACCGCGCTACAGGCCAGTCCGATAAAGAAGAAGTACTGCACCGCCCAAGGTAGCCAGGCGATATCCTGCGGGTGGGCTAACATTTCGCGGATCATGGATGTACCTCCTGCCACAGTGCGGGTTGGCCCTGTAATGGGCGGGTAAAGACCTCATTCAGCCCAAGGTAAAACACCTGCGGATGGGTACCCTGTTCCGGTTTCAACACTTTGATGTCGGCCGCATGTTCCAGCAGCATTTTGCGTATTGTGCTGTTGCCATCGCGTAAGTCGCCAATGATGCGCGCCCCGCCGACACAAGACTCAACACAAGCAGGCAGCAGCCCAGCATCCAGTCGGTGCACGCAGAAGGTGCACTTATCGGCGGTTTGGGTGCTGTGATTGATAAATCGAGCCTCGTAGGGGCAAGCCTGTACACAATAGGCGCACCCGACGCAGCGGGTATTGTCGATCACCACAATGCCATCTTGCCGCTGATAGGTGGCTTGCACTGGGCAAACCGGCACGCACGGCGGGTTATCGCAGTGGTTACACAGCCGTGGCAACAAGACGTTGGTGACACTTTCTGCACCCAACAGCGCTATCTGATACTGATTGACCGTGGTGCGAAACTGGCCTTCCGGCAGTTGGTTTTCGATGGCACAGCTGACGGTGCAAGCCTGACAACCAATGCAGCGGCGCAAGTCAATCAGCATGGCATAGCGCCGCTTGATATCCCCCTGTTTGCGCACTGGCTCCATCTGCCAGCCCGCGTCTGCCAAGGGCACCAGTGCGGCTCCGGCGGTTAACACCCCCAACCGCTGTAAAAATGCTCTTTTCCCGTGATCCATTTTTCTGCTCATCTTTTTTAATAAGAATCTTCTTGGTGATCAGCAGTGTAGAAATCCGCGAGCAGAAGCCCTATTGTGGTTTTCCACATTCCCTTTAGGGACTTGATCCAGGACAATTGCACACCGCGATCGGGATCATAAAAAGGACAATGCATGTATTTCAGAGTGCTGGCGATCTTGCTCTATTTGTGCATTTCAGCCGCTCATGCTCGTGATTGGACTATCGGCGTTTTGGCCTTGCGCGGCGATGCGCAGGCGCAGGCCCATTGGCAACCGCTGGCCGATCGGCTGAATCAGCAGTTGCCGGATCAACACTTTCAGTTGTTGCCGCTGGATTTGAATGCGATGAAAACCGCCGTGGCGCAGAACCGCATCGATTTTCTGCTCACCAATCCAGCACAATACGTGCAAATTGATAACCGCTACCCTCTGCGCTGGTTAGTGTCGTTGCGCTCCAGCCATGAACCGGACAGCACCAGCCGCAATGTGATTGGCAGTGTGATTCTGGTGCGCGCTGACAGTGATATCCATAGCCCGCAAGGCTTGATGGGCAAAGGGGTCGGCGCAGTTTCACCCGATGCGTTTGGCGGTTATCTCTTGGGCTACAAAGCCTTGCGTGATGCAGGGCTTCAACCTGAGCAGGACTTTCAGTTACATTTTTCGGGCTTCCCGGTGGATGCGTTGATCTATCTGCTGCGCGATCGTGCCATCTCCGCCGCCATTGTCCCCACTTGCTTGTTGGAGGATATGCAGGCCGAGGGGTTGGTGCATGCGGCTGATTTTCGCCCATTGCTGGCAAAGCAGACCGCCATTCCCTGCCTGACCAGCACCGAGTTATACCCTAATTGGTCATTTGCCGCGTTATCCCAAGTGCCTGATAAACTTGCCGACAGTGTCACGCGGATTTTACTCAGCCCCGATAGCAGCAAAAATCCACAGTGGGGCGCGGCCTCCTCCACCAGCCAAGTGGAAAGCTTGCTGCGCTCAGTCAATCAACACCCGCAACAACCGCAGATTTGGCAGCAGATGACCGATTGGGCGCAGCAACACCGATTATTGATCGCCGCGATTGGGCTGATTTTACTGCTACTTGGGGCTAATCATATCTGGGTGGCTTTTTTGGTCCGTCGCCGCAGTCGCCAGTTGGAGCAATTACATCAACAGTTGAGAAGCCGGGAGATCGCATTGGAGCAGGCGCAGCGCCTGAGTATCTTGGGCGAGATGGCCTCAGGCTTTGCCCATGAATTGAACCAGCCGCTCAGTGCCATTCAACACTATGCCGAAGGCTGCGCGATCCGCTTGCAGCGAGAACGAGCGGATCATCCCTTGCTGCCGATTCTCGGGCAAATCAGCCATCAGGCCCAGCGCGGGGCTGATACCATTGCCAATCTGCGCTTGTGGGTCGGGAAACAACCTGCGCCAAATTCGGCGGCCAATCATTCAGCCATCGACCAACCGCTGCATGCGTTGCTGAGCCATATCTGGCAGTTATTGGGAGCCGAGCGCCATCAACCACCCTGTCAGTTACAGCTGGATATCGACAACGCATTGACGCTGCATCTGCCGCCCACCTTGCTCGATCAAGTGTTATGCAACCTGATCACCAATAGTTTGCAGGCGGGCGCGCGTCAGTTAACCTGCAGTGCCTTTCAGCAGGCGGGCGTGGTCACCCTGATATTGCAAGATGATGCCGGCGGCTTAGGTGCGGAACAACTTAGCCAGCCCTTTATCCCCTTCCGCTCAACCAAAAGTGATGGACTGGGGCTGGGATTGGTGATTTGCCAGCGATTGATAGGCAGTCAAGGCGGTCATCTGACCCTGCTTAATCATCTGGCTATCAATGGTAAAATGGGGCTGCAAGTGACCCTGACATTGCCACTTAACCCAAGTAAGGAGCTGACTTTTGTCACTAATTCATCTGGTGGATGACGATATTGCCGTCACCGACGCCTGCCGCTTTTTGCTGGAGAGCCTTGGCTACAAAGTGAAGGTGTGGCACGACGGCGAGCGTTTTCTGGCACAAGCTGATTTACATCAGCCCGGCGTATTGCTGCTGGATATCCGTATGCCATTGCTGGATGGCACCGAGGTTTATACCCAGATGCGCCAAGTAGAGAGCACGCTAGCGGTGATCTTCCTGACTGCCCATGGCGAGGTGCCGCAAGCGGTTGAGCAGATGAAACTGGGGGCGGTGGATTTCTTACAAAAACCGGTGGCGACGGTCCCCTTGATTGCTGCCTTGCAGCAGGGTTTTCGGCAATCCGAGCAGTTAACTGCCCGTCGACAGGTTGAATTGCGCTATGCCACCCTTACATCACGAGAACAGATGATTGCGCAATGGGTTATGCAGGGTTTGATTAACCGCGACATCGCTGATAAAGCCTGTGTGTCAGTCAGAACAGTAGAAGTGCATCGGGCTAAAGTGATGGAGAAGATGGCGGTGAATAGCCTCGCAGAGTTAGTCAGTCTGCTGAGTCCGATAAAGTAGGTGTATGGAATTTAGGTTATTTTACGTTCATAGCTATGATTAACCTGTCGGAATATTCAACGAAATGGCATAAAAATGGTTTTTTGGTGCGGTCTTTTTTCCCGTAATACACTAAAAATGCCACAATAGTCTATCTTAAACCACTGATGAGACAGCTAAACAGGTCGGCATGGACTGCCCATCGCGATTCGCTAATGCACACTATGTCCGCCATCAAGACTAATTGTTAACTGTCCGAATAAATAACAATGACGCTGAGAACAGATATGCAAGTTCCTTCTTTTGATCGCTCACTGCTGCACCCTCGTTATTGGCTGACCTGGCTCGGCCTCGGTATTCTCTACCTGTTAGTGCTGCTCCCCTACCCGGTTATCTATGTCATGGGCACCTCCCTTGGCCGCTTTTCTATGCGTTTTCTCAAACGGCGCAAACAGATAACCCAGCGCAATCTGGAGCTCTGCTTCCCCAATATGCCGCAAGCAGAACGTGATGAGCTGCTGGTGAAGAATTTTGAATCGGTCGGGATGGGGCTATTTGAAACCGGCATGGCATGGTTTTGGCCAAACTGGCGCATTGAGCGCTGGTGCAGTGTCAGCGGGCTAGAGCATATCCAGCAAGCCCGCGATGAAGGCAAAGGTGTGCTGCTGATTGGCTTGCATTTTCTGACTCTGGAGCTGGGTGCGCGTATCTTCGGGATCTACAATCCGGGGATTGGCGTCTATCGCCCCCACGATAATAAAGCCATGGATTGGATGCAGACATGGGGCCGGATGCGCTCAAATAAGGCCATGCTGGACCGCAAAGATCTGAAAGGGATGATTCGTAGCCTAAAACAGGGCGAGATTATCTGGTATGCGCCGGATCACGATTACGGCCCGCGCAGCAGTGTCTTTGTGCCACTGTTTGCCGTCGAGCAAGCCGCCACGACGACTGGGACTTACCTACTGGTGCGCATGGGCAAACCGGCAATTATTCCCTTTACACCACGGCGCTTATCGGATGGCAGAGGCTATCAGCTGATGTTGCAACCCGCGGTAGAAGACTTCCCGCTGGAAAATGAAATAGCTGCGGCGGCGTTTATGAATAAAGTGATCGAAAAAGAGATTATCCAAGCCACAGACCAATATATGTGGTTGCACCGACGGTTTAAAACCCGCCCAGAGGGTGCACCTTCGCTCTATGAGTGACATGCCTTATTCTGAAAAGTCATAACACGAATGATAATGAGAATTAGTTTATATCAGTTTTTTTGATATAGTCTGTCAGTATTATCCGCTAGAAATGTAGTATCTATCTGACAGATAATTAAAAGTAATTAATCCTAGTTATTATATGGTTATTTTCTTAATAGGGATGTATATCCAAAGTAATTGGGGTTGCAGGTCAGCAGCAAACGAAAGAATCCCCCCTGAGCTTATGCAAGTAACAGTAAGTGATTCGGGTAAACAAGAGCAGCTCACAATGCTGCAACTTCAATTAAGAAGGATATACCCATGTTGGCAAGTTTAAATCTCTGGTTCACACGCATAACCAATCATCCAGACGGCGGCAAACTCTTATTACGCCTGACGTTCGGTATTCTTATGTTGTTCCACGGTGTAGCAAAAATTCAGCACGGCACCAGTTGGATCGCGGCATCTTTGCAAGCTCAAGGCATTCCCGGTTTTGTTGCTTATGGCGTTTACATTGGCGAAATCATTACCCCACTGCTGATCATTCTTGGCCTGTTTACCCGTCCTGCGGCATTTATTTATGCAGTTAACTTACTGGTGGCGGTATTGATGGTCGGTACAGGTAAATTCTTTACCCTGACTCAGGTGGGTGCATGGGGTCTGGAAAACGAAGCCATGTATTTCTTGGGTGGCGTGGCCATCATGCTGCTGGGTAGCGGTCGTTACTCTATTACCAAAAACGAAGCTTACCGCTAAACCCTTTGCGGTGATATTGAGCCACTCCGCGCATTTCGGGAGTGGTTTTTCATATTGGCGACCTATTTATAACTGCTAGCGAGGGCGTTAACTCAGCATTATCGCCAAAATGAATAAGCATATTCCAGCATTTCAAACTCCCCTTCCATTTTAATAAAAACTAATATTCATCTTATTGATGTCAATCTCCCAAAAGCGCATACTTACCAAGCTAACTGTTTTCTTCTTGCGCTTTGCCCCTTCGAACGCCCCAACCGACGAATAAAGAGATGCAAAGCGGCCTGCTTATTTAAAATCAGTCACTTGCTTATTCGGTAGATTATGACCCCGGCTCGACAACCTGTTAATTGGAAGCGAAACCTCTTTGTCACCTGGCTTGGCTGCTTTCTAACTGGCGCGGCCTTTAGCTTGATCATGCCATTCCTACCACTTTATGTGGAAGAGTTGGGCGTGAGCGGTCATCAGTCACTGAATATGTGGTCTGGGCTGGTGTTCAGTATCACCTTCCTGTTTTCTGCCATCGCCGCCCCTTTCTGGGGGAGCCTTGCCGACCGTAAAGGCCGTAAAGTGATGCTGTTGCGCTCCGCGTTAGGCATGGGGATTGTGATGGTATTGATGGGGATGGCGCAAAATATCTGGCAATTCTTGGCGCTGCGCGCGCTGCTGGGCTTGCTGGGTGGCTTTATTCCGAATGCCAATGCGCTGATCGCCACCCAAGTGCCGCGCAACAGAAGTGGCTGGGCGTTGGGTACCCTCTCAACTGGTGGGGTGAGTGGTGCATTAATTGGGCCACTGATTGGCGGCCTATTGGCGGATAACTACGGTTTGCGCCCAGTGTTCTTTATTACCGCGGGGGTGTTATTTGCCTGTTTTGTGATGACTTTGCTCTATGTCAAAGAGCAATTCGCGCCAGTGTTGAAAAAAGATATGCTCAGCGGGCGACAAGTCTTTAACTCGCTGAAAAATCCTAAGTTAATTTTCTGCCTATTTATTACCACCATGATTATCCAGATTGCCACCGGATCCATTGCGCCTATCCTGACGCTCTATGTCCGCGAGCTGGCGGGTGATATTCACAATCTGGCTTTTGTCAGTGGCATGATTGCCTCAGTACCGGGGGTCGCCGCGCTGATCAGTGCCCCTCGATTAGGGAAATTGGGCGATAAAATCGGGCCGGAGCGCATTCTGATTGCCATGTTGGCACTGTCCATTCTGATACTTATTCCGATGGCATTTGTTCAAACCCCGCTACAACTGGGCATTCTGCGCTTCTTATTGGGGGCAACGGACGGTGCGCTGCTGCCAGCGGTGCAAACACTGTTGATTTATAACTGCACCAATCAGGTGGCAGGCCGAATTTTCAGCTATAACCAGTCGTTTCGTGATGTCGGGAATGTCACTGGCCCGCTGCTAGGGGCCGCAGTCTCTGCCAGTTACGGCTTCCGCGCCGTGTTCTGCGTCACGGCGTTGGTGGTGCTGTTTAATGCCCTTTACTCTTACTGGTGTTTACAACGTCATCCGGCAAAGCCCCGCCAGAGTGATATTCAGCAACCGCAAGATAACTAAAGATTGCGCGATGACCACTTAACATCAGCCTAGGCGCAGGGATAAAACCGCCTATTTCCCTGCATTTTTTCAGCATCAAATCCCATCGCTGTGATCCCACAGGAAAAAGCTGAAAAAATAATTATATTCGGATTTAACTGGTTGATAATTGTTATGAGTGTCGACTTTTCATCTAAAAATACGATATAACCCAGAGTGAAAACAAAAAATGACGTTATTACTGCGTTAAATTCTATGGGAAGACCTTATGCAAACCTCTGTTAAATCTGAAGGTGGCCGAACGTTCTTTGGCCACCCTTACCCGCTTAGCGGACTGTTTCTTTCCGAAATGTGGGAGCGTTTCTCGTTCTACGGCATTCGCCCACTGTTAATTTTGTTTATGGCCGCCACGGTTTTTGACGGTGGTATGGGACTGCCTCGTGAACAAGCCTCGGCTATTGTTGGGATCTTTGCCGGTAGCATGTATCTGGCCGCCCTGCCCGGTGGTTGGCTGGCAGATAACTGGCTCGGTCAGCAACGGGCGGTCTGGTATGGTTCGATTCTGATTGCACTGGGTCACCTGTCGATTGCGCTATCCGCCTACTTCGGTAATGACCTGTTCTTTATCGGTTTAGTGTTTATCGTGCTCGGGACTGGCCTGTTCAAGACCTGTATTTCGGTGATGGTAGGGACACTGTATAAGCCGGGTGATGCTCGCCGCGACGGCGGTTTCTCACTGTTCTACATGGGCATCAATATGGGGTCGTTTATTGCGCCGCTGCTTTCTGGCTGGTTGCTTAAGACTCACGGCTGGCATTGGGGCTTTGGGATTGGTGGGATCGGGATGCTGGTGGCATTGCTGATTTTCCGTTACTTCGCCATCCCATCCATGAAACGCTATGACGCCGAAGTCGGTTTAGATTCCAGCTGGAATAGGCCCACCAATAAGCGCCAAGGGGTTGGCAAGTGGGTTGCGGCTATTATGGTATTAGTCGTGGCAATCATCGCCATGATTTCACAAGGGATTATTCCAATTCATCCGGTGCTGGTTGCCAGTCTGCTGGCCTATATTATTGCCGCCTCGGTGACACTCTATTTCGTCTATCTGTTCGCCTTTGCCAAGCTGAGCCGTAAAGATCGCGCCCGCCTGCTGGTGTGCTTTATTCTGTTAGTTTCAGCCGCCTTCTTCTGGTCAGCATTCGAACAAAAACCGACCTCATTTAACCTGTTTGCCAATGACTATACCAACCGTATGTTTATGGGATTTGAGATCCCAACGGTGTGGTTCCAGTCAATTAATGCCCTGTTCATCATTATCTTAGCGCCGGTATTCAGTTGGGCATGGCCTGCACTGGCGAAGAAGAAGATCCAGCCAAGCAGCATCACTAAATTCGTTATTGGAATTTTATGTGCCGCCGCCGGTTTCGCCGTGATGATGTATGCGGCACAGCATGTGCTTAACAGTGGCGGTGAAGGTGTTTCCCCGCTGTGGCTGGTGATGAGTATTCTGCTACTGACCCTCGGTGAGTTGTGTCTCAGCCCTATTGGGTTGGCGACCATGACATTACTGGCACCAGACAGAATGCGCGGTCAGGTGATGGGATTGTGGTTCTGCGCCAGTTCACTGGGTAATTTGGCGGCGGGCTTGATTGGCGGTCATGTTAAAGCTGATCAGCTTGATATGCTGCCTACTCTATTTGCGCGCTGCTCAATCGCCTTGGTGATTTGTGCCGCCGTGCTGATCTTGCTGATCGTGCCTATTCGTCGTTTGATGAATAACACCCAAGGGCAGCAAGCAGCCTGATAATGATTGATCTACCCGAAAATCTGCCCTAAAAAACCACCCCGTTCACTTAAGCTATTTTGAGTGAACGGGGATTTATATAACTCATTGAAGTGGTTATTATTTACTGCAAAGACTGTCGCTGGGATGGTGTGTGGCTACTGCCCGTCAGCGGGTGTGTATTTCGTATTAATGTTTAAAGCGACCATGGCCGTTGCTGCAATACCACCCGATAACCATCGGTATCTTCGAAGGTTTTACCGCTAATATCCCAATAAGGGTTATAAGACGCGACCACGAGAAAACCTGCCGCCAGCATTTGCTGACACTGACGACCCCACTGCGCTTCATCCGGCAAATAAAATACCAGCAAGTTATCTTGCGTCGGTGCTCGCCCTACCTGGATACCACGGTGATACGTAAACTCTAAATGATAAGCGTGGTAAGGATGACCAAGGATCACACCATCAAATCCCTGATGGTCAGCAAAACGGCCCAGTTCAGTGAATCCCAAACCACGACAATACATCTCGCTGATGGTATCAAGATGATCGGTGGGTCTGGCGACCCGCATCACCGCGGTTAACGGCAATACCGGTGAATGAGTCTCGGACGATTTGATTGATTCATCTGACATCTTTTTATCACCTAAGCATTGGCACCTAAGCATTGGCACCTAACATTATTCATACGGCCCATGCTGGGCATCGATTGGCAGCATAAAGGTATCCACAATCATTGACAGCGGCACGTCAATTACCGTGATGTATTTCCACATCCCATCCCTCATATCCCACTGCACACCGGGATAGTATTGGTGCCCATGGCCCTGCCCCGGCACAGTGCGGCTAATGATGCTGCCACAACCGGACAGCAGGACAATCCCCATCCCCAGCACGAGGGCGCGGATGACGATATTCGTGCGTTGTATCAGTTTAACGATGAGATTCACGCGGTCACTCTTTTAGATTCACAGAAAAAAGCGGGCAATACACATGTATGCCCGCTTTTTGTCCAGATGACAATCGCTCAGTTGCCGTTACTTCGCGGTAGGGATCGCCTCTCTATTATGCGCCAGTTGGCGATAATAACCGCTCCAGACTTGATACTGCTCCGGCTGCTGCCACACTTGCTGGTGCAGACGTGAGATCAATACTGGGTCACTGAGCAACTCTAACCGCTGAGATTTAGCCAATTTATCCGGTCCGGCTTCCAGCGCCGATGCGACTCGTTCGGCGCGAACTTGCTCGATAATCGCACGGGTGTGATGACGGGCAGTTGCCATGGCACTGGCGAGGGCGTTATAGGATGGATTCATCACCGCATGCAAGAAGCCATGACTCAGCGCCCGCTGATGGTTCAGCTTCAGATAGGTTTCCGTCGCCAGTAGCTCCTTCGGCGGATTGTACTCTTCCGGGATCAAGAACAACTTGGCGCGCTTACTGGCCAGCCCCAGTGTACGACGGCTGGAGAGCACCGAGACCACTGGAGAAAGAATCAGCGAGAAGACAATTGGCGATAACCACCACAGGAAGCGCAGATCCAGCCAAGCGACACCGCCAGCCCAGACTAAGCCCAGCAGCAGTTGTGGGCCGTGGCGCACCATGGCTTCACTCCAGGGCGTGGCATCATCATCACGCTGCGGCGAATTCCATTGCACCGACCAACCGAGGAAGGCGCTAACCACAAATACGGTATGGAATAGCATCCGCACTGGTGCCAGTAATACCGAGAACAACATTTCCGACAGCATGGACAGCAACAGTCGAATCGCCCCGCCGTACTCTTTCGCGCCTTTGGCCCAGATCAAAATGATGCTGAGTAATTTCGGCAAGAACAGCAAGACCAAGGTGGTGGAGAACAGCCCAATGGCTAACTCTGGTCGCCACTGTGGCCAGACCGGGAACAGCTGACGCGGTTGCAGGAAGTATTGCGGTTCCATCAGGGTATGCACCGCTTGTAACGCGGTACACAACACCAAAAACATAAACCAGAGTGGTGCAGAGAGATAGGACATCACGCCAGTAAGGAACACCGCACGATGAACCGGATGCATGCCTTTTACCAAGAACAGGCGGAAGTTCATCAGGTTACCGTGACACCAACGGCGGTCACGTTTTAACTCATCCAGCAAGTTAGGTGGCAACTCTTCATAGCTGCCCGGCAGGTCATAAGCAATCCACACTCCCCATCCGGCGCGGCGCATTAAAGCGGCTTCCACAAAGTCATGTGACAGGATGGAACCGGCGAAAGAGCCCTCTCCCGGCAGCGGCGCCAAAGCACAGTGCTCAATAAAAGGTTTCACCCTGATGATGGCGTTATGGCCCCAGTAGTGGGATTCACCCAACTGCCAGTAGTGCAAACCGGCGGTGAACAGGGGGCCATAAACCCGCGTCGCAAACTGCTGAATGCGGGCGTAGAGTGTATCCATCCCAGACGCTTTCGGCGCAGACTGAATGATCCCGGCATTCGGATTGGCTTCCATCAGCCGCACCAGTCCCGTCAAACACTCGCCGCTCATCACGCTATCGGCATCCAGAATCACCATGTAGCTGTACTGGCTGCCCCAACGACGGCAAAAATCATCAATATTACCGCTTTTGCGCTTCACCCGACGGCGACGGCGACGATAGAAGATGCGGCCATGGCCCTCAACATCACGACACAGCTCCAGCCAGGCTTTCTGCTCCGCGACACAAATATCGGGATCATAGCTGTCACTCAGCACATAGATATCGAAGTGCTCGAGTTGACCCGTCGCCGCGACAGACTCGTAAGTGGCACGCAAACCGGCAAACACCCGCTCCACGTCCTCATTACAAATCGGCATAATCAGCGCTGTCCGATGAGCCGGATTGAGTGCCTCATCCCCTTTAATCGTGGACGAAATGCTGTATTTGTCTTTGCCAATCAGCAGTTGCAGGAAGCCCATCAGTGCAGTCCAGAAACCCGCCGACACCCAGCAGAACAGAATGGCGAACAGGATCAGGATGCCGGTTTGCAGTAAATAGGGCAGCAATTGCATCACTGAAACCTGCCAGTTCTGCTGCCAAATCTCGAAAGGATCGAGTAGTGCCCAGCCCTGATAAGGCAGGATAGTCTTCATATAACTGGTAGCAATGGCAGTTTGCAGCACAATCAATATCAGCAATATGTAGCGGCGCAGAGAACCAACGCTACGCCATTTTTTCTCAGCGGCAGCCTGTTCATGTGTCTCGGCACGGGAAACAGGATTGCGACCCAGCAGTGAATCCCAAAAGCGCCCGACCGGATTAGTCCGCCAGGCTTGCGGCGCCATGCTGGTACGCTTGATGGGCGGCGTGGCATGAATCACCGTGCGCCCTTCGCTGTCTTGTCCCAGCACGTTATCGCCATTAACGGCGTCCGGCCATGCGGCTTGCAGACGGGCATTGACTGATGCCAATGCACTGTCCTCTGCACTGAAAGCAGTGCTTTCAACCCTGTTGGCCGCCAATTGCTGATGCAAACGCAACATGGCATCAGGGGGACTATCGGGTAGCATATCTTCAGGGAGAGCAGCGCGCAGTACCCCTTGCTGCTGTGCAGTCAGGGGCAACTCCGCAATGTAATCCTGAACAGGGGATTGAGTTGACTTATTCATTGGCAGGTAGCTGATAGCTCCAGGTTTCAGTCAAAGTTTTATCACCATTAACCAGCGCTGCGCGCATCTCTATGGGCTTTTTAGCGTCCTTAACTTTCAGCCGCAGTGTCAAACGCCAGCCCTTGGTCACCGGGTTATAGCGCACACTGTTTTCGATCAGTTCACCGTTATCATCAATACTGACTTGCGACGCCAACGGAGTTTTCTCATCCAGTGCTTTCAGCGATGGACCGACAAAATCGACCAAGAAAGCCACACTGCCGTCCGGTTGACGAATCAAGTTCGACTGTTTCACATCACCGGTTGAGCGCAGGGTCTGTTTGACGTAGCCCACATCAGCTGAATGTAATTTCTCTTCATCACGGGTGAAGTGCAGACGATAGTTCAGATCGAGTGATTTCTTCGCATCTGGCAGCACGTCTGGGGTCCAGAACGCCACGATGTTATCGTTGGTTTCATCGGCTGTAGGGATCTCCACCAGCTCGACTTTGCCTTTACCCCAATCGCCACGAGGTTCAACCCAAGCACTTGGACGCAGATCGTAACGGTCATCTAAATCCTCATATTGCGAGAATTCGCGGCCACGTTGCAGCAGACCAAACCCTTTTGGATTTTCAACCGTATAGGTGCTAACCGACAGATGTTTAGGGTTATTCAGTGGTCGCCAAATCCATTCACCATTACCGGCATGAATAGAAAGACCATTGGAATCATGCAATGCCGGACGATAGTTCAGCACCGCCGACGGTTGGCTTGGGCCAAACAGGAACATGCTAGTTAATGGTGCAATACCCAGTTTCTCCACTTTATCGCGCAGGAAGACTTTGGCCTGCACATCAATGGTGGTATCGCGGCCCGGATAGATAACAAACTTATAAGCGCCGGTGGCACGTGGGGAGTCCAGCAACGCATAGATCACCAGATGCTTATCATTGGGTTTTGGTCGCTCAATCCAGAACTCACGAAAACGCGGGAACTCCTCACCGGAAGCCAAGGCCGTATCAATCGCCAACCCGCGAGCAGAAAGACCATAAACCTGACCTTTACCAATCACGCGAAAATAGCTGGCACCGAGCATACTGACGATTTCATCTTTTTTATCCGCTCTATTAATCGGATAGAGCACTTTGAAACCGGCAAAGCCCAGATTTTTGACGGAATCAGGATCGTGCTTTACTGTTCCAAAATTGAAATAGTCGGGGCTGTATTTGATAGGTTTAACACTGGTCGCGGTGACTTCATTAATCTGCACCGGCGTGTCGAAGTACATGCCCTGATGATAAAACTCTAATTTGAATGGCGTATTCAGTTTGGTCCAATAGGACTTATCGTGGTTAAACTGAATCTGCTGATAGTCGGCAAATTTCATTTCGCGAAATTGCGATGGAAGGTTGCTTTTCGGTGCTTCGAAGCTTTTACCCGCCAGGGTCTGCGCCTGTTTAGCCACATCATCGAGCGAAAAGGCCATCGCCTGAGACGTCAATAATGACAGCAAGAGAGTGACCCCCACCCATCCGGCGCGGTTCGACCATGACCCTTTCGACATTTTATTAACGTTTGAAAAAATATTAACTCGCACATCTCCCCCTAAACCATAACAGCCAAATTATTGACGATTCATCCAACAGGCCAAGCAGATAAGCTCAGGTAAACTTGATGTCCGGAGTTATGCTGCCAGCTTATTGTGCAAACCAGTGGCTAAGCCACGAGCCATGCTAAAATACGCGATGGAAAATTATTAACCCTTATAGTAGTGTTTCTCGCCGTACTGATCCATTAATAACGTATAGAGTTATCAGCGATATGCTTACTATAAAAAATACGCTGGTCAAAAATCGATACCTTATTCTATTTTCGATAACAACTTGCGAATAAGTATGAAAAAAAACACTAACCAGCGGGAGTACTTTCTAGACGCCATTCGCGCCTATTTGATGTTGCTCGGCATTCCTTTTCATCTTTCTCTTATATACTCCAGTCATCATTGGGCGGTAAACAGCAGCCATCCCTCACTGGTATTTACTTTGTTGAATGACTTCATTCACGCCTTTCGCATGCAGGTATTTTTTGTTATTTCCGGCTATTTTTCATTCATGTTATATCAGCGCTATGAGCGCCAGCGCTGGCTACAGGTCCGTCTGGAGCGCGTGGTGATTCCTTTACTAGCGGCCATCCCGCTAATTACGCTGCCACAATTTTTTCTTCTCAAGAATTACACCAACAAATTACAAGATTGGAATTAATTTACAATTTATCAAAAAATAAACATTGCTATTTGGGAACTCGTTTCGCACTTATGGTTTTTGTTAACACTCGCATTACTGACGGGCATCTGTTTTTATCTGTTTAAAAGAATAAAGCACAACCTACAAAGAGTTCCGGCATTGATAAAGGGAATGAATAACATAGGAAAAGTCTCACTATATGTATTTCTGTTTGTATTAATTTATTCTGTAATACGCAGAATAATATTTTCTCTTAACCCTGAAATGCTCTTTAATAGCATCTTCAATTTCACCGTTATGGAGACGCTGTTTTATCTTCCCTTCTTCCTTCTTGGTGCCTACAGCTTTATCTACCCGCCACTCAAACAGGTATTTCTTACGTTTTCACCCGGTGCGTTATTCGCCTCAATACTGCTATTCGCGGCTTACTATGTGAATCAACATACTAATAGTGCTGAATTTTTTGCCTTTGAATTGGACCTGATTATCAAAGCATTAATGGGAGTGACCATGACGAATCTGGTCTTTTCCCTCGGGTATAAATTATTAAACTACCCCTCCCCTCGTATCACCTATCTGGTGAACGCTTCACTCTTCATTTATCTGGTGCACCATCCATTGACCTTGATTTATGGCGCCTTTATTACGCCACAAATTAGTAATAACGGATTCGGATTTATCGTAGGTATGCTGTTTGTTTGCCTGGTTTCATTTTCACTGTACGAGGTTCATCGCCGCATTCCTTTGCTTAAATTCTTGTTTTCTGGCAGAAAACCGCAGCAAAAGGTGTAATCAAATTATTATTCAAACGAATAATGTTATTGCTAAGCGATATTAATATCCGAATACCGCTTATGTGATAAACCCGCTACACTGATCAACCATCATTTAGATGCGGGATGGCTAATGCCTCACTGTGCGCTCTGCTTTCAGAGCAAGTATCCTGTAGATTCCTTATCAGGATTTGTTTCACTTGCAGTGACAACAAAAAGAGGAATTGTGATGAATAAGCAAAAATCTATTGAGAATAATCCCACGTCGGATACACCTGCGATCGCCGAGTTCGCAACCCTGTTAGCCCTAGTGAGTCGTCTTAGCGGCGCACTGGACAGCGCCATCACGGGGAAAGATCGCAGTGTTTTAGTCAATGAGCTTTCACAATTGTCTGTTGATAGCTTGCCTGAACCGGAAAAAACGCTGACAACTGAGGCGCTAAAAAGGGTACTGGCAACACTTAAACGCGACTAGTTTATCATCCAACGCTCACCCTTGATTCCCCGTCGGGCGATTAAAGGTGAGCGATCTGCCCGTGCTTCCCCCCATATACAACAGCTAAATATCCTGATTTAACACATTGAATTGGGTCATATCTTCCCATCGCAGCCGAAAAATTTGTGTATAATAATCTTTCATTAACATTCGCTCGCCATCCATTCGTTTGCGTATTACATCAGGAGAACTCCCACATTGGACGCCATCACTATTAATAGCCTCTTTTTGATCGGCGCAGTGCTGGTGGGAGCCAGTATTTTACTCAGCTCATTCTCATCCCGGTTAGGTATCCCCATTCTGGTGATCTTTTTAGCTATCGGGATGTTGGCAGGGGCCGATGGGATTGGTGGAATTGCTTTCGATAACTACCCCGTCGCTTATCTGGTCAGTAACCTGGCATTAGCGGTAATCCTGCTGGATGGCGGTATGCGCACCCGAGCATCATCCTTCCGTGTTGCCCTCTGGCCTGCCCTCTCCTTGGCAA
This sequence comes from Yersinia aleksiciae, assembly GCF_001047675.1. Taxonomy (GTDB): domain Bacteria; phylum Pseudomonadota; class Gammaproteobacteria; order Enterobacterales; family Enterobacteriaceae; genus Yersinia; species Yersinia aleksiciae. The sequence goes on along the minus strand of NZ_CP011975.1, from coordinate 3,780,040 downwards.
CCGTCGGCGTGCTGATTACCGCAGGGCTGACAGGTTTGGCGGCCGCCTGGCTGTTTGATTTAGATCTTATTCAAGGTCTATTAATCGGCGCAATTATCGGTTCGACGGATGCTGCGGCGGTTTTCTCACTGTTAGGCGGCAAAGGGCTGAACGAGCGCGTCAGCGCCACGCTGGAGATTGAATCCGGCAGCAATGACCCGATGGCCGTATTTTTGACCGTGACCTTGATTGCCATGATTTCAGCTGGCGAAAGCAGCCTGAGCTGGATGTTCTTGGTGCACTTGATTCAGCAGTTTGGTCTGGGAATTATGATCGGGCTGGGAGGCGGCGGGTTACTGCTGCTGCTGATCAACCGCATTGAGCTGGCGAACGGTCTCTATCCATTACTGGCTGTCAGCGGCGGGATTTTAGTCTTCTCACTCGCTACCGCGATGAACGGCAGCGGTATCTTAGCGGTCTATCTCTGCGGCCTATTGCTCGGTAACCGCCCCATCCGCAACCGCGCTGGCATATTGCAAACCTTCGATGGGCTAGCATGGCTCAGCCAGATTGGCATGTTTCTGGTCTTGGGACTGCTGCTTAACCCGAGTGAGCTGTTGCCGATTGCCATTCCGGCCTTGATCCTCTCATTGTGGATGATTCTGTTCGCCCGCCCGCTCTCGGTGTTCATCGGCTTGCTGCCCTTCCCGAGTTTTAATCTGCGTGAGCGGATTTTTATTTCATGGGTGGGTTTACGCGGTGCGGTACCGGTTATTCTGGCAGTATTCCCAATGATGGCGGGCATCCCCAATGCGAATTTATTCTTTAATGTCGCCTTTTTCGTGGTGCTGGTATCACTACTTCTGCAAGGTACCAGTCTCTCATTTGCCGCCCGCAAGACGAAGCTGGTGGTGCCACCCGCACTGGCACCGGTGGCGCGTATTGGCTTAGATATTGATAAGAATAATCAGTGGGAACAGTTTATTTACCAACTCAGTTGCGACAAATGGTGTATCGGTGCCGCCTTGCGCGATTTAGAGATGCCCCATGGAACACGTATTGCCGCCCTATTCCGCGGCAAGGATCTATTGCACCCCACCGGCAGTACCCGCCTGAAAGAGGGGGATATTCTGTGTGTCATTGGTCAGGAACATCACTTGCCCGCATTGGGGAAACTCTTTAGTCAGTCCCCGAGCATCCAGTTGGACGAGCGTTTCTTTGGTGATTTTATTCTGGACGCCGATGCAAAACTCGACGATATATCGCAGATCTATGGCCTCAATCTGGAACCAGGCATCGACAAGCAACAGACGCTGGGTCAATTTGTCTTATATCTGTTTGGTGGCGAGCCGGTTATCGGCGATCAGATTGAGTGGGATGGCCTGACCTGGACCATTGCCGAAATGGAATCTGACCGTGTCGTGCGAGTTGGGGTGAAAATCGTTACCGATAAAGCCTGATTACTCTTGCAATGGATGGTGGCTGTGCTGACCGAAATTTATCATCATAGAATTCCGGTTAGCACCCAACCATTACAGTCATAGCCGCTAGACTCTGCTCTGCTTAATTCTATTAACCATAACGATCCCCACACAGACCAATATCAGTGCAATGGCATACTTCCATTCTAAAATACTTTCGTTGAGGAAGATGGCGGAGAGAACTGCGCCAGATACCGGGATAAGAAAATTGAACGGGGCCACCATCCCAACCCGATTATATTTCAGTAATAAGCTCCACAGTGCAAACGCGGCCGATGATAACAGCACCAGATACCCCAGTAATAACAAAGCGCGCCAGCCAAAATCTGCCAAGTTGCCGCCAAATAGATAACCCCCAACCGTCAGCACCAATCCGCCAATCGCCAGCTGATAGCCGGTCATTACCGTGGTATCCATGGTCTGCGAAATACGCTTCCCGTAAATACTGGCAGCGGAAAGAATGAAAGCCGCGAGCACGACACTCCCCTCGCCTATCAGTGAAAAATTAAAATCCATTAAGCCTGAGCCGAAGTTCACCACCATGACGCCAGCAAAACCCAATGCGCAGCCAATAATTTTATTGAAGGTTAGCCGGTCATTTTGATAAATGTAATGTGCTAACAGCACACTGAAAAATGTCCCGGTCGCATTCATGATTGAGCCTTTCACCCCCGTGGTGTATGCCAGGCCAATATAGAAAAAGACATACTGTAGCGTGGTCTGTGTGAGCCCCAGAATAGCTATCTGCTTATATTGACCCTTGTTGAGGCGGCCAATAGCCTTACCGCTGACCATCGCCACAATAAGCAGTACCAAACCGGCCAACAGAAAGCGGTAACCCGCGAACACCATTTTGCTCGGAATATCATCAGGGGCAATATGAAACAGCACATAGCCATTTTTTATCGCGGGATACGCACTCCCCCAAAGGAGGCAACAGAAGGTCGCAACGAGGAAAACAAATTTTTTATTGGTAAAAAGCGGAGAACTGCGGTCCACGCGAACATCCTTTTCGAACAAAAAAAATGAAATAATGTTTCGTTATAACTATTCCCTATCGAAAAGTCTTGCAAGATATCACTATTCTCTTAAAAACCCGCTGATAACCCCGTGGTTCCGCACTAATAGTGCATGCTGACTAAAAATGAATTGTATACTGCCGCATGGTTCGTAGAATAATTGTACTGTGAATATGGCGTTAATGGGTTAGTCATACTCAAGCCAATCTCGTTCAATGTTTGCACTGACAGACAAAGATCGTGTACGATGCTGGTTTAATTAAATAACTTTGGTTTTCATTATGTTAAAACTATTTAACGTAAACTTTAACAGTATGCCTGAAAGAAAGTTAGATGAGATCTTCACACTTAGAAAAATAACATTTAAAGATCGGTTAGATTGGAAAGTAACCTGTATTGATGGTAGAGAAAGTGATCAATATGATGATGAGAATACCAATTATATATTAGGCACAATAGAGGATACTATTGTTTGTAGTGTTCGATTTATTGAAATGAAACACCCGACAATGATTACTGGGCCATTCTCCCCTTATTTTAACGATGTTAACTTACCAATTAATGGCTTTATAGAGTCCAGCCGTTTTTTTGTTGAAAAAGCATTAGTCCGAGACATGGTCGGTAATGATAGTTCACTTAGCACGATACTGTTTCTGGCGATGGTTAATTATGCCAGGAGTCGTGGATATAAAGGTATATTGACCGTTGTCAGTCGAGGTATGTATATCTTGCTGAAGCGTTCCGGATGGAGCATTACGGTTTTGAATCAAGGTGAATCCGAGAAAAACGAAGTTATTTACCTTTTAAATTTGGGTGTCGATATTGATAGCCAGCAAAAACTCATAAATAAAATATGCAAAAAACATCAAGTCGATCCTGACATCCTTAAAACCTGGCCATTGGCCGTGCCTGATATTATTAAATAGGCTTAATCAATTTCAATTCGATGCCAAGTCTTATTGCGTGCTTGGCATTCAAAACACCTAGCTTTCTGACCACATTGCCAATATGGAATTTAACCGTACTTCTTTTTATTCCCAGAATTATAGCGATTTCTGAGTAGGTTTTACCGACACTGGCCCAATATAAAATCTCGTTTTCTCGAGGGGAGAATATTTCTCGCCCACCAGGGGTTTCTTCTAGTGCCTTGTTTTCATTGCTATTTTTTTGATAAAGCCCAAGCATCTTATCATGTGTCAAAATAAGCAGCATTTGAATCTTTTCTTTATTGGTTTCAATGGTCTCATCAAAATAAATACTGTCATCGCTTCCATTTGAGATGTTTAGCGTTGCCATATTATTGTTATTATCATGGAGTACAAATGTATAGCCATTAACAATATTATATTCTCTCGCCAGATTAAATACAGCGGAGTCAGTTGATTTCTTATTGATAACTGAATTATCGTCCCAAGCAAACGGGGCAACCTTGTCTTTTGCCGTCAAAATAACAGGATCAATAAGATGGTAACTATTCTTTTTGTATTTTTTCACCCAATCCAATGGATAGTTAGAAATAATAGCCGGATGTAATGGTGTTTTCTTATTCATCACCAGATAAGAGTAATGAAGATCACCATAAGCCTTTATTCTTCTTTGAATATAGTTTTTTATGTCTTCATTAATGCTTTCATTATCAAAATAATCAATTATCATAACAAACCAAGCTCACTATATACATTGCGCAACAATACAATTTTATCACATTGTTTTCAATAGAAATCAGTGTATAAATAGACTTGCAGATATTCCTCAGATGCGACTAACACGCCGATAAAAATAACAAACCTAGACCAAAGGATAGTTTTTCAAACTAGACCTAAGGTTAGCTATTATTATAGCCCCATGTTAATTAAACTGTTTTCGCTTTAAACAATTAGCTTTAAATATAATTGAACTAATATCTTAGCGCATCGATGCCAAGAAAGTTAGTCTGAAAAGAATATAATTCTGCCAATACCAGGGGACTTTTTAAGTCCAATAGTACCGTTTTACCCCGCCATCTGGATGTCTTTACATTCAGATGGCTGTAATGCCTCATCTACGTTAAACCTCCCCATAACACCGTGACAATCGCTTATTTATTAGCCCAACCCTGCAAAATACCCTGCACTGTGAGCGCAATCATAATGCTGCTGCATGATGTGCTAAAGATCACATTTCCGCTATATCGTTTAAAAATCAAGCAAATAATAACCTCCTTCGACAAATATCTACCAATTACAATGGATAAATACTCTTTTTACGTATATAAACATTAAACTTATTTATGTAATTTTGATAAACTTGACTTAAGTCATGTCCGTAACCGAAATTAATCGTATGATAAATCAACGGATATAATGTTTCCCTGGTGTTGGCCGAATTGGCATCCCTTACCAAATGAGATTGGTAAGGGTTTTTTTTGCCTACCATTCAGGCTCGGTGGGAGTTTTAAGACGCCTGTTGCATCATCCGAGCTAATGCTAGCGCTTGAATAATCACCGCACGATCGATCTCAGGATTATCGCTGTCCAACAGCCGCTGCCAAATAGCGATGGCCTCGACATAATGTGCATGTGTATATTTATCTGAGGCTTGCAACATTAATGCGGTGTACTGCAACGGCTCTTTTGCCAATGCCTGCTGTAGCCAATAGGCCACATCAGCAGTCATATTTTTGCCCGCCTGGTAATACAAGATGGTCGCGCGAGCCGCATCCAGCGCCGCATTAGCCCCCTGTAGACGTTCTGCCTGCTGCAATGCGATCAACGCATCGTCAAACTCATTACGATATAAATAATATTGCGCCAAACTAAACCAGCCGACACCGTTATCCGGTGATTGGCGAATGCGCTGCTGTAAGCGATATAAGGTGGGGTCACTGCTTTGCTTATCTAGCATATTATTTAATCGTTTAGCTTCTTGTTGCCTCAGTGCTTCCTGCTGCACCAAGGTATAACCGCCCAGCTGTTGATACCCCAAAAGAGTCAGGGTCAGCACCACCAGTGTGAATCCCACGGGCCAGCGCCAACTGATACGGCCATAGTGCGCGAACCATGGCCCTCCTATCCCGATAAGCATCAGCAGCAATAGGATCGCCAGCCCGATAGCCAACACCATTAACGTGATCCTCTCGGCTGTAAGGCGGTTCGCTGGCGTATTTTGAAAACTAATCCCCCCAACACGCATATCAACAGCACCCCTGGCCCAAACCACAGTACCAGTGTGGCGCGGCGCAGTGGGGGCTGATAGAGAATAAAATCCCCATAGCGCTGTGTCATTAATGTCATGATCTCCTGCGAACTATGCCCCGCCTCGACCAAGCGGTAGACCTCTAAGCGCAAATCTTGCGCAATGGGTGATGTCGATTCCAGCAAGTTTTGATTTTGACATTGTGGACAGCGCAGCTCTTTTGCCAGCGCCACTGCTTGTTGCTGACGTTGTGGTGAACTGAAGCTGTAGGTGTCCACCAGATCAGCTAGCCCCCAAGGCGAGATGAGCAGTGATAGCATCAGCAAAATGATTTTCATGATGGCCCCACATTTGTCCATTGCGCCAATAGCGGCATAAATTGCTGCTGCCATACCGCGGGTGTCATCTCCCCCGCATAACGCTGACGAATAACCCCGTTAGCATCAATTAGCCAGGTTTCTGGTGTCCCGTAGACCCCCATCGCCAGTGCTAAGATGCCCTGTGGGTCATATAGACTCTTTTGGTAAGGGTTGCCGTAGCGCTGAAGTGTATTCAATGCCGACTGGCGTTCATCACGGTAATTCAGCCCATAAAACTGCACTCCGGGTAAGCTGTTGGCGATCTGCCCGAGCACTGCCATCTCCTGCTTGCAGCTGGCGCACCAACTGGCCCAGACATTAATGACCGTGACCTTACCTAGCAGTTGCTCCCGCGTGATGAGTTGCGTGGGCTGCTGCAAGTCAGAGAGTGAAAATGCCGGAAAGGGCAGATCTTTAGCTGCCAACTCGATGCGATGGGGATCGCGCTTTAAACCACTGTAGAGCACCGCGCCCAAGAGAACAGCCAGTATGGGAACCATCAGCCAAGGCCACCGTTGTCTCATTCATCCTCCGCCAGATCATTGAAATGCTGAATTCGGTGCCAAAGGGCCAGCAAGCCGCCCAGTGTCATCATCAGTGCGCCCCCCCAGATCCAGCTCACTAACGGTTTATGATACAAACGCACGCTGTACTCGCCCGCGCCCAAGTTATCCCCCAACACCGCATAAAAATCGGCCAAGAGGCCACTGGCAATGGCCGGTTCAATCATCAACACCTCACGCACGGTATAGCGCCGCCGTTCTGGTAAGAGTGTGGCTATCGGTCGCCCCTGTTGGCTGACCATGATGTGCGCCTGTTCGCTGGTATAGTTCGGGCCAACCCGCAGCTCGGTTTGATGATAAGTAAACTGATAGCCCGCCAGTGTCACCTGCTGACCGGGCGACATGCGGCTGCCCTGCTCTACCGAGTGATACGACGCAAACTGCATACCCAGCAAGCTGACGGCAACACCACCATGTAGCAGCCATGGTCGCCAGCGTATTTTTGGCGCAAACAACGGGGCCAGCAAGGCCCAGAGGGCGAGTGTGACACCCGGCACCATCCCTGCTTGCCACGGCGATTGGCCCAATCCTGACGTCAGTAATGCCGCTGAGATGGCGAGTAACGCAGGAAGCACCAGCCGCCAGAGCGCGGTTTTTGGGCTGTGCTGCCAGCGGGCAAAGGGCATCAATCCCATCAGCAACAGCAGCAATAGCACAAAGGGGGTGAGCGTTTGATTGAAATAGGGTGCGCCGACAGACAATGATCCCAAGCCCAATGCGCTGAAAATCAAAGGGTATAAGGTGCCAATTAAGACCGTCACCGCCGCAACACTCAGCAGCACGAATGCCGCCAGCAGCAAAGTCTCCAGTGAGTACAGGCGGAAATCAGCGGAGCGACTGCCTCCCCTCACCCGCAGCACAAACAGCGTCAGTGAGACTAAGGTCACCACGCCAAACAGCAGCAGTAGCGCTTCGCCACGGGCGGTATCCACGGCAAAGGCGTGCACCGAGGTCAATACCCCAGAGCGCACAATAAAGGTGCCAAGCAAGCAGAGTTGGAAGGTGACCAGCGCCAGTAGAATCCCCCAGTGAGGGTATAAGCCACGCCGCTGATTGATCGCCAGCACATGCAGCAGCGCGGTTGCAGTGAGCCAAGGTAGCAGTGATGCATTCTCGACCGGGTCCCAAAACCACCAGCCGCCCCACCCCAATTCACTGTACGCCCACCATGCCCCCAGCAAGATCCCCATGGTCAGTAAGCTCCAGGCAGCCAATACCCACGGGCGACTATAGCGCGCCATAGTTTGACCACTTCGCCCGTCCAGCAGCGCCGCGATGGCGAAAGCAAAACTGATAGCAAAACCGCTATACCCCAGATACAGCAGCGGCGGATGGAAGATCAGCGCCAGATCTTGCAGCATCGGGTTCAGATCACGCCCCTCGGCCAAGGTGGGGAATAAGTGCTCAAAAGGATTAGAGAAAAACAGGATAAACAGACTCAACATCACCAGTAGCCAGCCCATCACACCGAGTGAGCAGGCAAAAAAACGCAGTGGGAAATGACGACGGAAAAAGGTCAGCGCGGCACTCCAAACACTCAATGCAAAGAGCAGAAACAGCATAGAGCCTTCATGTCCGCCCCAGATGGCCGCGATTTTGTAAAACAGCGGAAGCTGAGTGTTCGCGTGCTGCGCAACATACAGCAGCGAAAAATCGTCAGTCACAAAGCACCAGCCCAGTAAAAATAGCGCCAGTGAAAGCAAGAGTGTTACGCCATAACTGAGCGACGGCAGCCAATACAGCAAGGGCAACCGCCGCCCCTGTAGCGCAATAAAAGGCACACAACCGAGCAGTAGCGCCAGTGACGCCGCCGCCAGCAGTGACAACAGCCCTAATTCACCGATCATATTCGCGCTCTCATCACACCACCGTCATCTGTCCGGCATAGAGAATGAAAAAACGTAAAACGAATACGCCAAACAAGCTCAGGCCCGATACCGTGAGCAAAAATGAGGTCCGATGGCGCACGTTATGGCTGCAATAGCGGTTTAAGGCCAATGGCAGCACCATGCCGCAACCAATCACCCAGAACCAGAACATCGATGCCCAGAAGCCGCCGCCTATCGCCACCGCCACCGCGACCTCTTTCTGACCGCCGCCAAACCATAACCCGGTAAAGAATGCCAGCAGCAGAAAGAGCTCCAGCCAGACCACCGGTTTTTCCAGTCGATGGACAAATGCTAGTGCCGGGCTATCTACTGGCTCTTTAAAAAACGCCACCGCACACAGCACCATCGCCGCGATCCCCGACGAGACACCAGAGAACAGAAATAGTACCGGTAACACTGGGTTATTCAGCAGCGGATAACTTTTTAGCGCGGATAACAGGAAACCGGTATAAGCCCCCAAAGCCACCGCCAGAAACAACATAAAGGGCTCAAGTTTGCGCTCAATCGGCGCTATTTTGCTGAGTATCGTGCCAACCCAGCTCAATTTGGGATAGGGCTGTAGCAGCGCAGTGAGCCAGTGGCGGAATATCAGCGCCAGCCAGAGCAACAGCACCCCCATATAGACCTGAAACAGCATCACGCCCAATGACATCACAGAACTGGTGCTATAGAAGAACATCAGTTTCCAGAAGGTCCATGGCCGCGTGAGGTGCAGAATCAAGATGAATAGGCCGAAGATAACCGCCAGTGGTGCGATAATTGCTGTGGATTTGAGCAGCCCGCTCTGCGCCGCCTCCTCCCCCAGTACCCGCCGCTTCATCAGCAGGCTGACCACCACCATCCCCGCAGAGACACCAATCAAAAACAGATAGATGGCAATTGGCCAATCCCAGACTAACGATTCAAAGTGAAACGGCGTATTCGGTTTAGGACTCATCCGCTAATCTCCCCATACTGAAAAGGCACACGGTACAGCTTCGGCTGTGTCCCCAGATGTAACTTAGCGCGATACACCGTGCGCTGATGCAACAGCTTCACCAGTTCGCTGTTGGCATCGTCCAGATTGCCAAAGACCAGGGCTTTGGTTGGGCATGACAGCACACAGGCCGGTTGTTTCCCCTGCTTGAGGTTGGTCTTGCGGCAAAAATCGCACTTGTCGGCGGTCTTGGTCACGGGATGGATAAAGCGCACTCGATAGGGGCAAGCGGCAATACAGTACTGGCAGCCGACACAGAGGTCAGGATTGACATCGACAATACCGGTCGCCTTATCGCGATAGGATGCACCGGTCGGGCAGACATCGACGCACGGCGCTTTGTCACAATGTTGGCAAGAGTGGCGATAGAACTGATATTTCACCGCTGGAAACTCGCCGATGGGCTGACTGCGAATAATAGTGAGCCGCGAAACGCCAACTGGGACATGATTCACTTCGCGGCACGCATCCATGCAGGCGGTACAGCCGATACAGCGAGTCTCATCATGGAGCATCCCGTAGCGAACGCCGTCGATCGTGCCGCTCAGTGCCAGCGAACGTCCGGTGGAACCGGTGATGAAAATCAGCGCCCCCATACTGACCAGAAAGTGACGACGGTTGCTATTCATGGCGTCTCCTTCGGTATCAGCTCCTGCTGACGGCGGTGGCAATCGACACAGATTTTGACCCGCCCTTTGTCATCCAGACCCTGCATCGGGTCGGTTTTTGGGTGCAACTGATGACAACTGACACAAGAGAGCTTCAACATATGCACATCATGCGGCCAGAAGGCTTCGCGTAACTTTTCCGGCTGATGACAACTCATGCAGACGCTATTTTGTTGCGAGACGCTGAACAGCGCCTTATCGGCATTCAGCATGTCGCTGTTGAAGCGCATCACATCTTTGACGCCATTACGGTGCAGCACCGACGCCTTGCCGTGACAGTTGGTGCAGGTGACCGCCAATTGGGTATTCGGATTAACGGCACCGGCATGTTTGCCATGCAACTCATCTTTTTGCTCTTTATGGCATTGGACGCAAGCTGCATCCGGATTACGCTGCGGCTCCACGACATGACGCGAGACAGTTGTATTCGGTGTCGCGGTCGGTGTCGTGGCGTGAGTGGGCAGCGTGCACAGGGTCAACACTGCCAGCAGCGCTGCTGAACAGAATGAACGTAAAACGCGCATAGTGATTCCACCTTTGCTATGGCCCCAAACTGGAGCCAGTTGGTCCCTGGAAGAGAACCGGTGAGGGGTTTCCCACCGGTACGCCGCTTACTGGCTCAAACGGCCCGCTTTTCTGGCTTGATCATCCCAGGCTGGCACCACTTGTTGCAGAAACTCCTGCTTCTCCCGGTTCAGCTTATCCATATCCATCCCCAGTGCTTTTTGCGCATTGAGTTTGGTCGAGATATCCGGCAGCGGAATTTCATGGCTAATCCCTTTCGTCGCCAGCAAACGCGCCAGTTTGGTGCGAGCATCGGCGGCTTTATTTAACGCGCCACCCAGCACTTTCAAACCAATATCCGGTGCATGCATATGAATGCCGTGGGAGGCGATGGCGTAATCCCAACGCCACTGGGCATGACGGATATCTTGCAGAATCGGCTTCATCTCTTGCTCAGTCGCACCCGCATCCCATGCGGCTTTAGCCTCGTAATGGGCATGAACCAGCTGTTTCTCAACATTCAGTTTCAGCTCCTGAATGCTGGCTTTGCGTTCAGCGACAATATCTTGCAAGGTTTTTTTATCTTGGGTATGGCAGTTAACGCAGGTGCTTTCGAAGCTATCGAAGGGATTGCGGATCTGATGGTCGGTGTAGACCTTGCCCGCCGCATTTTGAATTTTCGGCATGTGGCAATCGATACAACTGACATTATTCTTGCCATGGATCCCCGCACGCCAGGTTTCGTACTCAGGGTGCTGCGCTTTGAGCATTGGCGTTTTCGACAGCGGATGTACCCAATCGGAGAAAGCAATTTCATCATAATATTTCTCCATTGACTCCACATCGGTGCCTTGATCCCACGGCAGTTTTACCGCTTTATCTTTACCCGCGAAGTGATACTCAACGTGGCATTGGCTGCACACCATGGATTGTTGATCCAGACGGCTGGCGTGTTCGAATGGTTTATTGATCGATTGCAGTGCGCGTTCAGTATAGGGACGAGACAGCACCAAGGCGGGTTTGCCCGCGGCAAAATCAGCCGAGGCGGTATCATGACAATCGGCGCAACCCAGCTGATTGACGACTTCCGGCCCGCCTCTGGCCCACGTTCCCTTGAAGTAGCCCTCTTCCCCCTGCTCATTGATCAAGCGGGCGACATCCGGACTTTTACAGCTCCAGCAGGCCATGGGTAATGGGCCATCTTCTGCGGTTTTCGGCGCAGCGGTCCGCAACGTTTCCCGCACATCGGTGACCGCATAATAGTGCCCACGAGGCTTGTTATAATCTTTTGCAAAGGGATAGCCCGCCCAGAGAATGACCAGATTGGGATCATCCGCCAAGGCATCTTCACGTGGCCCACTCTCTTTGGTTTTTAACCATGAGGTGAACTGATCAACGTGCTGCTCGGCGAATTTATCGTTGCGGGCCTCAATCGGCGGCGTGGGGGCTGCCGACAGAGAAAAGACGCCCCCTATTGCCAAAAGAGCCAATATCCCTACCGACATCTGTCTTATAAATTTGCTCACAATAGGTACTCCAGTGTGTTTTTCCATCCCGGGCGCTGTCACTACCCGCACCAGATAGTTATTTTTATTTTTAAGCCCGCATAGGATGAAAAATACTCAGCCAAGAGAGAGTCCATGACCGATATCACCCACTGGGTTAAGGCGATATTAAGGAGGTTTTGCCGTAAATTATTTGTAGTAGTAGGAATGCTTGTTTTAGATCAAACAATTTTTGTGTGGGTATTCACTTTTATGAAGTCGGTCAAATAAAAAGCAGCTCGTCGATCATTTTTTACATAAAAGTCAACGATATAACTCTTTATAGGTAGTTGAGGCGGTATGAGATAGTGAGGCAGGTGTTCACCCCACCTTTTTTATGATGGGGTTCACTTTTTCTTCCCTGAGGGGGTCGAGCTGAGTAAGCAAAATGTGTTGTGACCAAGATCCTTAACACCAATACGCCATAAAGTTCACACTGGAGCGATCCAAACCACATTCGCCAATCAGATAACGGCGCAACGCTTTCACCGTTGAGGATTCCGCCGCGATCCAAGCGTAGAAAGCCTTTGCTCCTTCGGCGCGCTCCCACAGCACTTCACCACCCAGACTGTTTTCTGCCAATGATTGCCCTTCCACCCGCGCCACGATCGGAATCTGAACCCACTGACGCACAGCGTTAACGAGCATGCTGCCATGGGCCGAGTGCGACTCAGCATCGCGGGGCAACCAGTGCACCTGCGCAAAGGGGTATTGTTTAAGGCTGATACAATCACCGGTAACCGGCACCTCAAAAAAAGCCTGAACCTGTGGCGGATTAGCCTGTAATGCCAATTGTGCCAAAATAGCCACCGCCGCCGGTAACGCAGTTTCATCCGCAATCAGTAGCACCTGCGTCATCTGCGCAGGCGGAGCCCACTCATAACCGCCACTGTCGAGTGGGTAATCTGCATTCGGTGCCACCACCTGAATAGCATCACCCGGTTTGGCATGTGTTGCCCAGGCTGACGCCGGACCCGTCTCACCGTGCAGAACAAACTCCACATCCATCTCGTTCTGCTCCGTACGCAATGCGCGCAGTGTATAGGTGCGCATCACCGGGCGCTGTTGCTTCGGTAAAGCCAGGTAGCTGCGATACCAGTCATCGCTTTTTTCCAACTGCGGGATTTGGCCATCGGCTGCCGAGAATAGCAGTTTGATACGCTGATCCGGCGCTTCAAGTTTCATGCGATTCACCTCTGCCCCTTCAAAGACGCAGCGCAGTAGCGAAGGTGAAATATTCTCTTTTACTTTCAATTTGATATCAAAAATTCGGTAGCTTGATGGGCCGGACATATCAGTTACTCTCCTACAGAATGTGCTGTTTCTCGATGCTGACACCACAGCCAGCCACTTATACCGCCCAACAGAACGGCCATCATCAGAGCCGCAGCTATTAACTGTGACTCACCGTAAAATTTTGCCACCACGGGTACCATTAACGCACTCATGCCATAACCCAATGTATGACTGGTTGCTATTACGCCTGAACCTTTGCCCGTGGACAACTTGTCGTTCAGCATCAATTGATAACCCGGTGTTGCCATAGCAGCGCCAAAAGAGGCCAATGCACAACCCGCATAAAATAGTACCAATGGTTGAGCACACATTAGCCCTAAGCCCAACACCATCAATAAGGCCGCCATCAACAGCAACTGAGGAGCCGTGAAGCGCTGTGGCCGCACCACCAGAAACTGGGCTAACAACGTACAACCGGCAGCCACACTGAGTAAAATGGCAACATGGTGGCTCACCGTCGTCGCCGAATCACTGAATAATTGACTCAGATGAGGTGCCAGGCCAAGTTGCATCAGGCTGACCGTCGCCGCCAGCAATAGTGCGCAGAGCAAATAGGGCAGCATGCTGATACGTAACCGATTTTGCTGATGAGCACTCGCCGGTAACGGCGGGTCATTATATTGGAAGCACACCACCAGCAGTGCAAGCAAAGGGGCTATCGCCATCAACCAGAGCGGGGCCATTGGGTGTAGCGAGAGGGCCAGTGCGGCACAGAGTGGGCCAAGTAGGCGGCCACAGCTTAAACCTGAGCTGATGGTGGCCAGCGCTACCATCCGTTGCTCATATCCGGCGCGCTGCAAAGCCCACGTCTGACAGGCAGGGACCATGCCCGAAACCGTCAGGCCGTAAATAATACGCGCCACAATCAACCCAGCCAACCCTGTCATCTGGGTTAACCACCCTGCCGCCAATCCCCAGACCGCCAAGGCTAACAGAGCAAAACTGAGCAAGTAGCCTGTCAACGCCATGGTAACCACAAACTTACAACCACGAATCTCCGATTGGCGGCCCCACCACGGCGATCCCACAAGAAATAGCATTGAACCGAGGGTCAACAAACCGGCCCATACCGACAGTGACAGGTGAGTCTTACTTACCAATACAGGTAACACCACCAATAACCCATTTTGCCCAATACCTAATAGCCCAGCGCAAAAAGCTAACGGCCAATTGGATGAAGACCTTTGCCCATGTGAATGGGGGTCAGACTGTAGGGAGATCCGCATAAAAAGTGAATTTACCGTTAATAACATTGATGATTTAAAGGTTTTTGATTGAAAAATTGTATCATCATTATCATTGATAATGGTAATAATTATTGATATAAGAACTATTCTCATTTGAACTAAGGAAAGTGTGGGATCATGACTCTCCAGTTAGAAACCGCGACCACCAATGTGGCTGCACAATGTTTCCTCAACGCACTGATACGTGAAACCTGGGATTGGCAAATAGCTCCGGCAGTCAGCGATCAACAGTATCCGCAGTTGCATATCCCTCTTTCGTCTTCGCACGCTATCCGCATTACCTTGCGGCATATCTCCCCGACACAGCATCACCACTATCTCTTCCCAGCCTATTTACATCGGCCGGATGATGGGGCAGATGTTGCTATCAGCGTGGAGCAACTGGTGACTTTATTGCTGGAGAAGCCCGCAGTAAAAGGTGAACTCTCAGAAAACGTCGTGGCACGTTTCCGTCAGCGGGTGCTGGACAGTCATGACAATACCCAACAAGCGATCAAGATGCGGCTAGATTGGCCGTCACTGCGCGATAAACCGCTCAATTTTGCCGAGGCTGAACAAGGGCTGTTGGTCGGTCACGCCTTCCACCCAGCCCCCAAGTCCCATGAACCTTTCGATGAGAAACAGGCGCACCGCTACCTACCCGACTATGCCGCGCGCTTTCCACTGCGCTGGTTTGCCGTGGATAAGCGCTATCTATGTGGTGATAGCCTGAAGTTGACACTGCAACAACGCCTACAACGTTTTGCCTGTGAGAGCGCCCCACAATTGTTGCCGTACTTTACTGATGACGTTTGGCTATTGCCGATGCACCCTTGGCAAGCCGACCATCTGTTGGCACAGGATGGGTGCCAACAATTAGTGCAACAAGGTCTGTTACGGGATCTGGGTGAAGCGGGTGAACGCTGGTTATCCACCAGTTCTTCACGCTCACTCTACAGCCCATCAAACCGCGATATGGTCAAATTCTCACTCAGTGTGCGCCTGACCAACTCAGTACGCACCTTGTCAGTGAAGGAGGTCAAACGCGGTATTCGTCTGGCTCGGCTGGCGCAAACCCCACGCTGGCAAACGCTGCAAGCACGCTATCCAACCTTTCGTGTGATGCAAGAAGATGGCTGGGCCGGTTTGCGTTCGCTAGAGGGTTCGATTCAGGAAGAGAGCCTGATGGTGCTGCGTGACAATCTGCTGTTCAGCCAACCCGATAATCAAACCAATGTGTTAGTGACCTTGACCCAGGCCGCGCCAGATGGTGGCGACAGCCTATTGGCTTGCGCAGTACGCCGTTTGGCCGCGCGCTTGAATCTGCCCTTACAGCAAGCCGCCCACTGCTGGTTAGATGCCTATTGCCAACACATCTTGCTCCCGCTGTTCAGCACCGAGGCCGACTACGGGCTGGTGCTACTGGCCCATCAGCAAAACATTCTGGTGGAAATGCAGCAAGATCTGCCCGTAGGTATGCTGTATCGCGACTGCCAAGGCAGCGGCTTTACCCGTGATGCGACTCCCTGGCTGGAAGAGATTGGCGAAGCCGATGCGGAAAACCGCTTCAGCGAGCAGCAATTACTGCGCTATTTCCCCTACTACCTGCTGGTGAACTCCAGTCTGGCGGTGACCGCCGCACTGGCGGCTGCCGATTTCGACACTGAAGAGAACCTGATAGCGCGCGTACGCGACGCACTCCACCGCCTGCGCTTGACTGCCAAAAATACACTGTGCCTGGATTACGTCCTCGACAGTGCACACTGGAGCTGCAAGGGTAATTTCTTCTGTTATCTGCAAGATCACAACGAAAATACCATTGTTGATCCGGCTGTCATCTACTTTGATTTCGCTAACCCTTTTCATGTCGCCCCCTTACAGCGCCAAGAGGTTGCCCAATGATGCTGCACGCCAAATTGATGCACTCCAGTGGCAGTTTTCGCTGTGAATCGCTGGACAAAAATCTCACTCTCGGTTTCGGACTGGATGGCAGCGCGGTGCTGCACCTCCCCGGTTCATTGCCACAGGGCTGGCTGGTGCAAGCCTTGGATCAATTATTCATCGCCGCACCGCAATTAAGCGGAATTGCCTTGCCCTATGCCGAGTGGCGTGAAGAGCCGCAAGCGCTGGCACTGTTTGCACTGGCAAGTGGCGACTATTTGACGCGGGAGCAGTTTTATCAGCTGCCGCTGTGGCTGGGAGCCGAACCCCAGCGAGCTTCGGGTCAGATGCAGTATGACGCCGAGCGTGATATCTGGTTCCCACAACGACCGTCCCGCCCTCACGGGGAAGTTTATCGCCGTTTTGACCCACAAATTAAGCGCACGCTGAGTTTTCGCTTACCAGAGATTGGCCGCGACGCGGAGCAGTTCACCCGCTGGATGAACTCACCGCGCGTGGATGCCTTCTGGGAGATGAGTGGCCCGCTTGAGGCACAGGTGGCCTATCTACAACGCCAGTTGAATTCCCGCTATTGCTACCCGTTATTGGGCTGTTTCGACGATCAACCCTTTGGCTATTTCGAAGTTTATTGGGCGGCGGAAGACCGGATTGGTCGCCATTACCGCTGGCAGCCTTTTGATCGTGGGCTGCATATGTTGGTTGGTGAAGAGTGTTGGCGTGGGGCGCAATACATTCGCAGTTGGTTACGTGGCCTGACGCATTATCTCTATCTGGATGAACCGCGCACGACACGTGTGGTAGCTGAGCCGCGCGCCGATAACCAGCGTTTATTCCGCCACCTACCCGCCGCTGGCTACCACACCGTGAAAGAGTTTGATTTTCCCCATAAACGCTCGCGTCTGGTCATCAATCAGCGCACGGACTTCTTCCAAGAGGGGGCGATATGACCACCCACGATTACACTGACTGGCCACGTGTTAACCGTCAGATGATTGCCAAGATCCTTGCCGAGCTGGAGTACGAGCGCACCCTGTGTGCCGAGCAACAGGGAGAAGTATGGCGTATCGCCTTACCGAACGCGGTTTATACCTTTCACGCCGCACGGGGTATTTGGGGCTGGTTGCATATTGATCCCGCCTCATTAGATTGCGACGGTGTGCCGCTGACGGCTGACCACTTGCTGCGCCAATTGGCTCAGGTTTTGGCGATGGATGATGCCCAAGTTGCTGAGCATCTGGAGGATTTATATGCCACGCTACGTGGTGACATGCAGTTGCTCTCTGCCCGTCACGGCTTGAGCGCCGAAGATTTGATCGCCCTCGATACTAATGCACTGCAATGTCTGCTCGCCGGTCATCCGAAATTTATCTTCAACAAGGGCCGCCGGGGATGGGGTCTGACCGCCCTGCAACAGTATGCGCCTGAATATCAGGGGCAATTCCGCCTGCATTGGGTGGCGGCGAAACGGGGCAGTTTTGTGTGGAGTGTCGATGCTGACCTCTCACTGGACTGGCTGCTCGATAGCGCCATGACGCGTGCTGAACGTCAGCGCTTTGAGGACCGTTGGCGCGAACTCCAGTTGAACGATGATTGGATACCCGTGCCTTTGCACCCGTGGCAATGGCAGCAAAAAATCGCCCTGCACTTCCTGCCGCAGCTCGCTGAAGGTGAGCTGGTCGAACTGGGTGAATTTGGTGATCACTATTTGGCGCAACAGTCACTGCGCACCCTGACCAACGTCAGCCGTCAGGTACAATTTGATATCAAACTGCCCCTCACCATCTACAACACCTCCTGCTATCGCGGCATCCCCGGTAAGTACATCAGCGCCGGTCCGGCAGCTTCTCGTTGGTTGCAGCAGATTTTTGCCCAAGACAGTACGCTGCGTGCAAGCGGTGCCGAGATCCTCGCTGAACCCGCCGCCGGTTATATGCTGCACCCCACCTACGCTGCGCTGGGTAAAGCCCCCTACCGCTATCAGGAGATGCTCGGCGTTATCTGGCGTGAAAATCCGTCCTGCTATTTACAGGAGGGTGAACAGGCCATTTTGATGGCGACGCTGATGGAGACCGATAATCAGGGCCATCCCCTGATCGCTGCCTATATCGCCAGTTCAGGGTTAAGTGCTGAAGCTTGGCTAACACAGATGTTCCGTACGGTGGTGGTGCCGATGTATCACCTGATGTGCTGCTATGGTGTGGCACTGATTGCTCACGGCCAAAACATCACATTGGTGATGAAAGACCATGTGCCGCAACGCATCTTATTGAAAGACTTCCAAGGTGATATGCGTCTGGTGGACGAGGAGTTTCCGCAAGCGGCCTCACTACCCAAGCGAGTGAAAGACGTCACTGCCCGCTTGTCTGCCGACTATCTGATTCACGACCTACAGACCGGGCATTTCGTCACCGTACTGCGATTTATCTCCCCGCTGATGCAGGCTCTCGGTATCAGTGAACAGCGATTCTACCAACTGCTGGCGCAGGTGCTGGAGAACTACATGGTACAGCATCCAGACATGGCAGACCGTTTTGCGTTATTCAATTTATTCAAACCGCGCATTATTCGTGTGGTTCTCAACCCGGTGAAACTCACCTATTCAGAGCAAGACGGCGGCAATCGCATGCTGCCGAATTACTTGCAGGATCTGGATAATCCTCTGTATTTAGTCACCAAGGAGCTAGCCCAATGAATCAAACACTGGATTTCATCGGGATTGGCGTCGGCCCGTTCAACCTCAGTATTGCCGCACTCGGCAGTGAAGTTTCTGGCTTTAACTGCAAATTTTTTGAGCGCAAGCCACACTTTTCCTGGCACCCGGGCATGATGGTGCCGGATTGCCACATGCAGACCAGTTTCCTGAAAGATTTGGTCAGTGCGGTATCACCCACTAACCCTTACAGCTTCCTCAATTATTTGGTGCAGCGGAAAAAGTTCTACCGATTCTTAACCACCGAACACCGTACCGTCTCACGGGAAGAGTTTGCAGATTATCTTAGTTGGGCCGCCAATGACCTGAATTCACTGGCGTTCAGTCAGGATATTCAGAGTGTAGATTTTGACGATCTGCGACAGCGTTTTGTCGTCACCACACCCCGGAAAGTCTACCATGCGCGCCATATTTGCCTGGGGATCGGCAAACGGATCAAACTGCCAGCCTGCGTGACTGAACAAAACGACCGCTGTTTCCACGCCAGTGAGATGGCGCTGCGCAATCCAGATCTGGCCGGTAAACGTGTCACCATCGTTGGCGGCGGTCAGAGTGGCGCAGATCTGTTCCTGAATATCTTCCGTGCCGAATGGGGCCAACCTAAGCAACTGAACTGGATTTCACGCCGCAACAACTACAACGCACTGGATGAAGCCGCTTTTGCTAATGAGTATTTCACGCCGGAATACGTTGAGGGTTTCTACAGTCTGAACGACCACGCCAAACAACAGATGCTGACCGAGCAGAAAATGACCTCTGATGGCATTACCAGTGAGTCACTACTGGCTATCTACCGGGCGATGTATCACCAATTTGAGGTATTGCGTGAACAGCCTTGGGCCAGCTTGTTACCCAGCCGTTCACTGACAGCAATGCATCCCCAAGGCAGCGGTTACCAGTTAGTGACCCATCACCATCTCGATCAGGGCAAAGAGACCTTCGATACCGATGTGGTTATCTTTGCGACCGGTTATCAGCAAGATCGCCCCACTTTCCTCGATCCATTGGCCAATCGCCTGATAATGACCGCCGACTATCAATATCGTGTCGCCCCTGATTTCACCCTCGACTGGCGAGGCCCACACGATAACTGCTTGTTTGCCGTAAATATGGGGATGCACAGCCACGGTATCGCCGAGCCCCAGCTCAGCCTGATGGCGTGGCGATCGGCTCGTATCCTCAACCGGGCTTTAGGACGTGAACAGTTCGATTTAACGTCCACTCCGGCGTTGATCCAGTGGCGCAGTCAGCCATCGGGGGCCACAACCCATACTGAACAGGCCATGGCATCGTACTTGAAGCCACAGGGCTGTTAGCTTCCCGCGCCACCGATGGCGTTGGGTATAGCACCCTTTTTAAGTCAATTTTGCTTTTTAACACACAACAATATAGGAATACAGGGAGTTATTATGAAGCACCTCTGGGTATTAAATTCGTGCCTGCTGACCCTGCTCACACCCGCAGCTTGGGCTGAAGATCAAATGGTGGTTTCCGCCAGCCGATCACATCGCAGTGTGGCTGAAATGGCACAAACAACTTGGGTGATTGAAGGTCCAGAACTTGAACAACAGGTTCAGGCGGGCAAAGAGATCAAAGATATCCTCGCACAATTGATTCCAGGTATGGACGTCAGCAGTCAGGGCCGGACTAACTACGGTATGAATATGCGTGGCCGTTCAATGATGGTGATGATTGATGGCGTTCGCCTGAACTCTTCGCGCAGCGATAGCCGCCAGCTCGACTCCATTGATCCGTTCAACATTGGCCACATTGAAGTGATCTCCGGTGCCACCTCACTTTACGGCGGTGGTAGTACCGGAGGTCTGATCAATATCGTGACCAAAAAAGGCCAGCCAGAAAAACAGGTTGAGCTACAGGTTGGCGGAAAAACGGGCTTCAACAGCAGCAATGATCACGATGAGAATATCGCCGCCGCCGTGAGTGGCGGTACCGAACAAGCATTCGGGCGATTTTCTGTCTCTTACCAACGTTATGGCGGCTGGTACGACGGCAAAGGCAACGAAGTCTTAATCGATAACACCCAGACTGGTTTGCAATACTCTAACCGTTTGGACGTGATGGGCAGCGGCACGTTCAATATCGATGACCACCAGCAGTTGCAATTGACTGCTCAGTATTTCAACAGTGAATCCGACGGTAAACACGGGTTGTATCTGGGGAAGAATTTCTCGGCAGTGACCGGTACCGGGCTGGCGTCAAACAGCTCAAATCTGCACTCTGATCGTATTCCAGGTACAGAACGCCATCTCATCAATTTGCAATACTCCAACACCGATCTCTGGGGACAGGATTTGGTAGCTCAGGTGTTTTATCGTGATGAGTCTCTGACCTTCTATCCGTTCCCAACGCTAAACAAAGGCGGCACGGCGGTGACCAGTATTGGCGCATCGCAGCAGAAAACCGATTTTTATGGCGGTAAACTGACGCTAAACAGTAAACCTATCGACAGCCTGACACTGACCTATGGTGTCGATGCTGAACATGAAAGCTTCAACGCCAATCAGCAGTTTTTCAACCTGCCACTGGCGCAACAGACGGGCGGCATGACATTGCAAAATGCCTACAACGTTGGCCGTTATCCAAGTTACACCACCACGAATCTTGCGCCGTTCCTGCAAACTAGCTACGACATCAACCCAATCTTCACCTTGAGCGGTGGGGTCCGTTATCAATATACCGAGAATAAGGTGGATGATTTCGTGGGTTATGCGCAGCAACAAGCCATTGCCCAAGGGACTGCGACCTCAGCAGATGCGGTGCCTGGGGGGAAAACCGATTATAACAACTTCCTGTTCAATGCCGGTTTACTGGCACATCTGACAGAAAGCCAACAGACCTGGTTAAACTTCTCACAAGGATTTGAGATCCCGGATCTGGCGAAATATTACGGTTCCGGTACCTATAAGTTGGTCAACGGCCACTATCAGTTGCAAAATAGCGTCAACGTCAATGACTCCAAACTGGAGGGCATCAAGGTTGACGCCTATGAACTAGGCTGGCGCTACACCGGTGATAATCTGCGTACACAAGTCGCCGGTTATTACTCGCTATCAGACCAGACTATTTCAATCAACAAAACAGACATGACCATCAATGTGTTGCCGGACAAACGCCGCATCTACGGGGTTGAGGGTGCCGTGGATTACTTCTTCACCGATAGCGAGTGGAGCACTGGCGGAACATTTAACTTGATCAAATCTGAAACCAAAACTGACGGTAAGTGGCAGAAATTGACCGTCGACACCGCAAGTCCATCGAAAGCCACCGCCTATGTTGGCTGGGCTCCGGGCGACTGGAATCTACGGGTGCAGTCCCAACAGACCTTCGATGTTTCCGACAGTAAGGGACGTAAGATCGACGGTTATAACACGATCGATTTCCTCAGCAGCTACACCCTACCAGTGGGTAAAATCAGCTTCAGCATTGAAAACCTGTTGGACAAGGACTACACCACGGTTTGGGGTCAGCGCGCACCGATTCTGTATAGCCCAACCTACGGCTCACCCGACCTCTATACCTACAAAGGTCGCGGCCGCACTTTCGCGGTGAACTACTCGGTACTGTTCTGATATAGCGGGTGCTAGCAAAAAAGAACCCCCTAATAGCGCCACTCCAGGCATAACTCTGCGGTTAACCGCAGAGTTATGCGCTTGCTGACAAACCTCACTTATAGCTTGGTGACTGGCGGGGCGACTGCATCGATTAGCGCTCCGACGGCTTGCACCGTGACGACCCATTCGGCACACTCCCCGCTAATCAGCTTTGTCAAGGGTCTGAGTTATCTGCCCAATGCAAGAGCAACAAAGCACTATTCGGAATCGGTTTTTAGCAACAGCTTGGCGGTATTTTAATTGAAGAGTTGAGTCTACTGACAGCCGATAAGAAGTGGTTGTACTAGTAATTTATATGGGAGAGAAAAACCGGAATAACAAGGAGATACAGAGAGAAGATGGCGGAGGAGGAGAGATTCGAACTCTCGAACGGTTACCCGTCGACGGTTTTCAAGACCGTTGCCTTCAGCCACTCGGCCACCCCTCCGCAACGGACCGAACTATAAACAGAGCACTGCCGCTTGTAAAGCTTGTTTGTGCTTAATCGACCAAAAAATCAGCATCTGATTATCGAATGATGAATTAATCGTCATGGCTGACGATTCGCTGCGCAACAGGCCGCACTTTTGTCTCCTACTGAGGCCCTTGCTAGGTG
Organism: Yersinia aleksiciae; assembly: GCF_001047675.1. GTDB lineage: Bacteria > Pseudomonadota > Gammaproteobacteria > Enterobacterales > Enterobacteriaceae > Yersinia > Yersinia aleksiciae. Next base: position 3,756,523 of record NZ_CP011975.1, on the reverse strand, counting down.
AATACACAGATTTTTTTGGGCTGTAGGTAAATATTTGCTAAATTAGCGGCCGTTTCATTGATTTAATCACCGAGGTGGTATGTTGGAGTTTGAAGGTCGGACGATTGATACCGATGCACAGGGTTATCTGAAAAACAGCGCAGACTGGAGCGAAGCAATAGCCCCGATATTGGCTGAACAGGAAGGCATCACACTCACCGAGCCTCACTGGGAAGTGGTACGTTTTGTGCGCGCGTTTTATCAGGAATTCAATACCTCACCCGCCATTCGCATGTTGGTCAAAGCCATGGCACAGAAATATGGCGAAGAAAAAGGTAATAGCCGATATCTGTATCGCTTATTTCCCAAAGGGCCAGCAAAGCAAGCAACGAAAATTGCCGGTTTACCCAAGCCAGTAAAATGTATTTAACCGGCGGCACGCTTGCCGCCGTGGTGCAAGCTCAGTTGGCACGTTAATAGCGAATGTTAAATGTTTCAAACGCGGTGGTGGGATGAGGTTCAGTCAGCACGCGATCCACGCGCGCCCCACGAGGCCCACCCTGCTTAATCCACGCCATTAAGCTTTCAACGGCTTCTGGCTCACCGTAAGCCACCACTTCCACACTGCCGTCATCGCAATTTCTGGCATAGCCCGTCACCCCCAATTTTTGGGCCTGACGTTGCGTGCTATAGCGAAAACCGACGCCTTGGACGATGCCGTAAACATAGACAGCGGTGCATATTTTTGCCATATCGACTCCCCATCTACGTGATAATTTGCATTTTCCGGCTCATACTCCGACAATACCGCTCTTTTTTACCTAGCTGGCAGCCACTTAATTATGACCCTACGCCTGATTCTTGCCAAAGGACGTGAAAAATAAATTATTTGTTTTAATATCAAATGGATAGGCAAGTAAGCGCTCAATAAACACACTATCAATAAACACACTATATTATACGACAAGACACAACATTTCAGTCATTACACATCAATAACTTACCAATTCGTTTTGACCTCGATAATCACCTCAATAGGCATCCCTGCCCACCCATCACTCCGGCGCTATCGGCCATTCAATATCCGGCGCAAGGGAAGTATCGATATTTTTCACTCTCACCCGATACTGTTTCCACGCCTTCAAATCAGTTCGCAGTTTACCAACGTCTAATTTCAGAGGGCATTCTTAATGGGTATGGTGAAACTCGGTTACGCATGGATTCATATTGAATCCCTTTTTTATGTTTATTGGTACATCGATAAATCAAATAATGGATCACATGGAATCACTTGTCGAGTAAGCAGCATGCACTTAGACTGATATTTAGTGAGTCTAAAGGAGTCCATATAGTGTCAAGAATCGCACCGTACCCATTGCGAATGCCGCCAGAGATGAGGGGCTTAAGCAGCGTCAGGCTGGATTAATGGCAACGCTAAATCTATCTGAAACAGACAGGTTCATGCGGATAAGCCAAAACGCTGATATCATTGAAAAGGCGATAGCAAATATAACAAATGCACTGCCAATTGATTTTCTACCTAAAAAAGAAAACGAAGAGAAAGATAAAAAATAGCACCACCGGCGCACGGACGCGCTAAAAGACCGATTAACAGCAATCAGGTGTTAAAAGCAATATGGAATAAGGAGTAAAAATGAAATTAATAATAGCTATGTCCCTCATTACTATATCTTTTGTATCAACTGCCGCAACTCAGGAACAAAAAAACAATACCAAATTTATCCAAGACTTAATGCTTCACTCCAAATGGGCCGGAATGTGCGGTGCCATTAAGCAGATGGGTAATTTCCAAGAGTCTACAAAAATGCCTGGCGGTGATGAATTTATTGCTAGATTCATTGCTACTGAACAAGCAAGACTCAATATATCGCCACAACAATTTCTTGATGTATGTGAAAAAGCGACATCGACTTACAATGATTACGCGCAAATACAACCATAATAAAATCTCATCAGATGGTCGCTCCAAACCGGCGTACGGACGCGCTAGAATGCAAAAACCCGCCGGAGCGGGTTTAGTTGTATATCATGCAACTTAGTGCAATTGGTCTTTGCTTATCACTAATAGTCGGTGTGAGTGACAGTCTTTATCATCACCCCAGCAGAAATCAGCCCATGTCCCGTAAAAATCATCCCATGATGTCATGAATGTTAGGGGGCGATCTTCCTGTGTGCCATCTGACACATAAACGTGATAACCATCTTCTTGGATGGCCCAAGCAATCATACCTTCCCAGAAACGACGACCATCATTAGTTTGTTCACTATCTGAAACAACAATGGAGTAGTTTTCCAAAAAGTATTGGAAGAATATTTTTGGCAACCCAGTCACAGCAGAATTGTATTGTGGCTGAACAGTACGCCATACCATTATCTGCGTGCAGCTTCTTCTTGCTGGGACGATATCGCCAATAAACTCCAAGCACACAGCATAGACAGTCACAGGATCAATTGAGTCAGTAACTAAGCGATAATGGTCTTCTCTAAGAGATTTGACCAGCCGATATCCATGAGGTGTCGTATATCCAGGCAAAGAGAAGTCCACAACACCTTTGCTCATGAAAGCTGTTGTATGTTCAATGTTGTTGCCTGTTACGTTTAGCTTGGTGTTAAATCCAGCTTCAGGGATATTAAACGGCATGTTCTCGTTCGCTATAAATTTGTTCATTATTTCCTCCAAAAGCAGCCGGAGTACTTATGACAAAAAATCGAAGTTTCGTTTTCGATATAACGTCACAACTGTTATCGCAGTTATGATCTAACAAGAAGTCTACTTGACGAACTCGTCAACATACAACCGCAGTTGTTTATCAGATAGATAAACCTTTGGTTAATCGAGTGATTTATTTTCTACGCAGTTCACGAATTTAACTCGAACTTACGCGTTCTTGCTTGAAACAACTGGATGGTTGCACAGCTTTTGAGTCAGTAGTGTTTTATATCAACCCCAGCAATCACGTGCCAGAAAGCAAAACTATCATCAAGAGCACAGATAAGATGCTTCTAAATTATAGCCCCTGATACCTAACCGCCTTCACTGTTCTTTCCTGCCAATAACCACCGTAAGGCACTCTCTAGCTTAGCTACCCAGCCTGTGGGGTCGAGATGAAACTGTTCGGTCGGGTTTGTCGCCAAGGTTATTACACGGAAAGTATTTCTCGACCCGCGACTTCTGAGCCATCACTCCACAGCACTCTTTGGGGTATTCAGCCTCGGCGTGGGCCAATATCGTTTTAATCGTTTTGTCTCTCATGACTGCCTCTTTATCAAGGCAGCGCCGGGGAGGTGTATTACTTGATCTGTTCAGAGAGGCTATAGCTGAAGGTCACATTAATGCCAATCCAGTTGAAACAACAAGAAGTCCAAAGGTTGAAATTAAGCGGTCCAGACTGACACTGGAAAGCTATAAAGCAATCAGAAAATCAGCTGATTCCCTCCCTCCGTGGGCTTGTTTAAGCATGGATTTGGCGCTTGTCACCGGGCCGCGGCTTGGTGATATCTGTAAGCTAAAATGGGAAGATATTCACGATGATAAGCTATGGATAATACAGAAAAAACACAAGCAAGATTATCTATACCATTATCAATAAGTATTGACGGGATCAGCTTGAGGTTGGTGATCGATAAATGCAAATCCCTATTTGGTAATACAGAGTTTGTACTTTCAACAAATAAAGGGGGATTTGTAGCTGAGAGAACTATGACCGAGGGATTCATGAATGCACGCTTACTGTCTGGGCTTCAATGGGACGGATCTCCACCATCTTTTCATGAGATAAGAAGTTTGTCCGCTAGGCTGTATACTGACGCCAAAGGCGGTGAATTCGCCCAACATCTGCTAGGCCACAAATCAGCCCAAATGACAGCTAAGTACCAAGATAGTCGCGGTAGTGAGTGGGATGATATTACTATATGATTGTGACCTTATTTTGATTGATAATGACTTATCAATTTTAACCATCTGATTTTAAAAGAATATTATAATGCGCTTATTTCTTGCCAAAGGACGTGAAAAGTCCTTACTTCGTCGCCATCCATGGATTTTCTCTGGGGCTGTTCTGCGCCTTGAAGGCGATGCCCTTCCCGGTGAAACCATCGATATCCTTGATAGCCAAGGTAAATGGCTGGCCCGTGGCGCCTACTCACCTGAATCACAAATTCTGGCACGAGTCTGGACGTTCAAACAAGATGAAGTGATAGACCGCGAATTCTTTGTCCGCCGTCTACAGCAAGCGCAGAGCTGGCGGGATTGGTTGGCACAGCGTGATGGCTTGAATGGCTACCGTCTGATCGCCGGTGAATCCGATGGCCTGCCGGGCATCACTATTGACCGCTTCCAGAACTTTTTGGTATTGCAGTTGCTGTCTGCTGGGGCTGAATATCAGCGGGCTGCGCTGGTCAGTGCGTTACAGCAATGCTACCCAGAATGCTCTATTTATGACCGCTCTGATGTTTCGGTGCGTAAAAAAGAGGGCTTACCACTGACCCAAGGGACGATTTGCGGTGAAATGCCCCCTGCTCTGCTGCCCATCAGTGAAAACGGTATGCAACTGTTGGTTGATATTCAGCAAGGCCATAAAACAGGCTTCTATTTGGATCAGCGCGATAGCCGCCTGGCCGCACGCAATTACGCCGATGGCCGCCGTGTTCTGAACTGCTTCTCCTATACTGGGGCCTTTGCTGTAGCCGCGCTAATGGGCAATTGCCAGCAGGTTATCAGTGTTGATACTTCGCAGTCAGTATTGGATATCGCAAAGCAGAATATTGAGCTGAATCAGTTGGATATGAGTAAGGCCGAGTTTGTTCGTGATGATGTGTTCCAGTTGCTGCGTAATTATCGCGCGCAAGGGGAGAAGTTTGACATGATCATTATGGACCCACCGAAATTTGTTGAAAATAAGAGCCAACTGGCGAGCGCCTGTCGCGGCTATAAAGACATCAACATGTTAGCGATACAGCTATTGCGTCCGGGCGGGATTCTATTAAGCTTCTCCTGCTCGGGATTAATGCCAACAGATTTATTCCAGAAAATTTTGGCGGATGCCGCGTTAGATGCAGGCAATGATATACAATTTATAGAGCAGTTCCGTCAGGCCGCAGATCATCCGGTTATTGCTACATATCCGGAAGGTTTGTACCTAAAAGGGTTCGCTTGTCGGATAGTGTGACTTGAAATACCCCGCAAAGCCCTCATATAGAAGGCAGAGTAACGTTTCTCAGGAGGTTATCATGATCGCCAGCAAATTTGGTATTGGCCAACAGGTCCGCCACAGCCTACACGGCTATTTGGGTGTGGTAATTGATATCGATCCTGAATATTCTCTTGAGCCACCAGAGCCAGATGAAGTTGCAAACAACGATACTTTGCGCTCATCACCTTGGTATCACGTGGTCATTGAGGATGATGAGGGGCAACCGGTACATACTTATCTCGCGGAAGCACAGCTGACGTATGAAGATGTGGATGCTCATCCTGAGCAGCCGTCATTGGATGAACTGGCGGCGTCGATTCGTCATCAGTTACAGGCTCCGCGTTTGCGTAACTAGCGCTCAGTCTCAACACCTATTGATAAAACCCGGCACAATCAGCCGGGTTTTTTATAGACGCAATTAGACCCGATGAGTACGTGAATATTACTCTTTTTCTAATCCTAACCGGGGTATTTCAATTTTCGGGCAGCGATCCATGACCACCTTTAGCCCTGCATCGGCCGCTAAGGTTGCCGCCAACTCATTAATAACACCAATTTGTAGCCATAACACTTTAGCACCGATAGCAATCGCCTCCTGTGCGACGCCATATGCAGCTTCGGTATTACGGAAGACATCCACCATATCAATTGAATGGGGAATATCCGCCAACTCAGCATATACCTGCTGCCCCAGTAACGTTTTCCCGGCCAGTTTTGGGCTGACAGGAGTGACCTGATAGCCCTGCTGTAACAGATAAGCCATAACACCATAGCTGGGGCGCGATGGATTATCACTTGCCCCGACTAGCGCAATTGTTTTTACCTGCTGGAGAATGTCTGCAATGTCTTTATCATGCATTTTTCAGTTCCTCTGATGCGCTAAAAGAATATTCCTATCCATTTGCATTTAGGTGGAATGACAAATATTAGGCGACGTCTAAGTGTACATCATGGGGAAAATCGAGGATAAACGCGGTCTAATTGATTTCGTTTAATAGACATAGCACTAATAACTGTTAGATTGCCTCTTTTATCTTTAGAATTCATTAGGATAAAAACGACACATTTATACCGAATGTTTCAAAAAGTAAATAAATGTGGGCGCACGGAAAGACTTTGACACATAATCTAGCCTGTCTGACAATGTAAGTGGATATCACCTTCAGGAGCAACACATGAAATTTGGTCTGGTGGTCGCAGGGATTTTGGCCGTTTGTTGCAGTGCTTCAGCGCTAGCCACGACCTTAAAACTTGCACCGGAAATTGACCTGTTGGTGGTCGATGGGAAGAACATGTCGGGCTCCTTGCTCAAGGGGGCCGATAGTTTGGAGTTAAACAGCGGCCAGCATCAAATCCTGTTCAAAGTGGCAAAACCGCTGCCGACAGATCCGAAAATATTGTATGCATCGCCGCCGCTGGTGGTGGTGTTCAATACCCGAAATATTCGCTCAGTTGCCATCAAATTACCGGTTATCGATACTGAACGAGATGGGAATAAATTCTCTAAAAACCCCTCATTTCAGTTGATCGGTGATAATGGACGCCCGTTATCGGTGCGCCACGATGTGCTGCACGAGGAGAACCTCAACACTGCGGCAACACTCGAAACCGCCATGGCTACCTATAACGTGGGGCAATACAGCGCTTCCGTACCCTCATTTGCCACAATTCCACCGTCACCTGTGAGTGCTGTGCCTGGAACCACCATTGCGGTTGCAGGAACCAATGCAACGCAAAAAACAACCCGTCTGCAAGGTGAAAATGTCGCCGAGCAGATGCTGCAATACTGGTTCCTGCAAGCCGATGCCGAGACGCAACAACGCTTCCTGCTATGGGCCAAAAAACCACCCGCTAAGTAGCGCAGTCAGTTTAGGCCCTTCTTAAACATCAGGTTATGCCGGTTTCCTCGCATTTCTTTGCGTTAACGCTATGCACAAAATATCCATTTCAGTAATCTGTCAGCAAACCGCTAGCTCTTATTGAAGGATATTTTGATGGAACTCACCACCCGCACTATCGCGGCACGTAAGCATATTGCCCTCGTATCCCATGACCACTGCAAAAAATCACTGCTTGAGTGGGTCATGGAAAACCGCGATCTTTTGGCACAGCACGAACTTTATGCAACTGGCACCACAGGCAATCTGGTACAAAACGCGACGGGGATTGATGTCCGCTGTTTGCTCAGTGGCCCAATGGGGGGTGATCAGGAGGTGGGTGCACTGATCTCTGAGAAAAAGATCGATATGTTGATTTTCTTCTGGGACCCGCTCAATGCGGTTCCCCATGATCCCGATGTAAAAGCCCTGCTACGCCTGGCGACGGTTTGGAATATTCCCGTTGCCACTAACCGCTCGACCGCTGACTTCTTAATTGGCTCCGCCTTGTTCAGCGGTGAAGTGACCATTGCCATCCCTGACTATGATCACTACTTGAAGCAACGCCTGAAATAATCTTTAAGCCCGGTGATAATAGACTGACCCCATAACCACCGGGCTTAATCCTAGCTAGGGTTTACGTTGAATCGGGACGCCCATCTCACTCAGTTGATCAACAAAAACAGAGGGTTTGTCGGTGTCTTGCAGCAACCATACTTGATGTTTTGCTCGAGTCATGGCGACATAAAGCAAGCGCCGTTCTTCTGCATCAGGGAAATCCTCCGGTGCCGGTAGCAGCACATCTTCCAAAATGGACTCTCGTGCCACGGCTGGAAAACCATCACTCCCCTCATGTAAACCCGCAATAATCACATAATCTGCCTGTTGCCCTTTACTGGCATGGATCGTCATAAAATCAATGGTCAACTTTGGCCACCGCGTTGCGGCCTTTTGCAAAATATCTGGTCGCAGATGGTGATAACGCGCCAAGATCAGGATGCGCTCGTCATCTTTAACAAAGCCACTTAACTTATCCAGCAGTGTTTCAAGTTGTTCGTTCGGCAAAATCATCACCGATTTTTTATTGCCTTTGCTTAGGCTGTTCAGCGGCTTTTTCAATTGATAGGGGTTTTGCTGAATAAACCGATTAGCAATCTCACCGATACGATCATTAAAACGATAGGTTGTATCCAATGCACATTCAGCCCCTTCGCCAAAGTTCTGGCTAAATGCCGTGGTGAGGGAGAGTTCTGCACCACTGAAACGGTAAATTGCCTGCCAATCATCACCAACCGCAAACAGACAGGTCTGCTTATTTTGCTTACGCAGCGCTGTCAGTAGCATGGCTCGCTGCGGCGAAATATCCTGAAACTCATCGACCAAAATATGTTTCCACGGGCTGACAAACCGCCCTTTCTCCAGCAAATTCACCGCCTGATGAATCAACCCAGAGAAATCGACGGCCCCCTCCTCTTTCAGCGCTGTTTTCCATGCTTTGAGTAAGGGTGCCATGAGTCTTATACGTTTCTGGAAGATATCGCGCACGTCTTCATCAGCCTGCTCAATCATTTCGGCCTGACTACCGCCATGCATGCGCATCAACCCTAACCAGCGTTCAAGTCGCCCTGCCAGTCGTGCTGCAAGTCGTTTATCCTGCCAAAAATCACCTTCAGCGACCTCCCACTCTAACTCATCGGTCAACCACTCGCGCCACCCCTTAGCCTGCGCTTTTTTCTCGCTGCACTGCTGCTGCCAATGCTGAATCAGCAGTGACCTTCTGGCTTTGCTGTCAGACTCCAATTTACTGATCGTGGGAGTCTTGCGGCTGCCTTGCTGGATAATCTGCAATGCAAGCGCATGGAAGGTTTTGGCCTGAATATCATCCACTGCCAACCGATCTTTGATGCGACCATTCATTTCGTCAGCCGCCTGACGGCCAAATGCCAGCAGTAAGATCTGCTCGGGCAGTGCTTCATTACGGCGTAATAACCAACCAGCACGGGCCACCAGCACCGATGTTTTACCACTGCCAGCACCTGCCAATACCAACACTGAATCTTCACCATTGACCACCGCGCGGCTCTGCGATTCATTCAGCGGCGAGCTTTCAACGCTTTGGAAGAAATCTTGATGCTCTTCCAACATGCGGTGAGTCCATTGCTGATTACGACGCTCTACGCTGCGGCTACCTTGCTGCAACCACCCCAAACAGAGCTCATAATCTGCGCGACAAGACTCAAACTCCATTAACCGTTCTACCGGCATAGGTAACGCCGCGAAAGCCTCACGAATAGCCTCTTGCACCTGACCTAATTCACTGCGTTTAAACCATTTATCCTGCTGCTCAATTCGCTTAATTGATTCGACTTGTTTATGCAAAACCTCAACACAAACCAGGCTCATCTCCTCGCTCCATTGTTGCCAGATACCCAGTAAGTATTGATAGAAACGTTGGGTCTCTTGCCATTCAGTACCATGCAAGCGCACAACCTGCTGATTTGGCAATTCAAATTCCATCTCGCCCCAGACAATACCGCGCTTACACTGGATGTTAACCAGCTGGTTAAAGGGGATCAGGTATTGATGTTTATCACCGCATACTTCGATGCCCGCATTCAGCAAGCGGACCCGGTTATAGGGGTGTTGAGCCAGATGCTTGCCAAAAGATGTCGCTTTAAGTTCCATATCTGCGCGCCATACTCGTATTAAGTGAATTGAAATAACATAATGGAGTGTAAATAAAATAATTGAGTTTAAACAACAGGTATCCGATAGTTGAAGAAGGAAACTCACCCGCGCTATCCGTATAGAATGGCTAGTCGGGGTTATCACTCATCCGCATTGCGGTTTTTTTATTCAGCTAGGCAGATTAATCACTATGCGTACTGTACTGAACGTTCTTAATTTTATTTTAGGTGGTTTCTTCACCACGCTGGGCTGGCTATTAGCCACAGTCGTCAGCGTCATTCTGATTTTCACCTTACCATTAACCCGCTCTTGCTGGGAAATTACCAAGTTATCATTTCTCCCTTATGGTAATGAGGCGATCCATGTCAATGAATTATACCCAGAAAAAAGCAATGCTCTGCTAACAGCGGGCGGTTCTTTATTGAATATTGTCTGGTTTGTTTTATTTGGCTGGTGGCTCTGCTTATCACATATCGTCACCGGTATTGTGCAATGTGTAACCATTATCGGGATCCCGGTGGGGATTGCCAATTTTAAGATTGCTGCTATTGCACTTTGGCCAGTGGGCCGCCGTGTCGTCTCAGTCGAAATGGCGCAGCAGGCAAGAATAGCCAATGCTCAACGCCAATATCAGCAACGCTGAATTTCAGTTTTAGAGGTTTTTTGTGCTCACTTTCGTCACTGCTCTACGCCGTAATGTCTACAATAGTAGCCTGCTTTATCATGTTCGTATTTTTATCGCGTTGGCGGGAGTAACAGCGGTTCCATGGTGGATTGATCAGCCTAAATTGACCATTCCCCTGACCCTCGGTGTCGTTGCTGCAGCACTGACTGACCTAGATGACCGCCTAACCGGGCGGTTACGCAACCTATTCATTACGCTGATCTGTTTTTTTGTCGCATCAGCCTCCATTGAGCTTCTATTTCCTTATCCCTGGCTTTTTGCCCTTGGCCTGACCTTCTCAACCTGCGGTTTCATTCTGCTGGGTGCCTTAGGCCAACGCTATGCGACCATTGCTTTTGGCGCATTGTTAATTGCTATTTACACCATGCTCGGCACTTCGATGTACCATATTTGGTACCAGCAGCCGCTGTTACTGATACTGGGGGCCGTTTGGTACAACGTATTGACCTTGTGCGGACATCTCATTTTCCCAATCCGCCCTTTACAGGATAACTTGGCCCGCTGTTATCAACAGCTTGCTCGCTATTTAGACGCTAAAGCCAATCTATTTGACCCCGACCTTGAACCTGATGTCGATCAGCCGATGATTGATGTGGCGATGGCGAACGGGACATTAGTTGCCACCTTGAATCAGGCCAAAGCCTCGCTGGTTACACGGCTGAAAGGTGACCGTGGCCAACGTGGAACTCGACGAACACTGCACTACTATTTTGTCGCGCAAGATATTCATGAGCGAGCCAGCTCGTCGCATGTTCAATATCAAGCGCTACGGGAAAAGTTCCGCTACAGCGATATCCTCTTCCGCTTTCAGCGCTTATTAAGTATGCAAGCCAGAGCCTGTATGCAGTTGTCACAATCCATTTTGATGAGACAAAAATACCAGCATGATCCCCGGTTCGAACGCGCCTTTACTTTTTTAGATGCGGCACTGGCTAGGGAACTCGCTCAAAACGAAAATGTGCAGCAAGTTAAAGCGCTTTCCCATCTGCTGAAAAACTTGCGAGCGATTGATGCCCAACTGGCTGGGATTGAATCAGAGCAGGTTCTAGCCGAAGATCCACAGCCGGAAAGCCGTTTATCTGACGATCGCCTCACCGGTTGGAGTGATATCAAGCTGCGTATCAGCCGCCATCTGACGCCAAAATCGGCACTCTTTCGCCACGCAGTACGCATGTCTGTGGTGCTCTGCGTCGGCTATGCCTTTATTCAGTTTACTGGCATGCGCCACGGCTACTGGATTTTGCTAACCAGTCTTTTTGTCTGCCAGCCCAACTATAATGCTACTCGCCGCCGCCTTGCATTGCGCATTATCGGTACTCTGGCGGGTATCCTTATCGGCTTGCCTATCCTCTATTTCGTGCCCTCCATTGAAGGGCAGTTAATCCTGATTGTAATTACTGGCGTGCTATTCTTCGCCTTCCGCAATGTTCAGTATGCTCACGCCACCATGTTTATTACCTTGCTGGTTTTGCTCTGTTTTAACCTATTAGGCGAAGGGTTTGAGGTGGCTGCACCACGGGTATTCGACACGTTGCTGGGATGCGCTATTGCCTGGGTCGCCGTGAGCTTTATCTGGCCTGACTGGAAGTTCCGCCAACTCCCTGCTGTGGTCCACAAAACACTTAATGCAAACTGCCGCTATCTGGATGCCATTCTGGTGCAATACTATCAAGGCAAAGATAACAGCCTGCCCTACCGCATTGCGCGCCGTGATGCACATAATTGTGATGCCGAGTTAGCCTCAGTTATTTCAAATATGTCAGCGGAACCCAAGAACGATAAAGAAACTCAGGAGGCGGCATTCCGTTTACTCTGCCTGAACCACACCATGCTCAGTTACATCTCTGCACTGGGCGCTCATCGCGAGAAACTGACCAATACCGCCACACTGAATTTACTCAACGATGCTATTTGTTATGTCGAGGGCACTCTTGAGCAAGAACAGCCAGATAGTTCGAAAATGGCACTGGTGCTAGCCGGCTTATCTACCCGACTGCAAGAGTGCAATCCTGAGCCAGAGAGTAAAGACCAATTGGTTTTACAACAGATTGGCTTATTGCTTGAACTGTTACCTGAACTCAGTGAACTGAATAAGCGCATCAGTCAGATACGTTAATCAAACACGGGCTATTCTTGATGGCCCGTAACTATACTGTCTCATACACAGCACTGATGTGGGTTTCAAACCATTCGATAAGTTCAATACGTATCATTAAGGGCAATGCAGCATAGTGATAGCCACTGATAGCCCCCGCCAGTGAGAACAATACATTTATCCCCAGTGAGTGCCGCACAGCGCGTAATTTCAAGTAACAACGTTTAGCGCCCTCAAGCCGTAACTCCGCTGCATCCTTGATACCAACTTTCCATAATAACCGCTCGAGGCTAGCACTAAGATTGGGTAAATCTTTCAGCCGAACTGTGGGGCCTTTTTTACTTAAAACCTCAGCTCTGGCCTCTTGATAAGCCCGTTGTGCAAAGTTGCACAACGTGCGTTCGTCACGCCATAAAAAAGCATCTACCCAATAGTAGCGTAGCAAAATCGGCACCCCACGCTTGGCATAAACAAGGTTCGTCATCCCTCTGGCGCGAAATAGTCCCTCCACCTGATCATTGGCACGTAAATACAGTTCCCCCTCAGAAACCACAGCAAACATAATCCCATTAGCTAATAGGCCATAGCCGCCAAACTGTGAGCGAACTGTGATCAGGCCTAAAAAATCAAAACAATCCCGTGCCTGCATGATTTTGTTTTCTGATGCGTTTTCCATGACTACTCCTTTAGTAAAAATCCGAACTAACGTCCCTATTCAGTTGCAATAAGTGTAAGAGGAACAACTAATTAGAAAATACGCAAAATGGATTGGCTAGCCAAATACAAAATGAATTTGCACGGATTTACTTCGCAATTATGCGAAGCGTCTTGTAAAAATTTAGTTGATCTTCGAACAAACAGTGACTACTGTATATGCATACAGCACACTACGGGCGAGGTTCATTATGCGTACTCAATCACTAAAACCTTATCATGCTAATTATCATTCTCTTGTTACCCGCGATGCAGCACAAAGAGTTGATGCTCCAACAGATAGTGGCCTTATCAGTGAACTTGTGTACAGTGAAAACCAGCCTGCGGTAACTCAGCTATTACTTCCTTTATTGCAACAACTTGGTAAGCAATCTCGGTGGCTATTATGGTTAACACCGCAACAGAAATTGAGTCGTCTATGGTTACAACAGTCAGGTTTACCAGCGCATAAGGTTGTTCAGCTAAGGCAAATCAATCCATTGTCGACGGTTGATGCGATGGAAAAAGCATTACTGACGGGGAATTATAGTGTCGTGCTTGGTTGGCTGCCGGAGCTATCGGAAGATGATCGTATCCGTTTACGTTTAGCCGCAAAGTTAGGAAATGCTTATGGGTTTATTATGCGTCCGCTGAATGACACAAAATCGGGTCAAGGACAGTGCGCAACGTTAAAAATTCATTCTTCTTTGTATCATTAAGTAAATTTAGGATTTATCCCATGAATTATTACAATATTTAGCGCTTACTCCTGCAAAACCGGCATAAAGCGAGTCGGAATGCGGCTTGCAGCAGAAAATGTCGCATAAAAAAGGCTGGTTTTTACCCCTAAATCGTTAAAGATTATGCACAAAATCGTTTTTTTCTCAGGACGTTTATTACATCACACTTGTAACTTTCTCGCCACGTTGTAGACTTTACATCGCTAAGGTTGCTCTAAAATGCCAAATCATACTGGCAGCGTGATTAACGGGAGCGTTAAAACCTTGACGAAGAATTTTAACCAAGGGCTTGGCTTTTTAAAGCTCATTGCCTATTTGGATGATAACGAGGCGTAAAATGAAAAAGACAGCTATCGCATTAGCAGTGGCACTGGCTGGTTTCGCTACAGTAGCGCAAGCCGCACCGAAAGATAACACCTGGTACACCGGTGGTAAACTGGGCTGGTCCCAGTTCCAAGATACTGGTTCCATCATTCAAAATGACGGTCCAACTCATAAAGACCAAATTGGTGCTGGTGCATTCTTGGGTTACCAAGCAAACCAGTACCTGGGCTTTGAAATGGGATACGACTGGCTTGGCCGTATGCCTTACAAAGGCGACACCAACAACGGCGCATTCAAAGCGCAAGGCGTTCAGTTAGCCGCTAAACTGAGCTACCCTGTTGCTCAGGATCTGGACGTTTACACTCGTCTGGGTGGTATGGTTTGGCGTGCAGACGCTGACGGTTCTATCGATGGCACTCGTTACAGTGCTCACGATACCGGTGTTTCTCCGTTAGTTGCTCTGGGTGCTGAATACGCTTGGACCAAAAACTGGGCAACCCGTATGGAATACCAGTGGGTTAACAACATCGGTGACCGTGCGACCGTTGGTGCTCGTCCAGACAACGGCTTGCTGAGCGTAGGTGTTTCTTACCGTTTCGGTCAAGAAGATGCAGTAGCACCAATTGCTCCAGCGCCAGCGCCAGCTCCAGTTGTTGACACTAAGCGTTTCACACTGAAATCTGACGTGCTGTTCGCTTTCAACAAGTCAACTCTGAAACCAGAAGGCCAGCAAGCTCTGGACCAACTGTACTCTCAGCTGAGCTCTATCGATCCTAAAGACGGTTCTGTAGTGGTTCTGGGCTTTGCTGACCGTATCGGTCAACCAGCACCTAACTTAGCTCTGTCTCAGCGTCGTGCTGACAGCGTGCGTGATTACCTGGTTTCTAAAGGTATCCCTGCTGACAAAATCACCGCTCGCGGTGAAGGCCAAGCTAACCCAGTTACAGGCAACACCTGTGACAACGTGAAACCACGTGCTGCTCTGATCGAGTGCCTGGCACCAGATCGTCGCGTAGAGATCGAAGTTAAAGGCTACAAAGAAGTTGTAACTCAGCCACAGGCTTAAGTTTACTTCTTTCATAAAAAACCCCGCATTGCGGGGTTTTTTTTATCATGGGGTTAGGCACCTTGAGTGTGACATGATGTTCTCTTATGGTATTTCCGTCATCATCCGAGATTATTTACGCCAAACAGGCTAACTTTCTTTACCCAGAATATCCTGCAAGTCCTGCTTCAAAGAGGACATCTGATTGGCATATTTCTCTTTGCGCTCAGCATCTTCAATCAACTGAACTACCGTTTCCGAAAGCGTATTACCGCGACGTCGGGCAAGACCGGCCAAACGTTGCCAGACCAAAAATTCCAAATCGATTGATTTTTTGCGGGTATGTTGATGCTCTGCGTTAAAATGCCGCTTACGTCTAGCGCGGATAGTCTGCTTCATCCGAGTCGCCAGTTGTGGGTTCATATGTGCATCAATCCACTCCAACACCTTCACTGGTTCACTTTCCAGTTTAATCAGTTGCTCTACGGCATCCGTAGCTGCACTGTTTTCGATATGTCGGGTAATGGTTTCACCTTCACGGTGTTTTTTTACCAAATACGCCCATTTCCAACCACTTTCCAAATTTTCCAGTTGTTGATATTTCATCGTGAGCTCTTTAGTGACCGCGTAACTTAAATCAAGCATAACAGCTTTACACAGAATTTCACCCTACTAAAAGCGCATGAATAGATTGTTTTTTGTACGGAATACTGCCGATGTCTTACTCCTTGTCACCAACTGCCACTCTACGTATATGCAGCCTGCTTTATTCTTGTATAATCGCCCTTTCCCTTTTTGACGATTGCATCTATTACTTTGACCAATAACCGACTTGAATGGCAGTCACTGCTGCCGAACACAACGCCATATGAAGCGTTATTCGCTACTGCCTCCCAATTGGAGCCTGTTCCTTTTGCCGTCATTCAGCCCCGGTTAGAAAATGGCATGACGCTATTCTGTCATCCACAATCTCAACCGCGTTTCATGCTGATCAAAGCCCAAGAGAGCACTGAGTATCTGGCATTACTTGCACAGGCGATTAAAGAGCTGCAACCTGAGGCTTCAGCCCTGTTTGGTGGCGATTATCTGATACAGGGCCACCAAGTTACCTGGCAGCCAGCACAGCGTGGTGACGAGCTGTTTGCGGCACAATCACGCTGCCTCTATCAGGAGTGGGTCGAGCCAGAGCAACTGTTTGGCTGTGTTAGATGGCATAAAGATCAAATTAGTCTGCAACCTGGCTTGATTCATCAGGCTAACGGCGGTGTATTGATCCTGTCAGTTCGGGCATTACAGGCTCAACCACTAATGTGGCTGCGCCTGAAACAGATGATTGCCCAACAGCGCTTCGATTGGCTGTCCCCTGATGAAACCCGCCCATTACCGGTACATATTCCTTCCATGCCGTTGGATCTGCGCCTAATTCTGGTTGGCGACCGTCTGGGTCTGGGCGATTTCCATGATATGGAACCTGAACTGGGTGATTTGGCTATTTACGGTGAGTTCGAAGTAGAACTGCCGCTGGTCGATATTGATGGCATGACCTTATGGTGCGGCTATATTAATGCGCTATTGCAGCAAAAACAGCTGCCCGCCTTATCTGCCGACGCCTGGCCCGTGCTTTTCCGCCAAGCTGTGCGCTACAGCGGTGACCAAGGCAGCCTGCCACTGTGTCCGCAATGGCTAACCCACCAGCTCGCTGAAGCTGCGCTGTATGCCGAAGGGAGCACTATTACTGCTAACGCACTGGAAGTTGCGCTGAATGCTCGCGATTGGCGACATAGCTACCTTGCCGAGCGGATGCAGGATGAGATAGAGCTAGGCCAAATTCTGGTGGATACCGAAGGACAAGTTGTCGGCCAGATCAACGGCCTATCGGTGTTAGAATACCCAGGCCATCCTTATGCCTTCGGTGAACCGGCGCGTATCAGCTGTGTTGTTCACTTAGGTGATGGCGAGTTTGTTGATGTTGAACGAAAAGCTGAACTGGGTGGCAATATTCATGCTAAAGGCATGATGATCATGCAGGCATTCTTGCATTCAGAACTGGATCTCGATCAGCCGCTACCTTTCTCCGCTTCCATTGTTTTTGAGCAATCTTACGGTGAAGTGGATGGCGACAGTGCATCACTCGCTGAACTTTGTGCGCTGATCAGTGCACTTTCGCAGCAGCCAATCAACCAACAAATTGCCGTGACAGGTTCTGTTGACCAATTTGGTAATGTGCAGCCTATTGGCGGCGTGAATGAAAAGATCGAAGGTTTCTTCGAAGCCTGCCAGCGCCGTGGGCTAACGGGCACTCAGGGGGTCATTTTACCCTCCACCAACGTCCGTCATTTATGCCTTAATCAGGCGGTGATTGAAGCTGTGCAAAATGGTCAATTCCATCTGTGGGCAGTTGATACGGTAGCTGAAGCATTACCGATATTAACGGGCGTGGTTTATGCCGATGAGCAACAACCGAGTCTGTTGGGTATAATTCAAGAGCGAATCTCGCAGGTAAATCCGCTGGACAGACGTCGTTGGCCGTGGCCGTTACGTTGGCTGAACTGGTTCAACCAGGGCTGATCGGACTTGCTCAGCGTACAGCTGTACGCTATTCTGCGCACTTCACTAAAATAAGGCTTACTGAGAACATGGTAGATAAACGCGAATCCTATACAAAAGAAGACCTTGAAGCATCAGGCCGTGGCGAACTGTTTGGCGCTGGCGGGCCACCATTGCCAGCAGGCAATATGTTAATGATGGACCGTGTCGTCAAAATGACAGAAGACGGCGGCACCTATGGCAAAGGTTATGTGGAAGCGGAACTGGATATCAATCCGGACCTATGGTTCTTCGGTTGCCACTTTATCGGTGACCCAGTAATGCCTGGTTGCCTGGGCCTTGATGCCATGTGGCAGCTGGTTGGTTTCTATCTTGGCTGGTTAGGCGGCGAAGGGAAAGGTCGTGCTCTGGGTGTGGGTGAAGTTAAATTCACCGGCCAGGTGCTGCCTGATGCCAAAAAAGTGACGTATCGCATTAATTTTAAACGTATTATTATGCGTAAATTAATCATGGGCGTTGCGGATGGTGAAGTATTAGTTGATGGCAAAGTGATTTATACCGCCACCGACTTGAAAGTGGGTTTGTTTAAAGATACCAACGCTTTCTAGTATTTTACTCGCAGTCCGAGTGTGGGGGACCGTAAAATCCCCCGCACGGTTATGATGATGACTCACTATTTTGATGCCCAAAGGCATTTTTTTTACCTCAGTGACTACAATAAATGTAGTTACTGAATGGCCTCTTGATTTTCAGCTCATGGCCAGCCCAATCCACCCTAGCCAAGTGAGCGTGGTATGCAAAGAACCCGTTTTGAAGACATGCCCTGTCCAGTGGCCCGCTCTCTTGAGCGAGTAGGTGAGTGGTGGAGCATATTAATCATTCGTGATGCCTTTCAAGGACTAACGCGATTTGATGAATTTCAGCAAAGTTTACAGCTCTCACCGACCATCCTCACTCGACGCTTAAAATATCTGGTGGAGAGCGGCATCTTTGAGAAGCGGCTCTATAACCCTCGCCCTGCTCGCTATGAGTATTTACTGACCGAGCGTGGCAACGATTTTTTTCCCGTCATTGCGGCCCTGTTTCACTGGGGTAATCAGCATTTTGCGCCAGAAGGCCCCGCAGTGGTCCTTGTGGATCGCCGCACTGGCACACCTGTAGAGCCCATATTACTCAACAAACACACCGGGCAACCTATCCGTACGCAAGATGTCACTCTTACGGCAGGCTCCGTCAGGAGCGATATAATTAATCAACGGTTGGCACTTATGCATGGTAAGCAGACTAGTGATACCAGGCAGCTCCCCCACTCAATTGAGCTTCAAAAGGAAAAATGATGAATACGCGCCGTGTAGTAATTACAGGAATGGGTGTGGTTTCCCCATTAGGCTGTGGTATCGAAACTGTTTGGCAACGTCTGCTGGCTGGGCAATCGGGCATTCGAGTGCTGCCTGATGAGATTGTCGGCGATTTGCCGGCCAAAATTGGTGGACAAGTCCCCACTCTCGCGGCTGACCCTGAAGCAGGTTTCGATCCTGATAAAGCTGTCGCACCCAAAGATCAAAAGAAAATGGATCGCTTCATTGAGTTTGCCATGGCCGCTGCGGATGAAGCTATTGCCCATGCGAATTGGCAAGCAGATGACGCAGAGAAACAGGACCGTACCGCCACTGTCATTGGCTCAGGTATTGGCGGCTTTCCAGCCATCGCCCATGCCGTGCGCACAACCGACAGTCGTGGACCAAAGCGGCTATCCCCTTTCACTGTACCTTCATTTTTGGTGAATCTGGCCGCAGGTCACGTCTCGATTAAGCATCACTTCAAAGGTCCGATTGGCGCACCTGTCACTGCCTGTGCTGCAGGTGTGCAAGCTATCGGTGATGCTGTACGGATGATTCGCAATGATGAAGCTGATGTTGCTCTGTGTGGTGGCGCGGAAGCCGCGATTGATAAAGTCAGTCTGGCTGGCTTTGCCGCAGCACGCGCATTATCAACCGGCTCAAATGATGCCCCTGAAAAAGCCTCCCGTCCTTTTGATAGTGCACGCGATGGTTTTGTGATGGGCGAAGGGGCTGGTTTGTTGGTTATCGAGGAGTTGGAGCATGCATTGGCTCGTGGTGCGCAACCTTTGGCTGAGATTGTCGGCTATGGTACCAGTGCCGATGCTTACCACATGACTTCTGGCGCTGAAGATGGTGACGGCGCTTACCGAGCGATGAAGATTGCTTTGCGTCAGGCAGGGATCTTACCCGCGCAGGTTCAGCATCTGAATGCGCACGCAACCTCAACACCGGTAGGCGATCTTGGCGAAATCAACGCCATTAAGCACCTGTTTGGTGAGGGCGATACGCTAGCGGTAACATCCACCAAATCGGCTACAGGCCATTTGCTGGGGGCCGCTGGCGGGCTAGAAACCATTTTCACCGTGCTGGCATTACGTGATCAAATCGTGCCTGCGACCCTGAACCTGGAAAATCTGGACCCTGCAGCCAAAGGACTGAATATCGTGGCGGGTAAAGCGCTGCCACATGAGATGACCTATGCGCTTTCAAATGGTTTTGGTTTTGGCGGAGTTAACGCCAGTATCTTACTGAAACGCTGGGTGGGATAACCGAGTTACGAAGCAGCCAACAACGCTGCATCGTCAAATACGAAGGGTAATTAACAACCTCCGCAATATGCGCATAAAGCGGAGGTTATTCCTTAGTCTGACAGAGAGCCGCTTAAGCGGTCACAGCCCTGTCCTCCATGGCTTGTCGCCAACCTCCTAACCAATGTGATCTAGCGTCTAAAGCTTGATAGGGACAAATTTCCCTCGAACGCCCTGAAATACCTGCCTGATACCCACGTGACAACGCCCTTTCCAGGCGATCTCTTTTCTGTCTCTTCATGCCTCGTTTCCCTCATCTTTCGGTCTGGTGGAAAGAAAACAGTGACCACTTTATGTGCAATCACAGTTAAGTGATAGTCCTTAAGAAACAGAAAAGCAATGCGCAAAATTCACGCCAATGTCACATTTGTGAGCTATGCACGCAGAATACGCTAAGTGCTTGATTTAGGGTGGCTGGAGGTAATGGATTGATATTTAATGAAAATCCTCTTTCATGGCAATTTTATTATTATCAATGAAAGAGGATTAGATTATGTTAGAACAAAATATTACTTAACTCGCTGCAACTGAGCGGCAATCGCCCCAGCTTCTTGCTGCCAGCCCGCAGCCAAGGTGCGGACCAGGGCATCATAACCATCTTCGCTCTGTTTCAGCTCCAAATCGAATGGCTGCTTAATCAGTTGCCCCTGATGTTTCAGTATCCAGACGCCACGGATAATGGCTCGGCCATCATAGCGCCCGTGGAAGCCAGTGACGGTCACATTGAGGACATCCTGATCACTATCCAGCGGCTGGGAGGAAACCAACCAACCCGGCAACGCATTACTCAGATTGGTGACCAAGGTTTGCTGCAACTGCTGATCCAGCGGACTGGCCCAGAGGTTGTTGGTCGCAATCACATATTGCACATCGTTGGTTTGATAGACCACTCCCGTCGCAGCGAGATAATCAGCGACCCCAACATGTTCAATCCACAGTTGCCTTGATGCCACGCTACTACTGGCTGTAGCAGGTGCACTCATTGCCGGTAACTGATAGTAAGTTTTGCTGGGTTCGCTGCTGCAAGCGCTGAGTAACAGCGCGGCGATAACTGCCATCCATTTCATCATTTTTTGGCCTTCTTAGGCTGAGGATCCTGACTTCCTGCCGCTTCAAATACCAGCGCGTTGCTCTTCTCGTTCAACGTCCGTAATACTGGCTGCAATTCACGTAACACCTGATCTAACCGCTGCATATCGCCAACCATTTTATTGTAGGCTGGTGAACCTGGTTGGAAACCTTTCATGCTGCGATTCAACTCGTTCAAGGTTTTTTGCAGATCTTTTGGCAGATCCTTCATCGCTGGACTGGCCGTAATTGCTGTCAGCGACTCTAGCGTTTTCTGCGTCTCACGCATGGTTTTCTGACTCTCAACCAGCGTTTTCGTGACTTCATTCACCATAGGGTCCAGCGGCAGATTGTTGATCTTATCCAGCGTTTGCATCACTTTTTGCTGCATTTGTGCTAAACCGCCACTGACCGTAGGCAGCAATGGATAACCCGCCACTTCCAGCGGCCCTTTCCAGGGTTTGGCGTCCGGGTAGAAGTCCAGATCAATAAACAGTGCGCCGGTCAATAAGTTGCCTGACTTCAATGATGCCCGCAGACCGCGCTCTTTGGCGGTTTTCAGTATCTGTTCAAAGTTAGCATCTGGGCCTAAATCATTGCGGAAACGACCTGGCTCAATGCGAATAAGCACCGGAATGCGGAAATCATTATCCACACGCTGCTTCATCCCATCAGCGAAGAACGGGACATCCGCCACAGTACCCACACGGATACCTCGGAACTCTACTGGTGCGCCCGATTGTAAACCACGGACTGAATCGGAGAAGAACAACAAGAAGTCTTCATGCTCCGTGTACAGTGAGTTTTGGATGCTGCTGCGGTTATCAAACAACTTGAACTCAGGCTTATCTGCCGTAATAGGCTTGCCCAGCTCTACACCATCAGGCACATCGAAGCTCACGCCGCCGCTGAACAAGGTTGCCAGCGATGCCATTTCGACTCGCATCCCCTGTGAGGAGAGATCTACAGCTACGCCACTATCTTTCCAGAAGCGGACATTGGTGGTGACTAGGCTGTCATAAGGCGCGCCAATAAATAACTGATAACGCATCAAGCGTGATTTAGTGTCGAAAGTACTGGTTTCTACCGAGCCAACTCGATAACCACGGAACAGCACGGGATCGCCAGCATTCAACTGCCCGGCTTGTTCGCTGTCCAGTGTGATGCGCAGACCTTTGGCATCAGGTGAGGCCAGCGGCGGGGAGTCAAGTAATGTGAATGGGTTTAATGACTTACCTTTGCTGCCGGGTTGCAGCTCAATGTAGGCACCGGAAAGCAGCGTTCCGAGGCCAGACACACCCTCACGGCCAATCTGCGGCTTGACCACCCAAAACACGGTATCGCCGTGCAACAAGGTGTTCATACCTGAATTCAACCGCGCCTGCACAATAACATGGTTGAGATCTTCACTTAGCGTGACCTGCTCAACGATGCCGACGTCCACACTGCGGCTCTTTATTTTTGTTTTACCCGCTTCGATACCCTCAGCATTCAGTGTGGTCATGACCACCTGTGGCCCCTGATGGCTAAAATGATAAAACAGTATCCATGCGCCAATCAGCGCAGTGACAATCGGGATGATCCACACAGGGGACCACCGCTTGATTTTTTCAATTTCCGCCACATTCTGGCTGGGATTATTGTCCGTCACCTTGCGGCTCCTTTTGGGTTGTGTCACTTATCCGATCCCAGGTCAAACGCGGATCGAACGTTAATGCAGCAAACATGGTTAGGACCACTACCATTGCGAACAGTAGCGCCCCAATCGCCGGGTAGATACTCATCAGTTGTCCGATACGGACTAATGACGAGAGTACTGCAATAACAAAGACGTCGATCATTGACCAGCGGCCAACAAACTCAACGATTTCATAAATAAAATGCATCCGTTCGGTATCCGTCTTGCCCTTACCTTTCGCATCCCAGCACAACCAACCGATCGCCAACATTTTTAATGATGGCACCATAATACTGGCAATAAAAATCACTAACGCCACAGGATACGAACCTTCACTCCACAGAAAAATCACCCCGGACATGATGGTGGAACCCATCTGGTTCCCCAAACTTTCAGTGATCATGATCGGCAGCAGATTGGCAGGGATATAGAGCAGGATCGAAGTGATGAGCAGTGCCATGGTCCACTGCAAACTGTTGCGACGGCGGACGTAACCGTGCGTATGGCAACGGGGGCATTGCACCTGAGATTGCGGCAAAATGGCCGTACAACAGGAGCAGGAGCGAAGCCCTTGGCGCAAACCGGTACGGCCCGCAATCAATGGATGGGGTAACGCAGGTGCTGGCGCAATATCCTGCCACATCCAATGGCGGTCAATGCATTGGAAAGCGCGCACTTGTAACAAGCAGAATAGGCAATAGGGAATAAAACTGCTGCCGATGCCGATTTCGCCATAGGCCATCAGTTTGACAAAACTCACCAGTACACCGGCGAGGAAAATCTCCACCATGCACCAGGTTTTAAATTGGAATAGCGCTTTTGCTATCAATGCCTTCCAGCGACTGGGCATGCGAACTCGCAAGCAAAGCAGAATAATCGCCACCATACAGAAAGCAGGGATCAACTGCACCAGCACCATAAATAGCGTTGCCATGCTGGCATAGTTATCCGCCAACATCACTTTGGGTATTTGGATCAGAGTGATTTCGCTGGTAATCCCCGCGACGCGCATTTTAACGAAGGGGAACATGTTTGCCAGCAACAGCATAAATAATGCGCTGATGGCATAGCCAACCGGGCGTTTACGTGGCTCATCCCACCGCGCGGTCAGTGTAGTCTTACAGCGCGGACATACCGCTTTGGTGCCATAAGGCAGGGAGGGTAAGGCCACTGACATGTCGCACTGCCGGCACAGGATCACATTCCCTGACTGCCCGGAGTGCTCGCCGTGCTCAGGCTGAATAATAGAACACAATATCTCATTCCTTACGGCTATATATGCCCTTCATCGTTGAAGGGCATAGCTGAACACCGATCTATCAAAAGGCGTAATATAACAATAGACACAATATCATTATAAAGTGGGCTATTGCGTTACCTGATAGAACAGTGATTATGCGTTTTTAGCCATTTTTCTGAGCTTCCAGCTCTTCCCAACGACTAAACGCGACTTCTAACGCCTGTTCGGTATCGGCTAATGCTTTCAAGACCTGTTGGGTCTCTTCATGCGGACGGGAGAAGAAATCTGCATGACTGACCTGAGCCTGTAAGCCACTGATCTCATTTTCCAGTTTTTCTAGCTGCTGCGGTAACTGATCCAGCTCGCGCTGCAAATTATAGCTCAGCTTACCTGGGCGCTTGGCCGCCGGTGCATTGCTTTTTACCGGTGCAACAGCTTTGGTTTCTTCCACCTTACTGGCCACCTGACGGATAGGTTTTGCCTCAGCACGCTGCTGGTGAGCATCATAATAACCGCCCACAAAGCTGCTTATTTGACCATTCCCTTCAAAAATCCAGCATTCCGTCACTGAGTTATCAACGAATTGACGGTCATGGCTCACCAGTAACACTGTGCCCTGATAGCTATCAACCATCTCTTCCAACAGCTCCAGTGTTTCCACATCCAAGTCGTTGGTCGGTTCATCGAGGATCAGCAAGTTACTTGGCTTAAGGAATAATTTAGCCAATAACAGGCGGTTACGCTCACCACCAGACAGGGCTTTCACCGGTGTCATGGCGCGTTTCGGGTGGAACAGGAAGTCTTGTAGATAACCCAACACATGACGTGAACGGCCATTGACCATCACTTCTTGCTTACCTTCAGCCAGGTTATCCATCACCGTGCGCTCTGGATCAAGCTCTGCACGGTGCTGATCAAAATAGGCCACTTCCAGTTTGGTTCCACAATGCACTTTGCCGCTGTCCGCTTTAAGCTGACCGAGCATCAGTTTCAGCAAGGTGGTTTTACCGCAACCGTTCGGGCCGACCAGTGCAATTTTGTCGCCACGCTGTACTTGCGCGGTGAAATCTTTCACCAATACTTTGCCATCAACTTGATAATTGACGTTTTCCAGATCAAAGACGATTTTGCCTGAGCGCACCGTCTCTTCCACTTGCATCTTGGCGGTACCCATCACTTCACGGCGCGCTGAGCGCTCCATCCGCAATGCTTTCAAGGCGCGAACACGGCCCTCATTACGGGTGCGTCGCGCTTTGATACCTTGGCGAATCCACACCTCTTCTTGCGCCAGTTTGCGGTCAAACTCAGCATTTTGCAGCTCTTCAACCCGCAGTGCTTCTTCTTTGCTAGCAAGATACAGCTCATAGTTACCCGGCCATGACACCAATTTACCGCGATCAAGATCGACAATGCGCGTTGCCATTGCACGGATAAAGGAGCGGTCATGGGAGATAAATACGATGCTGCCCTGAAAATCTTTCAGGAAACCTTCCAGCCAGTTGATGGTTTCAATGTCTAAATGGTTGGTCGGTTCATCCAGCAGCAGCACTTTTGGTGAGCTCACCAGTGCGCGACCTAATGCTGCTTTACGCAACCAACCACCCGACAGTGAAGACAATTCAGCATCGGCCGAAAGCCCCAACTGGACCAGCACTTCCTGAATGCGGCTATCTAACTGCCACAAGCCCTGATGGTCAAGGATTTCCTGTAAGGCGGCTAAACGATTCAGATTCTTCTCGCTTGGGTCAAGCTCTACGTCATGCAGCGTGGCATGATAAGCCTTCAGGTGTTCTGCTTGCTCTTGCACACCTTCCGCCACAAAATCAAACACAGTACCCGCCACATTGCGCGGAGGATCTTGTTGCAGACGCGCCACAATCAAATCCTGCTCATAAATGATACGGCCATCATCCAACGGAACTTCTTTGCTCAGAATTTTCAATAAGGTGGATTTACCCGCGCCATTGCGGCCCACCAGACAAACGCGCTCGTTTGCCTCAATATGCAATTCAGTATTATCTAATAAAGGCGCATCGCTGAACGACAGCCAGGCACCGGACATGCTAATTAACGACATAGTTTTTACTTTTCCTCGCGGCGGTGAGTCACCAGCCAGCAGTTGTGAATTTGACGATTACGGGCAAAATCTTCGGATTGCGTCTGCGCGGTTATCTCTTTCGCTTCCAACCCCAAGGCTTCGATCCCGGCCAAATCCATCTGGAAACCGCGCTTATTGTTAGAGAACATGATTGTCCCCTGACGGCGCAGTAATCGTTTAAGTTCTTTCATCAGCACCAAATGATCGCGCTGAACATCAAAGGTGGTCTCCATACGCTTGGAGTTGGAGAACGTCGGTGGATCGATGAAGATCACATCGAATTGCTCATCGGTATTACTCAGCCAAGAGAGACAATCGGCTTGAATCAAACGGTGCTGCTGGCCGGTTAAGCCATTCGCCCGCAGATTCTTCTCGGCCCACTCCAGATAGGTACGCGACATATCTACCGTGGTGGTACTACGCGCGCCACCCAGACCCGCATGGACGCTTGCCGTGCCGGTATAGGCAAACAGGTTCAGGAAATCTTTGCCCTGACTCATTTTGCCCAGCATCTGGCGAGCGATGCGGTGATCAAGGAACAGACCCGTATCGAGGTAATCGGTCAGGTTAACCCATAGCTTGGCGTTATACTCACTTACCAGCAGGAACTCACCTTTTTGTGCCAATTTCTCGTATTGATTTTTGCCCTTCTGCCGTTCACGGGTTTTTAGCACCAGCTGATTTGATGGCAAATCCAACACAGCGAGCGTGGCATTAATCACATCAAACAGGCGCTGGCGAGCTTTTTGGGCATCAATGGTTTTCGGCGGCGCATACTCCTGCACCACAACTTTGCTGCCATAGCGATCGACAGCCACGTTGTAATCGGGCAAATCGGCATCATACAGACGGTAGCATTCGATACCTTGCTGTTTGGCCCACTTGTCCAGTTTTTTCACGTTCTTACGCAGGCGGTTGGCATAATCTTCCGCTACCTGTAAACCACCAGCACCCTGCGGGTTAGCCGCTAATTGGTAGTTTTTCTGCACGCAATCGAGCGGGCCATTTTTGGCTTTAAATTCGCGATCTGCGCGTAATTGCAAACAGCTCAGCAGTTCTGGCGAAGCACTGAACAGTGACAAGCGCCAACCACCGAATGCGGTTTTCATGATGCGACCGAGCATATTATGCAGCGCAATCAATGCCGGCTCGCTTTCCAGACGCTCACCGTAAGGCGGGTTACTGATAACCGTGCCCACAGGCCCTTCTGGCAATGGATTCACCAGCTTACTGACGTCGTTGGCATTAAAAGTAATCAGCTCTGATACCCCAGCACGGCGGGCGTTGGCCCGTGCCATCTCAATCACCCGACGATCAATATCGGAACCGAAGAAGCGGGAGGTCGTCTCTTGCAAACCGGTGCGCGCACGAACTTGCGCTTCGGTGGTCAATTCACGCCAGAGATCTTCGTTAAACGCGCTCCAGCCGGTGAACCCCCAATGTGACCGATGCAGACCCGGTGCACGATCAGAGGCCATCATCGCGGCTTCAATCAGCAACGTACCTGAACCACACATTGGGTCGACCATCGGTGTGCCCGGCTGCCAGCCAGAACGCTGAATAATTGCTGCGGCCAGATTCTCTTTCAGCGGAGCCTGACCGGTTAGATCACGATAGCCACGTTGATGCAGACCTTCACCACTGAGATCAAGTGCCACACTCGCCATATCACGTTGCAGGAAAACATTGACGCGGATATCCGGTTGTTGCTTGGCCACTGTCGGGCGCTGATCCAGCTTGCGGGTAAAGCTATCCACAATGGCATCTTTGACTTTGAGCGCACCGTACTGACTGTTGCGGATTTCGTCATTCACGCCGCTAAAGTGCACGGCAAAGGTCTTATCCACACCAAAAATTGACGGCCAATCAATCGCCTGCACGCCAAGGTACAGGTCTAAATCACTGTAAACTTTAAATTCGTTGAGCGGTAATAGGATGCGCGAAGCCAGTCGGCTCCACAGCAAGCTTTGGTACATGAGTCGATCGTCGCCCTGAAAATGTACCCCACCCTGTACTATTTTACAGTCGTGAGCGCCCAACGCTTCGAGTTCGCTTTTTAACAGTTCTTCCAGTCCACGCGCCGTGCTGGCAAACAGAGAGTTCATATCGCACTATCACCAAAAAGAAAATTGTTGCGCATTATAGCTAATCCCAGCAGCTTGTCATAAAGTTGCTCCTTCTAAATTTTATACTCGCACGGAGGCAATGGTGATTACCCTCTCTCGACTCTACGTTCATCCGGTGAAATCCATGCGCGGCTTGCAGCTTTCTCATGCACAAGTCAGCAGCAGTGGATTGGCCTTTGACCGCGTATTCATGATTACTGAGCCGGATGGCACTTTTATTACTGCGCGTCAGAATCCAAAGATGGTGATGTTTACACCGGCATTAATGTCGGACGGTTTATATCTCACTGCCCCCGATGGCGAGAGTGCCAGTATCCGCTTTAATGATTTTTTAGCCAATGCCGAACCAACCGAAGTTTGGGGAAATCATTTTACTGCGCTGATTGCCCCAGCCGATATCAATAACTGGCTCAGTGGTTATTTTCAACGCGAAGTGCAATTGCGCTGGCTGGGGACGGAATTAACCCGCCGGGTAAAACCCATGCCAGAAGTTCCACTCTCTTTTGCCGATGGCTTCCCTTATCTGCTGATTAACGAGGCATCTTTTAAAGAGTTGCAGCAACGCTGCCCTGGCAGTATTAAGCTAGAACAGTTTCGGCCGAATTTAGTGGTGACCGGTGCCAGTGCATTTGCCGAAGACAGTTGGAAAGTTATCCGTGTCGGCGATATTACCTTTGATTTGGTTAAGCCATGCAGCCGCTGCGTATTAACCACTGTTAGCGTTGAGCGTGGACGGAAACATCCAACTGGCGAACCATTGCGGACACTACAGACATTCCGAACAGCAGAAAATGGCGATATCGATTTTGGGCAGAATATGGTGGCCAGAAATAGCGGCATTATTCGGGTCGGTGATGAGGTCGAAATTCTGTCCACCAAACCACCACGGCCCTACACCGCAGGTACAGTGATTGAAAGCGTTAATGCGCCACAAGATCAATCCAAAGCGGTATCCATTGAATATAATGGCATCCGCTTTAATGGCAATAATCAGCAGGTATTACTGGAACAATTAGAACAGCAGAATATCCGTATTCCTTATTCATGCCGAGCTGGGATATGTGGCAGTTGCAGAATTACCTTAGTGAATGGTGAAGTTGCACCGTTAAAACAGAGTGCCATTGGCAATGACGGGACGATTCTTTGTTGCAGCTGTATACCTAAGGGCGATATTACGCTCAGTGGTAAATGAACCTCTTAATCTTAATATACCCAATAGATTTAAAATGCAGGAAGGCGGCGAATAAGAGACAGAGCTGTCGGGAGCTGATTTGAACGCTGCTTGCGGCGGCCTCACAGAGGCGAGGCCCATGGATGGGCCGAATAATGATAGCAGCCAACCGATCTGCAGTTTGAAAGATGAAGGGTATTAGACCGCCCGGTCAAGGTTGAAAGCTGGTGCGGTATAAATATCCTCAATTACCAGTGGCAACAAGCGGTCGTTCATTATCTTTATTGCATCGCCCAGCACTAGCTGACGCCCGGCTAATACCACTTGAGGCTGTGCTAATAAACATAAGCTGGCAGTGTCGCCTGACTCAACCACTAACAAACGGACATCCTCTCCGCTATCTAATACATTTACCGCGGCCAGCTCAGCATTTTGCGGCGTAAATGATTTAGCCTGTTGAGCAAAATACCAACTTTTAGGCATTAACGGTTTTAAGTAACGAAATGCAACCAGTGCATTTAACACCAATTCTGAACGTTGTTCATGGCTCAGCTTAATTTGGCGACATTGATCTTCAAATTCAAAATAGAGCGCAGCATCGTCAACACAGAATGCAGATTCATCAAAGGCATCTGGGGTGAGCATTTTAGACGGGAAACGCGAGCGAAATATCATACCATTGGCTAAATCCAACATGAGTCGGTCGTGTTCGGTATCAAAATACCAACGCCATTTATCGTCTGGTTTAATCCGCATATTTTTTCTTCCCGCCATGCTGCTAACATCATTGACTCAATAACTGAGTGTTCATCCATCGAGGGGGATTAAATTCATATAGGGCTTTCGCTGTATATTTAATCTACCGGAGTAAAATATAGACGAGCCAGAGGAATAAATAAACCCCCCCGGCATGTAATGAAGATAAATAATTAGATATGAGTAACGATATTCTTAATCAAACCGGGTCCACGGAAGATAAATCCGGAATAAATTTGAATCAATGACGCACCCGCTGCCATTTTTTCTCGGGCCGCCGTGACCGAATCAATTCCGCCGACACCAATAATTGGCAGTCGCCCTTGAAGCTCTTGCGATAAACGACGGATGACTTCAGTGCTGCGTAATTGTAATGGGCGTCCACTTAAACCACCAGCTTGTTCGCAATAATCTAATCCTTGAATTAGAGAGCGATCGAGTGTTGTATTAGTGGCAATAACACCATCTATATTATGACGAACTAAACTGTCGGCTATTTGGATCAATTCTTCTTCCGTAAGATCCGGGGCGATCTTTACTGCAACCGGAACGTACTTATTATGTCGTGCATGTAATTCTGTTTGCTTATTTTTAATTGCTGCTAACAAGTCATCTAATGCTTCCCCATACTGTAAGGATCGTAATCCTGGAGTATTAGGTGAGGAGATATTAATCGCAATATATCCTGCATATGGATATATTTTATCCATGCAAATCAAGTAATCGTCTTTACCTTGTTCTACTGGCGTATCTTTATTCTTGCCGATATTAATGCCTAAAATACCGCCAAAATGTGATTTTTTGACGTTTTCAATTAAGTTATCAACCCCGTGATTATTAAATCCCATCCGGTTGATCAAACCTTCGGCTTCAACGATCCTGAATAATCTTGGTTTATCATTACCTGACTGTGGTCGTGGTGTCACCGTCCCTACTTCGATAAACCCAAATCCCATCGCGCCTAGTGCATCAATACACTCACCGTCTTTATCCAGACCCGCGGCCAAGCCTAATGGGTTTTTGAATGACAGCCCCATGCAGCTTACCGGTTTGGTTGGCACCGACTGGCGCACCAAAAACTCAAGCGGTGTACCGGTAACTCGTTTTAACTGGCGGAACGTAAATTCATGGGCACGTTCTGGATCAAGCTGAAAGAGTGCTTTTTTGACGATGGGATAGTACATGTGATCTCCTGAGCGACCGATGACAAATCGTTGGCGGGTATTAATTCTGTCGTTCTACAGCCAGTGGCGTTCAATTTATGTGGCGACACAAATTCACCGCAATTAGCTGACCGACTTCCAACATGTGGATAGATGCGGGAATGGTAAATTCATCTTTCGGGAAAGTAAACGTTTGCTAAGTAAAGCCGCGCAAAGAATAGCAAGCGTCGCTAGCTTGATAACAAAGTGTTAATTATTTGCAGGTAAGAAGAGATAAAGAGACAAAATGGGCATTACTGCCCTCTCGATGACAACGATAATGTGACTGATCAGTGATTCATTATGATCAGTCACTTATTTACCCTACGTCTTTTATATAGTCTGGGACATACCGTCAGTGCTATGCAGCCAGCGCTTTGGTTATCTTCTCGAACAAATCACCGGATAAGTTTTCCAGCGTTTTCAATTGCTCCAGCGCCTGTCGCATCAGAGTCTGACGCCCTGCGTCATAGCGTTTCAGACGGATCAGGGGCTCAATCAATCGCGCAGCAACTTGCGGGTTACGGGTATTCAAATCACTGAGAATTTCCACCAGGAATTGATAGCCGCTACCATCGCTGGCATGGAATGCTGCTGGATTACCAGAAGCAAAACTGCCAACTAACGAGCGAGTACGATTTGGATTGCTCAAACTAAATGCCGGATGCTTAAGCAAAGCACGCACCTGAGTCAGAACATCTTCTGCCGGACTGGTCGCTTGCAACGCAAACCACTTATCCATGACCAGACCATCATGGTTCCAGCGCACATCAAAGGCGGCTAATAACTCATCACGGCAAGGTAACTGTGCTGCAACCGCTGCTGCCATTGCTGCCAGCGAGTCGGTCATATTATCGGCTTGGTGATATTGTGAAGAGACCAGCTTGTTAGCAAACTCTTTATCACCAAACGCCAGATAATTCAGGCAGGTATTGCGCAATGCCCGCTTGGCGATATCACCATGCTCAATGCGATAAACCGGCGTTAAATTCGCGACATAAACAGCTAACAGCTCATCGGACAGTGTTTGAGCCAAACAACCTGTAATCGCTTCATGGACTGCGCTGATAGCCTGCGGATCAATAGTGGTAAACAGTTCTGCAATTTCATTCTCTGATGGCAGCGTCAGGATCTGTGCGGCTAGCGCAGGATCAAGATTTTCATCAAGTAATATCGCACGGAAAGCATCAGCCACGTGAGCAGGTAGGCTCAACGGCTGTTTCTGCTGGTATTTGGCTACGTTAAGCTTGATATAAGTTGCCAACAGACTTTGCGCCGCATCCCAACGAGAGAACTCATTGCGCGCATGCTGCATCAGGAAAGTGAGCTGCTGATCGCTGTAGGTGTAATCCAATTTGACTGGTGCGGAGAATTCACGCAACAGCGATGGGATTGGTGTGTGTTCGACATTATCAAAGGTAAAGGTCTGCTCAGCTTCGGTCACATTCAGCACATGATGAACCGGCAAGCCATTTCTCTGCAACGCAATTACATTGCCTTTACTGTCATATAATTCGATATCCAGTGGGATATGTAATGGTAGCTTTTCAGGCTGATCAGCGGTTGGTAAGGTTTTCTGGCTAACGTGCAAATGATACTGCTGCTTTTCAGCATCATAATCATCACGCACTGTCAGTATTGGTGTGCCAGATTGGCTATACCAGCGGCGAAACAAAGAGAGATCAACATTAGATGCATCTTCCATTGCCTGAACGAAATCATCACAAGTTGCTGCGCTGCCATCATGGCGCTCAAAATAGAGCTGCATACCAGCCTGAAATTGCTGTTCCCCCAGTAAGGTGTGCATCATGCGGATCACTTCTGAACCTTTTTCATATACTGTTAGGGTATAGAAGTTGTTCATCTCGATGACTTTATCTGGGCGAATCGCATGGGCCATTGGGCTGGCATCTTCCGCGAACTGTGCCGCGCGCATGACTCGTACATTTTCAATGCGGTTAACTGAACGTGAGCCTAAATCAGAGCTGAACTCCTGATCACGGAATACGGTTAACCCTTCTTTCAAACTTAACTGGAACCAATCACGGCAAGTGACTCGGTTGCCGGTCCAGTTATGGAAATATTCATGACCAATAACCGCTTCAATATTCAGATAATCTTTATCTGTCGCGGTTTCTGCTTTTGCCAGAACATATTTTGAGTTGAATACATTCAACCCTTTATTCTCCATGGCCCCCATATTGAAGAAATCGACCGCAACGATCATATAGATGTCGAGGTCATATTCCAGACCAAAGCGGGTCTCATCCCATTTCATGGAGTTCTTCAGCGAGGTCATCGCCCAGTCAGCACGGTCTAAATTGCCCCGATCAACAAAAAGCTCTAGCGCCACTTCGCGGCCAGAACGGGTAATGAACTTATCGCGCAAGACATCAAAATCACCGGCAACCAATGCAAACAGATAACAAGGTTTCGGGAATGGGTCTTCCCATTTTACCCAATGACGCCCCTCTTCCAGGTCCCCTTGCCCTACGCGGTTACCGTTGGAAAGCAAATAAGGGTAACGCGATTTGTCAGCGACAATACGAGTAGTAAAACGGGCCAGCACATCAGGGCGGTCTAAATAGTAGGTAATATGACGGAAACCTTCAGCCTCACACTGGGTACACAGCGCTTCACCAGAAAGATATAGTCCCTCAAGCGCACTGTTTGTCGCAGGGTGGATATCATTGACGATTGTCAGTGTGAAATGTGCGGGTAATTGCTCAATAACCAGCGCATTATCCTGTAGATGATAATGAGGCCATGCTTGCCCATCAACGCTGAGACTGATGAGCGTGAGATCTTCACCATTTAAGACCAACGGTGTCACTTCGGTTGCCTGACGTTTTACTTTACTGACCGCCGTTACCGTCGTTTTTTGCGCATCCAGTGCGAAGTCCAGATCGATATCGGTGATGGTGTAATCCGGCGCACGATAATCGTGACGGTATTTAGCTTGCGGCTGTTGTGTCATAGAAACCCTTTTGACGTCATCTGTGAATATGATTATCAGGTCTGTATTGATGGTTGATTGGGCTTAAGAACATGGCTGCCATTGACTTCGCCCCAGACCCAGATAGCGTTTCAATGTATCACAATTGTTAGAAAAACCTAGTTGAGAACCCGTGCTATTCGGGCATATTTGCCATTGATTGTGGGTTTTTCGAGTCAGTTCGCAAGTCAATGATAGGTTTGCAATTGGTGAACAGTCACGCCGCTGTTACCCGCCGATCATGACGTTTTTCTCCGCATGGGATATCAGAGTCGTGGACTTGGGTAGTATCAGTGAGTGGAGATGCCAAAGGCTAGGGTTGTCTGCCATTTCTAATTCAGAGCTAATGGCACGTTTAAACCTAGACCTCGGATTAGCATTTATGGTGTGATGAAGCTTCAATAACAGGATAATCTCGGTATACTCCCGTGACTTTATCGTTTATGCCGATTACGGAAATGCTGCTACGAGGATGCTGTATAGCGCCATGACTCAAGACGCCTCACCGATTTTGACCTCATTGCTTGATACCGATGCATATAAGCTTCATATGCAGCAAGCCGTGTTCCATCGCTATCGCTATATTACCGTTGCCGCTGAGTTTCGCTGCCGTGGTGATGAGCTGTTGGGCGAATATGCTGACGAAATCCGCCACCAGATAGCATTGATGAGCCAATTGGCGTTGACCGATGATGAGTATCTCTACCTCTCCGGTTTACCCTTTTTTCAAGCTGACTATCTGAATTGGCTACGCACCTTTCGCTTTAATCCTGAGCAAGTCACCGTATCAGACAACCAAGGTAAGTTAGAGATTCGGATTGTCGGTTTATGGTCTGAAACCATTTTATGGGAAGTGCCACTGCTCGCCGTGATCAGTGAAATCGTCCATCGCCGTCGCTCTGTGCATGTCTCTAGCGCTCAGGCTGTTCAGCAACTACGCAGTAAGCTGCAACAATTTAAGTCGCTCAGTGCTGATATAGATATTTCTCATTTTAAGTTAATGGATTTTGGCACTCGCCGCCGTTTCTCGCGCGACATACAACATGCCATCGTCAGCAGCTTAAAAGATGAATTTCCTTATCTGGTCGGGACCAGTAACTATGATTTAGCCCGCAAATTGGCATTAACGCCAGTAGGTACTCAGGCCCATGAATGGTTCCAGGCCCATCAGCAGATAAGCCCAGTTCTGGCCAACAGCCAACGCGTGGCGTTACAAGTCTGGTTGGATGAGTATCCCGATCAACTCGGGGTTGCATTGACCGACTGTATTACCATGGATGCTTTCTTACGCGATTTCGATAAAACATTCGCCAATCGCTATCAGGGATTGCGCCATGACTCGGGTGATCCGTTCGAATGGGGTGAAAAAGCGATCGCCCATTATGAAAAGTTAGGTATTGACCCAATGAGTAAAACATTGGTGTTTTCAGATAATCTGGATCTGAAAAAAGCGCTATCGTTGTACCGTCATTTCTACCAACGGGTTCAATTGGTGTTCGGTATTGGGACGCGTTTAACCTGCGATATTCCCGGAATTAAGCCGCTCAATATTGTTATCAAGCTAATTGAGTGCAACGGCAAACCCGTGGCTAAACTTTCTGATAGCCCGGGTAAAACCATTTGTCATGACCCCGCTTTTGTTGATGAATTACGTGAAGCCTTTGCCCTGCCTTTGGTCAAAAAAGCCAGTTAGGTTATACCCGTTTTTTGCCTTTATTGATTGATAGCTGAGTAGCAAATACTGCTCAGCTAATGGCCTTACTTGCACGTTTTCCCACCATCCCCTTCTCTCAATTAAAGTTAGCCTCGATTTGTCCCGCCTTTATTCAGAAATAAGCACAGAAATGTTGTACTAAACTGATGATTTCTACTTGTGTCCTGCACTGTCGCAAGTAACATAGCTACATCCCCATTTTCTTGGGTTGTTAACTATTTCTATATCAAAACTATTAAAGAGAGAAATCTATGAGCGTAGTGCCTGTAGTCGACGTACTGCAAGGCCGTGCTGCGGTTGACAGTGAAGTCACCGTACGCGGTTGGGTGCGTACCCGGAGAGATTCTAAAGCGGGTATCTCCTTCGTTGCCGTTTATGACGGTTCCTGCTTTGATCCGTTACAGGCCGTCGTGAATAATACTTTGCCTAATTATCAGGATGAAGTGCTGCATTTGACTACCGGCTGTTCGGTCGAAGTGACCGGGACTGTAGTTGCATCACCGGGTGAAGGCCAAAGTTTTGAGATCCAAGCCACGGCAATCAAAGTGGTGGGCTGGGTTGATGACCCCGATACCTACCCGATGGCAGCAAAACGTCACAGCATCGAATATTTACGTGAAGTTGCTCACTTGCGCCCACGAACTAACCTGATTGGCGCAGTTGCCCGTGTTCGCCATACCTTGGCACAAGCAATTCACCGTTTCTTCGATGAGAACGGCTATTTCTGGGTTTCTACGCCGCTGATCACCGCTTCAGATACTGAAGGTGCTGGTGAAATGTTCCGTGTATCCACCTTAGATCTGGAAAATCTGCCACGCACTGATACCGGTGCTGTCGATTTCAGCGAGGACTTCTTCGGTAAAGAAGCTTTCCTGACTGTATCAGGTCAGCTAAACGGTGAAACCTACGCCAGTGCGTTATCTAAAGTTTACACTTTCGGCCCAACTTTTCGTGCTGAAAACTCCAATACCAGCCGTCATTTGGCTGAATTCTGGATGGTAGAACCAGAAGTTGCCTTCGCATCGCTGGATGATGTCGCCGGTTTGGCGGAGAAAATGTTGAAATACGTTTTCCAAGCTGTACTGAACGAACGTGCCGATGATATGAAATTCTTCGCTGAGCGCGTAGATAAAGATGCATTAGATCGCTTGCAACGCTTCGTTACCTCTGACTTCGCACAAGTTAACTACACCGATGCTATCGAGATTTTGAAAGCATCAGGTCAGAAATTTGAGAATGATGTGTCTTGGGGCATCGATTTGTCTTCTGAACATGAGCGCTATTTGGCTGAGAAACACTTTAAAGCACCGGTAGTAGTCAAAAATTATCCAAAAGACATCAAAGCTTTCTATATGCGTATGAACGAAGATGGCAAAACTGTGGCGGCGATGGATGTATTGGCGCCTGGAATCGGTGAAATCATCGGGGGTTCACAACGTGAAGAGCGTTTAGATGTGTTGGATGCGCGTCTGGAAGAGATGGGCCTCAATAAAGAAGATTATTGGTGGTATCGTGATCTGCGTCGCTACGGCACTGTACCGCATTCAGGATTTGGTCTTGGATTTGAGCGTTTGATCTCCTATGTAACAGGGGTTCAAAACGTTCGGGATGTTATTCCATTCCCACGTACGCCGAGAAATGCCAGCTTCTAAGTTCGTCATTTCGAAAAAAAATGTTTAATTGTATAAATAAAAGCCAGCTCAGCTGGCTTTTGTCATTTTTTAAAGTTAGATCTGAGTCACAAAGTTCCCTCATATTTACATTTAGTAACACATGGTATCCCACTGAAACACATTCAGGTAATTGGTAGCATTTTCGGTGTGGATTATAACCCCTGTGAATGGAACACTGCGTTCAGACACAGACGACACCAAACTCTCAACAATAGTTCCAAAAAAATTATTGGCGGCAGTGGCAGGTGTCCGAATAAAACCAATGAGGGTAATAATAATGATGAAGCGCAATATTCTTGCAGTAGTAATCCCAGCATTGTTAGCAGCTGGCGCAGCTAATGCAGCAGAAATCTACAACAAAGACGGCAACAAACTTGACCTGTACGGTAAAGTTGACGCGCGTCACCAGTTCTCTGATGCCAAAAGTCAAGACGGTGACGAAACTTATGTTCGTTTTGGCTTCAAAGGTGAAACCCAAATTACTAGCCAACTGACCGGTTACGGCCAGTGGGAATACAACGTTCAGGCTAACAACGCTGAATCCCAAGGTTCTGAAGGCAACAAAACCCGTCTGGGCTTTGCTGGTCTGAAATTTGCTGAATTCGGTTCATTCGACTACGGCCGTAACTACGGCGTAATCTATGACGTCAACGCATGGACCGACATGCTGCCAGTGTTCGGTGGCGACTCCATCTCTAACTCTGATAACTTTATGACTGGCCGTTCTACTGGTCTGGCAACTTACCGTAACACCAACTTCTTCGGTCTGGTTGATGGCCTGAACTTTGCTCTGCAATACCAAGGCAAAAACGAACGTTCTGGTGATACTGCCGGTATTAAAGAGTCTAACGGTGACGGCTTCGGTATCTCTTCTACTTATGATATCGGTTACGGCGTAAGCTTCGGTGCTGGTTTCTCTTCTGCAAACCGTACCACTGCTCAGAAAGATGCTCACCTGAATCCAGTGAATGGTCTGCATGTTGCTGAAGGCGACAAAGCTCAGGCTTGGAACGTTGGTGCCAAATACGATGCAAACAACGTATACTTGGCTGCAATGTATGCTGAAACTCAAAACATGACTCCATTTGGCACTGACGGTATTGCTAACAAGACTCGTGACATTGAAATCACTGCACAGTATCAGTTCGACTTCGGTCTGCGTCCATCACTGGGCTATGTTCAGTCCAAAGGCAAGGATCTGAACAACAACACTGATGACAACCATGATCTGTTGAAATATGTTTCTGTTGGTACCTACTACGCATTCAACAAAAACATGACCACCTATGTTGATTACAAAATCAACTTGTTGGACGAAGACGACTTCTCTCGTGCTAACGGTCTGATGACTGACGACGTTGTTGGTGTTGGCTTGGTTTACCAGTTCTAAGTCAAACTTAACTCGGCAGTTTATCTGCTGACGTAAGTTGAAAAAAAGACAGAGCTTCGGCTCTGTCTTTTTGTTTCTATCCTTAACCAATATAGGGATATTACGCTGTCAATGGCTCTATTCCGCCGATTTTTCACCCTGAATCCCCTCGCCTCACAACATTCATTTCTTTTTATCGCAAACGGTTGGCAAAGGCTGCAACTGGCGTTACCCTGATAGTTCTGTTTGCTTAACGCTAAGCCATGGAAGCCTCTGACATGTTTGAAAAAATCACTGCTGCACCTGCGGACCCTATTCTGGGCCTGACCGATATTTTCCGCGCGGATGACCGCCCTAATAAAATCAACTTGGGGATCGGTGTCTACAAAGACGAAACCGGTAAAACGCCGGTGCTCACCAGCGTGAAGAAAGCTGAGCAGTATTTGCTGGAAAATGAAGTTACCAAAAACTATCTGGATATTGGCGGCCTACCGGCTTTCGCCAGTTGCACTCAGGAACTGTTGTTCGGTACCCAGAGCGCCATTATCGCAGATAAACGTGCGCGTACAGCGCAAACCCCTGGTGGGACTGGCGGGTTACGTATCGCCGCTGATTTTATCGCCCATCAAACCAGCGCCAAACGTGTCTGGGTCAGTAATCCTAGCTGGCCAAACCATAAAAACATCTTCGCTGCCGCCGGGCTGGAAGTGGTTGAGTATGCCTATTATGATGCTGCGAACCATGCACTAGACTTCGATGGGCTATTAAATAGTCTGTCAGAAGCTCAGGCTGGCGACGTAGTGCTGTTCCATGGCTGCTGCCATAACCCAACCGGTATCGACCCAACTGAAGCCCAGTGGAGCCAACTGGCTGAACTGTCAGTGGCTAAAGGTTGGTTGCCACTGTTTGACTTCGCTTATCAGGGCTTTGCCAAAGGGCTGGAAGAAGATGCTCAGGGCCTGCGAATTTTCGCCGCGACACATCAAGAATTGATTGTTTGCAGCTCTTATTCGAAAAACTTCGGCCTGTACAACGAACGTGTTGGGGCTTGCACTGTCGTTGCGGCAAGCAGCGAAGTCGCTGATATCGCCTTCAGCCAGATTAAAGCGGTTATTCGTGCTAACTATTCTAACCCACCCGCTCATGGTGCCTCTGTGGTTGCCACTATTCTTGGCAACCCAGCACTGCGTGCAATTTGGGAACAAGAGCTGACCGATATGCGCCAGCGTATCCACCGTATGCGTCAGCTGTTTGTTAATACGTTGCAGGAAAAAGGCGCGAAACAAGATTTCAGCTTTATCATTAACCAGAACGGCATGTTCTCGTTCAGCGGCTTGACCAAAGAGCAAGTTCTACGTCTGCGTAATGAGTTCGCTGTTTACGCGGTTAACTCTGGCCGTGTGAACGTTGCCGGTATGACACCGGACAACATGGCTCCGTTGTGTGAAGCTATCGTCGCTGTGCTCTAATTAGTGCTCTGTGACTGAATGTAAAAAGGGTACCTTTGCGGGTACCCTTTTATTTTGCTCAATATGTCAGATCAAACAAATCTTAATGGAACATATATTTGGCAAATTCGTTCATTGGCATGGGTCGCCCATACATATAGCCTTGCAGATAATCAACATTGTGAGCCTGCAAATAGCGCATTTGCGTGTCGTTTTCGACGCCCTCAGCAATCGTTTGTAACCCCAATCGCGTCGCCAAATCAATAACGTTCCCCACAATGTGGCTCGATAGCGCATCAGAACCAATCATGCCGACAAAACTTTGGTCTATTTTCAAGAAATCGACTTTAAACTGCTGTAAGTAACTCAGACTTGAATGTCCGGTGCCAAAGTCGTCAATAGCAATAAAGACACCAAGAGCATGAAGCTCCGCGAATAATCTGTCGGTTATCTCATCTGCAACAATCAATTTGCGTTCGGTTAATTCCAAGGTGATATTAATTTTATTACCGCCAAAAGCCTGAATGAAATTACGGCAGTCATCCAACAAACTCAAATCACGGCAATGGTTGGCGCTAATATTAAAGCCAAAATGGAAACCTTCCGGTAATTGATTCACATAAGGCGCAAATTTTGCACTTACCTGCTGCATAAGAGAACGCGTCATTGGCACAATCAGTTCGCTGTCCTCGGCCATCGGAATAAAATGATTCGGTTGAATCATCCCCTGCCCAGGATGTTGCCAGCGCATTAATACTTCACAGCCAATCCAATACTTCTCTTTACCTGAAACAATGGGCTGCATGTAAGGAATAAACTCATTATTTTCTAATGCCTGTTTTAATACCTGTGTGGGTGATGCCGCTCTGCCTGATAACCAGAAAACAAGCGCGGCTGACCCGATACTCATTAAGATGAAGAATATAAGGCTGCCTTGAGTATATTGCCAAACGTAGGCCAAATATTGCTGATTAGAAAGTGTGGTGCTTAATGAATAAGCAAATTTATCTGACACCAAATATAGTAGTTCTCCCTCTTTCTGAGGGTGGCCTGCATGTACCATACCTGCGGCGTCCATCCACTTATCACCGACTCTCAGTTGTACTTGAATATCGCCACTCAGCAGGTTAAGAATACTACGCAGGTAATAGCCATCAACGGCAACCAAAATACTGTAATCACCTCGCTCCTGCCGGTACACCATTAGAGCGCGATCAGGCGTGACATCATTACCCGACATTAACTCGAGTTGCCCATCAACAAATACCCCTAGATCAAAGGGTGTAGAGAGTGGGCCGTATATTGAGGAGCAATAAATATTGGAGCCTTTAGCAAAAGTCACTGAACGAACATCTGGAACCATGACCACTTGATCCCGTAAGTTCTGCACAACTTGTAAGCAAGGTTTCCCCAATCCGGTTTCTACCTGGATCGCTGCATGTTGCAAGTTATTAAATATCTGATCGAAGCGCGCTCTACCCTGTAATAGTTTGCCCTCTGCATCCTGATGCATATTGGCTTTGGTTTGCCCATAAATCACAACAGCACCCAGCAGCAGAAAGAGTAAGAATACCATGCAAGAAAACCCCACCCGGGACAGGAACTTATTCAGTCTGAAACGACGAAATGGCATAGTGGATTCCATTGAAAGGCGCTCGTAATATTACGAACTTAAAACGGCAGTAAAACCGTGCCGCATCAATATCAATTACTGCTGGTGAGTGGTTTAGAGCTGTCAATTATGCCCCGTCAATATCGCAGAGATAGTGATCATCCAATGGATATCATCATTATGATAACAGTACAAATAAATAGCTGATTATTGCTTCACGAAACTCATTGGTCGCTCATTAAATATAACGCAAAAAGGCACCTGATAGTGCCTTCCTTGTGGTCCTCTGCTGTCTATAGCGCGACTAAAAGATTGTCATCACCAAATAGCAGGCTCTTCACGTATAAACGGATTACTCTGGCGTTCATGTCCTAGTGTCGACATCGGGCCATGACCGGGGATAAAAGTCATATCATCGCCTAAAGGCAACAATTTGGTCCGAATGGAGTTAATCAGTTGCTGGTGATCACCACGCGGGAAGTCACTGCGCCCAACCCCACCATTAAAGATAACATCACCCACTAATGCCAGGCGGCCTTGCTGATCAATGAAGACAATATGGCCCGGTGTATGGCCAGGACAATGCAAGACTGACAACTCTATTTCGCCGACGGTGACTTTATCACCCTCTTCCAGCCAACGAGTCGGGGTAAAAGCCTCACATTCATCTAACCCAAACATTCGGCTCTGGGCAGGTAACCCTTCTAACCAAAAAGTGTCTTCCTTCTCAGGGCCATAGATAGGGATATCAAAATGTGTAGCTAACTCAGCAGCGGCCCCTACATGATCCAGATGGCCGTGAGTCAGTAAAATTTGGCTCACGTTGACCCCTTGGCGTGCCACTTCAGCAATGATCTTGTCCGCATCACCGCCGGGATCAACCAATGCCGCCTGCCCCGTTGCTTCGCACCATATTAAGGTGCAGTTCTGGCTAAAGGCCGTCACTGGAATAATTTGATATTTCATAGAGCTC
Source organism: Yersinia aleksiciae (assembly GCF_001047675.1). GTDB lineage: Bacteria > Pseudomonadota > Gammaproteobacteria > Enterobacterales > Enterobacteriaceae > Yersinia > Yersinia aleksiciae. Next base: position 3,712,864 of record NZ_CP011975.1, on the reverse strand, counting down.
CACCCCCAATGCAGTCAAACAATGCATTGGCATAAAAATTCGCGTTACCAGGTTCTAGTCGGCCCAGTATCAATATGCACAAAGTTACTGCGAGGGTAATATCCTACACCACCCGCACGCATTTTTAATGCCGCTTTGCGGATATTGCTCAATTGAATACCTTCAATATGGAAATCCATCGCTTTCCCTTGTGTGTGGAAGCTGTGCTTAGCCACACCCCGGCTGCGTTCACGCAGTTCATTATTGGTATCAAGTGAGCGGTAACCGGAAATAAGCTGTACCGGTTTAGTTGTACCGAGAAGACCTTGTAGGCGATATAGCTGATCAAACAGGCGTGGATCGATGTTTTTTACTTTATTGGCCCGATAATCGCGAAATAGATGATTTAAGCGGGAAAGTTCGTCTTTATTATAGCTTCGACCATCAAAAAACTCTGCTTTTATGGACTCGCCTGTATTCAAATTATTCAGGGTCAAGATACGTGGGCGAGGAGTCGAAAGGGTAGCGAATGCTTGCCCTGGTAGCAGCGACATACCCAGCGCTACCCCGCCTAACGTTAGCCATTTACGGCGAAAATTATCGATTTTATCCATGATCTCTGTTAATACCCGGCAAGAATGTCAAAAGAAAGCACTAAATGTGCCGCTCCGAACCATAACCGCCTACGGAAAACCAGTCAACCCGCATTCGGCCCGCATTCACTGTGCGTTGATGTCCGGTTAAAGGGAGCCTTGGTTTAGGCCCCCCGACGACAACCCGATATTAAGACCATTAGTTATTGAGTTTTACTGCATTTATTGCAGCAAAAGTTCAGCCTGAGGTGAAATTTGTGCACCGGATCTCACCGTTTTATCATAATTGTAAATATCTGTTCTAAATTGCGGTTTGCCGTCATCAGCAACCCATGCAGTTAGGTAATACAATTGCACCGGAATACGCTGGCGAATGTTGACATAAGTGGTATCGCCCTGCTTCAGCGTTGACGAAACCCGCGCATCGTTCCAACCCGCATCCTGCAACAACATGTTGGCTAAATCAGATGCTTTATTCACTCGCACACAACCGGAACTCAGCGCACGGATATCCTTCTGGAACAGCCCATGGTTCGGCGTATCATGCAAATAGATAGCATCAGAGCTTGGCATATTGAATTTGAATCGCCCTAATGAATTACTGGCACCTGGGGCCTGACGCAAGCGGTAAGGGAAGTTATTGGCTGAAATCATGCTCCAGTCGATCATTGATGGGTCAACAACTTCGGCCTCATTGCTCCAACCAGATAACACGGTATAACCGTGACGCTGGAAGTAACCTGCATCATAGCGCGCTTTTGGCACGATATCTTGGCGCACCAGAGAGGTCGGTACGTTCCACGGCGGGTTGACGACCACATTATTCAGCGCGCTACTCATTAAGGGCGTTTTACGGCTCGGGCGGCCTACAATCACCCGGGATGAGAGCACTTCTGTACCATTTTTATAATAATTCAGCGAATAGTTTGGAATGTTAACCATGATGCCGTTATCAACCCGCCCCGGCAAAATACGCAAACGCTGAATATTCAATGCCAGCAAGGTAGCCCGTGTTTGTGGTGAGACATTTAGCCACTCGCGAGTACGTGCACCAATAACGCCATCATCACTCAATCCATGCCACAGCTGAAAACGTTTAACGGCCTCCACCAACTCTGGTGTATAGACATTGTCGGTGAGTGTGGCGGTACTCGTTAAAGGCGCAGGTGAAGAGGTAACAACGCCTCCCGTAACCGGAATATCGGCGACAGGTGCCGCTGACGGGCTGACCACCAAGCTGTGCGCTTGAGCACGACTTTTCTCTTCATCAACAGAGAGATCGTCATTGACTGCGGCAACCGCCGGATTATCAACGGGGATAACTTCCGGGGCTTTTACCGGCGTCGCAGCTACAGGGGACAACATGCCAGTTCGGTCGAGAATTTGACGCAGAGCTGGAATATCGTCACTGAGCTGTCCAGGACGCAAACTCGGGCCATTGGACAACTGTGGCCATGGTCGCCGATCTGCCAGCATCTGTTTCAACGCTTTGTGCATTTTGTCGTATTGAGGGTGCTGGGGAGCCAAAGACGCCAAATAAGCCGCGGTAGAACCCTCTTGCACCGCTTGCTTCCAGCGATTTAACACCGTGGTCGGTGGCATTGCCATCTTGTACGGCACGTTGCTGTACAACCAGACGCTGCCGTTGGCATTCACACCTGAGGTAAAGTGCAAATACCCCAGCATGGCATCAGATAAAATAACATCGCGGGCCATGCCGGTAATTTCGGGATCACTCAGCCATTTTACCCACTGCATAAATTGCGGTTGAATACCGGAGAGCGCCACTTCGGCTAGTTGTTGCTGAAAACGCTGGGTGGCAACTTTATCCTGCCACATCGGTTGCATTGCGTTTCCGGCATATAACAGTGCCAGATCAGTCGCATAAAAAGGTGTGACCGTTTTAGGCAGTATCGCCAATAATTGTGAACGGCTTTGTGCCACCGACATGTTTGATGTCGCAGGTATCGCCTGAGCACTCGTGGACAACACTGAAGATGAATCTGCCACGGTGATCGGTGCTGCCGCCGATGCGGTAAACGCTGGCATCAAGCTACACATCAAAGCGCAATATACCGCTAATGCGCCTTGCGGATTTCGTTTCCTTATCGACATTCTATGCCCCCGGTCTGCTGCCTATCTAAGTACGTCATAGTTTGTCGTTACCCTTCTTCCTTGACATCGCAGCGGCGTTAGCTGCAACGCCAATGACTTTGGGTAATACCCTTCTTCCTTGACATCACGGCGGCGTTAGCTGCGGTATTAACCACTTTCTCATACTTTTGGGCATCAATATGAGTATACAAACTGAAATACCCGTACGAGTTGCCAACGCTATAATTTTAACCATTACATTACGCTAACAGATTTTCTGCACTTATAAAATATAACCCGAAGATGTGGCGGAAATAAAAATAGCCGCTTTTACACGGCTATTAGTAGGATTAATTATTATTGCGCTTTACTTGAACAACTATTAACCACCATGCAGTTGTTCAACCGGCAATGTCGGTATTTCATTCGCAAAGCCTCGTAAACCAACCACATGTACATGCTCATGATTTTGGAAGACTTTTCGTACCAATTTATAGGTTGTCCCTTTTTCTGGACTGATATTCTCTGGTGCCGCAATAATTAATTGCATTTCCAATCGCTCACATAGCTCAAATAATGTCGCGATGGATTTCGCATCCAGACGCGCCGCTTCATCAAGGAATAGTAAACGACAAGGAGAAATATCTTTGCCACGTAAACGGCGCGACTCTTCTTCCCAGCTCTGCACCACCATCACCAGAATCGACATCCCGGTACCGATAGCTTCACCGGTTGATAATGCGCCACTCTCCGCGCGCAACCAGCCATCTGCGCCACGGTAAACCTCGACTTCCAGCTCCAGATAGTTGCGGTAATCCAGCAACTCCTCACCAATGGTTTGTGGCAGTCGTTGCCCCATATCCATTTGTGGGTTCAAGCGCTGATACAATTTTGCCAGCGCTTCCGAGAAGGTCAGACGGTTGCTGTTAAACAGATCCTGATGCTGCTCTTGCTGCTCGGACAACACATCGAGCAAGGTAGAGTGAGCTTCACGCACATTCACATTCAGCCGTACACTCTTCACCTGACCAAATGAGACCGCTTGCAAACCTTGGTTCAACATGCGAATACGGTTCTGTTCGCGCTGAATAGTTTTACGGATGATATTTGCCACACTTTTGGAACTGATGGCTAATTTCTGCTCACGTGCCGTCAGCTCTTCCGTCAAGCGGCCTAGCTCAATCTCCATTTGTTCAATGGCTTCAACGGGATCATCAGTACGGATGATATCTTGACGAATACGCTCACGCAGATGTTGATACACTGCAATATAGAACTGGATTTTACGTTCAGGCCGTTTCGGATCTTCTGACAGACGCAGCACGTCGCGCAGATGTTCATTATCAGCAACCGCCAGACGCAATGCCCCCAGTGCTTTATCCGACATCGAACGCAGTTCGTCACCATCCATATACGCCAGTTCACGACGATGTAAGCGGCGCTCAACGCCGTTATCTTTCACCATCCGCATCACCGCACACCAGCCCGCTTTGGCATTAACCACCTGCTCGCGAATCTGATGATAATCACGCTCCAACTTGCGCAGTTTCTTCTGCAAGCTGTCCATCTCGGCTTCACAGAAGGTAATCTGTTTTTCCAACTGATTACGTCGCGAACGGTTAGTGCTCAGTGCCGCATGTAACTCATCTCGACGTGTGCGGGCGCGAGCTTCTGCATCAGCATCGGCCTGAACACCAATATCCACCAGCTCCTGACTCAGCTCTTTCAGCATTTCGCGCTTGGCATCGTAAGAACTTTTTAGCGAGGCCAAAACTTGGTTGTACTGGGTAAACTGCGCCTGATATTGGCGTAACTGCTCACGAGCACGGGTACGTTCCGCTTCGGCCTGTTCTAAGCGCTGACGTAGCTTATCGTTAAGATCCGAGTTTTCCGTCAGCATACCGGCAGAGTCGGTATAGCTGAAGTGCGCACGGCGCTGCACCACTTCGGTCAGAGCGAACGCTTGCTGTTTTGCCTGGCGTTGGCTGCTTTGTGCCAAAGCATAGTTTTCCTGCAACTGTTCGTGCTGCTGCGGGTCACTTTGCAACACCGCCAACAGCGGTTCAAGTTTGGTCAGAGCAGCGCCGTGTTTCTGGATATGACGGGCGGCGTCTTGTGCTTCCGCCAGCTCTTCGGTGATCTCTTCGACCCTATCGGTCAAAGTATCATCGAGTAGCAGCGAAACCAATGGGATCAAACGGTTAAGGGCGGAAATCCCCTCTTTGGCTTGGGCAAACTGCTGGCGCTGCTGCTGGTTTTGATCTTCATGTGCATTGAGTGCGCGTTCGATTTCACCACGACGGGTATTCAGCAAGCGAATTTCAGCTTCCGGATCTGTATCAAATGCCACCGCCAGATGAGAACCGATAAAGCGGCTGAATGCCTGATGTAAACGCTGCGTTTTTTGTACATCAAATGACAAGGTGGCGTAGCGTTCAGCCAAAGTGTCGCGCTCTTGATACAGCGCTTCCAACCGATTTTCACGGGCCGCGCGGCCAAACAGCGGCACTTCTGGGTAGCGAGAGTAGCGCCACTGACGATCGGCGATTTTCACCACGACCGCTTTGTCATGCTCTTCGACGGCAAATACGCTGTCATCAAATGACTGGGGATCCCCTTCGATGAGATAGAGATCTTCCGGGCAGTCCTCCAGGCCAATCAGTTGATCGCGCACCAATGACAAATCCGGCACCACAATACCGTGACGTGACGGGCCATACAGCGCGGAGAAGTAAGGGGCATCGTCGAGAGTGACATCGTCATAAATCTCAGATAACAGCACACCACCAAAACGCTCGGCCAGCGCAATCATACGCGCATCTTCAGCGCCACTCGGCTGGCTCAGTCGCTCGATTTGAGCATCGATAGCGCGTTTAGTTGCTGCCACTTCATCACGCTCAACCGTGGTTTCACGCTCACGCTCCAACAACTGTTGCATGTGCTCAGTGACTTGACGACTGTCTTCCAGCGCCTCACCACTCTGCTCGCTGAGTTGACTCAGGGCATCTTGTGCCGCCAGCCAAATCGGCGCGCGCGCGGTCAACTCCTGAATTTTTAGCTTCAGTTGCTCCAGTTCCTGACGCATTTCCATGCGCCGTTCGCCCGCATCACTAACACTAAGAGAGAGCTCTTCAACCTGAGATTCCAACTCGCGCTGCAACTCTTCCAGCTCTTCCGGTTGATAAGCTTGACCTTGACGTTTGCAGAACTCCTGCAATAAGCGCTCGGCGTCTTGCTGGGCGCGTAAACGCTGCTCCAGTTCGGACAAGCGCATGCGCAATGGCTGCACTCGCTCTGCCAAATGCTGCTGAGATGGCCAGTCACGGAGTAATTCACGAGCGGTCTGCCAAGCTTCGCTGCGGCTGACCTGACCGGCAATGTTCACCACCAGTTGATACGCCTGCTCAAATTGGCTGTGCGCAGCATCGGCAACGCTCAATTTTTGCTCAATCCGCAATAGGGATTCGGTCGCTTCCTGCTCTTTAGCCTGGAAGGTTTCCAGCCACTCCTCGGCATTATCCGCTGTTAATTCAGGCAATTGACACAGTGCACGCGCGCGTTCCAGCGCTTGTAGCGCTTGCTGGTATTGGATGGCACGGGTCTGCTGCACGTCCAGCGCTTGCTGGTAATCGGCCAACTGACTTTTCAGCTCATCCACTTCCAGCTCGGCGGCTTCAGCGCGGGCTTCGTTATCAGCCTGCTGCTCGCCAGCCTCGCCAACGACCTCACTTTGCTCTTCCAACCGGTAGGTTAGCTCTTCCAAATCGCCCTGATAACGTTCGATTTTTTCCTGCTGACGCATCGCGGTCTGCACCAAACTCAGGTGGTCACTGGCTGCCTGATAGTCCGTCTCGAGATCTGATTCAGCACCACTTTGCTCCGCCAATTCGCGGGACATCTCCACATGGCGATACTGCTCAGTCACCAGCTGTTTGCGGCTAGCGAGCAGGTCACGGCGCAGGACCAGCGCACCATCAAGGTGAATGCGCCGCTCATTAGCATGGCGCATATAGTCGGCAGCAACGTAGGAGGTCGCCTCTGAGATCAGATGCTTAAACAGGTCGCGGTCAGACTGAGTCACGCGAATCGCTTCCAGCGTCATACGGTTCTCACGCAGCGCCGCTTCCATATCTTGGAAGGCTTTACGCACCCCGCTGTTTTCTGGCAATAAGTAATCGCGCAGTGAGCGGGTGATGGCGCTGGAGATACCGCCGTACAAGGAGGCTTCAATCAAACGATAGAATTTGCTGCGATCAGCAGAAGAGCGCAAGCGCTTCGGAATCACACCCAAATCGAACATCAAGGAGTGGTAATCAGTGATGGAGTTAAATTGCTTAAACTGCACCCCCTCCATCTCTTCGACGCGCTCTTTCAGCTCTTGCAGTGACAGCACCCGTGCCTGACGCTCGCCCACCACTTCAGTGAGGATCTGCGTCGGCTGGATGGCAGTCGGCAGCCCCTGAATGGTGAAAGGCTTGATATCAACCTTGCGGTCGCGCCCTGCCACTTGTTGCAAGCGCACACCCACCACTATCCGTTGATGGCGGGAGTTGACGACGTCCAAGGTGGAATAACAGACCCCGGCGCGCAATTTGCCGTGCAAGCCTTTATCGCGGGAACCACTGGTGGCACCGGCTTCGGTGGTGTTACGAAAGTGCAGCAACGTCAGATCAGGAATCAATGCTGTAACGAAAGCGGCCATGGCAGTAGATTTACCTGCCCCATTACCGCCGGATAAGGTGGTAACCAGTTCGTCGAGATCGAATGTTCGGGCAAAGAAACCGTTCCAGTTAACCAAGGTCAGTGAGCGAAATTTACCGCGTTCAATCATTCCTGTTCATCCTCTGCACTGTCCGTTGTATTGCCCATGGTGATATCAGTTTCATCGCTTTCATCATGGAGTGACAGACTATTTTCCACCGCCATAGCCTCGCCATCACGGATCATACGTAACTGAGCTTCACGTGGGTCATCACCGCTACGCACATCTGCGCCAAAGCGGAATACCGCCTCAGTGATACGAAACTTGCTGCTGTCATTGCCCATAAAGTAGATCATACCCAACCGACGCAGCCGGTTAAGTGACGTTCGTACTTTTTCCTGCAACTTCTGCTTATCCAAATCCGAACCGGTTGAGCGCTGGTTAACAAACTTCAGCAATTTGCTCTCATCAGCCAGACTCAGCAATTCTTCATATAACTCCTGCTGCGCGAAGATCCCCTCATGGGCCAAACGTTCTGGACTGAGATACAGATAACAGAGGATCTTGCCCACCATCATATCCAGCTCAGATAACACCGAGCGCGGGATGAGCGTGGTAGAACGAGGGCGCAGATAGAAGAAACCTTCTGGCGCGCGGATTAACTCCACGTTATAGCGGGTATAGAACTCTTCCAATTGCTCCTGAAAGTCCATCAGGAAAGCATGGTTATCCAGTTCATCGATGCCAACATGACGACCGGAACGCAGCTGGCTGTCCAGCGCGGGGAACAGGGAATTGGCTAATGCCTGAGCCAGTTTAACTGGCATAACGACTTCAATATTTGTTGATGACATGTGCCTGCACCTTGGCTCCGTAATCATTGATTGCCAGCCATTCGGCAGGTAACCCTGAGAAATCGGCTTCGGCCACACCAAGGCGAACTGCCTGGTCGACCAGGATACGAGCCACGTCGAAATGACGAGCACGCGGATATTGCGCGAGGTAGTCGCGCATCACTTCCCCCAAATTAAGCGGCATTTTCTGCTGCTGATATACCAGCAACGCCTGCTCAATCATGGCGGTTAACTGCTCACGGATCTCATTGAACTCTTCAAATTCCAGATCCGGCGGCAGCTCCCCTGTCACCTCTTCGCTACGTAACGTCAGCTCTTCATCGCGCATATCCAGCAAGCGATCCGCGTTGGCGTAGGTGAGGGCCCAAGGGCTATCAAAATAGTTCTGTACCGATTGGCGCAGTCGCTGGGCGAAGACCCGATTTTTATCCATATCAATCGCAGTACGGATAAACTTATGCACGTGGCGGTCATAACCGATCCACAGATCAATCGCCTGCTGACCCCAACTGATAATACGGTCAAGTTTACTTTGCAGATCAAAGACTAACTTATCGACCAAATCCAGCCCGGCATTACCGATGGTCGCTTCCTGAATACGCAATAAATTCGCCTGAAGCTTATCACCTGCCGCTTCCAGCGTATCTTGCAGCTCACGGAGTGTACCTGAGGTTTCTGACAGCAACATTTCGCAGCTGGCAATGGCTGCACGCCAATCCTGATTTAACAGCGCAGCGATATCTTCTTTCACGCTATGCTGTTGTTCGTCCATCAAGCGCTGCGTCATATCAATGCTGTCGAAAATTTCAGCCACAGAATATTTTAGCGGCGCAAAGACATTGCGATGCCAGTGGAATTCATCGCCGCCCTCTTCTGCCGCTTCAGCTGCCCGCTGTAGCTCTTGTGCCACAATCGACAACTGCATTGACAGGCGCAGGGTGGAGAATTCGCGCTGACGAATATAATAATCGGTGATACCAATGCCCAATGGCGTCAGACGGTAAATAGCATTTCCGTCAGCCATTTCACTGGTAAATCGGTTCAATAACCGCTGGCGCACCATGTCATTGATGGCGTTATTAGCCCGCACCGCCACGGTTTCGGAGGTCTGCTCAAAACCTTTGCTGACGTGACGAAATGCATCGATCAACTCCCCTTCGCTCATTTCGCCGTCCAGCCGCTCACCGTTTAAAGTGGCGATAGCCATCAGAAAGGCCAGACGCTCCGTTGGCAGAGTAATCGAAAAATCATTTTTTCGCGCCCAGGCGACCAGCTCAGGTACTGTCTGGGAAAATTCACTCATAATGGGTCCTTCAGATTCGGCTTAAACGCCATGACATGCACGTAGCGCCCCAAGCTGATAAAGGGCTCCTGCCGGCAATAGCGCTGTTCCAACGCCAATAATTCAGCAAACTCATCGACTTGTTGCTGTTTATTTTTCATGTAATCGTGAAACACCCGTACTCCCGTCTTGCCGCTAATGGATAAACCCATTTGCTCAAGCCAACCATATACCGTTGGCGGATCTAATGGGTATTGCGGTGACAGCGAGCGCTGCCGACGCCTTTTTAAACCCGGGATCGCCAACTGAAAGTTACCTAAAACCGCATTGCGCATCACCAACCCATTGGCATTGAAAAACATCAATGAGAGTGCGCCGCCTGGGTTTAGCGCATTAAAAAGTATTTGCAGAACTTCTTGTGGCTCTGCAATCCATTCTAAAACCGCATGGAACAATATCAGATCAACCGGCTGTTCTAAATGTTGGGTGATGTCCTGTGCTGCACTTTGTACAAATTGCATGTTGTGGCTCACACCTTTTTCCTGAGCCGCTGCTTTTGCGCGCTGGATCATCTCAGCAGACAGGTCACATAATAGAACTTGATGGCCTAATGCTGCCAGTTGGCAAGCCATATGCCCTTCGCCACCTCCGGCATCTAAAATCCGTAGCGGTCGTTGCGGCAACTGCGCTAACAACTCGGTAATATCTTGCCAAACTACCGCCTGACGAATCATTCCCTTCGTCGTACCGTAGATATTGCGGGAGAACTTTTCGGCAATATCATCGAAATTACGATCCTGCATGGACAACTGCTCCGCCAATGACTTTGGGTATATCTATAACTATTGATTTATCGGCGTTGATAGAGACGAGTAAATCGATAGTCACAGTAAAAAGAATGCCTTCCAACCTGCTATTTTGGCACAGCCTGACTTAGAATAAATCTTCTTGGCCAGTTATCCTTACCAAATGCCGCTTTTTCAGCCAAAAGGTCCCCATTTTTATGCTTTTTACCTTAAAAAAATTTGTTGGCGGCTTATTAATGCCACTGCCTTTTCTACTTATGGTTATGGGACTGGCATTAATCTTATTGTGGTTTACTCGCTGGCAGAAAAGTGGCAAAACACTTTTTACATTGAGTTGGCTGGTATTATTGCTTATTAGCCTACAACCTGTCGCCGATCGCCTGCTATTGCCACTGGAAAAACAATACGCCACTTATCAGGGAAACGACCCGATAGATTACATTGTTGTCCTTGGTGGCGGCTACACGTTTAATCCGAATTGGCCGCCAAGTGCAAATTTATTCGCGAATAGTTTGGCAAGAGTCACTGAGGGCGTCAGGCTTTATCGCGCCCACCCTCATGCGAAAATGGTGTTTACTGGCGGCAGCACGCCCAACAATCAAAGCAGCGCGAAAACCGCAGCACAGGTAGCAGAAAGTTTAGGTGTTCCGGCGGCAGATATTGTGGTGCTAGAGCAACCGAAAGATACTGTCGAGGAGGCGGCGGCGGTGGCTACCTTAGTGGGGGATAAACCGTTTTTACTGGTGACCTCAGCCAGCCATCTGCCACGTGCGATTAACTTCTTTACCGCCATCGGGTTGCACCCTATTCCTGCACCGGCTAATCAGCTGGCCATTACCACGCCATTGCACAGTTGGGAACGCAGCATTCCGGCGGCAGTCTATTTGGGTCATACCGAGCGCGCTTGGTATGAGACTCTGGGGCTGATGTGGCAAAAATTAAGCGGACACAAGAGTGATGAAAATAGCAGTGACGCTAAAGCGGATTGATCAAGCGCGCTAATTTAACCAAGGCATAAGTTGTCGCGCGGCGTTATCAAACAAAGCGCGATCCAAACTGCCGGTATGAATAAAGCGCGAGACGAGTTCCCAAAGCGTATAGAGCCAACGGCGGGCAACGAAGGATTCCGAGACGGGTGCTTTATTGAGGTAGCGATAAAGAAGTTGGCTCGGCATACCCTCTTCGCTAAGACGGAATAAGTCATACTCACGCGGCGCCCACAGCATCGGGCCGGGATTAAGCATCGCCAGTAGCTGGTCGCTGCGCGCATCTTTTAGCATACTGCGCAGAGTGAGATTGCCGTGAACCAGCACCGAACTATCGTCAAAGTCGGCAAAAAGTGACTTTAATGAGGCTCTGGCACGATAAAGTACCGCGCGGTCCTCCAAAGTCATTAGCGGCGAATTCATATTCGACAAACTGGCCCACAGCACTTCAACTCGCTGCTCATACCAACTGTACCAATCATTTTCCTGCGTGCTATCTACATTGCCGACACAGCCGTGACTATCAATCCGATGCCACGCCAACACGCCTTCAACGATTTGATCCATCAGGGCATTCCAGCGATCGCCCGTCCGCGTCGGTGCCTCTACTGAAACGCCACGTAAACGTTCCATCAGCAGAATTTCTTTATAGGGAGATTGATGGGTCATGACTAAGCCATACACCGTCGGCAAACGGATATCACCCTCCCGCGCCAACATTGATAACTTATAGGCCTCTTGCTGGGCAATCCCCTGACAAACATAGCTTTTCGCCAATAATGGGATAGCCTGCCCCTGCTGATTATACATTGCATACAGGTGGGCATAGGGCTGCTCGCTAATGCGTTCAAGGCGGGTAACTGACTCCCCAAGCACGACACTTAATTCAGCTTTCAGCTGTTCCATAAGGCTCTATCCAATTATCTGGCAAAATTGATTATTCATAATGGGATGGCAGGCAGGAGATTTCCAGAATGCAGATCAAATAATATCCACAATAAAAATAAAACCCATTAAAAGAGCAGAGGTTAATAACACAGTGCCAGCGGCGGTGAGAATAAGCAGACCGTAAATACGCCGTAAATCCATCCCTAGAGGCTCGAGCCGCGCCATCCCTAGCGCGGACGCTTTACTCTTCCGCCTGTCCTCACCATTCCAGATCGAGGCAAGGGGTTTGTCAGCAAGCTTTCGTCATTGCTACTGATTAACCATGATCGCCCGAACTCTGTCTAAATCTTCTTGAGTATCAACCCCAACCGTCGGTACGGCTTTGGCGACTGCCACGTGGATTTTCTCGCCATACCACAGCACACGAAGTTGCTCTAACAGTTCGATTTGCTCGAGTTTGCTTGGTGCCCAGTTCACATAACGGCGGATAAAACCGGCACGATAGGCGTAGATACCAATATGGCGTAAGAAACAGTCGCCAATGGTCTCTTTTGATTGAGCAAAACGTTCTCTTTCCCACGGAATAGCGGCACGAGAGAAATAGAGCGCGTAGCCCTGAGCATCCATTACCACTTTGACGGCATTAGGGTTAAATGCCTCTTCGCTGCTTTCAATTGGCACCGCCAGTGTTGCCATACCAGCACTGCATGCCGCCAAATTATCAGCAACTTGGCGAATAATGATCGGGGGTATCAGGGGTTCATCCCCCTGCACATTGACGATAATGTCATCATCCGCAAAGCCATAATGTTCAATGACTTCCGCTAACCGCTCGGTACCCGATTGATGATCAGCACGGGTCAGGCACACTTCCCCTCCTGCTGCTTCGACGGCTTTCACCACTTCCGGATGGTCTGTTGCCACAATCACCCGAGAAGCGCCAGAGGCCAGCGCGCGTTCCATCACATGAACGACCATCGGTTTGCCAGCAATCACCGCCAATGGCTTACCAGGTAAGCGAGTTGAAGCATAACGGGCAGGAATTATAGCAATGAAACTCATGCGTGCTTCTCATCAATTGACAGTGGGCGGGCTTCGTTCTCCAGCAATACCGGAATACCATCGCGCACCGGGTAAGCCAGATTGTCAGCTTTACAGACCAGCTCAAGATTTTCTTTATTGAAGTACAACTTGCCGTTACAGACCGGACAGGCAACGATTTCGAGTAAACGATGATCCATACATCCCCCAAAGTGGAGTTTAGCCAGCAGGAAAGTGGTCGAGGATACCATATCCGCGGATGCAGGTTAACTGCGTCGGCACCGCCATTCATATCAATGATTAATAACAAGCAGTTATGTTAATTGGTATCAATATAAGTAAATACCCCCTCTAATTCGAGGTGATAAATGTTGGGTTTGTTATTGATATGTTGAATGACGAGGAGTAGAATTTGTGACCCATATCACACAATCATGTATATCGAGTAAGAAATGAAAGTATTCCATAAAATCATTGCGCTGTTTGCTAACTTCAGCAACTAAACCGCAAAAATACAAATAGAAGCACCTGCAAAATCGCCCGGCAATCACTTTGTTGGTTGAATAGAGGCAAGAACTACTCAAAGTCATTGGCGTCGCAACTAACAACGCGGTGGCGTAAGGTAAGAAGAGTAGAAACGGCTACCCTTGGGTAGCCGTTAACTTAAAAAGCAATCACATCTGCTGCTGACGGCCCATGAATACTACGATAAGTAGAGAATTCAACATCCTGCCCTTCACTCAGTGATTTATTTTTGGTGTTGGCAATGGCTGTCTTGCTGACATACACATCCAAACTGCCGTCGTGTGGTGAAATAAAGCCGTAGCCTTCAGATTGATTGAACCATTTCACGCGACCCATTTTTAACGTCATAATAAATTTCCTTTTACTGGGCATCCTAACAACTCATTTTTATTTATTGTTTAGATGCAGTTGCCCATCCTAAAGTTTTCTGATTAAACCTCTATGAGCTTGATTGTATGAAAAACCCGCATTAAGTTCGGGCTTTAGAATTTTGCTATCCAGATAAATAATAAGCACATCGACATTATCATTTTCCTAGATAATCCAAACATTATTTTTCCGAATGACAGAGCAACAATATTTGTTAACATCACCCGCGCTGTTTTATCTGCCATAAGGCACTCAACGCTATTGGGAATAATAGTAGGGCTGTTCAGCAACATTACTTATGGGAGTGACTATCGGAGATACTAGAAGATTCGCCTTTGAAGCGGTATCGAAAGATAACGTCTTGGGAGGAACTACTTTGCTTTACTCTCACACAGATTTACACATAAATAGGTCTGTATCACAGGCCAGCAGGCATTAACTCATAAAACGCCACACTGCGCAACTATTTTATCTGGGGGCACACATTAAATAGCAGCATGAATGAGATGTTACGCATAGAAAATCAATATTCTCCGCTGCTTACCAGCCAATTTATCGATATCAACCTAAAATGAAAACTGAACATACCTGCGCCGCAGACACCATTATCTGGCAAGTTACGGCCCCGATTGGCAAGAAGGAGCGACCTGATTATGAGCCACACGCCATTTATCCATCCCGATGAGATCCGCGCTAGATTCTCCCGCGCCATGTCAGATATGTATCAGGCCGAAGTCCCGCTTTATGGCACCTTATTACAGTTGGTTGCCGACACCAATAAACAGACAATAGATCAGCAACCTGCGCTGGCGCGTCATTTATGTCAAACAGGAGAAATTGAGCGGCTTAGCATGGAGCGACACGGCGCTATTCGCGTGGGAACCGCTGCCGAGCTTGCGATGCTGCGGCGCCTTTTTGCGGTGATGGGCATGAAAGCTGTCGGCTATTATGACCTGGCCCCTGCGGGTGTGCCGGTGCACTCGACGGCCTTCCGCGCAGTGCATGAAGCCTCGCTACAAGCCTGTCCGTTCAGAATTTTCACCTCATTACTCCGCTTGGAGTTGATTGAACAACCTGAGTTGCGGCAACAGGCTGCTGATATTTTGGCAAAAAGATCAATTTTCACCTCGCGAGCTATCGAGCTGATTGTTCAGTCAGAAACCGCTGGCGGGTTGACCCATAACGAGGCTGATGATTTTATCACTCAGTCACTAGAGACATTCCGTTGGCATAATCAGGCAACGGTCAGTGCTGAAGTCTATCAACAGCTACATGATCAGCATCGGCTGATTGCTGATGTGGTGGCTTTCAAGGGGCCGCATATTAACCATTTGACCCCACGCACGTTGAACATTGATGCCGTACAATTGGCGATGCCTCAACATAACATTACCCCTAAAGCTGTGATTGAAGGGCCACCACCACGTCACTGCCCGATACTGCTACGGCAAACCAGTTTTAAAGCGCTCGAGGAGAAAGTTGCCTTTGTATCCACCGATGGGCAAGTCATTCAGGGGCATCACACCGCTCGTTTCGGAGAAATAGAGCAGCGCGGGGCCGCATTGACCGCCAAGGGCCGCAGCTTATATGACCGTTTGCTTCAAGCAGCACAGGATCAATTACAGGTTCCCGCAAATGAAAAAAATGCCGCTCAGTACATGGCTATTCTCAGCGAGCAATTTAGTCAGTTTCCTGATAATTATCAGGCGATGCGCGCAGAGAAGCTCGCTTTCTTTCGTTATTTCCCCACAGAGAAAAGCCGTAACGTCCCGACAGAATCAATACAGTCATTGACGCTAGATGAGTTGATTGACGCGGAGCTCATCAAATATGAACCTTTGGTCTATGAGGATTTCCTGCCAGTCAGTGCTGCCGGTATTTTCCAGTCTAATTTAGGGGATAAGGGGCAGAGTCATTTTACCGAGCGCTCCAGCCAGCAAGATTTTCAGCGCGATCTGGGTATAGCGGTCATGGATGAATTACAACTGTACGAAGAGACTCAGCAGCGCTCGCTTAGGGCATGTGCAGCAGCCCTGAAACTCACGCAGCTGAATATATAACGTTGGGTTATTTTGAATGTTGAGATAATGCCTGTATTTTCAGCAACAATGATTCGGCCTGACTGGGTGGCAACTGCGCATCTACTGGCAAGTACCACCAATTAGGCTGAGCGAAAGCCCGACATTTGACCGCATCTTTTTCGGTCATCAGTAAAATTTGCGGGCCAGTGGTCAGTAGGCTAAGTTGCGCCAATGAATAATCCTGATGGTCGGCAAAGGCATATTCAGTTTTAGGCTCAATCCCCAACATACTCAATGTGGCGAAAAAACGCGGTGGATGACCAATTCCAGCCATAGCAACGACATGCTGTAGCTGCCGTGCTGGTTGACACTCACCCGTCATCAGGTTGACCGCCTCCTGTGCGACCAGTTGCATTGGGATCTCTCCCGCTGCGGCGACACCACCATTAGTGATTATCGCGTCCACTGAGTGTAATCGCCCTGCCCGTTCGCGCATTGGGCCTGCGGGTAACCACCAGCCGTTGCCAAAACGGCGCACGCCATCAATGACTACCAGCTCAAAATCACGCTGTAATGCATAATGCTGTAAACCATCATCGGTGATGATGAAATCCAGAGTATGAGATTGCAGTAGCGCCTTGATTGCGTCAGCACGTTTTGGCGAAACCGCCACTGGTGCACCCGTGCGTTGAAAAATTAACACCGGTTCATCACCCGCCTGTACCGTGGTGGTTTCATTAGTGAGCAGTAATGGATATATGGCGGACTTGCCACCGTAACCCCGGGAGACAACACCAACACGGTAGCCCCGCTGTTGTAATTGCTCCACCAGCCAGATGACGACAGGTGTCTTGCCATTACCCCCCGCAGTCAGGTTGCCCACAATGATAACCGGAACTGGTGAGCGCCATGACGCTCGTAGCCCCAAGCGGTAACTGGCCCGGATAAACCAGGTGATTGCGCCGTATAACCATGATAGTGGCAACAGCAGCAAATACAGCCAAGACTGTCCAGACCAGATACGCTCTATCATTGGCCAAACTGCATACGGTTAAGTTGGGCATAAGCGCCTTGCTTCGCCAACAATTCTGCATGCACACCACGTTCTACGATACGCCCATCTTCAATGACCAATATTTCATCCGCTTTTTCAATCGTGGATAAGCGATGAGCAATGATCAGTGACGTGCGGTTTTTCTGTAGTTCATCCAAGGCGGCTTGGATCGCCCGCTCAGACTCAGTATCCAGTGCCGAAGTCGCTTCATCCAGAATCAATATTGGACAATCGCGCAATAACGCACGGGCAATGGCAATACGCTGACGCTGACCACCGGAAAGCATCACGCCGTTTTCACCAATAACGGTATCGAGGCCATGCTCCATTTTATTGATAAAGTCCATGGCATACGCCATGCGAGCGGCCTCTTCGATTTCAGCACGGCTGTACTGATCATCACGGGCGTAAGCGATATTATTCGCCACTGTGTCATTGAACAGATGAACGTTTTGCGACACTAACGCGACTTGGTTACGCAAAGCACCGAGCCGGTAATCGCGCAGATCGTGCCCATCCAACAAGATACTGCCGTCACTGACATCATAAAAGCGGGTGAGCAAATTGGCGATGGTTGACTTGCCTGAGCCTGAACGCCCGACCAATGCCACAGTTTTACCCGCTTCAATATGCATACTAATATCATTCAGTGCCGGAATGTCTTTGCCTGGATAGTAGAAAGTCACATGCTGGAATTCGATTTCGCCTTTTGCCCGTTCAACTTCCAGTTTACCCTCGTCTTTTTCCTGCTCCATATCCAGAATGGTGAATAGCGTTTGGCAAGCCGCCATACCGCGCTGGAACTGCGCATTGACATTGGTAAGGGATTTCAATGGGCGCATCAGAGCAATCATTGCAGAGAATACGACAGTGATAGTACCGGCAGTCAGTGTTTCCATCACGCTTGGGAAACTTGCGGCATACAGCACAAACGCCAGGGCAAATGAGGCAATCAGCTGAATGATCGGATCAGAAATGGAAGAGGCAGAAACCAATTTCATTCCCTGCTGACGCATACGGTTGCTGACGGTATCGAAACGTTCGGTTTCAACTTTCTGTCCACCAAAGATCAACACTTCTTTGTGCCCTTTCAGCATTTGCTCAGCACTGGTGGTCACTTCACCCATGGTACTTTGCATGTTTTTACTAATATTACGAAAACGCTTAGAAACCAATCGGATAGAGATCGAAACAATCGGCGCAATGACGATTAAAATAACTGATAACTGCCAGCTATAATAAAACATCATAATAAACAAACCGATGATAGAAGCCCCTTCCCGTACCACTGTCACCAGTGCGCTGGAAGATGATGCCGCTACCTGCTCGGAGTCATAAGTAATACGCGATAACAGCGTACCGGTCGATTGTTGGTCAAAAAAGGATACCGGCATCCCCATCATATGGCTGAACAACCGGCGGCGAATATGCATCACCACTTTGCCCGAGACCCATGAAATACAATAGCTAGAAATAAAACCGGTTACCCCACGGACAACCATCAAACCGATAACGGCCAGCGGCATCCATTTTAAAATTGAGCTATCCGCATGACCGAATCCATCGTCCAGCAATGGTTTCAGCAACGACAGCATAAATGTATCACTGGCGGCATTAAGGATTAATGCTATCGCCGCAACAACAAGACCGGTCTTATAAGGAGTGATCGTTGGCCAAAGGCGACGAAACGTCTGCCAAGTGGATAGATCTTTATCATTCATCATGCAAATACCAGCACCAGAAGAAATAGCGGCCTATTCTACTCATTATGGCCTCCAACACCAAACCGCTGGTGATACCAACGTGGTGTTAATTGTTCGCGATAACCTTTAGCTTGCCAATTATCACTGTGAAAATAAATACTTATCTGTCCTGAAACTGATGTATCTCGCCAAAGAATGTTATTTTTTTGATAGCGCTTAATCACTTTTTTCGTTGGTAGGCGCCATTGGTTATAGCGCGCGGCAGAAGCAAATGCCAATTCGGGTTTCACTGCCCGCAGAAAAGGCGCTGTCGAAGATGTATTACTACCGTGGTGAGGGACTTGCAGTACTGTTGAGGCCAATCTAGCACGGGAATGTCTAACTAATTGCAGCTCCCCCTGAGTTTCAAGGTCACCGGTTAATAACAAGCTGTATTTACCATCATCAATCCTAATAACACATGAATCATCATTTTGAGCATGAGTCACCTGTGTTTTAGGCCACAAAACCTCAAAATCTAAACCTTGCCACTGCCAATCAACCCCTTGTTTACAGGGCAAACTGTTTACAGTACCGGCTACAGGAAATGGCGCGCGAAGACTCGCCTGTGGAAACATAGCCTGAATCTCTGCAAGCCCTCCAGTATGATCCTGATGGTCGTGGCTTAGAATAATCTGCTCAACAGTAATGCCGCGCCATCGCAAATAAGGAAGAATCACTGTGGCAGCCATACTGCCCGTGCTCCAGCGATTACCGGTATCAAAGATAATCGCTTTCCCCTCGCGCTCAATGACCACTGCCAGACCATGTCCAATATCCAGCATATCAACGCGCCAGAGATATTCATCACGCCTATGACTGAATAAAGCCAAATTGACACAAAGTACCATGACTCCAATCGGATAGCTCCGCCACCATTGGAAACGCCAGATGAGTATGGCTAACCAGCCACTATAGCCCAGCGCAACTGATGTGGTCCCCGTATGCAACCAACCCGCTCTCAGTTGATTGAGCGGCAAGAGAACGACGGTAAGTGACATATCGGCCATAACCCAAAATACGCCAGCCATGGTTGGCAGCAGCATGAATGCCAGTGCCAGCAACACGCAAGGTACCGTAAGCAAAGAAATTAGTGGCACTGACCATAAATTTGCAGGTATCGAAAATAAGCTGACACCATGAAACAAACTAATTTGCAGTGGCATCAACAATAGCATCATGCCAAATTGCAAATGAAACCACCGGATAACCACCCCAGCCCACCCCACTCGAAAGCGCGCGGAAATGGGCACCCAGTGATACCAACATATCAAGCTGAATACCGCCAGACAGGAGAGCCAGAAACTGTCTGAGAGTACGGCCAGTGGCTCACTCAGTAAGATGAGCGTCAGCCCCCATAACCATACTTGCCATGTGCTGCACGAGATACCAAACAGCCGGAGCAGCAACCACAGGGTTAATGCTATAGCAGCCCTGACTGCCGGTGGATTTGCACCCGCTAACCAAACATATATCATCGCCGCTAGCCAACCCATTAGCAGCGGAAACAGTGACCCAATACATCTGACAGGTAATAAGAGTTGTATCACACGCGCCAGTATTCCTCCGAATAAAGCCGCCAGAGCAATATGCAGCCCTGAAATCGCCATCAGGTGTGCGGTCCCAGTATCACGTAATAGCGCCCACTGTGATGTATCCAGCTGTTTCCTTTCACCAAAAGCCAGCGCCAGCAATATCTGCCGTTGATCATAGGGCGCTAGTTGCTGTTCAATGATGCTAATGGCTTGCTGGCGCAGATTGCAACGTCCATCAAGTAACTCAGCCTTAATGACTCGCCCTTGCAATGGACGGCGGTTTGCTATCGCCCAGCGTTGGCTGTCAAAGCCACCTTCATTTAATAAGCTGTGCACAGCCCGCATTCGCAAGTTCAACGACCACCGTTGCCCAGCGCAGTGATGCCCAAACGTATCTGGCCACGGGACAGTTACTGCTATAGGAGGAAATACTCGCTGCCCATTCACTTGTTGAATACCCAATAGGGCTTTATTCTCTTCGACCCATGCCAGACGCGAACTATTTACTGTTGCGACTATTTGCTGCTCGCTCTGGGTTAATGCTTCAATTTGTGCCAACACTTTATTTCCATGCCAGCTCCCCCAGACAAAACTGATCACAACTAATGCCAAACAGTGACAATAGATATTACGGATTAACCCGAGTAGCCCGGCTAACACCAACAACGCGCCAATAATATTGGCCCCAGGCAACTGGGGTAGAAATATTAGGGGTAATAATCCAACAACAATAGCTGCTGCCACCTGGTCGATTGATAAAGTGATAAGAGACCGTCCATTGTCAACTATCGAATAGCCTCATGCCATCCGTCCATTTCACAGGGAATAGGTAGATTTTCTATGCAGAAAAGCAATGCTGCCAGTACAAAATGTGGGAGTTCAGAGTCAGTTCGCTAACAGTTTTATCCTGTTGCAAAAACAACGAAGGAAATGCGGGATGTATCTAAAGAATGAAAGATAGATGTATGGGGAAACGTTTGGAAGACGGGTAAAAGCAGTTGAGGCATCAAAAGATAGAAAAGAAAAACGGTGCCGTTAGAGGCACCGTTTCTTATCAGCGTGTATACCCTTACAACTTGAAGTCACAGCTTGTTAGCGACGACTCCATGTTCTTTAGGCACACATAATAACGCGGTAAGTCGTAAACAACTTAACCGTAGATATTAGCGCGATCACGCAATTCTTTACCTGGCTTAAAGTGTGGAACGTACTTACCTTCCAACTCAACTTTAGCACCAGTCTTTGGATTACGGCCAACACGCGGAGCACGGTAGTGAAGAGAAAAACTGCCAAATCCTCGGATCTCAATGCGCTCACCTTCAGCTAGTGTTCCAGCCATATGTTCAAGCATTTCTTTCACTGCATCCTCAACGGCCTTAGCCGGTACATGAGATTGCTGGCCAGCAAGTCTTTCAATAAGTTCAGACTTGGTCATATTACCTCCAAGCTTTGCAGCTAAACTACCGTATAGGGGCGGAGAAACCGCCCCCCGTTATTACTCGCCTTTTGCAGCTTTGAACGCTTCTGCCATTGCGCTAGAGAAGTTGCCTTCTTCTGGCTTGTTGTTAACTGTAGCAATAGCATCTTTCTCATCAGCTTCGTCTTTAGCACGAACA
Organism: Yersinia aleksiciae; assembly: GCF_001047675.1. Classification (GTDB taxonomy): domain Bacteria; phylum Pseudomonadota; class Gammaproteobacteria; order Enterobacterales; family Enterobacteriaceae; genus Yersinia; species Yersinia aleksiciae. The sequence continues at coordinate 3,690,777 of NZ_CP011975.1, read as the reverse complement.
GACAGGCTGATTACGCGGTTTTTGCGGTCAACGCCAGTATATTTGGCTTCAACTTCATCACCTACGTTCAGAACCAACGTTGCATCTTCAACGCGGTCGCGAGTTGCTTCGGAAGCACGCAAATAACCTTCTACGCCGCCAGCCAATTCAACTGTAGCACCTTTAGCGTCAACTGCAGTTACTTTACCAGTAACAATAGCACCTTTCTTGTTAACAGACAGGTAGTTATTGAACGGGTCTTCTGCCAGTTGTTTCACGCCCAGGGAGATACGCTCGCGTTCTGCGTCAACTTGCAGAACAACAGCTGCGATTTCGTCGCCTTTCTTGTATTCACGAACTGCTTCTTCGCCTGCAACGTTCCAGGAGATGTCAGACAGGTGAACCAGGCCGTCGATGCCGCCGTCCAGGCCGATGAAGATACCGAAGTCAGTGATAGACTTGATTTTACCTTCAACACGGTCGTTTTTGTTGTGGGTTTCTGCAAACAGCTGCCATGGGTTAGATTTGCACTGTTTCAGGCCCAGAGAAATACGACGACGTTCTTCATCGATGTCCAGAACCATAACTTCCACTACGTCGCCAACGTTAACAACTTTAGACGGGTGAATGTTTTTGTTGGTCCAATCCATTTCTGAAACGTGTACCAGACCTTCAACGCCTTCTTCGATTTCTACGAAGCAGCCGTAATCAGTCAGGTTAGTTACACGACCAGTCAGCTTAGTGCTTTCTGGGTAACGTTTAGCGATAGCAACCCATGGATCTTCGCCCAGCTGTTTCAAGCCAAGGGATACACGAGTACGTTCGCGGTCGAATTTCAGAACTTTAACAGTGATTTCGTCGCCCACATTGACGATTTCGCTTGGGTGTTTAACACGTTTCCAAGCCATGTCAGTAATGTGCAGCAAGCCATCAACGCCACCTAGATCAACGAATGCGCCGTAGTCAGTCAGGTTCTTAACGATACCCTTGACTTCCATGCCTTCTTGCAGGTTTTCCAGCAATTGATCGCGCTCAGCGCTGTTCTCGGATTCGATAACTGCACGACGAGAAACAACGACGTTGTTGCGTTTCTGATCCAGCTTGATGACTTTGAACTCAAGCTCTTTGCCTTCCAGATGCAGAGTATCGCGAACTGGACGCACATCAACCAGTGAACCAGGCAGGAACGCACGGATACCGTTCAGTTCGACTGTAAAGCCGCCCTTCACTTTGCCGTTGATCACACCAGTAACGGTTGCAGCTTCTTCGTAAGCCTTTTCCAGCATCAGCCATGCTTCGTGACGCTTAGCTTTCTCACGGGACAGCAGAGTTTCACCGAAGCCGTCTTCAACAGCGTCCAGTGCAACGTCAACTTCGTCGCCGACTTGAATTTCCAGTTCACCTTGCGCGTTCTTGAACTGTTCTGCTGGAATTGCTGACTCAGATTTCAGACCGGCGTCAACCAGTACGATATCTTTATCGATAGAAACAACAACACCACGGACGATAGAGCCCGGACGTGTTTCAATTGTTTTCAGGGATTCTTCAAAGAGTTGAGCAAAAGATTCTGTCATGTTTATAATCTTCAGGATTCTTAAGTTTAACGTCCATCTAGCATCCCGCCGGATGGGGTTGTTTCACATGCCTCGCCACATATCCTTGCAGTAAGGTTAAAGTGCTCATCAAAAATAATTTTAATTAAAAAATAAATCGTTGAGAGCTCAGAACTGACCGCATTGACGTTATTTTTTTAACGGCAATGCTAGAATTCGTTGGGCATAAGCCAGCGCCTGTTCGATCACCTGCTCGATTGACATACTGGTTGAATCCAGTACCAACGCATCCGCCGCAGGGACTAAAGGTGCAATAGACCGATTACGATCGCGATCATCTCGCTCCTGTATCTCGGCTAAAAGACGTTCAAAGTTAACATTAAACCCCTTTTCCTGCAACTGTAGCATACGTCGGTGCGCACGTTCTTGCGAACTTGCATCAAGAAATATTTTTACCGGCGCATCAGGAAAGACCACGGTACCCATATCTCGGCCATCGGCAATCAGACCAGGCGCTTCACGAAATGCCCGTTGGCGGCGCAATAATGCCTCACGGACGCGTGGAAAAGCAGCCGCTTGAGAAGCGGTATTACCCACAGTTTCGGTGCGGATCTCGTTACTGACATCCTCACCTTCCAAAATCACTTTTAACTGCCCATTCTGTGAGACAAAACGAACATCGAGATGTGCGGCAAGTGGAACCAATGCCTCTTCGGTGCTGATATCGACCTGATGGTGCAGTGCCGCTAAAGCTAAAACTCGGTAGATCGCACCAGAATCCAGCAAACGCCAGTCCAACGATTCAGCCAATGCTTTGCAAAGCGTACCTTTACCTGCACCACTGGGTCCATCAACGGTTATCACCGGGGCTGTCGCCGTCATTTCTCTCTCCTTTCGGTAGGCAAAACCTCTTGTCTACCCAATCGGGCAAACACAGGAGCAACATTATACGCCGCATCGATGTGAACTGTTACCCCACCGAGGTTCAGTTGCTGAAAATAAGACCATGGCAGTGGCAGGAGTGTAGAAGAGATGGGAAAGATAACCAGAAAAAATATTTATTATTTATAAATTCGCAGAAGAGATAAGTCATGGCAGGTAATAAAACTGTCTGTTTCCGCTTAAAGAATGGGTACCTGTGGTACCCATTTTATGCGAATAGTTCACGCAAACAGCCATCATAAGTCAATGATCATAAAAATAATGATCGCGAAAGTAACGATCAGGCTAGCTGACTCAGTCGGGCTAACTGCTCGAAGTAGTCGGGGAAAGTCTTCGCCGTACATTTAGGGTCAAGGATGGTTATTGGGATATCAGATAGCGCCACCAGCGAGAAACACATCGCCATACGGTGGTCATTATAGGTCCCGATCTCTGCGGTGATGAGCTGCGCAGGGGGGACGACGCGAATATAGTCTTCGCCCTCTTCAACCTGCGCCCCCACTTTTCTCAGCTCAGTTGCCATAGCCGATAAGCGGTCTGTCTCTTTTACTCGCCAGTTATAGATATTGCGAATGACAGTCGGACCGTCAGCAAATAGTGCCGTGGTCGCGATAGTCATTGCCGCATCAGGAATGTGGTTCATATCCATATCAATGCCGCGTAATTCACCGCGACTGCACTCAATGTAGTCGTCGCCCCAAGTGACTTTTGCGCCCATTTTTTCCAGCACATCGGCAAACTTGGTGTCGCCCTGCACACTTTTCTTGCCGATACCAGTGACACGCACAGTGCCGCCTTTAATCGCCGCTGCGGCTAAGAAATAGGAGGCCGAAGAGGCATCGCCTTCCACCAAATACGTCCCTGGAGTGCGATAAGTCTGGCCACCTTTGATATGGAAGATCTGGTAGTTTTCATGTTTGACATCAACACCAAAGGCTTTCATCAGGTGCAGGGTGATGTCGATATAAGGCTTAGAAACCAGCTCACCTTGAATCTGAATCTCAGTGTCCTGTTCAGCCAGCGGGGCCGCCATCAGTAATGCCGTCAGGAATTGGCTAGACACACTGCCATCAACTGTCAGCTTGCCACCGCGGAAGCCGCCACGTAAGCGCAATGGTGGGTAGTTCTCTTGCTCCAGATAATCAATCTGCGCGCCGCCCTGACGCAATGCATCCACCAGATGACCAATTGGCCGCTCTTTCATGCGCGGTTCGCCGGTTAACACAATATCGCTATTGCCCAAGCACAGTGCGGCTGCCAAAGGTCGCATTGCGGTTCCTGCATTGCCCAAAAACAGTTCCAATGGCTGAGCTGCCGCCAACTTGCCGCCAACACCATCAACTTCACAGCGTGTACGATCAGCAGAGAGACGGACATTCACCCCCAACGCCTGTAGGGCATTGAGCATGTGGCGAATGTCGTCACTGTCTAACAGGTTACTCAGTTGGGTAGTCCCTTCGGCCAGCGCGGCCAGAAGAAGTGCACGGTTAGAAACACTTTTAGAACCGGGTAAGTTAACGGTGCCATTAATCAGGGCTATGGGTTGTAACGTCAGGGATTCCAGCATGGGAAAAGTACTCTCCAGTCTTTAATGAGCAACAGCCCCGCATCGGACGGGGCTGTCGTTATGGCAGATTAAATTGTTATAAATTAAGTCGTTATTAGCTAATGTATGATATATCAGCTCAGGTTGATATTGACCCTGAACAATCAACCATGGCGGCGTTCAAAGTCAGCCATAAAATCTGTTAATGCTTTAACGCCTTCGATTGGCATCGCGTTATAGATTGAAGCTCGCATCCCGCCAGCAACACGGTGGCCTTTCAAGGCTTGTAAGCCTTGTGCTTCGGCTTCACTCAAGAACACTTTGTCCAATGACGCATCCGCCATTTGGAACGGCACATTCATCCAGGAGCGGTTAGCTTTCGCCACTTGATTGCGGTAGAAACCGGTGCTGTCGATAGCGCTATAGAGTAATTCAGCTTTGGCCTGATTACGTTTTTCCATTGCGCCTAAACCGCCCTGCTCTTTCAGCCACTTAAAGACCAGACCGGAGAGATACCAGGCGAAGGTTGGCGGGGTATTGAACATCGAGTCGTTTTCAGCCAGCACTTTATAATCCAGGATCGACGGCAATTCAGTACGCGCTTTACCTAACAAATCGTCGCGGACAATAACCACTGTCAGGCCCGCTGGACCAATATTTTTCTGTGCACCCGCGTATATCACCCCATAGCGGCTGACATCGATCGGGCGAGAGAGAATGGATGAGGAGTAGTCGGCAACGACCACTTTATTACCGAAGTCAGGCTCTTCGTTGATCGCCAAGCCATCAATGGTTTCATTCGGGCAGTAATGCACATAGGCAGCATTATCACTCAGCTTCCACTGTTTCATCGGCTGAATGCCTGTCAGGCCATTATCGTGGGTCGTTACATCAATAACATTGGGGGTGCAGTATTTTTGTGCTTCTTTAACTGCACTGTGCGCCCAGTAACCGCCGTCGATATAATCAGCGTTTTTGCTGTCGCCGAGCAAGTTCAATGGCACTGCAGCGAACTGCGCCCGCGCGCCACCGTGGCAGAATAACACTTTATAATTAGCTGGGATTTGCATCAGATCACGCAGATCTTTTTCTGCTTCTTCAGCTACCTGCATAAATTCTTTGCTGCGGTGACTGATCTCCATCACCGACGTCCCAAGACCGTGCCAGTTACGTAACTCTTGTTCCGCACGACGTAAAACTTCAACCGGTAGCATCGCTGGACCAGCGCTAAAATTATGAACCTGTGTCATTTCCCCTCACCACACTCAACTGAGATTGCCATCGTTATAACCCATCACTCGGTTTTATCATTCGAGTCCGCCTGCTGCAATGGTTATTCGCCTGAGAAGGAGAAACTGTTGACGCTTTCATGATACGGAGGCCGGAGCCTCCGTCGTAGATTGACGCAATTAATAGGCGTGGAATAGCTTTTGAATCTCTTGCGGTTTTTGCGTTTGAGTTAATGCCAATTGCAGCAACACACGGGCTTTTTGTGGATTCAGAGAGCCAGAGGCGACAAAACCATATTTGGTATCATCAACTTCTGCATCTTCGGTGGTCGAACCCGTCGGCACACGGGATGAGCGCACAACAGCAACACCATTATGGGCCGCCGTTGCCAGTGTATCGAACACACTGTGGTAAAGATTACCGTTGCCAACACCGGCACTGACAATGCCTTGGTAGCCATCAGCAATCAGTGCTTTGGCCGGAACATCAGACGCATTGGCGTAGTTATAAATAATGCCCACTTTCGGTAATGTCTCCAGCTTGCTGATATCGAAAGCCGGTTGTCTTGGCGCAGGTTGATGCAGATAATTCACCTTGCCATCATAGACGTAACCCAGCGATCCGGTATTCGGTGACTGGAAGGTTTGTACCGAGGTGGTATTGGTTTTCATCACATCACGGCCTGCGAGTACCTGGTCATTCATTGCGACCAGAACACCGCGTTTAGCTGAATTGGCGTCACTGGCAACAACGACGGCATTGTACAGATTCAGCGGGCCATCTGCGCCCAGTGCGGTGGCTGGCCGCATCGCCCCAACCATGACCACGGGTTTATCACATTTTACTGTCAAATCAAGGAAGTATGCGGTTTCTTCCAGTGTATCGGTGCCATGGGTAATCACGAATCCATCTGTTTTGGCGCAATCGGCATTAATTTTTTTCGCCAACTTTAGCCAGACTTCGTCATTCATATCCTGAGAACCGATATTCACCACTTGCTCGCCCTGAATATTGGCGAGTTTTTTCATTTCAGGAACCGCGTTCACCAAGGCGTCGACCCCCAGTTTTCCCGCGGTATAGTTAGATTTGGTGGCTGAATCACCGCCACCCGCGATAGTTCCCCCGGTTGCCAATAACGTGATATTGGGTAAAGCAAAGGCCGAACCGCTGATCCCTGCTAAAATTCCGGCTAATACCGTTAGCTTTATAGATTCCACAATTATTACTCCATTATTTATAAGCTAGCGAATTATCCGGAATATCCATACTAAAACTGTGACAATAGCTGTACTTTAGGAATACGTGGAGCTATTAACTAAAACCCCGTATGATCGCGCGTTTTTAGTACCGCCAAAAAGTGACGACAATGACCCAAACCTTTATTCCCGGCAAAGATGCCGCGCTGGAAGACTCCATCTCCCGTTTCCAGCAAAAGCTGAGTGACCTCGGCTTTAATATCGAAGAAGCCTCTTGGCTCAACCCGGTTCCTCACGTTTGGTCGGTACATATCCGCGACCGCGACTGCCCGCTGTGCTTTACCAATGGCAAAGGTGCCAGTAAGAAAGCGGCACTGGCTTCGGCTTTAGGTGAGTATTTCGAGCGTTTATCCACCAACTATTTCTTCGCGGATTTCTATCTGGGCAAAGCCATTGCTGAGGGCGATTTCGTTCATTATCCGAATGAAAAATGGTTCCCGATCCCTGAAGATGATCTGCTGCCGGAAGGTATTCTGGATGAGCGTCTGCTGGCGTTTTACGATCCAGAACAGGAGTTGGTCGCCAGTGATCTGGTGGATTTGCAGTCAGGTAATGCCAAGCGCGGTATCTGCTCGCTGCCATTCACCCGTCAATCAGATTTAGAAACCGTCTATATACCGATGAATATCATCGGTAATCTGTATGTTTCAAACGGCATGTCTGCGGGCAATACCGCGAATGAAGCCCGCGTACAGGCGCTGTCGGAAGTCTTTGAGCGTTATGTAAAAAACCGTATTATTGCGGAGTCCATCAGCTTGCCAGAGATCCCGCCAGAGGTGCTAAATCGTTATCCAGGCGTGGTTGAAGCTATCGCCAAACTGGAAGAGGAAGGTTTCCCGATCCTCTCTTACGATGCTTCTTTAGGCGGCACATACCCCGTTATCTGTGTGGTGCTGTTTAACCCATCAAACGGCACTTGTTTTGCTTCGTTCGGCGCGCACCCAGACTTTGGTGTCGCACTGGAACGTACCGTGACTGAGTTACTGCAAGGCCGTAGCCTGAAAGATCTGGATGTCTTCACGGCACCGACCTTTGATGACGAAGAAGTGGCTGAGCATACCAATCTAGAAACTCACTTTATCGATTCAAGCGGCTTAATCAGCTGGGATATGTTTAAAGAAGATGCCGACTATCCGTTTGTCGACTGGAGCTTTAAAGGCACCACAGAAGAAGAGTTCGCCACCTTGATGGCTATATTTAATCAAGAAGATGCTGAAGTATATATTGCTGACTACGAGCATTTAGGTGTTTACGCCTGCCGCATTCTGGTACCAGGGATGTCTGATATCTACCCTGCCGAAGACCTGCTGATGGCGAACAACACCATGGGTGTGCATCTGCGTGACACCTTACTGGCCCTGCCAGACAGTGATTGGCAACCAGCACAGTATCTGGAACTCATCCAGCAACTTGATGATGAAGGACTGGACGATTTCGCCCGTGTGCGCGAACTGCTGGGCATCGCCACCGGTAAAGATAACGGCTGGTATACCCTGCGTGTGGGTGAACTGAAATCTATGCTGGCATTAGCTGGCGGCGATCTGGAGCAAGGACTGATTTGGCTGGAATGGACGCAAGACTTTAACTCTTCGGTCTTTACCGCAAAACAGGCGAACTATTACCGTTGCCTGCAAACCTTGTTGCTGCTGACTCAAGAGCCAGATCGTGAACCGATGCAGTACCACAGCGCATTTGTGAAGATGTATGGTCAGGAAGCGGTAGAGGCTGCTTCAGCTGCATTAGCCGGTGAAGAGCGCTTCAACGGCCTGTTCAGTGTTGATGAAGATCTGAAAGCGTTACCGGCACATCAGGCGTTACTTGGCGCCTATGCCAAGTTACAAGCCGCCAAACGTCGCTACTGGGCTAAAGACGAGTAAAGCCGTCACCTCTCCCGCTGATCAATTAGCCGCCAGCGGGAGAGGCACTCTCGATATTCTCACCTCTATTGCTGCAATTATTCCTAGCTAAAATAAATACCCATCATTACTGACCCCTGTAATTGTTTTTGTCATAAAAAAACGTTATTTTCTGACGCCGTTTATGCAGAAAAACAGCACTATTAAACAAACATTATTTGCCAGTGAGATAAAGTAGACAGAGAGGTGAATAAATAGTTAATTTTTCATGATCGAAAATAATAAAAATAACTACAAATAGCGCTTTTGGTTAACCTTCTCAACGGCTTCAAAACAGTCTAATCAAAATTATTTGTAAATCTTAAAATATTTTTTCACATTAAAAATCATAATGTTATCCTCATTACACGTACAATTTGTAATGATTTATCCCTAACTAAACTCGCGCAATATGATCCATATCAATTTTCACGCTATACTGCTTTGCTAGTATCTCGTTGTGCTTTATTAACCCTAAAAAGAGAGTTAGTGTGAAAGCTGACAACCCCTTCGATGCATTATTACCTGCGGCAATGGCTAAAGTAGCTGAAGATGCCGGTGTCTATAAAGCCACCAAGCATCCGCTAAAAACATTTTATTTAGCGATTACTGCTGGTGTATTTATTTCAATTGCGTTTGTTTTCTATATTACAGCAACCACCGGTACCGCAGGCGTGCCTTTCGGCTTTGCCAAATTGGTTGGTGGTATTTGTTTCTCCTTGGGGCTAATGTTAGTTGTAGTGTGTGGCGGTGATCTTTTCACCTCTACCGTATTGACGACTGTCGCCAAAGCCAGTGGCCGTATTACCTGGCGTCAACTGGGTTGTAACTGGGTTAATGTCTATATTGGGAACCTGTGCGGGGCTTTATTCTTCGTCGCGCTTATCTGGTTCGCCGGCCAATATACGGTGGCAAATGGTCAATGGGGGCTGAATGTCCTGCAAACAGCTGACCACAAATTACACCATACTTTTATTGAAGCAGTCTGTTTGGGTATTTTGGCTAACTTGATGGTTTGCCTGGCGGTTTGGATGAGCTACTCCGGCCGTACCATAATGGACAAAATGTTCGCGATGATCTTACCGGTGGGCATGTTCGTTGCCAGCGGCTTTGAGCATAGCATCGCCAATATGTTTATGATTCCTATGGGTATCGTGATTAAAAACTTCGCGACGCCTGAGTTTTGGCAATCCATAGGAGCAGCACCAGAGCAATTTGCTAACCTAACTGTAAGTCACTTTGTTATTGATAACCTGATTCCAGTCACCATCGGCAACATCATTGGCGGCGGGTTATTGGTGGGTTTGACTTACTGGGTAATTTATCTGCGCGGTGACCAGCAACACTAAGTGTGGCCGCACACGGTTTTCGAAGAAATTCACATTAAAAGGTAGATGCATTATGACCGAACTTAATGAAAAATTGGCCAAAGCATGGCAAGGCTTTACCCAGGGTGACTGGCAGAACGAAGTAAACGTTCGTGACTTCATCCAGAAGAACTACACCCCTTATGAAGGCGACGAATCCTTCCTTGCCGGCTCTACCGAAGCGACCGACAAGCTGTGGGCGCAAGTCATGGAAGGCATCAAACTGGAAAACCGCACTCATGCGCCAGTTGATTTCGATACCGACGTTGTTGCGACCATCACTTCCCATGATGCTGGCTATATCAACAAAGATCTGGAAACCATCGTTGGTTTGCAGACTGAAAAACCATTAAAACGTGCACTGATCCCATTCGGCGGCATCAAAATGGTAGAAGGCTCTTGCAAAGTTTACGGTCGTGAACTTGACCCGCAACTGAAAAAAGTCTTCACCGATTACCGTAAAACGCACAACCAAGGTGTGTTTGACGTTTACACCAAAGACATCCTGAATTGCCGTAAATCAGGTGTGCTGACTGGTTTGCCAGATGCTTATGGCCGTGGCCGTATCATCGGTGACTACCGTCGTGTAGCCGTTTACGGTATCGACTACCTGATGAAAGATAAACTGGCTCAGTTCAACTCATTGCAGGATGATCTGGAAAACGGTAAAGACCTGGAAATGACTATCCAGCTGCGCGAAGAGATTGCTGAACAGCATCGTGCTCTGGCTCAGATCAAAGAAATGGCAGCCAAATATGGTTGCGATATCTCTGGTCCAGCAACCAATGCCCGTGAAGCAGTACAGTGGACTTACTTCGGCTACCTGGCTGCGGTTAAATCGCAAAACGGTGCGGCAATGTCCTTCGGTCGTGTTTCTACTTTCCTTGACGTTTATATCGAACGTGACATGAAAGCTGGCAAACTGACTGAAATCGAAGCGCAAGAACTGATTGACCATTTGGTTATGAAACTGCGTATGGTTCGCTTCCTGCGTACCCCTGAATATGATGAGCTGTTCTCTGGTGACCCAATCTGGGCAACTGAATCACTGGCAGGTATGGGCGTTGATGGCCGTACTCTGGTGACCAAAACCAGCTTCCGCTTCTTGAACACCCTGTACACCATGGGGCCGTCTCCAGAGCCGAACATGACCATTCTGTGGTCTGAAAAGCTGCCACTGAACTTCAAAAAATACGCAGCTAAAGTGTCTATCGATACTTCATCTGTACAGTATGAAAACGATGATCTGATGCGCCCTGACTTCAACAACGATGACTATGCTATCGCTTGTTGTGTGAGCCCAATGATTGTCGGTAAGCAAATGCAGTTCTTCGGTGCCCGTGCTAACTTGGCGAAAACCATGTTGTACGCAATCAACGGCGGCGTTGACGAAAAAATGAAGATCCAGGTTGGCCCGAAAGAAGCGCCAATGATGGATGAAGTGCTGGACTATGACAAAGTCATGGAACGCATGGATCACTTCATGGACTGGCTGGCTAAACAATACGTGACTTCGCTGAACATCATTCACTATATGCACGACAAATACAGCTATGAAGCTGCATTGATGGCGCTGCATGACCGTGATGTTTATCGCACTATGGCGTGTGGTATTGCAGGTCTGTCTGTTGCGGCTGACTCCCTGTCTGCTATCAAATATGCCAAAGTAAGCACCATTCGTGATGCTGATGGCCTGGCTATCGACTTCAATATCGAAGGCGAATATCCACAGTTTGGTAACAACGACTCACGTGTTGATGACATCGCTTGTGACTTGGTCGAACGCTTCATGAAGAAAATTCAGAAGCTGCGGACTTACCGTGGTGCGGTTGCAACTCAATCCGTGCTGACCATTACCTCTAACGTGGTTTATGGTAAGAAAACCGGTAACACTCCAGATGGTCGCCGTGCTGGTGCTCCATTCGGTCCAGGTGCTAACCCAATGCATGGCCGTGATCAGAAAGGTGCTGTTGCATCCCTGACCTCTGTTGCCAAACTGCCGTTTGCTTACGCTAAAGATGGTATTTCTTACACCTTCTCTATCGTGCCAAACGCACTGGGTAAAGACGACGAAGTCCGTAAGGCTAACTTGGCGGGTCTGATGGATGGTTACTTCCATCACGAAGCGTCCATCGAAGGTGGTCAACACCTGAACGTGAACGTCATGAACCGTGAAATGCTGTTAGATGCGATGGAAAACCCGGAAAAATATCCGCAGTTGACTATCCGTGTATCAGGTTACGCTGTTCGTTTTAACTCGCTGACTAAAGAACAGCAGCAAGATGTGATTACACGTACGTTCACTCAGTCAATATAAGTTCTATACCCGCAATAGTTTGAGTTGCAGAAAGCCAACACACATGCAATTTGAAATATGACGGGGATAACTAAAATAGATTAGACTAAAAGGCTCCACCTTAGTGGGGCCTTTATTTATCCAGTATTGGAGTAACCTGCAATGTCCGTACTTGGCCGCATTCACTCATTCGAATCCTGTGGCACCGTTGACGGCCCTGGGATCCGATTTATCGTATTCTTCCAAGGCTGCTTGATGCGTTGCCTGTATTGCCATAACCGTGATACTTGGGACACCCACGGCGGTAAAGAAGTTACCGTTGAAGAATTGGTCAAAGAGGCCGTGACCTATCGTCACTTTATGAATGCTTCTGGCGGTGGCGTGACTGCCTCCGGCGGCGAAGCCATCTTACAGGCTGAATTTGTGCGCGATTGGTTCCGCGCCTGCCACGAAGAGGGTATTCACACCTGTTTGGACACCAACGGTTTTGTGCGCCGTTATGATCCCGTCATTGATGAGTTACTTGATGCCACTGATCTCGTGATGCTGGATCTGAAGCAGATGGATGACAGCGTGCATCAGAATCTGGTCGGTGTCTCCAATCATCGTACTCTGGAGTTTGCCCGTTATCTGGCAAAACGTAACCAGAAAACCTGGATCCGCTATGTGGTGGTACCGGGCTGGTCAGATGATGATAAATCAGCGCATATGTTGGGTGAGTTTACCCAGAACATGACCAATATCGAGAAGATAGAGTTGCTGCCTTACCATGAGTTAGGTAAGCATAAATGGATTGCTATGGGCGAAGAATACAAATTAGATGGGGTCAAACCCCCTACTGCGGAGATTATGGACCGCGTGAAAGGTATTCTGGAAAGTTATGGTCACAAAGTGATCTACTGATCATCGCTAACCAATAAAGGCTCAATCAATGCCGCCATGTTGGCTATCCAACTGGCGGCATTTTTATGGTGATTAGACCGCCGCGTAAGGTGTTTGCTGCTGATCGGGTTTGCGCAGTAGCATCATCAGATACACCAATGCCACGCCGGCAATCATGATAAATAATAAATTGTCTGAATAACGCTGCATCAGTAATGACGTCATGGTCGGGCCGGTCAAACTGCCAATAGTGTAACTCATCAGCAATGCCTGATTCATCGCCACCAACTCATCGGCACTGGCTTTTTCGCACGCCCATGCCATCGCCACTGGATAAAGGGTGAAACCAGCGCAGCCCAAAATAAAGAGTGCGGGAGCCAAGGCATAATTACCCAGAATCGCCACGCTGCCGAGAATTACCACGAACACCTGAATGCGCAGCACCAGTAAGCGACCATAGCGATCGGCCATTTTGCCAATCGGCCACTGACCGATAATCCCTGAACTGACCAATAATGCCATCCACCATCCCACACTGGCATCACTCATCCCTTGATGGGATAAATACAACGGCAGCAACCCATAGAGCGAGCCTAAGAGTACACCTGAGATAATGCAGCCATTAATACCCAGACGCGCACTACGGCGCTTGAGCATCGACCAAACCGCAACATGTGAGAACTCACTGCCCTGCTGATACGAGAAGTGGGCAAACAGCAGCGGCAACATCGCGGTAATCACCAATGCACTGACCCAAGGGATAACATTCAGCAGTTGCGTCGATACCACGCCTAACAGCAGTTGCCCGGTGACGGTCCCCAGATAGTAAACCATCATGTAAGCCGCCAGCAGTTGCCCACGGTTGATTAATGTTCCACTGCGCAGTAACGCACTCTCGACGATGACCCAAATGAGCGCGCAGGCCACGCCAGCAAAGAAACGCCAGCCCAGCCAGCTCCAAAAGTCGACCGAAAGCATTAACCCGCAGGTCGCCAGAGCAAATAAAATACAGGAGTAGTGATAGCTACGGTTAAAACCGAGCCGTTGGATCAATCGCCCGGCAATCAACGTCCCGACCAAATTCCCGGTAAAATAGGATGAGCTCACCATCCCCACTTGCCAGGTCGGCAACTGTTGATGGGATAACCATAAGGGAACCAATGTATTTAAAACCGCGATAGAAATCGTAAACAACAAAAGCCCACAGAGCAGAAGCAGCACCGGGCGAGAATATGCGGACATAATAAGAGAGAAACCGTCGGAACGATGAAAGTGAGCGCATCATGCCACTGGCGATAAAAAAGTCAATTCCCTCTCAGGCGGGGATAGCACGATATGTTGGTTCATTTTTATCGGCAATGAGCTGAAGGTACTCGGTTGGTATGCCTAAAAAGAAAAAGCGCCCGTAGGCGCTTGATAAACAACTGATTAAAAATATCAGATGTTTTATTAACCGATGAACTCCAGTCCACCCATATATGGGAGTAATACTTCAGGCACCTGGATGCGACCATCAGCTTGCTGATAGTTCTCCAGCACCGCAACGAGTGTACGGCCAACTGCCAAACCAGAACCATTCAGGGTATGAACCAAACGGGTCTTTCTATCGGTTTTATTGCGGCAGCGCGCCTGCATACGGCGGGCCTGGAAATCCCACATATTTGAGCATGAAGAGATTTCGCGATAAGTATCCTGCGCTGGCAGCCACACTTCCAAATCGTAAGTCTTGCTGGAGCCAAAGCCCATATCGCCAGTACACAGCAGCACTTTACGGTATGGCAGTTCCAGTAATTGCAGCACTTTCTCTGCATGACCGGTCAACTCTTCCAGTGCCGCCATTGAATCTTCAGGACGAGTTATCTGCACCATCTCAACTTTGTCGAACTGATGCATACGGATCAAACCACGGGTATCACGACCATAAGAGCCCGCCTCTGAACGGAAGCACGGAGTATGGGCGGTCATTTTCAATGGCAGAGACTCTTCTTCCAGAATCTCATCGCGTACCAAGTTAGTTAGCGGGACTTCAGCTGTAGGGATCAGCGCATAGTTGCTGCTATCTGACTCCTCTTCCAATGGTTTGGTGTGGAACAAGTCCTCGCCAAACTTAGGTAACTGGCCAGTACCGTACAAAGTGGCATGGTTAACCAGATAAGGAACGTAAGCTTCTTGGTAGCCGTGCTTCTCGGTATGCAGATCCAGCATAAACTGGGATAATGCGCGGTGCATGCGAGCAACTTGCCCTTTCATCACCACAAAACGCGCACCAGTCAGTTTTACTGCCGCAGCGAAATCAAGGCCACCGGCCATTTCGCCCAAGGAGACGTGATCTCTCACCTCAAAGTCATACTTGCGTGGTTCGCCCCAACGGCTCACTTCGAGGTTATCATTTTCATCTTTGCCCACTGGCACAGAATCATCCGGCAGGTTAGGAATAGACAGTGCCAGATCGCGGATTTCGTTTTGCAACTTATCCAGTTCGACCTTGGCTGCATCCAGTTTTTCACCCAGCACATTGACTTCCAAACGCAATGGTTCGATATCTTCGCCACGGGCCTTGGCCGCGCCAATCAATTTCGATCGGGCATTACGTTCTGCTTGCAGACTTTCTGTTTCAACCTGTAATACTTTGCGGCGCTCTTCTTGTTGGCGCAACATCTCAACATCAAGTTTAAAACCTCTGCGAGCCAGTTTTTCGGCGACTGCGTCTAGCTCATTGCGCAGCATATTGGGATCAAGCATGCTAGTCCTGTGCTTTTAGTTATGGATATACCCGCATATATTTACTTTGGGTATACGTGGTTAGTGAAGACGAATTTAACGCTGTAAGCGGCGTAAACAGCCACTTACCAAGTGGTTATAGCGCTAACCTTACCGCAACGGCAAGGCTAGCGGTAGCGTTTTATCGGGCTATTTTGATCCTGCTCAGCCAGCCATGCCAGCTTTTCACCTATTTTCCCTTCCAGACCTCTGGATGATGGAGAATAGTAGCGTGTCGTGGCCATTTCTGGCGGGAAATAGTTCTCACCCGCGGCATAAGCATGTTGCTCATCATGGGCATATCGGTATTCAGCCCCCAACCCCATCTCTTTCATCAGTTTGGTCGGCGCATTGCGCAGATGCTCTGGCACATCAAAATCAGGTTTATCGCGAGCATCCTGCATCGCTGCTTTAAACGCGGTATAAACAGCATTACTTTTCGGCGCACAGGCCAGATAAACAATCGCCTGAGCAATCGCCCGCTCACCTTCTGCTGGCCCGACTCGGGTAAAACAATCCCAAGCTGAGATTGCCACCTGCATAGCCCGTGGGTCTGCGTTACCCACATCTTCTGACGCAATCGCCAGCAGACGCCGGGCAACGTAGAGCGGATCACCGCCAGCGGTGATAATGCGCGCATACCAGTACAGCGCCGCATCGGGGGCTGAGCCACGAATAGATTTATGCACTGCCGAAATCAGATCGTAATAACGGTCGCCTTTATTATCAAAGCGGGCGCTTCGTTCACCAGAGACCTCTTTTAGCAAATCAGGGGTGAGCACACGTACCCCTTTGGCATCTATTTCTGCCATATCTGCCATCATTTCAAGGCTATTCAAGGCACGACGCGCATCACCACCCACTAACTCAGACATCATGCGGCGGGTTTCATCTGGCAGTTTGATATTCTGCCCACCATAGCCACGCTGGGAATCAGACATCGCTTGGTCAATCACTTTTTCGATATCTGCGGCAGTTAACGCCTTCAGTAAGTAGACCCTAGCGCGGGAGAGCAATGCTGAATTCAGTTCAAACGAGGGATTCTCCGTGGTGGCACCGATAAAGGTGATCGTACCATCTTCAATATGCGGTAAAAATGCATCCTGCTGACTTTTATTGAAGCGGTGGACTTCATCAACAAACAATATCGTGCGCCGCCCAGCATCACGGTTTTGCCGTGCTCGCTCGATAGCTTCGCGGATCTCTTTAATACCGGAGGTCACCGCAGAGATACGTTCGACATCCGCCTGACCGTAGCGGCCAATAATTTCTGCTAACGTGGTTTTTCCCGTCCCCGGCGGCCCCCAGAGGATCATGGAGTGTAATTGCCCCGCGACGATTGCCCGCGGTAGCGGTTTACCCGGAGCCAGCAGATGCTGCTGACCAATATATTGATCCAACGTCAAAGGCCGCATCCGCGCGGCCAGTGGCTGGAACTCATTTTGGGAAAAATCGAGGGACATATTACTCACTCAGACCTCACTGGCGCTGGTCGTCCAGCGTCACACCTTTTGGTAGGGTAAATTTAAACTTGTTGGCATCCGCTGAGCTATTTTGTTGCCCTTTCAGCGTATAAGCGCTGCGCTGCCCGTCTTGCTCAACCGCCGCAAAGCTTTTAATGGTGCCGGTTGGCGTCACCGTTATCGTAAATTGCTTCAGATTGCCGCTGGTATTTTTTGGCGTCAACTCAAAATCATCGCCTTTTTGCTTCACATTGTACTGCTTCCAGTCATCTGGGTTATTGCGAGTAATCAGCATGAAAGGTGTATTGCCGGTGGCATTTTTCAGCCAGGTCGCCGTGGCTTGCTCAACAAAGGGGTTGTAGAACCACAATGTCTCACCATCGGAAATCAGCACGCTCTCATCCGGCGAAGTCATATGCCAGTTAAACAGATTGGGCCGTTTTACCCATAGCTCACCCTCGCCTTCCTGCACCGCAGCCCCTTCAGAACTAGTGACTTTCTGCG
Organism: Yersinia aleksiciae; assembly: GCF_001047675.1. GTDB lineage: Bacteria > Pseudomonadota > Gammaproteobacteria > Enterobacterales > Enterobacteriaceae > Yersinia > Yersinia aleksiciae. The sequence goes on along the minus strand of NZ_CP011975.1, from coordinate 3,673,104 downwards.
AGAAATTAGCATGGAAACTGTTCACCTTGCTCAGGCGACCTTGCAAATCAGTGCTGGCATCCGCCAAGACTGACGTTGAAATTAAGCCAGATAACAGACAGCAAGCAACAAGCAGTTTTTTCATTATTCTAAATACCTTATAAAATTCTTTGAGAAATACGGGGTTACGCTTCTTGGCATAAGGGCCGCAAAGCGGCCCTATCTAGGTTAACTGCCTCAGAACAAAAGATTACTCATGAGGTGGTGGAGCCAAAACTTCACGGTTGCCATTATGACCCGGCGTACTCACAATTTGCTGGGCTTCCATCTGCTCAATGATACGTGCAGCACGATTATAACCGATTCGGAATTGGCGCTGAACACCAGAGATCGACGCACGGCGCTTCTCCAACACAAAGCTCACCGCCTGATCGAACAGTGGATCTAACTCTTCGTCACTGTCCAAGCCAAGGCTACCACCCTCGCCCTCGTCACCACCACTGATAATACTCTCAATATATTGAGGGCGACCACGAGCTTTCCAGTCATTAACAACGGCATGTACTTCCTGATCACGGACAAAGGCGCCGTGCACACGCACTGGAATCGATGAGTTAGGTGCCATATACAGCATATCACCCATACCCAGCAGTGATTCAGCCCCGCCCTGATCAAGAATGGTACGGGAGTCAATTTTGCTGGAGACCGTAAAGGCGATACGCGTAGGAATGTTAGCTTTAATTAAGCCAGTTATCACATCCACTGACGGACGCTGTGTCGCCAGAACCAGATGAATACCGGCAGCACGTGCTTTCTGTGCTAAACGGGCAATCAGCTCTTCAACTTTTTTGCCCACGGTCATCATTAGGTCAGCAAATTCATCCACCATCACCACGATATAAGGCAGTTTCACCAACATTGGCGGGGAGATGTCCATGCTGTCGGATGGCTTCCAGAATGGATCGGGAATTGGCCGCCCCATTTCTTCAGCTTGCGCCACGCGCTCGTTATAACCGGCCAGATTACGCACACCCAATGCAGACATTAGTTTATAGCGCCGTTCCATCTCACCGACACACCAACGTAATGCATTCGCGGCATCCTTCATATCGGTAACCACGCCGGTTAACAGATGCGGAATACCTTCATAGACCGATAATTCCAGCATTTTCGGGTCAATCATGATAAAGCGCACCTCATCTGGCGTGGCTTTATACAAGATGCTGAGGATCATCGCATTCACCCCAACCGATTTACCCGAGCCGGTTGTACCTGCGACCAGCAAGTGGGGCATTTTAGCTAAATCAGCCACCACCGGCTGCCCGGCGATATCTTTACCCAACACAATAGCTAATGGTGATGGGTTATCGCGGAATTTGGCACAATCGAGCACTTCTCGCAGATAGACTGTCTGACGGTGTTTATTTGGCAGCTCAAGCCCGACATAAGGTTTACCGGGAATCACTTCCACAACACGCACGGCAATAGCAGAGAGTGAGCGGGCCAAATCACGGGAAAGATTGGAAATGCGCGAAGCTTTGACGCCCGGTGCCAGATCCAGCTCAAAACGGGTAATAACCGGCCCCGGAGAGATACCGACCACTTCAGCTTTCACCCGATAATCACCAAGGCGTGCTTCAACCAAACGCGCTGTTTGCTCCAAAGCAAACATGTCGACTGGCTCCTCTTCCGCTGGCGGCGAGGAAAGCAGATCCAGTGTCGGCAATGGTGTGGTTGGTTTAACCAACGGCTGGTCATTACGCATCAGGAATGGATGAATCAGACTGTCCATCGCCGGGATAGGTTGTACGGGTTGTGCTGGTTGCACCGGTGTAGTGGGCTGAACAGTGGACTGCGGCGCTGACTGAGCATAAGACGGCGCCACAATCGGCTGAGTGTATGCAGACTGCGTACTTGCCGACGAAGTATAAGCAGGTGGTATCGACGGCGCTGATTGTTCTGAATGTGTTTGCTGCACGGTTGGCTGCTGATGTGGTGACAGCTGTTCAGGATAATCTGGCGCAAAAGTCTCTTCTTCGGTTGCTATTTCAGCATACGGAGAAAGTGTGAACAGGGGTTCACGTGGGGTCTCATCCACTAAATCTGCGACCGGCGAGAATGTGTAGGCGCGGCTGGTATCAACCGGCTGCACTCTCTCAACCCTATTTTCTTTATCCAACACACTGTTTTCACTATAAAGACTATCTTTACGATGAACAGCATCTTCGTGCTGAGTCGCACCATAACGGTGCTGCTGTTGCGCAGCAAACTCCTGTCGTAATGCGGCCTCTTGTAAAGCCTGTTCATCTTCAGGTTCTGGCGCGGAGAAGATATTTGCGCCCGCGTCAGTTGGTTGCCCATAACGCGCAGACTGTTGGTCAACAAAAGCTTTACGCAAAATAGCCTGCTGCAATGCCGCCTCATCTTCAGACTCGACCTCTGAACCAAATGAAGCTGGGTTTTGAGAACTTTGTGTTTCGTCCTCGCGCTGCTCACGTTGTTCCTGCTCAGCTATTCGCTGAGAAGGCAGTTTGATACCGAAGGATGCAAGCTCACGCCGTGTCGGAATGCGAACAGGATTCGGCCTTGGTAATTCTGGACCAATCCCCTGCTTAATCTGGGAACTACTATCGCTGGTCGCCGTAAACGCAGGCATAAATGTCGCTGCACTTGCTGCAACAATTCCGGCGGTAGATGTTGGTCCAACTGTTGATGCAGCGTTGGCGGCCATGCCTGCTGCGGTCAATCCATCAAGACCTGAACCCAGCCCAGGGTTCATATGAGGTGTGCTTTCCACCTGATCGCTATGCCGCTGTGCCGTTGAAAAATCAAATGGCGAATGGCTAGCAGGTACTGCTGGTGTATCCCATGACCCCATCTGAGGCTCAGGACGCTCAGCCGGGTACACAACGCGAGTCTGCACTGGAGCTGGTGTTTCTTCTGGAGTTTCAAAAGAATAGAGCGGCGGGGTCGCGTCCACATTAGGGGCCGTACTATCCTTGACAAAATTGGTGTGAGTATGGCTATGGTCAACAGCACCATGACTCGTCACAGAATCAGCGCTACTCTCAGTAGAAGTTCCTGATAACGGTGATTGTTCATCATTATCCGTTGCTCGCAGCGTACTTAATAATGGATCATATTTATTGCTAGTTTCAGTCAGCGGTAATGGCGTATCAGTCACAGATGGCGCGGAGAAGAGTACATCGTCATCGTCTGCATAGGCAGAGCTCGCCACCAGCCCCGTTGCTGCTGCAACGCCTGCTATTGCTGCCTTGCTCGCCACAGTTTCTTTTTCTTGCTCGGCAATATCTGCATCATCGACATGATAATCGTCATCTTCATCGTCATAACGCTCTTCACGACGAGAGCGATTAGTCATAAATGTCAGTGAACCTAAGACCACACCACCAATTTTCTCTGCAATGACCAACCATGACCAACCGGTAAAGAGCGTCAAACCAACCGCCCAGATGCAGAGCAATGTTAGTGTTGCACCTACACCGTTGAACCACGGCAACATAGCATTACTGAATAAGCTCCCAATCACCCCGCCAGAAGCGAAGTAATAAAGATCGTCAACGTTGAGAGCTGCCAAGCCGCATGAGGTTAAAATCAGGGCTAATGTGCCAATCAAGCGTAATGACAATGCAAAGTAATCAACATGTTCGCTGGCATCGCGCTGACGGAATGCCGCCCAGCACAGCATCACCATAATGGCAGGGATTGCGTATGCTAAAACACCGAAAGTGAAGAATAGCGTGTCTGCCATCCAGGCACCAATACCCCCACCAAGATTGTGGATAGGTTCATGCCAAGCAGTTTGGGACCAACTTGGGTCCGAAGGATTGAAACTCAGCAGCGCCGCCATCAGGTAGGCTGCCAGAATAGTTACCACAATCAAAATAGCCTCAAGCACACGTCGACCGCTGCTGAGTTTTTTCAGAGTAACTTCTTTGTCTTCTGTATATTCCTGGCTCAAGAAAGGCTCTCCAGGTTCCTGTTAACTGGTATGAGAAACAACGCCGAGAACCCTCCCGGCGTTGAAACTGTATGAATAAACAGGAGTGTAACCAAATTACTCAGGTTTTGCACCTGCCTGTTTACCGCGTTTTAATGACGAGTCGGTTACTCTGCTTCACTTCTTCCATGACCACATAGGTACGGGTGTCGTTGACGCCCGGTAGGCGAAGCAAGGTCTCACCGAGTAATGTACGGTAAGCAGACATATCAGGTACTCGGGTTTTCAACAAATAGTCGAAATCGCCTGATACCAGGTGACACTCTTGAATTTCCTCAAGATTTTTGACAGCAGCATTAAATTGCTCAAATACATCCGGAGCGCCACGATTCAGAGTAATCTCAACGATAACCAGCAGTGATGCATCCAAATACTGTGGATTAAGCAGTGCGGTGTAGCCATGAATGAAGCCCTGACGCTCTAAGCGGCGAACCCGTTCCAAACATGGTGTTGGTGACAATCCTACTCGTTTTGAAAGCTCAACGTTAGAGATGCGCCCATCCTTTTGTAATTCATTCAGGATGTTACGATCAATACGATCAAGCTCTTTCCCCGGGCGCTTTTTATTATCTATCATCTTATAGTCTCTCTTAATTTCCTTGAGTCTGAGACATGCCCTAAGTGTAACTAAATTTAGAGCCTGCTACAGACAACGACCCGCAGCCTGTTTTATGCAAATATATCAACACGTTGTTATCTCACACCCTGTCTGTCCAACTGTATGCGAGGTACTCGATGATTATTAGCGTTGAGGAAGAGATAGCGCATCACGAACAACCGCAGAAACATCCCCCCTGCAGTTGTTCGAGAACTTACTCCACATGCCATCCAGCATTAATCGAAAACATTCCAGGGTTTTCGCTTGGCATCACTGATGCCAAATCTGAAATTATGGCGCGCAGATAATTTCTTCTTCCTATGATGTTTTCGCAAATGCGCAGCCGATTGTCAAAGTAAAAGAAGTTAAATCAGTACAACGTGCCAGAATTAAAATCTCAGCGCCCTTCTCTTAGCTATTTTTTCATCGTTTATTTGCTATAAAATGGTGCAAACTGTCCTCCAGAATTTATGGTTTTTTTTGTTCTATCGGCTTGCAAGCCACATTCTTTATGGGGTCAAAGCTTTTTGGGGGTATTCACCTCATAATGCAGAAATGATTTTTGGTCCAATTTGTCGCCAACCTTATTTTTCTTATCGATTAACTGTCGATTATCAATGCATTTAGTTTATTAAATAGGCATGACCTATCAAACAAATCGCTAACAACATTTTTGTCTGCTTTTTTTAATGCACGATTTTCCCTACAATCGATAACATTGTCCGCCATTGTGGGAAAGAGGTATTCATGAGCACGGCTAAACATAGCAAATTGATTATTTTGGGTTCTGGCCCTGCGGGTTATACCGCGGCAGTTTATGCTGCACGCGCCAACCTGAAACCTGTATTGATTACCGGAATGGAAAAAGGCGGTCAGTTGACCACCACGACCGACGTCGAAAACTGGCCAGGTGACCCTGAGGGTCTGACTGGCCCAGCGCTGATGGAACGGATGCATGAGCATGCAGAAAAATTCCAGACAGAAATTCTGTTCGACCATATCAACCGTGTTGATTTGCAAAACCGCCCATTCCGCTTGTTTGGTGATGGCGCAGAGTACACCTGTGATGCGTTGATTATCGCAACGGGGGCATCTGCCCGCTATCTGGGGATGGCGTCAGAAGAGGCATTCAAGGGTAAAGGGGTTTCTGCCTGTGCAACCTGCGACGGTTTCTTCTACCGTAATCAAAAAGTCGCGGTTGTGGGTGGCGGCAATACCGCCGTTGAAGAAGCACTCTATCTGGCTAATATCGCCGCTGAAGTGCATTTGATTCACCGCCGCGACAGCTTCCGGTCAGAAAAAATACTGATCGACCGCCTGATGGAAAAAGTGAAGAACGGCAACATCGTACTGCACACCGATCGTACCTTGGATGAAGTGCTGGGCGATGATATGGGTGTGACTGGTGTTCGCCTGAAATCAACCCATAGCGACGAGACCGAAGAGCTGGCGGTCGCGGGTGTCTTCATTGCGATCGGCCATAGCCCTAACACCGCTATCTTTGGTGATCAACTGGCACTGGAAAATGGCTACATCAAAGTTCAGTCCGGTACTCAGGGCAATGCGACACAAACCTCAATTCCAGGCGTGTTCGCTGCGGGTGATGTTATGGACCACATCTACCGTCAGGCCATCACCTCGGCCGGTACTGGTTGTATGGCTGCACTGGATGCAGAGCGTTATCTTGATGGGTTGATGAACGATAAATAACACCCACTGATTTTACTGAATACATACGGGCAGCTGACAATACGTGAGCCGCCCGTTTTTATTTCTGTTTGCTCTGTATTTTTTGTCGATTGAACATACCAATGAAAAACAGCAAATTATAGAAATCCACTAATGCGGTGACTATCACAAGCATTATGGTTTCACCTCATAGCATCACGAGGTAAGATTGCCCCTCGCCAGTTTGCCGCCTCTAGATGGTGACAAACCTTTTGATCTTGTTATACCCAAAGTAATCGGCGTTGTAGATAGGCCAAGCTTAAACAACCATTTTGTTTATATGGTTTAACGTTGCTGATCTTCCTGCATATCTGAGTACCATGGGTATATTTGCGCAGACAAATTGCCTGATGAATAAAACACGACAGTATGAGTTGATTCGTTGGCTGAAAAAACAGAGCGCTCCGGCGCAACGTTGGCTCCGCCTGTCCATGTTACTTGGCCTCCTCAGCGGGTTACTGATTATCGCTCAGGCATGGTTGCTCGCCACCTTGCTGCAATCTCTGATTATCGACAAGCTCCCCCGCTCTGCATTAACCGCCAATTTTGGGTTACTGGCAGCGACTTTTGCTTTGCGTGCCGTGATCAGTTGGCTACGTGAGCGGGTAGGATTTATCTGCGGAATGAAAGTCCGCCAGCAGATTCGCAAAGTCGTGTTAGACAGATTGGAACAACTGGGCCCTGCGTGGGTAAAAGGCAAGCCTGCCGGAAGTTGGGCGACCATTATTCTAGAACAAATTGAGGATATGCAGGATTACTATTCCCGCTATCTACCGCAAATGTATCTGGCGGTATTTATTCCGGTGCTGATTCTAATTGCCGTCTTCCCAATCAACTGGGCAGCAGGCTTGATCTTATTTGTCACCGCGCCGCTGATTCCGTTATTCATGGCATTAGTTGGGATGGGGGCTGCTGACGCCAATCGGCGTAACTTTGTTGCGTTGGCCCGTTTAAGCGGCAATTTCCTCGATCGTTTGCGTGGGCTCGACACCCTACGATTATTTAACCGCGCTAAAGCAGAAACAGACCAAATTCGCGACTCCTCGGAAGACTTCCGCAGCCGCACCATGGAAGTACTGCGGATGGCCTTCCTCTCCTCAGCAGTATTGGAGTTTTTCGCGGCCATATCTATTGCCGTGGTGGCGGTTTACTTTGGTTTTTCCTATTTAGGCGAACTGAATTTTGGCAGCTACGGTTTAGGCGTAACACTGTTTGCTGGTTTTCTGGTCTTAATTTTGGCACCTGAATTTTTCCAACCACTGAGGGATTTAGGGACGTTCTACCATGCCAAAGCACAGGCCGTAGGTGCAGCTGAATCACTGGTTACATTCTTAAGCAGTGAAAGTGAGTCTATCGGTCAGGGTGATAAAGTACTGAGTGGTTCAGATGCCCTCACCCTTGAAGCAGATGAACTGGAAATTCTGGCCCCCAATGGTACCCGCTTAGCTGGGCCGCTAACGTTCTTCCTGCCCGCAGGTAAACGTGTTGCCATCGTTGGCCTGAGCGGTGCAGGCAAGAGTTCATTACTCAATCTGCTACTGGGTTTTTTACCTTATCGCGGCTCGTTAAAAGTCAACGGCATTGAATTACATGAGTTAGCACCGCAAGTCTGGCGAAGCCAGTTAAGCTGGGTTGGGCAAAATCCACATTTGCCGGAGCAGACACTGGTTGCCAATATTCTGCTGGGCCAACCCGATGCTGACGAAAGCCAATTACAGCAAGCGGTTGAGCGTGCATATATCAACGAATTTCTCCCAGATTTACCGCAAGGACTGAATACAGAAGTCGGCGACCACTCGGCCCGTCTCTCTGTTGGGCAAGCCCAGCGTGTGGCTGTCGCTCGCGCATTACTCAACCCATGCCGTTTGCTGCTGCTGGATGAACCGACAGCCAGTCTTGACGCCCACAGTGAACAGTTGGTGATGAAAGCCTTGGAGGAAGCCTCTCGCAGGCAGACAACCTTGCTGGTCACTCATCAGTTGGAAGATACATTGGGGTATGACCAAATCTGGGTAATGGATAATGGCCTTTTGATTCAACAAGGTGATTACTCTAGCTTGAGTCAGGTTACCGGTTCATTTGCCAATCTGCTGTCCCACCGCAGTGAGGAGCTTTAATCATGCGCGTACTTCTCCCCTTTCTGGCGCTATATCGCCGCCATTGGTTCCTGATCTCTCTGGGTATTGTGCTGGCAATTGTTACTCTGTTGGCCAGTATCGGTTTGCTCACATTATCAGGCTGGTTCCTGGCAGGCACCGCCATCGCTGGCCCTGCTGGACTCTACACATTTAACTATTTGCTGCCAGCAGCTGGTGTCCGTGGTGCGGCGATTACCCGCACCGCTGGCCGCTATGCTGAACGCGTTGTCAGCCATGACGCCACATTCCGTGTGCTGGCACATCTGCGGGTATTCGCTTTTCAGAAAATCCTGCCTCTCTCACCTGCCGGTATCGCCCGTTTTCGCCAAAGTGAGCTGCTCAACCGTCTGGTCGCAGATGTCGATACGCTTGATCATCTCTATCTGCGAGTGATCTCACCGCTGGTAGCCGCCATCGTCATTATCGCTGTAGTGACTTTTGGCCTAAGTTATCTGGATGTCACTTTAGCGCTGACTCTCGGTGCGATTCTGCTTGGATTGTTACTGCTGGTCCCGTTGATTTTCTACCGTGCGGGTCAACCTATTGGTCGTGATCTAACCAATCTGCGTGGTCTGTACCGTTCACAACTGACCTCTTGGTTACAAGGGCAGGCGGAATTATTAGTATTTGGTGCGTTGGGTCGTTTCCGCGCGTCACTGGAGGATATTGAGCAACGCTGGATGAGCCGCCAGAAGCAACAAGCCTCGTTGGCGGGTTTGGCGCAAGCACTCATGATTTTGGCCTCCGGTTTGACTGTGACCGTTATTTTATGGCTTGCCGCGGGCGGTATTGGCGAGGATAGCCAACCCGGCGCATTGCTGGCGCTGTTTGTCTTCACCTCTTTGGCCGCGTTTGAAGCCCTGCTGCCGGTAGCAGGTGCCTTCCAACATTTAGGGCAAGTTATCGCATCAGCAACGCGAGTCGCTCAGTTGATGGAACAAAAGCCTGAAGTGACATTCCCAGCGAGTGGCCCGTCAGTAACCTCACAGGTGGAGCTGAAAGTGACAGGGTTGAGTTTTACCTACCCACAGCAGCCTTTGCCCGTTTTACAGAATATATCGCTGTCACTGGCCGCAGGAGAGCATATTGCGCTATTGGGTCGCACTGGCTGTGGTAAATCCACGCTTTTACAATTATTAACCCGTGCCTGGGATGCCAATCAGGGCACTATCACGCTGAATAGCATCCCATTAGCCCAATATGACGAAACCACGTTGCGTCAAATGATGGCTGTGGTCAGCCAGCGGGTACATATTTTCAGCAGTACCTTACGTGAAAACCTGTTACTTGCCTGCCCTTCAGCGTCAGATGAACAGTTGAAAATGGTTCTAGAACAAGTGGGGTTAGCTAACTTACTGGATAACGACGAAGGACTGAATGCGTGGATGGGTGATGGTGGGCGGCCATTGTCCGGTGGTGAACAGCGACGTTTGGGGATTGCCCGCGCTTTGTTACATCCAGCCCCACTGTTGCTGCTTGATGAGCCAACAGAAGGGCTAGACGCGGAAACTGAGCAGCAAATTCTGGCGCTGCTACGCCGACATTGTCGCCAGAAAAGCCTGATTATCGTCACTCATCGCTTATATGGGTTGGAATATATGGACCGTATCTGCGTAATGGATGGTGGGATGATAGTCGAAGAAGGCAACCACCAAAGCTTATTGCAAAATAAGGGCCGCTATTACCAATTCCATCAACGTCATTGAGGCCGTGATATTGAAACAACGGTGTGCTTTTACCGTCTCCAAATTGACCGTGCGCAGGCAGGTAATCAGCTAGTTTTCAGCTAATATTATTAAAAGCTGCTGAAACCAAAGCAGTATTATTTATGATTGCCCAAATGGGTTTGTTAGCGTCACCAAGGAGATTTATGCGCCTCACACAGCTCTCTTCTCAATCATTTGCCTTTCCGTCACCTGAGCTGGCTCTGCGCGAACCAAACGGATTGCTGGCGCTGGGGGGCGATTTATCTGCGCCTCGCTTACTGGCCGCTTACCAGCGAGGGATTTTCCCTTGGTTCAGCCCTGGGGAGATGATTTTATGGTGGTCACCTGACCCTCGGGCGGTATTGTTCCCGGAAGATTTGCATATCAGTCGAAGTATGCGGCGTTTTCTGCGCCGTTGCCCTTATCGATTTACACTCAACCATGCTTTTGAGGATGTTGTCCGTGCCTGTGCTTCTCAACGTGATGAGGGGACGTGGATTGGTGATGATGTGCAGCAAGCTTATTGCGAGCTGCATACTTTGGGACACGCGCACTCAGTGGAGGTTTGGTTGGAAAATGAGCTAGTTGGTGGTTTGTATGGAATTGCAGTCGGTGCATTATTTTGCGGCGAATCCATGTTTAGCCGTGCTGACAATGCATCAAAAAGCGCATTAATGGTTTTTTGTCATCATTTTACCCGTCAGGGTGGAGAACTGATTGACTGTCAGGTCCTCAACGCTCACACTGCGTCGCTGGGTGCGATTGAGATCCCACGCAACTTTTTTTTGCAGCAGTTGAGTCAACTCCAGTTTAGTCCACTACCGGCTGAATGCTGGTTACCGCAATCGTTGAGTTTTTCATCCACGATGCAGTAAAGCTCAACCGTTGAAAAGAACCCCACATTAGGCTTTATCCCCCTCTTGCCGGCAGACTAATTTTGCTGAAATGGTGCGATGACCGCCAACACTTCTTTACATAATGTGGGTTTTTCGGCATTATCTTGCCGGTTAAAAACTAAGGTAGTTACACCTAGAGGATTCGATGGCCAAAGAAGACAATATTGAAATGCAGGGCACCGTTCTTGATACGCTGCCGAACACCATGTTCCGCGTTGAATTGGAAAACGGGCACGTGGTAACCGCTCATATCTCCGGTAAAATGCGTAAAAACTATATCCGCATCCTGACGGGTGACAAAGTCACTGTAGAGCTGACCCCGTACGACCTGAGCAAAGGCCGCATTGTCTTCCGTAGCCGTTAATCGGCTAATCTGTCGCAAGTCGACGACTCGCGAGCTCTGAGGATGTAGTCCCCCCTCCGGCGCCCTTCCCATTTATGGCAAGGGCGTTTTGCGTTTTCTTTTATTTCCCTGTTCATCCGGCTTATCAGCCATGAAAACACGAAATACCCAAAAACAAAAAGGGCGATAAGCTGTTAACTTATTGCCCTTTTTTATTTATTAACGCATTAACACACTGAGTTAGTGAACTGCACCTTCAGTTTTACGCTTTTGCGCACTCTGAAACTCATAAGCCAGTTGTTGTTTTTCTTTATCTAGCCCAACAGTGACTGAGCCACCATCAACCAGAGAACCAAACAACAGCTCGTTGGCCAGCGGTTTCTTCAGATTTTCCTGAATCACTCGCGCCATCGGCCGTGCACCCATCGCTTTGTCGTAACCTTTATCCGATAGCCAATGACGTGCTTCTTCACTGACTTCCAGTGACACGCCTTTGGCATCTAATTGCGCCTGCAACTCAACGATGAATTTGTCCACCACCTGCTGGATCACCGTCGGCGACAAGTGATTGAACCAAATGATATTATCCAACCGGTTACGGAATTCCGGTGTAAACACTTTTTTGATCTCTTCTAAGGCGTCGGTGCTGTTGTCCTGCTGTTTAAAGCCAATGGAGGTACGCTGCGTTTCGCGAACACCGGCATTGGTGGTCATCACCAGAATGACGTTGCGGAAATCAGCTTTGCGGCCATTGTTATCCGTCAGTGTGCCGTTATCCATTACCTGCAATAGCAGGTTAAACACATCTGGATGGGCTTTTTCAATTTCATCCAGCAGCAAAACTGCATGAGGATGCTTGATAACCGCATCGGTCAACAGGCCACCTTGATCGTAGCCAACATAGCCCGGAGGCGCACCAATCAGGCGGCTGACAGTATGACGCTCCATATACTCGGACATATCAAAGCGCAGCAGCTCGATATCCAGCGCCTTAGCCAATTGCACTGTCACTTCGGTCTTACCCACGCCAGTTGGGCCTGCAAACAGGAATGACCCGACAGGTTTGTGTTCATGCCCCAAACCTGCACGACTCATTTTGATGGCTTCGGACAGTGCATCGATAGCCTTATCTTGGCCAAATACCAGCATATTCAGCCGGTCGCTCAGATTTTTCAGCACATCGCGATCACTGGCAGAGACTGTTTTCTCCGGAATACGGGCGATGCGAGCAACCACCGATTCGATGTCCGACACATTGACGGTTTTCTTACGTTTATTAACCGGCATCAAACGACTACGAGCACCCGCTTCATCAATCACATCAATGGCTTTATCCGGCAAGTGACGGTCATTGATATATTTAACCGATAACTCGACCGCTGCGCGTATCGCTTTCGCGGTATAACGCACGTCATGATGCGCTTCATATTTCGGTTTCAAGCCGTTGATAATCTGAACAGTCTCTTCTGGCGTCGGTTCAGTGATATCGATTTTCTGGAAACGTCGCGCCAAGGCACGATCTTTTTCAAAAATATTGCTGAACTCCTGATAGGTGGTAGAGCCAATCACCCGAATTTTGCCACTAGAGAGCAACGGTTTAATCAGGTTAGCGGCATCGACCTGCCCACCAGAGGCAGCTCCGGCCCCGATGATGGTATGAATTTCATCGATAAACAGAATGCTGTCTTTATCGTTTTCCAGCTGTTTCAGCAGCGCTTTGAAGCGTTTTTCAAAGTCACCACGGTATTTGGTTCCAGCCAACAGCGAGCCAATATCCAGCGAGTACAAGGTGCATTCAGACATCACTTCTGGTACATCGCCCTGCACGATACGCCAAGCCAGACCTTCGGCGATGGCGGTTTTACCGACACCTGACTCCCCCACCAGCAGCGGGTTGTTTTTGCGGCGACGGCACAATACCTGAATGGCGCGTTCCAGCTCTTTATCGCGGCCAATAAGTGGGTCTATGCCGCCAACGCGGGCCAGTTGATTCAGATTGGTGGTGAAGTTCTCCATACGGTCTTCCCCTCCTGCCTGCTCTTCATTCACCGGATTTTCTGCATTCGGTGCCTGACCCGGCTCGTCCTTACGGGCGCCGTGGGAAATAAAGTTCACGACATCCAGACGGCTGACATCATGCTTACGCAGCAAATAAGCCGCCTGAGACTCTTGTTCACTAAAGATGGCCACCAGCACGTTGGCACCAGAGACTTCATTGCGCCCTGATGACTGAACGTGGAAGACCGCGCGTTGTAACACCCGCTGGAAACTGAGCGTAGGCTGAGTGTCACGCTCTTCTTCAGTGACAGGTAATGTAGGTGTGGTTTGTTCGATAAACGCTTCCAGCTCCTGGCGTAACGCCACCAGATCAACCGTACACGCCTCCAGCGCTTCCCGCGCAGCTGGATTGCTTAGCAATGCCAGCAATAGGTGCTCCACGGTCATAAACTCGTGTCTGTGCTCACGCGCTCTGGCGAAAGCCATATTGAGACTGAGTTCAAGTTCTTGATTGAGCATAGGCACCTCCCAATAATTGCCTTAATCAGGCTTTTTCCAGCGTACAAAGCAATGGATGCTCGTTCTCCCTGGCGTATTGATTTACATGTGCGACTTTTGTCTCTGCCACTTCAGCAGTAAAAACACCACAAATCGCCTTTCCTTGATAATGCACATTGAGCATCAATTGTGTTGCACGTTCAATATCATAAGAAAAGAACTTTTGCAGAACGTCAATCACAAATTCCATCGGTGTGTAATCGTCGTTGTTAAGTATAACTTTATACATTGACGGCGGTTTGAGCGCCTCTTTCTGTTTATCTTTGACTAAATGTTCAAAATTCAGCCAGTCGTTATTCTTACCCATTGCCTGCCCATCGTTTCACTGAACCACACAGGAGCAATACCTCACTCCGGTTATAAGACCATTTGATGCAGATATCTATTATTATTTTAACATCACTTATGCCATAACGCCGCCAGAGAAAAAAGTCGATTCTTTCGCCTTAAAAGCGGTTAAATTGTAACCAAACAAACACAATAGCGTTAGCTGCATCAAACTTTGAAGAACTGTTCCTGCCAGACAAAAGCCCTCCCCTTGACGTTGGGACCATTTCCACTAGAGTGTATTTTCGTGAGCTGCTGTAGTTTTAACCAATATTGGGAGTTGTAACCCAAATATGGGTTAATCAAAAATTACAGTTTTAACCACTTTGCGCTCACTTTAACCAGCGATTACCTCATCTCAAACTAGAATAGCCTTGCGAGGGACGTAGAAGTATGGAGACGGGTACTGTTAAATGGTTCAATAACGCCAAAGGTTTTGGCTTCATTTGCCCTGAGGGCGGTGGCGAAGATATATTCGCTCACTATTCAACTATCCAGATGGATGGTTACCGAACGTTAAAAGCCGGTCAGATGGTTAACTTTGATGTCCACCAAGGGCCAAAAGGGAACCACGCCAGTCTGATAGTGCCACTCGGGTTAGATGTGGTCTTGCAAGAAGACATACCACAGGAACTTGCTGCATTGGCCTGACACCACGCACTCATTCGCTTAAATATCATGGTAATACCTCATCTCAAACACGCGGGTGATCAAGGTATTTCCTGAGCGGTCTGTTGCTACCAGCATCGAATACGTTTCAAAATGCCAGCCAATCATGACTGGCATTTTTATTGCTCTATTATGCTACCAGAGCCGCTAGGGTCAACCTCCAATTCAGACTTAAAACCGCGACGCTAAAGCCACTTCGGCGACACAATGTTCACCCGCCAATCATTCGCGCGCTAACGCATCAATCGGGTTGAGTCTGGCAGCACTGCGGGCTGGTAGATAGCCAAATACCACCCCAATCACGGTTGAGCACAAGAACGCGCTGAACAACGCCGCTGGTGGGAAAGCAATCTGCCAGTTAGGTAAAAACATCTCCACAATCAGACCAATGGCGAAGGATAGCGTGATACCCAACGCCCCTCCGACCAGGCAAACCAGAATCGCCTCAATTAAGAATTGCTGCATGACATCACTGGATCTCGCGCCCACCGCCATACGGATGCCAATTTCGCGGGTTCGCTCCGTCACTGAAACCAGCATAATATTCATCACGCCAATCCCCCCTACCACCAGTGAGATCACCGCCACCAAGGTCAGGAATAATTGCATTGTACGGGTGGTTTTTTCCGCTGTTTGCAGCAAGCTATCCATGTTGTAGGTGAATATATCTTTCTTGCCGTGACGCATGGTCAGCAAGCGAACCAACTGCTGCTCGGCTTCTTTGCTGCTGTAACCCTCTTTAATCCGAATGGTGATCGAATCAAAGTAGGAACGCCCCATCAGCCGATTCGCCATGGTGCTGTACGGTACCCATATTCGCAGCGCTTTGCTGCTACCGAACATGGATTGCTTCTCTTCCACCACGCCCACCACGGTAGCGGGCATATTGCCGACCAAGATCACTTGCCCGACCACATCTTTGATATGCGGAAATAGCCTGCGCTGGGTATTGCGGTCAATCACGACCACTTGCGACTGGCGTTCAACCTGTTCACGGGTGATCGGCGTCCCCTGTTCAAGCTTCATGCCGAACACGCGGAAATACTGCTCACTGACCCCCGAGACACTGGCCGCAACATCCACATTGCCGTATCGCAGCCGCATACTGCCAGAAATGGTGGGCGACACGGCGCTGACATAGGATTGCTCTTTTAGCGCCACCATATCGTCATAGACCAACGCCTGCCGAGTACTGGGGTCATCGTCGCCAAAATCTTTACCAGGATAGACATCAATGGTATTGGTGCCAATCGCGCGGATATCCGCCAGTACCATCTGCTTGGCTGCATCCCCCACTACCAATATGGAGACCACCGAGGCGATCCCAATAATGATCCCGAGCATGGTCAATGCGGTGCGCATTTTATTGGCCGACATCGCGCGCCAGGCCATGAGTAGCGCCTCACGGAAACGACCTGTCAGTTGCTGCCACGAAGGTGCGGGCGCTGTCAGACTCATGACCTCTGAAGCCGCGACAGTGGGCACTGTTTTCGAGCCAGAGTCCGCCATAATGCGGCCATCTTTGATTTCGATGATCCGCTCTGCCTGAGCCGCAACAGTTGGGTCATGGGTGACAATAATCACCGTGTGCCCCTGCTGCTGTAGCTGCTTTAGGATAGCCATCACCTCAACGCTGGAATGGCTATCCAGCGCTCCGGTCGGTTCATCGGCCAGAATGACCTGTCCACCGTTCATCAAGGCGCGGGCAATACTGACACGTTGCTGCTGCCCGCCAGAGAGCTGATTGGGCTGGTAGTTAACACGCTCCTCCAGCCCCAATCGGGTTAACAACATATTCGCCCGCTCACGCCGTTCATGCTTACCTAAACCGGCATAGACTGCGGGAACCTCAACGTTATGGGCCGCGCTGAGATGAGGTAGCAGATGATAACGCTGGAAAATAAAGCCAAAATGCTCGCGGCGCAGTGCCGCCAGTGCGTCATTATCCAATGTGGCGACGTCTTGACCTGCGACACGGTAGACGCCCGCACTTGGCTTATCCAGGCAGCCCAGAATGTTCATCAGCGTCGACTTACCCGAGCCAGAGGCACCGATAATCGCTACCAACTCACCGGCATTGATGGTCAGTGAGACATCCTGCAATACGTCAACGGTTTCTCCGCCGGACTGATAACTACGACGAATGCCTTTTAATTCAAGCAATGCCGTCATTATGCCTCCTCCGCGCCACCACGACTGACGATGACCTCCTCACCGACCTTCAAACCTGAAACCACCTGCGCATCGACGTTATTGCGAATGCCGATCGTCACTTCACGTTTCTCTTCTTTGCCGCCATTTAGCACTGCGACTTGATAGCGATTGGTGCCCAGTTCCTCGCCTAATGCCGATAAGGGAATCACCACCGCCTGCTGAACATTTGCCAACTGGATTGAAACCTGCGCAGTCATTTGCAAACGTAATAGACGATCAGGATTCGGCACCTCAAAACGCGCAGAGTAGAAAATGGCATCATTCACTTTTTCCGGTGTGGGCTGAATGTCTTTTAGCACACCATCAAAACGCTTTCCGGGATCACCCAGTACCGTAAACGAGGCTTTCATCCCCGGTTTAAGGTGGATCACGTCCGCCTCAGAGACCTGCGCATTAACCAGCATGGTGCTCATATCGGCCAACGTCAGAATATTGGGTGCCTGTTGCGCCGCAATCACCGTCTGACCTTGCAAAGTAGTGATTTGCACCACATCGCCAGCCATCGGGGCAGAGATCTTGGTGTAATCCAGATTAATGTTCGCCGTATCGAGACTGGCTTTAGTTTTATTGATTTGCGCGTTAATGGTTTCAACTTGCGCTTTTTTCACTGCCAGCGTGGTGCTCGCCTGATCCAGATCCTGACGTGATACCGCCTGTAACTTTGCCAGATCCTGCTGACGACGCAGCGTCACCGCTGCCAGTTGCATTTCAGCCTTCGCCTGCGCCAACTGGGCATTCAAATCCTGTAGTGTCGCCTCCACTTCTTTGATTTGGTTCTGCGCCTGTTGCGGGTCGATCATCGCCAGTAACTGGCCTTGCTCAACCTGATCACCAATCTGCACATACAGTTTTTCCAACTGACCACTGACCTGTGCACCCACATCAACTTTGCGCACGGCATCGAGTTTGCCAGTGGCCAGGACATTCTGTTGCAGGTCACGGTTGGCAACTTTCACCGTCTGATATTGAACCGGTGCGGGAGCCATCAGGTGTCTGGTGATGAAAAAGCCACCAATAATCAATGCGGCAAGTACGATGAGCCATCGGCGCTGACTTCTACTGAACTGCATCAAATCAAGTACCTTCCTTTATTTTATCTTCTTTAAATTGCCGAAATTACCATCGGGAATTCTCATTTAACTAAACGAAATCTTAATACCACCGTGCTATCGGTGAATCCTAAGATGCATTGACACACTGTTTAGTTCCCTTTTGTTCCAATAGCGCGAAAATTCAGTGAGAAAATGGTTTTAATCATGCAAAGCACCGAAAACATCAAATCAAATCCTAATAATCTTAACTGTTGGGGATTAATTGCGTTGCTATTCAAAGGTAACCAGGCATTGGGTGGTTCATGGCATAAATTGCAGTTTCGGCTTAAATTTATCGCCAGAACCATAATTCATCCCAAACTGACCCTAAACCTGTTAGCTATACTGGTGAAGCAGCCCTTTCTAAATAGAATGTTACGCGACCAGCCTGATTTACCTTGTAAATTACAGCGTCCTTATTTGGCTAATACATTCAATAACCGTCAAAAGCTGGCGGCACTGCAGGACCATTTTCAGTTAATAAATCAATGTATGCCAGCATCATTGCTGCACAACTATTTACACCATTCGCCTTATAAATTGACTGAGTTAGCAGGCAAGAATGAGAAAAAGTATTTTCTTTATTTGGCCGCGATTCCAAAATTCAATAAGGAGGGCGAAATTACGCTGATGCTGACCAATGAGCAACAACAAACGTTGGCGGTGCTGACTTTCAGCCTATTTTATTATCAGCAGCAACAAACACTGTTTATTGGCGGCTTACAAGGAGCGGATAATGAAACCCCCCATAGCGAAATTCACCTTAGTACCAAAGCATGTCATGGGCTATTTCCTAAACGTCTGGTATTAGAAGCCGCCTGCTCCTTGGCAAAACTGATGGGGATAACACAAATTATTGCCGTCGGGAATGGCACACACATTTACCAAAACTGGCGTTATCGAGCGAAGAAAAAAGATAAATTACATGCGGATTACGATAGTTTCTGGCACTCACTGGGGGGAGAAAAGTGCGAAAAAGGTTATTTCAGCTTACCCGTACAGATTGCACGTAAGTCGATTGAAGATATTGCTAGCAAAAAACGCGCGGAATATCGCCGTCGCTATCAACTTCTGGAGCAACTCGAAGATGGGTTAGCCGCACATTTTATAATCGAGTGACTCTAGCCTCCTACTGCTAATCAGCCCGACCTCGCGCCAACCAAACGACACGAGAAAACATCTTTTTCAGTAATGGGGGAATAGATTCGCCCCCCCACTCTCTGGCCTGATTGGTGACTTCAATGGCCAGATCCGGTTTGGAGGTGCGATGGATGGCCTTTTCAATCACCCTGCGCGGCTGCATCTTGGCATTCATCGGAATACCCGATACTCGGTGATAAACCGCATCAAACCCCGCGCGATATAAAAAGTGCTCCATATCCGGAGCGGGTAAGATGGTCAGACGATCCCGTTCGTGGTCACGCCCAGTGTCCGCCATATTACGTACGGTGTCGGCATACTTTTTACCCGCATCATCACCATCTGTCAGAACATGCCACTGGATACCCATGCGGTTGGCATACTTCAGCAGGGGTCGTAAGCCACTCTGAGCAAACTCAATCACCTTGACACCTTCCGCTTCAAAGTGATGACCACACTGGCGAGCCAGCTCATTGAGCAACCAGATCTCAGTTTCACCTTCTACCAATAGCCAGCAGCGGGCAAATAAAGCCGAGGGGCGGTTGAAGCGAATATGAAACGCGATGCGACGGCTATCTTCCGCGCTCATGCCGCGCGGGCCAATGCGGTAAGTCGCCACTCTAGAGGATTCACGCACCAGCCGACAAATACTCTCTATCGGCACCAAAGAGACTAACTCACCGGAGTTTGTGGTGGTGATACGTTGCAATGGTAACTGGCTGAGCAGACCCCACGCGACCGACAGCATAATGGGGTGCAAGCGGGTTTCTGGGTCTTCGACCAGCAGCAATGGCCGCGCATGAGGATCCAGGCTGAGTGAGCCTTTGGCTTGCAGTAACGTTGAGAACATCCCTAAGAGTATCAACCGCATACTGCGACTATTAGGTTCAGCCACCATGCGATTGATGCTGTCGAGGGCCTGCCAGGCTTCTCGCTCTGGTTGTGGGCTATAGCGGTGATTACGCAAAGTAACAGATTGCGTTCCTTGCTCGGCAAAATAGTGTTCCAGCAGTTGGCGCATCGCCACCAACCCTTGGCGCAGTTCAGTATTGGTCAGTTTTTGCGGATTACGCACTAACTCGCGGCTTAATTGATCCAACTGCTGATTCAGTGCCACTTTATCTGGCTGATGACTGTTTTCGTCGGCGGTACTGCGGAGTCGACGCATAAAGCGCGCATCCCGTAAGCGCAATACCGGATGGATACGAATAACGCCTCGTGCCAGCTTTTCAATATCATGCAAAGCCAGAGGCTGCCCTTCTAAATCGAGGAATGTACGCCAAGTGCAGACGGTCCCATCGTCAGCCAACTCCCCCTCAACCCGATAATAAATACGATGTAAACCATCGTCATGATTTATCCAAAGTGGGGCTAATTGGCGATAACGAGGCGCACGCCAATGGCCAATATCTTTTTCACAAAAAGTGAAAATAACCTGCAAATGGCGCTCTTTAGCGCTCTCATCCCCTGCCGGATAATAAAAATCTTGCACGGTGAAATGGTAAAGTTGCGGTTCGGGGGATAAAAGTAATGTAAGGGCATCTAATAGGCTGGATTTACCCCAGGCGTTCTCACCGACCAGCACAGTATTATCATCAAGGTTCAATGAAATACGATTGATACCGCGAAAACCGACTATATCTACGCGTTCAAGATACATGCTGCGCCTCCGATGCGAATTTATTCATACTGATACTACTAGATAACACTGTTAACTCGGCAAGCATAGCGGATTATCTTGCCGACAGATGCAAAAAAACCTTACGCGTCAAGTGCCGCGCTACAATGCATGCTGCTTTACTCTGCGGGTAATTTTAGATAGCTTATTGCGCCACAGCCCATTATTCATCAGCTCATAATACCCAAAGTCATTAACGTTACAGTCAGGCAGCAAACGAATGAATCCCAATGAGCTTACCTAGGTAAGTGATTCGGGTGAGTGAATGCAGCTAACAGCGCAATAACGTCAATGAAGAAGGGTATAGGACGGTACAACTCGTGTATTCCGGATTACTGATCATTCTTTTGCCATTAATTATTGGTTATCTGATCCCACTTAGCCGCAAGTCATTAATTCAATTGATCAACCGCTTATTAAGCTGGATGGTCTACGTGATTTTATTCTTTATGGGGATCAGTCTGGCATTTCTGGAAAACCTCAGCGCTAACTTGCTGCTTATTTTCCAGTACACCGCAGTCTTTTTTCTCTGTATTTTTTGTGCCAATTTACTCGGGCTATTTTTACTCGAACGCAAATTGCCGTGGAAAAATACTCACCGTCAGGAAGCATTGCCCTCACGGCTACATATGGCACTGGAATCCCTGAAATTATGTGGCGTAGTCATTATCGGTTTCCTGCTGGGTTTAAGCCAATGGGCGTGGTTGCAATTTGCAGCCAAAGGTAGCGAGCTAGCACTGATTTTCCTGCTATTTTTAGTGGGTATTCAATTACGTAACAGTGGCATGACACTGCGCCAGATCGTGCTAAATCGCCGTGGAACTATCGTGGCATTTGTCGTCGGTATCAGTGCCTTGCTCGGTGGCTTGCTCGCCGCGCTGCTGATGGGTTTGCCGATTAAGACGGGGCTGGCGATGGCTTCTGGCTTTGGCTGGTATTCGCTGTCAGGTATTTTGCTGACTGATGCATTTGGCCCCGTGATTGGTAGCGCCGCGTTCTTCAATGATCTGGCGCGAGAATTAGTGGCCATCATGCTGATCCCAACACTGGTACGCAGCAGTCGCTCCACCGCACTGGGCTTGTGCGGTGCAACCTCAATGGACTTTACGCTGCCGGTATTGCAGCGCAGTGGCGGGCTGGAAATGGTCCCTGCCGCGATCGTCCACGGCTTCTTACTGAGTCTGCTGGCCCCAATATTGATCGCCTTCTTTTCGTCATAAGCCTCTTCTGCGCAGTGGATTATCCGATTCACTGCGCATGACTCCTGCCTAAAACTGAATAAGTTCTCATTCGCAGCAAAAGTTGCGCCAAATCAAAACAAGTTAAAGTTGCATTAGAAAAGCCTTTTTAAACCCGCTTTGCCCCTCTATGCTTTTAAACATGCATTATAAATGCACTTTTAAAAGGAAAAATAATTATGTTCTGTGTGCAATGTGAACAAACCATCCGAACACCTGCGGGTAACGGCTGCTCCTACGCGCAGGGGATGTGCGGAAAAACCGCTGAGACCTCTGATTTACAAGACTTATTAGTTGCCGTCCTGCAAGGGCTTTCCGCTTGGGCATTGACAGCACGCGAAGTTGGCATCGTTGATCATCAGATTGACAGCTTTGCACCCAGAGCCTTCTTCTCGACCCTCACCAATGTGAATTTCGATTCAGACAGAATTATCGGTTACGCCAAAGAAGCCATCTTGCTACGCCAATCACTGGCTATCCGTTGCCGCTTGCTCGACAGCACTATCACCGTTGATCACCCATTAGCTGAGCTGCAACTGTTGTCAGATGACATCCCGACCCTGCAACAGCAATCGCAACAATTCGCCCTGAACAGCGACAAAGCGGAGATCGGTGACGATATCCATGGTCTGCGGATGCTCTGTTTGTATGGCCTGAAAGGGGCGGCAGCCTATATGGAACACGCCCATGTGCTGGGTCAGCACGATGAGCAGATTTACGCTGAATATCATGCCTATATGGCGTGGTTAGGTACACAGCCACGCGACGTCGACACCCTGCTGAATAACGCCATGGGCATTGGCAAGATGAACTTCAACGTTATGGCGATTTTGGACGCTGGCGAAACCCAAGCTTACGGCGACCCACAACCCACAGCCGTTAACGTGCGTCCGGTGGCGGGTAAAGCCATTTTGATCTCCGGCCATGATCTCAAAGACTTACAAATGCTGCTGGAGCAGACCGAGGGAACCGGGGTTAACATTTATACCCACGGTGAAATGCTGCCCGCTCACGGCTACCCAGAGTTAAAACGCTACTCACATCTGGTGGGTAACTACGGCAGTGGCTGGCAGAATCAGCAGACAGAATTCGCCAAATTCCCTGGCCCGATTCTGATGACGTCCAACTGTATCATTGACCCCAATGTGGGCAATTACGGCGACCGTATCTGGACCCGCAGCATTGTTGGCTGGCCGGGTGTGAACCATCTGGAAGGCGACGATTTCGCGCAGGTCATCGATCAGGCATTGGGTATGGCGGGCTTCCCGTACAATGAGCTGGAGCATCTGATTACCGTCGGTTTTGGCCGTCAAACCCTGCTGAACGCGGCGGATACCGTGATTGATCTGGTCGCCACTAAAAAACTGCGCCATGTCTTTTTGGTCGGGGGCTGTGATGGTAGCCGCACAGAACGCAGCTATTTCACCGATTTTGCCCGCAGTGTGCCGCAAGATTGCATCATTATGACCCTGGCCTGCGGTAAATATCGCTTCAATAAGCTGGATTTCGGCACGCTGGAGGGATTACCGCGCCTGCTGGATGTCGGTCAATGTAATGATGCTTACTCAGCCATCATGCTAGCGGTAAAATTATCAGAAAAATTGGGCTGTACCGTCAATGACCTGCCGCTCAGTCTGGTGCTGTCATGGTTCGAACAAAAAGCCATTGTTATCCTCCTGACCTTGCTGTCACTGGGTGTCAAAAATATCTATACCGGCCCGACCGCGCCTGGCTTCCTGACGGACAACCTGATGGGGATTCTGTACGAGAAATTTGGTATGCGGCCTATTACCACCGTAGAACAGGATATGAACGAGATTTTGGGCAGTTAAAACCTGAGGCAAGTAAGCCCTAAATAATGAAGCAATAACAGCTTGCCCAGCCAGTGCGGTTTAACGCCATTGGCTGGGCATGATGAGTGGTTTTTGCTCGAGAATGACCTGATTCGCTGTGAGGCCCCAATGACCGATTTGACCCCAAGCACCCCTGTTATCTCAAGTGCTGATTTTATCCCAAGTGACTGCCCAACCGCCCTCTGCCCTAACCGCATGCAAATCCACTCCATCGTGCAAGAGACGCCCGACGTCTGGAGTCTGCGGTTGATTAACCACGATTTTTACCCTTATCTGCCGGGGCAATATGCTCTGGTTAGTATTCGTAACAGTGATGAAACCCTGCGCGCGTATACACTTTCCTCCACACCCGGACTCAGCCCCTTTATCCAACTCACGGTGCGTTGTTTAGCCGATGGTGAGGGTTCCAACTGGCTGACTCAGCAGGTGAGCGTGGGCGATTATCTGTGGCTTTCTGCGGCTCAAGGGGAGTTTACCTGCGCCCATGCTGATGATGACCACTACCTGATGTTGGCTGCCGGTTGCGGTGTCACCCCAGTGATGTCGATGTGTCGTGACCTGCTGGCACGACGTGCGCACGCGGATATTCGGGTAATTTTTAATGTACGCTCACCGGCCGATGTGATCTTTGCCGATGAGTGGCAAGGCTTATTGCAGCGCTATCCGCAGCAATTACAGCTCAGCTTGGTGGCGGAATCCGCAGCAACGGCGGGTTTTATCACCGGCAGGATCACGACTCAAATCATGCAGCAGGTTGCGCCAGATATCAGCCGCCGCCGCGTGATGACCTGCGGCCCTGCCCCCTATATGGATTGGGTTGAGCAATATTGCCGTGAGCAATCCGTTCCAGCCGAACATTTCCAAAAAGAGCAGTTCCGCACTGCCGATGACGCTATCGATACCAGCAATGAATTGATAATGACCATTAGCCATCCGCTGCGCAGTGTGAAAGTCCCGGTCGGCACATCACTGCTGTTTGCACTGGAACAACATAAAGTTCCGGTGATGGCGGCCTGCCGCGCAGGGGTCTGTGGTTCGTGTAAGACACGCATTCTGCACGGTGAATACACCACCACCAGCACTATGACGCTAACCCCCGACGAGATTGCCCAAGGCTATGTGCTGGCTTGCAGTTGCCAGCTACAGGGCGATCTCCAACTGGCGTAACCGCCCTGCTTGCTGCTCCATTAATACTATTTGCTCCATTAATACTATCCGCGCTATTAGTGCTATCCGCGCTATTAATGGGGCAATTCACACCGTTAATGGGGCAATAATTGTTAAACGCGCCATACTTTGACCTCATAGAATAATGACTCGCCATTAATCCTTGAGGGAACAACTATGAAGCAAACCGTGGCAACACTGGTCGCAAAAACGTTGGAACAAGCAGGTGTTAAGCGAATTTGGGGCGTTACAGGGGATTCACTCAACGGTCTGAGTGATAGCCTGCACCGCATGGGTACCATCGAGTGGATGGGGACGCGCCACGAAGAGGTGGCGGCTTTCGCCGCAGGTGCCGAAGCGCAACTGACCGGGCAACTGGCGGTCTGCGCTGGCTCCTGCGGCCCCGGTAACCTCCATCTGATCAACGGCTTATTTGATTGTCATCGCAACCATGTTCCGGTGCTGGCGATTGCCGCGCACATCCCCTCCAGCGAAATTGGCAGTGGTTATTTTCAGGAGACCCACCCGCAAGAGCTGTTCCGCGAATGCAGTCACTATTGTGAATTGGTTTCCAACCCAGAACAGTTGCCTCGGGTGCTGGAGATCGCCATGCGCCAGGCCATTCTTAACCGTGGCGTGTCAGTGATTGTGTTACCGGGCGATGTGGCGCTACAGCCCGCGCCGGAAGATGCGGCTGTGGTGTGGAAAACACCGAAACTGCCGCTGGTTCAGCCGCCAATGAGTGAGTTGGCGATTTTGGCGCAAACACTGAATAAGGCAAAAAATATCACCCTGATGTGTGGTAGCGGTTGTGCTGATGCTCACGATGAAGTGGTAAAACTGGCGGAAATGCTGCAAGCCCCGGTGGTACATGCGCTGCGTGGCAAAGAACATATTGAGTGGGATAATCCTTACAGCGTAGGTATGACTGGGCTTATTGGGTTTTCCTCCGGTTATCACGCCATGATGAATGCCGATACTCTGCTGTTGCTCGGCACCCAATTCCCCTATCGCGCCTTTTATCCTACCAATGCAAACATCATCCAGATTGATATCAACCCCGGCAGCATTGGTGCTCACTGCCCAGTGAATATGGCACTGGTGGGTGATATCCAAACCACGTTGCGTGCGCTGTTACCGCAGTTAGCAGCCAAAAGTGATAACAAATTTTTAGAAAAAGCACTGGAGCACTATCGTACCACCCGCAAGGAACTGGACGGGCTGGCGACCGCCAATGATAACCAGCCCATCCATCCGCAATATCTGGCGCAGCAAATCAGCCGCCACGCCACGGATGATGCCATTTTCACCTGCGATGTAGGCACCCCAACGGTGTGGGCGGCCCGCTATCTTGCAATGAACGGTAAGCGGCGTTTGCTAGGTTCGTTCAACCACGGTTCGATGGCCAATGCCATGCCACAAGCCATTGGCGCGCAAGCCACCGCCCCCGAACGGCAAGTGGTTGCCCTGTGCGGTGATGGCGGTTTCACTATGCTCATGGGCGATTTCCTCACGCTGGCGCAACTTAAATTGCCGGTGAAAATTGTGGTGTTCAACAACAGTGTGCTGGGATTTGTGGCGATGGAGATGAAAGCGGGCGGCTATCTGACTGACGGCACTGACTTGCATAATCCAGACTTTGCCGCCATTGCCAATGCAGCGGGCATTAAGGGCATTCGGGTGGAGAAAGCCTCTGAGCTGGATGCCGCACTGGAGAGTGCATTTGCCCATCCGGGGCCGGTATTGGTGGATGTGGTCACCGCTAAGCAGGAGCTATCGATGCCACCACAAATCAAATTTGAGCAGGCCAAAGGATTCAGCCTGTATATGCTCAGGGCGATTATCAATGGCCGTGGTGATGAAGTCGTCGAGCTGGCAAAAACCAATTGGTTACGTTGATATGATTGGTTACGTCAAGACTATCCTCGCCAATGTAACGCAATAATTAGCACTAAAAGCGGTGACTCAACCGCTTTCAGTGCTTTCCCGCCCTTTGCCCGATTCACTACAGCAATAACCCCCAAGTATTATGTGGCATAAACGACACTTTCTACTCATCACTCTGCTAAATAGCCCATAGAGGCGTAGAGTCATTTATTGACCCGCTGCCATCATAAGCAGGGTATAAACAGCACATTGACTCCATTGATGGGGGGTATTGCTATGCCAAAGAAAGCTAAGTCAGGATTTTCCGCTACGGCTGAATTAACCTGTTTGCTCCGCGCTAAGTCATACGGTGAGAAGAGACCCCATCTTAAAAGTGATGATTATGTCGCCGTTATTCTGAGTCAGACCTTCCATTCACTCTTCTCTATGGTGCAGAAGACCTTTCTGCTAGGCGATGATGTATTCAATCTCGCCACCCCCGCCGGTATTTACCCCTACATCGTCGCCCGTACCTTATATATCGATGATATTTTCAAAAAAACGGCGGGGCGCTTTAGCAAAATATTTATTCTGGGGGCCGGATATGACTCAAGGGCGATCCGTTTTTATCACGCGCTGCAACATAGCCATATTTTTGAAATTGATCATCCCACCATGCAGCAGCATAAAATAGAAAAACTGAACGAAGTCCACATCTCGCCACCGTCCAATCTGACATTTTTACCCATTGATTTTAATCAGCAAAATTTGACTGATACCCTCGCCACCCTTCCCTTGCAACCCGGCGAAAAGTGCCTGTTTTTGTTGGAAGGTTTGCTGATGTATCTGGACCCCGCGCAGGTAAAAACGCTATTGAGCTCAATCAGTCACTACAGCAGCGATGGCAGCCAGATTATTTTCGATTTTGTTTATGATCACCTGTTGGTGGATGACGGTGGATTAACAGACAACTCGCCATTCAACGGCGAATATGGCGTAAAAGAGAGTGTTGAGGGGGTGCGCAGTATTGGCGAAGCCTGGACCTTTGGCATTGCAGCCAATGACATCGAAGCCCTGCTACAGCAGTACGGTTTTACCTTATTAGATAAAGCCGATGCCCACGAACTGGAGAAGCGCTTCTTTACCGATAAACAAGGCAAATGCCTGGAGAGAATGAATACAGCCTCGTGTTTGGTCTACGCCAATCGAGAAAAGTCCTAATAAATCAGCGAATAATCACAATTTCATTAATTATCAATCGTCCCGACAGATATTATTCGCAATATCAATAAATAATCCCTGCCACTCCTTTCTTGTTTTATCAATCTGGCTATGATGAAACCTATGCCCTTATTCTGACCGCGAGAAAATTATGCTGATCGATTTACGCAGTGACACAGTCACGCAACCTAACGCCGCGATGCGCCATGCCATGGCTAATGCCGAAGTCGGCGATGATGTGTATGGCGATGACCCGACGGTAAATGCGTTGGAAGCAGAAGCTGCCAGACTGTCGGGTAAAGAAGCCGCCCTGTTCTTGCCGACAGGTACACAGGCCAATTTGGTCGCGCTATTGACCCACTGCCAACGGGGTGAAGAGTATATTGTCGGTCAGAAAGCGCACAACTACCTGTACGAAGCCGGTGGTGCAGCCGTACTTGGCAGTATTCAGCCACAACCCATTGACGCCAATGATGACGGCACCCTACCGCTGGATAAAGTGTTAGCCGCCATCAAACCTGACGATATTCATTTTGCCCAAACTCGGCTGTTAAGTTTGGAAAATACCCATAGCGGCAAAGTATTACCTCTGAGCTATTTGCAGCAAGCTTGGGCCTTGACCCGCGAGAAAAAACTGGCGCTCCATATTGATGGCGCACGTATTTTTAATGCTGCCGTCGCGCTGAATGTCCCCTTGAGCGACATTAGCCAATATTGCGATACCCTGACTATTTGCCTCTCCAAAGGGTTGGGCACGCCCGTGGGTTCACTGCTGTGTGGCAGTGCGGAATACATTCATCGCGCCCGCCGCTGGCGTAAAATGACCGGCGGCGGTATGCGTCAAGCCGGTATTCTGGCGGCAGCGGGGTTATACGCCTTAGAGCACAATGTCGCCCGCTTAAAAGATGACCACGACAATGCTGCATGGCTCGAGCAGCAACTGCGCTCACTGGATGTCGAGATTGTGGCACCGGGTGCACAAACTAACGTGCTGTATATTAAGCAATCAGCCGAGTCAGCCGCTAAATTCGGCCCTTGGATGCGCGAACGTGGCGTATTAATCAGCGCTGGCCCCCTCACCCGAATGATTACCCATATCAATGTTAGCCGCCAAGATCTGGAAAAAGTGGTGGCACTGTGGCGTGAATTTTTGGCCGAGCAGCGCGCATGACGCCGCAACGGATATTGGTGCTGGGGGCCAGCGGTTATATCGGCCAGCACCTGATCCCTCGACTCAGCCAACAGGGGCACCAGGTCACTGCCGCCGCCCGCCGTGTCGAGTGGCTGAAAGAGCAGCCGTGGCCTGGCGTCAACTGCCGCTTTGTCGATCTCTATCAACCCGCCACTCTCAATGCTGCCTTGCAAGATATTGATGTCGTTTATTATCTGGTGCATGGCATGGGCGATGGGCAGGATTTGATTGAGCAGGAGCGACTAGCAGCCAATAATATGAAGGCCGCACTACAGGCGCAGTCCGGCTCAGTGAAACAGATCATCTATCTGGGCGCATTACAACCGGGGAACAACAGCTCACCCCATCTGATTGCTCGCAAACTGACCGGTGATTTGCTGCGCCAAAGTGGCATTCCAGTGACGGAACTGCGCGCCAGCATCATCGTCGGCCCCGGTTCTGCCGCCTTTGAAGTGATGCGCGACATGGTTTATAACCTACCGATCCTAACGCCACCGCGCTGGGTGCGCTCGAAATCGTCCCCGGTCGCACTGGATAACCTGCTGGTTTACTTAACAGAATTACTCAATCATCCGGCGCAAGAGAATCGCATTTTTGATGTCGCGGGGCCGGAATACATCAGCTATCAAACCCTGTTCGAGCGTTTTATTGCTATCAGTGGCAAACGGCGCTGGCTGATCCCGATCCCACTGCCAACCCGATTTATCTCGGTCTATTTCATCAGCATGATCACCTCAGTGCCGACTCCGATTGCCAGTGCATTAATTGAGGGGCTGAACCACGATTTGCCCGCCGATGGCGAGGCATTACAGGCGCTAATTCCACAGCAACTGGTGAATTTTGACGATGCCGTCAGAGAGACGCTACGTCGCGAAGATGAAGTGGTGGACTCCGCTGACTGGGGCTATGACCCCGAAGCTCGCGCCCGTTGGCGACCCGGTTACGGATTCTATCCCAAGCAGGCTGGTTGCCAGCTCTACACCACTGCCTCCAGTGAAGCACTGTGGCATGTGGTGCAACAAATCGGCGGCAAAGAGGGCTATTTCTACGGCAACCCGCTGTGGAAAACCCGCGCCTGGATGGATGATATTGCGGGCGGCGGTGTAGTCTATGGCCGTCCCGACCGCGAAACGCTGGAGTTGGGCGACCTGATTGATGGCTGGAAAGTCATTACTGTCAAACCGTTACGCCAGTTAGCGATGATGTTCGGCATGAAAGCCCCCGGTTTGGGCCGCCTGACATTTACCATCAAGGATTTAGGCGGGCGGCGCAGTTTTGATGTGCGGGCATGGTGGCATCCAGCCGGTTTTAGTGGTTTGCTTTACTGGTTTGTAATGATGCCAGCCCATCTGTTTATCTTCCGTGGCATGGCAAAACGTATTGCGACACTGGCGGAGCAATATGATCGCGAACGTCATACATCAACGAAAAGCGAATCAGGTGACCCGCTAACACCTTAAATTCAGCAGAATAACGCATGCCCCAGCGTGCCCACAAAGTCGATTGAAGGGGAGATGTTCCGTTGGGGTCGTAGTCGCATAAGCGACCGAAGCGCCACGAGGCACTGTCGCCCCTTCCCGCACCGGCCTTGATGTTGGGTTTGCCATAAACCTCCGGCATAACTAATGCCCCTTTTTCTTCTCATTCGCAGTCAACAACGCTGCAAATTCAAGGAAAAAGGGGATAGTCGGTGCTTTCTGATTGCATAGCGCATCATTTCACGGAAGAATGGCATCTTATTTGCTGAGCGAATGATTCCAAGCGCTAGCATTCTGATTTTTGGTGGGAACCGAATTCGCTATGAAGGTATTGGTCACCGGTGCAACCTGTGGTTTAGGCCGAAATGCCGTTGAATATCTCCGTCGTCAGAACATCAAAGTCATCGCCGCGGGCAACAATCCGGCGATGGGTGCATTACTGACAAAAATGGGCGCTGAATTTATTCATGCGGATCTGACGAATCTGGTTTCCTCGCAGGCAAAAGCCATGCTGGCTGATGTCGATACCCTGTGGCACTGCTCCAGTTTTACCTCGCCATGGGGCACCGAGCAGGCTTTTGAGTTAGCGAACGTGCGCGCCACACGCCGCTTGGGCGAATGGGCTGCCGCCTATGGCGTGGAGAATTTCATTCATATCTCCTCGCCTGCTATCTATTTCGATTATCATCATCACCGTAACATTCAGGAAGATTTTCGCCCGGCCCGTTTCGCCAATGAATTTGCCCGCAGTAAAGCGGCCGGTGAACAGGTTATCCAGCAATTGGCGCTCTCCAACCCGCAAACGCATTTTACCATCCTGCGCCCGCAAGGCTTATTCGGCCCGCACGACAAAGTGATGTTGCCACGCCTACTCCAGATGATTAAACACTATGGCACCCTGCTGCTGCCCCGTGGCGGCAATGCACTGGTGGACATGACTTATCTGGAAAATGCCGTCCATGCTATGTGGCTGGCGACCCAGAGCCAAAATACCCTGTCAGGCCGCGCCTATAACATTACCAACCAGCAACCCCGCCCCTTGCGCACCATCGTGCAACATCTGCTCGACGAGCTGGATATGCCGTGCCGTATTCGCTCAGTGCCGTATCCAATGATGGATATCATGGCCAGAGCCATGGAGAAGCTGGGGAACAAAGCGGAAAAGGAGCCGGTGCTGACACATTATGGTGTCGCTAAACTCAACTTTGATCTGACGCTGGATACCCACCGTGCTGAACAAGAGCTGGGCTATCGTCCTCTAGTGTCACTGGATGAAGGCATTAATCGCACCGCCCGCTGGCTAAAAGATCATGGCAAACTGCGCGGTTTATAGTCATCCGTGGAGCATAGAACTGCTGAATAAAGTGATTTCCGGCCAGTATAAGACAGTCTGGAAAATTGGTCTTATACTCATATAAAGTTAATAACTACCATCACTTTCATAACAGATTCTTTCACCTAAGGTCATCATATGAAAAAGAAAAATATTGCTCTGATTCTTCCTCTCGCCATTCTGCTCAGCGCCTGTACCAACACCGTCGATCCGGCGTTTAAGGATATCAGCAGCCGCACAGCACCTTGTGTTGCGGGTGGCCCGGATCAGGTGGCGCAACAATTCTATGATCTGCGGGTTCAGCAAATTGGCAATCACACTGGCTTGCCTGATGATAATCTCTCGGCCCAATTCCGCCCTTATCTGAGTCAGGCGCTTTACGACATGATTCAGACCGCCAGAAAACAGGCGGGTACCCGTAACGCAACTCAGGTCAATAAGACCCAAACCATTAACGGCGATATCTTTACTAGTCTGCGCGAAGGCACGACCAGCGCAGATGTTGCCAGCGCCTCAACCATTCCCAATACCGACGCCCGAAACATTCCGCTGCGTGTTAATTTGACTCATCAGAGCGCGGGCGGCAAATCAGTGACCTGGCAAGATGAAGTCCTGATGATCCGCGAAGGAACCTGCTGGGTGGTCGATGATATCCGTTTTATGGGCGTCTCTGCCCCCGCCAGCAGCTTGCGTCAGTTACTGGGTGATCACTGATCCCACAGGCTTCACTTCCGGCGGATAGCCAACCTCTCCGCCGGATAAGCGGGTTTGCCAACAGCCCCGTTAAACATTAACTTCAACAAGGAAGAAGTTGCCATGTACCCCGTTCATTCACTCATCAAGCTCCTCGCCATTAGTGGATTTTTTGTCGCCATCAGCGCCCAAGCAGCCCCCGAATGTGGGCAAACCGCCCAACTCATCAATGCGCGCTTAAGCTATATGAAAGATGTCGCGGGCTATAAAGCGGCCAATCATTTGCCGGTGGAAGATTTAACCCAAGAAGAGAAAGTGCTCGATAAATCCCTCGCGGAAGCGGCGTCATTAGGTCTCGACGCGGCGTCAATCAAGCCCTTTATGGTGGCACAAATCAATGCGGCAAAAGCGATTCAATACCGCTATCGCGCTGAGTGGTTATCACAGCCAGAAACCCATTGGCAGCCAAAATCACTGGAGACTGTGCGCACTGATATTGGCGAGCTAAGTAGCAAGACCCTCAAACAGATAGCGGAAGAGTTGAAAACCTGCGAAAAAACAGCCGTGGCCAATAAAGATGTATTCACCAAAACAATACGCCAGCATAATCTGCAAGCCGCTGATGTGGATGCCATCTTCTCAACTTTCACACAGATAAAATTGAAGTAACAACTAGATTATTCTCGCCATCAATGTGTACCGGTTTTCTTCCAGAAAATCGGTATGCTTTGATTTACAAGTAAATTCCCTTTTTGATTATTTTTTAATCTGCCGCTGCGGATGCTCTGTCAGATTTATGCATCGCACGACAAATTCCCTCTGAGCACAGTCAAATCCAAATGTTATGCTGTTTTTCCTACTGAACTCTGGTTATTAATAAATTTTAACGCACAAAGATTGCATAAGTATGCCGCGGAAGTTACCATTCACCGCATCATTGGCTATTCAGATTTGGCGCATGAGTATTCAACTTAGCGGAATTAACTGTTACTACGGCGTACATCAAGCGCTGTTCGACATTACATTAGACTGTCCGGCAGGTGAAACCTTAGTATTACTAGGGCCAAGCGGTGCCGGTAAAAGCTCACTACTGCGCGTGCTCAACCTGCTGGAGATGCCACGTTCCGGCACCTTGCAGATCGCCGGTAATCACTTCGACTTTACCCAAGCTCCGGGTGCAAAAGCGATTCGCGAATTGCGCCAGAATGTGGGTATGGTCTTCCAGCAATACAATCTTTGGCCGCATCTGTCAGTGGTACAGAATCTGATTGAAGCCCCTTGCCGTGTGCTGGGTCTGTCAAAAGATGAAGCCATGGCGCGGGCACAGAAATTACTGACGCGACTGCGTTTGACTGATTTCGCTGATCGCTTCCCGCTGCACCTCTCCGGTGGTCAGCAACAGCGCGTGGCCATTGCCCGGGCGCTGATGATGGAGCCTCAGGTTTTGCTGTTTGACGAACCCACTGCGGCACTCGACCCAGAAATTACTGCACAAATCGTCAGCATCATCCGTGAATTGGCCGGAACCGGCATCACTCAAGTGATCGTCACCCATGAAGTTGAAGTGGCCCGCAAAACCGCCAGCCGTGTGGTTTACATGGAAAACGGCCACGTGGTGGAACAAGGCGATGCCAGCCACTTTACTCAACCAACAACCGAAGCTTTTGCCAGCTATCTGTCACATTGATATCTATTTGGGAATTTGCGATGAAAAAATTAATAGTTGCTGCACTCCTCGCCAGTATCAGTTTGTCTGCCTCTGCCGCTGAAACTATCCGTTTTGCTGCTGAAGCCACTTACCCGCCATTCGAATTTATTGATGCCAATAATAAAATGCAGGGCTTTGATATCGATCTGGCGAATGCGCTGTGTAAAGAGATGCAGGCCGACTGTACTTTTACCAATCAGGCGTTTGACAGCTTGATCCCAAGCCTGAAATTCAAACGTTTTGATGCGGTTATCTCAGGTATGGACATCACCCCTGAGCGCCAAAAACAAGTTGCTTTCACTAAGCCTTATTATGATAACTCCGCACTGTTTATCGCCGAGAAAGGCAAAGTGGCTGATTTAGCTGCCCTGAAAGGCAAGCGCGTGGGTATGCAAAATGGTTCCACTCATCAAAAATACCTGATGGAAAAGCACCCTGAAATCACTGCCGTCCCTTATGACAGCTATCAGAATGCCATTCTTGATCTGAAAAATGGCCGTCTGGACGCGGTATTTGGTGATACTGCGGTGGTGAATGAGTGGCTGAAGCAGAATAACCAACTGGCAGCGGTCGGTGACAAGGTGACTGATGCTGACTATTTCGGTACCGGTCTAGGTATCGCGGTTCGTCAAACCAACACCGAATTACTGGGTAAGTTAGATGCTGCGCTGGCGAAAGTTAAAGCCGATGGCACCTATCAGACAATCTATAAAAAATGGTTCCAGCAGTAATTTAAGCCCCCATGAATGAATTTCAACCTTTAGCAAGCGCCGCCGGTATGACCGTCGGCCTTGCCGTTTGTGCACTGGCCCTCGGTCTGGTTCTGGCGATGCTGTTTGCCGTCTGTGAATCGTCGCGCTTGAAAGTTGTCAGTTATCTGAC
Organism: Yersinia aleksiciae; assembly: GCF_001047675.1. GTDB lineage: Bacteria > Pseudomonadota > Gammaproteobacteria > Enterobacterales > Enterobacteriaceae > Yersinia > Yersinia aleksiciae. The sequence goes on along the minus strand of NZ_CP011975.1, from coordinate 3,637,389 downwards.
GACTGGCTGGGTCACCATTTTACGCGGACTACCCGAGATTCTGGTGGTCCTGTTTATCTATTTTGGCTCCTCTCAGCTGCTGATGATGCTGTCGGACGGATTTACCCTGAATCTCTATCTGTTTGAGCTGCCAATTAAGCTCAATATTGATGATTTCGAGGTTAGCCCGTTCCTGTGTGGCGTGATCGCCCTCGCCCTACTCTATTCGGCTTACGCTTCGCAAACCTTACGTGGCGCGCTAAAAGCCGTGCCGATTGGGCAGTGGGAATCGGGGCAAGCATTGGGTTTGAGCCAGGCGGCCATCTTCTTCCGCCTGATTATGCCGCAGATGTGGCGTCATGCCTTACCCGGCTTGGGTAACCAATGGCTGGTGCTGCTGAAGGATACCGCCTTGGTGTCGTTGATCAGTGTGAATGACCTGATGCTGCAAACCAAAAGTATTGCCACCCGCACTCAGGAGCCTTTCACTTGGTATGTGATTGCTGCGGCAATCTATCTGGTAGTGACCCTGCTGAGTCAGTATGTGCTCAAATGGATTGAACTCCGTACCACGCGTTTTGAACGGAGCCCATCCTGATGTTGGAATACCTACCTGAGATTCTCAAAGGGCTGCATACCAGCCTGACGTTGACCATCGCGTCCTTATTAGTGGCATTAGTGTTATCACTGCTGTTTACCATTGTATTAACGCTGAAAACACCGATTATCACGCCGCTGGTCAAAATCTATATCACGCTGTTCACTGGCACCCCGCTGCTGGTACAGATATTTTTGATCTATTACGGCCCAGGGCAGTTCCCGGCTATTCGTGAATATCCGTGGTTATGGAGCTTGCTATCACAGCCATGGTTGTGCGCAATGATTGCATTGGCATTGAACAGTGCAGCCTATACCACTCAACTGTTCTACGGTGCGGTTCGAGCGATTCCATCCGGTCAGTGGCAATCCTGCGAAGCGCTGGGGATGTCCAAAGCCCAGTCGTTACGCATTCTGTTGCCGTTTGCCTTTAAACGCGCACTCTCATCCTATTCCAACGAAGTGGTGTTGGTGTTCAAAAGCACCTCATTGGCCTACACCATTACCTTGATGGAAGTGATGGGTTACAGCCAACTGATGTATGGCCGTACTTATGATGTGATGGTGTTTGGTGCTGCTGGGATTGTGTATCTGTGCGTGAATGGCTTGCTGACGTTGCTGATGCGGTTGGTGGAGCGCAGAGCGTTGGCGTTTGAGCGGCGGAATTAAGGGGGATAAATCCCCTATCCCGGTGATCGAAGCAGGTTTTGGGTGCTAGATATCGGATCAGATTTCGGTTGATATTCGGTCTCGTGATCGGTTCGGTTGACATCAGATCGGCGTTCACTTGGCCTCCAGCGCCTCAGCCGCCAATGGGGTTACAAGCGCGTAACCCCATTGGAACCCCTGCGCTAGCGCACGTATCGCTTGCCCACTTCGTGGGTACCCTCGGCTCATCATTTCGCTGGCGGGACGGCTTTATTATTGCCTCTTCGAGGCTACCCTTCGGGCCAATACAAGCGTTGTTCAAAACGGCTTCGCAGTGTTGTCGCGCCCCTTCTCTTAAAAAATAAAAAAAACTAAATTTTTAATCACATTACTTGCATATAAATTCATAAACTGGCAATGTAAACCTCATCAGTTATCCAAATAAGTCGCGATAACAAATCACTAGTAATAATAAAATCAATAACTAACAACACATTTTATTTAAAAAATTCTGACAGGAGTTTAAGCATGAAAAAGTTACTATTGGCAACAATCTTAAGTGGTATGGTCTTCAGTGCTACTGCAGCGGATACCATCCGTTTTGCCGCCTCAGCCACCTACCCGCCATTTGAATCCATTGGTGCCAATAACGAAATCGTCGGCTTTGATATGGATCTGGCAAAAGCATTGTGTAAGCAAATGGAAGCTAACTGCACATTCACCAATCAAGCCTTTGATAGCCTGATCCCAGCGCTTAAATTCAAACGTTATGACGCCGTTATCTCCGGCATGGACATCACGCCAGAACGTAGCAAGCAAGTAGCTTTCACCCAGCCTTACTATGCCAACTCAGCCATTGTGATTGCCCCAAAAGGTAAGTTCAGCTCTTTTGCTGATCTGAAAGGCAAGAAAATTGGGATGGAAAACGGGACAACGCATCAGAAATATTTGCAGGATAAGCACCCAGAAATCCAGACCGTCGCTTATGACAGCTACCAGAATGCCATTATTGACCTGAAAAATGGCCGTATTGATGGGGTGTTTGGCGATACTGCGGTGGTGAATGAGTGGCTGAAAACCAACCCAAATTTGGCGTCTGTGGGTGAGCATGTGACTGATCCGCAATACTTCGGTACGGGCCTGGGGATTGCCGTACGTCCGGATAACACCGCGTTGCTGGAAAAATTGAATAAAGCTATTGAAGCAGTGAAAGCCGACGGCACATATAAAACCATCAATGATAAGTGGTTCCCGCAGTAATATTTTTCGTCTTTGGAGTTGCAGGTAAGCGGCAAATGAACTCATCCCGATGAGTTTACATCAGTAAGTGATTCGGGTGAGTGAATGCAGCCAACAACCCTGCAGCTTCAAGTCCCAAAGGGATACCCAAAGGGATACCCAAAGAGATATCCAAAGAGATACCCAAAGAGATATCCAAAGAGATATCCAAAGAGATACCCAAAGAGATACCCAAAGTCATTGGAGTTGCAGGTAGGCGGCAAATGAACTCATCCCGATGAGCTTACATTAGTAAGTGATTCGGGTGAGCGAATGCAGCCAACAACCCTGCAGCTTCAAGGACGAAGGGTAAGCAGGGTCAACACCTCATAATGGGCAGTATGCGGAAACATATCAAACAGCTGCACCCGCTCAATACGGTAGTCAGCTAACCTGCTAATATCTTTCGCCATTGTTTCTGCATTACAGCTTGAATAGAGAATGAATTCAGGCGCCATCTGAGTAAGATAATCACAGAGTTCGGCACCAATTCCGCGCCGTGGCGGGTTAACCAAGACCAATTGGGGCACCTGTGCTTCTGCGGTGGCGAAACGGGTGGAGTCCAACGCGGCAAAACTGACATTTTTTAGCCCTAGCTGATCCGCTGACTGGCGCGCACAGGTAATGGCTTCGGCGCTAATTTCAATCCCGGTGAGCTGAGTCTCAGACCCCGCACAATGCAAACCAAAGCCGCCAACACCGCAGAACAGATCCCACATACTACTGATGCCTAAATCGCGCACCCATTGCCGTGCCGTGGCATAGAGTGAGGCGGCAACCTGTGGATTGGTCTGGAAAAAGCTTTGAGGGCGGATAAACAGTGGCACCTGATTAAACTGCTCAGGCAGCGCCTGCTGCTCGGTGAGCGGGATCTCTTGCTCCCCCTCCAAAATCGCCATATGCACCGGCTGAATATTGGCCGAGATAACCGCCAGTTGAGGCAATTGTTGTTGTAACCACGGTAACGCCGCCTGCAATTGCGCTAGCTTGGTTTCAGAGCGTAGGACAAAACGCAGCATCAGCTCGCCGCTATACGTACTTTCAGTCAGTAACAGGAATTTAAGCTCACCGCGCTTGCGGGCAACGTTATAGGGTGTCAGCCCCGCACGAGCGATAAAGGTTTTGAGCACCGCCAAAACGGGTGCAAAACTGGCGGGATAGAGTGGGCAATCACATAAATCAACGGCGGTGCCGTCACGATGCAACATCCCCAATAACGGGCGCTCGACACTGCCGCTGACCACCATTTTCGCTTTATTGCGAAAAGCGCTCTCACGGCCGAAAATCGGCGTTAGCCATTGAGCCACAGTATGACCCGCCAACAGATCTTCCAAATGGTGTTGTTTGTCAGCCAGTTGCTGCGGATAAGGTTTATCCAGCCACTGGCAGGAACGGCAGCGATCCGCCGTATACTGAGCGCAATGCATTAATAATTGACCGTTATAATCTGAGACGTTAAATAATTCGCAGCCGAAGCTGTTGGTGGGAACGAATTGTAGCACTGTGTTACGTTAAACACTCATTTTGCGTGCTGGAAATAGCGATGCCAGGGGAAAAATAGCAAGCCGATAATCACCACATCAGGAATTTTTTGTAGCAGTAGACTATGCAGAATTTCCGCGCCACTATCGCCCTCGACGCGAAAAACATCCAGTACCAGCCAATCGAGTGACACTATCAGCAGGTAGGCCATGACGAGTAACTGGCAAAGCAGATAACACCAACGCGCCCAGTTCTGCCGATGGCATACCGCAACACCACAGACAATTTCCAGGAGCAGTAATAGGATACTGGCGACTAAAATCAGGCCGGAATCCCAGCTTTGCAGGTTTTCACCCAGAAATTCACCCGTACCACTCCACCCCAATTCAGCCACCAATAAGAGCACGCCGAGAAATTGGGTCGCAATGATAGCCGTGCCAGCAATTAAAACCGGTACGGGCGTGGTAGCTGAAGATGAAAATGATAATCGCATATTGCCCTGTCTGTATCCCTGTTCAGTTTTCTACAACCTGATGTTATCCCTCACAATAACGCCGCTCGAAAGCGGCGTCAAAGTAAGAGAAAGACTAACAGTTTTAAGCACAATCAGCCATTTTTTAACAGTCAGCTGCGAGCAGCTTTACGTAACTCACGCAATCGCTGTTTTTCTGAACGGGACATAAACCACCAGGCAATTAAGCCAATGATACCTACCACCAGCAGAATCAAGGTCGCCAGTGCATTTATTTCCGGATTAACCCCCATTCTCACGCTGGAGAACACCAGCATCGGTAAGGTGGTCGCACCCGGCCCGGCAACAAAACTGGCAATCACCAAGTCGTCCAGCGATAGGGTAAAGGCCAGCAACCAACCAGAAATTAGTGCCGGGGCAATCATGGGTACTGTGATGACAAAGAACACTTTCAGTGGTGTGGCACCCAGATCCATGGCCGCTTCTTCGATAGAGCGGTCCAACTCACGTAAGCGCGAACTTATCACGACCGTCACATAGGCGGTACAGAAGGTGACATGGGCGAGCCAGATGGTGAACATGCCACGCTCTGCGGGCCAGCCGATGGCGTGTCCCATGGCGACAAACAGCAACAGCAGGGATAAACCGGTAATCACATCGGGCATGACCAGTGGCGCGGTCAGCATAAAGGCGAAACCGGTCGAGCCGCGAAAGCGCCCAAAGCGCACCATCACGACAGCGGCAATCGTCCCCAACACTACGGCCATGGTGGCGGAGGCGGCCGCGATAGTCAGGCTCAATCCAACAGCAGATATCATCGCCGAATCGTTAAACAGTTCGATATACCAGCGGATAGACCAACCTGCCCAAACAGTGACCAGCTTTGAGCTGTTAAATGAGTAAATCACCAGCATCAACATCGGCGCATACAGGAAGGTATAACCGATAATCAGGATCACCCGTCGCCAAACCGACCGCACTTCCGGTAGGTTGTTCATAGCGAGCCTCCTGGTTCTTTATGCTGGTGCTTGTGGAACCAGAGTATTGGCACAATCAGCAACACTAGCATCACCGTCGCTACCGCTGAAGCCACTGGCCAGTCGCGGTTATTGAAGAATTCTTGCCACAAAATACGGCCAATCATGATGCTGTCCGGCCCGCCGAGCAGTTCAGGGATAACAAATTCCCCCACTGCCGGAATGAACACCAACATGGAACCAGCCACAATCCCGCCTTTGGTGAGCGGCATGATGACGCTGACGAAGGTTTTAAAGGGCTTAGCACCGAGATCTGACGCCGCTTCCACCAGTGAGTAATCCAGCCGAGTCAGTGCGGTGTAGATAGGTAGCACCATGAAAGGTAGGTAGGAATAAACCACGCCAATATATACCGCCAGATTGGTGTGCAGAATAATCAGCGGCTGATCGATAATCCCAGTCCACATTAGGAAGTTATTCAAAATGCCATTGTTCTTCAGGATACCCATCCAGGCATAAACCCGAATCAGGAATGAGGTCCATGACGGCAAGATAACCAGCAGCAATAAGATATTGCGCGTGGATGATTTACTGTGGGCAATAGCCCAAGCCAATGGATAGCCGATAATCAGACAGCAAAACGTGGATACCGCAGCCACTTGCAGTGATTGCAAATAGGCATCGATATAGAGTGGATCATCAAGCAGTTGCAGGTAATTGCCAAGATTTAGCGAGATATCCAGCTTGCCGTCCAACCAAGTCATCAGATCGGTGTAGGGCGGTACCGCTCGAGCCATCTCAGCCAAACTGATTTTGAACACAATCAGGAATGGCAGCATAAACAGCAAAAATAGCCACAGATAGGGCATGGCAATGACCAGTTTGCGGCCATGTGCCATCTGGAAACGTTGTATCAGCGCCTTAATTGGCCCGACCGCAGGGGTCGGTGGCTCTGCGGCGCCATGAGTGGATTCTGGTATCACAATATTTAGCTCCCCAAGGCTATATGTTTTCTAAGAGCGTTAGGTTTTCTAAGAGCATTAGTTTTCTAAGAGCGTTAGCTTTTTTAAAAACATTAGCTGCTCAAAACCACGCAGCTGTCAGCATCCCAGCACAGTTGCACTTCATCGCCCCAAGTGGGCATCCCTTTGCGGTAGCGATGGCCATTTTGTAACTGTGCACTCAGCATCTGACCACTGTGGAGTTTTACGTGATAAATGGAGAGATCGCCCAGATAGGCAATGTGTACCACTTCGCCTACGGCAAAGTTGCAGCCATCTTCCGGCACCTGTTCGCACAGCATCACTTTTTCTGGCCGTAGAGCAACAAATACGGGTACGCCGTCAACCACCGAGGCATCGGAATCCACTTTTAATGGATGGCGCAAGCCGGGGCTATCGATGACCAGCGCATCGTCCAGACGCTCTTTTAATACGCCCTCAAACACATTCACTGATCCGATAAATTCAGCGCTGAATCTGCTGTTTGGGTGCTCATAAATCTCCTCAGGCTCGCCAATCTGCACAAATTTGCCACGGTTCATAATGGCAATGCGCCCCGCCATGGTCATGGCCTCTTCTTGATCGTGAGTCACCATCACACAGGTGGCCCCGACTCGCTCCAGAATATCCACCACTTCCAGTTGCATGCGGTCGCGCAACTTTTTATCCAGCGCGCCCATTGGCTCATCCAGCAACAGCAGTTTTGGCCGTTTCGCCAGGCTACGCGCCAATGCAACACGTTGGCGCTGACCGCCCGATAACTGGTGTGGTTTGCGTTTGGCAAACTCTTGCATATGTACCAGCGTCAACATCTCAGCAACCCGACTTTTGATTTCAGCCGACGGCAGCTTGTCTTGCTTCAAACCAAACGCAATGTTCTGCTCAACAGTCATATGCGGGAACAGGGCATAGGACTGAAACATCATGTTGATCGGACGCTGATAAGGCGGCACATGGGACAAATCCTGCCCATCAAGCACTATCTGCCCCTGAGTCGGCTGTTCAAAACCGGCCAGCATACGCAGCAGGGTGGATTTACCACAGCCTGAAGCCCCCAACAGCGCAAAGATCTCACCTTTGTAGATGGTCAAATTGACATCATCTACTGCGGCCTGACCATCAAATGATTTAGTTAAGTTGCGAATCTCCAGCAAGGGCGTAAACACCTTCTGGGATTTGGGCTGCGGGCGGGGAATTACATCATTCACTCAGCGTGCTCTCCGTAAAAGCAGAACAGGCCGCATTCTAGCTGCGGCACAATAAAAAACAGGAACAGAGAGATAACCCCCCTGTCCCTACCATGGTCTATTTTACTTGCCCATTAACGGGTTATTTACCACTTTTCACTTTTGTCCAAGCCCGCGTGATCACACGATCAATTTTCGGATCTTGTACTTTCAGTGTGAACATTTTAGCGCGCACCTCTGCCGGTGGATAAATACCCGGGTTATCGCGGACCTCGGCATTCACCAACGGGGTCGCCGCTTTGTTGGCATTAGCATAGAACACGTGGTTGCTGATATTCGCAATCACATCAGGCCGCATCAGGTAATTAAGGAACTGATAGGCTTCATCCTGATTTTTAGCATCAGATGGCATGGCAAACACATCAAAGAAAGCCAGTGCTCCCTCTTTTGGAATGCTGTAAGCCACATTCACCCCATTCTTCGCTTCTTTAGCACGATTAGAGGCCTGCATGATGTCACCAGCCCAACCAACCGCCACGCAGATGTCACCGTTTGCCAGATCATTAATATATTGTGATGAGTGGAAATAACGGATATTCGGCCGTAATTTCAATAACAATTCCGTTGCTGGCCCCGTGTAATCAGTCGCCTGAATACTGTTTGGATCTTTGCCCAGGTAATTCAGCACAGTGGCAAAAATCTCACTTGGCGCATCCAAGAAAGAGACGCCGCAACTTTTCAGCTTCTCAAGGTTTTCAGGCTTCAGCACCAGATCCCAACTGTTTACCGGTGCATCTTTTCCTAACGCGGCTTTCACTTTTTCGACGTTATAGCCGATACCGGTCGTCGCCCACAGATAAGGGATCGCGAATTTATTATCTGGGTCGTGTTTGCTGACGAGCGCCAGTAATTCAGGATCAAGATTTTTGTAATTAGGTAATTTACTTTTATCTAACGGCTTAAATACACCAGCAGATAATTGGCGTTCAAGGAAACTGGCTGACGGCACCACTAAATCAAACCCAGTGCTCCCTGCCATCAACTTACCTTCCAACACCTCGTTGGAGTCAAACACATCATAGACAACCTTAATGCCGGTTTCTTTTTGGAAATTAGCCAGCGTATCCGGCGCGATATAATCGGACCAGTTGTAAACGTGCAGTGTTTTTTCCTCAGCAGATACTGAGACGGACGCGGCCATTAATAGGCCAGCAGCAACACCCGATAACCACTTTTTACGTTGGGTGAACATCCGTTAACTCCTCCAAATAGGGGGTGAAATAGCGCGCTAAATTTGTATCCGAGCGGATACAACACCGTTACCCTGCCAAGTGCTATTGCCACAAACTCCGAATGCATGACTATGCACACTGAGTGATTATTAACCTAACAAGAATAATCACTGGTTTTGTGAGGAAATATTATGCCCCTTGCAGAAACAGCAGCATAACCGCAGTTCGCAATCTGCACCAGACTCTAGGGTAAAAAACGCCTTTTATCGATTTTTTATGCACACTTTATCTATGTAATGCGCCACTAATGGTATAAACGGCGATAAATATCTGGCAAAAGAGGGTAAAAAGCAGAAGATCTTATGGTTTGCAGGGGTAATAGCCGTGTGCCGCCAGAATCAGCGGCACATTGAATGACGGGATATTAGTGGATAACCGGATAAGCAGTGGCAGTTTGCGGTGATTCGTCGTCTTCACTCGTACCAATAAAGAGTAAATCATTGGCGCGCGCTTCCAGAATAATCATCGAAATCTGCTCTTCACACTGCTGCATAAAGTAGCCAAATTGGGCCAATGTCACCCCGACTTCTATTGTCAGTGATTGGCAGACAATCAGTTTTGGCAGATTATCATCCTGAATATCAATAAAGGCTTTCACTGTCAGTGAACTGGCATTGATTTGGCTGAGATCTGCCACTAATGGGATCAGTGCCGTCGGTCTGACTTCAGCCAACGCCGAGAACAGGATGACGTTATCCACCAAATCGATTTTGGAATCAAACACACCCTCAAAATTTTGCATATGCGGCAAATGTAGCGCCTGGCAGGAATCGCATTCAAAAAATGAGATACCGAGTTGATCCAGCCAACGCCGTAATAAGGTTAAATCCGGGACGATGAGTGAATCCATAACCACCTACCTCACGATTCTCATAATACGAAAAGTGGCATAGCTTACGGAATATTGGCCAACAGCGCCATGATCAATCCCGACTAATTTAATGCCCATATTAAGACTCAGTATTTATCCTACTCAGATTTATTCTCTTTTTCGGATTCTGCTTTATCTAGCTCTTTCTTGGTTTGTGGCCTGGATATTCTATCGGCACTGCCTAATAGTGGACCAAATCCACTGGCGACCCGCCAAACAATACATGCTGCCGCAGGGATCATCAGGCCAATTCCGACAAAAATCATAATAATCGCAACAGCCGGTGTGCCCATCGTACCCGGCAATGACAAAAAGTCATTAATACTGAGATAGGCAACAACCAGTAACAGCATCCCCAACACTTCTGAAATAATCACAATGCGGGGCATATCTCCTAACGAGCGCATCTTTACCTCCGATAGGCTCTGTACCCGCCGAATTTGAAACCACAACAGTGTTAGCTGCAACACCAAATTCATTAGGTCTATATAAGCTTTTACCTAGTGTATTGAATCCCCACAATTTGTAACAGTACCGAGAAGCAAATAGGTAGGATTTATCATATCAACAGGCAAATCCTGCTTTTTTTTCATGTCGCCAAAGGGCATAGTAGACCCCAGTGAGAGTAAGTAATGCGCTAGTAGTCATTTAACAGTCGAATATATCAGTAATTATTGGCGAAGTGATTACCTCAGATTAATCAAGGAGTTCTAAATGTTTGCTGTGATTTTCGGGCGTCCTGGATGTCCTTACTGTGTTCGTGCTAAAGAACTGGCAGAAAAACTGGAAACTGAACGTGACGATTTTAAGTTCCGTTACATCGATATTCATGCGGAAGGTATCACCAAAGCTGATCTGGAAAAAACAGTCGGCAAACCGGTAGAAACCGTGCCACAGATCTTTATTGATGAAAAGCATATTGGCGGTTGTACTGATTTTGAAGCCTACGCTAAAGAAAATCTGAGCCTGTTCCAGTAATTAGCTGGCAAAGAGCCGATGAGTGCTCGTTCAATCTCAATGGGTTGATTCGAAAAAGGGTGTCTAACACCCTTTTTTATTTGAGCTCAGATAAAATCAGCAGTAAAAATAGTGCCATAAAGTCACATCTCGCCCCAGTTAATAGCACATAAATCCATCTTTAATGAGCAATTAAGCATTTCCCTCTGGCTACACCAAACTTCCCGCTTACTACTGGCTGTCTCGCAACAGACCGATTAGAATAAGCCCCGCTATCGCTTATCTTTATGTCCTGTCTGGCGATAAGTTTTTAGAATTTAATGAATTGTGTCGCTCTGCCTCTAAACCAAGAGCGTGTGCATCGTGAATCATCTGGGCTAATAGAAAGTCATACCTGTGAATATAAACGTCGCAAATTTGTTAAACGGCAACTATATCTTGCTGTTATTCGTGGTTTTAGCGCTGGGATTATGCCTGGGTAAACTGCGACTGGGACCTATCCAATTAGGCAACGCTATTGGTGTGTTAGTGGTATCACTGTTGCTGGGGCAACAGCACTTTACCATCAACACAGAAGCGCTGAATCTGGGCTTTATGCTCTTTATTTTTTGTGTCGGCGTTGAAGCTGGCCCAAACTTCTTTTCAATTTTCTTCCGCGATGGCAAAAACTACCTGATGCTCGCCTTAGTCATGGTAGGCAGCGCAATGATTCTGGCGCTGGGGCTGGGTAAGTTATTTGGCTGGGATATTGGCCTAACCGCCGGGATGCTCGCCGGATCAATGACTTCCACCCCCGTGTTGGTGGGTGCAGGCGATACATTACGCAATACCATTGCCAATAATCCAGCACTACAACACGCCCAAGACAACCTGAGTCTCGGTTATGCCCTGACCTATCTTATCGGGTTAGTCAGTCTGATCTTGGGTGCGCGTTACCTGCCAAAACTTCAACATCAGGATTTGCCCACCAGTGCTCAGCAAATTGCCCGCGAGCGTGGCTTAGATACCGATAGCCAGCGGAAAGTCTATTTACCGGTCATTCGCGCCTATCGTGTAGGCCCAGAATTAGTGGCGTGGGCAGATGGTAAAAATCTACGTGAATTAGGCATTTACCGGCAAACCGGTTGCTATATCGAGCGTATCCGCCGCAATGGTATTTTGGCGAATCCAGACGGTGATGCGGTGCTGCAAGTGGGCGATGAGATCTCATTAGTGGGCTATCCCGATGCCCATTCTCGCCTTGACCCGAGTTTTCGTAACGGTAAAGAAGTGTTCGACCGCGATCTGCTGGATATGCGTATCGTCACCGAAGAGATTGTGGTCAAAAACAGCAATGCTGTCGGTAAGCGGCTCAGCCACTTAAAACTGACCGACCACGGTTGCTTCCTTAACCGTGTGATCCGCAGCCAGATCGAAATGCCGATTGACGACAATGTAGTATTGAATAAAGGCGATGTGCTGCAAGTTAGCGGCGATGCCCGGCGCGTCAAAAGCGTGGCAGAAAAAATCGGCTTTATCTCCATCCACAGTCAGGTCACCGACCTGCTGGCTTTCTGCGCCTTCTTTATTTTAGGGCTGATGATTGGCCTGATTACCTTCCAGTTCAGTAACTTTAGTTTCGGAATTGGTAACGCCGCTGGCCTGTTAATGGCGGGGATCATGCTCGGATTTCTTCGTGCCAACCACCCTACTTTTGGCTATATCCCGCAAGGCGCGTTGAATATGGTGAAAGAGTTTGGATTGATGGTATTTATGGCTGGCGTCGGATTAAGTGCAGGTGGTGGTATCAATAGCAGTCTGGGCGCGGTCGGCGGCCAAATGTTAATTTCCGGTTTGATTGTCAGTCTGGTTCCTGTCGTCATCTGCTTCCTCTTTGGCGCTTATGTATTGCGCATGAACCGCGCCCTACTTTTCGGGGCCATTATGGGAGCACGTACCTGCGCACCTGCCATGGATATCATCAGCGACACCGCGCGCAGTAACATCCCTGCGCTAGGCTATGCGGGGACTTATGCCATTGCGAACGTATTATTGACATTGGCGGGCTCGTTGATCGTCATTGTCTGGCCAGGAATATTAGGTTAACGCACCAAAAGAGGTATTTAAGATAAAGCTAAACATTCTTTTAACCTTTTTTCATTTCGCCAGAACTTTCTTACTGGACTGGGGTCTGAATTAGTGCCACTGCTTTTCTTTGATGTCCCCATATTGAGGAGCCCGATAGTCCCGCCTTCTTAGGTTCAAGACTAGTCGGGTTTTTTCTTGCCTGAAATTTGAGCTCTGCCAATTACTGCCCTCACATCCCCCCTTAAGGCTTTCTTAAGGCAAAATTATTACAGTAAAAACACTCCCTACTTCTGCTCAGGTTATTTCGTGAAGACCAGCAAACATGCGCTTCAATCTGAAGTCGCCACACCGAGACTAAATAACGTCTCAACGACACCAACAATTAAGACAAACTCCCTTTACTCATTGCCGCTAACATTCTATTTTTGGCAGGTTTTTGGCCTGGTGATCAGTGGATTGTTGTTTCTCTGGTTATCACGCAACGAGCAGTTGGATTGGCTTATCAGTAATTATTGGTTTGATCCCGTTGGGCAGAATTTTCCGCTGGAACATAATTACTGGCTGGATTTACTGAACCATCGGTTATTGAAAATAGCCATTATCAGCGCTGCCGTGGTCACCTTGTTATGGGGCATCTATCGCCGCAATGGGCGAATAGTGATCAGCATGTTGCTGTTTGGTATTGGCCCGTTGGTGATCGGTATTCTAAAAGCCACCAGCGCACACTCCTGCCCTTGGGATCTGGTGGAATATGGCGGGAAATCCCTCAGTTATGTGCTGATGGGGACTGCACCTGTCGGAGTCGGTCCCGGTCACTGCTTTCCTGGCGGTCATGCATCTAGTGGTTTTGCTGTCATGGCACTGTTTTTCTTGTTTTACCCAGAACGGCCACGGTTGGCGACCCTGTGTTGGTTCGTCGGTGTCACTCTTGGCATGTTGATGGGATTTGGTCAAATTATGCGCGGAGCACATTTTCTGACGCACAATTTGTGGGCCGGTTGGTGGGTCTGGCTTAGCCAGTTGACTCTGTTTTGGATGATTAGCGGCTATTACAACCGCAATAAAGGTACAGAATGATGGAACAAATGAATTACTTTTTCTTTTCCATGATAAATGCGACTCCCGCATCATCGCCATGGATGATTTTTTTTGCGACCTTTATCGCGCGCGACTTGATCATGATTATTCCTGTGTTATTGGTAGGTTTGTGGCTTTGGGGGCCGAAAAACACCATGAATTTACAGCGCACACTGGTCACCAAGGCCGCCATTGCTCTCGCTTTTTCCATGCTTTCGGCCGCCTGTATCGGCATGCTTTTCCCTCATGACCGGCCTTTTGTGGTGGGTTTTGGCTATAACTTTTTGAGCCATGCACCAGATAGCTCTTTCCCAAGTGACCATGGCACCGCTATTTTTACTGTCGCCTTAGCCTTTGTTTTCTGGCACAAAGTTTGGTCCGCGATCACCATGATGCTCGTTGCCATCGCCATTGCTTGGTCTCGGGTCTATCTGGGTGTTCACTGGCCTTTAGATATGGTAGGTGCCTTCTTGCTGGGGATTATCGGTTGCCTGTTCGCTCAGTTGGTGTGGAATCTGTTCGGAGATGCTATCTCGGGTGGCATGAAGCGCCTTTATCACATGAGCTTTGCCTTACCGATCAGTCGAGGGTGGGTCAGAAGCTAAACACGCCACGTTATTGATCTCACATTGCCGATTGAGCCAAAAGATCGGCATTATTCTCTCCCTTTCTCCAAAGCTAAATAAAACACTTTTAAATCAATAAATAACAAATAAATCAGTCTACCACCCTCACTATGGATGTTATTAAAATAACAAACAATGTGGGATTTAGTGAATAATATCTTTGTTTTATCCAATAAATGTTATTATTATAACAATAGAGCCAACTTATAGATAAACAACAGGATAATAATCATGACAATCAATTATGCCAATTACATCGATCATACCCTATTGGCAATGGATGCCACCGAAGCACAAATTATTAAGCTGTGTCAAGAAGCCAAACAACACCATTTCTATGCCGTCTGTGTGAACTCAGGTTATGTTCCATTAGCGGCCCAACAGCTCTCTGGCAGCCCGGTTAAAGTGTGTTCAGTTATTGGCTTCCCATTGGGTGCAGGTCTGACTGAAGCAAAAGCATTTGAAGCTCAAGCAGCTATCAATGCCGGCGCACAAGAGATTGATATGGTTATTAATGTTGGCTGGCTGAAAAGCAACAAAATTGCTGAAGTCAAAGCTGACATCAAGGCCGTGCGCGATAATTGCGCCTCTACACCGTTGAAGGTAATATTAGAAACTTGCCTGCTCAGCGATGCACAAATCGTCCAAGTTTGTGAAATGTGTCGTGAGTTAGACGTTGCTTTTGTGAAAACTTCAACAGGTTTCAGCACCGGTGGCGCTAAAGAGGAACATGTAAAATTGATGCGTGCCACGGTAGGCCCGGTGATGGGTGTTAAGGCATCCGGGGCCGTTCGTGACCGAGCCACTGCAGAAAAAATGATTCTGGCAGGAGCGACTCGAATTGGTACGAGCTCTGGGGTCGCTATTGTTTCAGGTCAGCAAGCGGCCGCGTCAAGCTACTAAGACATTTTAAGCCCGGTTAATAGCGGGCTTGAGGTTGCTGACAAACCTCATTGATAGTGCGGTGACTGGCGGGGCGACTGCACCGATGGACGCTTCGACGGCTTACGCCGTGACGACCCATTCGGCACATTTCCCCGCTAATCAACTTTGTCAACGGTCTGAAGCTCGGTTAATTCCGGGCTTATTTATTGCCCGCTACTGTTTTGCAGTACTGGGTGTTGAGCCTTGTTTGCCAGGAATCGCTTATGGAAACCCGCCGTGCAGAACGAATCAATAAACTTACTCAGGTCCTAAAGCGTTCCGATAAAATCCATCTAAAAGAGGCCGCTAACCTGTTACGGGTTTCAGAAATGACCATTCGGCGGGATCTGAGCGCCGAACCGACAGCGGTTATTTTGCTGGGCGGTTATGTGGTGATGGACCCCAAAAGCAACAATCCCAATAGCTATTTTGTCTCTGATCAGCAAGCTAAACAGGTGGAGGAGAAGCGCCGCATCGGTCAGTTGGCAGCACGTCTTGTCGCGGAAAATGATACGGTCTTTTTTGACTGTGGCACCACTATTCCCTCAATCATTGACGAGATTGATGAAGAGCTAACATTTACCGCAATTTGTTACTCCCTTAACACCTTTCTCTCCTTGCAAGACAAGCCCAATTGCAAAGTCATTCTGTGTGGCGGTGAGTTTAAGCCCAATAACTATATTTTCACCCCTATCAGTCAACACAATGAACTGGATAATGCCTGCCCAAATAAGGCTTTTATCTCAGCAGCAGGTGTTTCGCTTGAATATGGCGCAACCTGTTTCACCTTCGATGAGATCTTGTTGAAGCATCGTGCCATTGCCAAATCTCAGCATAAAATTCTGGTCGCCGACCACAGTAAATTTGGCAAGGTAAAACCGGCCAGTATCGGTGCGCTGACACTCTTTGATACGGTCGTCACCGACCGTCAGCCGGATGCCGAATTCAGTCAGTTCTTTTTAGCGCAGGGTATCAAGACCTACTGTTAGGCTTGAATTATATAGTAAAAGTATTATTTTTATCCGCATCGGGTGGATTGCTCTACCCGTGTATTATCAGGCAAAAAATCTGGCTATATTTAAGCCATATCAACCCATACTTTATAACCACACTTTACCTATGGTTAAACATTATTCCTAATATGCATTTTTAAAACGTAATTCCATTACCTAATTAATACCAAGAATGACGAATCTTAACGTAAATTAATTTAACAATTGGCACTCTTTTAACGCGCTTAATTAATAGAATGATGTAAGTTTATTGCTTAATAAATTACTGGCGGGGTATATTTATATGACAAATAAAGTGCATCTTACCAAAAAACCTACACGAACTTATTCTTGGTTACGATAATTCCCATCACTGGATTCTTATTTACCTGACTATATTTTCATCAAATACACAAAACACCAAAATACGACAAAAAACCATATTATCAATGAGTTAAATTAATTAGGCTCTTTTGGAGTAATGATATTCATCAATAAATTAGCGAAAAATCTGAATTCCGCTAGATCCATCAGTATGGTTAAAATATATTTCACGCCAAGAAATGAGTAACAAAGAATAATCTGTTTGTTTATTGACCACAAAGAGAAATGCACTTTTAATTATCTTTAGTGATTAATCATATACATTTCCATAACAATCAGTTGTAAATTTGCAACAAATGATGAAAAACAAGTTTATTAAGCATTTGAGAGCATGATCACGGTAGTTTTCACTACAAATAGCTATCTTGCCGCCAGCAAAAACTACCGCACCGACGGAAGCGACAATAATATCCGATAGCGTTAATTAACGCGCTTATGAACGGTTGAATTTTGTACTTTTCATTCTTGATATAAAGCACCACTACGGCACTAAAGTAATAACCAGGGCACCCGTTTTAACCGAATCGTTTTGACTGAATTTTTCACCTGATAATG
This sequence comes from Yersinia aleksiciae, assembly GCF_001047675.1. Classification (GTDB taxonomy): domain Bacteria; phylum Pseudomonadota; class Gammaproteobacteria; order Enterobacterales; family Enterobacteriaceae; genus Yersinia; species Yersinia aleksiciae. Next base: position 3,620,023 of record NZ_CP011975.1, on the reverse strand, counting down.
TCACTCAATAATGCATTACAGGTAACTAACTTTCGGCTCTTAATTTTAAATTAACGTGTTCACTATGGAGATTTTTCATGGACACTACTCAAGCAGGCACCCTTGCCTCCACGGGAAAAGTTTCAACATCCACTTGGCGTAAAAGCGATACCATGTGGATGCTGGGTCTATACGGTACCGCAATTGGTGCAGGTGTATTATTCCTGCCAATCAACGCCGGTATCGGCGGCTTGTTGCCGCTGATTGTGATGGCCATCATTGCTTTCCCGATGACCTTCTTTGCTCACCGTGGTCTGTGCCGCTTTGTGCTTTCAGGTAAAAATCCGGGTGAAGACATTACTGAAGTGGTTGAAGAGCACTTCGGCATCGGTGCCGGTAAGCTGATTACCCTCCTTTACTTCTTCGCTATCTACCCTATTTTGTTGGTTTACAGCGTCGCGATTACCAACACTGTTGATAGCTTCATTACCCACCAGATGCATCTGCCATCACCACCGCGCGCCATCCTGTCACTGATTCTGATCATTGGCCTGATGACTATCGTGCGTTTTGGTGAGCACGCCATTGTCAAAGCAATGAGCATCTTGGTATTCCCGTTTGTTGCGGCATTGATGTTGTTAGCGGTGTACCTGATCCCGAACTGGTCAGGTGCCATCTTTGAACACGTATCAATGGACGGCAACGGTACCGGTAGCGGTCTGTGGATGACCATGTGGTTAGTGATCCCGGTCATGGTGTTCTCGTTCAACCACTCCCCAATCATCTCTGCGTTTGCGGTCTCAAAACGTGAAGAGTACGGCGTAGATGCTGAGAAAAAATGTTCTCGCATTTTAGCGTTTGCTCACATCATGATGGTTGTCACGGTTATGTTCTTCGTCTTCAGCTGCGTTCTGAGCCTGTCACCGGCGGATCTGGCAGAAGCGAAAAGCCAAAACATCTCTATTTTGTCTTATCTGGCCAACCACTTTAATACCCCAATCATTGCCTACATGGCACCGGTTATTGCCTTTATTGCTATCACCAAATCGTTCCTGGGCCACTATCTGGGCGCACGTGAAGGCTTTAACGGCATGATGATTAAGTCTCTGCGTAGCAAAGGCAAAACCATCAATCATAACAAACTGAACCGCATTACTGCGCTGTTCATGCTGGTCACAACTTGGATCGTCGCCACCTTGAACCCAAGCATTCTGGGCATGATTGAGACTCTGGGTGGTCCAATTATCGCCATGCTGCTGTTCCTGATGCCAATGTATGCCATCCACAAAGTGCCAGCGATGCGCAAATATAGCGGTCATATCAGTAACGTATTCGTGGTTATCATGGGCCTGATTGCTATCTCTGCAATCTTGTTCAGCCTGTTCGGCAAATAATGCTGAGGCTGGCCATCTTCCACGGCCAGCCTATCTAACGCAGTAATCGTTTCAAAAGCCGGTGCGTCCGCGCCGGCTTCTTATTCCACGGCTTTGTAAGCGAATTAATAATTAGAACCTTTAAGAGGCTAATATATGGTCAGCGTTTTTGACATTTTCAAGATTGGTATTGGTCCTTCCAGCTCCCATACCGTCGGCCCGATGAAGGCTGGCAAGCTGTTTACCGATGATTTAATCGAACTGGGGCATCTTTCTGCCGTCACGCGCATTACTGTTGATGTTTACGGCTCACTCTCTCTGACCGGTAAAGGTCACCATACAGATATCGCCATTATTATGGGTTTAGCGGGTAATCTGCCCGATACCGTTGATATTGATGCCATCGCTGGTTTTATCCGCGATGTTGAACTGCGTGAGCGCCTACTGCTGGCCAATGGTAGCCACGAAGTTGATTTCCCCGTTCAAGGCGGGATGAACTTCCATGAAACCAATTTACCACTGCATGAAAATGGTATGTCCATCACGGCATATGCCGGTGATGAAATGCTTTTCAGTAAAACCTATTACTCCATCGGCGGTGGATTTATTGTCGATGAAGCCCATTTTGGTCAGCAAGATAGCCACGCGGTTTCGGTACCCTACCCGTTCAATTCGGCCCGTGACTTGCAAAAACATTGTAAAGATACCGGTTTATCACTCTCCGGCTTAGTGATGCAAAATGAGCTCGCGGTGCACAGTAAAGCCGAAATAAGCGCGCACTTTGCCGCTATTTGGGAGGTCATGCGCGCTGGTATTGAGCGTGGGATCAACACTGAAGGTTTATTGCCTGGCCCGATGAGAGTGCCACGTCGTGCCGCCGCATTACGCCGTATGCTGGTCACCACCGACAAACATAATGCCGACCCGATGATGGTTGTCGATTGGATCAATATGTATGCGCTGGCCGTCAACGAAGAGAATGCGGCCGGTGGACGGGTTGTCACTGCACCGACCAACGGCGCATGTGGCATCATTCCTGCGGTATTGGCTTACTACGATAAGTTTATTCGCCCTGTAAATGAGAACTCCTATAGCCGCTATTTTCTGGTGTCAGGTGTGATTGGTGCACTGTATAAAATGAACGCCTCCATTTCTGGCGCTGAAGTGGGTTGTCAGGGGGAGGTGGGGGTTGCCTGCTCAATGGCCGCCGCCGGTCTGGCTGAATTGATGGGCGGCAGCCCTGCTCAGGTCTGTATCGCCGCTGAAATCGCCATGGAGCATAATCTGGGGCTGACCTGTGATCCGGTTGCCGGGCAAGTTCAAGTGCCTTGCATTGAGCGCAACGCGATCTCCGCGGTACAAGCCGTCAATTCTGCCCGTATGGCGCTGCGCCGGACCAGCGAGCCGAGTGTTTGTCTGGATAAAGTCATCGAAACAATGTACGAAACCGGCAAGGATATGAACTCGAAATACCGCGAAACCTCCCGTGGTGGGCTAGCAATCAAGGTTGTGGCCTGTAACTGATTGAGTGCCGCATCGAGAAAGTAAAATGGCGACTTTTCAGTCGCCATTTGTATTATTAATGCGTAATCAATAAATTAGCCCAACACCCCGCCAAACCACTGGCTGAATTTCATCATCACAAAGTCCCACATGCGGCTAAAGAATCCGCCCTCTTTGACTTCGTTTAGCACCACCAGCGGGCGCTGTTCAATAGTTTTGCCATTAAGCTGAAAATCGATGGTGCCGACCACCTGATGCTTCGCCAGTGGCGCGCGCAGTTCAGTCTGATCCAGCTTATAACTGGCTTTGAGGTTCTTCATCTGCCCTTTCGGGATAGTGATAGCGGCATCCTCCGCAACCCCAAGCTCTGCTTGCCCGGTATCACCAAACCAGACTTTCTGCGTCACGAAAGCCTTAGTCGCTTTAATGGGCACCACGGTTTCATAGAAACGGAACCCCCAAGTCAGCAGTTTTTCGCTTTCACTGAATCGCACCCGATCGCTGGGCGCACCCAGCACCACAGAGATCAACCGCATCGGCCCGTCGGTAGCAGAAGCCACCAGGTTATGCCCCGCACCGGTGGTAAAACCGGTTTTCATGCCATCGACGTTGAGATTGGTATTCCATAACAGACGGTTACGGTTAATCTGCCGAATCTTATTAAACGTGAACTCCTTCTCTTTATGCAGCGCATATTCTTCTGGCACGTCGCGGATCAATGCCTGCCCTAACACCGCCATATCACGGGCGGTACTGTACTGCCCCGGTGCATCAAGGCCATGCACGGTCATAAAGTTCGTATTCGTCAGGCCCAATGCTTTGGCGTAATTATTCATTAAACCAACAAAACTGTCCTGACTGCCCGCCACATAATCCGCCAGCGCGATACTGGCGTCGTTGCCGGACTGAATCACAATGCCTTTATTCAAATCGGACAATTTCACCTGATCGCCCGGTTTTAAAAACATCAGCGAAGAGCCACGCAGCGCCGGATTACCGGTAGCCCAAGCATCTTTTCCCACTGTCACTAAATCATCGGGATGCACTTTACCGGCTTTAATCGCCTGTCCAATCACATAGCTGGACATAATTTTTGTCAAACTGGCCGGATCAAGGCGCTGGTCACTGTTCGCTTCAGCCAGCACTTTTCCACTGTTGTAATCCATCAATACATAGGCTTTGGCGTCGATCGGAGGAACCGCCGGATCATCAGCCGCGTGTGCTGCGGGCAGTGCCAAGAGCAATAAACCGGCACTGAATGTCAATTTTTTTATCTTGAAAGGGAGGATAAATTTCATCATGGGGTCGCCAGAGTATCCTTGCAAATAATTGGAGATAAGTGGTGTTTCTGAAATGTGTCACTGTCCAATTAGCGAAAAAATAACGTCTTTCTACTGATACTGAATCATGAGTTTAGTCATACTTCACTACCTTTTCTAAATTTATCCCATTGCCGTGTCAATTGGGCATAGTTTTACGTTTTGTTTTGTAAAGACCCCGGCTTTACTGCTTTTTGATGGCTATACGGCTAAACATCTCCCTATCTGAACGTCCTGACACCTAAGCACCTAAACGTCTAAAAATCAATAAATATATTCCAAAAAGGAATATGGGCGGGTTATTTGTTCTTTTTAGTGCCTAAGCCGCTGGCGCTATGATTCAGTCAATAGGTTGCTAACCGAACTCACTCAGTTAACTCACTTTTTATTGCAGCACCTTTTTATTGGAGAAAGAAATGGCTATCCCACGCTCGGTGCTTGATCTGATCGGCCACACCCCACTTCTGGAGCTGACCCGCTTTGATACCGGCCCGTGCCAGTTGTTTGTGAAGTTGGAAAATCAGAACCCCGGTGGCTCGATTAAAGATCGCGTCGCACTCTCCATGATTGAGCAGGCGGAAAAAGAGGGTTTGTTGCAGCCCGGCGGCACCATTATTGAGGCAACCGCGGGCAATACTGGCCTCGGGCTGGCACTGGTTGCCGCGCTAAAGGGCTACAAGCTGGTTTTGGTGGTACCGGATAAAATGAGTCAGGAGAAGATTTTCCACCTGCGGGCCTTGGGCGCACAAGTGTTACTGACCCGTTCAGATGTGGGTAAAGGCCATCCGGCTTATTATCAGGATTATGCCCTGCGACTGGCGCAGGAGACCCCCGGTGCTTTCTATATCGACCAATTCAATAATCCGGCCAACCCCGCTGCACACCGAACATCCACTGGCCCAGAGCTGTGGCAGCAGATGGGCGAACAGATTGATGCCATCGTCGTGGGCGTCGGCTCCAGTGGCACACTCAGTGGCCTAAGCCAATATTTCGCCGATGTTTCACCGGCGACGGAATTTGTTTTGGCTGACCCCGCGGGATCTATTTTGGCCGACTATGTCGACAGCTCGCAGATTGGCGATGCGGGAAGCTGGTTGGTCGAGGGCATTGGGGAGGATTTTATCCCGCCGCTGAGCAACTTTTCTCAGGTGAAAAAATCCTATCGAATTGATGATGCTGAAGCCTTCAGCACCGCCCGTACCCTATTGCGGGAAGAGGGGGTGCTGGCAGGCTCCTCCACCGGCACCTTGCTGGCAGCGGCATTGCGCTATTGCCGCGAGCAAACCACCCCCAAACGGGTGGTCACTTTTGTCTGTGACAGCGGTAATAAATATCTGTCCAAAATGTTCAACGATTACTGGTTGCTGGAGCAGGGTTTACTGAGCAAGCCGCAGCATGGCGATTTACGGGATTTCATCACCTATAGCCATCAGGATGGCGCGACCATTTCTGTCTCGCCACAAGATACGCTGGCGGTCGCCCATGCCCGGATGCGCTTGTATGACATCTCGCAGTTGCCGGTGTTAGAGGGTGAAAAAGTGGTGGGGTTAATCGACGAGTGGGATCTGTTGAATGCAGTGCAAGCCGATGCCAGCCATTTCAAATTACCCGCCAGTACCGCGATGACTCGTCAGGTCAACACGTTACAAAAAGAGGCGGATTACCGCTCTCTGTTGGCCACTTTTAATGATGGTCATGTCGCGGTGGTACTGGATGGCGAGCGCTTCCTCGGCCTGATTACCCGTACCGATGTTTTGAATACCTGGCGTCAAAAGCTGGCTTAATCTTCTCTTACTAAGGATTTTTATCATGGCAAAGTTCGATACCCTAACCGTCCACGCGGGTTACACCCCCGACAGCACCGGCGCAGTGATGCCCGCCATTTACGCAACGTCCACTTTTGCGCAACCAGCCCCCGGCGAACATACCGGTTATGAATACTCCCGCAGTGGTAACCCGACTCGTAGCGCGCTAGAGCAGGCCATTGCCGAGCTGGAAGGCGGCATTCGTGGTTATGCTTTCGCTTCTGGCTTGGCGGCCTGCTCAACAGTGCTTGAACTGCTGGATCAAGGCAGCCACATCATTGCGGTTGATGATCTTTATGGCGGTACCTATCGCCTGTTGGAGAAGGTTCGCAGCCGCACCGCCGGTTTGCGGGTGACTTATGTCTCCCCTGCCGATACCGTCGCACTGGAGCAAGCGATTCAGCCCGATACCAAAATGATCTGGGTGGAGACGCCAACCAATCCGCTGTTAAAACTGGCGGATCTGGCTGCTATTGCGGCTATTGCCAAAAAGCACCGACTCATCAGTGTGGCCGATAACACCTTTGCCTCACCTTATATTCAACGCCCGCTGGATCTGGGTTTTGATATTGTGGTGCATTCAGCAACCAAATACCTTAACGGTCACTCTGATGTGGTCGCCGGCGTCGCGGCAGTGGGTAACAATCCAGAACTGGCGGAGCAATTGGGCTTTTTGCATAACGCAGTCGGCGGAATTCTGGATCCCTTCAGCAGCTTCCTGACACTACGGGGCTTACGCACCTTGGCGCTGCGGATGGCGCGACATAACCACAGTGCACAGCGTATCGCCGAATGGCTTGAACAGCAGCCGCAAGTGGAGAATGTCTACTATCCGGGGCTGAAAAGTCACCCACAACACGGGCTGGCAGCTAAACAGATGGCCGGTTTTGGTGGCATGATTTCGGTGCGGCTGAAGGGGGATGACACCTACGCCCGTGCGGTGATTAAGCGCTCACACCTGTTTACTCTGGCCGAAAGTCTCGGTGGCGTCGAAAGCTTGATCAGCCAGCCATACAGCATGACCCATGCCTCAATCCCGCTGGAAACCCGCTTAAAACACGGCATCACACCGCAATTGCTGCGCTTGTCCGTGGGCATTGAGGATACCGAAGATTTGATTGCGGATTTAGCACAGGCGCTAAACGGCGAGCTTTAAAGAGATAAATGCGTTAGGCGTGGATATCACGCCTAACGTCACAGCAATAGAAACAAAGACTAAACCGCTCTTTGCCAGACATGGCCTTCTCTCCCTGACTTAATCATGACCGTGATAACAAACAGGGTAGGATCGTCTTCATGCCGCTTCAGTAACGATCTCGTTCACATCCCCGGCAGCGATACCTTGCAAGTTAAACTTCCAATCGCCAGCCGCAGTTTGGTGCGGAGCTTCGGTAAGCCGGCGGTGCTGGCTGGCAAAAACAGAGAGAGAAAAGAGAGCGTGTGGGTCATACGGATAAGCGAAAAAAAAGGCAGAAAACGTTACCGCCGGTGCGCCAATGACCTGACCCACTTATCACCCAGGCTTTGTACACCTTGTACCAAAATCACCAGAATGATTAATGTCGCGACCATCACTTCATTATTAAAGCGTTGATAACCATAACGAATGGCCAAATCACCCAAGCCGCCACCACCAATAACACCCGCCATGGAGGAGAACCCTACCAGCATCACAACCGTTAAGGTCACTCCAGCCAATAAGGCAGGGAGTGCTTCCGGTAATAACACTTTTTGAATCACATGCCTGGCCGAACCGCCCATCGATAAAATGGCTTCGATCCGCCCTTTGTCGACTTCATCCAAGGCCGCTTCCACCACTCGGGCAAAGAATGGGATGGCCCCCAAGGTGATGGGGACAATCGCCGCCGTGCTGCCCAAGGTGGTGCCGATAATCCAGCGCGTAATCGGAATTAGTGCAATCAACAGCACCACAAAGGGCATCGAGCGCCCCAGATTCACAATGGCACCAATAAGCGTATTCAGTCGAGGGGCGGGTAAGACGCCATTCGGGCGCGAAACAAATAACAAAACCCCTAATGGCAGGCCAATCAAAACAGTGAAAAAGGTGGCGATCACCACCATGTAAATGGTTTCGCCGGTGGCATTCGTCACCAATGCCAGCAGATCCTGCCAACTCATGCCGCTGTTCATATCAGTTCAGCCCTCACGCCACGCTCATTGAGAAATTGTAATATTTCAGCCAAATTTAGCCCGCCGTCTGGGTGGCTGAAATTAACCTGTAAGCGCCCAACCCGTTGACCACCAATGGATTCTACGCCACCACCCAGCAGGGTGACACCCACCGCATGTTGCTGCGCCAACTCACTGAGCACCGGTGAAGCTGATAAAGTATCAAAGAAGGTCAGCTCCGCAACAGGCGTGCCGGATAGCGAGGTCGGGCCGCAGGTCGGTAACAATGACCGACCCAAACGCGATTGAGGGGACGCCAGTAAATCCGCGATGACCCCGGTCTCCACCACCCGTCCGCGCTCAAGCAAGGCGGCGTTATCACAGATAGATTTCACCACATCCAGCTCATGGGTAATCAGCACGATGGTTAACCCCAACTGGCGGTTAATATCGCGCAGCAGCGCTAATATTGAGGCGGTGGTTTCGGGGTCCAGCGCACTGGTGGCCTCATCCGATAACAGGTAGGCCGGTTTGGCCGCCAGCGCCCTGGCAATGCCGACGCGCTGTTTTTGCCCCCCCGATAGCTGCGAGGGGAAAGCATAAGCTTTGTCACTCAATCCAACTAAGTCCAATAATTCGGCGACCCGTTGCTGGCGTTGCGGCTTGGGCATACCAATAATTTCCAAGCCAACTGCAATGTTGTCCCAAACATTACGTGAATGGAGTAGATGGAAATTCTGAAAAATCATGCCGATATTCTGCCGTTGCAGACGTAATTCTCGGTCAGAAAGGGTGGTTAACTCACGACCATCTACCTGAATACGGCCCGAAGTGGGCCGTTCCAGTAGGTTCAAACAGCGGATTAAGGTGCTTTTACCCGCACCACTGCGGCCAATAATACCGAACACCGAGCCGGTAGGGATCGCTAGCGAGACCTCCGTCAGGGCCACCATCGGCAGCCCTCCTTGCGGATAGGTTTTACTCAGGCGTTCGATGCTGATCATGATTTATTGCCTGCCACCGGGATGACTGAACCGGCGTATTTTTCAGTGATAAATTTCGCCACTTCCGGTGACTGCAAATCTTTCGCCAACTGTAAGATGCGTGGGTCATTTGCCAGCGATGGCGTGGTGACCAGAATATTGGCATACGGGTTACCGGCAGCTTTCTCCAGACCCAGTGCGTCTTTTGCTGGGTTCAGTCCGGCTTCCAGTGCATAGTTGCCATTAATGACCGCCAAATCAACATCATCCAGTGACCGTGGGATCTGCGGTGATTCGATTTCCAAAATTTTCAGGTGCTTGGGATTACTGGCGATATCTTTCGGGGTGGCCTGATTTTTAGCCGGATCAGTAAAGCCCAGTTTTAAGGTAATCAGCCCCTGATCTTGCAATAAATAGAGCGCACGGCTGAGGTTGGTGACGTTATTGGGTACTGCTACGCTGCCTTTATCCGGCACATCAGCAAAGGTTTTATGTTTGTGGGAGTAGACCCCCAACGGCTCAATATGCACGGTCGCGGCGACGGCAAACTTCTGCCCTAACGCCTGCTCTTGGGAACGCAAATAGGGCACATGCTGGAAGTAGTTGGCATCAACATCACCATGGGCCAACAACTCATTGGAGTTCACGCCATTGGGGATCTCAATGACTTTCAGATTCAGTGATGGGTCCAGTTTTTGTACAAATTGCAGGATTTCTGCATGAGGAACCGGATCTGCCGCGACGCGCAGTGCCTCGGCCGCTTGTGCCGATAGAGTGAAAGTCGATGCCAGCGCCGTCAGTAGTGCCGCACGGACCAAGCCAGAAACGCGTGTTTTTGTCATCATTGTTTTTTTCATTATCATCATCCCAAAATTATTTTTTTATAATTTAATATCAATAAGTTGCACTGGTAGTTTCTGATGGTGCGATCACGCCAGGGTAGTGTTTTTTAGCGACATCTGGGTGAGACCGCAGCCGCCCTTTGAGATAATTAAGCCCCACATCCCTAAACAGTGGATTCTGCGGATCACTGGCTGGCCCGCGAGCTTCAGCCGCCAGAGTTGCTGGTAATTGGTACAGTGGCACCACGGCATCCAGACGCGCGCCGAGGAAGAAGGCAATAGAGAGGCGATCAGCACCGGCTGGCGGTGTTTCGACCCGATGTACGGTAGCGCGCAGATAACCGTTACTGGCCAGCTCTAATAGCTCACCGATATTGACCACAAAGGTACCTTGCTGTGGAACGGCATCAATCCAGCGCCCCTCCTCCACTTCAACCTGCAAACCGCGTTGTTGATCTTGCAGTAAGAAACTGAGGAAACCGGAGTCTTTATGGGCACCTACGCCCTGCCCGCTTTGGGTGGTTTCACGCCCCGGATAGCGGATCAGTTTGATATGTTCGTTGGGCTTATCGCCATACAGTTCATCAAACGCATTTTCATCCAGATCTAATGACAGTGCGAAAGCCCGCAGCAAGCGCAGCGCCATGCCGGTCATTTCCCGCTGCCATTGCAGTAACGCGGGTTTTAGTTCAGGTAAGTTGGCGGGCCACTGGTTGGGGCCTTGCAGTTGAGCCCAACTTGGCGTGCCCGATGTTTGTGGCAATGGGGTTCTTTCGGCACCAATATCAAATTGTTCGCGCCAATCTGGCTGACCACGGGTGAGCTCAGCGGCAGCACGGTTATAGCCGCGAAAATGGGGGGAGTGCACCATGGCAACCGCCAGTTTCTCTTCATCGGGCAGCGCGAAGAATTCACGTGATAGGATTTGGATTTGTTGTAATAACGCGGGGTCAATACCATGTCCGGTGAGATAGAAGAAGCCAATATCTCGTGCCGCATGGCGTAAGGCGACTAAGAATGCCTGACGCTCAGTTTCACTGCCATTCAGCAATGAAAGGTCTAATAGAGGCAGTGTGTTTGTCGCTGCCCCATTCGCGGCTGATGGGTTAACGGATAGTGGATTGCTTAAGTTTTGGTGGCTCATTTTTCACTCCAGAATGTTCAATTGGCTGTTTTTTTTGCTCAGAACCAATGAAAACTGGACAACCATATAAACGAAGAATCAGCATAATCAGCTCCTGAGCTGTGGGGTGAAAGCAGACAGACGACAACACTCTTTCTTTGGCCCTAAGGCGTTTAGCAGCAAACCGCATTCATCACATTTTGTGTTCAATGTAAGACGCTGTTTTAAGAGCGTTCTCGACTAGATACTTAACAATCTATATCTAAACGATATAAACAATTAACACCGAAATTCAGCAGCGCACCAATATCAATCCGTTCTATGTTATTTCTTTCATTACTGATGAGGCGGAGTCATTGCTCTGTCTTAATGCCCAGAGACTCTGGTATCCGAAGCTATTGATAAAGCGCCAGTGGCGGAGAGAACAGGTAGATCGTAAAGACGCCGTCAATCCTTCCCTGGAGGCTCGAGCCGCGCCCTCCCTGGCGCGGACGCTTTACTCTTCCGTCTATCCTCACCGTTCTCGATCGAGTCGTCGGGGTTTGCCAGTAGCCTGAGATACGTTGGTGTCCATAATAAGTGCCGCTAACACCCCTGCAACGCCAAGGACGAAGGTCATACCCAAAGTCATTGCCGTTGCAGGTAGGCAGCAAATGAGAGCATCCCGATGAGCTTACATTAGTCAGTGATTCGGGTGCGCGAGTGCCGCTAACACCCCTGCAACGCCAAGGACGAAGGGTATTTTCTTTCATGTTTGGGTAGAAAGTATTAGCTTAGCTATGAATACCCCTTATTCCGGTTGGGAGTTTCTGATGTCCAGCACATGCACGATTAAGTTTTACTTCAACCTTTCTGTCTGCCTGGAGGAGACTTAATGGACTTAGCCCTGTTTGATCTCGACGAAACCTTGATCAGCGATGACAGTTCTGGCCTATGGCTGCGCTGGTTAGTTGATAAGGGACTTGCGCCCGTCGCGCTGGCAGAACAAGAGCAGTATTTAATGAAGCAGTATTATCAAGGGGAGTTGTCGATGTCCTGCTACATGGAGTCTACCCTCTCCCCCTTGGTCGGGCGGCATACTACGGAAGTTGCCGGTTGGGTTGAGCGTTTTATTGAGCGTGATATTCTGCCGCGCATCTACCCGCAAGCACGGAAAATGCTGGCCTGGCACCGTAATCGCGGTGATTACATCGTGATTATTTCAGCCACCGGCGAGCATTTGGTGACGCCTATCGCACAGCATTTCTCCGCCAATGCCGCCTTATCCATCGGGGTTACGGTAGAAGATGACCGTTATACCGGCAAAACCTATGGCACCCTGACTTATCGCGAAGGTAAAGTCGAACGGCTAAAACAGTGGCTCTCGGCATCGCCGCAGTTAGATTTTGAACATACCTATGGTTACAGTGATTCGATCAATGACAAACCACTGTTGGAGTATGTTGACCGCGCCACAGTGATCAATCCCGGCACTGAATTGGTGGATTTAGCGATTTTGCATGACTGGGATATCCATCATTGGCAACACGAAAGATAGACAATATTTCAAATAAATAGAGGGACTTACATGTTAACTGTCTGGGGTCGGAATAACTCGACCAATGTCAAGAAAGTGCTTTGGTGTTTGGAAGAATTGACTCTTGGTTATGAGCGAATTGATGTCGGCGGTCAATTTGGCAAGTTGAATGAGCCACTTTATCGCGCCATGAACCCCAATGGCTTGATTCCTTGCCTGCAAGATGAGGATTTCATTCTGTGGGAATCGAATACTATCGTGCGATATTTAGCAGCTCAATACGGTGAGAACACACTGTATCTGGCTGATGCCCGGCTGCGGGCAAGCGCTGAGAAATGGATGGATTGGGTCACTTCCAGTGTCGCGGAGCCATTTAAAGTGGTGTTTATCGGGTTGGTACGTACCCCAGAGGAACAGCAGGATAAAGAGAAAATCGCTCAGGGCATTGAACGACTGAATACATTAATGGCGGTTGCCGATAGCGCCCTTGCTGAGCACGCTTATCTTTCCGGAGATAAGTTTGGTATAGGCGATATCCCGCTCGGCTGTCTGGCCTATGCCTGGTTTAATTTGTCGATAACCCGTCCAGCTTTACCAAATCTGGAGCGTTGGTATCACAGCCTGACGCAACGTGCGACATTCCAAAAAGTGATTGATATCGGCATCAGTTGATTGAACAGGGGTGTTAGCCAGCGAACGCATCCCGATGAGCTGACTCAAGTCGGGGTCTGAAGCCCAATCGTACGGAAATGTACGCTAAGTATGTTTTTTTGAGCTGGTCGGAGAGAGTTTTCTGAAAACAAGAGATGAAAATCCTCTGAGCAAAATTGCTAATATTTAAACATGCAGATGCACCGAACTATTGCAAATTAACAGTACCTCTATATATATCCAATAGATTTCAGGTGCAGGAAATGGTAAGAGAATCAACTTTTATTTTCATTACAGAGACAATCCATTCACGAAGGTTCGTGTGATATTTTGTGGCCTCGTTATAGCTCCACCGACAACGATGCTGTGAGCACCATAGCGCAATGCACGGGCCGCCTGTTCCGGCGTATTTATCCCCCCTTCAGCCAATACAGGTAAAGTAACAGCATGACATAATGTTTTCAGATGTGCACAATCATCATCAATGAGATGCTTTCCTTTACTTTCTGGGGTGTGACCATACATCGCGGTAGTGATGCCGTCATAACCTAGGTCTTGTGCCAGAAGAGCTTCCTCAAGAGTAGCCACTGCCGCCAAGAGTAATATGTTGGGGTAACAGGTACGGATTTCCTGAAGCACTTCCTCCTGTCGTTCACCGCCAGGTCGAGGACGAAAGCAGGTTTCGATGGAGATAAAATCTGGTTCTGCAACCATTAATCCGTGAATATCCGCAATAGTTGGCGTCAGGCACACCGTCGAGTCGTTATAATGGCGATTCAGCACACCAATTACAGGTAAATCAACTTGTGCTTTGATTGCTGTGATGTCTTGCGCACCGTTGGAAACTATCCCACCCGCTCCGCCAAGGTATGCTGCCATCGCCATTTTCGCCATCACCGAAGCGCCATGGAGAGGTTCATCGGGTAATGCCTGACAGGAAACGATCAGCTTGCCATTCAATGAATTTAATAGACTCATTATATCTCCTGTTTAGGTACAACCAATTGGTCCAGAGGGACGGGGACGCGTTTGTCTTCTTTAGTTTGCAGCCAACCGTCTATATCCAGTAGCCACCAGTCCTTAATGAGGAGGTCGTAAAAACGCCGCAGGCCATCATCATAAAACTCATGTAATGGTAACTGCCAGCGAGCACGCTCCAGCACATCAGGAAAATTAAGTCGATAATAATCCTGATGGATACCTTTACATTCACACTGTGATATTTCCCGCACGCTGCCGGTAAATTGCGCACCATCCAGCCCTAAAGGCGACGTTTCTTGCATGTCATAGCGAAACAGTGACCCGCTGACTTCAGCACGCTGGCGAATATTCTCGGAATGTCTGGCAGTCCTCATCGAATACCACACCAGCCGCAAAGGATCGAACAACGGGACATAATTGATAGTAGAAGCCCAGGGAGTGCAGTCAGAGTTCTGGCTCGCCAGGGTGAAAAAGCGTGCGCTATTGAGTAAATAAAGACTGCGTTGTGTCAGGCTCATGTTAGCTACCTGGGTTGATGACAAAAGGTGCATCGTTCAGCAAACTTGAATCGAGGATGTCCCACCACAGATCTTGTTCGATGCGGATCTTTTCCCATTCAGGGTCCTTGCTGAGTTTTGACACTGCTCTGCGATATTGCCCCCAGGCTGCTTCATCGACGAATGCAACGTAATGTTCCAGACAATGAACGTTATCGCCGATAGTACGGACATACCAACGGCGTTCTCCCGCCATTTCCAGTGAACGGTAGAACCATTCGTCACGTTTTTCCACCCAATGCCAAAATGCGGCCATATCCAGATGAGCTTTATGTGTCGGTTTCAATAAATACATCAGATGCAGCATAAGATTTTCCTTTAGTTTAGCAGTATCCAGTCGGTGGTTAGATGTATACCGTACTGTTGTTGGTAATGCTGATAAAAAAGGCGGTTATAGTCTTCACACTCACTCATTGACAGAGGGGGGGCATTTTCAAACAGCAATAGTGCTACCAGTGGCTCTATTTTTGCACCACGTTGCGCCTTAGCTCTGAGAGCAGAAATAGAAAACCGACATTCACTAATACCACTTTTCGCTGCGTAATCTAAAGAGTGGTAATAACTCAGAACGAAATAACGGTAGTCTTTATCTTCTGTCTGATAATCTGAACCGTAATAGCGGGCATGAAGACTGTAACCCAAACGGTAGAAGATGGTTATACCTACTATTTGATTATCGTGCCTGGCGATGGCAGCGACAGCTGTGCTGATAATCGAAGATTTTTTTTGTCCATCAAATATACGCCTCATCCAGTCAGCCCCTTGATGGCTCCCGTATTTTTTTCGATTGTTGGCAATCAATTCTGCTGCTTGATTTAGTAGGGGCTCAACCAGATCACACCATTCAACTGTGTTACCTGCGCGAGAAAAAGCAGCCATTTCTGCACGGATTTTAGCCCGAGCACGACATCGTAGTTGCCGTAATTGAGAATCAAGTCCACCTGCGGGTACAGTTAGAGAGGCTTCTGCTGAATGCATCAATACGCGGGCATGAGGATATAATTGAGCAACTTCCAAAGCCTGGCGAAGTGGCATATAAGGGATAACTGTTGCGTAATATCCCCGACGCTTAGCCAATTGGGCCAGACTTTTAGCAATGGCAGGCAATGCTTCAGCACGTCGAGGTCCTCGAACGCAAGGGATTTCATTGTGTGTGGAACGGCGAGCACCACCCCACAAGAATGGCTGCTGCCAGGGACCTTCTAAACCGGGAAAGTAGTCTGGTAGATAGAACAACCCGGGTTGTTCTTCGCCATCCCAAAGTGCGCAGCCACCTAACAACCCAGCGCTGCCGTACAAAGTAAAAACTTCCCTTTCACCCAGAGCGTAATCCAGAGCAGCTAACCAGCCGTGGCTATTAAAAAAATCATGGTCAGTGACCAGTGAATCCCATTGATGCAGGTCAACATGTTCAATGCTGGGAGATAAAGTTGGGCCAGCGGGGTAACCACAGTTGTTTAACATGTTTTGCTCTTAATACATTCGATAATCGCTGCGTGCGGACATTGAACATAGAGGGAAAGGTCTGCCAGTTGAGTGTTGGTCAGTATATTTAATGATTTCCAGCTCACAGTCTGAAACCCCGCCTGATATAACGTACTTTCCAATGTCTGACGTGACCAATAGTTGGCCTGTATATTGACATTGTAAGGTGGCTGACAGATATGAAGCTGAACTGGACTGCCGTCAGCACGGGGCTGATTTTCAATCAGACGCAGGCCAAATGGGCGATAATATTCTGGATCTGAATTGAAATCCGGGTGAATAGGTAATGTGAGTAATCGCCCCTCTGGTTTTAACACCCTAGCCATGCTTTGACTCATTTCTAGTAAGTCTTCGCGGTGAGTTGCATAGGGCATAACATAAATAGCAAGGACTATATCAAAATACTCATTATATATTTCATCAATATTTGAAATGTAATTAATTCCAATCTGTTCTTTTTCCTCACGTCGGCGGGCATAATTAATCATGCCTTCAGAAATATCATAGCCAACAATACATTTAGCTCCCTGTTCATTTAACCAACCTGTAATTATGCCTGGCCCACAGCCAAAATCCAAAATACGCAAACCTGAAACATCACCAATTAATTTTTCTAGTGTTGGAAGCTCTAATTCCTTACGGTAAGGCCAGGAAAGCATATTCTCATAGAGTTTTGTATATTCATCAAAGGTTGCGGGATCAAATTTAGATATATTAGTTTGGTTCCCATTTATCGAAGAAGTGTCTGAAATTTGAGTAGGACGCATAACGAATGCCCGCTTATTATTAATAATATAATTAACAGATTTGTTTTTACTGTTCGCCTCTATTTTTACGTAAAGCAGAGGCGGACAGTAAAATAACAAACTGTCACCATTTTCCACGAAAAAAATAAGATAGAAACCAAATTACTTCTCAGGGTAAGCAAAAAATAATATTAGACGTCATATAATAATTTAGTAGATGAGGTGATTATTTTCAATACATCAGTCAAAAAAATGTAAGTCGCTTTGACCAGAACCCAGAACGGCAACTGGGTCAGACTCAGGTGGATAATTGGCCTTTATGACGGCCTAGTTATCAAGGCAACAAAACGCCGAACTGGTTAAAAAACACACTTAGTGTACGTTTTCGTACGGTTGGGCTTCAGACCCCAAGTCAGTGATTCGGGTAAGCGAGCGCAGCTAACACCCCTGTGGTTTCAAGGACAAAAAATAATCCCCAAAGTCATTGGAGCCACAGGTAGGCAGCCAGCGAACGCATCCCGATGAGCTGACTCAAGTCAGTGATTCGGGTAAGCGAGCGCAGTTAACCCCCTGTGGTTCCAAGGACAAAAAATAATCCTCAAAGTCATTGGAGCCACAGGTAGGCAGCCAGCGAACGCATCCCGATGAGCTGACTCAAGTCAGTGATTCGGGTAAGCGAGCGCAGCTAACACCCCTGTGGTTTCAAGGACAAAAAAAATCCTCAAAGTCATTGGAGCCACAGGTAGGCAGCCAGCGAACGCATCCCGTTGAGCTGACTCAAGTCAGTGATTCGGGTAAGCGATCGCAGCTAACACCCCTGTGGTTCCAAGGACAAAAAAATAATCCTCAACGTCATTGGAGCCACAGGTAGGCAGCCAGCGAACGCATCCCGTTGAGCTGACTCAAGTCAGTGATTCGGGTAAGCGAGCGCAGCTAACACCCCTGTGGTTTCAAGGACAAAAAAAATCCTCAAAGTCATTGGAGCCACAGGTAGGCAGCCAGCGAACGCATCCCGATGAGCTGACTCAAGTCAGTGATTCGGGTAAGCGAGCGCAGTTAACACCCCTGTGGTTCCAAGGACAAAAAAAATCCTCAAAGTCATTGGAGCCACAGGTAGGCAGCCAGCGAACGCATCCCGTTGAGCTGACTCAAGTCAGTGATTCGGGTAAGCGAGCGCAGCTAACACCCCTGTGGTTTCAAGGACGAAGAGGAATTAGAAATCGTAGCTGGCCCCTACCATATACCGACGACCATCCAACACCTTATCATTCACTTCAATATCAACACGCTTATCCAGCACGTTATAGACCCCTCCCATTAGGCGGAACTCTTTCGTAAGCTGATAGTTAGCCCCCAAATCGACAAAGGTATAGGATGGTGTGCTGCCGCCGATACTGGTGCGATTGAGGTACTCAGAGGTTTTACCTCGGTAGTTGGCGCGCACCCAAGTTGCTAGCTCTTCACTTGCCTGCCAGTTCAGAGTGCCATTCAGCATGTGTTTAGGCATCTGATTCAGCGGTTGACCGGAGAACTGACCACTCTTCTGCTCAGATTGGGTAAAGGTGTAGTTGGAGGTCAGTGACCAGGCTTTGTTGATCTCCCAACCGAAAGTGGCTTCCACACCACGGGTAATGGCTTTATCGACGTTGGTGCGGTCACTGATAAATTTATAGCTAGTGCCATTGATCATACATTGGCCGGACGCATTACCGGTGGTGTCAGTGCATCGGCGCACTTCGGTAATTTTGTCTTTAAAGTCAGTATTAAACAACGTCACACCCGCGTTCATACCCTCTTGATCATCCCAGAGAATGCCAATTTCCTGGCTGAGACTTCTTTCCGGTTTCAGGTTGGCATTACCGATAATGATGGCGGGATCACCACGGCCACCACCGGTGATTTGCCCCCAGTTTTCGGTGGCCTGACGTAGGTCAGGTGAACGATAACCTCCCGATACCCCGCCCTTTAATGTCCATTGCTCTGCCAAATGCCAAACGCCGTATAACCGTGGCGTCCAGTGGGTGCCATAGTTCTCATCTTGATCCATGCGCACGCCGCCGGTCAGGGCGAAATCGTTGGTCATCTGCCACTCATCTTCAGCAAACAGTGCCCAACTCCAGCGGGTTAATTTGGTTAAATCTTTGGCTGAGGCTAATTGGTTACCGGTGTCATGTAGCTCTTCATAGCGATATTGACCGCCCAGAATAAGGGTGTGATTATCCAGCAAAAATGAGGTCTGGGTATTAAAGATATTATCGACAATTTTCATTTCCCGTGATGGATTACGGGTTTCATCGCGCTGAACATAACTGGTTGAATTACCAAAATCATAATAGCCGTGATGGGTAATCGCATAATTATTGCGGTCATATTGCACATCACTGCTTTTACCGCTTAATACCACTGAGCGTCCTGCCGTTGAATTACGGTCTTGCACATAGTGGCCAATATCAAAATCAAATTCATTTTTATCATCGGGTGTCAGGGTAAATGTCGCTGCACCATTTCTTAGGCGTTGCTCATTATAACCATCGACGATTTTATCTTCGCTACGATGAGAAAGCAGGCCGCTGACTTTTAATCCCAGTAAGCCATCAATTAATGGGCCGGAGGCGTAGGCATTAGTCTGGAATATATCACCGGATTTAGAATCTTCCTGCAAAGTGGCATCAGCGCGCACTGTCCCGTGCCACTCTTTACCCACCTTGCGGGTAATCACGTTAATCACGCCGCCCATGGCATCTGAGCCATACAGTGAGGACATCGGACCACGAACCACCTCGATACGCTCAATGGCAGCCAGTGGTGGCAACCAGCCCTGCTCGATACCTGAACCATCACTGTTTGGCCGTGTACCACGGGTATCCACACGTTTACCGTCCACCAGAATCAAGGTGTATTTCGCCGACATCCCACGAATGCTGATATCACTGTGGCTGCCGCCACCAGTCACCACTACGCCGGGAACATCTTTCAGCGCATCGGTAATATCGGTATAGGCTTTATTTTCGATTTGCTCGCGGGTCACCACAGAAATAGACGCCGCAGAGTCTTGAATACGCTGTTGGAAGCCTGATGCGGTGACAACCATGGTGTCGATAGGGGTATTACTTTGTTTAGAAAGATTAGTTTCAGAGATATTTGCTTCAGCAGCATGTGCCTGAGATGAAAGAATGACAGCGATAACTAATGCCGCAGATTTTGTTTTCCTAAAAGTCTGATTTACCTTATCCATTACACGTTCTCCATGAGGTATAAATTTACTCAGAGCCTTTCCGTCAGGTTCTTTTTGCATATAACGATGCCGCCTGTCGGGCAGGTGAAAGTTATTTGTTATCAATTTCGGCAATAGCTCACTACAGCAGAAATAGTGCTTCCCGCTATTTCTGCTTAATGCTTGATTATTATTATGTAAAACCTGTTACTGGCGGAATATACCCAAAGTTATTGGGGTTCCGTTATTAAACCATCAATTAATACTTGCGGAGTGCCTTGCGAGCAGCGTTCAATACGCCCTTTCACCCCGTACACTTTGGCCAGACTCTGCGGGGTAATCACCGCTTCCGGCAATCCATCCGCAATCAGCGCGCCATTTTGTAACATCAGAACATGGTCGCCATGGCGCAAGGCAATATTGATGTCATGCACCACAACCACGGTAATAATATTGCGTTTGCGCGTCTCCTTGCTGACCAAATCCATCACATGGAACTGATAATTCAGATCCAGCGCACTCAGTGGTTCATCGAGCAATAACAGTGACGGTTGGCGGATCAGTGATTGCGCTAAACCCACCAACTGCTTCTGGCCGCCGGAGAGTTGATCCAGATAACTGAGCGCCAGATGGGCAATCCCCAGTTGCTCAAGCAGCGCCATCACTTCGGCTTCACTGCTGGCATTGCTGCGACCACCCGAGGCCCGTTGCGCCACAATAATGGATTCCAGCACGTGGAGATGCACGCCAGCGGGCAATGATTGCGGTAAATAGACCACTTTTTCCGCCCGCTGAGCAAAGGGCATCTGCATTAGATCCTTGCCATCAAGCCACAGCTGCCCTGCTGCGCGGTTCAAGCCCGCCAGTGAGCGCAACAGTGTTGATTTCCCGCTACCGTTTGGCCCGAGCAGTACCGTGATTTTGCCTCGTGGCAACAGCGGCACCGTCAAATCCTGAATCACTGGCCGCTTGGGGTAGCCCGCATTAAAGCGCTCAATACGTAAGCCCGAAGTCATACATTTCCCCTATGGCGCAAAATAATACTCAGGAAGAAAGGTACGCCCACCAGCGAGGTGACAATCCCGACCGGAATAATGACGCCCGGCACCAGGTTTTTCGAGGCAATCGAGGCCATGGAGAGCACCAACGCGCCAATCAGGGCGCTGGCGGGCAGGTAGAAGCGGTGGTCTTCACCAAACATCATGCGCGCAATGTGTGGTGCCACCAGCCCGATAAAGCCAATCGGCCCGACAAAAGCCACCGCCAGTGCCGATAACATGCTGATACGTAACAATGTTCCCAGCCGTAAACGGCGAACATCAATACCAAAACTGATCGCCCGATCTTCACCTAAACGCAATGCCGTCAGCTTCCACGAACTCATCATCGACAGGGGCAACATCAGGGCAAACACCGCCAGCATGACACCCAGTTTGGTCCATGATGCCCGCGCCAAACTGCCCATCGTCCAGAACACCAAACCTTGCAGCGTATCTTCGCTGGCGATGAACTGCATCATCGACACCAACGCATTAAAGGTGAAGACCAGTGCGATACCGAATAGCACCACGCCCGAGGTCGCGACGCGCGTCCAGCGGGTAATGCCGTCCAGCATCAATGCGGCAAACACCGCAAAAATAAAGGCGTTAACCGAGATAAACCACTGATCCGGCACCCCCGGAATACCAATGCCCGAGACAATCGCCAGTGCCGCACCAAATGCGGCTGCCGATGAGACACCCAGAGTAAAGGGGCTGGCCAGCGGGTTATTCAGGATAGTCTGCATCTCTGCCCCGGCGAGCCCGAGCGACAAGCCGATCACCACGGCCATCAATGCATAAGGTAAACGGATATCCCAAACAATAACGCGCGTACCGGCATCGGCGCTGGCGGGATCAATTAATGTCTGCCAGAGCGACGACAGGGCTAAACCCGAAGGCCCCATGGTGAAATCCAGTAGCAAACAGCCAAGGATGGCGAGCACTAGCCCCGCCATGATTAATAGACGGTGACGCACAATATTCTTATAGCGCCCCATCACATTAACATCAGCTTCGCTGGATGTTTTTGTCATGGGTTCAGTGGTTATACTCATTCTTCCGTTACCTGTTACGAGCCATTATTGCTGCTTAAAACTCATGTTTTCGTTGCTAGCACCCAACGTCCAATAAGTATCCGTTTGGCTCGGCAGAGGGAGAAACGACGAATTCAATATGGCGCTAACAATAAAGCAAACGATAATAATTATCAATAAGGTTGATATAATTGATTGGGTATAATTTTGTGTAACCCTATATTTTATAATGTAATTTACGCGGCGCTGCCCAATAGGCCAGAATTTGGTAGGAAGAGTGGCGGTGTATCAGCGAAATTTTTTGCCTATTTAGGGCCTGATAGAGTGACATATCGCTTAAATAACAAGCAGATTGCTGCTATAGAAAAGGGCGATACAAATATCGCCCTTCCATAACTACGACACTATGTTGACCACAAGGTCATGTTAGTCAGAGATCAGCACCGTTTTTTTCGGCTCCAGATGGTCTTCGCTGTCATCACGCCATTTCGGGAATTCCATCTCTTTATATTTGATAACCTTAGTGCCACGGGTCAGTTTGTAGCCGAACCAAATCACCAGGAACAATGGAATACCGATATAGGTTGCGGTCACGCCATACCAGTCAATACGGTCTTGCAGGAATGCCTGGTAGTTCTGCCCCAAGGTAATGATCAAACAGAGCACAAAGGCAAAAATCGGCCCCAGCGGGAAGAAACCAGACTGATACGGCAAGTCGTTCAAATCGCGGCCCTGCATCATATAGCCACGGCGGAAACGATAGTGGCTGATAGCAATGCCCAACCAAGCGATAAAGCCAGTCATACCTGAGGTATTCAGCAACCACAGATACACGGTTTGGTTACCAAACATCGAGCTAAGGAAGCATAAACCCGCGACCACTGTAGTGGCATACAAAGCATTACGCGGCACGCCGCCCTTAGAGAGTTTGGCAAAAATCCGTGGCGCTTTGCCTTCGGAGGCCAGCGTAAACAGCATCCGGGTTGAGGCATACATGCCAGAGTTACCAGCAGAGAGTACTGCCGTCAGGATAACCGCATTCATCACTGCCGCCGCTGACAACAGGCCTGCATTTTGGAACACCAAGGTGAATGGGCTGACACTGATATCTTTAACGTCATTACGTAACAGACTTGGGTCGGTATACGGAATAATCAGGCTGATAATCAAGATGGCGAAGATATAGAACAGCAGAATACGCCAGAATACTTTACGCACAGCACGAGGAATGTTTTTGCCCGGATCTTTTGATTCACCAGCGGCAATGCCAATCAGTTCCGTCCCCTGGAAGGAGAAGCCGACAATCATCGCCACCCCAATCATGGCGGAGAATCCACCTGCAAACGGCGCATCACCAATGGTCCAGTTGTGCCAACCTGCACTTTCGCCCCCTTTCATGATGCCGCTAATCATCATCACACCAATAATGATGAAGACAACAACCGTGACCACTTTAATCAGGGAGAACCAATACTCCGCCTCACCAAAACCTTTGACTGAGATGTAGTTCAGCAAGAACATCAGGGCGAGGAATAGCGCACTCCAGATCCAACCTGGCGCGTCGGGGAACCAGTAATTCATCACCAATTGTGCGGCGACCAAGTCCACGGCGATAGTCACCGCCCAGTTGTACCAGTAGTTCCAGCCGAGGGCGAAGCCGAAGCCCTCCTCAACATATTTAGAGCCGTAAGTTGAAAATGAGCCTGATACGGGCATGAAAGCCGCCAGTTCACCGAGGCTGGTCATCAGGAAGTAAACCATCAGACCAATCAACGCATAGGAGAGCAGTGCGCCCCCTGGGCCTGCTTGTGATACGGTTGCCCCAGAGGCAACAAATAAACCGGTACCAATAGATCCGCCGATAGCAATCATGGCTAAATGCCGTGATTTCAGCTCTCGTCGCAAACGCTGCGCGCCCTGCGGCACTGGGGTTTTAGTATTTTGCTGAGTCATTATTACCCTAATCCACCCTTAAAAAATAAGGCGGGATTGTAACAAATCCCACCGACTCGGATAGTAACAATGCACTGATATAAGATACCTTCATGATCCCAGCGCAATTATTAGCAAAAGCTCAAGTGCCAGTAAAAACACTTTGCCGCAGGCTGTTTTTGCCGCAATAAGCCACAGCGTTGGTGTAAAACACTAAAAATCTGCAGCCCTACGCGAGTGATTCGCTTTCGGCTGACCCACGTCATTCAGTTCTCTTCCTGGCAATAACTCAGGAAACGCTGCAAGGCGTTAGAGATGTGTTTTTGCCGATGGTGAATCAAATATAAGGTACGAACCAGTGCGGGTAGCGGGATATTCAGCTCAATTAATTCGCCACTGGCAAGTTGATCGGCGATCACCCTTCGCGATAGGCAACTGATGCCCATGCCATAGCGCACTGCCCGCTTAATAGCCTCCGAATTGCCCAACTCCATCACCAGTTTAAAGTGCGGCAATTTCGCTAACAGCAGATGATCCAACACTTCACGCGTGCCTGAGCCGCGCTCACGCAAGATCCAGTCGGCACTCGCCAGCTCATCCAGAGTCAACATTTTGTGGCATAGGGGATTATCCGGCGCGGCAAAGACCACCAGCTCATCTTGCAGCCAAGCCTGTGTCATCAACTCCGGCATATGACACGGCCCCTCAATCAGCCCCAGATCACAGCGAAAATCAGCCACTGCCTCAATCACATCCTGACTGTTACCGATATTCAGCTCCAGAGGTGTGCCGGGGAAGTCACGGCGATATTTAGCAATCATGCCCGGTAACATATAATTGCCAATGGTACTGCTGGCGGCGATACGTAATGCCGCCAAACCTTGCAAAAAAAGCTGTTCTATTTCCATTGTTTGGTCAAGTAATGCCAAGGCTTTAGGGTAAAGCAACCGCCCATGTTCATTGGTGACCAAACGCTTACCAACCCGATCAAACAGTTGCACCCCTAATTGCCCTTCCAAATCCGCCAACGCCGCGCTGACTGCCGATTGTGAAAGCGCGAGCACAACCGAGGCTTGGGTCGTAGAGCCGCTTTTCAGCACCTCGGTAAAGACTTCAAGTTGACGTAAGGTTATGTGCATAACGGTCTCTGTAGTAAAAAATGGAGGACGCTATCATCACTTTGCTCGTCAGTTACTGGATGAACCGAGCTAACTTATTAGTTGTAAATACCATCACTGACGAGAAAGCATATAGCCTCAATTACCGTATAAGACTAACACCTTTGAGCAAAATCGGGAGGTTATCGGCGGAGGAAATTAAGCGACGAAAGGGCTATTCATTATCATCTGATTGAAAGAATACATAATAAACAAGTGCGACAACAGAACTGATAACTATGTTTAAAATCAACCAGATAATCAATAGATAACTGAAAGTATGGAAGAGTGGGATACCGCGATCAGCTTTGAACGGATTAAAATGCGGCAGAGGGGTAATATGAAAAGGGTTCAAGTTATATAACTTGAAAAAATAAGCGAGCAAATAGGGAGGGATCAACAAATAAGTAAGTGAAGCAATTATCATAACCGCCCACAACGATTTTTCATGTCTACCTTTTTTCATATTAAAAGAAGCCTGTACCAGATTCTGTGTAATTACCATTGATGCCAGCGAGTATACCCTGCAAGAGAACCACCTTTACTACGCTGAAGCTTGAGTATATACAAACACAATTTAAAAGGATTTTTCATATGAGAATAGCTATAGGCTCAGGAGCGCTATTAATACTTGCAGGATGCACAAGCAACCCCCAACATTTAGCGCTATCACACCGAGAAGAAGCCGTCATTCAGTCAACTCACACCATTATAGATCAGACAAAAACGGTTTTTCCGCTTAATGATTACCCGCAAAATGTGGATAAATGGATACCTCCTACAGCACCTAATTATCACAGCCCATTTATCAACTCAGCTCAACAGAAGATCTATTTTAACGCACTAATGCGCCATTACTTTGGGCAGAATAGCGATGATAAATCGCCTTGGAACCCGCGTTACATTAATCCATTGTTGGGGGATGGCGGCGCAGTAAAAGACAGTATATCTAGACAGGTTAATCGGTACACCCATCCAGAAACCCGCTATTATGGCGAGAATTTCATGCTGTTGGACGCCACGTGGAAAGAAAAGATGCGCGCTCTGGCTTCAGTGTCAGTCGCCCATAACTATATGCCTTCATCACGAGGGATAACCCTAGAAGAAACCGCTGTCAGGTTACTGCCTACCGCCTACCCCGCGTTTAACGACCCGAGTCAGGCTGGAGAAGGATATCCTTTTGATACATTACAGAGTTCAGCTGTTCACCCTGGCACCCCTATTTATATTGCTGATACCACTGAGGATAGATCATGGAGTTACATTATTACTCCTACGGTGATGGGCTGGGTAGATAGCTCAAACATCGCCAAAGTTGATGGCGTATTTATCCAAAAATGGACAGCAATGGCCGAAAAAAATCTTGGCGCGGTGATTAATGATAATGCCAACTTTGTCGATAATGGCGGGGTATTTAGATTTACTGCGCGGACGGGAACATTGCTCCCGTTAAAAACAGTCAATGGTAAAAAGGTCGCCGCCATACCCATCAGTAATAATAAGGGAAAGGCCGTGATTCATTATGCATCATTAGCAGATAATACGATGCACCAGGTCCCTATTCCTCCTACGCCGGAGAATATCGCTCATTTAATGAAAAACATGCAGGGTAAGAACTATGGATGGGGGAATATTTACGGCTTCAATGACTGCTCAGCCGAAATAAGAAATCTGCTGCTGCCTTTCGGTATTTTCCTGCCCAGAAACTCACTGGCACAATCCCTTAGTGGGGAGAGAGTCGATCTGAGCGATTTATCTACCGAGGAGAGAATCGAGTATCTGACGCAGCAGGGTAAACCATTCACCACCCTGATTTATATCGGCGGGCATGTGATGCTCTATATTGGCAATACAAACTGGGCGGGCCACACCGTGCCGATGACCTATCAAAACCTGTGGGGGTTAAGACCCACCAATGCATCAAGCCGCAGCATCATCGGGAAGTCAATTTTCTTCCCTTTACTGCCTCAATATCCAGAGGCCCCTGAGCTTAGATCTCTTGCCGGGAAAGCTGAATTTATCCTCACATGGCTTAACTGATATAGAGCATCAATGGTGTCTTAAAGGGCACCATTGATTGATATCGTCGGGTTGCTGGCTGTATTGGCCCCTCCACTGCAATACTCTGGATTTGGTGCAATCCATATTATTTGTATATACAGAAAATGCCAGAAAACTAATAATATAACTAATTATTATCCAGAAATTCAATGATGGCCTCATTACACATGGCATCCATTGTTTATTCCGATTGTTTAAGCTAATTAATACTCTTATTAACTCATTGTGCTGCTTATTTTATAGACTTATCCTTCTCCATGATGTAATAAGCTATCGTATATTCACTGTTTGGATATCATTAATTATCTTATGTATCAGTATATTACCAATAGCTATCCACATCTGAAATCTATGGATGAATTTCAATTAGCGAGGTATTACTTATGAATAACACGATTAAGTATTTGCTGCTTTTTTTAGCGACTTCAACCATTTCTACCTATGCCAGTGCATGTGAACTCGCAGGCGGAACTGCGGAGGAGTGTGAGGCGGGGTGTATGATGGCAGAAGATTTTGATGCTTGTGTTTTTGGCTCTACTCAGAACCCAAATAATCCCACTGACCCGAATGTAACGATGCAAACTAATCAGCCAACATCCCACTAAATTTATTTTCAGGCATACCTATTTGGGGTATGCCTGCTTCACTGATAGCAGAAGTGCCACTGACTTTGACCCACCTTTTTCCCTAAAAATCACATACCAGTTATATCGATTGATTATAAATATATAATGAATTTATCTATTATCGCCAAAGTCGTTAAACTATCCGCAATCTTTACAGGTAATAGGATATAAAACATGGCGACTTCTCATACGAAAGAACTCCCTCGACCACAGCAGTTTACCCTGCCCCGCTATATTCCGGGCTTGGTGTTAAGCGGTGTGATTACTGGGTTGGCGCTTACCGTGGGTGATATGCCGTGGTTTATCAATATGGGGCTAGGTGCCCTGACGTTGGCGATTATATTCGGTATCGTCGTCGGCAATACACTCTACCCGTGGGTGCAACCGGTTTGCGCTGACGGTGTGATGCTCGCTAAACAACACTTGCTGCGATTGGGGATCATTTTGTACGGCTTCCGTTTGACCTTCCAGCAAGTGGCGGATGTCGGTGCAACCGGGATGCTCATTGACTTGTTAACCCTCAGCTCCACCTTTATCTTGGCGTGCTGGCTGGGTAAACGTGTTTTCGGATTGGATCAGCAGACCGTGATGTTGATTGGTGCTGGTAGCAGCATTTGTGGTGCCGCCGCCATTATGGCGACCGAGCCAGTATTGAAAGCGGATGCCAGCAAGGTGGCGGTCGCCGTTGCCACTGTGGTGATTTTCGGTACGCTGGCGATTTTTGTCTATCCGTGGCTGTATCAGCTAAATCTGCATTACCAATGGCTGCCGTTTAGCCAGGAAACCTTTGGTATCTTTGCTGGCTCAACAATTCATGAAGTGGCACAGGTGGTGGCCGCCGGACATACCATTGGTCCTGATGCTGAAAATGCGGCGGTTATCACCAAAATGATCCGGGTGATGATGTTAGCGCCGTTCTTGCTGTTACTTTCCGCCTATCTTGGCCGTAGCAGCCAGAAAACCAGCGGAGCACAACGGGAGAAAAGTGCCATCACCATCCCTTGGTTTGCAGTGATATTTATTCTGATGGCCGGTTTTAACTCCCTCAATCTGCTGCCAGCAGCATGGGTCAGCCATCTGATTACACTGGATACTATTTTGTTGGCAATGGCGATGGCAGCATTGGGGCTAACCACCCATATTGGCTCCATTCGTCAGGCGGGGGTTAAACCGCTATTACTGGCACTGCTGCTGTTTGTCTGGCTGCTGGTTGGCGGGACAGGCATCAACTTACTGGTTCAGCATATTGCCGCATAAAATAGTATTACCAAGGTTCGCCGACAAACCTCGACGACGCGATCTCAAGAGGTGAGGACAGGTAGAGGAGTAAAGCGTCCGCGCCAAGGATGGCACGGCTCAAGCCTCCAGGGATGCTTATTTTTACAAAGGGAATACGGCGTCTTTACGATCTGCCTGTTCTCTCCGCCACCGCCACTTTGTCAGTAATATCCCCTTTTCTTTTATCCACCTTTTCCACCATTCAATCATTCCGCTATCAATGCCATAATGGTGCGGTTACCAAAGGAGAGTGGAATGAAATTTGTCGGAGCACACGTTAGTGCCGCAGGGGGAGTCGATCAGGCGGTCATTCGGGCGCATGAACTTGAGGCCACTGCCTTCGCCCTGTTTACCAAAAATCAGCGCCAATGGCGCGCAGCCCCGCTCGCGGAAGAGGTGATTGAGAAGTTTAAGCAGGCCTGTGAGCAATATGGCTACACTTCGGCTCAAATTTTGCCTCACGACAGCTATCTGATTAACCTTGGCCATCCGGTCACTGAGGCGCTGGAGAAATCACGCGAAGCCTTTATTGACGAAATGGCCCGCTGCCAACAACTGGGGTTGTCATTACTGAATTTCCACCCCGGCAGCCATTTATTGCAAATTGATGAAGATAAGTGTCTGGCGCGCATTGCCGAATCAATCAATATCGCACTGGATGCCAGTGAAGGCGTCACGGCGGTGATCGAGAATACCGCCGGACAAGGCAGTAATCTGGGCTTTAAGTTTGAACATCTGGCCGCCATCATTGACGGCGTAGAAGATAAAAGCCGTGTTGGCGTCTGTATTGATACCTGCCATGCTTTCGCCGCGGGTTATGATTTGCGTACCGAAACCGATTGCGAGCACACCTTCAAGCAGCTCGGTGATATCGTCGGCTTCCAGTATCTGCGCGGTATGCATCTTAATGATGCGAAAAGCGAATTTAACAGCCGTGTCGACCGCCATCACAGCCTCGGTGAAGGTAATATCGGCAAAACCGTGTTCAGCTATATTATGCGCGATCCGCGTTTCGATAATATTCCGCTGATTCTGGAGACGGTAAATATGGATATCTGGGCCGAAGAGATAGCCTGGTTGAAGTCGCAAGCTGAAGTTTAGCTGAATGGCGTTTAGCCGAATAAGATTGAGTGAGTATGTTTGAGGCAATATGAAAAAACCGGCACTTGAGGCCGGTTTTTTTATGTGTACGCAGACTGCACTAACTGAAAAGCGTTACGCGACTTTCGCGACCACTTCATCAGGACGTTTCAGCATGGCGTATGCACCACCCGCCAACACAGTACCGGCGATAATTGCCACCAGATATAACAGCACTGGATGGATAGCCCCTGGGATCAGCAGCACGAACAAGCCACCGTGTGGTGCCATCAGTTGTGCGCCGAATGCCATAGAGAGTG
Organism: Yersinia aleksiciae; assembly: GCF_001047675.1. Taxonomy (GTDB): domain Bacteria; phylum Pseudomonadota; class Gammaproteobacteria; order Enterobacterales; family Enterobacteriaceae; genus Yersinia; species Yersinia aleksiciae. Next base: position 3,589,288 of record NZ_CP011975.1, on the reverse strand, counting down.
CGCCCGTCAGTGCGCCACCGGCGATACAGCACGGCAAGACACGCATTGGGTCACGGGCAGCAAAGGGAATCGCCCCTTCAGAGATAAAGCACAAGCCCAGAACCAACGCCGCTTTGCCCCCTTCTTGCTCGCCTTTGTCGAACTTATGACGTGCCAACAGTGTTGCCAGACCCATTGCCAGCGGTGGAACCATCCCCGCCGCCATGATGGCTGCCATAGGGGCATAAACTGAAGAGCTCAGCAGTGCCACACCAAAGGCGTAGGCCGCTTTATTCACTGGCCCGCCCATGTCGGTACACATCATCGCACCGAGGATAGCCCCCAGCAGTACCGCATTCGCTGTACCCATGGATTGCAGCCAATCAGTCAGGCCAGTCATGATTTTTGCTACCGGCGTACCGACCACATAAATCATCACCAAACCAACAATCAAGCTCGCCACTAGCGGGATAATCAATATCGGCTTGAGCGCCTCCATACTTTGCGGCAAGTGCAGCTTGGTGCTGATGGCTTTCGCGACGTAACCGGCGAGGAAACCGGCAATGATACCGCCAAGGAAGCCCGCACCGGTGCTCACCGCTAACATACCGCCAATCAAACCCGGAGTCAGACCAGGGCGGTCAGCAATGGAGAAGGCAATAAAACCGGCCAAAACCGGTACCATCAGGGCAAAGGCCGAACCGCCACCGATTTGCATCAAGGCCGCAGCCAGAGTGCCTTTCACTTCAAAGGCTTTGATACCGAACACGAAGGAGAGCGCGATACACAAGCCCCCCGCTACCACCATCGGCAGCATGTAAGAGACACCGGTCAACAGGTGACGGTACGGGCCGCCAGTTTCTGTTTTTTTGGTGCCGGTGCTGCTGCCGGTTTTTGGCTGATAAACCTCAGCTTCCACCAGCGCCTTATCCAGTTCTTGCACGGTTTTCTTCAGCGCCAGACCAGTGGTCGTGCGGTACATCGGTTTACCCGCAAACTTATCGAGATCCACTTCGATGTCAGCCGCCACGATCACCAGATCAGCCGCCGCCACCTCTTCAGGTGTAATGGCATTGCCTGCGCCAACGGAGCCACGGGTTTCAACCTTCACCCACCAGCCACGTTTTTTCGCTTCACTTTCAATGGCTTCAGCCGCCATAAAGGTGTGCGCCACGCCCGTTGGGCACGCCGTAATTGCCACGATACGTTTCGGGCCGCTGGTGGCAGCAACAGGAGCAGATGCCGCAACCGCCGCCTGATAGGGTTTGGCCTGCGCAATGGCTTGGGCCAAGAAAGCCTCCGGATCGCGGACCGCTTTTTCTACATCACCGATATAAAGCTTTTTGCCGTTCAGCGCGCCGTCAGCTGGAACTGATTGCCCAGCGACAATCACCAGCTCCGCATCAGTTGCGTTCTCAACCCAGCTCAGTCCTGCTTTTGCCGCCGCAGCACCCAACATCAGTGTCGCGAGATGGCCTCTGGCCTGCCCGAGCGAACTGTCTATTATTAGTAGCGTTTTCATTTCGCCTCCGGAGATTAATTAAAGGGTTTCAGGTCGACTTTTGCCATCATGGCGGCTAACTGCGGGCGATCCGTAATACCCACATTGCTCTGACTGACGGCCAAAGCAGCGACTGCTGTCGCCAGACGCAGCGTGTGTTCGCTGGACTCGCGCATTAATAATCCGTAGATCAAGCCACCCACCATGGAGTCACCGGCACCGACGGTGCTGACCACTTCACAAGCAGGCGGTTTTGCCAGCCAGGCACCGGAGGCGTTGACCCACAATGCCCCTTCCGCGCCGAGAGAGATAACCACATGGGCAATCCCCTCATCACGCAAGGCGTGCGCGGCTTCCACCACATCACCCAGCTCAGGTAATGGGCGACCGGCCCAAATTTCCAGCTCACGGCGGTTCGGTTTCACCAACCATGGCGAGGCTTTCAGCCCAGCAACCAGTGCTTCACGGCTGCTGTCGAAGATGATGCATGGGCACTGGGAACGCAGACGTTTCATCCAGTCAGTGAAGTCATCTGGATTGACGCCCGCGGGCAGGCTGCCACTGACCGCGACCATGTCGAATTGCCCCAACCAGCTCAATGAGTCAGTCACGAAACGATCCCAATCAGGTTTGGTCACTTCAAAACCGGAGAAGTTAAAGTCGGTCACTTCGCCATCTTTTTCGGTCAGTTTGACGTTAATGCGGGTACGGCCCGGCACCACCTGAAAACGGTTGGCGATACCCAGTTCGCTGAATAACAGCTGGAAGCCATCTTGGTTATCTTTACCCAAGAAACCGCCGACGGTGACATCAATCCCCAAGTCTTTCAGTACCTTGGCAACATTGATCCCTTTACCGGCGGCATGTAGACCAGCGGTTTTCACCAAATTGACTTCACCACGTTCGATTTCAGGGCAGAAGCCCACCAGATCGTAAGCAGGATTCAGCGTAATAGTTGCGACTCTTCTGCTCATGCTGCCCCCTCGCCCAAACCGGCGGCGATAGCTTCACCAATAGCATCCAGTGCTGCCTGTGCATCTTCACCGCTGGCGGTAAAGCGTAGGCGATTACCTTTTTTAACCCCTAAAGCCACAACTTTCATCAGACTACGTCCATTAGCGGGTTTACCGGTGCCGTCCAAGTTGGTCACGGTGATTTCACTGGTAAACTGTTTGATTGTATTGACTAAAATCGTCCCTGGTCGCGCATGTAATCCGTGTTCGTTACGAATAACAAATTCAGCGCTTAATACTTCGCTTTGCTCAATATACTCACTGGTCAGCAGTGCCAGCAGTGCGGCGGCATCGGCGTTCAGCAAGAGATCAGCTTTTTTCGCCAGCAGCAGGTCACTGAGATAGTTCAGCACCGACAGCGGTTGGTCATCAGCCACAGAGAGAGTCAGCAGCAGAGCCACTTTTTCGCCATGGTGCTCAAAGGCCGTCGCTGGACGACTCACCGTGGCGGCGCTGACCAAATTGCCCTCGGTGCTGTCGCTCAGCCAGATACCCTGCCCCAAATTCAGTGGTTCGCGGGTAATCACATCACTCACAAAGCGGGCATCAACTGCGCCGATTTGCTGTAAACGACCTGCGTTCAGCGCTTGCAGCGTGATCAGGTTGTCCGCCGCCACATCAAGGGCGATCAGTGAGGTGTCGAAATGGAATTCAGCGGCTTTTTTCTCGCCCATCAGCAAGCTGCGTAACTCTTCAGCCGAGGTGGTTTTTGCCAGTTGCGCAGCCACTGCATCATCACTTAATACGTGCGTTAACTGGCGCAGTAAGGCCAAGTGCTCATCAGAACGGGCGGCAATGCCGATAACGATATAGGCGGTTTGATCTTCGCCCCACGCGATGCCCTGCGGGAATTGAAACACCTGTACGCCGGTGTTCAGCACTAAGTCGCGGGTATCAGTGGTACCATGTGGGATGGCGATGCCATTGCCGAGATAGGTAGATGTTTGCTGCTCGCGGGCCAGCATGCCATCAACATAAGCGGCAGCAACGCAGCCGGCTTGAGTCAGCGCAGCTGCCACCTGAGTGATAGCCTCTTTTTTGCTGTCTGCTTGTGCAGCCAAATGGATATCTTTCGTCGATAACTGGAACATATATCTCCTCTCTTGCTGAAGTTGAATCGTTTCAGCTTTAATGAGAAACAGGAGCGTTACCCTTTATCATCTGGTGACGAGATAACGCTGAAACGTTTCAAGGAGTGTGTTTCCAGCTAAGAATATATGCAAGTTTTCTGCTTTTATTCTTGATGGATTTTTGACATTCCGCACATTTTTGCTGTGAGCCGGTTTATGTCAGCCGTAAAAGAGCCAAACTAGCTGATGATTGCTGACACTTATTTTAAAGGAGAGAATTCGATGTCTGTTGTAGTAGGCGTGGGCGTTATTATCGTCAATCAACAAGGTGATGTGCTGTTGGGTAAGCGTTGCAGTCAGCATGCCCCATACTGGTCGATCCCCGGTGGTCATATGGAGGCAGGCGAGTCATTTGAGCAGGCGGCTAAACGCGAGATTTTCGAAGAAACGGGCTTAGATATCAATGAGCTGAATGTCATTGCGCTGTGTAATAATATCGCTACTTGGCGCGATGAGGGCAAACATACGGTTTCAGTTTGCTTGCTGGCGCAGCATCCCGGAGGGCAGCCTGAGCTGAAAGAGCCTGATAAGTGTCAGCAATGGTTATGGTGCAACCCACATGAGTTACCTGAGCCGCATTTTGAAGCCAGTCGCCACGCCATCGATTTATGGCTAAATCAACAGTTTTACCGGACTTACGACTAAAAAATAGCGCTATATAATTAATTATATAACCAGCAATTTCAGCTGGTTATTTGCCCTGTATCGCAAAAAATCGTTCATTCCTCGCATTTATATTCAGCAAATCTGAACTAAAATAGCTAAATACCTCGTTGGGGTTAGCCATCAGTAGAAAATCGCCCTACAATAGACCCACTTATATTATGGGATAGATGTCTCGCTATTGGATAAGTTTTTGTTGGCAGATTATCTGGCATTTTAGTTATTCGTGCATTTGATCCGTCTGTTTTACCAATAATTATTAGATAATTTACAGTGGGTGCAATTATGAGCAAAAAACAGACTGGCTTCGTGAAACGACGCCGGTGGGGATGGTTATGGATACTGCTGATCGGCATCATCATTGGTGCGGCGTTATTGGCAGGTACCGCCACCGTCTTCCATAAAACCAGCGACACCGCGTTCTGCGTCTCCTGCCACACCATGCAACAGCCGTTGGCTGAATATCAGGGTAGCGTCCACTTCCAAAATACCAAAGGCATCCGTGCTGAATGTGCTGACTGCCATGTTCCCCACGAACCACTGGACTATTTGTGGACCAAAATCCGCGCGGTGAAAGATATCTACGGTGAAATGGCTGGCACTATAAATACACCAGAGAAATATGAAGCCCATAAACTTGCCATGGCCCAGTCGGTCTGGAAAACGCTGAAAGAGAATGATTCAGCTACCTGCCGCTCGTGCCACAGTTTTGATGCCATGGATATCACCGGGCAAAGTGCTGAAGCCCGCATTCAGCATCCAGTGGCAATTAAAAAGGGTGAAACCTGCATCGACTGCCATAAAGGTGTCGCCCACATCTTGCCGGATATGAGTGAAATGACCCAAGCAGGCGCTGCTGAATTGGCAACCGCCGCCGCGCAAACGCCCGCCAGTGCCACCACGCTCTATACCATCGCCACTGAGCCGTTCTTTATGAACGCCGGTGATAGCCATAATGCCGGTAACCTGATGCCATCGACGCAAGTTGAGGTGCTGAAACAGCAAGGTGACCAGGTGTTGGTGGATGTTAAAGGCTGGCAGCAAGATGGGGTAGCAGAAGTGTTCTATGCCGCCCAAGGCAAGCGCATCCTGAGTGTGTTACTGGGTGATGACGCGCAAAAAGCACTGAAAACCCTCAGCACCCAAACTGACCCGGAAACCCAATTGGTGTGGCATCAGGTCGCCCTTCAGGTGTGGTTACCGAAGAAACAGCTCGTTGATGATCAACAGAAAATCTGGCGCTATGCCGCCGATATGATGTCAGCTAACTGTACCGGTTGCCACGGCTTGACGGCACTGGACCGCTTCAATGCGAACCAATGGATTGGGGTAATCAAAGGCATGGCACCACGCACCTCCCTGACACAGGAGCAGTTGCGCGTGATGACCCAGTACGTACAAAAACATGCCAGTGATATGCCGGCCAAGCTGTAAATAAGAGGCGAAAATGACTAAATACGAAACACAACCCTTACAAATGAGCCGCCGTCGCTTCTTACTGGGCAGCAGTGCCTTGGCTGTCCTACCCCTGGTTGGCGGCCTGTGGCCTAAATCCGCCTTGGCGGAAGCCATCAGTCAGGCTTTACCGCAGTTTCTGGCGCTGCGTCAGGCACAGAAAGGGATTCTGACTGGCGCGCATTGGGGTGCATTTGAAGCCATCGTTGAGAACGGCCGCATGGTCGGTGTTCAGCCGGTCAAAGATGACCCTTGGCCGAATGATCTGATCACCATGGCCCCCTATCAGGTGCATGCCGATAACCGCATCAAATATCCGATGGTGCGTAAAAGCTGGCTGGAAGGCGGCCCCGGCAGCCATACCGAACTCCGTGGTCGTGATGAGTGGGTGCGGGTCAGTTGGGATAAAGCCACCGAATTAGTGTGTAATGAGATTGTGCGAGTACAGAAAGATCACGGCCCGCAGGCGCTGTACGCCGGTTCTTATGGCTGGAAAAGTGTCGGCATGCTGCACAATAGCCGCACCTTGCTGCAACGCTTAATGAATCTGAGTGGCGGCTTCCTTGGCTATGCTGGCGACTACTCCACCGGTGCCGCACAGGTGATTATGACCCACGTAATGGGGTCAATGGAGGTTTACGAACAGCAAACCGCGTGGCCGAATGTGGTTGATAACAGTGAACTGGTGATTCTGTGGGGCTGTAACCCGATGATCACTCTGAAAAATAGCTGGAATATCCCCGACCATGTGGGCCAAACCGGCTTTGAAGCGCTGAAGAAAAAAGGCACCAAAGTCATCAGTATTGACCCGGTGCATAATGACAGCGCCAAATTTACCAATGCGCAATGGATCGCCCCGCGCCCCTATACCGACAGCGCCATGCTGATTGGTATTGCTCACACCTTACTGACTGAGAAGCTGCATAATCCCGACTTTATCAAGACCTACACCATCGGTTTTGACAAATTCCAGGCGTATCTGTTGGGGGAAACTGACGGCCAGCCGAAGAGCGCAGAATGGGCGGCAGATATCAGTGGCGTGGATGCTGATGTGCTGCGTCAACTGGCGCGGGATATGGCGAAACAACGCACCATGATCATGGGCGGCTGGGGGATTCAACGCCAGCACCATGGTGAGCAACAGCATTGGCTGCTGGTGACCGTCGCCGCGATGCTTGGCCAAATTGGCCTGCCAGGCGGTGGTTTTGGTTTCAGCTATCACTACTCCTCTGGCGGCAGCCCGACTGCTAAAGGCGGTATTCTGCCGGGGATCTCGGCCGGTAACGCGCCGAAGAATTCACCGTCGCCAATTCCGGTGGCCCGTATTGCCGAGTGTTTGGCGAATCCAGGGAAAACCATTGATTTCAATGGCACCAAAGTGACCTATCCGGATGTCAAAATGGTCTACGTAGCTGGCGGCAATACCTTCCATCAGCATCAGGACACCAATAATTTAGTGAAAGCCTGGCAGCATCCGGAAACTATCGTAGTGAATGAGCCCTACTGGACGGCAACCGCGAAATACGCGGATATCGTGCTACCAGCCACCACCAGTTATGAACGTAACGATCTGGAGATGGGGGGTGACTATTCGCAACTTTATGTCTTCCCAATGCACCAGTGCGTGCCGCCACAGCATGAGTCTCGCAGTGATTTTGATATCTTCGCCGCGATGGCTACCCGTTTGGGGGTGATTGATGCCTTTACCGAGGGCAAAGATGAAACCCAGTGGTTGAAATCGATGTATGACGACATGAAATCGCAGGCCCGCACGGCGCGAGTGGCGCTGCCGCCGTTTGATATGTTCTGGGAGTCAAATAACTATATTCGCTTCCCGATCCCTGAAGCGAATAAGCAGTGGGTCAGGTTTGCTGACTATCGTGAGAATCCGCTACTCAATCCGCTTGGTACGCCGTCCGGTAAGATTGAGATCTACTCCGATACTATCGCTAAAATGGATTATGCCGATTGTCAGGGGATCCCGACCTGGATGCCACCACACGAGTGGTATCGCGGCGTAGAGGCGAAGAGATATCCACTGTCACTGAATACCGCACATCCTATCAATCGGCTGCATTCGCAGTTAGATAATACGCCGCTACGTGAAAAATACGCGGTGGCCGATCGCGAGGCGATATTGATCAGCCCACAAGATGCCAGCGCCCGTCAGATTGTGAATGGTGATTTGGTGCGAGCATTTAATGATCGTGGGCAGATATTGGTCGGTGCCGTGGTATCAGAGGATGTACGTCCAGGCGTAGTGCGGATCAGTGAGGGTGCATGGTTTGACCCTGCCGAGCCGTCAGTGCCGGGTTCTATCTGTAAAAATGGCAATATCAACTGCCTGACTTTCGATATCGGCTCTTCCAGTCTGGCGCAGGGTAACTGTGGGCAGATGGCGCAGCTTGAGATTGAGAAGTACACCGGGCCGGTGCTGAAAAATACCGCTCATAGTGTGCCCGCAGGGGCATAGTGGTTAGGTGAATCAAGGGTTGACCGCTCCTACGGGGACTCCGGCGGCTTACGCCGCTTACAACCCAAAGGGTACGTTTCCTCTTGGTTCAGCTTTATCCGTCATTTTTGAGGGCAATAGCGATATCGCCCTCTTATTCATTAAGGCGCAGTATCTGCTTCCAACTTAATCAAATAGACCAGCGCTTGTTCGCGGGTATCAAAACACATCTCGCGCTGAGCTTGCAGGCTGGCACAGACCGCTGGCCGAGCTGGAGAGTGAAAAATACCGCAACGCATCTGATCATCTAAATGCAGGCAACGGGTATTGGCGGGTTTGCCAAACGGCATACCGGGGATTGGGCTGGAAATAGAAGGAGCAATACAGCAGGCACCGCAATCTGAGCGACAGTCCATCAGCAGGCTCCTGTAGGCTGGTGGCAGAAGAGCGGACAATAGCAATCGCCCCACAGAACTGCCAGCACTATCCTTGAACAACCACTTAATAGCCGATCTAGCCTAGGGTTCCTCTATTACACCCCGCCCTTTCCCGCTGTTTTTTCAACCGAAGCGACTCGATTCTGTACGATATATAGACAGGATTCACACTCAGGAACCAGACTAATCACTAGCTAATTAATCAGCAGAAGTATATTCAGCTGTTTACAGTTTCAATCACATCTTGTACCATTGAGCTAGTACAAAAGAACTATTAACCCTAATTAGCGCTATTCCTAAAGTCATTAGAGTTGCAGGTAGGCAGCAAGCCAATCTCCTGCAACTTCAAGTACGAAGGGAATTTGGAGTTGTAAGTCGATGGAATTATCCCAACCTTTGTCACGACCTTCCGTCCTTGGCGGCGCGATGATTGTCGCCGGAACCGCAGTGGGTGCGGGGATGTTCTCAATCCCAATCGTGACAGCGGGAGTCTGGTTCAGCGGCTCAGTGATGCTGCTGATTTATACTTGGGCCTGTATGCTGATTTCTGGCCTGATGATTCTGGAAGCCAATCTGAATTATCCCACAGGGGCCAGCTTTCACACCATGGTGCAGGACCTGCTCGGTAAGGTTTGGAGCTCAATCAATGGGTTGTCGATCACCTTTGTGCTCTACATTCTGACCTACGCTTATATCTCTGCGGGGGGCTCTATTATCTCCCACACCCTGCAAAACGTGGCAGGGGTCGGCCAGACTACTGCGGGCCTTATATTTGCGGTATTAGTGGCATTTATCGTTTGGTTATCCACCCGTGCCGTGGATCGCCTGAGTACGATCTTGATCGGCGGCATGGTTATCACCTTTGTTATGTCAGTCGGTGATATGTTTGGCCATGTGGACAGCGCTGTTTTGTTCAATCAAACCGACAGTAGCGCCCGTTATTTGCCTTATGCTCTGGCAGCACTGCCCTACTTGCTGACCTCTTTTGGCTACCACGGTAATGTGCCGGGGCTGGTGAAGTACTACCAAAAAGACAGCAAAGCCGTGGTGCAGAGCCTGCTGTTCGGCACACTGATCGCGTTGGTGATTTATGTGCTGTGGCAGTACGCCATTCAGGGCAATATTGCTCGGGATGCCTTCAAACAAGTGATTGCCGACGGCGGCAATATCGGCAGCTTGCTGAAACAGATGGATAGCGTTTCTACCAGTCAAACCACCAGCCAGTTACTCAACGCCTTCTCTTATATGGCACTGGCTAGCTCATTCTTGGGAGTCTCCCTTGGTTTGTTCGACTACATTGCCGATTTCTTTAAATTTTCTGATGATCGCAACGGCCGTACCAAATCAGCGTTAGTCACTTTTGTACCACCCACCATCGGTGCTCTGTTGTTCCCAAATGGCTTTTTATACGCGATTGGCTTCGCCGGTTTAGCTGCCACCATTTGGGCGGTTATCGTACCAGCACTGATGGCACGCACCAGCCGTCGACGCTTCCCACAAGCCGTTTACCGAGCACCGGGCGGGCGCGTGATGATTGGCTTTATTATCCTGTTTGGCGTGGTGAATGCAGTGGCGCATATTGCCGCGCTATTGGGTATTTTGCCGGTGTATGCGTGAGGGTAATTTTATGACGAAAATCTTACTCTTTTTTGCGCTAGCTGCTTGCCTGAATCACGCCGCACGAGTAACTTGTCGCAACTTATCTTCAATCCTGATTGGCGGTTATTTTTATGGCAAGAGCTAACGAAATCAAACGTGGTATGGCAGTCAACCTCAACGGCAAATTACTGCTGGTGAAAGATATTGATGTGCAAAGCCCAAGCGCCCGTGGCGCGAGTACGCTGTATAAAATGCGTTTTTCTGACGTGCGTACTGGCTTAAAAGTCGAAGAGCGTTTTAAGGGTGATGAGATCCTCGATACCATCACTCTGACCCGCCGCTCAGTGAATTTCTCTTACATTGATGGCGACGAATACGTCTTTATGGATGATGAAGATTACACGCCATACAACTTCAAAAAAGAGCAGATTGAAGATGAGCTGCTGTTTATTCCTGAAGGCGGTATGCCGGGTATGCAGGTGTTAACCATGGACGGCCAATTGCTGGCGTTAGAGTTGCCACAAACCGTTGATATGGAAATTGTTGAGACCGCGCCGAGCATCAAAGGTGCATCAGCCAGTGCCCGTAACAAACCGGCAGTGATGAGCACCGGCCTATCTATTCAGGTGCCTGAATATATCAGCCCAGGTGAGAAAATCCGCATTCATATTGCGGAACGTCGCTATATGGGGCGTGCAGACTGATACCCATCATCTGGGTAAATTTTGGTTTATATATGTTAAGAGCCGGAAAACCGGCCCTTAATTTTTTAATATCCAAACCATACCCTATAGATTTCAAGGTGCGGGCAGGCGGCAAGCGAAATAATCCCGATGAGCTTACATCAGTCAGTGATTCGGTTGTTGAACGCAGCCAACACACCTGCAACTTGAAAGATGACGGATATATTATTTCAGCTCAGGGAAGAATGCTCTCTTAAGCGCCAACTCCACGCCCCGCACTTCAGCCAACCCTTTTAAGCGACCAATCGCCGAGTAACCTGGATTGGTTTTCTTGTGTAAATCATCCAGCATCTGATGACCATGGTCGGGTCGCATCGGGATCGGACGCATATCTCCCGCCGCTTGACGACGTTGCTCTTCGGTTAAAATCGCTTTAACCACGGAGTACATGTCGACATCACCTTGCAAATGACCGCCTTCATGGAAGGTTTTTGGATTCCCTTCGCGGCATGTTGAGCGCAAATGGGTAAAGTGAATGCGATCGCCAAAGGTTTCGATCATTTTCACCAAATCATTATCGGCACGCACGCCATAAGAACCGGTACACATAGTAAAACCGTTATGAATGCTATCGACGGTCTCTTTCAGCCACTGCATATCTTCAATGGTGGAAACAATACGCGGCAGGCCAAGAATTGGACGCGGTGGATCATCTGGGTGTACCGCCATGCGCAAGCCAACTTGTTCAGCAACCGGAATAATCGCTCGCAAGAAATAAGCCATGTTCTCACGCAGTTGCGCTTTATCGATGCCATCATACTCAGCCAGACGCGCGCGGAATTGATCCAGCGTATAGCCCTCTTCAGCACCTGGCAGCCCGGCAATAATATTGCCGGTCAGTTTGGCGATATCCGCCTCAGACATGGCATCGAAATAATCTGCCGCTTGCGCCTGCTCTTCAGCCGTGTAGTCATTGGCGGCGCCTGGACGTTTCAGGATATGCAGTTCGAAGGTGGCGAAAGCTATCTGATCAAAACGCAATGCTTTGGAGCCGTCCGGCAATTGATATTCCAGATCCGTTCGTGTCCAGTCCAGCACCGGCATAAAGTTGTAGCACACGGTATCAATACCGCAGGCAGCAAGGTTACGCAGCGTTTGTTGGTATTTTTCAATATGTTGCTGATAATTACCGCTGTGAGTTTTGATCTCTTCATGAATCGGCACACTCTCTACCACCGACCATACCAAACCTTTCGCCGCTAATTCAGCTTGGCGTTGTTTGATTTCACTCACCGGCCAAACTTCGCCATTCGGGATATGATGCAATGCAGTCACTACTCCGGTTGCGCCAGCCTGACGGATATCATCTAACGACACCGGATCATTCGGGCCATACCAACGCCATGTTTGTTCCATTTATTTTTCCCTTCTGCGTATGCGTAAACTGTTCAGGTGCTAAAAATGTTGTTATACCGATTTCCAGAGGTATCACTCAGCTTTATCCTTACTCTTTACAAGCCGAGTGTCAAAAAGCAAAACCTCATTGGTTGATCCAACTCACGAATATAATCAATATTGGACTTACCAATTTTATTTTCTGTCATATGGCTTTACACTGCAAGCCGATATTCATGGCAACAAACAAAAGAAAATGGTCGGTATGGTGTGGTTTTTTTTCTACAGATAGCCAACTAAAACTGGTCTAACAACTTTTTATTTGCCACCTTTTATGTCAGCCCTTGTAATCATCTGGGGTGAATGATTTTGGAGCCACGTATGAACACCATTGCCAACAGCACACTCCCCGCCAGCGTCCAGCGGCCCACTTATGATAGAACGGCGCTGAAAAGCCGTATTGTTCACATCGGTTTTGGCGCATTTCATCGCGCCCATCAGGCACTTCTCACTGATCGGGTACTGAATAAGCAAGGGGGTGACTGGGGCATTTGTGAAGTCAGCCTGTTTGGTGGCGACGTACTGATTCAAAATTTGCGCCAACAAGATCATCTCTTCTCGGTTCTGGAAAAAGGCGCGCAAGGGAATCAGGCCATTATTGTCGGTTCTGTCTGTGAGTCGGTGCATGCCCGATTGGACGGTATCATGCAGGTGTTGGAAAAATTAGCTGAACCCCAAGTGGCTATCGTTTCGCTGACCATTACCGAAAAAGGTTACTGCATCGAACCGGGCACCGGCCAACTGGATCTGCAAAATGCGTTTGTCCGCGCAGATCTTGAGATACCTGATGCCCCGACGTCCGCGCCTGGTATTTTGGTTGAGGCACTACGCCTGCGACGCTTACGTGGTCTGTCGCCATTTACCGTGCTCTCTTGCGATAACATTCCAGAAAACGGTCACGTGGTAAAAAATGCGGTGCTGGGTCTGGCGACGGCGCGTGACCCCGAGCTGGCACAGTGGATCAGCCAGAACGTCACCTTCCCTAACACCATGGTCGACCGTATTGTTCCCGCGGCCACGGCTGAAACATTACAGGAAATCGCCGACACCTTGAGCGTAGCTGACCCTTGCGGTATTGCCTGTGAGCCATTCATTCAATGGGTGGTTGAGGACAAATTTGTGGCGGGCCGCCCTGATTGGCAAGTGGCTGGTGTGCAGTTGGTCGATGATGTTTTGCCCTTTGAAGAGATGAAACTGCGTATGCTGAATGGCAGCCATTCCTATCTCTCATATCTGGGTTATCTGGCAGGTTATCAGCATATTAATGATTGCATGGCGGACGATAACTATCGCTTAACCGCGCATCGCTTGATGATGGATGAACAAGCCCCGACTTTGCGAGTCACTGGCGTTGACCTTAATGCCTATGCAGACCAATTGATCGAGCGCTACTGCAATCCGGCGTTAAAGCACCGTACCTGGCAGATTGCTATGGATGGTAGCCAGAAATTGCCGCAACGGATGCTGGATTCCGTACGTTGGCATTTACAGCATGGCGGAAGCTATCGTTGCCTGGCGTTGGGTATTGCCGGTTGGATGCGTTATGTCAGTGGCGTGGATGATAACGGTCAGGCTATTGATATCCGTGACCCAATGGCTGATAGCTTTAAAAAATGTGTCGCCACCAGCGAAGATGGGGTTGCTCGCGTACAAAACTTACTGTCGCTGAAATCGCTGTTTGGTGAGTCCTTGCCACAGCAGCCCGAATTTGTTCAGGCGGTCACTGAGGCTTATCTCAGCTTGCAACAATTTGGCGCGAAAGAGAGTGTAAAACGGTTGGCACAGCAGGCTTAATTTGACGAAAGTGTATTGGCTGAAATCGGTTTATTCAGCCAATACCTTTTATTGGTCAGTTACCTTTTATTCTTCAAGCTGATACGGTGCAGACTCAAACAGATAACCATCAAAGTCCGGATGGTCTGCATCAGAAAGCGCCAACAACTTCAGTTTTACATTTTCTAAATGTTGCCACATGGCTTGCTTGGCCGCTTTACTGTCGCGACGCAACACTGCTTGCAGGATTTTTTGATGGTCTTCCAGCCACTGCCAACGGTAGCTGAAATCAAGGGTATGACTGTGAGCGCCCTGCCACATTGCGCTGTTTTTGCGCGCTTGCCATGCCTCTGCCACCATATTAGCGAGCACGCTATTTTGTGTCGATTGGGCTAACAGACAATGAAACAGCTCATCAGCACTCTCATCTACCGCCCCGGCGGCCAAAGCGGTTTTTTCCTGCTCGATGGCCTGACGCATTTTGATGATATCGGCCTTGGTGGCCTGCATGGCGGCAAATGCTGCCACTTCACTTTCCAACAATTGGCGGGCTTGCAGCAGTTCGAACGGGCCGTAACCACTGTCGGCTGACTCACCCTCTGCAAGCAGATCTGGCACATTAACCACGTAAACACCAGAGCCTTTGCGCACCTCGACCAACTTCTCCAGCTCCAGCATGATTAGCGCTTCACGCACCACACTGCGGCTGACACTAAAATTTTCAGCGATATCACGCTCAGGCGGTAAACGATCGCCCAAATTGTATTTTCCGCTGACAATCGCCTCTCGCAGCTGACTGCCCACTTCCTGATATAACCGCATAACCTTATTTCCTGCATCACGCCGTTAGCATAAATATGCTAAATTGGCCTGACCAAAAGGGTGTCTGAATGATGAACAGTATATCATGCGGTCAAACAGCATCATGAGGTTTATCACGGTTTATCGAAGTGATAAACCGTGCCTTATATGCGACCAGGAATATTATTACCTAAAATGTTAAAGGTAAGTCACCGTCATGATTCCCAGACTACGCTGCGGGTTTAACCATTCCATACGGGAAGAAGCCAAGTTACCGGGTAGCTGAGAGAGCAAAGGCATATTACGTGAAAGAGTTTGTCGATGAGTCAGTGTTTCACCATCCCGATAACAGCTTGTCGTAATGGTTTGGCCTACTACTGCAGTATTACAAGGGCTATCTACAATGGCTCCATAAAATGTGATGGTGCCTGATACTGACAGGTTAGATTGCGCACTACTTGCAGGAAAAGAGATTATCCATGAAAACACTATTGCTAAGATAATTAGTACCCGACAATTGCTCATATTCACCTCGACTCTCATATCTGTCATTTTAAAGATAGAGGATTTCAAGCAGAGCAATGGAAATGTTAGAGCATTATTTATTGCCCTACTCGGTCTATAACTCACTAAAATACCTCGAAGAAGTGAATTATATTTCTTATCGGTGTATAACGATTAGGCAGGACTCCTACCTTTCCTAGGAAATATTCTCCATTTGCGCTTTTTTCGTTCAATAATAAGTTTACTCGGTGTTACATCCTTTGCTCATCGCAACCTTGAAAACCACCTTCACCTTGATATCTTATTGAAAATAAATTTAATATCAGAGGCACCCATATGACAAAAACAAACCTGATCACCGGCTTTTTGGGCTGCGGCAAAACCACCACGATTCGCCATTTGCTGTCACAAAAGCCAGAACATGAAAAATGGGCGGTGCTGGTAAATGAATTTGGTGAAATTGGTATTGATGGTGCGCTACTCGCAGACAGCGGCGCGGTATTGAAAGAAATACCGGGTGGATGCATGTGTTGCGTTAATGGATTACCAATGCAGGTGGGCTTGAATATGCTGCTACAACAAGCCAAACCGGACCGATTGTTAATCGAGCCTACCGGATTGGGCCATCCAAAACAGATATTGTCACTATTAACCTCCGATACCTATCTGCCATGGATTGATTTACGCGCAACCCTTTGCCTATTAGATGCCCGCCAACTGAACGAGCCTCGTTACACAGAGAATGAGAATTTCCGTGACCAATTGGCGGCGGCAGATATTATCGTGGCGAACAAGCAAGATACCTATAATGCAACGGATTATGCCGCACTACAGCAATGGCATGACCAACAACCCGTATCACGCCCACTCTATTATGCTGAACAGGGGAAAATTGATATTACCCTGCTCGATATACCGCACAGTAATAACGATGAATTACCCGATGGTGCACATCATCACAGCGTACAACGACAAAAAGGACTAGCCGCACTAAGCTTAAAAGCTACTGAGCCATGGCGTCGGGCGTTAAATCAGGGTCAAGGTTATCTGAGTTGCGGCTGGATATTTAATGCAGATACGGTGTTTGATACAGTTCCACTTCTGGAGTGGGTGCGATTAAATCCGGTGGAACGTGTCAAAGGGGTTATGCGTATTGCCGAGGGGACATTGGTGATTAATCGCCAAGGCGCTGACTTGCAAATAGAAACCCGCCAAATACCTCCGTTAGATAGCCGAATTGAACTGATCAGCGCATCTGAAGCAGATTGGAACAAATTACAGCATGAATTACTGAATATTCGGTTAGACAAAGGGGTATAATGCGCCCCAATTTTTCTTGGTTACACAATTCATACATTGACAATTTATAGGCCGCCGCATGACCCGTCGTAATTTACCGACAATATTACTGCTCAACCTGCTCGGGATTGC
Organism: Yersinia aleksiciae; assembly: GCF_001047675.1. Classification (GTDB taxonomy): domain Bacteria; phylum Pseudomonadota; class Gammaproteobacteria; order Enterobacterales; family Enterobacteriaceae; genus Yersinia; species Yersinia aleksiciae. The sequence continues at coordinate 3,572,412 of NZ_CP011975.1, read as the reverse complement.
TCTATTTTTATCTTGGTATATCCCTGTGAACCACGGTGTTTGGTTTAAAATAGACTCGGCAATCTTCTTCTATTTTAATCAGCACCTACTCTCCAGCCCTTCATTCCTGCATTTGGTGGCGATCACCAATAATCGCGCGTTCGATGTCATCTCGCTAATGTGTATGGGGGTGCTCTACCTTTACTTCTATATGAAGGAAACACCTGCTGGCCGCCGCCGTTTGATCGTCACAGGGTTTGTTATGCTGTTAACCGCCGTTGTCCTTAATCAATTAGGTCATCTGTTACCGGTTTCACATCCCAGCCCGACCCTGACTTTTGAGAATATCAATCGCGTCAGTGAGTTAACAGGTATCCCGACCAAAGATGCCTCAAGTGATAGCTTCCCGGGCGACCATGGCATGATGTTGATGATTTTTGCCTGCTTTATGTTGCGCTATTTTTCCCGTGGGGCATTTGCCACTGCCTTACTTATTGTGGTTATCTTCTCGCTACCTCGAGTGATGATTGGTGCACATTGGTTCACTGATATTGCTGTCGGCTCGCTTTCGGTGGTACTGGTTGGGATGAGTTGGGTATTATTAACGCCACTTAGCGATAAAATAATTGATGCTATCAACCGCCGCCTACCTGGGGCAACAGACCTATAGCCTGCATCACAGTATATGAGGCAAAACAGTCTATTTTTGCCTCGCCCTTCATTCAATGTTCCCACTCATTTATTATCACCAAAGGGTTACAAATTCATCTATTCCTCTTTAATATAAAACCTTACATTATGTTACATTAACATTTAGTAAAATAATGGTTATAAAAGCTCTCGCCTTTTATTAATCATTACGGTAATCTCAAAAACGTTTGTGCTCGGATATCAGTATTTTCACCGCTGTCCTGATTAATATTGTGCGTTCCTGCACATTTATTCGGTTAAGTGATTGTCTCATCAGACCACAACCAATAATCTCGATTCGTTTGGCATTTTTGGTAGCGACATCCGTCGTAAGGACAGCAAGGGAAAACAACAACAATGGTCAAGTCTCAACCTATTATGAGATATATTCTGCGGGTAATTCCTGCGGTTGCAGCAGCGGTAATGTTATCAGCGTGTAGTTCACCACAGACTTCGAACTTACATAATTCGCAAACTGAGATGCGTGCAGTTAATGACAAAGATGGGCTTTTACTGCAAGCCTCTCAGGATGAATTCGAAGCGATGGTGCGCAACGTTGACGTCAAGTCGAAGATTTTAGAACAGTATGCAGGGTGGAAAGGGGTTCGTTATCGTTTAGGCGGTAGCTCCAAGCGCGGGATTGATTGTTCCGCATTCGTTCAAACGACTTTCCGTGAACAATTTGGTATGGATTTGCCGCGCTCGACCTCTGAGCAGCAGGATCTCGGTAAAAAAATCCAGCGTACTAAATTGCGCCCCGGTGATTTGGTGCTGTTCCGTGCAGGATCGACTGGCCGCCATGTAGGTATCTATCTAGGTAACGATAAATTTGTTCATGCATCGACCAGTGTCGGGGTGACCATATCGAGCCTAAATGAAGATTATTGGAATAAGCGTTATCGCGATGGGCGCCGAGTGCTAAGTAGCGGTTCGCGCAGCTAGCAAATTTTTATTCCTGTTGTCCGAGATACCAAACGAAATACTAAAACGCTGCCAATGGCAGCGTTTTTTATTGCCGGATACCGAACATTCCCACCTCTACCCCCCTTTCCGATCTGTTTGTAGGAAATCTCTTTTTTTGCTGAAAACAGCGAAACTCAAGAATTATCTGTGTAATATGCTCACCTCTTAACCAAGAACTTTCTGGCACTAAGGCATATCTACCAACGATTATCCTTTATAAGAATATGTAAATTGTATTAATAAGCTGAAAATTTGTTTTACTGGAGTATATTTCAAAATATATCAGTGAATATCGAGTTCACTATTTCACTTATTTGATGCATTTAATGAGCATCTTTTCTTTATATTGGATTAGATTGAAATTCAATTTGATAAGCTAATTAATGTCGATAACGCTCATTGGCAAACTGGTAGCGCGGCGCTACTAACTTACTTATACTCATATCACTTTATCGGACATGCTGAGGGGCGGCGTAACATGGGTTCAAGCAGTGCTTTCTCACGCAATATTCTATCCAGACGCCATCTTGTAAAAAAAAGTGTCATCCTCGCACTCTGTTTCTTTATTTGTTTTGTTATTATTACGTTGTCATTACTTTATCGCAGCAGCGAACGTAAACTAACAACACAAAGTGATCATATTATCACCTACTCGTCTCAGTTCCTGAATGAACTGACAACAACCATGTCTCAGCTTATACCACTGAGCACGAAGAGTTGCGAGCAAGCTAGCTCCGCCCTTCACTATCGTGCTGCATTTACCAATGGCGTCAGGTCATTCTTATTGGCGAGAGATGATATTGCTTATTGCTCTTCTGCGACAGGTAAAATGAGTGTGCCCGTCAGCGTGTTATATCCCAAAATTAATGTCTCCCAGCCGCTAGATTTTAAAATTCAGCAAGGCACGCCCATGATGCCAAATAAACCGGCAATTGGTGTCTGGCTGCGAGAAGCGGGTCGTGGTAATACCGGTGTATTGGCTACACTAGAATTAACCTTACATCCCTACTTGCTAATGAATTATTCTGATAATCAAGTCAATGGCTTAGCCATTATTATCGATGAATTAGCGATAACCACTTTTGATGCTAAAGTCGTACCGGTCAGCCAATTACCCTCAAGGGCGGCTCATGAGGTGCAATTACCCGGTTACCCGATTAAAGTCTTGATTTACCATACCAGTCTGACTGCGGATGATATTCGTATGTCCATATTGGGTGGGTTATTACTTGCGGGTCTAGTGGGGATCCTAGCTTATTATATTTTAATTGCCAGCCAAAGTGCTGAAGCTGAAATTTTGCGCGGAATTCGGCGTGGTGAATTCTTCGTTGAATATCAGCCAGTATTCCGCTCACATGACCGCACAATGTCGGGTCTGGAAGCACTTATCCGCTGGCAGCACCCTATTGAGGGGCGAATCTCACCGGATCTCTTTATTCCCTATGCTGAAGCTCAGCACCTGATACAACCACTGACTCGGCACTTATTTGAGTTAATTATCAAGGATTGCGAGTTAATGGCGGACCACATTCCGGCCGGTACTAAGCTTGCTTTTAATATTTCCCCAGTCCATCTGACGGATGACGAGTTCCGCAAAGATGTTTCTCACATGTTGCAGCAATTAAATACTGATATCTTTGCGCCGATATTCGAGATCACCGAACGGGGTATGGTTGAAGAAGAGTTAGCCATTAAACAATTTGCGTGGTTGCGTTCGCAAGGCGTACAAATCGCCGTCGATGATTTTGGCACTGGTCATAGCGCCCTCATCTATTTAGAACGTTTTACGTTAGATTATATTAAAATTGATCGTGGGTTTGTCAGCACTATCGGCGTTAATACTATGACGGCACCCGTATTAGATGCGGTATTAATGTTGGCTAAGAAACTGAATATTGAAACCGTCGCCGAAGGGGTTGAAACTGAACAGCAACTCCACTATTTGGCGCAGCACAATGTCAACTACCTACAAGGTTATTTGCTCAGCAAGCCGTTGTCTGTAGAGGATTTAATGACATTTTGCCATAAACAAAATAGCGAGCAAAAACCAATCTCATAATCATGAGCACAGCAGTCACTGGTACGCCAGTCAAACACCATCGAGCCCAGTCCGATAAGCGAACTCAGGCCAGTGATTGGGCAAATAATCATGGCTCACATCGCTGAAGTTTAAACTCCGATGGATATTATTGGCTTAATGTTTGCTTTACGCCCCTGCAAACTGGTAATTTCATTTAAGATTATTATTATCTGAATGAAATGCAGGAGATCACCACTAATATGTTGTTACGCCTATTTGCTGCCTTGGCGCTTTCGGCCCTGAGTTTTGGCCTACAGGCTGAAACTATTAAAGAAGGTGCTTCTTTTGCCATACTGGGCGAACCTAAGTATTCATCAGATTTTAGCCATTTCGATTACGTCAATCCGGCGGCCCCCAAAGGCGGCGATATTACGTTAGCCACTATTGGCACCTTTGATAACTTCAACCGCTATGCCTTACGCGGCAACGCAGCGATCCGCACTGAAAGGCTATATGACTCGCTATTTAGCACTTCAGACGATGAGATTGGTAGCTACTATCCGTTAATTGCCGAGTCAGCGCGTTTTGCCCCAGACTTCCATTGGATTGAAGTTGATATCAATCCCCGCGCCCGTTTTCATGATGACACCCCTATTACCGCGCAAGATGTCGCGTTCACCTTCAATAAATTCATGACCGAAGGCGTACCGCAATTTCGTATCGTCTATAAAGGTGTGCAGGTCAAAGCCATTTCCCGCCTGACGGTGCGTTTTGAATTCCCCGAACCCAATAAAGATAAAATGCTGGGCCTGTTTGGTTTGCCCGTAATGCCCGCCCATTTCTGGAAAGACCATAAGCTGAGTGATCCGCTGAGTAAACCGCCCATCAGTAGCGGCCCTTATCGAATTGGCAAATATAAGATGGGCCAGTTTGTTACTTATGAGCGGGTGCGAAATTACTGGGCTGCTAACTTACCCGTCAATCGGGGTCAGTATAATTTTGATTCTATCCGTTATGACTACTATTTAGACGATAAAGTGGCGCTGGAGGCATTTAAAGCCGGTGCTTTTGATTTCCGCGAAGAGACCTCGCCGAAAAGCTGGGCGACCCAATATGTGAGTGGCAACTTTGCGAAAAACTATATTATTAAGCAGGATATTGTCGATAGCTCCGCGCAAAATACCCGCTGGCTGGCATTTAATGTCCAGCGCCCTATTTTTAGCGATCGACGGGTTCGCCAGGCGCTGACACTGGCTTTTGATTTTGACTGGATGAATAAAGCTTTTTATTTCAATAGCTATCAACGTACCAATAGCTTCTTCCAGAACACCGATTATGCCGCGAAAGGTTATCCGGATAGCGCTGAATTGGCTTGGCTGGCCCCGCTTAAAGGCAAAATACCGCCAGAAGTGTTCACTCAAATCTATCAGCCGCCGCACACCGATGGCAGCGGTGACGCGCGGGATAATTTGTTAAAAGCGCGTGAATTACTGATTGAAGCGGGCTGGGAAGTCAAAAATCAGCAGTTGGTTAACAGCAAAACCGGTAAACCCTTTGAGTTTGAATTGCTGCTGCTGAGTGGCAGTAACTTCCAATATGTTCAGCCGTTCAAACATAATTTGCAGCGTTTGGGCATTACTATGACCATCCGCGAGGTTGACAGCTCTCAGTTTGTTAACCGCCTGCGCAGTCGGGATTACGACATGATCCCCACCGTTTACGGGGCCATGCCCTACCCCAGCCCCAATCTGCAAATATTCTGGGGCTCGGCTTATGTCGACTCCACCTATAACGCCCCTGGCATTAAAGATCCGGCCATTGATGAATTGATTGCCCAGATTATCAAACATCAAGATCAGCCAGAGGCACTGCTGTCACTGGGCCGCGCCCTTGACCGGGTACTGACCTGGAACCAGTTGATGATCCCAATGTGGTACTCCAACCATAGCCGCTTTGCCTATTGGGATAAGTTCTCAATGCCAGCGGAACGCCCCACCTATTCGCTAGGATTTGATAGCTGGTGGTTTGATGTCAACAAGGCAGCTCGCCTGCCAACAGAACGCCAATAGGGGGCTGTTGTGGGCGCATATTTATTACGGCGGCTATTGCTGATTATTCCCACCTTGTGGGCGATTATTACTATCAACTTTTTTATCGTGCAAATTGCACCCGGTGGACCCGTTGATCAGGCCATCGCCAATATTGAACTGGGTCATACCAGCGGCTATAGCACAGGCGCGGGTGATGGTGGATTGGGTGGCGCAAAAGTCGGGTTGAATGCGGCACAAGTGGGCGACAGTCACTATCGCGGCTCACGCGGGTTAGACCCGGAAGTGATTGCCGAAATCAAGCAGCGCTTTGGTTTTGATAAGCCGCTGCACGAACGCTATTTCGATATGCTGTGGAGCTACGTGCGCTTTGATTTTGGCGACAGCCTGTTCCGTGGCGAATCAGTAATGTCATTGATTAAGCATAGTTTGCCGGTCTCTATTTCACTCGGGCTATGGAGCACACTGATAATTTATCTGGTATCCATTCCCCTAGGGATTAGAAAAGCGGTGCGCAACGGCAGCGCCTTTGATAACTGGAGTAGCGCCTTAATTATTGTCGGTTACGCTATCCCTTCATTTTTATTCGCTATTTTACTGGTGGTGCTGTTCTCCGGCGGCAGCTATTTCGATCTGTTCCCGTTACGCGGGCTGACCTCCAGTAACTGGGACACGTTGCCCTGGTACGGCAAGATCACCGACTATCTTTGGCATATCACCTTACCCGTATTGGCTACCGTGATTGGCGGCTTCGCCACATTGACCATGCTGACAAAAAACTCCTTCCTTGATGAGATTCGTAAGCAATATGTGGTGACAGCTCGGGCCAAAGGGCTGCCAGAAGAGAAGATCCTGTACCGCCATGTGTTCCGCAATGCCATGTTGCTGGTGATCGCCGGTTTCCCAGCCACCTTTATCAGTATGTTTTTCACCGGCTCACTGTTGATTGAAGTGATGTTTTCACTGAATGGTTTAGGGCTGCTGGGTTATGAAGCCACTTTGCAGCGAGATTATCCAGTGATGTTTGGCACCCTTTATATTTTCACTCTGATTGGTTTGCTGCTGAATATCATTAGCGATATCACCTATACCCTGGTTGACCCACGGATTGATTTTGAGGGTCGCCACTAATGATAAAATTAAGTGCAATTAATCAGGCCCGCTGGGCGCGTTTTCGCCAGAATCGTCGTGGCTACTGGTCACTGTGGATCTTCCTGACGCTATTTATTATCAGCTTGTTTGCCGAGTTGATAGCCAATGACAAGCCGCTGTTGGTGAACTATCAGGGCAAGATCTACCTGCCCTTTATGGTCAATTACAGCGAATCTACCTTTGGCGGGATTTTAACCACGGCCGCTGACTACCAAGACCCCTATGTGCTTAACCGCATTAAAAATAATGGTTGGGCTATTTGGGCACCAATCCGTTTTAGCAATAACACCATTAATTTTGCCACCGATGTCCCCTTCCCTTCACCCCCCAGTCGCACCAATTTATTAGGCACTGATAGTACCGGCGGTGATGTATTGACCAAAGTAATCTATGGATTCCGTATTTCGCTGTTATTTGGCCTGACGCTGACCCTACTCTCCAGCGTGATTGGCATCTGTGCCGGGGCGATACAAGGCTATTACGGCGGCAGAGTTGACTTATGGGGCCAGCGGTTTATTGAGGTCTGGTCGGGTATGCCAACACTGTTTTTAGTCATTTTACTCTCCAGCATCGTGCAGCCCAATTTCTGGTGGCTGTTAGCCATCACGGTGTTATTTGGCTGGATGGGACTGGTAGGCGTGGTGCGGGCAGAGTTCCTGCGCACCCGTAATTATGACTATATCCGTGCGGCACGGGCCATGGGGGTACCTGACCGGACAATTATGTCGCGTCATATGTTGCCCAATGCGATGGTGGCAACACTGACCTTCCTGCCCTTCATTTTGTGCGGCTCGATAACCACCCTCACCTCACTGGACTTCCTCGGTTTTGGTTTACCCATGGGGTCACCATCCTTAGGTGGGCTGTTATTGGAGGGCAAAAATAATCTTCAAGCGCCCTGGCTTGGTATCACGGCATTCCTGGTCTTGGCGGTGCTGTTATCCCTGTTGATCTTTATCGGCGAAGCTGTACGTGACGCCTTTGACCCAAGTAAGGTGTACTGATATGGCGACCTCCCCGCTCCTGGATATTCAAAATCTCAGCGTGGCATTTCGCCAGGCGGGCGTTGACCGTGAAGTGGTCAGCGAGGTGTCATTGCAAGTCAATAGCGGTGAAACACTGGCGCTGGTAGGGGAATCTGGCTCAGGCAAGAGCGTCACGGCGTTGTCGATATTGCGCTTACTGCCTTCGCCACCGGTGGTCTACTCTGGCGGCGATATTCTGTTTGCAGGCCAATCACTGCTCCATGCCGATGAACCGATACTGCGTGGCATTCGCGGCAATCAGATCTCCATGATTTTTCAAGAGCCGATGGTGTCACTCAACCCGCTGCACACCATCGAGAAGCAGTTGGCCGAAGTGTTGTCACTGCATCGCGGTATGCGCCAAGAGGCGGCCAGAGCGGAGATCATTCAGTGCCTCGACCGTGTGGGCATTCGTAATGCTAAAGGCCGACTGGCTGATTTCCCCCATCAACTTTCAGGCGGGGAACGCCAGCGCGTCATGATTGCGATGGCGGTCTTGACCCAACCCAAATTGCTGATTGCCGATGAGCCAACCACCGCGCTGGATGTCTCGGTACAGGCCCAGATTTTGAGTTTGCTGAAAGAGTTGAAGCAAGAATTGGGCATGAGTTTGCTGTTTATCACTCATAACCTGAATATTGTCCGCCGACTTGCGGACAATGTGGCCGTGATGCGGGAAGGACGTATCCTAGAGCAGAATAGCCGTCAGGCGCTGTTCAGTGCACCACAGCACCCCTACACTCGCCAGTTATTGGATGCCGAGCCACAGGGCGATCCTTTGCCCCTGACGGCAGGACTCGCGCCGCTGCTTGAGGTCAAAAGACTGCAAGTGGCATTCCCCATTAAGCGTGGCTTATTACGCCGGACGGTGGATCACCACTATGCACTGAAAGATCTCAGTTTTGAGCTAAGACCCGGTGAAAGTCTGGGATTGGTCGGGGAATCGGGATCAGGGAAAAGCACCACCGGGCTGGCATTGCTGCGTTTGCTGCCAGCAAAAGGTGAGATTTGGTTTAACGGCCAACCGCTGCACCGTTTTACCCCAAAACAGATGTTGCCCTACCGCAGCCGCATTCAGGTGGTATTCCAAGACCCTTACTCGGCGCTCAACCCGCGCCTGAATGTTCAGCAGATCATCGCTGAAGGGTTAGAAGTTCATCAGAGACTCAGCGCCGCACACCGTGAACAACGGGTGATTAAAGCGATGGAAGAGGTGGGACTGGATCCGGTGAGTCGCTATCGTTACCCGACTGAATTTTCCGGTGGGCAGCGCCAGCGTATTGCCATCGCGCGGGCATTAATCCTGCAACCTCAATTGCTGATCCTTGATGAGCCCACCTCGTCACTGGATAAATCAGTACAGGCGCAAATTCTGGCCTTACTCAAATCCCTCCAGCAGCGTTACCAGCTCAGCTACCTGTTTATCAGCCATGACTTACAAGTCGTTCGCTCATTATGCCATCAGGTGATTGTGTTAAAGCAGGGGGAAGTGATAGAGCAAGGTGACTGTCAGGCGATATTTGCTGCGCCAAAACAACAATATACACAGCAGTTGCTGAAATTTGCTGACTAGCGGCGTCGGCATAGAAAGCGCCAGCATGTCGGGCCGACGATATCATTGATGAATAAATAAGGCCGACGAATAGCGCCGATGAACGCTTAATGGCGTATCAGAAGGGATAAAGTGCCGTCATGGTTTCGGCGATGGCGACACCGACATCTTTCAGGCGACACATAGCCGCACTCTCATCCTGCCGATGAACGAAGAGGCAAGGCTCACCTTCCCATTCAACAATCGCGGAGTCCACTTGTATCTCTTGAAGCGAGAGGTGGAGTCGCTGCATGATAATCTGCGCATGCTTGCCATCGTGACTGAGTAGTTTCAGCCCCATAAGGTCATTTTGGGTATCGTCTATCGCCGTCAGTGGGATCGGCTCAACATTGACCCCGATAAACCCAGTTAACCAACGGTAACTTTGCGGCAGACGATGTACTACCGAAAGTTGGATATTATTCACGTGTTTTTCCTAGTCAAAATAAAATTCAAAAATTACAAAGGCACCACAATGACTCACACTCACTAAAGTTATAGCCGCTAAATTGTCATTGTGCCTGATTCAAACTCCATCAAAACACAACATTGATAACAATTTAGAAACTTAAAACTAACAATGTTATTTTTGTGCTGTTTTTACGCTTTTTCAGCCCTTGCAGCTAAGGCTAAAATTGCCAGTTTGAGATTTAGATCCCACTTTTCGTTATATTTATACCTTTATGGCGCTCATCTCAACCATTTTTATTGCAATCTAGTTACCTAAGCGCTGCCAACATTTTACATTCGATGAACAATTAAAGGTAAAACTGGCGTAACAAAACCATCCTAATTAATTGATAAACATATAAAATAATGATTATTAGCTGCCATTTGATTGACAGAAATATCTGATAAAAACTTTTCGATAACTATTTGTCGCTTTTTTATATTATCACTCAAATAAATTAACAATATGAGTCTAAACATAACTATGCAACGAATAATGATACGCATGCTTACTATATTGATTAAGCGCAAATAACTGAGGATTATTCACCCCAATTAGGGCGATATTGAACAAAATAAATGCGTAGACAACGGAGATAATTGGCGGGATTGGATCGATAAGCTGGGTGTAAGTTGTGGATGTCAATGTTAGGTGTACATGATGGCAGTAAAGGGGAACGCCCTGCGGCGTCAACCCTTCACATTTTACTGGCTACGCTTTTTTCACCGTATCTTTGTGCGGGCGACTGGCATAGAGATACAACAACATGGCGACAATGATGCAAAATGCCATGGAGCTGACCATCGGCCAGGCACTACGGGAGGGAGCCATCGACAGTAGCGTTCCCACCACAGCACCGATACCAAAGCGTAAAGTCCCTGCCAGAGAAGAAGCCGTCCCCGCCATATGCGGGAAATCATCCAGAATAACCGCCATAGCATTCGAGGTGATCATCGCGATACAGCCGACATAAGCCGCCACCCCCAGTACCAATGCCCAGAATCCCAGCCCCGTGGCGCAAACCACCAGCAGCCAGATGCCCATCACGAATTGAACCAGCATGCCAAAGCGGAACATTTTCAGTGCGCCAAAACGGCGAACATTGCGGCTATTAATCAGCGTCATCAAGAACAAAAAGACGATATTCAGGGCAAAGTAATAGCCAAAGTTCTGTGGTGAAACACCGTTTAGATCAATATAAACGAAGGGACCAGCACTGAGGAACGAGAACATCCCAGCAAACGAGAAGCCGCTGGCCAGCATATAGCACAGCACCCGCTTATGGCGGAATAGCGTGGCGAAATTACCAATAGTCGTGCGCAGATGAAACCTTTGCCGCTTCTCTTTGGGCAGGGTCTCTTTGATATACAGCGCGACTAAGATTGCACCAATCAATGCGGCACCCGCCATGGTCCAGAAGATGGCATGCCAGCTAAACCACACCAGCAGTGCACCACCGATAATCGGCGCCAGCAGCGGCGCAATAGTCATCACCAAGACCACGAAAGACATCATTCGGGAGAAATCATCTTTGGTGAACATGTCGCGCATCAATGCATTAATCACCACACTAGCGGCGGCGGCAGATAAGCCATGCAGGAAACGCAAGTTAATCAGTTGCTCAATCGATTGCGCCATGGCACAGGCCATTCCCGCCAGCGCAAAGATTAGCGTACCCCAGAAGATAACCGGTTTGCGCCCTATGCTGTCGGCCATTGGCCCATAGAACATCTGCCCGATAGCAAACCCCAGCACATACGCACTCAGCGTCATCTGCACCGCGCCACTCTCGACGCCAAACTCCTGCGCAATAATAGGCATGCTCGGCAGATACATATCGATCGCCAGCGGCATCAGCATCGACAGCAAGCCCAGGATAAAGATTAAGCCAAAGTGGGATGTCCGGTTCTGCGCTTCATTTTGGTTACTGGCATGCACGTTCAACAACTCCTTCAATAACTTACGGCAGGTGATATCGACTGCGGACCGCGTGGGAGTAGCCCACCCACGCGACAACAGAAAACCCATTACAGAGGGGGAACGCCTACACTGGCAATCTCTTCAGCCGTGAGCGGACGGTATTCACCGGGAGCCAAATCGTCATCAAGTTTCATCGCGCCAATGCGTTCACGGTGCAGCTCTAATACTCGATTGCCAACAGCCCCAAACATGCGTTTTACCTGATGATAGCGCCCCTCGCTGAGGGTCAAGCGCACTAACTGCGGCTCGATAATGTCGAGTTGAGCGGGCTTGGTCAGGGAGGTTTCATTATGCAGCTGAACGCCGTCAGCAAATCGCTGCGCTGTATCTTCCGCGACCGGATGTTCCAGCGTCACCAAATAGGTTTTTTCGCAATGATGGCGTGGAGAGGTGATCCGGTGCGACCACTGACCATCATCGGTCATCAGCACTAATCCGGTGGTATCAATATCCAACCGCCCAGCAGCATGCAGCTTGTAAGCCACTGGCTCATCAAGGAAATAGAGCACGGTAGGATGATCCGGGTCTTCTGTCGAACACACATAACCCTGCGGCTTGTTCAGCATAAAGTAACGTGGGCCAAGGGTTTGCTGTAGTGGGTTGCCATCGAATCTCACGTCGTTCTCTGGTGTCAGCTTAATTGCACCACTTTTGACCACTTCGCCATCAATAGTTACCCGTTTGGCCCGCAGCTCGCGCGCTACCAACGCCCGGCTGACACCTAATTGCTGAGATAAAAACTTGTCCAATCGCATTGAATCTACTTTGCCTGTTGTATTGTCGTGCCGACGGGCACGATACCCGCAATCACACCTGCCAACGACGACAGAGTGCTAATAATACGGTATGAAAGAATGAAGCAGTAAAGTTGTATAGGGGAAAATCATTCGCTGCCTAACCGACTTGATTCATCAGTATAGCGGCGGTTGTCATATCATCCTAGGAACAGTTACTCAAAAAAACGTTATTGAGAAAGGATCCCCTGCTTATGCAGTGCACATCCTGTGCTTCTCGTTGATCACAGCCCGTGGCTCTCGCGTCGGCCACATCAGACAGGCATAATAATAGAAAGTTTTTCGTTATGAGGAGAGATAAATGTCACTCATACAATGCAGGAAATTGTTGCAAATGGTGAATGGGTTAAGCGCGATAAATCCCCCCACAGGGCAGGCGCTTTAATGGCTTTTACGCTACGCCCCTATCAGCAAGAAGCGGTAGACGCCACCCTCGCCCACTTTCGTCGTCACAGCGAACCGGCAGTGATTGTCTTGCCTACCGGCGCGGGTAAAAGCCTGGTTATCGCCGAATTGGCGAAACTGGCCCGTGGTCGCGTGCTGGTTTTGGCGCATGTCAAAGAGCTGGTGGCACAGAATCACGCCAAATACTGTGCCTACGATTTAGAGGCCGATATCTTCGCCGCCGAGCTACAGCAGCGCCAAAGTGAAGGGAAAGTGGTATTTGGCAGTGTGCAGTCTGTGGCACGCAATCTCCCACTGTTTGATAGCGCCTTTTCGCTGCTGATTATCGATGAGTGCCATCGTATCAGTGACGAAGATGACAGTCAGTATCAGCAAATCATCCAGCATTTACGCGCCACTAACCCACGGCTACGGCTGTTGGGACTGACGGCGACCCCCTATCGGTTGGGCAAAGGCTGGATCTATCAATTCCACTATCACGGCATTACCCGTGGTGATGAAAAAGCGCTTTTCCGCGATTGTATCTATGAGTTGCCGCTGCGTTACATGATTAAGCACGGCTTTTTAGTGCCACCGGAGCGGCTGGATATGCCGGTCGTGCAATATGATTTCAGCCGCCTGACCAGCAACAGCGACGGCATGTTCCGTGAAGCGGATCTCGATCGGGAGCTTAAACAGCAACAACGCATCACCCCGCATATCGTTAGCCAAATAATGGAGTACGCCACCCAACGGCGCGGGGTGATGATTTTTGCCGCCACCGTCGAGCACGCCAAAGAAGTGTACGGATTGTTGCCCAAAGGTGAGGCCGCGTTAGTGAGTGCTGGCACTCCCCCCGCCGAGCGGGATGCACTCATCAGCGCATTTAAGCAGCAACAACTGCGCTATCTGGTGAATGTGGCGGTGCTGACCACCGGCTTTGATGCACCTCATGTGGATCTGATTGCCATTCTGCGCCCCACCGAATCGGTCAGTCTATATCAGCAGATCGTGGGCCGAGGCTTGCGGCTCTCACCGGGTAAGGAGGATTGCTTGATACTGGATTATGCCGGTAATCCCCACGACCTGTTCACGCCCGAAGTGGGTACGAGCAAACCCCATAGTGGCAGTCAGCCAGTGCAGGTCTTTTGCCCAGATTGCGGCTTCGCCAATATCTTCTGGGGGAAATGTACTGAGTCCGGCGAGATTATTGAGCACTATGGTCGCCGCTGTCAGGGCTGGTTTGAGGATGATCAAGGCGCGCGGGCGCAATGTGACTACCGTTTCCGCTTCAAATCCTGCCCCCATTGTGGCGCAGAGAATGATATCGCCGCACGCCGCTGTCACCAGTGTCAGGAAGTGCTGGTTGACCCTGATGACATGCTGAAAGCCGCGCTGAAACTGAAAGATGCGCTGGTGCTACGTTGTGGCGGCATGAGTCTGGAAGCCGGCCATGACGTTAAAGGCGAGTGGCTGAAAATCACCTATTACGACGAAGACGGCACCCATACCAGCGAGCGCTTTCGCTTAACCACTGCTGCACAGCGGATGGCATTTGAGCAAATTTTCCTGCGCCCCCATCAGCGCGCGCCGGGTATTACCCTCAAATGGCAAACGGCAGCGGATATCATCGCGCAACAAGCGCTGTTACGTTATCCGGATTTTGTCGTTGCCCGTCGGCGTGGACAATGGTGGCAAATCAGGGAAAAGGTATTTGATTATCAGGGCCGTTTTCGCCGAGCTGATTCCCTTGCTTAAGCCGCATTTAGCCTGAGATTTTCGCAGTTTTATTTGCTGTCTGGCTGATATTTCGCTAGAATGTCGCCCGCTTTGCTCTGGGTTTACCCAATCAAAGCCGAGTATCGAACCTGTTGCTGGGTCGCCTGTAGCAGGGTAAATTTCTTAAGAGAAAACAAAATGACCACTATCAAAGTAGAAGTACGTAACGACCAGGGTAAGGGTGCGAGCCGCCGCCTGCGTGCAGCAAATAAATTCCCGGCAATCGTTTACGGTGGCACAGAAGCAGCTATTTCTATTGCTCTTGACCATGACACCACCAAGAACCTTGAACTGAAACCGGGCTTTTATGATTCCGTACTGACTCTGGTTATCGACGGTAAAGAAACCAAAGTTAAAGTACAGGCTGTTCAGCGTCACGCTTTCAAGCCAAAACTGACTCATATCGACTTCGTTCGCGTTTAATCGCGTCGCTTTCGATATTCGGGACGCCGAAATAAAAAACGCCGCTTATGCGGCGTTTTTTATTGGCTGAATAACGTCACAGTACAATTTGTGGCTACTTACCTGAATTGCGCTGCAACTGGTCACGCAAGTTCGGTGGTGTGCCTTTAATGGTCAGTGTATCCGTCGCCGCATCCCAGAAAATACGCTCACCCAGCAGCAATGCATCAAAATTGATACTCAACCCACCGCCACTGCCCGCAAACTTGGTCAACTGACGCAACGTGCCACGATCCGCTGGGAAGCTCTCTTCCAAGGCATAACCCTGCTCAGCCGTAAATTGCTGGAAATCTTTTTCGCCGAACTTCGGCAGCTCTTGAGCCAACTCCTGCAAAGCAATCTCTTCGCCAGACTGCAATTGCTCATTGCAATAGCTATACACCTGCTGACGGTATGCCTGACGCTCATTTTTGCCTAACGCAGCATCCGCGCAATAGTCGTCGACCGCTTGTAATAAACCACGGTTTTGCGCTTTGGTATCCAGCCCTTCGGCTGCTGACAGAAAATCCATGAAGAAATCAGATACTTTTCGCCCGATCCGCCCTTTCAGGAAGGTCAGGTAACGGGTCGATTCTGGACTATTCTCCCACTCGGTCAAATCAATACGGGCGACAATATCAGCACGATTGATATCGAGATAGTGGGTCGTGCTCAGATCAAGCTGCTCATTCACTCGCATGCTATTACAGCTGCTTAGCACCGAGATCAGCAAATACTCTGTTGCCAAATAACGGTATTGGCAAAACAGCACCACACCACCTTCAGCAAACGGATACTTGGCTAACTCGTCACGTAAACGTCCGGTCGCCGCACGACTAAAACTGAGGAAGTCTTCATCACCCTTACGGCATCGTTTCAGTGCATCTGCCAGCTCACTTTGCTCATTAAACACACCGTAAGCTTTGTTTTTAGCGCTGTAAACACGATGCAGCTCAGCCATCATCTCTTCAACGACAGCATTGGCAGGTAACAGGGAATCGCGTAACACCACATCAAGCGTTTGTTCATCACGCTTAATAAGCTGATGTAAGGCAATCTGGTCGATATCCAGACTCATGATAAATACTCCTTTTGGCTAGGGGCGTATTCAATCACTGATACCTGAGAGCTGCAACCCAAAAGCGATGACGCCCCTCAATTAATGGCTAATGATTCTTAATGCTATAAAATAGCGGAAAAGCGCGTCTCTATACGGTAAGATGTGGGACTTTGTCAGGTGTTGAGTACAATTTTTATGGCACAATCATCCCGTTATAGTGACGAACACGTTGAACAACTACTGTCTGAATTGGTCTGCGTACTGGAAAAACATCGTACCCCGACTGACCTTTCATTGATGGTGTTGGGAAATATGGTAACAAATCTGATCAATACCAGCATTGCCCCTGCGCAACGCAAAGTATTGGCACGTTCTTTCGCTGAGGCTCTTCAGGCTTCGGTACGTGAAGATAAAGCTCATTAATTTATCGGCCAAGACTGCAATCTCAATATGGTGACAAATCGTCAGCGCTATCGTGAAAAAGTCTCCCAGATGATCAGCTGGGGGCACTGGTTCGCCCTGTTTAATATTCTGTTCAGCCTGGTGCTGGGTAGTCGCTATTTGTTTGTCTCCGATTGGCCCTCGTCGCTGATTGGCCGTATCTATGCCCTCGTTAGCTGGCTTGGGCACTTTAGCTTTATCGTTTTTGCCGCCTACCTGCTAGTGATATTCCCCCTTACCTTTGTGGTGATGTCACAACGGCTACTCCGTTTTCTTTCCGCCGCCTTTGCTACTGCGGGTTTGACCCTGCTATTGGTGGATACCGAGGTCTTTACCCGCTTCCATTTACACCTTAATTCGGTAGTGTGGGAGTTAGTGATTAACCCGGACCAAACAGAGCTAGCGCGCGATTGGCAACTGATGTTTATTTCAGTGCCGGTCATTTTTCTGGTCGAGATGCTTTTTGGCACTTGGGCCTGGCAAAAACTGCGCAGCCTTAACCGGCAGCGCTTTGTTAAACCACTGGTGGTGGTATTTATTTCCGCCTTCTTTGCCTCGCATCTGATGTATATCTGGGCTGATGCCAACTTCTACCGCCCAATCAGTATGCAGCGAGCGAACCTGCCACTCTCCTACCCGATGACTGCCCGTAAATTCCTTGAGAAACACGGTCTGCTCGATCAGCAAGAGTATCAGCGCCGCCTGATGGAACAAGGCACGCCAGACGCGCTGGCGGTTGAATACCCGCTAAGCCCGATTACTTTCAGCGATAAAGGCAGCGGTTATAACCTGCTATTGATTGTGGTTGACGGTATTCGCGTCAGTAGCCTGCAAAAAGATATGCCTGCACTGGCAGAGTTTGGCCGTTCAAACATCCAATTTGATCGCCACTACAGCTCGGGTAACCGTCAGGATACCGGCTTGTTTGGCCTATTTTATGGCATATCGCCAACCTACTTAGACGGCATTCTCTCTGCCCGTGAGCCATCTGCATTTATGACAGCATTGAGTGCGCAGGGTTATCAATTCGGCCTGTTCTCATCCGATGGCTTTGAATCGCCGCTCTATCGTCAGGCACTGTTAGCCGATTTCACGTTGCCTGCGCCAGTGGGGCAAACAGACAGCGAAACCACTGCACAATGGCAACAATGGCTATCTACACCAAAAAGCAACGCGCCTTGGTTCTCATACATAAATCTGAACGGATCAACAGAAGCGCAAGATCCCGTTACCGGGAAGAAAGCGGCACTGCCGACTAATTTTATCCAGAATTATCAAGCTGGCGCGAGAGATGTGGATCAGCAGATTGCTACGATTCTGGATACCCTGAAGCAGAGTGGGCAGCTCGATAAAACCGTGGTGATTATTACTGCGGCCCATGGTGTCGAATTTAATGACAGCGGCAATAATACTTGGGGTGCGGGTAGTCGCTTTAATCGTCAACAGCTGCAAGTACCTTTAGTGGTTCACTGGCCGGGAACACCTGCACAGACCGTGAATAAACTGACCAATCATGAAGACGTCATGACGACACTGATGCAGCGGTTGTTACATGTCAAAACGGCATCAGAAGACTACTCGCAAGGAGAAGATTTATTCGCCGCACAACGTAATAATAACTGGGTGGCGACGGGCGACAATGGCACGCTGGTGATTACGACGCCAACACATACGGTTGTATTGAATAATAACGGTGAATATCGTACTTATGATGAGCAAGGTAATGAAATCAAAGATGAAAAACCACAGCTCCCACTGTTATTGCAAGTGCTGACTGATATAAAACGTTTTATTGCGAACTAGTTCTAAAAATAGAACACTCGACGCTCAAAAAACAGACGGTTGTTTTGCCAAGCCTTGCATTAGCAACGGTAAAATGTAGTATAAAAGCCGCAGCATCGGCATGTAGCGCAGCTTGGTAGCGCACCGTCATGGGGTGTCGGGGGTCGAAGGTTCAAATCCTTTCATGCCGACCAAATATCCTCAAGAAAACCAATCCGTTAGGGTTGGTTTTTTTGTTTGTGGAATTTGGTTGGTGTGGCTGTGGTG
Organism: Yersinia aleksiciae; assembly: GCF_001047675.1. Classification (GTDB taxonomy): domain Bacteria; phylum Pseudomonadota; class Gammaproteobacteria; order Enterobacterales; family Enterobacteriaceae; genus Yersinia; species Yersinia aleksiciae. Next base: position 3,553,565 of record NZ_CP011975.1, on the reverse strand, counting down.
TGAAACCCAAGGGAAAAACTCCGGCAATATTTGGCTGCTAAGGCTCAATACGTCTATTCAGTGCTGCGTCTCTATATCGATGCTCTGCCCATGGCGAAATAGCTCAGGGTAACGGCCATCATCTGGCAACCGGTAACTCCGCCCAGCGAGTCGTATACGCAGGTGATAACATCTCTCGCTTCATCTGCCACGCCTTTTGGATACCCTGCCCAGCAAACCACACCTTCCCCTTCCCCGATCGATTGATATCATCCAGAACAGCCATCAGTGCTGAGCTGTTAATCTTGGGCTGGTTATCATCAAACAACCCCAATTGAGCGATGCCCTGACTATAAAAGTCCCCCAGCATCACCCCGCCCTTTTGATAGCGGTAGCCCTCTTTCCATATCACATCAAGACAATTTAATGCCGCCGCGATAATGTCCCGCGAGTCTTGGGTCGGGATGTGAAGTTTGGTGCTCACAATATTGCCGTAGTAAGGCTCATTGGGCGCAAAAGGGCTGGTTTTGATGAAAGCGGATATGTGTCGGCAGTATTGATGCTCGCCACGGAGCTTTTCAGCCGCGCGCGCGGCATACTCGCAGATAGCCTCGCGCATGTCCTGATAACGGGTGACCCGCTCACCAAAGGAGCGGCTGCAAACAATCTGTTGCTTGGTTGGGGCGAACTCTTCCGGCTCGAGGCACTGCTCGCCGTTAAGTTCCCGGACGGTGCGTTCTAACACCACATTGAAGTTTTTACGCACAAACGGCGAAGGGGCTTCTGCCAGCTGTAATGCCGTGGTGATGCCAAGCAGATTCAGCTGTTTGCCCATGCGGCGACCAATGCCCCAGATATCCTGCACTGGGGTTATTGCGAGCAATTTTCGCTGTCTGATCGGATCCGATAAATCCAGCACACCGCCAGTTTTACTCCACAGCTTCGCCGCATGGTTCGCCAGCTTTGCCAGTGTTTTCGTTTGGGCAATACCGACCCCCACCGTCAGTCCGGTCCACTGCAATACCCGCTGGCGAACATCACGGCCAAACTGATCCAAACTCATGCAATGATTGACCCCAGACAGGTGCAAGAAGGCTTCATCGATGGAATATATTTCCATCGTCGGTGACATGGCTTCCAGCACGGTCATCACGCGATTGGACATGTCAGCGTAGAGCTCATAATTACTGCTGAAGGTCATCACACCCTGCTGCTGGATCAGATTGCGCATTTTGAAGTAGGGCTCGCCCATTTTAATGCCGAGCAATTTGGCTTCGCGGCTCCGGGCGATTACACAGCCATCGTTATTTGAAAGGACAACTATCGGCTTCCCCTGTAAGTCCGGCCGGAATACAGACTCACAGGATGCGTAAAAGAGTTGACGTCAGCGAGGGCAAACATGCGCAGCCTCATTAATGACATAGCGCACCACACCGAATGTTTCTAGCTCGTCCCCGCCATCACTCAAAATGATGGGTGCGTAGTCTGGGTTCATTGCTTCAAGCTGAACGACAGGTTGTAAGCACAGTTTTTTCACCGTGAACTCACCGCCGACAGCCGCAATAATAATGTCGCCATGTTGTGGCGTGACGCTGCGATCGACCACCAGCAGTGAGCCATCATAGATCCCCGCCCCCGTCATCGAATGGCCTGATACGCGCACAAAGTAAGTCGCCGCTGGGTGAGCGATGCACAACTCATTCAGATCCAGTGGCCGCTCGATGTAATCCGCCGCTGGGCTGGGGAAACCCGCAGGAATTCTCTCGTTAAACAACGGAATTGGGACGATCTCACGCAGCGGAGAGAGCGGGTAAAAAATCATCATCCACACCCATAATTATCTGTATATACATACAGTATAATTTATGAGAACACGCCTGTGAAGCCAGAAAATAAGAATTTCTTGTAAGCCACTGGATCTTCATAAAAGATAATTAATTAAGGATTGCCCATAAATTCAAGGGATTAGTTTAGCGGTCATGTATTCAGCGCAGTGATGACTATTCTTTCTCAGTAACTCTACAAAAAACATCGCTTTTTAAAAGAATCAGCACGTAATTGAATTCATCATATGGCACTCCATTATTTTTTAAGAGGATACTATATGACAAGTATTAGCCACACCATAACAAAGGCTATAGATGAAATTACCTTTCAGACGTTAACAGAAACAAAAGATGGGGATTTATTAACTACGAAGATCAAGGATCGTACTTATATTGTATCGACTACCCCTGAGGGAACTATTTCTGTTAAGCACCAAGAGTCTACTCAGTGGCAGATGTTTGATGATCCCCTTGGTCGCATGTTTAGATTTATGAGGGGCGAATCTCGAGCATCATTACTTCAACAGGCTATAGTTCAAAATATAGAGAAAAACCCTCAGTTGGTTCTTACGACCGAATTATTAGAATGTATTAATGAAAATAAGTTAGGTAACTCAAAGAAGTTAAATAAGTTAGAGAGGTTAAAGAAGTTAGAGAAGTTAGATAAGTCAGGTATGTTGGACAAGTTAGACAATTTATCACTATCAGACAAGATACTTATCAGCGATCCCAAATTTCAAAAGAATTTTGTTGAACTACACAACACACTACAAGCAAACCAAGCCAAACAGGCTCCAAAAGGCCCTTCCGATACTGCTTTCCTTCCCCCTAATATAGGGAAATTCATAAATATACGAGCGAGGATAAAAACTTCACTCGATCCGCAACTTAACGCCAATAAAATAACCCTCAGTGAGAACAATACCATCCATGCAGGCTCACACCCCAAAGATGAACAACAGGTTGCAACTCTTCTGAAAATGCTTATGGGCGATGCGCCGAATAAGAAAGAACCGACATCTTGCCTTGTCGTGCTGAATAATGACGATGACCTAATAAAGCGCAAGCTGATACCCTATTTCAAGCCGGATGAGCCGAAAACGAAGACGAAGATAGATTTATCCAAATACAATATAAAGACTGAGGTGACTCGCGAGAAATCTTCGAAAGATGGCATTGAGCGTTATCAGTTAACCATTATCAACACAAAGACAAAGAAGGAGGTTAAAATCCCAGTGATACGAGTCCCAAACTGGGTAGACCATAGCGTAATAGATAATAAACAGTTAGAAAATTTAGTCAAAATAATAGAAAAATACGCAAAATCAGAAGGCGTGCCATTTGTTCACTGTAATGCAGGTGCTGGTCGTACCGCGGTGCTCATTGCCATCCGCCATATGCTTCTCAACCCTACTGATGGAAAGAGCGTAGAGAGTATCGTCACCACGATGCGCGAACAACGAAATGAGCATATGGTTCAAACCCCAAGGCAATTGCTGATGGTGGCATTACTGGCTAAGAAGCAGGGTCGCCCATTGCTGAAACGAGATGAACGACTACCGGGTCCGCAGCTCGATAAACCCATTGATAAGAAAGTTACTGATGATCCCATCTATGAGAACGTTTTTGATCGGTCCATCTATGCGAACGCTCTTATTTCTCACAAAATCCTCCCCCCTCCATTGCCACCAAAGAAACAAAAGACAACCATGCCAAGTAGTCCTGGCAGCACGACTGAGACTGAGAAAAATAAGCCACTCAACTCGGAGCTAAAAAATAAAATTCAAGAAAGAGTAAAAAATAAGAACTTGTCATCCTGGTCCTAACCATTGATGAATAAATTTAATAACAACCATTCACGTTAATTTTAATCACTGCGCCAATAAGGGCGTCTTAATAAGGAACCCTAATGGATATCTTTGAACAAATTTGTCATGAACTGAATATTGAAGGCTTTAACTTCGATAGGGACAATATCTTGCAGTGTGAATTGAAGCTTAGTGTAGAGGAGCCTGCCCTGCTATTATCCTTATACCGTAATTATAGCGAGATGAGTTTATGTCTCTCTGTCACTACCCGAAATGAACTTCCAGAACATGTTTCAGCCGATTTCCTGACCCTATTTGCCGAAAGTGCCATTCAGCCCTTCTGCGGTGGTATTGGTATTGGCGTATTACCGGGCAACGGGCGCGCACTTTCAGCCTATAAATGCATTATGTTAGCCGGCTATATGCAGGGGGATATTCAGAGTGTCCTTGCTGACGTAGTAGAGAAGGCGGAATTCTGGGATGAGCAATTAATGCAGACGTGAGTATTACGATATCGGATTATTCACCTCACTATTCTATTGATTGAAGATCTTATGCCCTTTAGAAAAAAGGGGATTTTTATCGCCTTGTTTATATCAATCAACATTGTGTATGCCAAGGATTACCGTGCGGGAGAGAGATTATCCTCTCCCGAATTTAAAGAAAAATTTGATAATACTAATAAGTCGCAAGATAAAAAATCATATGGAGTTTTAACTCATGGCGACTATTATTTATAGCGACATGATTTCTCACAAAATCAATCTTTAACTATATTGATATGAAAGTCAGATACGACTTGATTGCGGCCCGTATTGCGGTGAGAATTATCCAGGCTTCAAAGAAAGGTATCTGCATTTGAAAATATTACTGATTGTTATCGCAGTTTTAGCGGTTGTTAGCCTGTTGGCTTGGTTAGTTATTCGCTCGGCAGCGAAAGATGCTGGGGATGATTACTAGTCGGGTTCCTCACTGATATCAACTCTGTACCTATAAACCGGTCATCGCATACCGGCTTATAACGCGCCTCTAACTCAAACCACATCCCTCTATCACTTCAGTTACTGACGCCGCGGCTGCTCGGCTCTAATGAATACCATCTCTTGCTTGCACAACAGCGCCACCGCCAGACGAGCCTTCATTCGGTGCGCGGTAAAAAAGCGTTTTACCTCGCGGCGATCTTTACCCGTTTGTAACATCTGAAGCCCCATCTGGGCTAACTCTTTTTGGCTACTCTTTCTCATGTGCCCTTCCCTTTACTCTCATCAACTTATTGTCCACAATAATAATTCACTCTCAAAACGGCTTACTTGTGTCACTTTCTCAGCAGAGTTAATACGATTTTTGCTATCAAACCGCCGACAAAACCGACGATAGCCAAAAAAGCGAGGCCAAGGCCAGCGCCGAATTCTAACGGCATTTCACCGCTTTCGGGATCACCGGAAAAGACTAACCCTGGCCATTCAGCACTTATTAGCGCGATACTCACCCCGACAACAAGTATGACACCGCATAGGATCCAGTAGAACTTAGGCATATTCAAAATCCCAAAGAAAGGTATGTGCACCCCGATGTTATATTCAATGAGTTTGATGTGCAAACACGTCACCGCAACAGAGGAAGATCCCTATTTAACCAGCAGATCAACGAGATGAGAGGGATTAATTGTTAGTACCGATGTAAAAATTAGCGCACAGGACATAACCTAATATGCCGTCTAATAGCTGCTATCGGTCTAGATGACATGCAGTTTCACGTCGATGGGAGCCCATCCGCACGGAAATACTGAAACAGCATCGATTTATGTATTGATGTGCAAAACAATATTCACATTACTCCGACTGCTTCCCTCTGATTCTTTTCTTGCGATCAATAAGCCTCCCATCGCCATCATAATAGCGACTCGGCCAGATCTCGGCGGGATGGATCTCCAGAGCATCTGCAATCAACCACTCCCCTTTTGGCCAAGGGCGCTTCAGTGCATTAGTCAAAGTAGCAGATGACAGCCCCGCAGCTCTGGAAACACCAGACAAGCTCTTACCCCGCTTCTTCAAGGCAGACAGAATATCTGCGGCGTGCCAATCTTCTTTCTGAATTTGTCGGTTAGATTTCATAGACACTCCTTATCAAGTCATCCTGTGGGAATTCAAGTATTACTTGAATATAGGTTAAAAAACAACCTTAATTAAAGATTTTCTTTTATAAAGAAAGAAATCCTTTAAGTTGAAACTGTAATAAAAAGAGATAATCAGTCACCAAGGGAATGATAGTCAGGTGGTTGTGTGATAGGTAAACGATTAAGATTAGCAAGGGTAAATGCACTGCTGACTCAAGCAGAATTAGGGCATCGTGCGGGTATTGATGAAGAATCCGCCAGTTCTCGCGTTAGTCAGTATGAAAGGGAGATTAACGAACCAAATTTTAAACTTGTGCACCAATTTGCAGAAGTGCTAGATGTTCCCGAAGCCTATTTCTACGCGGTTGATGACGATTTAGCCGCGCTAATCCTGCAATATCACCGCTATAAGAAAAGCCATCCCAATTCAGTGATCATGATAATTCCGCAGTAAAGCAAGGATTTGTGAAGCGATCACGCCGACTCAATATCTATACAAAAACCAATCTATTAAAGGCATTTTTGTCTGTGAGATCTGGCAACAGTAAATAAGGTAAACACCTTAGAAAGAAACCGTCATTTTCATTGCATACTTATCTAAGCAATTAAACGACCATAATGCCCCGCACCTGACTCCTGAATTAATGTCCTATCGGGTTGTTTCACGCATAAAAAGAGGCTAGCTAATTGCTTTGGTCAACCATCACCGAAACCCAACAAGGGAGACATCATGACCATCACATTTAGACTTACCCTCGCGGCCACACTGTTTGCTGCGACATTACCAGCCTTCGCTAAAACACCAGAGAACTTCGTCTATACCAGCTCCGGCGGCCTCGAAGCAGCATCCGCTATTTTGGAGCGTAGCGATATATGTGGTGCGCAGATCGTCTACAATTGGCGTTCGCTCGAACCCGAAAAGGGCAAATACGACTTCTCGCAGATTGAGAAGGATCTAGCGCGCCTCACCACAATGAATAAAGAACTTTTCATCCAGATTCAGGATCGGTTTTTCGAGCAGGAAGCGCGGTACGTTCCTGATTATCTTATGAATGATGTGATCTATAACGGGGGTATATCGCCGCAATTCGACAATCCGGGCGAGGGAAAACCTATCGGTCACGGCTGGGTGGCACAGCAGTGGAATCCTGCCGTGCGCCAACGTTATCAAGCTCTATTGGCTGCACTTGCAAAGCGTTTTGATGGTCGAGTCTACGGTGTAAACCTCCCCGAAACCGCCATTGACTTGGATAAGAAGAAGCTGCCTAAAGGGTTTTCCTGCGAGAAATATTTCACCAGCGAAATGGAAAATCTTGCCTTTGCGCGAAAGGTTTTCCCAAAATCACACCTAGTGCAATATGTGAATTTCTGGCCGTGCGAATGGAACAATGACCACAATTATATGGGGCGGTTATTCAAATTTGCCAGCGCTCATAATATCGGCCTCGGCGGTCCAGATATCGTTCCCAACCGCAAGGAGCAAATGAAGAACTCCTATCAGTACTTTAACAAATATAAGAATAAGCTACCGCTTGTCGCCATGGCGGTGCAAGAACCGACGTTGACCTACACCAACCAAAATACCGGCAAGCCATTTAGCAAAGCTGAGTTTGTCGAGTTCGCTGAAAACTATCTCGGTGCCGACATTATTTTCTGGAGTACAAAGTCGCCTTGGTTGGTGAATGAGGTGAATAAATAGTTATCATTAGCTGACGATTTAACTGCACTAATCCTGCAATATCACCACGATAAAAAAGTAGCCCAAACTTAGTGAACATAATAATTCCGCAGTAAAATGGCGATAACTTATGAAGCAGTAGATTAGCCCAAGAATTATTGTTTCATGGGCGTTCAGAGAGAGTGTCCTTTGTTTTCCAAACAATGGGAATAAGATGGAGCCGATTTTGCCAAACGGCACGACCGTAGTTGTTGATTGCGCAGATAAAAAAATTGTCGATGGTACTAAAAACCGGAGGGACTACACGATGAACTGTCAATTCAGCATTGAGAACTATCTCGACAGTCAGTTTTTCCAGCAATCGTAAGTATTGGTTGAAGTCGTCGGATGGGAGTATTAGAAATTCTGTGTCATTCCGCTAAAGTATTTAAAAAGAGGAATGACACATGACTCAACCTTTCGATTTAAAGCGCTTCACCGTTGCTGGAAATAACCTTCTTATACCAGTCAAAACTTAATTTACGTGAACGCGCCATAGTGCCGGTGCCGTCATCGTTTTTATCCACATAGATAAAACCATAACGTTTGCTGTATTCACCGGTGGTGAATGACACACAATCAATGCAGCCCCATGGGGTGTATCCCATTAAATCAACGCCATCTTCAAATACCGCTTTCTTCATCTGTTCAATATGCGCTTTCAGATAAGCTATGCGGTAATCGTCATGGACCATACCGTCGTCGGCCACTTTATCGATCGCACCAAAACCATTTTCAACAATAAATAACGGCTTTTGATAGCGTTCATACAATACACTCAGTGAATAACGCAAACCAACCGGATCAATCTGCCATCCCCAGTCAGATGCTTTGACGTGTGGGTTAGGGACGCTGCCTTCAAAGCCAGAAAGTGAGTTACCACTGCCCGGATTAACCGCAGAGACGGCGTTACTCATGTAATAGCTCAGCCCCATGTAGTCTGCACAACCCTCACGCAGAGCCTCAAGATCGCCCTCTTCCATATGGATAGTGAATCCACGGCGTTCCCACTCATTCAGGATATATGACGGGTAGTAACCGCGCATATGGACGTCACCGAATAGATAACGCTCACGCATAGCTTCGACGGAGTACATCATGTCATCTGGATGGCAGGAGAAAGGATACAGCGGCACCATCGCGACCATACAGCCAATTTTAAACTCCGGATTGATGGCATGACCGAGTTTTACCACTTTGGCACTGGCAACAAACTGGTGATGCAGCACTTGGTACATGGTTTCTTCTGGGTTTTCTTGCTCAGTGAATATCACGCCCGAGCAGCAATAACCGAACAGTGGATATTTCCAGTTGCGTTGGTTATTGATCTCGTTGAAGGTCATCCAATATTTAACTTTGCCCTTATAGCGCTCCATGACCACTTCGCTGAATTTCACGAAGAAGTCGACCACTTGGCGATTTTTCCAGCCACCGTACTCTTTAACCAAATGCCACGGCATCTCGAAGTGAGATAAAGTGATCACCGGTTCGATGCCGTATTTCAGTAATTCATCAAACATGTCGTCGTAGAATTGCAGACCCGCTTCATTCGGTTGCTGCTCATCACCGTTCGGGAAGATGCGCGTCCAGGCAATGGAGGTGCGGAAACACTTAAAGCCCATCTCAGCAAATAACGCGATGTCTTCTTTGTAATGACCATAAAAATCAACGGCTTCATGGTTTGGATAGCGATAACCCTCCTGCACGCCATCGGTCATCACCCGATCAACCCCGTGCGACCCGCCGGAAAGCACATCGGCGATACTCACGCCTTTGCCGCCTTTATCCCAGCCGCCTTCAACCTGATGTGCGGCGACTGCGCCGCCCCATAAGAAATCTTTCGGTAATTGTTTGTGACTCATAACTTTCTCCCTTAGTGCTACAGGCAACCATACGCCCTGAAAATGGTAATCAACGGCGGGTCATTACCCGCCTGAGGATGAAATCGATTTTAGCCCTGATTCATCTGCGCCTGAGCCATCGGCATTTCAGGTGCTTTGGTGCTTTGCTCCGTGCTCTCTGGCTCATCAGTAAAACCAACTAACCAGGTGAAAACGGCACCTAAGACGAATGCCACTGTGATAGACAGCAGGAATCCGAGGAACTGTGTCATATGCCCTTCTTTAAAGAAGACCGGCAGTACCGCAATACCCGGTAAGCAGTAACTCCACGACACGGCATTAAATGAACCGGCAATCGCCCCGCCGATCCCACCCGCGGCACAACTGCACAAGAACGGTTTTTTCAACCGTAACGCTACGCCGTAAATTGCCGGTTCGGTAATCCCGAACAATGCCGTGATACCTGCCGACAGTGAAATACCTTTCATTTCGCGGTTACGGGTTTTTAAGTAAACGCCAAACATGGTGCCCGCCATGGCAAAGACCGCGGAGGCTTGCAGGCCGGTAAAGGTGTCATAACCCAGTGTCGCGTAGTTGCCGACCGTGACTGGCGTAATCCCCCAATGAACACCCAAGGTGACCAATGGCTGCCAGAAGGCCCCGACCATAAAGCCTGCAATGGCTGGGCTAAGGTTGTAAAGCGTATTGTAAACACCACCAATGGCCCCCCCAATCAGGTTACCGATCGGGCCGAAAACCAGCAGTGTTAGTGGCACCATAATGGCGATACAGAACATCGGGGTGAACAGGTTACGCACCACCATCGGTAAGATGCGTTCGAAGAATCGCTGCACATAAGACATTGCCCAGACCATCAAAATGATCGGGATAACCGAGGCGGTATAACTCAGGTATTGCACGGGAATGCCGAAGAAATCCAAGGTCGGAGATGACAACGGAATACCGGCAATGGTGTTCAGAATATGGGCGACCTGTGGATTATTCACAGCTTCATGCATCAGTTGCTGAACAGTTGGGTCCGCTGAATTCACCGTAGTGATTTTATTGGCCGTCAGCATATTCATATAATCGGGGCTGATCAGCGCACAGGCAGTAATAACGGCGGTAAAGGGATTAACATTGAATTTTTTCGCGGCGGTAAAGGCCACCATCACCGGCAAGAATGTAAAACCGGTCCACGAAACAAAATTCAGAATACGGTAGGTTCCGCTCGCCGCATCCATCCAGCCGATCGCGGCAAGAAAGGAGATAATCCCCTGCAAGATACCGCAGGCAGCCAACGGATAAAGAAAGGGGGCGAAGATACTGGAGATGATATCCATCAGGCGGCTAACAATACCCACCTTGGGCGCAGCAACTGGGGCGCTTTCATCGATATTAATCAAATCGGTAACGTGCCTATAGGCATCGCCGACGTGATTACCGATCACCACCTGCATTTGCCCACCGGCTTCAATCACGGTAATGACACCCTTAACGCGATTTAACCGTTCTTTGTCGACAATTTTATTATCTTTCAATATAAAACGTAAACGTGTCGCACAATGTGTGACAGTAATCACATTATTATCACCGCCAATATATTTAATAATTTCCTGTGCGGTCAATGCGTAATCAATTGCCATTATTAATCTCCTGTCGCGAGTACTGAGTATAAGATAAGCAGAACGTTATTGACTTATTATTAGTATTTTTATTTGACGCAGAATGGAGTTTAGCAAAAAGAAAAACGAAGTCACGATATAACAAAAATCGCGTTTTGGAATATGTTACATGTAAAAAACACCCTGTTTTAGGGTGTTTTCTTATGAGTTATTTGCGGGAGTTTCTTGCCAATGGTTTCAATAATATATAACACCGGAATCTGGGTGGTAATATTATAGTGTCCTTCAAGGATAATAGGTGGCATATGGTAGGAGATATTAAGGTCAGCCATTTTAGCCAAGGTCGAGTTTTCACTGTTGGTCAGGCTGATTATTTTACATTTATGCAGGCTAAACTGGTTAGCAATGCGGATGATCTCTTCTGTTTCACCGGACACCGAGAGGATGATAGCAATGGCGTCCTGATACATATCACTGTTGATAGGATAATAAGGGTCATCAATATACGTGCTGAACTTACCGATATTAGAGAAGAAACGTGCACTATATTTCCCTAATGCACCTGAGGTGCCGATGCCAACAAATATAACTCTATTCGATGCAACTATTTGTGCCGCTGCCGTATCAAGTAATTCATCAAATTCACTATTATTAATGCTTTTAAAATAGCTAATTATTTCACTGATACCAAAACTGACTGGGGGTTTTTCATCGTGTTCTAAATAGAGTTTAAAACGAACTCGAAATTCAGAGTAACCATCACAATTCATTTTCTTGCAGAAACGCAAAACCGTGGTGGTAGAGACGCCAGCAGCATCAGCCAGTTCTCTGATGGTCATATACATCACTTTGTCGGTATTTTTTATGATGTAGTTATAAACGATCAATTCCAGTTCGTTTAGCGCCGATATTTCTTTATATGTAAACATACTGATACCTGAAACGATGCCATGACCTTAGATACGTGAATTTAGCATGAAACGGGGGGAGTAACGAGAGGGCTATTGCTATGGGGTAGCGAATTTATGGCCGCAAATCAGCGGCCATTCATTTTAACGTTTAGATGTTATCGGCTCAGGCAGCCGATCGAGCCACATATGTACCTTATCATAGAAAACCACCCATTTAGGATCATCGACTTCAACCTCTCCCTGATTAGGGAAATCATCTGGATCTTGCGGCCCTGCCATATAAGCAATGATTTGTGTTTTCTTTGAATCTGAAAATTGAACAAGCATAGTTACTCCTTAGAAGTCATAGCCACGGCAGTTAATATAATATTGGCCAGTTGCAGTGTTATTCATGGCAAAATAAAATTTTTGCGCTTCAATTACGGGCATAGTTCCAGAAATTGATCCTGACGATGTTTGACCGCTTACCGACGCTGTTACACCGATCTGACCAATGCCATTAGATGATGAATAAAGGTTAAGCCCAACACCACTTCCGGAGACCGTTTGACCCACTACTAATAACATATCAACACTATTTGTATTTAGTGGGATGGCACTAGCCAAGTTTATTGATGTTTGGACTGTTGTGCCTGATGTTGTTGTATAAATGTTTGTTGTGACGATAGTGATATGTCGATCAAATTGATAGCCGATTTTAAATTGAGATGAAGAAGTCCCCCAAACTGATATAAGCGCTGATGCCGTGTAGCCCGCCGGCATGTTAACACCACCATAAATTTCTGACGCAGCCACTAATGTAGCATTAACCGCAAGTAATGCTGATACTTGAGTAGCCGGGTTATAAATCGCATATAACGCCACGTAACCACTAGCAGGGGCAGCACCTACATCCATGCCACCCGCGCCAGTGCTGGATAAATTTATCGTTTTATTGAAATTAGCCAGTTTATATTGCCGCCCACCTAATGCAGCCTGCACTATCAACTCATCAGCGGTAAATATCGCAGTAGCTGATGCAGTTGCAATACTCATTCGTGCATTCCGTGAGGTGCCAACAATACCTGTCAACTGCGGTAAGTGTGCGGCATCACTCAAACCTAAATTATCCTGCGCCGCAGCAATAGCTGTTGGGCCAGCGGCCTTTATCTCAGATAAGTTATTATCTGACTGCAAGAAGAGTTTTTTCAGTGCCGCCAATATCTGAGTATCATCGTTGGGGTCTAATGTTAAGCCGCCGTCTTGAACAACATTAATTAACTCCCGCTGCAATGTATTAAACCATTCTGCAGGTAATATCGTTGGGGGAACGCCTCCGGCGACGTTACCGTCGGTAAATTCGCCATTAATGTCGGCGCGTGTATTAGGAATATCTCCAATTTTTTGCATAGTAAAACCTCACTGATTAAAGCGATATAAATGTCCCCTCAGTACTTGGGGAATGGATAGGGTTAATTAATTGATATAGCCGAACTTCAGAATGCCATGAGAGGGATTTAATACCGCCATACGGCACTCCAGTTGTTTATTGCCCCATGAACGCAGCGGGTCGCGACAATAGCTCAAGCCACACTGGGCCTCATGAATCGTGGTTTCCGGTGCGGTAATCAACCAGCTAAATGGCCAATCTTCGCCGTTGAGTGCATCACGGCAAACTGCCATACCGGCGCAGGCTTGCCGATATTGAGTAACGGTAATGGCATAGCCCAACGCCATTGCCACGCGGATAAAATAGGCCGCTGACTGCCCGCCGATACCAAACAATTTCGACACCACGGCCCGTTGGCGCTGGATCATGCTGTCAACTTCGCCGATAGCGCACAGATCCGGCAACCCTACAGTGGCCTCCCACTCCGGCAGCATGGCGGTCGCCGTTGCCGGGAATGCAGCCGTCAGAAGATCCTGAGCCTCCTCATCACTGCGCTGATAGGCATTGGCCAGCGCTCGCAGCACCTCGGTCTGTATCCCATCGGGTTGCCGTGGCCAAACTAAACCCATCGGCATTAATGCCTGTAATGCCCCGGTATATTCACTGACAGAATAGCGGCTCATAAGTAGCTCACTGTACCCCTGACGGGGAGTTTGCCGGTTTGTAGCTCAATATTAGTCGCCGGAGATTGCATAATGAAACCGCTGGTTCCGGCCACTTCGCCGATAGCCAGTAGCAGCGATGACCAGAGGATTTTGCCGCCGGGTTCACCTTCAGTGAAGAAGACTTCGTCAATCGCCGCATTGATGGCGGCGGTAGTTTCACTGTCAGCAGAAGGGATGCCACTAATAATAAAATCAATGGGTTGTGCGATAGGCGCACACACATACACCAAGGCAATAATCGGTTGTTCCCGATAAATACTGTCCGCTACCCTCCCCTGATCCCCCGTGGCTTTTACCGCTCCCCACGTTTCCAGCGATGAAATACCGTCGCTGCCCTGTGGGAAGCCATCGTGGTCATTATCATCACACATGATGTACACCCCGACACTGCCAGCCCCCATCAAGCGCCGCTTAACCCAGCATCGGGTGACACCCGGCACGGCCAGTGCCCAAGATTGATAATCGGTGTCATTGCCCCCTTGCGGAACATTTTGGTAGGCCAATAACATACGGGAGCGAAATGCATCTTCGGATTCAATATCTGCACCGCCACTGATATGGGTCAGCGCCGTCGCCGTGGCCTGCACCCCCTCGATGGCGATATCCAGTGTCAATACTGCCCCTACCGCGCTGTTACCACGGTTACCACCACCAGTCGCATCATCCAGCGGGCTGGGTAAAACAGCAGTAATTTCGCCAAATACGTTGCCATCAGCGGCGATTTTGACCTCATTATCCAACCGGTACTGATAGCCGTCCGCTCGATTGAGTAACCGACCTGCCGGAATGATTCGACCAGCAATGCCACTGAAACGAATTTGCGCACCACGGGCTGGTGTCGCAGCTTTACGATAAACATCTTTGAGCGCCGCCCAGGCAGCAAGATATTCATCTGTTGCATGGTAAGGCGTGGCCTGTAGGGCAATGTAATCCAGATAGCCGTAATGCAGATGTGCCATCCCGGCGTCCGCATCGCTAATCACGCCGATATTAGAAAAACGCAGTAAATTGCCGCCAGTCTTCAGCTCCGATTGGATATATGACTGATTCCGTTGCCGTAACTCGCTTAATGTGGGTCGATTAAATGGCATGAATTACTCCTCCCATACCCATGAAAATTTAACTGATGATTGGGTTTTATCCGGTTGGTGGTAAGCAACCATCAGCCGCAGTGTGTTGGGGTAGACGATCTCGGCATGGGTGCTGATTGCCGCCACCACACCATCTTCCGTCAGCCAGGCCAGCGCCTCCGCAGCATAATCCTCGGCTTTGATGGCAATTTGCGAGGTGAGTTTTTGTCGCCGCAGCAACCAAAGCCGCGAACCTATGGGTGATGCTGCCCCAGTGTCACCCCACCAGCCTCGGCGGTCATCGCCGTCGATGGCATCATCCATCCGCGCCAAACGATCAGTGAATAAACTCAGCAAGATGGCAGTATGCAAATCATCACCATCCAGTAAACCGCCGTTTCCTGTACGCCAGTCCCCCAGCGACTGATCGACATCCCAAATGGTTGTAATATCTGTTGTCATCGCACCACCTTAGCGGGCGTTTCACTGGTGAGAGTGGCACTGCCCGACTGTACGTTTTTGAGTTGATGATTGTGGCTGTTATAGGCGTCACGTAAGGTTTTCAGCGTGGTGGCATTGCTGCCCGCGTTATCGACGATATCGCCGCTAACTTCCAGTAACGGGGTGTTCAGCCGCACTTTTACCGAGGCATTTACCGTCACCACCGTAGCGTTATTAATCGTCACTGGCTGATTGTGGGCCTCAATGATCACCCCGTTTTCGGTCAGTTTGATAAACTGCCCCCACTGGGAATAGATCACGGTTTCCCCCGCTTTTAGCCCAGTGTGGCGATAAGCAGCATGGTTAGAAGCGATGATCATGCCGCTGGATCGATCTCCGCCCAGAAAACCAATTACCACATCACTGCCCACGGGCAAGCCAGAAGAGAAGCCAAACTCCGCGAGCCGTGGTGTGTCACTGTGTACCTCCAGCGGCGTCTGGTATTGCACGGTTTGCACCCCGTCGCTGTCATCAGAAGCACTCACCCGCCCGATCCCCAGTAGCATTTTGATCTGTCGATACAGCGTCGAGATCTGTCCGCTGACATCATTCATGGTTAACCCCCTGTTTCACTTGTTTTTATCGGGCTGAATAGCAAAGGCCGCTGGCGGCATTAATGTCATGTTCGCCACCGTTCCCTTAGCATCTTTGACATACACCACTTCGGCGAGCAGCCATAATTCATCTTTCAGTCCAAAGATAGGAATAGTAATAGGAATCAGTGTGTTGACTTGCCACAGTTGCTGATTTCGATCACGCCAGTTATCGACCTGCACTTTAAGCACTTTGGAGCGGCCATTTTTGCGATTTATCGCCCAATCAAGGCTATCTTTCACCAAATTGGCAGAGTTCATTGTGCTTTCGACGATGATGATCTGGTTCCGATGGCGGTTGGGGAACTGCTCAGCCAGCTGGGTGTCCTGCGTTCTCACCAGCGCCGACGTATTGTTGCCACCGGATGCGGATCGCCGGGCAATAGCATTGCTGGAAAGGGAGACGCCGGTGTAATCCACAAAGCGCTGATTGATATCGGTATGCAGGCTGGCACTGAGAATATTGACGCCCTGCGCCACTCCGCTGGCCGCTTTGCGCGTGCCGACGCGGGTCAGGTATAAATTGCCATCCGGCTGGTCGTAGTAGAGCAACGCCGCCCAGCGGGCAATCCGCTCAATCACCGCTTGCGCCGTATCCCCCCAATTCAGGGTAAACTGCGGCACGATAGTCATCTCGCTAATATCGGAGGTCACGTCGATGCCATAAGGCGCGGCCAGTTTTTGCGCAATCTGCAATACGGTGGATTGGCTGATCACACTGTTAGGCCACTCGGCGGAGCAATCCACCAAATCCTGACATTTGCTGCGCCCCTTAGCGCTAACCTCATGAGTGTTGAGCGTGATCGCGTTATCCCAGCTGTCGATATAGCCATTGAGTACCGCATCCTTACCCAGCGTCACCACGCAGGGATCGCCGGGATTGACCCACTGTTGCCCTTCACTGGCGGGATAACGGTCCATCAGTGACAACTCAAAGCTGCTGGGTAACTTTTCAATGCTCCGCGTAACCTGAATTTTGCTCCAACCGGTGATCGCTCTGCCACCCACTTCCAGTGTGAGGTCATCGCTTATCAATTCATTATTCATAAGTTCAATGCCCTAAACCGAACGGGCATAAATGCCGGATGAATCGGATTCGCCATTTTCACCAACCCATCGCCGCGTAATGCATCCTGATAGAGTCGGTTTGCCAGCATCAGCGCTGGCAGTGAGCGATTAAAATTGACCTCTTCGACGCGCGATAAATTCGCCCCCGCCTGTTGCAGCAAGGTCATAATCGACTCCCGCATCTGCATCAGTGCCGAGTAGGTTTCATCATTGCCGCGATCGGCCGCCGCCAGTACGGTGTCATCAATGACCGCACAGACGCGACCCAATACCGCAACCGCATCGTCATAACTTTCCGGCTGATATTGTGCAGCAGCAGCAACCATACCCCCAGCACAGAGGGTCATCATCAAATGATGGCTGGCATCAATAACCGCCATATCACTGCTATTGGCGCGAAATCTATCGTCGCGGATTGCCGTCAGGCTTTCCATCAGTCGAATAACATCTAAGGTGCTGATTCCGCTGGCTAATAGCGTATTGACCAGTGCCAGCACTTTATCTGCATAGCCATCAATGCTGTTCGCACTGAGTAGCGCCGCGACGGCAGAATCGATCACGGACTGCCCTTCAACCAGCAAAGCCAGCCGCTGTGCGATCAACCGCGGTAAATTTTCGGTATCACTTTGCTGGCTTACGACGGCGGTGGCCCCTGAGCTGCTGCCGCCGAGAGTGCCATGATTAAAACGACCATAGCGGTTGCGGCCCAAGGTGGAGCGCAGTGCATTGCCCAGATTACTGGCTTCATTGGCGGTGTTGGTGACCATCCGTCCCCAAAATGCCGCTGTGTTTTTCAGGGTTTTTATCGCCTGAGTGGTGGAGCGCATTTCACCTTTCACTGTTGAGATAAAACCGGCAACCGCCTTGGCGCTGAGGCCCAACCAGGAGGATTGAATGGATGACCCCATTTCTGCCGCGCCGGTGATAGCAAAAGCACGTAAGCCGGACTCAACAACGGTTAGCGTGAAAGCGAATACACGCCCATTGGCGCTGTTTTCATCGATTTTCAGCGCACTATCAGTGACGCTGACCGTCATTTCGCCGAGTGTCGGGTGAACCAGTGTTCCGGCGCCGGGCATTTCACAGGCGGCGATCAATGAATCACGCTGAGTCATCACGTCGGGTGCGGTGTATATCTGGCTGTTTTGCACCAGAAACCCTGTTAACAAGAGGGTTCTGGCGCTGCGCCCCATATCTTCGATATAGCTGGTGTCGCGATAAGGGTAGCTGTGGACGACCTGACGGCGGCCAAAGTTGCTGGCGCTTTTATCAATGACAAAAGGAACACCACGAAATGAGGCTTGATGCAGATGCTCCGACCATTGCCAATGGTCGTTACCCTCGCCTAATAGCGCTGATAATGTATTGCCGATAAGTGACATTGGGTTCTCCTGTGCAGGATGCTCACAATAGATAGAAAGTAAAAAACCGCCGAAGCGGGTTGGAGGTATTAATGGGTTATGACGAAGTTTTGATGGTATCAATGATCAAATTACAGCGGCATATCCATGGCATATGAGATCCTGCTGCCACCCTGCCCTGGAATAACCGCGTTTTCCCCCGTCCGGCCATCAATGAGCATCAGTTCGATCTGCACCCGATTATTTTGCATGGCAGTAGCAATTACATCGGCAATGGCACTCAGGTTAAATCCGCCCGTTGATTCGGCGTAAATGGGCGAAGCATTTACCGAATTACTGGTGATATCAACACTCGCGGGTGAAATAACCGATGACGGCAATAGAGAATAAGGGTCAGGTGAATTCAGATCTTTGACCCGATTATTACGCCAAGCATCGCTGGCATCAGGATTAAAAACATATTGTTCTGGACTTGAATCTGTTGATGCTGAGGCCGTACTTGTCGGTGCATAATAAGCATCATATTTACGCTGATACCCATCGGTCATAAGACCGAAATCGAGCATGACTTTTTCATACAAATTAAGTTGCTGATAAAAATCGTTACTATTATACCCCTGTCTTAATTTCTGTGACTCATAGCCACTGGTCATCCCTAAAGTATGCATGATTGAAAAATTATCAGGGCCATACGTCATTAGGTCGGTCATACCACCAATAGTATTTGCTAAGATATTGTCAAAAGTAAGAGCATCACTAAGCGTATCTGCAACTCTCTGTTTTATGCCATCCACAGCGGCACCAAACTCAGTGGTTCTTAGCCTTAGCTCTTCAAGTTTGGTAATCAATTCAGGATCGACAGTTAATCTATACCGGCTTGGAGCACTTAATAAATCTTTCAGCTCAACTCCCTCTCGTAATAGTGAGATACCTTCAGTATTCCCGCCGAGTATGTTGATTACTGCATTTTGTTCCTGCGCATCCATTTCATTTTTAAAAACTGGAGCCAAGTTCTCCATGGTTTTGGGGACATTGACCGTATTATTTTCATTTTTAACAATATCAACATTATATTTCTGAAGTAGATCCGCCGCCTCTTTGTCCCTATCCCACAAGATATTATTAAATGTTTGATAGAGTTGTTCCGTCGATTGAATAGCACTAATTCTGTCAGCGCCACGAATTCGCATAGCTCCGCTGAGCTGGCTGAATTGCTCAACAGGCGCACTAACATTTTGTGCCGCCACATTTATTTCATGAGCTTCATCAGCCTCCCCATTTAACCATCCCATTCCTAGACTAGCCGCAGTAATAGCAATATTCCCTTTACCAACTAGTCTATAGGCTTTGAAGGTCTGCGATGGTGCTGAACGTAATATAGGAGTTAGTTTTGAATAGGTACTCTTGTATTTCGGTATTTCTGTTCCTACAACCTCTCCCTGTGGAGGGATCCCATCAGCATTGTTTTTATCAGCCATTTTTGCCAGCCTTAATTTTATTAATCCGCTCGGCCTGCTGGCACCACCATATTAACTTACTGTAGGTCAGGGACCAGGCATCGCCCGGCCCCCAGCTATAGTAGTAAGTGACGTCAGCGATTATTTCGCACCATCGTCCCCCGTTGGGGAGTAGGCTAAAAAACCCATCATGTAGACCTCGCAGACTTTATAGTCGGTGAAAGCCATCTTTTTAATCGCCTCACGCGGCACACCAGACACCAAAGCAATCAGCAATCCCATACCACTGAGCGAACCGGATTTGGTTTGCTCATCGTAGAATTGCTGCACTTGTAACAGTGTCGGCTCACTGAGTTCGACCACCTCATAGGTGGTCTTGGTGGCCTCGTGCGAGATGGGTTTAACTAGCGAAATGGTCTTATTGCGCTCCAATTCAGCCATCTTAATTCTCCGTCACCGAACCGCCTTCCCAACTCACATCCACCGTGCCTTCGGTGCTGTCGACCACCAAAGTACTGACCGACCACATGCCACTGCCGATGATGGTTTTGCCATTCGCCAGCTCACAAACGATATTGACGTTAGTCTGGTCGTTAAAATCACTGATGGAGACGCCACCGCTGTCGCGGATGGTGCAAGAGATTGAAGGGGCAACCACGGTTTCTTTATAGCCATGCACCCCGTCCATGCCCATAACAGTTTCGCGTTTAACCTTGGATGGGCTGTATTTGAACTGGCCAGCCACCATAATAGTGATGCCATCGACAGTGACATAGGCTGTACCTGCCAGACGGTTTGAAGAGTCGCTCATAATTTATTTCCTTTTTATTCTTAAAGAGTCGGCTATTAAATAAGCCGACAACTCAATAGTTGAGGGTTAACTCACTGATGGTTAACTGATCGATAGCGAGTTGATCGATGGTTAGCTGATCGATAGTTAGTTGATCGATAGTTAGCTAGCCGCTTGCAGACGGAATTGATTGAGGACCGCGAAGATGCGCAGCTGATTAATCAGCACACCAGTCCACAGCACATCGATCCGATTGGGGTTGCTGGCACTTTTCTCCACAATCAGCCCGCGGGCGAAGCCTTTGGCATCCTGAACATAGCCGTTAAATTCCAAGGTCTGATACTGGGCAATCAGCTCAGCACGGATAACGTTCGGGGTGATGATTGCCGAGCCAGGGGCAAAGCGGGTGCCATCAGCCGCCAGCTTCATGCGGGCAAATTTGGATGTCACCTGCGTGCGCAGATAGCGGGTGACAAACATCAGCAGGAACAGCGTCTCAATTTGCAGGTAGCTATCATCCTCAGCACCATATTTGTTGGTCTGATAAGTGGTGATGATATTTTCCACCTGCACCCCGCCATCATCCGCCACCGTCACGGTAGAAATACCGCTGTGCAGCAGGTTATTGCGCTCCGTTAGGGTAAAGCGGCTGGACAATGGCGGTGCCAGTACGCCACTGATTGCCAGCGTTTGCAGTGGGCGGCCCGGATCGTTACGCAAACTCTGCGCAATCGCCCCCACATAAGCAGCCGACCAAATATAGGCTGGGGTCGGTGAGTTATGAATGCCCAGCAGCGAAGCATGCTGATCGTTACGCAGCTCGCCTGCCACCGTCAGTTGACCATAGGTGCCAGATTGAGCAGCAAAGCTGTGGCCGTACAGTTGCTGGCTGTAGCTCCAGCGCCCAGTGCTATCAGATAAAAAGGCTTTGATGGCATCCAGCGAAGCGGTGTCGGTATATGGGTTGATGATGAAATCGAAGGTGCGATCCTGCAAATTCGCCAAACCCGCAGCCAGATCTGGTGCGCCCGCCCCGCCAGCCATCGGCGTAATCGTCAGCACCAGACTCTCCGGGGTAGTTTCACCGCCAGCACTGCCCAGATAATTCAGGCGCATATCGATGTTATTACCGTGCGCCCCCTTATTTTTCGCGGCCAATACCACGACCGCGCCTTCAGAAACGCTGTCGCCAGTATGCACCACGGAGATAGGTAGCTCAGTTTTCGCCTCAATAGCGGCGGCCAGTGCTGTAGCAATCGTGTTCACATCGTCTGTCGCAACCACGGTGGTCTGCACTCGGATACCGCCGATATAGAGCGAAATCACCCCCGTCGCCGATGCCGGGCTGCTTACCGTGATTTTGCCGATGGCCGCAACCATCGAATCAGCATCACTCAGCGGTAACAGATAGACCTCACCCGCTGTGTCATTAGCCAGATAAGCGGCCATTTGCCCATGTAGCATTGAGCCTGCACCCGCTAAGTTTGCAGCAGTGGCCGCCGATGAAAGCAGCACCGGGATAGTGGCGGGCAAAGTACTTTCCGGTAATGTTTGCCCAATAATCAATGTTCGCTGGGTGGTGCTCGCGGTATTGGCTTGGGAATTATCAAATTCCGCAAAGAACAATGGCGTGCGCAGATTGCTAGGAATATTGGTGAAAGGAATGGTCATAGTTTTGTACTCTCCGTTGTTAACACTTCAAATGCAGATTGCGCTGATTTAGCAACAAACTGCACCACATCACCGTCCTGTATGCGACGGTGCCAAAATGCGTTATCTGGAACCTCTGAGCCAGATTCAGGCAACAAGGTGCCTTTGACCGGATCGCGCACTGCGCGGCCAGCTGTAGGTTTCACAAACATAGAATTACTCCGGGAAGGTGATGGCAATCAGGGGATCGGTGGTGCCATCCGGCATATCAATAGTGATGTCAATGCCCTGTAATGGGTGACTTTCCAGCGGGAAGAAATCTTCCGGCCCTTGGTAATACTCGAGATCCAACTCCACTTTGACTTCAGCAAAATAGTGCTCACTGCTGGTGTCGATCCCCATGGTGGTGCGCACCTTGGCAAATTGCTGAATCTGGCGAGTCAGTTCATAGCTGTTAATCACCGCCCGCTGAATTTGTTCACACAATCGCTCAAGTGCCGATGCGGCTTCAGTGATACGGTTATCCGCCTCACTCAGCTGAATATGACCGCTGATGCGCAGTGTCGTGGTGGTTTTAAACTGTGGTGCATTGCGGCCAATGGACTCTTTTACTTCAATGGGCGTTTGCAACAAAATGGCCGGATAAGGGGTTATCGGCCATATGTCAGTTGAATAGATGCGGTCTTCAGCATCTGTTTTGCCCAATAATGCCGCAGCGGCCAGTTGTCTGATTTGAGCTGCATTCATAATTTCACCCAATAAAAAATGGGCGATCTGACGGTAATTAACGCCATGATTACTCTCCTGACAAATGAATTCCCTCTGTAGGAATATCTGTTACGGACTTATTACGCAGGAAACTTCGTAATATCTCCGTTCTTCGTTGCTCTTCTTTAATTATCGCGTCTTTTTCACGTAAATTGACGTAATAGGTTTTAATGGTAAAAACAATGCTAATTATTGTTCCGAGAATAAATATGTAATCCTGTAGACTCAGCGCCGAGAATAAGGCAAGTGTGCCGGTCCACCAATACGGCAACTGACTTGGTTCATTCATTAATTATCCCCTATCGATATACTGGCGCATATTACCAACAGAAACAGGAAAGCCCCGACAATGAACTGCACCTTAGTCAGTTGGGTGTCCAACTTTTGGGGTGCAGTTCACAATGCGGGGCTTTCCTGTTGTTTAATCAGTCTGTAACGAACCAGTGATATCAGACTAAACCACTTTTTGCGGACCGCGCTAGTTTTTTTATAATTATTTTTTCAATGCTAAAAACAGAGTGCGCTAATAGCAAAAAATCCCACCAAAGTGAGCTTCCTAATTATTGTTTTTGCGTAATCAATAAGGCAGTAATGTCAGACTAATACACTTTTTGCGGACCGCGTTAATGTTTTTTCATAAATATGTAAGTTTTCGATTAATGGGTCCATGGCTAATTTCACATTCAACATCGCCAGGCAGCCATCAATAAACCCCTCGGCCATTTGCATTTTGATCCTAATTAATTTTTCATCTCTTTTCTGCTGACGTGCAATTGCTCGCTTGGATTGATTAAGGACGTAGTAGCGGATAATCAACTCATATTCATCTGGTCGATGCTGTTTAAGCCGGGCAACACAACCATCCACCACTAAGCCATCATCATCACAACAGGATGCTTTGCTTTTTGAGGTGTCAGGTAATAGCCCTTTGAAGCCCGCAGCAATAGAGGAATAATCTAGCCCTGAGCTACACCTCGCCCAGACACCCCAACGCGCCAATACCAATTGAATATCTCTCATGCTCTGGTTCTTCACGCTGTGGTTTCCAGTTTGCGTACCGCTGATTGAACTCATAAATAACTTCTCCACAAAGGCGGGGTCAGGCGATGACACCTCAGCCTATCGATTGCTCAACAACGGAAACCACCGATAAGTCAGGCCGCCGTCTTCTTGTGATAACCAGAGCAACTCAGGACGCGAATGCCGCTAACAGAGTGAGCAGTGCCTGTTGCAGGTGCGATTCCATGCGTTTCCCTTATATGTTTTGATTGATTATTACCGCAAGTGATTTTATAGTCAATACCGCAGGTGATTGGATATTATTGCTAACGGTAATAAAATTAAGCCATGAAAAAGAAGCCATTGACGCCAGAACAGTTAGACGACGCTAAGCGGCTGAAAGAGCTGTTTAACGCCAAGAAAAAAGCACTGGGTATATCCCAGGAATCTGTTGCGCATGAGTTGGGTGTGGGACAGAGTGCTGTAAACCAATTTCTCAACGGCATTAATCCGCTCAACGTGACCAATGCCGCCGCTTTTGCCAAAGTGCTAAATGAGCCTATCAGCAGCTTTAGCCCCTCATTGGCAAAGGAGTTGGCGAAAATGGCCGAGAGCCTGTCAATCTCGACTCGCTCAGGGCTGAATGACAAACCGGTGGGTTCGGTCGCCAACAGCTATCCATTAATCAGTTGGATCAGTGCAGGCAACTGGTATGAAGCCATCGAGCCATACTCCTTGCGGGATATTGAAATCTGGCCGGAGTCGACTAAAAATGCGCACGACAGTGCATTTTGGCTGAGTGTTAAAGGCGACTCCATGACATCTCCTTCGGGCATTAGCTTCCCGGAAGGGATGATTATTCTGGTTGACCCAGAGAAAGAGCCAATGCCCGGTAATTTTGTTATCGCTAAGCTGACTGACGATAACGAAGCGACATTTAAGAAGTTAATTGTCGATGCTGGCGTTAAGTATTTGAAACCACTGAATCCCGCCTACCGCCTGATTGAGTTAACCGGTAACTGCAAAATACTTGGCGTGGTAGTCGATGCGCGCTGGTTACAAATAGATTAGCCCCATACAACAGTTATCTTGATAGCCGAACGGCTAGAAAAAATCTAAATCACCTGCATAAACAATCAGATAACATTTCACACAAAAAATAACCGCAAGTTATTATCAATAAAATCACCTGCGGTTATTTTAATGTCGAAAAATTATCCTCTTAAATGATTTTTATCCCTGCAATGACGATATTCACGTTGTTTTACACTGAAAAGCACTGTATATTAACACAGTATATTATTCATTCAGGAAAAATCCATGCGTGTTGAATTGATTTATGACAAACGGAATGTCGCTGGCCTTACTAATGCTGGTGAAATGATTAAGGCTGAACTGACCAAGCGTGTGCATCGTGTGTTTCCAGGTGCTGACGTTAAGGTCAAAGCGATGCAGGCTAACGGCATCAATACCGATGCCAATAAACAAGAAAAATCAGTACTCAATCGCTTGGTTGAAGAGATGTTTGATGAAGCAGACGAATGGCTCGTTAATGAGTTTTGATATGAAATAATCCGGGTTAATCCGCCCGGATAGATTATTTTTCACACAAACTCGCACTAATAAGAAGCAATTAATCTTTTTAATATTCTTTTAAACTTTAATTTAAAAAATTAAGTCTTTATCAATGTTAGTTTTCATTATCAACACTTAATTGAATTAAAGGTCAGCTTAGCAATGAAAAATAATACATTGGTAAAGAAAAGCGCATGCGCGTTAGCACTGCTTATGGTAAGTCATGCTGCCTCTGCCAGCTATCATTCGGGCATCACAGATAATGTCACTATGAGTGCTTCGCTAGGGTCACTCAATGCCGAGTCACAAGAATTTGTTTATCAACCTGAAAACAGCGGACATAAAGTTAGTCAATTAGATTGGAAAGCAAAAAATACCCCAACTATCAAGATGGATATCTCATGGGATCTATTATCGCGGCTAACATTAACTGCCCGTGGTTGGAGTACATTATCATCTGGTCATGGGACAATGGATGATTATGATTGGTTAAATCAAAGTCAAAACCAGTGGACCAATTGGTCTCATCATGAAAAAACTAATTTAAATTATGCCAACGAAATTGATCTTAATGCCAAATTTTGGCTTTTGCATGGGAATAATTATCGTGTTGGGGTAATGTCAGGCTACCAACAGAGTAATAATAGTTGGACGGCTTATGGTGGAAACTATAGTTATAATAATAGCTCTCACATAACTACACTCTCTAATAATATCGCTGCTATCGGTTATAAGCAAAAATTTGATATGGCCTACCTTGGATTGGCTGGTAGCTATCGTTATCAAGATTTTGAATTTAACACTTTAGTAAAGTACAGCCCTTGGGTTAATGCATATGGCAGTGATGAGCACTATCAACGTAATCTATCATTCAAAGATACCAGCAAGAATACCCGCTATTATGCAGTTACCATTGGTGCTGGCTATTACGTGACCCAGAATACTAAATTGTTTATTGAAGCGGCCTGGAATCGCTACACCGAAGGTAAAGGAAAGGTGCAAATATTTGACCATACCACTGGTGCATCAGCAACCGTTGCTAATGGCACGGGTATCGCTCACCAAAGCCAAACGATTTTCATGGGTTTGCAGTATAAATTTTAATCACCACAATGAATCCTAGTTGCCCATTTCCAGCATCAATGCGTGTGTACAGAGCCGCTATGCCCGTATTGATGCTGAATTTACACTTTAAATATCACTATTTTTTTCAACATTTTTTTATTCTTATCATTAAATTTTAAGCTGCGTAATTAGCAAGGTTATGTTTTTATTGGATATCGATATCAACAAAATCCCTCACACATGTCACTGTTACATAAAGAAGCATTAACAATGACGCACTAATTGCCGTTTATTACTGTGACTCAGTTCAAGTTTTCTCCTGCCAAGCCGTTACTTGAATCATGCCTTCCCATTTATTTAGGACGCTCTATGCTTGATTCTATTCGTTCACGTATCTTGGCTGCCTGCATCATCATCGTGGCAGGCTCTCTCGCCATTAACACTTATTTTAACTACTCAGTTGCCAACAAATATAACAGCAGCGCAATCGATAACACGCTGACCGCGGTGACGGCGAGTCATGGTGTTGGGATCGCAGACTGGGTGGCGACTAAAACACAAATGATTGTGTCACTGAAAGACAGCGCGCTGACTGCAGATCCGACGGCAGCACTGCGTCAGGTTGCCGCCGCAGGCAACTTCATTAACGTTTATATTGGTTACGCCAATAAGACAGCCACTTTTTCTAATCCCGATGGTATTCCCGCAGGTTACGATCCCACTGGCCGCCCATGGTATTTACAAGCGGTTAAAGCAGGTAAACCCGTGGTCACACCGCCCTATGTGGATGCGGGAACCAACCAATTAGTGGTGACTTTTGCATTACCTATTATTCAAGATGGGAGTATTAAAGGGGTATTAGCCGCGGATGTGACCATGGATAGCGTAATTGCAAACGTGAAATCCATACATCCAACTGATGATAGCTTCGGCATGTTAATTGATGCTGATGGCACAATCATCGCGCATCCCGATGCACAGCTAACCCTTAAACCACTGAGTGAAATCGCACCGACATTGGATCTTAAGACCCTGTTAGCGGCGACTGATCCTCTCGTTGCCGACATGGGTGGCCAGAGTAAATTGCTACTCGCGCAGGCCGTTCCTGGCACTCAATGGTTTACTGTGGTCGCTCTGGATAAAGCCCACGCCACCGCCGGTATGCGCTCATTGCTGACAACCTCACTGGTGACGCTGATCGTCATTATTCTAATCGCCGTGGTGATTATTGGTTTGATTACCCAGCGCGCCTTAGTTCCCCTGAACCATGTGCATAAAGCGATGGATGCCATCAGTTCTGGCTCGGAAGATTTGACCCGACGTTTGCCAGTCGAAGGCCGCGATGAAGTGGCGAAAATCGCCCAGTCATTTAACCGATTTGCCGACAAACTCAGTGCTGTGATGGCGCAAATCCGTGATACCAGCGAGTCGGTACGGATTGCGGCGAATGAAATTGCTGCGGGGAATCAGGATCTATCGGGCCGAACAGAGTCCGCCGCCGCCAGTTTGCAACAAACCTCGGCCGCATTAGAGCAAATTTCAGCCACCGTGGCTCAGTCAGCCAGCGCCGCAAGGCAAGCAAACACCGCCGTGCTCTCTGCTGCGAATGATGCTTCCCGCGGCGGGGATGTGATAGCCAAAGTGATCACCACCATGGAGTCGATTGAGGCCGCATCGGGTAAAATCGGCGATATCACCAGTGTCATTGATGGTATCGCTTTCCAGACCAATATTCTGGCACTGAATGCGGCGGTAGAGGCGGCGCGAGCGGGTGAACAAGGACGCGGTTTTGCAGTGGTCGCGGGTGAAGTGCGCACTCTGGCACAACGCAGTGCACAGGCAGCAAAAGAGATCAAAACCCTGATTGAGTCCACCGTCAGCAGCGTGTCATCAGGCTCTGGTCAAGTCCGTCAGGCCAGTAACACCATGACCGAGATCGTCAGCAGCGTGTCTGATGTCACCAGCATTATGTCGGAAATCACCAACGCGGCAGATGAACAGATGCGTGGCATCCATGAGATCAATAGTGCAGTCGCACAATTGGATACCATGGTGCAGCAAAATGCGGCACTGGTGCAGGAGTCAACGGCAGCATCTGCGGCATTACAGGCTCAGGCGGCAGATTTGACCGGGGCAGTGAATCAATTCAGGATCTAGTCTTCAAATTATCGTGCTTTGATTTCAGCGGGTGATCTCACCCGCTGAAACGCCCCTACCCCAGCAAGATCCGCGCACCAATTTTAATTGGCGCGAAATTATCGTTCGTCACCCCCGCTTCAGATAATGCCAGTTTGAGTTGCTGTGGTGGCTCATCCAATGATTCATCAGCCAACTCGAACACCCCCCAATGAATCGGCACTGTTATCGGTTGCTGCAATTGTTGGAACAGCTGCACCGATTGCTGCGGATCCATATGTTGCGCCTGCATAAACCAGCGCGGGGCATAAGCGCCAATCGGCAACGCCGCGTAATTGAATGGCCCTAACCTTTCACCAATGGTCAGCAGTTGTGGGCAATACCCCGTATCTCCGGTGAAATAGAAGTTAATCTCCCCGCGTTTGACCACCCAGCCCGACCACAGGCTCTGGTTGCGATCCCAAGGGGTGCGCATACTCCAATGACGAGCGGGTACGCAATGAAACTCAAATTCGGCGGCAAGCTGTGTCTCCCACCAATCCAGTTCGTGAACATGACGAGCACCCTGTTGCAGCAGCCAATTTTTTAATCCCAAAGGGGCCAGAAAGGTGATGTCAGGGAAGCGACGCAATAGCTGGGTGATGGTCGTCACATCCAAATGATCGTAGTGGTTGTGAGAAATCACCACTACATCTATCGGCGGCAGTGCCTTTACCCGCGCGGGGACCGGTGTTTTGCGGGCTGGCCCGTAAAAATTCAGCGGCGAAGCGCGACTGGAGAGCACCGGGTCAAACAGCACGGTTTTCCCGCTGACACGTAGCAAAAGCGAAGCATGACCCAGCCACCATAAGGCATCTTGCTGGCCACTGAAATCCGCCTCTTGCCACCAGTCGCTGACAAATTGTGCATATCCCTGCTGAGGCGGTCTGGGCAGTGATTGACGTTTTCGCTCTTCACGCCAGCGTTTCAAATCTTGCGGATGATGAATGACCGGCTCCAGATTCTGGAATCCAAACTCAGTGTGGTGTGGCTTACTGGCATCATAATACGGGTTTTTCTTCGCCATTTTGCATCCTTCACTGCTAGCCACGGTAGCAGCCAACATTCATTCATGGGCTATGCCCGTAATAATTCATTCGAGCTCAATATTGATACTCTAACATGCAGAGCAGTAGACCTAATGCTAGTGATGATATTTCACTCTGCTGATTAAAATCTTGCCACACTTGTCACGGTCATGATTGTCGTAAAAAGGCATTATCACTTATTCGCATTCTCACGGATATTCCGTTTTTACCCAACATTCCCAATCACCACTAAATTGATTCATATCAATTTTTACTGTAATTCGCGCCATTTCAGGTCGCAAAACCCTTTTTCGTGATCAATCGCTCATTTTTAAAAACGCCATGCCTATATAAAGAAAACGATTATCCATTATTAATGAAACATTGTTTTAATTTGAGGTGGCAGTAAAAATGAGTAAACAGATTTCAACAAGGCATACGTTGGCGTACGGGAGTGCCAACTTATTGGGCAGTGGGGCGTTGGCCATCAGCGGTGCCTGGCTGATGTATTTCTACACCACCTTTTGCGGGCTGTCGGTCGTAGAAGCAGCCACGATATTCTCCATTGCCAGTATTCTTGATGCCATCAGTAACCCGATAATGGGTTATATCACCGATAACTTCTACAATACCCGTCTGGGCCGCATGTTTGGTCGCCGCCGCTTCTTTATCTTGCTGGGTATCCCGCTGGTATTGGTCTATCCAATGCTCTGGATGAGTGGCTTCGGGTTCTGGTATTACCTGCTGACCTACGCGCTGTTTGAACTGATTTATACCTCCATCATGGTGCCTTACGAAACACTGGCGACCGAGATGACCACTGATTTTGCCAAACGCTCTAAGTTAACCGGTTCTAAGGCCATTTTCGGCAAAGTCGCTAACTTTTTGGCCGCCTTTATTCCCGGCCAGTTTATTGCTATTTACGGCAAAGACTCCGCGACCCCCTTCCTTTATACCGGTATCGCCTATGGCCTGATTATGTGCTGCGCCATGATTTGGCTGTATAGCTCATCTTGGGAACGCCCAGCCAGCGAAGTGGTTCGGGAAACCACCAGCAGCTTGGGTCAGGCACTGAAAAAACTCTGTGTGGATATGGCATCAACCTTCCATCTGCGCATTTTCCGCAAACACTTGGGGATGTATC
Organism: Yersinia aleksiciae; assembly: GCF_001047675.1. Classification (GTDB taxonomy): domain Bacteria; phylum Pseudomonadota; class Gammaproteobacteria; order Enterobacterales; family Enterobacteriaceae; genus Yersinia; species Yersinia aleksiciae. The sequence goes on along the minus strand of NZ_CP011975.1, from coordinate 3,522,404 downwards.
TGTTCGGTTTCGGTGCTGAATGGTTATTCGCTTCCGCATTTACCTACTTTATTATTTTTGGTCTGGGCCAGGATGCCGCACTGGTTTCTCATCTCAATAGCTTCAGCTCAATCATGCAGCTAATTTCTACCGCTATCTTTATTGGTATCTGCGTCAAAATGGGCTTTGCTCGTCCGTTCCGCATCGCCTTGCAAGTGGTGATTGTCAGTGTGATTGCCTATGCTGCGCTCTATTTTACCGGCTGGTCGCAAGCGACAACCGTGATTGTATTGTTCTGCATCACCGCAGTTTTCGGCTTAAGCACTGGCGGTATTTATTACATTCCATGGACGGTTTATACCTTCCTGGCCGATGTCGACGAAGTATTAACTGGCCGTCGCCGCGAAGGGATCTATGCCGGTGCCATGACCTTTGCTGGCAAAATGACCCGTTCGGTGATTGTCTTCGCTATGGGGTGGACGCTAAGCCGCTTTGGCTTCGTTTCTGGGCAATCAAGCCAACCTGAAATTGCGGTACAGGCCATCGTTGGCGTGTTTGCCATCGGCGTGATCTCACTGGCGTTAGTGGCTATTTACTACACCACCCAGATGAAGCTAGACCGCAAAAATCATAAAATTCTGCTGGAGGAGATTGAACGTATCAAGGGGGGTGGTGCCATGGAGGATATCCCGGCCCATGCTCGAGCCGTCGCGGAAGAGCTAACCGGCTGGAAATATGAGCAGTGCTGGGGTAATAACAATCTGGGCATGAAGGAATCCACAACAGTGATCCCTAAACCCGTGACTGAAAGTTAATCATTACTCGTTAATCGTCATCACCTGCCGCATCGGTCCTCCCCGATGCGGTTTTTTTTTGGGTCTAAATACCCTGATTGGTCAGTTTCCACAGGTTTTCTCCGTGATTGGGAGTGCGCCCTTCCCGGTAATGTAAATTATTCATTTGCCCAAAAATTTCAGCATGTTTTATTCAGATATCAGATTACTATAAGCCCACGACCACTTATTTTGCTTTTTGAACATGGATAAAAGAGTGCTGAAACATTTCTCCTGCTCGCTGCTGGCCGCTGCCCTATTCACCATCCCCTTGCACAGCCAAGCTAAGACCGAGCTTTTGACCTCACAAGTTGTTGATCAACATGCCGAACATATTTTCTATAACAGTGGTGCCATGGGGATGGCACTGGTGGTTATCGATAATAATCAAGTGGTCAACCGCAGTTTTGGTGAAACCAAACCCGGTAACAACCTCCGCCCACGGCCTGACTCATTAATTCGCATTGCATCAATTACCAAGCTGATGACCAGTGAAGTGATGGTTAAACTGGCCGATGATGGCACGGTTAAACTGACTGATCCGTTGCGAAAGTATGCGCCTAAGGGAGCCAAGGTCCCCTCTTATAATACAAAGCAGCCGATAACCTTGCTGAATCTGGCAAGCCATACCAGTGGGCTGCCACGCGAGCAGCCCGGTGGCCCGCAAAAAAGACCGGTGTTTACCTGGCCGACTAAAGATAATCGCTGGCAGTGGCTAAAACAGGCCAATGTGACCGTACCACCAGGGGTTAGAGCCGCTTATTCCAATTTGGCCTACGACTTACTGGCCGATGCGTTATCACGAGCCTCAGGGAAGCCTTATACCAGCCTGCTACGTGATAAAATCACCGCCCCGCTGGGCATGAAAAATACCACCCTCACCCCGACGGCAGAGCAATGTAACCGCTTGATGGTCGGCGTGGGTAGCAGCCGTTGTGAAAATACTACTGCGGCCGCTGGCAGTGGCGGGATCTACTCAACGCCAGAGGATATGCAGCGCTGGATGCAGCAATTCTTATCTTCCGATAACAGTGCGCGCAAAAGCTCAGCCAAACGTGAGCAGACGCTCTATTTCCAGCGCCGTGACCTTACCTCACTGAAGGGCATGGATGTTGCGGGTCAAGCCGATGCGTTGGGTCTGGGCTGGGTTTATATGGCACCGAATGCAGATCTGCCGGGTATCATGCAAAAAACCGGTGGCGGCGGTGGGTTTATTACCTATATGGCAATGATTCCAGAGAAAAACATTGGCGTATTTGTGGTGGTGACTCGCACTCAGCTGACGAAATTTAGCAATATGAGTGACGGCGTTAATCAGCTAGTCGCTCAGTTGGCGAAGAATGGTTGACTCGATGGGCGGTAGTGGTAACACGGCCGCAGCATAGACAAACTGAAAAGCAAAAGCCCCGTTATCTTATTCAGATAACGGGGCTTTTTATTGGTGCCGGCACCAAGAGTCGAACTCGGGACCTACTGATTACAAGTCAGTTGCTCTACCAACTGAGCTATGCCGGCGTAATTTGGCGGAAGGATAGAGATTCGAACTCTAGGACCTGTTACAGTCGACGGTTTTCAAGACCGTTGCCTTAAACCACTCGGCCATCCTTCCAATGAGCGGGATTATGATCTATAGCGTGATGATATGTCTAGTGTTTCATTTAAAAAAATTTGAAATTTGATTCGTTTGGTTAAACTTCATGCCGAAAATGGTCAAAAAAAGCCAATTTGTTCAAAAAGTGGACGCGTCGTGATCCCGTCACGATAGCCCTTTGCCAGCACCAGAAACAAAAAAACGCGGCCAAATGACCGCGTTTTGTCTCAGAACCTATCCGATAATCAGAATTAGAACTGGTAAACCAAACCAACAGCTACGATATCATCAGTGTTGATACCGGCGTTTTTGGTGAAGTTGTTTTCATCCAGCAGGTTGATTTTGTAATCAACGTAGGTGGACATGTTTTTGTTGAAGAAGTAAGTTGCACCAACATCAACGTATTTAACCAGATCCTGGTCACCGTAACCATTGCCTAAGTCTTTACCTTTGGATTGCAGGTAAGCGACAGATGGGCGCAGACCGAAATCAAATTGATACTGAGCCACTAACTCAATGTTTTGCGCTTTGTTAGCAAAACCGAAAACAGCATCTGGACCAGATTTGCTGAAGTCACCGAAGCGAGTCAAGTTGTAAGTCTGAGCATAGGTAGCAGCCAGATATACATTATTGGCGTCATATTTCAGACCACCAGTGTAAGCATCAGCACGATCACCATTACCATAAATACCTGGGGTAATGTTCTGGTCAGTAGTACGTTTAGAGCTAGACATCGCCGCAGATGCACTCACGCCCCAGCCCAGGTCATAAGACAGGGACATACCATAACCGTCGCCATTCTGGCCTTTTACATCACGGCCATTGTTGCTTTCGGTAGGGCTACCATTTTTGCCCTGATATTGCAGCGCAAAGTTCAGGCCATCAACCAGACCAAAGAAGTTGGTGTTACGGTAAGTCGCCAAACCGTTAGCACGTTGCGACATAAAGTTGTCCGCGCCGTAGGTATCACCACCGAACTCTGGCAGTACGTCAGTCCATGAAGTGACGTCGTACAGCACACCGTAATTACGGCCGTAATCCAGAGAACCGTAATCAGCAAATCTCAGACCAGCAAAGCCAACACGCGTAAAGTTGCCTTGGTCTTGATCTTCAGCTTTATTCAGGTTTGCCTGATATTCCCACTGGCCGTAACCGGTCAATTGGTCACTAATCTGTGTTTCGCCTTTCAGGCCGAAACGCATATAGGACTGGTCGCCATCTTTGCTCTTGTCGTCAGAGAAATAATGCAGACCATCAACTTTGCCGTACAGATCCAGTTTGTTACCGTCTTTACTGTAAATTTCAGCCGCGCCTGCGCTACCTGCAACTAATAAAGCGGGAACAAGCAGGGAAAGAACTCGAAGTTTCATCGTTATTATCCTCTATTATTAGATCTAACTATGCCACTGCTCTTACGAGCATATTATCCCAACGGGGTTATTCTATTGTGGTAATAATATCTGGATAGATCCATACAGAAAATGCTACCAAGTTGGAGATAATGTTTCATATTGCCCAAAAAGTATTTCTAAATGTAAATATGCGCGAACTTTCACAAAAATAAGCAACACGTAAAATATAGCACCAATTGTCAAAAACAAATAATATGTTGATATAAAACATGATGATACATAAAAACTTGCGTAGCACAAATTGATAAGTAATATACTAAACCTTGGAGCTATAATAGCTCCGCTATCATCATTATTTTTTATATTACTTTCATTGTGGCTCTTGCAGCCAGATAATTCGTTAGTTGACGGCCGGTCTTTTGACCGGCTTTTTTATTGCCTGCGATATATATAGCAAAGTATATTTATAGTGATGCCTATATTAACAAATTGAAACAATATCCTGATAATATAGTTTCGTGATTATATTTCAGCACGAATAGCTCAATCGCCAAGAACAATAATTAAGCTGTTCGTTCAACTATTGCCCAGCTATATATTTGTATTGCTTTATATTTATTGACTAATAATTAGCCCACTACCATCAATGATAGAGGGTCATAATGGTAGAGTGTTAGCTGATGGTATTAGCGCTCCCGCAGTGATTCCTTCACTTTATTAAGGGGTTTTATCAGATAATCCAAAACTGTTTTTTGGCCAGTTTTAATTTCTACACTCGCGACCATGCCCGGTAATATTGGAAATGATTTACCGGCTTTATTTGTCAGTTCAGCCCTATCAGTGCGAACGTAGATACGGTAGTAAAACTGGTCGCGCTTAACCTCATCTTGCAGCGTGTCCGGCGATACCGTCTCCACCACCCCCGCCATCGAGGCTCTCTATCAGTTGCGCGCGGCTCGATGGCGTGACCTTCCCCGTCCCGACAGTGACTTCATTAATAATGCGACCCAGACTGGCGACATCTTGTTGCACCAGAGTTATTGCACCGCTGATATGCAGCGCCTGTAGCATCTCCTGCTCCGTGGCATGGGGATGTCCCAGCATCAAGTTTTGCCGTAGAGAACCAAAGGGTACCAAGAGGGTTTCACCCGCCACGGCAGCCCCCATTGCGGCTGGGAAAGTGGCATGCACTGGGGGATTGACGCCGTCATCAAACACCAACTCGCTGTAATCGCCCTCACCATCGGTGGTGAAAAAACGCTGATAGCGCACGGTGGTACCCTCTTTCATGTGCACAATCAGGTCACTGCCCTGACGTTAATAACTTTCCATCATACCGGGGGGGACCCCGATAAGTCGGACGCAGGAGGGTAAATAAACACCTCGTAAAAGAGGGTTTAAGCTTGTTTCTGGTGTGGTTAACAGCAACAAAGGAATCAGCGCAATGGCGAGCTTAAATTTTTTATATTTTTTTTAATGTGATCTCGGACAATAAGTTTGCGAATCACGACTTAGATATAAGTCTAGATTTCAAAAACTGTACAATAAAATTTTTCATTTAACTTACAATCATTAAAATGGCAAATGATAAGTGACAGATAAAGACTTCAAAAACCAGCTAATTACAAGCCACCATAATACTGATAAATAATAATATTAATCGTTTAAGCGAAAATCGTGACACTGTACATCAACCAAAGCTCCCCCTATACGCTCAAACAAAACACATCAGTAAAGTTAATTATTTAGCATTACAAATTTGCAACATTTGCCGTCGCCATACTTTAGCTTTATGAATGTTTTAACCAGAATTGTCATTTGCTCAATGTTTAAGCAAAAGTGAATTTAAAAGAACAAACTTATCAATTAGGCCACCATTTATTCTGCTAATCAGATAAATCCCTTCGACCCGCATTTCTCTTTGTGATAGAAACGTCTGTCTATATTGATCATTCATATTAATCACAGACTCTAATACCTCATGAGCACCGAAATACGCCAACAACAAACCTTACGTCAACAATCAAATCAGCCGGGTGTTGCACAGCAAGTCTCGACCCGACTGGCTTTCTTTATCGCTGGATTGGGCATGGCCGCTTGGGCACCACTGGTGCCATTTGCCAAAGAACGTATTGATCTTAATGATGCTTCGTTGGGTTTACTGCTGTTGTGCATTGGTATCGGCTCAATGATGGCCATGCCTCTGACTGGCGTGCTCACGGCAAGATGGGGGTGCCGAGCCGTGATTTTACTGGCGGGCGCGATATTATGCCTCGATCTCCCGTTGCTGGTATTGATGAATACGCCGGTGACCATGGCCCTTGCCCTGTTAATCTTCGGTGCCGCGATGGGCATAATAGATGTCGCAATGAACATTCAGGCGGTCATTGTTGAAAAAGCCAGTGGCCGGGCCATGATGTCGGGCTTCCATGGGCTGTTCAGTGTCGGCGGGATTGTTGGTGCGGGTGGCGTGAGTGCATTACTGTGGCTGGGGCTCACACCACTGACGGCGATTATGGCGACGGTGGTATTAATGATAATCCTACTGCTGACCGCCAATAAAAACCTGTTACAGGGTAGCGGTGAGCCTCATGATGGCCCGCTCTTTGTTTGGCCGCGCGGTTGGGTCATGTTCATCGGTTTTTTATGTTTTGTGATGTTTCTCGCCGAAGGCTCAATGCTTGACTGGAGTGCGGTCTTCCTGACCACACTGCGAGGCATGGAGCCCTCACAAGCGGGGATGGGCTATGCCGTATTTGCTATCGCCATGACGCTGGGCCGCTTAAATGGTGATCGGATTGTCAACGCCTTGGGCCGATACAAGGTATTATTCGGTGGCAGCCTGTGCGCCGCGATTGGCATTATGACGGCAATAAGTGTTGATAGCTCAATTGCCGCTATTATTGGTTTTATGCTGGTGGGGCTGGGTGCATCAAATGTGGTGCCCATTTTGTTCACCGCTGCCGGTAACCAAACCGTGATGCCAGCCAATCTGGCCGTGGCCTCTATTACCACCATCGGTTACGCCGGTATTCTGGCTGGCCCTGCGGCAATTGGTTTTGTCGCACAACTCAGTAATTTATCAGTCGCTTTTGGCTGCGTGGCGCTGCTGTTACTGGCAGTCACCGCCAGCGCCAGAGCCGTCACGCGCTAACCCAGGAATATGCAGCCTCTTTATGCAAAATAACTCGTTATCTACCAGTTCAGCTAAGATCACCCGCTGCTTCTGGCTGTTTATCGTATTGCTGCTCATTACCATCGGGCTGTATGGCTACAACTATACCAATGCTTATCTGACAGAAAAAAAGCACGCGCTAACCTATATCGCCAGCGGTTTGCAGCAGCGTATTGATGATTATCGTTATCATACTTACCAACTCTATGATTTAGCGAATAACCCGGACGTCGCTGATAAGGTCATCCTCTCAGCGCAAGAAATCCGCCTGCGCCCTGATATTTACTCTATTGAGAAGCCACGCAGGAAAACGGATGCGGTCATTTTTGGCAATCACGAACCAGCAACCTTGGCGATGGCCTTGCAGATGTCTGACTATCTTGATAGCCATTGGGGGTCACAGAATGATACCTACTCAATGTATTATCTTAACGGGCAGGATAATAGCCTGACGCTTATCACCACTCAGGCTCTGAAAGAGGTCACCTCGCGCTTTAAAGAGAGCTACCTGACTGTCGCCGCTGAATCCCGACGGGCAGAAATGCTCCAACAGGCTAACACCTTAGATGAGCGCGAGAGTTTCTCGCCACTGCGCAAATTACGTTTCCAAAATGCCTACTATTTCACCCTGAGAACCACCTTTAACCACCCAGGGCATCTGGCAACCGTTATCGCTTTTGATTTGCCGATTAATGACTTAATCCCGCCGAATATGGCGCGCTCAAACTTCCTGCTGCAAAAAGATAAGACGCCAATTAATGAGGGCATGGCACCTGAAGATGTCGCCGCCGCCAGTGTGACACTCAATGGCTACTGGGTTGAGTTCTCCGCCCCTTTGGCTAACGCCACACTGAGAATCGTTTATCGTGTCCCGATTAACCTGTTAGCGATTGATTTGCTGAAGAATAACTTCTGGCTGATTTTGACCAATATATTGCTACTGGTGTCGGCAGTATTAGCCATCTATTTCGTGCGCCGCCAATATGTTCATCCAAGCGCGGATATGGTCGAAAAGTTAGAGGCGCAGAAATCACTGAGTCAGGAAATTATTACCAACCTACCCCAAGGGTTGCTGGTCTATAACTTCAGTAATAACACCGTCGTCGCCAGCAACCAGATTGCCGACAATCTGATGCCACACCTTAATATGCAAAAAATTGCACATATGGCAGAGCAGCACCATGGGGTGATTCAGGGCACCGTGAATAATGAAGTTTACGAAATTCGGATGTTCCGCAGCCAGATTTCACCGGAAACCTATCTATTCCTACTCCATGATCAAGATAAAGAAGTGTTGGTGAATAAGAAGCTGCAACAGGCGAGGCGTGAATACGACAAGAGTCTGCAAGCACGTAAACTGATGTTGCACAATCTGGGGATTGAGCTGAATCAACCCGTCAATATCCTCAATCAGATTGCCCATGAGTTACAGAACACCACTGATTTACAGCAACAACAAGCGCTGACGACCAAATTGATCGCACAATCAGATGCAATTATTGAATTGATTGAGAACATCACCCTACTCACGCGCCTGGAAACACAAGATTGGCAGCCTGAGCAGCGCAGTTTCTCGCTGTCGGCATTAATTGATGCACTGCTGTTGGAGATTCTGCCTGCCATTAATCAGAAAGGTTTAACGCTCTTTAATCACTATCGTGCCGATATTGATCAAAATTACATGGGTGATGAAAATGTATTACGTAAAATACTGTCGCTGCTGCTGCATTATTCCATCATCACCACTGATTACGGCAAAATCACACTCAATGTAGACCACGAACCGGACCATCCAGAACAGCTGATTATTCAGATAACGGATACCGGTGTTGGTATATCTGATGAAGAGATCAGTAATCTTAATTATCCTTTCCTCAGCCAAACATTGGTCGATAGATACAATCATGGTTCGGGGTTAACCTTCTTTTTATGTAACCAATTATGTAGGAAATTAAGCGGCCAATTAGAGATTCGCAGCAAAATCGATATAGGTACTCGTTATACCATCCGCCTAACTATGGCTATCGAGAATGGGCAACAAGAAGAGCAAGAGAAATTATTAGATGGGGTGACGGCATTATTAGATATAACCTCGGAAGAAGTACGTTCAATCATCACCACCTTATTGGGTTCATTCGGTGCAAACTGCATTATTGCCGATGATCGCCTGCCGGGGCGGGATTACGACGTCACGTTAACTGATAATCCACAACAGTATGATAATTTTACCTTATTACTGACTTCAGATGAGGTGGGATTACAGCAGTTGCAGGATAATTATATCCGGGTAAATTATAATTTAGGCAGCGCCGTTATTGATGCAATACTATTATTAATTGAACAACGGATCTTATCAGATGAATCACCGGAAGAGTCTGAATTTATTGCTGAAGATGATATAAGTACCTATGAACAACAACTAAAAACCAGCGACTATTATTCCTTATTCGTTGAGACAGTACCGATAGATCTGAAGAAACTGTATACTGAACTTCAGCAACGTGATTTCATATCGCTTTCGCAGACTGCACATCGATTGAAAGGCGTATTTGCTATGTTGAACTTGGTACTCGGCAAGCAGCTATGTGAAACATTAGAACAGCATATCGCAGATGGCGATCGGTTGAAGATCGAAAATAGCATCAGTCAAATTGATTCTTTCGTCACCAGACTGTTGCAGCAAGGTAACCCATAACCATGAACAACCTTAATGTAATTATTGCTGATGACCATCCAATTGTTTTGTTTGGCATCCGAAAATCACTTGAACAAATTGAATGGGTAAACGTTGTTGGGGAATTTGAAGATTCAACATCGCTTATTAACAATTTGTCTAAACTAGATGCCAACGTGTTAATTACTGATCTCTCTATGCCTGGAGACAAGTATGGTGATGGCATCACGCTGATAAAATATATAAAACGTCATTACCCAGACTTAGCCATAATTGTTCTAACGATGAATAATAACCCGGCTATTCTCAGTTCTGTTTTGGACCTGGATATTGACGGGATCGTATTAAAGCAAGGCGCACCAGCTGACCTGCCTAAAGCATTGGCAGCATTACAAAAAGGGAAAAAATTCACCCCTGAAAGTGTGGCTAAATTGCTAGAAAAAATCAGTGCCAATGGTTACGGTGATAAGCGCTTGTCACCGAAAGAGAGCGAAGTTTTACGGTTATTTGCTGAAGGTTTCTTGGTGACCGAGATCGCCAGAAAACTGAATCGCAGCATTAAAACTATCAGTAGCCAGAAGAAATCGGCGATGCTGAAACTGGGCGTAGATAATGATATCGCCCTGTTAAACTATCTTTCTTCCGTCACTATCAGCCAAGTCAATAAAGAAGAAGAATAGCTGTTTCCAAACCCGGTATTGCTCAGCAGCACCGGGTTTAATAATATCTCCCCTCGCCTACCTATTCAGATGATTAATTAATCTTCTTTATTACTGTATTTATCACCCAAATCCCTTGCCGCTACACCAACAACGGCTCGCTAACACCGCGGTAGCGTCAAGGACGCAGGGTTAGCGTGAGCGTCGCACTTTATCACTGTAATAACGCAGCATCTGCCGCAATGTATCCAATGTTACCGGCTTAGATAAACAGTTATCCATGCCCGCTTCAATACAGCGCTGCTTGCTTTCAGCCAGTGCATTCGCGGTTACGCCAATGACTGGGAAGTGATGATTCAACTGCCGTAAACGCTGAGTTAAACGATAGCCATCCATGTTCGGCATATTAACGTCAGTGAGCACGATATCGACGTTATTGGCACTCAGCACCGCCAGAGCGTCCAGCCCATCGTTCGCTGTCATCACCTGATAACCCAATGCGGTGAGCTGATCGGCTAATAACCGACGATTAATCGGATGATCGTCCACAACCAAAATTTGCATATCCGCATTATCATCCTGATTGGCTTTCGGCGCTGGTAGCTGTATGGGGGAATTGCTGGCCACCGACAGCGGCTCAAGCAATAACCGATCCAGTAGCGAGATAATCTCTAGCAACGTAGAAGTACTCAGCAACCAATAACCTGGGCGAGTCTCTTGTGGCAAACCGATATGCTCAATGGAGAGTTGAATCCAAGTCGATAGCGGCGCGCTGATTTGTGGCAAATAATCACAAATCAACACTTGATCGTTCAAGGGCTGATCAAGGCTGTAGCGCCGAACTATGGCACCAAAATGACTCAGAAGATCAAGTAAATAGCGCTCCAGACGCGCATTGCGAATATCCAGCCACAGGGTTTTCCCTTGCCAGCGATCGCTCTGTGGCAACACGGTATTATTGGCTTCATCGCTGTTTTCGGCTAAATACAGTGGGATGCGGATAGCAAAAATACTGCCCATCCCTAACTCAGAGATCACCTCGACATCCCCGTCCATCAAGTTGACCAACTTCTCGCAGATAGCCAAACCTAAACCCGTCCCCTGGAAATGGCGCTGCACGCCAGTGCCTACCTGGAAGAAAGGATCAAAGAGCTGGTTTATCTCGCGCGAATTAATGCCGACCCCCGTATCCCGTACTCGGAACTCCAGATAGTCGCCACGCACCCGCACTTGCAAGATGATGCAGCCTGTATCGGTGAATTTAATAGCGTTATTCAACAGGTTAGAAATCACCTGTTGCAGGCGAACAGGATCCCCCATCATCACTCGCGGGACATCCGGTTCAATAAAGCAGTACAGACCTAGCCGTTTTTTCACCACCAGCGGTAGATAGTTAGCGGAGATATGTGTGATCACTTCAACGGTAGAAAATTCACTTGGCTCAATTTTCAGTTGTTCAGACTCGATTTTAGAAAAGTCGAGTATGTCACTGATAATTTTGAGTAATAAGCCAGAGGAGTTATTCATCGCCGTCACCAAGCGGTCAACACCTTGTGGGAGCTCTTTGGTTTGCAATAAATCGAGGTTACCAATAATCCCATACAGTGGGGTGCGCAACTCATGGCTGACGGTGGCCAAAAACATCGATTTAGATTGGCTGGCCTGCTCTGCTGCTGCGGCCATCTCTTGCAGTGACTCTTCCATTTTCACCCGCGAACTGACATCCACCAGCACGCAGATAGCCACATCTTCGTTACGGTAGCGGGAGTGAACAAAGCTAATTTGCAGATTATTGTTATTACTGGTCATCACATCGACGAAGTTAGCCTGCTGCTCACAAATAATGCGGGTAATGCGTTCACGGTCTTCGTTCGTTAACAAATTAATATAGTTATGCGCTAATTCATTGCTGAGGATATTGGTCCCATCACTGATGCGCAGGATGGAGATCCCCACCGGAGCAGAGGCCACAATTTTGCGGTTGAACTGCTCATGCTCTTCCAGTCTCAAAGCATTATCTTCAGCCGGGTGGAACATTTTTCGTTCAAATAGCCAGGCTAGGGTAAATATCACCACCGCAGAGAGTATATTCAGCAGTAATGCATTAAAAATTAATAACTTGAATGTTTCGATTATCGTTCTAACGGGCAAGGAATAGGCAATGCTGAGGGTCGATGGCAGCAAATTCTTTTTCAGTATCAGACTATTATAATCATCGATATAGCCGAAATAAGATGGGGAATCAGGATAGTTATCCAGCATCGAAGCATGACGCTCCCCGGTCGCCAGCCGTAATACCGGCTCATTGTCCTGATCCAGCAAGGTCACGCCAATCGGCAGTGGCCCAGATGAGATAAAATCCTCCAGACGAATCGTTTGCTCAGTACCGACAAATGCTTCTAATTTGTTACCCACATACAACGGGCTAAGCACATACAACGTCCCAATCTCTGGCCGTACGCCAGGAACCACCCAATACAGCGCGCTATCTTTATCCTGACCATTAGCATCACGATATTTTAAAATCTGTTCATTCAGTGACTTAAGTAGATTTTCTTGATCCATTGGCGCGTTGCGGATATCGAAATCCACCATACACAATGTGTCGTTACCGATAAAGAAGATGCGGTTAAGGTCATAAGCGGCGGCGAAATTCTCTTTCCAATACAGGATAAGGTTACTCAGCGAATTTAATGAGGAGTGGCGAGAGGTGTTAAGCGCAGCGCAATCGGCATCTGAATTGAGCGGATAATATTTTGGTGTCGTTTTGTTTCTAATGAATGAGCCAGCGGCAATATCGCTGCTCGCCGAATTGTGATTTAACCTATTCTCCGCCATATATTTGATATCGCGAATAATGTCGGAGGAGTGCCGGATGTAACTCTGCGCCTGCTCAAAGTTAGTATTATATTCCTGCCGAATATCAGACTTTTTCTCATTAAGAATGTTCAGGATATAAAACGTCGTCAACAACGCACCGAGTGACCATAGCATGACGGCCAATACCCGAAACAGGTAGCGGGAAATTTTCAGTGTCGTGCGAAATGAAGAAAGATATTTCAATCTGATACCTGGTTAAAGCATTGCCGGAGAGGCTACGTGGTTGACAGAATACACTACCAATAACACATAAAAAAGCCAGCACGTAGGCTGGCCTTTGTCTTCATCAAGTGACGCTGCGGTTGATAAGTTCACGGGAGCCATTAACAGCTCCCGGATGCACTTATCAGCGCATTATGCGTTCTCGTCTTCTACATCATCGTCTTCAGCTGCAGCATCGTCTTCCGGTGCGTTCAGTGCTGCGTTTTCATCGCCGCCCTCTTCACCTTCCAATGACTCGCCATCAAGGATGTCATCATCCTCTTCCGGTTCGGCGACACGTTGCAGACCGACCACATGCTCATCTTCAGCAGTACGGATCAGCGTGACGCCTTGGGTGTTACGACCCACAACGCTCACTTCTGAAACACGGGTACGAACCAAAGTACCGGCATCAGTAATCATCATGATCTGATCGGTTGGTGCAACCTGAACGGCACCGACAACCTTACCATTACGTTCACTGACTTTAATGGAGATAACCCCCTGAGTCGCACGGGACTTGGTTGGGTACTCTTCCACTGCGGTACGTTTACCGTAACCATTTTCAGTCACAGTCAGGATTTCACCATCACCACGCGGGATAATCAGGGAGATAACCCGATCATCGCCATTGAGGTTGATACCACGAACACCCGTCGCAGTACGGCCCATCGAGCGGACCTGCGTTTCTGGGAAGCGAACCACTTTGCCTAATGCGGAGAACAGCATAACTTCATTGCTGCCATCGGTCAGATCCACACCAATCAGCTCATCGCCTTCATTTAGATTGACGGCAATAATACCGGCACTGCGTGGGCGGCTGAACTCAGTCAAGGCCGTTTTTTTCACAGTACCGCTAGCGGTTGCCATGAAGATGTGGCGGCCTTCTTCATATTCCCGCACTGGCAGAATGGCGGTAATACGCTCATTCGGCTCAAGCGGCAACAAGTTGACGATTGGACGACCACGCGCCCCACGGCTGGCCTCAGGCAACTGATAGACCTTCATCCAGTAGAGACGACCACGGCTAGAGAAGCACAAAATAGTGTCGTGGGTATTGGCAACCAACAGGCGATCAATGAAGTCTTCTTCTTTGATACGCGCAGCTGACTTACCTTTACCGCCACGGCGCTGAGCTTCGTAATCCGTCAGCGGTTGGTATTTGACGTAGCCCTGATGGGACAGCGTCACAACCACATCTTCCTGATTAATCAGATCTTCGATGTTGATATCAGAGGTGTTGGCCGTGATTTCAGTACGACGAGCATCGTTATATTGCTCTTTAATCGCCACCAACTCTTCGCGGATCACTTCCATCAGGCGCTCTGGGTTATCCAGAATAAAGATCAGCTCAGCAATAGCGGTCAGCAGCTCTTTATACTCATCCAGCAGTTTTTCGTGCTCCAGACCGGTCAGTTTCTGCAAACGCAGATCCAAAATGGCCTGAGCTTGTTGCTCGGTGAGGTAATATTTGCCGTCACGGATACCGAACTCTTCTTCCAGCCATTCAGGGCGGGCAGCATCACCACCGGCACGTTCCAGCATGGCAGCAACGTTACCTAACTCCCACGGACTGGCAATCAAGCCGGCTTTCGCTTCCGCAGGGGTCGCCGCACGACGAATCAATTCGATAATCGGATCGATGTTAGCCAAGGCAATGGCCAGCGCTTCCAGGATATGTGCGCGGTCACGGGCTTTACGCAACTCAAAAATGGTCCGGCGCGTGACCACTTCACGGCGGTGGCGCACAAAGGCAACCAGAATGTCTTTCAGGTTCAGCAATTTAGGCTGTCCTTGAGACAGAGCCACCATATTGATACCGAAAGTCACCTGCAATTGCGTCAGCGAGTAGAGGTTGTTGAGTACCACTTCGCCGACGGCATCACGTTTGATTTCAATCACGATACGCATGCCGTCTTTATCAGACTCATCACGCAACGCACTGATGCCTTCAACTCGTTTTTCTTTAACCAGCTCGGCGATTTTTTCAATCAACCGCGCCTTATTCACCTGATACGGGATCTCGTGAATAATAATGGTTTCACGGCCAGTTTTAGCGTCAGCTTCTACTTCACCACGAGCACGGATATACACCTTGCCACGGCCAGTACGATAAGCTTCTTCAATACCACGGCGACCATTGATAATGGCGGCTGTTGGGAAGTCTGGCCCCGGAATATATTCCATCAGCCCTTCGATGCTGATGTTTTCATCTTCGATATAGGCCAAACAGCCATCAATAACCTCAGAAAGGTTATGTGGCGGAATATTGGTTGCCATCCCAACGGCAATACCTGACGAACCGTTAACCAAAAGGTTAGGGATGCGCGTTGGCATTACAGCAGGAATTTGCTCGGTGCCATCGTAGTTCGGCACATAGTCGACGGTATCTTTTTCTAAATCCGCTAACAATTCGTGAGCAATTTTAGACATACGGATTTCGGTATAACGCATCGCCGCGGCGGAGTCGCCATCAACGGAACCGAAGTTACCCTGCCCATCCACCAGCATATAGCGCAGTGAAAACGGCTGGGCCATACGCACTATTGTGTCGTAGACCGCGCTGTCACCATGCGGGTGATATTTACCGATAACGTCCCCAACTACACGGGCCGATTTTTTATATGGTTTATTCCAGTCATTGCCCAGTACATTCATCGCGAACAGTACGCGACGGTGAACCGGCTTCAGTCCATCCCGGACATCTGGTAAAGCACGTCCGACAATAACGGACATCGCATAATCCAGATAGGAGCTTTTCAGCTCTTCCTCGATGTTGACCGGTGTTATTTCTCTGGCAAGGTCGCTCATTGAGCCGCTATCCCTCTACTAATTACCGGATTTAAAGGTACGAAACTATATCACAAAACCCCAATTTTGGCGAAACTACATTGCGCTTAAGTCTTAGACACAAAACTGCGCCAATTGATGGGGAACATGTATAATCCGCGCAAAGAAACAGAACAGTGAGAACTCTTCATGCGTGTAGATACCACAGCCCCCCAACACAATGTCGACGAGCAAGAAATCGCTAAATTTGAAGCGGTTGCCTCCCGCTGGTGGGATTTGGAAGGTGAGTTTAAGCCACTCCATCGCATTAATCCCCTGCGTCTCGATTATATTTTGCAGCGCTCAGGCGGCATTTTCGATAAAAATGTGCTGGACGTCGGTTGCGGCGGCGGCATTCTAGCAGAAAGCATGGCACAGGAAGGTGCACAGGTCACCGGGTTGGATATGGGCTATGAACCGCTACAAGTGGCACGGCTGCATGCGCTTGAAACGGGTGTCAAACTGGATTATGTGCAGGAAACCGTTGAAAGCCATGCGCAAAAATTCCCACAACATTACGATGTAGTGACCTGCATGGAGATGCTCGAGCACGTTCCTGATCCAGCCTCGGTGATCCGTGCCTGTGCGCAATTGGTCAAACCTGGCGGGCATGTTTTCTTCTCAACTATTAACCGCAATACCAAATCCTGGTTGATGGCCGTGGTCGGCGCGGAATATGTTTTGAAGATGGTGCCGAAAGGTACCCATGATTCGAAAAAATTTATTCGCCCATCAGAACTTATCGGCTGGGTCGATCAAACCCCGCTGCGCGAACGCCACATTATCGGGCTGCATTACAATCCGATAACAGACCATTTCAAGTTGGGTCGCAACGTTGATGTGAATTATATGGTGCATACTCAACGAGATACAGAGTAATCACCTTAGTCATTGGCGTTGTGCTGTCTTGCTACTGCGCCAATGACTTCTGCACGAAACTGCACCTGAGTGGCCTCAGCCTGCACCAATTTGTGACTTTATACGCCGTCAATCGAGAAAATGGGCAGAAACGGTTTTTTTAAACAAAAAAAGCGATAAGTTATGCTGTTTTTTCTTAATGTTTAATAAACCGGCAAACGATCAAATTTTTAAGATTTTCAGTAAAATCTTATCCCCTAGATTGGCAGTAGGTGAGCCCCAGTAATGACGCAGCCTGAGGGCCGTTTGTAACAATTCACCCCCAAGTTATCCACACAATTGTCCGATCTTGTTCACTTGCTAAAAGACACAATACTCACTATCTTGTTATCTAACCAACACCCACCCCCTATATATTGTGTTTACATACTGAACAATGACACTACTCACTGCCTGAAAATGCAGCGTGGCGTTTGCTTGGCTTACAGAGTGTAAACACACGGAAGGTAAAAGATCACATGAACCAAAGCCTACTTGTTACTAAACGCGATGGCACTAAAGAACGCATCAATCTGGATAAAATCCACCGGGTCATCGACTGGGCCGCGGAAGGTTTACATAACGTCTCGGTATCTCAAGTAGAATTGCGTTCACACATTCAGTTTTATGATGGTATTAAGACTGCCGATATCCATGAAACCATCATCAAAGCTGCGGCTGATCTTATCTCCCGTGATGCACCAGATTATCAGTACTTGGCCGCTCGTTTGGCGATTTTCCACCTGCGTAAAAAGGCTTACGGCCAGTTTGAGCCACCAAAACTTTTCGCCCATGTGACGAAAATGGTGGATATGGGCAAATACGACAAACATCTGCTGGAAGATTACACCGCAGAAGAGTTCGAACAGATGGACACTTTCATCGACCATTGGCGCGATATGAACTTCTCCTACGCTGCGGTTAAGCAGTTGGAAGGCAAATATCTGGTGCAGAACCGTGTGAGCGGCGAGATCTATGAAAGTGCCCAATTCCTGTACATGCTGGTTTCCGCTTGCCTGTTCTCTAGCTACCCGCGTGAAACTCGGATGGATTACATCAAGCGTTTCTATGATGCCATTTCGACCTTTAAAATCTCGCTGCCAACACCAATTATGTCCGGTGTTCGTACCCCTACGCGCCAGTTCAGCTCTTGCGTGTTGATCGAGTGTGGTGACAGTCTGGATTCGATCAACGCCACCTCCAGCGCCATTGTGAAATATGTGTCACAACGTGCCGGTATCGGTATCAATGCAGGCCGTATCCGTGCGCTGGGTAGCCCAATTCGTGGCGGTGAAGCCTTCCACACCGGTTGTATTCCGTTCTACAAACACTTCCAGACCGCCGTAAAATCCTGCTCACAGGGCGGAGTTCGTGGCGGTGCGGCCACCTTGTTCTACCCAATGTGGCATTTGGAAGTTGAAAGCCTGCTGGTGCTGAAAAACAACCGTGGCGTTGAAGGCAACCGCGTGCGTCATATGGATTACGGCGTACAAATCAACAAACTGATGTATCAACGTCTGCTGAAAGGTGAAGACATCACCCTGTTCAGCCCGTCAGATGTGCCGGGGCTGTATGATGCGTTCTTCGCTGATCAGGATGAGTTTGAGCGCCTTTATGTCAAATATGAGCAAGACAGCAGCATCCGTAAACAGCGTGTAAAAGCGGTTGAGCTATTCTCTCTGATGATGCAAGAACGCGCTTCTACAGGCCGCATCTATATTCAGAACGTGGATCACTGCAACACCCATAGCCCATTTGACCCAAAAATTGCACCGGTACGTCAGTCAAATCTGTGTCTGGAAATTGCTTTACCAACCAAGCCGTTGAATGACATCAACGACGAAAATGGCGAAATCGCACTCTGTACCTTGTCGGCGTTCAACCTCGGTGCCATTGATAGCCTTGATGATTTAGAAGACTTGGCGGTGCTGGCAGTACGTGCGCTGGATGCTCTGCTCGATTATCAAGACTACCCGATTGCCGCAGCACAACGTGGTGCAATGGGCCGTCGTACCTTGGGTATTGGCGTGATTAACTTTGCTTATTATCTGGCGAAGAATGGCGTGCGTTACTCCGATGGCAGCGCTAACAACCTGACTCACCGCACTTTTGAAGCGATTCAGTACTATCTGTTGAAAGCTTCAAACGCGCTGGCCCGTGAACAAGGTGCTTGCCAGTGGTTCAACGAAACCACCTATTCACAAGGTATTCTGCCGATCGATACCTATAAGAAAGATTTGGATGCTATCAGCGACGAACCTTTGCATTACGACTGGGAAACGCTGCGGAAAGAGATTCAGACCCACGGCCTGCGTAACTCCACGCTGTCGGCGCTGATGCCTTCTGAGACGTCATCGCAGATCTCCAATGCCACCAATGGTATCGAACCACCACGTGGTTACGTCAGTATCAAAGCCTCTAAAGATGGTATTCTGCGTCAGGTTGTTCCTGAATATGAGCGCCTGAAAGATGCTTACGAACTGCTGTGGGATATGCCAAATAACGACGGTTACTTGCAATTGGTTGGCTTGATGCAGAAATTCGTCGATCAGGCGATATCGGCAAATACCAATTACGACCCAACCCGCTTCCCATCAGGCAAAGTGCCGATGAAGCAGTTGCTGAAAGATTTGCTGACCACCTACAAATTTGGTGTGAAGACCCTTTACTATCAAAACACCCGTGACGGTGCTGATGATGTGCAGGAAGATATTCAAAGCCAACCGGGTGATGACGACTGCGAAGGCGGTGCATGTAAGATCTGATTTAGCAGTCAGGCCCTCCCCCAGTTGATGCCAGCTTTATCACGCGGCAAGCTGGGGGATGATTAATTTTGTTATTTATACCAATAACTTGGTGTTGCAGTTAACCCCCGTGCGTCGCCAAGTAAGAAGGTATAAAGGGCTTATTTTTATTTGCCCTTCGCTTGTCCCCTGAGGAAATCATGGCCTATACCACTTTTTCACAAAATAAAAACAACCAGTTACTCGAACCCATGTTCTTGGGTCAATGCGTCAACGTGGCGCGTTTCGATCAGCAAAAACACCCTATTTTCGAAAAACTGATTGAGAAACAGCTCTCTTTCTTCTGGCGTCCAGAAGAGATCGACGTCTCACGCGATCGTATCGATTACAACGCATTGCCCGATCACGAAAAACATATTTTTATTAGTAACCTGAAATATCAAACCTTGCTGGACTCCATTCAGGGCCGTAGCCCTAACGTCGCCTTGTTGCCGCTGATCTCGATCCCTGAGCTGGAAACCTGGGTAGAAACCTGGTCGTTCTCTGAAACTATTCACTCCCGCTCTTATACGCATATCATCCGCAATATCGTTAACGATCCAGCGATTGTTTTCGATGATATCGTGACCAACGAAGAGATCCTCAAACGCGCGAAAGATATCTCGGCGTATTATGACGATTTGATTGAAATGACCAGCTACTACCATCTGCTGGGCGAAGGCACTCATCAGGTCAACGGCAAAACCGTGGTCGTCAACCTGCGTGAGCTGAAGAAACAGCTTTATCTGTGCCTGATGAGCGTGAATGCGCTGGAGGCGATCCGCTTCTATGTCAGCTTCGCCTGCTCATTTGCGTTTGCTGAACGCGAACTGATGGAAGGCAACGCCAAAATCATCAAAATGATCGCTCGCGATGAAGCACTGCACCTAACTGGCACCCAGCACATTCTTAATTTGATGCGCGCTGGTGAAGATGATCCGGAAATGGCTGAAATTGCTGAAGAGTGTCAGCAACAGTGCTACGACCTATTCGTTTTGGCCGCGCAACAAGAGAAAGAGTGGGCAGAGTACCTGTTCCGCGACGGTTCCATGATTGGGTTGAACAAAGAGATTCTGTGCCAATACGTTGAATATATTACCAATATCCGCATGCAGGCCGTCGGTCTGGGTGTGCCATTTAATACCCGCACCAACCCGATTCCCTGGATCAACTCTTGGCTGGTCTCCGATAACGTGCAAGTGGCCCCGCAAGAAGTTGAAGTCAGCTCCTACCTGGTCGGTCAGATTGATTCCGAAATCAGTGCTGACGACCTGAGTGATTTCGAGCTGTAATTGATGACGTCTATTGTGAAGTTGAGCACCACCGGTGCTCAACTCAACCGCCCCGCTAATAGCCGCAATTTGCTGGAAACACTCGAGCACCATCAAATACAGATTGAGTACCAATGCCGCTCTGGTTATTGCGGCTCTTGCCGCCTGCGCTTACTCAAAGGTGAAGTTTGCTATTCACAGCAACCTCTGGCGTTTATTCAACCCAACGAAATCCTGCCTTGCTGCTGCCAGCCATTGGGTGATATTGAGATCGAGCTTTAACCCCAAAGATCCCTACGGGTCTTTCAGGTCGTTGACCACATTGATTAGCGAGGAAATGTATCGACTAGGCCGTAACGGCGTAAGCCGTCGGAGTGCCCATCGGTGCAATCGCCCCGCCAGCCGCTAAGCCGCCATAGGCCTCAACGTTCCTCTTCAACTTGCTGATTGCGCACTCAAAATATAAGCTTGAGTTATTCCTCATCGGAATACTTCGGATTTCACCTATAATCAAACTTTGGGTTGTATGCTATCTTAAGTGCGGCATTACCTGAAAAATCATAGGGATAAAAGATGAACAAAAATAGAATCATGGTAGCCTGCTTGTTAGTGGCAGCATCGGCTAGCGCGATGGCAGAGACGCCACAACCGCTTAATCAACAGCAGCCATTAGAAAAAATCGCGCCTTATCCAGCGGCTGAAAAAGGCATGACCCGCCAGGTCATTTTCCTTGATCCACAAAAAGATGAATCACGCTTCAAAGTGGAATTACTGATCGGAAAAACCCTGGAAGTTGACTGCAATCGCCATATGCTCGGTGGTCAGTTGGAAACCAGAACCTTGTCTGGCTGGGGCTTTGACTATCTGGTGATGGATAAAATCTCAGAACCCGCCTCCACCATGATGGCGTGCCCAGATAATAGCCGTCACCCACAATTTATCGCCGCCAATCTCGGTGATGCCGCCATGCAGCGCTATAACAGCCGCTTGCCGATTGTGGTTTATGTGCCACAAGGCGTAGACGTGAAATACCGGATTTGGGAAGCGGGCAAAGAAGTGAGAAACGCGCAGGTGAAGTAACCCTCCGCTGAGTTATTTAGTCTGACCTCATGAAAAATACCCATTCAGCTGAGTGGGTAGTAAAGCTTTCAGGTTGTTATGCCGAATAAGTAGCCATTCGAAATAGATAAGGACTAACAAGGGCCTGCCGTCAATGTAGGGGCAACAAGTTGCGCTGTTTTAGCTGGCACAAAAACACTCTCATAGTCACGGATTGAACGATCAAAATCTGCCGTGATATTAATCAGCTGCCCCATATCGTCATGGGTAAATGGGCTATCAGATAACATAGCGTCTGCCTCCGCAAAAATAAAATCCTTCGCATCAAGGTGCTCGACATCCAACCCATCCAGATAGGCCAGCTCAATACTATGCCCTTCAGGGCCTTGCGCCGCTGATTTGATATCCACTCCTTGAATCAGAGCCAATCCATTAATAACCATCGAACGCCGTTTTGTTAGCGTTAACTCACTGAAATTACGAATACCCACGGCGCTCAAATCAATTTTATCAATACCGGCGCGGAATCCTCGAACCGCATTGCCATACTCCAATTTTCCCTGCTGAGACATCACAACATAGATGCTGGGTTTGGCATTATCTCGCTGATAGACTTTACCCGATAATGCGGCAACCATTTTATTATCAACGAAGGATAAGCTGACACCGCCCCCACCGCCATTGAGCATAATACCCGATGGTTTCGCTGCTGCGGATGTATCTAGCACGATAGGAGCCGCTTTTGGACCCTCGATCCTCATGCGGCTGTCAAAATAACCCGCGGGAGGGGCAAAGGTATCCTCAAAGTGAAAATGGTGTGCCTTAAGTGCCGTAACCTGCCTATCTTTGATAATAATATGCTGATTATCAGCCAGTTGAACCTTCACATCCTTCTCGGCTTGTATCAACTGCACTGTATCGAACCGCTGATCCGCAAAGCCCACCAATTGGATGAGTTCCCCTTTATCAGCATCAAAGTTCACAATCCAGTCACTGCCATTAGCGCGTTGGCGCACCACAAAAATCTCTTTTCCTACCCCACCTTCCAACAGGTTTATCCCACGCCCACCATCAAGCACACTATGCTGCTTACCCGCCGTTAAAGTATCGTTGCCATCACCACCCATCAGATTATGAATATGCTCGGGGGAACGGATCGTCAGTGGAGTACCGCCAAGACTTGCCTTTCCAGTCAGTAAATTGACCTTCACATCACCGGACATTGCCGCCGCATTCAAGGTATTGCGGCCTCCGGCAACGCCATCAATAACATCGTCGAGAATTGCCCGTGCTGGCAGTTGCGCGACCAGCGCGGTAAACTCATCGGTATAAAAGTAAGTATCATCATGACTAATCTGGCTGCCAAATAACCGTAATGACCATTTTTTCAGTTCAACAGGCAAACCGTTTTGGCTATTTCTAACCATCAAGCGCCACTGACCGCCAGACTGTTCGCCCCGATGATGCGTCGACATAAAGGTATGGTTAAAATCGCCGCTGATCTGGCTGCCAGTGTCGACATCGACATCACCATGATCATCACTGTCAGTCGTTTTTTTCCCTGCACGATCAAGCAGAATGCTTTTAGTGCCATTCGGGGAGATAAGTGTCAGAGTCAGATCCCCTAAACGCCCCACATTGGCACTGAAATCCACTTCAACCTGTTCAATGTCAAAATCGAGATTGTCACTCAGCACTATCGATGTCTCTCTCGCCATTCCAGCAGAGAGTGGTCCTCGCGCTCCAAATCTATGGCGAGCTTCCAAAACCTGTTGATTTGCATTGGTCTTCTGAACAGTCCAGCTTTCCGCCAAGCGCACGGCTGCCCGCGCATCCACTACACCAAAACCATAATCATGACTCACATGCATACCGCCGCCATTCCAATTCTTGGCGCGATTTATGCGCCACTGAGTCGCAGTATCGTCAACCCGGCGTGCCGATAACGCGAGGATCGTCTGCACATCCCGAAACCCAAGATTCGGATTGGCCTGAAGCATCAGCGCCGCAATACCTGAAACTATCGGCGCAGCAAAGCTGGTCCCTTGTTCGTGGCTGTATTGGGCTCCGAATACGGCCCCGCGCTCGGTCGTGATCTGGTGGCTGCTGGAAAGAATATGGCTACCTGGGGCTGAAATCAGCAAGCTGGCTCCCGTGTTTGAAAAAGGCTCTGAGTGCGCACGTAATGTGGAAAGATCCGCTTTGGCATTCATCGCCCCCACTTGAATACCAAAGCGGGAATTGCTCATCAAGGATCCTTGAGTGCTACCGCCCTGCTCACGTTGATTGCCGCCGGAGGTCACAATAATAGTGCCTAATCCCCCGCGGCCATTAGCCGCAGCATAGTGCAACGTCGTATTGAGTATATTGGCGAGATTAATCATTCCGCTGGAGACATTACTGATGGCAAACTCATGCTTGAAGCCCCAGCTATGGTTCACAACGTCATAGCTGGACATCTTACCCAAGGTGGTCAGATCCGCACCATTATTGCTCAGATAGTGACCGCCCAGTGTCGCGTCATAAGCGACACCCACACCACCCACCTGATTTTTAGCCGCCACCATCACGCCAGCCACCATAGAAGCATGATTTGAAATAGCTTCAGGCAGTACTCCAGTATTCTGTTGTGTGGCGAGCCAATGGGGATCGACGTTCGCGACTAAATCGGGGTGCTGGATATCAAAAATCTCTGGGACAGTGGCGAATTGGCCGCCTGGCTCAAACTGACCAATGCGTACGCCTTTGCCGGTATAATCCTGCCAAACAGGGATCACATTGATATCGTTGAGATAAGTTTGCTTGATAAGTAGGGGATCGTTAGGAATATCAGCGCTGCGCATGACGACGGTGGCCCGCATCGTTGTTGACTCTCCGCTGGGTAAATTCATAACGAAAAGTGCGGGGTCTCCTGTGGTACTTTTTACTTCATATTTAAAACTCATCACTCCTGTGAATGTGCTATCCGGCATGAATAGCACATCACCATCATCCTTAAGCTGAACAGTGCCGCCGATAGCGTCACTGACGTTGGCGATGACCAGTTTCGTCTCATTATTAAAGCGAAAATCATTCCCCAGCACCGCTTGTGCCGGAATATTTGTATCCAGAAAGCGGCTAATGGGTGAGCCATCACCATAAATTAAAATATCATTGAGCGGGATAATCCTATTTTCGCCCAGCGCGACCGCTGAGATATCGGCAAAATTCAGTTTTTGAATATTCTTCAAGGTCAGGGTGCCATCACGATCCGCGACCTTATCCTTCACCTGATAACCGCCTTTCGTACGAGTCATGGTGTAATCCGCATAGCTGCCATGCAACGCCACCACATTAATACCTCCCCCGCCATCAATCAGCGCATCTCCTTTACCCGCCACAATCACATCATCGCTCTTATTGCCATAAATGCGATCGGTACCCCCTCCGGCGTGGATAATGCTGCCTTGCTCGGAAGCATAAATGATATCGCCTTGTGATCCGGCGTAAATCACCGCTTTGCCACTGCCGCCGACAATGCGGTTCTTGCCGCCACCACCACTCAACACGTCATTGCCACCCCCACCGACCAGTGTGCTATTACCCTTACCGCCCTTAATAAACACGCCACTATCGCCACCACTAAGAATGATGTCATCGCCGTCTCCCCCCTGAGCAATGGTGATGCCACTGTGCGCCATATTCAGTGCAACGGCCTTATCACCCGTGATCAGGACAGTATCTGTTCCGCCGTTCCCTTGAATATTGTTGGGATCATCACTGGCACTGATAACAAACACATCATTGCCTGACTTGCCCTTATAAGTATTGCTGCCACCGCGCCCCACCAGCCAACTGCCCGCCGCACTGGCCGTTAAGATGTCATCCTTGTTGCCACCATAAATATTGTTCACCGCTAACACATCGGCAAACAGCTTTGCTTTTTTATTACTGAGTTGAACATAGGCAGTGGTCGTCACATCTCCGATGACAGAACGGATAAATGCGCCATTATTGTCACGTTTGGTGATCGTGTTGCTCACGGGTGAACTGATAAAATTCACCGCCAGTACCTCTCGGGGCTTGCCATTCATCATAAAAATACTGCGAGCCATGACTCTGTTGCCATTGCGAATATCATTGTCTATTGCACTCGCATCAACATTGATTTGCGAAATACGCCAGTGATGTAGCGTCCTCAGTTCCCCCCGATCAACGATGCCATTACCTGAACTGTCATACCAAACACGCAACTTATGCCAGACAGGATCACCTTTATCAATCACACCATTACCATCACTGTCTTCACTGGCCAACGCGGCAAATCCATCCTGATAACGCCTTTCTCCCGGCTGACCCTCCACACCGGTGGCCCCCGCATAATATTCCGAATACATCTGGCTGATATTTTCGATTTTCCCGCTGCCGTTATCGATAACCAGCATGCCGGTATCTGGCCCTGCCCAGCCAGTACGTTTTAAGGTACCGCTATTATCGCTATCAAATAATACGCCATCCCTCAGGCCACTGATCTTCACGCCGCGACCCGATAGATCCAGCAATAGCGGATCAACATAGGTATTCATGGTGGTTTGTGCTGACAGCCCATTTAGCGTGGCCGCATCAAATAAGCCCGTCTCCGGCAATAGATAATAGGGGCGTTCAAGATAGTATTCAGATAAATAGCGGCTGGGCTGTGTATTGGGATCTAACTGAATTTCGCCGGGGCGAATTCCCCCCGAGGCCATGCTCCCCATCTGTACCGAGGCAAAATCGGTTTTATCCAGTGTGCCGTCGGTAAAAGATAAACTGTGGGTGGGCTTATTCACCAAATAACCATTAGCCACATCACGTCGTGCTTGATCTTCATCGGTAATACGCTGTGTCGCAAGTGGCGATGGAGTAATGCTGATGTCGATATTGCACTGCTGGGTTGAAACTGGGGGGGCTTCATCAGAGGTAAAGAGCTGGTTACCTAAGGCGCTTGCGACTGCGCCAAGGTTATCGATGTCCGAAACGGTCTTCAGCCAGATACGAATCTCTGGCTGATCTACCGCTTCCGAAGTCGATAATTTGTCAAACATGTACTTGGTGGTGTAATAAGAGAGCCATATCTCTTTAGCTGGCTTCCCTGCTGCATTCAATGTGTCCTGCCAATATCCTTCCCGAAAATTTTCTGGCATCACCTTTAAAACCGGATTCAGTGTCCAGGCCTCTGGGGGTAACCCATATTTATTAAGCACTATATAGTGGAATTTTTCTGCCTGCTTATGGTTGATATCACCGTAAATAGTACCTGTACGACTGTCTAACCTGCTTTGCAGCATATCAAGATAGCCAAGTGCCATATCATAGCGAATATTAATAAGCTGCACTTCCGTTATCGGCTGATTATGGCCGCCAGCAACGCTCTTTAAGTAGCTAATCGCTATTTCGCCGGCGATAGAGTTCCCATTAACTACGCCATTAGCCAATATTGCATAACGATCACCCTTCGTGATTAAAAAATCATACATCGGGCCAGGGTTCTTACTTTCTTTGTGAGATTCCAATATTTCTCTGGCACATTTCAAATCAGCAGTATTAAGCTGCAATTTACCAAGATTACTTTTTTTCTCTAGCATAATTATCTTCCTTAGCGTTTAATATGCGATAAAAGAAACTGTTGGGTGTTACTGACAATCATTTTCCATTGCGGTAGTTTTTCAGGTGTAAAAGTAACTTCAACCAACGCGCCTATTTCTGGCATCACAAAAATGGCATCACACATATAATATCTTTTCTCCAACGGGAGCCAGACACAATCAAATACCACCGGCACTCGCCCCTCGACCTCAGCCCAGTAATAACCATTAATATCCTCATCAAACCAATAGGGATCATTTTTATCCTGTGGTTCAGGCCGAATTAGCTTTTTGGTTACCTTGACAAAAAAAAGCCCTAATTTATCAATATAAACAACCGGATCAAATGCCTTATCCTTCCGTTTTTTAAGGTAGAACTCACGCTTATAGGTAATATCCATATCGGGTCGCCTTAAGGGTTCGACAGTGATGGTTAAACCTTCAAACTCTAGCATCTGTTTATACCAAACCTCCTTATCTCCCGGTTGCATATCCGGCCAATGGGTTATCATGGGTAATGAAACGAAATTAGCATCGCAACCTTTTTTATTATTAACAAAATCAGGGTCCCAGGCACTGGCTCCTTCATATTCTGCCCAGTAAATAATATAGCTATTAGGCACTTCCATGACATGACCATTAAACTTGCCGCAGACAAAACCCGGCCGATTCTCAGCAGAACTGAGTGGTGACATCATCATGAAAAACACTATTAAATAGCTCAACAGAGTTTTATTTTTTGATGAAGATAGTATATTCACCTCAGGAGACATCATTATCTTCCTTAACGTTTAATATGCGATAAAAGAAACTGTTGGGTATTACTGACAATCTTTTTCCATTGAGGCAATTTTTCAGGTGTGAAAATAACTTCAACAAGCGCGCCTATTTCCGGCATCACAAACAGAGCAATACAATAAAAATCTCTTTTTTCTAATGGATGCCATTCACAACTAAATATGACGGGGATCCGTCCGTTAACTTCTGGCCAATAATAACCATTAATATCCTCATCAAACCAATAAGGCCAATAGGGATCATTTTTATCTGGACGTTCAGAACGCATTAACTTCGTAGTAACTTTGACGAAAAACATTTCTAAATCATCGAGGTAAATTACAGGGTCTATTTTTTTATCTTTTCTTTCTTCGAGATAAAAATCACGCTTATAGGTAATATCAACATCGGGTCGCCTTAACGGTTCGAGGCTGATGGCTAATCCTTCAAATTCCAACTTTTGATCATACCATTTTGACTGATTACCCGGCTTCATCTCTGGCCAACTGGTTATCATGGGTAAAGATACAAAATTAGCATCACAGCCTTTCTTATTTTTGGTAAAACCCGGTGTCCAAGAGCTTTTCCCTTCATACTCTGCCCAATAAATAATGTACTCTTCCGGCACTTCTATGACATGACCATTAAACTTGCCGCAGACAAAACCCGGCCGATTCTCAGCAGAACTGAGTGGTGACATCATCATGAAAAACACTATTGCCAACACTATTAAATAGCTCGACAGAGTTTTATTTTTTGATGAAGAGAGTATATTCACCTCAGGAGACATCATTATCTTCCTTAACGTTTAATATGCGATAAAAGAAACTGCTGGGTGTTACTGACAATCTTTCTCCATTGAGGCAACTTCTCGGGTGTAAATTTCACCTCAACACGCGCACCTATTTCCGACATCACAAACAGAGCAATACAATAAAAATCTCTTTTCTCCAATGGATGCCATTCGCAACTAAATATGACGGGGATCCGTCCGTTAACTTCTGGCCAATAATAACCATTAATATCCTCATCAAACCAATAAGGCCAATAGGGATCATTTTTATCTGGGCGCTCAGAACGCATTAACTTCGTAGTGACTTTGACGAAAAACATTTCTAAATCATCTAGGTAAATTACAGGGTCTATTTCTTTATCTTTTCGTTTTTCGAGATAAAAATCACGCATATAGGTAATATCGACATCGGGTCTCATTAATGGCTTAGCACTTATTTTTAGTCCTTCAAAACGCATCTTCTGAACATACCATTTTGACTGATTACCTGGCTGCATATCCGGCCAACTGGTTATCATGGGTAAAGACATAAAATTAGCATCACAGCCTTTTTTATTTTTGGTAAAACCCGGTGTCCAAGAGCTTTTCCCTTCATACTCTGCCCAATAAATAATGTACTCTTCCGGCACTTCCATGACATGACCATTAAACTTGCCGCAGACAAAACCCGGCCGGTTATCAGCAGAACTGAGTGGTGACATCATCATAAAAAACACTATTGCCAACACTATTAAATAGCTCGACAGAGTTTTATTTTTTGATGAAGAGAGTATATTCATCTCAGGAGACATCATTATCTTCCTTAACGTTTAATATGCGATAAAAGAAACTGCTGGGTGTTACTGACAATCATTTTCCATTGTGGTAGTTTTTCGATGGTAAAAGTGACTTCAACCAGTGAACCTATTTCCGACATAACAAAAATGGCATCACAGATATAATATCTTTTCTCCAATGGGAGCCACATACAATCAAAAACCACGGGGACTCCACCATCAGTTTCTTGCCAATAATAACCATTAATCTTCTCATCAAACCGATAAGGATCATTTTTTTCTACCGGCGGGAAACGAGGTATTTTTCTGGTCATTTTTACAAAAAACAGTCCTAATTCATCAATATAAATAATCGGATCAAATGTTTTATCTTTTCGGGGGGTAAGATAAAAATCACGCATATAGGTAATATCCATATCGGGTCGCCTTAATGGCTCAACACTTATGGCTAACCCCTCATACCTTAGTCCCTGTACATACCACTTCTCCTGATCTCCGGGCTGCATATCCGGCCAACGGGTTATCATCGGCAACACCACAAAATTAGCATCGCAACCTTTTTTATTATTAATAAAATCAGGGTCCCAGGCACTGGCCCCTTCATATTCTGCCCAGTAAATAATATAGCTATTAGGCACTTCCATGACATGACCATTAAACTTGCCGCAGACAAAACCCGGCCGATTATCAGCAAAAACAGACTGTAATAATAATAAAAATAAAACAATAATTAATACCAATGAATCAAATAAATATTTAAAACAGAAATACCACCCAAATAATATAATCAGCATAATCACACCCTGACTTAAAATAAAAATGTATCGTGGAAATAAAATCAAGGCAAGGCAAGACCGCTAAGTTATTAATATGCAATTTCAGCTAGCGTGAAAACAAAAAAGTACAGTCGATAAATAATGAATTGGATTTATTTAATATGTGAATACATTTCAAGATAAAAGGCGTGATTTAAATTCGACGCCTTTATATTAAGGTAGGGTTATTTCTTTAACGGTAAAATGTCAATGACTTCTAGCCAGCCGTGTTGACCACAGACAGGGCTGCCTCTTAACCAACGGCGCAACATATCCAGCGCCAGCATAGCACTGCTTTCCTGACGAATCCGCAAACCATGGCGGCTGGCCTGATAACGCACTGTTTGAGCGAACGTCCCCTCAGGGGTATGCAGCGCCACGCTCAGGCAATCATTTTGCATCGCACTCACTGCCAATACCAACTGAGCGCCACACAGCATTGATAATGATTGCGCGCGGTTGGCTACCTCGGCTAATGACTCCTGACAATGCGCCGGCAGCAGTTCACCACCCACCAGCGGTACAGCTGCGCTCTGCAACTGCCAGTGCATCAATCCGCCAGTAAATTGCTCACTGACGGCCAGCAACAAGCCGCGCTGTGTCAATTGTTCGGCCAACCATGCCGGTAAGCCCTGAGTGCCTTCAAATATCGTGCTATCGCCTGCAACCGCCCTGACCTGCTGCCACACCTGTTCCATCGCGGGACGTGCAGAAGCTGGCCCAGTCAACTTCAACTCAATAATGGGTGCAGAGGAACGATAACCCAGCACCACGCCTGCCGGCAGTGGTAGCGGATCCAGCTCTAGCGCCAGATCACTTTCAGAGCGGCCAAAGGTGGTCATTCGTAAGCACAATGGCGGTTCGGCGACATCAAAGTGTTGGCGTAAACGCGGCATAATCTGCTGTTCTACCATCACTTTAAATTCTGACGGCACGCCAGGGGTGAAAAACATCAGGCATTTATTCAGCTGTAACGCAAAACCACAGGCAGTACCGACTGGGTTATCCAGCATCTCGGCATTGGCCGGAATATGAGCCTGCTTGCGGTTGGTCGCTGACATCACCCGACCACGCTCATGAAAGAAAGCCTCCATGCGCGCAATCCATTCCGGATGCTCAATCAGCTCTGTTCCGGCGGCACGGGCAGCGGCCAAGGCACTCAGATCATCACTGGTTGGCCCAAGCCCCCCATTCACAATCAACACATCGGCAACTTGGCTACGCTCCGTCAGCACCTCAATAAGTGCTGAGAGTGAGTCACCGACAGTTTCCCTGCTACTGATAGGCAAACCCTGATTAAACAAATAATCCGCCAGCCAAGCCGCGTTGGTATCAATAATCTGCCCATGCAGCACTTCATCGCCAGTGCTCAACATCTCCACTCTGATCATTTTATTCTCCGTTGGTGCCCATGCGTTGGTACCCATATTAGTTACTTTATGAATCCCGTCACTTAAACACAATCATTTCCCGTAGGGAGAATAAGTAACCACTATAAAATCAAACCGTTGACAAACTTTCCCGCCCCGCACATCGTAACGATATATTTACACCGATCGTAACGACGATTTGACACAAACAGGCCAATCCACTACCCTGCTGCACTCAATAATTCCAATAAATTGTCATGTAGTAGAGGAAAGCGTGAAGAATCGCACTCTGGGCAGTATATTTATCGTTGCAGGGACCACTATTGGTGCAGGCATGTTGGCAATGCCACTGGCGGCTGCCGGGGTCGGTTTTGGCGTCACCCTTGCCTTGCTAATTTCTCTTTGGGTATTAATGTGTTACACCGCCTTGCTGTTAGTAGAAGTTTATCAGCATGAAGCAGCAGATACCGGACTGGGAACCTTAGCGAAGCGCTATCTTGGCAATCGGGGGCAGTGGCTTACCGGTTTCAGCATGATGTTTTTGATGTATGCGCTGACGGCGGCTTATATCAGCGGTGCCGGTGAGTTGCTAGCCACCAGTATCAGTCAATGGACCCAGCAGTCGTTTCCAACCTCACTGGGCGTATTGCTGTTCACGTTAGTTGCCGGTGGCGTCGTTTGTATCGGCACCCATTCAGTCGACCTATTCAACCGCATTTTATTTAGCGCCAAAATTATCTTTTTGATTGTGATGCTGGCACTGATGATGCCGCATATCGAAAAAACTAACTTACTGACGTTGCCGTTGGAGCAGGGGCTGGCGCTCTCTGCGATTCCGGTGATTTTTACCTCATTTGGCTTCCACGGCAGTGTGCCGAGCATCGTCAATTATATGGGTGGCAATATTCGTAAGCTGCGTTGGGTGTTTATTATCGGCAGCGCCATTCCGCTAATCGCTTATATTTTTTGGCAGTTAACCACTCTCGGGGCCATCTCTTCCCAGACCTTTGTCGGCATTCTGGCGCAGCAAGCTGGGCTGAATGGCTTATTACAGGCAGTGCGCGATGTGGTCGCCTCGCCACACGTTGAGCTGGCGGTTCACCTGTTTGCCGATTTAGCGCTGGCGACCTCCTTCCTCGGGGTAGCATTGGGGCTGTTTGATTATCTGGCCGATCTGTTTAAGCGCCGTAATTCTGTGCGCGGTCGCCTGCAAACGGGCGCAATTACGTTTACCCCTCCTCTACTGTTCGCGCTGTTTTACCCACGCGGTTTTATTATGGCGCTGGGTTTTGCCGCTGTTGCGTTGTCGGTATTAGCTTTAATTCTGCCGGCAATGCTGGCGTGGAAGGCACGTAATATCCATCAGGGAAGTTATCGGGTCTGGGGCGGAAAACCCGCACTGGCCGCGGTGTTTGCCTGCGGCGTCGTGGTGATTGGTATTCAGGTAGGGATTGTCACCGGCGCATTACCGGCCGTCGGATAATTCAGGCCGCAAATAAAAGGGTGCATATCCAGTCAGGAATGCGCCCTTTTATTTAATCAAAAATGACCAATATATTAGCCAAGCTCGCAGGTAGGCAGCAAGCGAACGCATCCCGATGAGCTGACCCAAGTCAGTGATTCGGCTAAGTGAGCGTAGCTAACACCCCTGCGGCGCCAGGTCGCAGGATATTAGCCAAAGTCATTGGGGTCGCAGGTAGGCAGCAAGCGAACGCATCCCGATGAGCTGACCTAAGTCAGTGATTCGGCTAAGTGAGCGTAGCTAACACCCCTGCGGCGCCAGGTCGCAGGATATTAGCCAAAGTCATTGGGGTCGCAGGTAGGCAGCAAGCGAACGCATCCCGATGAGCTGACCCAAGTCAGTGATTCGGGTAAGTGAGCGTAGCTAACACCCCTGCGGCGCCAAGGACGCAGGATAATTAAAAGTTAAGACCAGCGCCGATATACACCCCATCCGCTACACGATTATCCCGCTTCCCTTCTTTACCTTCCATATTGATGTAGCGATAGCCGACATCTACGGTCAGTGGACGGAATACATTCCAACGCAAGCCGCCGTTGGCTTCGCTATAGGATTTCATGCCGCTGGTCAGCTCTTCAGGGGCGAAATAGCCCTCACCGTACAGGGTGAATGATTTGTTGATTGGGTAAGTTAGCCCGCCACCAATCGCGATGGCACCGCCATTGCTGCCATCTTCCGGTGACATATAGATGCCTTTGCCACCGACGGTCGCCATCATTGGGCCAATAGGGAGATTGAAGCCCAGCCCCAATCCATAGATGTCACCGTCATGATCACTGCGCGCCCAGTTACCACTGATCGCCAATCCGCCAGTATTGGTCCCCATACCAAAACCTAAGTTGGTGTAATCACGCCCTGTTTCGGCGTTAAAACTCACAGCACTGGCGGAACCCGCCACAAACAGCAAGCTAGCTGCACACGCGATCAAATGCTTATTCATATTTTTCTCTCATTATTCGTGATGTCACCCGTGAGCAGATTGCGGCAAACAGGTTTCCCTGCGTCGAGTTTAACCGAAAAAAACACCATAAATACACGTAAAAAACGATTAAATAACACAGCATTTCAAATGATTGTAAATATCCATTCAATTGAAGCCCTTTATGTTAGCAATGGTAATGATAAGGCGTACCTATTTGCTGAATGCAGTCAATAAGGCTACAACTAGTGTGGAGATCAAAGAATAAGCCGCTGTTGTTGTTTAAATTATTATCTTGTCAATCAGGCTTTTGGCGAAATGTCATGCTTTTAAGCACCCGAAAAGTCAGTCAATTCAATAGCATTAATGGAGAGAATGATGAGCAAAAAGAAAGGGTTAACTACCGCAGCGGGCGCACCCGTTGTTGATAATAATAATGTCGTCACTGCTGGCCGCCGCGGCCCCATGCTGCTGCAAGATGTATGGTTCCTGGAAAAACTGGCCCATTTTGATCGCGAAGTGATCCCTGAGCGCCGCATGCATGCTAAAGGCTCCGGTGCCTACGGTACTTTTACCGTCACCCATGACATCACCCAATATACCCGTGCAAAAATTTTCTCCGAAGTGGGCAAACAGACTGAAATGTTTGTCCGCTTCTCAACAGTGGCCGGTGAGCGTGGTGCTGCCGATGCGGAACGTGATATTCGTGGCTTCGCCATGAAATATTACACCGAGGAGGGTAACTGGGATTTGGTCGGTAATGACACCCCCGTGTTCTATTTACGTGACCCGCTGAAATTCCCTGACCTGAACCACGTAGTGAAACGCGATCCACGCACCAACCTGCGTAACCCTACCTATAAGTGGGATTTCTTCTCCCAACTGCCCGAATCGTTGCATCAGCTCACCATCGATTTCAGTGACCGTGGCCTGCCAAAATCTTATCGTCACATGCACGGTTTCGGCAGCCATACCTTCAGCTTTATCAATGCCAACAATGAGCGTTTTTGGGTTAAATTCCATTTCCGCTGCCAGCAAGGCATTGAAAATCTAATGGATGATGAAGCTGAAAAACTGGTCGGGGCTGACCGAGAAAGTTCTCAGCGTGATCTGTACGAAGCCATTGAGCGCGGTGATTTCCCGCGTTGGAATCTACAAATTCAGGTGATGCCAGAGCACGAAGCATCCCAAACCCCGTATAACCCATTCGATCTGACCAAAGTGTGGCCGCACGGTGATTACCCACTGATTGACGTCGGTTTCTTTGAGCTAAACCGCAATCCAGAAAACTACTTTGCCGAAGTTGAGCAATCCTCATTCAACCCAGCCAACGTGGTGCCAGGAGTGAGTTTCTCCCCTGACCGCATGTTGCAGGGCCGCCTGTTCTCTTACGGTGATGCCGCGCGCTATCGTTTAGGTGTGAACCATCATCAGATCCCGGTGAACAGTGCCAAATGTCCGTTCCATAATTATCATCGTGATGGCGCGATGCGTGTGGATGGTAACAGTGGTAATGGCGCGACTTACGAGCCAAACAGTTTTGGTTTGTTCCAGGAGCAACCTGATTTCAGCGAACCACCATTAACATTGGAAGGTGCTGCTGATCACTGGAATCACCGCGAAGATACCGATTACTTCTCACAGCCACGGGCGCTGTTTAATCTGCTGAGTGCAGAAGAGCATCAGCGGATGTTCGCCCGTATTGCCGGTGAGTTGTCACAGGTTCCAGAGGAGATTCAACGCCGTCAAGTTGCGTTGTTTAGTCAGGTTCATCCGGATTATGGTGATGGGGTGAGGAAGGCGCTGGGATTAAATTAAGGTTTTGGCTTATTTGCCCCTCGAATGAGGGGTTTTTTTATTGGATCAGGGTTCGGTTGATATTCGACTCAATCATCCGGTTCGGTTGATATTCGACCCAATCATCCGGTTCGGTTGATATTCGATCTCGTGCTCTGGTTCGGTTGATATTCGACCCAATCATCCGGTTCGGTTGATATTCGACTCAATCATCCGGTTCGGTTGATATTCGACCCAATCATCCGGTTCGGTTGATATTCGACTCAATCATCCGGTTCGGTTGATATTCGACCCAATCATCCGGTTCGGTTGATATTCGGTCTCGTGCTCTGGTTCGGTTGTTAAAGCTTCAGTGCGTACCTTACCTCCGATGCCCCAACCGCCAAAGGGGGCAGCGGCCCCCTTGTGGAATCCCGCGCTTCGCACGTATCGCTTGCCCACTTCGTGGGTGCCCTCAATCATCGTTCCGGCTGACGGACCGGGCCGATTCACTCCTGTTCAAGCGGCCCTCGCTCGGCATCCATGCCTCGCGTCCTACCTCCACTCTTCACTCGGCAGCTCAAATGTGCTTTTGACTTTGAGCGCAATCAGGAATATTACCGACAAAGATTGCAGGCCGAATGAGCCGCATGGACGCGGCGAAAGGGGCTGTCGAGCTGGGAGCGAGTCAGCCCCGGTTCGAACAGCCGGCAAGCTGCCGGAGGGCACTGCGACAGCAGTAATATTTCGCGCAAGCCGCAGGTGCAGGAGGGCCGGCCTGCCCTCCTGCTCGGTTGAGGCCGTGAAGGTAAGGTAATCACTGAACGAATATCAACCGAAACCTAATCCACCCTGCTTTAAGCTCTTAGTCATTACGCATCATCTCAACCGAAACCTAATCCACCCTGCTTTAAGCTCTTAGTCATTACGCATCATCTCAACCGAAACCTGATCCACCCTGCTTTAAGCTCTCAGTCATTACGCATCATCTCAACCGAAACTTGATCCAACCACAAAATCAATAACTAGCCGCCTTGATACCTTAATCCCTCCCCCCTTTAGCGCCTCCGGCAGACGATAAAACGCCACTGGGCGCTGAAACACTGCCAGTTGCGGCGCTAACCAATCCGCCAATGCCAGATCATCCACAACCTCGTCAGCATCAATCACCGCGACGGGTCGGTGACCAAATTCACGGTCAGTGACAGGGACAACAAATGCTTGCTGCACGCCCGGATATTGCAACAAAACCCGCTCGATATCTTCCGGCTGAATCCCCTCACCACCACTGAAAAACAGGTTATCTAGCCGCCCAAGAATACGTAGCTCACCTTGCTGCCATTCACCACGGTCACGGGTATGAAACCAGCCATCAGCGTCGGATATTGGTCGTAACTGCCCCTGCTGCCAGTAACCGGCGGCGAGGCAATCGGCTTTCACCCACACTTCATTTCCCACCAGTTTGACCTCACGGCGCGCGAGTGCCACCCCCACACCGGGTAGGTCGTCGGCGCGTTTGGCGCACACCGTGGAGGCCGCTTCAGTCAAGCCATAACCGCACCAGCAACGGATGCCGCGGGCCTCGGCCTGTTCCGTCAATTCGGTTGGGATCATCGCCCCGCCCAGCAATACCTCTTTCAGGGTTAACGCCGCACCCTGACTCGCCAATAATCGCCATAGCTGCGTGGGAACCAGCGAGGCGTGGCTACATCCACTCAATGCTTCCGCGAGCGGCGTGCCCTCCTGCACCGCCAAGGTCGCACCGGCACTTAACCAACGCCAGACAATACCCTGCCCTGAAACATGAAATAGCGGTAACGATAACAGCCAGCTATCTGTCGCCGTGAAATTCATCAGCTGTAACACGCCATCGGCACTGGCTAAATGGGCCGCCACGGTATGCACTGCCGCTTTAGGGAGGCCAGATGAGCCGGAGGTGAGTGTCATGGTCGCCAACCGTTGGTTATCCCATGCTGCCGTGAGGTTATCCGTGCTCAGCACCACCGGGCTATCGGTGCTCAATGTCAGCGAGGTAAACGCGAAGTGCGCGGGCAGAGGTGCCGCCAGATTCAGCATAAAATCGATATTCAGCTGTGGGAGAAGCTGTGCCAATAGCACATCGGGCAATTGCGGATTTAGCGGCAGAACACGGGCGGCGCACTGCAATGCCGCCAGATATGCCAGCAACAGCGAATAACTGTTTTTACCCCGCAGCACCACGCCACAGCCGGGAGTCACACCCTGCTGCTGGAAGCCGGATGCCAGAGAGTCGATATCAGCGGCCAGTTGTTGCCAACTGATCCGTTGCGACCCCGCGCGTATCGCTATCGCTTGGGGTCGTAGATTGGCCCACTGTTTCCATGGAGAGACAGATTGCCTAGGCCAATCAGTTAGCTGTGCCATAGCACGTCCAGTTGATCCACCGTCAGCAGCGGCAAGTGACTGTCCGGCCATGGGCGTAGCAGTTGCGCCTGCATCAAGTCCAGTGTATCCAGCCCAGGTACGGTGGAGGGCGTTAGCCAGTGGGCCAAGCGCGCCAGTTGGGTCAGGCCCAGACTCGACTCAATGCTGGAGCTGATCACCGCCGCCAAACCCACCTGATGCGCTTGTTGCACTAGCTGTTGGCAGCGGGCAATGCTACCCACCAGCGTCGGCTTGATCACAATTGCGGCGACACCCGGCTCAGCTTCAACCTGAAAATCAGCTTCGCGTACACTCTCATCCCAGGCAATAGCGATCCCAGTGTCCCGTGCAAATTTGCGAGATTCCGCGCGGGTTTTGCAGGGCTCTTCCAGAAACGCAATGCGCGAGCGCAGCTCGGGATTGACATATTTGGCAAAGCCATCCGCTTTGGCACCTGTCCAACTGCGATTGGCATCCAGCCGCAGTTTCAAATCAGGCAGCGCTTCCAGCAGCACATTGACGATCATGCCGTCGCGTACCGCTTCATACAGCCCAACTTTAACCTTGGCGACTTTCTCACCCGGCAGCGCTTGTAGCACCGCGAACAGCTCATCGGGATCTCCGGTACACAGCGGGGCTTTGCGGTAATCTGCCGCCAGTGGCAAGCATTGATCAAGCTCCGCCAGTGCGCAGCTAAGACCGAATGCCACGGAAGGCAGCGCATCGACATCCGGCACCTCACCCGTCACCCAGCTTTGCAGCCACCGGGTCACCGCGGTTTGTGCTTCAGCCAGCGTTTCCTGGCTGAACTCCGGTAAGGGGGCGATCTCCCCCCAGCCAGTCTGTTCGCCCTGCTGCAACTTCACCAGCAAGCCATCGCGATTTTTTAGCCGTTGATGGCGCAGGATCACTCCCGCGTCCATCGGAATGCGGTAGCGATAAAGTGTGGCCGCGCGCATTACGGATTACGCTTGAATTTGCTGAAGTCCGGCTGGCGTTTCTCATTGAATGCGTTGCGCCCCTCTTGACCCTCTTCGGTCATGTAGAACAGCATAGTGGCGTTACCGGCCAGCTCTTGCAGGCCCGCTTGACCATCGCAATCCGCATTCAGTGCCGCTTTCAAGCAGCGCAGTGCCATCGGGCTGTTTTCCAGCATTTCACGGCACCAGCGCACCGTCTCTTTTTCCAAATCGGCTATCGGCACCACGGTGTTGACCAGCCCCATATCCAAGGCTTGTTTAGCATCATATTGGCGGCACAAGAACCAGATTTCGCGCGCTTTTTTCTGGCCGACAATGCGCGCCATATAAGCCGCACCCCAGCCGCCATCGAATGAGCCCACTTTTGGCCCTGTTTGGCCGAAGATGGCGTTATCCGCCGCGACCGTCAGATCGCACATCATGTGCAATACATGGCCGCCACCAATGGAATAGCCAGCAACCATTGCAACTATCGGTTTCGGGCAGGTGCGGATCTGACGCTGGAAATCCAGCACGTTCAGGTGATGAGTGCCAGTGGCATCCTGATAGCCGCCGTAGTCGCCCCGGACTTTCTGATCACCGC
The DNA here is from genome assembly GCF_001047675.1 of Yersinia aleksiciae. Lineage (GTDB taxonomy): Bacteria > Pseudomonadota > Gammaproteobacteria > Enterobacterales > Enterobacteriaceae > Yersinia > Yersinia aleksiciae. The sequence continues at coordinate 3,481,904 of NZ_CP011975.1, read as the reverse complement.
CGGAACAGAAGGCTTTGTCGCCTTCGCCAGTCAAAATGATCACGCCGATATTGTCATCATAGCGGGCGTCAGCCAGCGCCTGAATCATCTCTTTCACCGTTAGCGGGCGGAATGCGTTACGCACATGGGGGCGGTTAATGGTGATCTTGGCGATCCCATCGCTGGATTTGTGATAACGAATATCTTCAAACCCGGCGGAGCAATCTTGCCAATCGATGGCGGCGTACAGTTGTTCTTCGCTCGGATAAAGCATAGTAAGCATTCCTTTAACGGGAGAGTGGTGAAAATGAAGACTGTGATAGAAACGAAAGTACCTGCGCGGCAAATGCACCGGGGTTAGCACGGTGAGCATTGTGTCCGGCGCGGGCCAGTGTGCGTAATGGCAATTTATGCTGTGCCGCCAATTGCTGGAATTTGTGGTCGCGCTCGCCGCACAGATAGGTGTAAGGGATGCGCAGGCGCTGCAGGGCAGGCAACAGCCATGGCTGATGCCCCAATGAGGTTGCTTCGAGCATCTCAGCCACCGCAGGGCCGCTATTGTTGGCACGTAAGAGCACCAACTGCTCGCGCTGCTGGGCGTCTAAATCAGCAAATACGGCTTGTTGATACCAGTCGGCCAGCACTTGTGGCAAAGGCTCAAGACGAAAACGCTGCGCCCATTGGTGGTCGTTTTGTCGGCGCTGGAGGCGCAACTCATCGCTTTCCAATCCGAGGTTTCCCCCTTCAACCAATAACCCCTGTAAGCCATGATGGCTACCATAGCAGGCGTGATACATCGCAATTCTGCCGCCTAAAGAGTAGCCTGCCAGCCAATATTCGCGAATGCCGTTAGCCTGCAATGTTTGCGTTAACTGGCGGCTAATATCCGCAAAACCGCGGGTGGTCAGGGTGGCAGATTTGCCGTGGCCCGGCAGGTCAACCAGCAACGAGGGGGTGTCACCGCACAGTTCGGCCACGGGTAACCAATCCTCGCCACTCCCCAGCAGACCATGTAACCATACCAGCCACGGCCCGCCGTGTTGCTGCGCGGCGGATTGGGGGTGGGCGGCGAGTTTACGGCAAGCTAGCGTCATAGTTGGGCCACCTGTTGTACCAATTGTTGCAGTGTTTCGGCCCCCTGACTCGGCGGCACCGCTATCTCGATCAGTGTCACGCCACCTTGTAACCAGCACTGCTCGACCCGCTGCTGTAGTGCTAGCCAGCTCTCAGGGCGAGCATAATTCAGGTTGAACATCGCGGCGGCATGCTCAAAATTGACGTTTTGCGGCATGCAGTAGAAGCGCTGACGGTCGGCCTCCGGTGTCGGCAGCAGTGAGAAGATCTGCCCACCATTGTTGTTCACCACCAGCAACACCATCGGGGCTGAACTTTGGCGCAATAACGCCAGCGCATTCAGGTCATACAGGGCGGAGAGATCACCGACGATCGCCAGTGTCGGTTTGGCGGTAGCGCGCTGAACACCCGCCGCCGTCGATAACAGACCATCAATGCCGCTGGCACCGCGATTGCTGTAAACCGGATAGCCCACGGGCAGTTGGCCGAGGGCATCAATGAGGCGAACAATCAAACTGTTACCGACAAATAGCTGGCCGTTTTCAGGCAACAGTGCCGCCAGTTGGTGCGCCACTGCCGCTTCGCTGAACTGATCGTTCAGCACTTTAGCCACATGGAACTGTGCTTTTTGCGACAATTCCATCAGTTCAACAGCCCAAGGAACACGGCGCTGCGCGGGATGCTGCTCCAGCCACTCATTCACCGATGAAATAATTCTGCGCCCGCGGTGATTCGCTGGATCAAGACGGCCCGGTAGATTATCCACCAGCCAATACTCTTGCGGCTGGCACTGTGCCTGCCACTGCAATAACCTTTTACCCGTCAGGCTGCTCCCCACTTGCAACACCAGTTGCGCCTGACTCAATATTTGCTGTGCATCCGGACGCCCCAGCCACAGATCGGCGCAAGGCAGCGGTTGACCGGTTTGCGATAACACATCGCCAATCAGCGGCCAGCCCAGCAGTTCCGCCCACTGCGCCAGTTGTGCGCCCTCTTCTGCCGTCATGCGTCCGGCGATCACCACACCGCGCTTTTGCCGCCAGAAAAACCAGTCGGGTTGCTGCATCTGTGGTTGATAGCGTGATTGCCGCAGCCACGGATGGCAATCTTGCCACCAGTCACCCAAAGCGGCAGACCAGTCGGCATAGCACTGCTCATCGCCGCCATACAGCGGTTCGGCAAAGGGGCAGTTAATGTGCAGGCCGCCATGGGGTAATTGCGCCATCGCGCTGTCGAGGGTCGCCACCAGCCAACGGGCAGGAATATCCGGCGTGGGCCGAGGCAAATTGATGCTGACCTTGGGGTGGCTGGCAAACAGCCCTTGCTGGCGGATCGCCTGATTGGCGCCGCAGTCGATCAACTCTGGCGGGCGATCTGCGGTCAGGAAGATCAGGCGCTCACCGGTTAGCCCCGCTTCAATCAGCGCTGGATAGAGATTGGCCGCCGCCGTGCCGGAGGTGACAATCACCGCCACCGGTTCGGTGGAGGCTTTCGCCAAGCCAAGCGCCAGGTGGCCCAGACCACGCTCATCAAAGTGGGTGTGGCAAACCAGCGACGGGTTGGCCGCCGCCGCTAAGGTTAAGGGTGTCGAGCGGGATCCTGGCGCAATACAGATGTGACGCACACCGTGGCGCGTTAACGCTTCCAGTAGTAATGCCGCCCAACGACGGTTAAAAACACTTGTCGACATGGTTTGCCCAAAAGTCAGTTAACAGACACTACGGCCCCGACAGTCAGCATGAGGAACGCCATTTATCCTCTGAAAAAGCCCGGAGTGGCTGAGTAATGGTTAAAGTTCTATCGTTCTATATCAGGAATGTGCCCTGAATAACCTATTAACCACAGTTTACACCCGGCATCGGGGTGTCACAATCCGCCCACATAACGAGTGCGGTTAATTGCGACATTTTAGGTTTTATTCTCTTGCTGATGATGAGCGAGCAAGGTGCGTAATCCCGCTGATTTATGGTTAATCTCTTGCCACTCCAGTTCAGGGTCAGATCCCGCCACAATTCCGGCTCCGGCATACAGATTGACCCATTTATCTTCCACCCATGCCGAGCGCAGCGCGACACTGAATTCGGTCTGTTGCAGTGAAAGATAGCCCGCAGAACCGGCATACCAACCACGGGAAAAGGGCTCATTCTCGGCAATAAACTGACGGGCAACATTGCGCGGTAAACCGGCCACAGCCGCTGTCGGTTGCAGCCGTTGCAGGCAATCAGTATCACTGGCGCGGTTGAGTTGCGCGTGAATGCGGCGGCGCAGATGCTGCACTTTGCGCAAGCGGATAATCTCTGGTGGCATGACGTCCACGGCCGCGACACCGCCCTGTAAACGCTGGCAAATATCATCAACCACCAGCAAATTCTCGCGCTGATTCTTTTCATCGCGCATCAACCAGTCAGCCAGCACCTTGGCTTGCTGATGGTCATCATCATTAGAAGTCGTGCCCGCTAACGCTTCAGTTTCCAGATGCCATTTCTGGCGCAAATAGAGGCGCTCTGGGCTGGAGCCTAAAAAGGCCCGCGCAGCATCAAAACGCAACATAAAGTGAAAACAGTGATGATTAACCTGCCGGCTGGCATCCATAAACGCGCTACAGGACAAGGGCTTATCGAGAGTTAAGCGGGTCGCACGGGCCAAAACCACTTTTTCCATTATCTGCTGCTCAATCTTGCCCAGCGCCTGCTGAATCAGGCTGCTCCATTGCGGATATTCTGGCGTATGGCGGGCATCCTGTACCTGAACATCCAGCACCGGCAGCGGTTTGGCAGCAACCAGTTGGTCAATAAAGGCGATAGCCAGTAGCGCATCTTGCTGTAGGGAGAAATCACTCACTAAATTGAGGGTCACGTGGGTATGGTTACCACGGCGCAAAATTTCAATGCGGGGGAGAAACAGGAAACTGGTCTGCGTCTGTTGCGTGGTGTCAGCGGAGGGCAGCATAAGACTCACTGGCTCGAAGGCATTCAGCCCCCAAATCCGTAATTCAGTGCCATCACTATTTTGTCTTATCAGCTTATGTTGCTGGATAAAAGCATCCGCAGACTGCACATCGTTAAATTGGCGAGTTTGACCACAGACGGCAGCCTCTTCATGGCCTTCACGGTGGTGCCAATAAAATTGAGGGAAATGGTTTTGCGCAGCCAGCCACTCCAGCAATTGGCTTCCCACCTGACCCGATGCGGGCAAGATTATTTGCCGAATACCTGCCTGGTCAGGGAAACCGGCACGTAATCTCTGCCGTAATTCGCCCAACAAACCAGAAAGTTGTTTCACGACCACCTCGGCAAACCAACAGAAAGAGTGGGATTATACGGGCCGTGAATAATAATAAAAGTCTGATTCAAAAGTTATTGTTAGTTATCACACTAATATTTGATATTGATGTTTTTATATACTCAACAAGGGGTATCTGGCGATCACTGACATTGGGTGATTTGTGCTCAGGGCCAGATAAGCCCATCCGCTTAAGCCACTTGTGTTGTAACGACGGCATCACCAAAATCTTAGTTATCCTACGACTAGGAATATCACGAAGATATAGGTTATCTCCGTGATATTTTTCATATTAGTCATTTATTTACGCTATGCCGAAACAATGCTCCATTGCTGGGTTTCAGACAACGTTGCTACCAGTGAGTAAACGTTACCTGAGTATTTCAACTCACTGGCATTGGTCACGGTTTGGGCTAATACTTGCCCCATTTGAACCCCTTGACCGGCGGCAATGTAATAGAGAGGTTCCGGTGTATAAATTTGAGTGGTATTGGTTAAGACTTGTTGCACGAAAGTTCCCTGTCCTGACATACCAATCCCAGTTGAATAGATGTTGTTTTGCATGTGACTGCCTTCCAGAATCGTCAACTTGCCTGCTTGTCCCCCACTCGATAAATGACTAAACATCGGGGTGTTATTTGCCGTGTCAAAGGTCACCTGATTGTTTCCTGCCGGGTCCGCATTCAATACAGCACCAGCCTCAAAAACCACCCCATCCGTCAATGTGCCTGTTCGACCCCAGATAAAGGAGTAGTCAATTGACCACTTGAAAGTGAAAAAGCTATTAGGTGCCACTTTAAATGGGGATGCTTGCCAGGCTAAGGAAAATATGTCCGAGGGTTGATTCGGCATTTTTTGATATAAATACACAATCCAAGCGGAGGGAGACTGATTTATAAATTTGACTTGATAGGGCGTGCCATCTGATGAATAGGTAGACAGATCGAGAGTATTACTCATGATAGATTCCTCATTTTGTTAATATTAACCATCTCAAATAAAATTAGTTAACAGGATTAAAATAAGAGCATTTATGATTTCCACTCTATAAAAAGAGTCAAAGATAAAAGTTAAGTATTTTATGACTACAAATATTATTATAGGCACAAGCTGCATTACGACGCTTATTTATTCCCTACGTTTTTCATTTAAGTTAGATAATAAAAAACAGATTAATTAAACATATCATTTAAATATTAATACTTATTTTCGCATTAAATTAACAATCAATGCTTATAATAAAAACGACCCATTTAAGGGCCGCTAATAAGATTTTAAATAATTTTACTTAACTGCTTACGACAGCCATTATTTCACGAGGATATTTTAGCGCCGCGCCAATAATAGCCCGACAACTAACCCGACAGTCGCGCCAATTCCCACGCTGCACCAAGGCTTTTCGTGGACATAATCATCAGTGCAACACGCCAGTGCTTTCGCCCGTTTGATATAGCAATCACTGCGGCCACTCAAACGGTTCTGTACCTCCTTTAAGGCTTTCTCCGCTCTGGCCTTGATCTCTTGATAGCTTTCATCTGCGGCATCGCCGGAGGCGCGTAGCACCTCTTCCAAGGTGTCGGTCAGCATAGTCAGATCATCATCCAGCGAGGTTTGCTGTTCTTTATCTCGATTCATATGCGTTCTCCATGAGTGAAAAAAGGGCATCTCATAAGCATAGTCGAAAATAGGCGAGGTAAGTGTCATCAGGAGGTTTCAGGATTAATCTGTAGGGTGAATAATTTGTAGGGCAAAAGGTGAGTTCAATCGCCCTTCGCCGCACATTTATGACTAAAAACGTAGGTATCACTAAAAACGAATGCAGCACGCCCCCTGCTCTGCCCCAGTCAATTGCTCACGTAGCGCACCAAATAGCTCACGACCACATCCTACATGAAACGCCGAGATATCCGGCAGTGTGGGGTGGCGTGCTGCCAGCTCACTTTCATCCACCAACAGCGAAAGCTCCCCACTGACACCATCCACCCGCACCCGATCACCATTACGGATTTTTGCCATGAGGCCGCCACAATAGGCTTCGGGCGTCACATGGATTGCCGAAGGCACTTTACCTGACGCGCCGGACAGTCGACCATCAGTGACCAGAGCCACCTTAAAGCCGCGATCCAACAATACCCCCAAGGGTGGCATCAGTTTATGTAGTTCCGGCATACCAATGGCCCGTGGCCCTTGATAGCGCACCACTACCACGCAATCGCGGTTCAATTCGCCGGATTCAAAAGCGGCCCCGACATCATGTTGGCTGTCAAACACCACCGCTGGCCCCTCAATAATCTGATGATCACGCGGAACGGCCGAGGTTTTCATCACTGCCCGTCCCAGATTGCCACTTAAGACTTTGGTACCGCCGTGGGCCGAGAAAGGCTGGGCGATGCTGGCAATCACCGAATCATCTAGTGAGTGCTGCGGCCCGCTGCGCCATTGCAGTTGCCCATGATCCAGATAGGGCTCTTGCGTGTAGCGATGCAGACCAAACCCCGCCACAGTGTGGACATCTTCATGCACTAAACCGCCTTGCAGCAGCTCTTTGATCAGTAAGGCGACCCCGCCTGCGGCCTGGAAATAGTTGATATCCGCTGGGCCATTAGGGTAGATTCGGCATAATTGTGGCACCACCTCCGATAGCTCGGAGAAATCATCCCAATCAATAATAATGCCCGCCGCGCGCGCCATCGCCACCAGATGCATGGTGTGGTTAGTCGAACCGCCAGTTGCCAGCAGTGCCACAATGCCGTTGACCACCACCTTTTCATCCACTAATTGACCTACCGGCAGATAATTGCCACTGCTTTCCGTCAGGCGAGTCACCTGACGCGCGGCAGCGGCGGTAAGTGCATCTCGCAGTGGGGTGTTGGGTTGGATAAAGGAGGAACCGGGCAAATGCAACCCCATCACCTCCATCACCATCTGATTGGAGTTGGCGGTGCCGTAAAAAGTGCAAGTGCCAGCGCTATGATAAGAGGCGGATTCCGCTTCCAACAAGGCGTGGCGGTCAACTTTACCTTCCGCGAACAGTTGGCGAACCCGCACTTTCTCTTTATTGGACAGGCCCGTCGCCATTGGCCCTGCAGGGACAAAAACCGCCGGTAAGTGGCCGAATGACAAGGCGGCCATCAGCAATCCGGGCACAATTTTGTCGCAGACGCCAAGGTAGAGTGCGCCATCAAACATATTGTGTGACAGGCCGATAGCCGCGGACATGGCGATGACATCGCGGCTCATCAGTGACAACTCCATGCCATCCTGCCCTTGCGTCACGCCATCGCACATCGCGGGAACTCCCCCCGCCACCTGCCCGACGGCACCGACGTCATGCAGTGCCTCTTTCAGTTGTTGCGGGTAATATTCATAGGGTTGATGAGCGGATAACATGTCGTTATAGGAAGTAATAATGGCAATGTCGCTGCGCACCATATTCTTCAGCGAGGCTTTATCTTCCGGCTGACAAGCGGCGAAGCCGTGAGCCAGATTGCCGCAGGCCAGTTGAGAGCGGTGAACTGTATTTTCTTTTGCCGCGCTGATTCGTTGCAGGTAGGCCGTGCGGGTCGCCGCAGATCGCGCAGTAATACGCTGCGTGACACGGGTGAGAGTCGGGTTCATCGCCATTCCTTATTCGCTCAGGGGAGCCAAAAGTTCAATGCTGCCCGCAGGCAGGCCGATGAACTCCGCCAGTACCTGTAACAGCAAATTGTGATCATCCAAATGTGGCGCGCCGGAAACATTAACGCTGCCAATAATACCCGCCTGTTTGACCTGTAACGGGAAGCCGCCACCCAACGCAGCATAGTCCCGCAAACTCACCCCATAGCGAGCTTCAAGGGTGGTTTGACGCTGCTGTAGCATCAATCCTGCGGCATAGGAGCTGGTATTCAACAGCTCAACGACATTACGTTTACGCCGCAACCAATCATGATTCTCTGCGCTGGTACCAGGCATGGCATAACTGAATAGGGTTTGGCGATTGACGGTGATATCAATAGCCAATGCCGCACCTTGCTGCTCCGCTTGCCGCTTTATTTTTTCACCTAATTGCCAGGCGATTTGGTGATCGACGTGCATCAGTTGTAGCTGCTGCTGATGCTGTTGGCAGGCGATGAGTTGCTGCTGTAAATTCATGAGATTCTCCGGTGATAACCCGCAGGCGATATCACTGTTTCCAGCCGATACCGCCTACCGGATTTAAGCGCGTTTAACCTTGATCAAGCCTTTGCCAGTGACGCCCTGCCCCTGAGTATTGACTTCAACATCACACTCTTTCGGCAATGTCAGCGTAATCAACCCAGCGATAATCAATGAGCCTGCTAACATGCAAACCGCCGCACTTTGTCCATAGAAGAAGATCATCACGCCGACCAGATAGGGGCCACAGAATCCCCCCAAATTACCTAAACCATTGATGACACCCCGTGCGCCACCCGCCACTTCCGGCACGGCGATGCGGCCCGGAATTGACCAGAATGGGCTGGTGGCGGCTTTCAGGAAGAATCCACACACCACCAGCGCCAGATAGGAGATCAGCACGTTGTGGCGGAAAATCACCGAGGTCACCAGACCGGCGGCGAAGCAGAACAGTGAAATCATAATCAACAGACGGCGTTTGCCGGTTCTATCCGATAGCGTAGAAATGGCATAAATACCGGCAGTGGTGGCAATAAACGGCAGAATAGCCAGAATACCGACCGAGGCCATATTACCGCCGGTCAGATTTTTCAAAATGGTGGGCAGCCACAGGGTGTAGCCATAATCTCCGGTTTGATAAAAGAAGTTCAACGCCACCAGTTTCATCAGCCCTTTATTCAGGAACACGGCTTTCAAGGGTGCATTGGTCACTGGCGCATCAAGCATCCGCTCCGCCCGTTCCCGTGACAGTTCAGTGACCAGATAGTCACGCTCTTTGGCGGAGAGCCATTTAGCCTCTTCAGGACGATCACTGATAACAAACCACCACATCACCAGCACGATGGCGGACAGGGAACCTTCGAGGAAGAACAGCCAGCGCCAATCGAGCGCATTAATAATAAAGCCGGACAGTGGCGCGGTGAACATTCCGCCAATGGGCGCGAACATCATGACGAAGGCATTGGCGCGACCAATTTCACGTTCCGGGAACCAGTTGCTCACCATGGTTAAGACCACCGGTAGCATACCGCCCTCAGACACCCCCAACACGAAGCGCAGGAATAACAGTTGATAATGGTTGGTGACAAAGCCAGTCAGAATCGAGACGACGGCCCAGACCGCTAGAGAATAGGCAATAAATTTTCTGCCGCTGCCATGTACCGCAATACGGCCGCCGGGTACTTGTAAAAATAGATAACCAATAAAGAAAATACCGCCCGCTAAACCGGCCATTTGGCTGGTAATCGCTAGATCACTCTCCATACCGCCAGGTAGCGCAAAACTAATATTAACCCGGTCCATAAAAGAAATAATACAAGCAATCATTATTGGCACAATAACGCGGAACCAACGGGCATTAGGGATCTTACTGTCCATATAAACACGCCTCATGATAATAGCTAAGTATTACCCTGCATCATGAATAAAGACGCAGGGAATACCGAAAGCAAATAAGGAATATTTGCAGTTGTTAATTAAAACTCACGAATGTTTTTATTATTACTATGACTGGCTTATTTAATAATTGATTGCGGTTGGTGCCTGTTCACCTGAGAAATGGGCATGGATATTAGAGAACACAATATCGCTCATTTGAATGCGAGTCTCTTTTGTGGCGCTGGCAATATGTGGCAGCAACACGACATTATCCATCTCGATCAACGCCTGTGGCACATTCGGCTCATCGGCAAATACATCCAGACCCGCACCGCCAATATCTTGCTGTTGCAGCGCGTGAATTAAGTCATCCTGATTAACCATGCTGCCACGGGCAATATTGATCAGAATCGCCTGATTTGGCATCGCCGCAAAAACAGCTTTATCGACCAGACCTGCACTGTCTTTCCCACCCGAGATAGCCACCACCAGAATATCGCTCTGCTGCGCGAGAGTGATTAAATCTGGCACATAGTGGTATGGCAGACTCTCAATGTGTACTGTATCGGTATAGGCAATTTGCATATCGAAGCCCGCGGCACGGCGGGCAATGGCTTGACCAATACGGCCCATACCAAATACCCCCAGTCGTTTACCGGTCACTTTGGAGGCTAATGGCAAACTGCTGTGTGGCCACTGACCAGCGCGCAGGAATTTATCGGCCTGACATAAACGGCGCGAGGTGGCAATAATCAGCCCCAATGCGGTGTCAGCCACATCATCGGTCAACACACCCGGCGTAGTGGTAACAATGATTTTGCGCTCACGGGTATAATCCAGATCAACAGCATCAGTCCCAACACCGAAGATTGAGATAATCTCCACTTCCGGTAATAACGCCAAGATTTCGTTGGTCACGCCAATATCACCACGGGTCACGATACCTTTAATGTTATTGCCCTGTTCAGCCAGAAATGCCGCGTGATCCACCATCTCGAAGAGTTTGTGAACAGTGAAGTTTTGTTCCAATTTTTCCGTCAGATAGTCCATTACCGGGGCGATGATTAATACGGCTTGATTGGAGCTGGGTTGCGTGCTGTTTTTCATTATGAGTACCTGACCATGTCAATAAATCAAAGAAAACAGAATGGCGAGGGAGAATCATCGGATGATGCAGCCATTCAGCGAATGTCGTTATGAGACCTGTTTTCAATGTTTTATTTTGTGATGTGGGTCACTGTAAATCATGTTAAGAAAACATGTTACCGGTAACGTGAGCCACTTATCATTGTCGGTGCTGAATTGTTTCAGCTAATCAAATGAGCGTTAATAACTTAGGTAAGGCATTAACTGAAATGTTATCGGCTGCGGTAATTTGTTATGGCGCGAATCAGATCACAGCAAGGGAAAGAGTTGGAAGTGGGTAACTGCCATTGTGCGACGCAATGGCAGAGAATGAGGGGGCCCCTCCGCGCAGAAATGGCTAGAGCCTTAAATAGTGCCACCAAGTGAAATCCGATAGTGAAGGTCAACTTGTTCAATTGTCGGGATTTTTTTTATTTTCTTAATCAAAATCTCAGCGGAAACTTTACCCATTTCAAAACGTGGCGTGGTGACACTGGCCAGCACTGGCGTAGTTGCCTGACCAATATCCAACCCATGAAAGCCGGAAATTGCCATTTCAGTGGGTATGACCATGCCCAATTTTAAGCACTCTTGTAACACCCCCACGGCCATATCATCATTGGTGCAGAAAATAGCATCAACCTGCGGATACATTTGTCGTGCCAATGCCAACATCCCTGCCCCAATAGAAACCGAAGAGACTTTATTGGGGGTAATATGTAATGGCGTGAAACCTGCATCACTCATTGCCTGGCTATAACCTTGATAACGTTTGCGATCACGCACATCAGACATGGAGCCGAAATAGACAATATTCTGTTTTCCACTGGCTAACAGTGTGGCCGTCATATCATAGGCAGCCTGATAATTATTGAATCCGACGGTGATGCGGTTGAATTGCGGCTCCAGATCCATCACTTGTGCAATTGGAATTTCTGATGCATTCAGATATTTATCAGCGCGTAAGGTATGTTCGGAGTCCGTGAGTATCAAACCGGAAATCTGGCAGGAGAGGAGATTAATGATCTGCTCCTCTTCACGCTCTTTACTGTAGTTATAGTTAACCACCAGCGTCTGATAACCACTGGCGGCAGTCACTGACTCAATACCGGCTAATAAATCGGAGAAAATCTGGTTATTAAATGAGGGTACCAAGATTCCTATGCGCGGACTTTTTTGATTAAGACCCGTCTCCCCGTCAGAATCAGCACTGTAATTCACTTCAGCCATCACCTGAGCAATGCGCTCACCGGTTTCTGGTGCCACTTTTTCCGGCGTACGTAAATAGCGACTGACGGTCATTTTGGTCACGCCGGCAAGTAACGCGATATCCTGTAACGTAACACGCTGGTTTTTCATGGCAAATACCTGGAACAAGAGTGCGGGATGGGTAAAGTGATTATGCACTGTTAGCGGGTGTAATGAAAAGCATGTTACGGGTTAAATATGCCATAACAACTCTGCTGATGATTATTAAGTTATTTTATTATCAATAAGTTAATCTGCAATCTGTTAATGAAATGGGCAAACCCCCTGCTAACTGCGCTCTTTTTCTAGCCTCAAGGCGATATCGCTCACGTAAGCGGTAACAGCTTGCCGTAACATGATTTAAAGTGATCTGCATCACAGTTTGATAAGGCAGAAAACGGTCTGATAGGCACATGTTTTCAGACGGTCAGCTTAATGGAAGTATCGCTACATTTAATCTGATTTACATCTGTTTTAAAGCAAGATTGGGAAATAATAAAGACTTTATTATTCGCGATTACTATTGCCGAAAATTAATTTATGACTGTATTAATCCGACAGTCATCGACTATGACATTTATTTTACATGTCGCTTGTTAGCGTCATTAGGAATTCACAATGAAGAATCTATTTTCGTTAGAAAAACGCAAAGTATTAATTACGGGTTCCGCACAAGGTATCGGATTTTTATTGGCAAAAGGTCTGGCCGAATTCGGCGCTGAGATCATTATTAATGATATTACCGCCGAGCGGGCAGAGAAAGCGGTTGCTGAATTACGCACTAGCGGATTTATTGCCCATGCGGCAGCCTTTAATGTGACCGACCATGCTGCGGTTAATGAAGCCATCGAACAGATAGAAAGCAGTATTGGCGCGATTGATATCTTAATTAATAATGCTGGCATTCAACGCCGCCATGCTTTTACTGAATTCCCAGAAAAAGATTGGGACGATGTTATCGCCGTAAACCAGAAATCAGTATTTTTGGTTTCACAAGCTGTTTCCCGTTATATGGTTAAGCGCCAACGCGGCAAAATTATCAATATTTGCTCGATGCAAAGTGAATTAGGTCGCGACACTATCACGCCTTATGCCGCCTCTAAAGGTGCGGTCAAAATGCTGACGCGTGGTATGTGTGTCGAGCTAGCCCGTTACAACATTCAGGTCAATGGTATCGCCCCCGGCTATTTCAAAACCGAGATGACTAAAGCGCTGGTGGACGATAAAGCCTTTACCGATTGGTTGTGCAAACGTACACCCGCTGCCCGCTGGGGGGACCCGGAAGAGCTGATTGGTGCTGCGGTGTATCTGTCATCCAAAGCCTCTGATTTCGTTAATGGTCATCTGCTGTTTGTTGATGGCGGCATGCTGGTCGCAGTCTGATAGGTACAGAGGGAAGATATGTCTGGTGAATGTATTATTGTCATGGGTGTCTCCGGCACAGGTAAATCCTGTGTGGGTCAGGCGCTGGCGCAGGCCCTTAACGCCAAATTTATTGATGGTGACGACCTGCATCCACGCGCCAATATTCAAAAAATGGCGTCAGGTCAGCCACTTAATGATCAAGACCGCGCCCCTTGGCTTGAGCGGTTGAGTGATGTGGCTTATAGCCTGCAACAAAAGAATGAAGTGGGTTTTCTGGTCTGTTCGGCACTGAAAAAGCAGTATCGTGATCGTCTGCGCGAGGGTAACCAGGGTATCCGTTTTTTGTGGCTGACCGGTGATTACGATTTAGTGCTGCACAGAATGCAGCAACGCGCTGGGCATTTTATGCCTGAGAGCCTGTTAAAGAGCCAGTTTGCGACATTGGAAGCCCCGGGGGCCAGCGAACCGGACGTCATTCAAATCGATATTTCGCCTGATGTGGCTGGGGTTGTTGAACTCTGTATTGCCGCACTGGAAGATGAAAAGAGCGTGAGTCATTGCGCATAAGCGTGGGCCACCAAAATCCATAGGAATAGTTATGATACTTGATGAACTCAAAACTGCGGTGAATAACCCGCTGTATCCGGATGTGATCCGCCGGACGTTGGCAACGATCAGCCAGATGGATTTAGCCAATTTGCCTGCGGGCGAGCAAGAGATTGAAGGGCGTGAAATTTACCTGAATCATATTATTGCCGCGTCTAAACCCTTGTATGAGCAGGCCCCTGAATTACATCGCTATTACATTGATATTCATATTCTGCTAGAGGGCAGCGAGGTGATTGGGGCTTCACCCTCGGCTCAAGGGCAACGTCCGACGATGGATTTTGATAGTGAGCGGGATTTTGGTCTGTTTGAAGGAATGACCACCGAAACCTTGTTAACCCTGGCTCCTGGCGATATCGCCCTGCTGTTCCCTGGTGAGTTACATCGCCCGATGGGAACGTTGGGAGAGGTAGCACCGCTGCGTAAGATTGTGGTTAAAGTAGCAAATCATCTTTTGTGATTCGGTGTTATTTCGGTTGATATTCGTTTAGGTTATCGGGTTAGGTTGATAGATACCGGTAACCTGAACGAATATCCCCGAAACCCGATCCCGTAACATATCAACCGAACTTGATCACTAATCAATATCAACCGGCGCTCCCAAGGAACTCTGCCCTTGCTGCTCCCGCCGTGCCGCCAACCACAATCCACTGTTCTTCATGGCATAGCCAAATACCACCCCGACTAACAGCGAGACAATGACCAGTTTCCAATGACCATTACCGGCAAAGGTGGCGCAAGCACCGATAAAGGTGCCGGGAACAAATGCTAGCCACTGCTGACAGGCTTGGATACACATCAAAAACGCCACAATACCGGTCAGAACATATCCAAGGATGGCCCATTCAGGCTGCAAGGCGCTGCCCTGAATAATCATCATTGCCCAGAATACCCCACTCATGCAGGTTAACAGCGTGATCAGCAAACCTTTCAAGCCGCCTTGTGGGCAGGCAAAATAGGCGGTACAGCCGAGGAAACCCGCCCAGCTGATTAGGCCCAGGCTGACCGCAACCCACCCCCAGAGACCAGAGAGAATGCCGGTGGTAATGGCAATCATCAGAATAATGTTCATCAGTATTAACCTGCGCAAAAAAACGTTAAACAGAATGTTTATTGAGTGAAAGTTGCGCAGTTTACCTGAATCCAAAGTGTTTTTTGGGATTTTAGTCACATAAATACTGAATCAATAACATTTAATACATTTACTTAGTGACAAATATCACACTATCTGGGGAAAATGTATTGCATGACGCGTACCAGTAGACCGGTTCAACAATTCTTCCAACTCGCTATCAGATAGTGATTTGGTATACTCTAATTGCTCGACGACTCTATTCACAACGCTATTAATGAGAGTTCCTAACTCTTCCATTGAAGGTAAAAACAGACTTTCGGCTTTGTGCTCATAATATTTTACTATCAGAGGATAAAATATTTCAGGCTCTACGTTGTAGCTAGCATGCTTATTTATATGATCCGTCAAATCAGAAGAAATATGTTCACTGCCACTGACAGAATCCAGAAACTTGATTTTTTCATTTGTTTCTCCCAAGTTAGATATACTGTCTTTTAGCTCATATAATATCAGGCTGCCAAGATCTATAAATTTTGAATATGAAGAAGCCGCTCTCTCACACGTTAAATCAACCTTTCCAATGATTTCATTAACAACATGATTTTTAACGAACTTAACCAGTTCCAGTCTCATTTCAGGTCGTTCTTTTGATATGCCACCGACAAAGTCACACTGTGATCTTTCAATAAGATAACTACATGAACCTTCATCTTCTTGTGCTTTTAAAAGAAAACAATCAAGGTGTTCTTTGCTTTTATTCAACATCTTATCTATTTCTATAGGAACGGAAAGTTTATCAATTACAGTTTTCTCTTTTTCTTCTTTATTTAAGATGCCAATTAGCCTATTAATTTTATTTTTTTCAGCCCAATCAAAGACTTCCGGCTTTGCCTTTAAAAAAGACTTATCGTTAGGATCATGATTAATCAATTCCTTGGCAACATAAAAACTCTCACGAACAAAACTCATTAAACCCATAAACATCACCTTAAATAATATTATCCACAATGAGCACTCCCATTAATGGAGCACTCTATAAAGATCCTATTTTATTTAAACTAAATATGTCATAGCATCCACTGTTTACCCCACCCCCACCTTATACAACCTTAATTTCGCGGAAAATCCGCGCGGGCAATGAGGACAGCCAAGAATAAACACACCGGCGCAGCCACAATAAATAAGGTATTGGCGGCCATTAACAGGCTATCGCGGTCAATTATCACCCCCAGCAACACCGGCACCCAGTTGGCGGTGTAGGCAATGACATAAAACAGCGACAACAAACGCGCATGGCTGGCTTTAGGGGAAATAAAGTTCACCAGCGCGGCGCTACCGACGAAGATAGAACCAAATGCATACCCCGTCACCACCATGCCGATGCCCGCTAAAAGCAATGAATGGAAGTGAATCGCAGCCGCAAAAGTCATCACGGCAACCCCTTGCGCCAGGCAACCGGAGTACAGTGAGAAGCGGCTATCCAAATTGCGACTGACTAATTGGCAGATACCGGCAATCACCAGATATAACGCAATGACATAGCCAAACAACCCTTTGCTTTGGACTGACAATAACTGCTGCGCAATAGCTGGCCCGAGAGCCAGAATACTGGCGGCCACCGCCCACGAAACAAACAGTGCCGACGCACAAAGGAAAAACTTACTGCCGGTCAGCCTCAAACCCATCAGCAAGGTGCTGTCTGGCGAGCGCGGAGCATTTGTAGAGTGTGAGACCACCGCAGCGACGTGCTTGGGCCAGAAAAATGCCACTCCCAGCGCGGCCGTCACAGCCAGGAGAATAATTAAAACAAACGGCACCACTGTCGGGTGGAAATTGGCTTGCAGTGACAAACTGCTAAATACCGGCCCCAACGCCAATCCGACGGTAAAAGATAAGGTGGCAATCAATGCCGCGCGTTTACCGCCATCAGGCGGACAAAAACGAATCAAGGCCAGATTTGCTGCGCCGGTCAGCGCCCCAGTGCCGATCCCCGCTAATAATCGCGCCATAAACATTAGGCTGAAAGAACCTGCAACGGCGAATAACAATGCGCCCCCCAGCACCACCCCCAGCGCAGGCAGCATCATCAGCCGCAGGTCAGTGACCCTCCCGGCCAAATTCCCCACCGCAAACAGTGAAATCAACACGCCCGCAGCATAAGCGCCATAAATCATGGTCAAGCTGACCGAGGTTAGGGCCAGTTGTTGCTGATACAGCGGATACAGCGGCGTTGGCGCACTGCTGTTAAGCAGTGCCGCGGTCAATGCCAGTGCAATGAAAAATAGCACTGAAAAATAAGATACCGCCGTGCGGGTTACACCCTCAGTCATGATTGACTCCTGAAACTGCGCGAGATTATAAGTACCACGGATGGAAAACAGCGCATTATACGGGGGGGATTAGCCGGTCAGTATCGGCAAAAATGCATCAGAGTGATGCATTTATTCTCAGCCGGATCGCCATTAGCTATAATTCCCCCCCTATCCCACCTAACAACCCAGAGGCGCTATCAATGAATTGGGATGATGCCAGAGTCTTCCTTGCCGTCGTGCGCAAAGGCAGTTTGCGCCAGGCCGCCCATGATTTACAGGTGGATCAGGCCACTGTCGGCCGCCGAATCACCACATTGGAACAGGTTCTGGGCGCGAAGCTGTTTATCCGCACGCCAAAAGCCTTTACCCTCAGCCCGCTAGGTGAAGAGGTGCTGGCTGAAGTTAGGGTGATGGAAAACGCCGCGCAGAGTATCGGGCGCAAGGCCGCCAGCAGTGATAGTCGCTTACAGGGCATGGTGAGCATCGCCACCACCGACACTCTGGCTGAAGCTTTTGTGTTGCCCGCCCTTAAGCAGCTACGCCAGCAGCATCCCGAGATTACGCTGCGAGTGCTGACCGGCATTGATATTTCTAATATTGCTTATCACAGTGTCGACCTGGCCATTCGCGGTGTGCGCCCTGATGATAATGAGTTGATTATCAAGCGGTTGGCAACTATCGAGATGGGCCTGTATGCCAGCCGTGATTATTTGGCCCGGTTCGGTGTGCCGCGAAATGGCGAACATTTTAGCGGCCACGAGCTGCTGCTGTTCCCGCAACAATCAGTGCCGCGCCACTGGCAAGATTTATGCGGTGAAACCTTGGAAAATCCCAATGTGGTGCTGGAGAGTAACTCTCAGCAATTGTTGCGGGCTGCAGCACGTAAAGGGGCGGGGATTGGCTTACTGTCGTGCTTTTTGGCTAATAATGACGACGAACTGGTGCGCATCTGGCCAGAGCAACAAGATTGGGTGGATATCTGGCTGGTGGTTCACCCGGATGTACAGCGAGCGGCCAGAGTGCGAGCGGTCATCAGTGCGCTTGAGATAAGCTTTAGCGGTGCCCGTCACCCATAAAACAAAACCCCCTGCGCGTTTCAGCTAACAGGGGGTTTTTAGAGTGACTTAACAATGAATTACATCAGCGGCTGTGCCATCTGAACCAGCGAAATCAATGGCTGCGGGTAGATACCCAAGAACAGCACCAGAATCGCGGAGATCAGTACTACCACACCACCGGCAGTCAATGCCCAGTTGTTTGGTGTATCTCGCACCAATTTTTCCGGCGCGCTGAGGAACAGGCTGACAGTCACGCGCAGATAGTAGTACAGGCCAATCGCACTGCCCAATACCACTGCACCGGTCAACCACCACAGGTTGGCGCTGACACCCATTGCGACGACGAAGAACTTGCCGATAAAGCCCAGTGTCATTGGGATACCTGCCAGTGACAACATCATCACCGTCATCACCGCAGACAAAATTGGCTTATGCCAGAACAGCCCGCGATAAGAGAACAGGGACTCCGCGTCCGGGCCTTTGTACGGGCTGGACATCAGACTGACGACACCAAAGGCACCCAAGCTGCTGAACAGGTAACCGGCCAGATAGACGCCGACGGTTTCCAGTGCCAGCTGATGGGTTTGCACTGCCACCAACGCAATCAGCAAGTAGCCAAGGTGCGCGATAGAGGAGTAACCCAACAGACGCTTGATGTTGGTTTGGCTGATGGCCATCAAGTTACCGAACAGGATCGATGCTACGGCAATCAAGGAGAGCACTAAACGCACCGCTTCACTGTCGGCGGCTGGCGCGTACAGGAATAGGCGCATCACCACCGCAAAGATGGCAATCTTGCTGGCGGTTGCCAAGAAGGTGGATACCGGGGCTGGTGCGCCCTGGTACACATCTGGCGTCCACAGTTGGAACGGCACTAAAGATAACTTAAAGCCAAGGCCAACAATCATCATCCCCAAGCCAGCCAGAATCAGCGGCTGGTGGATCATGGAGTCACTCAGGCTCTTGCCCAAACCGGCGAAAGACAAGCTACCAGACTCGGCATACAGCAGCGCCATACCAAACAGCAGGAATGACGACGCCGCCGCAGACAGCAGCATGTACTTGATACTGGCTTCCAGTGAACGCTTCTGGCGATAGGCATAGCCAATCAGGCCGAACAGCGGCAGTGAGATAAGCTCGATACCCAGGAATAGCGACGCCAAATGGTTAGCACTCGCCAGTAGAATGCCACCCATGGCCGCAATCAGCACCAGCAGGTAGAACTCTTCGCGGTTATCGGGGTAACCCGCTAACCATGGGTAGGCAAAGGTCGCCGTTGCCAGACTGGCGACAATCACCAGCCCAGTGTAGAACATGGCATAGCCGTCAACCCGCATCAGCGGAGTGACATCCATTGGCCCTACCTGCCCAACGAAATAGAGGGAGAGCAGCGCCAGGTTAAGCCCGATAACCGTCAGGGTGGCGTTGACAAAGTGATCGCGTCGCCACGCAATGGAGAGCATCACAACCACCACCGTCAATCCGACGATCAACAGCGGTAGCATTGCGATCAGTTGTTGAGGAGTTATTGTCATGGCGAATTACGGCCTTGTTGTTGGAATAGATGAAGCATTGAACCACTGCTGTACATTACTCATCGCAGCATGGGAGGTGTCGAGAATGGGCTGCGGGTAAACCCCGAGCAACACTAACAACGCCACTAACAGCAGGATGATAGACAGTTCCCTTGCACTCATGCCCGGTAACGCCTCTTCTGATTTTGGCGCGCCGTAATAAGCACGTTGCATCATGATTAGCGCGTAAACCGAAGCAAACACCAGCCCAAAAGTAGAGATCACAGTAATCACCGGAACGACCTGGAAGCTGCCGAACAGGATCATAAATTCGCCGACGAAGTTACCGGTACCCGGCATCCCCAATGTGGCCACCGCGAAGAACAGCGACAGCGCTGGCAAGTATTTAATCCGCCCCCACAGGCCGCCCATCTGGCGCATATCACGGGTATGCAGGCGCTCGTACAACTGACCGCAGATAATGAACATCCCCGCGGCTGACAAGCCGTGAGCAATCATCTGGATAACCGCACCCTGATAGGCCAGTTGGCTGCCGGTGTAGATGGCAATCAGCACGAAGCCCATGTGTGACACGCTGGTGTAAGCAATCAGGCGCTTGATATCGGTCTGGCAGAAGGCCATCCAGGCACCGTAGAAGATGCCGACAACACCTAACCACATGGCGATAGGCGCAAACTCATGGGACGCATTCGGGAACAGTGGCAGGCTGAAACGCAGCAGACCGTAGGCCGCCGTTTTCAGCAAGATCCCGGCTAAGTCAACAGAACCCGCGGTGGGTGCCTGACTGTGTGCATCAGGTAACCAGCCGTGCAATGGCACCACGGGCATTTTTACCGCGAAGGCGATAAAGAAGCCCAGCATCAGCAGATATTCCACATTGTGGGACATCGGCGTTTTCAGCAGATTTTCGTAGTTGAAGGTCCAGACGCCCGTGGCTTTGTAGTGCACAAACACCAGCCCCAGAATGGCAATCAACATAATCAAGCCGCTGGCCTGGGTATAGATGAAGAACTTGGTTGCCGCCGCGATACGGGTTTTACCGTCTGATGCTTTGTGACCCCACAAGGCAATCAGGAAGTACATCGGCACCAACATCATTTCCCAGAAGAAGAAGAACAGGAACATGTCGATGGCGAGGAACACGCCGATTACCCCACCCAGAATCCACAACAGATTCAGGTAGAAGAAGCCCTGATTGCGCTGAATTTCACGCCACGAACAGAGGATAGCCAAGGCACCGAGCAGGCCGGTCAGCACCACCATCAGCAGTGATAGACCATCCAGTGCCAGATGGAATTCAATACCGAACCGTGGGATCCACGGCAAGGTGAATTCTGATTGCCATTGCGGGATACCCGCTGGATTAACCAGTGAATAGTTGCCCTGTCCCCACAGTAGCAGGGAGAGCACCAATGTCAGCCCCATCGCGAACAGCGCTATCCAACGCGGTACTTTAGTACCGAAGCGCTCACACTGCCAAGACAGCAGACCGCCGATAAAGGGGAGAAGAATTAGCCAAGGTAATAGCATGGCGTTTTGTGTCCCTAATTAAACGAAAAGCAACAGAGCCAGTACGACGACTGCACCCAAACCCATAGACGCGACATACCAACGCACCTGTCCATTTTCACTGACGGTCAAACCACGATTACTCCAGCGCGAAAGTATCGCCGGGGTATTCATCAGTGAGTTCAGCGGATCACGTTGTAGCAGTTTTGCAATCCACAGATACGGGCGGACAAACACCTTATGGTACAGCCAGTCGAAGCCCCACGCATGGAACCACCAGACCGTAAAGAAGCGGCCCGGCGCACTTTGCGCAATGCTGTTAACCAGCTGACGTTTGCCCAGATACAGGAATGCGGCCAACGCAATGCCGATCACCACCAACACGCCGGAGAAAATTTCCAGTGGCATTTTGCCCTCTTCACCGAAGTGAAGTTCTGGCAACACGCCCGCCAGCGGAGGGGTAATCAATGCACCAACAAAGGTCGACAGCACCAGCAACACTATCAGCGGCAGGTTGTGAGTGATCCCTTTGACCGGATGCGCTTTGGTTTTTGGCTCGCCGTGGAACACAATGAAAATCATACGGAAGGTGTAGAGCGCGGTGAGGAATGCCCCAACCAGCCCGGCGACCATCAGATTGATATGGCCACTGGCCAATGCGCCCCACAGAATTTCGTCTTTACTGTAGAAGCCTGCGGTGACGATTGGCAATGCTGCCAACGCCGCGCCGCCCACCAGGAAGCAGATATAGACCAATGGAATGGTTTTACGCAAACCACCCATTTTGAAAATATTTTGCTCGTGGTGACAGGCCAGAATCACTGAACCGGAAGAGAGGAACAGTAACGCTTTAAAGAAGGCATGGGTCATCAGGTGGAAGATAGCCGCATCCCACGCCTGTACGCCCAGCGCCAGGAACATGTAGCCAATCTGGCTCATGGTGGAGTAGGCCAGCACCCGCTTGATATCGGTTTGCACCAGTGCCGCGAAACCCGCCAACACTAAGGTCACGGCCCCGATAATCCCCACCAGATGTAGCACTTCGGGTGCCATCAGGAACAGACCGTGAGTACGCGCAATCAGATAGACGCCCGCGGTAACCATGGTTGCCGCATGGATCAGCGCGGAAACCGGTGTCGGGCCAGCCATCGCATCGGCTAACCAAGTTTGTAACGGCAACTGCGCCGATTTACCCACCGCACCACCGAGAAGCATCAACGTCGCCCACGTAATCGCGGTCGAGCCCATTTCCAGTTTCTGCGGTGCCAGGATCATCAGCTCACGGATATTCAGCGTGCCCAGCTCCTGGTACAAGATGAACAGCGCGATAGCCAAGAACACGTCACCCACGCGAGTCACGATAAAGGCTTTCATCGCCGCCGCGCCATTAGCCGGATTGGTGTAGTAGAAACCAATTAGCAGGTAACTGCACAGGCCCACGCCTTCCCAGCCGAGGTACATCAGCATCAGGTTATCCGCCAGCACCAGAACGACCATGCTGGCGATAAACAGGTTGGTGTAGGCGAAGAAGCGCGAGTAGCCCTCCTCCCCACGCATATACCAAGAAGCGTACATGTGGATCAGGAAGCCGACGCCAGTGACCACTGACAGCATGGTGAGCGACAAACCATCCAGCGTTAGGGTCAACGGAATGTTGAAGGTACCGACCGACATCCAGTTCCACAGGGTTTGGTTAAAC
Source organism: Yersinia aleksiciae (assembly GCF_001047675.1). Classification (GTDB taxonomy): domain Bacteria; phylum Pseudomonadota; class Gammaproteobacteria; order Enterobacterales; family Enterobacteriaceae; genus Yersinia; species Yersinia aleksiciae. Next base: position 3,458,523 of record NZ_CP011975.1, on the reverse strand, counting down.
ACCTGAACCCCGGTGGCCTTTTGACTGAGGAAGTCCACTGCCACATACAGTGTGACCAGCGCAGTCAGACCAATCGATCCCACCCCGACAGTGGCCGAGGTATTTTCAGACCAACGCCCACGGGAGAATGCCAACAGCAAGAAGCCCAGCAGTGGCAGCAGAATTGTTAAATATAATAGGTTCATCCGCGCATCTCACTGACTGTATCGATATTCAGAGTATGACGGCGACGATACAGCTGTAGCAGCAGTGCCAGACCAATACTGGCCTCCGCTGCCGCCAGCGTGATCGCCAGGATATACATCACCTGACCGTCAGCCTGACCCCAATAACTGCCCGCCACCACGAAGGCGAGCGCCGCTGCATTGATCATTACTTCAAGGCTTATCAGCATAAACAGCAGATTGCGACGAATCAGCAACCCCGTTAGCCCTAGCACAAACAGGATGGCCGCCAGAATCAGGCCATGTTGTAGAGGGATCATGCTTGTTCCTCCGTTTTTCTTTTCGCAGCTTCGCTCGCGCCCAGCACTTCGCCCGGCTTATGCTCACGCCCGATATGGAAGGCCACCACCAGACCAGCCAGCAGCAGCATTGACGCCAATTCAACCGCCAGTACATAAGGGCCAAACAGGCTGATACCGACTGCTTTGGCATCGACCATTTCGCCGCTGATACCGGAATCCGTGACCGAGCTAATGGCATAGATCAGTACTGACAGCAGCACCAGCGCCAATAAGCCGGGGCCGATCCACAGGGTCGGTTTCAGCCAGTCGCGCTCTTGTTGCTCGACGTTGCCGAGGTTCAGCATCATCACCACGAACACGAACAGCACCATAATGGCCCCCGCGTAAACGATGATTTCCAGCGCACCAGCAAAGTAAGCCCCCAGCGAGAAGAACACCGCTGAGATAGCCAGCAACGAAATAATCAGGTACAGCAGCGCATGTACCGGGTTGGTGTGAGTGATAACGCGAATAGTCGCCACCACTGCCACCAATGCTGCAATATAAAATGCAAATTCCATGGAAGCAGGCTCCTAAGGCATCAGACCTTTAACGTCGATCGGTTTGGCTTCATTTTCGGCTTCGCCTTTCGGCTTACCGTCAACCGCCATACCGGACATCCGGTAGAAGTTATATTCCGGATATTTACCCGGACCCGAGATCAACAGATCTTCTTTCTCATACACCAGATCCTGACGCTTAAACTCACCCATTTCGAAATCCGGCGTTAGCTGAATGGCGGTTGTCGGGCAAGCCTCTTCACACAACCCACAGAAAATGCAGCGGGAGAAGTTGATGCGGAAGAACTCCGGATACCAGCGGCCATCTTTTTGTTCTGCTTTTTGCAGAGAGATACAGCCCACAGGGCAAGCGACGGCGCACAAGTTACAAGCCACACAACGCTCTTCACCGTCCGGATCGCGCGTCAGCACAATACGGCCACGGTAGCGCGGCGGCAGGTAAACCGGCTCTTCTGGATACATTTGGGTTTCGCGCTTGTGGAAGGCATGAAGGCCAATCATCCACAGGCTGCGCACTTGGGTGCCGAAACCAACCACTAACTCTTTCAACGTCATGGTTCATTCACCCCTTATTGAGCGTTGTACAAAATGACCGCGGCAGTCGCCAGCAGATTCAGCAGGGTCAACGGCAGGCAAACTTTCCAGCCGAATGACATCACTTGGTCATAACGTGGGCGCGGCAAGGAGGCACGGATCAGAATGAACATCACCATGAAGAAAGCCGTTTTCAGCGCAAACCAGATAAATGGCGGCAAGAACGGGCCTTGCCAACCCCCGAAGAACAAGGTGACGATCAGCGCAGAGACGGTCACGATACCGATGTATTCACCGACGAAGAACAGGCCGAATTTCATGCCGGAATATTCAATGTGGTAACCATCGGCCAACTCTTGTTCAGCTTCTGGCTGGTCAAAGGGATGACGGTGACAAACTGCAACGCCCGCAATGGCAAAGGTCAAGAAGCCAAAGAATTGCGGGATCACGTTCCAGACGTGCTCCTGAGAGTTAACAATATCTTGCATGTTAAACGAGCCGGCCTGTGCCACTACGCCCATCAAGGATAAGCCGAGGAACACTTCGTAGCTCAGGGTTTGCGCCGAAGCACGCATCGCCCCTAACAGAGAGTATTTGTTATTACTGGACCAACCGGCGAACAGCACGGCGTACACCGCCAGCCCCGCCATCATCAGGAAGAACAAAATACCGATATTAAGATCCGCAACCGCCCAGGTCGGGCTGACCGGGACGATGGCGAAAGAGAGCAGCAGCGAGGTAAAAGCAATCACCGGTGCTAAGGTAAAAATAGCCTTGTCGGAGAACTTCGGTACCCAGTCCTCTTTGAAGAACATTTTGATCATGTCAGCAACCAGCTGCAATGACCCGCCCCAGCCCACACGGTTTGGCCCGTAACGGTTCTGGAACAGGCCCAGCAGGCGGCGTTCACCGAAGCTCATAAATGCGCCACAGGTAACTACCACCAACAGAATCACCACCGCTTTCAGGACAGAGATTAAAATCTCAATCAATTCAGGGGTAAACCAGCTCATAGTCCTGCCTCCCGCAGATTCTCAATGCGCGCACCCACCAGAATCGGTGGGATCCCCGGTAAGCCAAGTGGCAAGCCGACCTGACCTTGCGCCAAGGTTTCACTCAAACGCACGGGCAAACGCAAGGTTTGGCCCGCACAGTTGAACTCCACCAGCGTACCGAGGTTAACCCCTAACTGCGCCGCATCGGCTGGGTTGACCATCACATAAGGCTCTGGCATCCGTTGTTGAATCACATCTGAGCGTTGGGACATCTCTTCACTACCAAACAGGTGGTAGTAAGGCGCAATCTGCCAGCTGTCAGCTGTTGCGGTGAAGGCCGCCGGTACGGAATCGAAGTAGCCGAGTGTTCCCTCCCCTGCTTCAATCAGACGCACACCCGGATCACCAAAGCGCAAACTCCCGCCCACTTCCGCTTGGAATTTGTTCCAGGCTTGCGGTGAGTTCCAGCCCGGAGCCCAAGCAAATGGGATCTGCTGACGATCGGCCAGTGGGCTGTTGTTCCCTTCCATCGAGAAGGCAAACGGCGTGTCGATATCCTGCGGCTGACGCGGTTCGTGCACGCTGATATCTGCGCGCATCGCGGTACGGCCACTGTAACGGATAGGTGAACGCGCCAGTTTCTGCCCACGAATGCGGAAAGTCGCATCCGGTGCAGCTGCAACGATGCCCTCCAACTGTGGCAATGCCGCCACACACGCTTGAATCACGTGATCCAGCTGGGTCCAGTCCACATGGCGACGGGTATAGGTTGAGTGCAGGGAGTGCAACCAACGCCAGCTTTCCAGCATGATGCTGTGGTTTTCTGGTTTTTTCGGGTCGTCGTAATAGGTAGGATCATAAACCTGGAAGAAGCGCTGAGCGCGGCCCTCCTGATTGACTAGCGTACCGTCGCTTTCAGCGAAGCTGGCGGCAGACAGAATCAAGCTGGCGTTATCCATAATCGCGGTGCGCTGATGATCCACCACAATCAGATTGGCTGTTTTCTCCAGCGCGGCGTCCACTTTGTCTTTCGCCGCATGGCGATAGAGGTCGTTTTCCATCACGATGGCAGTATCGGCTTCACCGCTGGACAACTGCGCCAGCGCTTGATCCAGTGAACCGCCACCCATCATGGTCAGACCCATGCTGTTGGCGGCACTGGCAACAAAGGTGATGCCGACGTCAGCACCACGGCCTTTCAGGGCTTTCGCCACGTTGGCGGCCGCTTCAATGATGGCATCGCTGCCCGCACTGCTGCCGGTAATGATCAGTGGTTTTCTCGCACCGGCCAGCGCCTGTACGATGATATCCACTTTGCCTTTCAGCTCTTTCGCCAAATCATCAACCACAGGCGCAGAGTCATCCAGCGCATGGGCGATAGCGAAGCCTAAACGGGCTTGATCGTCCACTGGCGCACGGTAGTTCCATGCCGCGATATCATCCATGCGGGTGTTATCCACGTTGGTGATAAATAGCGGATGTTTCGCGTGCTGACCAATGTTCATGATGGCGGCAATCTGCCAATCAGCCACTTTTTGTGCTGCGGCCATTTCGCGGGCTTTGCCTTTCACCGCCTGACGCACGGAGAGCGCAATACGCGCGCCAGTCTGGGTCAAGTCTTCACCCAGAATCAGCACCGCATCGTAGCTCTCAATTTCGCGCAGCGCTGGCGTGTAGATCCCGCCTTCTTGCAGGACTTTCAGCATCAATTGCAGGCGTTGTTGTTCACCTGCGTCGATACCGGTGTAGAAGTTTTCCGCACCCACCAACTCACGCAGCGCGAAGTTGCTTTCTAAACTGGCACGTGGTGAACCGATACCGATGGTTTTCTTCGCCTGACGCAGAATATCCGCCGCACCTTGCATCGCCTGTTCGGCGTTGAGGTGGATCCAGTCATTGCCACGCAGTTGCTGCGGCTGACGTGGGCGGTCTTTGCGGTTGACGTAGCCGTAACCAAAGCGGCCGCGGTCACACATAAAGTAGTGGTTCACGCTGCCGTTATAGCGGTTTTCAATACGGCGCAATTCACCATAGCGTTCGCCTGGGCTGGTATTACAACCCACACTGCACTGCTGGCAGATACTTGGCGCGAACTGCATATCCCATTTACGGTTATAACGCTCGGAATGGGTTTTATCGGTGAATACGCCAGTCGGGCACACTTCTACCAGGTTACCGGAGAACTCGCTTTCCAGCGTGCCGCTCTCAGTACGACCAAAGTAGACGTTATCGTGCGCGCCGTAGACACCTAAATCGGTGCCGTCAGCATAATCTTTGTAGTAACGCACACAGCGATAACAGGCGATACAGCGGTTCATTTCATGGGAGATGAACGGGCCGAGATCCTGATTCTGGTGAGTACGTTTACTGAAGCGATAGCGGCGGAAACTGTGTCCGGTCATCACTGTCATATCTTGCAGATGACAGTTACCCCCCTCTTCACAGACCGGGCAATCGTGCGGGTGGTTAGTCATCAACCATTCAACCACACTTTCGCGGAACGCTTTGGCTTCGCCGTCATCAATGGAAATAAAGGTTCCATCAGTGGCCGGGGTCATACAGGACATCACCAAACGCCCACGGGTGTCATCGGCGTTTTGGTATTGCTTTACCGCACATTGGCGGCAAGCGCCGACGCTTCCCAGCGCCGGATGCCAGCAAAAGTAAGGAATATCGAGTCCCAGGGAGAGACAAGCTTGTAACAGGTTGTCGGCCCCGTTTACGTCGTATTCTTTGCCGTCTACATGAATCGTAGCCATAGTCAGCATGCTTCCAAGTGGCTTGCCATAAGGCAAGCGTTAATCAAAAATTCTGGCGGGATGAATGACCGGTTCCGGATAAACGGGACAGATGCATTCATCAGGGCTACCAACGTTGCTTCAATAGGTTATTCGGCTGAATACCGGCTATGGCTCGGGTGTTGCCATAGTCCTTCGTTGCGATCCCGGCTTCGAACTCTTCCCGGAAATATTTGATCGCACTTTGTAGTGGTTCAACCGCGCCCGGTGCGTGAGCACAGAAGGTTTTGCCTGGCCCTAAGAAGCGGCATAGCTGCTCCAGCGTCTCGATGTCGCCCGGCTGACCTTCGCCGCGCTCCAGTGCACGCAGGATCTTCACGCTCCATGGCAAACCATCGCGGCAAGGCGTACACCAGCCACAGGATTCGCGGGAAAAAAACTCTTCCAGATTACGCACCAGCGGTACCATGCCAATTTCGTGGTCTACCGCCATTGCCAATGCGGTGCCTAAACGGCTGCCTGCTTTGGCGATGTTTTCGAAGTCCATCGGCAAATCCAGATGGTCAGCGGTCAGAAAGTCAGTCCCTGCGCCGCCCGGCTGCCATGCTTTGAATTTCAAGCCATCACGCATGCCACCAGCGTAATCTTCCAGAATTTCACGGGCGGTGATACCAAATGGCAGCTCCCACAGACCTGGGTTTTTCACCCGGCCAGAGAAGCCCATCAGTTTGGTCCCGGCATCGTTACTCTTCCCGGCGGTGATCCCCTGATACCACTCCACGCCATGCTCAATAATGGCGGGCACGTTACACAAGGTTTCCACGTTATTCACGCAGGTCGGCTTACCCCAAACACCCGAAGACGCGGGGAAAGGTGGCTTGGAACGTGGGTTAGCGCGGCGACCTTCCAGCGAGTTAATCAACGCGGTCTCTTCACCGCAGATGTAGCGCCCTGCACCGGTATGGACGATCAGCTCAAAATCAAAGCCGCTGCCCATGATATTTTTGCCCAGCAAACCCGCTTCGGTTGCTTCGGCAATTGCACGGCGCAAGTTAACCGCCGCTTCGATATATTCGCCACGCAGGAAGATGTAGCCACGGTAAGCTTTTAGCGCAAAGGCACTGATCAGCATCCCTTCCACCAGCAGATGTGGCAGTTGCTCCATCAGCAGGCGGTCTTTATAGGTGCCCGGCTCCATCTCATCGGCGTTACACAGCAGATAGCGGATGTTCATGCTTTCGTCTTTCGGCATCAGGCTCCACTTCAAACCGGTGGAGAAACCTGCGCCGCCACGGCCTTTCAGGCCAGCGTCTTTGACTAAGCTCACAACATCAGGTGGTGCCATGCCTTTTAAGGCTTTTTCAGCACCTTGATAGCCGGTTTTGCTGCGATATTCATCCAGCCACACCGGCTGTTTGTCATCACGCAAACGCCAGGTCAGCGGGTGCATTTCCGGAGTACGGACGATCTCTTTGGTAAAACCTGAGTTAGCTGTCATGGATATTGCTCCAGTAACTTCTCGATATCTTCAGGTTTCAGGTAGCTGTGGGTATCGTCGTCAATCATCATGGTGGGGCCACGATCACAGTTACCTAAACAGCAGGTCGGCAGCAGCGTAAAGCGGCCATCAAAGGTGGTTTGACCTGGCTGAATGCTGAGTTTTTTCGAAATCGCGGCCTGAATCCCCTGATAACCGGTGATGTGGCACACCACGCTGTCGCAGTAGCGGATCACATGACGCCCGACCGGTTGGCGGAAGATCTGGCTGTAGAATGTGGCCACCCCTTCAACATCACTGGCGGGGATACCCAGCACTTCAGCAATGGCGTGAATCGCCCCATCCGGCACCCAACCACGTTTCTTCTGCACAATTTTCAGTGCTTCGATCGACGCGGCGCGGGCATCTTCGTAATGGTGCTTTTCATGCTCGATAGCATCACGTTCTTCAGCACTCAACTCGAAAACGTCAGTTGTGGTCGCCGGTTCAGCCGCATTGACTGCCAGATTCACCACATCAAGGTTCTCTTTATGATCCTGAGTCTCTTTTTGATCACTCATAATTAGCGGTCCACATCAGACATTACAAAATCGATACTGCCCAGATAGACAATCAAGTCAGATACCAGGCTGCCACGGATAACCGATGGGATCTGCTGCAAATGGGCATAGCTTGGTGTACGTATCCGGGTGCGATAGCTCATGGTGCTGGCGTCACTGGTCAGATAGTAGCTGTTGATCCCTTTGGTCGCTTCAATCATCTGGAATGATTCGTTGGCTGGCATCACCGGACCCCATGATACTTGCAGGAAGTGAGTGATCAGCGTTTCGATATGTTGCAGCGTACGTTCTTTCGGCGGCGGAGTTGTCAGTGGGTGGTCAGCCTTGAATGGCCCTTCTGGCATGTGTTTATAACATTGCTCCAGAATGCGCAGGCTTTGACGCAACTCTTCCACTTTCAGCATCACGCGGTCATAACAGTCGCCGTTGTTACCGATTGGCACTTCAAAATCAAAGTTTTCATAACCGGAGTACGGACGCCATTTACGCACGTCAAACTCAACACCTGTGGCACGTAAGCCAGCACCGGTCACGCCCCACTCCAACGCCTCTTTGGCGTTATAAGCGGCGACGCCAACAGAACGCCCTTTGAGGATGCTGTTCTGCAATGCCGCTTTGACGTAGGAGTCCAGACGTTTTGGCATCCAGTCGAGGAAGTCACGCAGCAGACGTTCCCAACCGCGCGGCAGGTCGTGGGCGACGCCACCAATACGGAACCAAGCCGGGTGCATACGGAAACCGGTAATTGCTTCAACCAGATCGTACACTTTCTGACGGTCAGTAAAGGCGAAGAACACCGGCGTCATTGCGCCAACATCTTGGATAAAGGTACTGATATAGAGTAAGTGGCTGTTGATGCGGAAGAGTTCGGACAGCATCACGCGGATGGTTTCGACCCGCTCTGGCACTTTGATACCGGCCAGTTTTTCCACGGCCAGCACGTATGGCATTTCGTTGACGCAACCGCCAAGGTACTCGATACGGTCAGTGTACGGAATATAGCTGTGCCAGGATTGGCGCTCGCCCATCTTTTCCGCGCCACGGTGGTGATAGCCCACGTCCGGTACGCAATCGACAATCTCTTCGCCATCAAGCTGCAACACGATTCGGAATGCACCGTGTGAAGAGGGGTGGTTCGGGCCGAGGTTAAGGAACATAAAGTCCTCGTTTTCGGTGCCGCGCTTCATGCCCCAATCTTCAGGTTTGAAGGTCAGTGATTCCATCTCCAGATCTTCTTTCTGCTTAGTCAGCACAAAGGGATCGAACTCGGTAGCACGGGCTGGGTAATCTTTACGCAGCGGGTGACCTTCCCAGCTCTGCGGCATCATGATGCGCGTCAGATGTGGGTGACCATCAAAGGTAATCCCGAACATTTCCCAGGTTTCCCGCTCATACCAGTTGGCATTAGGGAAAATCTTGGTCGCTGTGGACACGTGCAAGTCTTTTTCAGACAGTGCCACTTTCAGCATGATGTCGCGGTTGCGTTCGATGGAGAGCAGATGATAGAAAACAGAAAAATCTGCGTCAGGAAGACCCTGGCGGTGAGTACGCAGGCGCTCATCCACACCATGTAAGTCAAACAGCATGACGTAGGGTTTAGGCTGTTTTCTTAAGAACGACATTATTTCCAGCAATTGTTCACGCTTCACCCATACCACGGGCATTCCGGTACGGGTTGCTTGAACAACAAAGGCCTCAGGCCCAAAACGATTCGACAGTTCACCAATCACCGGATCATCGAGGTGATCACGGGTTTGCCATGCTGGCTGGGTGCCGTCGGACGTCGTTAAATCGGTCATTATTTATTCACCACACTGTTTTTTCACCACACTGAATGTGTCATTTTGTGGTCATTTGCCGCACACATGTTCTGGATAAAACGGTTCCATCCAAGAACAAATCACTTACGCACAAAAAATCCAACACCGGAAGTCGGGTTAGATCTCGTCAGGTGTACGCAAGTTAGTTACTGCAATTCGTTCAGCATGCTTACGTTCTCTTTCTGGCTGCATATTGGCGCGGTAAACACCTTGATCACCCACAACCCAAGAAAGAGGACGGCGCTCTTTACCGATAGATTCCTGCAACAGTAACAGTGCTTGCATATAAGCTTCCGGACGCGGTGGACAGCCAGGAATATACACGTCTACTGGGAGGAATTTATCCACGCCTTGTACCACGGAATAGATATCGTACATGCCGCCTGAGTTTGCACAGGCACCCATGGAGATAACCCATTTCGGTTCGAGCATTTGTTCATACAGACGCTGAATAACCGGGGCCATTTTGGTGAAGCAAGTCCCAGCCACCACCATGAAGTCGGCTTGGCGCGGAGAAGCACGCAGTACTTCTGCACCGAAACGTGCCACGTCATGTACGGCAGTGAACGAGGTCACCATCTCGACATAACAACAAGAGAGGCCGAAGTTATACGGCCAAAGAGAGTTCTTACGCCCCCAGTTCACCATGTCATGCATGGCGTTCTCAAGTTTACCCATGTAAACACTACGGTGGACATGTTGCTCGAGAGGATCGCCGCTGACGGTTTCCTGAGTTTGCAGGGGGTAACGGTCGTTCTCACCGTTAGGGTCTATGCGGGTGAGCGTATAGTCCATGTTAATGCCTCGCTGTATTTATTGGCGTATATCTGGATGACTGCTGGCGTATTTGACTATGCTCGGTTTGCTCACGCGGCGATTAGAACGCACAGGAGTCCAATCCAGAGCGCCGATACGCACCAGATAAACCAAACCAGCCAAAAGCACCAAAATGAAAATGGTTGCTTCGATAAAGCCTACCCAGCCGCTCTCACGAATAGAGATTGACCACGCATACAGGTACAGGGCTTCAACATCGAAAATAACGAAAAACATGGCGACCAGGTAAAACTTGGCGGATAAACGCATACGCGCTGAACCTACCGAGTCAATACCAGACTCATAGGGGACGTTTTTGGCACGGGCCCGAGCTCTCCCACCCAGGAAGAACGCACCCAAGAGCATCAAACCGCACAGTCCGATTGCGCCGATCAGGAATACAGCGAACGCCCAATGATGAGCGATAACTTCAGTGGTTGTTGACATACGCATTGCTTACTCATCAAAAGTGGTGTCGGACATCCTGCTCTTGTATTGGCAGTTAGTGCACCACATCGATTCAAAGGGAAGGATAAAAACCACACAAAACACACTGTTTTTACAACTGTTTAGCCAGTGTTTTACTGTGGGCTTTTTACTCCTTTCAGTAACCTTTTGTCAACTTAGACAAAAGTAACTACAGATTAATTTACAAGTGCACGATCTTACTTAACATTTGGTGCGGACTCGTAAGCTAAATCGAGTCAGTAATTTGTTAAGTCAGAACATACACATATAAACCAACCAGTATAGTTCGTATTAACTATACCATTGTCTCAGGAATAACCCGTTCTTCCACTCACTAGCTAGGGGTATTTTTTTGATCCAGAACACGTTTTGAGTGTTATTTAATAGATATTCGGCATGAAAAGTTGCACTTTAATATTTATTAATAATGAAACAGTGTTTTGATTAAATTATTTTTATCAATAAATGAGAATGAATATTAATTACATTCCCTCTCAGTAGACGTCATTTCCCTGATGCCGATAAACATCCCTAAGTTAAATAAAACGACGTTTTGAGCATGAAATTAATATGAGATAGGAGTAAATCTGATTTTTATTATGAAAATAAATTAAAAAGCCCCTAGAATTAGGGGCTTATAATATAGTGTTTGCGTTAAATTCTTAACTTATATCGTCGATTAGATAATCAGAATCCAGTACTCGATCTGAGCCAGACTGTAAACCATGTTGATGACCCGCCTGCATGGCATCGAAAATGGCTAATGCCAATTCATTGTCACACTGACTGCTTTTACAGAGTGAATAGTGCGTTTCAGGCAGGCGAGGTAGCCCTTCTGTTTCACCCAGTACCCGTAAATCAGGACTCATCATCTCTATCGGCCTGGCGGTCACACCCAGCCCTGCCCTGACTGCCGCTCGAATGGCAGAAAGCGAAGAGGCGACATAGGCGATGCGCCATGCAATACCCGCCTTGGTTAGATGCTCTATTGCCATATCACGGAAAGGACTTGGCTCATCCATCACCACTAAAGGAACTGACTCGCCGGGCTGGAACTGATAGTCGGCGGCGCAATACCAAAGTGTCGGTGATGTTCTCAAAATCACGTGAGGATGAGTGTCAACCTTAGCCGTAGTAATAGCCAGATTCACCTCGCTTGTATTCAGCATATCGGCGATAAGTGGGCTGCGTTTTACCCGCACATCTATCGCCAGCCGCGGATATAGCGTCGCCACTCGGTTCAGCAAGAAAGGTAACAGCGTATCGGCAGTATCATCAGATGCGCCAATAACGAGTGACCCTTCTATATTGCTGTACATGAGTGACGTACAGGCTTCATCGTTAAAACGTAAAATTTTTCTGGCATAGCCGAGTAACTGGAGACCATGTTCAGTGAGTAATTTGTTACGCCCATGGCGGGCAAATAACTCCTTACCAACTAACTGTTCTAACCGTTGCATTTGCTGGCTAACCGCTGACTGAGTCCGACAAACCGCTGCAGCAGCAGAGGCAAAAGTATTCAAGTCAGCAACAGCTACAAAGGTTCTAAGCAGATCGAGGTCGAGATTAATTATCGGACGATTTGCATTTGTCATAGTGTATTCTTCACTTTTTTGAATTCTAATTACAAACTACCCTGGTGTTTAAGTATTAGCGCCGTCAATAAGGGACAACGCTAAGTATGACAGTACCCCACTCATTAGAGTAGGGCAAAAAATTTACTTATATTTCGTTACCGCTATCTCTTTTTATAAAAAACTATTGACTGAGTGATGCCGTTGTTTGTGAATAAGGTCATAAAAAACCGTTAAATCTTCGATTAATGAAGATTTTTTTGCTTCAGTAATCTCACTATTCGAGGCTACTTATAAGAGTTGGAAACCCATTTTAATTAAAATGCCAAGTCTCTCAAACGGAGGAAATATCAAAAATCATCAATGTATTACTCTGGTATTTTTTTATTTACCTCTGTTAATTCAACTATTAACGCTTGATAACCTTTAAGATTTTGTAAGTTAACATTAATTATTCTTAATAGTTTTCCTATTTACAAGTTTATCCTGCCCCATGCCGCAAGAATATGTATGATGATATAAACTGTTGAATTGAGATTCTTGCTTTTAAAAGGCAAGCTCAATGGAGAGGATTAACCGCTATAACGGCAAGTCTTTGTCTTGAAGAGAATCCCCCTCACCTTGTAAATCCTATTTTTTTGTTAACGGTTGTGTATATCCAAATCGGCCAGGATAAAACTTCAGACAAATTCATCAATCACGCATAATCGAGCAGGGTATAACGATAAAACACCATTAATGTCATTTTGCGCATTCAGCCGACCGTCATTTGAAATAAAAACCGGCATTCGCACTAAAGATGTGCATAGAACTTCAAAAAGCAGCGGCGTCGGAGTACATTGAATACCTTGCAGTGTTCCACGCTGAGGACACGCTTTTACCAGCAAAAGGCTCAATTTTTTATGTCCCCCATTGAGAAATCCAGCAAACTGGACAACGTTTGTTACGACATTCGTGGCCCAGTGCTAAAAGAAGCTAAGCGTCTTGAAGAAGAAGGTAATAAGGTTCTGAAACTGAACATCGGCAACCCTGCCCCGTTTGGTTTCGATGCACCGGATGAAATTCTGGTGGATGTGATCCGTAATTTGCCAACGGCACAAGGCTATTGCGACTCCAAAGGCCTATTTTCGGCGCGCAAAGCCATTATGCAGCACTATCAGGCCCGCGATATGCGTGACCTGACAGTCGAGGATATCTACATTGGGAACGGTGTTTCTGAGCTGATCGTGCAATCCATGCAAGCATTGCTGAATATCGGCGATGAAATGCTGGTGCCAGCACCGGATTATCCGTTATGGACAGCGGCGGTTTCGCTTTCAAGCGGTAAAGCCGTGCACTATATGTGTGATGAAGAGTCAGGCTGGTTCCCTGATTTAGATGATATCCGCAGCAAGATCACCCCGCGTACCCGTGGGATTGTGATTATCAACCCGAACAACCCGACCGGCGCGGTATACAGCAAAGAACTGTTGCTGGAGATTGTTGAAATCGCCCGTCAGAACGACCTGATTATTTTCGCCGATGAGATCTACGATAAGATTTTATATGACGACGCTCAGCATCACTCTATTGCTGCGTTGGCACCGGATTTACTGACCGTCACCTTCAATGGTTTGTCCAAGACTTACCGCGTTGCCGGTTTCCGTCAGGGCTGGATGGTGCTGAACGGGCCGAAGAAGCACGCTAAAGGTTATATCGAAGGCTTGGAGATGCTGGCGTCAATGCGGCTGTGTGCCAACGTGCCGATGCAACATGCGATTCAAACAGCACTGGGCGGCTATCAGAGCATCAATGAGTTTATTCAACCGGGTGGGCGTTTATACGAACAGCGCGACCGTGCCTGGGAGTTGATCAACCAAATCCCCGGTGTTTCCTGCGTGAAACCTCAGGGTGCGCTGTATATGTTCCCGCGCATTGATCAGAAGCGTTTTAATCTGAAAGATGACCAGAAGTTGGTATTGGACCTGCTGTTGCAGGAAAAAGTGTTGCTGGTACAAGGCAGCGCCTTTAACTGGCCATACCCGGATCATGTGCGGATCGTGACATTACCGCGCGTGGATGAGTTGGAGATGGCGGTGAGGAAGCTGGGGAGATTTTTGGAGACCTACCACCAGTAGGGTTTGGTTTTTATTTGTTAAGCTTCACTAAACAACCGTCAACCGGATTAAGTTTCGGTTGATATTCGTTCAGTGATCACCTGACCCTCGCAGCCTCAACCGAGCAGGAGGGCAGGCCGGCCCTCCTGCACCTGCGGCTTGCGCGAAATATTGCCCTGCGGGTAAACCTCCCACGTCTTTCGGGCTGACGAGCCAGCGCGATGGGCATCCTTGCCCAAGCGCGCTTTTCGCGGGCGTCCTGCCCGCTCACTCTACCCTCCATCCTCGTCGGCAATATTCCTGATTGCGCTCAAGGTCAAAAAACAATTCAAAACCCTGTTTTTAGGTTTTGAAGTTAAAAGCACATTTGAGCTGCCGAGTGAAGAGTGGAGGTAGGACGCGAGGCATGGATGCCGAGCGAGGGCCGCTTGAACAGGAGTGAATCGGCCCGGTCCGTCAGCCGGAACGATGATTGAGGGCACCCACGAAGTGGGCAAGCGATACGTGCAAAGCGCGGGATTCCACAAGGGGGCCGCTGCCCCCCTTTGGCGGTTGGGGCATCGGAGGTAAGGTACGCACTGAAGCTTTAACAACCGAACCAGAGCACGAGACCGAATATCAACCGAAACCTGATCCGATCAAATCAAATCAAACATCAACCCAAACCCAATCTGATATGCTATCCCCAGTTCTGCTTTTAAAAAGTAAAAAAGAGAGAAATTTATGAGCCACTTCTTCGCCCACCTATCCCGCCTGAAACTCATCAACCGCTGGCCGCTGATGCGCAATGTCCGCACTGAAAATGTCTCTGAGCACAGCTTGCAGGTGGCATTCGTTGCTCATGCGTTAGCCATCATTAAAAACCGCAAGTTTAATGGCAATCTCAATGCCGATCGAATCGCGCTGCTGGCGATGTATCACGATGCCAGTGAAGTGATTACTGGAGATTTACCTACCCCTATCAAGTATTACAATCCGCAAATTGCCCATGAGTACAAAAAGATAGAAAAAGTCGCGCAACAGAAATTAATCGAAATGTTGCCGAAAGAGTTGCAGCAGGATTTTCGCTGCCTGCTAGATGAAAATTATTATAGTGAGGAAGAGAAAGCACTGGTTAAACAAGCCGACGCTCTGTGCGCTTACCTCAAATGTCTGGAAGAGTTGTCAGCGGGTAATAACGAATTCATTCAAGCCAAGGCTCGATTAGAGAAAACCCTCTCCATGCGCCAAAGCCCAGAGATGGATTACTTTATGGAAGTCTTTGTCCCCAGCTTCAGCCTATCACTAGATGAGATCAGCCTCGACTCACTGGACTAATGTTGAGTTTGACGTTGAAGTTAATTTTCAGAAGCACATTTGAGCTGCCGAATGAAGAGTGTCGGCAAGGAAAACGATCGTGACGCCCGTTTTAGGCGTCACGCGGAGGGACCTGCGACTAAATGACGAAGGATAATTAGAAGGGAAATAACACCGGCACCACCATCACACTCACAATCATCACCAGCACGGTAAAGGGCACTCCCATGCGGACAAAATCACCAAATTTATAGCCACCTGGGCCTAAAACCAGTGTATTGACCGGTGACGACACCGGAGTCATAAACGCCGCCGATGCAGCGATACCAATTATCATTGCGAATGGGTACGGGGAGAGGGACATCTCGCGGGCAGCCGCAATCGCAATCGGGGCCATCAGGACCGCCGTTGCCGTATTGGAGATAAACAGCCCAATGGTGGCGCAGAGCACAAACAAACACAGCAACATCACTCGCGGCCCCATCCCGCCAGCCACATCCATTAACCCCTGGACAATCAAATCCACCCCGCCCGTTTTCTGCAATGCCTGTGCGAAGGGCATCATCCCGATAATCAGGATTAAGCTCGGCCAATGGATCGAGCGGTAAGCGCTTTCCATGTCAATACAACGGAACTGTCCCATCAATAAACAGGCTACCAGCGCCGCAATCACATTCGGCACTTCATCGGTCAGCATCATCGCTACCATCAACGCCAGACAGAACAAAGCATGAGGCGCTTGTGAGATGGCCGGCGCCACTTCGTCAACTTCAGCTGGCAAATTCAGCACGATAAAATCACGGTTTTTTTGCTGTAATTGGCGAATCAGTTTCCAGTCGCCAATGACCAGCAAGATATCGCCAAACTGTAATTTTTCATCGACCAGTTTGCCTTCCAAGGTCTTACCGTTACGACGGATACCCACCACATTCAGGCCATAACGGGTACGGAAGGTGACCTCACGTAAGCTCTTGCCCAATAAGGCAGAGTCAGGAATAAGTGAAACCTCAGCCATCCCGACGTTGCGGGCTTGTTCGGAGAAATATTCACCGCGCAGCACCAGAGGTTCTAACATCTGTTCAGTACAGAATTCGCGTAAATCGATGTCGCAATCGGACATATCAATCAGCAGCACATCGTTTTCATGCAGCTCAGATGAGCTGGTCGCGCTGACCATCACGCGTCGAAAGCGCTTCCAGCGTTCGATCCCCACCACGTTCGCACCATAGCGGGCGCGCAGATGCAGCTCATCAAGAGAACGGCCAATTAAGGGGGAGTCGCGGCGGATAGCCAGGCGGCGGGCGCGGCCTGTCAGCTTATAATCGCGGATAAGATCACGGAAGGTGCGGCGCTTCCATTGGTCTTTTTCTGAGTGCTCTTGTTTACCCCCCAGCCAGCGGCGGGCCACTAACATATAAGCGACCCCCATCAGTAAAATGATGATGCCAATCGGGGTGACGCCAAAAAAGCCAAACCCTTTGATGCCTTCACGTAGCAATTCGCTGTTCACCACCATATTTGGTGGTGTCGCGACCAGAGTCATCATGCCGCTAATCAGGCCAGCAAAGCTCAGTGGCATCATTAATCGCCCCGGCGAGATCTTCATTCGGCTGGCAACACTCAGTACCACGGGGATAAATATCGCCACCACACCAGTCGAGCTCATAAAAGCGCCCAAACCCGCGACGGTAACCATCAATAACGCGAGCATTTTGGTTTCGCTGTGACCAGCCACTTTTACCAGCCAATCCCCGACCTGATAGGCGACACCGGTTCTGACTAATCCGTCACCAATGACAAACAATGCCGCGATCAATATCACGTTGGGGTCGCTGAATCCGCTGGTGGCTTCAGCAAGAGACAAAGTGCCACTCATCACAAAGGCAATAATCACCAACAACGCCACGACATCCATTCGTAACTTATTGGTGGTAAACAGCACTATAGCTATCAGAAGTAGCGTCAACACCCACAATAGTTCGCTGTTCAAAATGGCCTCGTTGGCAAAAAGTGAAGGGAAATTTCCGGCTTTGGCAGTAAAGCATTAAATTCAGCAGCGACCGCTGTCCGAGATCAATAATGACCTGCTAATTTATGAGCTTACCACTCAATAAGTGTATTAATCGTCCTTTTTTTCAGAAAAAATATTCATCAATTTGTGATGCACTATTCACCAGTTAAAAAAATGTCACTTAAATATTCGGATATTCAATCGCATTTAACCGTCTGACTATACTGATAATAGTGAATGGTGAGCAGTCATTGGGTTATCTAGGTGGGAGCAGTAAATGATTAATATTACGGATTATCCGATTATCCTTTTTCTGCTGTCATGTGCACTGTTGTATAGCGCCGCCTATATCGGTCAGGCTTTCTTCCGGCGCGGCCGGGATCTGGACGATAATATCCGCGAAAATTTTACCGTCATTCAAGGGGCGACACTCACCTTACTGGGGCTGATTATTGGCTTCAGTTTTTCCATGGCTATTAACCGCTACGATCTGCGTAAGAATTATGAAGAGGCGGAAGCCAATGCGATCGGCACTGAATATCTGCGCACCGATTATCTGCCAGCCGCATCCAGTACCGCCACTAAAGCGCTGTTAGTGCACTATCTTGATCAGCGGATACTTTTCTATACTACGCGCAATGAAGCGCATCTCACCGCGATTAATAACCAGACCAATCAGTTGGAAAATGCCCTTTGGGTCGAGTTGCTGGAGCCGGTGAATCAGCGCCCTGATCCCGTCAGAGCGTTGGTGGTGTCGGGGATGAATGACGTTTTAAATTCAGCGGGTTATACGCAAGCTGCTTGGTGGAATAGAATCCCACATGCCGCTTGGCTATTGATGCTGATTATTGCCGTTTGTAGTTGCACACTGGTGGGTTATGGCTCAAAACAGGGCAAAAATGGCAAGATCATGACTTTGATATTGCCGCTGGTGATTTCGTTCTCTTTTATGTTAATCGCCGATATTGATAGCCCACGCGGTGGGATTATTCGAGTGAAGCCGCAAAACCTGCACAGTCTGGAAGAGAGCTTGCCGCCCCTTATCCACCCACAACAATAAAGCAAAAGAGCGCCAGTTGGTGCTCTTAGCTTGCTGACAAAATTCATTTATAGCTCGGTGACTGGCGGGTCGACTGTCCCTCGGGGCGTTTCGGTCGCTTACCCGACTACGACCCCAACGGCACATTTCCCCGCTAATCAACTTTCTAATCAGTCTGAGAACAGTTCAGCAGTGAAACGATTAATCCACCAAGCGAACAATGGCCCCATTGGCGGTGACTTCAACAGCAATTTGCTCGAGTGACGTCAGCACCAGATCAACCTGATCGAGTTTTGGTGTGTCAGCAGGGGCATTCACCGCAATCACTTTGCAGCCTGCCGCCAGCCCTGACAAAATCCCCGCTGGCGCATCTTCCACCACGATGCAATCTGCCGGTGCCAGTCCTAAACCTTCAGCTCCCAACAGATAGGCGTCAGGCTTGGGTTTCCCATGCTTCACGAGTTCAGCGGTCACAAAAACTTTGGGTTCCGGCAAATGGCCCGCCGCACGACGCGCTGAGGCAACCGGTACTGAACCGGAAGTGACGATAGCCCATGGAATCGACAGGCTGTTCAGCCGCTCCAACAGTGCGACTGCGCCTGGCAGTGCGGTCACACCATCAGTGTCGTTGGCTTCAATGTGCTCTAATGCCAGAAACTCCGCCTGAAGTTCAGCATCACTGGCACCCGGCATAAAATGGCGAAGAGAGGTAATGGCTTGTTTGCCATGGATAAAATCTAGTACCTCCGTTGGATTGATGCCGCGACCTTGCGCCCAGCCAATCCAAGCTCGTTCAACAGCAGGTAATGAATCAACCAGAGTCCCGTCCAAATCAAAGAGAAAACCTTTACACTCCACAAGCACATCCTCGTCAGTAAACCACTTTTCATGAACCAATAGCTTTGTAAATCAATCGTTTCAATGTACCCAATCAGGCATTGATAATTTGCGAAATCTCAACGGCGCTCAAATGATATTGGCGCGGGCAGGATTGCCAAATCGCCAGCATACGTTGGTATTTGTCCCACATTGGGGTTTGGGAGTTGAAACCGTGAGTGCCGGAGTCAAAATGGGTATAGCGCCCTTCGGTGTTGACCATAAAACGCACATAACTCAAGTAGCGGGATTCGGTGGCAGCATCAAAACCAAGGAACGTGATACGGCGTTCATCCAAATCCTGTTTGTCTTTCAGGTTACCCCAAGAGACTTGCAGCGCGTGGTGCATCTCCATGATATTAATGATGGTCCGGCAAGTCTCTTCGCTCATTTCACCAAAATCACGATCCAGTTCACGCATCTGCAAACCAAAGCCACGTTCGACAATCGTTTGCTGGCGGCGATAGCGCTCAGCGTTTTCTGGGTCCAGCATGGTCATCATCTTGTACTGATTCGACAGAATCAATCGTTGGGCGTTGGTCATATCCATCACTAAACTCCTAAGACATAAATAATGAGGAAATCATCGCACACAGGCTTAGCCCATACTTTGATTTGACAGGGGATTTTGCGCAGCTAATCCTTTGAGGCTAGAGATCATCAAGAAAGGTTTTATCTAGCTGTTTGAATGCGCGTTTCAGTACATCCGCCAGCGACTGATAAGTCGGCGTTTGTTCAATTGGTGCAACAGCCTGCCCTGCTTCAGCCAGCTTGTTACGCACTTCGTGGAACCACTGGAGTAGGGTTGGCGGTAACGGCGTAATCGCACGTTTTCCTAACCACCATAGTCCTTGCAGTGGCAAACCGCAGGCGAACAATGCCGTGGCGATGGCGGGGCCTAATTGGCCGCCGAGCGCTATCTGCCAGGTCAGGGTAAAGATGGCCAGCGGGGGCATAAAGCGAATACCAAAACGTGTCGCGGTTACCACACGATTCTCCGGAAACATCGGTGCCAGGCGTTTGTCTGCAGGCCAGGTCTTCATATAGTGCTGACCACGCTGGAGTACCTGAAACCAATTCACGGTATCAGAGGGTTTTGTTGTCATGGCTCACCTCAACTTCACAAGCAAAAATTAAAATATTTTTTGTAATCCACAAACTAAAAATTAGTCTGTTAAATATATTTTGTTTTTAGGCGACGCTATCGGTATCCTAGCTCGGCCTTTTGGCCGCTAGAAGATGACGATAAATATGTCAACTTTTCGCAGCATTTAAATCAATTTTGTTAAATCGCACCAGTTTTTACCACCAGGTGTTAACGTTTGTACTTAACGTTTAATACGCGATTTTTCCATCATCATGCCTTTTTTGCTATCGCATGATGTTAATCATTAATGTCGACACCAATTTGCGCTACGCTTTTGGACAGATTGACGTTTTATTAACCACGTGTTTTTCGCTGTTTTTGCAAAAACAAATGTCGAACACGACTATAAATAGGTACTTCCATGTCGAGTAAGCTAGTACTGGTTCTTAACTGCGGTAGCTCTTCCCTAAAATTTGCTATCATCGACGCGACCAACGGTGAAGAACACCTCTCTGGTTTAGCCGAATGCTTCCATCTGCCGGAAGCCCGCATCAAATGGAAAATTGATGGTGGCAAACAGGAAGCAGCATTGGGTGCTGGTGCAGCACACAGCGAAGCACTGAATTTCATTGTTAATACTATTCTGGCACAAAAACCAGAGCTTTCTGCTCAACTGACTGCCATCGGTCACCGTATCGTTCATGGTGGCGAGAAGTTCACTGCATCAGCTATCGTTACCGACGAAGTTATTCAGGGTATCAAAGATTCTATCCCGTTTGCACCACTGCATAACCCTGCTCACCTGATCGGTATCGCTGAGGCATTGAAATCCTTCCCGAATCTGACAAATAAAAATGTCGCGGTCTTTGACACTGCTTTCCATCAGACCATGCCGGAAGAGTCTTACCTCTACGCCCTGCCGTACAGCTTATACAAAGACCATGGCATCCGTCGCTATGGCGCACACGGCACCAGCCACTTCTATGTGAGCCAAGAAGCCGCTAAGACTCTGAACAAACCGCTGGAAGAACTGAACGTTATCACCTGCCATTTGGGCAACGGTGGTTCAGTGACTGCGGTACGTAACGGTAAATGTGTTGATACTTCTATGGGCCTGACGCCACTGGAAGGTCTGGTTATGGGTACCCGTAGTGGTGATATCGACCCGGCAATCATTTTCCACCTGCATGATTCAATGGGGATGAGCGTTGATCAAATCAACAAACTGCTGACCAAAGAATCAGGTCTGTTGGGTCTGACTGAAGTCACCAGTGACTGCCGTTATGTTGAAGACAACTATGAAACCAAAGCCGATGCACGCCGTGCAATGGATGTGTTCTGCCACCGTCTGGCTAAATACATCGGTGCTTATACCGCGCTGATGGATGGTCGTCTGGATGCCGTTATCTTCACCGGTGGTATTGGTGAGAACGCAGCCATGGTACGTGAACTGACGCTGGATAAACTGGGCCTGTTGGGCTTTGAAATTGATCACGAACGCAACCTGGCAGCACGCTTTGGTAAATCTGGCACCATCACCAAAGATGGCAGCCGCCTGGCGCTAGTTATCCCAACCAACGAAGAGTTGGTTATCGCACAAGACGCCGCCCGTCTGACTGCATAAACAGTATTTGTACTCATATACCCAAAGTCATTGGCGTTGCAGGTAGGCAGCAAGCGAACGAATCCCGATGAGCTTATTCAGGTAAGTGATTCGGGTGAGTAAGCGTAGCTAACCCCCTGCAACGTCAAGGGCGAAGGGTATACCGTAGAAGAGGTTTTGCCGTGTCCCGTACAATAATGTTGATCCCTACCGGCACCAGCGTTGGTTTAACCAGCGTCAGCTTGGGTGTCATCCGCTCCATGGAACAAAAAGGTGTACGCCTGAGCGTATTCAAGCCCATCGCGCAGCCACGTGCTGGCGGCGATGCACCTGACCAAACCACGACCATCATTCGTGCCAACTCCAGCATCACTGCTGCTGAGCCGCTGAATATGGGTTATGTGGAAACCTTGCTGAGCTCTAACCAGCAAGACGTGTTGATGGAAGAGATTGTTGCTCGTTATCACGAAAATACCAAAGATGCCGAAGTGGTGCTGGTTGAAGGTTTAGTGCCGACACGCAAACATCAGTTTGCCAATGCGCTGAACTATGAAATCGCCAAAACCCTGAATGCAGAGATCGTGTTTGTTATTGCCTTGGGCAATGATTCACCTGACCAATTGAAAGAGCGTATCGAACTGGCTCGTTCTAGCTTCGGTGGCAGCAAAAACAAAAATATCACCGGCGTTATCATTAACAAACTGAATGCCCCAGTTGATGAACAAGGCCGTACCCGCCCTGACCTGTCTGAAATCTTTGATGATTCCACCAAGGCCAGTGTCGCGAACATCGATCCAAAGCAGCTGTTTGCCAATAGCCCGCTCCCCGTTCTGGGCTGCGTGCCATGGAGCTTCGAGCTGATTGCCACTCGTGCTATCGACATGTGCAAGCACTTGAACGCGCGCATCATTAACGAAGGTGATATCAATACTCGCCGCGTTAAATCTGTTACGTTCTGCGCTCGCAGTATCCCGCACATGCTGGAACACTTCCGTCCGGGTTCTCTGCTGGTGACCTCCGCAGACCGCCCAGACGTGTTGGTTTCTGCTTGTCTGGCCGCAATGAATGGCGTTGAAATCGGGGCCATTCTGCTGACTGGCGGTTATGACATTGATGATCGCATCAATAGCCTGTGTGCACGTGCCTTCCAGACTGGCTTGCCTGTATTTATGGTTGATACCAATACTTGGCAGACCTCCCTGAGCCTGCAAAGCTTCAATCTGGAAGTCCCTGCCGACGACCATGAACGTGTTGAGAAGCTGCAAAACTACGTTGCCAGCCATATCAGCAGCGAGTGGATCGACTCTCTGAGTGCCACATCTGAGCGTTCACGTCGCCTGTCTCCACCCGCATTCCGTTATGAGCTGACTGAGTTGGCGCGTAAAGCTGGCAAGCGTATCGTGCTGCCAGAAGGTGATGAACCACGTACTGTTAAAGCAGCCTCTATCTGTGCTGAACGCGGTATCGCGACTTGTGTGCTGCTGGGTAATCCGGAAGAGATCCAACGTGTTGCTGCGGCTCAAGGTGTTGAGCTGGGTAAAGGCGTTGAAATCATCGATCCGGTTGCCGTGCGTGAGCAATACGTTCCGCGTCTGGTTGAGCTGCGTAAGAGCAAAGGCATGACCGAAGTGGTTGCTCGCGAACAGTTGGAAGATAACGTGGTTCTCGGCACACTGATGCTGGAGAAAGGCGAAGTTGACGGTCTGGTTTCCGGTGCCGTTCATACCACCGCGAACACCATCCGCCCACCGTTGCAGTTGATCAAAACCGCACCGGGCAGCTCACTGGTCTCTTCGGTGTTCTTCATGCTGCTGCCTGACCAAGTTCTGGTTTACGGCGACTGCGCGATTAATCCGGACCCAACGGCTGAGCAACTGTCTGAGATTGCTATTCAGTCAGCTGATTCTGCAGCAGCCTTCGGTATCGAACCGCGTGTGGCGATGATCTCTTACTCTACCGGTAATTCTGGTGCAGGTAGTGATGTCGAGAAAGTGCGTGAAGCGACCCGTTTGGCACAGGAAAAACGCCCAGATCTGATCATCGATGGTCCGTTGCAGTATGACGCGGCAATCATGGCAGATGTGGCTAAATCCAAAGCGCCTAACTCACCTGTTGCGGGTAAAGCGACCGTGTTCATCTTCCCAGACCTGAACACCGGTAACACCACTTATAAAGCGGTACAACGTTCTGCCGACCTGATCTCAATCGGGCCGATGCTGCAAGGCATGCGCAAGCCAGTTAACGACTTGTCCCGTGGTGCATTGGTTGACGATATCGTCTATACCGTGGCACTGACAGCGATCCAGTCTGCACAAGCTGACGCTGCGTCTTAATCTCACGATTGAGTACGTAAGGGGTCAAAAGAAACGCCAGCCTCGTGCTGGCGTTTTTGTTAATGACATCCGTGGCCTACAGATTGTCGGCGACAAGACTTTCACCGCCAAGCCACTTGAGCCAAAGGACTGCATTCACAAAACCCACCAACAAAAAAACCGCCATATAGGCGGTTTCTCTGCGCTGGTCCGGTAAGCGGCCATTCCAGCAGGGTTGTTGGCATCAAAAAATGTTACCAGCGTATCGCAAGTGCTTGTATTCACGGCAGTATCGCCGGTGGTGCTGACGTGAAGCGGTCTAAGCATGGACCGCACAATGAAACGATACTTTTGTATTGTACTCGTTGTATTTGGTGCGTTGTTAGCATCCGGAAGTGGGGGTTGGAGTATCTTCAACAACTCAATCACGGTAATAATCAACACATCAGGCAAGTCAGCCCGGTAGCCGTCCTTCGGGGCGGCTTTCCTTTGCTATTTGGCTCTATATTCAGGTACTTTGCCGCAGTTCGAATTTATAGCTGAAACTCTGGCTAAGGGGTTCTTCCGCTTCGCTGTCATCGTCATTATCCAGCAGATCAATCAGCATCTTACCAGCTTCTTTGCCCATCTTTTTGTAGTCAATGCGCATTGAGGTTAGGGTCGGATGGGTTTGATCGCAGCTGTCTGAGCCATCCAGACAGGCCACTGCGATACCACTTGGGATTTTCAGTAGCCGCCGCTGGCACTCAAATAATACGCCAAGCGCGATATCTTCATGGCTACATATCACCGCGTCTAATTCAGGTTGACGCAACAACATCTCCGTCAGGGCATAGCGGCCAAATTGCAAACTGGCGATCTCTGGCGTGGTGACGGTTTGATCCGCATTCTTGTAGTGCTCCAGCATCGCCTTGTGCCATCCATTGAGCTGCTGGCGTTGCAAACGGTTATCCATATGTGCGCCGATATAGCCAATATGGTGATAGCCGCGCTCCAGCAAATGGCGACTTAGCTCATAGGCGGACTCAAAAAAGGCCGCCTCAAGGGTGATTTTGGCCCCTTTGAAGTAAGAACCCACCACGTTGACCGTTGGAATATTCGCCCGTTCGAGCAGTTGATAGGTTTTATCAGCCAGCTGTGAGCCAAATATCACCACAGCCGCCGGACTGCTTTGCAGCAATGTCATCAATATTTCGGCTTCTTTGCGCTGATTATATTCATGGCAACCCAGTAATAGCTGGAACTCATTTTTATTCAGAATCTGTTGCAGCGCCTGCATAAAGCGGGAGCTGGCTTTATCGGTTAATGACGGAATTAAAACGGCGACAGTGTCGCTGTGGCCAGATGCCAGTGCACCAGCAGCACGATTGGGAATATAACCAAGGGCTTCAACCGCTTGCTCTATTTTCTCACGTAACTTATCTGAAACCTGCTCCGGCGTTCGCAGCGCTCTGGAAACAGTCATCGACCCTACTCCGGCGTAGTTCGCCACTTCCTGTAGAGTGACCCGCCCGGTATTACGGCGCTTGCGCGTTTTTTCCATGCTGATTTCCTGCCTGATTAAAAATGTCTTGTCAGATTAAAACACACCCTTTCTGACTGGCTTCGACAATACATTGCATTGTATATGGCTTATTCGGCGATAGCTAAAGCTCATAAAGTGACAAATGATAGCGCTATCACAAATTTTGATAGCGCTATCAGGTAGCGCTATCAATTGCGATATCCGTCACATTAATGAGCGTGATAACTATCTACTCTCAGGTTAACAGTCATCGGGAGTCATAAACATCATGTTAAAAACACTGTTAACGCCAGACGTCATTCAGGTGGTCAGCCAAGCCAAAGATTGGCGTGATGCCATCGCGATTTCATGCCAGCCGCTGATTGATAATGGCTCAATTGAAGCTCGTTATGTTGAGGCGATTTACCGCTCCCATGAAGCCATTGGCCCCTATTACGTGGTCGGGCCGGGGATTGCCATGCCACATGCTCGCCCGGAAGAGGGTGCGAATAAGCTCTCTTTGGCATTAACCGTCATTACCGAGGGCGTCACTTTCAATGCGGAAGGTAACGACCCGGTAAAACTGCTCATAGTGTTAGCCGCGACAGACAGTACTAGCCATATTGAGGCTATTTCTCAACTCGCTCAGTTGTTCGATAACGATAACGATGTACAAGCCTTACTTAATGCCAAAACGCAGCAGGATATATTGTCCGTCATTGCGCGTTACTAAGAGTGACATTGGGTTTGGGTAACAATTTTAAGGGGAAAGAAAATGAAAATTACAGTGGTTTGCGGTAACGGTCTCGGTACCAGCCTGATGATGGAAATCAGCATCAAAAATATTCTGAAAGAGTTGGCCGTCAGTGCGGAAGTGGATCATGTCGATCTCGGTTCAGCCAAAGGAACGCCAAGTGATATTTTTATCGGCACCAAAGACATTGCCGAGCAATTAGTGGCTCAAGCCGTTGGCGGCAAGATCGTGGCACTCGATAACATGATCGATAAGAAAGCCATGAAAGAACGTTTGTCTGTGGCATTAACCGAATTAGGCGCGCTGTAACTGGAGGCTGGCATGGATTTCTTTCGTTTTTTAATGAGTGATGTTCTCTCCGAACCGGCAATACTGGTCGGTTTGATCGCGTTAATCGGCTTGATTGCCCAGAAAAAACCGGTGACCGAGTGCATTAAAGGCACCGTAAAAACCATCATGGGTTTTGTGATTTTGGGCGCAGGTGCGGGTCTGGTGGTTTCATCTCTGGGTGATTTTGCCAATATCTTCCAGCACGCTTTCGGTATTCAGGGCGTCGTGCCAAATAACGAAGCCATTGTGTCTGTAGCGCAGAAGAGTTTCGGTAAAGAGATGGCGATGATTATGTTCTTCGCCATGGTGATCAATATTCTGATTGCCCGCTTTACGCCGTGGAAATTCATCTTCCTGACCGGTCACCACACCCTGTTTATGTCGATGATGGTGGCCGTTATTCTGGCAACCGCCGGGATTAGCGGTGTGACACTGATTGTTATCGGTTCGCTGGTGGTTGGGGTTGCCATGGTGTTCTTCCCTGCCATTGCCCACCCATACATGAAAAAAGTCACCGGTTCTGATGACGTGGCAATTGGCCACTTCTCGACCCTGTCTTATGTTCTGGCGGGCTTTATCGGCAGCAAATTCGGCAATAAAGAGCATTCAACTGAAGATATGAATGTGCCGAAAAGCCTACTGTTCTTGCGTGATACACCGGTCGCTATCTCCTTTACCATGTGTATTATCTTCATCGTCACCTGCCTGTTTGCTGGGCCGGAAGTAGTGAAAAGCCTGAGCGGCGGCAAAAACTGGTTTATGTTCTCGCTGATGCAATCCATTACCTTTGCTGCGGGCGTGTACATCATCCTGCAAGGTGTGCGGATGGTCATTGCCGAGATAGTCCCTGCGTTTAAAGGGATCTCCGACAAATTAGTGCCTAATGCTAAACCAGCGCTGGATTGCCCGGTTGTCTTCCCATACGCGCCAAATGCGGTATTGGTCGGTTTCCTAAGCAGCTTTGCTGCGGGTTTGATCGGGATGTTCGCACTCTATTTGATGAATATGACCGTGATTATCCCCGGCGTGGTGCCTCACTTCTTCGTCGGTGCTGCCGCAGGGGTGTTCGGTAATGCCACTGGTGGACGCCGTGGTGCTATTTTAGGTGCATTCGCTCAAGGTTTACTGATTACCTTCCTGCCAGTGTTCCTGCTGCCAGTACTGGGTGATATCGGGTTTGCCAACACCACATTCAGCGACGCTGACTTTGGTGCCTTGGGTATTTTACTGGGTATTATTGTTAGATAATCAGTGCAATAGAGATAAAAAAACGGCCTCCCTATCATGGGGGGCCGTTCTGTTTGTCGCGGCTTCAGTTGGGAGACTTAGTTTTTACGATTAAACGACACGCTTTTTATCTGCGCATACACCCACTGACCCGGTTTCAGCCCCAGCTCATCGCGCGCCCAAGGGGTGATCCGCGCCCATAACCATTGATCGCCAATCGCGAGTTTGACATCAATCTGCCCATCAACCTCCAGACACTCGGCTATTTTTACCGGCAAGATATTGCGGATACTGCTGCTTTGCGGCGGCTGCAACACCAACGAGACATCCGCCGCATTGATGCGAATACGCATTAAGCCCCCCTCTTGCGCATCCAGCTTGCTTACCCATAAACGCTGATCGGCTAGCGCCAGCGCGGTCATGGCATAACGCTCATGATGACCAATCACGCTCACTCGCAAAATGCTGCTTGGCTCTTCCCGCTGCAACCAAGGGCGCAGTGCGCTACTGGCCCAGACCTCTTCCAGCCCGCCGACAGCGCGAACTTTACCGGCATCCATCACCACCACTTGATCCGCCAGCCGCAGGATTTCATCCATGCTATGGCTAACATACAAAATGGGGGTGTTGACATCTTGCGCCAACCGCTCCAGATAGGGCAACAGCTCGCGTTTGCGCGGCAGATCCAGTGATGCCAATGGCTCATCCATCAGCAGCAGTTCTGGGGCGGTGAGCAATGCGCGACCAATGGCGACTCGCTGTTTCTCGCCACCAGATAGCGTCAGCGGAAAGCGGTTTAATAGCGGCTCGATACCCAGCAGACCGACAATAGAATCAAACTGCCCACGCATCGAAGGGGCCATACCGTACTGCAAGTTGCCCCGCACCCGATAATGGGGGAACAGGCGCGCATCCTGAAAAACATAGCCCACGCGACGTTTTTCAGGCGGCAGATAAATTTGCTGCGCCACATCCACCAGCACCCGACCATTGAGCACTACTTTACCTTGCTGCGGGCGCGTCAGGCCGCCAATCACATTGATCAGTGATGTCTTACCCGCACCGGACAAGCCAAAAATCGCGGTAATGCCCTGCGCCGGTAAATCGGTGGCCACTTGCAGATGCAAATCACCCAGTTGTTGACTGAAATCCAGCTCTAGCATGGGACCCCCATGCGCTTTTTACCCCAACGGGCCAGCCACTCGGACAGCAGCAGTGAAACCAATGACAAAATAATCGCGATAACGCATAACCGCGCCGCCGCAGCTTCCGCGCCGGGGGTTTCAATCAACGTGTACATCGCCAGTGGGATAGTGCGGGTTTCGCCGGGAATATTGGAAACGAAAGTAATGGTCGCGCCAAATTCGCCCAGTGAGCGGGCAAAAGAGAGCACAGTGCCAGCAATCACGCCCGGTAAAGAGAGCGGCAGTGTGATGGTGAAAAACACCCGCCACGGGTTCGCGCCTAACGTACGGGCTGCCAGTTCCAGACGGGTATCGACCGCTTCCAGCGCCAGCCGGATCGCCCTGACCATCAGCGGGAAAGCCACCACTGCCGAGGCCAATGCCGCACCACGCCAACTGAAACTGAAGTTGATGCCAAACCAGCTATAGAGCCACTCGCCAATAAAACCGCGTCGGCCCATACTGATCAGCAGCAAATAACCAATCACCACTGGCGGCAACACCAGTGGCAAGTGAATGACGCTGTCTAACAATGATTTACCGGGGAAACGGCAGCGCACTAAAATCCATGCCATTAAAATACCTAACGGCAAACTGCACGCCACCGCCACACCGGAAACCTTCAGGCTAAGAATAATGGCCTGCCACTCATACTCACTCAATATCATTAGCGTGGGGTAAATCCATAATTTTTGAAAATAGTCGCCGCAGCAGGGCTTTTCAGATAATCATAAAAAGCAGTGACGGTCGGATTCTCATGGCCTTTAACAATCGCCATTGGGTATTCAACCGGCTTATGACTTGCTTCCGGGAATATCCCCACAACTTTAACTTTTTGACTGGCTATGGCATCAGAGCCATAGACAATACCCAGAGGCGCTTCTGCCCGCTCGACCAGCGCCATAGCGCTGCGCACGTTGTTAGCACGCGCCATTTCTGGGGCTAAAGTTGACCAGGCACCTAAATTCTCCAGTGACTCTTTGGCATAAATCCCTGCGGGAACATGATCAGGATCGCCCACCGCTAAACGGCCGCCATCCAACAATTTTTTCCAGTCGGTTTTTTTATCAATGACAACTTTATCAATTTTGCTCTCTTGCGGCGCGATCAATACCAGCTCATTACCTAATAAGGTATAGCGAGTATTGGCAACAATTTGCTGCTTATCAATAGCATAATCCATCCATTGCTGATCCGCAGAAATAAAGAGATCGGCTGGTGCGCCCTGCTCAATCTGGCGTGCCAGGGTGGAGGATGAGGCAAAAGAAGCAACCACATCCACCTGCTTCTCTTTTTTATACTGGGCGGCAATATCTTGCAGTGCATTGGTCAGCGAGGCTGCCGCGAACACAGTGATGTTCTCCGCCGCAAACGCCGTGCTGGAAAAAGCGGCTAGCAGTGCTGCACTCGCTACCCATTTATTCACTTTACCATATTGATTTTTCATGTTGTTCTCCGCATTAATGAACCCGTTATATAGATTGAAATATAACGTAACATCATAAGCAGGTCATGCAGTTTATCGGCAAGATGTGAGGTAACTTGAGTTGTGACAATAATATAGAGGGAGATGACGCGAAGCATAAAACGAAAATGCCCAACGTTTTCGCGTCGGGCATTTAGCAATCAAATTAAGAACGTTCTTTTTTGTGGCTGGTGTTGGAGATGATGTTAAACACCTCACCCAGCCCATAGATCATACCCAAAATCACTGCCATCACCACGGGTACCATGACCACGGCAAAGAGCAGACTTTTCAATAAATCTAACATGCCAGCCTCTCATTACTGCTGATTGAGCGATAACCTAGGTTACCACGATAATTGCCATCTATCATTTACTGTAAATTATATCAGCAATGAATGAATCCTGTTATTTTAACTACCAGCAAAAAAATGTAACCTGCCAAACGTGCGATCTGTCTATAAACAGGCAGTTAAGGCACAATACGCCTTTCCCGCTGGAGTCAAACAATCATGCAGGCAGAAATTCTACTTACCTTAAAACTTCAGCAACGGCTGTTTGCTGACCCCCGCCGCATTGCATTGCTAAAGCAAATACAGCACACGGGATCTATCAGTCAAGGGGCAAAACTCGCCGGTATTAGCTATAAAAGTGCCTGGGATGCCATTAATGAGATGAATACCTTAGCGGAAGAGATTCTGGTGGAGCGGGCAACCGGCGGTAAAGGCGGCGGCGGTGCGCATCTGACCCGTTACGGCGAGCGCTTAATTCAGCTTTATGATCTGCTCGCGAAGATTCAGCAAAAGGCGTTCGACACGCTGAAAGATGATTCGATGCCACTCGATAGCTTACTGGCCGCCATTTCCCGCTTTTCGCTGCAAACCAGCGCCCGCAATCAATTTTTCGGCACCGTCATTGAACGTGACCATCAGCAGGTTCAGCAACACGTCAATATTCAGCTGTCAGATGGTAAAACCCGTTTATCCGCCGCCGTGACCCAACAGAGCGCCGATCGCCTGCAACTTACAGCAGGCAAAGAGGTATTGGCACTGATAAAAGCCCCCTGGGTAAAACTGGTCACCGATCAGGCACTGGCAGGGGCCGCAGATAACTCCCTGGCGGGGATGGTTGCCAGCATCGAACCGGGTCACGATCACAGCGAAGTCATAGTGACATTAACTGGCGGGGCCAGTCTCTGCTCGACGCAAAACAACAGCGAATTGCACCAACTGAATTTACGTGTCGGTAGCCCTGTCATTGCTCAATTTAATGCTGATCGCGTCATTATCGCGACACTTTGCTAAATAATTCAGCTTAGTTATTAACCGTGAGCATGGTATTGCTTATTGACATTCCTGCCCTTTCCGCTTATCCCTAACACTCTTATTGTGTTGCATAATGTGGGAAAGATGATGTCTGAGTTGCATATATCGCAAGGTTGTTTTCGCCTGAGTGACACCCGGACACTTATCGTGCCTGCGTTATCTATCTCTTCGAGTGATGAAAAACCGTCGGGCGATAAGCCGCAACCCAGTGATAGCTGGGCATTCGTCGGGGCCAATGGCAGCGGAAAATCAGCGTTGGCTAAAGCATTATCAGGGGAACTCACCTTACTGAACGGCAGTCGCCAGAGTGATTTTCGCCATACAGTGCGTTTGTCATTCGAACAGCTCCAGCAGTTAGTTAGCGAAGAGTGGCAGCGCAATAACACCGATCTGCTCAGCGCAGACGAGGATGATACCGGGCGCACCACCGCTGAAATCATTCAGGAAGAGCGTCAGGATCCGCTGTACTGTCAGCAGTTAGCCGAACAATTTGGTATCAGTCAGCTACTCTCGCGTCGGTTTAAATATCTTTCTACTGGTGAAACCCGCAAAACCCTGTTGTGCCGTGCACTGATAACACAACCGGATCTGTTGATTCTCGATGAACCCTTCGATGGGCTGGATGTCGCCGCCCGCGCACAGCTCGCGGGTATGCTATCCACTCTTTCCGCGCAAGGTGTCACGCTGGTTCTGGTACTCAATCGCTTCGATGATATTCCTGATTTTGTGCAGTATGTCGGCGTATTGGCGGACTGCCACCTGACCCATACTGGCCCACGCCAACAAATTCTGTCCGAAGCCCTGATTGCCCAGTTGGCCCACAGTGAAAATCTGGATGGTTTGTCATTGCCAGAAGCTGAACATCCGCAACAGCAGATCCATTTACTGAAAGATAAGCCGCTGATTACCTTGCACAATGGTGTTGTAGAGTATAACGACCGCCCTATTCTGCATAACTTGAGTTGGCAGGTGAATCGCGGCGAGCACTGGCAAATTATCGGCCAGAACGGCGCGGGAAAATCAACCTTACTCAGCCTGATTACCGGTGACCATCCGCAAGGCTACAGTAATGATTTGACGCTGTTTGGCCGCCGCCGTGGCAGTGGTGAAACCATCTGGGATATCAAGCGCCATATTGGCTATGTCAGCAGCAGCCTACATCTGGACTATCGGGTCAGTTCCAGTTTGCGTAACGTTATTTTGTCCGGCTTTTTCGATTCGATTGGTATTTATCAAGCTGTATCCGACCGCCAGCAACAGTTAGCCGATGAATGGTTGGCCCTGCTAGGCTTCTCTGCCACCGCCGCTAATCAGCCCTTCCACAGCTTATCCTGGGGACAACAACGGCTGGCATTGATCGCGCGGGCGCTGGTTAAACATCCGGCGCTACTGATTCTTGATGAGCCATTACAAGGTTTAGATCCCCTTAACCGCCTGTTAGTCCGCCGTTTTATTGATGTGATGATCGGCGAGGGGGAGACACAGCTGTTGTTCGTTTCTCACCACGCAGAAGATGCACCGCAGTGCATTACTCACCGTCTAACCTTTATTCCCGAAGGTGATATCTATCGCTATCGCCAAGAGAAGTTACCCCACTAAATCGCCTATGTTATTATTCCCACCGTCAGCCATTATTAGTGCTGACGGTGGATAACGAACCATTCAATTAAGGGATTATTTATGTGGGGTATCCTTGCGGCTTCGCTGCTTTTTTTATCTGTTAACCGGGTACTTGCCCTGTTCCTCTTGGCCTCTTCACTGGCGATTGCCTTTTATCACGGTGTCCTGACACTGCCTTCAGCGGCATTCTTGTTACTAACAGTGATTGTTGCGCTACTGCTGAATAAATACCGTGCGCAGAAATGGCTGGCTGTCGGGCTGGAAACGGTGCTGGTATTGGCCTCCATCGCGCTCTTTCTGCATTTGGTACCCGGTTTTAACAATCTGAAAGTACTGGATAAAGTGATCGTGGGGCCACTCAGCACACCTTTCACTATGTACTACAACCTTGATAAAGCCGTGATCCCCTTTATCTTGCTGGCTTGTCTGCCCACCCTGTTTGTTGCTAAAAGTCATCCATCAATGAGCCGAATGGGCTGGATTGGATTGATTGTCAGCATGCCCGCACTGCTACTGCTGGCTGTCGCCTTGGGTGGGCTGAAGATTGAAATGCACACCCCAGCCTGGATTGGCTCCTTTGTTGTTGCCAATCTCTTTTTTGTTTGTTTGGCTGAAGAAGCGCTGTTCCGTGGCTATTTGCAGCAACGTTTAACTCAGTGGTTGGGGAGCTATCCGGCACTGATCATCACTGCCCTGATCTTTGGTGCGGCGCATTTTGCTGGCGGCCCACTATTGATGATTTTCGCTGCATTGGCGGGACTGATTTACGGCCTGGCATGGCTGTGGAGTGGTCGTTTATGGGTGGCGGTAGCATTTCATTTCGCGTTGAATTTACTGCATTTACTCTTCTTCACCTATCCGCTTTATTTGCCGCACTAACCTTTATTGGCCGGGTTTCTACTGACCCGATACGGGCTTTCACCGCCGCATCGGGTCATGACATCACCGGCAGGACATTCCTGCTGAATTGATGGATGGGAACGCTACCACTTCAGTTATCATTGTCACGACCGAGATTTTTGTGATTTTTTGCCTATCCTTGTTCATTCCGCTGTATTTATGCTCCGACAGAGAATAAGCTTGGATAAAATTGAGTGTAAACGATTCCATTATCGAGCGCAGATCACCTTTTTGCTGGTAATCCCGTGCTATCTTTCTTAGACCAAAGTCATTCGAGGAGTCTTTTATGTACGTTCTGGTAACAGGTGGTAGCGGTTACATCGGTAGCCATACCTGTGTGCAATTGATTGAGGCGGGTTATAAACCAGTCATCCTCGATAACCTTTGCAACAGCAAATCCAGCGTATTAGCTCGGATAAATAGCCTGACCGGCTACACACCTGAACTGTATCAGGGTGACGTCCGTGATCGCGCACTGCTCGACAAAATCTTTGCGGCTCATCCTATTCATGCCGTCATTCATTTTGCCGGTCTGAAAGCCGTGGGTGAATCGGTCACTAAGCCATTGGAATATTACAATAATAATGTCTATGGCACCTTAGTGTTACTGGAAGCCATGCGCGCCGCGCAGGTCAAAAACTTTATCTTCAGCTCATCCGCCACGGTTTATGGCGATCAGCCCAAAATTCCTTATGTCGAAAGCTTCCCAACAGGCTCACCGTCCAGCCCCTATGGCCACAGCAAATTGATGGTTGAGCAAATTTTGCAAGATCTACAACTGGCTGATCCGCAATGGAATATGACGATTCTGCGCTATTTCAACCCGGTCGGTGCACATCCATCAGGGCTGATGGGTGAAGACCCGCAGGGCATTCCAAACAACCTGATGCCATTTATTGCGCAGGTTGCCGTGGGTCGCCGTGAGTCACTGGCAATATTCGGTAATGACTATCCAACCCCTGATGGCACAGGGGTACGTGATTACATTCATGTGGTCGATTTAGCCGATGGTCATGTGGCGGCGATGAAAAAACTGCACAATCACCCCGGGGTTCATATTTTCAATCTGGGTGCTGGGGTCGGCAGCAGTGTTCTACAAGTGGTCGAGGCGTTCACCAAAGCTTGTGGCAAGCCACTGGCCTACCATTTTGCCCCACGTCGCGAGGGCGATTTGCCCGCCTACTGGGCCGATTCGACCAAAGCAGCAGAACAACTGGGCTGGCGCACCTGTCGCTCACTTGATGAAATGGCGGCCGATACCTGGCGCTGGCAATCCAACAATCCGCAGGGCTACCCCGATTAAGGTATTGTTATGACTGACTTTAACCCTGTGGACCATCCACATCGCAGATATAACCCACTGAGCGATCAGTGGGTACTGGTCTCGCCCCATCGGGCCAAACGCCCATGGCAAGGCCAGCAAGAAGCACCGGCGACAGAGAGCTTACCGGCGCACGATCCTGACTGTTTCTTATGCCCTGGCAATACTCGGGTGACAGGCGATGTCAATCCTGACTACGCCTCCACCTATGTGTTTACCAATGACTTTGCTGCGTTGATGCCCGATACCCCCGATGCGCCGCAGAGCGAAGATCCGCTGATGCGCAGCCAAAGTGCCCGTGGCACCAGCCGCGTTATCTGCTTCTCGCCGGATCACAGTAAAACCTTGCCACAGCTGACCCTACCTGCACTGGAAGATGTGATTCAGACGTGGCAACAGCAGAGTGCCGAGTTGGGTAAAATTTACCCGTGGGTTCAAGTGTTTGAGAATAAAGGTGCGGCGATGGGCTGCTCCAATCCGCATCCCCATGGGCAAATTTGGGCTAATAGTTTTTTGCCAAATGAAGCCACGCGGGAAGATCGCCTACAGCGGGACTATTTTCAGCAACATCAATCGCCCATGCTACTCGATTATGCCGAACGTGAGCGCCGTGACGGCAGCAGAACAGTGGTGGAAACCGAGCACTGGTTAGCTGTAGTGCCTTACTGGGCGGCGTGGCCATTTGAAACTTTGCTGCTGCCAAAAACACAGATATTGCGCTTAGAAGATATCTCAGCAGCACAGCGCGCCGATCTGGCTATCGCGCTGAAAAAACTGACCAGCCGCTATGACAACTTATTCTCGTGCTCCTTCCCGTACTCGATGGGATGGCACGGCGCACCCTATAACATTAGTGGCACTGATAATTGCAATAACACTGATAACAGCAACAACAACGCGCACTGGCAGTTACATGCTCACTTCTACCCGCCACTACTGCGCTCGGCGTCGGTACGTAAATTTATGGTGGGTTATGAAATGCTGGCCGAGACCCAGCGTGACCTTACAGCAGAGCAGGCGGCTGAACACCTGCGAGCAGTCAGTGATGTTCATTATCGAGAAGGCGGAGTCAAATAATGAGTTTAAAACAGCATACCCAGGCTATTTTCCGCCAACAGTTTAACCGCGACGCTGATATCACCATTAAAGCGCCGGGCCGCGTCAATCTCATTGGCGAACATACCGATTATAACGACGGTTTTGTGCTGCCCTGCGCCATTGATTATGAAACGGTGATCAGCTGTGGTAAGCGCGATGACCGCCAAATTCGGGTGATTGCCGCTGATTATGACAATCAACAAGACATTTTCTCCCTTGATGCCCCAATAGTGCCACACCCTGAATACCGCTGGGCAGATTACGTGCGCGGCGTGGTGAAACATTTACAACTACGCTCAGCCGATTTTGGTGGCGCAGATTTGGTGATCAGTGGCAATGTACCGCAGGGAGCGGGTCTCAGCTCATCGGCATCATTGGAAGTGGCGGTCGGTCAGGCGCTGCAATCCCTCTACCAGTTACCACTGAGTGGCGTGGAGCTGGCACTGAATGGGCAAGAAGCTGAAAACCAGTTTGTCGGCTGTAACTGCGGCATCATGGATCAGCTGATTTCCGCACTGGGTCAGCAAGATCACGCGTTGTTGATTGATTGCCGCACCCTGGAAACCCGTGCGGTGCCGATGCCCGCCAATGTTGCGGTGGTGATTATTAACTCCAATGTGAAACGGGGCCTGGTGGACAGCGAATACAACACCCGCCGTCAGCAATGTGAAACCGCTGCCCGCTTCTTTGGCGTCAAAGCGCTGCGCGACGTCGATCCTAATCTATTCTTCTCCATTCAGGATGAGCTAGACCCGGTCGTCGCTAAACGCGCTCGCCATGTGATTACGGAAAATGAGCGCACGCTGGCCGCTGCTGATGCACTGGCCTCCGGTGATTTGAAATTGATGGGGCAATTGATGCAGGAGTCTCATATTTCGATGCGTGATGATTTCGAGATCACAGTTCCGCCGATCGATAGCCTGGTGGATATTGTTAAATCGGTGATTGGGGAGCAAGGTGGTGTTCGTATGACTGGCGGTGGTTTTGGCGGCTGTATTGTTGCGCTGATGCCAACGTCGCTGGTCGAGCAAGTTCGAGCTACCGTCGCGCGCGAGTATCCGGCACATAGCGGCGGCAGGACAGAGACCTTCTACGTATGTCAGGCTTCACAAGGAGCGGGTTTATGCTGAAAAACGACGCTGCACCGCCAAGCAGTGTTGACCAGTTAGCACCGGATGGTCACCCCTTTGAAATGACCGAATTGCGCAATAAATCAGGCATGAGCGTGACGCTGATGGACTGGGGTGCTACTTGGCTGTCTGCAATACTGCCGCTGAAAGAGGGCGAAAAACGCGAACTGTTGCTGGGGTGCCAAACGCCGGCTGACTACTTGCATCAGGCGGCGTACCTCGGCGCCACGGTTGGCCGCTACGCGAATCGCATTGCTAACGCCCAAATCACGGTGGAGGGTGAAACTCTCCAACTGATACCAAACCAAGGCCCTAACCAGCTCCATGGTGGCCCAGAGGGGTTCCATGCCCGTCGCTGGCAGAAGGTTAAGCAGGACGAGAAGCAGGTCATCTACCAACTGCATTCGCCTGATGGTGATCAGGGCTTCCCCGGCAATCTGGCCGCTGAAGTGAAGTATTTACTAACCGAAGATAACCGATTAGAGATTCACTATCAGGCGCAGGTGGATAAAACTTGCCCAGTGAATCTGACCAATCATGCCTACTTCAACCTTGATGGCGAAGGGCGTGATGTTCGGGCGCACCGTCTACAGCTGTTTGCGGACCGCTACTTACCGGTCGACAGTGATGGCATCCCAACAGGCGGGTTGGCGAATGTTGAGAAAACCGGCATGGATTTCCGTCAACCGAAAACGCTCGCGCGCGACTTCCTGCAAGATCGCTGTCAGCAGCGAGTGAAAGGGTATGACCATGCTTACCTGTTGCACCGTACCTGTGGTGCCACAGAAAGCCCGGCGGCACATTTGTGGTCATCTGATAATCGCGTACAAATGAGTGTCTATACCACGGCTCCGGCGTTACAGCTGTATAGCGGCAATTTCCTTGGCGGCACGCCGTCACGAAATGGCGGAACCTATGCCAGCTACACCGGTGTTGCATTGGAAAGTGAATTTCTGCCAGATAGCCCGAACCACCCCGAATGGCCGCAACCTGATTGCTGGTTAAAACCGGGGAAAACCTATCGCGCCACCACCGTTTATCAATTTATCGCCTTGTAACTTTTTTTATATGCGGCCGCCGACTACGCTTAATGGCATCTGTCAGGCGGCCGTATCCCGCTGTTACCTGCCCTTTCAGACGCCAAAATAGCTTAAATAACCAGTACTTAAATAAAGGGAACTGATATGCGTCTAACTACCTTATGGTTGATCTCAGCCGGCTTGTTGTTGAGTGCCAATGTGATGGCAGCAGATACGGCAAAAACCCCCTCACCCGCTCAAGCCGCGCAACAGCAAAAAATGACCGATTGTAATAAGCAGGCAGCCACAAAATCGCTAAAAGGGGATGAGCGCAAAACGTTCATGAGCCAATGTCTGAAAGCCCAACCCACACCGGCTGAAAAAGCATTGACGCCGCAGCAACAAAAAATGAAAAGCTGCAATGCCGAAGCCGCAACCAAAGCGTTAAAAGGCGATGAGCGCAAAACCTTTATGAGCACGTGCCTGAAAAAAGCGGTCTAACTCCTCGGATAACACTCACTACACCTAAAACTCTTGGCGTCACAGGTAGGCGGCAAGTGAGCGCATCCCGATGAGCTGACTCAAGTCGGTGATTTGGGTAAGTGAATGTAGCCAACAACCCTGTGGCCCCAAGGATAAAGAATACCCAAAGTCATTGGCGTCACAGGTAGGCGGCAAGTGAGCGCATCCCGATGAGCTGACTCAAGTCAGTGATTCGGGTAAGTGAATGTAGCCAACAACCCTGTGGCCCCAAGGATAAAGAATACCCAAAGTCATTGGCGTCACAGGTAGGCGGCAAGTGAGCGCATCCCGATGAGCTGACTCAAGTCAGTGATTCGGGTAAGTGAATGTAGCCAACAACCCTGTGGCCCCAAGGATAAAGAATACCCAAAGTCATTGGCGTGACAGGTAGGCGGCAAGTGAGCGCATCCCGATGAGCTGACTCAAGTCAGTGATTCGGGTAAGTGAATGTAGCCAACAACCCTGTGGCCCCAAGGACGAAGGGTATTTCGCGGAATCGATTCAACTCGAGCCCTTACGTAAACGCAAAAAATTGGTTATGGTTAAACACAAACGATTGCTGTTAGCGGCAATCCGGCAATATAATGATAATAGTTATCATTGAATCATTTGAGGAGTTCGAACTATGGCAGTAACAAAGCTGGTTCTGGTACGTCACGGCGAAAGTCAGTGGAACAACGAAAACCGCTTCACCGGTTGGTATGACGTTGATTTATCTGAGAAAGGCCGTACTGAAGCAAAAGCAGCGGGCAAGCTGTTAAAAGACGAAGGCTTCACTTTTGATTTCGCTTACACCTCAGTGCTTAAACGCGCTATCCACACTCTGTGGAGCATTCTGGATGAGTTGGATCAAGCTTGGTTGCCAACTGAAAAAACCTGGAAGCTGAATGAGCGTCATTATGGTGCGCTGCAAGGTTTGGATAAATCAGAAACGGCGGCTAAATACGGTGATGACCAAGTTAAACTGTGGCGTCGCGGCTTTGCTATCACCCCTCCAGCACTGGACAAAAGTGATGAGCGCTTCCCAGGCCATGACCCACGTTATGCAAAATTAACCGATGCTGAGCTGCCAACCACTGAAAGCCTGGCGCTGACCATCGATCGTGTTATCCCTTACTGGGAAGAAGTGATCAAACCACGTATTGCCAGCGGCGAGCGCGTAATCATCGCGGCCCACGGTAACTCACTGCGTGCCTTGGTAAAATATCTGGATGATCTGAACGAAGAAGAGATTCTTGAACTGAACATCCCAACTGGCGTGCCATTGGTGTATGAGTTTGATGAAAACTTCAAACCAATCAAACACTACTATCTGGGCAATGCTGAAGAGATCGCGGCTAAAGCCGCTGCGGTTGCCAATCAGGGTAAAGCAAAATAATCAACCCTGATTAGCACCATTAAAAAACCCCCGTTCATCATCGATGGCGGGGGTTTTTATTTGCCTGTCTAATTATCTGCGCAGGCAGTTTGGATGCGAACAGCGCTTACTGACGGCGAGCCTTCACTGCGCTAGCTAACTGGCGTAGTAACACTTCCGTATCTTCCCAACCAATACAGGCATCGGTGACACTTTTGCCGTAAGTCAGTGGCTCGCCACTTTCCAAATTCTGATTACCTTCCACCAGATGGCTTTCAATCATCACGCCCATAATGGATTTCTCACCCTGAGCTATCTGGCGGCAAACATCAGTGCCGACTTCCATCTGCTTTTTGAACTGCTTGCTGCTGTTAGCATGGCTGAAATCAATCATGATCTGCGGTTCAAGACCCGCTTTACTCAGCCCTTCTTTAACCGCTGCAACATGTGCGCTGCTGTAGTTTGGCTCTTTGCCGCCACGCAGAATGATATGGCAATCGTCGTTACCGGCTGTATTAACAATCGCTGAATGGCCCCATTTGGTCACAGACAGGAAGCAATGTGGCGCACTAGCAGCATTAATTGCATCGATGGCGACTTTAATCGTGCCATCTGTGCCATTTTTAAATCCAACCGGACAAGAGAGGCCAGAAGCCAGCTCGCGGTGAACCTGAGATTCAGTGGTACGGGCACCAATAGCACCCCAGCTCATCAGGTCAGCCAGATATTGCGGGGTGATCATATCCAAAAACTCACCCGCAGCCGGTAGGCCACTCTCGTTAATATCTAACAGCAACTTACGTGCGATACGTAAACCGTCATTGATGTCGTAGCTACCATCCATATGCGGATCGTTAATCAGACCTTTCCATCCCACGGTGGTACGCGGTTTTTCAAAGTAGACTCGCATCACCACTTCAAGCTCACCTTCCAGCTCTTCGCGCAGTGCCAGCAAACGGGTCGCATACTCTTTTGCCGCTTGAGTATCATGAATCGAGCATGGGCCGATCACCACCAGGAGACGGTCATCATTCGCGCGCAAAATATTGTGAATCGCTGTGCGGGTCTTGGATACGGTTTCTGCTGCATTTTTGCTGGCAGGAAACTTCTCTAACAGGGCAACAGGCGGCAGGAGTTCCTTAATTTCATTAATCCGTAGGTCATCATTCAGGTAATTCATAGCTCTTCCATTAAGTCTTGTGACGATCATCGCACAACGTCTATCTGTACCAATATAGTTGAACCAATTTAGCTGGTGAATTGAACGCTGTAAATCTACTTTGTCGCATTGGGTGTTGAGCACGGATTAACCTTAGTTAAAGCCAGTAAGCCAAACTCTCTGCTAAGACCTATACTCAACAGCAATTTTTATCAGTGCAGTTAATTCACTGCTTGAATCAATTTCTACCAGAGTTAACATAAATAAACGGTTATGAGCACATATTTCATGGTCAAAGGATAAACATGGCTACATCCTCACTTTTCCCGCAAGACAGCAACAGTAAACGCCTGCTGGTCGCCTTCGCAATCACTACCCTGTTTATGGTTGTCGAAGCCATTGGTGGCTGGCTATCCGGATCGCTGGCGCTATTAGCCGATGCGGGACACATGCTGACTGACTCTGCCGCATTATTCATCGCGTTGATGGCCGTACACTTTTCACAGCGAAAACCTGATTCCCGCCACACCTTTGGTTATTTGCGGCTCACCACTTTGGCCGCTTTCGTGAATGCCGCAGCATTAGTCTTGATCGTCGTGTTGATTGTCTGGGAGGCAGTCCAACGCTTCGTCTCCCCCCATGAAGTCATGGGTGTGCCGATGTTAATCATCGCCATTGCGGGGCTATTGGCGAATATCTTCTGCTTTTGGATACTTCATCGCGGCGAGGAAGAGAAAAATATCAATGTGCGCGCTGCGGCCTTACATGTGTTGGGGGATTTATTAGGCTCAGTTGGGGCGATCATCGCCGCCATCGTGATTCTGACCACCGGTTGGACGCCAATCGACCCTATTTTGTCAGTGCTGGTATCCGCGTTAGTGTTGCGTAGCGCCTGGCGGCTGCTGAAAGAGAGTTTCCATGAATTACTGGAAGGCGCGCCGCAGGAGATTGATATCGCCAAACTGCGCAAGGGCTTATGCTCCGACATATATGAAGTGAGAGATGTTCATCACGTTCATCTATGGCAAGTCGGTGACCAGCGACTTATGACACTGCATGTGCAGGTGATCCCCCCAAGGGATAATGATGAATTGCTGCAACGTATTCAGCACCATTTATTGCATCACTACAATATTGGTCATGCCACCATTCAAATGGAGTATCAGGGCTGCGAAACACCCGATTGCTCAATTAATCAGGCGGCTCCGGCGGGTAGTCACCACCACCATCATCACTGATGCAAACAGTCAGGCCGCAGATCCCACTCGGGGATACCTACGGCCTGATTTATGCTACTCAACAAAGCTATTGAACTGAATAATCACTCACCTTGGACCGACAGCGGGCGTGAATGATTTCGCGCCGCACTCTTTATCCACAACCACGAACCGTTCAGGGCAATCAGCGTCAGTAAGACGTACTCCAGCGCCATAGCGTACACCCCTTGATAGGCAAAAATCGCGACACTGATTACATCAATTACTACCCAAATCAACCAGTTTTCAACATATTTGCGGGTCATTAGGATCATCGCCACAATGGACAACACCATCATGGTGGAGTCCCAGAATGGGAAGGCATCAGGCTGCAACTCTGGCATTTGCACATTCGCACCCAAACTCTGCA
Organism: Yersinia aleksiciae; assembly: GCF_001047675.1. Taxonomy (GTDB): domain Bacteria; phylum Pseudomonadota; class Gammaproteobacteria; order Enterobacterales; family Enterobacteriaceae; genus Yersinia; species Yersinia aleksiciae. Next base: position 3,414,634 of record NZ_CP011975.1, on the reverse strand, counting down.
TCACCGTCACTGCCACGCGAGTCAACCAGGCAAATACGGTATCAATATGCAGTGTCATCAAGGTGATACCAGCAATGCAAACCACCGCCCAACCCAATGCTTTGGGCAAAGATAACCAGCGAATCTTCAACTCAGCCTGATTATCTGGCGTTTGTTTACTCCAGGCATACCAGCCGTAAATATTGGCGACGAAGAAGAACAGCTGTAATAACAAGCTGGCATAGAGCTGAATCTGGAAGAAAATTACCGCGAACAGTGTCACGTTAATCAAACCAAACAGATAGTTGATGATCTTCTCTTTGCTGGCAAACCAGATGCACAGCAGCCCAAACAGCGTACCAATCGCCTCTATCCATGAAAGGTCATAACCGCCCGCACCCAGCGGGATATGCACCAATATATTGCCTGTACTAAAGAAATCCATTTGGCGTCCTTTTAACTGTCACCCTTCGTATTTGAAGTTGCGGGGTTGTTGGCTACGCGCCTTCACCCGAATCACTTACTGATGTAAGCTCTTCGGGATTCTATTGCTTGCCGCCTACCTGCAACGCCACATTCTGCGGGTATTAATCATTTAAGTGTTAAGGCCATTTAATCGAATTCACAACTTAAGCATTGCCTTTGACTTGCAACTTCAACTGGTTGGCAAAATCTAACATGCGATTTAGCGGTATCAGCGCCTGCTGACGCAACTCTTCATCAACATGTATCTCATGCATCGCCCCGCCCTGCTCCAGCCCTTCAGCAATGGCTCTGAGGCCATTCATCGCCATCCACGGACAATGGGCGCATGTTCGGCATGCCGCGCCTTCGCCTGCTGTCGGTGCTTCAAATAACTCTTTATCCGGGCAAGCCTGCTGCATCTTGTAAAAAATGCCACGATCCGTGGCAACGATCAATTTCTGCTGCGGCAAGGTTTTTGCCGCCTGAATCAGTTGGCTGGTTGAACCGACAGCATCAGCCATATCGACGATCGACTGAGGAGACTCCGGATGGACCAACACCGCCGCGTCAGGGTGTAGTGCTTTCATGCGGGCCAGTGCCTGGGTTTTAAACTCGTCATGGACGATACAGGCGCCCTGCCAGCATAAGATATCTGCGCCGCTCTTCTTCTGCACATAGTTGCCTAAATGGCGGTCAGGTGCCCAGATAATTTTCTCGCCCAAGCTATCGAGATGCTCGATTAACTCAACAGCAATACTGGAGGTCACCACCCAGTCCGCTCTAGCTTTGACTGCTGCCGAGGTATTGGCGTAGACCACCACGGTCCGGTCCGGGTGGCTATCACAGAAGGCGGCAAATTCATCAATCGGGCAGCCTAAATCCAGCGAGCACTCCGCATTCAGGGTGGGCATCAATACTTGCTTCTCTGGATTGAGAATTTTGGCGGTCTCTCCCATAAAGCGCACCCCAGCGACCAGTAAGGTCGAAGCCGGATGGGTATTGCCAAATCGTGCCATCTCGAGGGAGTCGGCGACGCAGCCACCGGTCTCTTCAGCCAATGCCTGGATTTCGGGATCAGTATAATAGTGAGCGACTAACACGGCATCGCGTTGCTTCAGCAGTGTTTTGATTTTCTCACGGTAAAAGGCTTTTTCATCCGCATCCAGAGGGACTGGCCGTGGAGGGAAAGGGTAAATAGCCGCATTCACATCAAAAATTTCGCTCATCGCTCACATCTCTGTTGCCAATCATTCCGACGCCACCAATCATTGCTGACTGCCAGTAGAATTGGTTTGTTTTTTATCCTAAACAAAATAACCAATATTTAGCGAAAAGTCGCCCAATATTGTCTAATAATGGCAAAAATGTTTAATAGAGTTAAAAATGAGATGAAAATTGGAGTGATTGAAGAGCTGTAGGAAGATTATAGGGGTGATGTTGGGGTGTTGGGCGTAAAAATAGACATTGGAAGCTTAGGAAGAATATGAATATAGGGAATATCGAGGGACATGAACATAATGGTGGGTCGTGCGGGATTCGAACCTGCGACCAATTGATTAAAAGTCAACTGCTCTACCAACTGAGCTAACGACCCATTATATATTTACTGCTTAGTGATAATTCGGTGTTCGTCGTGCGGGATAACTGTACTGCTACATAATGGTGGGTCGTGCGGGATTCGAACCTGCGACCAATTGATTAAAAGTCAACTGCTCTACCAACTGAGCTAACGACCCATTATATATTTACTGCTTAGTGATAATTCGGTGTTCGTCGTGCGGGATAACTGTACTGCTACATAATGGTGGGTCGTGCGGGATTCGAACCTGCGACCAATTGATTAAAAGTCAACTGCTCTACCAACTGAGCTAACGACCCATTATGTATTTACCGCTTAGTGATAATTCGGTGTTCGTCGTGCGGGATAACTGTACTGCTACATAATGGTGGGTCGTGCGGGATTCGAACCTGCGACCAATTGATTAAAAGTCAACTGCTCTACCAACTGAGCTAACGACCCATTATGCATTTACTGCTTAGTGACATTTCAACGCTAATCGTGCGGGATGACTCGTCCTGCGGACTCGCCCTTCGGGTCAACGCTGCGCGTTGCTGTCTCGCTTCGCTCGGCTCGAACCTTTAACCAATCGATTAAAAGTCAACTGCTCTACCAACTGAGCTAACGACCCATTACCGCTACTACTGACGATAATTTCCTGCTGCTTTAACGTTTTACAAGTTGTCTTGGCAACGGCGGCATATATTACTAATTTCTCTTCACAGTGCAACTTAAATTTCTGTTGAAGCGTTTAACTGCTTGTTCTTCGCTCGCCAAAGCCCAGAAATTAGTCAATATGACCAATTCCTGGACTCGAAAAAGGCTAAAGAGCAGATAAACGTTTCTGTGCCTGTTTAGCAGCATCAGTATTAGGATATTGCTTGATCACTTGTTGATAAACCGCCTTCGCTTTGTCGCTTTGGCCTTTATCCTGCATGATCACCCCAACTTTAAACATCGCTTCTGAACTTTTTGGAGACTTTGGATAATTTTTTACTACAACAGCATAATAATATGCAGCATCGTCTTTCTTACCTTTGTTGTAATACAACTGCCCTAGCCAGTAGTTGGCATTAGGCTGATAAGTCGACTTTGGATACTGTTTCACAAAACCTTGGAAAGCAGTGATCGCTTGATCGTATTGCTTTTTCTCAAGAGCCAAGGAAACGGCAGCATTATAATCGCTGTTTTCATCACCAGTACTTGCCGCAGGAGCCGCTGTAGTAGCTACTGTACCTGCCGCAGCAGTATCGGAACTTCCAGTCGTGGCATTAGCTGACGCAGCAGCATCAGCCGCGGGAGCTGCTGTTGAAGCCCCCTGACCACCACTCAGACTATCCATCTGCTGGTAGATCTGCTTTTGCCGCTCAACAATTTGATTGAGCTGGTACTGATTTTCTTGGATCTGACCGCGTAAACTATCAACATCGCGTTGCGAATCAGACAGTTGTTGCTGAAGTTGAGTTAATAGCTGGCTGTGAGCGTTGGAAATACGCTCAAGTTGAGTGACCCGATCTTCTACCGAGCCGGAGCCGACATTACTGATTGGCGCTTGGGCAGTAGCGGCCCATGGGACCGCTACGCCAACCAGTAACGACAGACCCACCAAGTGACGTCTGAAGTTACTGTTCATGCGATTCTCTTAGTAAACCAGAACTGCACGACGGTTTTTAGCGAACGCTGCTTCGTCATGGCCCAATACTGCTGGTTTCTCTTTACCGTAAGAAACGATAGAGATCTGGTCAGCAGAAACGCCTTTACCTTGCAGATACATCTTCACTGCATTAGCACGACGCTCGCCCAACGCGATGTTGTATTCTGGCGTACCGCGTTCATCCGCATGGCCTTCAACAACAACTTTGTAAGATGGGTTGCTACGCAGGAATGCAGCGTGTGCATCCAGCATTTGAGCGAAGTCAGAACCGATATCGTATTTATCGAAACCGAAGTAAACGATATTGTTCTTTTGCAGTTCTTGCATCTGAAGACGCGCTTGCTCTTCGGAAGACAGGTTGCTGCCATTTTCTGTACCAGTGCCAGCGCCCATGCCAGATTGGTCATTATTTGCGCTTTTGTTAGAACTACAAGCAGCGATTGCCAGAACTGGCAAAGCCAACATTAGCCCTTTTAGCACTTTGTTCAGTTGCATCTCTTTGATCCTTTTATAGTTTGCCATACATACGTATTTACACATGCATCACAGATACGGCGACCAGGCAGGAAATTTGACCTGTCCATCAGTTGCCGGAAGACGCGCTTTGAAACGCCCATCAGTCGAGACCAGCTGTAACACGGCTCCCAGCCCTTGTGTCGAGCTATAGATAACCATGGTGCCGTTAGGCGCGATACTAGGCGTTTCATCCAGGAACGTGTCCGTTAATACTTGAACGGCTCCCGTTACTAGATCCTGTTTGGCGATGTGTTGCGACCCACCATTGGAACTAACCAATACCAGGAACTTACCATCAGGACTCACATCTGCGTTCTGGTTCTGAGAACCTTCCCACGTGATTCGCTGCGGCGCACCGCCATTAATATTCACTTTATAAACTTGTGGACGACCACCCTGATCCGAGGTATAGGCCAGATTTTGGCTATCCGGGAACCAGCTTGGTTCTGTGTTATTGCTACGGCCATCGGTAACCTGGCTGATTTGACCAGAACCTAAGTCCATAACATACAAGTTCAGGCTGCCGCTTTTAGATAAAGCGAAGGCCAATTTAGTGCCGTCCGGCGAGAAGGCTGGTGCGCCATTATGACGTGGGAATGAAGCCACTTGTCTGATTGCACCATTTGCCAGCGTCTGAATAACCAGTGCTGATTTACCACTCTCGAAAGTGACATAAGCAATTTTGCTACCATCTGGAGACCAGGCTGGTGACATCAAAGGTTCAGGAGAACGGTGAACGACAAATTGGTTGTAGCCATCGTAATCAGAAACCCGCAATTCATGTGGGAATTTACCGCCGTTCGTTTGCACGACATAGGCAATACGAGTGCGGAAAGCACCTTTAATCCCGGTCAGTTTTTCAAATACTTCATCACTGGCAGTATGCGCAGCATAACGTAGCCATTGCTTGGTTACTTTATACTGGTTTTGCGCCAAAACGCTACCCGCAGCACCAGAAGTATCGACTAACTGGTAAGAAACGACATAACTACCATCGGCACTTGGCTGAACCTGACCAACAACCACGGCATCAATACCCAATGCAGTCCAAGCCGCAGGCGTTACCTCAGCCGCAGTGGAAGGCTGTTGTGGCATGCGAGCTGCGTCAATAGGGTTAAACTTACCACTGTTACGTAAATCCGCGCCAACAATAGCGCCAATCTCTTCAGGTGGTGTGCCCGGCCCCATCCATTTGAATGGAACCACCCCAATTGGGCGCGCAGAGTCTACCCCTTGGGTAATCTCAATTCGGACTTCTGCGTGTAATACAGACGCCCATAAAACTAAAAAGCCTAGCGCTACTCGAAATGCCTGCTTCATCTTGTCTCCCTTATCCGAGCGGGATGCCCGCGATAATTAGCAGAATTTTAACAAACCAACGCAAACAAAACTACATAATCCACTGGTTGATTAACAGTATTATCCACTGCCAATCAAACTTTATTGCGGTTTAAAATCAAGTGGAACATTCTTAAACACTTCATAAACATCCTGACTTGGAGGTTTAGGTATTTTAGCAAGTTTTGCAGCGGCGATAGCAGCCTGACACAGTGCCGGGTCGCCACCTTCAGCTTTAACATCAATTAATAGACCATCTGGTGCTAGTTTAATTCGCAGATTACAGGTACGGCCTTTGTAAAGATCTGCATCATAAAATTTACTTTGGATCGCAGCAGTTACCTGGCCCAAATAGCCACTAATATCCCCCGCTGATGCCCCGCTCTTCTTACCACCACCTTTACCTGCGGCAGCAGCACCTGCACCTGAACCACTTTTAGGTGCATTCTTATTATTTGCCAAGCCACCAAACAGCTCATCTACGTCTGTTGCAGCAGCGGCCGCTTCTGCGGCAGCTTTTTTCTTGGCATCAGCTGCGGCGGCTTTTTTAGCGTCAGCAGCCGCTTTTTTCTCAGCATCTGCGGCAGCTTTCTTTTCAGCAGCATCGGTTGCAGCTTTTTCGGCAGCTTCCGCGGCTTTCTTCGCATCAGCATCGGCTTGTTTCTTCGCCGCGGCCGCTACAGCAGCCTCTTTTTTGGCTTCAGCTTCTGCTTTTTTCTGCGCATCAGCCTGAGCTTTCACGATTTTGTCTGCTTCCGCTTTAGCTTGAGCTGCGGCGGCCTCAGCTTGTTTCTGTTCTTCTTTCGCTTTTGCAGCAGCGGCAGCAGCAACTTTCTGCTGCTCAGCGGCCTGTTTTTGCTGTTCAGCGGCTTGTTTTTTCTGTTCTTCAGACGCCTGCTTTGCATCTTCTTGCGCTTGCAGACGCTCTTTTTCTAATTCTTTCAGGCGCTGTTGTTCCGTGGCCTGTTTTTGCTGTAACTCTTCCGCTTGTTGCTCGGCTTTCTTCTGGCGTTGCTGTTCTGCGCGTTTAGCATCCGTCTGCTGCTGTTGCTGACGGTTATACTGTTCTGTCACCGCGCCCGGATCGACCATGACGGCGTCGATAACTTCGCCGCCAGCACCGCCGCCGCCCATTTCAGTCGTCTGCGTCAGAGAGCCCCAAATCAACAGGGCAATCAATACGATATGCAGAACCACCGAAACTATAATGGCGCGATTCAGCTTATCATTTTGCTCGGTTGCCTTACCCACGCTCGATTTCCACACTCGATGTCCGCGCTCTATTTCTAAAAAACGGAACTGCTAAAAACAGGGTCTCTACTGACTGGACTCACTATCAATCCAGCCAATATCAACGCAAATTTATATCGGTTGAGTCATTAAGCCCACCGACGTCACGCCAGCCTGATGCAGCATATTCAGTGCCTTAATGATTTCATCATAAGGGACCTCTTTCGCGCCGCCAATCAGGAATACGGTTTTCGGATTCGATTTCAATCTTGCCTGAGCTTCTGCCACCACTTGTTCTGAAGGCAGTTGCTCCATTCGCTGATGATCAATCACCAACGAGTATTGCCCGACACCTGACACTTCAACAATCACCGGTGGATTATCATCGCTCGAGACGGTTTTTGAGTCCGTCGCATCAGGAAGATCCACTTCAACGCTTTGCGTGATAATTGGCGCTGTCGCCATGAAAATCAGCAATAGCACCAGTAAGACGTCAAGCAAGGGAACAATGTTAATTTCAGACTTAAGCTCGCGACGTTTACGACCACGTACTCGCGCCATACAACCCCCTACTTATTTGCTATCGGCGCTGGCAAAAGCCTGACGATGCAGAATAGCAATGAACTCTTCCATGAAGTTGTCATAGTTTTGTTCAAGTTTATTCACGCGCTGATTTAGACGGTTATAAGCCATAACAGCAGGGATGGCCGCAAACAGGCCGATTGCCGTGGCAATCAATGCTTCAGCAATACCCGGCGCGACCATCTGCAATGTTGCCTGCTTAACTGCACCCAGAGAAATAAAGGCGTGCATAATCCCCCATACTGTACCAAACAGGCCGATATACGGGCTGATGGAACCGACAGTACCCAGGAATGGAATATGAGTTTCCAGCGCTTCTAATTCACGATTCATTGAGATGCGCATCGCACGGGAAGCACCGTCAATCACGGCCTCAGGCGCGTGGCTGTTTGCGCGGTGCAAACGGGCAAACTCTTTAAAACCAGAATGGAAGATCTGCTCGGAGCCGCCAAGCGTATCGCGGCGGGCCTGGCTTTCCTGATACAGGCGAGACAGCTCAATGCCGGACCAAAATTTATCTTCGAAGGCTTCCGCATCGCGGGTGGCAGCATTCAGAATACGCGTTCGCTGAATGATGATCGCCCATGAAGCAATAGAAAAGCCCATCAGAACCAGCATGATAAGCTTAACAAATAGGCTTGCCTGCAGGAATAAATCCAGAATGTTCATGTCAGCCACTACTTAAACTCCGCGACAATAGACTTAGGAAGCGCTCTTGGCTTCATTTGGTGTGGATCGATACATGCGATCAATACTTCTGCACTACTCAGAAGATTGCCATGTGAGTCGAGAATTCGTTGAGCAAACGTGAGAGAAGCCCCACGCATTGCGGTAATTTCACTCTGAACTTCCAGCATATCATCGAGACGTGCGGGTGCCAGGTATTCTACCGTCATGCGGCGGACAGCGAAAGCGACATGCTCACTGAGCAATTGCTGCTGGTGGAAATTGCGTTGGCGCAACATTTCTGTGCGCGCCCTTTCGTAAAAGGCAACGTAGCGTGCATGGTAAACCACGCCACCAGCATCGGTGTCTTCAAAATAGACACGTACCGGCCATCGAAACAACGTATTACTCACTCTACTTCCCAGTAATGCAATTAACGGACACACTATACTGAAGAGCGTTACGCTTTGGAATCACTTGCGAGAATACAACGAAAATAATTATGGGCCAGGAGGCCCATAAGGAGAGATTTTGTGCAGATTTAGGCGATATAGGTTCAGATTAAGCGAAAAAGTAGAATAATCCCGCGCCCAAGATCACAATTGCTGGAAGTGGTGAGAAAAAAGCGCGCAACCACACCCGCTTAGGGCGAAAGCCTACACCATGAATCACACCAGTACACACTGCCCACACGATAAACACCTCTTGCCAGACTTCAAGTGAGCTGGTTGCCGCCGCAAAACGCGAAGGGTCCCAAAACACACAGAAAGCCACAGCAAATGCGAGCAGCAGTGAAAGGGCCCTAAGCGGGCCCTTATCCATTAACTCATATAACTTATCGGACAACATCATCTTCGCCATTATTAGCGGCTTTCGCTGCTGCGTTGGCTTCACTCTGCTCCAGCGCCAGAGCAGTAATGATACCAAAGGAGCAGGCCAGAAGTGTCCCTAGAATCCAGGCAAAATACCACATGCTTTATGCTCCTTAGTACAGTGAATGCTTGTTGTTTTCGATAAAGTCTTTATCAATGCGCCCGAACATTTTGTAGTAACACCAACTGGTGTACAGCAAGATGATAGGCACAAAGATGATCGCAACAATGGTCATCACTTTCAGCGTCAACAGGCTAGATGTCGCATCCCACATTGTCAGACTAACATTTGGCACTGTGCTTGAAGGCATCACAAACGGGAACATGGTGACCCCAGCAGTCAAAATCACACAGGCAATGGTCAGTGATGAAAACAGGAAGGCCCAAGCCCCTTTTTCAAAGCGCGACAACAAGATAGTAAACAGTGGCAGAATCACCCCAAGAGCAGGCAGCGCCCACAGGCTTGGGTACTTGTTGAAATTAATCAACCATGCACCGGCCTGATGTGCAACTTCTTTGCGCATCGGGTTAGATTGGGCAGCTGTATCCAATGCTGAGGTAATAACAAAACCATCAATGCCATTAACTAGCCAGATACCCGCCAGCAGGAAGGCAACCGCCATCACCAAGGCAGAAATCTGTGCCGCGACACGGGAGCGCAGATGCAACTCGCCACGTGTACGCATTTGCAGGTAAGTTGCCCCTTGGGTGACCAGCATGGTTAAGCTGACAACACCTGCCAGTAAGCCAAACGGGTTCAGCAACTGGAAGAAGTTACCGGTGTAGAACAGACGCATGTAGCTGTCCATGTGGAACGGTACGCCTTGCAGCAAGTTACCGAACGCCACACCAAACACAACCGCAGGTACGAAGCTACCCACAAAGATGCCCCAGTCCCACATGTTGCGCCAGCGGTTATCTTCCACCTTCGAGCGGTAGTCAAAACCGACCGGACGGAAGAATAACGCGGCCAACACCAGAATCATCGCAATATAGAAGCCGGAGAATGCGGCGGCATACACCATTGGCCAGGCCGCAAACAGCGCCCCACCTGCGGTGATCAACCAAACCTGATTGCCATCCCAGTGAGGAGCAATCGAGTTAATCATAATCCGACGTTCGGTATCATTCTTACCGATGATCCGCAGCAGAATACCGACACCCATATCGAAACCATCGGTGACTGCGAAACCAATCAGCAGCACACCGATCAGCAGCCACCAGATAAATCGTAATACTTCATAATCAAACATAAGTGGACTCCTGTTTACCGTGCTTCCTGCACTGGTGCAGTCGGCTGTTCAAAATGATAGCGGCCAGTTTTCAGGCTGCTAGGCCCAAGGCGCGCAAATTTGAACATCAGGTACATTTCTGCAACCAGGAACAGCGTGTACAGACCGCAAATCAGCCCCATTGAGAATAGGATATCCCCAGCAGTCACGGATGAGTTTGCAATTGCTGTCGGTAGCACTTCACCGATGGCCCATGGTTGACGACCATACTCCGCCACAAACCAACCGGCTTCTACTGCAATCCACGGCAACGGAATACCGAACAATGCAGCACGAAGTAGCCATTTTTTCTGCCCAATCTGACCACGAACGACGTTATAGAACGACAAACCGATGATCAGCAGCATCAAGAAGCCACAGGCCACCATGATGCGGAAGGCGAAGTAGAGCGGCAGAACGCGCGGGATTGAGTCTTTAGCGGCTAACTGAATTTGTTCTTCAGTCGCATCTGTGACGTTTTGCGTATAGCGCTTCAGCAACAAACCATAGCCCAAATCTTGCTTAGTTTTACTGAACGCCTCGCGTACGGCTGGATCAGTATTACCGGCGCGTAATTTCTCTAACAGACTATAAGCCTGAATACCATTACGGATGCGCACTTCATGTTGAGACATCAAATCACGCAAGCCGATAACCGGAGTGTCCAGCGAACGGGTCGCGATTATGCCCAGCGCGAATGGGATCTGAACAGCAAAGCGGTTCTCCATTGTTTCCTGATTAGGGATCGCAAACAGCGTAAAGGCCGCTGGCGGCGGTTGAGTTTCCCATTCAGCTTCGATGGCAGCCAGTTTGGTTTTCTGCACGTCACCCATTTCATAACCAGATTCATCACCCAGCACAATAACAGACAGCGTTGCGGCCAAACCAAAGCTCGCAGCAATCGCAAAAGAGCGCTTGGCGAACGGAATATCACGGCCTTTCAACAGATAGTAAGAGCTGATACCCAGAACAAACATCGCACCGGTAACATAACCTGCCGCCACAGTATGAACGAATTTCACCTGAGCAACTGGGTTCAGAACCAGTTCTGAGAAGCTCAGCATCTCCATACGCATGGTTTCAAAGTTGAAATCAGAGGCAATCGGGTTTTGCATCCAACCGTTTGCAACCAAGATCCACAGCGCAGAGAAGTTAGAGCCTAATGCAACCAGCCAGGTTACGGCCAAATGCTGATGTTTACTCAGACGATCCCAACCGAAGAAGAACAGACCGACGAAAGTAGATTCCAGGAAGAACGCCATTAAACCTTCGATTGCCAGAGGGGCACCGAAGATATCGCCGACGTAATGTGAGAAATATGACCAGTTAGTCCCGAACTGGAACTCCATAGTCAAACCAGTAGCAACCCCCAGAGCAAAGTTAATAGCAAATAACTTACCCCAGAATTTGGTCATATCTTTATAGATTTGTTTACCGGACAGCACATAAACCGATTCCATAATTGCCAACAAAAACGCCATACCCAGCGTAAGTGGGACAAATAAGAAATGGTACATTGCCGTTAAGGCAAACTGTAACCGTGACAGTTCGACAATATCAAACATCTTGACTCCTTGCTCCTCGCAGGAAGACTCCGACTTGCGGCTACTAGACTTCCATATAAACCGAAAGTCTCATAATGCCCCGCAGTGAATGCCCAAAAAAACACAACAAAAATAACAATATCAACTACCCAGTATTACACCGCGGTAATAGTACGCTTCTAATCCCACACAATAAATAGGATTTTACGTGACCCAGCGTTGAGTTCTGGATACAGGTCAACAAACAGGCTATTTACCCATCATGCCGTAGTTTGATCTAGGACAATTTAAGCGCATATCCATATTATTGCCATATTCAAAAGTTGATTTAGAACAATTAATTATTTTTTCATGTTAATTAAAAGTCCGATTGTTTTTATATAACCCGAACTGTTAATGAAATGTAATTTTATGGTTTAGCTAATGCATTATTACTTCGTTATTATGCGATCTAGATTAACTTTTAAATTTATTAGATTCAGAGTGAGTTAAATCACAATTCTGAGTTTTATATAAATATACTAGCCCATCCTGAGGGAAGCGTTCGCAAGTGTTGCCATTTTGTTGCATGATAAAGTGCTATTACTTGATAAAATATTGAATCCTCTCAATGAAAAAAATAGCCATTACCACATTACTCTGTGTCAGTAGCGCTTCCATTGCCGCGCAACAAGTTGATATTACTATCCTTGGCACCTCTGATCTCCATGGTACTTTTGTGCCTTGGGATTATGCCAGCGACAGTGAAAATTTGGCTGGTAGCCTGAGCCAAATCGCCACCAAAGTGCAAAAAATACGTGCTGAGCAGCCGAATATTATTCTGGTGGACGCCGGTGATACCCTCCAAGGCAACTTTGTTGAAACCTTTAAGAATGAACCTATCAGCCCGATGATCCTTGGCTTTAATGCCTTGAAGTATGATGCCTGGGTGATGGGTAATCACGAATTCGATTTCGGTCTGAAAGTACTGGGTACCTCTTTAAAGCAATTTAACGGCACTGCACTAGCAGGCAATATTTTCTGGGACTCAGGTAAGCCCTACCTGCCCTCTTATAAAATCATCGAACGTCAGGGCGTTAAAATCGGCATTATCGGGATGGATACCCCAATGACTGCTGAATTCGCGCAGGGTACTGACCGTATTAACGGTATCCACTTCACTGATCCGGTGCAGGAAGTCAAAAAAGTCATTCAGCAAATCCAGCCACAAGTTGACGCCATTATTCTGGTCGCTCATATGGGGATCGATAACGAGAACCAGCGGCCTGGAACTGGCGTTGGCGATATCGCCAAAGCTAATCCAGAGTTGGCGGCTATCGTCGCGGGTCATATGCATGTGAAGATTGATAAGGCTGTAGTTAACGGCGTTATTATCACTGAGCCGGATAAATATGGCCGCGCCCTTTCCCGTATTGATCTGAAATTTGAACAGCGTGATGGCAAATATCACCTGATCGATAAAGACAGCTACACCTACCCAATCAAAGATGTCGAGTCAGATAAAAAGCTGGAAGCCATTTATCAACCTTACCATGATATTTTGCGCGCCAATGCGAACCGAGTGATTGCTAAGTTGAGTGGTACCAATCTGGTGCCTGCTGATGAGATTAAAGGTATTCCCCAAGTCCATGTGCAAGATACAGGTATCAGCGCACTGTATCAGGAAGCCGCGCATTATTATGCCCCTCAAGCCCAAATCATCGCTCTACAGATTGATAATGACCGCCCGAAATTAAATGTAGGTAATATCACCGCGAAAGACATTGCATTTAACTATCAATATGCCGGTGGTGAAATCACGGTTTATGCCCTGACAGGCAAAGAGTTAAAACAGTATATGGAGTGGTCGGCTGACTACTTTAATCAAGTTAAGCCGGGTGATGTCACTTACAGTTTTAATCCGCAGCGCCGCGCCTCCAAATATTCAACCAATGACTTCTTTGATGGCGTGACCTATACCATTGATTTAAGCAAACCGGCGGGTTCGAGAATCACTGATTTGCGCCTCAATGACGGCACACCAGTGATTGATATCACGCCAATCCATCTGGGCATGAATAGCTATCGCATGGGCCATCTCACGCAAAAAGGTGGGGTGCTTGAGGGGCAGAAATTCCTGATATTGTCTGACAGTAAAGATGATTACGGTGAAGAGGCAGGCACAATCCGTAATCTGACTATTCGCTATTTGACCGATGTTAAGGCGGGGAAATATGAGGGCAAACCTCAGCAACGCTGGCAATTAGTTGGATTGAAAGGCTATGAAAAAGAACGGAAAATCGTTAAAAAACTGATTAATAATGGCACAATCTCAGTACCGACAACGGCTGATGGTCGCTACACCAATATTGCGTCGATTAACGTCAAGGATAAGTTATTTAAGGACAAAACCAGTTGCGATGCCGCACTCGCCACCTTGCGCCAGCAAGCCGCAAGTGCCAGCAATGAGCAAGCTAAGCAACAGGCGCAAACGGATATTGCATTAATCACTGCATTGAATAAGTTCTGATTGAGCATTAAAAAGGCCACCGAAAGGTGGCCTGTATAGACTGCGGTTTTATTGATTACTGCGGCAATATCGCTTTAACCGCATTACCAATTTCAGCCAAGCTACGTACTGTTTTCACGCCAGCTGCTTCCAGAGCCGCGAATTTATCATCTGCCGTACCCTTACCGCCAGCAATGATGGCACCTGCGTGGCCCATACGTTTGCCTTTTGGCGCAGTGACGCCAGCAATGTAACCGACAACAGGTTTAGTCACGTGCTCTTTGATATAAGCTGCCGCTTCTTCTTCTGCGTTACCGCCGATTTCACCGATCATCACGATAACTTCAGTCTGTGGGTCTTCCTGGAACAACTTCAGAATATCAATAAAGTTGGAACCTGGGATTGGGTCGCCACCAATACCGACACAGGTCGATTGACCAAAACCAATGTCAGTTGTCTGTTTTACCGCTTCATAAGTCAACGTACCTGACCGAGAGACGATACCGACTTTACCTGGCAAGTGAATATGACCCGGCATGATACCAATCTTACATTCGCCAGGGGTGATAACACCTGGGCAGTTCGGGCCGATCATGCGCGCATCAGACTGTTCTAATCTGACTTTTACCACCAGCATATCCAGCGTTGGGATGCCTTCAGTAATACAGATAATCAGTTTGATACCGGCGTCGATGGCTTCCAGAATCGAGTCTTTGCAAAACGGTGCTGGCACATAGATAACAGATGCAGTCGCACCGGTCGTCTCTACAGCTTCACGCACAGTATTGAAGACCGGCAGGCCCAGATGTTGAGTACCGCCTTTGCCTGGTGTGACACCGCCAACCATTTTTGTGCCGTAGGCGATAGCTTGTTCAGAGTGGAAAGTCCCTTGGCTACCGGTAAAACCCTGGCAAATAACTTTGGTATTTTTATTAATTAAAATTGACATTATTTAGCCCCCACTGCCGCTACAACTTGCTGAGCCGCATCTGTCAGGCTGGTCGCAGCAATGATATTCAAACCGCTGTCTGCCAGTTTTTTGGCACCCAGTTCGGCGTTGTTCCCTTCCAGACGAACGACCACAGGCACGCTAACACCCACTTCTTCCACTGCGCCAATAATGCCGTCAGCGATCAGGTCGCAACGCACAATGCCGCCGAAGATGTTAACGAAAACCGCTTTCACTTTGTCGTCAGACAAAATAATTTTAAAGGCTTCAGTCACGCGCTCTTTGGTTGCACCACCACCCACATCGAGGAAGTTCGCCGGTTCGCCACCGTGCAGTTTCACGATGTCCATGGTGCCCATTGCCAAACCAGCACCGTTAACCATGCAACCAATGTTGCCATCCAACGCCACATAGTTCAGTTCCCACTGTGCAGCTTGGGCTTCTCGGGCATCTTCTTGCGACTGGTCGCGCATTTCGCGCAGTTCTGGTTGACGGAACAGAGCATTGCCGTCTGCGCCCAATTTGCCATCCAGGCAGACCAGATCACCCTGTTTAGTGATAACCAGCGGGTTGATCTCAACCATCGCCAAATCACGCTCCAGGAAGAGTGTTGCCAGACCCATAAAGATCTTGGTGAATTGAGTCACTTGCTTACCGGTCAGGCCCAGCTTGAAGGCCAATTCGCGCCCCTGATAAGGCTGCGGGCCAGTCAACGGATCCAGTGCGATTTTATGGATCAGTTCTGGCGTCTCTTCGGCCACTTTCTCAATTTCAACGCCGCCTTCGGTAGATGCCATAAACACCACGCGACGGGAGCTGCGATCGATAACCGCGCCCAGATACAGCTCTTTGTCGATATCAGTCGCAGCTTCAACCAGAATCTGGTGAACCGGCTGACCATGAGCATCTGTCTGATAAGTTACCAGTTTTTTACCTAACCACTGTTCAGCGAAAGCACGAATATCTTCTTTGCTGTTAACCAGTTTCACGCCGCCCGCTTTACCGCGACCGCCTGCATGAACCTGACATTTAACCACCCACGGGCCAGTACCGATTTTAGATGCGGCTTCTTCTGCTTCACGCGGTGTGCTACAGGCGTAGCCAGTTGGAGCTGGCATGCCATACCGAGCAAACAGTTGTTTTGCCTGATATTCGTGTAAATTCATGATGTTCTATCCATATAAGGTCTGAGATGGGCCGAAGCCTACTAGGCAACCTGATTGCACGGAGGCAGGTATTCAACACCTTGCAATCAGGCCAACCTTGTCATTTATCTTTTTTATACGTCGAGCAGCAAGCGAGCTGGATCTTCCAGCATCTCTTTCACCGTCACCAGATAACCGACAGACTCGCGGCCATCGATTAAGCGGTGATCGTAGGACAGTGCCAGATACATCATTGGCAGAATCACTACCTGACCATTTACCGCCATTGGACGATCTTTGATGGCATGCATGCCAAGGATCGCGCTTTGTGGTGGGTTAATGATCGGAGTCGACATCAGTGAGCCGAATACACCGCCGTTAGTAATAGTGAAATTACCGCCAGTCAGCTCTTCAACTTTCAGTTTGCCGTCACGGCCTTTTACGGCCAATTCTTTGATTTTCTTCTCAATATCTGCCATACCCATAGTATCTACATCACGCAAGACTGGGGTCACCAGACCGCGCGGGGTAGAGACAGCAATGCTGATATCGAAGTAGTTGTGGTAAACCACGTCTTCGCCATCAAGGGAAGCATTCACTTCAGGATAGCGTTTCAGTGCTTCGACAACCGCTTTGATATAGAAGGACATAAAGCCCAAGCGGACACCGTGACGTTTCTCGAAAGCTTCACCATACTGCTTACGCAGATCCATGATTGGCTTCATGTTGATTTCGTTAAACGTGGTCAGCATCGCGGTGCTGTTTTTCGCTTCCAGCAGACGCTCAGCAACACGTTTACGCAGGCGAGTCATTGGCACACGTTTTTCACTGCGGCCTGCCAATGCGACTGGCGCTGCGGCTTCAACTTTAGCTTCAACCGCCGCTGGTGCAGCTTTACGGTTTGCCAAATGACTATCCACGTCTTCACGTGTGATTCGACCACCAACGCCGCTGCCTTTAATGGCGCTGGCATCAAGGTCGTGCTCTGCAATCAGACGACGAATGGCCGGGCTGAGGCTATCGTTGCTCTCTTCTTCCAGGCTGGCCGTCTGGCGCTGAGCAGGAGTGGACTCGGTGCTCTGGCTTTTTTCTTCTGTCGGCTTGCCTGAGCTATCACTTGGACGAATACGACCCAGAACTTGACGTGAGGTGACAGTTGCACCCTCATCTTCCAAAATGGCGTCCAAAATACCGTCCTGACTGGCCGGAACTTCCAGAATCACTTTGTCTGTTTCAATCTCAACCAACACTTCATCACGCTTAACGCTATCACCCGGTTTTTTGTGCCAGGTTGCGACTGAACCATCGGCGACAGACTCAGGGAGGTCAGGAACATTAATATCTACGCTACTCATTCTCTATCCTTTATGTGTTAACCGGCTCGCTATTCAACGGTCAGCGCGTCATTAACCAGAGCTTGTTGTTGTTTCTGGTGTACGGAAATATATCCAACTGCCGGTGAAGCGGACGCCGGGCGGCCTGCATAACGCAAGGAAGCACCAAATGGAATCACTTCGCGGAAGTTGTGTTGGCTGCAATACCATGCCCCCTGATTAAGCGGCTCTTCCTGACACCAGACGAAATCATGCACGTGAGCAAATTGCTCCAACACGGCCTGGACGGCATGGTGCGGGAACGGATAAAGCTGCTCGATACGCACGATAGCGACATCGGTTTGCCCATTCTTGCGGCGCTGTTCCAACAGATCATAATAGACCTTGCCAGAACACATCACGACACGCTTAACGCCTTTCGGGTCCATTTCGTCAACTTCACCGATAGCAGGCAAGAAGCTGCCATTCGCCAATTCATCCAGAGATGATATCGCTAACGGATGACGTAACAATGACTTCGGTGACATCACCACCAGCGG
Source organism: Yersinia aleksiciae (assembly GCF_001047675.1). Taxonomy (GTDB): domain Bacteria; phylum Pseudomonadota; class Gammaproteobacteria; order Enterobacterales; family Enterobacteriaceae; genus Yersinia; species Yersinia aleksiciae. The sequence goes on along the minus strand of NZ_CP011975.1, from coordinate 3,396,504 downwards.
ACGGCGCATACCACGGAGCGCCTGACGGCGAATCATGTGGTAAACCTGTGCTGGCGTTGATGGGATGCACACTTGCATGTTTTGTTCAGCACAAAGTTGCAGGTAGCGCTCCAACCGCGCAGAGGAGTGCTCTGGACCTTGGCCTTCGTAGCCATGTGGCAGCAGCATGACCAGGCCACACATCCGGCCCCATTTCTGCTCACCGGAGCTGATGAACTGGTCGATAACCACCTGAGCACCGTTGGCAAAGTCACCGAACTGCGCTTCCCAGATAGTCAGGGTGCGAGGTTCTGCGGTGGCGTAGCCATATTCGAATGCCAAAACGGCTTCTTCCGACAGCACGGAGTCCCAAACCTGGAAATCACCCTGCCCGCTGTGCACATTTGACAGTGGCACATAAACTGAGCCATTTTTCTGGTTATGAATCACGGCATGGCGATGGAAGAAGGTTCCGCGCCCCGCATCTTCACCCGACAGGCGGATCGGAATCCCCTCATCAACCAGTGTGGCGTAGGCCAGTGTTTCAGCCCCACCCCAGTCGAATGGCTTTTCACCGCTTGCCATCAAAGCGCGATCGCCATAAATCTTGGCAACACGGGATTGCATTTCAATGGCTTCCGGTGCGTGGCTGATACGACGCGCCAGATCTTGCAGGCGTTTCATTTCAACTTTGCTTGGATATTCTTCATCCCAATCATGGTTCAGATACGGCGACCACGTGAAGGATTGCAGATTCATCGGACGCCACTCTTCCACCACACACTCGCCGCCGTCTAATGCGTCACGGTACAGATTAACCATTTCCGTGGCATCTTCTAAGGTCGCGATGTTTTGCTCGGTCAGCTTGTCAGCATAGATTTTGCGCGGCGTCGGGTGTTTTTTGATCTTCTGATACATCACTGGCTGGGTTGCACTTGGCTCATCAGCTTCGTTATGCCCATGGCGGCGGTAACAAACCAGATCGATCATCACGTCACGTTTAAAGGTGTTACGGAAATCCAACGCCAGACGGGTCACAAACGCCACAGCTTCAGGATCATCCGCATTCACGTGGAAAATCGGTGCCTGTACCATTTTAGCGATGTCAGTACAGTACTGGGTAGAACGTGCATCCAGCGGATTGGAGGTAGTAAACCCAATCTGGTTGTTGATAACAATGCGCACAGTCCCGCCGACTTCATAGCCGCGAGCTTGTGACATGTTCAAGGTTTCTTGCACCACACCCTGGCCGGTAATCGCCGCATCACCATGAATGGTGATTGGCAATACCATGTTGCTGCGAGCTTCATCCAGACGGTCACGACGTGCGCGCACAGAACCGATAACCACCGGACTAACAATCTCCAGATGGGATGGGTTAAAGGCCAACGCCAGGTGAACCAGACCACCTTCGGTTTCCACATCAGACGAGAAGCCCTGATGATATTTAACGTCACCCGTACCCAGATGTTCTTTATGCTTACCGGCGAACTCATCAAACAGGTCTTCCGGTTTCTTACCCAGCACGTTAATCAATACGTTCAGGCGGCCACGGTGAGCCATTCCCAGCACCACTTCGCGTGTGCCATTTTTACCGGCATGGCGGATCATCTCTTTGAGCATGGTGACCAGCGAATCGCCGCCCTCCAGCGAGAAGCGCTTAGCACCGGGGAATTTGGCACCGAGATAACGTTCCAGACCTTCAGCGGCAGTCAGTTCGCTCAGGAAACGGCGCTTCTCTTCTTCGCTGAATGTCGGTTTCCCGACCACCGATTCAATACGCTGCTGAAGCCAGCGTTTCTCTTCGGTATTGGTGATATGCATGTATTCAGCGCCGATAGGGCCGCAGTAGGTCTGCTTTAGGGCTGCATACAGGTCAGACAGCTTCATGGTCTCTTTACCGATAGCAAAAGAGCCCACATTGAAGGTGTTCTGGAAATCGGCCTCAGTCAGGTTGTGATAGGAAGGCTCGAGGTCTGGGACAGACTCCTGCTTCCACAAACCGAGTGGGTCAAGGTTGGCATGTTGATGGCCGCGGAAGCGGAAGGCGTTGATTAACTGCAACACCTTGACTTGCTTGGCATCATTTTCAGGATCGCTGATGGATGAGTTATAACGCGAGGGATCCTTCGCCAAGCGACGGAAATACTCACGCGTTTGAGAGTGGAACTGATCAGGTTTTACACCCGTCGTTGGTAGTTGTTGAAAAATTGAACGCCAACTATCATCAACGGAACCAGGATCAGTTAAAAAGTCTTCATAGAGCTGCTCTATGTAGGACTGGTTCGCGCCCGCCAGATAGGAGGAATCCAGCCAGGCCTTCATTGCGCCGTTCTGCATCATGATCCCTTAAGCTTTGAAGCTTCAGTTTTCGCCGTGGTTAACATATACACCGTAATATCAACGGTTTGCCGTAAAAACGGTTCACTCGACATGCTCAATGCACGTTCTGTTATGGACCTTGCGGTCCCGTTCAAGGAACCTCTAAAAACGGACAGCGTGCCGGCTTTTAGAGATTCCCTACCTTGAAGCTACCTGGGGAATCATTCCCCAGGTTAATAAACTCACATCACGCACTGCGTTGCAACAATCATTCGCTACGTTATAACAATCATTCGCTACACTGTAGCTGCCATTAGCAACACTTTGGCTATCATGCGCTACGCTGTAACTATCATGCGCTACGCTGTAACAACATAGATTTGATATGACCAATCGCTTGGGTCGGGTTCAGGCCCTTAGGACAAACACTGACACAATTCATGATGCTATGGCAGCGGAAAACACTAAAAGCGTCGTCCAGATCATCCAAACGTGCTGTTGTTTCGGTATCACGGCTATCTATCAGGAAGCGATAGGCGGCCAGTAACCCTGCCGGGCCGATAAACTTATCCGGATTCCACCAGAATGATGGGCAAGAGGTTGAGCAGCAAGCACACATGATGCACTCATACAGACCATCCAGCTTCTCGCGCTGTGCAGGCGACTGTAAATGCTCACGTGCTGGCGGATTTTTGCCGTCATTTAATAGGTAAGGTTTAATTTTCTCGTACTGAGTATAAAACTGCCCCATATCGACCACTAAATCCCGCACCACCGGTAACCCCGGCAATGGGCGAATCACAATCTTCTTATTGCCTTTCTGCAAAGCTGAAATTGGCGTGATGCAGGCCAAGCCGTTTTTGCCATTCATATTCAGGCCATCGGAACCGCAAACACCTTCACGGCATGAGCGACGGAACGACAGCGTCGGATCTTTCTCTTTCAGCTGGATTAGCGCATCCAGCAACATCATGTCCCGGCCTTCTTCCGCTTCCAGCGTATATTCTTGCATGTGCGGCGCGTCATCGACGTCCGGGTTGTAGCGATAAATTGAAAACTCAAGCTTCATGATCTATTCCTCCGCAACGGATTAGGGTTTAACCCTATCAACACAACACATGCATTAATAAGAACGCACTTTCGGCGGGAAGGCCGCGCGTAACTTAGGTTGCATGTTTACCTCACGGCGGGTCATGCTTTCGGTGTCAGGCAAATACAGCGAGTGACACAGCCAGTTCGCATCATCACGTTCCGGGAAGTCAAAGCGGCTATGCGCGCCACGACTTTCGGTACGGAAGTTAGCTGACACAGCGGTGGAAAACGCAGTTTCCATCAGGTTGTCCAATTCCAGACATTCAATACGCTGGGTATTGAACTCGCTAGAAGTGTCATCCAGACGGGCATTTTGCAGACGTTCGCGGATAGTTTTCAGTTCTTCCAAGCCGTTTGCCATTGCATCACCTTCACGGAAGACCGAGAAGTTATTCTGCATGCAGGCTTGTAATGCTTTGCGGATCTCAACTGGGTCTTCACCTGAGCGGGTGTTATTCCAGCGATTCATGCGATCCAACGAGGCTTCGATATCTGAATCGCTAGCATCGCGGCTTGCACCCTGCTCCATCAATGACTCTTGCAGATGCATACCGGCTGCGCGACCAAATACCACCAAGTCCAGTAATGAGTTACCGCCCAGACGGTTTGCACCATGGACAGAAACACAGGCAATTTCACCAACAGCAAACAGACCAGGGATGACAACGTCTTCGCCCTTTTCATTTACTGTAATCGCTTGACCAGTCACTTTGGTTGGGATCCCACCCATCATGTAGTGGCAGGTTGGAATCACGGGGATAGGTTCTTTGATCGGGTCAACGTGAGCAAAGGTTCGTGATAGCTCAAGAATACCCGGCAGACGGGACTCCAGCACATCTTTACCCAAGTGATCCAGTTTCAGTTTGGCATGTGGTCCCCACGGACCCTCACAGCCACGGCCTTCACGGATTTCGATCATAATGGAACGCGCCACTACGTCACGACCCGCCAAATCTTTGGCATTCGGCGCATAGCGCTCCATGAAGCGCTCACCGTGCTTGTTCAGCAGATAACCGCCTTCACCACGACACCCTTCCGTCACCAACACCCCCGCCCCGGCGATACCCGTCGGGTGGAACTGCCACATTTCCATGTCCTGCACCGGAACTCCGGCGCGCAGAGCCATGCCGACACCGTCACCAGTATTAATGTGCGCATTGGTGGTGGATTGATAAATACGGCCAGCACCGCCGGTGGCCAATATTGTTGCCCGTGCTTTGAAATAGACGACTTCACCGGTTTCAATGCAGATAGCAGTACAGCCGACAAAAGCACCGTCCTGATTCTTCACCAAATCCAGTGCATACCACTCGGAGAAAATCGTGGTGTGGTTTTTCAGGTTCTGCTGATAAAGGGTGTGCAACAGCGCATGCCCAGTACGGTCAGCCGCTGCCGCTGTACGCGCCGCTTGCCCACCGCCAAAGTTCAGTGACTGCCCACCGAATGGCCGCTGATAAATGCTGCCATCGTCTAAACGGGAGAAAGGTAACCCCATATGTTCCAGTTCCAGAACCGCTTCTGGTCCGGTTTTGCACATATATTCAATGGCATCTTGGTCACCGATATAATCGGAGCCTTTTACCGTGTCATACATATGCCATTCCCAGTTGTCTTCGTGGGTATTACCCAGTGCGACGGTGATACCGCCCTGCGCAGACACGGTATGGGAACGCGTTGGGAAAACTTTTGATATCAGGGCGCAAGAGAGCCCCATTTGTGAAATTTGCAGCGCGGCGCGCATACCTGCACCACCCGCACCGACAACAACAGCATCAAACTCTCTGACCGGCAGTTTCATTTAAGCACCCCACACCACAATTGTTCCATACAAGAGGTAGACCAGCAGCGTAATCACGACGGCCAGTTGTAACACCAGTCGTATCGCCAGCGGCTTTATATAGTCCGTTAATACCTGCCACAGACCAATCCAGGCGTGAACCAGAATCGACAGCAATGTCAGCAGGGTAAATACTTTTGTGATGTGCGAGGCGAAGAAGCCACGCCAGATTTCATAGGTGATATCTGGGACGATAACCACGAAGCCCAGAATATAAAGAATATATAGAGTGATGACGATTGCAGAAGCACGCAGTAACAGCCAGTCGTGTACTCCATTACGCCCTAACGCAGAAGCATTGCTTACCATACCAGGACTCCAGCTAAAACTGACAGCACCAGGGTTAACACCATTGCGACTTGGGCGGAGCGGGTCCCCGCAGCCAAGCTCTCTTCGATATAGCCAAAATCCATTAGCAAGTGGCGAATACCACCGCAAACGTGATAGGCCAGCGCAGTGAGTATTCCCCAGAAGATGAATTTAACAATAAAGCTATTCATGATCGCCGCAGCTTGCATGAATCCATCTTGCGAGGAAACAGACAAACCTAACAGCCAAAGGAGGATACCAACGGCAACGAAAGTCATTACGCCAGAGACGCGGTGTAAAATGGACGCTATCGCAGTAACAGGAAATCGGATCGTTTGCAGATCCAAATTGACAGGTCTTTGTTTTTTCACGTTTTTGCCCACACAGCTCTTATTAATTTCCATCCTCCGGGCCTGGGTGGGGATCAGACAGCGTTAAGGGTTTAAACCCCTCACATCGCACATTTAGACATGACATCCTGAATGCTTAAATGGCGTGCTCTTTATAACGCTGGGTGCTCCTACTTCAGGGTAATCCGGAGACCTGGCGGCAGTATAGGGGGTTCACATTCTTATTACAATTCCCACACAATCTGATTGGGAACATTTCCCCTGAACAGTGATTACGATCACGGTTTACATAATTTACATAAAATTAATTATCTGATTTGACAAAGAATAAACATTTAAATTACAACTAAAGTAGAAATATGCCATATCATTCACCAAAGGTCTGCGTATACACTTCCCCATAAGCGCGAGTTATGTAACAGTGTAATGAGTGAATATCCCCATAGAAATCGTAGGCAATGAATTATAAAAGATAAGAACCTGACAAATCGTTAACAACTTTGTAACATCACCTGTCGATCCAGCGTCTCGGATCATGGGCCGCATTGGCAAGATACTCTGTACCCTAAATCACGTTCTAGACCTAAAGAACTTGATGTAGCAGCGAGACAGCAAACGAACGAATCACGAAGCACTTACAGTGATAAGTCATTCGAGTGAAAGAGCGGCTATTTACGCAGCAACGTCAAGTCAGATGGATAAGCGATGAACAAAACAGAGCAGTGCTGCCTTACAGACATGTAAGCTATTTTAGTTGTTAGAGGTTTTAAAATAAGCGCTAAGGAGACTGTAAATGGCTAACAAAAAGGCGACGCTGAATCTGGAAGGCGAAGCTGCGATCGAACTGGGCGTGTTATCCCCAACCATCGGCACTGACGTTATTGACGTCCGCACCTTAGGTTCGAAAGGTTATTTCACCTTTGACCCCGGTTTTACCTCTACCGCATCCTGCGAATCAAAAATCACTTACATTGATGGTGATGAAGGTATTCTGCTGCACCGTGGCTTCCCGATTGCCCAACTGGCAAAAGATTCGACCTATTTGGAAGTTTGCTACATTCTGCTGTACGGCGAAACGCCAACCGCAGAGGAGTATGAAACTTTCAAAACCACAGTAACTCGCCATACCATGATTCATGAGCAGATTACTCGTCTGTTCCACGGTTTCCGCCGCGACTCGCACCCAATGGCCGTATTGTGTGGGGTCACGGGCGCACTGGCAGCTTTCTACCATGATGCGCTGGATGTGAACAACGAACGCCACCGTGAAATCACCGCCTTCCGTCTGCTGTCTAAAATGCCGACCGTGGCCGCGATGTGCTACAAATACTCACTTGGCCAGCCATTTGTTTATCCGCGCAATGACCTCTCTTACGCGGGCAACTTCCTGCACATGATGTTCTCCACACCCTGTGAGAAATATGAAGTTAACCCAGTGCTCGAGCGCGCTATGGATCGTATTTTCATCCTGCACGCTGACCATGAACAAAACGCTTCTACCTCTACTGTCCGTACCGCTGGCTCTTCTGGCGCTAACCCGTTTGCCTGTATCGCCGCAGGTATCGCCTCCCTGTGGGGACCTGCTCACGGTGGCGCGAACGAAGCTTGCCTGAAGATGCTGGAAGAGATTAAAACCGTAGAGCACATTCCTGAGTTTATCCGTCGTGCGAAAGATAAAAATGACTCGTTCCGCCTAATGGGCTTCGGCCATCGTGTGTATAAAAACCACGACCCGCGCGCCACCGTTATGCGTGAAACCTGTCATGAAGTGCTGAAAGAGCTAAATCTGAACGACAACCTGCTGGAAGTCGCGATGGAGCTGGAACGTATCGCGCTGAACGACCCGTACTTCATTGAGAAGAAACTCTATCCGAACGTGGACTTCTATTCAGGTATCATCCTGAAAGCCATGGGGATCCCCTCTTCAATGTTTACGGTGATGTTCGCCATCGCCCGTACCATCGGCTGGATTGCTCACTGGAATGAAATGCATGATGACGGCATCAAAATTGCCCGTCCGCGTCAGCTTTATACCGGTTATGCCGAGCGTGATTTTAAAAGCCAGCTGAATAAATAAGCTGACGCCTATTTCTGCTCAGTAAAAACGCCACCTTCAGGTGGCGTTTTTTATCCCCAAAGAGTGGGAGTGACGAGCAACATCAATGAATAGCACCACCGGAGATATGCAAATCGTGTTCTATCTGCAACGCGATTGAAATCGCCAACTCCAATGCGATCAACACTGATTGTGTCGACATACTCGGCGCACCAGGGTGATCGACCGCCTGCTCAGGCAGATAGGGGATATGGATAAACCCACCCTTTACCTCACTATTAAGCTGGTTTAACCGATGCAATAAGCCATACATCACATGATTGCAGACGTAGGTTCCTGCTGTCTGGGAAACTGAAGCTGGAATACCCGCATCACGTATCCCCTGTACCATCGCCTTAATCGGCAAACGAGTGAAATAAGCTGCTGGGCCATTCTCGACGATGGGCTGATCGACCGGTTGATTACCCAAATTATCGGGAATTCGTGCATCATCGACGTTAATCGCCACCCGTTCGATGGTGATATCCGCACGACCACCGGCCTGCCCAACCGCTAACACCAATACCGGCTGAATATCATCTATCGCAGCATTCAGCGCAGTGAGTGCTTCACCAAAGGCACAAGGTAACTGACGGGCCACCACTCTGACCCCACCCAGCATTAAATCATTCAGTTGTTTAACCACTTCCCACGAGGGATTGACTCGCTCCCCGCCAAAGGGTTCAAACCCGGTAATTAATACGCTTTTCATCGCCTCTCCTAGAGGAACATCAGGAAATAGAGTAAAAATACGTTAACTATCAAAAGAGTCACGCCGGTTGGAATCTGTGCTTTGATCACCGCATTTTTGTCTGGCAGCTCCAATAATGCTGCGGGAACAATATTAAAGTTAGCTGCCATTGGTGTCATCAATGTACCGCAGTAACCGGAGAACATCCCGATAGCCGCCATCACCGCCGGATTACCGCCATGTTGCAACACCAGAATCGGAATACCGATACCCGCCGTCACGATGGGGAAAGCGGCAAAGGCATTGCCCATAATCATCGTTAACACTGCCATGCCAATAGCATAGACTGCTACGGCGACAAAGCGATGATCAACCGCCAGATACTCTTGAGTCAGATGGGCAATGGCCGTGCCAACCCCTGCGGTAGTAAACAGCAAGCCCAGTGTGGCCAAAATTTGCGGCAAGATAAATGCCCAGCCAATGGAATCCAGTAAACGCCGCGCTTCCTGCACCGGTTGTGCTGCGGTTTCATGGGTCATCACCACCGCAATAATCAAACCGATGACACAGCCGACGGTCATCGAGAACAGGGTGACCAAAGTGGCGTGATTACCGGTGCCAAACAGCCATTGATCCAGTGCCGGAATATTATTGAACAGCAACACGCCAACCACCGTCACCACCGGGATCGCCAGTGCAGGAATAAACAGTCGGTTACCCAGTCGCTTAGCGCTCACTTCACGCTCTTGCGGTGTACGTTGATGATAACTGCCCAATTTTACGCCGCCGAAACCGGCAATCAGCGCCATCACTACCACCACCACGCCGACGGTAATATTCAGAATGCGCTTCTCATCCGGCCCCTCACCGCCCAGCGTATTGGCCAGTCGATAGGTCCAATCGCCCACCAGAAAAATCAGCCCGTACAGCCCCCAGAATAGGCCCGTGGTGATACGGCGCGGGTTGGCTTTATCGCGAAACGACATGATGGCGACGATCAGTAACACGACACCCGCCAGCCAGTACAAATATTGTTGTTGGAAAATCATTTGCCGTCTCCCTTGGTTGCCAGGGCAGACTGGTTCAGCGCAGTTAACTCAGCGGCGAGCTGTTTATCCAAACGTTGCAGACGGAAAGCATGGATCAAGAAAGCACAAATCGCGGTCGGAATTCCCCACAGCGCGATGTGTAGCGGCTCGGTCTGAATGCCCCCCGACTCCAGCATAAAGTTGTGCATAAAGATAATGGCACCGAAGGCGACAAAAATATCTTCACCGAAGAACAAACCGACGTTATCCGTGGCAGCAGACATCGCGCGCAGACGATAGCGCACTTTTTCTGGCAACTCACCATAACGGGTTTCCGCCGCCCCTTCCGCCATCGGTGCCAGCAATGGCCGTACCATTTGTGGGTGACCGCCAAGGCTGGTTAACCCCAAAGCTGCCGTGGCTTCGCGCACAAACAGGTAAACAATCAGTAAGCGACCCGAGGTCGCACTTTTAATTTGCGAAATCCATGCCTGCGCACGCTCTTTCAAGCCGTGACGCTCAAGCAAGCCGATAACCGCCAGTGGCAATAGTAGGATTAGCGGCAGGTTACGGGTGTTGAGAAAGCCCTCCCCCAATTTTTCCAAAATAGTGGCGATGGGCATGAATGCCGCCACACCGGTGATGATCCCTGCGGTAATCACCACTAGCACTGCGTTGATACGCAGTAAAAAACCAATTACGATCGCCGCGATACCAATCAGCGGCCAAAGATTTACCGTTTGTTCCAAGGTGACTCTCCTGTCATAAAATGCATTTAATGGGTGAATCTATTCCGCCTGGGCCAGACGGTTATGATTGTAATAGCCCAACAATGACACAGCTACGGCCCGACTACTGTGCAGTGACTGCGATATTTTCCTGCTGAAAACTGCGGCGTAAACGACGGGTAAACGCCAAGGCATGAGCGCCATCACCGTGTACGCAAACCGTGTCAGCCTGTACCGCGACCCAACTACCATCACGGGCCTGAACCTGATGACGCTGCACCATGGCTAAGGTTTGTGACAGCGCTAGCTCGTCACTTTCGATGAGAGCATCGGGTTGGCTGCGCGGCACTAAGGTGCCATCGGGTTGATAGCGGCGATCGGCGAACACCTCCTGCCGTGTGACAAGACCTACTCGCTGACCTGCACGGATCAAGTCGCTGCCCGCCAGCCCGACCAGCCGCAATGAGGGATCGACGGCCTTAACTGCCTGAGCAATAGCCTCCGCCAGTGTAGGATCAACCGCCGCTTGGTTGTACAACATGCCGTGGGGCTTCACATGCTGCATCACGCCCCCTTCCGCCTTGACGATAGCCGCCAGCGCACCCAACTGATAAACCACTTGGGCATAGACAATTTCCGGCGGGAGTTGCATTGCGGTGCGACCAAAATTCTCGCGATCAGGGAAGCTGGGATGCGCGCCGATAGCCACACCATACTCGATGGCCCAACGTACTGATTGACGCATGGTCTGCGCATCACCCGCATGAAAACCACAAGCGATATTGGCCGAACTGACCAACTGCAACAGCGCCTGATCATTGGCGCAGCCTTCACCTAAATCGGCGTTTAAATCAATGTTCATTTGGCCTCCATAGCATCGAAACCTTTCTGCAAACCCCACTCAATTTGTTGCAGGAAATGCTGCTGTTCTGATTTGGCCCGTAGCGCCTCTTCAACAGTACATTGCACAAAGTGCACTGGCTCGCCGAGTCTAATTTGCGCTAAATGGTAGAGATCGGCTTCGATCACGCAAGCAATCCGCGGGTAACCGCCGGTGGTTTGTGCATCGGCCATCAGCACAATCGGCTGGCCGTTATGCGGCACCTGTACCACTCCGGGCAATAAGCCGTGGGATAACATTTCGCGGGAGGTGGTGCGGGCTAATTCGCGGCCGGTCAGGCGATAGCCCATCCGGTTACTTTGTGGGCTGAGCTGCCAAGCTTCACGCCAAAAAGCGCCCTGTGCGATATCGTCAAATTCATGATATTCCGGTCCCGGCACCGCACGAACACGGTTACCGAACAGCAGCTGTTTGATACCCACCGATTCACGGGGTAAACGAGTGGGTTTACCCAATGGCAGAGCATCGCCCTCTTTAACTAACCGCCCTTGATAGCCGCCAAAACCTGCTTTCAGATCGGTGCTGCGCGACCCCAACATTTCCGGCACATCAATGCCGCCGGAGATCGCCAAATAACTGCGCATTCCACGGTGTGGCACACTGAGCTTAAGCTGTTGCCCCGGCTTGACCGGATAACGCCAACCGGTCCACAGCAGCTGGTCATCAAGCCGCGCATCACAACCCGCCCCAGTCACTGCAATCCAACCCGACTGAGTAAATTCAGCGGTAAATTGGCCCAGCGTGATCTCCAGTCCGGCGGCATCAGCCTCATTGCCCACCAGCATATTGGCCATTTTCAGTGCCGGTAAATCGAGCGCCCCGCCCTGACTGATGCCTAAACGGCGAAAGCCGCCACGGCCACTGTCTTGTACTGTGGTGTAGATACCTGCGCGAATAATCTTCAGCATACGCCCTCCGTTAAAGGCAGAAAGCGCACATTATCCCCTGGGCGTAGCAAGGTTGGCGGCATCTCCAGCGGGTTAAACAGCGCCAGTGAAGTGCGGCCAATCAGTTGCCAGCCGCCGGGGGTTGCCAGTGGATAGATACCAGTTTGGCTGCCACCAATCCCGACAGAACCGGGGGCGACCACCAGACGCGGTTCTGCACGCCGTGGGGTGGCAAGCTGTTCCGGCATGCCACCTAAATAGGAGAAGCCCGGCTGAAAACCGAGGAAGTAGACGATATAGCTCGCCCCCGCATGGCACTCGACCACCTGACGCTCAGTCATGCCAGTATGACGCGCCACTTCCGCCAGATCAGGGCCAGCCTCGCCACCATAAATCACCGGAATGGTGATGTCGCGGGACTCAGGGACTAATGATTCGCTCTCTTCCCACCAGCGTTGGAGCTTTTCGATGGCGTCCAGCGCCGTATTTTGCGGATCGGTTAGCAATAAGGTGAGATTATTCATGCCGGGGATCGCCTCAAGGACGTCGGGATGATGAATCAGTCGATCAGCCAAACCCCAAATTCGTTGCTGACTTGCTAATGTTACCGGCGGTTCCAGCTCCAGAACTACCGCACTTTCTCCGAGTAAATAGCATCGTGCTCGTTGCACTCACGTTCCCCTGTCAAATTTATAGTTTTCGTTTTCATTTTCGTTGGATAACTAACAGTTATAAGTACATATTTATGCGTTAGCACCTAGCCGCTGTCAATAGAGCCGAATTAACCGCTAGTGATAAATAATCACTAAACTCGTCGTAAAGAGTGAAATTAGCCGCGGAAAACGGCAAGTTTTCTGGTTATTGATCCAGTGCCAGTAGTGGAGAGAACAGGCGGACCGTAAAGACGCCGTAAATCCTTCCCTGGAGGCTCGAACCGCACCTTCCCTGGCGTGGACGCTTTACTCTTCCGTCTGTCCTCACCGTTTCCGATCGAGTCATCAAGGTTTGTCAGCGGTTGGTTTTTTTGGATACGAAGAGATCACGGAAATTTATTTTTTCTTATTTAGAATCAGCGTAAAACGAGGGAATATTATTAAAAACTGGAGACTTATTACTCAGTCTTGATGAGATGACTATTTTAAGCACACTTAAGCAGGATAAAACCTTATTTTATGAAGGGTTAAATACGCGACTAAGTGAGATAAAGGCATTAATAACAGCAATGCACCAATGAAAATCATCAGTGCATACTGCATAAGAGGGCAAAACGGGATCAGGCGGGGTTCGGGATATCGATAAAGATAACCTCAAGTTGATGCTCTGAGGCCAACCATTCACCTAGCGCCTTGATGCCATAACGCTCAGTGGCATGATGCCCTGCCGCATAGAAATTCACCCCCATCTCTCGGGCAATATGGATGGTTTGCTCAGAAACTTCGCCCGTTATAAATGCATCTACCCCAAACTCAGCGGCTTGCTGAATATATCCCTGCCCACCGCCGCTACACCAGGCGATACGGCGGATGTCTGCTGGTGCCTGATCGCCACAATGCAGCACCTCACGGCCCAATATTTTTTCCAGACGCTCACGTAAAATCACTGCATTTAGCGGTTTATCAAACTCGCCATAAGGCAACAGAGATTCAATTTCACCCAACACCCGAATACCGAACAACTTCGCCAGTTGGGCGTTATTGCCCAGTTCAGGGTGGGCATCCAGCGGTAAATGGTAGCCATACAGGTTGATGTCATGAGTGAGCAAGGTTTTCAGGCGATGACGTTTCATTCCGCGCACCACCACTGGCTCGTTCTTCCAGAAGTAACCATGGTGCACCAAAATGGCATCAGCCTGTTGTTCCACTGCCGCATCTAATAGTGCCTGACTGGCAGTAACGCCGGTCACGATGCGCTTTACCTCTGCTCTCCCTTCAACCTGCAAACCATTGGGCGCATAGTCTTGAAAAGCCGCGGTATTGAGTTGATTATTAAGTAAAGTTTCTAATTCTGTATTGCGCATTGTGTCTGTCCCATCAATCAGTGTTGTTATCAAAATCAAATACCAGAGTTTATTGGCAAAGCTGAGTGAGTGAAAGGGTGGCCGCACCTAGGGGCATTCCAACGGCTTACGCCGTGACGACCCCAGCGGCACGTTTCCCTTCATTTGACTTTGTCAGCAGCCTGATATCATCAGAATTTCTGGCTATCGCCTTGCTCCATCAGGATAAAATTCACCCCCATATCATTGCCTTGCTGCAACTCAGTGGCGATGGATTGACGTACATCCTGCCCTTGCTGGAATGAGGGCTTGATATGGCTAATCACCACCGGCAGACCTTTTAATGGCTGGCCTTCACCGCTGTATTTTTCCAGATTTTTCAACTCTTTCAGCAGCCACTTCGGGGTCATATGACCGTACAGCTTGCCGTCGCTAACCGCGTTCGGGTAGGAGACTTCAATAATCATCCCTTTCAGTTGCTGCTGCTTAACCTTTTCAGCCAGCTTGCGCCACACCGTATCCAGATTTTTTGACTTCTCTATCTCATCCGGGCCGGTATCGCCAAAATAGGCGAAGGCGGCGTTATTACTGCTAATCAGCAGCATCGACGAAGGCGACTTATCGTGGCTGAGCGGGTACATTTCGCCCGTTAAGCGCGTAAGTCCGAGGCTCAATGGCTGGGCTGGCCGCACCATCTGCATCCGGTAAGTGCCTAGACGAGTGCCACTGCCGCTGTCGGTAAAATTGGGCCAGACGCGCCAGTTAAAATAGTAGTTCCTCAGCACATCAATGGTATCAGCCGAGGCATAAATGGTTTTTTTGCTGTCTTCCGGTGAACCAATAATTAGGCCGGATACATGGTCAAGATGGGCATGGCTGATGAAATAGCTGTTAATGCGCTGACGGAAGATATAGCCCTGCCGTGTCAATGGCGCGGCCATTTCATCGGTAATCTCAGGGAAACTGCCTTTCTCCAGCGCCTTGGCAATGCCCGGTAACACTGAACCAGCATCCAGCGCCAAATAGAGGGGCTGGCTATCCTCACGAATCAGGTAGGAGGTCAGATTGCCATCGGTGACACCGCCATCGACGCCAAGTGCCACCACCTCAAAACCCGCCGCGGCCAGTGAGCTGTATAGGCTAAAGGATAAAACCAGCCCCGCGTTAAGGGCTATTTTCGTCATATTATTGGTATATTGCATAGATTTAGCCGAAGAATTTAACAAAAACATGCAGGCTCCTTGTGATTAGGGATCCTTGCTGCCATCCCGCTTAGCGGCGTCAAATGCCGCGAGTGTCGCCAATCTGGCCAGCTTATGATCCACCAGCGGTGGTGGGTAATTCAGATGTTGCTGTTGCCGTTGCGCCCAGCGCCAAGGCTGATGAATATCACTGTCTGGCACCGCCGCCAGTTCCGGCAACCAACGACGAATAAAGATGCCCTCTTTATCAAAGCGCTCTCCCTGCGTGGTGGGATTGAAAATACGAAAGTAGGGTGCTGCATCGGTACCCGTTGAGGCCGCCCACTGCCAGCCACCATTATTGGCCGCTAAATCACCATCCAACAGTTGGGACATAAAATAGCGCTCGCCGTGCCGCCAATCGATCAGCAGATCTTTGACCAAAAAACTGGCGCTGATCATACGCAGTCGGTTATGCATCCAACCGGTTTCATTCAGTTGCCGCATAGCGGCATCGACAATAGGATAGCCCGTCAGCCCCTGCTGCCAGGCGATTAATTGCTGTTCCGAGTGATTCCATCTTACTGCATCGGTCCAGCCAATAAAGGGGTGATGCTGGCATAAACGGGGATAGGCCACGAGTAAATGACGATAAAACTCACGCCAGATCAACTCATTAAGCCAAGTAAAAGCCCCGCCGTCACTGTTTTCCAACAGATCCGGACACTCGGCCCGCAGGCGGTTAAAGCATTGACGGGGTGAAAGTATTCCTAGCGCCAAATAAGGCGATAGACAGCTCGTCCCCGCAATGGCGGGCAGATCACGCTGTTGCTGGTAGTCCTCAACCTGCTCACGGCAGAAACGGCGCAGACGCTGCAATGCCGCCTCCTCACCTGCCGGGAATAACGCGTTGTCGACCGCCTGCTGCGGATAATCAAAAGGTTCGAGTGGTGATAATTCGACCACAGCTGAGTTTTTCCGCGCTTTCGGCGCGGGGACACAACGGCAATCACTCATCAGCAAGCGCTGAATAAAGGCGCGGCGAAACGGGGTAAATATTTTGTACATTTCATGGTTGCCGGTCCGAACACTTCCTGGCGGCAACAGCACACTGTCATGAAAACTATGGCAGGCAATCGACTGGCAATTAAGTTGCGCTATGAATGCTTCATCCCGTCGCTGCTCGTTCAACTCATACTGTTGATGATAAAACAGCGCATCAACCTGCTGTTGTTGGCAAAAATCATCCAGCCAGATAATGGAATCCTGAAAATCATCACACTGATGATAGTGCAGCGGGATTCCCCGAGCCGCGAGTGCGGCCTGTAACAGTTGCAAATTTTGCCGTAAAAAGGCCGCCTGTCGCGGGGCCATATCATGTGCCGCCCACTGCTTAGGCGTGGCGATAAATACCGCCATCACCGTAGCTTGTTCATCCTGACAGGCCGCATGCAGGGCCAAATTATCAGTTACCCGCAGATCATGGCGGAACCAGACCAAATGAGTCGCCATGCCTTATCCTTGCGCTGAGTAAAAGGTAAAGTAGCGCTGCCCGGACAAGTAATCATTCGGGAACTCAATCAGATAAGCCATTATCTGGGCGATAGGTGTGCTCAGGGGCAATTCACCCAGCCGATATTGGTCGATAAGTTGTGCCAGCGCCTGACGTTGGGGCGAATTGAGGTGAGGCCGAAAATAGCCCTGCACATGCATTAACACATTGGTGTGATTAGCCGTTGTGGGCTGATGAGAGAGTAAATGCAGCAATCGTTGGCGATACTCCACGCTGAAATCAATCAGTGATGGCCATTTATCCATCGCGGCAATAAAAGGGCCGATTTCTCGGTATTCAGGCTGCGAATGCGCCAATAACACCAGCTTGTAGCCGCTATGAAATGCCATCAATCCACCACGAGTGATCCCCGCCGCACACAAGGCATCGAGCTCATCACGCGCATGGCAATATTCGCTACTGTGCATCACCTGATTGCTTTCCGGCATCTTGTTCTCCTTCAGCTTTTGCTGTTTTGAGCATCACATCATGACTTTCATCATAACAGTTGTCGCCAAAGAATCTGGGGAATGGTTGATCTTGTGACTTATCAACGCCGTCATGCGGGTAATAAAAAGCCCGCAAGCGTTAACTCACGGGCTATCTGTTTTACAGTAGGTTTATGGTCACGAAGCCTGCTGGCTCAGCAATCAATAAAAATCTTGTGCCGCCATTTCGGACTGTGCCAACCAAACCGGTTTATCGCTGGTTTTCGCCCAGACACGGTGTAGGTAGCTGTAGAAACGGGCGCGATCTTTGCGGAAAAGCATCACTGGCAGCGCCAGTAAACCAGCCAGAATCACTGCGCTACGGCGCAAGAGAACCTGATGCAATGGGTATGCGTTGTACATGGACATAACGATCCTCCTTTAAAAACGCCTTCGTGCAGTGGGTGGCCCGAGTGTTCGGTGGGCCAATTTACCGCGTGGCGCTGAAAGTTAAATAAGATAATTGGTAGCTGGACAAAATTTTACCGCATTGGTTGAAACTTTACCACTCATCCGACCACTTATAATGCGTAAAAATCGATAGAAATTGTCAGTTCTGTAATTTTGTTACAACAAAGTTAACTGAAAGCCACTAACACGTTGCATTGTCGTTATGCGCTATCTGGTTATTAGTCAGTGAAATGCATTCTCCCAGTAAATACCCACTCAATGAGTCAAATTGACTACCACCTATTTCAATCTGCATAAATTACCACCGTCTTATGTACTTTTTTTGACCGTTTTTATACTTTTTTTACACCCCACCCCATTATTTTATCAAGAACTTTTCGCCCAACTTCCTAAGCTGCTGTTATCAAAAACATGCGCTGTGGAGGTGTATTGTGAGTTTCAGCATCATGGGTGGTGCACTGCTGGTTCTGCTGCTTCTGGGCTACCTGGTTTATGCCCTGTTTAACGCGGAGGACTTTTAAATGGCAGCGTCAGGATTTCTGCTTATCGCCAGTTTCATGCTGGTGTTGTTGGTGCTGTCCCGTCCGTTGGGAAGTGTTTTGGCTCGCCTGATCGAAGGCGAACCTTTTGCCCCATTACAAAAAATCGAGGCCGGTTTATGGCGCTGTAGTGGCGTAAAAAATGAGGAGATGAACGGCTGGCAATATGCGCTGGCGATCCTTAGCTTTAACGTGCTGGGCATTGTGCTGCTCTTTTCACTGCTCATGGCACAAGGCTCACTGCCGCTGAACCCGGAAAATATGCCGGGCATGTCGTGGCATCTGGCGCTGAATACCGCGGTCAGTTTCGTCACCAACACCAACTGGCAAGCCTATAGCGGCGAAAATACACTCAGTTATCTGAGCCAAATGGCGGGGCTGACGGTACAAAACTTCCTCTCTGCCGCCACCGGTATTGCTGTCGCTTTTGCGCTGATCCGGGCTTTTGCCCGCCACTCTGCGGCCACCCTCGGCAATGCCTGGGTCGATCTGGTGCGCATCACTCTATATGTCTTACTGCCGATTGCACTGATCATCGCCCTAATTTTTGTCAGTCAGGGCGTGCTGCAAAATCTGGATAGCTACCTGCACATCACCACGTTGGAGGGGGTAAAACAGACCTTGCCGATGGGACCCGTAGCCTCGCAGGAGGCGATCAAAATGCTAGGCACCAATGGCGGCGGCTTCTTTGGCGCTAACTCGGCGCATCCGTTTGAAAACCCAACCGCATTCAGCAATTTTGTGCAGATGCTGGCGATTTTCCTGATCCCTTGCGCCCTGTGCTTCGCCTTCGGCCAGGTCGTCGGTGATAGCCGTCAGGGTCATGCGCTGATCTGGGCGATGTCGCTGATCTTTGTCGTCGCCGTGGTGGTAGTGATGTACGCCGAGCTGGCCGGTAACCCGCACTTAACTCAGCTGGGTGCCGACAGCAATGTCAATATGGAAGGCAAGGAGTCCCGCTTCGGTATTCTCGCCACCAGCATGTATGCCGTGGTGACCACTGCAGCCTCATGCGGTGCGGTTAACGCCATGCACGACTCCTTTACCGCCCTCGGTGGCATGGTGCCGATGTGGCTGATGCAGATTGGCGAAGTGGTGTTCGGTGGTGTTGGCTCAGGATTGTACGGCATGCTGTTATTCGTGCTGCTGACGGTGTTTATTGCCGGCTTGATGATTGGTCGCACCCCGGAATATCTCGGCAAGAAAATTGACGTTTTTGATATGAAAATGACCGCGCTGGCGATTCTGGTCACCCCCGCAGTGGTGCTGCTGGGTACTGCACTGGCGCTCTGCACTGATGCGGGTCGCGCCGGGATCCTCAACCCCGGTGCACACGGTTTTAGCGAGGTGCTCTACGCCCTCTCCTCTGCGGCCAACAACAACGGCAGCGCCTTTGCGGGCCTGAGTGTTAACACGCCGTTTTATAACTTGCTGCTCGCAGCAGCCATGTTCTTGGGCCGATTTGGGGTGATTCTGCCAGTGTTGGCAATTGCCAGTTCGCTGGTGGCGAAGAAACGTCAGCCTGCGGGTAACGGCACATTGCCGACTGCTGGGCCACTGTTTATCGGTTTGCTGGTGGGTACGGTGCTGTTGGTCGGCGCATTGACCTTTATCCCGGCGCTGGCCTTAGGCCCAGTCGCTGAGCACCTGCAAATCTGGTTACCACATTGATTGCGTGACTCAAGCCAGTGATGGGGGTTCGCGAGCATCGCTAACCCCCAGCGGCTTCAAGTACCCAGAGTATTGCTAAGAGAGAATAATGATGACTCACAAACAACGCGCGATTTTTGAGCCAGCACTGGTTCGTACAGCGCTGCTTGACGCAATGAAGAAACTGGACCCGCGCGTCCAGTGGCGTAATCCGGTGATGTTCGTGGTGTATCTCGGCAGTTGGCTGACTACCCTGATCTGGCTGGCGATGTTGAGCGGGCAAGCCACCGGTAGCGCCAGCTTTACCGGCAGTGTCGCCCTGTGGCTGTGGTTTACCGTGCTATTTGCCAACTTTGCTGAAGCACTGGCCGAGGGACGCAGCAAAGCACAGGCTGAGAGTCTGCGCGGGGTGAAAAAAACCAGTTGGGCCAAAAAGCTCTCTGCAGCTCGCGTTGATGCCCCCCATGAGAGAGTCTCTGCCGACAGTCTGCGCAAAGGTGACTTAGTGCTGATCGAGGCGGGTGACACTGTACCTTGCGATGGCGAAGTGCTGGAGGGGGGCGCATCGGTGGATGAGAGCGCCATTACCGGCGAATCCGCGCCAGTTATCCGCGAATCCGGCGGCGACTTCTCCTCCGTCACTGGCGGTACTCGCGTGCTGTCCGACTGGCTGGTGGTCGAGTGCAGTGCCAATCCGGGGGAGACCTTCCTCGACCGCATGATCGCCATGGTCGAAGGGGCAAAACGGCGCAAGACACCAAACGAAGTGGCGCTGACCATCTTGCTGATCGCGCTGACCATCGTCTTCTTACTGGCGACGGCGACACTCTATCCGTTCTCGGTGTTCAGTGTTGAGGCGAACCATGCCGGTAATCCCGTGACCATCACGGTGCTGGTGGCACTGCTGGTTTGCCTGATCCCCACCACCATCGGCGGCTTGTTATCCGCCATTGGCGTCGCGGGGATGAGCCGCATGTTGGGGGCAAACGTGATAGCCACCAGTGGGCGCGCGGTGGAAGCGGCCGGTGACGTTGATGTGCTGCTGCTAGATAAAACCGGCACTATCACACTGGGGAATCGTCAGGCGTCAGAGTTCTTGCCCGCGCCGGGGGTCACCGAGCAACAGTTGGCGGATGCCGCGCAACTCTCTTCGCTGGCCGACGAAACGCCGGAAGGTCGCAGTATTGTGGTGCTGGCGAAACAGCGGTTTAACTTGCGTGAACGGGACTTGCACAGCCTGAATGCCACCTTTGTCCCCTTCTCGGCGCAAACCCGCATGAGCGGCGTCAACGTGCAGGATCGGATGATCCGCAAAGGCGCGGTCGATGCCATTCGTCGCCATGTGGAGTCCAATCAGGGCCACTTCCCGCGCGCCGTGGATGATGCGGTAGAGAGTGTGGCTCGTACGGGTGGCACGCCGCTGGTGGTGGCAGATGGGCCACGGGTGCTGGGGGTGGTGGCGCTGAAAGATATCGTGAAAGGCGGCATTAAAGAACGTTTTGCTGAACTGCGCAAAATGGGCATTAAAACCGTGATGATCACCGGTGATAACCGCCTGACCGCTGCGGCCATTGCCGCCGAAGCGGGCGTGGATGATTTTCTGGCGGAAGCCACGCCGGAAGCCAAGCTGGCGTTGATTCGTCAGTATCAGGCGGAAGGTCGGCTGGTGGCGATGACCGGTGACGGCACTAACGACGCGCCAGCACTAGCACAAGCAGATGTGGCAGTGGCGATGAACTCGGGGACTCAGGCGGCCAAAGAAGCGGGCAACATGGTGGATTTGGACTCCAACCCGACCAAGCTGATTGAGGTGGTGCATATCGGTAAACAGATGCTGATGACCCGTGGCTCCCTGACCACCTTCAGTATCGCCAACGACGTCGCCAAATATTTCGCCATTATTCCGGCGGCCTTTGCCGCGACCTACCCGCAGCTCAATGCCTTGAACGTGATGCAGTTGCACTCCCCCGCCTCGGCAATTCTGTCGGCGGTGATCTTTAACGCGCTGGTGATTGTGTTTCTGATCCCGCTGGCACTAAAAGGGGTCAGTTATAAGGCGATGAGTGCCGCCGCTCTGCTGCGCCGCAACCTGTGGATCTACGGTTTGGGCGGCCTGCTGGTCCCCTTTGTCGGTATCAAACTGATCGACCTGGTGCTTACAGCATTAAATCTGGGCTAGGAAAGTAACCTGTTTCGTCAAAGCCACTACCCGCGTTGGTGGTGGCCCGTTTTAAGAGCCAAATTGAGGTAATAAAATATGTCATCAACGACCCCTATGTCATCCGCCAGCCGCATCTCCTACCTACGACCGGCCTTGGTGCTGCTGATCTTACTGACCCTGATCACCGGCATCGCCTACCCGTTGCTCACTACCGGGCTGGCTAAATTGATGTTTTCCCAGCAAGCTAAGGGTTCGCTGGTTATGCTAGGTGATGAGGTGATCGGCTCCAGTTTACTCGGCCAGAACTTTACCCAGCCGGGGTATTTTACCGGTCGTCCATCGGCCACGGCAGATATGCCTTATAATCCCATGGCCTCGGGCGGCAGTAATCTGGCAATCAGCAATCCGGCGCTGGATCAGGCGATCAGTGAGCGGGTTAAATTACAGCGTCAGGCCAATCCGGCACAAACCGGCCCAGTACCGGTTGATCTGGTCACCGCATCTGGCAGTGGTCTGGACCCAAGTATTTCGCTAGATGCTGCCTATTATCAAGCGCCTCGCATCGCCAGCGTGCGCCAAATGCCACTGTCCGAGGTGAAACAATTGATTGATAGCAACATACAGAAAGCGACACCTAATTTCTTCGGTGAATCAGTCGTCAACGTACTGAATCTGAATATGGCACTGGATGCTCAAAGTCACGTGGCAGTCCCGGCTAACCCGGCCAAACCTTAAGGACCCATTATGGTGGATGCAGAACCAACCCGCCCCGACCCCGACAGCCTACTTGCGGTCGCCAATGAGAAGCCCCGTGGTCGGCTGAAAGTCTTTTTTGGTGCCTGCGCGGGGGTGGGGAAAACCTACGCCATGCTGCAAGAAGCTCAGCGCCTACGGGCGCAGGGTTTGGATGTGCTCGTTGGGGTGGTGGAAACCCATGGCCGCAGTGAAACCGCTGCGTTGCTGGACGGATTGGCTATTCTGCCGCAAAAACGCATCCCTCACCGCAATCGTCAGATCCGTGAATTTGATTTAGATGCGGCACTGGCTCGCCATCCAGCACTGATCCTGATGGATGAGCTGGCGCACAGCAACGCCCAAGGCTCTCGCCATCCGAAACGCTGGCAAGATGTCGAGGAGCTGCTGGATGCCGGTATTGATGTGCTGACCACCGTGAATGTGCAGCATCTCGAGAGCCTGAATGATGTGGTCGGCGGCGTGACGGGTATCCGCGTGCGGGAAACTGTGCCCGATCATATGTTTGATGAAGCCACAGAAGTGGTGTTAGTTGACCTCCCCCCTGATGACCTGCGTCAGCGCCTGAATGAGGGCAAAGTCTACATTTCCGGTCAGGCAGAGCGGGCCATTGAGCATTTCTTCCGCAAAGGTAATTTAATCGCCCTGCGTGAATTGGCCCTGCGCCGCACCGCCGATCGGGTGGATGACCAGATGCGCGCCTTCCGTGATACACAGGGGCGCGAGCGCGTCTGGCATACCCGCGACGCCATCTTATTATGTATCGGCCACAACAGCGGCAACGAAAAACTGGTGCGCACCGCTGCCCGACTGGCAGCCCGATTGGGCTGTATCTGGCATGCAGTGTATGTGGAAACTCCGCGCCTCCATGGCCTGCCAGAAGCCCGACGGCGGGCCATTTTGCGCGTCCTGAAACTGGCGCAAGAGTTGGGGGCGGAAACCGCCACGCTGTCCGAACCCAGCGAAGAGAAAGCGGTGCTGCGCTATGCCCGCGAACATAATCTGGGCAAAATCATTATTGGTCGCCGCGTCGAAAAACAGTGGAAATTGCGCGGCAGCTTTGCGGATCGCCTTGGTAAGCTGGGGCCAGATCTGGATCTGGTGATTATCGCACTGGAAGATGATCGGGCCGCCAGTGTCGCGAAAGAGAGCGACGCGCGCACTTTCACCGAAAAGTGGCGCATGCAGCTGCGTGGCTGTCTCGCCGCCATCGGTTTATGCGCGCTGATCACGGTATTATCACAGTGGCTAATACCCGGCTTCGATCAAGCCAATCTGGTGATGGTTTACTTGCTCGGCGTGGTAATTATTGCTCTGTTCTATGGTCGCTGGCCGTCTGTATTGGCGGCAGTGATTAATGTCGCCAGCTTCGATCTGTTTTTTGTCCAGCCACATTGGTCACTGGCGGTGACGGATGTGCAATATCTGGTGACCTTTGGGGTGATGCTGATTGTGGGGATCGTGGTGGGCAATCTGACCGCCGGGGTGCGCTATCAGGCTAGAATTGCCCGCTATCGTGAGCAACGCGCCCGCCATCTGTACGAAATGTCCCGCGGATTAAGCCGCGCCCTCACCCCAGCGGATATTGCCAAAACCAGCCGCCATTTTCTCTCCAGCAGTTTTCAGGCCAAAACAGACCTGTTGCTGCCACAGGAAGATGGCCGTTTACAGCAAATCGCCACCGATGAAGGCGGCTGCCTCTCCGTTGACGAGGCTATCGCCCGCTGGAGTTTTGACAAAGGTGCGCCCGCGGGAGCCGGTACTGATACCTTACCGGGGGTGCCTTATCAATTGCTGCCGCTGACGGCATCCCAACAAACTTATGGTGTGCTGGCAATTGAGCCAGCGAACTTGCGCCAATTGATGGTGCCGGAGCAGCAACGGTTGCTGCAAACTTTTACCAGCCTGATTGCTAACGCGCTGGAAAGGCTGCATCTGGCGCGCAGTGCCGAGCTGGCTAAGTTGGATGCGGAACGGGAGCAACTGCGTAACTCGCTGCTGGCTGCGCTGTCACATGATTTGCGCACCCCACTGACAGTGCTATTCGGGCAAGCAGAAATTCTGACGTTGGATCTGGCCGCTGAGGGGTCGCGTCATGCGCCGCAAGCTAACCAGATCCGTCAGCAAGTGCTAAGCACCACCCGACTGGTCAATAACTTGCTGGATATGGCGCGTATCCAGTCTGGCGGCTTTAATCTGCGCAAAGAGTGGCAGTCACTGGAGGAGATCGTCGGCAGCGCACTGCATATGCTGGAAACCATCCTCAGTCATCATCAGATTCGTGTCGAGTTGCCAAGTGAAATGGTGCTGATCAACTGTGACGGTAGCTTGCTGGAGCGGGTGTTTATCAACTTGCTGGAGAATGCCCATAAATATGCCGGTCATGAGGCGTTGCTGGGCATTCGGGCTGTAGTGCAAGGCGAGTGGTTGAATGTGGAAGTATGGGATAACGGCCCCGGCGTGACCAGTGGGCAAGAAAATCTGATTTTTGATAAATTCTCCCGAGGAAACAAAGAGTCAGCTATCCCAGGCGTCGGCTTAGGGTTAGCTATTTGCCGTGCCATCATTGATGTTCACGGCGGGCTTATCTGGGTGGAGAAAAGCAAAGATGGCGGCGCCAGCTTCCACTTTACTTTGCCGCTGGAAGCCGCACCGGATATTGATGCTGATAATGTTGATATCGAGTACATTGATACAATAAATGGTGACAAATAAAATAGCCTAATGATGTAGACGAAAGGAGCCTACATCAGTAGATAAAAGGAGAACTGACTATTTCCACGACTAACATTTTAATCGTTGAAGATGAAAAAGAGATCCGCCGCTTTGTTCGCATTGCGCTGGAGAGTGAAGGCTGGCGGGTATTTGAGAGTGAAACCCTGCAACGAGGTTTGATTGAGGCAGGTACCCGTAAGCCGGATCTGGTCATTTTGGATTTGGGCCTGCCTGATGGCGACGGCTTGACCTATATTCAGGATCTCCGTCAGTGGAGTGCTATCCCAATTATCGTGCTATCGGCCCGCAACAGTGAAGAAGACAAAGTGCTGGCACTGGATGCTGGCGCAGATGACTACTTGAGTAAACCATTTGGTATCAGTGAGTTGCTGGCACGAGTGCGGGTAGCATTGCGCCGCCATAGCAGTGGCAGCCAGGGAAGCCCACTGGTGAATTTTGCTGATATCAGCGTGGATTTGATCAACCGCCAAGTCACCCGCGCAGGTGAAAATTTGCACCTAACACCGATTGAGTTTCGCTTGCTCTCAGCCCTGCTGGCGAATGCCGGCAAAGTGATAACCCAGCGCCAGTTGCTCACTCAAGTCTGGGGGCCAAATTATGTCGAGCACAGCCACTACCTGCGCATTTACATGGGCCACCTACGCCAAAAATTAGAAACTGATCCCACCCGCCCCAAACACCTGCTGACTGAAACCGGTGTCGGCTATCGCTTTATTCTTTAGTTCGAAAACCATTCATTCAATATATATTATTGAATATACTTCTCGCGCGTATATATAATACGTCATAATACTATTCTTATAATTATTCATAATAAAATATTAGTTTATAAAATGACAAAGCAAAGCTATTGTTATTAGCGGAACACACTAAAGGAGACATTATGAAAACTATAGAACAGTCAAAAGTAATATATGAGAGAAGTGCAAAGCACATTAATGATAAATATAGGAAAATAACGGAAACAGTTAATAACAAGGGTGAAATCACACTGGAATTTCACAATATAGAACCAGATGAATTATTTATAATAAAAGCAAATAGTAAATATGCCATCCGCATTATAGATAGTTATAAATATAGAACACAATATTTCATAGATACATTATATTTAAATAAAATAATGACTAAGGAAAACACATCGATAGGATTAATATCATTCGTGTTTTCTGACAATAGAGGTAATAAAACAAATAATCTTAACGTAGTCATGCTTAACAAAAAATATCAAATTGCCAATTTGAGCTGTAACTCCAACAGGTTGCTGGTCTTCGGCAGCAATAAAGCAGACATAATTGCAGGGAGCAAACAAGATGACATTATTTATGGTTATGGTGGTAGTGATAATATAGATGGTGGTGATGGTCGGGATACCATTGACGGAGGTGATGGTGATGATTCCATTTTTGGTGGCAAAGGGAGTGACACAATAAACGGAGGGGAAGGTCATGATGTGATCAATGGGGGTAAGGGTGCTGACGGCATTTCCGGAGGAGAAGGCAGAGACCATTTAACCGGGGGAGATCAAATAGATTACATAGAGGGGAACGAAGATAATGATTATATATCTGGTGATGGAGGTGATGATCAGTTGTATGGTGGTGCTGGTAATGACCTAATATTTGGTGGCAATGGTAATGACCGATTAGATGGCGATACAGATCACCTTGGTCAAGGAAGGCATAACACTATCGGTAATGACCATATATTTTCAGGTAAAGGTGATGACGTTATCATCGCGGGAAAAGGTAATGACTACTTAGATGGCGGTGAAGGGAGTGACATATATCACTTCTCTATTGGTGATGGCGCAAACATAATAAATGAGACTTCAGAAAATAATAACAGACTTCATTTCGATGAACATTTTTTTTACGAATTAGACATAACACGACATGGCTCTCATATGTTAATTACCAGTAAAATAAAAGGAGATAATTTACGTGTTTTAGTCAAAGACCAACTTGGTGAAGATGGGCCAAAGATTAAGTGGTTAGTCACAAAAACACATCCGGGTAGAACAGAGCCTGTATTTAGAATAGAAATACCTGCTATTTTTGCTGGGCGCACTCCAGACCTCGGTGACATTACAGATCCAGCTATCGCCGATATGTTAAAGAATGAACGTACCTATGGTATTAATAAGGTCATTTCTGTTTTCTTCCCCGAGAAGCCAGGCATTAGCACTGAAGATGGTATTAGCACTGAAGATGGTATCAGCATGCTAACAGAAGTAATATCAATGCAAGAAAAATATGAGCTGGCTGGTTATTCCGAGTTTGAAATTCTACCAAAGAATGTAACCCATTATGTCACTTCATTGATTAACCGATAACCCCCTATTTCATTGATGAAAATAAGGTAGGAAAAGGTTCGCTCAGGGCGTAACATCGTATTTTTGTTGTAAAAATAGGTATATCCGTGATGAGTACATGGCTAATTTACGCCCTACTGTCTGCCCTCACCGCCTCCTTGGTAGCCATCTTTGGTAAAATCGGCTTGCAAAATTTAGACGCCAATACCGCAACCGCTGTCCGTGCCGTGGTGATGGCGCTGTTTTTAGTCGGTGTGGTGGTGGTTCAGGGGAAGTTTAATCTGGTCGGTGCTGTTCTGGCAGATAAAAAAGCGCTGCTGTTTGTGGTGTTAAGTGGCGTCGCCGGTGCATTGTCTTGGCTGTTCTATTTTATGGCCATTAAAAACGGCAATGTCTCGCAAGTCGCGCCTATTGATAAACTGAGTGTCGTTTTCGCCGTCATTCTGGCTTTTATTCTATTTGGCGAGAAGATTTCGCTGGTTGCAGGGCTGGGAGTTGCGCTGATTACTGCTGGAGCTTTGATGGTGGCATTGGGGTGATTGGGGTGATTGAATACAGTAAAAAGGCAGCGCTTAGACTGCCTTTTTCATCATGTTTTTACCGCTGGCTATTTCGCGCTAGCCAGCACGTCGCTGACAATACCTACCGCTTCCTGCTCTATCTTTTCTCGGTGTTCTGCGCCAAGGAAACTTTCACAGTAAATTTTGTACGCCTCTTCCGTGCCAGATGGACGGGCGGCGAACCAGCCGTTGTCAGTCATCACCTTCAGTCCACCAATTGACGCACCATTACCCGGTGCACTGGTTAAACGCGCGGTGATAGGATCGCCTGCCAACATACTTGCCTTCACCATTTCAGGTGACAGCTTAGACAGTACATTTTTCTGCGCCTGTGTGGCCGGAGCCTGAATACGGTTATAACTTGGTGCACCAAAACGTTGTGCTAACTCATCGTAGTGATGCTGTGGGTTCTTGCCGGTCACTGCCGTGATTTCCGCCGCCAGCAAGCACATGATGATGCCATCTTTGTCGGTGGACCAAGGGGTGCCATCAAAACGCAGGAAGGATGCCCCCGCACTCTCTTCGCCACCAAAACCAAAGCTGCCATCGTGCAACCCATCGACAAACCATTTAAAACCAACGGGCACTTCCACCAGGTTGCGGCCCAAATCAGCCACCACCCGGTCGATCATCGCACTGGACACCAGCGTCTTACCCACGGCCACATCAGCGCCCCATTGCGGGCGGTGCTGGAACAGGTAGTTGATCGATACAGCAAGATAGTGGTTCGGATTCATCAATCCGGCTGGCGTCACAATGCCATGGCGGTCATAGTCGGGATCGTTAGCAAAAGCTAAATCAAATTTGTCACGCAGCGCCAACAGGCCCGCCATCGCAGACTCTGATGAGCAATCCATGCGGATCACACCATCATGATCAAGATGCATAAAGCGGAAAGTCTGATCGATGGAATCATTGACCAGTGTCAGGTCCAACTTATAGTGCTCACCAATACGTTGCCAGTAGGCAATACCTGAGCCACCGAGCGGATCAACACCTAATTTCAAGCCAGCACGTTGAATAGCGGGGATATCTACCACATCGACCAAGCCTTCAACATAGGGCTGAATCAAATCTTGTTCGCGCAGATGATTGCCGCGCCAGGCTTTATCCAGTGATTGGCGTTTCACCCCTTCTAATTTCAGGCTGAGCAACTGGTTAGCGCGCTTTTCAATCACCGAGGTCAGATTGGTATCTGCCGGGCCGCCATTGGGTGGATTGTACTTGATGCCACCATCTTCAGGCGGATTGTGGGACGGCGTGATAACAATGCCGTCAGCCAAAACTTTACCCTGCACGTTATGACAAAGAATGGCATGTGAGATAGCGGGGGTCGGGGTGAAACCATTATCTTGTTGCACCACCACATCTACGCCATTCGCCGTCAGCACTTCCAATACTGAAATAAAGGCCGGTTCAGACAAGGCGTGGGTATCTTTGCCCACATAACAAGGGCCAGTAATACCGTGCTGGTGACGAACTTCCGCGATCGCCTGAGCGATAGCCAGAATGTGTGCTTCATTAAAGCTGTGACGTAATGAACTGCCACGGTGCCCAGACGTGCCAAATTTGACGGCATGGGCTGGGTTTTCTGCGTCTGGCTGCAATACATAGTATTGCGACGTCAACTGAGCAACATTAATCAAATCGCTTTGCTGAGCTGCTTGCCCAGCACGAGGGTGGTTAGCCACAATAACTACTCCCTATATACCCGTTATTTTTCAAGTTGCAGAGCTCTGGCCGCGCTTGTTCACGGCCTTGCTGCATCTTGAAATCAATGGGGCACAGTTTCAACGAAATTAGATAGTTCCACACACTTTATCAGTCAAATCCGGCGGGAACTGCATTGCTAACATGATGTGTTGCACCATGCTGCGCTTACGCTCGGTATTGGTATTGGTAATCACCCAGTATGGCGTACCGGGGACATGTTTGGGCTTGGTATGTGTCCCATTTTGCAATAGCGTCTGTTGATCGCCCGCAAAATAGACCCGAGTACGGCCATGCAATGATTCAGTCGCCTCAGTAAATGCTTGAGCATCTAGCGTGTAGAGGGTTGATAACACTAACATAAAGCGGTTAACCGCCCTATTTTGCTCCGCATACTCATCGGACAGCAGCAATTCACGCACGGCACGAACCCGATCCCGTGGTGCCGGAGCCACCGCCACTTTTGCCGCATCATGACAGGTAGCTGAACTGGCTACCGGCTGACCCGCGGTAAATTTCAACATACGCCGTAAAATATCGGATGCACTTTCACCAATGTGTTGCGTATGACTGGCAATATAGCGATAAAGCTCTTCGTCGAGTTCAATAGTTTTCATTATTATCCAGTACGGTTTTCTACTTTCTTATGCATATCTAGGGATTATAAAGTCAAAGCGCGCTAACGAGTACCTTTATCATGGCATTATTGGGATAATAACCCGCACCGCCAGCAACCACTCAACAATCCGCATTTATTTGATAAACACATGCCTGATAAACCTATGCCTAATAAAATCGTGGCGCAGCACACCTTTGCTCAGTCATG
Organism: Yersinia aleksiciae; assembly: GCF_001047675.1. Lineage (GTDB taxonomy): Bacteria > Pseudomonadota > Gammaproteobacteria > Enterobacterales > Enterobacteriaceae > Yersinia > Yersinia aleksiciae. The sequence goes on along the minus strand of NZ_CP011975.1, from coordinate 3,365,408 downwards.
ATACCCTAACCAGAATATCTCTCAGCATGAACTTCGCCATGAAATTAAACTTCCGCTTACAAAACGCACTTTCCCCCACTCCGTCACTGCCAATCATTCTGATCCATGGGCTATTTGGTAATCTTGATAACTTGGGTGTATTGGCCCGCGACCTACAAAAAGATCATAACGTCATTCAGGTTGATTTGCGCGATCATGGTCTATCGCCTCGTTCGCCACAGGTGAATTATCCCGATATGGCGCAAGATGTGCTGGAACTGATGGACCAACTTGCAATAGAGAAAGCGATAATTATCGGCCATTCGATGGGCGGAAAAGTCGCAATGGCACTGACGGCAATGGCTCCGGATCGCATTGAAAAAGTGGTCGCGATTGATGTGGCACCGGTCAATTATCAGGTACGCCGCCACGACGCCATTTTTACCGCGCTCAATGCCGTGAGTGCCGCGGGTATGACTCAGCGTCAAGAGGCTGCTCAACTGATGCGCGAGTCAATAAAGGAAGAGGGTGTTATCCAGTTCTTGCTGAAGTCATTTCAGAATGGCGAATGGCGCTTTAACGTGCCTGCGTTGTGGGACCAATACGAAAATATTGTCGGCTGGCAGCCCATCCCAGCCTGGCCTCACCCTATTTTGTTCATTCGTGGTGAGTTATCGCCCTACATCCAAGACAGCCACCGTGATGAGATTGCCCGCCAATTCCCGCAAGCCCGCGCCCATGTCGTTGCAGGAACCGGCCACTGGGTACATGCTGAGAAGCCGGATTCTGTCTTGCGAGCTATCCACCGCTTTATCGATGAAAATCCAGCGGACGAGAAAGCACACTGAATAAAACACACACAGTGCGCCACAGATGTTGATTAAAAATTATACCCTGGGGAAAAGAAATGTATTTCCTGTGGAAAAATTGTGCAAAAAAGAACGAATTAGCCCAATCTAATCACAGTAAAGCATTGTCGTTGCTCGCTTGGCTGGGGTATTATGGCGCGCTATAAATTTGCTGCGGTGTTTGGTAGCAAATGCAAATTCAGGCTGCTGGCATAGAGGTTATTCAATGCGTTCTATCTCTGTTCTAAGCTTGGAATGTGTAAACCAAATCATCGAGAAAGGCTTCGTCACGCTTTCTGATGTAACTCCCTTGTAGTACCGCTACCTATGGCAAAAGAACAAACGGATCGCACGACGCTGGATCTGTTCGCAGATGAACGCCGTCCGGGGCGCCCGAAAACAAACCCATTATCCCGTGATGAGCAGCTTAGAATTAATAAGCGAAATCAACTACGGCGCGATAAAGTACGTGGCTTACGACGCGTGGAACTGAAGATTAATGCCGATGCCGTCGATGCTCTCAACAGCCTTGCTGAGCAGCGTAACATCAGCCGCAGTGAACTGATTGAACAGATGTTGCTTGCTCAATTAGCCCACGATCAAGACGGATTTTAACCCTATCAGTTACCACGATGGCGTGGCGTAATAACTTACGCCACGCCGTTATTTCTTTACACCCTTCGTATTTGAAACTATAGGGCCGTTAGCGGCTCTCACTCACCCGAGTCACTTACCTATGTCAGCGCATTGGGACTGGCTCATTTACTGCCTACCTGTAGCTCCAACTACGTTGGGTATATGCTTTTGGCTCAGGTCTTACTAGAAGGTTTCCCAGTTAGCATTGCTGTCTACCTTGGCGGCAACAGGGGCTAGTTTTAAAGGATTTGTCCGAGATTTCACCGCCGATTTTGCCCGCGCATCATCTGACTGCAATTTAAATACCGCCACCGCCCGATTTAGCTGTGTTGCTTGCTCTTCCAACGAGGCCGCAGCGCGCGAAGCTTCCTGCACCAACGCGGCATTCTGCTGGGTCACGCTGTCCATCTCTGCCACCGCTTGCCCAACCTGACTGATGCCCTTACTTTGCTCATCAGAAGCCGAGGCGATCTCCCCCATCAAGTCCGTGACGTTAGTAATGGAGCGAACAATTTCGTCCATGGTTACGCCCGCACTTTCCACCAGCGCTGACCCGCTTTTGACACGGTTGACCGACTCGGTGATCAAACCATCAATCTCCTTCGCCGCCTGTGCACTGCGCTGTGCCAGATTACGCACTTCACTGGCGACCACCGCAAAACCACGGCCCTGTTCACCGGCTCTGGCCGCTTCAACGGCGGCATTCAGCGCCAAAATATTGGTCTGGAAAGCAATGCTGTTAATCACGGTAGTAATATCCGCGATTTTGCGCGAACTGGCGGAGATCTCATCCATAGTGTGGACAACATCAGCCACCAGTGCCCCGCCTTTTTTCGCCGTGATGGAGGCATTAGCCGCCAGTTGACTGGCGTGATGCGCATTATCCGCATTGTGTTTTACTGTGGCGGTTAGCTGCTCCATGCTGGCTGCTGTCTCTTCCAGCGCGGCGGCCTGCTGCTCGGTACGGGATGATAAATCGGTATTGCCGGCAGAAATTTCGGCCGCGCCATGATAAATCCCATCAGTACTGCTACGAATAGCCTCCACGGTATTGACCAGGCTGGTTTGCACATCGCGCAGTAGCGGGAAGAGCTGCCCGACGCAGTTACGCCCAAAATCGACGATAGGCTGCCCAAGTTGGCCGGCAGCAATAACCCGAAAATGCGCACGGATATCATCCAATGGACGCACCAGATTGGCCAACAAGTAGCGGTCAGTGGCCAGTAAAATCACCAAGCCGGCCACCAAGGCAGAGATCAGTGTCATGCTGCTCACTTTCGTCAGTTGCGAGAATTGCACTTTCGCCACGCCAATGGCCTTTGAAGCCGCCTGATTAAAACTTTCGGCAACCGAACCATATTGGCGGCTTAATGCAGGCACCGTTTTTTTCGCCAGATCCTGATAAACAGCAAGATTGTTATCCATCGCGGCTTGATAAAGCGGCGTCACTCCCTGCTCAATTAATCCACTCCATCCATCAATCACCCCAGCGACGATAGCGGGATCAATCTGTGCATGATCGATAGCTTTAAACTCCGCGAGTCTATTCTTCAGATTATCCAGCGCGGCATTAGATGATTTGAGTTCTTTGTCCGCATCCACCACGTTACCGCTCTGACGATAATCTACTGCGCGAGCCAGACGTGTCACCATACGGAAATATTGATCCGTCCCCTGATTAACTAAATTCATGTTCTCAACCAACACAGAATTTGCATTAGACGATTGTGTAAGTTGGTTCAGAGATAGCAACGTATAGGCAGATACGCCGCCCCAGAGTAGGCAAAAGGCGCCAAGCACCCAAAGTAGCGCTGCTCTAATAGTAATATTTTTTAAAAACTGCATGTTCGTTCCCCTTATATATCGGATGGTTACCGTTAGAGACCTGGTGTTATTTGATGACCGAAAAGCAATAAAGGACGTTCCATACAGCTAACGACAACTCCTTTCCGGCAAATTTTCATCTGACGGTTTCCCCCTGGCACCGCTAATTGCAACCTTGCGGTTACACAACGGTTATCGGCAATGACGTTATAAGGTTGAGCAACTCACAAAAATTTAATATCGCATAAACTTGATACCCGTCTGCCGGGGATTTCTGGCATGATGTCGCCCTATGAAATGTGTTATATTGTTGGGCTGAAAACTCAATGATTCGCATAACTATTTGAATTTATAAGGTATTAAGTTATATGGCGACTGTAGGCATTTTCTTTGGCAGCGATACTGGCAATACCGAAAACATTGCCAAGATGATCCAAAAGCAACTGGGCAAAGATGTTGCTGAGGTTCACGACATTGCCAAAAGCAGTAAAGAAGACTTAGAAGCCTTCGATATTCTGCTGATCGGTATCCCAACTTGGTATTACGGCGAAGCGCAGTGTGACTGGGATGATTTCTTCCCGACACTGGAAGAGATCGATTTCAATGGCAAGTTGGTGGCTCTATTTGGTTGCGGTGACCAGGAAGATTACGCAGAGTATTTCTGCGATGCGATGGGTACCGTGCGCGACATCATCGAACCCCGTGGGGCCGCGATTGTCGGTCACTGGCCAACTGCTGGCTACCACTTCGAAGCCTCCAAAGGCTTGGCTGATGACGATCACTTTATCGGTTTAGCCATCGATGAAGATCGCCAACCAGAACTGACCAATGAACGTGTTGACGCTTGGGTAAAACAGATCAGTGAAGAGATGAATCTGTCTGAGATCACCGGTTAATTTGTTCACCACGGAAACGCTATGGCGTATTTAGCCTCGCTGGGCGTTTCCGTTGCTTTTCATCCCTTTCACCATTCTCTGTTAAGCAGCCCACAGATCCGCATTTTCATTAGTGAAAAACAAAAATAAGTCGCTACAAATTTGTAACGTTATACGTAGCGGATATAGACTAAAATGATGCTATAACCCCACTCATCAATACACTGCATGATTAATCTAACAAAGTGTGCAATTATATCTTTGTTAACAACCCCGGTTTTCATTTGGGGCTAGCAGTTCTATAATGAGACGCAATTGTAATTATTGCGCCACGGATGTCATAGGCTGAACAGCCTTAATTTGAATCGATAGTAACAGGACTGAATCCGCATGACTGACAACAACAAAGCCTTAAAAAACGCTGGCCTTAAAGTAACACTGCCCCGGCTGAAGATTCTGGAAGTGTTGCAAGATCCGGCGTGCCACCACGTCAGCGCGGAAGATCTTTATAAAAAGCTGATCGATATCGGTGAAGAGATTGGTCTGGCGACGGTTTACCGCGTACTGAATCAATTTGACGATGCCGGTATTGTTACCCGCCACAATTTCGAAGGCGGTAAATCAGTCTTTGAGTTGACGCAGCAGCATCATCACGATCACCTGATTTGCCTGGATTGCGGTAAAGTGATCGAGTTTAGTAATGAAGCGATTGAGACTCTTCAACGTGAAATCTCTAAGCAACACGGCATCAAGCTGACCAATCACAGTCTATATCTGTACGGCCACTGTGAATCCGGCGATTGCCGTGAAAACGAGTCTGCGCACGATAAAAGATAATGCGAGGTTATCGCATTGATCTTATAAAGATTTTAAGCACTGAATCACCTTAGGTCTATTTTTCGCCTAGATAGCGCTCCATTAGTGTTTTGCCACTGTGGGCGCTATGAGGACATTCCCAATTGATAGTCATGCTAATTCTGCCCCTATCTCAGTTAGAGCATAGATCCAGAATCAGCCCAACGTCGACTGGGCCAGTTTTTATAAATGGCGAATGTTTTTAGCGACAGAACATCAACCCCGCATCACCAGATGGCTCATAGCCTTTCACCCACTGTTGCTGAATTTCCCTGTTAGGATGTCTTTCAATCGCCTTATTATAAGCTTGCGTACGACTCGATTTCATACGACACAGAGGTTTTCATTGGTAGGTTCATCTCGCTAAGGACCTTTTTTATGTTGGGTAAGCATTGAACGTATTCATCTTTGGTTATCATGCCAAAATGAGTTTTATTACAGCTATTATCCATTGCCGCTGCAATTATTTTATCATCAGCCTCATCTAGTTCGCGATCTACATCGTCTCGAACTTGGTTAACTATATTTTCTGTATACTCATTTGATGTTATCGAAGAGTTCTGTTTATCATCTGATAGTTTTTTCTTTACACTCACCTCGATTTTATCGATATCTTCCTGCGGTACGCTGTTAACCTCCTTGAATGCTGCGGCGATTCTCTCCCTAGTCATCTCTTTACGAACCCGCCCGGCCACATCATTCATATGTAACACATTAAATCGCTGCAGAAAACGTACGATAACTTTAGTCGATGCTGTCCCTGCAATAGATCCCCCTAGAATGGAGGCTACAGAAATAACAGCTATGGGTAATGCGCCTGCTGTCCCCACGGTAGCAATTAATCCGCCAGCTATGATCGCAGTAAATAAAGCTGTTGAGCTAACGCCCAGTAATACACTTAACGCCTTTGTTGAAAGTGGTGCGTATTTCCACCAGTTAGTAGTATCTTTCCATGATCGCTTAATAGCCTGAACTATTCCGACTTCTGCATTATCCCGCAGTAATGTTCCAACCTCATTAAGCGCTTCCCGTTGTGCTATCCGGTGAGCGAAATGACTTGCTATTGCTTTTATTCCCCCTTCTTGCTGTTTCATTGCATAGCTGATAGAACTTACGATAATTTCGGTTCTTTGCCGACCTGAAAGCTGGCTAATTGCCTCTTTTTTAAGCCAGCAAGTAAGCAAGCCAGCGATAACGGAGCCACCATATGGAAATAGACCAGCAATCTTATTCAAGCCTCTGTTTTCTTTATCTAATGTACTTTTTGTTATGGATATCAGATAAGGTAAATATTTTGACAGATGAAGGATGGCAATCATTTCTGGTGATAGAATAAATTGTTCTTGGTTAGGTAGATGTTCCCGATCTCCTAATAAAATACTGTGCACAATATTCTTCATCTCTGCTGACTGAATAATCGTGGTGACTGTGTCATTCAGATTATCTGAACTCTCGTTTAATAGTGAGAATGAAAGGGTAATGTTGGCTATAAATTCTTCTGACTCTATCGGATGATTCAATACCCACTGATAGGTACTTTGAAACAAAGAAGTCAGGGAGGACAAATTAAAGTCTGAAATAGAAAGACTGTCATTTGCATTCATTGACAAAATCTTAATCACTAGTTGCTTGTAGGCATCTGTAATTGATTTCATACCATTTTTAGCTAGCTGTCGGTCCAAGATAAGGTCATGAATAACTTGCTCACTGACACTTTTATCATATTTAAAAGATGAAAACATATTTCTAAATGCATTAGTCATTCTTGTCGTTAGAGTCCAAGATTTTGATGGTAGGTGAGTAAAATCAGTGGTATTTAAATTATCGCGCACGTCTATAAACTCTTTTTTTAGGCCAAGAAGTTTTTTGTTATACTCTCCATCACTAATTATAATACGTGCTTTTTTATCATCTATTGATTTTTGGATGTTTCTTATTTCTTCATCTAACTTATTCCTAGCTACACCTGAAGACATGGCATCTCTACGTTCTTTTATTATAGTGAGCGCAGCGTTTTTTTTATTACATTCGTTAACGAAATCTATAGTTTTTTTGTTGGCTTCCGTTAAAGTTTTCACGGTATTTTCACACAGAGACTTATACACTCTAATGCTTAAAGAATTTAAGTCATTAAGTAAATCACATAACCGCCCCTGAAGTGATAGATAGTTTTTACTAGTGTTTTCCAACTGACGATTATTGATGGAGATTTTTTCAAGAAGTGGCAAGATATGTTCAATAGCGTTAATTTTATTTTCTGTCCACACGACTTCACTTACTGCAATGCCTATTTCTTTAGGTTCTGTCAGAGCATTTTTCAGATCATCTAATAAAATCTTATGAGCCAATAACAACTCAAGCTTGATGCCAAAATATTCAAGTGAAGCCAGAGGATTGTTAATAAAATTCATAATCGTTAACTCAGATTCGAGTATCATCTTGATTATATTGCCATGCTCTTCAGCACCACTAAAAATATCATTTCCCATTACATTACCATAGCTCATGGTATAAGTATTCTGAGCGTTTTGCTTAATAAAATGACCTAAACTTTCTTTGACTTTATTAGCTAAATTATAGAGTTTAGTCCTTTTATATTCTTCATCTGAAGTTAGATGGTAGATAAGTTGATCAAACGATTCTGGTTCTAAAGACCCTATACTTTCCTCTTCATAATTTTCACTTTCAGAAATACTCATTCTCCCTGAAGAGATATTACTGTTCAAAGTGGCAGTATTTATCGGGGAATAATTAGGTTCTAACTCCATCATATATTCAACATATTTTGTAATATGTTCTTTTAATGACGCATTCAAATGCCTATTTTTAGTATTATATGTAGAGTCTGCTGACTCCAATTTATCATTAACTATTATTAGGTATTCATTGATATACCCTATAGCTAATTCCCTGCGTTCACTTGAGGGTAAATTATTATCAATTTCCGCCAGTGCCTGCTCCGCACTCACGATTTCTCCAGATAACACACCGCATCTTAAAATATATTCAGGTTTATCATCAGGCTCCCATTTATTTCTTTTAAGTTGTGACTCTATAATATACTCAATGGCTTGTTCTATGCAATCAAGCTGTCGCCTAAAGATAGTCTTAAATCCCTCCACCTCTTTATAGTTTAATCCTACTAACTCACTCATTATTTCTTTTAATTCTTTAAGATCATTCAAAATGGCAAACAGTTTTTCATAATAAAAAATTTTGCTCACACCTGATTCGTTGGCTATTATAATTGATGTTATTATATTATCTAGACGATTTTCTTTAAAAATTTCATTATCATTATATCGTTGAATCAAGCTTCTTAATTGTGAAACAACGTCAACATCGGGAGAACCGATTGGTAAATATAAATAATCTGAAAAAAAACCTGAAACAGCTGATGTAACTGAAGTCACTACTGAAGTCACTAAAGTAGCTGAATCAGCAAATTGCAGATCTTTATGATCCAATGGCCGTATTAACTGTGTAATATCAAATTTACTAAAATCTTCATTCACTGTATTCTCTGGCAGAATAGAATCACGACGATTTGTGTATCGTATATTGGATAAAGAAACACGCTGTTGCCGTGATGCATGTGTGGGGGCCTGAGATCCTTCTCCATCTATTTTATCGCAATTTACTACTCTACTAATACTTCTTTTATAAACTGGAACCATGCCATAAAATTTATCAGTCCCCTCGTGCGCCAATATATCATTATTCATTTCAATTAACATTTCACGAACTGTGAGTTCTCTCAGACGATATGTTTCTAAAGAGAAAGTATCGTTATTGTGATTATTTAAATTAAACTTATTTAATCCTTCAGTAAATCTAGTTATTATTTCACTATCATCATCATCATCTAACGTGGAAACTCTTTTATCCATTATTAGATGATTAGACTCCTCTATGGAACAACAGATCACCTGAATTTCTTTTCCTTCATATATTGTCTCCAACACCCTAATATGAGGCAGAGTCACGTCATCGTCGTAAATATAAAACTCAGCAATACTCTCAACACTCGTAATTTCGCTCATTGCTTTCACCCTCTAAATTTAACTACTTAAATACTCGAGGAAAGGGAAGTGTTTTTTTAACTCTGCGATAATGTACTCGCCAGTTGATATTATTTTTTCAAGTAGATGTTCTATCTCCCCTCCTGAACCTGGGATTTGTGTGGAGATAACATATATAAACTGCCTTGCATCAGGAAGATAGGCAATGGAACCAGAACCACGCTCTGCTAGAATAACATTTAGTTTTAAGCAAAGTGGGAATACGTCATTATTAAGACTCTGAGTGTTTTTAGTTAGCAGATAATGAAATATCCAACGTTCTTCATTAGCGCGTATAGATATAATTATTTTTCTTTCAATGATTAAGATGCATTGAGAGTTTTTATCAAAAGATAGTGGTAAGCCTAATATTTGACCAAACTCTTGTAAAATTAGATTATTCGCGTCCATATCTATGCTCTGATATTTTTTAATAAAAATAGAGTTTAGACCCTATTTCCCCTACAAAAATAGGGTGAAATACTGATAAGTAGCCACCTTTTTCGTGCTGTAATCCGCGCTAAACTTAGTCGGGAGCAGCTGGTCATTCTTATTAATATCCTGTAACGCCTCTCTTCTTGGTAATATACAGACGGGTTCCCCCACTCAGATATTGACTGCCTGCGTAAATTTGAGGCAAAAAAAACCCCGGCAAGCCGGGGGAAAACCATCAACTCAACTTCACTTGATTTTGTTGATCGCAAAAATAAAGACAACAGCAGATAACATCAGACACAGCGTTTTGAAACCCATCATCAGACTTTAACTGGCTCGGCCCGGCTATGACGTTTACCATCCGGGCTGGTTGAGCGGATCATCACATCACCACTGACTTTGGGTTGCACTTTGGCATCATACTGCAGCCATTGCTTACCACCATCAGTGGAATACTGGATAATCAGGCCCGGTAAGGAGATATTGGCCTCCAATTGACCCGCGACCACACGTGCTCCAGGGACGGGTAGGCGGTAAGCAATGCCTGCTTTATCCAGTTTCGCCAGTTCACGTTGGCCCAGAATGTTGGCAAAACGCTGCCAATCGCTGTCCAACGCCTTGGTATCAACCCTATGTGTCTCACCACCTTTGTACTCACGGCCCGCTTTATAATCTTGCTCCCATGACGCACGGTGCCAGGCGCGTTCCGCCAGCGGTAATACCCGTGGGAAGATCATGTATTCCATCTGCTCATCGGTGCGGACAGTTTCATTCCATGACTGGCCAGAAATACCGTGCACACCAGGCCATGGCTTATCACTCTTCGCACTGAAGTGATTACCGTCGCGATCAACAGAAGTTTCGGCGTTTTGCGGCATGTTATCTGGAGCGAAGCTGAACACTTTAGCCTCGTCGTTAAAGCGGGTTGCCCAGTAGTAGCCACGTTCGTTAGGGTTAACTTCATAAGGCATGTCGAAGTAGACGTAATCCGGGTTGGACGCCACCACTTCGTAACCTTTATTGGCCCAATCATTGATTGAATCGGCACCGCCCCAGAACAGAGTATCCCAGAAGTTAACGCCAACACGTTTGGTCGCAAAGTCCTTCGCGTCTTTGGCATCTTTCAAGCCATCCTGCCAGGCTTGCATTTTCTCAATGCCATGGGCATTAACCAACTTGCTCACTTCAATGGCGAAGTAACTGGAAAGATGCTCCACATCCTGAACTTTGCCTTGCTTGACCATGTCCTGACAGACCTGCGACTTGGCCCATGGCTTATCTTCAACACTCTTATCAATGATGCCTTTACCCGGCTCAATTGGGCCGTTTTTGTCTTGGAAACCGGCACCCAGACGGATATTTTTTGCTTCATCACCACCAAAGTGCCAAGTGGTCAGTGGCATACCCGCCTCTTTGTGCATCTGAGCCATTTCACCGATCACTTTATCGACAAAACGCTTAGAGGAATCCAGACATGGGTTCAGGTAACTTTTACGCTCATAGAACTGCACCGACGTGGTGTTGGAGTCATCTGTAGGGTCAAGCAGGCGGAATTCATTGGCCTCTTTCTCTTTCCCCTGCTTCATCAGATTGTTGTAGCGTGCCTCCATGGAAACCACCGCTGCACGGGCATGAGCTGGCATGTCGATTTCAGGAATGACATCAATCTGGCGCGCTTTAGCGTATTTCAAGATCTCGATGTAATCATCGCGGGTGAAATGGCCGCTCCCCAGATTACTGCTATCCGGGCCAGACCCCAGTTGCGGCAACAAGCAGCTGTTTTCAGTCAAATCGTGGCAACGTTTGCTGCCCACCTCGGTTAACTCTGGCAAGCCGGGGATCTCAATACGCCAGCCTTCATCGTCACTTAGATGGAAGTGGAATTTGTTCAGCTTGTAAGCGGCCATCTGATCCAGTAAGCGCAGTACCGCGTCTTTGGTCTTAAAGTTACGACCGACATCAAGGAACACACCACGGTATTCAAAGCGCGGCGCATCTTTTGCGTCCAGTGTGGCAATTTTTTGGCTGCCGTCAGCTGGCACTAAAGAGAGGATAGATTGCAAGCCATAGAACACACCGGTGGGATCAAAGCCAATGACCTGTGCGCCCTTCTCGCCAACTTTCAACTCATATGCGCCGGAAACCGCTAAATCACTTTTAAATACAGTGGGTTGAATCGCTGTTTTTATCGGGAAACCCGCAGAGTTCAGTTTCAAGCCGAGTAATTCGAAACGCTGCTGTACCACCTCGGCAGCCGGTTGAGGTAAGGCGCTCAGATCCAGTGCCACACCTTGGCTCAAATTCACATCTTGCGGGTGGATTTTGACTTCCATTGGCGTTGGAATAATCTGCCCACGTAGGTTCGCCGCCGTTAACGTTTTCACCGCTTCGTTTTTGGTGAAACGCGATTCCGGCGTCATCAATACGTTATTGTCGTCTTTGGTGCGTTTCCACTGATCACCCGTGAATTGGGTGAGATATTCGTTGATATCCTCAGTGTCGGTGCTTTTCAGCACTTTGGGTTGTGCATCGCCGGAAGTGGCATACCAGCGCGGCATAAAGTCAGTAGCAAATAGTTGCCAATATTCACCCGTTATCGGGATTTCAACCGCCTGATTGGCAGGGAACCCAGTGAATTTAGCCGTAGGTTCAATTTTATGCAGGTCACCGGTCAGGTGTGTGATTTTGAACTGGTCGTTATCTACCGTCAAAATTTGGCGAATGCTGTGGAAATAAATGGCCCAATCCTGGCCTTTGATCTCATCCCCCGTGTTGGTCAAAGTCATCATGACTTGGTTGCAAGATGCCCAGTCAGCCCCCAACTTGGCGCAATCCACACCATGCTCACCAGCACGGTTATCCAACACTTTATAGTTAACTTTCAAGGTACTGAGCTGGTCAACAATCTGTTGATTAGTGGTGTCCGCATTCGCGGCCCCCATCAGGCCAAAGGTCGCGGTTATTGCCGCTAACGTATTTAATTTGAATTTGTTCATCACTAACCTCATCCGTAATTAATAATTGCAGCCAGAGTCAATACTGGAAGTATTGCTGCTGGCTGAATTATTGTTAGCTTAATTGCTACTATCAGAATGGCTTTCAGCTTAGTTATTGGCGCGAATTTCTTGCCACAGCTTTCCGCACTGCGCGTCATAAGCCTGACCATTACCGGTATGCGCCGCGTCAATACAGCGTTGATAATCCAATACCCGAACAGTCTCTTTCTCAGTAAAAGCTTGATGCGCTTTCTCTTGCTTCAAGACATTCAACACCGCTTTGCAGGGGATCAATCGCTCCGGCGAGCCTTCACTGGCATTGATACAAGCGCTATAAGCTTGCTTCAGCTTAGTGTCTTCCGGCTGAACAGGGGCTTGTGGTGCACAGGCACTCAGCCCCAATACGGCGGCAATAATAAAAAGCATTTTCTTCATGGTAGGTGCTCCATTATGACCCCGGAGTGGTTACCGGGGATGGCAATCAGAAGATGGTAAATGGTGCAATTACGATGAATTTAACGTCTTTCTCATCCTGGAATACGTTGCCGAAACCACCGCCATAGCTTGGGATATTGGTATGGTTGTCGTACATGGTGTAATGCAGTTTGAATAAGGTGCCTTTCGCCCGGCCCTCTTGCAGGGTGTAGAGCACGTCAAAGTTCCATGCAGACTCTTTCAGGCGTGTATTTTGGTCATAGATTGGGTTAGAACTTGGTTTTGCATCCCATCCATACGCATAGGAAGTCCCCACTGACCAGCCGGCTAAGTTCCAGTTTTTCAGGTCATACATCACACCACCAAACAGCGCTTTTTCGCCGTTGGCGTTGAAGTCAGAGCGAGAATCCCACCAAACGTCCAAGCGGCCGTTGGAGGTCGCATAACCTGGGGTCATACGTTGCAGGAAGTAACCTTGGTTACCCTCAGCTTTGGCCCAAGTCCCTTCCAAACGCAGGTCAAATGGCCCTGTGGTGTAACCCAGAGTCAATGCTTGCAACCAAGCTAAACCGTCATAGACGTCATTCACATTGCTGGCACCGCCATCAACTTTGTCTTTCGCGCCGTAGAATTGGTAGGAGGTACGCAGATCATTGCCCGCAACCGGGAAGGCGTAAGACGCTTTGGCAAAATACTGATCCATGTAGTCTTTGGCTTGGCCGAATGCGGCTTCCATCACTAATTTGTTTTTGAAGTCGTATTTGGCACCGATTGAGTGCAAGTAGCTCACGCCGGTCAAACCATCGGCCTGACGGAAGTTGTACATATTCTGATACCACGGCGCTTTGTATTCATCAGTCCACATATAAGACATGGACAATGCACCCGCCGTATCAAAATCGAATTTCGCGCCGCCTTCAGCACCGCGATAAGTCCCTGGCATGAAGCTCCAGTGTGGCGCTAATAACGTCTGGCCTGTGGGTTGGATATAACCGCCACGCGCCCAGAAATCACCAAATTTGAATTTGGCTGCCGCTTTGTAGACGCTGACGCCGCTCTTATCGCCAGTCCATTTTTCATCCCAGCGCGTTTTCGCATCACTGAAACCAATTTCGTTTGGTGCTGCCGGGCCGCTGTTGGTCATTTCAACTGCGCCGAAAGCAGCTAAGTCGATACCAAACATGTCTGCCGCGTAGCCAGATGAGAAGTCCAGATTGGCGTTAAAGGTGGAGTGATGCAGGTTCGCGACATATTTGCCGTACTCTGCGCTGCCCGGCGTTAAATCCTTACGGTCACGCTGACGCTGCCAATAATAAATACCGCCGGTCAGTGACGAATCATCAACAAAGCCTTCAGCCTTGGCCTCTGGGGTTGCCATAAACCCCGTTCCTAACAATGCACCCGCGACGGCGAGCACTAACGTTTTACGTTTAGCATCGTGCGTAACCATAAGAAAAAATTCCTCTTTGACATCACATTTAAAGTGCCTTGCCTGCGTTCACCACTGCTCACAGGTTCAGCCTCAAAAACACCCTTAAGTGGGTAAAATTTGGCTGGGGAAAATCTCCACCAGCTGTTACTCATTTTAAAAAACGCCTCTTTCGATAAACGCTCTGAAGATTGCTGCTGGAATACAGACTATTTTTCGCGACGCGAATTATCAATTAAAAAAGTCGATAATTATTCAAAGTATGACAATGAGCACATAACTGTGAAAAAATATTACAGAGCTCACAAAAGCTTTAAAAACAATGCATAAGACTATCTGTGAACTCAAAAATAGTCTCTCATTGACATCTTGAATGGTTTCAGCAAATACAATAAAACGTGGAATATTCCCGAGGGGAATGGTGATACTCACTCAGTTAATTCGTAAAGCGAATATTTAAGAAAGACTTACAGATAGCCGTGTCGTCGTACGAATAAAAGGTAATAGGTCGATATTGACCAAAAGAAAAAGCAGAAAGGAGATCATTGAAGGGACGGAAGTTAATGTTTAACAAATAAAACAAAGTGCATTTATAGGCAGAAAAAAGGCGTGGACTCAGCCACGCCAATTAAGTTAAATCTGAGTGCTAAAGCTTAGTTTGTCGCTTTTGCAGCCCAGGTATCACGCAAGCCAACTGTGCGGTTAAAGACCAACGCATCAGGGCGAGAATAGCGGCTATCAGCACAGAAATAACCTTCACGTTCAAACTGATAGGTTCTATCTGGCACAGCATCAACCAAGCTCGGCTCAACGAAGCCCTGACGGATAACCAGAGACTCTGGGTTAATCGTCGACAGGAAATCTTCTGCTGCCGCTGGGTTTGGTACACTAAACAAACGATCGTATAAACGAATTTCCGCAGGCAAAGCATGCTTCACCGAAACCCAGTGAATAACGCCTTTCACTTTACGGCCATCAGCGGGATCTTTGTTTAATGTTTCGGCGTCATAGCTGCAATAAAGCGTCGTAACATTACCTTCAGCATCCTTCTCGACACGTTCAGCTTTAATCACATAAGCATTGCGCAGGCGCACTTCTTTGCCCAATACCAAACGCTTGTATTGCTTATTCGCTTCTTCACGGAAGTCAGCGCGATCGATGTAAATTTCGCTATCAAATGGAACCTGACGGGTGCCCATCTCCGGATTGTTCGGATGATTTGGCATCGTCAACCACTCTTCACCAGCCGCGCGGTTTTCGATAATCACCTTGATCGGATCAAGAACAGCCATGGCCCGTGGGGCATTTTCGTTCAGATCATCACGGATACATGACTCCAGTGACATCATTTCAACGTTGTTATCCTGCTTGGTCACGCCAATACGGCGGCAGAATTCACGGATAGAGGCGGCAGTGTAGCCACGGCGACGCAAGCCAGAGATAGTTGGCATACGCGGATCATCCCAGCCTTCCACGACCTTCTCAGTCACCAGTTGGTTCAGCTTGCGCTTAGACATAATGGCGTATTCGAGATTCAGGCGGGAGAACTCATATTGGCGCGGATGACATTCAATGGAGATATTATCCAGCACCCAATCATACAAGCGACGGTTGTCCTGGAACTCCAGCGTACAGAGTGAATGGGTGATCCCTTCAATCGCATCAGAAATGCAATGGGTAAAGTCATACATCGGGTAGATGCACCACTTGTTACCAGACTGATGATGTTCAGCAAACTTAATGCGGTACAGCACCGGATCACGCATCACAATAAAAGGTGATGCCATGTCGATTTTGGCACGCAAGCACGCGGTGCCTTCAGCAAAGCCCCCGGCACGCATTTTTTCAAACAGCGCCAAGTTCTCTTCTACACTGCGGTCGCGATACGGGCTGTTTTTACCCGGTGCAGTCAGTGTGCCGCGATATTCGCGCATCTGCTCAGCCGTTAACTCATCCACATACGCCAGGCCCTTGTTAATCAGCTCTATCGCGTACTGGTACAGTTGATCAAAATAGTCGGAGGAGTAACGTACATCACCGCTCCAACTGAAGCCTAGCCACTCTACGTCATGCTTAATGGACTCAACGAACTCAACGTCTTCTTTCACCGGGTTGGTGTCGTCAAAACGCAGATTGCATTGGCCGTTATAATCTTGTGCGATGCCAAAATTCAGGCAAATGGATTTCGCATGGCCAATATGCAGGTAGCCATTTGGCTCCGGCGGAAAGCGGGTATGAACCGACGTGTGTTTGCCGCTGGCTAAATCTTCGTCAATGATCTGACGGATAAAATTACTTGGGCGGGCTTCTGCCTCACTCATTGTTCTATTCCTCAATGCAAACGCAACAAATATAACCGCATATAATCCAACAAGCCCGGCCCGGAAACAACCGTTTGTTACAGTAAACAAAACAAAAAAACGGGAAGAGATTGCTCTCTTCCCGCTGCTTTGGTGAAAATTCAGCTCAGGTGCTTAGGCGTTCCGCACCTATCTGAACTGATTATTTACCACGAATCTCAAACAATTGGCTTTGACCCGCGACCACAGTGTCACCCGCCAGAAGCGAGATACCGGCGTAATCATCAATATTACTAACCACAACTGGGCTAATCATTGAGCGCGCATTGGCATTCAGGTAAGCCAGATCCAGCTCCAGCACTGGCTGACCGGCAACCACAGTGGCACCCTCTTCAACCAAGCGGGTAAAGCCCTGACCATTTAGTTTCACCGTATCAATCCCGATATGAACCACAATTTCAGCGCCGGTTTCAGTTTCCAGACAGAATGCATGGTCAGTATTGAAGATTTTAACGATAGTGCCGTTCGCTGGAGAAACCACCATTTTATCGGTAGGACGGATGGCGACACCCTCACCCACCGCTTTGCTGGCAAAGGCTTCATCAGGAACCTGCTCCAGAGCCACAACATCACCGGTAATGGGTGAAACCAAGACTAATGAAGCTGTTTTTGTGCTGTTAATCACGGCCTGAGGCTGAGCCGCAGCAGGGGTAGCAGTGCTGCTTGCCGCTGGAACTGGGCCACCCGCCAACACAGCACGCATTGCCGAAGCAATCAGTTCTGCACGCGTACCGACAATCACTTGCACACTTTGTTTATTCAGGCGAATCACGCCCGACGCCCCTAAACGCTTCGCCACATTGTCATTAACCAATGCAGAGTCTTTCACGTTCAAACGCAGACGAGTAATACAGGCGTCGATGCCAGTCAGGTTATCTGAACCACCGATAGCACCGATGTAACGACGAGCCAAGCCATTGATTTCACTTTCGTTGACAGCTGGCGCGTTATTCACGTTCACGTCGTAGCCATCTTCTTCGCTGCCCTCAACCGCCAGTTCACGGCCAGGCGTCAGCAAGTTGAATTTCTGGATAGTGAAACGGAACACCACGTAGTAAATGGCGAAGAACACCAAACCTTGTGGGATCAACATGTACCAGTGTGTTGCCAGCGGGTTACGGGATGAGAGCACCATATCCACCAGACCCGCACTGAAACCAAAGCCCGCGATCCAATGCATGCTCGCAGCGATGAACACGGAAATACCGGTCAGCACGGCGTGGATGAAGTACAGCACTGGTGCGACGAACATGAAGGAGAACTCAAGCGGTTCAGTGATACCGGTGAAGAAGGCTGCAAACGCACCCGCCAACATGATACCTGCCACTTTCGCTCTATTTTCCGGACGTGCGCAGTGATAAATCGCCAATGCCGCACCCGGTAAACCGAACATCATGATTGGGAAGAAACCTGCCTGATAACGGCCAGTAATACCCACAATGGCTTTACCAGAGTCGATAGACTGTTGGCCACCCAGGAAGTTAGGAATATCGTTAATACCGGCCACGTCAAACCAGAACACGGAGTTCAAGGCGTGATGCAGGCCGACTGGGATCAGTAAACGGTTGAAGAAGGCATAAATACCCGCGCCAACAGAACCCATATCCTTGATGTATTCGCCGAAGGTCACTAATGCGTTATAAATCAATGGCCAAATGTACATCAGGATGAAAGCGACAACGATCATCAGGAAAGACGTCAGAATCGGAACCAGACGGCGACCACTGAAGAAGGAGAGTGCTTTTGGCAATTCAACGCCGCTAAAGCGGTTGTACAACTCAGCGGAGATGATACCCACCAGGATACCCACAAACTGGTTGTTGATTTTGCCGAAGGCGGCTGGGACCTGATCAATCGGAATCTTCTGAATCATCGAAACCGCAGCAGGCGAACACAGCGTGGTTAATACCAAGAAGCCCACAAAGCCGGTCAGTGCAGCAGCACCGTCTTTGTCTTTTGACATACCGTAAGCCACACCAATGGCGAACAGCACGGACATGTTGTCGATAATCGCGGCACCGGATTTGATAAATAACGCCGCTAGCGCATTATCACCACCCCAGCTAACGGGGTCGATCCAATAACCAACACCCATCAATATCGCGGCAGCAGGCAGTGTGGCCACAGGGACCATCAAAGCCCGACCCACTTTTTGCAAGTAACTAAGAATATTCACCTTTCCCCCTATTCGTCCGATATCGGACCCTTTAAGTAGTTTATTTATTTTTACTCACTACCTTTTAGAAAAACGCATTGCACACTTTTATTTACTCACGGCACGAATAACTCATTATGGAGTGTAAAAAAATTATTTCGTAACGCAAATTAAAACCCCCTATTTTGTGATAAATATCACCAAAAACTATCGAAAAAGCACCAATTCACTAGCCATGATACAAAACTTATTTTATCATTCGAAAAATGAACACAGCATTGTACCAGCGCATGAGTCAAAATCTGAGTTACGCTTAGCTGAATGATTCAAACCGCGTAGAGTATAGCCATTATTCCCAATCCCAAGAGGTGCAAGATGAGACTTATCCCACTGAAAAACACCACAGAAGTTGGTAAATGGGCAGCACGTCATATCGTTAACCGCATTAATGCGTTCAAACCGACCGCTGAGCGCCCATTTGTTCTGGGCCTGCCAACCGGTGGAACACCGATGGAAGCTTACAAACACTTGGTTGCGATGCATAAAGCCGGTGAAATTAGCTTCAAAAATGTTGTCACTTTCAACATGGATGAGTACGTCGGCTTGCCGCAAGAGCATCCGGAAAGCTACTACACCTTCATGCACACTAACTTCTTCGATCATGTAGATATCCCTGCCGAGAACATTAACCTGTTGAATGGTAACGCGCCGGATATCGATGAAGAGTGCCGTCGCTACGAAGCGAAAATTAAGTCTTACGGTAAAATTAACCTGTTCATGGGTGGCGTTGGCGTTGACGGCCATATCGCATTTAATGAACCAGCCTCCTCTTTGGCTTCCCGTACCCGTATCAAAACCCTGACCCAAGAAACCCGTATCGCTAACTCACGCTTCTTTGGTGGTGATGCAAATCTCGTGCCTAAATATGCACTTACAGTGGGTGTGGGTACATTGCTGGATGCGGAAGAAGTGATGATTCTGGTGACCGGCCACGGTAAAGCTCAAGCCTTACAAGCCGCTGTTGAAGGTAGCATCAACCACATGTGGACCATCAGTTGCCTGCAACTGCATGCCAAGGCCATCATGGTGTGTGACGAACCTTCCACTATGGAATTGAAAGTCAAAACTGTAAAATACTTCCACGAATTGGAAGCTGAAAACATCAAAGATCTTTAATTGATATCAGGGGGCTAAGATGTACGCTTTAACTCACGGCCGTATTTATACCAGCCATGAAGTACTGGATAATCATGCTGTTGTCGTGGCTGATGGATTGATCGAACGTATCTGTCCTGTCGATGAACTTCCGGCTGGTATTGAGATACGCGATTTGGGTGGTGCCATTCTGGCCCCCGGTTTTATTGATGTTCAGTTAAATGGTTGCGGTGGTGTGCAGTTCAATGATTCTCTTGAGGCTATCTCAGAAGAGACATTGGATATCATGCAGCGCGCTAATGAAAAATCAGGTTGCACCAGCTTCCTGCCAACACTGATTACCAGCAGTGATGAATTCATGAAACATGCCGTTGATGTCATGCGTTCATATCTACAAAAAAACCAGCATCAGGCGCTGGGGCTGCATCTGGAGGGGCCGTATCTTAACCCGTTGAAGAAAGGCACCCATAATCCGGCGTTTATCCGTAAGCCTACCGCTGAAATGGTGGATTACCTGTGTGCCAATGCGGATGTGATTACCAAATTCACTCTGGCACCAGAAATGGTTGATGCGAAATATATTCAACAACTGACAGAAGCGGGTATTTTGGTTTCTGCTGGTCACTCAAATGCAACTTATAAGCAAGCTCGTAAAGGATTTGCTGCTGGCATTCGCTTTGCGACGCACCTTTATAATGCAATGCCGTACATTTCGGGGCGCGAGCCAGGTTTGATCGGGGCTATTTTTGATACGCCTGAGGTCTATACCGGCGTTATAGCAGATGGTTTACATGTTGATTGGGCTAATATCCGTACCGCAAAACACCTGAAAGGTGACAAGCTGGTACTGGTCACCGATGCCACCGCACCAGCGGGTGCTGAAATTGATCAATTTATTTTTGCTGGTAAAACAATATACTATCGCGATGGTTTATGTGTGGATGAAAATGGCACACTAAGCGGTTCAGCACTGACGATGATCGAAGCGGTCAAAAACAGTGTGGAACATGTTGGCATCGCGCTAGATGAAGTATTGCGGATGGCGACACTGTATGCGGCCCGCGCTATTGGCGTGGATAAGCAGTTAGGGAGTATTGAAGTCGGCAAAGTAGCCAACCTGACTGCCTTTACCCGCGATTATAAAATCACTAAAACCATCGTTAATGGTAACGAGGTTTTAAAATAAGCGAGTAATTTTATTGATGAGCACCGGCGGACAGTCACAAATTGGTAATGTGGATCTTGTGAAGCAACTCAATGGTGCCGTAGTTTACCGGCTTATTGATCAGCAAGGCCCGATTTCGCGTATTCAGATTGCCGATCTCAGCCAGCTAGCCCCCGCCAGTGTCACGAAAATCACCCGCCAACTGTTGGAGCGCGGGCTGATCAAAGAAGTCGATCAGCAAGCCTCCACCGGTGGCCGCCGCGCAATTTCCATCGTCACAGAAAACCGCCAGTTCCACACCATCGCTGTCCGTCTTGGCCGCCACGATGCCACCATTACCCTGTTTGACATGGGCGGCAAATCGCTGGGTGAAGAGCACTATTCACTGCCCGAACGTACGCAAGAAACACTGGAACATGCACTATTCAATATCATCAGCCAATTTATTGAAGCTTATCAGCGCAAATTGCGTGAACTGATCGCCATTGCCGTCATCCTCCCGGGGCTAGTTGAGCCAAGCAAAGGTATCGTGCGCTATATGCCACATATCAGTGTCAGCAACTGGCCGTTAGTCGAAAATCTGCAAAATCGGTTCAATGTCACCAGCTTTGTTGGTCACGATATTCGTAGTCTGGCGCTGGCCGAGCACTATTTTGGTGCGACGCGTGATTGCGAAGACTCCATATTGGTTCGCCTGCACCGAGGCACCGGGGCCGGTATCATCGTCAACAGCCAGATATTTTTAGGCAGTAACGGCAACGTAGGGGAGATCGGCCATATCCAGATTGACCCTTTAGGTGAGCGCTGTTATTGCGGCAACTTTGGTTGTCTGGAAACCGTCGCCTCCAATGCGGCGATTGAAAACCGTGTGCGCCACCTGCTCGCGCAGGGCTACCCAAGTAAGTTAACACTCGATGATTGTCATATTGGTGCTATCTGCAAAGCGGCTAATCGGGGTGATTTACTGGCAGGCGAAGTGATTGAGCATGTGGGCCGCTATCTGGGCAAAGCCATCTCTATCGCCATCAACTTATTTAATCCACAAAAAGTCGTGATTGCCGGTGAAATCATCGAAGCCGACAAAATCCTGCTGCCCGCCATCCAAAGCTGTATTAACACGCAAGTACTGAAAAACTTCCGCCAGAATCTGCCGATAGTCACCTCGCAGCTTGACCATCAATCCGCAATTGGTGCTTTTGCCTTGGCGAAACGCGCCATGTTGAATGGTGTTTTGTTGCAACGCTTGTTAGAAAACTAACCTGCCGATAAGGAAGTTACATGGTCTATCCCCTAATCGACCATGTTATAGTGACTCATTACCGCGCTAAAAGAGTAATTTAAACAATGACAATTAAAAGCGTTATATGTGATATCGATGGTGTGTTGTTGCATGACAATAAAGCGATACCGGGTGCCAATGATTTCTTGGCTCGCGTACAAAATGCCGGAATGCCACTGGTTATCCTGACCAACTACCCGTCACAAACCGCGCAAGATCTGGCTAACCGTTTTATCACGGCAGGGCTTGATGTGCCGGAAAGTGCATTTTACACCTCAGCCATGGCCACTGCTGATTTCCTGCGTCGTCAGGATGGTAAAAAAGCCTATGTGGTGGGTGAAGGGGCATTAGTTCACGAATTGTATAAAGCAGGCTTTACTATCACTGACATCAATCCTGATTTTGTGATTGTCGGTGAAACTCGCTCTTATAACTGGGACATGATGCATAAAGCCGCCTATTTTGTCGCCAATGGCGCACGTTTTATTGCCACCAACCCTGATAGCCACGGCCACGGCTTCGCGCCAGCCTGTGGTGCACTCTGCGCCCCGATTGAGAAAATTTCAGGTCGCAAGCCATTTTATGTCGGCAAACCTAGCCCGTGGATCATCCGTGCCGCGCTGAACAAGATGCAGGCGCATTCAGAAAGCACCGTCATTGTGGGTGATAACTTGCGCACCGATATTCTGGCTGGTTTCCAGGCGGGCCTTGAAACGATTTTGGTCCTGTCAGGTGTTTCAACGCTGCCAGATATCGAAGCCATGCCATTCCGCCCGAGTTACGTTTACCCCTCTGTTGCCGAAATCGATATTATCTAATCCCTGCTGGCGGCGATGGCCGCCACGCCTTTTCTCGTCTCACTCCCTTTTTTAGTGCAATGCACCAAAGTTTCTTGCCATTCCTCCCTATTTTGGCGCATTTTCTCTTTATACCCTTCGTCCTTGACGCCACAGGGTTGTTAGCTTAGCGCTTACCACCGCGCCAGCTATAGCGCTAAGGCATCAGAACGGTAAATTGGCGTGTTTTTTGCATCTATTTCTGACATACAGCTTAATATTATTCGGATGACTGCATCGTCATGGGGCATAGCTTGCATCAATCACAAGCAAGAGTGCGAAAAACAGTTCCAGCGATGAACGACTCAAATTCAACATCATCACCGCCAAAGCAGAGAAGTTAGGGAGATTATTATGTGTTCTATTTTCGGGGTCCTCGACCTTAAAACCGACCCCATTGAACTGCGCAAAAAAGCGCTGGAAATGTCACGTTTAATGCGCCACCGCGGACCGGATTGGTCTGGTGTGTGGGCAAATGATAAAGCCATTCTCGCCCATGAACGTTTATCCATTGTTGACGTCAATACTGGTGCCCAACCTCTGCTTAATGAGGCTCGCACCCATATTCTGGCGGTCAACGGTGAGATCTATAACCATCAGGCATTGCGTCAGCAATATGGTGACCGCTACGCGTTCCAAACGGGCTCAGACTGTGAAGTTATTTTGGCGTTGTATCAGGAGAAAGGGCCTGAATTCCTTGATGATCTGCAAGGCATGTTCGCTTTCGTCTTATACGATACCGAGAAAGATGCCTACCTGATTGGCCGTGACCATCTGGGAATTATCCCGCTGTATATGGGCCACGACGAACACGGCAACATGTATGTCGCCTCTGAAATGAAAGCACTGGTCCCCGTTTGCCGCACCATCAAAGAATTCCCAGCGGGCAGCTACCTGTGGAGCCAAGATGGCGAAATTCGTGAGTATTATCATCGCGATTGGTTTGATTTCGATAATGTCAAAGACAATGTTACCGATAAAGTACAACTTGCTAATGCATTAGAAGAAGCGGTAAAAAGTCACCTGATGTCTGACGTCCCTTACGGCGTATTGCTGTCTGGTGGTTTGGACTCCTCCGTCATCTCTGCCATCACCAAAAAATTTGCTGCCCGTCGAGTTGAAGACGATGAGCGCAGTGAGGCTTGGTGGCCACAGTTGCACTCCTTCGCCGTGGGTTTAATTGGCTCACCGGACTTACGTGCTGCGAAAGAAGTGGCTAACCATTTAGGCACTGTGCACCATGAAATTCATTTCACCGTGCAAGAAGGTCTGGATGCGATCCGCGATGTGATTTATCACATTGAAACCTATGATGTCACCACGATCCGCGCCTCGACACCAATGTATTTGATGTCGCGTAAAATCAAGGCGATGGGCATTAAAATGGTGCTGTCTGGCGAAGGTTCTGACGAAGTATTCGGTGGTTACCTCTACTTCCACAAAGCGCCAAACGCCAAAGAATTGCATGAAGAAACTGTGCGTAAATTGCTGGCCCTGCATATGTTTGACTGCGCCCGCGCCAACAAAGCGATGTCCGCCTGGGGTGTTGAAGCCCGCGTACCCTTCCTGGATAAGAACTTCCTTGATGTCGCGATGCGAATCAACCCGCAGGACAAGATGTGCGGCAATGGTAAAATGGAAAAACATGTCCTGCGTGAATGTTTCGAATCCTACTTGCCACACAGCGTTGCATGGCGTCAGAAAGAGCAGTTCTCCGATGGTGTGGGTTATAGCTGGATTGATACATTAAAAGAGAAAGCGGCCGAGCAAGTCACTGACCAACAAATGGAAACTGCCCACTTCCGTTTCCCGTACAACACGCCATCGTCAAAAGAGGGCTATTTGTATCGCGAAATCTTTGAAGAGCTGTTCCCGCTGCCAAGTGCGGCTGAATGTGTCCCTGGCGGCCCATCTGTTGCTTGTTCATCAGCTAAAGCTATCGAATGGGATGAATCATTCAAAAATATGGATGACCCATCAGGTCGCGCGGTAGGCGTTCATCAGGACGCATATAAATAACTGAATTCGATTACAGATAATCAATCTATTCGTATTCAATATTCTGCTATCAAGGTCGCCTTTGGCGGCCTTGTTTTTTATGTGGAATAACCCTCCCCGGTCAGGGACTCAGGATATCGCCAACGATTCCTTTTGCTGGCAAATTCAATAATTAATTACCATTATCGTTCATTTAATCGCCAGACTGTTCACAAGCCAAACAAACGAACCCTTTCAGCGCTTTTTCGGGAAAAAACTAGTTGACGCAATTCGGCCATATACGCATAATGCGCCCCGCAACGCCGATGAAGGTAATGCGAAAAAAGATGGCTACGTAGCTCAGCTGGTTAGAGCACAGCACTCATAATGCTGGGGTCACAGGTTCGATTCCCGTCGTAGCCACCATCTTTTTGCGGGAGTGGCGAAATTGGTAGACGCACTAGATTTAGGTTCTAGCGCCGCAAGGTGTGCGAGTTCAAGTCTCGCCTCCCGCACCATTATTTGTTCATCGGTTTGTCACAGCAGATGGGATATCGCCAAGCGGTAAGGCACCAGGTTTTGATCCTGGCATTCCCAGGTTCGAATCCTGGTATCCCAGCCATCTTTTTTTGATGGTGAGTTGTAAGACAGCAAAGTTGTGATGTAACAAAAAGAATTGTATTTCAGTTGGGATATCGCCAAGCGGTAAGGCACCAGGTTTTGATCCTGGCATTCCCAGGTTCGAATCCTGGTATCCCAGCCATACAATTCCTTAAGAATAAAGATTTCAGGATGGCTACGTAGCTCAGCTGGTTAGAGCACAGCACTCATAATGCTGGGGTCACAGGTTCGATTCCCGTCGTAGCCACCATCTTTTGGGGTATCGCCAAGCGGTAAGGCACTGGATTCTGATTCCAGCATTCCGAGGTTCGAATCCTCGTACCCCAGCCAAATTTAGAAAAGCTCGCTTCGGCGGGCTTTTTGCATTCTTGAGTTATAGGTCCAAGAAGAGTTATTACCTGTAAGCAGAGCCAAATTTGCTTACAGGTAATAACTGCACATAAAACACCCCTACAACCCCAACGCATACCTCAATGCCTGCTCTTTAAGCTTACCGGCCCTCTGCGCAGCCATCAGTGCTAAATTACGCACAAATTTTACTGGTGGTAGGTCATTACTGAAGGCGGTGTAAAACAGATCCATGCCGCTTTGCATAATCAGATTATCAGTACGTCGGCGGCGCTGGTAACGCAGTAATACCTGTTCACTCTGCCAAGGTTCTGCCAGTTCACGGGCCTGATTCAACACATTAAGCAGCGCGTCAACATCTCGATACCCCAGATTAACCCCCTGCCCGGCAAGCGGATTAATGGTATGGGCAGCATCCCCCAGTAATACTAGCCCTGGCTGCACATAATGCTGCGCATGACGGCGGACCAGCGGGAAAGAGCCCGCGGCAATCGCCTTAACCGCCCCCAAACGGGACGGGAAGGCTGCCGCTATTTCCTGATTCAATTGCGCCATCGGCATCGCCTGAAGCTGGCGGATACGCTGCGGGCTGTCGTACCAGACCAACGATGCCCAGCGATCAAACAGCGGCAGGAAAGCACGGGGCCCGGAGGGAAAGAACTGTTGCCAGGTGGTGTCTTGCTGAGCGGTATCGGTTTCTACCGTGATGAGCATGCAAGACTGACGATACTGCCAACCACTGGTACCAATACCCGCTAAATGTCTTACCAGAGAATTTGCGCCATCAGCGCCTATGACTAAATGGCCCTGTATCTCTTGCTGCGCATCTAACGTGATTTTCCAGTAGTTATCTACTCTGATCATAGTTTGCAGCCGTGATGGGCACAGCAACGTCAAATTTTGGCACTCTACTATCTGTTGCCACAGTGCTAACTGCAAAACTCGGTTTTCAACCATAAAACCCAGTTCCGGCAACGACAGTGATGCCGCATCAAAGATAACTTGCGAGCCAGGCTGTTCCCAAGTCTCCAGTCGGCGATAAGGCGCATAGCGCATTTGCTGGACCCGTGACCATGCCCCGAGCTGCTTAAGCAGCGCCACCGAGGTACATCCAATGGCGGAAACCCGTAAATCCGGCACACTGCTGGCATCAAACGAAGCCGGAGCCTCATGCTCCAGTAACGCCACTGACCAGCCAGCTTGTGCCAGTCCTAATGCCGCCGCAGCGCCTACCATGCCACCACCGACGACCACAACATCATAATTTGGTTGCGATTTATTCATTTTAGTTGTGCTTTAAAAGTTAAAATAATACTTGCATAGACAAGTATTTTGTTGGTCATAAGTGTACCGGATTTTTCCCTCTGCATCAGAATAAGTCAGCTGTTATGCGGTGGTCATCGCACTAGCAAATGACTACAATACCCCTCAACGACTGAGCCTTTGCGCTAACCACTCATTCGATTGCGGGGCAGCACTCTCGCTTGCAGAACACGGCACAAACGCCGCGCAATATGATCTTTATGATGAATAATTCAATGACTAAAAAACTGCATATCAAAACCTGGGGCTGCCAGATGAATGAATATGATTCATCTAAAATGGCTGATTTGCTGGCCAGCACCCATGGTTACCAGTTAACAGAGATCCCTGAAGACGCTGACTTACTGCTGCTAAATACCTGCTCAATACGCGAAAAAGCCCAAGAGAAGGTGTTCAGTCTGCTAGGCCACTGGAAATTACTGAAAGAGAAAAATCCTGAGCTGATCATTGGTGTCGGCGGTTGTGTGGCCTCGCAGGAAGGGGAACATCTGCGCCAGCGCGCCCCCTGCGTCGATATTATCTTCGGGCCACAAACCCTGCATCGCTTGCCAGAAATGATTAACCACGTCCAAGGCACGCACAGCTCGGTGGTGGATATCAGCTTCCCTGAAATAGAAAAGTTTGACCGCCTGCCAGAACCTCGCGCGGAAGGCCCTACCGCATTTGTCTCTATCATGGAAGGCTGCAATAAATACTGTACTTTCTGCGTAGTGCCATACACTCGTGGCGAAGAGGTCAGCCGTCCAAGTGACGATATTTTGTTTGAGATTGCGCAGTTAGCAGCTCAAGGTGTACGGGAAGTGAATCTGCTCGGCCAGAATGTAAATGCCTATCGCGGCGCCACCTATGATGGTGATATCTGTAGTTTTGCCGAGCTATTACGGCTGGTTGCGGCCATAGACGGAATTGATCGCCTGCGCTTTACCACCAGCCACCCAATTGAATTTACTGACGATATTATTGATGTTTATCGTGATACTCCAGAGCTGGTGAGCTTCCTGCATCTGCCAGTGCAGAGTGGTTCTGACCGTATTTTAACCATGATGAAGCGCGCCCACACTGCGCTGGAATACAAAGCCATCATCCGCAAACTGCGTCAGGCGCGACCCGACATCCAAATCAGTTCTGATTTTATTATCGGTTTCCCCGGCGAAACTCAGCAAGATTTTGAGCAAACCATGAAACTGGTGGCGGATATCCGCTTTGATACCAGCTACAGCTTTATTTACTCGTCGCGCCCCGGGACACCGGCGGCGGACCTCCCAGATGATGTGTCGGAAGAAGAGAAAAAGCAGCGGCTACATATTCTGCAACAGCGCATCACTCAACAGGCGATGGACATCAGCCGCGAAATGATTGGCAGCGTGCAGCGTATTCTGGTAGAAGGCCCCTCCCGTAAAAATGCCATGGAGCTAGCCGGTCGCACTGAAAATAATCGGGTGGTGAATTTTGAGGGGACACCGAGCATGATCGGTAAATTCGTTGATGTGGAAATTATTGACGTTTATGCCAGCTCACTGCGAGGTATCTTGCTGCGTACCGAAGACCAGATGGATCTGCGAGTTCTTGAATCCCCGCAATCAGTTATTGCCCGCACACGTAAAGAGAATGAAATCGGTGTAGGTCAGTATCAACCCTGATACCGAATTCTCTGATACCGAATTGTTCGAGCTAACTCGCAAAAGTAGGCGCTGCAAGGTCAGTGCCTATTTTATTTTAGCGTGACGCTGCGCAGATTCTGACTTTTTAAGTTGCACCGCTCAGCAGTCGCTATTTGAATAGATACAGAAAGCCGTAAACTTGCGTCTGCGTCGTGTACCATGAATAATTATTAAATGGCATGTATGATTGACGTCATATCGATAAATGATACACCCAGAGGAACGCAGTGACTCAGAGAAACAGTTTGCACGTAGTGACACAAGAAATCTTGCTGGAACCCGCCGATAATCAGCGTCTGCTGAGTTTGTGCGGTCCTTTTGATGACAACATTAAGCAGTTGGAGCGCCGATTAGGGATCGAAATTAATCGCCGAGATAACCGCTTTAAGTTAGTCGGTAAGAATATCTGCGTAGTTGCAGCGGCAGATATCCTGCGCCATCTGTATGTCGATACCGCCCCAATTCGCGGAGTGATCCCAGATATCTCGCCAGAAGATATCCACCTCGCGGTGAAAGAGAGCCGCGTTCTGGAGCAAACCGCCGAAAGTGTGCCGGATTACGGTAAGGCCGTGAACATCCGAACCAAACGTGGGATGGTCAAACCGCGCACACCCAATCAGGCGCAGTACATCGCCAATATTCTCGATCACGATATCACCTTTGGCATTGGCCCAGCCGGTACGGGTAAAACCTACCTGGCGGTTGCTGCCGCAGTGGATGCGCTAGAGCGCCAGAATGTACGACGTATCTTGCTAACCCGTCCTGCGGTTGAAGCAGGCGAAAAGCTTGGCTTCTTGCCCGGTGACCTGAGCCAGAAAGTTGACCCTTATCTGCGCCCACTGTATGACGCCCTGTTTGAAATGCTGGGCTTCGAGCGGGTTGAAAAACTGATTGAGCGCAACGTGATTGAAGTCGCGCCGCTGGCCTATATGCGGGGTCGTACCCTGAATGATGCATTTATCATTTTGGATGAGAGCCAGAACACCACCATCGAACAGATGAAAATGTTCCTGACCCGTATGGGCTTCAACTCCAAGGCGGTGATTACCGGTGATATCACGCAAACTGACCTGCCACGCCACCAGAAATCTGGCTTAAGCCACGCCATTGAGGTGCTGTCTGGGGTAGAAGAGCTGAGCTTTAACTTCTTCCATAGTGAAGATGTGGTGCGCCATCCCGTGGTCGCACAGGTGGTTATCGCCTATGAAGCTTGGGAAGCTGCGGAACAAAAACGCAAAGATGCCATTGCCGAACAACGTAAGCGGGAAAATCATACCCCGTCTGAGCAGGAGGCTCCGTGAGCCAAGTTATACTCGATTTACAAATTGCCTGCGCCGATAGCCAGGGTTTACCCACAGAAGCCGATTTTCAGCGGTGGCTGGAAGCGGTATTACCTCAGTTTCAGGAAGTCGCCGAAGTCACCATCCGCTTGGTGGATGAAGCAGAAAGTCATGAGTTGAATCTGACCTATCGTGGCAAAGATAAATCGACCAATGTGTTGTCTTTTCCTTTTGAGGCCCCACCTGAAATTGAACTGCCATTATTGGGTGATTTAATCATTTGTCGGCAGGTAGTTGAGCAGGAAGCTACCGAGCAAGAGAAAGCACTATTTGCTCATTGGGCGCATATGGTTGTTCACGGCAGTCTCCATCTGCTAGGGTATGACCACATCGTTGATGATGAAGCAGAAGAAATGGAGTCGATTGAGACTGAAATTATGCAGAGTCTGGGTTACCCAGATCCCTATATTTCAGAGAAAGACCCCGAATAAACCGTCAGCAGCGTGAATTTACCGCTGCTGAAATAATGATCACTAATATGGGTAAACTTAACTAAAACGCCATGAGCGACGACCACTCACAAAACAATGATAGCCCCAGTCCCAAGAAAGGGTTCTTTACTCTTATCCTTAACCAGTTATTCCACGGTGAACCTAAAAACCGCGGCGATCTGGTAGAGCTTATCCGTGATTCTGAACAAAACGATCTGATCGATCCCGATACCCGAGACATGCTGGAAGGCGTGATGGATATCGCCGAGCAGCGCGTGCGGGACATCATGATCCCCCGTTCTCAGATGGTCACACTAAAGCGTAATCAAACGCTGGATGAGTGTCTGGATGTGATTATTGAATCTGCTCACTCCCGCTTTCCGGTGATCAGCGAAGACAAAGATCACATTGAAGGTATCCTGATGGCCAAGGACCTGCTGCCGTTTATGCGCACAGATTCCGAGCCATTCAGCATTGATAAAGTCTTACGGCCGGCGATTGTGGTGCCAGAGAGTAAGCGTGTCGATCGGATGCTGAAGGAGTTCCGTTCTCAACGCTATCATATGGCCATAGTCATTGATGAGTTTGGTGGCGTTTCAGGGCTGGTGACCATTGAAGATATTCTTGAGCTGATCGTTGGCGAGATAGAAGATGAGTATGATGATGAAGAAGACAGAGATGTCCGTCAACTCAGTCGGCACACCTATACGATTCGTGCACTGACCCAAATTGAAGATTTCAATGAAGTGTTCAACACCCATTTCAGCGACGATGAAGTGGACACCATCGGTGGCTTGGTCATGCAAGCTTTTGGCCACTTACCTTCCCGAGGTGAAACCATTGAAATTGAAGGTTACTTATTTAAAGTTGCCATGGCGGATAGCCGACGTATCATTCAAGTTCACGTAAAAATCCCGGATGATGCTCCGCAACCCAAACTGGAAGAATAAATCCTCGATGCCTATCGCTTCATACCTTCAACGCCAGTGGGTTCGCGCCCTACTGGCGCTATTTTTTGGCGCCTGCGGTACGCTGGCCTATTCGCCATTCGATCACTGGCCTGCGGCTATCGTTTCGCTATTTGGCTTACTCAGCCTGACACTAAATCGCAGCACCAAACAAGCCGCGTTTATTGGCTTTTGTTGGGGGATGGGGCAGTTCGGCACCGGTATTAACTGGGTGTATGTCAGTATTTCCGAATTTGGTGGCATGCCGACGGCAATCAATATCTTCCTGGTGGTGTTACTGGCGGCCTATCTGTCACTTTACACCATGCTGTTTGCCGGTGTATTAGCGCGAATTTGCCCAAAATCGACCTGGTGGCGGCTGGCAATTGCCGCACCAGTCGTGTGGCAGCTGACTGAATTCCTACGCGGCTGGGTATTGACCGGCTTTCCGTGGCTGCAATTTGGTTACAGCCAGATTAATGGCCCACTGCGGGGTATCGCGCCGATTCTCGGTGTTGATGGCGTAACCTTTATATTGATGACAATCAGTGGGTTACTGGTCTATGCCTGTTATCAACGCCGTATTATTGCTGCTGTTGTCGCGCTGGCGCTGTTATTACTGCCATGGCCACTGCGCCAGTTGCATTGGTTCACACCAGAGCCTGAACGCGCAGTCAATATTGCGATGGTACAAGGTAACATTGCGCAGTCAATGAAGTGGGACCCAAAAGTCCTGCTGACCACGCTGCAAATTTATATGGATGAAACCCGCCCGTTCATGGGGAAAGCCCCCATTATCATCTGGCCGGAATCTGCCATTCCTGATATTGAAACCGATCAAGCTCCTTTCCTGACCATGGTCGATAGCCTGATGCGAGCAAATCACAGTAGCCTGATTACCGGGATTGTTGATGCTCAGCGTCGCCCTGAAGGGCAGGGGTATCACTTCTTTAACAGCATCATTGTGTTGGGTGGAAAAGAGCCCTACCAATATCCGACTCAGAACCGTTACAGTAAGCATCACTTGGTTCCCTTTGGGGAGTTTGTGCCGCTCGAGTCCCTGCTGCGCCCGCTGGCTCCATTCTTTGATTTACCGATGTCATCATTTAGTCGTGGGGGTTACGTACAACCACAGCTTAATGTGGCTGGATTTAATCTGACAGCCGCCATCTGCTATGAAATCGTTTTGGGTCAACAGGTAAGGGATAACTTTAACCCTGATACCAACTTCCTGCTGACTATCTCAAACGATGCATGGTTCGGCCACTCTATCGGGCCTTGGCAGCATTTCCAGATGGCACGTATGCGTGCACTGGAATTGGGTCGTCCTTTGCTGCGCAGCACCAATAATGGCATTACTGCGGCAGTTGGCCCGATGGGTGAAGTGCTGGCGCAGATCCCGCAATTCACTCAGCAGGTACTTGAAGTTAAAGTCACACCAACGACCGGTGTCACACCTTACGCCCGTTTTGGCTCATGGCCGATGTGGATCATCACACTGGTTCTTGGTGCATTAACGCTGTATCGCGCTACCCGTTGCCGAACTGATAAAAAATAATCGATATACCCTAAAAAATTGGCGTTGCTGGGGTGTAAGCAAAAGAATCACGATTTGCTTACCCTTAGTAGCCCCAAGAACAAAGGGTAAGCACGTGAAAATTGAGAGCCTTATGTCACTGAATCCTGAATTTATCCTCACCACCGAAGCGCAATTAAATGAGCATTACGCCCCCCCGAACCAAAATGTGTTGAAGAAACAGATTGATCACATTGATGATTACGCCAAAAAGCTGATCGCCGCAGCACCTTTTGCGGTGCTGGGTACACTGGGCGCCAACGGGATAGACTGCTCGCCAAAAGGCGGAGAACCGGGTTTTATCCATGTGCAGGATAGCAAAACCTTGCTGTTGCCAGACCGTCCGGGAAATAATCGCCTTGATGGCATCCGCAATCTGCTGCATAACCCGTTTATCGGTATCTTGTTCCTGATCCCTGGCTGGACTGAAGGTTTTCGGGTGAATGGCCGCGCAAAGATTTCGGTTGATCCGGCGCTTTGTGAGCGTTTCAGCCAAAACGGCCACCCTGCCCGCAGTGTATTCGTGATTGAAGTGGATGAAGTATTTATCCATTGTGGCCGCGCGATTACCTTTGCCGACCTGTGGAATCCTGAGAAACATGTGGGGAAAGAAGACGTTCCAACGGCATTAGACGTCTTTAAGGCCCATCTGGCACTCAATAATCATCAGTTAAGCTGACCCGCAGTCAGACGTCGCCATCTGAACACTGTCTCATTACCTCTTCCCCGAGTTATCGCCTATGGCCCTCAATTAGCAGGGCTTTACCCTCCTTGTTACCCCGCGACTGGCACAGACCTTGCATTGTTTTTAATCATAATGTGTTAACTATCTGTAAGTACCCGTCAATCATTTAGCTATTGTAGGGTATTGCCGCAGTAGGCACGCAAAGGGTAGTTTCGAATAAAGGATCGCGGTTTTTCGCCCGCACATTTATAGGGCGTATCACGCACCATCAAAGTGCACGGGTGTTTTATTGCCTCTATTTGGTGCGATTTACGTCTCAAAAAACAAACATTTATTCATCATTCACATAACAATTTGCTATTTTTTAAAGATAATCTGATACAAGTAACAGCGAAAACCGAGTGTTAGCCAACAAAACATCGGTGGTTGGACCGCCAAAACGAAACAAACCGATTTTTCGTCTAACAACATTGAGCTGAGCACTGTTTTTTTGTACGACATTTTTTGTATGACATTGTTTTTAAACACAACATTAAGTAATAAAACAACAGCAAAGGAGTTGGACCATGCATATGCGTAAATTGGCGTTAGCGCTACTGTTAGCTGGGATGGCAAGTAGCGTAGCCCAAGCAGAAGAAGCGGCAGCACAACCCGCAGCGAAAGCGGAAGCCTCAGTTGATACTCTGAAGAAGATTAAAGACAGCGGCGTTATCGTGGTAGGCCACCGTGAGTCTTCTGTTCCATTCTCTTATTATGATAATCAGCAGAAAGTGGTTGGTTATGCACAAGATTATTCTGATCTGATCGTTGATGCGGTTAAGAAAAAACTTAACGCACCTGATTTACAGGTAAAACTGATTCCGATCACTTCACAGAACCGTATTCCATTACTGCAAAATGGCACCTTTGATTTTGAGTGTGGTTCTACCACCAATAATCTGGAACGTCAGCAACAGGCTTCGTTCTCTAACACCATTTTTGTCGTCGGCACCCGTTTGCTGACCAAAAAAGGTTCTGAAGTAAAAGATTTCAAAGACTTGGCAGGTAAAACTGTTGTCGTTACATCGGGTACCACATCTGAAGTTCTGCTGAATAAGCTGAATGAAAAAGACAAATTGAATATGCGCATCATCAGCGCTAAAGACCACGGTGACTCTTTCCGCACATTGGAAAGTGGCCGCGCAGTTGCCTTTATGATGGATGATGCGCTGTTAGCGGGCGAACGTGCAAAAGCCAAAAAACCAGACCAATGGGATATCGTCGGTACGGCACAATCTCAGGAAGCTTACGGCTGTATGCTGCGTAAAAACGACCCAGCATTTAAAGCACTATTGGATGAAACCATCGCCACCGCACAAACTTCTGGCGTGGCTGAGAAGTCATTTGACCGCTGGTTCAAAAACCCAATTCCACCTAAAAATCTTAACCTGAATTTCTCACTGTCTGATGAAATGAAGGCGCTGTTCAAAGCACCTAACGATAAAGCATTGAACTAACAATAATAATCAGGGCGGGTGCTACCTGCCCTACTGATTGATGATGGACCGATTGGGCTAATTTGATGCGGGGTGGCCGTTCCCCACTCCGCATTTTTTTGTTCACCCTCGGAAGGCCGCAACGCAGTGAATCATCAGTCATCAGGATGGCTTATCCATCCTTTTAAGGGAGTTCGTTATGTCAATAGACTGGAACTGGGGCATTTTCTTGCAAGCTGCCCCTTTCGGCAATACCACCTATCTCGGCTGGATTTGGTCCGGCTTTCAAGTCACCGTCGCGTTGTCACTGTGCGCTTGGGTGATCGCTTTCTTCATTGGCTCACTGTTTGGCATTTTAAGAACCGTGCCCAATCGAATTCTGTCAGGAATAGGCACCTGTTACGTTGAACTATTTCGTAACGTCCCCCTGATTGTACAATTCTTTACCTGGTATCTGGTGGTCCCTGAACTGTTGCCGGTTGATATTGGCATGTGGTTTAAAAGTGAGTTGGATCCAAATATACAGTTCTTCCTCTCCTCCGTGATCTGCCTTGGCTTATTTACTGCGGCCCGGGTTTGCGAACAGGTACGCGCAGGGATTCAATCACTGCCTCGTGGCCAGAAAGCGGCCGGTCTGGCAATGGGGTTAACCCTGCCACAGACTTATCGCTATGTTTTACTGCCTAATGCTTACCGGGTGATTATTCCCCCGATGACCTCAGAAATGGTTAACCTGGTTAAAAACTCAGCGATTGCCTCAACAATCGGCCTAGTGGATATGGCGGCACAAGCGGGTAAATTGCTGGATTATTCAGCTCACGCTTATGAATCCTTTACCGCCATCACTCTTGGTTATGTGCTGATCAACGCCGTGATCATGTTGGTAATGCGATTAGTTGAGAAGAAAGTGCAGTTACCCGGCAATCTGGGGAGTAAATAATGTACGAATTTGATTGGAGTTCTATCGGCCCCAGCATTCCTTACCTGCTGCAAGGCTTGGTTGTTACCGCCAAGATAACCATTACCGCTATCGTGTTTGGGATTATCTGGGGAACAATTCTGGCAGTGATGCGCCTGTCACCGATTAAAGCCATCAGTTGGTTTGCGACCGTCTATGTCAACGTGTTCCGCTCTATTCCGTTGGTTATGGTACTGCTGTGGTTCTATCTGGTGGTCCCGAGCTTATTACAAAATGTGCTGGGCTTATCACCAAAAACTGATATTCGGTTAATCTCCGCCATGGTAGCCTTTTCGCTGTTTGAAGCGGCCTATTACTCAGAAATTATCCGCGCCGGGATCCAAAGCATCTCCCGTGGGCAATCTTCTGCCGCTCTGGCGTTGGGCATGACACAAGGCCAGTCGATGAGATTGGTTATCCTGCCACAAGCTTTTCGCGCCATGGTGCCGCTGCTGTTAACTCAGGGGATAGTGTTATTTCAGGATACATCACTGGTGTATGTCCTTAGCCTGGCCGATTTCTTCCGCACCGCCACCAACATTGGCGAGCGGGACGGTACTCGGGTCGAAATGGTGCTGTTTGCCGGTTTAGTTTATTTCGTTATCAGTATTGCCGCGTCGATGCTGGTTAACTATTTGAAGAAAAGGACTGTTTGATGATTTCCCTGAAAAATGTTTCTAAGTGGTACGGCCACTTTCAGGTGCTGTCTGACTGCACCACCGAAGTTAAAAAAGGTGAGGTCGTGGTCGTTTGCGGCCCTTCGGGCTCAGGTAAATCAACCTTAATCAAAACCGTTAACGGGCTGGAACCTATTCAAAAAGGCAGCATTACTGTTAATGGCATTGGCGTGAATGATAAAGGGACCAATCTGGCACAGTTGCGTTCCAAAGTGGGCATGGTGTTCCAGCATTTCGAACTCTTCCCACACCTGTCGATCATTGAGAACCTGACACTGGCGCAAATCAAAGTGTTGGGGCGCGATAAAGCAGCAGCGCGTGAAAAGGGCTTGAAATTGTTGGAGCGCGTCGGCCTGACGACTCACGCTGATAAATTCCCCTCTCAGTTATCTGGCGGTCAACAGCAACGTGTGGCTATCGCTCGCGCACTCTGTATGGACCCCATCGCAATGCTGTTTGACGAACCCACTTCAGCCCTTGATCCGGAAATGATCAATGAAGTGCTGGATGTCATGGTCAAGCTGGCGCTGGAAGGGATGACCATGATGGTGGTGACCCACGAAATGGGCTTTGCCCGTAAAGTGGCTAACCGGGTTATCTTTATGGATGAGGGGAAAATCGTCGAAGACAGCAACAAAGATGATTTCTTTAACAATCCTAAATCTGATCGTGCCAAAGACTTCCTAGCAAAAATTCTGCATTAATTAAATAATAGCATAACAACCTATCCATTTATGGATAGGTTGCCCATCTGATTAATAGTATTAATTTCATATTCACACTTCAAAAAAAATAACTTACCCTATAACTACAGGTAATTATTTATAAGAAATAAAATAATTATCCCGTGATATAAATCACTTGTCATGCATCTCATGATAAAAACGAATGGGATACATAACTAATCATGTTGGATATATATTACACTTAAATCAATAAGGTTATTACATGAGTGATACAAATGAAAATATCATAAAGCAAATAAATAAATATCAATATAAGTGGTCAAAAAACCCGACCGAAGAAAGAGTGCTTTATTACTCTTTTGATAAAACCTCACCAACAAATATCCTTGATTATTTTGGAAAATTCGATCATGACCTTTCAACTGATATCACTGATGTCGATAGAAAAAATTATTCAGATATATCATTAACTGAGGCTAGTGAATCATTAAAAAGAATTGTAAAGGAAATATTGACCAGTCTTGCAAAAAATATTGGGCTAGCGTTTCGTGAGATAGAAGATCCAACCCAAAGTAACTTACATTTTCTTACTTATGACAATAACCAACCATATAGAAATAGAATATCAAATATAGGGCTTACCCTTCAGCTCAGTGAAAATAATCGCGAACACAGTGTGGTAACAATTCAGCGTAATCGTGAATACAGTAAAGGGCTGGTAGCCCACGAAATTGGACATGCACTGGGGCTTATTCACTTGGAAAATGATGGCTATGGACGCTCAACAGTGATGAGTAACCAAAGCAGAAACTTCAACAATAAGGACTCAGAATACTTTTCAGTTAATGATATTGCCGCCTTGCGGCTCTCTTATGGCCCGGATACAAACCTTGATGAAATATCGCAGCCAATCGAGGCTCCAATAGTGAGTCATGGGGAGGGGTATAATAATGAAGATGCTACCGTGGCGAAAGAGCCGACTACGATTGAGACATCACCTTCACTTGATGCCAGCACCAATACAGTAATATCTGAATTACCCGTCATTTCAGAGGCAATAAAAAACATCACATCCGTAGATATAGAAGAATATTATCAAAAAACCACAGGAAACAGAGAAAATATAGTGGCCTTATGGCAAAAACTGCATCAATCAAATTATCAGTTTGATGAAATCACATTCACTGTTAATGAACGGAAAACTCTTGAGTTAGTCAAAGAAAACATGAGTGGGAGTGCGCCCCGCATTAACTGGCTTCGTAATTTTGAAATCGGCACAACAGCCAAGGGTACAAATGGCGATGACTATATGTCTCTCTTCAGTAACGATAAAATAGTCAGAACCTATGATGGCAATGATTTTATAGTCGTTAATGCAGGCAATCAAACTCTCGTGGGTGGCGCTGGAAGTGATACCTACATGTTTAGTATTCATCGCGGACAAATAAAAACCATCGACTCCACGGGGAATAGCCTAACTGATTGGGACATTATAGATTTTAGTGATTTTCACAAGCGCCATTTGTGGTTTAAACAAGAAGGAAAGGATCTCGTAATAGACCATGACATCACAAACAGTAAGTTCATCGTCACTGATTATTATAAGGAAAACTCAAACACGATTAAGGAAATAGTGATCTATGACGAAATAATCACAGGTGAAGATATAGATATGCTGGTTGATACAATGGCCGCATATAATTCGCCGGATAAAATTAATTTTTATAGGACAGCTCAATACAAAGCAATTGCTCATCAAAGCTGGGTAACACTTCCTGAAGTTTAATTATTTTTATTATTTTTGGCTAAATTAATAATTAAGTAAAAAAAGGGCTAGCTGTATTATAACTAGCCCTATAAAAATAAATGATTATCGCCTAGCCCCTTTATGGCTGGAAGGGCCGACGATTGAATTGGTCATGACCACATTTTGGACAGAGTGGCAGCACTTCCGGGGTGTAGAAGGCCAGATGCTGATGGCACTTTTCACACACCAAATTCCCCAGCCCGACCACCTCACCACTGTGATAAACCCCATGATGACTGACGTCTTTAAACACCTCGCGCCACTCTAACTGGGTTTTGTCGGTGATATCAGCCAACTCCTGCCACAAACTCTCTTTAATCACCCGCATAAATACGCTGTCAGTGAATTCGTCCTTGCTCTCCTCATAGCTGCGAGCAAACTCCTCCAGATCACGGCGCACCGCCTGTATGATTTGCTCAACTTCACTGCGGGTTAACTCTTCTACGGCATTCAGCCGCTGTTCAGCGCTGTCCACCAGCTTATCGATATCACGTTCACCATTTTTCAAGCGTTCTGTCAGTGATGTCACTAACTCACGATAATATTGAGCTACCTTGTTCATAATCTCTCCTCGATCCACGGGTGTGATAAAGCCAAGTTGTGATGAAGCAAAACAGTCAGCAGGCTAATTCTCACCTACTAACGATTATCCGGCTCCTTAGTTTTTAGCCACTTACTTAGATAATAAAGTTAACCTTAATAATTTTAGTCGTAAATGACTGAAGTCACTGCATCATCAGGTCGTTTCCCCCCACTTTGGTGATTTCTGCCATCCACTACGCAGAAAAAACCGACTGTAGGGTGCTGAGTGTTGTTGCCGCTGCCGCTTATCGGCTATGCTATGCGGATCTCTCTTTATGATATGAAACAGATGATGCTACAGGCGTAGCTGTTTTTCACTATAGGACCACTGGCCGCCATGCAAGAGCAATACCGCCCAGAAGATATCGAAACGCAAGTACAGCTTCACTGGCAAGAGAAGCAAACGTTTAAAGTCACTGAAGACGCCAGCAAAGAAAAATATTACTGCCTATCTATGCTGCCGTACCCTTCAGGTCGCCTACATATGGGGCACGTTCGTAACTACACCATTGGTGATGTTATCTCCCGCTACCAACGTATGCTGGGCAAGAACGTGTTACAACCGATTGGCTGGGATGCATTTGGCCTGCCTGCTGAAGGCGCTGCGGTAAAAAACAACACCGCGCCAGCCCCCTGGACTTACGACAATATCGAGTACATGAAGAACCAGTTAAAACTACTGGGCTTCGGCTATGACTGGGATCGTGAAATTGCCACTTGTAAACCTGACTACTACCGTTGGGAACAGTGGTTCTTCACCAAGTTGTACGAAAAGGGCATGGTCTACAAAAAGACCTCTGCGGTTAACTGGTGTCCACATGACTTGACCGTGCTGGCTAACGAGCAAGTGATCGACGGCTGCTGTTGGCGTTGTGATACCAAAGTTGAACGTAAAGAGATCCCACAGTGGTTTATCAAAATCACCGATTACGCTGATCAGTTGCTTAATGATCTGGACACGCTGGAAAGCTGGCCTGAGCAAGTTAAAACCATGCAGCGCAACTGGATTGGCCGTTCCGAAGGCGTTGATATCGTTTTCGATGTGCTGGATAGCGAAGAAAAACTCTCCGTTTATACCACCCGTCCAGATACCTTTATGGGCGTGACCTACGTGGCGGTTGCTGCCGGTCATCCTCTGTCACTGCAAGCGGCTGAAACCAACCCTGCACTGGCCGATTTTATTGCTGAATGCCGCAATACCAAGGTTGCCGAAGCTGAAATGGCCACCATGGAGAAAAAAGGCATGGCGACCGGTCTGTATGCCATCCATCCGCTGACTGGCGAGAAATTGGCTATCTGGACCGCTAACTTTGTCTTGATGGATTACGGTACCGGTGCAGTCATGGCCGTTCCAGGTCACGATGCCCGTGACTGGGAGTTCGCCACCAAATATAACCTGCCAATCAAACCGGTTATTTTGGCCGCAGATGGCAGCGAACCTGATGTCACGAAAGAAGCCTTGACCGAGAAAGGCACCCTGTTCAATTCTGGCGAGTTCGATGGTCTGAATTATGAAGAGGGTTTTAATGCTGTTGCCGACAAACTGGTCGCGCTCGGTGTAGGTCAGCGCAAAGTGAATTACCGCCTGCGTGACTGGGGCGTCTCCCGTCAACGTTATTGGGGTGCTCCTATCCCAATGGTGACACTGGAAGACGGTACTGTAGTGCCAACACCAGAAGATCAACTGCCGGTTATTCTCCCGGAAGATGTGGTGATGGACGGTATTTCCAGCCCAATCAAGGCTGACCCTGAGTGGGCTAAAACCACCGTGAACGGAATGCCGGGACTGCGTGAAACCGATACCTTCGATACCTTTATGGAGTCATCATGGTATTACGCGCGCTACACCTGCCCGCAATATGATGAAGGTATGCTGGACCCTGCCGCCGCTAACTACTGGCTGCCGGTCGATCAGTATGTCGGTGGTATCGAACATGCCATCATGCATCTGATGTACTTCCGCTTCTTCCACAAACTGCTGCGTGATGCAGGTCTGGTAGACTCCGACGAGCCAGCCAAACGTCTGCTGTGTCAGGGCATGGTATTGGCTGATGCCTTCTACTACACCGGCACTGGCGGTGAACGTATTTGGGTTTCACCGGTTGATGCTATCGTCGAGCGTGATGATAAAGGCCGCATTATTAAAGCGACCGATGCTGAGGGCCATGAACTGGTGTATGCCGGCATGAGCAAAATGTCGAAATCGAAAAATAACGGTATCGACCCACAGGTGATGGTAGAAAAATACGGTGCCGATACCGTACGTCTATTTATGATGTTTGCTTCCCCAGCAGAAATGACGTTGGAGTGGCAAGAGTCTGGCGTTGAAGGAGCTAACCGCTTCCTGAAACGTGTCTGGCGTCTGGCCTTTGATCACACTGCAAAAGGTGCAACGGCCCCGCTGGATATTGCTAACCTGACAGATGATCAGAAATCCCTGCGTCGTGATCTGCACAAAACGATTGCCAAAGTCACTGATGATGTGGGTCGCCGTCAAACCTTCAACACTGCCATTGCAGCGGTAATGGAGTTGATGAACAAGTTGGGCCGCGCACCTCAGGAAACTGAGCAAGACCGCGCTCTGCTGCAAGAAGCGTTACTGGCAGTGGTACGTATGCTTTATCCATTCACTCCTCACGTCTGCTTCACTTTGTGGCAAGCGCTGGGTGGCGAAGGTGATATCGATACCGCACCATGGCCAATCGCCGATGAACAAGCGATGATCGAAGACTCTAAATTAGTTGTCGTACAGGTTAATGGTAAAGTGCGTGGCAGAATTACTGTGCCTGCCGATGCCACTGAAGAGCATGTTCGCGAACGTGCTGGTCAAGAGCACTTGGTGGCTAAATACCTGGATGGGGTTACCCTGCGTAAAGTCATCTATGTTCCTGGCAAACTGCTTAACCTGGTTGTGGGTTAAGACAAGGAGGAGTTGTGCGACATCGTATTCTGACGCTGTTGCTGGGGTTGGCGGTGCTGGTCACCGCTGGCTGTGGCTTTAATCTGCGAGGCACCACTCAGGTGCCACCTGAACTGCAAAAATTACTGCTGGAAAGTAGCGATCCCTATGGCCCGCTAACCCGTGCAGTACGTCAACAATTGCGTTTAAGCAACGTGACTATTGTTGATGACCCGATGCGCCAAGACCTACCGACCTTACGGATTATTGGCTCATCCGAAAATAAGGATACTGTGTCCATCTTCCGAAATGGTGTGACGGCAGAGTACCAGTTAGTGCTGCATGTACAGGCGCAAGTATTGATACCGGGCCATGATATTTACCCGTTACGGGTAAATATCTTCCGCTCCTTCTTCGATAACCCGTTAACTGCACTTGCAAAAGCTGCGGAAGCTGGGGTTATTCGGCAGGAAATGCGTGAGCAGGCAGCTCAGCAGCTAGTGCGGCAGCTCCTTACCGTACATGCTGCGGAAGTCAAAAACGCACAGGAAAATGGTGACAAATCGGTGAGCGGTAACAGCGCAACTGGCACCGCCAAAATCGCCCCGGTCAAAGAGATCAATATTGGCAAACCCGCAGTCAGTACCCCTGCCCAATGATCCGAGTCTATCCTGAACAACTTGTCGCGCAGCTCCATGAGGGGCTGCGCGCTTGCTATCTGTTATGTGGCAATGAGCCATTACTGTTACAGGAGAGTCAGGACCATATTCGTCAAGTGGCAGCACAACACGATTTCACCGAACATTTCAGTTTTGCGTTGGATGCCCATACCGAGTGGGACAGTATCTTTAGCCTCTGTCAGGCACTGAGTCTATTTGCCAGTCGCCAGACACTACTATTGAGCTTCCCTGAGAGTGGGTTAACTGCGCCAATGAACGAGCAATTGGTCAAATTATCCGGGCTATTGCACCCCGATATTCTGCTGATTTTGCGAGCCAACA
The DNA here is from genome assembly GCF_001047675.1 of Yersinia aleksiciae. Lineage (GTDB taxonomy): Bacteria > Pseudomonadota > Gammaproteobacteria > Enterobacterales > Enterobacteriaceae > Yersinia > Yersinia aleksiciae. The sequence goes on along the minus strand of NZ_CP011975.1, from coordinate 3,321,091 downwards.
AGCTCACCAAAGCGCAAGAAAACAGTGTCTGGTTTAAGGCACTCAGCCCGAATGGCGTTTTTGTCAGTTGCCAGACGCCTGAACAGACACAGCTACCCCGTTGGGTTAGCACACGTGCCAAGAGTCTGGATCTGGACATTGATGATGCCGCCATTCAGTTGCTGTGTTACTGCTACGAAGGCAATCTGCTGGCGCTGTCGCAGGCATTAGAACGCCTCTCACTGCTCTACCCCGATGGCAAATTGACACTGCCAAAAGTAGAACAAGCGGTCAATGATGCCGCGCATTTTACGCCGTACCATTGGCTAGATGCCCTATTGGCCGGTAAAAGCAAACGGGCCTGGCATATCCTGCAACAGTTGCAGCAGGAAGATAGCGAACCCATTATTTTGCTGCGCACCCTTCAGCGTGAATTATTGCAGTTGTTAACATTAAAGCGTCGGATGGATCAGGTGCCGCTGCGGGCCTTGTTTGATCAATTTAAAGTGTGGCAGAACCGTCGCCCGATCATGACTCAAGCACTGCAACGTCTCTCCATGCCACAGTTGCAACAAGCGGTTCATCTGCTGACACAAATGGAAATTCGCCTAAAACAGGATTATGGTCAATCAATCTGGCCTGAGTTAGAAACGCTGTCTATGCTGATGTGTGGCAAAATATTACCTGAGAGCTTTTTTGATGCCCAATAAATCCCCGACTCGCACCCTGCATGCCCTGTTCGGCGGTACTTTTGATCCGATTCATTATGGCCATTTGAAGCCAGTTGAAGCCCTGGCTCAACAAGTGGGCCTACAACACATTATTTTACTGCCCAATCATGTACCGCCTCACCGTCCTCAACCTGAAGCTAATGCACAGCAACGGCTAAAAATGGTTGAGCTGGCGATTGCCGGTAATCCGCTGTTTAGCGTTGATTCACGAGAGTTATTACGTGACACGCCATCATTCACCATCGATACACTTGAATCCTTACGTAAAGAACGTGGTGCTGAGCTGCCGTTAGCGTTTATTATTGGGCAGGATTCATTATTGTCACTGCATAAGTGGCATCGCTGGGAATCGCTGTTAGATGTGTGCCATCTGCTGGTTTGTGCCCGCCCTGGTTATGCCCAAACGCTGGAAACACCAGAATTACAGCAGTGGCTCGATGAACACCGGGTCTTTGATCCACACGCGTTGAGCCTACGGGCACAAGGGGCAATCTATCTGGCAGATACGCCACTGTTGGACATTTCTGCGACTGATATTCGCCACCGACGTCATAACGGTGAAAGTTGTGATGACCTGTTACCGCGTGCTGTTCAGCGATATATTGAGTTACAGGGTTTGTATCGCGGCTGAGGGTTTATATCGCGACGCATTGACCCATGTTATACTCCGCCGCTAAATTTCAGGTATTCACTGAAAACCCGATACATTATAACTGTTCAAACTGGTAGCTGTGCGCGGAATCTCCCGCAAAACAATACCTAAGAACGTTATATACCCAAAGAACTTGGCGTTGCAGGTAGGCAGCAAGCGCACCAATCCCGATGAGCTTACATTAATAATGTGATTCGGGTGAGTCTGTGTAGCTAACAACTCTGCGACTTCAGAACGAAGGGTATAGACAGAAACCACCCGAGGGGGAACCTTTGCAAGGTAAAGCGCCCCTTAAGACATTAAAAACAATATAAATCAATTAGTAACGTGATTTATTGCTTAATATGTGTGCGACATTTAAGGACATTGTTGGACATTACACGACATATTAATCAATAACTTACCACTCCGTTTTGACCTCTATTTCCCCCACCCCACAGGCATCCATGCCTAGCTATCACGCAGTAACTGTGCTATTTACTTTTCGTTAGATTACCTTTCGGTGATACCGGAAGGATGCTTGGAAACGACTTGCCAAGGTATGCAGCTCCTTCTTTGGTTAGATGGGCCGCATCAATGAATATCGGCTTAAGATCGTCTGTGAGTACATTGCATGAGTTAGGGCTTGGACATGTTAGTTTCATCATATCGACAAACTTAATTCCAGAAACTTCTGAGAGCTTTCGATTAACCGCATCTGATTTTTCATCTCTGAATTCGGATGCATACTCACCAAGCCCATTAACTCGACCAAGCGAGTTAACAAAATCTATGCTTCCTTTAGCTAACATCTTATTCCCAAAAAGATAGATATCCGCATTAGACATACTCGAAATCTTAGATATTGCCTCACTTAATTTCGGCAATGAATGACTGTACCACTTCATTGCGATATATATTTTGTCTGCTTGTCCGAGTAGTTTACTATCCATTAGTGCGTCCATTTGCTTTCCACATACTGGGATCAGGTCAGCCCTTGCTATCGTTCCTGGGTTATTTTTAGTGAAAAATGCATCTCTCTCATCTTTGTTTACAAACGGGGTTCCGCATTGTGTGTAAATCAACCTAACAACCACGTCATAGTTATCTATTATTCCTGACTCGTTGAGGAGGTTTACTAGATCGGCTGATTGAGAATCTCCTGCAATCAATAGCTTTTCTTTGCCATTATTCTTGAAATCACCAACTCCAGCCAATTCAATGTGTTTATTCCACAAGAATTTTTCAGTTGACTTAGCATCAAAATCGTTAATTTTCTGTATTTGCTCCGGCAATCTCCATACCCATCCTTTGTTAGCCCAACTACTTGAGGCGGGGATCATCATGACCATTGCTATACATGAACATGCCAAAGCGAAAGCTGGGCCCGAGATATTGAATGTTTTAGGGTTTCTAAATGGCTTTTCTATGAAGCGGTGCATGACCACAGAAAGAGCGAACGTCGCCGCGACTAATCCATAACGTTCTATACTAGAAATCTCTTTGACGGAGAAGTATTGAACAAATACAACTAACGGCCAGTGAATTAGATATAGCGAATAGCTAATTTCCCCAATATAACTAACTGGACGAAGGGATAGTATCTTGGCCCCTATCGCTTGCTCACCTGACAGGATGATAAGCGCAGCGCCAATAACGGGTGGCAACGCATTTATACCGGGGAATGCAGTTTCGGTTGAGTATGAAAATATGGAGTAAAATACCAATGCGATACCCACAACAAAAATTATGTTGGGCATGTAGTATTTAGACTGCATAAATTTAGATCGTCCAACAAAGAACGCCAGCCCACCGACTGCAAATTCATAGAATCGATATTGTGTTAAATAAAATGCGCCGGTTGGATCATATTTCAATGCAAATATTGATGAAATTAAGCCAGCAATGGTAACTACAACAACTCCAACCCCTGTTATTTTCCTGCCAAACTTAATCAATAAAAGTAATATTGCAGGCCAAATCAAATAAAATTGTAACTCGACACTAAGTGACCACGTATGAAGGAGTGGCTTTACTATAGATGCGGAGTCGAAATAATCTGCTTGCATCCAAAAAAATATATTAGATATCGCGCCCAATGCAAATATGGTTGACCCTGACATGTTGGCGAAATCAATCGGAGAGAACAGCCAGAAAGCTGAGACATAACTAAGAATTATTGTTACAAGCAGTGCAGGGAAAAGACGTCTCGCCCTTCTTATGTAGAAATCAGAGAAGCTGAACCTACCAGTCTCCCTTTGCTTTATTATCCCTCCGGTTATTAAATAACCACTAATAACGAAGAATATATCAACACCAACAAAGCCGCCAGAAAAATGGCCTATTGAGAAATGATAGAGCATTACCGAAATCACGGCGATAGCTCGAAGCCCATCGATATCACTTCGATATGCTCTAGCTGGGGCTGTGGCTGGGTCTTTTTTTTCTATGTTAGACAGCATTAAATCATCCATTTCAAAGAGTTAGAACAGTTAGTTTTCAACTGATAACTATGAAGATAGCTGATTATATATAGATTTTCGCCCTTAGCCCATGAAGTAATGATTTTTTAGCTTGCTGATGAACTAGGAGGTTATGTTATTTGCAACTACAGAGTTAGTTAAAGAACCGGTACCTGATATGTTGGTAGTGAGATTATTATAGAATAAGTTATCAGTGATAATAATTCTGTCAGCAGGGACTACCGCGGTAAAACCATTTTGTAATCTTGTTGTTCGAGTGTCATAAACCCGATTTCCTATAATGGTAGAGAAATTCCCGCCGTTGAATATCAAACCAAAACTTGTTGTTGTCACTGCATTATCACGACAAGTATTATTAATAATTGATGAATTAGATCCAGTTACAGAAATTCCTGCCGTTTTATTCAAATAACAATCATTCTCGCTAATTGTGGTAACGTTAGCCAGAGCTCTAATACCAGAGATGCAATTTGTAACTTTATTCCCTGATACTGAACTTCCTTCCGCTGTTGAGTCAATATAAATACCATGGTCAAGGAAGTTTAGAACCTGATTTTTTGAAATAATAACTGAACTAGATCTATCAATAATAATACCCTGACCGGACGCAGTATTATTGCCATCGATTATATTTTCAGTTATTGTAATTCTGGAATTTCCAGTTCCAGTCGTTGATCGAATACCAATCTGCCCAACACTACTAATTGAATTCCTACTAACAATAACATCAGCAGTGCCTTGCTGGATGCTTACGCCAAATGTTGACCCGGATAATTCATTATCAATTATTTTAACATTTTTAATTTGGCCGTATTGAGATGTAACCCTTACACAAGAGCCCGGATTAGATAATTTTCCATTGAATACTTTATTACCTTGAACGAGGACTCGTTGCGTATCTCCTTTAAGATAAACAACATCGTATGTCCTACCACCCCCATCAAAGCTATTGTTTAATACCCAAATATCACGGCAAACGCCACCGCCAATGTCAACAATCTCTTCATCAACTCCGAGTGAGTTGTTGTAGCAAGTGTTTCCAATAATAAGGCAACGCTCTGTATCCCAATTAATATCTATAGCTTCACTGACAGCGCCAGAGAAAATATTGAAGGCAATCACTGTATCAGTAACAGGGCCGTTCGTATTCCCAGCGCCATCACCACCCGTTGCTATGCCAAATATTCCACCTGATGTTTCATTGTATGTAAATTTTGAAAGCTTAGAGTTTTTCCAGAAGAAAGTTGGGGTTTCGTTTCCTATAAACTTGCAATTCTTTATGTCAGTTCTCAGTGAATTTTCAACCGTAATACCATAGAGTCTTGGGCTGCTAGTTCCAGTGTAATTAAATATAACCCCATCAATAGTAACATCGTCCGTGGTATCAATTTTAATAAACTTAGGTGCATCTTGTACCCCTATTGATGGGATATCAGTTGTTAGGTCTGTCTTCTTTAGGATGCCGCCGTTACCCTTGATGATTTGCCCTTTCACTGGGATGCCGGTGACGCCATTAATTAGATAAGTTCTTCCGGCTGTAAACGATACTCCACGCCCAACAGCAATGGTGTTTTTGTATGCAAGCCCATCCTCTGTTACTCCGTCACCTTTAGCGCCAAGTTGCTCAGGGCTGATTGATGTTTCAGTGATCTCCCACCAGTTACCATCTGCTGACTGAATCTTCCCTGCGTGCGTTGGTTCTGACGCAACTTGCTTATAGTTAGCTGCCCCACCGTCGCCAGCGCTGTAGTAACCATCGACATTAATATATTTGGTGCTTGATGGGATATTCGCTGCCTGCACGTCTGCCACTGAGCCAAAGCGATCGCCTGCTGTAGGTGGTGAAAGATTAGGGAAGTAGAACTGCTGCACATTAAGCGCATCATATACAGCCATGCTGTAGCCCTGCTCAGTTACAAACTTAGCCACTTGCCCGTTATATACGGGATAGCCACCGGCGTTGATCAGTAAAGGTTGAGCAACAGGAACATGGCTGCCATCTTCATTCTCCAAGAAAACCTGAATCTGATTTGATGGTATAGTTGGGTCGGTATCAATCTCACCGATGTAGATACGGCCGCCAAAGATGGCCCCGAATTTACGTGGCATTGTGAATAGTCGTGACGGCATTGAAACGGGAATGTTTGGTATGATGTCAGCCATTAATGTTCTCCAGGCGTGTGCAATCCCCGCAGTGGTTATTCTGCGTGGTTCGGATTTTGGGCAATAAAAAACCCGCCAAAGCGGGTTGGAAATTTAAAATAATAGATAGGAGGTTGATGTGTTGGAGATAGCTTCTTTTGTGGCCTTGGCTGCAATCGTCTATTTGATTAGGCAGGTTGGTATTTTATCAAATAGAGTTAGTGAGTTAGAGAAAATAACAGATCGCCTAAATGATAAAATCAATTAGCATTTACGTTTTTATAATTCTCTAAAGTTATTTATATTTTGCGCCTTGAGCTGTTGCCGTTAATGCTCGATTGACTATTTCTAATTGCCTTTCAAATGCAGTGCTATTTTTGGGCGTGTTAGCCAGCTTTAGCATTGCGTTCCTAATTGGCTTGCTCTCATACATACGACCAAGCAGTCCATAGCTTACCGTTGCTGCTGCTGCGCCGGGATTAGATGCTGCGGCCCCAGCCACTACCCACGGCAATACTTGCTGCCCTGTTGGAGTAACGACTGATGCTTTCCCTGCCTGTTTTGTTGACTCAAGATAGTTCTTCAGTCCACGAACATATCCAGCATCGGCGCCACGAAATGCAATGCCTGTCTGGTTAGATAGCATATTGAGTTGGCGTAGGAACTGATCTGGCGATCCACCTGATTTTTCCATCGCCTTACCAATTATCCCGTTTCGCATTTGCGCCCGACCAGTGCTACCAACAGAGTTATATAGCGTTTGTATTTCTGACTTTTTGTTGCTGTAGAGGATGTTATTTACCACTTCTGGCGTTAAATCCCCCTTCATCAAAACGTTTTTAAGCCTTGTGTTTTTCAGCGTGTTGGCCTCGGCTGCGTATACTTGGTCAGCCTGCTTTAGCCTTGTAGCATCACGCGGCGTTAGAGAAGCTGATACCCCATCATAAATATCATCCCCCATGGCTTTGTAAATTCGGTTAACTGCCGCTTCAGAGCGAGTTGGCATTGTAGTGCGCTCACCCTTAACATCTTGCCGGAACTGCGTTCGTAGATTCCTTAGTTGATCAAAGCCCGTTCCACCAGATGGCGTGCCGCGAAGCAACTCATTCTTGTACTTTTGCAGCTGTTCTATGGTTGCAGAATCCTTTACTTCACCCAGAGAGTTAAGCCTTGATACCTCTTTATCAATAGCTTGAACAGTTCTAGATGGTTGAATTCCCGCGCCACTCATCCTCTCAGTAACATCATTGATCCGATTTCCAGCTGCTGCCTTTATCGTCCCTGTTTTCTGCTTAAGGCTAGTGACTACCGCTGATGGATCATAGTCGCCAAACTTATTAGCAAAATCCTGAACAAGCTGGCTTCTTGCCTCTTGCTGGGTAGATCTCATTCCGCTAGTTCCTACTAATGGGATGTTCTCTGCTGCCCCCTGAGCCATTCGTCCAACTTTGCTTTGTGGTTGAAGTAGATCAGTTGTGTGAAGTGGTACTCCCTGTTGCTCTGCGAAATCAATTGCGGCCCTAGCCTCTGGTGCAATCTGTCCTTTTACGGCACGATAGCCTGCGCCAATTGCATTGGTTAACCCACGAGTAGCCCCACTAAGCGCAGTCGATACGCCAAGATCTGACGCCAGTGCCCCAGCATCATTCTTACTGCTATTATCAGCCAGAACACCAACTGCATTCTCTGCAAGCAAGCTGGCCGCTTTAGCCCCTACTCCGGACGCTGTTTTAGCTGCACCAGATACTGGGTTAATGACGTATGGCAACGCTTGGGCTGCAATCTTTCCCGCTTCAGTTTGTGGTTGTAGAGACTCAGGAAGGGACATGCGCATCGCTGGGGTATAGGTTCCGTCGCCCAGCCCAACCTTACTACCAATCCATGTTGCCGCACTCTGAACAGCATCACCAACTTCAGGAATAATGTTGGCTACGTTCACCCCGGCCTGAGCAATACTTCTACCTGCCTCTTTTGCGCCAAGAAGTGCTTGATCGGCAAATCCTTGCTGTTCCGGCTGTTGTTGTGTTTGCTGTTGCTGTGGTGCTTGCTCTTGTGCGATTGGCAACGGATATACAGTAAAGAACTCCTGTCGCGCGGCTTCGGCTTGATCACCGGCTTGAGGGGCGACAACCTCATTAAAATACTGCTCTTGCGCTGCTGCTTGCTGGTCTGGAGGTAATTGCTGGTACTCAGGTTTTGATATTACATCTTTCCATGCGATAGCCATTAACCACCCCACAAGTTAGAGAACCCGCCCCCCGCTGCTGGTTGCTGGGGTGTTTGTTGCTGTCGTGATGTTTTCTTGCCGCCATTACCAACATCAACCTGATACTGTTGGTTGTAGTTGTCAGTGTATTCGCGGATCAATCTGATTGATTGCTGGGCAGCCTCTGGGCTGGAAAAATCAAACTGAGGCATGCCCTGAAAATACATCTTCGCTTCTGCAACGGTGTTAATACCGCTTGCCCCCATGTCCCTTGCTGCTGCAATGCCCTGATTCTGCATTTTCCCCTGAATTCTCTGCGCGGCATTATATATCTGCCGCTGATCCTTGCCACTTAACCGGCTTCTTACATCAGCACCAAAGGCAGGAGACCCACTCCCCCCAGTTACCCCCGTCATAAATTCAAGTGATTCAGGGCTGGCATTTGCTATAGAATCCAAGTCTTTAGACATTGCGAAGTTCTGAGCAGTTGCCGCTGATGTAGGAGGTGCTGCTATCGCACTGGCTGGAACTCTAACCATATTCCCCGAATCATCTATGCCGTCGTAGAAAGCAGTAGACCCTGATCCATGTAATTTACCAGTCACTTCTACAGTTCGCCCATCAGCTAGCTGAACCGTGTTGTTACCACCGCCAGCATCCGGCCGCCCCCTTACTCTCATGTATGTTTTCTGCTGTTCAGGACTCAGGCTTTGGAAATATTGATATTCCTTCACTGAAGCAGGCTGAGAATTCTGCCCTGATGCTGAACGAATAGAGTTTTCACGGCTAACTGCAATCTGTTGGCCTTGCAAACTCTCCCCTGCCTGATTGCTGCGCACGGTCTCGGCTAACTTGCCACGGTCAATCTCTCTCCCTACAGCCTTATCCTGAAGATCGAAATACTTTTCAGGACCGAGAGCTGACATACCAAGGTGATCAGCGAACTCACCGAACCCCTGTGGGTTTTGCTGGTACATAGTAGCAACATCACCGGGATTAATTCCCACACGAGCTAAATCACCGGCGCTAGACTTCAACCACTCACCCATAGCTTCGGGGCTTTGTGCAGCTAATCGAGCTGTTGATGCAAGATTGCCTATCGTGTTGCGCTGGTCTTCGTCAATGAATCCCATGCCATTTCTAACCGCTTCAAATTGGTCAGGGTATTGCATGGCAAGCTGGCGCATTGCGTTTCTATCGCCGGAAGCATAAGCACTGGAATATGCGGATTGAAATTCTTTCTGGCGTTCTGCCTGTTTCTCTTGTTGATAAGATTGAGCTACAGAACCTAGTCCTTGCAGAGCTTGTAGCCCGATATTGTTTGCGCCTGAGCGTTGAATGTCGTTATTCTCGCGGATCATGCCAAGAGTAGCGTTAACATCACTAACCTGCGGCGCGTTGGTATTATTGGTTCCAATGCCCGAAAGAAACCCGCCACCATTACCTTCTTGCCATGTAGCCATTAGAATAAACCTCCGAGAAGGCCCAACCCGCCACCGATAGCAGCGCCGATGCCAGTACCAATACCAGGAACTATGCTACCCAATCCAGCCCCAGCAGCAGCCCCGCTAAACGCTCCACTCAAGCCTGACTGCAATCCGGATGGTCGATTAGCATTGGCCGCTGATAGCGATGCCTGTTGCTGATAAATGGAACCCATGTTATTTGCATATGACTGACCGGCATTCGCCTGCCCCTGCAAAGCGCCAAGGCCGATATTTGCCAGGTTGCCGTAATTCTGCATCTGACCACCAAGCCAGCTCTGACCGAGCTGCGGCGCAATAGTCGCTAGACCATTACTTGTTGCAGTGGACCCAAGGCCACCAGTCGCTTCTGCACCGGCCAATTGCTGATAACGCGCCTGATCTGCCAACCCCTTGTATTGATCTGACCCATAGTATCCTTGCAGTGCAGAGTTTTGACCTTCGAGCGTCGATAGCCCCTGAAGCTGATTAATATATTGGCTGGCTAGCGGCGTGAATGGTGCAAGGTTGTTCATCACTGTTTGCCATTGCTGACGTTGCAAATCAGTCTGTTTGTTTATTGCGTCAGCCTGTGCGCCTGCGCCGTTGTCTCCACCACCACCTTTGCAGTAAACAGCGCGGTCACGAACCTTGTTCATTAGTTGGAAAATTAACATTGAAGAAAATCCTCATATTGGGCTCGCTTAAGCTGATATAGCGTCACGCCAACCGGCCTGCCGTTACTAATGTATGCATCGTCCAGATGACCGATACGCTCAGCCCCGAGCAGTCTGATAAGCGATCGTCCATATTTCGTTGAGTCGGGAACCATCGTTACTGAGTTTGTGAAGGGGGAGTTTTCAAGTAGCCAGCGGCAAAATAACTTGTGGCCATCAAGTGCGTATTTCCCCCGAAATCCGGGGTCATATATTGCGTGGCACTCAACGACGCTATGCCAGAAGGTTCTAACCTCATGCACTCCAACCAGAAGTAGCCCCTCATATATTCCGAGATACAAAGCATCTGGCTTAATGAGGTATTCACTGCCGTGATCGACAATGTTTCCTGTGATATCTGGGTTATTTAGGAATGCACGAAGCCGACCCAAGTCGGGGATTGTTCGTAATTCCATGAGGTGATCTCTAAATTAGTTATTTAAACCGTGAGTTCGGCACATATCTTCGAGAGCTTTAATGCGCTGCCTAGCCGCAATTAATCCATTGGCCAGCGCTGTCATTTCAGCTTGTGAGTATGTAGTGCCAGTGGGGAATGCAAGGTTGGCGTTGAATGCAGATTTAAGAGCGGTGCCGGTGGATGCTGTCCATCCAGTTTCACGTGGGCCAATAACTTTAAGCCCCGCCACTTTGTAGGAAACCAAGGTATTCACTGAATCGGAAGATTGTATTTTATCAGTCGTTGGAGTGGCTATCGTGCCAACAATTAGCGAACCACCACCGGACTGAATTACCTGATTAACTAGCACTGCCTTAGATAGGTAATCACCCTCGATCGCAGTGACTCTTGTATCCAGAGTGGTTACCGTTCCCTCTACAGTCGTTACGCGCGTAGTTAACGTCGTCACATTCACTTGGATTGATGTTATTGCCGCCTCAGCATCAATCACCCTTACCGTCAGTCCGAAAATAGCTAGCGCGTTGGCGGTGATCCTCGTTTCATGGTTGGCAAGTACCGTGTCTTGCTCATTGTTTTTCTGTTGGGCGTCATAAGCCCCCTGCCCAGCCTCGTTTGCCTTACCTGCAACATTACCCAGGTCAGTACCGCCTTGAATGACAGCCAGTCGGTATGCTTGTGAAAAACCTGGAGGAAGAATTGTTGCATCAATACGAGTTGATGAGATTGTTACTGGGACATTCAAGTCTGAGTCAGCCATTATTCTATCCTTACACTACAGTCAGATAGCGTCACTGGAGAGTTGGTGACTACCCTAACCTTAAATCCGATATTCTTACGAATACGCCCCACGCGACGCCAAAGGACACGTTTGTCATACTTGAATGGCGCATTAGCAGAAATCATCTGCTCACGACCATAGTTAGAGCCATCAACCGTAGCAGAAATAAATAGCCGCTCTGCGAACTGAGAAACACCAGTGGCCGCTTCTAATTCGAAATCAAATACCCTGGCGTTGTCTGCTTTAAACATTGGGGTGTAAAGAAGGTGTTCAGACTGATTCCCATACTGGCTGGAAATATCAAACTTAAGAGCTCCGGTCACCGATTCAATTTTATCGCCAACAGTTATCTGATTACCTTCAAATATGAAATCAATACCGCGATAAACTTTATCGGCAAGACCTGTTTTTAAGATACTCCACTGTGGCCCGCTCTGGCTGGCCGAGGCGTCATAGCAAAGCACATGACGCGGTAAGTGAATAACCAGTAAATCATGAGCATCAAAACGCAAGGCCTCCATGACACCTGTGGATAATTCCGCCGCGGTGTATTCACGGAGTATTTTTTCTATCGATGCAGATGCTATTGGGGCGGCCTGCCCAGAATTAACTATGTAGACAGATGGCGCACCAGTTGACTGATGGCTTAAGAATGCGAAAGAGTCACCAAATATAGCTTTGCAATATGTGCCAGCAATACCTTTTTGAACCATCAAAGACGGCTGCGCTACATAGATAGCAGCAGATGTATCGGCGGCACCAGTAAGAGAGAAATACTCAATCGTTGAGGTGCCAAACATCACGACGAAATCACGCCACACAGCACATCCCTGAATTCCGTCAGGTTGTGACTCGGCAGCATAGAAAGGACGAAACCGGTCAGGATGTGATTCGTCTTCCAAATCAGTAACACCGAAAGTTCCGGTACCGTCCTTTACCCAAATATAACGCCCACGTAACCGACAAATATCACGGACATAACCAATGTCATATTGTGTAAATCCAACATCTGGCCAGTTTGATAAAGTCTTAATCACTCCATCATACCGGTACAGAGTCATCACCCCGCCAAATGCAATGGCCTGACTTGTTGCACTGAATGCCATGCTAACCCGGTCAAATCCAGGAACAGAACCAGCATTCTTAGAATCACGATAAAGAGTGCTACCCTGCACGCGATACACAGAGTTTTGAGAGGTATTGAACTGAACCCCTCGTGACGCACCGCTAACATCAGATAACTTCGCTATGCCGGGGAATGAGCGCAGATATCCGGCCGCATTCAATACTTCTTTGGGCGTCGCCAGCATGTTCACCGGTAATAGATCAACATAATCAGCATTGCGGAAGTCTTTACCCAGCCCTTTAGCTAGAGGGAGTTGTGTCGTCGGCATCTACTGAACCTCTCTCATCAGGGTAGTAACGCCCCATCATGAAGTAATCGTATTTATTCCCTTGACCGGTTGGCATATCACCACGACGCAGGATTGATGGTACTTTGAGTGTCGCAGTTAGTATGGCGTCATATGCTTTAGCAGCATTTGTTTCCTGTCGTGGGGTTGGTTCCATTCCGTAATCAGATAGCAATCTTAGTAGTAGTTGATATCCGACTCCTGATTTATAAATTGGGATAAGCCCAGAATCATCATCAGGCAATGGCAGTGAATCGTCAGCGGCAAAGATGTAACCAAGGTCACCAGGAACAATCAGCCATTCGTGCATCATATCTTCTAGATCAGATAACGCATCTTGTACGGATTGTGGCTCTATATCTGTTAATGTTGCATCGGATGCAATGGTCGATTTGCGCAAGGCAAATAGGACGATATCACCCTTAGTTATTATTGCTTCCATCAGATGCCGCCTTAGTCTTTGTTTTCTTGACTATTGGCTTGACGTCATCAGCGCTGCTAACGAAGCCGAGCTTTTGATAAACAAGGTAATCTGATTCCAAAATTACCGCTTGCACATGACCAACTTCGTTATCTGCTGGGTAAAATACACTCATGCGATCCATATTTAACTCCAAATAAAAAAAAGGGGGCCGAAGCCCCATTGATTTATGGATTACCGAAGAACTGACCACCCATATGTGGGTTGAAGCACACATAGGAAGGTAGTAAGTCGAAACGCATTTTCTGCACGTTGGCATCACCATCCGCATATTTGTGTACGCGGATGGAGAAACCTTCGTAAGTTGCGACAGCAGAGTCGATGCTGTGTAACTTCGGCAGAGGGATAGTACCGAGCCCACAGAAGAACTTGTTGTAGAACAGGTTCGGTTTCATCGCCTGCGCGGCGGTGCCAATGACGGTAACAGTATCGCCAGCCGTAACCTGACGGTTAACAGTGTTGTACTGCGCGTTAGTTGCGTCAAGGATCGGAACGCCAGACAGAGTGACGGTCACCAACCCGCCGGCAGTGGAGTTAGCATCAGCCAGTACGGTTGCGGTAAAGCTAATCGGCGTAGAACCGTTATAAAGAATTTGCTTGCTCTGCTGGTTCAGCCAGTAAGTAGAAGTGAATTTAAGTTGATCGCCAGCCTTCAGGAACCCGGTCACGCTCGCTGTTGCCCCGGTAAGGGTTACGGTAAACTGATAGGTATCCTTGACAGCCGTGTAAGTTACGACCGGAGTCGTCTGAACCGTCAGCGTACCGCCAAATGCGCCCTGAGTGCGTGATGCAAGGCCATTGGACATCAGCGCACGAATACCACCGAAGTTTGACGGGATCTGTGCATTTTCCCACGCTGTTCTAACCAAGTTATCTGACGCATGCAACCCAGTCTGTGCGTCAGCAAGGCGCTGCGCCGCCCATGGGTCCATCACTGCATAGTTATCGCCAGTGTTAATGCCGATATCTTTCATGAATGAAGCGGTTTGCGCTACATCAGACCATTTGTTGATTGGAGTGTTTGGGCTGCCAAGAGACAGAGCTCCATTGTTCATCATGAACTGGGCTAATTCAGTTTCAAGGTCGGTTACCATTCTCTCCTGAATCGGAGCAAGAATTTGGTCAAGTTGGTTTAGCTTGATAGCCTCTTCCAGTTGCGCCCACTCAACAGCGACGGTGATGTAGTTTCCTACGCGACCAGTCGCCTTACCAGAAATAAGGTTATTTTTTGCCTGACCTGAAATGTCACCGCCTGCTGTGCGCAATGACTTGAATTGGTGTGGGCGCTTGAATGAAACACTATCACCGGTATCGGCATTAATCTCGCCTGACAACAATTGGCGATCAACTGTCTTACACAGAACCAAATCGGACATGAACCCTGGGAGGAATTTTTTCAGTACGATTTGGCTTACGTTGGAACTTAAATCATTAGTAGCCATTTATAGCTTCCTTATTCGATCACGGCGCCTGGGCACCGCTTATTAAAATCATCAGTTTTTGCATTACCTGCACCACCACGAATCTCTGGCTCAGGCTTTGCCGCTTGTTTTGCTTTTGGTGCCAACTTCACTTTCGCGCTCAACTGCCCGAGCTGATACGCAACGCGTAGTGGGTCTTTCTCAGCGGCAATGCGCTGGCGGAGTTGAGGGTTTTTGCCAAGTGCATAGGCGATCAGCTCTGAACCCTCGTCAGCAGAATGGATAAGAACCTCTTTATGCAGGTCTGGCATCTCGGCACGAACAATCTCCTCCATCTCGGCATAGTCTTTAACCGGGAGTGATTTCGCTCGTTGCTGATGCGCGTCTACCCTCTGCTTAAATTGGGTTTGCCATTCTTGCTGTTGCTTCACTTGTTGCTGTTTTGCTTGCTCAGCACGGGTATTGCTCTCATGCCAGCCAGTTAATTGTTTATCAAATAACTCCTCATCGTAGTCGCATGACTCCAATGTAGGTTTTGTTATCACTTGGCTTTGCTGTTGCGATGTCTGCTCTACTGGCTTGGATTGAAGCTGCTCAAGCTGGCGTTTCAGTTCGCGATTTTCTTTTTGCTGTTCCTTGAATCCCTTGCGTAAGTCCTTCACCCAACTAGGGGCTGGCTTACCATCAATGTCTTCTTCATCGGTATGCAGCGGGATTTCTTCTTCACCAACAGTTAAGGAGTATTCCTCCTGTGGTTGATCTTCTTCACCACTCCCAGCTACCAATCCCTCTTCGCCGTGGCTATTGCTCTCACCTGCGTCAGTATTCGTCACCTCTGGCATGGTGGTTTCAGTCGTGGTTGTTTCCTGATTTTCAGACAGGGGAACAGCCTGACCATCGATGATCAGTTCGCCTTCCATTTAAAGCTCCTTAGCTCGGCTTTGAGTCTGCCGGTGACTGTGTAGGTTGGGTTGATTGCTTAATTAGTTTTGCTGCATCCAGCACCTGACTATGGCGCTGACTGTTACCTTTAAGGGCGAGTTCTATATTGTCTCGGGAGCTCTTCTCACTTTGCTGCTGTAGACTGGCAAGTAGCTTCACCGCTTCACGAGATGTTTCTGAGTTCTTGCTATCGACTGAAGCAAGGAGGTCGGAAATTTTTGCACCGGCTAGCAGCCGCTCTGTTTCTGCGCTTAACCGCTCTGTTTCTGCGTTAATTAACTTAACCTGTACTTCTTTCCCTTTATTTTCAGCATTCAACATCTCAGCAGAAGCTAACTTATCATTCGCCATAGCTGTTATTACTTCAGGGCTTGGCTGATTCTGTTGTGACTGCTGGGCCTGCTGAACTATCTGGGCTTCTTCTTGGTTGCGTGGTTTAACTGCACCTTGCGTCAGGAGTTGCTTGCGATTGAACTCTTTGAAGTCATCTAATCCTTCCCCATCTACGTTATCAATAATGATACCCATCAAAGCCGGGCGCATTGGGTCAGTAGGCAGCATCCCACGGAGCAACTGGGTCAGTGATGCAACTGTTGCGTCTCGCCTTGCCGTGTAGCTTGGGCCAACATCTACAGTTACGTCATATCGACCTACTGTTAGATCATTCAGCGCGACGACCTGACCTGATTGGTTATCTCTAACGGACTCCGACATAATGACCACATCGTCAGTGCCGTCCTCATTGACAATCCTTACTTCTCGCTCCGAACCGTAAACCTCTCGAGCCATTGATAACCATACTTCTCCGGCACGTTTTAGGCTTTTAGCCATGTTATCCAGGTAGATAAACGATGCCATATCAGAGCGGTTCATTAGGTTATTAACTGTGTCATTAGCAATGTTGCTCGGCATTTGCTGCATTGCCTGACTACCACCGGTGACTTCCTGAATATCTGCACTGGTTAATTGAAGTAGTGTTGCCATTGCCTGATTAAGCACTGGCGGCTGGGTATATCCCGCAACGTTGGCGGCCTGAATGACATTTCCACTCTTATCCTTGATAGCCCGAAGAGGTAAGAATGCAGGTCGCTTCTTATTTCGTTCAGCCCAGTAGCTTTCAAGCCCACGGATCTGCTCCATATCAACGATAGGAGTTTGCCCAGGGTCTTGAGTTGATGAGTCAGCTAGCATTGATACTTGCATGTTGTATAGGCGTTGCGGGTCCATCGCCTTAGCAACGTGCCCCTCTACTCTCTCAATATCGTCAATGAACCAGCGCTTCCCATACATCGGGATAAGTGGAATATGCTCACCAGGTATGCGACGAGGCTTATCAAGGAACCCGTCACCATCAATGACGCTGACGTAGATGCGGCGGCGCTTAACTGATCTGCGGGCTACTTCAATGAACCCAGCTTCGAAAAGCTCATCAGCAATGTCTTCGATCTGATCACTGTCATACTTGGCTATCTCACCAGTTATAGGCTGCTGATAGCTGATAATGTCTACTGATTCCTTTCTCGCCTCGTAATATTTGGCGATATATACAACATCAGCAGAAAACCAGTCGTACTCCCAACTTGAGAGAGTTGTTATATCCATTGACGATGGGTCTTTGTCGTATTCTTCCTTATATTTATCAGGAGATAACGAATACATGCAGAAAGCCCAATCAGCATCAGACTTGTCATACTTTTTGGCGTCAGGATCAAACCAAACTGAGCGAGCCGGGTCATAGATTGGCTCAATTGCTATGCGCTGGCGCTCGTCCATTGGGTCATATTCATTAACGAGTTTAGTAGTGAGACGGAAGCAGCCAAAGCCACCGGTAGCTCCGTCATCGAATGCGTTATCACAAGCCTCCCCACCATCAGTCTCTTGATAGTCAGCTCGGAACAACCCGTTAAGTTTATTAGATAACTTTTCACTGGCCTCTTTATCACCTGGACGAAACTTAACAGTGATACGGTTATTTCTGTATTCGCTGATAATTCGATTAAGTTCGGTGGCAACTTTGTTTATTTCAAACTTGGGGTATTTCTCGAAGTGGTCATTTAGCTTTGTCCCCGCAGTAGTTGCCCCTTCCCACTGACCTCCAGGTACACGGGCGAATCGGGTTGCTTCAATGCACTTTTCTCGCACAGTCTCCTGTGGCGTATAGGCGCGGTCAAACCTCGCCATAGCTAGCGCATGCTGGTCTCTTTTAGTCTTTGCCATGTTTACCAACTAGAGGATGAGGGAACTTGGATGTCGTTGTTTTCTTTGAATACGATTGGACAATGCATACACATCATTAGGGAGTCAGCCAGGTTAGGTGATGGAATTCCGAGCTTATTTTTCATATCGACTTTCGTCATAAGCTCCAACTTACCGTTGCCATTAAACTTGCGCTGTATTTGCGTTAGTTCAGCGAATAGCTTTTCAAGCACCTGATCGCCTATCGCCTCTTTATCGAAACTAAGCATGTCGTCGGGATTTGCATATTCACCATGCACTACCGCTCGATATGTTAGATAAAGCCTGTCAGCCAGCGTGTAATAGAACTGCGCTCGCTTATTACGGAACACATCACCTATTGTGCGGATATTGTCGCCGTCAACCACCTCATCTGACCATGCCCCAGATTGATAAGGAGCATCCTCATCGAATGGAGATTCACTGCCTTTGAACATGGTCACGGTAGCTTTCTTGCCAGTGAATGAATCTGTTACTTGCCTGCGCAATCCAGCACCTAGACCATCACCATCAAACAGGAAGTGATCAGCGCCATCAGTGATGGCTAATTCTGTGGCCCAATCAGCGCCCTCGTTGACATCAAGTGGCGTTGGCGGGGATGCAATACGCTTAACTACCGAGCCATGCCTCATCGCATAGCCCTTATCATCTGGCCCCGTATCTGATGGGTCGTGAGCGGCAACAATAGAACCCTTGGCTTTCCAACCAAGCTTGCTGTGCGCGTCTGTAGCCGCCTCCAGCCATTCACGTTTGATGATTGCCATTTCACTTGCGCTTACCGGCTCACCTAGCCAGATGTGACGATAGAGAGTTGGATTGCGCCGCTGACATTCCTCCATTTCCAAGCGGAGAACTTCAGGAAAGTGTGGATTGTCCGTGTAATTAACCGTAAGCAAACAAATGTCATCAGGCGGCGTAACAACAAACCGCTGGTATGTGTCATCAAGAATATTTTTCGGGTTGAAGCTCACCCATATTTCAGAACCAGGCTTTCGGATTGTGGGGACTAAAATGTCCCATGACTCTTTAGTTACGGCCTCTGCTTCCTCAACCCAACAGATGTCTACCCCTTCGAGAGATTTAATCTTTGTCGGGTTGTTCTTGATTCCGTAGAACATAAATTCAGCATTCGTGCCAAGGTGCCGGATCATTGACCGTTGTATTTCAAACTCTGCCGCGTACCCTTCGCGCTCTATCGTGTCCTCAAGTAAGCGGATCACCGAGTCACTAATACTATTCTGTAGCTCACGCGCACACAGAATTCGGACTGATTGACGCCTTGCCGATTCAATGAGAAGCCGCGCTATGGCCCATGATTTACCACTACCTCGACCGCCCTTAGCGACCTTGTAGCGACGCGCCTTGATGAACGGTTGAAAGATAGGGTTAATCGTTGTCATTTCTCGAATAGCGTTCCCATTGGTGAGGTTTCGATTTTGATAGCGCCGCCATCCTTACCAGTCACCTCGTGTTCTTGCTTGTCTCGCCACTTATCCTTCTGCCTGTTCTTTAGCCAGAATATTGCAGCGGCGGTATCGGGCGGGTAATACTTTTTCAGAGGAGTTTCTACAATCTTGTTTTCAATGACGCGAATATCAACGTCAGGAGCGACGAAACCCATAGCGCGTTGATATAGGCGATCAGCGACCTCGCCATCAGCTATTTGCTTGCCTCTTTTTATGGACTCTAAAAACTCATAGTGAACAAGCTTCCAGTTGTTGATTGTTGCCTCGCTCACCTCAAAGAACTCGGCAAGCTCTTTATCAGTCGCGCCCAACAAGCATAATTTTCTCGCCTTCTCGGCAAACTCTTCACGATAAGCCGATGGGCGACCGCCTTTACTTTTCTCAGTCGCCATAAATCACCTATGCCTTCGTGAATGCCTGAGCGTATTCGCATGTACGGCCCGGTGAAACTTGAATAACACTCATGTCACCGAGCGGAAGGAAACCGGCGGAGATTTTCGCGTTGCATTTAATAGTGAAGTCAGCGCGGTCTTGACTCACAACGATGTCGTAATCTGTTGCGGTCGTACCTCCAGCCGCTACCACCTGAAAGTATTCAGTCTTGCTGATAGTTGCGTGAACGCCACGTAATCCACCTTGGGGAAATCGTGATGCAGCAATATGTGTTTTTACTACAGGCACCAGACTGGCAACTGAACCAGCTGTAGCTGTTTGAATGGATGTAATGGCCATTGATTACCTCAGTCGAATAGTGATAGCGCCTCTTGGCACTCTTTGATTGCTTTCTCTGTGCGAGATACAAGACCAGATTCATTAGCAGCTAGTGCGTATTGGTCTTTGAATAATTCTTGCTTAAGTGGATCGTCATTAATGAAGTCGATAGCTTTCTGTGCCGCTGCGGTGTCTTTCATTACCAAGCGGAGAATTTCTAATCGACTGGATTGTATTAAGGTAAGTCCGGTTTGTTCAGACATTGATTGTCTCCGTTGGTTGGCATTATCACAGGCACTCGTAAATGCCTGCTGTAATGTCAGCTACTCGGATTTAATACGGAGTAACTCTTTCAGGTGCGCGTCTGCGTGGATGCGATCTTTCAGCAGGTAACCTTCCAGCATCCAGATTTTATTGACCGCGTTCTGACGGGCAATTTTACGGCCGATTTCTTCGTTAAAATTTTCAGGGCTAGCGCAGGCGCTTTCTCCAGTAACAGTGAAGCCGTTTTTTAACACAATGACGCAGAAAGTTAATAAATAAAGGGAATCTGGTGTAGCCAATGGGTATGGGTCGTTAGCAAAGTTATCCGCCGCAGATTTCTCATAGCCCTGTGCAGCCGTAAAGTAATGCTCACTGGAGATAACACTTTCAATGTGGTCAGGCGTGATGCGCGGGGAGGTCAAGCCTTTTTCTTGAATTTCCTGCTCAATGCTTTGATCGGTAACTTTGGACATTTAACTTTCCTTTGTGGGTTATTTGCGTTCGTTCGCGGCTTTGCCACGTCTTCACAGAGTTGCTCTGCTACTTCTCGTCTTTCCGAGCCGCCAAGATAATGATCAACCTCCAGTGGGGTTAAACAATTCTGCTTGTTACTCTTGCGACGGGATGCTTTCGTCCAAGTCTTTACGGCCTTGAGTTGGATTATCAAAGTATTGAGTGGCCATAATGTTTTCCTTTCGTTGAGTTATTTGTCGGGGGAATTCTATTTCTCGGCAATTGCGGCCAATCCAGCGACCTTTCCATCCCGAATAGCATCAAATAGCGCGCTGACGTTATCCCAATCACGACCACCGTTAGGGAAATATTCCTGCATAGTGGCTAATGCGTCGCTCTTTACTTGTTCTGCTGTTTTCTGAGTCATGATTTATCCTGTTGGGTTACTTCAGGCACACGTTATTGATATACGCCTGTAAGCCGTTTATTTGGCTGGTTGCAATTCCGATTCGCTCTCTGAGACTGATATAATCCCGTTCAGCGGCGTTAGTAAGTCTGGCGCTGGCATCATCAGGGATGCTGGCGGGTCCGGTGGTTTTGGACACTGGCTTTGTGCATGTGGCGTTGAGCTGCAACCGCTTAGTGCCATTAGTGATATCAGCACGAAGGCGCTCGTTTTCAGATTTAGCATCTGCTAGTTCCTTGGTGTATTTGATATCGATAGCGGCTACGGCTTGGCGCTGGGTTTCTATCTGGTCTAGAGTGGCTTGTTGCTGCTTGGCTACCTTGTTTAACTCGGCCACATCACGGTTTAGTGATTGCACTCTGTAGTGGTAGTAAGTTAGTCCAAACAGTGAGGCGATAAGCACAGCAACCAGAGCGGCGGTTAATTTGCCAGACATAGCGCCTTCTCCTTCTCGCGCCGAACAACCAGTCCGGGGAGCTGTTTCCCGCCACCATAAGTCCAGCGAGGGAACTGATGACAGGCTTCAGTAAACTTCCCTTCTCGCAGCATTCGATACATCGTCGATTTCTGCATCTGGGGGCAACCGGCATTAAAGGTGATCGACGTGACCGCATCAAACTGCCCTTGATTCAGCTTGTTGCCATTGCCGTATTTGTTCACGCAGGATTCAGCCTGAAGAATGTTCTTCTCCCAATCTGCGGCGATCTGCTCATCAGGCTTTCGGATGCCCTGCTTAACGCCATGAGTATTGCCAATGCCATCGGTCAGCACTCCGGCCGGACATACGTATGGGTCACGGCGGCATGATTCAGCATTACCAATAAGCTCTAAGCCTTTCTCGCTTGTTCTCACCGTTCCGTTAGATACGACGATAGCAATAATGGCTGACACTGCGCAGGCGGTACCGATGGCAACACGCTTTAATGTCGTCATCACTCACTCTCCATTTGCTGTAAGGCCTCATTAACCACCTGAATAGCTTCAGGGTGACTGCCAATGGGCTTACCCTGCAAGTAGTCTTTTAATATCTGCGTCCGGTCCTGCTGCTCTTTAATCTGAGCGGCCTTCTCTCTTCGATTCGCGTAATACGTCTTTATGGTGAACCAGGCACTTATCAGTGCGCCGATTATAAAAATGTATTCCTGCAAGCTAAGAGCGGAGAACAAAGCAAGTGAGGCTGTCCACCAGTAAGGTAATTGCCCAGTATCGTTCATCTTCATGTCCACCCCCCAGTTGGGGATATATCCCCGGCTGTTGGTCGGGTGCTGTTGTGTAGGGAATAGCCTGCCGCCGTGATCCATTCAGACACGGAGTTTGTTTGAGGGTGATTGGCGCTGGCGGCGGGCTAAATTTGGAAGGGAAAGCAATCGCAAATCCCTAAAATGCAAAAAGCCCCGACCGGTTAGAGTCAGGGCTTTAAATTGGGTTGGCGCTCGTTTAAGTCAGATACGGCACCTTACCTATTTATCATTGCTCATTTGTTCAAACGTGTCAACACTTTCTAAGCAACTTTCTGAATTTTACCTACACGTTTGCGACTGTTCATCGCAGATAGAAGCGGTTGGTAAATCATAAATACACTAGCCTCCAGTATTTCTTTAACTTCTCTGCGGCAGGTTGATAGCGACGGGCGCTTAAATCGATTGCCTCCACGCGTGGTTATCTTGCGGGGATTTGCACTCTTGTAGCTGTAGACTGATATTGCGTATTCAGTTGAATTGTTCACGTAGTAGCTCATCAATATCCCGAAGGCCTTTGTGTCAATGCGCATAACGGAATCTACGACCTGAGAAATCAACATTCCGTCATCGTCATTGCACATCGGCCTTGACGGGCTTCCCTGCGGTTCTACTGTCGCCATGTACTGAGCTATAACGCTGCTCATGCGCTTCTCTAATCTCCCTGAGTAAACCCATGCACCCCACAGTTCAAGCCAGCCATTAACCCAATCATGCTGCTCTTTGGTGAGTTTTAACTGAGTGACATTCATAGCAACCTCTTCCTGCCAGTTGTCCCAACCATCAGCCGACCATTAACAATTGCGTGCCGTTCACCCTTCACGTCATTGGCGTACTTTTTTACCGTCGATCGCTGAGTATTTAGCTGGGCCGCAACAGTTGATTGGTTTCCATAAGAAGCGATAAGTAACTCTGGAATGGTTTTGATATCTGCGTTCACGCTGCCTCCTGAAGTTTTTTAAGCTCACGTAATTTCGCTCTGTACAGCGCTCTGATGCTGTCGAGTTCTTCGCGGGTGTATCGGTGAGGGGTGTTGTTGTTTTCGAGCGCCTCAACGCGCTGAGTGCCGATTTTCTTTACAAGATTGATGCGGTACGGCGTGATATTTCCTGATTGATGGGTATTACATGCACTGCATTGTTTATTTATATTGTCCTCGTCGTAACGAATCTGTGATGCCTTGGCTATCGTTCTGAAATGCCCTGCATGCCACTCATACGCTTGATATGTGCCGCAGCTAATACACGGTTCGTCAACATCTCGGCCCTTGGTGATGTAGTCGTTTATTGCTCGCTGAGTCATATCCTCCCAATGCTTAAGTGGCTTCAGCTTAGCCTTGCGCTCTCGCCATGCCTTTCTTTCTTCCAATGCTTTATCAGCCGCTTTCTTTTCAGATTGCCGCTTTTGGTAAAGGTAAGCACAGTGAC
The DNA here is from genome assembly GCF_001047675.1 of Yersinia aleksiciae. Classification (GTDB taxonomy): domain Bacteria; phylum Pseudomonadota; class Gammaproteobacteria; order Enterobacterales; family Enterobacteriaceae; genus Yersinia; species Yersinia aleksiciae. The sequence continues at coordinate 3,297,028 of NZ_CP011975.1, read as the reverse complement.
CGCAGCAGACTAATTGGAGGGAGTTTCGAGGGGTGAACTTGGTGGGGCAGACTTTGCACTTCTTTAGCTTGGGCGGCTTATTCTTCGGCTTGCCGGTTATCATCAGCTTCCTCCTTCGCTGCTTTATCAATGCATTTCTGATGAGCGTAGGTTTCACCCTTGTTAAGCATCAGGAAGCAGAAGATACATATTGATTGGGGGAGTTCAGGCATGGCTAACCTCCAGGCGTCAGATAAATGGTCACCGCTATCAGCAGGAAGAAGAACAAGCCGGTGTAGCGGATTAGGTTTCTGTCGAATGGTGCTTGCTGAGGCAGTGTGGATGATTGGCTTTTCTTTGGGTATTTGTGTTTGTGAAAATATTTACTCCGAGGTCTAGGCATGGCTGCTCTCCCTGTCTTTCATCATCAGGAATACAATCATTGCGGAGCGGAGGGGATTCTTATCAGTATGCAAATGCTCAATATCATCATTTAGAATTACTGGTGAAATAGTATCCCATTCATACCCGGTCACTTTTGGCGTCAGAGTTATGCGCTCTCTAAAAATAATCGCCCATGCGTCGGCGGGGTTGTTGCATGGGTCAAAATATGCGTTAGGCAGGAAGTCACCGCCATCAATTCCGGCTCTATACACCTCTTTTTTTTCCGCATTATAGTCATAGCCGCCAACACATAGCTCAATGTGAGCAACGGCAAGATTAATTTCAAAATCACTCATTGCTGAATAGTCTTTCATCGCGTGAACTTTCCTCTCGCCATTTTTCAAACCAGAAAATAACCGGGTCAGGCTTCATATCAACAAGCCCCATTCTGACAAGTGCCTTACCCTTCCCTGAGCGCAAAAACTCTCTGCGGCCGTCATCAATAATTCTTCGATAATCTTCCAAACTGTTGCAATGTTTGTGTAAATTGCAGGGGTGACATGACGGAACCAGGTTTTCAATATTGTCTCTGTCTTGATAAATCATCACCCCGCCGGTTCGTATAACCGGCTGCGCATGGTCGGCATGCCATTTATCAGTGAGTTCACACCCACAGTAAGCGCACTTGCCGCCGAACATTCCCCGCAGTTCTGCTCGCTGTTTTTTCGATAGCTTCATGCTGCCACCTTCCCCTTGTCACCGAACCGGTTGGCCCACTCAATTGCAAGCCGTGATTCATCACTGAACTTAACGCCATGCGTAGCGCCGAAAGAATTGATCAGCTCTATCAGGTCGCGCAGCTCTCCAACGGTCATGCGGCTGGTTGATTGGCCCAGCACCACAAAGCCACCCTCCAGACCAGGCGCTGACCTCTGCCCTTTCAGCGATGCGGTGAATATGTGCTTCCAGTCCTCACTGCTAAGCTTCTGACCATGCCAAACAACCTGAGTAGCTATATCGCCAAGCGTGGCCCATAGACGCGCATTCTGGTCTAATGTGCGGGTTCGCTCTTGGATGGTTATCAGGAGTGGCTTATCAGGATTAACAGGGAGTTGATTTATAAACTGGAGGGCATTTCGCTTGTATTGATCACCGCATAATACGAAGACCTTTTTATCCATTTCCTATCGCCTTTTTTGGGGTAGGTATAATTTCAACGTTTCTGGTTCGAACTGTTACCGGTGTCTTGCTTCGCCCGGTCAAAGCCATTGCGAACTGCTCAGGCGTCATTGATGCGGTAATTGATTTGCCCATTGAGAATGTCAGGCAGATTTCGATACGTGGATCTTCACTGTTCGTCCGATTGATATCAAGATCGGCTATGGTAGTCATAGTGGCTTCTCCGGCGCGGCTGGCAGTGGCATCCAGTGAGATGGGCGACAGGCTATCGAAGTATCTTCGTTTTGCGCATACTGAAATTCGCCGTTTCCAATATGGAAAGCAACAAACTGTTCGCGAGTGTCTGAACAATAAACTTGAACATCAGCTCCCCGTGCTGGTCTATGGTCACTGCAATTAATCCAGCCTTGCGGAGAGTTCAATTGTGGGGTTGTGTAGAGTGGCAGATAATCTAGTTTCTCATCATCACAATCGCGCATGACGCAAACTTCACGACCATTTTTAAAATCAGCGATTTCCTCATCACCAACTACCCATGCAACAGGCTCAGCCCTCTTTGCAGCTAACGCGATTCGGGCTAGGGCTGCACTTTCAGCATGTGATGGTGGGAATGATAATGCTTTCAGCTCAGTTATTTCTTCAAGTCTCTCTACAGTGAAACTATCTAATTCTTTCATGGATTTACCTCACGCATACCATTTTTCAACTTTGTTGAACTCAGCAACGACATCTGAGTAACCGAGATTAATTAGCAGGTCGCATAGAGCGTCATCAGCTTTACTGTGTGCGCTTTCTGGGTCGCCACTATCTTGCACTGCTTTCAATCGCTCGATGATTTCCTCTTTAAGCTTTCTCATCACTCCCTCCCCCTCTCAAATTCCGCTATCAGCAACAGCAAATTTTCCGGAGTTGCCTCGTCTTGCCATTTGTCCGATGTGTCGCCGCTCTCACGGAGCATTATTTCTTCTTGTGCTGCTTCTTTCAGAGAAGTGATTAGTGATTCGATTGATTCTTTCATGCCCTTTCTCCTCGACCGATAAACCAGTCCAGTGCTTTGCAAATAAGTGAATTCTCGTACCAGTCTTCAATCATCCGGCGCTCATTTTTGTCGCGGAAAAATGTCGGGCCACAATACGAGTGCCAAGCCATGAAGACACAAGTCCCATCATCAAGGCGCAAGCGGTAGAAAGGCGTGATGGTAATTATTCCGTTTGAAATTCGAATGCATGTCATTCACTCTCTCCCTTGATTCGAATACCGGCAGTGCGGATGGCTTCGGTAAACCAGTCTATTGTGTGGTTTATTCCCAATGCGTATTCAGGGTCAAAAGAGCAAGGCCAACAAACGTATCGCCCTTTATTTTTTCCTGAACGCTCTAACTTGGCCCGCTCTGGAAACTCCACCTCAATGCTTTCACGCCCAGATTGATATGCCTTTTGAACTACATCTTTAAATGTTTCAGGTGAAAGTGTGAGGCTACTGGCGGGAACGATAAATTCCGATTTAAACCAAGCTTCAAACTCTTCCCGCGATTTAGTTATGTCCATCATGATTTCCTCGAATTAGCGCCAGTTGGCGGCCTGTTTAGGCTCATTTTCATTAGCAGCAAACCGCATTGCCGCCTCTTCCTGATCTATGCAAACGAAGTGGCCGTTCTTCCAGCCCATGTAAAAGGTTTTTGGCTGGCCTGACCGGTATTTCCCAACAATGATTTCAGCAATGCCACGCATGTTGCTGTGCTCGTTATAAACCTCATCGCGGTATGGGAAGATAATCACGTCAGCGTCTTGCTCAATTGACCCTGAGTCTTTCAAGTCAGCCAGTGTGGGCCGCTTATCAACTCGGGTTTCAACGCCTCGGTTTAGCTGTGAGAGAAGAATCACAGGAACTTTATTGCGGAGGCAGAACTGCTTGAGCTTGCGGGTGATCTCACCAATGGCGATATCATTTCGCTCTGCTTTGGGTTTATTTATCAGCCCGAGATAGTCGATAGCCAGAAAGCTAAGGCCGCCGTCCATGTTCATGCGTTCGGCGTGGGAGATAGCTTCATCGACCGTGAATGCTCCATCGATAACGTAGTTGTTCTCGTCTATCAACGTGCCGGTTGCGGCAGTTAGTCTGGTGTATTGCTCCTGAATCATGTTGATCGGGTTACGTAACACGCCAACTGACAACCCAGCACGATCAGCAACGTGGCGCTCAACAACCTGCATTTCTGACATTTCCATTGAAACCAACAGCCCTTTCCCCTTCTGCCGGCCGATTGAGTTAGCGATATTAATTGCCAGCTCAGTCTTACCCATACCCGGTCGCCCAGCTATGATGATTAAGTCAGTGCGGTCAAAACCGCCATATTCATCGTCCATCGGTTCAATGCCAGTTTTCAGATAGAGTCCAGACTCAGAACCTTGCATTCGCTTTTCTAGCACCTGCATGTAATCGTCAAGCATGTCACCCACTCGGCGAGGCACCTTGTCGTTAGTCTCAAACTGCAAGCGAGATACAATCCCTGACACTTCCGCTATGCACTCGTTGATATTGTGAGAGCCAGCACTGCGCAGGATCTCCGCTGCCCTGATGAATTCAGACTCACCCTTGCGTAGCATCCAACACTGACGAACGCGCTTGGCCCATGCCTTGATGTTTGCCGCAGACTTGCACCTCGAGGAAACTGTAAGAACCATTCCCTTGGTTGAGTCAGGAACCGCGTCCTGAATGGTAAACGGGTCGATTGGCTCACACTTGCTGAGTAGGGCAACGATCACTTTGTACATGCTGCGTAGGTGGAAATTCTCAAAAGCGTCAGCAGGAAGTTTGCCGGTGATTTCATGGCAGTCGATGTGATCGCCTTTGATAATCATCGACCCAATCAACTGCTCTTCAAAGTCGTAACTGTCCATCAGTCGTCTCTCCCTAATATTTCGTCAATCTTCTCTTGCCGCAGTGCGGTTTCGATCCCGTACTTTTTCCCGCTCGGATTGCTGCCCTTGGCCCACTCAGTAGGCTGGTAGCCAAACTCGATATAACCGTTGATCAGGGTGTCGACGTCGCGTGGCGTCCTACCAGTTTCATCACATTGCTTCAGGTGGGATGCCCACAGGCGCTTCAACCCATTTTCGGTAGTGGTCGTGATACTGAGTATTTTTGGGAGTCCGTGATTTTCGGCTTTGCAGTTCCAAGTATTCTTGAATCGGTCCCTATCGAACTCGGGCATTTTTGCTCGGGGGTTGGTTTTTTTAGCTCTTGGTTTTGTACCTGCCTGACGAGGGTTTTTCTTTTTCGATTTATCAACTTCATCCAAAACCGCATCGTGGGTTTGGGTAGTTGTTTTTACTGTCTTTGGAATAATGTCTATGGTGTCCCCCTGTTTTGAGGGATTGCTATCCCCTAAATTGAGGGATTTTTCATCCCCTATTTTGAGGGATTTAACCTCAATTTGAGGGAGCACCCATTCTGATACGTTTTTATTGATGCCAATCATCTGACCGACAGCAGTTAACACGTTCATTTTTATGAGTTGTACTCTGGTTTCACTAACCCGTTTCACCGGCAATTTTGCTATCCCAGATATTTGGGAGTTAGCAATTCTATCGCGTGGCTTATTCCATCCGTAGGTAAGCCGGATAACCGCAAGCAACACCTTGAATTGGCGTTTGGTAAAATCTGCGCCTGCAAGCTCTTCCAGAATCATTGTTGCCAGTCGGGTATACCCATCATCAAGATCGGCCACGCGACACTCCACGACCTCCAGATGAGGCCTGATAGGTGAGACATTGTTGTTATAATCGATAGCGTTACTCATTGGCCTTACCTCGAGTAGCTTTAAGCCCACGGAAAATCTCAGTGAACTTGTGACCGAATAAAGGGTTGTCCACGCAGACCATGACTAATTCGTCTGGCTTGGCGGATCGCTGCTGAGTAACCTCTCGCTGCTTTGCGTTAGTTTTCTTTCGCATGTATAATTACCTCTAGAAAGACATAGTTATCTGTTGTTCTGAAGCCTCGACTGCCATCGGGGCTTTTTGCTTTCCGGTCACCGCAATCACAGCCTGCCTTGCGATTTCCCTTATCACGCTCGTCTCCCATATCTTCTCCAGAAGAACAAACGTCACTGCCATGTCATGTACGTTTAACCGGCTTACCTTTGATTCGGCCCAGCCAGCCTCCCGCGCAAACTTGCTCTGGCCCTTGATAGCCATTCGGCTTCGTAGCTCAGATTCAACTTCCATAATTCTCTTGCTGTTACTTGCACGTTCCATTGCGTACTCTTCCCTTGTTAGATGTTGTTACGTGACAAAGCCGTAGCTAATGCCAATTGTGATTAGTTTTTTGTTGGTGCACTTTTCAGCGCTCGATTGAAGTGTTTAATGCGGGTGGTGATTAAGCAGCAGTAACTAGCTCTGGCCAGATTTTTTGCCAGTCGTTTGGGCGCAGGTCTTGACGGCTCACCACCCCACCAGTTGCAACCTCAATCTCCACACAGCGAGCGGGAGATATAGGTGACTGGCCTGAGGACATCTGTGAGAGGTATGAACTAGATACATTAATCTCACTTGCTAGCTTCTTGGCTCCACCACGTTCGAGTCGGTCGATATATTCTTTAAGTTCCATTTTTCACCTCACGAATAAAACATGAGTTTATTAAACACTAAACTAAACGTCAAGTGTTTGCTTGTTTATGAATTACTAATCAAAATGACAATATGGACATAAAAGACATCAGGCGCTTGCGCCTAAAAGAATGGTTTGCTGATAAATCTCTCCCAGAGAAAGAGAAGAGTTATTTATCTCAGTTGATTACTGGCAAATCTACATCGTTTGGCGAGAAAGCGGCGCGGCGGCTAGAAAGTACCTATGGGATGCCTGTGGGTCACCTCGATTCGGCTGTCGCACAAGAAAAGAGTAATGTCACGTTTATTGGCCCTCATGTGAAAGGAAATAAATATCCGTTAATCAGTTGGGTTAGCGCTGGCGCGTGGTGTGAGGCCATTGAACCTTACACGCTGAAGGATATTGATGAGTGGTTTGAGTCTGACGCCCGAATTGAAGGTAATGGATTTTGGTTGCGTGTTGAGGGTGATTCGATGACGGCTCCTACTGGGATCAGCATCCCGGAAGATACCCTCGTTCTTTTCGATACTGGAAGGGAAGCAAGAAACGGTAGTTTGGTGATTGCAAAATTGGAATCCGCGAATGAGGCCACCTTTAAAAAACTAATCATTGATGGTGGGTCCAAGTATTTACGAGGCCTTAATCCAGCATGGCCTCTTGTGCCAATCAATGGGAATTGCAAAATCATTGGCGTAGCTGTCGAAACAAAGTTGCGGTTGGTCTAATACCCTAACCCACTGCTAGCCCATAGAGGGGTGGGTGATACTAATTAAATAAGGATAAATTTCATGGAATCAGAAGACGGTAAAATTTTTATAGAGAAGTCTGAAAACTACACATCTGATTACTCAGAATCATTTGGGTATTCTACATTTGGGCCTGTGAGTAATAGAACATCGTCTATTAACTTTTTTAAAATGATCCCTGAATGGATTGAAGGAAGCGATGAAGAGGTATACATAAGGAAATACGTCTTTGCCACAGTGAAAATGGATGAAGAGATGGCTTTAAAGTTAGCAGACTTCATCTACGAGCAACACGAGACTGCAAAGAAAAAAGAAGAAGAAGAAAATGCAGACGAGTAAGTCAGCTAGCGCTTATTATGAGGACGAGCAGTATAAGAATATATGGGGCGCTAGCCAAGTGGCCACTACTTCTGCTAGGCTAGCTAAGAGTATAAGGTCAAATGACAGTTCAAAATTGAGTTCATCATTTAACCCAAACAGAGAGAATAAAACAGAAATAGTACATAGCAGCCAAGAGGCAATAATGAACAGTATCAGCAGAGAAGAAATCGATGCAAAACTTGGGCAAAATAAGGCCGAGGTGGATACTGTTGCTGCGGAAATGCGCCGTGAAATGGCTGAATTTAGAACTTTTCAGGCTCAACAGTTTTCTGTAATGAACATTGCCCTCAGTGATATAAAGTCTCAAATATCTGGCGTAAATGGCGAGATAAGCGGATTGAAAGGGCACATAGACGGACTGAAAACAACTTCAGCCACTGTGCAATGGATGATTGGTGCGGTTCTAGCCCTCCTAGCTATACTTTTGGCTTACCCACCAATACAACGATACATTGATTTAGATCAGAGAGCGGAGATCACTATACCCTCTCCACAGCAGCAACCACCACATCTTGCGCCTGATATTAAAGAGCCTACCGAAAGTAAAAAATAACCCGGCCCCGCTGCCGGGTTTTTTGTGCCTGTAATCTGACAATCTCACCACCCTACCCGCTTTAAACACTACTTACATCACACTTTTCTCGCCTGTTAGCCGGTGGGAATGGTCACGTCTGAATTATTTTCAAATTAAATTCACTTAACAATCATGTAAATAAAGTAAAGCATTCACTATTTGTTTATCATTTACTTGACGATTTAGTTTAGTGTTTAGTAAACTCATTCCATCAACACGGCAGGACGCCAAAAGTAAGACAGGAAGTTAAAACTCAATCGAGCGCTGAAAAGTGCAAATAACCAAACGAGATAGGTTTGGGATGTGGTGAATGCGCAGGCTGATGCGCACCATGATCGCAACGTAAGTCGCCCGGCGCAGTGATAGATGGTATGCGCGGCGTATGCCGTACAAGGTCTGGTTTAGTGCCATCCAGAATGCCGGAAAGAAAGCAGCACCGGCCACCACATCACCAAAGCTACCTCAGGAGAACAACATGATTAAGCCGCACACTATCAAAGAAAATTGCCGCAGCCGTCGTGATGCACAGCGTAAAGCAAAGCAACAGGCATATGCCAGCGCTAACCCTATGTCAGTTGGTCGCAAGTATCAGGTTAACGCTCAGTCAGTATCGTTGGTTAGACGCGCTGGCTACTCACCTGCCCCGCTACGGATGATTGCCAGAGCAGCGTTTGGTCGAGTTAAAGCGTACAAGATGCAGATTATTCGCGCTTCGTATCTCTTCGAATATGAGTTCAAGCGCAAACCGGTAATTGAGGGCGGATTGTGTTTGCCTGAAGTAGCTAAGTTTTCAGCAGGCTTCCGTAAGTCAGAATCATTAACAGCGAGGTAGGTATGAATATTGATGATTTAGTTGTAAAGGAAAGCAAGGAAAGCTTGATCCTTAAAAGCTTGCCACCAGAAGAGGAAGCAAGGCTTTTAGGAGTGATAAGGGATGTTATTGACGAAAGATTTAGAACACTTGAGACAGGATTGCGTCAATCACTTCTTGTCGCTTCTGAGCGTTGCTAGCGACAGATGAATTACCAAGAGTATTCATTGCCATGTTTCGTTCGATTGTTTTTAGCTTTATGTCTGCTTTTTGATTCGGCTGAAGCTGATTTATGACGTTAATCAGTATGTTTTTAAGTACTAAATTTTCAGCCTTAAGGTCATCAATTCGCTTATCCAAATCACTAACAATGAAGTCTGTCGTTTTATCCGACATCAAGAATATCCTTTTATTAACTGTGGAATAACCAACATATCAATTTCCTTTGACTGTGGAAAGCAGGGAAACCACGGCTGGGCGTGGGTAAATATCCCAGCACAAATTATAGAGGTCGCATAACGCGGCCTTTTTTATTGGCGGGTAAATGAGGAATGAATGATGGTGGAAATCAAAGAAACGAAGGATGTTTGGCTAACGGTTACCAATAGCGATTTAACAGAGGGGCGTGGGCGACCGGTGATCCTTTATGTGTGTGACAGCCCAGTAACAGCCACTCGACTTGGTAAAAAGAAGTCAGTTCAGGGAAGTGACGCCGACACCATCAAAGCAACAGCGGTAAAGGTTGGCACTCGCTGGCTAGTTCCTTGGGAAATCGTACCAGAAAGCGATGCAGATAAAGTGATTAGAAAAAAGAATGAGGCACTCGACCAGATTATCGAGAAGATGCGCGAAAAGGGATTTTCGTCAGATGAAATTGCTGCCTTAACAACTCGCTAACCCCTAGTGACCTTACCCCTGCCACTTAACCGGTGGCAGCAATAAGACCACTAGATGAGGTGATGTATGACAGAGGCAATTAAAACAGGCGGATTAGCATTTCCGTTTAATGACATTGGCGGGAATTGCGACCCCGGAATGACGCTCAGGGATTATTTTGCAGCCAAGTACATGCAGGGTGTAAGCGCGAACCCTGAAAGATTGTACAGAAACGATGACTTAGCAGAAGAAGCCTACCAGATGGCAGACGCAATGATTAAGGCGAGCAGGCTATCGCCACCCTGAAAGCGCTTATCAATAACCAAATTCCTCACACAAATATTCACTACTAATTAAACCGGAGTATCCCATGCATACCTTTTGTATAGCAGGGTGGCCTTGCGTGGGCTGCTCTGAGACTTTGCTCGACCGTATATTCCGCAACGCTAAGAACGCAGCTAAGCGGCTTATAGAAATACTTAATCAGCGAGATGAGCCATGAGAATAAAACCAAATGGTGACGGCACGGTTACCGCTTCTCAGGTGCACAACGGATTCAAAAAGCGTTACACAAAGTCATTCCCTGATACTGCGAAAGGCATTCATGACGCCTATTTGTGGTGCCGAATTATCTGGCTGGGCTGGGATGATTCACAAGACATGGAGTATGCGGCATGACACAGGAAGAGCGTTTTTACGCAGCACTCGAATCAGTCGCGTGGACACGACTGATAGCTGATCCGCGATTCACGGATGAAATGGCACAGATAGAAGCCAATGCAGATCATCGCACAAGTCAGCAGCAGCAAAGAATTCAGGAGGCACAACGTGGATTTGAATAAATTAGATGAGCCGTTCCCAGCCGCTGATATTGAGTGGCGAGTGCAGTCATGCGGGATAACCAAGGATGGTAAACCATGGGCCATGGTGCTGGCTTATGTTACCAACCGAGCAATTATGAAACGTCTTGATGATGTGTGCGGGAAAGAATTCTGGCGCAATGAATTTCAACCAGCGCCGGACAGTGGCGTCATGTGCGGCATATCAATCAAAGTTGGCGAAGAGTGGATCACCAAGTGGGACGCAGCAGAAAATACGCAGGTTGAGGCTGTAAAAGGTGGCATGTCAGGGGCAATGAAGCGTGCAGCTGTACAGTGGGGTATTGGGCGCTATCTGTACTCACTTGAGGAAGGATTTGCCGAAGTTAACATTGAAAAACAATTCGGATGGAATCGGGCAAAAACAAAAGAACAAAAAGTTATTTATTGGCGTCCACCTACTTTACCAGATTGGGCATTGCCGCAAAAACAAGAAACCAAGCAACAAAACAACACTCACACGACGCAGCAAAGAACGCCAGAACAGTACCTTGCCGACTTTACTGGTTGGGCTGTCTCGTGCGCCGATCAAATAGCTTTAAAAGATGCTTATGACGGCCTGTGCAAGCGACTAACACAACACCCTGAATTAGCTGACAAGGCCAATAAAGCATACCAAGACCAACTATCAGACTTAAACAAGGCGGCGTAATGGGACACACAATAACTATCAAGCTACAGAAACCAGCAAGGGAGTTTGCCGCTGGTGATTCCATAGGATTTGGAATACGCGGCGGGGTTCGCTACTACGATAGGAAGTCGCAGAAAAACGAATTCACCAACTATCAGGCTGTGATTTTTGCCAAGGAAGGCAAGCAAGCGGAGTTTTACAGGGAAGCGCTAACGGAGGGCGCTATCGTTGAGGTGTTCGGGGAAAGCATCAAGGTCGATGTTTACGATGGGCAAAATGGACAGTCCATCACCCTTGAACTAAACAATGCCAGATTGGGATTTATCGAAGCTGGCAATAAGCAGGGAAAATCGCAGCAGCAAGAATCAGGGAAGAGTTCAACGCCGCAAAATCAGCAGCAATGGGGTCAGCAACATGCACAGGGGCAACAGCAGGCGGCACACCAAAGCAGCGCCCCGCCGATGGACTTCGATGATGACATCCCCTTCTGACCGATAACCCCAGCAGGTAATCACCATGCAGCCAGAACAAATACTGGCCTGCCTCCGCGCCTATCCAGATGCATATATAACCTCATTCCACCGGTCAATTGGCAGCGTGGGGCGTGGTCGTTTGTCTGGTGGCGCTACTGGCGGGTGTACGTTGAATTATAAGGACTCATTCTACAAGGGATTGGGTGAGGGATTCGAAACGGTATCGGTACATGTTCCCCTGACGTATGTGCTTAACATGCGCCACCTGCTCACGGAAGAGCGCTGGGAGGCCAAAGAGATTTCAGCTAAAGGGATTATATACCGGCTCAAGCCAGAGTTCATGCCAGCCACCCCCACGCCGCTCTGCTCAACTAATGAAGAATTGATAGCGCGGCGTCAAGAATGCCTGCGACTGCTTTCGGCAGCCTAATTAATAAAATAAGGGAAATATCGTGAAAGACATCATGATCGACATCGAGACATTAGGCACCACGTACGGCTGCGCGGTCTTATCTATCGGCGCTGTTCGATTTGACCGAAATACTGGTGAGATTGGCGATAAGTTTTACGCAAGTATGGGTCAGCAAGCGCAAAAGTATGGTCATGCTTCTCAATCAACCCTGGATTGGTGGGAGCAGCAATCGCCAGAGGCAAAAGAAGCCGCATTTAGTGGTACGGAAGATCCGGTGGTTGTAGCAAATACCTTGGCGAGCGGAATTGATAAAAATGACTTGGTTTGGGGGAATGGCTCGATCTTCGATATCACAATTCTTGAAAGCTGGTTTGCGTCAGTTAACGTTGCCGTACCGTGGAAATTTTGGAATGTCCGCGACGTAAGAACGGTTGTTGATTTATCACCACTGAACGTTAAAGAATTCACTCGCGAAGGAATTCATCACAACGCGTTGGATGACGCAATCCATCAAGCAAAATATGTTTCAGCAATGATTCAAAGCCTCCGCGCTTAATTACCCAGCCTAATCCCCCACCCCATTACCGGCAGTCAATCTGCTGAGGAAACAGTTATGTCTGAAAATACTGATTATGAAACGTTAAAAGCTGAGCGCGATTCTGCACTCAATACTTGCTCACTGATTGCTGAGGCATTGGGTATTACCGGCGCGGTAGCAGGTGACACTATTGCCAAGGTTCAACAGTTGGTTAGTGAGAGTGCGGCGCTGAAGGCTGAAAATTGCATTCAGGATTTCATCATCGCAGCAGTTAAAGATTTAGTCCGCGAAAGCGATGGCGTTACAGGCTGGCACCGTAACAGTGACGTTGCCACATGGGATGAAGTTCTGCCGGAGTTATCCCATAGCGATAAACCAGCCACCACTCAGGCGCTTAACGAGATAAAGGCGCTGGGTGTTGAAGAGTTATCCGAATGGTCTCTCAAAGCTAATAACGGCTTTGGTATTGATGTTACACCAGAAGAGATAGCCTTATTCGCCGCCAGCCTGAGGGGTAACAGCTGATGAATAACATCGAAGAATTTATCGGTCAGTCACGAATCAAAGAAATCTCCCGTGGTTCCGCTCCGCTAATTGGTGAGAAAGAACGGCTAGCACTGACGGCTATGTACTGGCATCAAGAGCACCAAGCAGCAGTAGAAGCATTTCAAGAAACTGGGCGTAATTTATTGTTGGCCCAGGAGCAAATTACTGGGCTGCTAGCCCAACTGGAAGCGGCACAGAAAGAGCGTGATGAATTCCGGCTGGCTTTTCAGCAGAACGAGCAGGCAAAACAGGAGTTATTCGCACAAAAAGACCTCTTAATTACAGCAAGTCTGAATATTTCGCGCCGCGCCGAGAAAGCAGAAGCCGAGTTATCAGCGGCAAACGCTAAGCCCAAACCAATATCATTCGATGAACTAGCAGATAGAGTTCAGTTTGTTACGGGCAGCATCCGTATGTCGTTTGACCCCTTGAACTGCAAGGGCCATCAAATTGTACCGTTTATGAATTTCAATTCATTATTACGCATCGTTGAAATGTATCGAACTACTGAAACATATCACCTAGCCGGTGTGGTAATGCGACCTCAGTTTGAGAAGCCGCTCGAACGTTGCGCCGCTGCCCGTGATGGCGAGTGTCACCACAAAGACTGCCCGCAACTGAGAGACAACGAGCCAATGGCTACAGGACGCCATTGCCCTATTGATAACTGGGATGATGAGTGATGCAGAAATTAAAATGTCGCCGCTGTCGGAAGACTCACGCTAAAGATGAGCTGGTAGGAAAGCGGAATAAAAGCGGTTGGACGGATAATTGCTGCCCTAATTGTGGCTGCAAAACATTCACGTTAGTAGAGGGGAATGCAGATGCTGAGTGAAGAATTGGAATTTACCCGCCAGCCTGACGGTGGTCTTGCAGACCAGATTGAGGTACTCGAAGCATTCGCAGATGGTGATGCCGACAACACCGAGTTACTTATGCTTCTCATTGAACTGCGTTCACTGCGTGAGCAACTTGCAGAGTTGAAAGCGTTGCCGCCGATAGGTCAGATAGTGCTGGGTGATTATGATTCTGACGGCACACGAACGGCCCGAGTGGTTTGCCTACATGACCAGGCTGATTGGGATAACTTTCAAGACGGCACCCTGTTATTCACAGAAGCCAAGCCAGCGGAGGACTAATGCTAATCGGCTTTGTTCTTCTCATTACTTCATGCTTTAACGATAGTTGCAACGCCATACCAGCCACAGAAGATATCTACCCTACTCAATCCGAATGTTTGACCATTTCAACGCTGATTAAAGAGCGCAGGCCTAGCGCTGTTCTCATGTGCAGCGAAGTGTATCGCTAACTCGCTTTAACCCCACCACGGAACGACAGAAACGGATTTCACTATCTGGAGTATCCCCATGGCTATTTCAATGCTCCCCGTTGAGCGCAAATTCCCGCTGCCCGCTGAATTAACGGGCCGAATCAATGACCTTATTCGCGAGTATGACGGTGAAATAGGTCTCAGTGAGGTGCTTGGCGTGCTGGAAATCGTCAAGTTTGGATTGCTGAACCAACAAACAAATGAGGTGGCGTAATGTGCGACGAAATCGACCAAGCTCAAAAACTTGAGCAACTAAACATTGATATTGGTATCGCGAACCGCAAGCCGACAATGACGTTTACGGGCCGCTGCCACTTCTCAGAATGTCGCCAGCCGATTGCTCGCGGTCTGTTCTGTGATTCTGGGTGCCGTGATGATTTTGAAATCGATGAGCGGCGCAAGGGGATGGCGGCATGAGTAGAGGAACGATTATTTGCCTGTGCGACCTAACAGGGATAATGGCAGGGCCATGGGTGGCGGCTGGCTATGATGCAATTTTAATTGACCCTCAACACATAGAGAAAAGTAACCAGGCGGGAATACGAAAGTGGCCAGACACAGTCCTGACGGCTGCTGCCGCTCTGGGTGATGTTATCCGGAATGAAAAAATCGTGTTTGTTGCAGGATTTCCACCATGTACGGACGTAGCTGTAAGTGGTGCTGCTCACTTCGAAAAGAAACGCAATGCGGATACTCATTTTCAGGCTAAGGCCGCACTTATTGCCGAGCAATGCAGGATGGTTGGTGAAATTACCGGCGCACCATGGTTCTTCGAAAATCCAGTAAGTGTTTTCAGTGGGATATTCGGGAAGCCAGATTTCATCTTTAATCCGAGCGACTACGGTGGTTATCTACCAGTTGATGACGTTCATCCAACCTATCCCGATTACATTGCCCCGCGTGATGCCTATCCCAAGAAAACATGCCTATGGACCGGTGGAGGGTTTGTTATGCCAGATAAGTTGCCAGTTCCTGTTCCTGAGGGTTATTCAACTCAGCACCTTAAATTGGGTGGAAAGTCAGATCGAGTGAAGAACATTCGAAGCGCCACGCCCCGAGGTTTCGCTGAAGCGGTTTACCAGGCTAACGCTCCGCATCTTAAAGCAGTAAAGGAGGCGGCATGAGTGATTTTGGCGGCAGCCACACACCGGACAACCTGAAAGATTTATGGATGACACCTACCGACATATTCACCGCTCTGGATATTGAGTTTGGCTTTTACCTAGATGCGGCAGCCAGCCATAAGAGCGCTCTGTGCGCCAGATATCTAACAGAGCAAGGCGATGCACTTATTAGTGCATGGGAAAGTTACGGGGCCATCTGGTGCAATCCACCCTACTCCGATATTTCACCATGGGTAACCAAGGCCGCTGAGCAATGTAAGCAGCAACTCCAAACCGTGGTGATGCTTGTCCCCGCTGACTCATCTGTCGGTTGGTTTAGCCAAGCACTGCAATCAGTCGATGAGGTGCGATTCATTACTGATGGCCGTATATCGTTTCTGCGTTCTGACACTGGCAAGCCAATCAACGGTAACAACAAAGGTTCGCTGTTATTCATCTGGCGGCCATTCATCAAACCTCGCTGCATGTTCACAACAGTTAAACGCGATGAGCTGAAGGCGATCGGGCAGGAAATATTAACCGAGAGTAAAGCAGCATGAAACGACTCAAATTATCAACGGAAATATTGGTAGCGATAATCCTCACCCTCTTCTCTATGTGCATGATTATCTATGTGATAGGTGATGCTATGAAGGGAGTTTACCAATGATGCAATGGATGATGTTGTCTGGCTCCGTCAGTGATTTCATCGGAGCGCCGCATTGGGCTAAGCGGCTTGGCGTGGTTCGCGGAACCGGGCAAAAACTCTGGTGGGATGGGATGCGGAAGTATCAGGACCGCGAGCAGCTACTCGATGCGTACACATCTGACTTTGATGAGTGCGTGGATGTCTTGGCGGAGCGGCGACTGGTTCCGATTGATGAGGCAATGCCGAAATGGAAGCCACAATAGAGAATGCTATCAGGTCTGTCGCCAAGGATGCGCTTACTGAAATAAGAGAGGTTAAAGAGAAATACCCAATTCAAGAACACGATAAGCACTTCACCGAAATCCTCGACCGCCACGCAAAAAAAATCACCGGCCTACCGCCGACAACTTTCCCAGCAAAGCGCTGGTTGAGTTATTACGTCCGTCAGATTGATAAAGAGATAAGAGGCCAGTTATGAAAATTAGCCTGAAAGAATGGAATGAACAACGAGACAGGCCGAGATCAATGAAGCAAATATATAGATGGGTGGAAGCGGGAAAAATATACCCTCCACCGGAACGAGTAGGAAAAGAGTACGAAGTTGAATCAACCGCAATATATAGAAACCCCGCAGATAGAACCAATCCAATACCCACAAACAACTTAATATCAAGGATTAGAAATGGCAGCAAGAAGGCGATCCGCCGCACTGCGTGATTTGCCACCGAATTTATACGTTCGCAACGGTGGTTATTACAGCTATAAAGACCCAAGGACGGGTAAAGAATTCGGCCTTGGGCGAGATAAGCGCTCAGCAATAAATCAGGCCGTCGAGGCTAACATGCAGCTAATGGATTCAGGTACATCGGCAAGGCTTGTTGATCGCATCAATAGCGTTGCTGTTGTCACCGTATCAGATTGGGTTAAAACGTACACAACCACGCTAAGCAAAAGAGGATTAAAAAGCAAAACACTCCTTGGCTATCACAGCAGATTGGATGTCATCGACGATTTATTCTCCACAAGGCCGATCGAGAGCATTAGCACTAAAGATGTCGCAACACTTCTTAACGATTACACGAATAATGGAAAGGCCGCTTCTGCTAAATTGATGCGGTCATTTCTTACTGATTTTTTCAGGGAAGCAATATCGGAGGGAGTTATTGATATTAACCCTGTAGACGCAACCAAAAACCCAAAAATAGAAGTGAGACGAGCTAGGTTATCACTCGATAATTTCCTAGCCATCAGAGCGGCGGCAGGAGACATGCCGAGTTGGGTTGTCGATAGTATGGACCTAGCAATAATAACAGGGCAGCGGGTCGGCGATGTGCGCAAAATGAAGTGGACAGATATCAAGGATGATAAATTGTTTGTTGAGCAAGAAAAGACAGGGATGAGGATCGTCATTCCATTTGATGTTAAGCTAGATACCCTTTCGCTGTCTTTGCGTGATATCATCTCGCGCTGCGAAAATCGGCCAATCAAAGGTGAGACGATAATTTCATCTGAAAAGGGCGAGGCATTTGCAGATAAAACGCTAACTAAGCGATTTGCCAGAGCGAGAGATTTAGCAAACATTACTTGGGAAGGCGTCAATCCACCTCCGTTTCATGAGATAAGAAGCTTGGCTTCTAGGCTCTACGAAAAGGAAAAGGGAGAGGCTTTCTCTCAAAAAATCCTCGGGCATAAATCCGCACAAACAACCGATAAATATCGTGATGTTCGTGGAAGTGAATGGATCGAGATAGAAGTGTAGTGAACGAATTTCGAATAATTTCGACCTGCACAGTGTAACCAACTGATTAAATTAGAAAAAATTAAGGGGAACCTTTGCAAGGTAAAGCGCTCCAAGAATTTGTTATCGACAAGCTCGATGATTTGAAAGGCCAAGACATTATCACTATAGATGTCCAAGGTAAGTCCAGTATCACTGATTGCATGATCATCTGCACCGGTACGTCTACCCGCCATGTTATGGCACTGGCAGACAATCTGGTACAGGAATCCCGTGTTGCAGGCATGATCCCACTGGGTGTTGAAGGTCAGGGTGTCTCTGACTGGGTTGTAGTTGATCTGGGCGAAGTGATTGTCCACGTGATGCAAGAAGAGAGTCGCCGTCTGTACGAACTGGAAAAACTCTGGAGCTAAGCGGTGAAACTGCAACTGGTAGCCGTCGGCACTAAAATGCCAGACTGGGTGCAGACAGGTTTTATCGATTACCTGCGCCGCTTTCCCAAAGATATGCCCTTCGAGCTGGTAGAGATACCGGCAGGTAAGCGGGGCAAGAATGCGGATATCAAACGCATTTTGGAAAAAGAGGGCGAGCTAATGCTGGCGGCGGTTGGCAAGAACAACCGCATTGTCACGCTGGATATCCCAGGCACTCCCTGGGAGACCCCGCAATTAGCGCAGCAATTAGAACGCTGGAAGCAGGATGGCCGTGATGTCAGTCTGTTGATTGGCGGGCCTGAGGGGTTAGCCCCGGCCTGTAAAGCTGCCGCAGAGCAGAGCTGGTCGCTCTCTCCGCTAACGCTACCCCATCCTTTAGTGCGTGTTTTAGTGGCCGAGAGTCTCTACCGCGCCTGGAGTATTACGACCAATCACCCTTATCACCGGGAATAAGCGGGCGATGAACCTGAGTAAAATGATGGCCTTAAATAAAGTGCTGGTTTTGGACCAAATGAAGTAGCTGCGGGATGAAAAAAGAACCCAACTCTTTTCGCGACTATTCGGCTGAGTCAGCCTTATTTGTCCGCCGCGCCTTGGTGGCTTTCCTCGGTATCCTGCTACTAAGTGGGGTATTGGTCGCAAACATGTACAATTTGCAGATAGTGCGTTTCGAAGACTATCGCACCCGTTCCAATGAAAACCGCATCAAGCTGGTCCCTATTGCCCCTAGCCGTGGCATGATATTTGACCGCAACGGCACCCCACTGGCGATGAACCGGACCATTTATCAGTTAGAATTGATGCCGGAAAAAATCGAAGATCTCCCCGCCACGCTCAATGCACTACGCCCGATAGTGGATCTGACGGATGAGGATATCGCCAACTTTGAAAAAGAACGTAAGCGCTCACGTCGCTTTACCTCTATTGCGGTTAAAACACCGCTGACCGAGGTTCAGGTCGCTCGCTTCGCCGTAAACCAATTCCGCTTCCCCGGTATTGAAGTCAAAGGCTATCAACGCCGCTTCTATCCGTATGGCTCTGCCCTAACTCACGTTATCGGTTATGTTTCCAAGATTAACGATAAAGATGTCGAACGGTTGGATAAAGAGGGCATTCTTGCTAACTATGCTGCAACCCACGATATCGGCAAGCTCGGTATTGAGCGTTATTATGAATCCGTCTTGCACGGCAAGACCGGTTATGAAGAGGTTGAAGTCAATAACCGTGGCCGGGTAATTCGTCAGTTGCATGAGCAGCCGCCGCAAGCCGGTAAAGATATCTATCTGACACTCGATTTGCACCTACAAACCTATATTGAACAATTACTTAGCGGTAGCCGTGCTGCGGTAGTGGTCACTGACCCACGTACCGGCGGTATCTTAGCCTTGGTGTCGAATCCAAGTTATGACCCGAATCTGTTTGTCGATGGCATCACCAGCAAAGATTATCAGGGGCTACTGAACGATCCTAACCGCCCGCTGATTAACCGCGCCACTCAAGGCGTTTACCCACCGGCGTCGACGGTAAAACCTTATATCGCCGTGTCTGCACTGAGTGCCGGTGTGATCACCAGAAATACCAGTCTGTTTGACCCCGGCTGGTGGCAGTTGCCTGGCTCGGAAAAACGCTTCCGCGACTGGAAAAAGTGGGGCCATGGTCGGTTGAATGTCACCAAGGCTCTGGAGGAGTCGGCGGATACCTTCTTCTATCAGGTGGCTTATGACATGGGGATTGACCGTTTGTCCGCATGGATGACCAAGTTCGGTTACGGTGAATATACCGGCATTGATTTATCCGAAGAGCGAGCCGGTCTGATGCCGACACGTGAATGGAAACAAAAACGCCATAAAAAACCTTGGTATCAAGGGGATACCATCCCTGTAGGTATCGGCCAAGGTTATTGGACAGCCACCCCTATTCAGATGGCAAAAGCGTTGATGACACTGATTAATGATGGGGCGGTTAAAACACCACATCTGTTGCAAAGTACTCGTATTGATGGCGTATTAGTGCCCTACAAACAAGAAGACACCACGCAAATTGGTGATATTCATTCAGGCTATTGGGAAATCGCCAAAGATGGCATGTATGGTGTTGCCAATCGTCCTAACGGGACGGGTCGTAAGTTCTTTGAAGGCGCGCCGTATAAGGCTGCGGCAAAATCAGGGACGGCACAGGTTTACAGCTATGAAACCTATAATGCGCACAAAGTCGCAGAGCACTTACGTGACCACAAATTGATGGTGGCCTTTGCCCCTTACGAAAACCCAACAGTCTCTGTCGCCATGATTTTGGAAAATGGTGGCGCAGGGCCTGCGGTAGGTACCATTACTCGCCAAATCCTCGACCACATTTTGTTAGGTGATAACAATACTGAATTACCGGATGCGGCCCCTCTTCCTCCGGGTGTAGAAGCAGATTAGCTGAAGTGGATTAAGGTAACTCATGACTGATAATCAACAAAAAGGCTCTTTGTGGTACAAAATGCACATTGACCTGCCGTTTCTGCTCTGCGTCCTGGCGCTGCTGGCTTATAGCGCTTTCGTGATGTGGAGTGCGAGCGGGCAGGATATTGGCATGATGGAGCGCAAGGTTGGCCAAATTGCCATGGGTCTGGTTGTCATGTTGGTGATGGCACAGATACCGCCACGCGTCTATGAAAGCTGGGCGCCCTACCTCTATTTCGTTTGCGTGATATTACTGGTCTTGGTTGATGCTTTTGGCCAAATCAGTAAAGGGGCGCAGCGCTGGTTGGATTTGGGCTTTATCCGCTTCCAACCCTCTGAAATTGCTAAAATTGCGGTACCATTGATGGTGGCACGGTTTATGAACCGTGACGTCTGCCCGCCTTCACTGAAAAATACCGGCATCGCGCTGATTTTAATCTTTATGCCGACCTTACTGGTGGCCGCTCAACCGGACCTTGGCACATCAATCCTGATTGCGGCCTCAGGTCTGTTTGTCCTGTTCCTTTCGGGCATGAGCTGGCGCTTAATCGCTATTGCTGCCGTTTTGGTCGCTGGGTTTATTCCTATTTTGTGGTTCTTCCTGATGCATGGCTATCAGCGGGACCGCGTGATGATGCTGCTGGACCCGGAGAGCGATCCGCTCGGCGCGGGTTATCATATTATTCAATCTAAAATTGCGATTGGTTCAGGTGGGTTATCGGGCAAAGGCTGGCTGCATGGCACTCAGTCACAGCTGGAGTTCCTACCGGAGCGCCATACCGACTTTATCTTTGCCGTGCTGGCGGAGGAGTTGGGTCTAATTGGCTTCCTGGTTCTTTTGGCGCTTTATCTGTGCCTGATCATGCGCGGTCTGGTGATTGCAGCCCATGCACAAACCACCTTTGGCCGTGTTATGGTCGGGGGATTAATGCTGATACTATTTGTTTATGTGTTTGTTAACATAGGCATGGTCAGTGGAATTTTACCTGTGGTTGGCGTACCTTTGCCTTTGGTCAGCTACGGAGGCTCGGCGCTGATAGTTCTGATGGCCGGGTTTGGTATCGTGATGTCGATACATACTCATCGAAAAATGTTATCTAAGAATTTATAGAGGTGAGCAATGCGTAAGGAATGGCTTTGGATCGGCATCGCAGGCGTACTGTTATCAGCATGTACCAGTCAGCCTCCGGCACCCCAACAACAAGTGCAGCAGACGTATAACGGCCCAGTAGTCGAGATCGGCGGCGCCGAACCGCGCTACGAGCCTTTCAATCCTAATTTTAATCAGGATTATAAGGTTAATGGGCAGTCCTACAGCATCATCCAAGATCCACAAAACTTCACTCAGATCGGCCTGGCTGCCTGGTATGGTGAAGAAGCCAACGGCAACACCACAGCCACGGGCGAAACCTTTGATCCCAATGCCTTAACCGCCGCCCACCCGACATTGCCAATCCCAAGTTATGTCCGAGTGACCAACGTCAGCAATGGCCGCCAAATTGTGGTGCGAGTGAATGACCGTGGCCCATACACCCCAGGGCGGGTGATTGACTTATCCAAAGCGGCCGCCGACCGCCTGAATATCTCAAATAACACCAAGGTGAAGATTGATTTCATCAATGTCGCACCAGACGGTTCGCTCTCTGGCCCCGGCATGGTGGGAACCACTATCGCCAAGCAGAGTTATGCTCTGCCAAGCCGCCCAGACTTAGGCTCCAGCGGGATGGGTACACCAATACAGCAGGATGCCCCCGCAGTCAGTGCTCCGGTGCGCCCTATCGATAATAGTCGTTTGTCTGGCGCTGATGCCACACAGCCAGTCGCGCCACAAAGCAGCGGCTTCCTGCGTGCATCAACCCCGGTACCTGCTGGCGTACTGGAAGGTTCAGAAGCCGCCACGACGTCACCCTCAGCGATGAGTTCAGGGTCCGTCAGTCCACCGGTTGTTGCCAACCCTGACCCAGTGACGTCATCAGTCGCCGCAGCATCCACTGCCACAGCAACATCAGGCGGCTATGTGGTACAGGTCGGTGCATTGAGCGATGCTCAGCGAGCACAAACTTGGCAGCAAAGCTTGAGCCAACGTTTCGGTGTACCGGGTAAAGTGGCAACCAATGGCAGTGTACATCGTGTCCAGCTTGGGCCGTTTAGCAGTCGTCAACAGGCCATTGAACTACAACAACGCCTGTCGAGCGAAGCACAGCAGCAGTCATTTGTGGTTGCAGCACCCTAAAATGTACATAACTTGTAGCAATTTAGGGCTGATCTCATAAAGAAAACCGTAACCGACTGTACAAACAGGATGTTACGGTTAAAAGCATAAACGCCGCATTGGTGTATCCCAAACTGATTAGCATTGAAGCAAGGCAGCAAACGAGCGAATCCCGATAATCTGGCTCAAGTCAATAATTCGGGTGAGTGAGGGCCGCTAACACAGCTACAACGCCAATTGAACAGGGTATGTTATAGTGTGGCACGTTCTTAACTTACTCCCACGGATGTTGTTGTCCTGATCATGAAATATGTAACTACTTCTCGCATTATCAAGAGCCTGGCGCTCGGCACTGTTATTGTTATGAGCGCAGCCTCTGCTGCAAACGCTGATGACGTCAATCTGAAAACCATGATCCCCGGCGTGCCACAGATCGACGCGGAAGCCTATATTCTGATTGATTACAACTCCGGCAAAGTATTGGCAGAAATGAATGCTGATGCGCGCCGCAACCCAGCCAGTTTGACCAAAATGATGACCAGCTATGTTATCGGTCAGGCGATCAAAGCGGGTAAAATCGGGCCGGAAGACATGGTTACTGTGGGCAAAGATGCCTGGGCAACCGGTAATCCGGAATTCCAAGGCTCCTCGTTGATGTTCCTGAAACCTGGCGACCGCGTTCCGGTATCTAAACTGACCCGTGGTATCAACCTGCAATCGGGTAACGATGCTTGTGTTGCTATGGCCGATTACGTCGCTGGCAGCCAAGACTCATTCGTTAACCTGATGAATAACTACGTTAACGCGCTGGGCCTGAAAAATACCCATTTCAAAACCGTGCACGGTTTAGATGCTGATGGTCAATTCAGTTCGGCGCGCGATATGGCGCTGATTGGTCAGGCACTGATTCGTGATGTGCCAGATGAGTATGCTATCTACAAAGAGAAAGAGTTCACCTTCAACAATATCCGCCAGATGAATCGCAACGGTTTATTGTGGGATACCAGCTTGAATGTTGATGGTATCAAAACGGGTCATACTGCCTCTGCTGGCTATAATCTGGTGGCTTCAGCCACTGATGGGCAAATGCGTTTGATCT
The DNA here is from genome assembly GCF_001047675.1 of Yersinia aleksiciae. Taxonomy (GTDB): domain Bacteria; phylum Pseudomonadota; class Gammaproteobacteria; order Enterobacterales; family Enterobacteriaceae; genus Yersinia; species Yersinia aleksiciae. The sequence continues at coordinate 3,272,997 of NZ_CP011975.1, read as the reverse complement.
CAGCAGTGCTGGGTGGTCGCACCTATAAAGGCCGCGAAACTGAAAGTAAAAAACTGCTGACATGGGGCTTCCGTTTCTTTGAAACTGTGGCACCCCTGAAAGTCGGTAAAGAGTTTGCTTCAGAGCCAGTCTGGTTCGGTGACAGTGACCGTGTGCAGTTGGGCGTTGATAAAGACGTTTACCTGACAATCCCACGTGGTCGCATGAAAGACCTGAAAGCCAGCTATGTACTGAATACACCTGAAATTCATGCTCCATTGGCGAAAAATCAGGTGGTTGGGATGATTAACTTCCAGTTAGATGGCAAAACTATCGACCAACGCCCACTGGTGGTGATGAACGAAGTGAAAGAAGGCGGGATCTTTAGCCGCATGGTGGATTACATCAAGCTGATGTTCCATCGCTGGTTTGGCTAATCGGCTGGTGCTTGAAAGCCAGAAAATTGCCCCCACATTATAAATAATATAAAACTCCCGCTCCGGCGGGAGTTATAATTTATAGCCGGATGCACTTTATCATTCGGCTACACAACCCAGGAGCGCACATGAAAACTAAACTGCACGAACTGCTTGAGTTCCCTTGTTCTTTTACCTACAAGGTAATGGGCATTGCTGAACCTCAATTGGTTAACCAGGTGGTTGAAGTGGTACAGCGCCATGCTCCGGGTGACTATTCCCCGCAGGTAAAACCGAGCAGCAAAGGCAACTATCACTCCGTTTCCATCACCATCACCGCCACCCATATTGATCAGGTGGAAACACTGTACGAAGAGTTAGGCAAGCTAGAACTGGTGCGGATGGTGCTGTAACCGGCACGTTTTGCGACAGGCAAAATATCCAATCTACTCAGATTATGACCCGGACTGGTGATTCCCACTCCGGGTCTTATTTTTGCCCTCTCGCCCACTTAGCGCGCCGTCAAACCTCATACTTCGCCATTAAGCTTATTTTTTAAATCTCAATCCGAGCTTGCTGACTAACCTCATTTATAGCTCGGTGACTGGCGGGGCGACTGCATCGATGGTGCGCTCCGACGGCTTACACCGTGGCGACCCATTCGGCATATTTCCCTGCCAATCAACTTTGTCAGCACTCTGCTCCTACTTTTTAAGTGCCAAAATAGTGGCCCCACACAACGGGACTGGTATACTGACGCCACCATTTCTGTAACCAGATGATGCCTCGCTTGCAACAACACAAGATCATTTTACGTCAGCTGGGGTTACAACCCTACGCCCCCGTATCCCAAGCTATGCATAACTTCACTGAGTTTCGCACTGATACTACGGCGGATGAAATTTGGCTGGTTGAGCATCAGCAAGTCTTTACTCAGGGTCAGGCAGGAAAAGCTGAACATGTTCTGATGCCCGGCGATATTCCGGTTATCCAAAGTGACAGGGGCGGCCAAGTGACCTACCACGGTCCTGGGCAGCAGGTCATGTATGTCATGATTGACCTTAAACGCGCCAAAATGGGCGTGCGGCAGTTAGTGACTGCGATTGAGAATACAGTGATACAGACACTGACCTCTTTTGGCATTGATTCACAAGCCCGTGCTGATGCACCCGGCGTCTACGTGGGTCAGCAGAAGATATGTTCACTGGGGCTACGTATCCGCAGGGGGTGCTCGTTTCATGGTCTGGCACTCAATATCGCCATGGATCTGGAACCCTTCCAGCGCATTAATCCCTGTGGCTATGCGGGCATGCAAATGACTCAAGTCAGTGCGTTAAAAGCGGGCACCACCGTTGCTGATATCCAGCCAGTATTAGTGCGTGAATTCACCCGCCAGCTAGATTACCCAGACGCAGAGCTGCACCCTTGGTCATTGACTGATTATCTATCCTCTGACGCATTGTAAGTTCTCCAACTGCCGTCATAACAACTTCAAGTAAGAAGAATAAATTGGAGCTGAATGCGGTGGGGTAAAGATGATATAATTTTTAAACAATTTTCAAATATTTTTTAACGAACGCTGCATCACGTTGAATTTAATGAAAAATCTCAAATTGAGAGATTCAGAACTGGAACCTGCACGATTATGAGTAAACCGATTCAGATGGAACGCGGCGTAAAATACCGTGACGCAGATAAAATGGCGTTAATCCCGATTAAAACCGTGGTTACCGAACGTCAGGAGCTGCTGCGTAAACCCGAATGGATGAAAATCAAACTCCCTGCCGACTCCAGTCGTATTCAGAGCATTAAGGCTGCAATGCGCAAGAATGGTCTGCACTCGGTTTGCGAAGAAGCCTCCTGCCCTAACCTGTCTGAGTGCTTCAACCACGGTACTGCGACCTTTATGATCCTCGGCGCGATTTGCACCCGCCGTTGCCCATTCTGCGACGTGGCACATGGCCGTCCAGTTGCACCTGATGCCAATGAGCCGGAAAAACTGGGTCAGACCATTCAAGACATGGGCTTACGCTATGTCGTGATCACCTCGGTTGACCGTGATGATCTGCGTGATGGTGGTGCTCAGCATTTTGCTGATTGTATCTCCGCTATTCGTGCCAAGAACCCAACCATTAAGATTGAAACGCTGGTGCCTGATTTCCGTGGCCGTATGGATCGCGCATTAGAGATTTTGACGGCGACACCACCCGATGTGTTTAACCATAATCTGGAAAACGTTCCACGGGTCTATCGCCAAGTGCGTCCCGGGGCTAACTACGAGTGGTCGCTCAAGTTATTGGAACGCTTTAAAGAAGCGCATCCTGATATTCCAACCAAGTCTGGTTTGATGGTCGGTCTGGGTGAAACCAATGCTGAAATCGTTGAAGTGATGCGTGATTTACGCCGTCACGGTGTCACCATGTTAACACTAGGCCAATACTTACAGCCTAGCCGTCACCATTTGCCGGTACAACGTTATGTCAGTCCTGCTGAGTTTGACGAAATGAAAGCGGAAGCAATGGCGATGGGATTTACTCATGCTGCCTGTGGCCCGTTTGTTCGATCTTCTTACCACGCTGACCTGCAAGCAAAAGGGTTAGAAGTAAAATAAACAAATTGGGCCTGAACATCCATTCAGGCCCAATATGACTGAAATAACTTATTACACCTTATACAGCAGACAGTCAAAAACGGATTTCCATTGGAGATCCGTTTTTTGTTATCAGGCACACTATTATTGGCGATAACAATCTGGCTAATGTAAGATCGTTTTTTCGTGTTAGCCAGGATACCGGCTAAGCCCGATGCAGCAATCAGTCTTTGTGCTCGATCGGTGGTGCTGTTTTGGTTTCAGTTGCCGCTTTGGACTCAGCAGTGGTACCCGCTGCGGGCGCATCATCATTACCCATGGCTTTTTTGAAACCTTTTAAGGCTGCACCCAAATCCGCACCCAGCGTGCGTAATTTGCTCGTCCCAAACAACAACACAATCAATATACCAACGACCAACAATTTGGTAATGCTGAGACCTTCCATATATACCTTCTTGATGAGAGTTCTGTTCATTAAATCGTGGACTATTTACGAATAAATTTCCGATTAAAACAACAGTAATATGTAACAGATTTCGTTAGTGAACTATGATTTAGTCAAGAGTCTATTCTCACTCATTTTGACTCATTCCGGATGAGACATTGCCGTTAACATCCCCCCAAAGCAAAAAAATGAGGGAACCGCCAATTGCCTTATTCAAGTAGAATAAATACCCGTCGATCGGGATTAAGCTTTGCTAAAAGGACTTATTTACCCCGAGCATTTGGCTTAGGCATTGGCATGTTATGTGTCAGCTCGGTGCTCTACACTCAGAATGCGCCACTGTGGCTATGGATAATGCTCGCGCTCAATGGATTTGTCTGGCCACATATCGCCTATCTGCTCGCTTCACGTTCTGAAGAGCCATTTGAGCAAGAAATACTCAACATGAAAATTGACTCAGCTCTGGGTGGAGTTTGGGTAGCAATAATGTCGTTCAATGCGCTGCCATCCGTTGTTATTTTATCAATGATGAGTATGAACAATATTGCTTCAGGCGGCAAAAACGTGTTTTGCAAAGGACTAGCATTACAAATTGCCTGTAGCTTATTAACCGCATGGATCTTTAATTTGCCCTTTCAACCAGAAACCTCGCCACTTCAGGTTTATGCCTGCCTACCGATGATAATCGTCTACCCTTCCCTACTCGGATTAGTGACTTATCGAACCGCAAAACGCCTGGCTGAAAATAAAGAAGAGCTATTACGCATCAGCGTCAGAGATGGATTGACTGGGCTCTATAACCGCAGACATTGGGAACATCAGTTACATAATCAATTTGACAGTTGTCGACGTTATCAACACGGTGCCACACTGATTTTACTTGATATTGATAACTTCAAATCTATTAATGACACTTTTGGTCATGCAGTCGGTGATGATGCTATTACCGTCCTTGCCGAAGAGTTATTACTGGGGCTACGGGCCATTGATATTGTGGGCCGCTATGGTGGCGATGAATTTGGCGCTATTTTGCCAAATACAACAGCCGAGCAAACGCGGGAAGTATTAACACGAATTCAGGAAAAGCTAGCCGATATCGTTTTTGCGCAGGCGCCGTCCCTGCAACTTAAAGTCAGCGCCGGTATTGCCGATTATCGGCATGACATGATTAACTATCAGCAATGGTTGAAAGCCGCCGACTCTGCACTCTATCTGGCAAAAGATAATGGCCGTAATCGCATTGAATTAGCGAGCTAATCAGTTGCAGACGGCAAAATACCTGCACAGCAGGTATTCATAAAGAAAGGTGTTCATGTTTAATACATTACTTGCGGTATTTATTGGTGGCGGTGTGGGCAGCGTAGCCCGCTGGTTGGTCAGCATGAAGCTCAACAATCTATCGCCCAATATTCCGGTGGGAACACTGGTCGTAAACCTGATTGGGGCTTTTATTATCGGCCTGGCGTTGGCGCTATTTACCCGCCTCACACATATTGATCCCGTGTGGAAGTTACTGATTACTACCGGTTTTTGTGGCGGCTTAACGACGTTTTCCACCTTCTCTGTCGAAGTCGTCTACTTAATTCAGGATGGCAAACTGGCTTGGGCCGCAGGTACGATCCTGCTTAATCTAGCCGGCTCACTTGCTATGACTATGCTGGCCTTCCTGCTGGTCAATCACTTCGCAGGGCAGTAATGCCACGAGTTGTACTCGTCTTAATGTTTTCTTAATCTACGGACCCGATAATCATAGGGTAGAGAACAGTTAACCAATAGTGGTGGCTGAAGTGCCGGATATCGCTATGTTTGGATTACCTAAGACGCAGGTTGAGTGGCTGACAGTGATTTTTTGCCTGTTTATCACCGTCGTTTTTTTAAAAATGTATCTCTTTTAGCTAACACCACTTCCTTCGCCTACATATCAGTGCCACAAATAAAAAACCCGCCTATGGAGGCGGGTTTTAAGAAATATGGGCTACTTAGATAGCGATAACATTAGCAGCAGATGGCCCTTTGGCACCGTTCGTGATTTCAAATTCTACACGCTGGCCTTCAGCAAGAGTTTTGAAACCGTTGCTAGCGATGGCTGAGAAATGAACGAAAACGTCCTTGCTGCCATCTTCTGGGGTAATGAAGCCGAAACCTTTGGACTCATTGAACCACTTAACGCTACCTTTAATCTTAGACATCAAACTTACCTTTACGTGAATGTTGGACACAAAATGTGTGTCAGATACAGTACAGCAATAGAACCGATTCTTGTCCACAGCAGAGATCACAAAAAAGAGATAAAAAGAGAAAACCACACCTTTTTCATCTCATTTTTAGCACAGAAATCCACATTTTTTCCTTTTTCAGCCCAGCTTCACTGGGGCCGAAAAACCTTCCATTAAGCCGCCAGACTGTATCTGAAAGCTATTCCCCTGTATTATACTTACCCATTGGATACGCTAATATGAGATGCATGATGAACGGTAGAATAACAACTTTTTTTGAAGATAAAGGCTTTGGTTTTATCACCGATGAGAACGGAGATAACCGTTATTTTCACGTTATTAAAGTTGCTAATCCCGAGATGATCAAAAAAGGGGCGGAGGTCACTTTTGAGCCGACAACCAATACCAAAGGGTTATCCGCATTTGCGGTGAAAGTGGCTATCGAGAGTAAATATATCTTTATCGCCAACGAGAGAATCAAGCTCACTAGCATTAAGTCATTCAATACTTTCACTAAAGAAGTTCCTGCACAGGCTGAAGTCGACAAAGCCAATACAGTCCTCTCGGTAAATTTACTGATGAATAAGATCCGACCGCAGGAAGAAGATATTGCAGAAAAAACGGTACCATTGAAGATGTTGTCGATAACCACATTCCAAAATGTAACTTATACATTCTCTGAACATGAAGTCGATATTGATAGTACGGTTGCTAAGTTGAAGTGTATTTGATGTTGACTATTTTCTACTGAAATACTTTGGTCTCTGCACCAATAAATGGCCCCAAATAACTTTGGGGCCATCCGAGTAGCCCCAGGATTTTGATGCTGGCATCCCTGCCCGCTATGATAAAAACGTCCCTTTGATATTCTCTGGTGTTGACGGTAAAAATAATAAAAAAATCTAGTCCATTATTTATATTAACTATTTGAACATAAACATTTTAATTAATTCGACGTCTGTGCGGGCACCCAGTTTTTTCATCGCTGAGCGTTTTTGCCCGCTAACTGTTTTCTCACTCTTTTTCAGAATTCTGGCGATATCTCCACCGGAGAAACCTTCATTAAATAACTTAAGTACAATATTTTCATTAGGTGTCAAATACTGACGCTCTGATGACGCTAAACTTAATACATTAGCGCTTTTGCGTTCGATTAAGTTTTCTTTAAGCCCACGAAGCTTACGTTTGAATACCGTCGCGATTTTATTGGTTACGGCTTCGAGCGAGTCTTCTCTGAAGATCATCGTTACGTTACTGAATCGTGGAATTCCCTGCAGGAAACTATTTAATCTGGCATCGCAAATCAAAAAAACATCCGATTCTGATGGCGATCTATCCAAACTTTTTAGTGCGTCGAAAAAACTGAACTCATCGACGCCAATAAAAATCACATCTGCTGAATAGAATGATTTTCGATAGAATTTAATCTCTTTCTTAAACCCTAACGATGTGAGTGTTTTTTTTACGATAGCTACCATACCCAGTGTTTGATATTTATCGTTATCGACTATCATACAGCTTATCATATTGGTCACACCCGCTAGTGCCTAAGCACCCCATAAGTCATTGACTCAGACCTGTTTATAATGAAATAAATATCATTAAAAATTATAAAGATAACCCAGGACACACCTCTGTTTGCTCAGTAAAACATAGGGGGGTTGAGAGAGATATAGGATGTCAACACCGGAAGGTGTAGGAAACGTCTTCTTCTATAGAAATATTTCTTGGTATTTTGTTTATGATAAATTTTACTGGGCGTGACAGCTTTCAGATTGTATGCAAAAATATAGAAAAATTAGTAGTCTGAATAGGAAAGGGTCGATGCAAACCAGATGCCCTATGACGCTGCTTTCTCATTTAACCTTATTGTAAGTTAAACTACTTTATGAGAAACGTCGGTTTACATGCTCTAAAAACCTTAAGCTGCTTTTCTGCTGTGACCTTCTATTCCGCCAGTAAAACCTGTACTGACCAGTGTTTTTTAGGTGGTGAAGTGATGAGTGTTCTGTACTTTCTATCGATCATCGCCACCCCCTTGTTCTTCATGATTATTGGCTATATCGACTCTAATGATGAGATAGATCAACAAGATATCCTCAGAAAATTAAAATCTATAATAACCATTATTATCTTCTGGAACGTCCTTTTCTACTTTATCAACGAGGATGGTTTCAAGCGGGGCTATTTCCTGCAAAGTTGGCTTTTATTTAGCATTGCCATTATTTACCTTATTAATCCAATAATTTCTAAAGTCTTAAAGAGCAATAGAACCGCAATAATCACCCTCTCATGTTTGGTTATTTTCTCTGTTTCTATCGACCTGATCAGTGCGTTTACTGAGAGACCATACCTAATTGACTTTCCACAATACTTCAGGCTGTGGACTTGGATCTTCTATTATATGACCGGTAGGTTTTTGTGTTCTCGGCTATGCCAGAAAATGACAAAATTACCGAGAATACGTTTCATTGCTAAAGTGCTGCTCATCCCGACAGCTATTTCAATGTATTATTATGAAAGTTTTATGTCGATACATGTGTACAAAACAGTGAATGCAGGCTACTTCCTCGATAACTTACACGTTTTAATTCTGAGTTTATGCTTATTTGTCATATTTGATAACTTTAATACTAAACATGAGTGGATAAAGAAAACCTTAGCCTACATTAGCCCTTCAATGATCGGGGTCTATATATTACATGATGGGATTTTCTATTTTATTTCCAGTGCATATAATTTATCGGATGTCACACTGAGATTTACACTTCTATTATCTGTATTTGCTGCTTCGGTACTGTTATCGCGCCTATTATTACTCAATAAATACACATCACGATTTATCTCATTTTGATTGATATAACCTGAACAGCCTCTGCTCAAAGTGGAGGCTGTCAGTTACCCCTACGCAGACGATCCTATCATATTGCTTATTTATTGAATCTGAATCACGGTTAGCCTATTACCAAATACCGCACCGGTATCGATATACAGCTGGTTTTTAAACAACAATGGTTTCACCAATGGTGTATGGCCGAATATAAATTTATCCGCCCCCGTAATTTCCTCGCTCTCCCCTTTCATAGCAGCACTAAGGCGCTTACGGTTCCACACCACTAGATGCTGATTGATGGCCTTACCGTACACATATTCATCTGAAGGATAATCAGCATGGGCAATAACATATTTTCCGTGCTCAGTCGTAATTTCGATCACCAGAGGTAACTGCTCAGCCTGTTTAATTAGCTGTTCAACCTGAGATTTTTTGCTGTCATCCAGTGAGAAGAACCAACGTCCGCCATTCGCCATCCAGGAATCAGCCTCACCACCTGCCAGCACATCAATCGCCATTTGCTCATGATTACCACGGGCAGCACGAAACCAATTAGCATTGATAAGCTCATAACACTCAATATTCTGTGGACCGCGATCCGCTAAATCCCCGACAGAAACGAGTAAATCAACAGAGCGCTCAAACTGCACGCGATCCAATGCATCCATCAGTTTTTTATAGCAGCCATGAATATCACCAACAACAAAGATACGTCGGTATTCGCTGCCATCTATTTTATGGTACATAGCAGGCCCCACAGTCAGTGCATTGCCTGTATTAACTTTAGTTGATTTGCGTGCTATTTGAACAAAAAATAGGCAGGTTAAAGAAAATCTGTATCTTTATAATAAGATAAGCCGCACTCCGGCGGCTTATTTAAGTTTGATAGACTACAAAGGCCGATAAATCTCTCTGTAGTGAGCTAATCTTTCCCGGAAGAAATCGAGTTCATCTGGCGAAAGCTTCGCTTCAATTTTATCAATCCTGATTTTCTTCTTTTGATTTTCCATAAAAGCAATCGTGGATGCCACAAAGTCCAGACTGGTATGGCAATATACGGAAACAAGTTTCTCAAGTGCTGACATTTTACACCTCCACGCTACCCAGCACACAGTCAAATTTATCACAAATAATTATATTAAAACCGTGAAGCAGATCAAACTTAGCGGGTGAGTCCCCCAAAGACGCCATGCCGTCGGACGTTATAATTTTTTAAAAATCGTCTGAACCTGACTATTTTTTAGCGAGTCGATGTTTTTTAACTTATTTTCCGCTATCTTCTTGGGCTGCGACTCATACCAACAACCGATAACGGGAACAGCGTGAAACTGAGAAAAACAACCCTAATTATGATAGCACTCGCGCTGGCGGTATTCGCTTACACCTATTTTACCGGAGCTTAAGGCGAGCAAACTCATGCTAAAAGTGATTGCCCAAGATTTTATAAAACTGGAACACATTGATGATGTCATGCCGCTCTATAAAGAGTTGGTTGCATGCACAAAGCTTGAACCCCTCTGTATATCCTACGATTTATTTATTGATCATAAAGATCCGGGCCACTTTATTTTTATTGAAGAGTGGCCAGATCAAGCAGCTCTGGATATACATTGCGCAACGACACATTTCAGAAAATTAGTGCCGCAGATTAATCAACACCAGCGTAAAGAGTGCACAGTCACCCTTATGCACTCTTTTGATTAATATTGAAGAACAGCTCATCACTCCACGAGTTGTTCTTCTTCATGATATTGATTTTGCCACATGGCTGAGTATCGGCCATTCTTCAGCAATAGCGCCTCATGACGTCCACGCTCCACTATCGAACCTGCTTCCAGCACAATAATTTCATCTGCATCAATGATGGTCGATAAGCGGTGGGCAATAACCAACGTCGTGTGATCGCGGCTGACCTCCCGTAAATGAGCCTGAATTTCACGTTCAGTATGGGTATCTAATGCACTGGTGGCTTCGTCAAAAACCAATATGGCCGGATTTTTGAGAATAGTACGGGCAATCGCGACTCGTTGTTTTTCTCCACCGGATAATTTAAGTCCACGCTCGCCCACTCGCGTATCATAACCATCTGGCAAGCTACTGATAAAATTGTGAATATGTGCGAGTTTTGCCGCCCGCTCTATCTCTTCAAAACTGGCAGATGTTCTGCCATAGGCAATGTTATAGCGCAGCGTGTCATTAAATAGCACGGTATCCTGAGGCACGATACCAATCGCCTTACGCAGACTCGCCTGAGTGACATTCCGGATATCTTGCCCATCAATAAGCACTGCGCCATCAGTCACATCGTAAAAACGGAACAGCAAACGAGAGAGTGTTGACTTGCCCGCTCCAGAAGCGCCCACCACCGCCACTGTTTTACCTGGGGGAATGGTAAAACTTACGTTATTCAAAATAGGTCTGCGTGGGTCATAACCAAAACTGACTGAATCAAAGCGCACTTCACCTTTGGTCAACTGCAACGTTGTGGCATCGGGCTTATCGGTAATCTCTTGCTCAACCATCAACAAATTGAGCATATTCTCCATATCAATCAAGGCCTGCCTAATTTCAGAATAAATAAAACCAAAGAAATTTAGCGGCTGATATAACTGTAAGAGATAGGCATTGACCAGAACAAAATCACCGATAGTCATTCGGCCTTGGGTAATACCTTTCGCCGCCATCGCCATCATGACAACTAATCCTATTGAGATAATGGCCGTCTGCCCGAGGCTTAATGCAGTAAAACTGAATTGATTTTTAATCGCCGCATGTTCATACAGTTGCCGCGATGTATTGAATCGCTGGGCTTCAAACTCTTCATTTCCAAAATATTTTACGGTTTCGTAATTGAGCAAACTGTCGATAGATTTAGTGTTGGCATCCGCATTAGCCTGATTGAGTTCGCGCCGAAAGCGGGTTCGCCAACTGACAGCCATCACAGTAAACAGAATATAACAGGTGACCGTGACCAAAATGGCGACGGCAAACCAGCCATCTAATAGATGCCACATGATCAAAGAGACCAGCGTTATTTCAAATAAGATGGGGAATATGGAGAACAGCAGACGCGAGAGTACCGTAGCAACCGCTTGTGTTCCGCGCTCGATCGACAAAGATAAGCCACCGGTTTGTCGGTCAAGATGAAAGCGCAAACTTAACTCATGTAGCTGCTTAAATACCCGTAATCCAAGTAGTCGAGTCGCATTCTGGCTGATGTGTATAAACATCACGTTGCGCAGCTCTTCAAATAAAGAGGCACTAATTCTCGCGATCCCGTAGGCGATAATGAGGCCGATGGGGATAGCCAACATTTTGGCACTTTCACTGCTTAAGGTGTCGATCATAGCCTTGTAGGCAAGTGGTACCAGTGTTGTGCTGACTTTAGAAACCACCATAAATATGACGGCTGCAATCAGGTAGTAGCGAAGTTTGGGGTTATTCTTGGGCCACAGATAAGGCAGTAAGAACTTGAGTAAGCGGGAGCGATCCATATTTATATCTTTGTCATCTCAGGTGAAACAGCTGTAATTGTTTTTTTATATTCTGCCACGTATCAATGTAATGGCCTAATTGGGCTATACAGTTTTTTTGACCAACATAAGCAATTCTCTTCGATATCCAAAAAATGTGATCGGCGTAGCATTCCTCTTATCGAAAGCAACCCGCTTTCATCTATACAAACCGAAGAGAATATATTATGAAAACAACTATCGCAGCACTGACCCTGATTGCAGCAATCTTGGCACCAACAGTTTCAATGGCAAATATCGGTGACCATGACAGCTATAAAGGCACCTTCCCTATCAGCCAAGGCCAAACCACCAGCACCGGTGATCAAACCGCTAAAAACTGATTTTTAGTCAGTAGATTGCTATAAAATCAGTCGCTAAAAATGAATATAAGTCCCATGTAGAATAAGTGGGACTTTTATTCATTTTCTGATATTCGCATATTAATGATGACTCAACGTCTCCTTCTACTCTCCCCCACTACGATTAACGTGATTCTCTTTATTCGTCATTAACGCTCACCATCAGAGCTAAAATCTGACAACCAGTTAGTCAGCTAGCATTCACTGCTTAATATCATCAGGATACGCATGCTCGAATAAGCTGATAGATCCATGATTTTCAGGTAACAATGCATCAATAACCACACGCTTACCTTTGCACTGATGACGCTCCTCCTGAGAAGAACAGCTCAGTAGTGGCAGAATGGCTCTTTCATAGAAATAGCGCTTTCTTTCGGAGTGATAGATATTGGCCTGTCTTTTTTTATAAAAATGACATTACCATTATTAGAAAATGACATATTTACCTCAATCTCTTTATAAGAGGAGTATTTACTCTAGGCAGGGTCTAAAGGAAGTCAATAATCAGCTCATGATTGAATTAACATTAAAACAAGTATCAATTGGTTATTATTGACATCGGAAGGCTGATGTTCTCGGAATCGAAGGTGGATTCAAAGTACGGCTTCCGAATCACGTCACGATATAGACTCTCGGAAGCCGCGCTTAACAGCCTAATTATTCGTCAAAGAACCAATAGCCCTGATTAATCAGTTCGGTTAACTCAGCAACGAAAGCGGGATTCTGTAACGCCCCGCCCAACTCTTTCTGACCAATACTGGTGTAACGGCACAGCGCATCAGCGCCTTTAGGATCGACCGTCTCCAGCCGTTCGCTATTGGTGAAGAAGCTATCGCCAACTTGCAGAACCCGTAGCCCACTCAGGCGCGTCAAGATTTCTCCCCCCATCAGCGCATCAACAACTTCATCCTGCTCGAAAGGCGGCTGGGCTGGTGCGATATCCAGCTCATGGCGTGGTGTCGTGGCAAAGCGGCCAAACCACTGTTTAAAATCTTCCGGCTGATTAATCATATTGACCATCATGCTACGCACTCGGTCAAGCTCATACTCTTCAACCTTTCCCGGATGCTCCCGGCAGGTTAAATCAGGATCGCTGTAGTGCTCGCCACCGAGATCATTCTCCAGCGCATAGTCAGCGAAGCTACTGATTAAGTCTCTGCCGTTTGGCCCACGGAAGCCAACGGAGTAGTTGAACGCTGTTTTGTGGGTGAAACCGTCGTGTGGGAAGCCCGGTGGAATGTATAAAATGTCGCCTGGTTCGAGGTCTTCATCAATAATCGGCGTGAAAGGCTCAACGTGTAACAGCGCCGGATGCGGGCAGAACTGTTTCAGGGGCAGTTTATCGCCAACCCGCCAACGGCGGCTGCCCATACCCTGAATGATAAAGACATCATACTGATCAATATGTGGCCCGACGCCACCGCCTGGAACCGAATAGGAGATCATCAGGTCATCTAAACGCCAATCCGGCAGCACGCGAAATGGCCGCACAAGTTCAGCCGAGGGGGCGTGCCAGTGGTTAACAGCCTGCGCCAGCAGCGACCAGCCTGTCTCACCCAGATGATCAAAATGCTCAAATGGCCCGTTACTCGCTTGCCACTCACCATGGGTGTGACTGACCAGACGGCTATCCACTTCCGCCTCCATCGCTAAGCCCGCCAGTTCGTCTGGGGTAATAGGATCGACGAAGTTCGGAAATGCATTTTTTAATACCACAGGTTGTTTTTGCCAGTATTTTTCTAAAAATTCGGGCCAGTTAAGATTCAATTGATAAGCCATGCTTCACACCAGTGAGGAAAAACGGGCCTGATTATAAAGTGGCTAAGTCTCTGGCCGCCTTGTCATGGGTCAAGACAGTGCGCTCAGCTAAGCAAAAATTTCTCGGCGCGATTATATGGCAAACAGCGCGCCGACCTGACCTGCCTCGCTTTCACCATCACTCAGATCTATTCGAATCTTAGTTGATACGTCTCCCTTGCATAAATAGATGATTAGTAAATATACAATAGATGTCATCAATCATTAATAGCCACCTAAATGGGTCATCAAGATGAAATGCACCACTTTTGGACGTAATAGCGCTCTTCGGGCCTCCGAACTGGCCCTGGGTACAGCTAACTTTGGCAGGGTCTGGGATATGGCTCGGAAAAAGAGGAAGCAAAGTCAGTTATTGATGAGAGGCAACATCTATTGATGTGCTAGCATAAGATACTTTATGATGCTGCCTGCTCAATAAGGAGAAATAGATGGCCCGGGTCTCAAAGCAACAGATGGCGCTCAATCACGAAGCGATCGTGCAGACGTCTTCGCAACTCTTCCGTGCTCGAGGTTTAAATGGCGTCAGCGTGAACGACTTAATGGCTGCGGTCGGTTTGACTCACGGAGGATTTTATGGGCATTTTTCGTCGAAAGATGAACTGGCGGCTATTGCCAGCCGCAAAGCCATCGACGACTCCCGCGTTCGCTGGGAAGAGATAAGCAGTCAGCCTGACCGCCATAATTTGCGCACACTAGTGGAGCTTTACCTCTCTCCTGAGCACCGTGACCGTATGGAAGATGGCTGTACCATCACTGCATTAGCCAGTGATGTGGCGCGTGAAAATAGTGAAAATCCGGTATGCGAAGTCTATCTCTGCGGCGTGAAATCCATGCTGGAGAGATTAGAGTCTCTTTCCGATATAGCAGACGACGAACAGCGCAGGCAACACGCACTAGCACAGTTTGCTATGTTGTCTGGTGCCTTAGCATTGGCCCGTGCAACCGCTGGGGATAAAATATCGGATGAGTTTCTTGCTGCTGCCAAAAAGGCACTGCTGGGTGAAGAGTAGAGGCTGATAACCTTCGTTCTCTTGCCAGCCACGAATACCTTACCGCACATTAATACTTGGCCGCACCGCAGGACTCCCGGATCACCAGCGAGGGGGGTAATATAATGCGTTTTGGCGGCTCATCATTCCCCTGAATGCGGCTAAACAGTAACTCCCCCGCTTTACGCCCTATTTCACGGGCAGCGACAGAAACCGTTGTCAGTGCGGGCTGTACCAGCGACGCTTCCGAAATATCATCAAAACCCACGAGTGCAAAATCTTGCCCGATGACGCGATTTTTTTGCCGCAAAGCGAGCATTACCCCTAAAGCCACAATATCCTGATAGCACACCGCCGCGGTGATCTCGGGGAAAGCGGCAAGTAACTCATTACATGCCTGTGCGCCAGAGCTTTGCGTGGCTTCACAGCTCACAATCCATTCACTGCGCACTGGGATATGATTTTCCAATAGCTTGCTGCTATAACCCCCCAAACGTTGCGCGCGTGTAGATGACCCCTCTTGCCCGCCAATAAAGGCGATGTTGCGATGCCCCTGATTCAGCAAATGTTGGGTCGCAAGTTGAATACCAAGAAAGTTATCCGTTCCAACATAGTCAAATCCGCTGTCAGCGGGTGGCCGCACTGCCATGATCACGGGAATTTGTCGACGTTTAAGGCTCTCATAAAATAGCGCTGGCGTTTGCTTCGCGGCGCACATCACCATGCCGCTGGCGCTATTTTGCAGCAAAGAATCGACAAAACGCTGTTGTCTCTCCGCAGACTCTGCCGTATTCGCCAGAAACAACATCATCTGATGGCTCTCCATCTCATCACTTAAACCCGCAGTCATCTCGGCATAGAAAGGATTGGTGATGTCATGTAGCAACAAACCGACCTGATTACTGCTGCGGTTGCGCAGATTGGCTGCCGTTTGGTTATAAACGTAGCCCAGTTGCTCGAGCGCGGCTAACACTCGCTTACGTGTCGGTTCAGAAATTCGCCCTTGGTTGCGTAGGACTAAAGATACCGTTGCGGTCGAAACCTGAGCATAGACCGCGACGTCCGCCAATGTGATGGTGGCCATGGTGTTCTCCGTTGCTGTTTCCTTTAAGGTATATCGATTAACCTTAAAATATAGCTTCATTGAGTTATTTTCGTGATCACTCTCGCAATAGAGGACCTATAAAGCCGATTTTATCGGCTTCCTTGAGGTTAATCTCATTTATCAGTCTAGCACCTTCCACGATTAATCGATTAATCTTAATGCCAGAAGTGATTAAAAATACAACACCAAAGGGAGCGCCGGCTATGTCATCACAATCTGGTTTCACAAATTATGATAAATCCCCAGAAATTTTGGTTGAGGGCTTTGACCATGCAGCTTGGCAAGGTTGGGAGGCTATCCGAGACACGCTTTTGCACAACGTCGCTACCCGCTCATCGGCCAAAACGGTGCTGGTGATCGATTGCTATCCAGGAGTAGATCTTGGCGAGCTTCATCATCAGCTCATTGCACATTTACCTGCCTCACTGGTCATTGATGCCTCGCAGGCTAAGCGCGCAGAAACTGAAGTCCATGCGCTGATTAAGCGTAACCTCACTGACGATCGTGTTTTCGGTGTGATGTCATGCCATCAACTCAGTGAGTTCTTCCATGAGGATAAAATCAACGCGTTGCAGGCAGAAATTAGTGCGGCTGACGGATTGATTGTGGTGTTTGGTCCCGGTGCCGCACTCATCACCCAAGGTGATATTTTGGTCTATGCCGATCTGGCTCGCTGGGAAATTCAGCAGCGTTTTCGCCGTGGCGAGCTGGGTAACTGGGGTATCGACAATAACAATGAAGATGTACTGCGTCGCTATAAGCGTGCTTTTTTCATCGAATGGCGTGTATTTGACCGCCATAAGAAACCATTGCTGAAAAATGCCGATTTCATTCTCGATACCAATCAGTCGCAGCATCCTGTACTGGTCACCGGCGCTGCTTTTCATGCCGGGCTGCAACAGGCCACCACTCAACCGTTTCGTGTTGTGCCCTTTTTTGACCCCGGTGTATGGGGCGGCCAATGGATGAAACACCAGTTTGATCTCAACCCGGAAGCCCCGAACTACGCATGGTGTTTTGATTGCGTGCCCGAGGAAAACAGCCTGCTAATGCGGTTCGGCAACATTCGGGTTGAGATCCCCTCACAGGACTTGGTCCTTCTCTACCCTAAGCCTTTACTGGGCGAAAAAGTCTACGCACGTTTTGGCACTGAATTCCCGATTCGTTTTGATCTTCTCGACACCATGGGCGGGCAGAATCTTAGCTGTCAGGTACACCCGCTGACTGAATACATCCAGCAAAACTTCGGGATGCATTACACCCAAGATGAAAGCTATTACATTCTCGCTGCCGACCCTGGCGCACAAGTCTATCTCGGCACTCGCAGCGGCATTGAACCGCAAGCGATGTTGGCGGATTTACGTGCCGCTCAGCGCGGCGAAAAAGAGTTTGATGATAAGCGTTTTATTAATCAATTCCCTGCCAAAGCACATGACCATTTTCTTATTCCAGCGGGAACCGTGCACTGTTCAGGGTCAGGTACAATGGTGCTGGAGATCAGTGCTACACCCTATATTTTCACTTTTAAATTATGGGATTGGGGCCGTGTCGGTCTGGATGGGCTACCGCGCCCCGTTCACCTCGAGCATGGCGAGCAAGTCATTAACTGGCAATGTGATACTGAATGGGCGCAGTCACATCTGATTAATCAGCTTGAACCCTTGAACAGCAGCGATGGCTGGCGTGAAGAGCGCACCGGATTGCATGAGCGTGAATTTATCGAAACCCGCCGCCACTGGTTCAGTAAAACAGTGGAACATGACACTGAGGGCCGCGTAAATGTGCTCAATCTGGTTGAGGGCAATGAAGCCGTTGTCGAAAGCCCGGATAACCACTTTGCCCCCTTCACCGTGCATTACGCTGAAACCTTTATTATTCCGGCCGCCGTGGGCAAATACCGCATTCGCCCCGTCAATGCTCAGGGTCAAACACTGGCAACCATAAAAGCATGGGTAAGGGGTTAATCATGATTCATATCCTTTTAGCGACCCACGGCAAACTGGCCGAAGGACTGCTCGACAGTGCAAAAATGGTTTACGGCGAGCTGGCGCAGACCTCTTTTGTCAGTCTACGCAATGAGGGGGGAATCGAGTCCTTCAAGCGGGAGTTTGCCCAAGAGATCGAACGGCAAAATCAGTATGTCGACGGCATTCTGGTGCTGTGCGATTTACAGTCCGGCACACCTTATAACGTCGCCTGCTGCCATGCTTTCTCTCCTGATTCAGTAAAGCCCATCGCCGTTATTTGCGGGGTCAACTTCCCCATGCTGCTGATGAGCATGGATTTTGTTGATAGTGACGATGTTCATTTCGTGGCCAAAACGTTAGTCACACAAGCGGCAGAGTCCATGATCTACGCCCAACCCCCACAGGTTGCACCAGACGAAGAATTTTAAGGAGTCATCATGACCATATCCTTTGTACGTATTGACGATCGGGTTATCCATGGGCAGTTGGTGACGCGCTGGGCCAGAGAGTTGCCCTGCGATGGCATTGTCGCCATCGATGATGATGTTGCCGCCGACTCACTGCTCTCTTCAGTGATGAAGGGCGCGGTTTCGGACACCAAAGTGTGGTTGTTCGATGTCGCCACGGCGATCACCAAATTACCCAAAGTGATCGCCAGCGATAAGCGCTATTTCGTGATCGGTAAGTCGCCCGTGACCTTACAGCGTCTTATCGAAGCCGGTATCGATCTCACTAATCTCAACCAAAAAATTAATGTTGGCCCCATGAGCTCGCGGAGCAATACCCAAGTGATTGGCCCCAATCAGTCGGTTAATGCAGTAGAGATTGCTGCTTTTAATTTTCTCAGTGATTTGGGGTATCGGATTGAGTTTCGCTTAGTGCCGGATGGCAGCTTTTACTCATGGCAAGATGCTCAAAAAAAACTCAACTAAGAGGGGCGACGTATGTGGATTGAAGCAACGCTGATCGGGATACTCTGCTATCTCGGCGCACTCAGTACCCCCTGGCTACTGGGGCTGACTGGAGGCTGGTATACCATCACCCGCCCTTTGGTTTCGGGCATGTTAGTCGGTTTTATTCTGGGTGATGTCACCACAGGTATTATTATCGGCGTCGCTGTGCAAGCGGTTTATATCGCCATGGTGACTCCCGGAGGTTCAATGCCTTCGGATCTCAACTTTGTTGCCTTTCCGGCCATTGCTTTAGGTATTCTATCCGGCAAAGGCACCGAGGTCGCCGTCGCGCTGGCGGCAACCATCGGGATTGCAGGTACCATCCTGTTTAATGTGATGATGGTATTGAACTCCTACTGGAATCACCGTGCGGATGTCTCGCTGGAAAAAGGCGACGAGCGCGGGGTCTATTTCAACAGCGCCATCGGCCCACAAATCACTAACTTTTTACTGAGATTCATTCCCACTTTTATTGCGGTATTTTTTGGCGCGCAATATATCAACGCCTTTATGGACAGCCTACCTGCGGTCATCATTTCGACCATGAGCGTAGTGGGCGGTATTTTGCCCGCAGTGGGCATCGCTATCCTGCTGAAACAGATCATCAAAAGCTACACGCTGTGGATCTACTTTTTGGTCGGTTTTATCTGCATCGTCTTTTTGCATCTGAACATGGTGGCGCTGGTTATCGTGGGTGCCCTGCTCTCACTGATTCACTATAACTACAAACCGGAGCCGGTCAGTGCATCAGCTTCACCGACGCCAACTGATGACAAGGATGAATTCTGATGAACAGCACACCCGTTTCACTCAATAAGAAAGATCTACGTCGCTGCTGGCGTGCGTGGATGATGTACAACCTCTCCTCCATGAGTTTTGAGCGTCTGGCATCCTTCGGTTTTTGTCTTGGAATGATGCCCGCCATCAAAAAGCTGTATAGCGACCCCAAACAACGTGCTGAAGCCATGCGCCGCCATGCTTCTTTCTACAATACTGAGCCGCAAATCGGTGCCATCGTCAACGGCATGGCCGTCGGGCTTGAGGAGAAAAAGGCTAACGGCGAACCTGTCGATGGCGAGGCCATTAATACCTTGAAAGTTGGCCTGATGGGGCCAATTGCCGGTATCGGCGACTCGATGATCCCAGGGATGCTGATCCCCATTTTACTCAGTATTGGCATGGCACTGGCTGCGGGTGGCAGCATTATTGGGCCGTTGTTCTACATCATCTCTTTTAACGCCATTATGATCAGCGGCTCCTATTGGCTGTTCATGAAGGGTTATCGCATGGGATCGGGATCCGTTGAAATGCTGGTCAACAGTAAGTCGGCCAAGCTTCGCGAGGCGCTTTCTCTGCTGGGTGTATTTGTGATGGGTGGCGTCGCTGCCAGCTACGTTAAGCTGGAAACTAAATTAGAGTTCATCACCAAAGATGGCGTAAACATCCATGTCCAACAGATGCTCGATGGGATTTTCCCTCAATTAATGCCGTTATTGGTCGTGGCTGGCGTTTGGTACTTTATGGCAAAACGTGGCTTATCGCCGGTAAAAGCGATGATCAGCATGCTCATTCTGGCAGCACTAGGGGTCGCATTTGGCGTGTTTGGCTAGCTCATAGCTCAGCTTAACGAGTGGTACGAATGGGCGACTGAATTGTCGCCCATAATGACTGTTTTCTTCTGACACTAGGGCACAAAATTGACCCATTTATCCGCAGCGCTACCGGGATCAGAAATAAACTGAAAGCGTGCGGGTTCCTGCTCAAACTGGCGATACAGTGGCTCATCCGTGATACCAAACTCCACGTATTGCCTTGGATGCGTCGCATAAAGTCGTGATGAGGAGTAATGAGGATTCTGCTGCCAGGTAATATGATCGCCCTGCAACAAAGGATACCAGGCTAACCCCTTCCGCTGGCGAACCGCTTCATACTCAAAACCATACTCCCGGTCACACCATGCGGCAAAAGTCAGTGGTGTATGGGGGTTGGCGGAAATAGTGGCGTGAGCCCAACCGGGAGGCACCAAGACTTTATCTCCCGGCTCAGCATGGATAGCAAAGCACCGCCCTGGTGCCTGCTCAACAAACTCCTGCATATAGATCACCGCTTTCCCCTGCCAAATTTCGTACAGTTCTGGCGGAGACCAGCCGCTGTGCTGGCTGACACGATGAACATGCCCTTGGCTGCGTACCGGCTCATCCCCCAAACGCCCTGAGGCATAAGTCACCACACCAAATAGCAACATGCGTTTTCGCAGCTCCTGATGGTGAATTTCTCGTGCTACATCCATTGCTATTGCGTAGACCTGATCCGGGCCATGACACTGTGGATTGCGCAGCGAAGGCCGAATTTGATCAAGCGTGCGGATCTCGGGAACGGGGCCAGTCACGTCCTGATGATAAATAAACCCCATGGGTTGACGGCGAATACTCAGCGGCAAGCCGAAGTCGTGCAAAGATGAGCTAGACATTGGCAGCCTCCAGAAACACGCCATCTTCGCGGTCATAAACACGTAAGCTGAAACCCTCTGGCTGCAAGGCTTGATAATCATGGCCCGCCATGGCAGGCCATACGGCTAATGCAGAGAGAATGTCATTACCGGTATTGACCAGACGGTGAGCAGTAAAAGAAGGAATATGGTGAACGCTTCCAGCAAAGACCAGCTCCGAATAAGCTGGGGCAGCTTCCGGTTGCAGCAATAAAATGCCACAACCGCGCAGACCAAAATAAAACTCTGCCTGCTCACGACGCTGATGAAAATGGCCACGCGTCATGAAGAATTCATCCCCCACTTTGCCTGGCATCAGATGTGTTGTACCCGCGAGGAGTTCACCCTCTTGCTGTGGCGATACCAATATTTCAACCCGATAAACCTCAAGAGAATCGGGCAAAAGCTGACGTGCAGATTCATCGCGAAATATGCCAACCAGATCGCGAATACAGGTCGATTTATACTGAAGATTTTCAGCATCAAAACGCCCCGTCAGCAGGTCTACCTGCGGTGGTACACATGGAAAAACATTCAGCTGCAAACTCTTCATCTGCAAACTCTTCATCTGTAAACTCCGCCCAAGGAAAAACAGACAAATTAAGTATAGTCAGTTAATCGATTAATCTCTATGTATTTCAAGATGGCCGGTACGGTAGTGAGTCATATTAAGTGATAAATGAAACAGACAGGCAATACTGCGCTGACAGGGCTTAATTATGCCGCCATCAGGAACAGCATCAGCACCATAGCCAAAATGGATCTCCTCAATAGTCCAAAAATTGAAACTTTGGCAACAGTTAATATCGGACTCTCTCTTCAATTTTAAATATAGCAGCCTATTTCCTAAGGAAATTTTATTTAAGTCGCTATTTATTTACGACTTAATTTAGCAGCCGTCATCTAATAAGATATTTCTGGCCACAACTTTTATGTAGGATATTTCCTACCTTTGTGGGAGCCTGTTCTCATTAGCTTATTTCATCTGTGAAAACACATTGAAAATAACGTTTTTGCAGGCATAATGCGCACAAATCTTTTTATATTTATCTACCCCAAAATATTGGGGAAGGGCATTTATTGTGTCTCGTTCCTGTTATTTTATATTAATAGCTGGCGTGTTATCGCCAACATTGACTATTCCGTTTGCCAGTTATAGCGCGGAATTAGCCCCTATTCAGCAAAGTATTCACCAACAGGAA
This sequence comes from Yersinia aleksiciae, assembly GCF_001047675.1. GTDB lineage: Bacteria > Pseudomonadota > Gammaproteobacteria > Enterobacterales > Enterobacteriaceae > Yersinia > Yersinia aleksiciae. The sequence goes on along the minus strand of NZ_CP011975.1, from coordinate 3,250,122 downwards.
CGGCAAAGGGCACTGGAAGAGCGTTTGGCCCCCTCAACGCCAGATGTGCGTTTATCGGCACCTGCAGCCTCTTTGGGTCGTCTCACCTTCCCGGTAGAGAAGCCCTGCTTTGTGATTGACCGCGTCACACTCAGTGGAACCGAGCCCTTACCTCGCTGGTTGCCACTGCAACGACTCGCCGATCAGGCGCAAGGGCAGTGTCTGGGGGGCAAAGGCATTAACCTGCTGATGAGCCAAATGCAAAACCGCCTAATCGATCACGGCTATGTCACCACCCGAGTGCTGGCCCCGCAGCAGGACTTGAACAGCGGCACACTGGCGCTACAAGTGATGCCCGGCAAAATACGCCACGTGGAACTGACACCTGACAGCGACCACCATGTCACGCTATTCAGCGCCTTCCCCGCCCGCCCCGGTAACCTGTTGGATTTGCGTGATATCGAGCAAGGGCTGGAGAATCTACAACGCATCCCGACAGTGCAAGCCAGCATGGAGCTGATCCCTGGAGATGCCCCCGGCGAGACCGATATCGCCCTGAGCTGGAAACAGAGCAAAATGTGGCGACTGGCCGCCTCGCTGGATGACTCAGGCACCCGCAGCACCGGCCGCTATCAAGGTGGCGCGACACTGTTTCTGGATAACCCGCTATCTCTAAGTGACCTGTTTTATGTCTCGGCTGGCGGTTCACTGAAAAGCCGTGGCGAAAAAGGCACCAATAACCTGACCGGCCACTACTCGCTACCCTTCGGCTACTGGACCGCAGGGTTGACCGCCAGCAGCTATGACTATCACCAAACCATTGCGGGCCTGAATGGCGATTACGGCTATCGTGGAGAAAGCGAAAATGTGTCGCTGCAACTGAGCCGCCTGTTGCACCGCAATGCCAACCAGAAAACCACCCTGACCTACGATGTGCTGACCCGCTCGTCGAAAAACTATATCAATGATACCGAAGTGGAAGTGCAGCGTCGGCGCACCTCGGCCTGGCGTGTTGGGCTGGAACATCGCCACTTTATCTCGCAGGCCACTCTGGACGCAGGTATCAGTTACCAACGCGGTACTCGCTGGTTTGGTGCGATGCCAGCACAAGAAGAGTATATCGGCGAAGCCACTGCCCTAAGCAAAATTCTGCGACTGAATGCGCAGTTGGATATTCCTTTTGTCGTTGTGGCGCAAAATTTCCATTACAACCTGCAATATCAGCGTCAAAGCACCAACACGCCACTGACGCCACAGGATCAGTTCTCCATCGGTGGCCGCTGGTCAGTGCGCGGCTTTGATGGCGAACGCACGCTGAATGCCGATCGCGGCTGGACAGTGCGCAATGATCTCGGCTGGTACACGCCACTGCCGGGGCATGAACTCTATGTCGGGGTCGATTATGGCGAGGTCAGTGGTCCCAGTGACCCTTATCTGCTAGGCCACCATCTCGCAGGCAGCGTCGTTGGTGTTCGCGGTAACGTGCTGAATACCCGTTATGACCTGTTTGCTGGCAAACCCCTGTCCAAACCCGACGGCTTCAAGACTGACTCGGTGACTGTGGGCTTTAACCTGAACTGGCAATACTGATGCGCCCGATTAACGCTTTACTCTGGGATGAGTTATGAATAAGAACCTGTACCGTATCGTTTTCAACAAAGCGCGTGGCTTGTTGATGGTGGTGGCCGATATCGCCGCCTCTGGTCGGGCCGCATCATCGCCGTCGTCAGGTGTTGGGCATACTCAGAGCCGTCGTATCAGTGCGCTATCGTCGCTGAGTTTCAGCCTGTTACTGGCCTTAGGCTGTGTCTCATTATCCCCTCAGGCCGCGATTGTCGCCGATGGCAGTGCACCGAATAATCAGCAGCCGACCATTATCAACAGCGCCAACGGCACGCCACAGGTCAATATCCAAGCGCCAAGCAGCGGCGGGGTGTCGCGCAACGTTTACAGCCAGTTTGATGTCGATAATCGCGGCGTGATCCTCAATAACGGCCACGGCGTCAACCAGACCCAACTCGGCGGTTTTATCAACGGTAACCCATCGCTGGCGCGGGGTGAGGCCAGTATTATCCTCAACGAAGTCAACAGTCGCGACCCGAGCAAGCTCAATGGCTATATTGAGGTCGCTGGCCGCAAAGCACAGGTGGTTATCGCCAACCCATCCGGTATCACCTGTGATGGCTGTGGCTTTATTAACGCCAACCGCGCCACGCTGACCACCGGGCAAGCCCAGCTCAATAATGGCCAACTCACTGGCTACGATGTGGATCGGGGTGAGATTATTATTCAGGGCAAAGGTCTGGACAGCAGCCGTCAGGACCATACCGACCTGATCGCCCGTTCGGTTAAAGTCAATGCCGGTCTCTGGGCCAATGACCTGAAAGTCACCGCCGGACGCAATCAGGTTGACGCCGCCCATCAGAGCATTAAAACCAAAGCCGACGATGGCAGTCCACACTCCACTGTGGCGGTGGATGTGGCGAACTTGGGTGGCATGTACGCCGGTAAAATCCGCCTGATCGGCACTGAAAGCGGTGTCGGCGTGCGCAATGCGGGTGAGATAGGCGCTTCAGCGGGTGATATCTCCATCACAGCCGATGGCATGCTGGTCAACAGCGGCCAGATCAAAAGTACTCAACAGTTGGCGGTAAATACTGCTGCGGGCGTAGAGAACACAGGTGTGCTCTATGCGCAGGGCAATACTCAACTCTCCACGGCAGGTAAACTCAGTAACAGCGGCACTATCGCGGCGGCGGGTGACACATCACTGCGCGCGGCGGAGGTGAACAGCAGCCGCAACTCATTACTGGGTGCAGGAGTCAAGTCCGACAACAGCGCCATTACCAGTGGCACATTACGTATCGACGCCAGCGGGATGTTAACCGCGCAAGGCAAAAATATTAGCGGGACGGCGCAAGTGCTTAACGCACACAGCATCGATCTGAATGGCAGCCAAACACAGAGCCAAGATCTGACGCTCACCGCCCAAGGCGGGGATATCGATCTGACGAGCGCGAAACTGTCCGCCAGTCAGCGCCTGTCTGCCTCGACCACCGCGCTGTTACGTAGCGATAACGCCAGTCTGATTGGCGAGCAAATCACCCTCAACGCCCAAGCGCTTTCCAATCTCGGCGGGGTGATAGCCCAAACCGGAACCACAGATTTCAACTTGAATCTGCCAGGGTATCTGGATAACCGTGACGGCACCCTACTCTCTGCGGGCAAACTCTCGCTGCAAGCCGAAACCTTGAACAGCAACGGCAACAGTTTGCTGGGTGCCGGAGTGCAGAGCGATGGCAAGCTGGCTCAGAGTGGAGAACTTAATGTCGCCACTCGTCAGGCATTGATTGCCCAAGGGCAAAATGTGGCTGCGGGTGCCATGACGTTATCTGGCAGCCGGGTTGATTTGACCGGTAGCCAGACTACCGCCAGCACTATCACTATAACGGCCCGCGACGGCGATGTTTCTACGCAAGACGCGACAGTGCTCACTCCCGGAACCCTTGCGATCACCGCCGCAGCAAACTCGAAACAAACCCTGAATAACAGCGGCGGTAAATTGCATGCCGATAATATCCAGCTCAATCTCGCCAAACTTGATAGCAGCAAAGGGGAAATTGCAGCAGCGACCGATATGTGGATACGCCTGCAAAGTGATTTCACTCATCAGGCTGGCGCACGGCTAACGGCGGGGCGTGATCTGGCCTTTATCACCAGCGGCGCACTGACTAATCAGTACAAACTGGAAGCCGGACGGGATATGCAGTTGACGGCGCTCAGTATCAGCAACACCAATACTGATAACAGCAGCGCCCTACTGGCCGGTCGGGATTTGTCATTGAACACCGATAGCCTGTTTAACAGCGGGACGCTGTATGCCGCCGGTGTTGGGCAATTTACGGTTAACGGCAATGCTGAGAACCGCGGTGAGATTTATACCGAACAGCAACTGACGTTCACCACCACCGGTCATCTGGCTAACCGCGGTGTGATGCAAACGCGCGGTGATATGCGGTTATCGACGCAGAGCGACCTCAATAACAGTGGCACGCTGTACAGTGCCGGTGACCAGATGCGGTTGTCCATCAACGGTAATCTAACCAACCAGGGCAAGCTGTACGCCGCCAATGGCAACGTCCACCTGCGGGCAGAAGGTTATCTGGATAACAGCGGCAGCCTGTATAGCGCAGGCAACAGCGAACTCATTACGCACGGCGATGCGGTTAACAGCGGCTCGATTTATACTCAGGGCGCACTGCAGTGGCAGGCTGATGGCCGCGTAGGCAACAGTGGTTCAATCGCCGCGCTTAGGGATCTCCAATTGCGCGCTAATGACTTATTCAGCACCCATCAATCCCTGATAGGGGCGGGATTGCAATCTGACGGTAACCGCGCCAGCAGCGGTGATTTGACGGTCAACACTGAACACGCCTTGATAGCGCAAGGGCAAAACATGGCCGCCGGTGCATTGGCGCTATCGGGGAGCCAACTTGATCTCACTGGTAGCCAGACTCAGGCCAACGCCATCAACTTTGTGGCTAAATCGGGCGATATCACCTTAACTGAAGCCGTGGTTAAAGCCGCGACGCAGTTGTCGGCTGGGACAACCACCCTGCTACGTACTGATAAAGCCAACCTGATTGCTGATCAGATAACTCTCACCGCGCAATCACTCTCTAACCTCGGCGGGGTGATAGCCCAAACCGGAACCACAGATTTCAATTTGAATCTGCCAGGGTATCTGGATAACCGTGACGGCACCCTACTCTCTGGCGGGAAACTCTCGCTGCAAGCCGAAACCTTGAACAGCAACGGCAACAGTTTGCTCGGTGCGGGGGTACAAGGTGATGGCCGCCTGACCGATGCCGGTGACCTGCTGGTCACCACCCGTCAGGGGTTAATCGCCCAAGGGCAAACTATCGCCGCAGGTGCCATGACATTAACGGGCAGCCGGATTGATTTGACCGGCAGCCAGACCCAAGCCCGAGAGATAAATATCACCGCCAACAGTGGCGATGTCAGCACGCAGCGCGCCAATATTCTCTCCTTTGGCTCGCTCACCATTACTGCGGGCGCAAATGCAGCTCAAAAACTCAATAACCAAGGCGGTGCGCTGGCGGCGAATAACATCGCGTTGAACCTGGGTCAGTTTGACAATAACGCCGGTAAGGTTACCGCCAGTCAGGATCTAACCCTTGGTTTGCAGAACGATTTCAATAATCTGGCCGGATCGACACTGCAGGCTGGGCGTGATTTCACCTTAACCACTCGCGGCGCGTTAACCAATGACGGGCAGCTGTTAGCGGGTGGCAAGCTCAGTACCCACTCGAGCAGCTTGCTAAATAGCGGCAATATCAGTGCGACCCAAGCCAGCCTCACCGCGACGGGCGCATTGACTAACCGTGGCGAGATCTTAACCCGTGGTCGGCTCGATACTGACACTAACACCCTGTTCAATACCGGCTCCCTGATCAGTGCCGAAGCCACGCTGAAAGCACGGGAGCGTATCACCAACTCCGGCCCTAACGCCCTGATCGGTGCCACTGATGAGAACGGCACCTTAGCCTTACTCGCTCCAGTCATTGAAAACAGTGATACCGTCACCAACACTGATTCCGCCCCGAGCACCACCCTTTTAGGCATGGGCAAGGTTATCTTTGCGGGCGCGTTGGACAATAGCGGCAATTATCTGGCAGCGGCTCAGGTGCTCAACATTTCCGGCCTGATTGAGTCCGGCAAAGATATGTTGATTTACGCCACAACGCTGACCAATCGTCGCCATATTCTCACCGCCAATAGCCACTTTGTCGTGGCCGACACCGTGAATGGCACCGCTTACTGGACGGCAGACAATCCGGATATTCCGGGTGGGCGTTATGCTGAACCACCTCATGGCGGCTCGATGAACAGCGATTATATCGGCACCAATTATACGTCGACTATCGCTTATAACGGCATCGATCAAATCAGCCCAGAAGCACAACTGTTAGCCGGAGGGAACCTGGCCCCTCAGGTGGGCACGCTGGAAAATTTCTGGAGCAAAGTGAGTGCGCAAGGAGAGATTGATCTCTCAGGTGTCACCCTGAACCAAGATGGCTGGGGAAGTGCACAGCGCCTGATCGAAAAAACCACCTCCATCGGCGAGTGGCGCTACCGTACCTACAAAGGCAATTTGTGGGGCACGGCGTGGGGGCCGGAGGTCAGAGAGCGCACCACCAACCAATATGCCTCCAGTCTTACGGCGAAAACCCTGAGTGGCAGCGGCACGACGATCAACAATGGGGCCAACCCCGGGGCTATTGCGCCGCCGAGTGGTCGCGACCATACCGGTAAAGATCTCGCCGTCGAGTTTAACGGTATCTCGTTGACACTGCCCAATGGCGGGCTATATCAGCTCAACACAGATAAAGGCCACTACGCGCCGGATCCGGAAGGCAAACTTTCGTTCGACAGTATCAATACCCCCTCTACCAACGTGGATCGCACTGGCCTCACCGTCCCAGATCGGGCGGTAAGCGGCGGCTATCTGGTAGAAACTAACCCGGCGTTTGCCAATCTCAACAACTGGCGCGGCTCAGACTACGTGCTCCAGCAGCTAAATAACAACCCCGATGTGATATTCAAACGTTTGGGGGATAACGCCTACGAACAGCGACTGGTGCGCGACCAAGTGCTGGCATTGACCGGTCAGGCGGTCGCCAGTGATTACCGCAGCGCACAGGAGCAGTTCGAGCAGCTCTTTGCGGCGGGACTCGAGTACAGCAAGACCTTCAATCTTGCCCTCGGCACTCACCTCAGTGCAGAACAGATGGCGGCATTGACCCGCAATATTGTGCTGATGGAAAGTCGTGAAGTCGCTGGACAAACCGTATTAGTCCCCGTGGTCTATCTGGCGGGCGTTAAGCCCGGCGATTTGCAGGCCAACGGCGCATTGATTGCGGCTGATAATATCGCCTTAACCGATATGCTGGGTTTAGCCAATCAGGGCGCGATTAAAGCCACCAATGACCTGCACATTAGCATGGCAAAAGATATCACCCTGACCAGCAATGGCGGCTTACTTCAGGCGGGCAATAACCTGCTACTCAGTACGCTCAACAGCGATATTGACCTGACCGGTGCGCGACTAAACGCCACCAACCTGCAACTGGATAGCGGGCGCGATTTAATCCTGCGCACTGACAGTGAACAACTGAGCAGCAGCAATGGCGCAGTGCTGCGCAATCAAACCGTACTCGGGCCGCTGGCGAGCATCAATGTCAGTAACAACGCGGTGATTAATACCGAGCGTGATTTTATCATTCAAGGTGCCAGCCTCAATGTCGGTCAGGATTTGCAGGTGAATACCGGCGGCGACTGGCTGTTGAATACCGTCCAAACCCGCGACCAGATAAGTGCGAATTATGGTTATGGCAGTTCGACCAGTGAGCATATCCGCCATCTGGGTAGCGAGGTCAATGTCGGCGGTACGCTGACCGCCAAGGTCGATAATCTGACCGCCGTGGGGGCAAACATCAATGCCGATACCCTTGATGTGCAGGCGCAAAATATCAACCTCAGTGCAGCGACCGACAGCCTACAGGTCACCGGTGAATCCTCGAGCAAGCGCCATACCAGTTCAGTGGATCTCTACGATGAAACCCTGCGCGGCAGCCAGTTGAACGCCAAAAGCGATATCAATTTACAGGCGGCGCAAGACATCACCCTCAGTGCCAGCGCGGTACAAACCGACGGCGCGCTGAAGCTGGCGGCGGGTGGCGATGTCACCCTCACCACCCAGACCGAGCAACATGATGAACAGCGCATTCATACCGGTAAGAAAAAAGGTCTGGCATCGACCACCACCACGCACACAGAAGATAACCGGAGTCAGACACTGGCGGTCGGTTCGATGCTGTCAGCGGGTTCCCTTGATGTCAGCGGCAAAAATATCGCGGTCATCGGCAGTAACGTGGTGGCCGATAACGATATTAATCTGCGCGCAAAAGAGAACATTACCGTCGGCACCGCGCAACAGAGCGAGAGCGAATCTCACCTGTTCGAGCAGAAAAAATCCGGCCTGATGAGTACCGGCGGCATTGGTGTCACCGTGGGCAGCAACAGCACCAAAGTCACCGACAGCGGCAAAACCCTCTCCAGCGTCGGCAGTACCGTCGGCAGCATACTGGGCAATGTCAGCATGACTGCCGGTGAAGACCTGACGGTAAAAGGCTCCGAGGTGTTAGCCGGGAAAGACATCAATCTGACCGGGAAAAATGTCGCTATTTTGGCGGCAGAGAATCAAAGCAGCCAGACTCACAGCGTTGAGCAAAAAAGTAGCGGCCTGACACTGGCCCTGTCTGGCGCGGTTGGCAGCGCCCTCAATACCGCGGTCACCACCGCCAAAGAGGCCAGCGAAGAGAGCAATGGCCGATTGTCCGCATTGCAGGGTGTCAAAGCGGCATTGAGTGGTGTTCAGGCGGTGCAAGCAGGCCAGTTGGTGCAGGCGCAAGGGGGCGATAACGCCAGCATGTTCGGCATCAGTGCCTCATTAGGCTCACAAAAATCGGCCTCGCAGCAACATCAGGAACAGACCAGCGTCAGTGGCTCGACCCTAACAGCGGGCAATAACCTGACCGTGACGGCCACCGGTGAAGGGAACTCGGCGAACAGCGGCGATATTGTGGTGCAAGGCAGCCAGCTCAAAGCCGGCGGCGATACCACCCTGGATGCGGCGCGTGATTTGCTGTTGCTCGGTGCTGCCAACACGCAAAAAACCGACGGCAGTAACAGCAGCAGCGGCGGCAGTATTGGTGTCAGTCTGGGGTTCGGTAGCGCTGGCGGGGGCCTGAGTATCTTTGCCAACGCCAACAAGGGTCAGGGCAATGAGCACGGCGACGGCACCTTCTGGACTGAAACTCAGCTCGACAGTGGCGGCACCCTGTCACTGCACAGTGGCCGCGATACGGCGTTGATCGGTGCTCAGGCGAGCGGAGAAACCGTCAAGGTCGATGTCGGCCGCGACTTGCTGCTGCAAAGCCAGCAAGACAGCGATAACTATGATGCGAAGCAGACCAGCACCAGCGGCGGTGTCAGCATGGCGGTGGTCGGCGGCGGTGGCTCTGCCAACCTGAGTATGAGTCGCGATAAGCTGCACAGCAATTATGACAGCGTGCAGGAGCAGACCGGTATCTTTGCAGGCTCTGGCGGCTTTGATATCACCGTGGGTGAACACACTCAGCTTGATGGCGCAGTGATTGGCTCTACCGCTACCGCCGATAAAAACAGTCTGGATACCGGCACACTGGGCTTCAGTGATATTGAAAATAAAGCCGATTTCAAGGCTGAGCATCAGGGCGGCAGCATGAGCAGCGGTGGTCCGGTAGGGTCTGACCTGCTGAGCAATCTGGGTGGCGTGGTGCTGTCAGGTCTGGGCAATGACGGCCATGCCGAAGGCACCACGCAGGCAGCGGTCAGTGATGGCAGCATCACTATTCGTGACACCGATAAGCAACAACAAAATGTTGATGACCTGAGCCGCGACACTGAACACGCTAATAACGCCCTCTCCCCTATTTTCGATAAAGAGAAGGAGCAAAACCGCCTCAAGGAAGCGCAGCTAATTGGCGAGATTGGCGGTCAGGCAATGGATATTGCGAGGACGCAAGGTAAGATAGCGGAAGAAAAAGCGCTGAAAGATCCACAGGCGATTCAGGCAGCAAAAGAAGCTCTGGCGGCGAAAGGTAACCTGACGCCGACGGACAAGCAGGTCACCGATCAGGTTCGCAATACCGCGTCAGCCAGCTACGGCACAGGCAGCGCGTTGCAACAGGGAATACAGGCAGCAACGGCGGCCATACAGGGCTTAGCCGGTGGTGATATGAAGGCAGCTCTTGCCGGAGGTGCCGCGCCGTATCTGGCAGAAGTGGTGAAGAACATGACCACCAATGCTGACGGCAGCGTCAACGTTGCGGCCAATGCGATGGCGCACGCGGTCGTGGGGGCTGTAGTTGCACAATTACAGGGTAACGGTGCGTTAGCCGGTGCAGCGGGTGCGGCTAGCGGTGAGTTAGCGGCCAGGCTTATCGCGCAGGAAATGTATCCCGGTGTGCGGCCAGAAGACCTGACCGAAGAGCAGAAACAAACGCTCAGTGCGTTGGGTACACTGGCGGCAGGACTGGCCGGAGGGCTTTCGGGCGACAGCAGCGCGGATGCGATAACCGGTGGTCAGGCCGGGAAAAACGCGGTTGATAACAATCTGATTGGCGGCACCGAATGGGGCCAAAGTGAGTTTGTACAGCAGCAGGGTAAAGATATTTTATCCTGTGCGGATAATCCGGGTTCAGAGTCCTGCCAGCGTGGTAAAGCAGTGCAAAATGCCGTTGCGCTGGCACTCGGTGCCGGAGCGGTGGGCGGTGCAGTTATTGCGATAACCCCTGAAATTATCGCAGCGGCGCAGGCTGGCGCGAGTGCTTGTGCGGCTTCCCCTGTGCTGTGTGCTAATGAAGTGAGTATCTGGGCGGCAGAAATGGCTGCCGGTGATGCCCTTCCTGCTGGTCTGACGGTGGCAACGGTGAGTAAGTTGTCCGTCGGTGAGCTGTCAGAGCTGAAAGCATTGATAGCGGTAGAGAAACAAACCGGCAAGAAAGTCAGTGCGGAGGTCGTGGAACATCTGGTTAAGCCCGCCGGTTCTTCAGGCTCTGATCTTAAAGTGATAGAGCTGAACTCCGGTAACAAGGGTAACTGGAGCAAAGATCTGAACAAACCGGAGCCTAATACACTGTACAAAGTGGATGGCAACAAGACCTATCAGACCGATGATCTTGGCCGTGTGAACGCCGTGGAAGCCGACCTGTTATCCGCAGTCAAAGATCGTAATACCTATCAGCAGTGTAAAGCCGGTAAGTGTGGACTTGATGGTGATGAAGGCGGCCACCTGATAGCGAGCATCTTCGATGGTCCGGGCGAGAAGCTGAATCTGGTGCCAATGGACGGCAACCTGAATAAGGGTGCCTGGAAACAAATGGAGAATACCTGGGCAAATGCGTTGAAGGATGGCAAGCAGGTTAATGTTAAAATAGAGCCTGTTTACAGTGGTGATAGTGTGCGGCCAGAAAGCTTTAACGTTATATACACGATCAACGGCGGACGTCCGAAAGAACAAGCCTTTATTAATGCACCGGGAGGAAAGTGATGCGTAATGATCAAGAAATCTATAAGGATATTGGCACGATTTTATATAGCATAGCTCCCGATGAAGCTAAAAAAGTCATTATGCGGGCGGAGTTATCTCCTGAAAATGATCACTGCGAATATGAATATGATTATATTGATGATAGTGGAGAGAGTTCCTGGTTTACCGCAGGTGGTAGGGCAAATACAGACATGCTCCGCCATCTGGTCGAACTCCGTACTTACTACGTCGAAAACAACCTGACCAATGGCCACCCGGCGTGGCGCGGTTGTGAGGTCACGCTCGATGTGGAACGGATGAAGTTAGGTATCGAGTTCCGCTACGAAGACTAAAACGACAAGCCCGGCCAATATGGACTGACCCCATAAAGTTGGACGGTTCATGTTAAGCGGCTTCTAGGGTCTGGGTTCGGTATTCTACCGGACTCAGACCTTTTAACTTCAGGCTTATTCGCTCGTTGTTGTAGTAATGGATGTATTCCTCTATCGCCTTCCTCAGTTCATTGATACTGCTGAACTGACTCAGGTAAAAACACTCTGATTTTAGCGTTCCGAAGAAGTTCTCCACCACCGCATTATCCAGGCAGTTTCCTTTGCGCGACATACTTTGTGTCACTCCCTGCGCCTTTAACTTTGCCTGATAGCCTGCCATCCGGTACTGCCAGCCCTGATCCGAGTGCAATAAGGGCGTATCCTCTGGCCCGAGTTTTGAGAACGCGTCACGCAGCATGGCATTGACCATCTCCATCACCGGCCTTTCCGACAGGCTGTATGCGATAATCTCCCGGTTAAACAAATCGAGAACCGGTGACAGATACAGCTTTTTACCCTGCAACGAGAACTCTGTAACATCCGTAACCCACTTTTCGTTGGCTTTTGATGCGCCGAAGTTCCGGTTGAGGATATTGGCTGCTGCCTTACCTGTTTCACCCTTCCACGAGCGATATTTTTTCACCCTTATCAGGGACCGGAGTGACTGCTCTGTCATCAGGCGCTGTACTGTTTTATGGTTTACCTGCAACCCCTGCTTTCTCAGTGAGAGCGTGATCCTGCGGTAGCCATAACGCCCTTTGTACCAGTGGTATATCTCACTGATTTTGTCTTTCAGTTCAGCATGCCTGTCCACTCGCTTCAGCGCATTCATATTGTGATACCACGTACTACGGGACATACCTGCTGCACGCAGGAGATCACTGAGAGCATGTTCGCGCCTTAGTTCAGCGATTACTCCGGCTTTCTGCCGTCTTCCCCGCTTTGAACTAAGGCTTTCAGCTTTTTTAGATAGGCATTTTCAGCCCGCAGGTAACGGAGCTCAGCCCGAAGTTCTTCCGGAGAAAGCTTTTCCAGTTCCTTGTCTGTCTGAGGGTGAGTGCCATTTTCCTTTGTCATTTGTCTGCCTCGTCCGCGTTTAATATTCAGAAGACCTGTCAGGCCAGCCTCTTTATAAACATTAATCCAGTGCAGGACAACGGATTCATTTGAGATATTAAACCGGGCGGTGGCTTCTCGTACCGAAAGTGCATCACGGATAACGACAGTGATCCAGACCGTGTGATGCTGGCGTGTCAGTTGTAACGGGGTGCCGGTGGTAAATCCCAATGCAGCGCCCTCAATACCGCGGTCACCACCGCCAAAGCCGCCAGCGAAGAGAGCAATGGCCGATTGTCCGCATTGCAGGGCGTCAAAGCGGCACTCAGTGGTGCGCAGGCGGTACAGGCAGGCCAGTTGGTGCAGGCGCAAGGGGGTGATAATGCCAGCATGTTCGGCATCAGTGCCTCATTAGGCTCACAAAAATCGGCCTCACAACAGCATCAGGAACAGACCAGCGTCAGTGGTTCGACCTTGACGGCGGGCAATAACCTGACCGTGACGGCCACCGGTGAAGGGAACTCGGCGAACAGCGGCGATATTGTGGTGCAAGGCAGCCAACTCAAAGCGGGCGGCGATACCACCCTGGATGCGGCGCGTGACTTGCTGTTGCTCGGTGCTGCCAACACGCAAAAAACCGACGGCAGTAACAGCAGCAGCGGCGGCAGTGTGGGTGTCAGTCTGGGGTTCGGTAGCGCTGGCGGGGGCCTGAGTATCTTTGCCAACGCCAACAAGGGTCAGGGCAATGAGCACGGCGACGGCACCTTCTGGACTGAAACTCAGCTCGACAGTGGCGGCACCCTGTCACTGCACAGTGGCCGCGATACGGCGTTGATCGGTGCTCAGGCGAGCGGAGAAACCGTCAAGGTCGATGTCGGCCGCGACTTGCTGCTGCAAAGCCAGCAAGACAGCGATAACTATGATGCGAAGCAGACCAGCACCAGCGGCGGTGTCAGCATGGCGGTGGTCGGCGGCGGTGGCTCTGCCAACCTGAGTATGAGTCGCGATAAGCTGCACAGCAATTATGACAGCGTGCAGGAGCAGACCGGTATCTTTGCAGGCTCTGGCGGCTTTGATATCACCGTGGGTGAACACACTCAGCTTGATGGCGCAGTGATTGGCTCTACCGCTACCGCCGATAAAAACAGTCTGGATACCGGCACACTGGGCTTCAGTGATATTGAAAATAAAGCCGATTTCAAGGCTGAGCATCAGGGCGGCAGCATGAGCAGCGGTGGTCCGGTAGGGTCTGACCTGCTGAGCAATCTGGGTGGCGTGGTGCTGTCAGGTCTGGGCAATGACGGCCATGCCGAAGGCACCACGCAGGCAGCGGTCAGTGATGGCAGCATCACTATTCGTGACACCGATAAGCAACAACAAAATGTTGATGACCTGAGCCGCGACACTGAACACGCTAATAACGCCCTCTCCCCTATTTTCGATAAAGAGAAGGAGCAAAACCGCCTCAAGGAAGCGCAGCTAATTGGCGAGATTGGCGGTCAGGCAATGGATATTGCGAGGACGCAAGGTAAGATAGCGGAAGAAAAAGCGCTGAAAGATCCACAGGCGATTCAGGCAGCAAAAGAAGCTCTGGCGGCGAAAGGTAACCTGACGCCGACGGACAAGCAGGTCACCGATCAGGTTCGCAATACCGCGTCAGCCAGCTACGGCACAGGCAGCGCGTTGCAACAGGGAATACAGGCAGCAACGGCGGCCATACAGGGCTTAGCCGGTGGTGATATGAAGGCAGCTCTTGCCGGAGGTGCCGCGCCGTATCTGGCAGAAGTGGTGAAGAACATGACCACCAATGCTGACGGCAGCGTCAACGTTGCGGCCAATGCGATGGCGCACGCGGTCGTGGGGGCTGTAGTTGCACAATTACAGGGTAACGGTGCGTTAGCCGGTGCAGCGGGTGCGGCTAGCGGTGAGTTAGCGGCCAGGCTTATCGCGCAGGAAATGTATCCCGGTGTGCGGCCAGAAGACCTGACCGAAGAGCAGAAACAAACGCTCAGTGCGTTGGGTACACTGGCGGCAGGACTGGCCGGAGGGCTTTCGGGCGACAGCAGCGCGGATGCGATAACCGGTGGTCAGGCCGGGAAAAACGCGGTTGATAACAATCTGATTGGCGGCACCGAATGGGGCCAAAGTGAGTTTGTACAGCAGCAGGGTAAAGATATTTTATCCTGTGCGGATAATCCGGGTTCAGAGTCCTGCCAGCGTGGTAAAGCAGTGCAAAATGCCGTTGCGCTGGCACTCGGTGCCGGAGCGGTGGGCGGTGCAGTTATTGCGATAACCCCTGAAATTATCGCAGCGGCGCAGGCTGGCGCGAGTGCTTGTGCGGCTTCCCCTGTGCTGTGTGCTAATGAAGTGAGTATCTGGGCGGCAGAAATGGCTGCCGGTGATGCCCTTCCTGCTGGTCTGACGGTGGCAACGGTGAGTAAGTTGTCCGTCGGTGAGCTGTCAGAGCTGAAAGCATTGATAGCGGTAGAGAAACAAACCGGCAAGAAAGTCAGTGCGGAGGTGGTTGAGGGTATTGTTGGCAGTCAATCGGGAGAGGGTCTAAAGACCCTTTCTGCAAATAAAGGCATAATATCGTCACAAACAATCAAAGCGTACGGTCCGCATGAAGTAGGACCTTTAGGCAATCCGAGTGATCCCCGTGCTCCAGCTTCAACTTTTAGAAGTGGTACGTATACTGAAAAAGTGGCAGAGACAGATATTTATCTATACCGGGATTATGGTGGTTTGGCAAAAGCTGATGGTCGTTATTGGACACCAGAACCATCAAAAGGGCCTTTGCAATCCCAGCTAGATAGTGCTGTCCTCCCTGAGTGGGGAAACACTTTACAAAATCAAGCAGTTATAAAAATACCTAAAGGAACGACGTATTACGAAGGTGCAGCAGCAGCCCAAACCGGTACTCAAGGAACTAATCCGACACTACATGGTGGCGGTACTCAGGTATTTTTACCTACACCACAGAATGACTGGATCATAAAAAAATGAAGTCGAATGAAATAGTTGAGCAATGGGTAAGTAAGAGAAGTTCATTTTACTTCTTTCTACCAGATGGTCCCTATGGAAGACCTTTTGATAATCAATATTTAGTTGAAAGAATAGAAGAAACTTCAGATGGTTTTAAAATCTTCCTTTCGGATAGCCTGATGCTTCACTTTATTGGAAGCACAAAGATCGAGGATGAGGGATGCAATCTGTTAATTAAGAACTTTAATCAATGTATCTTTGAAAATAATGGATATAAAACAAATAAATATGATTATGGTGAAGTAGTCTTAAGTGGCTTTTAAATGATGAATTCCGCCTTTATTGGCGGGATTTTACGTTATACATCAGCTAATTACTCCTCAGCCGTCAGCCGAATGATCAGCTGTCCCGGTTGGGTGATCACCTCGAGCCGCTGGCCGGTAATAAAGCCCAACGGCCCTTAAGGGTAAGTTGCGGTAGCGGGTTGGGTCTGCCCCGGTTGGGACGGCACAGGCAGCGCGTTGCAACAGGGAATACAGGCAGCAACGGCGGCCATACAGGGCTTAGCCGGTGGTGATATGAAGGCAGCTCTTGCCGGAGGTGCCGCGCCGTATCTGGCAGAAGTGGTGAAGAACATGACCACCAATGCTGACGGCAGCGTCAACGTTGCGGCCAATGCGATGGCGCACGCGGTCGTGGGGGCTGTAGTTGCACAATTACAGGGTAACGGTGCGTTAGCCGGTGCAGCGGGTGCGGCTAGCGGTGAGTTAGCGGCCAGGCTTATCGCGCAGGAAATGTATCCCGGTGTGCGGCCAGAAGACCTGACCGAAGAGCAGAAACAAACGCTCAGTGCGTTGGGTACACTGGCGGCAGGACTGGCCGGAGGGCTTTCGGGCGACAGCAGCGCGGATGCGATAACCGGTGGTCAGGCCGGGAAAAACGCGGTTGATAACAATCTGATTGGCGGCACCGAATGGGGCCAAAGTGAGTTTGTACAGCAGCAGGGTAAAGATATTTTATCCTGTGCGGATAATCCGGGTTCAGAGTCCTGCCAGCGTGGTAAAGCAGTGCAAAATGCCGTTGCGCTGGCACTCGGTGCCGGTGCGGTGGGCGGTGCAGTTATTGCGATAACCCCTGAAATTATCGCAGCGGCGCAGGCTGGTGCTTGTGCGGCTTCCCCTGTGCTGTGTGCTAATGAGGTGAGTATCTGGGCGGCAGAAATGGCTGCCGGTGATGCCCTTCCTGCTGGTCTGACGGTGGCAACGGTGAGTAAGTTGTCCGTCGGTGAGCTGTCAGAGCTGAAGGCATTGATAGCGGTAGAGAAACAAACCGGCAAGAAAGTCAGTGCGGACGTCGTGGAACATCTGGTTAAACCCGCCGGTTCTTCAGGCTCTGATCTTAAAGTGATAGAGCTGAACTCCGGTAACAAGGGTAACTGGAGCAAAGATCTGAACAAACCGGAGCCTAATACACTGTACAAAGTGGATGGCAACAAGACCTATCAGACCGATGATCTTGGCCGTGTGAACGCCGTGGAAGCCGACCTGTTATCCGCAGTCAAAGATCGTAATACCTATCAGCAGTGTAAAGCCGGTAAGTGTGGACTTGATGGTGATGAAGGCGGCCACCTGATAGCGAGCATCTTCGATGGTCCGGGCGAGAAGCTGAATCTGGTGCCAATGGACGGCAACCTGAATAAGGGTGCCTGGAAACAAATGGAGAATACCTGGGCAAATGCGTTGAAGGATGGCAAGCAGGTTAATGTTAAAATAGAGCCTGTTTACAGTGGTGATAGTGTGCGGCCAGAAAGCTTTAAGGTTCGCTACTCGATAGATGGTGGTAGGCCAACAAGTATTGATTTTGAAAATGCGCCAAAAGGTGGGTTATGAGTAACGAACAAGATATCTATCAAAAAATCGCTCAGATTTTAATTAATGCCGGCCCAGATAAGGCAAAGAAAATCATCCTCAGGGCTGAGCCTTTCCTCGAGGGTGATGGTTGCAAATATGAATTTGATTATGTCGATGCCGCTGGGAACCTAGACTGGTTCGACCCTGATGGAAGAGCTATGAGAGATCTTACTAAGTTGATAGTTGAACTCCGTACTTACTACGTCGAAAACAACCTGACCAATGGCCGCCCGGCGTGGCGCGGTTGTGAGGTCACGCTCGATGTGGAACGGATGAAGTTAGGTATCGAGTTCCGCTACGAAGACTAAAACGACAAGCCCGGCCAATAGCGCCGGGCTTGTTACTCCTACGCTTTTAAAATCCCTTCGCTCCGTCGCCGGATAATGATGATCCCTTGTGCGACAGCGACATCGAGAACAAGATGGACTTCAAGGCTGAACATCAGCAGCGGTGGCCCGGTAGGGTCTGACCTGCTGAGCAATCTGGGTGGCGTGGTGCTGTCAGGTCTGGGCAATGACGGCCATGCCGAAGGCACTACTCATGCGGCAGTGAGTGATGGCAGCATCACTATTCGTGACACCGATAAACAGCAGCAGAATGTTGATGACCTGAGTCGCGACGTCGAACACGCTAATAACGCCCTCTCCCCTATTTTCGATAAAGAGAAGGAGCAAAACCGCCTCAAGGAAGCGCAGCTAATTGGCGAGATTGGCGGTCAGGCAATGGATATTGCGAGGACGCAAGGGGATATTATTGGTCTGGAAGAGGCGCTGAAGGCCAATCCGGCGTTGAAAGGCGATGCAAAAGCCCTGCGTGAGACCAAAGAATACAAAGCCGAAATGCAGAAATACGGCACTGGCAGCGCACTGCAACAAGGTCTTCAGGCGGCAACAGCGGCCATACAGGGGCTGGCGGGCGGTAATATGGCGCAAGCGCTGGCAGGTGCCTCAGCCCCGTATCTGGCTGAAGTAATTAAGAAAAGTACCGGCGATAATCAGGCAGCCAACCTAATGGCCCATGCGGTACTGGGTGCAGTCGTGGCACAGGTAAACGGCAACCGTGCACTGGCGGGCGCTTCGGGTGCAGCGATGGGTGAGTATATCGCCCAGCAGATGTATCCTGGTATCAACCGTGAAGACCTGACCGAAGAGCAACGACAAACCATCAGCGCACTGGGTACACTGGCGGCAGGATTAGCCGGGGGCGTGGTAGGTGACAGCACCGCTGACGCCGTTGCCGGAGCGCAGGCTGGGAAGAATGCGGTGGAGAATAATGCGCTGAGTGCGAAAGATGAGAAACAGCGGCAGGATGCGAAGTGGTCATTGCCGTATCTGGAAGGTGAGAAGAAACAGCAGGCTGAAAAACTGATTGCTGATCTAGATACGAAAGATAAAGCATTCGATGCGGCATTGGACTCAGCTTGTAAGGGATTGTCTTCAGCCGCTTGCCAAGGTATGCGCCAGGAATTGGCCGCGATGGGCAAAAGTTACGATGAACAGATGGATGGTCTGTACATCGGCACGATGGCCAGTGTTTACAAAGAAGGCGCAGATAAAGTTGATGGCCTGATGTGGCAGTATGCGACAGCTGATGTCCAGGCCCAGAAAGCTAAAGATATCCAGACCATAGCCAGTAACTGGGGTGTCAGTATCGAGACAGCCTCCGCACTGTATACAGGAATGGCAATAACGCATACCACTGCGGCTATTGGTGGTGCAGTGTATGGGATGAAGACAGAAGTTCCTGTGACAAAAGGTGTGATTCCAACTGGCTCAATAGCTGATGTGAAATCTATAAGTGCAACTGAGGCCAATGCTCCGTTTGTAGCAAAAGGTTGGGGAGCTCCTTATGATTCGGCAACCCAAGTACGAACATTTACTACGGCATCAGATCTTACTTTTGTGCGTGTTTCAACGGTTGATAACCCCGTAGGTGGTTTCTTAGTCCGTGCAGATGAAATTGCAGGTATGACTCCAATCCAGATCCAAAAATATTTAGCCTTACCTAAAATTCCGACACAAATAGCAGATGTTCTTGTACCAGCAGGAACGAAAATGCAAGTTGGCAAAGTTGCAGCTCAACCTCAGTTCGACGCACTTAATGCGGGTGGGGTTCAGTATCAACTTTTACAACAGATTCCAACTAGCAGTTTTGGGATACCGAAATCCTTAAAGTAAGAGAGAAATCATGACTAATAATGTGCTAAATGAGTACTATTTTTCTGATGGGAATAAAATAATTCTCCTTGATAGGCTAGGAATGGAAAACCTATACGGAAAAGTTGAATGTGCGCGAAATATTTATTTATTAGATATGTATGGAGCGACTATTTGGCAAGTGAGTAGTGATTTTGATTGCGAGGGTAATCCTTTCACAAGTCTGACATTATGTGATGATGGTGGCATAATTGCGTATAGATGGGATGGAGGAAATTATACCATTAATGGCAAAACTGGGATTGCTACACCAGTTATTTTGATGAAATAGGCTGGGTATAGTGACCTACGTTGGTTCTGTCGCATTAAGGCGTGGTCAGGTAACATGCTGTTTTTTACGATGTTGCCTGACCATGTCTCTAATCCGAAAAGCCTTCCGTCGCCTGCATTACCCCACTGATGTTATCACTCAGTGCGTTCGCTGGTATCTCGCTTATGCCCTGAGCCTACGCAATCTCAAAGAGATGATGGCAGAACGCGGTATTATCGTTGACCACTCCACGCTGCACCGTTGGATGCCAACGCCAACAAGGGTCAGGGCAATGAGCACGGCGACGGCACCTTCTGGACTGAAACTCAGATTGACAGTGGCGGCACACTGTCGCTCAGCAGCGGGCGTGACACTTCGCTGATAGGCGCGCAAGCCAGCGGTGAAACCGTCAAGGTCGATGTCGGCCGCGACTTGCTGCTGCAAAGCCAACAAGACAGCGATAACTATGATGCGAAGCAGACCAGCACCAGCGGCGGTGTCAGCATGGCGGTGGTCGGCGGCGGTGGCTCTGCCAACCTGAGTATGAGTCGCGATAAGCTGCACAGCAATTATGACAGCGTGCAGGAGCAGACCGGTATCTTTGCAGGCTCTGGCGGCTTTGATATCACCGTCGGCGAGCATACTCAGCTTGATGGCGCAGTGATTGGCTCTACCGCTACCGCCGATAAAAACAAGCTGGATACCGGCACACTGGGCTTCAGTGACATTGAAAATAAAGCCGATTTCAAGGCTGAACATCAGGGCGGCAGCCTGAGCAGCGGTGGTCCGGTAGGGTCTGACCTGCTGAGCAATCTGGGTGGCGTGGTGCTGTCAGGTCTGGGCAATGACGGCCATGCCGAAGGCACCACGCAGGCAGCGGTCAGTGATGGCAGCATCACTATTCGTGACACCAGTAAACAACAGCAGAATGTCGATGACCTGAGCCGCGACGTCGAACACGCTAATAACGCCCTCTCCCCTATTTTCGATAAAGAGAAGGAGCAAAACCGCCTGAAAGAAGCGCAGCTAATTGGCGAGATTGGCGGTCAGGCAATGGATATTGCGCGCACGCAAGGGGATATTATTGGTCTGGAAGAGGCGCTGAAGGCCAATCCGGCGTTGAAAGGCGATGCAAAAGCCCTGCGTGAGACCAAAGAATACAAAGCCGAAATGCAGAAATACGGCACCGGCAGCGCACTGCAACAAGGTCTTCAGGCGGCAACGGCGGCCATACAGGGGCTGGCGGGCGGTAATATGGCGCAAGCGCTGGCAGGTGCCTCAGCCCCGTATCTGGCTGAAGTAATTAAGAAAAGTACCGGCGATAATCAGGCAGCCAACCTAATGGCCCATGCGGTACTGGGTGCAGTCGTGGCACAGGTAGCCAAAGCGCCAGTGATCAAGACCAGAAAACCACAGAGTAAGCGGATACGCTGGCTGACAAAAGATGAGGCTGTAACCTTAATCAATTGCATGCCTGATAGCTTCCGCCCTGTAGTGGTCTTTGCTCTGGCTACTGGACTTCGAAGGTCGAACATTCTGGATCTTGAATGGTCACAAATAGATATGCAAAGAAAGGTTGCATGGATTCACCCAGAGAACGCCAAGGCGGGCAAGGCTATTGGCGTAGCTCTGAACGATATGTCATGCAAGGTATTACGTGAACAGATAGGTCGACACTCAAGATATGTGTTTGTCCACACCTCAGCATGGCACCGGGCAGATGGAACAAAAACCGATGAGGTTAGGAAAATGCGCGTTGATGATAATACAGCATGGAGAACTGGATTAAAGCGCTCAGGAATCACTGATTTCCGTTTTCACGATTTGCGGCACACTTGGGCGAGCTGGTTAGTTCAATCCGGGGTACCACTATCAGCACTTCAGGAAATGGGTGGGTGGGAAAGCATTGAAATGGTGCGTCGATATGCCCACTTGTCGCCAAACCATTTAACTGAGCATGCGCGTAAAATTGATGAGGTAATGGGGATTAATGTCACTAATCTGGCACTTTTAAAAAAGGTTGCTGATAATTAGGGGGTAAATAGAGGGTAACTCATTGATTTTAATGGTACGCCCTACAGGGCTCGAACCTGTGACCTACGGCTTAGAAGGCCGTTGCTCTATCCAACTGAGCTAAGGGCGCATTTGATATTCACCGCAGCATAGAACGCTGTGGGTAGTCAGTTGCGGGTTGGATTATACGGGCAGTCGCTTTCGAGTCAATGGGTTTTCACCTTACCGTTTATCAACTGGCTATTTAATCGTTAATTAATCGTTATTATACGCCTGACAGCGCGGCCCGCTTCTGACAAAATAGACAGATTCCCGCTTTTTTAATTGATGGACCCCTCCACTGATGTCAGCGAAAATTATTGATGGTAAAACGATTGCGCAGCAGGTAAGAAACGAAGTTGCTGCGTTAGTACAGAAACGTCTGGCTGCGGGTAAGCGCGCTCCCGGTCTTGCCGTTGTATTGGTCGGCGAGAATCCAGCGTCACAAATTTACGTCGCCAGTAAACGTAAGGCATGCGAAGAAGTCGGTTTTATCTCTCGTTCTTATGACCTCCCGATGACCACCACTGAAGCTGAACTGTTGGCATTGATTGACTCATTGAATGACGATAATGAGATCGATGGAATACTGGTGCAACTGCCGCTACCTGCCGGTATTGATAATGTCAAAGTGCTGGAACGTATCCATCCTGATAAAGACGTTGACGGTTTTCATCCGTACAACGTTGGCCGTCTGTGCCAACGAGCACCGAAGCTACGCCCTTGCACCCCGCGGGGGATCGTGACACTACTCGAGCGCTATGAGATACCCACTTATGGTCTGAACGCAGTTGTGGTCGGCGCATCCAATATTGTTGGTCGCCCGATGAGCCTAGAATTGCTGCTGGCGGGTTGCACCACTACCGTAACTCATCGTTTCACCAAGAATCTGCGCCAACATATCGAAAATGCTGACTTATTGGTCGTTGCCGTGGGTAAACCTGGTTTTATTCCCGGTGAGTGGATAAAACCGGGCGCTATCGTGATTGATGTCGGCATCAACCGCCTGGAAAGTGGTAAAGTAGTCGGCGATGTAGAATTTGATGTCGCCGTTGAACGTGCGGGTTGGATTACACCGGTTCCCGGTGGCGTTGGGCCAATGACCGTTGCGACACTGATACAAAATACCTTGCAAGCCTGCGAGGAATATCACGACATCAACGAAAATTGATTGAAAGGACAGTAATGGACATTTTTCATTTGGAAAAACACCCGCATGTTGAGCTGTGTGACTTATTAAAGTTGCAAGGCTGGAACGATAGCGGTGCCTCAGCAAAAGCCGCCATCGCCGATGGTCAGGTAAAAGTCGACGGAAATGTAGAAACGCGTAAGCGCTGCAAAATCGTTGCTGACCAAATTGTTGAGTTTCAAGGCATGAAAGTGCAGGTTAAAGCCTAATAACCTCGGCAATGGTGGGCTTTAGCCTACTGATGCCAAAGATCCAGGCAAAAAAATTGCGGTTACTGGTCAGCGCCAGAACCGCAATGCTTTTCAGATTAAGTCAGCCAGAAAACTCTTCCCAGCCCCCCCAAACGCCGTCTTATTTACGACGCCATGTCGTGCCTTGTGGGCCATCTTCCAGCACAATACCCAGCTCATTTAATTGATCACGGGCTGAATCAGCCAGCGCCCAATCTTTGCTGCTACGGGCATCATTGCGTTGCTTAATCAGTGCTTCAATTTTCGCCACTTCATCGTCGTCAGTTTGCGCACCACTTTGCAAAAACAGCTCAGGATCTTGTTCCAGCAAGCCCAGCACATGGGCCAGCTTCCGCAGTTCTGCCGCTAAACTATTTGCCGCAGTGATATCTTCAGTTTTTAAGCGATTCACTTCACGGGCGATATCAAACAACACAGAGTAGGCCTCTGGTGTATTGAAATCATCGTCCATTGCTGCACGAAAGCGTGCTTCAAACTCAGCACCACCAGCAGGGGTTGCTTTCGCATCAGTGCCGCGTAGCGCGGTATATAAGCGCTCCAGCGAAGCGCGCGCCTGTTTGAGGTTCTCTTCGCTGTAGTTAAGTTGGCTGCGATAGTGCCCGGACATCAGGAAGTAGCGCACAGTTTCAGCATCGTAATACGCCAGCACGTCGCGAATAGTGAAGAAGTTATTCAGCGATTTCGACATTTTCTCTTTGTCGATCATCACCATACCGGAGTGCATCCAGTAATTCACATAGGGACCATCATGGGCACAGGTAGATTGGGCAATCTCATTTTCATGGTGTGGGAACATCAAATCCGAACCGCCACCGTGGATATCGAAATGCGCGCCGAGCTGCTTGCTATTCATTGCTGAGCACTCAATATGCCAGCCTGGGCGGCCCGCGCCCCAAGGTGATTCCCAGCTTGGCTCACCCGGTTTAGACATTTTCCACAGCACGAAATCCATCGGATTACGTTTAACATCAGCGACTTCAACTCGCGCCCCGGCCTGTAACTGATCCAGATCTTGACGAGACAACAGCCCGTAATCTGGGTCACTGTCCACAGCGAACATCACATCACCATTTGACGCCACGTAGGCGTGCTCACGGGCGATTAGACGCTCGACCATCGCAATTATTTCTGGAATATGGTGGGTCGCGCGCGGCTCTAAATCAGGGCGTTTAAGGTTCAATGCATCAAAATCTTTATGCATTTCCGCCAGCATGCGCGTGGTCAGTTGCTCGCAGGTTTCATTGTTTTCAATCGCACGTTTGATAATTTTATCGTCAACGTCAGTAACGTTGCGGACATATGTCAGTGAGTAACCTAAATAACGCAAATAGCGCGCAACAACGTCGAAAGCGACAAAAGTACGCCCATGCCCAATGTGACACAGGTCATAAATGGTGATCCCGCATACATACATACCTATTTTACCGGCATGGATAGGCTTGAATTCCTCTTTTTGGCGACTCAGTGTATTAAAAATCTTTAGCATCGGGACATTCCGTGGTTTTGTTTTTTGCGGTATGCAGGGTTCATACTCAAAGTAATTGACGTTGCAGCTAAGCAGCAAGCAAACGCCCTTTCAGCTTCAATTACGAAGGGTATATAGGATATCATCAGATTATGCGGTAAATCAGCCCGTGATTCAGCACTTTTTCGCCCCTATAGGCCGCGTTGCGAGTGCTGACTCAATCTCAGAGATATGATATAAGAGCCGTCTAAAGAGTTACGACTCATTTGTGAATACACTTATTACACTAGCAGGAATATTATTATGGTCACGTTTCATACTAATCACGGCGATATCGTCGTCAACACCTTCGCGGATAAAGCGCCGGTTACCGTTGAGAACTTCCTGAACTACTGCCGTAAAGGTTTCTATGATAACACTATTTTCCACCGTGTTATTGATGGTTTCATGATCCAAGGCGGTGGTTTCGAGCCGGGTATGAACCAGAAGGAGACTGATACACCTATCAAGAACGAAGCCAATAACGGTCTGAAAAACACCCGTGGCACTCTGGCAATGGCGCGTACCAACGATCCACACTCTGCCACTGCTCAGTTCTTTATTAACGTTGCAGACAACGACTTCCTGAACTTCCGTTCAGAGCGTCCAGATGGCTGGGGCTACTGCGTATTTGCTGAAGTGACCGAAGGGATGGACGTGGTTGAGAAAATCAAAAACGTCGCAACGGGCCGCAGCGGTATGCATCAGGATGTGCCAAAAGAAGACGTCATCATTAAAAGCGTTACTGTAAGCGAGTAATAGCGACTTGATGAGCACGCTTTTTATTGCAGATTTGCATCTTAGCGTTCAGGAACCGGCCATCACTGCCGGTTTCCTGCATTTTATACAGCGTGATGCTATTCATGCTGATGCTTTATATATCTTGGGCGATTTATTCGAGTCTTGGATTGGCGATGATGATCCCGAGCCGTTGTACCGGCAAGTCGCCGCCGCATTGAAATCACTCCAGCAACAGGGCGTGCCCTGCTACTTTATCCACGGCAACCGTGATTTTCTGCTTGGTAAGCGCTTTGCAGCCGAAAGCGGCATGACGTTGCTTGCGGAAGAAAAAGTTGTTGAGCTGTATGGCCGCAAGATAGTGATTTTGCATGGTGATACTTTATGTACCGATGATGCCGACTATCAGCATTTTCGCCGTAGAGTTCACAACCCCCTGATTCAAAAACTCTTCCTATGGCTACCGCTACGCTTTCGTTTACGTATTGCCGCTTATATGCGTAACCAAAGCCAACAGAACAATAGTGGTAAGTCACAGCTCATCATGGATGTGAATCCACAAGCTGTTATCGATACATTTCAGCGTCATCAGGTCAGTTGGATGATTCATGGCCACACTCATCGCCCTGCGGTCCATAATGTAGAACTGCCTACAGCAGCAACAGCACATCGGGTGGTGTTGGGTGCCTGGCATGTTGAAGGCTCGATGGTCAAAGTCACGGCTGAAAGTGTTGAGTTGATTAAATTCCCGTTTTAACCGCCTGACGGCAAATAACCGTAAAAACCGACTAAAAGCCACGACGCAACCGTTTTCCTCGCCTTTGGCTCATGATATGCTCTACGCCCTCATCGCCAGCCACGATATCTACATTCGTTCTGGCCGACGCTTGCGCAATCACAGGAGCCTTACCCTCATGGGAGCCAACCTCGATTCGGCTTATGCAGCCGGGGTTAAAATCGCTATCGTAATGGGGTCCAAAAGTGACTGGGCCACCATGCAGTTCGCCGCCGACGTGCTCACCACGCTCAATGTTCCATTTCATGTCGAAGTGGTCTCTGCACACAGAACTCCCGATAAACTGTTCAGTTTTGCCGAGCAAGCAGATGCCAATGGCTTGCATGTCATTATTGCGGGCGCGGGCGGTGCAGCTCACCTGCCGGGGATGATCGCGGCGAAAACGCTGGTACCGGTTTTAGGTGTTCCGGTGCAAAGCGCGGCGTTAAGCGGCGTCGATAGCCTCTATTCCATTGTGCAGATGCCACGCGGCATTCCGGTGGGAACGCTGGCAATCGGTAAAGCGGGTGCGGCAAATGCAGCATTGCTCGCAGCTCAAATATTGGCGCTGCATGACACTGAATTGGCTGGCCGTCTAGCGAGTTGGCGTCAAAGCCAAACGGACGAAGTGCTGGAAAATCCCGATCCGAGGGATGAAGCATGAAGCCAGTTTGCGTATTAGGGAATGGTCAGTTAGGGCGTATGTTGCGCCAAGCGGGTGAGCCGTTAGGCATTGCCGTTTATCCGGTGGGGTTAGATGCCGAACCAGAAGCGGTGCCTTATCAGCACAGTGTGATCACCGCTGAGATTGAGCGCTGGCCGGAGACCGCCTTAACCCGCGAGCTGGCAACACATACCGCATTTGTTAACCGTGATATTTTCCCGCGTCTAGCCGACCGCCTGACACAAAAACAACTGCTCGATAGTCTGAATCTGGCGACTGCCCCTTGGCAGTTATTGGCCAGTGCCAGCGAGTGGCCGCAGGTTTTCGCCACACTGGGCGAACTTGCCATCGTGAAACGCCGCGTCGGCGGTTATGACGGCCGTGGTCAGTGGCGTTTGCGCACGGGTGAGCAAGATACCTTACCCGCAGATGCTTACGGCGAATGTATTGTCGAGCAAGGCATTAATTTCTCTGGCGAAGTTTCGCTGGTGGGTGCTCGCAGCCATCAAGGCCAATCGGTTTTTTATCCGCTGACCCACAATTTGCATGAAGATGGCATTTTGCGCATGAGTGTAGCGTTACCTCAGCCGGATAGTCGCTTACAGCAACAAGCGGAAAAAATGCTCTCGGCCATTATGGATGAGCTGAATTATGTCGGTGTGATGGCGATGGAGTGCTTTATCGTCGGCGACAGTTTGCTGATCAATGAGTTAGCACCACGAGTGCATAACAGTGGTCACTGGACCCAAAATGGTGCCTCCATCAGCCAGTTCGAACTGCATCTGCGCGCCATTTTGGATTTGCCGTTACCTAAGCCGGTGGTGAATACCCCGTCTGCGATGGTCAATCTGATTGGCACTGCGGTCAATACCCAATGGCTGTCACTGCCATTAGTGCACCTGCACTGGTACGAAAAAGAGGTGCGTGAAGGCCGCAAAGTGGGTCATTTGAATTTGAATGATCCCGATGGCGCAGCATTAAGTACCGCGCTGGCCGAGCTGGCCCCTTTGCTGCCCGCAGAGTACCAAAACGCGCTACGTTGGGCGCAAGCGAAGCTCTGAATAATTCGCGGGCAACTCATGCTGCCCGCGAATAAAACCTACCCCTCGTAATTGCGGAATAATGCCCGACCCTGTAACAACCGCGCACCGAGCCAGCCACCACAGAGTGACAGCAGCAGCGCCGCCGCCAGCGGCAATAACCACCACATGACCCAGTTAGGCTGCCACGGGAAGTCAAAGACTAACCGCTGTAGCGCCCAGAGCGCAGCTTCCGCACCAATAGCTGCCGCCAACCCCGCCACCAACCCTAACAGTGCAAACTCCCACCACAGGGTGCCTCGTAGTAAGCGTTTACTTGCGCCGAGTGTACGATAGACCACCAACTCCTGACGGCGCTGGCGCATACCGACCTGTACCTGTGCCAGCAGTAGCAAGGTGCCACAAATCATCACCAGCACCACCATCACTTCCAGCGCGCGACTGACCTGCTGTAGCACCTGCCCGACCTGTTTCAGCATCGCGCCAATATCCAGCAAGCTCAGGGTCGGGAACTGGCGGTTCAGTTGCGTCAGTGCTTCGCCATCCCCCTGATAGCGGAAGCTGGTCAGCCAGGTTTGTGGCTGCTTATCCAGCGCACCCAGCGGGAAAATAAAGTAGAAATTGGGCCGCAAACTTTCCCAGTCCACCTGACGAATACTGCTCACCCTGGCCTCAAATGATTGCGTATCGCCACTGAATGTCAGCTTATCGCCGATTTTAATGCCCAGTCGATCAGCGATTCCTTTCTCCATCGACACTTCATCTGGCTTCGGCGGCCACTGACCGGCGGTCAAAATATTGTGTGCCGGCAAATCCTGCTGCCAGGTCAGATTCAGTTCACGGTTAACCGCCTCACCGCCGGGATCATCCTCATGCACCCGCTCAGTGGCCAGCTGCTGGTTAATTTCGCTCAATCGCACCCGAACAATCGGATAGAACGTCGAAGGGGTGATCTGATGCTGAGCAAGAAATTCAGTCACTTGCGGCACCTGCTGCGGGGTCATATTCAGCAAAAAGTAGTTCGGGCTATCCGGTGGCAGTTGCTGTTGCCAGCGATCCAGCAGATCGCCGCGCAGCACTAAGAGCAATGCCAACAGCATGAAGGATAACGAAAATGCCGCCAGTTGCGTCAGCGTCATCCATGGCTGGCGAAGCAATCGGTTGATGGCTAACCGCAATGACAAACGGGTGACAGTCAGGCGACGCAACAGCAACAAACCGCCCCAACCAATCACGCCCAGCAGTAGCGCCAACACCACCATGCCACCGAGGATCGCCCACAGCAGGGAGTTGCCGCCCATCAGTAGCGCCAACAGCCCCACCACGATCACCACCATCGCGGGAATAAAGTAGCGCAGCGGCCAGACATTGGCGGATACATCACGGCGCAAGACCCGTAATGGCTGGGTCGCCAGCAGTTGCCGATAAGGGCGAACCCCCACCAGCAACGAAATCAATATCAGCGATCCCATTGACCATACCCATGGCCATAAACCCGCGGCGGGAAGTGCAGCCGGTAACACCGGTGACAATAAGCGCACCAGTATCTTCTCGAACAGCAGGCCAATCAGGCTGCCACACAGACCCGCCAGCACCAGCACCGAGAGCCACTGGCCAATAATCAGCCGCCGTAGCGCACTGCGTCCGGCCCCCAAGGTTTTTAGCACCGCGACCAGATCATAGCGGCTGCGGCAATAGTGCCCCATCGCCACCGCGACGGCGGCAATGGAAAGTAATAGCGTCAACAGCGCCGATAACAGCAAGAATTGCTGCGCCCGTTGCAGGGATTTCCCTAATGCGCCACCGGACTCTTGCAGGCCATACCAGCGCTGCTCCGGCTTCAATCGTGGGGTGAGCCAGTTGCTGAACTGCGCCACCGCCTCCGGTGAACCCGCGAACATGTAACGATAGGTCAGGCGGCTACCCGGCTGTATCGCGCCTGTTTTCTCCACATCCGCCAGATTAATCAAAATACGCGGCGAGGTCTGGAACGGATTAAAACCAGAATCTGGCTCCTGAATCACTTCACCGACAATTTTCAGCGAGGTATCTCCCACCTCGAGCATGTCGCCGACTTTCACCCCCAGCAGCGACAACAGCCTTGGTGCCACCAGCACCGTACCCGGCGCCAGCACTGCTCCGGCGGGTTGAGTCTCTAGCTTGCCATACAGCGGATAGGCCAAATCGGTAGCTTTGACATCCGCCAACTGCGGACGATCACCGGCAAAAGTCATGGTCATAAAGGAGAGCTGACGGCTGACTGTCAATCCCTGCTGTTTCGCCTCCAATAACCAGCTCTCAGGCACAGGGTGCGCAGCACTCAGCACCCGGTCACCCGCCAAAAAGTCGCGGCTCTGCTGACTCAGCCCCTTCTCCATGCGGTCACTGATGGTGCCTAACGCCAGCACACAGGCCACCGCCAACGTTAATGCCAGCCAGACAATTAATAGCGAGGGTGAGCGCCACTCACGCCAAAACCAGCGCCAAATCATGCTTCCTCCCACAATTTACCATCTTGCAAGCGCAGCCGACGCTGGCAACGACCCGCCAGTTGCACATCATGGGTGACCAGAATCAGCGTGGTGTCATAGTCGCGATTAAGGGAAAACAACAAATCGGCGATGCGGTCACCGGTATGGCGATCGAGGTTACCGGTTGGCTCATCGGCAAATAATACTTTGGGCCGCCCACTGAAGGCGCGGGCCAGTGCCACCCGCTGCTGCTCACCACCAGAAAGCTGGGCCGGAAGATGGTGAAGGCGCTTATCCAGTCCCACCAGCTTTAGCAGCTCAATCGCATGGGCTTTACTTTCGCGCTCGCTCTCTCCCCGTAGCAAGGCTGGGAGCTGGACATTCTCTAATGTGTTGAGGGTGGGCACCAACATAAATGATTGAAATACAAAACCGACATTTTTTGCCCGCAGTTGCGCGCGCCCCTCTTCATCCATCGCCGTCAAAGAGTGCCCCAGTAGGCTCACCTCACCACTGCTACCGTCATCTAGCCCTGCCAGAATTCCCAATAAAGTGGATTTACCTGAACCTGACTCCCCAATCAGCGCAATTGTCTGAGCGGGTTTGACAACGAGCTCAACTCCGGTAAGGATGGAGAGCTGTTGCTCACCCTGACCGACGTGCTTATTAAGATGATGAACTTCAA
This sequence comes from Yersinia aleksiciae, assembly GCF_001047675.1. Classification (GTDB taxonomy): domain Bacteria; phylum Pseudomonadota; class Gammaproteobacteria; order Enterobacterales; family Enterobacteriaceae; genus Yersinia; species Yersinia aleksiciae. Next base: position 3,218,870 of record NZ_CP011975.1, on the reverse strand, counting down.
GAACGTTTTCCGCTGGCATCTTCCCTTCCTATTGCTGTTGGGATTATTCAGTTTGCGTGCCGCCGCAACCGATACACTTTTGATTCTCGGCGACAGTTTGAGCGCCGGTTACCGCTTGCCCATTGCCGAAGCCTGGCCTACACGGCTGGATAAAACATGGCAGGTCACTCCCGCATTACCGAAGGTGGTCAACGCCAGTATTAGTGGTGATACTGCCGCCCAAGGTTTAGCTCGCCTGCCAGCGCTGCTCAAACAACATCAGCCCCGCTGGGTACTGATTGAACTGGGCGCGAATGATGGACTGCGCGGTTTTCCAACACAGGATATTCAACGGGATCTGACACAAATTATCAATCTGGTAAAAGAAGTTAACGCCCAACCTTTATTGATGCAAATCCGCATTCCGCCTAACTATGGCCGCCGTTATACTGATGCCTTCACTGCGATGTATCCACAGCTGGCACAGCAATTTGACATTCCACTGGTTCCTTTCTTTATGGAACACGTTGCCGTAAAGCCCGAGTGGATGCAGGATGATGGTTTACACCCTAACGCTGAGGCCCAGCCGTTCATTGCTGATTGGATGGCGCAGCAACTCAAGCCGTTAGTGACTAATAAACAGTAATAATGCTTTAGTTAACCACTTGTTCAAGCAAATAGATTCACTCACTAGGTAAAGTTATGCAAAAAGCCGTATTAATTACCGGTTGTTCCAGTGGTATTGGCCTGGTCGCAGCACAAGACTTGAAAAGCCGGGGCTACCGCGTCCTGGCTGCTTGCCGCAAGCCCGATGACGTGGCAAAAATGACACAGTTGGGGCTGGAAGGTATTGAGCTGGATTTGGATGACAGTGCCAGTGTGGAATGTGCGGCGGCACAGGTTATCGCCCTGACCGCCGGCCGCCTGTATGGCCTGTTTAACAACGGCGGTTTTGGCCTATATGGCCCGTTGCAGACCATCTCCCGCCAGCAGTTAGAACAGCAATTTTCCACCAATCTGTTCGGCACCCACCAACTGACGCAATTACTGTTGCCGGCCATGCTGCCCCATGGCGAAGGGCGCATCATTCAGACCAGCTCGGTAATGGGGTTGGTTTCAACTGCTGGCCGCGGCGCTTACGCGGCCAGTAAATATGCCCTAGAGGCTTGGTCTGACGCGCTGCGCATGGAGCTGCACGACAGCGGGATTCATGTCTGCCTGATCGAACCCGGCCCTATCAGCACCCATTTCACACAAAATGTGAATCAGGCCGAAGCCAATAAACCGGTCAATAATCCCGGTATCGCGAAGCGTTTTACGCTGCCACCGGAAGCCATATTACCGAAATTGCGCCATGCGCTGGAGAGCCCGCGCCCGCAATTGCGCTATCCAGTCACTTTGGTCGCCCATGCACTGACCTTACTGCGACGCATCTTGCCGGGGCGAGTGTTAGATAAAGTCCTGCGGGGCAATTCTTGATAATAGTGATGAGGGTTGAAGCAACTTAACTTGCCCCAATTAACTGCTATACCCTAAATAATTCGAGTTACTGGAAGGCGGCAACTGAGTGAATTCCCAGGAACTTACATCAGCAAGTGACTGGGGTAAACGAATGCAGCCAACACACATGCAGCTTGAAGTATGACGAGTATAAAACGGATGAGAGAAATATTTTATGCTAGCACCTACAACGATTGATATTACTGAAGCAAACCTACACCAGACCTTAGAACAATCCATGACCGTGCCGGTGCTGTTCTACTTTTGGTCTGAACGCAGCCAGCACTGCCTGCAATTGACCCCAGTGCTGGACAAACTGGCCGCTGAATATGCGGGTCAATTTGTTCTGGCCCGTGTCGATTGTGATGCAGAGCAGATGGTGGCTTCACAGTTTGGCCTGCGCTCCATTCCGGCGGTTTATCTGTTTAAAGAGGGTCAACCGGTCGATGGCTTCCAAGGGCCGCAGCCCGAAGAGCTGGTCCGCGAACTGCTGCAACGGGTGTTACCAAAACCTGAAGAGTTGAAAGTCGCTGAAGCCGCACAATTAATCAGCGAAGGTAAAGTACAGGAAGCCCTACCGTTGCTGAAAGATGCTTGGGCACTGAGTGGGCAAAGCAGTGAAATTGGCCTGCAACTGGCCGAAGTGCAAATCCAGTTGAACCGCAGTGAAGATGCTGAAGCGGTTTTGGCAACCATTCCGCTGCAAGACCGCGATACCCGCTATCAAGGGCTGATTGCTCAGATTGAGTTGCTGAAACAGGCCGCCGACACCCCAGAGATCCAGCAGTTACAGCAACAGTTGGCAGAGCAGCCGGATAACGTGGAACTGGCGGTCCAACTGGCATTGCAGCTGCATCAGGTCGGCCGCAACGAAGAGGCGCTAGAGCTGTTGCTAGGCCATCTGAAAAAAGATTTGGCCGCCGCTAACGGTACGGCGCGTAAGACATTAATGGATATTTTAGCCGCATTAGGCACAGGTGACGCGCTGGCCGCCAAATATCGCCGTCAACTTTATTCATTGCTCTACTGACCGCGAGAGTTCATCGCCATAGCCCTATTGGCGATATCCTTATTTGCTCCTGCGCGGGGTCATCCCGCGCTGTTTTATTCTGCTCCAGCCGAGTTTTTTCTCATTTACACGCTTTTACCTGCCTTTAGTTAGGCATTTAGCAACCCGTCACGTAATATTAAGAAACAAAAATCATTGCTGACAGGAAGTTAAATATGTTTACAGTTATCCCTGTTCTTATCGTTGTTGCCCTGATTGTGGTGTTTTCCTCAATCAAAATCGTCCCGCAAGGTTTTCAGTGGACCGTCGAACGTTTTGGTCGTTATACCAAAACGCTGATGCCCGGCCTGAATATCGTCGTGCCATTTATGGATCGTGTTGGTCGTAAAATCAATATGATGGAACAAGTCTTGGATATCCCATCCCAAGAGATCATCTCCCGCGATAACGCCAACGTGGCGATCGATGCCGTCTGCTTTATCCAAGTTATTGACCCGGTGAAAGCGGCGTATGAAGTGAGCAATTTGGAATCGGCCATCATCAACCTGACCATGACCAACTTCCGTACCGTTTTAGGCTCTATGGAGCTGGATGAAATGCTGTCCCAACGTGACAACATCAACGGCCGCCTGTTGCATATCGTCGATGAAGCCACTAACCCGTGGGGCATCAAAGTCACCCGTATTGAAGTCCGTGACGTGCGCCCACCCGCTGAATTGATCTCTGCGATGAATGCGCAGATGAAAGCAGAACGGACTAAACGTGCTGATATTTTGGAAGCTGAAGGGGTGCGTCAGGCGGCAATTTTACGTGCTGAAGGTGAGAAGCAATCACAGATTCTGAAAGCCGAAGGTGAGCGTCAATCCGCATTCTTGCAGGCGGAAGCCCGTGAGCGTGGCGCAGAAGCTGAAGCTCAGGCCACCAGAATGGTTTCTGAAGCTATCGCTGCCGGTGATATTCAAGCCATCAACTACTTTGTGGCACAGAAATACACCGACGCACTGCAACACATCGGTTCAGCCAATAACAGCAAAGTGATAATGATGCCGCTGGAAGCCAGCAGCCTGATGGGTGCTATCGGTGGTATTGCAGAACTGATTGGTGAGAGTAAAAACAGCCGGGGTAAATAACCATGCTGGAAGCAATTGCAGCGAATCCTAGCTGGTTTTGGCTATCACTCGGCGGGCTATTACTGGCCGCTGAGATGCTAGGTGCCAGTGGCTATATGCTGTGGAGTGGTGTTGCCGCCGTGGTGGTAGGCGCTTTGGTCTGGCTATTTCCCTTTAGTTGGGAGATGCAAGGGGTACTGTTTGCCATCCTGACCGTGGTTGCTGCATTCCTGTGGTGGTATTGGCTGAGTAAACGCACCAAGCCACAACCGGCGATGCTCAACCAACGTAACCATCAATTGCTAGGGACGCGAGCAACACTGACCGAACCAACGATTGATGGCTATGGCCGCATGAAAGTCGGCGACAGCAGTTGGCGCATTTACTCTGCTAATGAGCTGAGTATCGGCACTGAAGTTGAAGTGATATTAGTGGAAGGCAATACCTTGCATGTGCGAGCTGTTCATCACTAATTATTGATAGAAAGGCGTATTTATCTGAATACGCCTTTCGCTATATTCCAAACCCAGAATATTCCAACCCAGCCACATCGCCCCCTAACACCTCATTACCCCACTTTCTGCTTATCATTCACGTGACAACATCCCGCCAGGTTATTGATAATCGGGCAATCGGCTCCATCATCCCCTGGGCACTCATCCGCCAAAGCCAACAACCGCAAGCGCATCTGATTAAGATCATTAATATGTTGCTCGATTTCCGCTACTTTTAGCAAAGTTGCTGCTTTCACATCCGCGCTGTGTCTGGCTGGGTTATGGAACAGTGCCAACAACTCGCGACACTCATCCAATGTAAAACCAACCTGCCGCGCCTGACGCAATAATGTTAACTCTTCAATATGTTTGGCGCTGTAGCTGCGGTAACCGTTGTCGGTACGGATGGGAGGTGTCACCAGTTTTTTTTCTTCGTAAAAACGTATGGCTTTGCTGGTTAAGCCCGTTTTTTTTGCGACATCACTAATGTTCATATTTCCCCCTTGACCTTCCCCTTGCTGGAAGGTTTAACCTCCATAATTAGTGAAAATGACGTTGTCAGTCAAGCGGAATAAAAGTTGTACAGCCCAAGATAACGGATCAGTCCACTATTGCGCAGGGCGTGATATGCGACTGAAAATACCGACTAAACTTATGCCGACGAAATTAACGGATAAGTTGCTACTCGATAAGGAGTTAATTATGTTGCAAACCACAGTGCTGGCCTTAAACGGGCTCTCCTGTATGAGTTGTGCCAAACGGGTGAAAACGGCGTTAGAGAGCCGCGAAGATGTTCATCATGCAGAAGTGAATGTTCACTACGCCAAAGTGACCGGTGAAGCCGAGACTCAGGCGCTGATTAATACCGTCCAACAAGCGGGATATCAAGCGGAAGAAGCTCAAGCACCTGATATTGAGTTGCAGCTCTCTGGTTTGAGTTGCGGGCATTGCACCGAAACCACACGCAAAGCACTGGAAGCAGTTCCCGGTGTGATTGCCGCGGATGTCACTCTTGAGAGTGCCAAAGTCTACGGTAAAGTTGAGGCGCAAACGCTGATTGATGCGGTGGAACAGGCGGGTTATCACGCCACACTGCCAGGGGCTCAATCCCCAAAAACTGAGCCGCTGACTCACTCAGCCCCATCTCAGCCGGAATATCAGGCAGCGGCCTCTTCAACTATTCCGGCAACAAATGATGCTAACAAAGCAGAGATAGCTCAAGCCGCCCCCGCGACAGAGAGCGATAGCGTGCAGTTATTGCTTAGCGGGATGAGCTGCGCCAGTTGTGTCTCTAAAGTACAACACGCACTGGAAAGCGTCGATGGTGTCGAGGTGGCGCGGGTCAATCTAGCCGAACGCAGCGCGTTGGTGACCGGTAACCCAAGTAATGACGCTTTAATAGCAGCGGTCAAGCGCGCCGGTTATGACGCCGAGATCATTGAGGACGAAGCGGAGCGACGTGAGCGCCAGCAGCAAATGTCCCACGCCAGTATGAAGCGCTTCCAGTGGCAAGCAGCACTTGGCCTGCTATTGGGTATCCCATTGATGGGATGGGGGTTATTTGGCGGCAGCATGACGCTGACCCCAGAAACTCAAACGCCATGGCTGATTGTCGGGGTCATTACCTTGCTGGTGATGATATTTGCGGGCGGCCATTTTTATCGTAATGCTTGGGTCAGCTTGAAAAACGGCAGCGCCACTATGGACACCTTGGTGGCATTAGGGACGGGTGCTGCATGGATCTACTCCATCACGGTCAATATCTGGCCAGATGTTTTCCCGATGGAAGCGCGCCACCTCTATTACGAAGCCAGTGCCATGATAATCGGGTTGATTAACCTCGGTCATGCCATGGAGCAGCGGGCCAGACAGCGCTCATCCAATGCGCTGGAACGGCTATTAGACCTCGCACCACCCACCGCGCGAGTAGTGACGGAAGAAGGTGAGAGAGTGATCCCACTCGCTGATGTCCAACTGGGCATGACCTTGCGCCTGACCACCGGTGACCGAGTGCCGGTTGATGGTGAGATAGTGCAAGGGGAAGTGTGGATGGATGAAGCCATGCTGACCGGCGAACCTATCCCGCAACAAAAATCAGCCGGTGATATGGTCCACGCCGGGACGCAAGTACAGGACGGCTCGGTGCTGTTCCGCGCCAATGCCATTGGCAGCCAAACCACCTTGGCGCGCATCATCAAGCTGGTTCGTCAGGCGCAAAGCAGCAAACCAGAAATCGGTAAGTTGGCGGATAGGATCTCGGCGGTGTTTGTACCGACCGTGGTCGCGATTGCGGTGTTCGCTGGGCTGATTTGGTACTTCTTCGGTCCGCAGCCACAGTTGGTCTACACTCTGGTGGTCGCCACTACCGTGCTGATCATCGCGTGTCCTTGCGCACTGGGGCTGGCAACACCGATGTCGATTATCTCCGGTGTGGGCCGTGCAGCCGAGTTTGGTGTCTTGGTACGTGATGCCGATGCATTGCAGCAAGCCAGCAACCTCGACACTTTGGTGTTCGATAAAACCGGCACCCTGACCGAGGGGCACCCGCAAGTGGTGGCTATCCATACCTTCAACGGCGTGAGCGAACAGCAAGCGCTAGGGTGGGCAGCAGCACTGGAAACTGGCTCTAATCACCCACTAGCCCGGGCTATTTTGCAGCGTGCAGAAGGGGTGACACTGGCGACGGTTAACCAGTTCCGTACTTTGCGCGGCTTGGGGGTCAGTGGTGAAGTTGACGGCGTTCCGCTGTTACTGGGGAACAACCGCCTGCTGGAAGAGCAACACATTGATACCCGTGAGTTGCAATCTCTGATGCAGCAGCAAGCTGAAAGTGGCGCGACACCGGTGATCCTGACCGCAAATGGCAAACCGGCAGCACTGTTGTCTATCCGCGATCCACTGCGCAGTGACAGTGTCAGCGCCCTGCAACGATTGCATCAACTGGGATACAACCTAGTGATGTTAACCGGTGATAACCCAATTACCGCCAATGCTATCGCTAAGGAAGCCGGTATTGATCAGGTCATCGCGGGTGTCCTGCCCGATGGTAAAGCCGAAGCTATCAAGCAGTTGCAAGCGGCTGGGCATAAAGTGGCAATGATAGGTGACGGCATCAATGATGCGCCAGCACTGGCGCAAGCCGATGTGGGGATTGCCATGGGGGGCGGCAGCGATATTGCGATTGAAACCGCAGCAATTACCCTGATGCGCCATAGCCTGCATGGGGTTGCCGATGCGGTGGAGCTTTCCAAAGCCACATTGCGCAATATGAAACAGAATCTGCTGGGTGCATTTTTCTACAACGCACTGGGCATTCCGATTGCAGCGGGGATCCTGTTCCCGTTCACTGGGACGTTGCTCAGCCCAGTGGTTGCAGGCGCAGCGATGGCGTTGTCGTCCATCACCGTGGTTAGCAATGCCAACCGTTTACTGCGCTATAAACCCAAGCAGTAATCTTTCCCGGTAACCTATGGCGCACAACGCTTTCTTGTGCGCCATTTAGCGTTTAGCATAGAAACAAATGCTGATAAGGGAAAAACATGGGCCAATTATTACGCCGCATAGCAACACTCCTCGGAATTAGCGCGCCAACGACCTACACTTACCCCGCGTTGGATATCACCTTACCCGGTGATCGCCACTTCCATATGGTCGGTAGTATCCATATGGGAACCGATGGCATGTTCCCCCTCCCCCATAAATTGCTGAATAAGTTAAATCAGGCTGATGCGCTGATTGTCGAAGCGGATATTACCGAAGCCGCCCCCTCTTTTGGTCAGGATACCCTTACCAAACCCTTAGTCGATAGATTATCCGAGGAGCACTATCAACAGCTGTTGCAGCGCTGTGAAGAGCTGGACAACGACCCACTGTCGATAGCTTTTCTGCCCGCATGGCAAGTTGCCTTGATGCTGCAAGCCCGTCAGGCACAACGACTGGGATTGCGGGGGGAATACGGCATCGATTATCAATTATTGAACGCGGCCGCCGCACAGAAGAAAAAGATTATTGAGCTGGAAGGTGCGCAAATGCAGCTCGATTTGTTGGCGACATTACCTGACAACGGCATGTCTTTGCTGCTTGATACCCTGACCCATTGGCACACCAACGCCCGCCTATTGCAAACCATGATTGGCTGGTGGCTGGAACATCATCCGACCACGGAGCTGACAACACTGGCTCCCACCTTTAGCCAAAACCTCTATGACGTGCTGATGATTCAGCGCAACAAACGTTGGCAACAACAGCTAGAGCAGTTACCGCCCGGACGCTACGTTGTCGCCGTCGGCGCGTTGCATTTATACGGTGAAGGGAATTTACCGGAATTATTGAAACCGATGATTAACCATCAACAATAGCCGAAAAAAATGGCCGATATCGCTATCGGCCAGTCAAAGAGGAATTTTCATTATTTTAGTTATTTAGCGCCCACACACCTTGCGGATAATATGAGCAGCAGGTATAGGGTAGCAACCTGACGATTAGATTAGCAACTGACATTCATCGCCCGCGCGAAACTAATCAGCATCATGCTGATTTTATTAGATTAAATTTAACCCCCTTCGCACTAATTGGGTGTAGGATAATCCACCTGAATAAATTTTCATTTTTAACTGGACGTTTATTATGACACCTGCGGTCGTTTTGCTGGAAAAACAAAAAGTTCCTTTCACATTACACCCTTATCATCACGACGCGGCTGAAACCAATTTTGGTGATGAAGCGGTTAAAAAACTGGGGCTCAATGCAGCTCAGGTTTATAAAACACTGCTAGTTGCGCTAAATGGTGACGCTAAAAATCTGGCTGTAGCCGTCACTCCGGTGGCAACTCAACTTGATCTGAAGAAGGTCGCGCGGGCGCTGGGGGCAAAAAAGGCTGAGATGGCCGACCCACAATTGGCGCAGCGGACCACCGGATATTTAGTCGGCGGCATCAGTCCACTCGGGCAGAAAAAACGCTTACCTACAGTGATTGACAGTCTGGCGCAAGAGTTTCCGACCATATTTGTCTCTGGCGGTAAACGTGGTCTGGATATTGAATTAGCGGCTGCGGATTTGTGCCGATTATTGCAAGGCACATTTGCCGATATCGCAAAGCGGGATTGATTCATATATTGAATTAAAACTGTGCGGCGCTCGGCACATATCGCGTGCAATGAGAGAGCCACTGGCAGAAGCCCCCACCACCAGATGGAGGCTTCCAGCTTAACGACTTACTGATAAACAATCTGTTACTGATAAACAATCTCACCTTTCGGCTGATACTGACTGGCATCCAGTGGAGAGTGCTTTTCAATATACTGCTTTAGCACTTCTGCATCGATAAAACCGGTATTGACGTAACCCGGCAGCGTATCAATCTTCGGATAGCCATCACCACCTAAGGCATTGAAATTCAAGGTTGCCAGACGATAAGTTTTATTCGGATCTAGCGGTTTACCCTGTATTTTCACCTCACTGACACCCTTTCCATCAGCAACCAAACTCACATTGGCAAACTGCGCATAAGCCCCTGAATCGACTTTCTTATTGGCGACGACTGCCAGATATTTCTCAACCTCACTGCCTTTCATATCCGCGTATACCAGCGTATTACCAAATGGCTGCACCTTGAGCACATCTTTATAGGTGATATCACCCGCCTCGATTGAGTCACGAATACCGCCGCCACTCATCACGGCAAAATCAGCGCCAGCTCGTTCCATTTGCGCAGCCAATAGCACGCGCGCCAAATTGGTCTGCTCGAAGCGCACTTTACTGCGGTCGCCCTCAAGCTTGCCATTCACGCTACCCACTTTGACATCCAGTTGCGCCTTGCCCTGCTCTTCAAATGGCGTCAGCAGTTTCAGCATTGACGGATCTTCGGCAATCTCTCGCGTATAAAAGACTCGCTCGCTGGTGCCATCAGCCTTCTCAACTTTTTTCTTTAAATTGATCGGGATTAACTGATAACTCACCAACTTGAGTTCGCCATTACGGAATTTGAAATCAGCCCGGCCGACGTATTTCCCCCACTCATGGGCCTGAACAATCCAAGTCCCATTTTGCCGATCCGGCGCACAAGGGGTGCCAGGTACATAATCAGCTTGCTTATGGTTCTCGCTCGCCATACAGACCGGATCCTGTGAGTGACCACCCACTATCATATCTAAATAGCCCGTCGGTAAACTGCGGGCCATCTCGACATCACCTGGCGCATTAGATCCATGCTTGCCGTCATCGTAATGCCCCATATGGGTCGCCGCGATAATAATGTCAGGCTTTTCCGTTTTGCGCAGTTGCTCAACCACTTGCTTCGCTTCTGCTGCTGGCTGGCGGAATTCAATATCAGTGAAATACTCGGGATTGCCGATCTTAGCGGTATCGTCAGTGGTTAAACCTATCACCGCAATTTTCACCCCCTGCTTATCAAATAGGGCATAAGGCTTAAATAACCGCTGTTGCGTGCTTTTCTGGTAGATATTGGCAGATAAGAGTGGGAAGGCAGCCCACTTTTCCTGCTGACGCAACACACTCAGCGGGTTATCAAATTCATGGTTACCGATAGCCATCGCATCGTAACCCACCAGCGTCATGCCACGAAAATCAGGTTCGGCATCTTGCAAATCGGATTCAGGAACGCCGGTATTAATATCGCCGCCGGAGAGCAATAGCATGCTCCCCCCTTCTGCAGCAACTTGTTTACGGATGCTATCTACCAGTGTTTTTTGTGCCGCCAGACCATACTCGCCGTGATCGTTTTGCCAGAAGTGTCCATGGTGGTCATTGGTATGCAGTATGGTGATATCGTAAGTTTTATCTTTTTCCCAGGCAGCAGCCCATCCCGGTGCAAACACCAGCGACACAGCCAAGGCACATGCTGTGGTCGGTAATGAAAAACGCATGGCAAATCTCCATATTGTCTTTAAAAGCCAGCTCGGTAAGTGCCAGCTTAATGAGTAAAAATGGTGTAATACATAGCAATAGCACGATAAATCAAAGTCATACTGTGACAAGATTCGTATTGTCTGTGGTAACGCATGGATACATTTCAGAACTTTGGAATATATATCAAATTGTGTCAGATGTAGTAAAAATCATTCGATCTGCATAGTATGTATTCATTACCAACATACTATTAACAGTGAAAATTATTAGGCGAATACTCACTATGACCGATCGTTCTGATACTGCACTTCCTCCGGCCGTTAATGCATCTGTAAAACGTACATCCTTCTCAATTCTGGGGGCGATTAGCGTATCTCACTTTCTCAACGATATGATCCAATCGTTGATTCTGGCGATTTATCCTCTATTGCAAGCCGAGTTTTCACTGAGTTTTGCTCAAATAGGGCTAATCACACTGACTTACCAGCTTACGGCTTCGTTGTTACAGCCGTTGATTGGTTTGTATACCGATAAGCACCCACAGCCCTACTCCCTGCCAATTGGTATGGGATTCACGTTGTCGGGCATATTATTGCTCGCCGTGGCAACGACTTTCCCCGTGGTTTTACTGGCCGCTGCGTTGGTTGGCACCGGTTCATCGGTGTTCCATCCAGAATCATCACGGGTCGCCCGTATGGCATCCGGTGGACGTCATGGCATGGCTCAGTCCGTGTTTCAGGTAGGTGGTAACTTTGGTAGCGCACTCGGCCCTTTGCTGGCAGCAATCTTGATTGCACCTTATGGCAAGGGCAATGTCGGCTGGTTTTCACTCGCGGCACTACTCGCGATTGTCGTGCTATTGCAGGTCAGTAAGTGGTATCAGCAGCAACAAAGAGCCTCCCATGGGAAAGCTATAAAAATCTCATCGGCTAAAATGCTGCCAAAAAAGACAGTTATTAAGACGTTAGCTATCTTGATGGTGCTGATATTCTCTAAATACTTCTACTTGACCAGCATCAGTAGCTATTACACCTTCTATTTGATGCATAAGTTCGGTGTTTCGGTACAAAATGCGCAAATACACTTATTTGTATTCCTATTCGCAGTAGCCGCCGGAACCATTATTGGCGGGCCTCTCGGGGATCGAATAGGCCGAAAATATGTTATTTGGGGGTCTATATTGGGTGTAGCACCATTTACCCTGATTTTACCCTACGCTTCTTTGTACTGGATGGGCATTTTAACCGTGATCATCGGTGTCATCCTCGCATCGGCCTTCTCTGCGATACTAGTCTATGCACAAGAGCTGATTCCGGGGAAAGTGGGGATGGTATCCGGCTTATTCTTCGGTTTTGCTTTCGGTATGGGCGGTATAGGTGCGGCTGTACTAGGGTATGTTGCTGATTTGACCAGTATTGAATTGGTTTATCAAATATGTGCATTCTTACCATTACTCGGGATATTTACTGCATTACTGCCTAATATAGAAGATAAGTAATAGTAATTACCTAATAATCCCGACTGAGATATCTGTTTCAGTCGGGAGAGTTCCCTATGTAATAGTAGCAAAATCAGCAAATCCCTCACAAACAACCACTTCAAACAATTTCCATGCCAAACATGACTTTTATCGATAAAAAATGAATTTTTATCGCGCATTGATCGCATAAATGCAATAAACTGATGTTATTGCTGTGAAATGCTTACCGCCCTGTAAATACCTAATAAATTTCAAAATGCAGGAAGACGGCAAGCGAATGAATCCCGATGAGCTTACTTCGATAAGTCATTCGGGTGATTGAACGCCAACATACCCGCAACTTGAAAGATGACGGCTATAACTAGAAGGAGTCTGGATGCACCACTCAACACCCTTAATCACCACGATCGTCGGAGGCCTTGTTCTCGCCTTCCTCTTGGGCACACTGGCTCACCGCCTACGCATCTCACCACTGGTGGGATACCTTGCCGCAGGGGTGCTTGCCGGGCCATTCACGCCAGGTTTTGTTGCTGATACATCATTAGCACCGGAACTGGCTGAGATTGGTGTTATTTTGTTGATGTTTGGTGTCGGACTTCACTTCTCGCTTAAAGACCTCCTCGCCGTAAAATCGATCGCCATACCGGGAGCCATCGCACAAATTGCCGTCGCAACCTTGTTAGGGATGGGCTTATCTCATTTATTAGGCTGGGATTTGATGACTGGATTTGTCTTCGGTCTCTGTCTGTCAACCGCCAGTACCGTGGTATTGCTGCGGGCATTGGAAGAGCGGCAACTGATTGACAGCCAACGAGGACAAATTGCCATTGGCTGGCTGATTGTCGAAGATTTGGCGATGGTGCTGACATTGGTGCTATTGCCCGCTTTTGCTGGTGTCATGGGTAACGAAACCACCAGTTTGAGCCAATTATTCACTGAGTTAGCGATTACCATCGGTAAAGTGATCGCATTCATTACACTGATGATTGTCGTCGGTCGTCGATTGGTGCCATGGATACTGGCTAAAACCGCCAGTACTGGCTCGCGAGAACTGTTTACACTGGCAGTACTGGTGTTAGCGCTCGGCATTGCTTACGGTGCTGTGGGGCTGTTCGATGTATCCTTCGCCCTCGGTGCATTCTTCGCCGGAATGGTATTGAATGAATCGGAGCTAAGCCACCGCGCGGCACAAGATACCTTACCGTTACGTGACGCCTTCGCCGTGCTGTTCTTTGTGTCAGTGGGTATGTTGTTCGACCCGATGATCTTGTTACATGAGCCGTTAGCCGTACTGGCGTCATTAGCCATCATCATCTTCGGTAAGTCAGTGATAGCTTTCGCATTAGTGCGGATGTTTGGTCACTCAAAACGCACCGCACTCACCATTTCCGTCAGCTTGGCACAAATCGGGGAGTTCGCCTTTATTCTGGCGGGGTTGGGGATCTCACTTGGCTTAATGTCTGAGCATGGTCGTAATCTGGTGCTGGCGGGGGCGATTCTGTCCATTATGCTCAACCCATTGCTTTTCACCTTGCTGGATCGTTATTTAGCCAAGAACGAAACCATGGAAGATCTGATTCTGGAAGAGGCGGTCGAAGAGGAAAAACAGATCCCTGTCGACTTGTGCAACCATGCATTATTGGTTGGCTATGGCCGGGTCGGGAGCTTATTAGGGGCAAAACTTCATGCCGAAGGGATCCCGCTGGTCGTCATCGAGAATTCTCGGCCAAGAGTAGAAGCTCTACGTGAACAAGGTATTAATGCCGTATTAGGCAACGCTGCAAGCGCCGATATTATGTCGCTGGCGCGTCTGGATTGCGCGCGCTGGTTATTGTTGACGATTCCAAATGGCTACGAAGCGGGTGAAATTGTTGCATCTGCCAGAATTAAGAGGCCCGACCTCGAGATCATTGCTCGCGCCCATTATGATGATGAGGTGGTTTATATCTCAGACCGCGGTGCGAATCAGGTTGTTATGGGTGAACGCGAAGTGGCTAACAGTATGCTGAATATGCTGAAAATAGATACGCTGACGGAAGAAGATAAGCGTCCAGCTTGCCCAATCTAACCTCGCTTTCTGTCATTCAGTACCCGACAAAAACAAACAGGGCCAGCATATTTGCCGGCCCTGTTTTTTATCGGGTGTACTTCCACGGCTTATTACCGTTCCCAGTAGGACTCTTCCAAACTGTCTTCCCGCTCAGGCAAACCACGAGTTAAACGCGGTGAATGTTGGTTCAGTACCTGATAGCTAACCCGGTTTGCATATTTACACACTTGAGCCAATGAAGAGTAGCTAAGGTAACTGCGAACATGTTTACTGGAGTTAGGAACATTATTACGGTGATAACCATTGGCTGCAATATCATGCAGCACAGCGGATAGAGCGCCGTCCCCTGCCCCATTGGTATTCATTATTTTCTCAGGCCCACCCATATAAGGCGCAATATGAGAATAGATACGGAATGGATTATCACAATACTCTTTGCGCATCGCCCTACTGAATTCGTACAGATTAAATTCTGCAATTGCCCCCGGCAATAGTGGATGCTGAGTCTGGCGCTTATTCGCCTCTTCGGTATAACCCGCCATATAAAGCCCATTAGGGCCCGCGGTACACAGCACTAAATCTACCCAGTTCAGCGCCATATCCGAAGCCATCAGCGGATCATTTAGCCCAGTCAGCTCATAAGCCTCATCTTCATTCATCGCTAATATAGAGACATGATCATTAAGGAAATTACGCCACCACTGAGGATTATCTGCAATGACATATTTAGTGCCTAGCGTCATGACCACCGGAACATTATGTTTCTTCGCATAACTGATTGCCTGCATGGTGGCATCAGGCATCGGCTCACCCGGCTTACAACGCACCAGATAAGCCGTCAGAACTAAAGCAGATGCCCCTGCAATCACCTCTTCCGGAATACTTCCAGGACGTAGCTGATTCATTTGGCCAGGACTAATCGCAAAAGTCCGCTCGCCATTATCGGTAATCAAGGTAAAACAACGGCCAATAGCCCCATCAACGGCCTGCAAATAATTCAGGTCAGTCCGACTGGAGGTGTTGCACAAGTAACGATAGGCATAGCTACCAATTTTGATATTGCTACACATCGTCCCCAAAAGAATGGAGCGATCATCAGCTAACACGGAATAATTGTGCAACGTATTACCGATGGTACCGCCCGCAAACTCATGAGTAATTAACCCATTGAGTGTCAGTTCCTGATAAAGGCGCTCAGCAACATCATCCTCAATCACCAAAGAGTGCCCCTGGCTGAGGCCATAGCGCGCGATAAAGTCCTCATCGACCTTAGCTTCAATATCAACCAGCGTTTGATCAATGCCAACGATATAAGATGCACTCATTTCATTATCAGCCTGAACTGGCTGCAATAATGGATCACGGGCATTAACAGGAAAATAGTGCTTAGATTTGCGCTTACCAGGAAATTTCATTGTTTTGGGTTACAAATGTAGAAATGGGAAGATGCAGAATTTTAGCACATTTAGGGAAGAGGAACAGGGAGGGATAGGCCGAGCTACCAAGCTGTCAGCACAAAAATAGCAGATGATGAGATAAATTATGGCTATAAAAAAAGCAGCAGAGTTATTGTTCCACTGCCTTTTATTATTAATCTAATACAAGCTATTCTTTCGGTAATCTTACTAATGCATCTTGACGTTCACGCACATAATGGCGAACTAAGACAAAACCAATCGCCCCGACTAAGCCAACAAAACCAAATAAAATAACAATCAAGATACGTTTTTTAGTATCTTGAACTATAGGATCAGAAGGTTGCTGTAAATAGCTAAAGCTTTGAAAATAAACATAAATAGGCTTAAGCGCCATAATCTTATCAAGATGCATTTTTTTGTTTAACAGATCTATATTGACAGTAGTTAAGTCAGTTATAGATCTCTCAATGTCTAATTCGCGACTCAAGGCATCATAACCCAATGAAATTGGATAATTATTACTATCACCCGAAATATCAAATTCATCATGGGTTGGTTTCTGCAACCCCGCAGCCTTAGCTATTGAAGCCGCATATTCTAACTTCTGAATTCTGACTATTTGCTCATTTTTAGCCAACTGTAAGGCCAATTGATACTCTTCGGTAGCTGTCTTTTTAGCATTATCTATAATGAAGCTAATTTGATAATTAACTTCATTATTGACCTGTTTGTTAACATAAGAAATGTAGCCTGCTAACGTGTCCTTTATACCTAAATCACTGTTAGATTTGTAATTTAGGACATAGCTATTTTTATTCTCAAGATAATCACTCATATTTTTATCGGTAATTAATCTTGAAACATCCACACTACCGACTGGCTTAACGTCTAAATTGTCAGCATACTTATTAAATAAATCCCGAGAAGAATAATTCTTTTTAAAAGAACCAAAAATATCATCCTGACTAATATTCGCATCAATATTTAACAGTAACAGTGAAGAATTTACAGAGTCTAGAGATTGAAGTTCACGCTCAGAAGGTAGAGAAACTATTGCTGAACTGAGCCAGTTTTTCGGAGAGAGCAATGTAAGACCAACACCCAAAAAAACAAAAATAACAGTAATAAAAGCAACGATCTTATATGACTTTGATATAATAGATGCTAGTTCTATAAGATCTATCTCATCTTTGTTCGAAGATAAGTTACATTGCTCAAAAGAAGATAATTTCTTATTATCTAGAGATCTGCCAATCATCAATTTTTATCCATGTTCATAAAAGTATTAACTCATTAATTACTAAGAAAAAACCATTAATTATAACCATTGGGATTCATCTCTTGCCATTTCCAGGCATCCCGAAGCATGTCAGATAAATTCCTTTTCGCTTGCCAGCCCAACTCTATACCGGCAAGTTCAGGACTTGCCCAACACTCAGCTATATCACCTGGCCTGCGAGAAACAATATCAAATGGAACATTCTTACCTGTAATACGCTCAAATTCGTTAATCATTTGTAAAACAGAATAGCCTATTCCAGTTCCTAGATTATATATGCGAAACCCAGTAACTAATTTATTTAAAGTACTAAGATGCCCTTCAGCTAGATCCATAACATGGATATAATCTCTAACACCAGAGCCATCTGGCGTATCGTAATCATTTCCATAGACAAATAGTTTAGATAATCTACCGATGGCAACCTGGGTCATGAATGGTAATAAATTATTGGGTTTCCCATTAGGATCCTCACCAATTAATCCAGAAGAATGAGCTCCTACTGGATTAAAATACCGCAATGCTGTTATTGAAAAATCAGGATGAGATAAAGAAAAATCTTTTAGTATTTGTTCAACCATTACTTTTGAAGTGCCGTATGGATTGGTAGTACCACCAATTCGAGCATTTTCAGTCAATGGAACAAACTCAGGTTCACCATATACCGTAGCTGAAGAACTGAATATTAATTTATTAACATTAGCAGCAAGCATTTCCTCAAGTAATACAATCGAACCTGTAACATTATTTTGATAATATTCGAGAGGCTTCTCAACCGACTCACCTACCGATTTCAAACCCGCAAAGTGGATCACTGAACTGATTTTATGACTCGAAAAAATAAGCTTCAGACAAGACCTATCAAGCACGTCACCTTGATAGAACTTAGCCTCGCGCCCACAAATTTTTGATACTCTAACCAAGGATTCTGCTGATGAGTTAACTAGATTATCAAGAACAACAACATCTTTCCCTTGCTCTAACAACGTGAGTACTGTATGGGAACCTATATAGCCCGAACCACCAGTGACTAAAACAGTCATTTCTCACCCTCGATTAATAAATAAGTACATTATATTCATAATAACTAGATTAGTGCAGATTGCTTTGACATATTAAAAACCTATTAATCACCAAAAATAATTTTACTGTATTCTTCTTTCTTATTATTAATATCAAATTTGTTTTTTCTATTTTTTGCTATCGAATGAAATCGTTCATAATTAGTAAAGATAGTTTCTAATGCTACAGATAAGTTTGTTTCTGTGTTAGTAATAAGTATGCCATTCCCATCAATGACTTCGCTACAACCACCAACATCACTTAATATGAGAGGCACCCCAGCTGTTGCTGCCTCTAATGCGGACATGGGTAAGCCTTCACTATCGGATGTTAAGACAAAAACATCATATTGTTTAAACTCGTTAAAATTTTCTATCTCACCTAAAAAACTTATATTATTGTAATCCGAATACTTATTGCGTAAAGAATCTCTATACTCCCCATCCCCAATAACATCCAACTTATATTCAGGGTTATTAGAAACAACCTTACAAATCAATTCGGGTCTTTTAGGGTGAGTTAACCGACCTAAAAATAATATCTTATTTTCGCATACCCGATCATCACGAGGTGATAAAGGCGTAATCGCATTTAGTGACGTGACTATCTTATCTTTTTTTATTCCAATATCATTAACAGCCTTTACTTCATCACTTTTTGATACACACCATATTACATCGGATAAATGTGACAATAAACGTTCAACATAACAAAATATAGACTTTAAAAATTTTCCATTGTATAAACAAGACCAACCATGAGAAACATAAATGCATCTAAATCTCATGAAAATACGGGTAAGTCTACTATATAGTCCTGCATTAGCAGAGCTTGAAACAACAATATCAATATTTTTTTCCTTTAAAGCCTTATACATTAAATATAACGCCTTAATACTTGTCATTCTTTGCAACTGAGGGATTATTATAATATCATCACATGAAATTGACTCCGTCAACCAACCTGGTTCTGATGTTATCAAAGTAATGTTATGCTCCCGATTAAACAATTTAACCTGTTCTAAAACCCAACTTTGGGCTCCACCCACTTCAGATTTTGTTATTACAAATGCAATATTTGGCATCTTGCCCCCTCAAAAGAGCCTCACTAGTTATTGTGAATGATAATTATTAATTTTATTTATTCACAAACTCTTCTGAGATAGTTTTCACTACTGCATCTTGCAAAGAGTAAGGGGCTGAAAAGCTATAAGCACCAATATTTTTTGAGCTAAACTGTGTTTTGGCACAAAATTTCTTAATTCTAATACTACTGACAGGCAGTTCTTTACCGCTAATTTTTGCCAAAAAGTCAAAGAAATAACCAGCACAGATCCCAATAAAATAAGGGATCTTAACAACTTTATTTTTCCTCCCAAGGCAAGTATAAATTACAGTAGATAACTCATTCATCGTGAAATCAGGCTTATCTACATAATTCACTAAATGATATCCAGTAGGGAATGAAATACTTTTAGCCAAGAAAGCAGCTATATTCTCTACATAAGCCATAGATTTTTCATTTTCACCACGACCAATCATCAAAAACTTGCCTGATGCTATTTGCTTAAATAAGTTATATACATTACCTCGGTTACCAATACCAAAAACAACTGTAGGACGAATAGTCACTAATTTTGCCTCTGAGGAAGTATTAAACCAAGCATCATAAACATTTTCTGCTTCTAACTTAGATTTTCCATAATGATTGAAAGGAGAAAACTTTCCATTTTCATCAGTGTCTTCTTCAACAAACCCATAAACAGCAACAGAGGACGTAAAAATAATATTTTTAATATCAAGAGAATCTGCCGCTCTACAAATATTTTTAGCACCATCAACATTGACTTGATAGTAAAGACTTACGGGTCGCACATTATCTTTGTGTTCAGCCGCTAAATTTATAATTACATCATGACCATAAAGAGAGGATGCTAATGTATCATATTGAGTGACATCACAATACTTCCATCGCTCAGGATACGCATCACTTTTTTTCTTATCTAAAATAGTAAATTTGACATTACCATTACTAAGTAACCTAGCCAAATTTGTACCAATAAAACCAGAACCACCAATTATAGCTACATTCATATAAGATCCATACATTATTAAATAATCAAGAAAACAAAAAAATCATCTTCCCACAAAAGAATAAATATAAAGAGGAATAGCCTCTTGCTTATATTATGTTATGTTTAGCCTTAGACTCATTGATACAAGCAAGCACTAATAGAGGATAGAAATATATTAATGGTGTTATATTTTGTTTGTACCTTATTGCAGCTCCTGGGTTAAAAATTCCAAAAGGATAATGAATCATTAATACTATAACTACAGCTGGAATAAATGAGAAATAAAAGAACTTTCTATAAAATGGATTATTTTCCGTTGCTTTATAATATCGATAATATATATATATGGTTAGAATAAAACTAATAATTCCTTCAATAAAGAAAGGAGTATAAGTAACTCTATTTATTGTTTCATAAAATGTCGGTCCAACAATAGAAATAAAAAAACCCCACACCATATTATTGAAATAGTTTGAGATTGTACCCCATTGTATATAATACCGATTAGCATATGAAGTATCAGACGATAAGAAGTAATTCTTAATTATATCTAACACGGTCAAGAACTTGATACTCCACGTATCTACAGTTATAGCTAGTATCAACATCAATATAGTAGATAATACTATTAATGATAAGATATAGAACCATTTCGTAAAGTTAGCAAATTTAACATTACTCAGCAGAATACTGCTAATTGCAAGATAAACATATGCAATACCATAATGTGGCCGGAGTAGAAGTCCAAAAACAATACCTAGCCCCAAAAAAATTATTTTATTTTTTCTTCCAAACTGTACATTAACAAGCCATTTTATAAAAAAAAGAAATCCAGCTATAGCTATAACTTCCTTCCCAGCTACGCTGGTCCAAATCTGAAAGCTTGGCAGAAGAAAGCATATATATAATATTTTTCTATCTATAAAATTAAGAAGATCTTTAAATACATAAAAAAATGACAGGCCAAACATTATAGATATAAATATATTTGTCATTAACTTACTTGAAATGAAATATTGTAAAAGTGAAAATATATTATCTACAAATTGAGTTCTATCTAAAAAATCATTTAAGTTGATTGTTGCATTTAAATATCTTTCAGCGTCAGCCAAATGAGAAAACCGATTATATACAAAAACCGCAAAAAGTGTAAAGAAAACCTTTACTATAATAACTGAGGTAAGTTCTTTTTTATATAGCATATCACTCTCAATTAGCACCCATAGAAATAATTACTCACACTTATTCCTATATACTTCATCACTACTTGATATAAATAATTTCATTACAAAAGAGCAAGTAATTACAAATAAAACTCAAATTTTCTCTTTTGAAGAAAGTCAGATATAGGCTTTCCATATATTTTTTTGCATGCAATATTAATTATAAACAAATAGAATCGTGGAAATCTTAACATTGCTATTAACAAGAAAGCTCTTATTTTTTGCAGAAAATTACCATATTTTATATAGACACTCATAATTCTTCCTGCATAAGCGTTCACTTTATCAGAACACTCTGAATCAATTATTTTGTTAAATGCTAATTGAGCAATTAGAAATTCAGGAATAGATAGCCCTTCCATAATCGTATGAATTGCTCTTTCTCTGAACTTAGCATTTGATAAAACATCAGGTAAAAAAAGCAGATTAAAAGCAGATGATTGTTGCCAACAGTTCATACGATCTGGCTTTTGCCACTCAACAATACTTTCACCTGATAATAAAATACGAGCGTTATTTTCTAAAGCACAATATACAGGTGCTAAATGTGGTGCATTAACAAAACATCCCCAATATGTGAACTTCAGAAATGGTCGGAAAACTTTCATATTGAAAACATTATTAGAAATAAGCAAATGGTTACTAAAGTTTTTTCCAATTGAATCTAAATATGCTTCGAAAGACTCACATACAGAATCAACTCGTTTATTTTTTAAAAGCTCAGATGAAAAATTTATAAAATCAACTTTCCCTTCACCGATATATTTTTTTATTATACTTAACGCATTTGGTTTTACACAATCATCATCACTGAGTAGCCACATCCAGTCATTTTTTTCTAATTCAAAACATTTTGCAATATTCGCATTTGCACCAATATTTACTTTATTTCGATGGAAAGATATTCTTGACTCATTTCTGAAAAGATCAATAATTTCGATATCGAAGTTTTCAGTAGCATTATCTGATATCAACAGTGTATCACTTTTACTCATTTGTGGTAGTAACTCAGAGATGCGTCTCTTTAACTTTTCTATTCTATTGTATGTAGGAATGACAATTGCCACACTAATATCGGATTCAGAACTCATATTATAATACCTATCAATGATAGCTAGAAAGTTTCATATTAATGTTCAAAGAGATTAAAGTATTTCTATTTACAGTCAATAGCTACTTTAAATAAAAATTTATTTTTTTAAAACCAGATATTACATCATAGTGCGGAGTCCACTCAAGAGCACGTAATTTAGTTGTATCCGGATACAATACGATTAACAGTACTTGAAATATAGTTGTTATCATTATTTGAAATAATAATTTTTGAAATGTTATTTCTTGACAACTGATTTACCGACAAAGCCAAATCACGAATACTTATCTCACAATTTTCATTTCCAACATTATATGCTTCTCCTATATGGCCACATAGCAAAACCTTGAAAATTGCATGAATAGTATCGGATAGATTACAAAAAGCTCGTATGGCTGAACCATCACTTTTCATATTTATATCTTTCCCTTGAGCAGCACTGCTTACAAAGCAAGCAAAAACGCGGCCATCATTTAGGTCCATCCCCGGTCCATATGTATGGAATATTCTAACAATTTTGCACGGGACAGAATATTGTTTCCCCCATGAAATGCACATTGTCTCACCCATTCTCTTGCTTTCAGCATAGCAAGCACGTAATTCACTGCAATCCAATGAGCCAAAATCATTTTCCGAAACATATTGAACAACTTGATTTAGGTTCCCATAAACTTCGGCGCTACTAAAGAAAAGCACTCCATCAATACTTTGAAGATTATTCCTAGCAAATTCAAGTACGTTATAAGTTCCTTTTGTATTTGCCAGAAGAGTTCCGACGGGATCTGCCTTATAATACCTTGGGCTAGCTTGGCTCGCAGCATGGATAATATAATTAATAGTAGTGTCTATTTTAATTTCTATTGAAACATCTTGGCATATAAAACTCAACCAATTATCCTCCAGAAGGTGGTTAAATCTCTTTTTGGCTTTTATCTCATTTCTTACTAAAGCGCCTACTTTGATGTTTAAGCCATGATATTTATTTAACACTGAAATAGTTTCAACCATATAAGCCGGAATGAAACCATTTCCCCCTGTAATTAAAATGGTTTTGTTTTTTTAATTTTATCACCTCCTGGACTGAGTTAATTACATTGTTTATATCCTGAAAGATTATTTTTTATTCATCATATATATTTTGATATAAATACCATTTCAAAAAAATCGTAATACATTATTAGGAAAATACCATTCGGTATACTGCACACCTAAACTAAATCATAATGAGAGATACAAAATAATGACTATTCGACTTAGTCACCATCAACTACATCACGATAGTAATATTTTCGAAATAGTATATAGCACCAAGGCAATGATATAATTATCATTATAACTCCATAGATTGCAATTGTAGCAAATGAGCTAATTTTCGAAAAAATATAAATAAGCGGAAGAGCTATAAGTCCAGTTAACAATGAATTCCATATCATAGGCTCCTCCTTATGACACCGCATATAGACTGCCATAGAGAATATTGCATGATTAGCTATAGAAATCACGAAAAGCAATACGAGAATATCAAAGCTGGCAATTCTATTCACTATATCGATATTAAATTTTTTTAGGAGAAAAACAAGAATTAAGAACAGAATGGACACTAAGAGATTTAGTATCGCTGATTTTTTCATCAAAGATATAAATAATGTATTCAATTCTGACTTTTTATTTTCTGCGATCAACCTAGCCATTGTTGGACTCTTAGCTGTAACCCAACTCATTGAGAGGGATAGCATTGCACTAAATGTCGCCAATGTTAAGCCTACTCTTCCAGCCTCAATTGATCCTTGATGTGCAAATAGCATCGGATTAAATAGCTGAAAAATGAAGTATCCACTTAACCAACTTAAAGCAATTTTCCACTGAAAAGGAAAAATCTCTTTATACCAAGATATCTTTTCGCTAGATAGAAGGTTATTAAGCTCAGGTCTAAATAATAATTTTCCATATTTTCTTAATACTAAGACTGTCGAAAATAATGCTGCAGTGCCAGTGACTGCAGGTATGGAAATTAATCCTAACTTACATATGAATAGTATCGAAAGGGCTGTATAACCAACTATTGATTGTATTAATCTTATCGTTGCAACTTGACCAACAAGCCCCAACCCCTCTAATACTGCTAAAAATGGACTGATAAAAAGATTTACTGAAGAAAAGAAAACTAACAAAGCCCACCCTGGTAACCATTCATATAACATCAAGTTTCCATTGTGTTTAAAAAAATAGAATCCAGCAAAAAAGACAATCACAAAGAAAATCAATGAGATAATTGCATACCACTTTTTTAATAATGAAATAAGTGAGTAAATACGACTAATACTATTATTATCCCCTTCGAGCCTATTATTATTAATAGTGACATGAGCCATTTCATGACCAATAAGCTGGACAACGACGTAATTAAAGCCGAGTTCAAAAAACACCTGCATTGCAATTAAGCTTGCAAAGGTAAAAAAATAACCTTGTTCAGGTGCCGTTAGATAAAGTGGAATTAATATTATTAATATACCACCGGCAGCGATAGTCCATAACCTAAGTAATAAGGTCACGCCAACATGATAATCTATTGAAGTAATTTTTGACATTTTAGATACTAGGGTTTGGTTATTTATCATGTTTTTTAAAAAATATCGCTTTTGTAATTATAGTTAAATATACTAATCTATGCATCTTAATAGATACTAAGTTAGCCATTGATAAATTAAGTAAATTTTAAAGTACTTCCAACTAAAAATTTTTTACTTATACAGAAATTGCCTATCAATTTAATTACCAAATGCCAGTCGAGGGCAATATTCTCTAGCATCGCTCATTAAGACTTCGATAAGCATTGGTCTTGGGTTACCAATAAAATCATTTATATATTTTTAAAGCTCAACATCAGTCGTAGTAGTGAATGCTATAATATTATAGGCCTTAGCAATACTTGCAAATGATGAGCTATACCCATTCCAATATGTCGAATCATCTCGACCATCAAAATACATCTCTTGAAATACTCTAACCATACCTAAAGAATCATTATTAAGTACAATTGTTAGTATAGACCTTTTCTCTCTGGCGATGATATCAAGTTCTTGAATATTTAGCAGTGCTCCGCCATCACCGGTAATCACAACGACAAGATCATTAATCGCATAAGAAATACCGATCGCAGTCAGTATTCCAAAGCCCATGGCACCTAAGCCACCAGAGTTATGAATTGCCTGTCCTAAACTCAATCGTAGAGAGTGTGCAGCCCACATCTGATTGTTACCAACATCAGTAAAATAATGCACTTTTTTATCATTAAATGAGCTATTCAAAATTCCACATATCTTAAACGGGCTAATATCAAGTTCTTCATACTCATCAACAAACATCTCATCCAATGCTTATTAAGTTTTGAAAACCAATCATCATATTTACTATTTACAATATTACTTAACGAGTAAGAAAAGAAGTCTTCACACGGTGCAACAACGCTAAAATCGCCATTTACTCGGTTGTTAAGCTGTTGCTGATCAATATCTATTTGGACAATTTTTGCATTCCGAGCAAAATCATCTGTATCCGCACCAGTTTGGCGAACATCTAAGCGACTTCCCAGAACAATAACTAAGTCTGCTTGCAGTAGAGCATAGTTTGCAGTACGAGTACCATAGCTACCAATCATACCAAAGTATCCTGGTAGCGCTGTCGTCTTTTCACTCCCTTTCAAACTTGCAACGTGCGAGATATGATTATCAGAAATGTAAGTTTGCCACTCACCAAAATTTCTTGCATTAATGACTCCGCCACCAATTAAGAAAATCGGTTGTTTTGAATTATTTAATAAAGTAAACATCTCCTCAAAATCTGATGATTTGATGAAATTATCTTTTATTTTTTTAATTTTCATTTCTTTTAGATAATCAATCACATTTTCATCTAATTCTGCTCTTTGCAGATTCATTGGAATATCTATAAGTACAGGACCGGGTCTTCCACTTATTGCTGTGTCAATCGCATACTGCAGATATGGAATAATTTCATCTTTGTTTTTTATCTGATAAGCATACTTTGTAATACTTTGAACGATACTGACTATATCTAATTATTGGAACCCTTGCTGTCGAATATTATTTTCACTTTTGATTTCGTTAGTATTGACCTGACCAATAATAAAAATACAAGGTGAGCTATCCAACCAACAATCTGCGATGTCTGTAATTAAATTTGTGACTCCAGGACCACTAGTCCCTAATGCCAAGCCTAATTTTTTATTACCCGTAGCTCTAGCGATTCCACCTGCTGCAAATGCCGCGGCCTGTTCATGATGTACAGAGACTAATTTTTTCCCCTAATAAATTGATACTATCGACAAGATGTGCAATCATCCCGCCAATCAATTCAAATCCAAAGTCTCCATTATTAGCACTCAATACATGTGCTATGGCATCAGACGCTTTCATTAACTACCTCAGTAAAACTGAGCTAGACTAGCTAGTCTCAGCGTAATAGCTAAATTAGAAATTCAGACCAAAGAACTCTTCAAACTTACTCACGACATAATCTAAATGATCATGTGTCAGCCTTGAATAGATACCAATCCAAAAGTTTGATTCATGATTCTGTCAGTATTAGTCAATTCACCCACAATACGATATTTCACATCATGGCAATAGGGTTGACGAGTTAGGTTACCAGCGAAGAGTAAAAGAGTCCCTATTTTTGCTTCATCTAAGAATTTAACCAAATCAATACGACTGATTCCGCAATCTTCTTTTAAAGTTATAGGGAAACCAAACCACGATGGATCTGAGTTTTCGGTTGCTTCAGGTAACTCAATAAAATCTACACATGATTGAAGTTCTTCTTTGAGGTACTTAAAGTTTGCCTTATGCGTTTCAACAAACTCTTCTACACGTTCAAGTTGAGCGAGGCCACATGCAGCTGTAAGTATCCCACCAAAACGGCCCATTCACTTTTAGAGATCTTCCGACATACTGATTATGTCACCTGAGGAGATCGCTATGTGTAAGATCCGATTCACCGAGCACCAGATCATCGCAGTACTGAAGTCCGTCGAAGCTGGCAGGACCGTCAAAGATGTGTGTCGCGAGGCCGCTGATATCAAAAAACTCAAAGATCTTGAAGACGAGAATCGTCGCCTGAAGCAGATGTTTGCCGATCTGAGTCTGGAATGTCGGGCACTGAAAGACGTCATCGAAAAAAGCTTTAAAACCAGCGATAAAGCGTGAGCTCGTCAACTATTTGACCGAGCAGTTTACGATGAGCATACGCCAGGCATGCAGGACGTTATCGCTGAGCAGCGACGGTGTTTCGTTACCAGCCGGATACGCAACGCGATGAACCGGTGATGCAGGTGCTGACAGAGGTGGCCGAGCACTATCCCCGCTACGGATTTAAGAAATTTTTTCAGGTGCTTCGCAGGCAGGGCTACATCTGGAACCACAAGCGTGTACGCCGGAAGCCCTCAACCAAAGTTGGTCGATTGATTTTATGCACGACGCACTGACATGTGGCCGACGTTTTCGGACTTTCAATGTCGTCGATTATTTTAACTGTGAAGCTCTGGCTATTGAAATTGACCTAAACATCCCAGCGCAGCGTGTCGTACGGTGCTGGACAGGATAGTAGCAAACCGTGGATATCCGCTGAAGATGCGGATGGATAACGGACCGGAGCTGATATCACTGGCTCGGGCACAATAGGCTGAAGAGCATGGTGTGATGCTGGAATTTATCAAGCTAGGCAAACCGACGCAAAACGCACTTATCGAACGATTTAACCGAACGTACCGGACCGAAACACTGGATTTTTATCTGTTCAGAACGCTGAATGAATATAACAGTGAGCGGCCTCATGAGTCCCTGAATAACCTGACGCCGGAAGAATATCGGCTAACGGCTGAGAAACCGGAAATCTCAAAAAGTGTGTGGAACTAAAGCTGGGATACTTACAACACCATCACCATAAGTAAAGCAGAATGCCTCATCGTCCTTTACATAATCTTTAACGCGTTTCAAACGACCACCCGTCATTGAATGTTCACCGGTATCAACTAACGTCACATTCCACAGTTCTACTCGTTTATGATGTACTTTCATTTCATTATCGCGCATAGAGAAAGTAATATCAGACATATGCATAAAGTAATTAGCGAAGTATTCTTTTATTACATATCCTTTGTAACCACAGCAAATGATGAAGTTATTAATTCCATAAGCAGAATAGAGTTTCATTATATGCCATAAAATAGGCATCCCACCGTTCTCTACCATTGGCTTCGGTTTAACTATTGTTTCTTCACTCAGTCGAGTCCCCAAACCTCCGGCAAGAACGACTGCTTTCACTTTACTCTCCATTAATAATTACTTTGATGGCACGAAGGCGTCAGAGAAGAATTGGTCTTCAGCCAGTCCATATTGAACAAATTCCTGATGCGCAGCAGAAATCATGGCTAGCGAACCGCAA
Organism: Yersinia aleksiciae; assembly: GCF_001047675.1. Taxonomy (GTDB): domain Bacteria; phylum Pseudomonadota; class Gammaproteobacteria; order Enterobacterales; family Enterobacteriaceae; genus Yersinia; species Yersinia aleksiciae. The sequence goes on along the minus strand of NZ_CP011975.1, from coordinate 3,189,771 downwards.
GCATATACACTGTATTTGCCTAGCTCAGAAAAATCGTTAATTACTGCTTTATGAACGAACCCTGTTTGGCCATGCCAAGAAATACCCTCCCCAGAAACGACGGGAGCACATTGAATATTTGGATATTCTGCTGCCCACTTATTGGCTATATCTGAATAAAAAAGTTTGCTTTCAGGCATTCCCCAGTAAATATGAATAGGGCGCTGATCATTCGTACTTATAAGTTCCTCGACCATTGCTTTAACGGGAGCAAACCTGTTCCTCCCGCTAAAAATATAAGTGGCCGGTTATTTTCACGTACAAAAAATATGCCTTGCGGCCCCTCAATGCGTAGAAGTTTCTGTAGCTTAAGTTCATTAAAAATGATTTCGCTGAAAATACCATTGGGGACTTTTCTTACATGTAACTCTATTTTATTATCAGGTGTATTAGCAATAGCATAACTACGCCTCTGACCATTAATGATTAAATCAATAAATTAACCAGCTAAATACTCAATTTTAGATGTTGGTGGTAAGCGTAATGTTAGAATAGCAATATTACTGCCAATAAATTCAATATTATCGAGTTTACATGGATAAGTTTTTCTCGTTATATGACTTAACTCAGGATAATATTTCACATTGATTTCTATATTACTTTTAGGTTTTGAGCAGCAAGTAAGAATAAATCCATTAGAAATATCTTCATCAGTTAACGAGATATTATTTCCTTGTTCTATTTCGTCAGAAACTAACTTTGCTTAGCAAGAACCACAACTACCATCTTTTCAACTATATTCTATATTAATATTATTCCTAAAGCTGAATCTAATATAGCCGTAGACTCTCCAGTATCAGAAATAATACCTAATGGCTGTAGTTTTATATTGAAAGACATATTTTATAGCCTGGCTAAATTAAAATTATTGGGGGGGAATTAATATTTTTAATCATCTCAAACAATATAGACAGTTTAATCTGACACTAAAGTAAAAAAGCAACACTCATTTATCACTAAATATCAATAAGTTACAGTATCTTTTTGGCTAAAGTACACGCTACCGCCCTTGGCTTACAGTAACCAATACACTGATAAATAACATACGGAATTGTAACGCTGTACATGACCTGCATTGATGCAACCTGCTAGTTTGACCAAAAAGATAGATGTTTTATCGCACTTTCAGTTAAACAAAAGTATGTACTTGTGGCTAATATTTTCCCTAATTTTCTTACATATAACCCATCATTACAAGTAAAATGTAAAACATATCATTTTCGAGATATTTCATATATCAACAGCTAAATATCGTTACGAAAATATATAAATATCAATTCGGTTTATTCTGATTTAATGGATGAAAAACACTCGATTAACATCGTTGTATTCGGTAAATCCTCCTTACATATAGAATCATTCCAACTGATATTAATATTATCGTTATTGAGACTATTGCACCATTAGCTCTACATATGGTCTCTAACTAACTGTTCTAAAAGATCAATATGCCCCACATCATCATTCAGCGCGGGGATGTATTCAAACTTTTTACCACCTGCATGTAAGAATATCTCACGATTTTGCTCTTTGATCTCTTCTAATGTTTCCAGACAATCAGCAGAGAAGCCTGGGCAGATTAGCTGAATATGTTCAACTCCCTGAGCAGGCAGGCTTTTTAATGTTTCATCGGTATAAGGAGTGAGCCAAGGTTCGCGACCGAATCGGGACTGATATGTCATCATGATCTGTTCTGGCGGTAGTGTTAGTTCTGCCCGTAACGCACGGCTGGTATCTTCACAGCGGATAGGATAATCATCACCCAATTGAGCATAGCGCTTAGGAATACCATGAAAGGACATCACTAATCGGTCTGGTTTACCGTGTTGTGCAAATGCATGTTCGACGCTCTGTTTTAGCGCTGAGATATAAGCGGGATGTTCTGCATAATCACGAATAAACGAAACTGATGGTAAGCGACGATACCCTTTCAATATGCGGGCAACCGCATCCCAGACGGCAGCACTGGTCGAACAGGAGTATTGCGGATAAAGCGGCAATATCACCAACTTAGTCACGCCTTGCGCTAATAGTTTATCAATGGCATCTGGCAGATTTGGTGAACCATAGCTCATCCCTAACTCGACAGGAATATCTGGCATACGTGCTGCCAGCGCTTTCTGTTGTCGCCGACTATAGACCAATAAAGGTGAACCCTCTTCCATCCAAACGGATTGATAGAGTTTGGCGACACGAGGCGAGCGAATCGGCAAAATAACACCGCGTAATAAAGGCCACCAAAGCAATGGGGATGTGTCAACGACCCTACGATCACTCAGGAACTCAGCCAGATAGCGTTTGACCGCTTGCGATGTAGGAGCATCTGGTGTCCCCAGATTAACCATCAGTACACCGAGCTTACTTTGCATCATGCACAAGTCCTTGTTTGGCTGTTACGCGTATTATTCGAGCTAATAATTGAGCTTTCAACGAGATCCGTAAAATACGAAAGGCGACCTCAGGCCGCCTTCGCTATCTTAGCATTCAGAATTAACCGAGAATAGTCGCCAGTTCGGCACTGACTTCTGCTACTTTACGGGTTCCGTCTAGTTTAAAGTATTTCGTATTACCCGCATCAGCTTCTTTACGGTAGTAAGAGACCAATGGCGCGGTTTGTTGATGATACTCAATCAAACGTTTACGCACGGTGGCTTCCTGATCATCTTTACGAATTGTCAGTTCATCACCTGTCACATCATCTTTATCTTCAACTTTAGGTGGGTTGAATTTAACGTGGTAAACACGACCTGAAGCAGCATGCACCCGACGGCCAACAATACGCTCGACAATCAGCTCATCCGGAACATCAAATTCCAGTACATAATCAACCTTGATGCCCGCTTCTTTCATGGCATCAGCCTGAGGAATGGTGCGCGGGAACCCATCTAACAGGAAACCGTCACGGCAATCGTCCTGTGTGATACGCTCTTTTACCAATGCGATAACCAGCTCATCTGTGACCAGCTTGCCGGCATCCATAATTTCTTTCGCTTTCAGACCTAACTCAGAACCTGCTTTTACAGCGGCGCGCAACATGTCACCCGTAGAGATTTGCGGAATACCGTATTTCTCCATGATGAATTGAGCCTGAGTACCCTTACCAGCGCCCGGAGCGCCCAGCAGAATGATACGCATTGCGTAAATCCCCTTGCTATGTAGTTTTTCTATGTGTTTTTACTTAAATAAATCGAAAATGCGGAAAACGAACAACCATACCATTTTCAGGGGGGTTGGCTCAAGGCGCGCGAAGTTGGTTAGCGGGATGGCATTAGCGACACTAAGGCAAAACTTAAGATTAAGGCACTGAAATTGAATAAAAAAAACGCCTCTGACAAGTTATATGCCAGAGGCGTTCCATTACGCAATTAAGCCGTTAATAACTGATTCATTCTGCGAATGAACTGGTTAGGGTCATCTAGTGTTCCCCGCTCAGCTAACAGCGCTTGATCCAGTAATAACTCTACCCATTCAGCAAACTGAGTATCATCCGCAACATCAGCTGCCCGTTTTACCAAGCCATGTTCTGGATTCAGTTCGAAGATGTATTTCACTTCAGGTGCCTGCTGACCCGCAGCGGCAAACAATTTCGCCATTTGCGTGCTCATCTCGTCGGCATCTGTCGTGACAATCGCTGGCGTATCGGTCAGACGATGCGTCAGACGCACATCTTTCACTCGCTCACCCAGCAAAGTTTTAACACGCTCGACGAATGGCGCCAGTGCTTTATCAGCCTCTTGCTGCTCTGGACGCTCTTCATCTGCCAGCTTATCCAGCGAATCATCTGCTTTGCTGACTGATTGGAAGACTTTACCATCAAACTCAGTTAGGTAACTCATCATCCATTCATCGATACGATCGGATAACAGTAAGACTTCAATGCCTTTTTTGCGGAACAGTTCCAAATGAGGGCTGTTCTTCGCTGCCGCATAGCTGTCAGCAGTGATGTAATAAATCTTCTCCTGCCCTTCGGCCATACGGCTGACATAGTCTTCCAATGACACGGTCTGTGCTGAGCTATCAGTGTGTGTTGAAGCAAAGCGCAGTAACTTAGCGATGGTCTCTTTATTGCTGCCGTCTTCAGCTGGGCCTTCTTTCAGCGCCATGCCAAACTGCTGCCAGAACTGCTGATATTTCTCAGCATCGTCTTTGGCCAGTTTTTCCAACATTTGCAGCACACGTTTGGTCAACGCACTGCGCAGATTCTGAGTCACACGGCTATCTTGCAGAATCTCGCGGGAGACGTTGAGCGGCAGATCATTAGAGTCTATTAAGCCGCGAACGAACCGCAGGTAGTTCGGCATGAACTGCTCCGCGTCATCCATGATAAATACGCGCTGGACATAAAGCTTCAAGCCATGCTTATGGTCACGATTCCACATATCCCAAGGAGCCTGCGCCGGAATATACAGCAGGCTGGTGTACTCCTGCTTGCCTTCAACGCGGTTGTGACTCCAGATTAATGGATCGGTAAAGTCATGGGCGATATGCTTGTAAAAGGCTTTGTATTCGTCATCCGTGATATCCGCTTTATTGCAGGTCCACAGTGCCTGAGCTTTATTAATTTTCTCCCAGGTAATGGTGCCATCTTCTTCATTTTTACTTTGAACTTCAACCGGCAACGCAATGTGGTCTGAGTATTTGCTGATGACAGATCGCAGACGCCAATCATCAAGATATTCATCTTCACCTTCGCGCAGATGCAGGGTAATTTCAGTACCACGCTCTTCTTTGGTGATATCTGCAATGGTGTAATCACCCTCACCTTCAGATTCCCAGAACACACCAGCTTCCGCTGGGGCACCGGCAGCGCGGGTACGAACAGTGACTTTATCGGCCACGATAAAGGCAGAATAGAAGCCGACACCAAACTGACCAATTAATTGGCTATCTTTGGCTTGATCTGAACCAATAGACTCAAGGAATGCTTTGGTCCCTGATTTGGCGATAGTCCCAAGGTTATCAATGACTTCTTCACGGCTCATACCGATGCCGTTATCACTTAGGGTCAAAGTACGTTTTTCTTTATCAAAAGATAGACGCACGCGCAGCTCGCCGTCCCCCTCGAACAACTCAGGGTTAGATAGCGCGCGAAAACGCAGTTTATCCGCCGCATCAGAGGCATTTGAGATCAGCTCACGCAAGAAAATTTCTTTATTGGAATAAAGCGAGTGAATCATCAAATGGAGAAGTTGTTTGACTTCAGACTGGAATCCACGGGTTTCTTGACCTTTCATACTCATTAATTACCTCAATCCAAATTACCGACAGGTACAAAATTGAACAATGAGGATTAAATGGGGCCGACAGGCGGGGGATTCAAGTCTCGACGCAGAAAAAATAGGGGATTAGGGGCGATAAGCTAATGATCACGAATAAAATTATTCAGATGGGAATCAATAACAAAACAATCGCCCGCACGATGACATGAGGTTAATACTTAATGGGATTACGCCCAGCTAACGAATGGGATAGTGTCGTACCATCAACCATTTCCAGCTCGCCACCAACAGGCACGCCATGTGCAATACGGCTGGCTAATACCCCATACTGACCACACATCTGACCGATATAGTTAGCAGTTGCGTCCCCCTCAACCGTCGGGTTAGTTGCCAGAATAACCTCAGTAATGGTTTCAGATTCAAGCCGTTTTTCGAGTAAATCTAAACCAATATCACCGGGGCCAATGCCATCCATGGGGGATAAGTGCCCCATCAGTACAAAATAGCGCCCACCAAACTGGCCGGTTTGTTCAATCGCATGGATATCCGCAGGGCTTTCGACCACACAGATTTGGCCATTTTGCTGACGGCGTGGATTGGAGCAAATAGTGCAACGGTCTTGCTCGGTAAATGTACGGCAGTCAGCACAGTGGCCGATTTCGGACATCGCACGGGTTAAAGACTGTGCCAAGCGCATTCCGCCGCTACGATCGCGTTGTAGCAGCTGGAATGCCATGCGTTGCGCTGATTTCGGGCCAACACCCGGTAAGCAGCGCAACGCCTCCATTAATGATTCAAGGAGTGGGCTGGTTTGCATCAGAACGGCATCTTAAAGCCTGGTGGCAGTTGCATGCCACTGGATACAGAGGCCATTTTCTCTTTTTGCGTTTCATCGATGCGGCGAGCAGCATCGTTCAATGCGGCAGCAATCAAGTCTTCCAGCATCTCTTTATCGTCTTCAACCAATAGGCTTGGGTCGATTTCAACCCGGCGGCAGTTATGCGCCCCATTAATTGTCACTTTTACCAAGCCCGCGCCAGATTCACCGGTAACTTCTAATTTGGCGACTTCTTCCTGCATCTGCTGCATTTTTTCCTGCATCTGCTGGGCTTGTTTCATTAAATTGCCAATACCGCCTTTACCAAACATAGTCATCTCTCATAGCAAGGGGCCACGTCAGTGCACCATGCACTTATCGCAGCAGTTAAACTGGTCGGATACTCTCTTCATCCAATTCGGCGTCAAAGAAACGACGCAGTGTCTGAATATTATTATCCGCGATAATTGACTGACGCGCTTGCGCCAGTTTTTCTTCATAAATGGTTTGCCGCCACTCCAGCGGGGTGCGCTCCGCGGGATTATCATCTTCGACAACACTAAGTGTCACCGCGTTACCTTGTAATTCACTCAGAGCCTCCGCCAACATCTTTTGTGCCGATGGCGAATTTAAGTGGCGCTGAGCAGAACGCAGGTGAAGGCAAATATTACCCGGTTCTATTTCTTCTTTAAATGCATTCAGCGCAAGCTGCTGCACCAATTTAGGAATTTGTAGCTTATCTATCTCAGCCGCCCAAGGATCCCGCGCCATCGCCTCTTCGGCCAATTTTGCCGAAAGCTCTGGCGTTTTTTCATGTTCCAGCGCCGAACGCATCGCTTTCGGCGTGGCTATCGGCTCAATTGAGACTTCAGGCTGATTCTGCGCGATCCAGCGGTAAGCTTCTTTCTTTACCGGTTTCTTCTCTTCCGTTGATTTGGCGGCCAGACGCTGCTGGCTGCGCTCAGTCACCGAAGCTAAGCGCTCAAGTGCTGAGTTTGCCGGCCGCGCTTTTCCTGGCGCCGCCGGTTCACTCTTTTTTGCGGTGGTCGTCCCCGACTGTCGCAGTAACTGCGTTCGCGCTTGAAGAAGCTGTGCGGTAGAGTCGGGTAACTGAGTACTCACTGTCGCGGCAGCCCCGAGTGGTGGGGCCTCTTGCTGCGATTCTGCTTGAACGGTTTGTGTATTTTGATCGCGTTGAGTGGCTGGTGCACTGTTATTGCCCATGGCGGCCATCGGCATGACTGCGGGCATGATCTGGGATTCGGCGATTATCGCTTTAGGATGAAAAGCCAGCGCTCGCAATAGGGTCATTTCAACCCCCATACGACGATCCGGTGCATAGGCCAGCTCTTTGCGGCCCACCAACAGAGTTTGATAATAGAGCTGAATATCCGCAGGCGGTAATGTACGGGCCAGTTCGCGTAAACGTGGCTCGATCGTTGCGTAATGATTATCCAGCATCGATGGCAGCAACTGCACCATCGCAATACGGTGCAGCAAACTTAAGGTTTCAACCAATAAGTTTTCCCAATCCACGCCACGCGATGCCGCTTGTTCTATCTGCGCCATCACCCGCACACCATCGGCACTCACTAATGCTTCGATAATCGCCAGTGGCTGCTCATCATCCAGCGTGCCAAGCATCTGGCTGACAGTGGCCGTCGTGATACTCCCATCCCCCATTGCCACCGCTTGATCTGTGAGGCTAAGGGCATCACGCATACTGCCATCGGCAGCCCGCGCCAGTAATTGCAATGCTCTAGCATCACTGCTGATATGCTCAACTTGCAATATCTTTTCGAGTAGCGCACGGATGACTTCAACATCGATCACTTTGAGGTGGAATTGCAGACAGCGGGAAAGGATAGTCACCGGCAACTTCTGCGGATCCGTGGTCGCCAGCAGAAATTTCACATGTGCTGGCGGCTCTTCAAGGGTTTTTAACAGCGCATTGAAACTGTGCCGCGACAACATGTGTACTTCATCGATCAAGTAGACTTTGAAACGGCCACGGGCTGGGGCATATTGCACATTATCCAGCAGCTCTCGGGTATCTTCGACTTTCGTCCGCGAGGCGGCATCTATCTCAATTAGATCAACGAAACGGCCTTGTTCGATCTCGCGGCAGTTAGCACAAGTACCGCACGGGGTGGCAGTGATACCCGTTTCGCAGTTAAGTCCCTTGGCTAATAAGCGAGCAATAGAGGTCTTGCCAACACCACGGGTGCCGGAAAACAGATAGGCGTGATGAATCCGCCCTAACGAAAGGCTATTGGCTAGCGCCGTCAGAACATGCTCCTGACCAACGACGTCTGCAAACGTTTGGGGGCGCCACTTACGGGCAAGGGCCTGATAGCTCATTAATACCGGAGAAGTTGGATAATCTAGAGGGTCATGCTAACACAGCCTCGCCACTAACGGCGAGGCCGATATTTTCAATACAATCAATGCCCGCTGAAGGAGACCAGACTGTAGCAAGTAATCCCTTGCTGAGTTAGGCGAGCTTCGCCACCCAGTTCAGGCAAATCAATGACAAACGCCGCGTCAGTCACTTCACCACCCAGACGACGAATCAATTTAACCGTTGCTTCGATCGTCCCGCCAGTCGCCAGCAAATCGTCAATGACCAAGACATTATCGCCCGGCTGAATGCTGTCCGTGTGGATCTCTAGTTTGTCGGTGCCGTACTCTAACTCATAGCTTTCGCTGATGGTGGCGCGTGGTAACTTACCCGGCTTGCGCACGGGAACAAAACCAACACCCAGAGCTAATGCCACTGGCGCACCGAACAAAAAGCCGCGGGCTTCTGTACCCACTACTTTGGTCACGCCTTTATCCAAATAGCGCTCAACCAGCATTTCGATGCTAGAGGCATAAGCTAACGGATCTTCCAGCAAGCTGGTCACATCACGGAACAGTATTCCCGCTTTTGGGTAATCGGGGATGGTTTTGATACTGTCTTTAATATATTTAAGCTGTTGTGCTGTATTAGGTGCAGTAGCGGTCATAATTTGTGCCTGATAAAACTGCTGTACATACTAAAGCGCGGCCAACCAATGCTAATGCCACATCAGCTGAGTAACTTGTTCTATCTACCGATGACACCCCGATAGTGCAAGTTACCGCATCCTTAACCCTAAGGACGCAACGAGGGATCACCCCGCGCACGAAAACGCTCAAATCTATGCAAACTGACACTAAAATGCAACTAGTGTGAACTGCTCAGCGCTTATTTTGTTGCGATAGGTCAATAACTGGCATCCGCAACATAAAGGTCAACAACACCGTTAATATGATAAGCAATAAGCCTCTAACCCACCAAATTTTTACCAACCAAAGTGAAACGGTAAAAGTGAGCACGGTGACCAATATCGCTTTCCACTTAACGCCTTGCGGCAGAGCACGATGTTGCTGCCAGGTGCGGATGTAGCTACCAAACCATGAGCGATAGAGCAGCCAATGATGAAACCGTGGGGAAGAACGAGCAAAGCACCACGCGGCCAGTAGCAAAAATGGCGTGGTAGGTAAAATAGGAAGCACGACACCCAAAGTTGCCAATATCACCGCTAGCCACCCTAAAATTATTAACAACCAACGAGACATACTCTCCCTTTATGTTCACTGTAGTGCTCATCAATATGTCTTATCATTAACGCATGCACTGGCTATCATCAACAGATATTCTTGCCATTATCAGTACCGTATCTGTCTATCCATTTTATTTAGCTGCCCACTTGCTTGTAACTACAACCATTCGAAGGCAAGCTGGCGGGAAATGCCCAGGAGCACCACCATGAGTACAGAAAAATTATTGCAGGTGCTTGAAAGCCAAATTGAAGCGTTGTCGACTCAGGTTGGCCCTCAAGCTAACACGCCCTCCCAACAGGCCCGTTTTGATCTGAATCTATTTGGTAATCATGGTAATCGTTTTCGCGACTATCTACAGGAAGTGCGCAAGAATATGGCACAACTGAAACAAGTGGTTGCCGAGAATCGCACCCAGCAGGTCGCCTTTCTGGCAGAGAAATTGGTCGCACAAATCTCAGCGCTGCAAAGAGAGCTGGCGACTCAAAAACTAAGGAAGTCCAATCCTGAACCTAGGGATAGTAAATTGGACCCTTATCATAAGTTGGCTGAGCATCAGGATTATGAGCGGCGTATAATGACCATGATTCAGGATAGAGAGAGTCAACTTGGCCGACAAAGTTTGCTCTCCGAACAGCAAAAGATACAAAAAGAACTCGCCGCGCTGGAAGGCCGTTTAATGCGTTGCCGACAAGCGCTAATCAAAATAGAGCGCAGTATCGAGAAAAAAGAGAACGGTTTTTGAATATTTGTCACATTTTTTGAATCGTTAGGGTTCCGGCAGCGAATAGTTTTCTATAATGTTTTATACCATCGCCGCTCAAGTCGCAGGTGTGTTGGCTGAGTTCAATCACCGGAACTACTTACTGATGTAAGCTCATCGGGGTTCCCCATTGACCATCTTTCTGCATCTTGAAATCTTTCGGGTAGATGGATTGAATCAAGTCAGGTAGAACTTTGCAGCGAAGCAATTTATCCCCCGACTTTCCTCATTCACTGAAAACCAAGTGTTGGTCACATTATGTCAGTTGAAAAAGCTTCACCAGAACTGCAACTGGCAGTAGATCTTATCTACCTGCTGGAATGCAATGAGATCGCGCCAGAAACAGCACTGAAGGCGTTAGAGATCGTGCAACTTGATTATCAGCGTAAGCTCCGCCATCAAACTTCAGATTGAAATCTATAGGGTATAAATAATTTACCCTATAGATGATCCTGAGTTATCGCCTCTCCCCACCTGCCAGATGGCCTCAAGCGAGCGGCTTGTTGATATCCGGTAAGTCAGGCTTAGTGTCCCCCAGCTCAGAGTGCGCGACAGGTAAATCTTTCGTTTCAAGCGGGCGATTAACTTCCTGAAGTTGAGTACCATCAGGTTTATGCAAGTACACTTCCAACTGGTTAAAGGCGATATTAATGTCATTCTCGCGACATAACTTATCAATCGCCCGATTTAATTCATCTACTGTATAGCTGCGGTCCCGCAATTCACGTACATACAGACGCAACTCGTGATCAAGAGTACTGGCACCAAAGTCTAGGAAGAAGACCTGTGGTTCAGGGTCAGTCATTACCCGTGGATTATCATGTGCGGCTTGTAACAGCACCTCTTTCACTTTTTCTAAATCAGAGCCATACGCAACGCCAACTTTGATTATGATGCGGGTGATCGTATCTGACAGTGACCAGTTGATCAGCCGCTCTGTCACGAATGCCTTGTTCGGAATAATCACTTCTTTGCGGTCAAAATCGGTAATTGTTGTTGCGCGAATCCGTATTTTGCTGACATTACCCGAGAAGGTGCCAATGGTGATGGTGTCGCCGATCCGTACAGGACGTTCGAACAGAATAATCAAGCCGGAGACGAAGTTGGCAAAGATCTCCTGCAAACCAAACCCTAGACCAACAGAGAGCGCCGCCACCAGCCATTGCAATTTATCCCACGAAACCCCAAGTGAACTTAGTGCGGTTATCCCACCAATGGCGGTAATAAGGTAGGTCAGGATCGTGGTGATGGCGTAAGAGGTGCCTTGGCGCAGTTGTAGACGCGACAGCACCACTACTTCTAGCAGACCAGGTAGGTTGCGGGTCAAAATATAGGCGACCACCAATGCCATTAAGGCCACCAGCATATTCCCCAAGGTCACGGCCTGCGTTACGCTCGCACCTGCAACTGTTGTGGTGTAATGCCACAAAGAGATGCTGTCCAGATAGGAGATAACGGTGATCAGGTCAGCCCAGATCCAGTAGAAGCAGGTGGCGAAAATCAGGAATAGCGCCATGGTGGTCAAACGCAATGACTGTTGGTTAATTTGATCCAGTGCCAGCGGCGGCTCTTCGACTGGCTCACCGCCTTCAGCACCCTCTTTCACCAAACTTTGTCGCCGTGCAATTGCTCGACGATAAGCCAGACGCCGCGCCGCGACCCCTAACCCACGAATCGCCGTCAGATAAACAATATTCCACAAGAATAATAAGTACAGGCTGTCAATCCAGCGCCCCGCTAATTGCAGCGTCGTGTAGAAATAGCCAGCAATCATTAATCCAATCAATATGATAGGGGTTACAGCCACGGCGGTGATAATAACCAGGCGTACCGCATGGGAGTCTTTCTCACGCCAGCTATCACGGCAGAATGGAAAGACAAACAGCGCCAGCAGCGCCAGCGCTATCACAATAACAATTTGCCCAATGACATCATCGACCAGCCGAAGTGGGCTTTTTTGCCCCAATGCAGACCAGAAGATTACCGGTAATAATGCCGCCCCCAAGCGCACCATTTGGCGACGGTAATGCGCACATCTGTCGGCTGAGATCATAAAGTGCCGCTCAGTGATGCCCCCGGGGGATAACATGCGATAAGTCAGATCAAATATCAGCCAGAACAGGGCCAGATGTTGGAAGAAGCTCCAGAAGAAATCACTGAGATTAAAGTCTGAACGTAAGCACCAGTAGCCGATGCCTAAGATGATTAAGCTACCCGGTAACACCTTCAGCAAGGTAAGCATGATGGCATTGGGTGTGTGCATTTGGCTATCGTGCTTTAATTGCCCGACATCAGCGGCGAGCCTGTCCAGGTGTTTATTAATGATTTTATAGCGTGATCGGATTACCCCTGCCACAACCAGCATGGGTATCAGGAACACCAGTGATTTGATCAGACCAGACACCACATCCCCTAGGGACAGGGTAAAGTGGAAATTGCTCAGTTCAGCTTTAAGCGCCCCCGGTAAGGCTTTCAGCCAAGACCAATCCATCGGTTTGTTGCTGCTAACCCAAAAAATCTGCTGTGTCAGGGTATGTTGCAATGACTCATTGACGCTGAGTAACTGCTGTTGGTTAATTTGCAGATTAATAGCCAGTGTCAGTTGGTTGCCCAACTGCTTATTCAATTGGTCCAGCAGTTCACGCCGAATATCAACAATTTGCCCGAGTGCGTCTTCCACATCAGGGCTGATCTTCTCTTTGCTGCCGCTCATCAGGGTTTGGATATAGTCATCCCCCTGGAATAGCTGGTCACGCTGCTGATTAATTTCAAATTGCTCAAGCCGCAAATCAGCAATGCGTGAGGTCATATTGGTAATTAAGCCGGACGCCGGCAAATTGAGTTGCTGCTGATAGAGAATACGTGAAAGCAGTAAACTGCCGCGTAATACGGTGATTTGCTCTTTTAAATTACGTTCAGATTGCAGGGCACGATCCAGCCAGTTTTTAACCCTAATATTCTGTTGTACCAGCGTATTGCCCTCTTTCGTGGCATTAATCAATCGCTGGCTCAGCTCTTTGTTAATCGCCAGTTCACGACTGACTAACGGGTCATTTTGGATGTCAGTCGCATCATTGGGTGCTTGTGCTTCTTTGGCTGTTTTCTCGGAGAGAATCAAACGTTTACCGCTAACTACCTCTTGCAATATCTGGACATAACGCTCCAACTGATTAATGTGCGCAGTGGTGTAATCCCGCTGTTTTTGCAGTAAGTCTTGCAGAGTCGTATTGGCTTCCAGACTTTTACGCTGCAAATCCAGTTGTGCATTTAGCATCACCTGCTCGGTCAATAGTTCTTGCTGCTGGCTTGGACGCAGAACTTCTTGATTTGGCGATAACCCATTGAGTTGATTGCGAATCTGCATCAATCGCATCGACGCGTTGTACATCGCACTCTGTACCCGCTCCGGCTGTGTTTGCAGGGAAATGAGCTGGCTGTTATAGGCGGAGAGGTCTTCCTGCGCGGTTTGCAAATCATCCAGCGTTTCATTTAGACGCGACTCCAACTGGCGTAACGAGTAGTTAGCCAGTGATTCGCGGGTCAATGTATCGGCTGAGCTGTCTTTAAGCGAATCCAGTGCTTCGGTTGCTTGACGCAACTTCGTCGGGGCCTGCGCCAATTGTTGTTTAAGCTGATTAGCTTCTTGCTTGGTACGCTCAATCGTATCAAGGTATTCCAGCGTCTTAGTCAGGTCTTGTTGTGCGAGTTTTTCCGCTGGCGATAATATTTTCTGTTTTGATAATGTATCCAGTTGACTCAGTACTTCACTGCGAGTCGGCACATCAATATTGATACTTGACGCAAAAGCAATTGACGATAATAGCAATGAAATTATAAGCAGGGTAATCATTATCTGGAGACGCAATAGAAATACACCTGCTGATGCCATCATGGGTAAAGAGAGCGATATGGAATATTGATTGCGAAATCTGCTGTTCATATTTGAACTTCATTTCAACAGAGAGGCTGAAATCCTATCACGTTCAGTCTCGGGTCATCATAAGAAAAGTCTTTCAGCACGTGAATAGCTGCAATAATGCGGGCAGTTACGCATTTGTCATTGAATCGATGTAACCGCTGGCAATATCAATGAAAGCAATACCGCTTAATTAGCAGGACGATTGGCCGTAATGCCTTTGTCACTCAGAATGTCAGTACTTTCTCGGCAGCCAAAGTCCACTGTGCCAGCTCTATCAACGTGCCAATTTCCACACCATCGACCAGTGTTAATCCAGTCACGCCACGGGCATCCGCGCAGGTTTTGCATAATTTAATGGGGACATTCTGTGCCGTGAGAATTTCCAGCATCTGCTGCAAATTATAGCCTTCTCGTGGCTGTTGCCCGTGAATCCCAGCGATAACAGCATCCGACATCAAAAATAGGCGTAAATCGAGATCAGTTTGTTGTTCTTTCAATGCAATGGATAAACGCAGAGCATTAAATAATGACTCATGGCCATAAGCGGCACCATTAGCAATCACAACCAGTGAACTCATAACATGCTCCTCATATAAGCTATTCCAGATAATCCTATACCCTGCTATTAATCTCTTTACGCAATGAAAAGCTGTGGGCTAGCATATCCAGATAGGCATCAACCAATATAGGTGCCTCTTGTTTTATATCAAAACTTTCTGGCATAAAGAGCCAGTTCTCCATCAAACCTGTAATATAAGCTCTCATGATAATCGCAGCGCGATAAGTATCAAGATTAGCGGGCAATTGATTCGCATCAATACAGTCTTGCAAAACGGACTCAATTCGCTCATAACTAGCTAAATCAAGAACTTTACGTGCATCATGGACCGAGGACATCTCACCGACAAACTCACATTTATGGAAGACAATTTCCATCAATGCGCGGCGTCGGCAATCCTCACGCGTAGAAACAAGAACATAGATAAGTATTTCACGTAAGATTCGGAGTGGATTATCAGGATATTTTACCTGATACTCTGATTCGAGCTGATCAATTTTAGACTCTGATAACTCCCAAATTTCGTTAAACAGGTCTACCTTATTCTTGAAGTGCCAGTAAATTGCGCCACGGGTTACACCTGCGGCAGCAGCAATATCTGTAAGCGAGGTGCCGGAAACGCCATGCGCAGAAAATTCCCGCACTGCGGCATCTAGAATTTGTTGCCGGGTCTCTTCGGCTTGCTGTTTGGTTTTTCGTGCCATAGCGTTGTTTTTTCGGGGGGGTGCGATTTACATACATTCACGAATGTATGTACCATAGCACGCACATATAATTTACGCAGCAATGGGTTTTAAAGCTTGTGATCCATTGAATTAAATTAAAAATCGGACACTTGAGGTTTATCTATGAGCAAAAACAGAGGGGTAATGCCTCTGGCTGCAATTCTGGTACTTTCAGGCAGCTTAGTACTTATAGGATGTAATGACAAAGATGCGGCGCAAGCCCATGCTCAACAGGCACCTGAAGTCGGCATTGTGACATTGAAAGCAGCACCACTAAATATCACAACCGAACTACCGGGTCGCACGTCCGCATTCCGTGTTGCAGAAGTTCGTCCGCAAGTTAGCGGAATAATTCTAAAACGTAACTATGTTGAAGGCAGTGATGTCACCGCCGGAACGTCACTTTACCAAATTGACCCTGCCACTTATCAGGCCGCTTATGACAGCGCAAAAGGTGATTTAGCCAAAGCACAAGCTGCCGCTGAAATTGCACGTCTGACAGTGAATCGCTACAAACCATTGCTGGGTACCAACTACATCAGTAAGCAAGAGTATGACCAAGCGGTATCCGATGCTATGCAAGCTAATGCAACTGTTCTTGCCGCAAAAGCCGCGGTAGAAACGGCACGTATTAATCTGGCATACACTCAAGTGACCTCGCCAATCAGTGGTCGTACCGGTAAATCTTCAGTGACTGAAGGTGCATTGGTGACCAGTGGTCAGGCAACAGCGATGACTACGGTTCAGCAGCTTGATCCAATGTATGTCGACGTAACGCAATCAAGCGATGAGTATTTGCGCCTGAAAAAAGAGCTGGCTGATGGCACGCTCAAACAAGAAGGCGGTAAAGCCAAGGTTCGCTTGTTACTGGAAAACGGTACTGAGTACGCTGAAACCGGTACGCTGGAGTTCTCTGGTGTGACTGTGGATGAGACCACGGGTTCGATTACTATTCGTGCAATTTTCCCTAACCCGAATGAAGCCTTGCTGCCGGGGATGTTTGTCCGCGCCCGTTTGGATGAAGGTGTTAGACCTGACGCACTATTAGTGCCTCAACAAGGTGTGACACGTAACCCGCGTGGGGAAGCGACAGCGATGGTCGTCGGTGCCGATGACAAAGTTGAATTGCGTACGCTGGTTGCTAACCAAGCCATTGGTGATAAATGGTTGGTTACTGAAGGCTTGAAAGCAGGTGATCGTCTTATTGTTTCCGGCTTGCAGAAAATCAGACCGGGCGTACAGGTAAAAGTGCAGGAAGTCACGACTCCAGCACCAAAAGCAGCCCCAGCTGATACAGCGAAGAAGTCTTAAAAGGAGCCGGTAATTCATGGCTAAGTTCTTTATAGATCGCCCTATTTTCGCTTGGGTTATCGCCATCATTCTGATGTTGGCCGGTGCACTTGCGATAATGAAATTACCTGTTGCGCAATATCCGACCATTGCGCCTCCGGCAATTACAATCTCCGCCAACTATCCTGGCGCCGATGCGACTACTGTTCAGAATACAGTGACGCAGGTTATCGAACAGAACATGAACGGTATCGACAACCTGCTGTATATGTCTTCCAGCAGTGACTCCTCCGGTAACGTTCAGTTGACGTTGACCTTTAACTCAGGCACTGACCCAGATATCGCTCAGGTTCAGGTCCAGAACAAACTGCAATTAGCCATGCCGTTACTGCCGCAAGAAGTGCAGCAGCAAGGTGTGAGCGTTGAAAAGTCCAGTAGTAGCTTCCTGATGGTTGCCGGCTTTATTTCTGAAGACGGCACCATGCAACAAGAAGATATCGCTGACTATGTGGGTTCTAATGTTAAAGATCCTATCAGCCGTACTGCTGGTGTGGGTGATGTTCAGTTATTTGGTTCCCAATACGCGATGCGTATCTGGATGGATCCGCACAAACTGAATAACTACAACCTGACGCCGGTTGATGTTATCAATGCGATCAAAGTACAAAACAATCAGGTTGCAGCGGGTCAATTGGGTGGGACTCCTCCTGTCCCGGGTCAAGAACTGAACTCATCAATCATTGCGCAGACTCGTTTGACCAATGCTGAAGAGTTCAGCCAGATCTTGCTGAAAGTGAATACAGATGGTTCGCAGGTCCGCTTAAAAGATGTGGCTATTGTTCAACTGGGTGCTGAAAGCTATAACATCATCGCCCGTTACAACGGCAAACCTGCTGCGGGTATCGGTATCAAGCTGGCGACAGGGGCTAATGCCCTGGATACTTCTGCTGCGGTAAAAGCTGAGCTGGCAAAATTGCAGCCGTTCTTCCCGGCAGGGTTGAAAGTGGTTTATCCGTATGACACCACACCGTTCGTTAAGATCTCCATTAACGAAGTGGTTAAAACGCTGGTAGAAGCCATTATCTTGGTGTTCTTGGTGATGTATCTGTTCCTGCAAAACTTCCGTGCAACGTTGATTCCAACGATTGCAGTACCGGTCGTATTGCTCGGTACCTTTGCCATTCTCTCCGCCTTTGGCTATTCGATAAACACCCTAACGATGTTCGGGATGGTGTTGGCGATAGGGCTATTGGTGGATGACGCCATCGTGGTGGTCGAGAACGTCGAACGTGTGATGCAAGAGGAAGGGCTACCGCCGAAAGAAGCCACCAAAAAGTCTATGGAGCAAATCCAGGGCGCATTGGTGGGGATCGCGATGGTTCTGTCTGCGGTATTTATCCCGATGGCCTTCTTCGGCGGTGCAACGGGTGCAATCTATCGTCAGTTCTCCATCACTATCGTTTCAGCAATGGTGCTCTCGGTGTTGGTGGCATTGATTCTGACACCTGCATTGTGCGCCACGATGCTAAAACCTATCGCTAAAGGCGAGCATGGGCCAAAAACTGGCTTCTTCGGTTGGTTTAACCGCATGTTCGAGAAAAGTACCCACCACTATACCGACAGCGTTGCCAATATTTTGCGCAGCACTGGCCGTTATCTGGTGATCTATCTGGCCATCGTGATTGGAATGGGCGTGCTGTTCCTGCGCTTACCGACATCATTCCTGCCAGAAGAAGATCAGGGCGTGTTCCTGACCATGGTGCAAATGCCTGCGGGTGCGACGCAAGAACGTACGCAGAAAGTGCTAAATCAGGTGACTGACTATTATCTCGACAAAGAAAAAGATGTGGTTAACTCGGTATTTACCGTTAACGGCTTCGGTTTCAGTGGTCAAGGTCAGAACACCGGTCTGGCATTCGTCAGTCTGAAAAACTGGGATGAGCGTCCGGGTGAGCAAAATAAAGTTCCGGCAATTGTAGGCCGCGCATCAGCAGCCTTCTCGCAAATTAAGGACGGTTTAGTCTTTGCCTTTAACTTGCCAGCGATTGTGGAATTAGGTACAGCTACCGGCTTCGATTTCCAGTTGATTGACCAGGGTAACGTGGGGCATCAGAAATTAACTGAAGCCCGTAACGAACTGCTCGGCATGGCGGCGCAACATTCGGATATGCTGGTGGGCATGCGCCCTAACGGATTGGAAGATACACCTCAGTTCAAAGTGGAAGTTGATCAGGAAAAAGCACAGGCCCTTGGCGTAGCGATTTCTGATATCAATACCACCCTCGGCTCTGCCATGGGCGGCAGCTATGTAAACGACTTTATCGACCGTGGTCGCGTGAAGAAAGTTTACGTACAAGCTGACGCGCCATTCCGTATGTTACCGGGTGATATTGATAAGTGGTATGTCCGTAACAGCGCCGGTCAAATGGTCTCATTTGCCACCTTCTCTAGCGCGAAATGGGAATATGGCTCACCACGACTTGAACGTTACAACGGCTTACCATCCATGGAAATTTTGGGTCAGGCAGCACCGGGTAAGAGTACCGGTGAAGCAATGGACCTGATGCAGGAACTGGCAGCTAAATTACCAAGCGGCATCGGTTATGACTGGACGGGTATGTCCTATCAGGAACGTTTGTCGGGTAACCAGGCTCCAGCACTGTACGCCATCTCACTGATTGTGGTCTTCTTGTGTCTGGCTGCGTTGTATGAAAGCTGGTCGATTCCATTCTCAGTTATGTTGGTGGTGCCACTGGGTGTGGTCGGTGCGTTGCTGGCAGCCTCACTGCGCGGCCTGAATAACGACGTTTACTTCCAGGTCGGCTTGTTGACCACCATCGGGCTATCGGCCAAGAACGCCATCTTGATTGTTGAGTTCGCCAAGGACTTGATGGACAAAGAAGGTAAAGGCTTGGTGGAATCAACGCTGGAAGCAGTGCGTATGCGTCTGCGCCCAATTCTGATGACCTCACTGGCCTTTATCCTTGGGGTTCTGCCACTGGTTATCAGTAGTGGTGCCGGTTCTGGTGCTCAGAATGCGGTAGGTACGGGTGTAATGGGTGGGATGATCACCGCCACCGTACTGGCAATCTTCTTCGTTCCAGTGTTCTTTGTGGTGGTTCGCCGCCGCTTTAGCCGGAAAAATGAAGATGTAGAGCACGCACATGCCGTTGAGCATAAGGCGAAGTAAACCTTATTAGCAGCAGATGATGTGATATTTAAAGGCCGCACTTAGCGGCCTTTTTCTTTGTCTCCCGCCAGCCCCACTCTATTGAGCCAGCAGAAAACAGGGCCTTATCATCAAGGTAAAGCAGCTGATTCGGTCAATGTGATTATATTGTGATCAATATTCCAAATAGCTTATGAAGCATTTGCAGCGCAACCATAAATTACTATCATCTAAATATTCATAAAAATGAAGATATAGGATAATAAGTAAATGGAAACGAGATTAAAAATTCTCTATGACGCACAGGTCATTGATTCAACGGTCTATTTTGGAATGATCAGGGTTATTGAACGCTTGGAGCTACATTGGAAATTATCTCTACGCCACCCTCAGGGAGAAATGCTGATCACTCACATGGCAAATGCCTTGATGCGAGCGAGTCAGGGAGAAGTGATTCCAGCTATCGATGATGAAATATTAAAAGAAATTGAAGCAACAGCTGCTTTTGCCGATGTCAGGATAATTAACAATGAGTTACTTTCGCTGTTTGCCTTCGAGGTCCCTGATCACGAAATAGGTTATTTATTAGCGAACCTCTATGGCCTGCATCTTGCTCAGCCAACGGAATGGTGATCGTATTTCCATAAGATAAATATTCAAAAAAATGAAAATTATGCCGTGATTTAAGGATCTAAAATGCTACTGAAAGCGTTACAAAAACAGAATCCAGCACTAGTGGAAGCCACTCTTTTATTGTGGCAGCAAGGGGCGATAAAACCTGACAGCTACGTTATTGATGTTGACCAAGTCAGACAAAATGCAAGCTTATTACTGGAAACTGCCGCCCGCCATGGCATTACACTTTATCTCATGAGCAAACAGTTTGGTCGAAACCCGCTGCTTTGCAAGCTGCTATTGGAGTGCGGTTATCAAGGTATCGTGGCCGTGGACTTCAAAGAGGTGCGTCAGCTCTATCAGCATGATTTACCCGTCGCCCACGTGGGTCATCTGGTGCAAATCCCCAGTGGCATGGTGGATGAAGTTGTCTCCCGTCAGCCAGAAGTCATCACGGTCTACAGCATCGCCAAAGCACGAGAAATCGCCGAAGCCGCCCTGCGCCAAGGGACAGAACAGGCATTACTGCTAAAAGTGTGGCACCCCAATGACCTTGTCTATCCAGGGCAAGAAGCTGGATTCACCCTGGATGAGCTGCCCATCACGATAAAGGAAATAAAAGCCTTAGCCGGTGTCCGTCTGGTTGGCGTGACACATTTCCCTTGTATGCTTTTTGATAGCGAAAAAGGAAAGACATTACCCAGCCCGAACCTCAGTACGCTCATTGAGGCAAAAAGTATTCTTGAGCGTGAAGGTATTCATGTGGAACAGGTCAATGGCCCTTCCGCAACTTGCGTCGAAAGTATTCCGTTGCTAGCACGTTATGGCGTGACTCATGCAGAACCGGGACACTCATTGACTGGCACCATGCCATCCAATCAACAGGGTGAACAACCTGAGCATGTCGCCATGCTCTATTTGACTGAGATTTCCCATCATCATCAGGGCCGGAGCTATTGCTACGGTGGCGGATACTATCGACGCGGCCATTTGAGTCACGCATTGGTACATGACCAGCAGTGGCATTCGAGCAAAGTTCTGAGCCCGGCGGCTGATAGCATCGACTACACCCTCAGTCTCACTGACCCCTTCGCCGTCGGCTGCCCGGTGGTGATGTGTTTTCGTACCCAAATTTTTGTCACCCGCAGTGATGTGGCACTGGTTGCAGGGATTCATTCAGGCCAGCCTAGATTGCTCGGAATTTATGATAGTCAGGGTAATACCATCCCCACGCCCACCGAACAGGAGGGGTTATGAGTAAATTTATCGTACTGGTCATCGACAGCTTTGGCGTAGGCGCCATGCCGGATGTTGCTGAAGTCCGCCCACAGGATATCACTGCCAATACCTGCGCCCATATTTTGCAAACTTATCCGGGAATGCGTTTGCCACAGTTGGAGAAGATGGGGTTGCTCAATGCGCTGCATATCGGCTCGCCGGATTTCAAGGAGAGCGTCATGCAAGAGAGTGCACAAGCCAGTTTTGGCGTCGCCCTGTTGCAACATGAAGGCGGCGACACATTTATGGGTCATCAGGAGATCATGGGCACCCTGCCCCGTTCGCCATTATCTATGCCTTTTTCCAGCGTAAAATCGCGTGTGGCTGATGCATTGCGTCAACAGGGCTATCAAGTTGAACAGCGCGGTGCGCCTGAAGATAACAGTGACCTGCAATTTCTCTGGGTCAATGACGCAGTGGCAATTGGTGATAATCTTGAAGCAGATTTAGGCCAAGTTTTTAATATTTGTGCTAATTTAAGTGTCGTTGATTTTGAGTTGGTTGAGAAGATTGGCCGGATAGTTCGCAGTTGTGTCGCCGTGAACCGCGTTATCGCTTATGGTGGGCAACTCACGGATAGCCATAAAATCGTAAGCGCGGCTGAAGTAAAGCAACAGCAATACATCGGCATTAATAGCCCGAAATCCGGTGTTTACGACAATGGTTTTCAGGTTATTCATCTGGGCTATGGTGTCGATGCAGAAGTACAGGCTCCTTATCAGCTTAAGAAAGTGCGTATCCCAACGATCTTGGTCGGCAAAGTTGCCGATATCGTGGCTAATCCCACAGGGCGAAACTATCAG
This sequence comes from Yersinia aleksiciae, assembly GCF_001047675.1. Classification (GTDB taxonomy): domain Bacteria; phylum Pseudomonadota; class Gammaproteobacteria; order Enterobacterales; family Enterobacteriaceae; genus Yersinia; species Yersinia aleksiciae. Next base: position 3,166,990 of record NZ_CP011975.1, on the reverse strand, counting down.
CAATTAGTTGACTCACAAACTATTTTGGATATCACATTGGCAGAAGTTCAACGCACAGGCAGTGCCTTTATCTGCACCAATATTCAGGAAACTGACCTCGCGGGCCACGGGCAAGATGTAGAACGCTATGCAGAACGCCTGCAATTGGTCGATAACATGTTAGGCAAAATTACGGCTGCCATGGTAACCGGTGATTGTCTGGTCGTCATGGCTGACCACGGTAATGATCCCACGATCGGCCACAGTAAACACACGCGAGAACAAGTTCCCCTGCTGGTTTACCATGCAGGGGTGACGAATACGCAGCAGCAAGCCATCCGTCTTGGTATCCGCGAAACGATGTCTGATGTCGGCGCGACCGTCTGCGAATTCTTTGCTGCTCCGGCACCACAAAACGGCCACTCCTTCTGGCAGCAACTCATGAGTGCCAGCCAATAATGGAATATATACAGGCCATTCATAAATATTAGAAATGGGAAAAACAGAAATGCTTAAAATAGCGATTGGTGGGCAGCTTAATAAAAATGAAATACAAGAGTGTTTAGTCAAATACGGTGCAGGGAAAGTCTCGTCTGAAATATTTACCGACATGGACGCCGCCATGAAAGTAAAAAATGGCAGTTTCGACTATTACGTTGGGGCCTGTCAAAGCGGCGCTGGGGGCGCACTGGCCATGGCCTATGCCCTGATTGGCCGCGACAAATGTGCCACCATCGCCAATGCCCTGACTCAGCCCTCAGAGGCTAATGTCAGCCAATTGATTGAGCAAGGTAAAAAAGCATTTGGGTTTACCAATGATCGTGTTGAAAACTCAGTAAAAGCGTTGTGCGCCGTTTTATTGGCCGACAAATAATCCATAAATAATAAACAAATTAGCTTGGGGCCTGCTGGTCCCGATAGGGGAGTGATATGGAATCATTTAATTTCATCAAGATTATTCTTTTTTCGCTAATGGGCGGTTATGCCACCTTTCTTGCCAATAAGTCCATTGCGGTTTACCACGATGGATTACGGCCTATTATGCCGGAGTTTATGAACGGCAATATGAGCCGAAAAGAGCTGGCAGGGATCTCTTTTGCTATCAGCATTGGTTTTATTACCGGTTTTGCCATGCCGATCACTTTGGCGACCGGGGTTATTGTTATTCATATCGTGTTATTGACCGCTGATATTATTGGGGTGTCACTGAATAATACTAAGTTGGCGGTATTAATTGGTGCTGTTTATGGCGCACTGGTCACCATTGCTCTGGATGGGCTGATTAAAGGCTTCACCTATCTGCCGGTTAATTTCCTTGATGCGCTGGCATCCGTGGGTGATCCGATAATCTATGCTTTTGTGGCCTTCCCTGCCATTGCTGTAGGTTATCAGTTCGGTAAGAAAGCGGGCTTAATTACCATCATTATCGCCTTCTTGGCCAGGGTGGTGGTTGAACGTATTAACCCAGTCACCATTGCCGGTAATGAAGTCGCACTTAGCCCTGAAGGCATTGCAATGCTGTTCGGCATGATTTGCCTGCTGTTTTTCGCATCTCGTGATAAACGCCACGGCGAGGAGATGGAGCACAGCCTGTTTGACGATAATATTAAGCGCATTCGGAAAAACGCCATTTACCTGCTGCCAATGGCAGCGTTGATCGCCATTACCGCGCACTATCACTGGATCGCCGGTGAACCCATCGCTGCGGCACTGCTCGGTAAAGGGCAAATTACCTCTGCGGCTATCGTGGCAATCGTGCAAGCCCTTGCCTTTATGCCGCTGATTATTACCACCGCGATGATAAGTGGCGTTTATGGTACTAACGGCTGGTGTGACTGGTTCCTCGGATTGGGCTATCTGGCACCGAATCCAGTGGTTGCAGGCATCCTCGGTGCCAGTGCCATGGGGGTCGAGATCACCAGCCTGAGCCGAATCGGCAAGGTGATGAACCGCTTCCCCTCATTGAAAATGTCCGGTGACAATATCCGTACCGCCATGACGCAAATTCTGGAAATTGCGCTGTTGGTCGGTGGGGTAAATGCGGCAAATCAGATCTGGCCAGGCACCGGTATTTTCCTGGTTGTCAGCTTATATATCCTCAATGAAATTTGTGGGCGTCCGGTAATGAAGCTGGCCGCAGGCCCGATTGCGGCGATTATCGTCGGGATCTTAGCGAATGTTTTTGCAGTTCTTGGATTGCACGTCGTCGCCTAACCTCTAATGACCCGCTAGCAATTAATGAAGAAAGACCCGCGAACTCCAGTTTGCGGGTTTTTTTTCATTCGGATCTTGAAACAGGAAAATGAAAGGCGCATAATTATTGTTATGATATAACATAACAATTGGAGCTTCTATGAAACCTGGCATTCATCCAAACTATCGGACCGTGGTCTTCCACGATACCAGTGCAGATACCTATTTCACTGTAGGTTCAACCATTGCCACCACACGCACGATTGAACGTGATGGTCAGACCTATCCTTATGTCACGTTGGATATCTCTTCGGCTTCGCATCCGTATTACACCGGTAAACAGAAAGAGTTCTCCAAAGAGGGCAGCACCGCCCGTTTCCAACAGCGTTTCGGCAGTTTCTTGACCAAAAAAGCCAGCTAATTCTGAGAGTTAATCATGCAAGTATTGAGTTCATTACGTTCAGCAAAAAATCGTCATCCAGATTGCAAAATCGTCCGTCGCCGTGGTCGGGTGTATGTGATTTGTAAAAGTAATCCTCGTTTTAAAGCGGTTCAAGGCGGAACCCATAAGAAGCGTTAACAATGAGTTCGGTATCACCTGTAGTGAAAAGCCCAGTTGCTGCCCAACGGGGCTTTTTTTTCGCTGACGATAAACCTGTCATAAAGGGATTGCGGGCTCAACCTCCGCTAACAATCAGAGGTTGAGCACTATTTACGGCAACTCTGTTTTTTGCAGCAGTTATTTCATGCTACCTACAATTATTTCATGCTACCTACAATGGCATCGACATTGTGTTTGAAAGCTTCGGCGTAAGTCGCTGCCGGGCCGCCAACGGGAGACAATGCTTCTGGGTAGAGTTCGCCCCCAGCTTTAGCACCACTGGCTGCGGCAATCTGTTTGACCAAACGTGGATCCGTCTGATTCTCAATAAAATAGGCTTTTATTTTCTCTTGCTTGATTTGGTTAATCAACGCCGCCACACCACTAGCACTGGCTTCAGACTCAGTTGAAAAACCGACTGGCGACAAGAATTTAACCCCATATTCCTGGCTAAAATAACCGAAAGCATCATGGCTGGTCAGGACTTTGCGCTGCCCTGCAGGGATCGCGGCAAACTGCGCTTTGGCATAGGCATCCAGTTTTTCCAATTGCTGGATATATTCCCCACCCCGCTTGCGGAAATAATCCGCATCTTCCGGATCAGCGACAATCAATGCATTCATCACGTTGTTAGCATATTTAATGCCATTCGCCATGCTGTTCCATGCATGGGGATCAGTCACCATCTTACCTTCCTCATCCATTTTACGGGTATCCACTCCGGTAGAGGCAATAACGACTTGCCCTTTATAACCAGAGGCGCTGATCAGCCGCTCCAACCACCCTTCCAGCCCTAACCCACTGACAAACACCACATCTGCTTTGGACAACTGTTTGCTATTTTTCGGCGTGGGTTCGAAGCCATGGGGATCACCATTCGGCCCGACTAAGGTAATCACATTGACATGATCACCTCCCACCTGCTGAACGATGTCACCCAAAATAGAAAAACTGGCAACCGCTTCAACGGTTTTTGCCATCGCTACTGGGCTTGACAGCAGGGCAGCCACCGCCAAACTAATTGATAAACGCTTCATTTAACTCTCCTTTATTAAACAGGCACTGCTTAACGGCGCGCGGTGACTAAAACGCCACCACGCGTTCCAAATAAGATAGATAAAAAGAAAATCAGGCTGGCGCTAAGGACAATCGCCGGACCGGCAGGCAACGAGGCGTAATAGGACCACAGCAAGCCAACGAGGCTGGCAACCATGCCGATCACCATGGCGATACCCAGTGTATGGGGCAAATTTTTAGCCCAAAAGCGGGCGCTGGCGGCAGGTAACATCATCAGCCCGACCGACATCAGAGTGCCGAGGATCTGAAAGCCCGCCACCAGGTTGAGCACCACTAACGACAAAAACAGCGCGTGCACTACCATCAACCAGCGGCCCATGCTGACTCGCAGAAAGACAGGATCGAAAGATTCGACTACCAGCGCACGATAAATAGCCGCTAACGCCAGCATCGAGCATGTGGTGATGACACCCACCATAGTCATGGCGTGGGTATCAACCGCCAAAATAGAGCCGAATAACACATGGAGCAGGTCCATGCTGGAACCTCGGAGTGAGACCAACGTCACCCCTAACGCCAGCGAACCCAGATAGAAGCCGGCAAAGCTGGCATCTTCTTTTAATAGTGTTCGTCGGCTGACCCACCCCGACATCACAGCAACCGCCAATCCGGCAATAAAACCACCAACCCCCATCGCAACCAGTGACATCCCAGAAATCAAGTAACCCACCGCCGCCCCCGGTAATACCGCGTGAGACAAAGCATCACCCACTAAACTCATTCGTCGTAATAATAAGAAAACGCCTAAAGGGGCAGAACTGAGCGAAAGCGCCAGACAAGCCACCAATGCCCGCCGCATAAAGCCAAAATCCATAAAAGGATCAACGAGTAAATGGACCAATGTCATAAGTTGATCATCCTCAGGCGTTCGGGCTGTTGTTGCGCAGAGGCAAGCGCGCAAGACGCGCTGTGTGAACGATGCAATTCGGCTAAAACCAGATCCGATTGCTGCCAACAGTAGTCCTGCGGGGTTAGCCACAATGCGTCGGGGAAGTGCTCAGCGACCATCGACATATCGTGCAAGACCGCAATAATGGTTCGGCCCTCATGGTGTAGCTGGTGAATAACGTCGAGGAGAAGCCGCACCGTTTGGCTGTCAATACCGGTAAAAGGCTCATCCAACAAAATCAGCTGTGCTTGCTGCACCCAAAGGCGAGCAAACAACACTCTTTGCAACTGACCGCCGGAAAGCTCACCTACAGGCTGGCGCGCCATATCCTGCATACCGACCATATTAAGTGCCTGTTTTATTCGTTGGCGTGATTGATTATTTATCCCGCCGAGTAGCCCACTTTGCGGCCAACATCCCATCGCGACCACATCCTGAACCGCGATCGGGAACTGTTTATCCAATTCGGCCTGTTGGGGAAGGTAGGCCATTTGGGGGACTTGCCCTCCAGTAAAGGCTACTTGCCCGGTCACTACTGGTTGTAAGCCCGCCAGTGTTTTAAGCAACGTGGATTTACCCGCCCCATTTGCACCAATAATGGCAGTGAGGGAGCCTGCGGAAAAACAGCCATCAATGGGCGGCGTCAGTGGATTTCGATCATATCCGATTTCAATTTTTCTCAAATTTATCATGGAAGTACATTCGCCCAATAAATAGCACACCACAGCAATAGGCAAAGTAAGGCGACCCCAGTAATGCGCTGAAATGAAGAAAGTGAGAACAGCGTCCAGGTAGGAAACGAATTCAGCTGAGCTAGCAAAGAATGTTTATTCATATCAGAGAGAGATAGATGGCTTTAATGATATATTATAACATCACATGTAAGCACTAAATTCAAGAAAACATCACCGGCGAATCAGTATCAAAGGTAACAAGTCTTAACGGCGTGACTCGAACAGCACAACTCGTAGGCGGAAATAGACCTTCCGCTGGCGGAAAAGCAGCAGGTATTTACATCATTAGTTACAGTAAATTAAACTTTCTTTACTCATACTTCACTGGTGATGGCGGGCGGGGTTTTGGTACTCTAGTACCAAAATAACTCGGTAGCGTCCTCAAATCGATAACTAGTACAATAGAAAACAGGCAATGCAGCGGCCCCTCCTCTTGATCAAACCCGTAGCGCATTATAAATTAATAGAGTTTTGTTAAACTAATCGTGAGTAATAACCCTAAATATGAGAAATCCTCGTTAAGGGTTGTTATTTTATTGCAAAATTGCGTTATTGAAAGTTCATGGCTCAAATAACCTTACGACCTGTTAACTAACCGTATTGGTTGAAAACTGCATTAAGTTTGGTTTTTTGCACTTGAATCATACGGGTTGCGACAGAAACACAATGTCATCGCATTTTTTGCGACAATGGTCATACAATAATGAATTAATGTTACCATCATAAGCGGACAATTAATGAACAATGAAATAGCTGGCGACTTCACCTCAGAGTGTTACCCAGTTTCATTACTGAAGCACATTATCAACAATAATATCCGTGAAATTGAAGGAAGTTTAGTTTCCGGCTTAATGTATTATTCGGAAAATGCCAGGTACACCATTGGCTCATTAGAAATCCTTGATATTTCTCAGTTGAAAGAGAACTACTATTCAATGAGTTACTGCTATCAGTGGCATATCTTTAACCCCTGTCTGGATATCAACACTGAAGAGTCACTAACAAATGCTGTAACATTTATTGTACATCCGGAAAAAATCGTCTTTGATATAATTAACAACGATCGACCTTCAACTGCTGACGAATTGTAAGATTAAGTAATAAAGTTGCGCGGTGAACGAAGAAATGATTTATATTCATAGCAAGGCAAGCTTATTTAGGTTAACGGTAAGCTTCTGCGTTTATATGATTATCAATCTACTCACATTGTGTTATCAACACCGAATTAAGACTTTACGGAGGGGATGATATGGATGAGTACTCGCCTAAGCGGCATGATATTGCCCAACTGAAGTTTCTCTGTGAGAGTTTGTATGATGAAGGTATTGCTACGCTTGGTGATAGCCATCATGGTTGGGTCAATGACCCCACAGCAGCCGTCAATCTGCAACTCAATGATTTGATCGAGCATATAGCTTCATTTGTGATGAGTTTTAAAATAAAATACCCGGACGACGGCGACCTTTCAGAGTTAGTGGAAGAATATTTAGACGATACATATACTCTGTTTAGTAGTTACGGGATCAATGATCCTGAATTGTGTCGCTGGCAAAAAACCAAAGAGCGTTTATTCAGACTTTTCTCAGGAGAATACATCTGTACCCTGATGAAAACTTAAGGGATAGTTTCCCTATATTAATTTGTATATCGAGAAGAAAAATCACCATGACAAAAACTGACTATCTGATGCGTTTAAGAAAGTGTACGACTATTGATACGCTAGAACGTGTAATTGAAAAAAATAAGTACGAGCTTTCCGATGATGAGCTGGAATTATTTTACTCTGCCGCAGATCATCGTCTGGCTGAACTCACAATGAATAAGCTTTATGATAAAATTCCACCTACAGTTTGGCAGCATGTGAAATAGTCCGCTTAACGCTGGTTAAGGCACAACAACGTTGAGCCGATATCCGCTATCGGCTTCAATGCACCTGGTGATATGTACGTGTGTTAATTTGAGATAAATTTCTTAGCTAAAACGACGGTATTGAAGGCAAACTTTAATCCCGTAACACTGCGTACCAACGCTTAGGTGAAATTCTGTGATTTATCAGGATTATGTAGAAGTGTTTAAGTAAAAATGATTTAGCACTCTATTTATTAAAATTTTGTCTGACCGCTAATAGTTTCAAGACATTATTAATCCTGTGTCAGATTGAATTCGTAAATAGAAAGTTCAGACCAATGAGATATGAGAAAAATCTTATTATTCTGTTCAATACTCAGCCTGTTTTGCAATGTCTGACAAATAGAATGGGAAGGTTTAAAGCAGAACACTATCGGGAGGCAAGAGACTTCGGATCAGCAGACAAACTCAACGTAATAAAACATTTATCTATCAGAAATGGTGGAGGCCCTGCCAGCTACATCCCGGCACACACCTCGCCTGCTGCGGCTGCTTCCTTCCGGACCTGACCGAGTTCACAAGTTAGTGTTGCGGGAGAACCAACAGGACCTCCATTGACGTTAACGGCTCCTTGTACTCTGGAGCGGTGGGCATTATCGAACATGCCCCGCCAAATAGCAAGGCTACACAAGCTAACCGGTGGTTTATTGCACACTCGCACTCAGGTTAGCGTTTAATCTATTTTCCCCGAGCAAAAAAATAATCGACGATGTTATTTATATCGTGCGACGCTATCCTCTATACAAATAATCGAAACGTAAGAGGATGCCGTGACATCATCAGGAGCCGACCCCAAAAATCAGGATGAACCTACGACGACGGAATATCAGGATGAGCTTGATAGCCCACCGATAATGGACAGTTTTCGTCAGCGAGTATTTCAGGTTGTGGCCGCCATCCCCTACGGGCAGGTCACGACTTATGGTGATATTGCCCGGCTGATTGGTTCCCCTCGAGCAGCACGGCAAGTCGGTGGCGTTCTGAAGCGTTTACCGGAAGGATCTGCATTACCTTGGCATCGGGTTATTAATCGCCATGGTGAAATATCATTAATTGGTGATGATTATCTGAGACAGAAAAAGGCGTTATTAGCAGAAGGCATTGAAATAGATGTCACGGGTATAATTGATTTACAGCAGTATCGTTGGCAATACCGTTAATGCAAGCGCCACAGCATAGCGGTTATGCTGTGGCCGCTCGAAAGACAGTTACTGTATGGTCTCAGCACCTGATATTGCCGCCGCACCTGATGTTTTCATCGGTGCAGTCTCTATCGCGACAGAGGTCACAGGAACCAACAGCAAATTAGCCTGAGTACCGGCACCACGGTTTATCACTTCCTGAATGGTATCAGTAATAAACATTAGCTGACCGTTATGGGTGATAGCCGCACTCACGATAATACGCGCATTTGGCTGGATATCTGATGGGTTAAACGGCAAAACAAAGGTAAATGGTGCTTGTTTACCCTCGGTGCGAATCGCTTTTTGAGCAATAACCCGTGATGGTGCATCTGCCAGTGAGGCATCCGACAGCGTCACCGTAACAACGGCATCTGGTGGTAGCGCAATGCGCTCGCGGATGTTCACTGTCCCTTGCACCGCAGGCTGCGCAATAGGTGCGGCTGCAGCTGTCACCCCTGCTGGGGCTGGGACTGGCACATCAGCGCCTTGGTGAGCACACCCGGCCAGACTGACCACTAACACTGCCCCACCCGCTACCCGCCAAAATTTCATTGATTGCCAAGGTTTCATAGGTCGCACTCCTTCTTATTATTAAGATGCTGACTATTCATAGAATAGGCACGCGTTTAATAAGTGGCTTCAACCACCTAGCTCGCTAATTATAGCACAATCTGCTGAGACTTTTCGTTTACCCCAAGATTCAGCCATTTATCAGACGATTCCTTATAAGATGATCATTATCACAACAGAGGTCACAGCAATATATTGACGCCCCCCCAACAGATTCAGCACACTGTAGGTGAACTCAACAATCAAGGGCCACAACATGAGCCAGCCATTAGCAAAACTGCTCGATCTACTCCATCTGGAAAAAATTGAAGAAGGGATCTTTCGTGGCCAAAGTGAAGATCTTGGCTTGCGCCAGGTATTTGGCGGGCAGGTCGTCGGCCAGGCTATCTATGCCGCGAAACAAACTGTTCCCATAGATCGGATCGTCCACTCATTTCACAGCTATTTTTTGCGCCCAGGGGATAGCAGTAAACCGATTATCTATGACGTCGAAACGCTACGTGATGGCACCAGTTTTAGCGCCCGCAGGATCAGTGCCATTCAGAATGGTAAACCTATCTTCTACATGACGGCGTCGTTCCAGAGTCAGGAGGAGGGATTTGAGCACCAAAACACCATGCCAGAGGTCCCCTCGCCGGATGGCTTGATGTCAGAAACTGACATTGCCCGTAAGTTTGCCCATTTGATCCCCGAAAAAGTGCGGGAGAAGTTTATTGGCAACCAACCCATTGAAATGCGCCCAGTGAAATTCCACAACCCACTGCAAGGCTCGGTAGAGGAACCAAATCGCTATGTCTGGTTCCGCGCCAATGGTGAAATACCCGATGACTTGCGGGTTCACCAATATTTACTGGGTTATGCTTCTGACTTCAATTTCCTGCCAACCGCCTTGCAGCCGCACGGGATTGGCTTCCTTGAGCCGGGAGTGCAAATTGCCACGATAGATCATTCGATGTGGTTCCACCGGCCATTCCGTCTGGATGACTGGTTGCTGTATGCCGTAGAAAGTACGTCAGCTTCAGGAGCGCGGGGCTTTGTTCGTGGGCAGATCTACAACCAACAGGGCGTGTTAGTTGCCTCGACAGTGCAGGAGGGTGTGATCCGTTTACATCGGTGATCCCACTGCAAGCCTTACCTCCATACTCACAATAAAACAGGGGCGATAGAAAAATCGCCCCTGCTGCTTATCATCATTATTATTTGTTTTCTAACATCTCAACCTGTCTTGAGCCACTGAACTTCTTACATATCTTGCTTATTGATAAGCTAACTTATTGGTTGTAAGCATTTTCGCCATGGCTGTTAACATCCAGACCTTCGCGTTCTTGCTCTTCTGGTACCCGCAGACCGACAACCAGATCGGCAATTTTGAAGGCAACGAAGGCCACAACACCAGACCAGACCAAACACACACCGACGCTGAACAACTGTACGCCAACCTGATGGCCCATGGTGACGCCAGCCGCGTAACCTGTGCCACCCAGTGAAGCAGAGGTGAAGACGCCCGTCAGGATACAACCGATAATCCCGCACACACCGTGGACACCGAACACGTCACAAGTATCATCCACTCGCAGCCATTTTTTCAGCAGTACCACACCCCACAGGCCAGCCACACCACCCACCAGACCGATAATCAATGCGCCGCCCACACCTACTGTACCTGCCGCTGGTGTAATCGCAACCAGACCTGCGATACAACCGGAGCACGCCCCCAGTAAGGAAGGTTTGCCACGTAAAATCCACTCAGCAAAGACCCAAGAAAGAATGGCACCTGCTGTTGCGACCACGGTATTCAAGAAGGCAAGTGCGGCAATTTCGTTAGCGGCACTGGCCGAACCCGCGTTGAAGCCAAACCAGCCGATATACAGAATCGCAGTACCGGTAAATACCATCGGTAAGTTGTGTGGTTTGAACGCTTCTTTGCCAAAGCCAGCACGTTTACCCAGTAAGTAAGCACCTACTAAACCTGCTATAGCGGCGTTAATATGCACCACGGTACCACCCGCAAAGTCCAGCGCGCCGTCCATTGCCAGGAAGCCGCCGCCCCATACCATGTGCGCCATTGGCAGGTAGGAGAAGGTGAACCACAGCACAGCGAAGATTAATACCGCCGAGAAACGTATACGTTCTGCGAATGAACCCACCACCAGTGCGACAGTGATACAGGCGAATGAAGCCTGGAACACCACATGGATGTATTGGTAGAAAGTGCCACTCAAGCTCGTCAGGCCAATACCTTTCAGCATTGCCATATCGAAGCTACCGAAGAAGGCATTACCCGTACCGAAGGCCAGGCTATAACCGTAGAGAATCCACAGAACGCAGATAAGCGCAAAGGTCACGGTGACCTGAGTCATCATTGATAATACGTTTTTGGAACGCAGCAGGCCGCCGTAGAACAGGGCAATACCGGGCACGGTCATAAACAACACCAACGCGGTGCAAATCATCATAAAAGCATTATCAGCTTTGTCAGCTACGGCCGGTACAGCAGCCATTGCCAAAGAGGGCAGCATCGCTACCGAACTCAGGCCCAACACGGATAAAAGTTTTTTCATCATCAACCCATCCCTATTCACTAAATTTGAGCCTGCAAATTACAGTGCTGCTTCGTCTGTTTCGCCGGTACGGATGCGAATAACACGTTGCAATTCAGCAACGAAAATTTTGCCATCACCAATTTTGCCGGTATAGGCTGCCTTACTGATCACATCAATCACTTCATCTAATTGATCATCGGCAATCGCGATATCAATTTTCACTTTAGGTAAGAAATTGACGCTGTATTCAGCTCCACGATAGAGTTCGGCGTGTCCTTTCTGGCGACCAAATCCTTTTACTTCGGTTACGGTCAGCCCCTGAATACCCACAGAGGACAAGGCTTCACGCACATCCTCCAGCTTAAATGGTTTGATCACCACGGTAACCAGCTTCATATTTGCCCCTTCTCGAATTAGGTCGAATTTATGTCTGCCACAAAATCCTGTCTTCCACGAAACAGATAAAGCAAAGGCTATGCCATAAATAAAGATAGCGGAGATTTAGTATAAAAATGGCGAGCAGAGGGCCGTTGAGGTAGCCAAGCCCGTGCCTACAGGGCTGAACCGATAGCATTGAGTGTTTTTTGTGCACCAAATTAGTGCGATGCGCGTCACAGAAGTGCACCTCCGCATTGATGGGCTTTGGTGTTGCAAGATTATGGTGCGGTATGCCCACCTTCGTTCAAGTTGTCGGTGCAATGGAGGGGTTATTCGGTGGAGGGATAGAACGAGGAAGCAGCACTGGAAGTGATGCGAGGCCACTTGGCCTCGCTGATTACCCCTTAATTCACCGCAGTTTCCACTTGGTCAATGGCCGCTAAATCTTCACTAACCAATTGCAACTGGTACATTTGATAATAGCGCCCGTGGGCCGCAAGCAGCTCTTGATGCTTACCTTGCTCAACTGCCACACCACGGTGCAACACCAAGATGGTATCCGCATCGACAATGGTTGAGAGGCGGTGAGCAATCACCACCAAAGTGGTATTTTTGCGGATAAGCTGCAATGCCCGCTGAATCGACTGTTCAGTGCCAGAGTCAATATTGGCAGTCGCTTCATCCAAAATCAGGATTTGCGGCGCTTGTACCAATACCCGCGCCATCGCCAACAGCTGTTTCTGCCCGACAGACAAGGTATTGCCCTGCTCCCCAAGCATACTGTGCAACCCATCAGGCAATGCATGGACTAATGGTGCCAGTTGTACGGTTTCCAGCGCTTCCCAAACTTGCTGCTCACTGATATCACGGCCTAAGGTCACATTAGCAAAGAAAGAGTCGGCCAATACCACCGGATCTTGTTGCACCATCGCCACCCCTTGGCGCAAGGTCTGATGGGATAGCGCTGACAGCGGTCGGCCATCAAGTAAAATCTCCCCTTGCTGCACCGGATAGTAGCCCATCAGCAGATTAGCCAGCGTGCTTTTGCCACTGCCGGTATGCCCGACCAAGGCAATAAATCCACGCGACGGCACATCAAGAGAGATATTTTGCAACACCATTTTATCGTGACGGTAAGCAAAGCTGACATTTTTCACCTGAATACGTCCACTGGTCAGTGGGCGGTCATCAGTACCATAGCCTTGCTGAGCGCGATCCATCAGATCGAAAATACGCTCTCCTGCCACCACCGCTTGTTGCAGGATCGATTGCTGGGATGTCAGCTCAATCAAGGGCTCATTTAAGCGCCCCAGATAGTTAATGAATGCATACAGCACCCCTACTCCGACGGAACCTTCTGGACTGAAACCGAAAAGCAGCAACAAACCGCATAACACCATAGCAGAGAACAGACTCAGCAGCGGGCGTAACAGAAAACCTTCCAAGCGCAACGTTTGCATCCGTGCCATATAATGCGCGCGGCTGGCTGACTCCATCCGTTCCCCGAAGCGCCCTTGCTGGCGAAACTGCTGAATGACGCCCATACCATTGATCACTTCATTAAAACCGTCGTTGATGTCGGCCAGATAAGCCCGAACCCGCCGTACCACCGGAGTGCTATAGCGCTGATAAATCGCCATAACCACCAATACCGCAGGGAAGATACAGATTGAGATCAGCGCCATGCGCCAATCCAAACTGAACATCGCCACCAGCATCGCGCCGATTAATGCAGCACTTTTTAGCACCGTAGACACCACCATCACATATAAATCTTTGATGACTTCAGTGTCATTGGTTACGCGGGAGATCAATTGCCCTACCGGCTGGGTATCAAACGCACTGAGTGGCTGGCGCAAAGCGGCATCCATCACTTCAATACGCAATCGTTGAACCACGCCGACCGCTGCACGGTTAAACAGCAATGCCTGAAAATAGTGCAACGACGCGGCCAGTAATTGCAGCAGCAGATACGCCAATGCCAGCCCGCCCACCAAACCGAGCGGCAAGGTGCCTTTCGCCACCACATGGTCAATAAAATAGCTGATCAACAGTGGGCCACTGACTTCGGCGGCAGCGGCAACCCAGAGCATCAAGACCGCCAGCCCTAATGGTTTTCGATAGGGAGAACCATAGGAGAGCAGGCGTTTTAGTGTTGGCCAAAGTTGCTGAGGTTTACTCATCGATTTTGGCCTCCGGCTCACCATCATCTAATGCAGCTTCCAGTTGTTGATAGCGGTACATCTCGCGATACCAACCCGATTGATTGACCAATAAATTATGTGTGCCGCGCTGCATCACACCGCCATGTTGCATCACCAGAATTTCGCTGGCTTCCGTCAAAGCGGAGAGGCGATGAGCGCTGATAATCACAGTACGATGTTCACCCCAGAGGCGAAGGTTTTTTAAGATTTCATGCTCGGTCTGACCATCAACCGCAGAAAGTGCATCATCAAGAATCAGAATTTCTGTCTCCAGCAGCAGCGCTCTGGCAATAGAAATGCGCTGTTTCTGTCCGCCGGACAGCATCACGCCGCGCTCACCCACTTCAGTGCCATAACCCTGAGGAAGGCGTAAAATATCTTCATGCACACTGGCTAAACGAGCGGCCCGCTCAATCTGCTCCTGAGTGGCATCGGGTTTACCTAGCGCGATATTGCCCGCCACGGTGTCAGAGAAGAGGAATGGCGTCTGACTGACCACGGATAAGCGCCCGCGCCAGTCATGCAAACGAATATCCGACAGCGCATGCCCCTGATAACTGATAGCGCCATCATCAATATCAAATTGCCGCTGAATTAATGCCAGCAAGGTGCTTTTACCAGACCCCGTCGGCCCACATAGCCCCAACATCTGCCCCGGTGCTAACTTCAGCGCAACATCATGTAATGCGGGCTGTTCTGCCCCCGGATAATAGAAATGGCGAATATTTACCGCTAATGTGCCGCGCTCGTTAGATAATTCGATCTCGCCATCTTTCACCACAGGCGCTTCTTCCAACAAACTGCGGATACGGCTATAGGCCGCACTGCCGCGTTCGACGATATTGAACATCCACGCCAACGCCAGCATCGGCCAGATCATTAATCCCAGATACATCACAAAGCTGGTCAACTGCCCCAAGGTAATACTGTGATTGACCACCATCCAGCTACCACCGCCGATGGCTAATAAATTAGCAATACCGATAGCAATATAAATTGTCGGATCAAAACGGGCATCAATACGCGCGACATACATGTTCTTCGCTCCCGCTTCAGCGGCAACCTGCGCAAATTGCTGTGATTGATTATCCTCCAGGCCAAAAGCTTTAATCATGCGGATGCTGGTCAGACTTTCTTGCGCCTGATTATTGAGGCTAGAAAATGCGCCCTGCGCCGATTTAAAACGCTGGTGCAATTGGTCGCCATAATATTTGATCACTATCGCCATCACTGGCATCGGTAGCAGTGACAGCAATGTTAATTGCCAGCTGATTTGGGTGCTCATCACAATCAGCACTGCACAACCCATCACCAGCGAATCCACTAGCGTCAACACGCCCTCACCGGCGGCAAAAACCACGCGGTCGACATCATTGGTGGCGCGCGCCATTAAATCACCAGTGCGGTGACGTAAATAGAATCCGGGGGCCTGACGGCTGAGTTGGCGATAGAAGTTCGATCGCAACTCCACCGCCAATTGATAGGATGCACCGAAGAGTAAAACGCGCCAGACATAGCGCAGCAGATAGACCACGATTGCCGTCACCAACATCACCCCGATCCACACCAGTAGCATGTCGGTTGACATCTGTTTTGTACTGATGCCATCCACAATCACCCCGACCAGCTTTGGCGGCAATAATTGCAGGATGGCAATAATGATCAGCAGCAACACCGCGCCCACATAGCGACGCCACTCTCGGCGGAAATACCAGCCTAATTGTGCAAACAATCTCACGCAGTTTTATTCCATGGTCTGACACCGAATAGCATCGGTATTCTTCTTGCTATACGCAATCAATGAGGGAGTAGGATACCATCGTTAAAATGGCTTTTTATTCAAAAAAACTTTTTTACTCAGGAACAGGTAACATAGTCGTATATTTGATTTTTTCCATCGCAAAGCTCGATGTCACATCAATCAGCCCCGGTACGCCATTCACCATGCGTTTGTAAAAATTGTCGTAACTTTTCATATCGGCAACCTCTACCTGCATCAGATAGTCATATTCACCCGCCATTCGATAGAACGCCAGCACCTCAGGCATTTTCTTGGTGAATTCGACGAATGCCTGATACCAATCGCTATTATGCTGCTGCGTTTTGATCAGCACAAATGCCGTCAGTCCTAAGCCCAGCTTTTCACTGTCCAGCAACGCGACTCGTCCACGGATAAACCCCTCATCCTCAAGGCGCTTTAGCCGTTTCCAACATGGCGTGGAGGTCAAATTGACGGCCTCAGCCAAGACTTGCAGTGATTGAGTGCAATCTTTTTGCAACATACAGAGCAGCTTACGGTCTGTTTTATCTAGCATAACCATTATCCATGGAATAATTTTCTATCATTTGGCGATAAAGAAGGAAAGATGGCAACGTTTTTTTCTTTGATAACCGATAATATAGCAATCATTAGATTACTATTTATATCGCAGGCCACTAAATGACCAACACTTGGGTAAAAAATGCTATCAGTGAAATAGAAGCGGATTTTCAACGCTCCGCTGATACCCACCTGATCCGCCTAAATCTGCCTGCTTTTCCCGGTATCTTTCTCTATTTGAAAGATGAGAGCACCCATCCTACCGGTAGTTTAAAGCACCGCTTGGCCCGCTCACTGTTCCTCTATGGCTTATGTAATGGCTGGATCACCGAAGGCACCACGATAATTGAAGCCTCCTCCGGTAGCACCGCGGTATCCGAAGCCTATTTTGCTCGCCTGATTGGCTTGCCTTTTATTGCCGTCATGCCAAGTTGCACCGCGCGGCGAAAAGTTGAACAAATCGCTTTCTACGGTGGTCGCTGCCATTTTGTTGACCACGCAGGGCAAATCTATGCGGCATCGGAGCAATTGGCCCGTGAGTTGAATGGCCACTATATGGATCAGTTCACTTTTGCGGAGCGCGCGACCGACTGGCGCGGCAATAATAATATTGCTGATAGTATCTTCCGCCAGATGGCCCGCGAACCCTTCCCTGTCCCTGACTATATTGTGATGAGCGCTGGCACCGGTGGCACATCAGCTACCTTAGGCCGCTATATCCGCTATCAAGGGCATGATACCCAACTGATGGTTGTTGATCCGGAAAACTCGGTATTTTATGACTGTTTCTGCAACCGTGATCGCACAGTCACCGGCAGTTGTGGGAGCCGCATTGAAGGCATAGGCCGCCCACGGGCTGAACCTTCATTTATTCCAGAGGTAATCGACAGCATGTTGCGCGTACCGGATGCCGCCAGTGTGGCAACCATCCATTGGCTGGAGGGCATTCTGGGGCGCAAAGTGGGCGCATCGACGGGAACTAACGTCTGGGGAGCATTACAACTAGCCAAACAGATGCGCGAGCAGGGAAAAACAGGCGCAATTGTGACATTACTCTGTGACAGTGGTGAGCGCTATCTTGATACCTATTACGACGCCCAGTGGGTGAGCACGAACATTGGCGATTTAACCCCATTCCGCAATGAGCTAAATAACCTGTAACTTGTCGTTCAAGGGGGCTTGAACTGCCCCCTTTAGGAAGAAAAAAACCGGATATTTATCCGGCTGGCTAATAACTATACCCAAAGCCATTGATGTTGGAGCATCAGAACTCAGGGTATGAACCTCAGAATTCGGGGGAATAGGTGAGGTATGGTGAACTTAGCCAATGTTGCAAATAGTGCGCGACGCCTTGCTGCTCGCAGCGACCAATAACCTGTAAATGAGGTAATTCTTGCTTCAATTGCGGTAGTGCATTTCCCATCACCAACCCGCGCCCCACCCGTGACAGCATCTCTTTATCATTCATTGCATCACCAAATGCCATGCAATCTGTCAGGGTCAAATCAAGGTGATGGCTTAATCGTTCCAAAGCGGCCCCTTTGTTGCAGCCACGGGGTAACACTTCAAGACAATCAACGGCTGAGAAACAAAAATCAGCTTTGCCGCCCATCTGCTGTTCGAGCTGAGTTTTAAGCTCGGTCAGCTCTTGATGCGAGGCGATAAAGCAAATTTTGTGATTGCCAGTCAGCGGTAATGTGTCCAGCGCGGTGAGTTGGAACTGGAATCCACTGGTTTTATGGGCCGTTAACAGCGCAGCATCATTACAATCGGTAAACCAGCCGTCATCGCGGAATAAGTGGATACTGGCATTTGTCTGCCAAGGTGTTCGCAGCACAAACTCCACCAGCTCAGCGGGTAAATCCATACCATATAAGGGAGTCCCATCCAGATCAGCTACCCGCGTACCATTGCCGGTAATCAAGTAACCGTTAATGCCTGAATGAGCAAGAATCCCTTTCATATCAATATAGTGCCGACCCGTCGCAAACGTCAGGATCATCCCGCTCTCCACTAACTGATGCAACGCATTCAATGTCGCACCACCAATTTTATGGTCGCGCATCAGTAAGGTTCCATCCATATCAAAAGCAGCTAAACGGTACATTCAAAACCTCACTGAAAGTAAAACTGGTGGTATGAATAAAATTATGGCGTACTATTTACGGAACTAATAGTGAACAAATAGTTTAAACTATTCCGGATTTAATTATGCGCATTATTCACCGACTCACTCAATACCAGCGGTTGTATCAGAAATTCGGCGATCAACCCGCCGCCACTACGGTCGGTGAACTGGCAGGTTTGCTATTTTGTAGCGAACGACATGCCCGTACCCTAATCCAGCAACTACAGTCGAATGAATGGCTCAGTTGGCATTCACAAGTGGGCCGAGGGAAGCGTGCGCAGCTACAATGTCTGGAAAGCCCCGATACACTGCGGGCATCCTACCTAAAATTGTTCCTTGAGCAAGGTGACCATCAGGCGGCACTCGACTTGGCCCAGTTGGAGCCGGAACACCTACAAGCCTTACTGAACCCTCATATGGGGGGGCAATGGCAAGCAGATAGCCCAATCCTGCGTATCCCTTATTACCGTGAGCTTGAACCCTTAAATCCAATGATCGTCACTGGTCGGGCAGAGCAACATTTGATTTATACTCTGCACGCAGGACTGACCCGCTTTAACACCGGTGATCCACAGCCAAAGCCGGATCTGGCCCATCACTGGCAAATCAGTGACGATGGCTTAACCTGGCAATTCTTCTTGCGCAGCCAATTACGTTGGCATAACGGCGAGCACATTCGCGGAGAACAATTATTGCAAACGCTGGCGCTGTTGCAGGAAAATCCCCGCAGTCAACCCAGTTTTGCCAATATTTCAGCGATCACCCTCCCCCATGCTTTATGCCTAAAATTTACCCTTTCCCAACCTGATTACTGGCTGGCACATCGGTTAGCAGACTTACCCTGTCGACTATTTCACCCAGACGATCCACTGCTGGGGGCAGGCCCGTTTAAGTTGGCGACCTTCGACCAGCGTTTGATACGCCTGGAGCAACACGAGTTTTACCATTTACAGCACCCTTATCTGGAGATCATCGAATACTGGATAAACCCAAGTCTTGTGATGCAATCTGCTGATGGCAGTGACCAGCACCCAGTACGTATCACCATCGGTCAGGAAGAGGATTTTCCGTTGGCCCGCCCTGTCCAGCGCAGCATGAGTCTCGGTTTTTGCTATTTGGCGATTAACCGGCACCTCAGTAACATGACACCGCAGCAAATCGCCAAATTACTGATGCTCGTACAAACTTCCGGCATCTTGGAAGAGCTGTCAGTTCGTCGCGGAGTGATAACCCCTAGCCATGAAATGCTGCCAGGTTGGCCAATTCCGCAGTTTACGTCTGATGATAATCCCCCATTACCCGCACATCTGATACTGACTTATCAACCGCCAGTGGAACTTAAGAGTGTCGCCGAACAGTTAAAAACAGTATTGGCGGCGCAGGGTTGCACATTAGAGATCCGAGCCAGCCACGATAAGCGGTGGAAAGGCACTCATCAAATTGAAAGTGCAGACTTATTATTAGCTGACCATCTGGTTGGCGAATCACCGGAAGCCACCATGGAGAGCTGGCTCCGACTTGATCCCCTGTGGCGCGGTATTCTCTCTCCTGAGCAATTAATTCAGCAGCAAGAAACACTGACCGATATTCAGCAAATTGAACTGGCACCAGAACGTTTTCACCAATTACAGACATATTACAATGATTTGATGCTGTCTGGCTTGATTCTGCCGCTATTCAACTACCAATATCAGGTCAATGCCCCACCACGAATTAACGGTGTAATACTGACCGCTTATGGCTGGTTCGACTTCAGCCAAGCATGGTTACCCCCTGCGACGACTTGATCACCAACTACAATCCGGTCAACAACAGCAATCTGATCAACAACAGCAATCCGATCCACAACAAACTGATCACCAAACACGGGTTGCTACCTTTTAGCGTGCGAACTGAGTACCATACGGCCAGTTCTTAATTTTTGCTGCGGGTTTGCTCTTGCAAAACCACAGCCGTACGAGGTCAGAGTATGAAACGTGCCGTAGTTGTTTTTAGTGGTGGACAAGACTCCACAACCTGCTTAATTCAGGCATTGCAGCAATATGACGAAGTCCACTGCATTACGTTCGATTATGGACAACGCCACCGCGCAGAGATAGACATTGCTCGCGAGCTTGCCACGCAACTTGGCGCTAAAGCACACAAGGTATTGGATGTAGGTATGCTCAACGAACTAGCCGTCAGCAGCCTGACTCGAGACAGTATTCCTGTGCCAACTTATAACGAAGAAGATGCTGATACCCTTCCTAGTACCTTTGTCCCTGGCCGTAATATTCTCTTCCTGACATTGGCTGCTATCTATGCTTATCAAGTGCAAGCTCAAGTGGTTATCACTGGTGTCTGTGAGACCGACTTCTCCGGCTACCCTGATTGCCGCGATGAGTTCGTTAAGGCACTTAATCACGCCATCGATTTAGGTATTGGCCGAGATATTGCTTTCATCACCCCACTGATGTGGCTGGATAAAGCCGAAACATGGGCGTTGGCGGATTATTATCAGCAACTCGAACGTGTCCGTAAGGATACCCTCACCTGCTATAACGGAATTAAAGGTGATGGCTGTGGTGATTGTGCCGCCTGCCACTTACGCGCCAAAGGACTGGAGTTCTATCTCGCCAATAAACCTAAAGTCCTGTTGAGCCTGAAACAGAAAACTGGGCTGGTTTGACTATCTCATCGCCCTGCAACTACCCACACTGAACATTACCCTGCTCTAAGTTATAGCCTCGCTCTATCGGAGCGAGGAATTTACCTCAATCAGTAGTGGATCAATCTCCCCCTCAAAGGTCTCGGTTGACAAATTCTTGCAACTTTTCACGTAGTTCACCTTCAATCGGCAACGCTTTCTGGCTACGCAGATCAATACAAACGAAGGTCAATTCAGCATCCGCGACGGGTATAGACTCAGGCTCCAGCGAAACAATCTGTTTCATCACGCCACTTTTACCGTTTAGCCTTAATAGCTGGCTATCAATACGCAATAGGTCACCCAATACGGCTGGCCGACGGTAGCTAATATTGATATTCACCACGATAAAAGCAATTTGGTTCTCTGCCATCCATTGGGCTGCGGGCTCTCCGTCCAGCCATTCCCAGCGCGCTTCTTCGAGAAACTCTAAATAACGGGCATTATTAACATGTTGAAAAACATCAATATGGAAACCCCTGACTTTAATATGTGTATGCATGACGGCGAGCTTCTCCAGACAGTGATAAAAGTTATAAGGTAACCAGCACAACTGGTATGACCTCAAAGCAAGATTAGCAGAGGAAAAAAACCTTATAGCGTGCTTACTATATAATCTGGATCAACATCACAGTTTTCCCTTACAGCTGCAGCTTACATTATGAGATGTTGGCAGTTGTTTGTGCGACGAAAGGGTCAGACAAATACTTACCTGTACTCGCCTGACACCTGAATCTACTCGCGACAAACCAAGGTTACATTTTAAGCTTGGTGCTATTGCGCTCTAAAAACGAGGGGCCAATACCGGGAACTTCAAGCAGTTGTTCCACATCAGTGAAAGGACCAAACTGCTCACGATAAGCAATAATAGCTTCCGCCTTCTTCTTACCAATCCCACTTAGTTGCTGCGCTAGTTGCTCTGCATTAGCACTGTTAATATTGACTTGGCCTTGTGGGCTATCCGATGGATTGCCAGCAGACGCCATGGCACTAACCTGCTCGTTCTTCTTCTCAGCCGCTTTTATCTTCACATTGTCTGCGTTGATCGGGCTCTGCTTCGCGACATCACCGGGCTGGTTGAGCGCTTTATCCAACGGGGCATTGGTGGAGCTTACCGGTGCTGCGTAAGCTATCTGCGAGAGATTAATACTGGCCAATAATGCAGTTATAACGAATAATTTTCCTATAGATTTCATGCTGTATCCTCCTTGTGTTTGACAGCATGGCTACCTTGCCGCAACCGCTTGTTAATCGCAAAGGGCAGATTTCAGATATGCGAAAGGTCGCCAAAGCGACCTTTCGTTGTTACATCGAGTTGCAAATGAATGCGAGAGCTATTGCGGTTATTACTGCGGCTGCTGTTGCTCCGCAGGACCCATTTTGATGGTAGCCTGTTTGTGCAGGTTCGCCATCAGTGCATCAAAGGTCACACCGCTAGACCCTTCCTGCATTTTAGCCATGAAGGTCTTCATTTCGCCTTCAGGTAATTTACCCGGAGTCACCGACAGCAGTTCGATCAGCACGATATTGTCCTGACGATCCTGTGACAAGCCATAGACTGACTGATCTTTTTGCGGATGAGGCAATGTAAAGATCGTCTGCACTAATTGGTCATCATCTGGCGCTCGTGACAAGGTTTTCTTCTCACCAAAGCTGATACCAGCGGCTTTCATGGCTTCTTCACCTTTGCCCTGTTTCAGCGCAGTCAGGATCTTCTCACCATCAACACGTGCCAGCTGTTCTGCTTTCTGACGTTTCACCAGTTCAGCGACCTGATCACGAACTTGATCAAATGGCTCAATGCCTTCTGGCTTATGACCATCAATACGGATAACAAAAGCGCGGTCGCCATCAACAGTGATGACATCTGAGTTACTGCCCGGTGCGCCGTTCTCACCGACCAAACTACCGTCAAAGATAGCCTGTGCCACTGGTTTGAAATTCACTTCAGCAGGTATTGAGTCGCGGGTAAACCAATCCGTTTGCTTAGCTTTAGCGCCAGCGGCTTCTTCAGCCGAAGCGAGGGATTCGTTATCGCTGGTTGCTGCTTCGCTCACTTTTTGCTGCAACGCGTAATAGGCGTCAACTGCTTTTTCCTGCTTAACCTGTTTCGCCAGCGCATCATGCACTTCTGACAGCGGTTTAACTTGTTCTGGCTTAATGTCGTTTAAGCGAACAATCAGATAGCCAACAGAGGATTTGACCACATCAGATAACTGACCTTTTTCACTCAACTTAGCTTGTTTCAGCTCATCAGCCGTGGTTTCTGGCTCCAACCAACCCAGATCTCCCCCATTCTTGCGAGAGATGATATCGGTAGATTTCTCTTTTGCCATTGCGGCAAAATCAGCCCCTTTTTTCAGCTCATCCAGTGCTGCTTTGGCTTCAGCTTCAGTCTTGAACTGAATAACACTGTAGTTACGGCGTTCTGGTTGGGTATAGCTGCTTTTATGCTGATCGTAATACGCAGCGATATCTTCTTCAGTGACAGTAGTTTTGTCCTGCATTGCTGCGGCATCCATCGCAATGAAACTGATTTTCATCTGTTCCGGTGCAATGAAGCTATTTTTGTTCTGGTCGTAATAGGCTTTCAGCTCTTCATCAGTGACTTTTTGCTGCGCCTGAAGTGCTTTGAGGTCAATCGTTGCCAGACGAACTTCACGTTGCTGCAAAATCAACTCTGACATTGCCTGTGCTTCGATAGGCAGAACAAAGCCAGTATCACCAAAGGCTTGTAGCAATTGTTGGTTAATGAGCTGCTGACGCTGCAATTGCGCGAATTGATCGGGGGTGTAGCCCATCCGGTTAACCAGCTCGAGATATTTATTATTATCGAACTTATTATCAGTCTGGAAATAAGGTGCCTGACGAATAGCCTCTTTAACTTGTTCATCGCTGGCAGTCAGACCCAGCTTTTTGGCGTACTGGTCAAGTAGCATGTTGTTGACCAACTGGCCGAGAACCTGCTGGCGCAGTTGCAGCATGTAGCCTTCGTTAGCGGCCAGCGCGGAGAACTGTTCACCTAGTTGCTGCTGCAAGCGGCCACGCTCACTCTGTACAGCCTGTTCTAACTGAGCACGACTAATCTCTTGGCCATTAACTTTGGCTGCAAAGTCGTTGGAACCACCAATCAGATAGCTGCCAACCCCGGTCAGGATAAAGGACAACATGATCAGGGCCAGAAGGATTTTGAGCACGACGTTATTAGCAGCCGCGCGTAAATTGTCCATCATAATGTGACAATACTCCGCTGTAATATGGATTAAAACTGTTGCGCAGGTCTAAATAAACCCAGCATTCCTTGCGACAGCCATTCGTGCTGCTGCGCGTTAAAACTGCTACCTAAACGAAAAAAAAGCGCATCAGTAACGATGCGCCTTGTATCTTACCTTACCAGCTCAACTGCGTCAGGTTATTGTTTAACACAAACAATCAAACAATAAGTCCGCAGGTGAGAATTGACGCGGCAATTTAGTTTACAGCGTCTTTCAGACCTTTACCGGCGCGGAAGCCTGGTACTTTAGCTGCTGGAATACTGATTTCTTTGCCTGTCTGAGGGTTACGGCCAGTACGTGCAGAACGCTCACGGACTGCAAAAGTACCAAAACCAACCAGAGCTACGTCATCACCTTCTTTCAAAGATTCAGTAACAGAAGCAATAATTGCATCTAATGCGCGCCCAGCGGCCGCTTTAGAAATATCAGCACCAGCGGCAATTTTGTCGATCAGTTGTGACTTATTCACTCTTTCATCCCCTTTAGAATTCTATCGTCGCGCCGAAAATCCCTACGGACAACACGACAGCGCAGCTGTTATATCAATCCTGCCCGACCTTAGCAAGCAGCCCAAAGGCTCAAACTTTTACCGGACAGCCGAACTAACTTAGCGGCACAAAAAATAGCTGGCAAGTAGCATTTCACTTACCAGCATCAGTTTTATCAATACTTCTTGCGATACGTCACTATTTTGACGCTACTGGCTGTGCCCCGAAGGCAGGATTTTGCAAAGCAATGGCTAAAACATCATCAATTCGTTTAACCGGATGAATTTCCAGATCAGCAATAACGTTGTCTGGAATCTCTTCCAAATCACGTTTGTTATCTTCTGGAATTAGTACCACTTTGATCCCACCACGGTGAGCGGCCAGCAATTTCTCTTTCAAACCACCGATGGGCAAAACTAAGCCACGCAAGGTGATTTCACCGGTCATTGCAACATCGGCACGCACCGGGTTACCGGTCAGGCAAGAGACCAGTGCGGTACACATTGCAATACCTGCGCTCGGGCCATCTTTCGGCGTCGCACCTTCAGGCACATGCACGTGAATATCACGTTTTTCGTAGAAATCAGGGTTGATACCTAATTTATCCGCACGTGCGCGTACCACGGTCAAGGCAGCCTGAATCGACTCTTGCATCACTTCACCCAGAGAACCGGTGTAAGTCAGCTTACCCTTACCCGGCACACAGGCGGTTTCAATGGTCAGCAAATCGCCGCCAACTTCAGTCCACGCCAGACCAGTCACTTGCCCGACACGGTTTTCAGTGTCAGCACGACCATAATCGACTTTCTGCACACCAAGGAAATCTTTCAGATTATCGCCAGTGATTTCAATGTGCTTAACCGTTTTATCCATAAGCAGATTTTTTACTGCTTTACGGCACAGTTTGGAGATTTCGCGCTCCAGACTACGCACCCCAGCTTCGCGGGTGTAATAACGGATAATACTCATGATGGCACTGTCATCAATGGTCAGTTCGCCTTTCTTAATGGCGTTGCGCTCAAATTGTTTCGGTAACAAATGCTGCTTGGCAATATTGAGTTTCTCATCTTCGGTATAACCGGACAGGCGAATCACTTCCATACGATCCAGCAAAGGTGCTGGGATATTCATGGAGTTAGAGGTCGCAACAAACATGACATCAGACAGATCGTAATCCACTTCGAGATAGTGATCGTTAAAGGCCACGTTTTGTTCCGGATCTAACACCTCCAGCAAGGCCGATGCCGGATCGCCGCGCATATCGGAGGCCATCTTATCGATCTCATCCAACAGGAATAGTGGGTTTTTGACCCCAACTTTTGCCATCTTCTGGATCAATTTACCCGGCATAGAACCGATATAGGTACGGCGGTGACCACGGATTTCAGCTTCATCACGTACTCCACCCAACGCCATACGCACATACTGACGACCTGTCGCGCGGGCAATAGATTGCCCCAAAGAGGTTTTACCCACTCCAGGAGGCCCTACCAGACATAGGATTGGCCCCTTAATTTTGCTGACTCGGCTCTGTACTGCGAGGTATTCCAAGATACGATCTTTAACTCGCTCCAAGCCGTAGTGGTCGGTATCCAGAACTTCCTGCGCTTTAACCAAATCTTTTTTAACTTTACTGCGGCTGTTCCACGGAACCTGCAACATCCAGTCGATGTAACCACGAACCACGGTGGCTTCCGCCGACATCGGCGACATCATTTTCAGTTTTTGCAGTTCAGCTTCCGTTTTTTCGCGCGCATCTTTCGGCATTTTGGCCGCTTCGATTTTACGTTTTAGCGCTTCGTGCTCGTCAGGCGCATCATCCATCTCACCCAGCTCTTTCTGAATGGCTTTCATTTGCTCATTCAGATAGTACTCGCGCTGACTTTTTTCCATCTGCCGTTTGACGCGGTTACGGATCCGTTTTTCGACCTGTAACAGATCGATTTCTGATTCCATCATCGCCATCAGGTATTCCAGACGTTCGGTCACATCGAACATTTCCAGAACAGCTTGCTTATCGTTTAACTTCAACGGCATATGTGCCGCGATAGTATCAGCAAGACGCGCCGCATCATCAATACTGTGCAACGAAGCCAGTACTTCCGGTGGGATTTTTTTATTCAGTTTAATATAGCCTTCAAACTGATTAATGGCTGTGCGAACTAATACTTCTTGTTCACGATCATCCATCACAGGCGATTCAAGGTATTCCGCCTGAGCAGCAAAATGCTCACCGCTATCGGAAAGCGTGGTGATACGCGCACGCTGTAACCCTTCGACCAGCACTTTAACCGTGCCATCAGGCAATTTCAGCATTTGCAAAATCGAAGCTACGGTGCCGACTGAAAACAGATCATTGATACCAGGCTCATCCGTCGAGGCTTCTTTCTGCGCAACCAGCATGATTTTCTTATCATGGTCCATTGCAGCTTCCAGGCACCGAATCGACTTTTCCCGGCCAACAAATAGTGGGATCACCATATGCGGATAAACCACCACATCGCGCAGAGGCAATACGGGGATTTCTATGCGTTCGGAACGCTCAGGGTTCATAGAGCTCTCTCTTAGTTTAGCTTCCGCCAGATTACTGGAAATCTCGTGAAACACGAATCATCACGAGTTTCACTAAATAGGTAATTGAGTATATGGGGACGAATGTCTTACATTCAACGATTACAATGCGAGGAAAAAGAAATGGGGGATAAAATCCCCCATTGTCATACTAACCATCTGGATTATTTGGCTAATTATTCGCCAGAAGCCTGTGCTTCCGGTTGACCGTAAATCAGCATTGGAGCAGATTGACCAGCGATAACTGACTCATCTACTACCACTTTTTCCACACTGTCCATTGACGGTAAATCGTACATTG
This sequence comes from Yersinia aleksiciae, assembly GCF_001047675.1. Taxonomy (GTDB): domain Bacteria; phylum Pseudomonadota; class Gammaproteobacteria; order Enterobacterales; family Enterobacteriaceae; genus Yersinia; species Yersinia aleksiciae. The sequence continues at coordinate 3,138,961 of NZ_CP011975.1, read as the reverse complement.
TATCCAGCAAAGCGCCTTCTACAATCGAACGCAGGCCACGTGCACCTGTTTTACGTGCCATCGCTTTCTTGGCAATTGCAGTTAACGCCTCATCACGGAACTCAAGCTCCACACCTTCCAGATTGAACAACGCCTGATACTGTTTAGTCAGTGCGTTTTTAGGCTCTTTCAGGATTTGAATCAGTGCGTCTTCGCTCAATTCACTCAGGGTAGCAACCACAGGTAGACGGCCGATAAATTCTGGGATTAAACCGAATTTAATCAAATCTTCTGGCTCAGCCTGGCTTAATAACTCGCCTTCTGTTGCCTTCTCCGACTTGCCTTTTACCGTCGCGCCAAAACCGATACCGGTTCCGGTGTTAATGCGTTGCCCGATCACTTTGTCCAAACCAGCAAAAGCACCACCACAGATAAACAGAATTTTAGAGGTGTCGACCTGCAAAAACTCCTGCTGTGGATGCTTGCGACCACCTTGTGGTGGCACAGCAGCAATTGTCCCTTCAATCAATTTCAACAGGGCCTGCTGCACACCTTCGCCCGAAACATCACGGGTGATCGACGGGTTATCAGACTTACGTGAAATTTTATCAATTTCATCGATATAGACGATACCACGTTGCGCTTTTTGAACGTCGTAATCACATTTCTGCAATAGCTTCTGAATGATGTTTTCTACATCTTCGCCCACGTAACCTGCTTCAGTCAGCGTGGTTGCATCTGCCATGGTAAATGGCACATCCAAGAAGCGAGCCAATGTCTCCGCCAGCAGCGTCTTACCGCTACCCGTCGGGCCGATCAGCAGAATATTACTTTTACCCAGCTCGATGCCATTGCTGGTATCGCCGTTACGTAAACGCTTGTAATGGTTATACACCGCAACAGCCAGCACTTTCTTCGCCGGTTCCTGCCCGATGACATAGTCATCAAGGTGGCGACGAATTTCGTGCGGAGTTGGCAGCGAACTGCGCTCCCGGTGCGGGGCAACTTCTTTGATCTCTTCGCGAATAATGTCGTTACACAAATCGACACATTCATCGCAGATATACACTGACGGCCCGGCGATTAGCTTACGCACTTCATGTTGGCTTTTGCCGCAGAAAGAGCAATACAGCAGCTTTCCAGAACCGTCTTTGCGCTTATCTGTCATCAGTAAACCTCTTTTTCAGTATCTGCCACACCCAGAATCACGGTGGCAGGGAGACTATTCTCGCTATTTCTGGACGCCACATTAGTTTGCAATGGGCAGCCGATATAGTGGGTAGTGTACGAACAATACGCAATTGAACGGGTTCGACGCCACAATTGGCTCTATTCACATTCACTACCTGTTCTATTTACGTACAATTATAGTATATCGGCTCACAGAAATAAGTCGTTAGTCACGACGGGTGAACACGGAATCAACTAATCCATATCCTACAGCCTCTTCAGCTGACAAGAAACGGTCGCGCTCAGTGTCTCTCTCTATTTCTTCAAGAGATTTTCCCGTGTGAAGCGCCATCAGTTCATTCATGCGCGATTTCACTTTTAAAATCTCTCTTGCATGAATTTCAATATCTGTGGCCTGGCCCTGGAAGCCGCCCAACGGTTGGTGAATCATTACCCGTGAATTAGGCAAGCAGAAACGTTTACCTTTAGCGCCTGCTGTCAACAGGAATGCACCCATTGAACATGCCTGGCCCATACAGATAGTGCTGACATCAGGCTTAATGAATTGCATGGTGTCATAAATTGACATCCCGGCCGTAATTACCCCACCAGGTGAGTTGATATACAGGAAGATGTCTTTTTCTGGATTCTCTGCTTCCAGAAACAGCATCTGTGCCGTAATCAGGTTGGCCATATGGTCTTCAACCTGGCCGGTCAGGAAAATAATGCGCTCTTTCAGCAGACGGGAGAAGATATCGTAAGAACGCTCCCCACGTGAAGTCTGCTCAACCACCATTGGCACCAGAGCCATGTTAGGTGCAAATTGATCTCGTTCGCCACTGTATGACATTACCGTCTCCTAATAGAATTTACTTTGGCGCCATTCATAACCGATTCTACTTGAGATAAGTAATGATGACTATGTTCATGCATCAAGGTGCGTACAAACAGTCTGGTTATCCAGACACATTCGACAGCGGTAATCAGCCAGTGTTTCATCAACATTTTATGAATGCTTGCTAAGTAAATTGGGGATTAATCTTCTTTTTCAAGTCCCCACCCACACTTTATTAGCCTAACAACCGCTCGCTATCCCTGTCAAAATCCCGACGCCCAATTGATTTTGCATCCGTATTTTACTTTTCAAATATAGCGCAGATTACAGAGAAACATGCCAGATTAATCATACTATTGAGTGATTGTTGTTACCAAAAGAAAAGCCCGTGGCCAAGGGCAACGGGCTTAATCAATCAATACACTGGATATCCCCTTTCCAATTTCTTGGAGAACAGATTATACCCAGCTTGATGCGCTAAAAAACATTACGCAGTCGTGGTCTGATTCATCAGTTCACTAAAGGTAGTTGGTTTTTCAGTTACTTTGGCTTTAGCCAGCAGAGTTTCTACCGCTTGCTCTTCCAGAGCAACGCTACGCATATTGTTCATCAGCTCTTTGTTTTTGCTGTAGAACTCAATAACTTCTTGTGGATCTTCGTACGCAGAAGCCATCTCTTCGATCAATTCTTTAACGCGGCCTTCATCAGCTTTCAGCTCGTGCTGGCTGATAACTTCACCCAGCAACAAACCAACAACGACACGACGTTTAGCTTGTTCTTCGAACAGTTCACGTGGCAGTTCAGCAGCTTGTTTCTCGTTGCCACCGAAACGCTGTGCAGCCTGACGGCGTAGAACATCAATTTCGCCTTCAACCAGTGCAGCAGGAACGTCGATTTCGTTAGCGCTAACCAGACCGTCGATCGCCTGAGTTTTAACACGGTTACGTACTGCGCCTTTCAGCTCACGTTCCATGTTTTTACGCACTTCAGCACGCAGACCGGCAACTGAACCATCAGCAACGCCGAAACGTTTGATGAATTCTTCAGTCAATTCTGGCAGCTCACGCACTTCAACTTTCTTCAACACGATGTCGAATTTAGCTGATTTACCTTTCAGGTTTTCTGCGTGGTAATCTTCTGGGAAGTTTACGTCGATGGTGAACTCTTCACCGGCTTTATGGCCGATAACACCCTCTTCGAAGCCAGGGATCATGCGACCCTGGCCCATTGCCAGTACGAAATCAGACGCTTTGCCACCTTCAAACTCTTCACCGTCGATAGAACCGGTGAAATCCAGAGTTGCGCGGTCTTCAGCAGTTGCTGCAGCGTCAGTCTCTTTCCAGGTTGCTTGTTGCTTACGCAGAGTTTCCAGCATGGTATCAACGTCAGCGTCGTTAACTTCAACAACTGGCTTTTCTACTTCAATGCTTTCCAGATCTTTCAGCTCAACTTCTGGATAGACTTCGAACTCAACAGAATAAGTAAAATCTTCACCCTGCTTGTATTCACCTGGCACATAGTTTGGTGCGCCAGCTGGGTTGATTTTTTCTTTAATGATCGCGTCAACGAAATTGCGTTGCATCAGGTCACCCAGTACATCCTGGCGAACAGATGCGCCGTAGCGCTGTTCAACGATGTTCATCGGCACATGGCCTTTACGGAAACCGTCGATACGAACACTTTTAGCGGCTTTCACTAATTCACTTTTTACTGCTTTCTCAATGCTGTCAGCAGCAACAGTAATTGTTACACGGCGGCCAAGGCCTTGAGTGGTTTCAACAGAAACTTGCATCTTGTTACCTCAAAAAAATCACAGTGCTCGGTCAACTCCAGAAGCTGCAAACGAAGCAGCACCATTTACCCTTTCAGGAATGATGCGAACTCTGAAAACACCCTCTAAGAACCGGGACGGCCGCATTAAACAGAACCGAGTATCCCAGATGTCAGAAGCGTCCCGAAACCATTCCGGAAAAATAAGACGCGACATTATAGCGGTGCACAGGGTATGAGTCGAGGAAAGCAAGCGAATGTTGTCGCGGTAAAATTCACGCGTGAATCGTTCCCTCGGCTAAAACTCCTGCGACGCACTAATAAAACGGTGTGTCGCCTACACAGAAAAACAAGCGGCCCGGAGGCCGCTTGCGAAATTCTCATCTACTAATACCCTAAATCAGGCCAGAATTACTACTGTTATCCAGCCTGTTTTTGATTAGGCCCGCAGTTTACGCCAATGTTCCGGCTCCGCGACAAGACGGTGAATCCGGTACAGTATCTTGCAATCCAGCCCACTCTTTTAATGTATAAGTGTGCAAAGCCAGCGCATGAACGCTGCCCGCCAACTCATCAGCTAACACGCTATAAATCGCACGATGGCGGCTCAGAAAGCGCTGATCTTGAAATTTATTGCTGACGATAACAATTTTAAAATGACTTTCAGAACCTGCCGGAACATTGTGGCGGTAACTTTCATTTATTACCTCCAGATGATCCGGTTCGAATGCCATTTTTAGTTTTTCTTCAATTTGTTCTCGAATCAAAATCATCATGCTCTCCTTACTGCTGAGGCAGAAAACTGCCTACTCTCTTATGCAATATTAGTTGATCTCCGCTGTTTTATAACATTTCAGATACAAAATAACCCGAATATCTCCTTTCAATTGGCTCAAGGTATGAGGCTAATCTGATAGTCAGGTAAAAAGGTTACTTGTAAGGTCTTTAATGTAAATTGACGGGGCACTTGGGGGAAAATCGTCTTTTTTGGTGAAATTCTCTGCATCGGGATCTTCCACCAGCCAATCCCAGTGCTATGATGTCGCGACTGCACACTCGCAAAATAACATGGCTGCTATCCCGCTCTGATTATTAAAGAATTCCATAACTATTGAGATAAAGTGAACATGCTAAAGAAAATTCTTTTCCCGCTGTTGGCTGTTTTCATCCTGGCGGGTTGTGCTGCCAGCAACAACACGTTGAATGTCACGCCAAAAGTGGTATTGCCACCACAAGATCCAACCTTAATGGGGATTACTATCAGCATTAACGGTGCTGATCAGCGTCAAGATGCAGCCCTGGCTAAAGTCAATCGCGATGGTCAATTGGTCGTGTTGACCCCATCCCGTGACCTGCGCTTCTTATTACAAGAAGTACTGGAAAAACAGATGACTGCCCGTGGTTATATGATTGGTACTGGTGCGCCGGTGGACTTGCAAATCGTTGTAAACCAGCTATTTGCTGATGTGCAGGAAGGTAATCTGCGCTATAACATCACCACCAAAGCGGATATCTCTATTACTGCTACCGCGAAAAATGGTAATAAGCAGGTTAAAAACTACCGTGCCAGTTACAATGTTCAGGGTGCATTTACTGCGACTAACGAAAAAATCACTGATGCCGTCAATACCGTGTTAAGCGATGTGATAGCAGATATGGCGCAAGACACTAGTGTCAGCAGCTTTATTAAACAAAACGCTCGCTAATCTTCCGTTTGCTTAACATCATTATTACTGCTTAACAGAATGCTCCGCCCTGCTCATCGGGTGGAGCATGTAGGTCTCACATGTCCAATCGCTACTCAAATCTTTTTACCCAACGTAATTCGCTTATTCTTCTGTTGTTGGGGTTTGCTTCGGGTCTCCCTTTAGCCCTCACTGGTGGTACGCTGCAAGCGTGGATGACGGTTGAAAACGTCGATCTGAAAACCATTGGTATCTTCTCTTTGGTTGGTCAGGCTTACGTCTTTAAGTTCCTCTGGTCCCCATTAATGGACCGCTACACCCCTTCGTTTCTTGGCCGTCGACGTGGCTGGTTGCTGATAAGCCAGCTATTACTCATTGTCGCCATTATCGCCATGGGCTTTATGGAACCGGCTAAGCATTTATGGTGGTTGGCGGCAATTGCAGTATTAGTCGCATTCTGCTCCGCGTCGCAAGATATTGTTTTTGATGCCTATAAAACCGATTTGCTCACGGCCGAAGAGCGCGGCACCGGGGCGGCAGTTTCAGTGCTGGGTTATCGTCTGGCGATGTTGGTTTCTGGCGGGTTGGCATTGTGGATAGCCGATCGCTACCTTGGCTGGCAATCCACTTACTGGTTAATGGCCGGTTTGATGTTAATTGGGGTATTTGCCACCCTATTTGCCCCTGAACCTGATATCCGCATTGCGCCACCAAAAACATTGGAAGAGGCGATCGTTGCCCCATTACGTGATTTCTTTGGCCGTAACAATGCTTGGCTGATTCTGTTGCTGATCGTGCTGTACAAAATGGGCGATGCTTTTGCCGCCAGCCTGAGTACCACCTTCTTGATCCGTGGCGTCGGGTTCGATGCCGGTGAAGTTGGGCTGGTTAATAAAACATTAGGATTGATTGCTACCATTATTGGCGCACTCTATGGCGGCCTGTTGATGCGGCGGCTGAGTTTATTCCGAGCATTGATGATATTCGGCATTTTACAAGCGATTTCCAATGTGGGCTATTGGCTGCTATCCATCACTGATAAGAATATATTTTCCATGGGCAGCGCTATCTTCCTGGAAAATCTCTGTGGGGGTATGGGTACTGCGGCATTTGTCGCACTGCTAATGACGCTCTGTAACAAATCTTTCTCCGCTACGCAATTTGCGTTGTTATCTGCACTATCCGCCGTCGGTCGCGTTTATGTCGGCCCGATTGCTGGTTGGTTTGTCGAAACACACGGCTGGCCTCTGTTCTACCTGTTTTCTATTGCCGCAGCCATTCCCGGCTTATTACTGCTTTATATCTGCCGTCATACGCTGGAACATACCCAGAAAACAGATGAATTTATGCCCCGAACCGCATTTAAAACCGCTTACCGTTGGGCATTACGCTTCTTAACCATTGGCTGCATATTACTAGTTGCATGGCTGATTTTACTGATATGTAACGCACTGGATTGGACCGCTGCACCACAAATAGCCGATACCTTACTACTGCGCGGCATCCAACTCAGTGTGGTCGGAATGGTTCTGGGGGGAGTATTGGATTATCTGGCGCTCAGGCGGGAAAAACTAGCGTAATCACCTAAGTTAACATTCAAAGGCCGGCACTCATGCCGGCTTTTTTATATTTATCAGCCAAAAAAATAATCCTACCCAATAAACAATTGCGAAACCACCCCGTAAAATTAGTGAATCAAGTCACATATATCAGTAACAGTTGCAAAATATTATTCCCAAAATGAGATCAAGATCACCTCTCGGTCTTTATCCTTTCGTGCGGTAAGACTATGATGTGCGCACTTTTTGTTAAGGACTGTGTCCTTTTGTTTCTTCTGACATCTTTCAACTACACAGAGGCATTTATGCGTAAATCTCTTATCGGCGCTATCGCACTGGCCACGGTCACTTTGGCTCCTGCCGCACAAGCTGAATACCAGTGGGGCTTCGGTAACATCAGCATGAACTATCTTGACTGGACCCGAAGTACTACGCATAAATCAGGCAATTCCTCGCATAAAGATGACTTTGCTTATATCGAGTTGGAAGGTGGTGCAGGTTATAGCTGGGGCGAAATTTACGGTTTCTTTGATTTAGAAAATCCGTTCAATTCCAAAACGGCGCAACCGGGTGACAACCAACGCTATACGTTCAAAACCACCGGTCGCTACTACTTGGGTGACACCGGCTTCAATCTATATGGTCACATTTATGGCACCTACTCGCTGCCAAGCGCTGAAGGCAACGATTACAGTAATTTCCACGAAGTGAACACCTTGTATGGTATCGGCTATAACGCGACAGTTGCTGGCGTGTGGATGAAACCTTTCGTGGCATTGCACTATGTTGACCAGACTTATTACTCTGGTAATAACGGTTATGTCGTGGGTTGGGTTGCAGGTTATGACTTTACCGCGTTTGATGAGAAATTTAGCATCACCAACTGGAACGAACTGGAATTCAACCGTGCGGAGCGCTATGCCGCAGGCAACGGTGGCCGTAATGGGGTTAACGGTGCTATCGCACTTTGGTGGACACCGATTAAGCAATTTACCACCGGCATTCAGTACCGTTATGCGTATAACAAATTGGGTGAAGACTTTTTACAAGACGGCATCATTTACTCAATAAAATATAATTTCTAACTAAATGATTCCGGGGTGCCTATTTATGTCACCTCGGAATATATTTTAATTTACTTTTGCATCACATATTTTTCACACAAAATAAGTTCACGTACGAATTAAAAATCAGTACTTCCCTTGAATAAAGCCCTAATTACCGTTGTTTTTCCATAACATCCCTGCTTTGCTACTCAGCCATATCGCCAACATATTGTTGCCATTAGTAAATTGTCACGCCAGTCAACATCTGTGACCCCCTTAACATAAAGTGTCAACAAGCCGCTGACACAATCTTAAGCATGTTTACAGTCCTGCAACCTTCCCGTAAAATGCCCGCACAGATGAAACGACAATAGAGCCATTTGTAATTGAGGTCGTTAGATGAGACTTAAGAAATACATTAAAAATATGGGTATGCTGTCTTTATTTGCAGCCACGGTAATGCTCAGTGGTTGCGATATGGTATTGATGAATCCCAAAGGCGCAATCGGAGTCGAACAAAAAACACTGATACTTACTGCTATCGGTTTAATGTTGATCGTCGTAGTTCCGGTTATTTTTATGGCGTTCGCTTTTGCATGGAAGTATCGCGCATCCAACAAAAGTGCGACCTACACCCCAAATTGGTCCCATTCAAACAAAATTGAGCTTGTTGTATGGGCTGTTCCAATCATTATTATCGCCATTTTGGCGACGATAACCTGGAAAACCTCTCACGAACTTGACCCGTTCAAACCGCTTGAAGTGGCTGGCAAAGAGCCAATCACCATTGAAGTGGTTTCCCTTGACTGGAAATGGCTGTTTATCTATCCAGAACAAGGTATTGCTACAGTAAATGAACTGGCCTTCCCTACTGATGTTCCGGTGAACTTTAAAATCACCTCTAACTCAGTAATGAACTCGTTCTTTATTCCTCAGTTAGGCGGGCAGATCTATGCGATGGCCGGGATGCAAACCAAGCTGCATCTAATTGCCAATGAAGCCGGTAAATACAATGGTATTTCCAGTAGCTTCAGCGGTAAGGGCTTCTCTGGTATGAAATTCACTGCGATTGCAACGCCAACGCAGGAAGACTTTAACCAGTGGGTCGCACAGGTGAAAAAATCGCCGAACACCCTGAATACTACTGACGATTTCAATAAACTGGCTGAACCGAGCGAAAATAACCCGGTTGAGTATTTCTCCAGTGTTAAACCGGAGCTGTTTAAAGGAATTATTGGCAAATTTATGGGCGATATGAACATGCACAAGAAAGGCGATGATACCCATAAAGGTATGGATATGAGCCAGGGCATGGATATGGGCGAACACGCCGCTCACGCCGGAGCCGAGGAATAAAACGATGTTGGGAAAATTAACACTTGATGCGGTTCCGCTACACGAACCAATCATTATGGTTACCGTTGCTGCGATTGTTCTAGGTGGGCTGGCACTTGTTGCCCTCCTGACCTATTTTGGCAAATGGAAGTGGTTATGGAGCGAATGGTTGACGTCAGTTGACCATAAAAAAATCGGTATCATGTACATTCTGGTCGCCATGGTCATGCTTTTGCGTGGTTTTGCCGACGCCATCATGATGCGTAGCCAGCAAGCACTTGCTTCTGCTGGCGAGGCTGGATTCTTACCACCTCATCACTATGACCAGATTTTCACCGCTCACGGCGTTATCATGATTTTCTTCATGGCAATGCCTTTTGTTGTGGGCTTGATGAACGTGGTTGTACCACTACAAATCGGTGCTCGTGACGTTGCCTTCCCGTTCCTGAACTCACTGAGTTTCTGGTTCTTCGTCGTCGGGGTGGTGTTAATCAACATCTCTCTGGGGGTCGGTGAATTCGCGCAAACTGGCTGGCTGGCCTATCCGCCGCTGTCAGGTAAAGAGTACAACCCTGGTGTCGGGGTCGATTACTGGATCTGGAGTCTACAGATTTCCGGTTTGGGGACCTTGCTGACCGGTGTTAACTTCTTCGCCACTATCTTGAAGATGCGTGCACCTGGCATGTCAATGATGAAGATGCCTGTCTTCACATGGGCGGCGCTCTGCACCAACATTTTGATTATCGTTTCTTTCCCGATTCTGACGGTGACCGTCGCGTTACTGACCCTGGATCGTTACCTTGGCACCCATTTCTTTACTAATGATATGGGTGGCAACATGATGATGTACATCAACCTGATTTGGGCCTGGGGCCATCCGGAAGTGTACATTCTGGTCCTGCCGGTATTCGGTGTGTTCTCCGAAGTTACCGCGACCTTCTCAAGAAAACGCCTGTTTGGTTATACCTCTCTCGTTTGGGCAACCATCGCGATTACCGTACTGTCGTTTATCGTTTGGCTACACCACTTCTTTACCATGGGATCCGGTGCCAACGTTAACGCCTTCTTCGGTATTGCCACGATGATCATTTCCATCCCGACAGGGGTGAAAATATTCAACTGGTTGTTCACCATGTACCAAGGCCGTATTCAGCTAAACTCCGCAATGCTGTGGACTGTTGGCTTCATCATCACCTTCTCTATCGGTGGGATGACCGGTGTTCTGCTGGCAGTTCCAGGTGCAAACTTTGTTCTGCATAACAGCTTGTTCCTGATTGCGCACTTCCATAACGTGATTATCGGTGGTGTGGTATTCGGTTGCTTCGCTGGCCTGACTTACTGGTGGCCTAAGTCCTTCGGCTTTACGCTGAATGAGAAATGGGGCATCCGAGCATTCTGGTTCTGGATCATTGGTTTCTTCGTTGCCTTTATGCCGCTGTACGTACTGGGCTTTATGGGCATGACCCGTCGTTTGAGCCAAGACATCAACCCAGAATTCCACCCGATGTTAATGGTGGCAGCTGGTGGTGCAGCACTGATTGCTTGCGGTATCTTGTGTCAAGTTATTCAGGTCTTCGTCAGTATCCGTGACCGCGAACAAAATCGCGATCTGACCGGTGACCCATGGGGTGGCCGTACGCTGGAGTGGTCTACCTCTTCTCCACCGCCATTCTATAACTTCGCTGTTGTGCCAGTAGTCACTGACCGTGACGAATTCTGGGATATGAAAGAGAAAGGCGAAGCGTATAAGCGCCCAGAGAAATACGAAGAGATCCACATGCCGAGAAATACCGGTGCAGGTGTGATTATTGCTGGCTTCAGCTTGATCTTCGGCTTTGCCATGATCTGGTATATCTGGTGGCTGGCCATCATTGGCTTCGCTGGCATGATTGTGACCTGGATTGTGAAAAGCTTCGACGAGGATGTTGATTACTATGTGCCAGTTGCAGAAGTTGAGCGCATTGAAGATCTTCATCATGAACAAATCAGCAAAGCAGGCGTGAATCATGTCAACTGAAACTCTGACTAACCATAACGTCGCCCATGTAGAGCATGGGCATCACGATGCAGGAGCCACCAAAGTATTTGGCTTCTGGATCTACCTGATGAGCGACTGTATTTTGTTTGCGACGCTGTTCGCAACCTATGCAGTGCTGGTAAACGGGACCGCTGGCGGTCCTTCAGGCAAGGATATCTTCGACTTGAACTTTGTTCTGGTCGAAACCTTCCTGTTGCTGTTCAGTAGTATTACTTACGGCATCGCTATGCTGGGTATGAATAAGGGCCATAAAAACCAAGTGAACACTTGGTTAGGTCTGACGTTCCTGTTCGGCCTGGGCTTTGTGGCAATGGAAATCTATGAATTCCATCACCTGATTGCTGAAGGCTATGGTCCGGATCGCAGTGCGTTCCTGTCTAGCTTCTTCGCGCTGGTTGCCACCCACGGTATTCACGTTACTGCTGGCCTGGTTTGGATCATCATTATGATGATTCAAGTAGCAAAACGCGGCCTGAATGAAATGAACCGAACCCGTCTGATGTGCCTGAGCTTGTTCTGGCACTTCTTGGATGTGGTTTGGATCTGTGTATTCACCGTTGTCTATCTGTTAGGAGCCATGTAATGAGTCATCCAACAACTAGCCATCCAACAACGACACACGGTGGAGCCAGCCACGGTAGCTTAAAGTCATATCTTATTGGCTTCATTCTGTCGGTCATTCTGACAGTTATTCCATTTGCGATGGTAATGAGTGGTACCGCCTCCCATACCACTATTCTGGCCACAGTGGTCGGTTTAGCCGTTGTGCAGATTATCGTACACTTAGTGTACTTCCTGCATATGAATGGATCGTCCGAAGAGCGTTGGAATCTGGTGGCGTTCCTGTTCACCGCTATGATTATTGCAATCGTTGTTGTGGGCTCACTCTGGATTATGTACAACCTCAACATCAATATGATGGTTGACTGAAGAGCTGCATGTGATGATTAAGCAATACCTGCAAGTAACTAAACCAGGAATTATCTTCGGCAATTTAATTTCTGTCGTTGGGGGATTTCTCCTCGCTTCCAAAGGCGTGATTGATTACCCCCTTTTTCTCGCCACCTTGTTCGGTGTCTCGTTAGTTGTTGCCTCCGGGTGCGTGTTTAACAACTATATCGACCGTGATATCGACCGTATCATGGAGAGAACGAAGAATCGTGTCCTGGTAAAAGGGCTTATCGATCCGAAAGTGAGCCTGATTTATGCTTCAGTGCTGGGTATTGCTGGCATGCTGTTGCTCTATGTCGCCGCCAATCTATTAGCAATGCTGCTGGCAGTCATTGGTTTCGTTATTTATGTTGGGGTTTATAGCCTCTACATGAAGCGGAAATCAGTCTACGGTACGTTGATTGGTAGTTTGTCGGGTGCTGCACCACCGGTGATTGGTTACTGTGCCGTGACCGGGCAGTTCGATATGGGTGCATTGATACTGCTGCTGATCTTCAGCCTGTGGCAAATGCCGCACTCCTATGCCATCGCGATATTCCGCTTTAAGGATTATCAGGCTGCCAACATTCCGGTGCTGCCAGTCATAAAAGGAATATCGGTCACCAAAAACCATATTACCCTTTATATTCTGGCATTTATGGTAGCAACCCTGATGCTGACACTGAGTGGCTATGCCGGTTATAAATACCTGGTTGTCGCTGCTGCGGTGAGTGTCTGGTGGTTAGGCATGGCATTGCGTGGTTACAAGGCAACCAATGATATCGTATGGGCGAGAAAACTCTTTGTCTTCTCCATCATCGCCATCACGTCATTGAGCGTCATGATGTCAGTTGATTTCAATGTTCCTTCCTCGGCAGGATTACTGACTTACGTCGGCTAATATCAAGCTGATGTTGATATAGAGAGTGGCTGGCGGGAAAATACCTGCCAGTCACTTTTTTTGCCCTCCCCTACTTCCCTCCATTTCTCTTTTCGTCTCTTTCGGATTTCACTGGCACCTATAACAGTTAGATTCCTTTAATTCACCGATTGCTCTTATTCGGGTTATTCAGCCTCGAGTTTTGCCTAAAATATCGCCTGTAATACATTCTAAACATCAATAGATTTCCCACTGGCCCTAACATCATTACAATGGCGCAGAATGTTTTTTTGAGGTGGTAATGAACGATAATAAAATGACTCCGCTAGAGCTTCGGGCTACTTGGGGGCTGGGGACAGTATTTTCACTGCGCATGCTGGGCATGTTTATGGTTTTGCCGGTTCTCACCACCTATGGCATGGCACTTTCTGGTGCTAGCGAAGCGCTAATTGGCATTGCGATTGGCATTTACGGCTTGGCTCAAGCCATTTTCCAGATCCCGTTTGGCCTGGTTTCCGATCGCATTGGTCGTAAACCCCTCATTGTCGGTGGCCTGCTGATATTTGCTCTCGGCAGTGTCATTGCCGCACTAAGTGATTCTATTTGGGGCATTATTCTGGGTCGAGCATTACAGGGTTCCGGCGCAATCGCTGCGGCGGTGATGGCGCTGCTGTCAGATCTGACCCGTGAGCAAAACCGTACAAAAGCCATGGCATTTATCGGCGTCAGTTTTGGTGTCACCTTTGCTATCGCAATGGTGCTCGGCCCCATCGTCACCCACGCCTTTGGCCTGCAAGCCCTATTCTGGGCAATTGCCATACTGGCACTGTTAGGCATTGTCATTACGTTAGCCGTAGTACCGGACGCCGATAGCCATGTACTTAACCGTGAATCCAGCATCGTAAAAGGCAGCGTGAGCAAAGTGCTCAACAACAGTCGGCTGCTGAAACTTAATTTTGGCATCATGTGTCTGCATATTTTATTGATGTCTAGCTTTGTGGCCTTACCACAGATTATGGCTAGCGCCGGATTAGCCCCAGCTCAGCACTGGATTGTCTATCTGGTTACCATGCTGGTTTCATTCGCCGCAGTGGTTCCGTTCATTATTTATGCTGAAGTCAAACGCCGGATGAAGCAGGTCTTTATGGGCTGTGTGGCAGTGCTGTTTGCCGCAGAAGTGGTGCTGTGGTCGGCTGGGCAACAATTGTGGGTAATCATTGCTGGCGTGCAGTTATTTTTCATTGCTTTCAATGTGATGGAAGCCATATTGCCGTCATTAATCAGCAAAGAGTCTCCTGCGGGTTATAAAGGGACGGCGATGGGAATTTACTCCACCAGCCAATTTATTGGCGTCGCTATTGGCGGTAGTTTGGGTGGATTGATATTTGGTATGGAAGGGGCAAGTATGGTGTTTGCTGCTGGTGCAGCGATTGCACTGATCTGGTTTGCGGTCAGTGCAACCATGCAGGAGCCGCCTTATGTCAGTAGCCTGCGGATCACATTGTCAGAGTTGGCGGTAAAAGACTCGGCATTGGAAGAGCGGATCAAAGCTCAGCCCGGCGTAACTGAAGCGGTAGTCGTGACTGCAGAACGCAGCGCATACGTCAAAGTGGATACCAAAAAAACCAATCGCAGTCAGCTTGAGCAGTTAGTCAACGCGATATAAACCTAAATCAGGTACAAAATTTTTGTACCTGATTCGGATAATGATAAATCTGGCTAAATATCAGTCGCGGAAGTTATTAAACTGGAATGGCTGACCCAGATCAGCGCCGCGAATCAAAGCCATCACGCCCTGTAAATCATCACGCGCTTTGCCTGTGACCCGAACTTGCTCACCTTGAATCTGCGCCTGAACTTTCAGCTTGCTGTCTTTAATCAGCTTAACCAGCTTCTTGGCCTGCACGCTTTCAATCCCTTGCTTCAGCTTAGCTTCTACACTGTAGGTTTTACCACTGCGATCCATCTCTTCAGGGATCTCCAGTGCCGCACCTTCAATACCACGCTTGGTCAGTTGAGCGCGTAAAATATCCAGCAACTGCTCAACCTGAAAGTCAGACTCACTGACCACTTTGATGCTTTCGTTCTTCTCATTTAACTCAAAACTCGCTGGGACATTACGGAAATCCCAACGGTTTGCCAGATCACGGGTGGCGTTTTCAACGGCGTTACGCACTTCCTGCATATCGATTTCAGATACAATGTCGAAAGATGGCATATTCCCTCCTCCTGATAAGATGAATGGTGAGCATAATAACCGCTTTATCCCCACAGACAAAGCCAAGCCGCTGACAATGGCTCAACTAATCCTCAGTTATCGCCAACCCTGCGTTTAATGGCTAAAAAGTCTATAATCAAAGCATAAGACATAAAAAGAAGAAGTGAGTTTTCCGCTCATACCAAGGAGGTCTCAATGAAAATCACTGTGCTTGGTTGCGGAGCGTTAGGGCAATTATGGCTATCTGCGCTATATCAGCAAGGCCATGATGTACAAGGCTGGCTTCGTGTGCCACAGCCCTTTTGTTCGGTCAATGTCATCACGTTAAATGGCGAGGCATTCAATCAAAATCTCCCAACTAACGATCCAGAGCATTTATCGAAAAGTGAATTACTGCTGGTCTGCTTAAAGGCGTGGCAGGTCTCCAGTGCAGTGACCGCATTGCTACCTAAGCTTAACCCTGAATGTCAGATTTTACTGTTACATAACGGTATGGGAACCCAGGAAGAACTCCCTCGGGATGAGCATATTTTTCTGCACGGTGTGACCACCCATGCTGCGCGTCGTGACGGTAACACGATTGTCCATGTCGCCAGTGGCATTACCCATATTGGCCCGATGTCGCCAGTTGTGATGGACATCAGTCATCTAGCCGATATTCTACATCAGGCACTGCCCGATGTTGCCTGGCATAACGATATTTCATCCGCCTGTTGGCAAAAACTGGCGGTAAATTGCGTGATTAACCCGCTGACTGGCCTGTATAACTGCCGCAATGGTGATTTACAGCGCTATCCAGAGTTGATCAAAAGTTTGTGCGCCGAGGTTGCTAGCGTGATGGAGATGGAGGGCTATCATACCTCAACAGATAACCTGCTCAGTTATGTTAACAATGTCATCCAAAGTACAGCAGATAACATCTCTTCGCTATTGCAGGATTTACGCTGTCAGCGGCATACCGAGATAGATTACATTACCGGCTATTTACTGCGCCGCGCGCGCAGTCACGGCATGACACTGCCTGAAAATACCCGGCTGTATGACTTAATTAAACGTAAGGAAAATGAGTATGAGCGTATCGGCGCTGGTTTGCCTGGCTCCTGGTAGCGAAGAGACCGAAGCAGTTACCACCATTGATGTTCTGGTACGCGCTGGTATTGAGGTCACAACAGCAAGTGTTGCCAGCGATGGCGCATTAGAGATTGTCTGTTCGCGCGGCGTGCGGTTACTGGCTGATACACGTTTAGTGGATGTGGCCGATCAGAAGTTTGATGTGGTTGTCCTTCCCGGTGGTATCAAAGGTGCGGAGTGCTTCCGCGATAGCCCGCTATTGGTCGCCACCGTGCGCCAAACCCATAACGAGGGCCGTCTGGTTGCGGCCATTTGCGCCGCCCCCGCATTGGTGCTTGAGCATCATAATTTGTTCCCGATCGGCAATATGACGGGCTTTCCCGCGCTGAAAGATAAAATCGATGCCACCAAATGGATGGATCAGCGCGTGGTCTATGATCGACGGGTGAATTTAGTCACCAGCCAAGGACCAGGAACCTCCATCGATTTCGCATTGAAAATTGTTTTCCTGCTACTCGGACGAGAAAAAGCCGAAGAGATTGCCTGGCAGCTGGTACTGCCGCCGGGAATTTATAATTATCGGGAATAGCATTAGATGGGTGGGAGAGTAAAAGATTGACCATACCCATGGCATAACCATTTGTAATACGCAGTAGGTAACGGCGACGAGCACTGCGCAAACCCAGAATGGCAAAGCGCAGTAGCCGTTAACCTATAACAATAATCTAAGGCCGATACACTTTCACATTAGTGTAGCCCTGCTCACGCAGATAAAGCGCTTGCAGACGGCTCATCACTCCACGATCACAATACAGCAGGTAAGTCTTGCTCTGATCCAGATCGGCGAACTGCGAGCTTAGCTTATAGAATGGCACAGATTTTACCGTCACCTGATCCAACTTCAGTGGCTTTTCTTCTTGCTCATCCGGCGCACGGATATCCAGCAACACATCGCTATCAGCCAGTTCAGCCACAGTTTCAACTTCTACCAGTTGCTCACGGCTTTGCTCTGCGATTTCACGGATATCGACGTTTTTAGCTTCGCTGACTACGCGATCCAAGATGGAGAAATCAAAGTGAGACTCCTCTTCCTCAATCTTCGCCTTAACTGCTTTCACCGTCGGGCTTTTTGAGATCACGCCGCAATATTCCGGCATGGTTTTAGCAAAATCTTCAGTACCGATCTTCCGCGCCAGATTAATGATGTGCTCTTTATCATGGGAGATAAGCGGACGTAGAATCAGGGTATCCGAGGCATTATCAATTAAGCGCAAGTTGGTCAGTGTTTGGCTGGAAACCTGCCCCAGCGCCTCACCGGTAACCAGTGCCTGAACGCCATAACGTTCTGCAACCTGCGACGCCGCTCGCACCATCATGCGTTTCAGTACCACGCCCATCTGACCGTCTTCGACTTTTTCGAGAATTTCGCCCACGACAGGTTCGAAATCAATCGCGACAAAACGCACCCGGTGGGAGCTACCGAAACGGTTCCACAGGTAATGTGCGACTTGTTTAACCCCAATTTCATGGGCTGAGCCGCCGAGATTGAAGAAGCAGTAGTGCACGCGGCAGCCACGGCGCATCAGCATGTAGCTGGAGACACCCGAGTCAAAACCGCCTGAAATCAGAGATAAAACATCTTCCTGCGTACCAATCGGGAAACCGCCCAGACCTTCGTGACGCGCCTTGATCAGCGTCAGTTTGTCCTGAGCAACTTCCAGATGCACCGTGACCTGCGGATTAGTCAGTTTGACCTTAGCACTTTCAATATGTTGATTTAGACCGCCACCAACATATCGCTCAACATCACCAGACGTAAATTCATGCTTACCACGGCGTTTTACCCGCACACAGAACGTTTTTCCGACCAGCGTCTCGCGATAAGCTTCCAGCGTTTGCTCGAAAATGTTGTGCATATCGGTGTAGCTGCGATCTTCTACTTCAAGGATATGGTGAATCCCCGGTACGCGAGTCAGCGCATCACAAATCTGTGGGCCAAGATTGTCATCTTTGGTGCGGATTTCAATATGATCCCAATGACGAACAACCGCGAGGCTGTCATCCTCAAGGTTTTTCAGTACGTTGCGGATATTGGTGGTGAGAATTTTGATAAAGCGCAATCGCACCGATTGACTCTTAATGGTGATTTCTGGGAATAATTTAATGATAAACTTCATGGCGGTTTTTAGTTGTCTGGTTATGGGGTGATGGCGTTGCTATAGGTAGCAACAGTCAATAGACGTCAGCAAAAAATGCAAGCCGTGGAGTATATCACTATATGATGCCCTGCTGCGTACTAAAACCAGACTTAAACGTCACGATTTCCCCCGCATTATCCGCTAGAATAGCCGATAATAAGTTTTCGCCTGAAAGTTGTTCTCAGCAAGCAGAAAAACGTGACGGGCCATTAAGGTTACGTTTCATAAAAATAGTGAGTCGAATAAAACTATGCCGAAAAAAGCCGCATCACCAGAAACCAAAGCAGCCAGTTTTGAAACATCGCTCAGCGAACTGGAACAGATTGTGACTCGTCTGGAGTCCGGTGAACTCCCACTGGAAGAGGCGCTAAATGAGTTCGAACGTGGCGTACAGTTGGCGCGTCTTGGGCAGCAGACCTTGTTACAAGCCGAACAGCGCGTACAGGTTCTGCTGAGCGACGACGTTGATGCGCCATTAGCCCCTTTCACGCCAGATGCTGAGTAAGTCTTATGTCTAACGCCCACTCATCCACTGATTTTAGCCAGCAACTTGCTTCGCACCAGCAGCGAGTCAATCAGGCGCTACTGGACTTTATCGCCCCTCTGCCCTTTGGTGATAGCGATTTGGTCGAGGCCATGCGTTATGGGGCCGTGTTAGGCGGCAAGCGGCTGCGTCCATATTTGGTGTATGCCACGGGGCAAATGTTTGGCCTGTCGCTGACCACTTTAGACGCCCCTGCGGCGGCAATTGAATGTATCCACGCTTATTCATTGATTCACGATGATTTACCGGCGATGGATAACGATGATTTACGCCGTGGACAGCCCACTTGCCACGTTAAATTTGGTGAGGCCAACGCTATTCTGGCGGGTGATGCGCTGCAAACACTGGCCTTCTCCATTTTGGCCGAAGCGGATATGCCCAATGTGGCAGATAAAGATCGCCTCGCGATGGTGGCTGAATTAGCCCATGCCAGCGGTGTTGCAGGAATGTGTGGTGGTCAGGCGCTGGATCTGGAAGCCGAAGCCCGTCAGATCTCACTGGCTGATCTTGAACAGATTCATCGCCATAAAACCGGTGCTTTGATCCGCGCGGCAGTGCGCCTTGGCGCATTGGCAGCCGGTGCGAGTGGACGCGCTGCATTGCCGTTACTTGACCGTTACGCCGAGGCGATCGGCCTGGCCTTCCAAGTGCAGGACGATATTTTAGACGTTATTGGTGATACAGCTACAATTGGTAAACGTCAGGGATCAGATCAGCAACTTGGGAAAAGCACCTATCCCGCACTTATGGGGCTAGATTGCGCTAAAGCGAAAGCCATGGATCTGTATCAGGAAGCGCTCAGCGCCCTGAATGCCCTTTCAGCACAATCCTATAACATAGCGCCCTTGCAAGCATTAGCCTGCTTTATTATTGAGCGCGATAACTAGAATTATATTGGTCGTTAATAAACGTCTGATATGCCCGAAGCACTTAGAGTTGCAGGTAAATAGCATGCAAATGCCCCTGTAACTTCAAGCTCCAAGGGTATATAACCACTTTTGATATGAGCATCGAATGAGCCTTGATATAGCCAAATACCCGACATTGGCACTTGCGGAGAATCCTGAAGAACTGCGCATGTTGCCAAAAGATAGTCTGCCGAAGTTATGTGATGAACTACGGCAGTATTTGCTCGCGTCTGTCAGTCGTTCCAGTGGGCATTTTGCTTCTGGGCTAGGTGTGGTTGAGCTCACTGTCGCGTTACATTACGTCTACAACACACCTTTTGATCATCTGGTGTGGGACGTCGGCCATCAGGCTTATCCGCATAAAATATTGACCGGCCGCCGTGAACAGATTGGCACTATTCGCCAGAAAGATGGCTTGCATCCGTTCCCTTGGCGCGGTGAGAGTGAATATGATGTGCTTTCTGTCGGCCACTCCTCCACTTCAATCAGTGCGGGTCTGGGCATGGCTGTCGCTGCTGAACGTGAAGGTAAAGGGCGTCGCACCGTGTGTGTCATTGGTGATGGGGCGATTACTGCTGGCATGGCTTTCGAAGCCATGAACCATGCTGGAGATATTCACTCAGACATGCTGGTTATCCTTAATGATAACGAAATGTCTATCTCAGAAAATGTGGGTGGCCTGAACAACCATTTAGCTCAGCTATTATCTGGGAAACTGTACGCCAGCCTACGTGAAGGCGGTAAAAAGGCGCTTTCCGGTTTGCCGCCGATTAAAGATCTGCTGAAACGCACCGAAGAACACCTGAAAGGCATGGTGGTCCCGAGTACATTATTTGAAGAGTTAGGGTTTAATTATATTGGTCCGGTCGATGGCCACGATGTGCAGGCACTGACGCAGACGCTAAAAAATATGCGTGATTTGAAAGGTCCGCAGCTTCTTCATATTATGACCAAAAAAGGCAAAGGCTACGCACCGGCGGAGAAAGATCCTATCGGCTGGCATGCGGTACCCAAATTTGACCCCGCCTCGGGCACCTTACCAAAGAGTCAGGGCGTACTGCCTACTTACTCCAAAATCTTTGGTGAATGGTTATGTGAAACAGCCGCCAAAGACAGCCAGTTGATGGCAGTGACCCCGGCAATGCGCGAGGGCTCAGGGATGGTGCGTTTCTCCCGCGAATATCCGCAGCAATATTTTGATGTGGCGATAGCTGAGCAACACGCCGTGACCTTTGCTGCTGGCCTGGCGATTGGTGGCTATAAGCCGATCGTGGCTATCTACTCGACCTTCCTGCAACGGGCATATGATCAATTGATTCATGATGTTGCCATCCAGAATCTACCGGTTCTGTTTGCGATTGACCGCGGCGGTTTGGTGGGTGCAGATGGTCAAACCCATCAGGGCGCGTTTGATCTCTCATTCATGCGTTGCATTCCAAACATGGTCATCATGACTCCAAGTGATGAGAACGAGTGCCGTCAAATGCTGCACACCGGCTATCACCACAATGGGCCTGCGGCTGTACGCTACCCACGGGGTAATGGTACCGGTGCAGTGCTCGAGCCATTAGAGATCATGCCTATAGGTAAAGGGATCGTGCGTCGCGAAGGTGAAAAGGTTGCCATCTTGTGCTTCGGCACTTTGCTGGCGCAGGCGCAACAAGTGGCCGATAACCTGAATGCCACACTGGTGGACATGCGTTTCGTGAAGCCATTGGATGAGGAGTTGGTTCAGGAGATGGCCGCCAGCCATGAGTTCTTGGTCACAGTGGAAGAGAACGCCATCATGGGCGGTGCAGGCAGTGGGGTCAATGAGCTATTGATGGCAAAACGGCAGTTAGTGCCAGTGCTGAATATCGGCTTACCCGATCATTTCGTTCCGCAAGGTGAGCAAGATGAGATGCGGGCTGAATTTGGTTTAGACGCCGTAGGTATACAGCGCCAAATTGAAGCTTGGCTGGTCTAATAGCATCGTTAAGGCATAACCACTCGGTTATGCCTTAAATAGCTGTTCAATAAAACAAATCTATTGGCCAATAATGCCCGATAACAAAGATAATCGCGGCGGCAATCACCCCAGCAATAATGTCATCGATCATTATCCCCATCCCGCCGTGTACATTACGATCAAACCAGCGAATCGGCCAAGGCTTCCAAATATCAAAAATGCGGAAGGCGACAAAACCGGCAGCAATCCATTGCCAGTCATTCACTGGCAACGCCATCAAGGTGATCCACATCCCGACAAACTCATCCCAGACAATGCTGCCGTGGTCATGAACTTTCATGTCTTTCGCGGTGCGATGGCAGATATAAACGCCAATGCAGATGCTGAACATCACCACCAAGGAGTAAAGCTGCCAAGGTAGCTGAATCAATAACAGCCAAAAGGGGATAGCCGCGATAGATCCCATGGTGCCCGGTGCCCACGGAGACAACCCACTACCAAAACCGGTTGCCAATAAGTGCCAGGGATTAGATAACCGCAAACGGCCTTTGGCTTCATCCATGGGATTTACCCGTTGCGAAGTGATCAAAACCACGAAAATCCAGATCAACCACTTTTCCTTCGCGGAAGAATTTAACCCCTTCCGCTTGTGGCCCGATCTGACCAATGCAAGTATAGCCTGCGCCTGTATGACTGAGTGCAACATCTAATGCACCGCGGTTTATCTCTGGCACAGTGAAGCATAACTCGTAATCCTCGCCACCACTCAATGCCCAGCGCAACGCCTGTTCGGCATCAACTTGATTTTTCAGTGCATCAGAATACGGCAAATGATCTAATTCTATGCGCGCCCCGCAGTGACTGGCTTTCAGGACATGTTGCAGATCAGAAATTAGCCCATCGGAAATATCGATAGCAGAACTGGCGAGTGAGCGCAGCGCCTGTCCTTGTAATACGCGAGGTTGTGGCCGCAAATGGCGGTGAATTAACGCCGCCCGATCAGCTTCATCATCAACACGCAGCTCATTTTGTAAGATAGCCAGACCCGCAGCACTGTCACCCAGAGTACCGGTGACATAAATCCAATCACCAATCCGCGCACCGGCTCGGGTCAATGCCCGCCCTTCCGGTATCAAACCTTGGATAGTCAGCGTTAGACTCAGTGGCCCACGGGTAGTATCACCACCAATCAACTGCATGCCGTAATAATTAAGCTGATCAAATAAGCTGTCACTGAATGATTGCAACCAATCTTCATTGACATTGGGTAGGGTCAAAGCAAGGGATAACCAGGCAGGATCGGCACCCATTGCAGCTAAATCGCTCAGGTTTACCGCTAAAGATTTGTAACCCAGATCGGCGGGATCGATATCCGCAAGGAAGTGAACGCCAGACACCAGTGTATCCGTACTGATGGCTAACAGCTGTTTCTCTGCCACTGTAAGAAGTGCGCAGTCGTCTCCAATACCCAGCTCTACATCCCGGCGATTGCTTCTAAACCGGTCAAAGTAGCGGGCAATGAGGTCAAATTCGCCACATGCCATAATACAATTCCAGAAATGTTAACCGATATATGATTAAGGCCGGTAGCCGGCCTTAATCATACCCTCCGCCCTTGAAATTGCAGTGATGCTACCGCTCTTATTACTCGGCCATCCACGCGCCTCTGCAAGGCCGCTGCAACACCAATGACGTTGGGTAGGTGTAATGATAATGAGATTATTTTTTCTTACGTACTGTCGGAGCAACCTTATCCAGCACTCCATTGACGAACTTATGGCTATCTTCCGCGCCGAAAGTTTTGGCTAGTTCGATCGCTTCATTGATTGCCACTTTATAAGGGACATCGTCACGTTTGCTCAGTTCAAACAGCGCAATACGCAGAACCGCTCTTTCAACCTGACCTAATTCTTCGAGCTGGCGGGAAAGGAATGGTGCCATTAGCGCATCCAGAGATGCGGCGTGAACAGCGACCCCAGACAGCAATTCGCGAAAATAGGAGATGTCGACATCTTTGACATCCTGCTCCGACAGGAACTGTAATTCAACATCAGCGATGTCGTTTTTAGACAACTGCCAAGAGTAAAGCGCTTGAACAGCGCACTCACGAGCGCGGCGACGAGCAGCAGGTTTCACGGAATTCCCCTTAACTTAACTAAATTCAGCCTTTAATAGCTTTGATTACATTAATCATTTCAAGCGCGGTCAGGGCAGCTTCTGCACCTTTATTACCTGCTTTAGTACCGGCACGCTCAATTGCCTGCTCAATACTTTCTGTGGTCAGCACACCGAAAGCTACTGGGATATCACTGTTCATGGCTACATTGGCTAAACCAGAACTTGCTTCACCAGCAACATACTCAAAGTGCGCAGTACCCCCGCGGATCACGGTACCCAGTCCAATTACCGCATCGTAACGATTTGTTTTTGCTAATACATTCGCGACCAACGGCAGCTCATAAGCCCCTGGCACCCAAACAACAGTAATGTTGTCATCGGATACCTGACCAACGCGCTTCAGGGCATCAATTGCACCTTCCAGCAAGCTGTTGTTGATAAAATTATTAAAACGCGCAATCGCAATCGCCACGCGGGCATTAGGAGTAGCAACAACACCTTCGATAACGTTCATAGCTTTCCTCAATATGGGTTCATACCCCGCAGGGGGGCGGATTCTATCATATTCTTTCACGCCCCGCCCCTGCGCATTTGTAAAACGCGGACAAGACTCTGATTAGGCAGAGGGAATCTCTACCGGATTATTCAATTAATACTTCGGTTTCAAGCGCAAGCGGAGATCTGGCCCCACCTGCCGCACATCACTGAACACGAACTCAGGGGTTTGCGATAAACGGGTTAATCCCGCCAGTTCGCATAGCCCACGGGCCTCACTGCCCAGCAGTTTTGGGGCAATATACAAAATGAGCTCATCAACCACGCCTGCCTGTAACAGTGCCCCCGCCAGTTGTGGCCCCGCCTCGACCCAAACTGAGTTAATCTGCCGCTTGCCCAGTTGCATCATCAGCAACACTAGGTCCACACCATTGCCATGGCGCGGTAGCAACAATTGCTCGACATTCGCGGGCCAATGCTGCTCATCAGCATTAACGCGAGCCAGCCAGCATGGGCCATCTTGCTGTATCACTTTATGCTGCGGTGTCACACGGTTATGGCTATCGAGTATAATTCGTGTCGGCTGGCGCAGCGTCGCTTGAGGATACAAAGCTTGGGTTTCAGTATCCAGATCATTCCAGCGTACAGTGAGCAAAGGATCATCCGCCAATACTGTGGCGCTGGTACTTAGAATTGCCGCACTTTCAGCCCGAAAACGCTGCACATCCTGCCGTGCCTGTGGTGAGGTAATCCACTGGCTTTCACCCGATGCCATTGCCGTTCGCCCATCCAAGGATGCAGCCATTTTCAGTTGCAGGTAGGGAAAGCCAGTGCGCATACGTTTGAGGAAACCAAGATTAACCGCCTCGGCCTCCGCCAGCATCAAACCATGATCGACGGCGATACCGGCTTGCTTCAATTTATATAACCCACGCCCAGCAACTTGCGGATTGGGGTCCTGCATGGCAGCGACAACCCGAACGACGCCAGCGGCAACCAATGCATCGGCACAGGGCGGTGTCCGCCCGTGGTGACTACATGGCTCAAGGGTGACATAGGCCGTGGCACCACGCGCTTTCTCACCAGCCATACGCAAAGCATGCACTTCAGCATGTGGCTCGCCGGCTCGCAAGTGATAGCCCTCACCGACGATCTCACCATCACGAACCAGCACGCAACCAACATTAGGATTTGGTGGCGTGGTAAAGCGCCCTAATCGCGCCAATTCGAAGGCGCGTGCCATATAGAACTCATCGGGCTGCATGGCTTTCCTTATTTTTGATGCAAGCGGCTTTACGTTACAAAGATTACGCTGCAATGAAAGATGCGGGCAACCCACTGATTAATCCTGCAGACGGGCAATTTCTTCGCCGAACTCGCGAATATCTTCAAAACTGCGATATACCGAAGCAAAGCGGATATAAGCCACTTTATCCAAGCGTTTTAGCGCCTCCATCACCAGGTTACCGACCATCTTGGTGGGGACTTCACGTTCGCCAGTGGCACGTAACTGGGATTTGATATGACTTATTGCGGTTTCAACGTCATCAGAGCTGACGGGCCGCTTTTCTAATGCTTTCAGCATGCCACGTCGCAATTTATCTTCATTGAAAGGTTCACGTACATCATCACTTTTAATCACGCGCGGCAAAACCAACTCAGCCACTTCAAAGGTGGTAAAGCGTTCATTACAATCTAGACACTGGCGGCGACGGCGCACTTGCGAACCATCGCTCACCAGACGGGAGTCAATGACTTTAGTATCCACAGCGGCACAAAACGGGCAATGCATGGCGCTTCCTGATGAGTGAGCCTAAACTTAGCGACAGTTTACCGCGAACTGCTGTGACAACAAAGAGTGGATCAGCGTGTTTATAGGCTATTGAGTGCTTCAAGTAATAAATTAGGCACAGTTTATTTGGCTGGCCCCCCCCCATTTAAATTAAGGAGCTTAAGCCATGCAGTGCGATCCGGTGATAAAATACCTAGGGGATCAAAGGAATATTTGGCCGGAATATTTTTTAACAACGAACAATATACTGCTTTATTAAATAACTCTCTTTTAGTCAGGATATCTCTATTTCCATCATTTAATCCCATTATCATATACGCTAACTCTTTTAATTCTACAATATACGCTTCTTTTTCTTTTTCTCTCTTGCTATGTGTTAAAGGAAATATATGAGAAGCAAGTGCACTTAAAATACGAACTAGTATATTTTTTTTCTTATCATTAAATTCTATAAGTTGAACAATAGTTTCCATCCCTCTCGGTACACTCTCCATATCCACTGTGCTATTTTCAACCTTAATATTTAATTCCAATTCTACTTTCAGAATGGAGGTTATAAGAACTTGTTCATTCATAAGCACATAAGATCCCAATTTATTATTACGTCTTTCAGATAAACTCTTATGTTCTTTCAGCTTATCGTAGCTATCGCATTCTTTTATTTTATTATATTCACTTTTTGCTCCATGCATTTTCATTCTTAGCTCTTCAATACCCATACATGGAGAATTATTTAGCATTGATAATAATTTATCATTTAAATAATATTCAAATATTAATTTACATTCATTATAATAAAGACTATAAATGTCATCTCTTAACAAGTTAATATCCTCATTATATTTAATGACCTCTTGATTTTTATATTCATGAGTATTACGGGGGGGGTGGACACTTCTTATACTTGAAAATGAAGGATCAGTAGGTGGTATGGCAATATTCTGTTTTTCATAAGGAACCAACTCATAACATATTCCCTCATTGATTTTTTTTTCCTGTAAAGAGTAAAACCCACCTATAATAGACTCACTATCGGACATTAACAATTTCAAAATATCAACAAATGATTTATACTTTGTACTATTAACATTATTTTCTAGATAAAAATTCATGTTATCAATAAGGTTAATTTCACCATTACTTTGCTCTATAATGATTCTAAACGTATGAAATTTACTTTTAGATTTTACTTTATTAGCTTCTTCTAATTTATTAAACACATCCTTAACCTCACGCTTAATTGCACTTAATCTTTTACCAAACTCCTCATCTTGTATTTTTATTAATGCATCATCATTTATATTACTTGATTTATCACATTCTCCTTGCCTTGTTATACTGGTGGAAGTGGAAAGATAATTAGTTAAATGGTAAGACATTCCTTTTATATTTACAGGCATAGAATTACTCCACTGTCAATATTAAATGAACGACTATCTAAAATAGCCAGAGACATCAAAGTATCTAGTTAAAAGTGAGGCAGCTATCAAACTAATTTATTATCTTTTAGAAAAGATCAGTTTTAAGCAAATAAAATCATTCTTATCATTAGGTTTTATAATAAATGACAAGTTAAAAATTCACTGCGGGAATAAGTTAATTTACCCACCTTTATTATTAGTAATGAATAAGTTATTAGTAATGAATAAGTCATCATAAATGCAATTAGCCCTATTAAGCGTTGACACTTTTCATCCTTAAACGCCTGATATGCCTCATCAGATGTAGGCCTGCCGACTGTGGCAGAGAAATTGACAGGTGTGCGTGACTAGACAGGTGTTGGGGCTAAGCTTGTGCCAAGATTTACCGGGGCGCTTTTTAACCAGCGTGACTCCATTGTCATTTTTCAGGACATTGGTGACGGCTTAAAAAAATCAGCTTTCTGGCTGGCTCAACTTGAGTTGATCTTCAGGCTCTTTAATTCTTTGCTCAGGCGTTAGAGGCTTGGGAGAATGATTCATCAATAGGCTTCAGAGAAAGAGTGCACTCAGAGGGGATCCACTCAAGAAGTCCATGCTTATGCAGCCATTTTAGAGGGGTTGAGCGCCCTTGGACACCCTATTGGTACAGGGTCTGTAGGTTAGTTGGCCTTTTTCACTTGCTCAGAAATAGCCAGTTTAAAGGCCAGAGTATAATCACATTTTCCAAAATGAAGTCAGAAACGTGTCACGATGCTGTAGACGAGTCAGGGGTTAAATTAGGTTCAACTTGTCTGGGTTGATGCGTTCCAGTCAAATTAAGGAATTTCAGCCATGCTGTACGGTCCGGAGATAACATACCGAGGGGATCAAAGGAATATTTAGCCGGTATCTTATTAGAAAGCAAGAAATACACTGCGTTATTAACGTACTTAATGCTAGCCATCTGTTCTTTATCTTCAACACTTAATCCACTGACCAGACCGTCTAACTTTTTTAATTTTTCAATAACAGCTACCTTTTCACTCTCTCTCCTTATATATGCACTATGATGAAAAACATTAGCTAAAAAACTAAAAAATCGCTCTCCAATAGTTTTTTTCGTATCAATAGTTTTTATGGCCTGACTAATAATGTCACTACTTACAGATATAGAGTGTTGTGTAGATATTACATTCGTTTCATGGTCATCATCTGTAACTATTTCATTTATACTCTTAGAAGAATTATTAATGACAATCTTATTATATTCCTCTTTTTTACTAACTAAAAAATAATGATCTTTCAACAGTCTATTTTCATAAGCCACCCAAGAATCGTAGCCATCATCGTTGGGTTTTTCTAACTCCTGAGACCCCAATTTTATTCTATTTGTTATAGCTGGAAAACCATTATATATTTCAAGTAATGCAGTAAAAATATCATTATCAGCTTTCAATAAATCAATTTCATTGGAATGGTTTTCACAATCACGTTTTAACTCAGCTAAGCTACGCAAATTGGTTTCCTGAGATATATTTTCTTCAGAAATTGGAGATACATTTACATGAGAAGATTGACCTATATCTTCATCTCCCTCAGAAATTTGACCTGTATCTTCTACAGAACATTGAGATACATTTTCTTTAGAAACTGAAGATACATTTACATGTGGAGATTGACTTATTTCTTCACCTCCCTCAGAAATGTGACCTGTATCTTCCACAGAACATTGAGATACATTTTCTTTAGAAACTGAAGATACATTTACATGTAGAGATTGACCTATATCTTCATCTCTCTCAGAATTTTTATCTGTAGCTCCTACAGGATATTGAAGTTTACTCTCGCCAAAATATTGAGGGGTATTTTCTGCAACAAGTCGGGAGGTGTTTTCATTATTTTCAAGTGGTGTTAATTTATAATGCTTACCTGAAAGCCCATTACCAGTGGACTTATAAAAACAGTAACCACCTGCTAGGAAAGAATCTTTTTTCTCCATTGATTCTCGTATTGTTTTAATTACTAAACGACATTTATCACTACTAGCAGCGTTCTTAAAATAAGAATTAATACTATTTATCACTTCATATTCGCTGTTACTTTCCTTTAATTTTTGGTAAAAATCAGGGAATTTTTTACTCTTTTTTGTTATTGAACAATCACGAACTACAAGATCAAGCACCTTAAGAACTTCACCTTTAATCATAGAAAATCTATTATTAGGTTCATTTTCTAATAGTGTTTGTGAGGAAATATTTTGCAATCCAGTGTTTGGATCTGAAGCACCTATAACATTAGTTGTTGTCGGCATAATATCACTCCACTAAAATAATCAAGTTAGTACCTGTCCAAGATAGACAGGTATATAGAAATACCGTTATAAAAATAAGATTGCTATCAAACTAACGCACTAATTTGAGGAAAGTAATTTTAGGGAGGGGATATTTCAGACCTACAAATAATATTATTAACATTATTTATTTAAAAAATAATATGCAAATTAATAATTAGCAACAAAAAAACATCATAAGCACACGAATAAAAAAGCCCTGAAATACCACCAATTAAGATGATATTTCAGGGCTAATACTGCAACTAACGCTATTAAGCCAATAACATCAAGGCAGAATTGAAGGCTGGTCTGCGCCCTCTTTCTCAACTTTCTGCTGCAACATATGCTCGCGTTTCATACCCAGTTTCAACGCCAGCGCGGACGCTACGTAGATGGATGAAACTGTACCGATGGAAACACCGATCAGCATCGTCAGTGAGAAGCCTTGCAGCATCGCACCACCGAAGATAAACAGCATCAATACCACCATCAGCGTGGTTGCAGATGTCATGATAGTACGGCTTAAAGTCTGGGTCAGAGACACGTTCATGATTTCGTAAGGTGTACCGCGGCGAATCTTGCGGAAGTTCTCACGAATACGGTCTGATACCACAATACTGTCGTTAAGTGAGTAACCGATAACCGACATCAATGAAGCGATGATGGTTAAGTCAATCTCAATATGGAACAACGACAAGATCCCCATGGTAATGACCACGTCATGGGCCAGAGCGATAACCGCCCCCAACGCCAGACGCCATTCAAAACGGAAACCGACATAAACCAGAATACACAGCAACGCTACCAGTAACGCCATGCCACCCGCCTGGGCTAAATCACTGCCCACACTTGGCCCAACGAACTCGATACGTTTTACCGATGCATTCTTATCAACTGACTCATTGATAACAGATATGACTTTGTTACCCAGTTCCTGCCCGGCAGTCCCGGTGGCAGGTGGCATACGTACCATCACATCACGAGTGCTGCCAAAGTTTTGCAAGATTGGCGATTCAAAACCCGCCTTTTCCAGCGTGTCGCGCAGTTGATCCAGATCGGCAGGTTTTTCCAGGTTAATTTCAATCACCGTACCACCGGTGAAATCAAGACCCCAGTTGAACCCTTTGGTGGACATCACCGCAATCGATGCGACCAACAGCAGCAACGAGATGCCGAAAGCAACGTTATCCCAGCGCATAAAGTCATAGACTCTACGGCCATAGTTCAGTTGTTCAACAGTATAATCCTGTGCCACAACGTACTCCTCAAATAGACAGCTTGTTAATGCGCTTGCCGCCGTAAAGCAGGTTGACGATGGCACGAGTACCGACTATTGCGGTGAACATTGACGTTACAACACCAATGGCGGTTGTAATGGCAAAGCCTTTAATCGAACCGGTACCCACAGCATAAAGAATAATCGCTGTGATCAACGTCGTTACGTTCGCATCGACGATACTTGAGAAGGCACCTTTGTACCCTTCATGAATCGCTTGCTGGATCGTCCGCCCGTTTCTGTACTCTTCTTTTATTCGCTCGTTAATCAGTACGTTAGCATCAACTGCTACTGCTAGCGTC
The DNA here is from genome assembly GCF_001047675.1 of Yersinia aleksiciae. Lineage (GTDB taxonomy): Bacteria > Pseudomonadota > Gammaproteobacteria > Enterobacterales > Enterobacteriaceae > Yersinia > Yersinia aleksiciae. The sequence goes on along the minus strand of NZ_CP011975.1, from coordinate 3,107,132 downwards.
AAGACGATCCCGGCAATACCCGGCATAGTTAATGTCGCCCCTGGCAGCAGGGACATCACGCCCACGATTAACACCAAGTTAGCCAACAATGCAGTACTGGCAATCACACCAAACTTACGATAGTAAACCACCATAAACAGGATAGAGACTGCTAGACCCCACAAGCAGGCTTCCAGACCTTGGGTAATGTTTTGTGAACCCAAAGTTGGCCCGATAGTCCGCTCTTCCACGATTTGGATTGGGGCAATCAATGCACCCGCACGTAATAACAGAGAAAGCTGACGAGCTTCAGTCGGGTTATCAATGCCAGTAATGCGGAAGCTGTTACCCAAACGCGACTGAATGGTCGCAACGTTGATAACTTCTTCCTGCTTAACCAGAATCGCCCGGCCATTAGCATCTTTTTTACCGCTGTCTTTATATTCTACGAACAAAGTCGCCATCGGCTTGCCGATATTGTCTTTGGTAAAATTAGACATCAGAGAACCACCCGCGCTGTCGAGCGAAATATTAACCTGAGCTTGGTTATATTCGTCAGTACTGGAGGTTGAATCGGTAATATGGTCACCGGTTAAGATAACGCGCTTGTACAAGACAACCGGGCGGCCTTCACGGGTATTTTTGACTTCTGAATCGCCCGGCACGCGGCCAGTGGCGGCAACAGAGGCATCAACATTGCTGTTTACCAGACGGAATTCCAGCGTTGCTGTCGCACCAAGAATCTCTTTGGCACGCGCAGTGTCCTGGATACCCGGTAACTCAACCACAATACGATCTGAACCCTGACGCTGAACCAACGGCTCGGCTACACCTAGTTGGTTAACCCGGTTACGCAGGATCGTAATGTTTTGCTGAACCGCATATTCGCGCGCTTCTCGCAGACGGTCATCGGTCATCACAGCTTTTAGAGTATTGCTGCCATTAGAACCAATCACCAGATCTCGGTGGCGGGAAGAGAGGTAGCTGATAGCGTCATCGCGCGTTTTATCGTCGCGGAAACGCACTTCAACACCATAGTTATCGAGTTTACGCACTGTCGCATACGGGATATTTTTCTCACGCAGATCAGTGCGCAAGGTATCCATCGTTTGCTCTTGCAGTTTGCCAAGCGCAGTGTCCATGTCCACTTCCATCAGGAAGTGCACACCACCACGCAGGTCAAGACCCAGCTTCATCGGCTCAGCACCCAACTTGGCAAGCCAGGAAGGTGTTGCCGGTGCCAGATTTAGCGCGATAACGTATTTATCTCCCATCGCAGCAACAAGTGCCTCACGGGCTCGCAGCTGGACGTCAGGATCTTTAAAGCGAGCCAGGATTGCACCATTTTCCAGTGCAATGGACTTGCTCGCTATGTTGTCTTTTTCTAAAACGTCACGGACTTGGACCAGCGTTGTTTCACTGGCGGCGATTCCTCGCGCACCAGTGATTTGAACAGCCGGATCCTCACCATAAAGGTTGGGAAGTGCATATAGCAGACCGACGAAGATCACGACGATCAGCATCAGATACTTCCACAAAGGATAACGGTTTAACACGGCAATTCCCTTCGGGAAAATCGAAAATTACAGAGCTTTCATTGTACCTTTCGGTAAAACGGCAGCAACGAAGTCACGTTTGATCATCACTTCAGTGGTGTCGTTCAGTGCGATAACGATGTAGCCCGTTTCCGCAACTTTAGTAACACGACCAAGTAAACCACCCGTGGTTAAAACTTCATCACCCTTACCGATAGAATCCATCAGTTTTTTGTGTTCTTTGGCACGTTTTTGCTGTGGACGCAGGATCATGAAGTAAAAAATCAGACCAAATACCACCAGCATAATCACCAGGGAGTACGGGCTGCTCTGAGCCGGAGCCCCAGCGGATGCGACAGCATCGGAAATGAAAAGACTCATTAAAATTCCCTCATTGTTATCAATATCAGTAGTGTGAAATCAGTGCGATAAAATCAGTAACGTTAAATCGTAACTGTTCAATCTATAAAATACCCGTCATCTTTCAAACCGCAGGTGTTTTAGCTACTTTTGGTTGCTGCCTTCCTGCGTCCTGAAATCTTTTGGGTATGTAAAAATGGTAATTTTAAAATCAAACGTTTAATGGTGGAACAGGTTTCCCTATCAGACCATAAAAATCTTCGACGAAGCTCTCTAATTTACCTTCTTCAATAGCCTGACGTAAACCCGCCATTAGGCGCTGGTAATAACGTAGGTTATGAATCGTGTTCAGGCGCGCACCTAGTATTTCGTTGCAGCGATCAAGATGATGCAAGTAGGCGCGGCTATAATTGCGACAAGTGTAGCAATCACAATGTTCATCCAGCGTTGCAGTATCACTTTTATGCTTGGCGTTACGGATTTTCACCACACCGTCAGTCACGAATAGATGGCCATTACGTGCATTACGGGTTGGCATCACGCAGTCAAACATGTCGATACCACGACGCACACCTTCCACCAGATCCTCCGGTTTCCCCACGCCCATCAGGTAACGTGGTTTATCTGCGGGAATCTGTGGGCAAACATGCTCTAAAATGCGATGCATATCTTCTTTTGGCTCGCCTACCGCCAAGCCGCCCACAGCGTAACCATCAAAACCGATATCTACCAGCCCTTTTACGGACACATCACGTAAATCTTCGTAAACACCGCCTTGAATAATACCGAACAATGCATTTTTATTGTTCAGTTCATCAAAGCGTTGGCGACTACGGGCAGCCCAACGTAAGGACATCTCCATTGAGCGCTTGGCATAATCCCAGTCCGCTGGATAGGGAGTACACTCGTCGAAAATCATTACGATATCGGAGCCGAGATCGTTCTGAATTTCCATCGATTTTTCTGGGCTAAGGAACACTTTATCGCCGTTGATCGGGTTTTGGAACGTCACCCCTTCTTCTTTGATTTTGCGCATCGCACCAAGGCTGAACACTTGAAAACCGCCTGAGTCGGTCAGAATCGGGCCATGCCATTGCATAAAATCATGTAAATCGCCATGCAGCTTCATGATTTCCTGACCCGGACGCAACCAGAGATGGAAGGTGTTACCCAGCAAGATCTGCGCACCGGTCTCTTTGACTTCTTCCGGCGTCATCCCTTTTACAGTGCCATAGGTACCCACTGGCATAAATGCCGGGGTTTCTACTACACCGCGTTCAAATATTAGGCGACCACGACGTGCGCGCCCGTCAGTTTTTTGTAATTCGTACTTCAACATAACCTCCAGCATCAGAGATACAGTCTGATGTTGTTTTAGCCTGATCACACTCTATACATTTGAAAATATACAATTTGTGTGACCTAAAATTTACAGGTTAACCGTCTCTTGCGGTGCCTGTGGATTACGGCTGATGAACATTGCATCGCCATAACTGAAAAAGCGGTATTGTTCTGCCACAGCCTGCTGATAAGCATTCATGGTATTTTTATAACCTGCGAAAGCAGAAACCAGCATTATCAATGTTGATTCAGGTAAATGGAAATTGGTGACCAGAGCATCCACAACCTGATATTCATAGCCTGGATAAATAAAGATACGGGTATCACCAAAGAAAGGGGCAATCAGGCCGTTCTCCGTAGCTTTGGCGGCACTTTCCAATGAACGTACTGAGGTAGTGCCGACAGCGACCACGCGCTTGCCACGGGCTTTACACGCCAAAACAGCATCGACGACCTCTTGGGGCACTTCTGCATATTCGGAGTGCATTATATGCTCTTCGATGGTGTCAACTCGTACTGGTTGGAACGTCCCAGCGCCGACATGCAAGGTCACGAAGGCCATCTCAATGCCTTTTTCTCGCAATGCTGCCAGCATCGGCTCATCAAAATGCAGCCCAGCGGTTGGCGCAGCAACCGCACCAGGGCGCTCACTGTATACCGTTTGGTATAGCTCGCGATCGGCGTCTTCGTCAGGGCGATCAATATAAGGAGGCAAAGGCATATGGCCAACAGCATTCAGGATGGTGAAAACATCCCGCTCATCGTCAAACCGCAGCTCAAACAGTGTGTCATGCCTTGCCAGCATGGTGGCTCGGATACTTTCGTCATCACCTAATAGCAGCTCTGTACCGGGTTTAGGTGATTTTGAAGCTTTAACATGGGCTAGAACGCGATGGTCATCCAAAACACGTTCAACCAGCACTTCAAGCTTACCGCCACTGGTTTTACGGCCAAACAGGCGAGCCGGAATAACCCGGGTATTGTTGAAGACCAGCAGATCACCGGGTTCTAGTTTATCCAGCAAATCAGTGAAAATGCCGTGCGTTAAGGTTCCCGTTGGGCCATCCAGTGACAATAAGCGGCATCCGCTACGCTGGGACTGGGGGTAATGGGCAATCAGAGATTCCGGTAGCTCAAAAGAAAAATCGGCAACACGCATGGCTTTCCACTTCATATTAGGACAGACCCGAACCAACCGAGATGATGGGCAGGTACACAAAAACAGGCCGCTAGTCTAGAGCCCTCAGGGGCAGGCTGCAAGAAATAAGGATAATTGGCAGTCATTTGCTATACCCAAAATAGTGGGCGTTGCAGGTAGGCTGCAAACGAGTAGCTCCCGATGAGCTGACCCACATCAGTGATTCGGGTACGTAAGTGCAAACTAACACCGCTGCAACTTCAAGCAAGAAGGGTATATACTCGGGGCATGAACTTTCTCGCCCATCTCCATCTCGCCACACTGGCTGACAGCTCTTTACTCGGTAATCTGCTGGCAGATTTTGTCCGTGGTAATCCACAGGGTGAATACACCCCTGACGTTGTAGCGGGTATAATGATGCATCGTCGCGTTGATGTGATGACTGATACCTTGCCGTTGGTGAAAGAAGCGCGGACCTATTTCAGTGCTGATTATCGTCGGGTTGCCCCTATTACGCTAGATGTGCTGTGGGACCATTTTCTCGCCCGTCATTGGGATAAACTGGTACCTGACTGTACGCTGCCTGATTTTATCCAAGATGCCCAAAGCCAGATTTTGCCCCATTTGCAGCAGACACCCACAGGTTTTCAGAACCTCAACGCCTATTTGTGGCCAGAGCGTTGGCTGGAGCGTTATGCTGAACTACCCTTTATAGCTGATGTGTTACAGGGTATGGCTAACCGTCGCCCCAAACTGGTGGCGCTTGCAGGCTCTTTTCACGACATAGAGCAACACTATCAGCCGTTAGAGCAACTGTTCTGGGCATTTTATCCTGCAATGATGTTGCAGGCGAAACGTCAGCAGATTTAGCTAAAAGCACCGTTCATTGTAGGGCTATTGATACTAAGCCACTTGCGCTTTCTAGCAAAATGGGTATCTTAGCAAGACTACGAAACTAAAATCGTTGTAACGATAGGTAAAAGCTATCACAGCAATTGGTATTTATCCCTTTATTCATTACGCTTAAATACCTATGCTGTGCCGATACTTTTAAGACAACTGGTTAATCCATCCCTATTAACAGGAGTAATTTATGGTTCTGGTAACTCGTCAAGCCCCTGATTTTACAGCAGCTGCTGTTCTTGGTAGCGGCGAAATCGTTGAAAACTTCAACCTGAAAAAACACCTGAACGGCCGCCCTGCCGTCCTGTTCTTCTGGCCAATGGACTTCACTTTCGTTTGTCCTTCAGAGTTGATCGCTTTCGACCACCGTTACGAAGAATTCCAGAAACGTGGCGTTGAAGTTGTTGGTGTTTCTTTCGACTCCGAGTTTGTTCACAACGCATGGCGTAAAACCCCAGTTGATAACGGCGGTATTGGTGAAGTTAAGTACCCAATGGTTGCTGATATCAAACGTGAAATTCAGAAAGCCTACGGTATTGAGCACCCAGATGCTGGTGTTGCACTGCGCGGCTCTTTCCTGATCGACAAAAACGGCGTCGTTCGTCACCAAGTGGTTAACGACCTGCCACTGGGCCGTAACATCGACGAAATGCTGCGTATGGTTGACGCACTGCAATTCCACGAAGAGCACGGCGACGTTTGCCCTGCGCAGTGGGAAAAAGGTAAAGCAGGTATGGGCGCATCTCCAGATGGCGTAGCTAAATACCTGTCTGAAAACGCCTCTAAGCTGTAATAACAGTTTAGGCAGCCCCTGATTCGCTCGAGGGATATCAAGCCAGTCAGCTTACGCTGACTGGCTTTTTTTATGCCGAACCTGCTTAGCTTTAACGTGCAAAAAGTGCTTTATGGCAACATCTGCTCTATTTCAAAGCAACTCTCTATCTGATTCGAACAATGCCCAAAGCAGGCAGCTTCAAGCACCCGCCGCCGCGTCTATATAATAATCATTCCTATTCCCAGTGTATCCGCCTTAGTTATACTCATTAATTTTCAATCAGTTGTCTTCACTTAACTTAATTTCACCCAAATAAAAAACAACCTATCAGTCTGGCTACATCTCATCACCCCACCCTCTGCCGCCAATTAATTAGCTGCCATAACAATTAATTCTGCTATTAATTATTACCAGGGTGTGTTTTGCGCACTCCATAAGCAGCGATTTTAAGCTGCCAGACAAAAATGACTGGGTAATCCCTGACAGGCAGGAAATAACAGGAGTCAGAATGCTTTTGAGAAAATGGAATAAGCCCTTGGCTGTATTGGCTTTACTGGTGAGTAGCACGCTACATGCAGCCTCAACACCCGCAGTAGAAGCGAAAAATGGCATGGTTGTGACTTCCCAATATCTGGCTTCACAAGTCGGGACCGATATTTTGAAAATGGGTGGAAACGCGATTGATGCTGCGGTTGCCGTGGGGTATGCGCAAGCGGTGGTGAATCCGTGCTGCGGTAATATCGGCGGTGGTGGTTTTATGACCATTCACCTTGCTGATGGAACCGATACATTCATCAATTTCCGTGAAACCGCACCTGCCGCTGCCAGTGCTGATATGTATTTGGATAAAGAGGGTAAAGTGACCAAAGATGCCAGTTTGTATGGCTATCTGGCTGCGGGTGTTCCCGGCACTGTTTTGGGGATGGACAGCGCACAAAAGAAATACGGTAAATTGACCCGCCAGCAAGTCATGGCACCAGCAATTAAGTTGGCTCGCGAAGGTTTTATATTGACCCGCGCCGATACTGACATTCTGGATACCACCGTCAAACGCTTCCGTCAGGATCCAGAATCTGCGCGTATTTTCCTACGTAAAGATGGCGAAGCCCTGCAACCGGGAGATCGCCTGATTCAGACAGATCTGGCGGAGACATTAACCGCTATCTCGGAGAAGGGACCGGATGCATTTTATCAGGGCAAGATACCGCAGGCAGTAGAAGCGGCAGCGAAGAAAGGTGGTGGGATTCTCACCGCGGCTGATTTTGCCAACTATAAAATCACTGAAACTGCGCCCATTACCTGTAGCTATCGTGGTTATAAATTTGTGTCCTCCCCTCCACCTAGCTCTGGTGGCGTGACATTATGTGAAACATTGAATGTGCTTGAGGGCTATGACCTGAAAAGTATGGGCTTTAACTCCGCCGCCTACATTCATACGCTGACAGAAGCGATGCGCCATGCCTATATGGACCGTAATACCTTCCTCGGTGACCCAGAGTTTGTCAAAAACCCGATTGACCGCCTGCTGAGTAAAAGCTATGCCGCAGACATCCGCAAGCAGATCGTCGCTAACAAAGCGACCCCATCTGTAGAAGTGCAGCCGGGTATGCAACCCCATGAAAAACCGGAAACAACTCACTACTCCATCGTCGATCATGAAGGTAACGCCGTCTCGACCACCTACACGGTAAATGGCCGTTTTGGTGCTGTGGTCATTGCACCCGGTACCGGCTTCTTCCTCAATGATGAAATGGATGATTTTACGGTTAAAGTGGGTGAGCAAAATATGTATGGCTTAGTTCAGGGAGCGACTAATGCCATCGCCCCCGGTAAGCGCCCACTATCGTCCATGAGCCCGACACTGGTGACTAAGGATGGTAAGACATTCATGGTATTAGGTTCACCGGGCGGTTCACGAATCATCACGATTACCTTACAAACGGCATTGAATGTGATTGATCAGGGTATGACCCCCCAAGAGGCGGTGGATGCCCCACGCATTCATCACCAATGGTTACCCGACGAGGTTTATTACGAGCAGCGTGGCGTCTCCGCAGACAGTCTTAACCTACTGAAAACGATGGGATATAAGATGGTTGAGCAGAATCCGTGGGGCGCGACTGAACTGATTCTGGTCGGTTTGGCTGGCGTGGAGGGTGTCAGCCCTGCTAACTCGGGGAATGACTCTGCCGTCTCCGGCAAAGTGCGCGAAGGTTATCTCTACGGGGCCAACGATGTTCGCCGCCCTGCGGGTGCGGCCATTGGTTACTAACAGCCATTAGTCACCCATCGGCATCGGATGCTGATACTGATGCTCTGACCTATAATACATCCCCCATCAATATATCGATGGGGGAAACTATTCACTGATTTACATCACAACCACATCTATCACCACGGCAATGTATGCCCTTGATAATCAATGAAACCGTGGCCTCCTTTACCGGAAGCGTGTTCAATTTGGTCAACAACACCTTTGACGCTGGTCGCGATGGTCAGTGGCGCCGCATCCCCGCCCATATCCGTTTTTACCCAACCTGGATGAATCGATAGCACGGTCAGTGTCGGATCCGCTACCTCGGCGACCAGATTACGGGTCATCATATTCAGTGCAGCTTTACTGGCTGAATACAGAGGTTTATGGCCGGAAGCATTATGACCAAGGCTGCCTAGCTGGGATGACATAAAGGCCAATACACTGTGGGTTGGATTGCGTTGCGCCAGCAGATGCTGAGCAATGCGGATGGGCGAAATAGCATTCGTTTGGAACAGCTCGAGGATCTCCTCGGGTTTGGCATCCACCGCTGATTGATGTTCTGGCCCCGAGATACCCGCATTAACGAATATCAGGTCAAACTTCTGGCCCTGCACCTGTGTCAGGAACTGCTTAATGCTTTCTGGCTGATTAATATCTAATGTTAGCCAATGAGCCGCATGCGCACCGGTATCTTTGGCCGCGCCGCGCGTCGTCGCCGTCACTGCCCAGCCACGGCGATTAAGTTCATCAACCAATCCCAGCCCTAAGCCCCGAGATGCACCGATAATCAACGCCTGTCTTTTAGATGTGCTCATATCATTTTCCCTTTGGTGAGTTTACCGACCAACTATTTACCCTCGTTATATACATAGTATCCCACCCAAAGAAAAAGCGGCATTTAGCCGCTTTAATATCTTCTACTGCGCACTAACTACTAAGTTAGCACTCACTATAGTGTTCAACTAGGACTGACCACGCCACAGAGTGACACTCTCACCCGACAAGTGGAGATTCACGCCTGCTTCGTCAACATCCAGTTCGGATAATCCCTCCAGCCGTCGCCACTCAGCCGCATTGAGCAAAGGTGAGGCCGGCAATAAGATATTCGTATCCTGATGACGTTGTATCGCCACCATCACTCGCTCGCGTTGATAGCTGCGAATAAATACCAGGGAATCATCATTGGCATAAATCACCTGACAACCGCCACGGCGCAGTGCTCGACTCTTGTGGCGTAAAGCCGCCATTCGTTGACAGAGTTTCAGTAGGTCAGCATCCCACTGGGACTCATCCCATGGGAAGGGTTTACGGCAGAATGGGTCATTGCCACCATCTAAACCGATCTCATCGCCATAAAATAAGCACGGTACGCCAATCCAGCTAAACAGCCATACCAGCGCCATTTGCATTCGGGCTTTATCACCATTCAGCAACGTTATAAAACGAGCGGTATCATGACTATCCAACTGATTAAATAAGCGCAACTGATGACTATGAGGCAACCCAGCACGGTATTCATCCATCCAGTAGGCACAATCCTCGGCTTTCAGTTTTATCGGATGATAAGCCACGTCAATACCCGCTAAGAAGCTGCGTATCGGCAAGGCAAATCCCATGTAATTCATTGCCGAATCTTCCACGCCAGCATGCAACCAATTGCGCGCGTCGCCAAAGTGCTCGCCCAGAATATAGGCTTGTGGGTTCTCCTCTTTCGCGGCCTGATAGATACCGGCCAAGTGCCGTAAATTCCCTCTGGCTCCGCCCTCTTCCCCCAGCATATGCACTACATCTAACCGCCATCCATCAATGCTGTAAGGGGGCCGTAACCAATAACGCACCACGCTATCATCACCGCGATAAATTTGATTCACCACGCCGTCATTCGCGAAGTTGAGTTTCGGTAAACTGGCATTCCCTTTCCAGTCCAGCGCCCGCCCATCGGGGAAGAAATTAAACCAGCCACGATAAGGCGAATCCGGATGATGGCAAGCACCGTTAGTGCCTTGCTGATGGCGATCAAACCAGTGATGGGAATCACCGGTATGGTTAAACACCCCATCGAGCACCAATTTTATACCCGCATCTCGGGTGGCTGCGCGCAGTTGCAGAAAAGCAGGCTCTCCGCCGAGGTAGGGATCAACCTGATAATAATCTTGCGTATCGTATTTATGCACGCTGGGTGCGGTGAAAATTGGGTTTAGATACAGCGCCGTCACACCAAGCTTTTGCAAATAGGGGAGTTTTTGCGTGATACCCGCCAGATCGCCGCCATAGAATGTTGAAGCGGCATTCACATCATCCAGCGGTTGCTGCCACTCACGGCGGGAAACAGGATGACCTGCCGCATGGTGGGTATAACTGCCATCCCGCACACCATGCTCGCCCTGGCTACTGGCAAAACGATCGGGGAATATTTGATAAAAAATTTGGTCGGCAACCCAATCAGGGCCACTGTCCGGCACATCAATGGCAAACTGCGCCAATTGCGCCGGCGGAACGACTGAAAAACCTAACGGGCCGAACCACCGCTGGTCATCATTCCACAGCAGTTTGAAACAATAGCGCCGGGTAGGCTGGCCTTCATGTAGTGGCAAAGTCGCTCGGTAACACCAGAAACCCTCACGTTGCTGCCCCTTCATTGTAAGCAGCCACTCTTCATTATCTGGCTCGCAGCGTAAGAAAACTTGGGTGGGCAAGTTTTCACCTTGCAACCATAGTGTAATGTGTAATGCGTCGCCCCGCTGACGGACAAACGGCGGGACCGGTAGATGCCAACCACTAAGCATAAAATTCTCCTGCTTTAACCAAAACGATTGCTGTTGAGGCTATCTGGTGCAGACATTAACGCCGCGACACATTCACCTATATAGACACATTCACCTGTTAAATGTAACCGGCATAAACAATGCCACGTTATGGAGGGGTTACCCTCATCTATCCGCATAAATATCGGGGATGAGGTTGGGGGCGGAGAGACTTATTGCGTTACAGAGTGATGAAATTGTAGGGCTATCCCGATTGTACAAAGCAAAAAACCGGAAGATGTGTTCTTCCGGTTTGATAGGCAATTCAACTCAGTGTTATTCCGCTTGTTTCGCAGGTTCTACTTGTTTCTTCTGATGGTTGACCTTGAAGTAATACCCCACCAGCAACAGCGCGATCCATACTAATCCGACATACAGCGAGATTCGCGTCGTTGGGAACCAACCAATCAGGCCGATGATAAACACCAGGAAAATGATAGCCAGAACTGAAGTAAAGGTGCCGCCACGCAGTGGGAAGTCCAGCGCCTTAATTTGCTCTTTGCTCAGCGATCGACGGAAGCCAATCTGGGAGAACAGGATCATAATCCACACCCAAACCGTGGCAAAGGTCGCAAGTGAAGCGATCACCAAGAACACATTTTCCGGCATGATGTAATTCAGGTAAACCGCTGTCAGCATGGCCCCCATCATCACCAACACCGTAACCCACGGCACACCGCGTTTGGAAATCGCAGCAAAGGCTTTCGGCGCATGGCCCTGCTCTGCCATCCCGTTCAGCATACGCCCAACACCGAACACATCACTGTTAATGGCGGATAACGATGCGGTGATAACCACAAAGTTCAGAATACCTGCCGCAACCGTAATCCCCATATGCTGGAAGGTCAGTACAAACGGGCTACCGTTGGTGCCAACTTGGTTCCATGGGTAAATAGACATGATGACAAACAGAGTACCGACGTAGAACACCAGAATACGCCACGGAACGGAGTTAATTGCTTTTGGAATGGAGCTCTTCGGGTTCTCAGCTTCGCCCGCAGTAATACCGATAATCTCAATACCACCGTAAGCAAACATCACCAGTTGCAGTGACAGGATCATGCCGACGAAACCATTACTGAAGAAGCCGCCATTAGTCCATAAATTATGGATACCGGTTGGCTGCCCACCATTGCCAATACCCCAAATGATGATGCCGATACCGGCCAAAATCATGATGATAATGGTGGCAACTTTGAAGAATGAGAACCAGAATTCCAGTTCACCAAAGACCTTAACGCTCATCATATTGACTGCGCCAATGATCAGGACAACACTCAACACCCATACCCAGTGATCTACATTCGGGAACCAGACGCCCATATAGATACCAAAAGCGGTCACATCAGCAATCGCAACAATCAAAATCTCAAAACAGTACGTCCAGCCAGTGATATAGCCTGCCATCGGCCCAAGGTAATCTTGCGCATAGCGAGAGAACGAACTGGCCTGCGGGTTATTCACAGACATTTCACCCAAGGCCCGCATGATGATAAATGCCACCACGCCACCAATCAGGTATGCCAATAATACACTTGGCCCCGCCATTCTTATTGCATCAGCCGAACCATAGAATAAGCCTGTACCTATTGCTGACCCTAATGCCATAAAACGGATATGGCGTGTCGTTAGGCCGCGTTTCAGCTTATTTTTGACTGGTAATTCCATGAATAAAGCCCCGTCTTTTTCAGCAAAAAGCCACGGGGATGAGCCGTGGCTAAAAAAATCCTATCGCTGTGCAGTTATTGCTTGGCAGCAACTTCCTGACGACAGCAGACGCGATCGTACAACCCTACGACGACGAATACCAGCAGCGAAGGTGATAACCATGCCAGCCCTTGTGCAGCCAAGGGTAAATGCTGCGTCCATTCGGGCAAGAAGTGCGCAAACGTAGACGCTTTCACCGCATCAAGGATACCGAACAGCAAGCTGACCAACATGACAGGGGCGACGATGCGTGAGGCGTGATGCCACCAGCGCAGAGTGAAGCTCATCAGAACCAGCACGATGCATGGCGGATAAATTGCCGTCAGTACTGGAATGGAGATCTGAATCAGATGGCTCAGCCCCAGATTCGACACCATCATCGAGAAGATACCGAGAATAAATACCAGTGTTCGGTAAGATAACGGCAGGTATTGAGCAAAGAATTCAGCACAGGCGCAGGTCAGGCCCACCGCTGTCACCATACAGGCAATGAAAATCAATGCTGCCAGGAAGACGCTTCCCAACCCACCAAAGGTGTGCTGAACGTAAGCATGCAAGACCACGGCACCATTTTGTGCATCAGGCACCAAAGCACCGCTGCTAGAACCCAGCTTAAACAAACTCAGGTAGACCAACGTCAAGCCGATACCGGCAATCAATCCAGCCCAGATGGTATAGCGCGTCAGCAATTGTGAGGAAACCACACCGCGCGAACGGGCCGCATTGACGATAACGATACCGAAGACCAAGGCCCCCAAGGTATCCATGGTCAGATAACCATTAACAAAGCCGGAGGAGAATGGTACTTGCTGATAGGCATCCGTAGCGGGAATCAATGGACCCGCAGGCCAAACCAGTGCGGCAATACCCAAAATCGCCAGCGCCAAAATCTTCAGTGGCGCCAGAATATGCCCAACCGTATCCAGTAAGCGGCCCGGATATAACGATATTCCGATAACCAGCGCGAAATAAATCACGCTATAGATAAACAGCGGCAATGGACCATCACCGGTCAACGGGGCAATACCCACTTCGAAGGAGACCGTTGCAGTACGCGGGGTAGCAAACAGTGGGCCGACCGCCAGATAGCAAACCGTCGCCAGTACCAGACCGGCACCACGGCCAATCGGCGTGCTCAGAGCATCAATACCACCGCCGACACGTGCCAGCGCGATAACCGTAATGACCGGTAATCCAACCGCGGTAATCAGGAAACCCAGCGCAGCCATCCAAACATGTTCACCCGATTGTAAACCCACCATCGGTGGGAAGATGATATTGCCGGCCCCGACGAATAAAGCAAAGGTCATAAAACCTAATGCCATAATATCTTTAGACGATAAACGATGACTCATAGTGATGTGCGTTGCCTAGTTAAAATGATCAAAAGAAAAAGTCCTAAGCTGTGGCCTTCCCTACGTGATCGAAACGATACAAAGCTCTGATAAACGCAAACTCCGGCGGTTAATAAGCAATCTATTTCGTCAGTATGCAGTATTTTTGAAGTTATTTGCAGGAGGAATAGACCAACAACGGCGGTAAGTAGACAGTTTATAGCGGAGAAAGGCAAGTGGGGATCATAAAAGTAGAGTCATCATCCAGATAATCTCACCAAACCAGTTAATCGTGCCAGATTTAGATAAATACACACCACAAGATTTGTATCATTTATATCCGATCGTTAACAATTTATAGTCAATCTCACCCACCCCGCCCCACTCATCGGGTGAAAAAATCATCGCTAAATTGTGGTTTTTCGTGGGAGAGAGTAGCCAATTGCGTGGAAGAAAAGTGCCATTAAAAACAGACTAATCAGCAAAACCCAATGCTTTTCGGGTCTGGGTCAGTACCTCAGGAGGTAAAGGCAAATAGCCATCATGGGTCGCTCGTTTTTGCCCTTCTGGCGATAAAACTCGCTCAAGGAATGCCGCAGTCAGCGGTTCCAACGGCTGGCCCGGTACTTTATTGATGTAAATATAGAGATAACGCGAGAGAGGATAGCGGCCATCTTTAACATTTTCGGCCGTCGGCGAGACAAAATCTTGCCCAGAAGCCGCCAGTGCCAGTGGCTTAACACCACTATTACGAAAGCCGATACTGGCATAACCAATGCCATTTAATGACCCCGCCACCGCCTGTACCACGGAAGCAGAGCCGGGCAACTCATTAATATTATTTACAAAATCACCATCGCACAGCACCCGATGCTTAAAGTAGCCATAGGTTCCTGAGGCTGAATTTCGGCTATAACGCTGTAAAGTGCGAGCAGCCCAGTCACCTGCTAACCCCAACTCACCAAAGCGCTGAATCGGGCGAGGTGCTCCACAGCGGCGATTTTGCGAGAAAATAGCATCAAGCTGCGATAAAGTCAGTTTATTCAGCGGGTTATCCTGATGGACAAAAACCACCAATGCATCGACGGCCACAGGGACAGCCAGTGGCGGATAGCCATAGCGTTGAATAAATGCAGTAATTTCACCGGCTTTCATTGGCCGACTCATCGGGCCAAGCTGGGCAGCCCCAGCCGCTAACGCAGCAGGCGCAGTTGAGGAGCCAGCAGCCTGAATCTGCAAATTAACACCGGGATAGTGATGATTGAAATCATCACCCCACAAGGAGAGCAAGTTGGCTAAGGTATCAGAGCCAACACTGGAAAGATTACCTGACAAGGTATGGGCATCAGCAACTGGCGCGGGTGAATACTCCGCCGCCATCGGCGATAACATCACCTGCTGCGTGAAGGCAGCACAGCTAAACCCTAGCATGGCAGTGAACAGCGCCGGTTTTCCCCATCTCATCAGCTTAGTATCCATGCAGTATTAGGATTTGACTGCATTCTCGGCTAAAACCGCGGGAACAATCAACCGGTTCGGCAAGGTAAAAATAAATCGCGTACCCAATCCAATTTCACTCATCACCTCTAAACGCGCGTCGTGGTGACTCAATGCATGCTTCACAATCGCCAGCCCCAACCCACTGCCGCCCGTTTGTCGTGATCGCGCTTTATCCACCCGATAGAAACGTTCCGTTAGCCGTGGCACATGCTCCGGACCAATCCCCGGCCCATTGTCGCTGACCTGAAATTGTGCGCCTTGTGGTGTTTGTTGCCAACACACCTCAATTTTGGTGCCATCAGGGGTGTGATTAACCGCGTTATAGACCAGATTCGAAACGGCACTGCGCAGTTGGTCTTCGTTGCCAAACACCTTTAACTGCTCGTTCACCCGGAAAGTAATCTCGTGGCGGCCATTACTCAGCGCCTGCACCTCATGCTGCAATACTTTTAGCATCAACGGGATATCCACCCGCTCATTCATATCCACATTAGGTGCTGCCTCAATACGTGAGAGCGTCAATAGTTGTTTAACCAACCCATCCATGCGCTTGGTCTGCTCCTGCATCGTCCCTAGCGCTTTATCCCGCAATGGCCCGGCCAATTCTTGGTCATGCATCATTTCCAAATAGCCCTGCAACACTGTCAGGGGGGTGCGCAGCTCATGGCTGACGTTAGCAAAAAAGTTACGTCTCGCCCCTTCCAACTGCCGCATTTGGGTCACATCACGGGCGACCATCAATAATTGCCCTTCTGAATAAGGCATCACGCGGAACTCGACATAATAACCATTATTCAATTGCAGGGTCAGTGGGCGGGAAAAGGCTTGTTGTTGCAGATATTGGCTGAATTCCGGGTAGCGCAATAAGTTGAGGATATGCTGACCATTATCCTCCGGCCAGCGGAACCCGAGCAATTGCTGGGCCAGCCCGTTACACCAGAAGATATTGCCATCAATTGTCGTGATAACCACTGCATCCGGCAGTGATTCGGCACCGCTACGAAAGCGCTTGATAAGTAATGCCAACTCGCGCCGACGCCGACGATTTCTCAGTTGCATCTGGTATAAGCCGTAAAACAGCGGCTCCCAACTCCAACGGCCCGCAGGCGGTGTCATGCTGCGGTCTAACCACAGCCAATGAGATAATTTGAGTTGGTTATAGAAGTTCCAGATCAGCGCCGCGAGTACGGAGACCAGCAATAGCCAAGGGAGATACCCGATAAAAGCGCCCAGCAATAATGCTGGCAAACAAAAAAGAGCCAGCTCTAAAGCCAGCGTTTTCCATGATAAACGTTCTAACACAACGAATTCTCCGGCACTGAAAACTCAGTAGCGCGTTGAGAAACGGTATCCAGTTCCCCGGACAGTTTGTACCATGCGGTCATGACCATCAACTTCAAGCGCCTTGCGTAGCCGACGAATATGCACGTCGACCGTACGATCTTCTACATAAACGTTAGTGCCCCAGACATAATTAAGCAACTGCTCACGGCTGTAAACGCGCTCAGGATGGGTCATAAAGAAGTGCAGCAGCTTGAACTCGGTCGGCCCCATATCCAGTGCTTGCTCGTTAGCCATCACTCGATGCGAGGAGGGGTCAAGGCTTAAGCCTTGCATTTCAATGACTTCTTCAACCGCCATTGGCGATATTCGGCGCATAACCGCCTTGATACGTGCCACCAGCTCTTTCGGCGAAAAAGGCTTGGTAATATAGTCATCCGCACCCACTTCCAAACCGCGTACCCGATCTTCTTCTTCGCCACGGGCGGTCAACATCATCACCGGAATGTCTCTGGTCAATGCTTCGCGTTTCATATGCTTAATAAACTGGATACCCGAGCCACCCGGCAGCATCCAGTCCAACAGCACTAAATCAGGGAAAGGCTCCGACAGACGAGTGACTGCGCTGTCATAATCTTCGGCTTCTAACGGTTGGTAACCATTCTGCTCCAACACAAAGCACACCATCTCACGGATTGGCGCTTCATCTTCCACCACCAGTATGCGTCTTGCCATCATCAACCCTGCCAGTAAGTTAGTGGTCACTATTTGATTTCGGGAGCCATTATGCGTCAGTTTTGTGACATTTTTATGAAAAACATCGCGCTTCTACAAGCAATAAGCATAGTGATAAATTTTACGGTAATTGCAAAATGCAGCAGCCAAGTTTGCGAGACGTCTCGGAGATTTGTCTTATGCTACTGTTTTAGCCGCGACATCCTGCGGTCAGCGTTTATAATCAGCGCCATTCTCTTTGACTGATAACCTGCCGTGCGGGAGATTTATGCGCATTATCCATACCTCTGATTGGCATTTAGGCCAGCATTTCTTCACCAAAAGCCGGGCTGCCGAACATCAAGCATTTCTGCACTGGCTCATTAAGCAGATCGAAGAAAATCAGGTAGATGCGTTGATTGTCGCCGGTGATATCTTTGATACTGGCTCCCCGCCCAGCTATGCCCGTGAGCTCTATAACTGCTTTGTGGTTGAACTCCAGCCCACTGGCTGCCAGTTGGTGGTTCTCGGGGGAAATCACGATTCAGTCTCAACACTGAATGAATCACGTGGTTTGCTTTCCTATCTGAATACTACAGTGATCTCCTGTGCCAGTAGCAATCTCGAACAGCAAATCATTACGCTGAAAAACCGTCAGCAGCAACCTGCGGCCTTACTGTGCGCAATTCCCTTCTTGCGCCCACGGGACTTAGTGACCAGCCAAGCCGGTGAATCTGGCGGGCAAAAACAGCTGGCACTGCAGGAAGCCATAGCCAGCCACTATCAAGCGCTATATCAGCGCGCTGTTGAACTGCGCACCGAATTTGGCTTGCCTCTGCCTATTATCGCCACTGGGCATCTCACCACCGTGGGGGTCACTACCTCAGATTCAGTTCGTGATATCTATATCGGCACACTGGATGCGTTTCCCGCCCAAGCTTTTCCACCGGCAGATTATATTGCACTGGGCCATATACACCGTGCACAGCAAGTGGCTAAAACAGAGCATATTCGTTACAGCGGTTCCCCCATTGCCCTGAGTTTTGATGAGTTGGGCAAAGAGAAAAGTGTCTATCTGGTGGAGTTTGCCCAACAGGCCTTGGCATCAGTGACCCCATTACTCATCCCGCAATTTCAGCCGATGCAGCTCATTAAAGGGGATTTGCAGCAAATAGAGCAGCAATTGGCTAAATTTGCTGACCATCAGGGCTTACCGGTCTGGCTGGATATCGAAGTTGCCACCCAAGACTATCTCACTGATATTCAAAGGCGGATTCAGGCGCTGGCCACAGATCTACCCGTCGAGGTCGTACTATTACGTCGCAGCAAAGAGCAGCGTAACAACAGCATTGAGCAGCAAGAGAAAGAGACACTCAATGAGCTGAGTGTCTCCGATGTATTTGAACGTAGGCTCGCACTAGAAGCAGATTTAGCCGAACCACGTCAGCAGCGGATGCGCCAGATGTTCAATCAGGTGGTTGAAGAGATCACGCAAGGTAAAGATGCCGCAGAGGAGCAGCCGATATGAGAATTTTAAGCCTGCGCCTAAAAAACATTAACTCCCTACAAGGGGAGTGGAAGATAGATTTCACTGCTGAGCCATTCGCCAGCAACGGCTTATTCGCCATCACCGGCCCCACTGGCGCGGGGAAAACCACGCTACTGGATGCGATTTGCCTTGCGCTGTACCACCAAACGCCGCGCCTAAATGTCACGCCGAGCCACAATGAGTTGATGACACGTCATACCGCCGAGTCGCTGGCCGAAGTTGAATTTGAGGTGAAAGACACCCGCTATCGCGCATTTTGGAGTCAACGTCGCGCTAAAAACAGCCCCGAAGGAAATCTGCAAGCGCCTAAAGTTGAGTTAGCGCTTTGCGAAAGCGGCAAGATTCTGGCCGATAAAGTGCGTGATAAGCTCGATATGGTTGCTGAGATAACCGGGCTGGATTTTGGCCGTTTTACCAAATCCATGATGTTGTCACAGGGGCAATTTGCCGCATTCCTCAATGCCGACGCCAATGATCGTGCTGAGTTATTGGAAGAGTTAACGGGTACTGACATCTATGGGCGGCTATCTGAACATGTTTTTGAACAACACAAGCAGGCCAAAACCGATCTGGACGCCTTACACCAGAGGGCAAGCGGCATTGAGTTACTAAATGAAGAGCAGCGGTCAGCTCTATCGCAACAAATAGATGAACTTAGCCAACAAGAGAAGCAACTTGCCGCAGAACAATCGGTGAATCCGCAGCAAATAAGCTGGCTAACCCATTGGCAGCAGCAGCAAAAGAGTGCGCTGGAATATCAGCAGCAACAAAAACTGATTGAGCAAGCATTCGAGCAAGCTCAGCCGGAATTGCAGCGACTAGCCCGAAGTGAACCTGCTGAAAAACTGCGTCCCTTGCTGCGGGAATGCTCACGCAGTCGACAAGACTTGCAGCAGATACAATTGCGTATCACCACACTGACCCAACAGCAGCAGCAACTTCAGACTCAACTGACACCACTGGCTGAAGCGTTGGAGCAAGCTAATTTGGCTCGCCAGCAGCAGGCGGTGAAACAGCATGAACAAGAAACGCTGATCGAACAAAAAGTCGTCCCGCTGGATAACACGATTGCGCAGCAGCAGCACACGTTGGCGCAACTTGCTACGCAGTTACAACAGTTACAGGGCAAAGAACAGCAAGAGAGACAACAGCTTGCACTCAATGAGCAGCAACGGCTACAAACTCATCAGCGCCTACAACAATTGGCTGAATATGCGCGCCAGCATCCCCATCATCAGCACTGGGAAAAGAACCTGCCGTTATGGCGTGAACAGTTCCGCCAACTGCATATACTGCAACAGCAGTCAGTTGAGAGCGAACAGCAGCTACAACAACAGGTCACGCTGCTCAATACGTTACAACAACAAATTACTACGCTGAATGAGCAAGACAAACAACAGCAAGCAACATTGATACAAGCCACTTCGCAGGCGGGTAGCCTCCAGCAGCAATTATTAGCGCTTGAGCAACAGCAGCCTTCAGCACAGCTACGCCAACAATGGGGCGAACTCCAGCAACAGCGGGCCACACGGCAACAATTAGCTGCACTATCGCCTTTGGCACAACAAGTCCAGTCACTGCTCGATAAGCAACAACAGCAATTCGTTAGCCAGCAGCAACAGCTAAAACTGCTTGAGCAGCAGTTGGCAGAAAAACGTCAGTTGTATAAACAGCAAAAACAGCATCTGACAGATCTGGAAAGCTTGTGGGAGCGCGAAAAACAGATAGCCGGATTAGAGGCGGAAAGGGCCAAACTGCAATCGGGAAAAGCCTGCCCATTATGTGGGGCGTTGGATCATCCGGCCGTTACTGAGTATCAGGCGGTACAACCCTCAGAAACGGCTAAACGTGTTGAAGAACTGCGCCTTCAAGTCGATCAACTCTTCGCCGCCGGAACGGAGTTGCGCACTCAGGTAGAGAGTGTGCAGCAACAGCAGCAACGTTTGGAGCAAGAAGTACAACAAAACAGCCAGCAATTGGCTGATTATAAAAAGCTTTGGCAAAAACTGGCACAACCACTGGCACTGACATTCGCCTTGAATGAACCTGCAGCTTTAGCGACTTGGTTAGAACAGCAGGAACAGTTAGAACAAAACTGCCAACAACAACTGGCCGAATATGAGCGTTTAAATCAGCAACATCAGCAAGCGAAGGATGTTCTGGCTCAAGCTGAACAGCAGCAGCAAAAACATCTGCAACAGTTGGCATTAATCACGCAGCGTCAACAAGATACCCAGCAATCCCACCAGACGTTATTAGCGCAACATCAACGCCAGCAGGATGAGTTAGCACTGATGCGTCAGGGCTTCCACAATGCGCTGGCTGAATTATCACTCTCAACCCCTGGAACAGACCAACAACAGAGTTGGCTGACACAGCGGGAAGAAGAGAGCCAACGCTGGCAGCAGTACCAGCAAGAGCAGCAACAACGGGTGCTGGAGCAAAAAGCACTGGAGACGCGGATTGAAGATGAGCGCCGCCATTTGCAAGCGTACGTTGATCAATTAACTGAGCTGACTCAGCAGCATCAACAGACCGAAACCCTACTCCAACAGTACCATCAGCAGCGCCATGAACTGTTTGGCGACAGTCGTGTTAGTGAAGCGCGCCAGTTATTACGTCTGCAACAGCAGCAGGTGGATCTGGTACAGCAAAACGCCGCAGAAGCCCTGCAACTGGCTCAATCCCAGCTCAGCCGATTATCCGGTGAATTGGAGGGGTTAGAGCAGCAATACCTGCATAATCAGCAGCGTGTGGCAGCAGCTCAAGCTGAGTTGCAACAGGCACTGGAGATTAGTGAGTTCACAGATGAAGCGGCACTGACTGCAGCCTTGCTGAGTGAAGAAGAGAGGCAACATTTGCAGCAATTGCAACTGCAATTGAACGAGCGGCAACAACAAATCCATATCCGTCAGCAGCAAACCAACGAAGCGCTGGAACAACATTTACAACAGTGCCCATCGGGTGTCGATCGGACATCTGAATTGGCAGTGTTACAGTTGCAATCGGAACAACTCTTAGCACAGCTGAAAACCAATACCTTACGCCAAGGTGAACTACGCAATCAGCTCGAAAGTGACGTAGCTCGCCGTAACAACCAACACGCACTGTTTGAACAAATTGAACGTAGCCAGCAGCAATATGATGACTGGAGCTATCTCAATCAGTTAATTGGCTCCAAAGAAGGTGATAAATTCCGCAAATTTGCCCAAGGGCTGACACTCGATCATCTGGTCTATTTAGCCAATAACCAACTCAGTCGCTTGCATGGCCGCTATCTGTTGCAGCGCAAAACCAGTGATGCACTGGAGCTGCAAGTGGTGGATACATGGCAAGCCGATGCCATACGCGATACCCGTACACTATCAGGAGGTGAAAGTTTTCTGGTTAGTCTGGCGCTGGCACTCGCACTGTCGGATCTGGTCAGTCATAAAACCAGCATTGACTCACTGTTCCTCGATGAGGGCTTCGGCACGCTGGATGCGGAAACACTGGATACCGCGCTGGATGCACTTGATAGCCTGAATGCGTCGGGTAAAACTATAGGTGTCATCAGCCATGTTGAGGCGATGAAAGACCGAATTCCGGTGCAAATAAAAGTGAAGAAAGTCAACGGACTGGGTGTCAGTCGTTTAGATAATATCTTCCGCGTCAATCCAGACTGAGTTTTACCCCGAGCCATTGGCGTTACAGCTAGGCAGCAAGCGAACAAGTCCCGATGAGCTGACTCAAGTCAGTGATTCGGGTGCGCGAGCGTCGCTAACAACGCTGTGGCGTCAAGGGCGAAGGGCGGTTGGCCACAACCAAGCAGCGCCACGCACCCCACTCGAATCTCCGTGCACTGCCTTGCGAATTGGGGTTTCACACTCTCCACCAAATACCCAAGGGCTGATTAACGCAGGCAATGTTTTATAGAGGCGATCGATATTACTCATTCCTCCGCCCAAGACCACGACATCGGGGTCAAACAGGTTAATGACATGAGCCAATGACTTGGCAAAACGTTGCTCATAATTGCTCATGGCCTGTTCGGCTAGCGCATCCCCCTGCTCAACCAACGTAATGATCTCATGGCCTTTAAGTGGTTTTCCACTCAGACGAAAGTAATCAGTGGCAAAACCTGTGCCGGAGACAAACGTCTCAATACAGCCTTTTTTGCCGCAATAACAAGCAACCTCCTGCTGATATTGGCGTTCTTCGTCATTCTGCCACGGCAAAGGATTATGACCCCACTCACCGGCGATGCCATTGCCGCCCGCATGGACCCGTCCATCAATAGCAATACCTGACCCACAACCCGTGCCAATAATGGCAGCAAATACCAGATGCTTCCCCGCACCGGCGCCATCAGTGGCTTCAGAAACAGCCAAACAATTAGCATCATTTGCCAGACGCACCGGACGCGAGATGAGATCTGACAGATCTTTATCAACAAACTGACCATTCAGCCATACCGAATTGGCATTTTTGACTTTGCCGGTAAAAGGAGAGAGTGTGCCCGGAATTCCCACCCCGACACTGCCCCGCTCACCTATAGCCTGCTCGGCGTCAGCAACTAAAGCTGCAATCGCCTGCAACGTTTTTTGATAATCATGGCGTGGGGTATCAACCCGCTTCCGGAAAAGTTCCAGCCCATCATTGCTCAATGCAATGACCTCTATTTTGGTGCCACCCAGATCGATACCAATGCGCATAGCGCTCCACCTCATTGACGGAATTATTCGTTGTATTGCGAGCGATAAATATGCCCCGATGTGCCAAGGCAATGACGATAATATAAATCTTATCTTTTCAGTGTGGACAATGCATCGCGGTGACACAATCTTTGTTACCCGTAATTTTGCATTCTGTCGTGTTTAAATCCCATCGGGTGAAAATTGCATTCAGAAAATGATTGGCTGGCGCGCTTTTTTCTTATTCTTTACTAGGGGTCAAGGGATCAATTCGTTATCATGCCGCCCTGCGTTTGATTAACTCGCGCGCTCCAGGCGCGCCCGAGCCAGGGATATTACTATGCTGTGGTTTAAGAATTTAATGGTTTACCGTTTGAGCCGGGAAGTCTCGCTATCTGCGGATGAAATGGAGAAACAGTTAAGCGCCCTCAGTTTCACCCCCTGTGGCAGCCAGGATATGGCAAAAACTGGTTGGGTATCACCGATGGGTTCACACAGCGATGCCTTAACGCATACGGTTAATGGTCAGATCGTGATTTGTGCGCGTAAAGAAGAGAAAATCTTGCCATCTCCGGTGATTAAGCAAGAGTTACAAGCCAAAATTGAACGTCTGGAAGGTGAACAACATCGCAAACTGAAAAAAACTGAAAAAGATTCATTAAAAGATGAAGTTCTGCACAGTTTATTGCCACGAGCATTCAGTCGATTTAACCAAACCTTCCTGTGGATTGATACGGTCAATGATCTGATTATGGTTGATGCGGCCAGTGCTAAACGGGCTGAAGACACCTTAGCGTTGCTGCGAAAAAGTCTGGGTTCCTTACCGGTAGTGCCGCTGACATTGGAAAACCCGATTGAGCTGACACTAACTGAGTGGGTGCGTAGTAAAGAATTACCTGCTGGTTTTACACTGATGGATGAGGCTGAACTGAAAGCCATTCTGGAAGATGGCGGCGTGATCCGTTGCAAGAAACAGGATCTGTTCAGTGATGAAATCGCGGTGCATATTGAAGCTGGCAAGCTGGTGACAAAGCTGGCACTGGATTGGCAAGAGCGTGTTCAGTTGGTGCTGTCCGATGATGGATCACTGAAGCGTCTGAAATTCGCTGATACCTTACGCGAGCAGAACGATGATATTGATCGGGAAGATTTTGCTCAGCGTTTCGATGCCGATTTTATTCTGATGACCAGTGAACTGGCCGCCTTGATTAAAAATCTCATTGAAGCTTTGGGTGGTGAGGCGCAGCGCTAATACTGCTGTAACTCTAGTAGGATGAATATTGCCCTCTCTGGCATGGAGAGGGCAGAAATATTCGCTAAATTAAAAGTAAATTAGCTCAAATATTTGCACAGATACGATGATGCTTCAGCAACTTGCAGGTTAAATTCACTTTCCCCTGGGATATAGAAGGTTTCACCTGGTTTGAAGACTTCCCAACCTGACGAACCTGGAATCAGTACCTTTAAGCTGCCAGTAATGACCGTCATCTCTTCCGGTTTAGCTGTACTGAAGGTGTATTCACCCTTTTCCATCACCCCAACGCTAGCTGGTCCAATGCTGTCACTGTCAAAACCAATAGATTTCACTTTCCCGGTAAAATACTCATTAAATTTCAGCATAGTTTTGCACCCGCGTCTTAATCAGAATTGAGCTTTCATATTAGAGTCTCTATAAACGCTCTGTCACTGATTATTATGACGAAATGGGATCATTACCGGATTCACAACCAAGGTTGCGGAGAAAACGCACGAATTGGTGCTAGATTTTATTTTTATCCCAGAGGAAAGCGGTTATTTGACTTAAACAAAGCAACCGCAAATGATTTACAGCTTAAGTAAGTGCGTATTTTTAGAAAAAGAGAATGGCATCAGAGGTTTCGTAAAATATACAGCGCCAGCGAGGTTTCAAAGACCACAATCAATATTGACCAGAATGCAGGCATAAAATTGGTGTGTTGATGGATAAATAATTTGAAGGTTTTCATCGGCCCGCCTTGATTGGCCTTGCCTTGAGTGGCATTAATCAACATAAATGATTTACGTTGAAATGATTACGTAGGTGATGATTGTACGCTTCGTATAATTATCAGGCAATCAGATGGGCTAATTATTCATATTACAAATTACTCTAACTGCCCCCCACTACTTCACTGTTTCATCCGCTAAAATCTGGACAATATGTTCGACAACTTCTTGTGGTTGCTGAGTTGCATCCAGCACATGATGGGCGACTTCCTGATAGAGCGCTTCCCGGCTGGCTAATACATCCAGCATTTCCTCAACGATCGGTTTACCCGTGAGGCTTGGTCGTTGAGCATCTTCTGGATCTTCGGTTAACCGCTCGGCCAGCACATTGGCCGATGCACGCAGGTAAATAACCACGCCGTGATTGCGCATAAATGTGCGATTTTTAGGCGTCAATACCGCACCACCACCGGTAGCAACCACCGTTTTAGGGGCAGTGACAGTCTGCAAAGCCATACTTTCTCGCAAACGAAAGCCATCCCAACCCTCGCGAGCGACAACTTCGGCAACACTCATCTGTAAGGTTTGCTGCATAAACAGATCTGTATCAATAAAACGATACCCCAATGCCTCTGCCAACGCCTTCCCTACTGTTGTCTTACCTGCACCACGCGCACCAACCATGAAGATAGTTTGTGTCATTACTTGAAAATCCTTTCGCATCAACTTCTGAGGATAAATTCTCGATATCAAAAAACTGGCCGCTATTGTTAACCGACGAAATTAGATTAACACTCAGCTATATGCTGTAGATGCAAATCATACCGATAATTGAGAGTAGTGCAAACTTTACAGGCATGTAAAATTAACGATACACAAAATGGAGGTAATATTGCACACCAACCCGATAAAGCGGGTTAATCCCTATCGGGTGATGAGCATAATCAGAAATCGATACTGGCACGTAGAACAAACTGTCGAGGCTCACCAACAGCAACCCGCAAATTACCACCGCTTGAAGGATAATACGTTTTGTCAAACAGGTTTTTCACGTTTAACTGCCATTTCACTCGATAATGATTAACCAGTAATGAATATGAAATAAAAGCATCAGCCACGGTGTAATCATCTAGGGTAAAACGGTTTGCTGCGTCACCCGCTCGCCGCCCGACATAGCGAGCACCCGCACCAATTCGCATTTCATCGCCGCTCTGCCAACCGGTAGAGCCTAATGTCTGGGTCAGAAATAAAGACGCACTATTACGGGCGACATTCGTCATCTGATTACCTTTATTATTAGGGTCTTCCGTTACTCTGGCCCCAATATAAGCATAAGTGGCAATGGCGCTTAGATTATCGGTCAATTGCCCCGCGACATCTAACTCAATACCTTGTGAACGCACACGTCCAGCGGTGCGAGTAACTGTTTCACCATCAATTAACTCATTGACCATAACATTGCGTTTGGCGATATCAAATAGCGCCAGAGTACCGGTCACACCATTAAGTAATTCAACTTTGCTACCGATTTCCCAAGATTGTCCCTGCTCTGGTGGCAATGAACTTATCTGTTTAGCAATAGACGAATTAGGCTTGAAAGATTCACTGTAACTACCATAAAAAGAGATTTCTGGCGTTAACTTGTAGACCACACCGGTGCGTGGGATCAATTTACTGCCAGCACTCTCGGTATTGGTGATAAAGGGCCGTCCTTTACCGGAGAAAACATCAAAATGATCGTAACGTAAACCTGCCAGTACAATCCATTTATCGGTCAGCTCAATAGCGTCCTGCATAAACCAACCATAACTTTTTAAGTTTCTGCGGTGATCGCTGTTTTTAGCACTGACCTTCGTCGAGACTGGCATCAAACCGTACACCGGATGATAAATATCAAAATCCGCGTTCTTTTTGTCACGGATCATATCGCCACGGTAGGTACGGTTATCTTCGTAGTCGAAGCCAAATAGCATCTGATGGCCCATCCCTCCTAAATCCAGATCGCCATTCAGTGTCATTTGCACCGCTTGAGCCTGGCTGACTGCACTGGCTGTCGCATCGGCTTGTCGAGTCAACACTCCAGTCATCGGATTGAGCGATAAAGCCCGCGCTTGATTATCACTGTAGCGGTTACGGCCATACGCGTATGTCAGTGTGCTTTTCCAATGATCATTTAGCACCTGATCAACTTGCAGGGTGATATTGTCCTGATCACCCCGAGTCGCGTTATAGATCTCGTCAAATCGGCGATGGCATGGGGTATCGACTGGTTTACCCGTGCGGCTATCAATAATGGTGCCGCGATCAAAGGGGGTGAGATATTCCATACGTTCGTAAGCGACACGGACGGTAGTCGTTTCACCAAACCACATTATCGAGGGTGCGACAACGGTTTGACGATGGCGACCAAAGTTACGCCAGTAATCTGTTTCATCGTGATCCACAATCATCCGATAAGCGAAACCGGATTGGCCTAATGGGCCGGTGAGATCCAACTGGCCCCCACCCCCGTTAAAACTGCGCCCCCAACCTTCAATGTGCGCTTGCTGCATCAACTGTGGCTTCTTAGTGATCATATTGATGACGCCACCCGGCTCCCCCATGCCATAAAACATTGATGCCGGGCCTTTAAGTACCTCGACCCGCTCAGTTGTCGGGGTGAAATTACGTGCGAGTACCGAACGCACACCATCACGCAGGATTGAACCATCACGGTTATCGCCAAATCCGCGCTTCATAACGGCATCTTGCGTGCCACCCAAGGTATTCGTCTGGGTAATGCCACTAACGTTATATAGCGCCTCATCAATGTTTCTTGCGGCTTGATCACGCAGTACCTGCCGTGGCACGACACTGACCGCCTGCGGTACATTCAACAAATTGCTCTCGGTGCGAGTCCCGGTGACACTGGTTGTCGGCTGGTAACTTTGTGTCTCAGCTTCACTTTGCTGACCAATCACTACTATTTTGGTTCTATTTTCGATCTTTTTGTCTTCGGTACGATTGTCTGCTGATTGGGCGACCGACCCCATCGCCAGCAGCGGCAAGCCGCACCAGTACCAACGCTGACACTTAATTATTTCCATATTTGAACTGACTCCAATAAATCCCTGAGAAAGGTAGCGGTAAAAATTGTTGATAGAGTTGTTGGAATGTTTGCTGTGGACAGACATCAGCAAATAAATCCGGATAGAACGCTTTGGCAAACATCTCTACTGCCACAACGTGGTAAGGGCTGAGGTAGAAATTATGCCAAATACTGTAGGCGCGGCCCTGAGTCACCGCGCTAAGATGAGAAAGGATGGGTTGGTCTGACAGTACCTGCTGGAAGCTGTTTTGTGCCTGTTCAGCGTTGACCAGTGGCCCCAATTGCAAGCTGGAAAAACGCTTGCCAGTAAGGCCCGCCATGCCGGTGGCAATATAGATATCTGGATTGGCTTGCAGCACATTTTCCGGATTCAGTTCGCCATACAGGGTATTAATACGAGAAGAGGCAATATTGTCACCACCGGCGAAAGCAATCAGGTCGCCGAGATTGCCTTTAGAGGCCGTGGTGCAGCAACTTTCACGCCGCCCAAGGTGTAAATGCAGCATAACCTTCGGTTTTCGCCCTTGATACTGCGCCAGCCGCTGCTGGATCACTTGCATATGCCGCTGATAAAAAATGATAAATTGCTCGGCGCGCGCTTGGTGATTAAGCACCTCACCCAACAGCTTAATACTGGGAACCGTGTGCTTTAACAAATCGATCCGCAGATCCACATAGATAACGGGAATACCGGCTTGGGTTAAACGCGCTAATGTTCCGTCATCACCTTCCCCCCCGGAGAGTCGTGACAAAATAATCAGATCGGGCTTCGATTGAATAAGGCGCTCAACATTTATCTGGCGAATATTTCCATTGCCGATTATTGGAATTTGAGCGATTTCAGGAAATTTTTGTGTATAGAGCTGCCAGCTTTGCGCATCATAACGTTCAAGGTCCGCGGGCCAACCAATCACGCGCTCTGCTGGATTACCTGGCGTCAATAACGCCAACGTATATAACATCCGGCTTTCACCCAGAATAATACGCTGCGGGTTATCCGGTACTTCCACCTGACGCCCTAGAATATCGGTGACACTCTTTGCCTGCCCGTTAGAGGCCACACTGAGCAGACAAAAGACCAAAACAGCCTGAAAATAGCGCATACACGTCACATAACCAGAAAATTAGCTGCGCATGATAATCATTATCATTAGCGTTTTTCAAATGAAATGCTTAATCCGTTTAGATAAGAGAGAGGAACCGCCGTAGCGCCCCCTCAAACTTAATTTTGATCAATACGGCGGTATTTTTCGCCTAATAATCCTCTGGATAACTAGAGGCTATGGCGTATGGAACATGAGGAACGGCAAAACAGGGCCGCTAACGAGGCTGGCAAATATAAACTAATGCGGGAGGGAAATTACGGACTACCCGTATCTTTTTCCACGTGAAATAGCGGGATAACAAGGGTTCGGAAAGGTGGCTGTATTGGAACAATACCAGCATTCCACCGTTTGCGCGTAAACGCTGTTGGGTCTGCTGCAATATTCTGATGCTGATCTTGGTTGGGATCGAGAGCAGTGGTAAGCAACAAAATACAACATCGTAATTCTGATCTAACTGTTCGGCCGAGCGATCTACGACCTGCAAACGCGAGTCATTTATCTGATGCAATGCGTGCACAAAATGGGGCAGAATTTCGTAAGCCTGTAAGCGAGAGTTTACTGACATATGTGACAAAATCCGCTTTGTCAGCACACCATCAGCTGCGCCCAATTCAGCAATATTAAGCTGTTGTTTCCAATCCACCTGATTCAACATCGCCTGGCACAACCAAGGCGAAGAAGGAGCTAACGTGCCAACCGTGCGGGGTGAGGCAATAAAGCGCTGCAAATAGGAAAATTGACTTTTAAAATTACGCCGAACGGTGTTTAGCATAGCCTCTCCTCGGAGCCTCAGATACACCACAATAGCACCTTATTTTTCTTAAGTTATCATTAAGATTGCTCTAATAATTAATTATTTTTAGTCGTCAAATAGAAAATACTCTTGCGAGGAATATGAGTGATCAGAAATAAGTAAGCCCAAGGTAACAATAATTTGCGATTGCTAACTTGGGCTTACTTGTAAACTATAGCGTTGTTGTTATTACGATATCGCGACTATCTCCAGAAACCGATTGAATTATCATTTATGATGAAAGTTAGCGATAAATCTCGGCACTGGCACTGTAATTGCTGGAGTCACCGGGATTGCTCATGCCGATGACCCGATAGTGGCTCGCACCATCTGTGGTTGCTTTCGCATTTAATGCTGACTCCACATCCATTGGTGAACCGCTGACATTAGAAATAGAGATAACCCCCATACTTTGCAATTTCGTCGCTTGTTCCGGACTCACTTCTTGTGCAGCCATAGTGGCGAATGAAGCGGTGGCAATAAATGCGGCTGCGATAATAGGTAATAGTTTCATAAAAATCTCCAACAGACAGGTTATATGTAACGTCTTTGTGAGGTTAATTATGAGTGCCTCAATGCAAGGAGACGTAATGCTCTGTAAAGAAGATCAATCATTGTGAGGGGAATAAGGAGGAAATAAAATATTTTATGTCACTGGAGACAGGTAGATAAATAAACAGCTACAGACGCCGATATATTTGGCCGTCACCCAGATTGATACTTTATTGATTATCAAGATGCAGGAAGGCGGCAAGCCAACACTCCTGCGACTTGAAAGATGACGGGTATTAGTCACGCTTTGCAACAACCATCATAATATCACTGGTAAATGAACCGTCAGCGTTAATCTGATAATGATTAATCACACTTTCGGATGCTGATTTTTGTAGCTCACGAATTGCAGTCGCAAAATACTCGGGTGTGCGCATTCTGGCAATCCAGCTACTGAACTCCAAATATAATCGATCGGAGGTCACTTCATTAATTACCAATCCAGCATCAGTAAACAGCGCCAGCCATTCACCTGGCGAGTAATTCCGCACATGGGAAGTATCACGTAAAACCTCTACCGTTTGCAGATAAATATCCAGCACAGGATGACCGGGTGAAACCACATCCATAAAGATAACTTCACCGCCCGGCCGTAATACCCGCTTAACTTCACGTAAAGCTTGGCCGACATCGTGCCAGTGGTGTGCAGAGTAGCGACTGATGACAATATCAAAACTCTGATCACCAAAGGGTAATGATTCAGCCAGCCCCTGTTGTACCGCAATATTAGTCAGATTTTTGTCTGCGGCGGCCTGACTGACCACTTGCAGCATCTGTGCTGAAAGATCATACGAAACGACAGACTTCACCACTGCCGCCGCTGCGAAGCTGGCGTGGCCGGCCCCACATCCAAGATCGAGTAAATGAGCATTACCATGGGGTTGCAGTAGCGTAGCCAAGCGCTGTAAATCTTTACCTTGAGCATGTACGGCACTCGTCAGATAAGCATTAGCCTGATCGCCAAACTGCCTTTCAACTGCATCTGTATGGCTATTTTGTGTTGTCATTAATATCCCCGATTATGGTTTAACTCGCTGATTCACTTTATCTATCTTATTCCTTGTAAAGCGTTAATATGCTTTTTTTGAACCAAATCCACTATAGTGGGTGAATTGAAGCATCACAATAGCGTGGGAGATATTATGGTTACACTCAGAGCAATGCGGGCTGAGGAGCTTGGCGACTATAGGAATTTATTTATTACCGAATATGCGCAAGATTTGGTGTCTAATAGTGACTATAGCGTCGAGCAAGCTCAGGCTTATGCAACACAGAGCTTTGATAGCTATTTACCGGAGGGTGTTAATAGCCCTAGTGACCATCTTTTTTGCATCGAAAATAGAGATGATATCGGCGGTGAAGAGCAATTGGTGGGTTATTTATGGTATGGGTTAGGTAAAGAGGATAGTGCGGCCTTTATTAAGGATTTCTACGTACTACCGCAGTGTCAACGTCAGGGTTATGGCTCGGCGTGTTTAGAAGCATTGGAAAAACGATTGATCGATCAGGGTATATTCGAGATAAAACTGCGGGTAGCGGCTGATAATCCCCAAGCTAAAAGATTGTATGAGCAAATGGCATTCGTAGTCACCGGCTTTAATATGTCTAAGTCACTGAAATAATACGATAGATGGAGATGGAGATGGAGATGGAGACAATATTCAAGGAGCGCTTGCAAGGCTGCAAACGAAGAAACGTTAAGCACTGATAATCGGATGAACAGTTCATCGGGCATGGCGCCTGCTGTTCTTCTGATCCATCAGTCAAAGGGGATGTTATTTCTAGATTAAACTATTTTATCTTCGCCCATCTGCTGCAACTGATTTCTGTAAGATTTTACTTTTTGGCGTTTCTTCATCCAGA
Source organism: Yersinia aleksiciae (assembly GCF_001047675.1). Classification (GTDB taxonomy): domain Bacteria; phylum Pseudomonadota; class Gammaproteobacteria; order Enterobacterales; family Enterobacteriaceae; genus Yersinia; species Yersinia aleksiciae. The sequence goes on along the minus strand of NZ_CP011975.1, from coordinate 3,073,915 downwards.
TGGAGAATGACACGATAAAAATACCACCAGCCAAGCTTAATACACCCAACTCATGCTGATAAAACAGCATAATGACAAAATAGACAGCAGATATTATCGCTACCCATTTAGCCGAATGACCAATCGAGTTTTTCTCATCAGTCAAACGGCGGATACTCTCTTCTTCGCTGATCCCCATGCTTAATCCTCCTTAATAGCCAGCTTATAATATTGGGCCAGTTGCATGATAATTCAACATATTTTTCAGTTTTTATTTTATTCAGTCGAGATAGCTCTGATTGACTATCTCGATTGTGTTCATATCATGTTGGAATTCCTCGATTACATGCCGTCCTGAAATTTTCGCGCCTTGGCGCTTTGCTGCTTTTCCAGTTCAAAAATAGCACGTTGCAGCCCTTTTTCTTGGATCGGACTTAAACGAGAGAATTTAAAACTCAGCCGTTGCATCGTGAGTGTTTCGCCTTTGTTATTCACCACTTTTTTATCAATGGATCGGATAAATTGCAGGTCCAATTTAAAAATGCCAAAGCCGCATAAATCAACCGAGACATCACGTAGAATTCCACATCCTTGCAGCGGGAACTCACTGCCTTTCAGGGCATATAGACCCATTCCCCCCAAGGAGACATCTGCTAACGTATAGGAGAACTTACTGCCATCAGCGAATTTTCCTGAGCAGTAATAAGCGGGCCACTGAGGAATATTGACGCGAAAATATTCCCGTCGTTGAATAAAGTAAAGTTGCTCAGGAAGGGAGGTGCTAAAGGCTGGCAGCGATAAATACTTTATTTCTTTCAATGGACTACAGGTGAACTCTATTTTTGCACCAGTAGGTTCCGCAATGAGAGTTATTTGATTAGCAGCGAGAGCTGAAATATTTTCATGTTCCACGCTGCCAAAATCAAAAATAAACTGATTAGTTTCGGGCACTACATCCAGAATACGGCTAATAAATTGCCCGCGGGCATGGGTCACCATCACTGCAGTATCATTCTTCTTTAAGTCCCGAAGAATTGCACAGATCGCTAATTTATTCGTTTTGACAAAATTTTCTTTAGACGTTTCGCTCACCTGCCATTCCCCATCTTTAATTTATCGCCCTGGCTACCCAGATTATTAAAAGCCTATAAATACCGGAATGGTTATCGGCAGATGTCAGCATTACTTTAGCGGTTATTTTTTGTATTTTCGACGGGGAGTCAGGAGAGTTAAAAATAAAGCGATACTGACAAGTGCCAGATATCGCTTTCATGCATATACCGCAATCTGCGGTTAATCAGGTGCGAACTAAATCGTCGCCGTAGCCAATCCACTTATAAGTCGTCAATGCATCCAGCCCCATAGGGCCACGGGCATGAAGTTTTTGTGTGCTGACGGCAACTTCTGCCCCTAAACCGAATTGACCACCATCAGTGAAACGCGTGCTGGCATTGACATAGACCGCTGATGAATCCACCGCACGGACAAAATGTTCAGCACTACTGAGTGAGCGCGTCAAAATGGCGTCGGAATGGCTGGTGCCATGTTCGCGGATATGATCTATGGCAGCATCGATATCAGCCACAATATCCACATTCAGATCCAACGATAACCACTCGTCATCGTAATCTGCAGCTTCCACGGCCACCACTTTGGCCTTAGCTTCCACCAGATACGGCATGGCCTGCGGGCTGGCATGGAGTATCACACCAAAGGCATGCATTCTGGCGCTCAATACAGGTAGGAAACTTTCAGCGATGGACTGATGAACCAGCAAAGTTTCCAGCGAGTTACAGGCACTTGGCCGCTGGATTTTTGCGTTTTCAATCACCAATAGCGCCTTCTCAACATCGGCGCTTTCATCGACAAAAGTATGGCAAACACCAATCCCGCCAGTAATCACCGGAATAGTCGATTGCTCACGGCACAGTTTATGGAGACCGGCACCACCACGTGGAATCAACATATCAACATAGCGATCCATACGCAGTAATTCATTCACCAACTCGCGGTCCGGGCTTTCAATTGCCTGCACTGCCGCTGCGGGTAAACCGCATTGCTCCAACGCCTGTTGGATCACTTTCACCGTAGCCTGATTGGTGTGATGTGTCTCTTTCCCACCACGCAAAATCACCGCATTGCCGGTCTTTAGGCATAAGCTGGCCACATCAATGGTGACATTCGGGCGGGCTTCATAAATGACACCAATCACCCCCAGCGGTACACGGCGGCGTTCAAGTTTCAAGCCGCTGTCGAGCAAGCTACCATCAATCACCCGGCCTACAGGGTCATTCAGGCGGCATACCTGACGCACATCATTAGCAATGGCAGCTAATCGTGCGGGCGATAATAACAGCCGATCGAGCAGCGCTTCACTCATACCACTGTCGCGGGCGGTTTGCATATCTTGTTCGTTGGCTTGCAAAATGGCCTGACTTTCAGACTCCAACAGGTTTGCGATGACAGCGAGTGCCTGATTTTTTCTGGCTGTGCTTAGCATCGCTAATTGCCAGGAAGCCTGTTTAGCGGCCTTCCCCATCTGTTCCAGCATGCTCATGCTTGCTCCTTAACTGACAATCATATCGTCACGGTGAACAGCCACCGGGCCGTATTCATATCCGAGGATTTCACTGATTTGTTGCGAGTGGTGCCCCGCTAACAGGCGCAAGGCGTCACTGTTATACCGTGATACGCCGTGGGCCAAATCTCGCCCACTGAGGTTGCGGATGCGGATCACTTCACCACGGGAGAAGTTCCCTTTGACGCTGCGGATACCTTTTGGCAACAGCGAACTTCCCCGCTCCATAATGGCAGAGACCGCACCATCATCGACGGTAATTTCGCCCGCCGGTGGCGCACCAAAAATCCAGCGCTTACGGTTCTCCAGCGGTGTTTCCAGCGCGTGAAAACGAGTGCCGACTGGGGTGCCGTCAATCACATCAGCAATCACGCTGGCCTGATTCCCTGCCGCAATCACCACATCAATACCCGCACGGCACGCAACATCAGCGGCTTGCAGTTTCGTCGCCATACCACCGGTGCCGAGACCAGAGACGCTATCACCCGCAATTTCACGCAAGGCATCATCAATACCATGCACTTCACGAATCAGTTCTGCTTCTGGGTTGTTACGGGGATCTGCGGTGTATAAGCCCGTTTGATCGGTCAGTAACAGCAACTTGTCTGCACCAGCCAGAATGGCTGCCAGTGCCGAGAGATTATCGTTGTCGCCCACTTTGATTTCAGCGGTAGCAACGGCATCATTCTCATTGATGACGGGAACGATGCGGTTATCCAGCAAGGCGTTCATGGTGTCGCGCGCATTCAAAAATCGCTCACGATCTTCTAAGTCAGCACGGGTCAGCAGCATCTGGCCCACATGGATGCCATAGATAGAAAACAGCTGTTCCCAGAGCTGAATCAGTCGGCTTTGCCCGACTGCGGCCAACAGTTGCTTCGAGGCAATGGTGGCGGGTAATTCTGGGTAACCCAAGTGTTCACGTCCTGCGGCAATCGCCCCAGAGGTGACAATAACAATACGATGACCTTTGGCGTGTTGCTGGGCGCATTGGCGCACCAGTTCAACAATATGGGCACGGTTAAGACGACGGGAACCGCCCGTCAGCACACTCGTCCCCAATTTCACAACCAATGTCTGGCTGCCACTCATAATTTTTCTGCCGTTGGGATAATTAAAAAAGAAATGATAGATCAAACGTTGTAGCAGGCGCGAAGCATTATGCCAACAGGCATGATGAGAAATCCCCCCTTTTATTGTGCTAAAGGGGGGATGGGCTTCTTAATTGATGACTTTGAGCATGCTGTTCTTAATTGGCTATTAACAACATTAGGTATTAACAACGCTATTCTTACGCGGACAGCTTAACGGGCTGTTCGCTAAAATGTTGCGCTGGCACCAATCTCATCTCGATAGAGGTTAGCATTTCGGCCAGGCGCTTGTGAAAACCGCGTAATGTGGTCTCCAACTTCTCTTGTACTTCAGGATCTTTAATGTTTTCCGCTTTCCAACTGCCCTCTTTATTAAACAGGCCAAACTGGTAAACATAGGTGAAATGGTCTGCCGCAGGCTCCAGCTCTATCCACCATCCCCAGAACTCACGCTTCTCTGGAGCAAGCTTCACATTGACGCAAACAGCTAAACAGTCAAAGAAAAAACGGTCATTCTGGCACTGCCCTTCACGTAGGTATGGTCCCAAAGCGGCAAAACGTTTCATAAGCTTGCTTTTAGGATGAGCACTGGTTGACGTCATTCTTAAATCTCCTTATGTAGACGCACCTTTTTAGCAAACTGTTAAAAATTAGCAACTCATTAACGCATTTTATCTTCTAACCATTGGCTGGTTTGCAATAATGCGCGATGGAAATTGTCATACAGCGGCGTAGATGATATAGCCAGTAATTTGCCGTCCGAAGAGGAAGAGCAAATAAGTTTCGACTCTTCTTTCGGGCTGAAGGGGTCGTTTTCCCAGAAACCTGCCAACATTGGCGTTTGGCAGCGCCGCCCCAACAACCCTTGCGTTTTCAGTGAATAGCGATTCATTTCTGTTTTCAGTGTTTCATCAGACGCATCCGCCATGCCCAAGCGGCTGGCCATCACATCCATATACATATCCGGCACTTTGCGTTGGCTATCACTGTTGCACAATAGATGATGAACAATCGGCCCGAGACATGCCACCGCGCGTACCCGCTGAGGTTCCAGATAACCTAAGCGTACCGCCACATTCGCGCCGAAACGTAAGCCGAAAACGCTGACTCGCTGATGATCAACCCACGGAATATCCGGCAACGCATGCAATACTTGTTGATGCAGATAGCTGGTGTCTTGGGTTAATTTCCAGCGTGATGATGCCCCTACGGATGGCATGTCGATGGTCAACATGGCTATCCCTTTTGGCGCGAGATAGTCGCGGAATAAGCGGTGATAATCACTTTGCAGGGTATCCAGTCCGCCGCATATCAGCACCGTCGGGAATGGCGCACTGCCGACGGTTGGCATATGCAGGAAGCAGGAAAGCGTGCCACCATCGGAAATAGCGAAATCAAGCTTTTTCAACGTGTAGGGCAGATGCTCGGCGGCGGCTTCATAGGCACGGTTAGACAGTACTTCGACCTGCTCGGCCAGCTCATCCCCTTTCAGATGCGGGTAGCTGCCGATGCTGTAGAGATTGGCTGCATTTAACCAATATTGGCCCGCATTCGCTGGGTCAGTTTCTTCCATCGCTTTTTGCTGCCACTGCATTGCTTGATGGGCCCATTCATAGATCCAGTTACCGTTACGATAACCCACCACAGTATCCAGCAGTTCATTGTCGCTGTGTTCTGCTTTTGAACAGGCGATGCGCGATAAAACCTCTTCTATCTCAAGGGGGTCAACACCCCGCCAAGTCCACATGAGACGGTTAATCATTCGATACCAATGACTAGCGGTGTCGCCATCCAATGCTGAATGAACACTCATCGAATGATTGCAATGGGCATGTCGGACTAACGTTGAGGTTTCAGGGTGCTTAAATTTGGGTTTGAACAGAATTTCAGAAAGGTTGGCTTGTGCCATGGTAACAATAGCCTCCATAAGCCGTGAATCAGGCCCGGTAAGGGCTGCTCAGATGGAGTCAAGTGTACTCATACTGCGGGAAAAATGAAACGCCCGGTCAAGACCGAGCGTGTAAAGTTGGATAAATTATTTGCTGCTCAGAGGGGCAACAAAGGTCACCGCCATATCCCATGGCTGTTCAATCCAGGTGTCCTGCGGAATATCAACCACATAGTCATCAACTAATGGGCGGCCCGCCGGTTTGGCGAAGATAGTGACAAAGTGTGCTTTGGGATACATATCGCGAATGGCTTTCGCAGTGCCGCCAGTATCAACCAAATCATCAATCACGATAAAGCCTTCACCGTCGCCTTCAGCGCGTTTTAAGACTTTAAGATCACGTTGATTATCATGGTCATAGCTAGAAATGCACACGGTGTCTACATAACGAATACCCAGCTCACGCGCCAGAATACCAGCCGGTACTAACCCACCACGGCTCACCGCGATGATACCCTTCCATTGCTCGGCTGGCAGTAAACGCTGTGCCAGTTTGCGGGCGTGAATTTGCAACATATCCCAGGTAACGACGTATTTTTCGCTCATAAAATGTAATCCCAGCCAGTATAAAAGTGGCTTGCCATGTATCAGAAGGGGAAAAAAGGTTGCGCGAGATTATAGTGAGCCAGCCGGATAAAAACCAGCAATTATCTGGCTAATTAATCAGAACAGTTACAGTAATTGTGCGGCGATACGCGCGCAACGCCAATGAAAGTGATATTCTCAAACTATCTCGCCATCTCGATGGCGGTTTATCACTACCCCAAAAATCTTTAGTCATCAACCCAATAGCATCTCTGACATCTCCACTGCGAGGCTGCCGATATGAGAATGCTATTACAGGAGACTTACAGTGTCTGAACTGTCTCAACTTTCGCCTCAGCCGTTGTGGGATATTTTTGCAAAAATCTGCTCGATCCCACACCCGTCTTACCATGAAGAAGCGCTAGCACAGCATATTATGACGTGGGCCAAAGAAAAAGGTCTGCACGCCGAGCGTGATCAAGTCGGTAATATCCTGCTGCGTAAGCCTGCTACCAAAGGGATGGAGAACCGTAAGCCCGTTGCACTGCAAGCCCATTTGGATATGGTTCCGCAGAAGAATAATGATACGGTACATGACTTCACCAAAGACCCAATTCAGCCTTATATCGATGGTGAATGGGTTAAAGCCCGTGGCACCACATTAGGGGCAGATAATGGCATTGGTATGGCCTCCGCGCTGGCAGTGTTGTCTGACGACAGTGTCGAGCATGGCCCACTGGAAGTGTTGCTGACCATGACCGAAGAAGCGGGTATGGATGGCGCATTCGGCCTGCAACCGAACTGGTTGAAGGCCGATATTCTGATCAACACCGACTCCGAGCAGGAGGGTGAGATCTATATGGGTTGCGCCGGTGGTATTGATTTCATCACTACTTTGGCACTGAAGCGCGAAGCTATCCCCGCAGGTTACCAAACCTGGAAACTGACCTTAAAAGGCCTGAAAGGCGGTCACTCTGGGGCGGATATCCATTTAGGTTTAGGCAATGCTAACAAACTGCTGGCCCGCTTCCTGTTTGAACAAGCAAAGGATTTAGACCTGCGGGTATTGGATCTAAATGGCGGCACATTGCGTAACGCGATCCCGCGTGAAGGCTCTGTCACGCTAGCCATTGCTACAGATAAAATCGATCAACTGAAAAGCTTGAGTCAAGATTATCTGGCGACACTGAAAAACGAATTGGCCGCAGTGGAAAAAAATCTGACTGTGCTGCTTGAACCAGTGACTACCGATGCGAAGGCTCTGACGAAAGAGACCCAACAACGCTTGGTGGCATTGTTAAATGCAACACCAAACGGTGTGATTCGCATGAGCGATGCCGTTAAAGGCGTGGTAGAAACCTCACTGAATGTAGGTGTGGTTACCATGAATGAGAATGAAGCAGAGATCATTTGCCTGATTCGTTCTTTGATCGACAGCGGCAAAGATTACGTGGTGAGCATGCTGACAGCAATAGGTCAGTTGGCAGGGGCTAAAACCTCGCCCAAAGGCGGCTACCCTGGCTGGCAGCCAGACCCTAGCTCTCCGGTCATGGCATTGGTGCGAGAAACCTACCAAAAGCTATTCAACAAAACGCCCAATATCATGGTGATCCATGCCGGTCTGGAGTGTGGTCTGTTCAAAAAACCTTACCCAGATATGGATATGGTGTCGATTGGGCCAACCATGACCGGCCCGCATTCGCCGGATGAGCAAGTTCATATCGAGAGCGTGGGTCAATATTGGCAGTTACTGACTGCGCTGCTCAAAGCGATTCCAGAACGTGCATAAATAGGTTTAGTTAAGCTATTGATTCGATAACGGCGGGCTATGGGTCTGCCGTTTTTTTATGCGGTGCTATTCCCAACTGAGCAACAGTTGTCGCTCAAGTTGTGGGTCGAGCAAAGTGACATGCAATCCTACCAAACGTACCCCCCGCCCAGCACGCCGCTCGTTCCATGCAGTTCGCGCAACTTGCAGCAAATCAGCTTTATTCAGTTGCGGCCAAACATGTTCCTGCGTCGTTTGCTGAAAATCGTGAAATTTCAGCTTAACCCCTTGCCGGGCAATATGTAGATCCGGCCTCACCTTACGTAAACGCATTTCCAACTCAATATATAACTGCTCAATCAATGACTCACAGTCATCCCAATCATGAATATCTTCTGCCAGCGTTCTTTCGACACCCACTGATTTACGTAAGCGATCAGGAGAGACTTCTCGCTCATCAATACCTTGGCTACGTTCCCACAGCACATGACCAAATTTACCAAAACGCTTTAATAATTCAGCTTGCGGATAGTTTTGTACATCACTACAGGTGACCAACCCCACTTCTTGCAAACGCTTAGCAGTCACTTTCCCGACACCAGGAATTTTACTCAACGGTAAATCATGCAAGAAAGGCAAGACCTGATCGGGTGTGATCACATATTGTCCATTGGGCTTATTTAAATCAGATGCGATCTTAGCCAGAAACTTTATGGGGGCAATGCCTGCCGAGGCGGTCAGATTCAGTTCATCAGCAATCAACTGACGAATTTCTTGTGCAATTAAGGTGGCGGAGCCGCTACACGCGAGGCAATCAGATACATCCAGATAGGCTTCATCCAAGGATAGCGGTTCAATCAATGGGGTATAGCGGGCAAAAATTTCACGAATATGCAGTGAAGCTTCTTTATACGCCGCCATTCGGCCGGGGATAACTTTAAGCTGTGGGCAAAGTTTCAATGCCATTGCCGTTGGCATCGCACTGCGGACGCCATAGCGCCTGGCGGGATAATTGGCTGTGCTGATAACACCACGCCGATCCCTGCTACCACCAATCGCGATGGGGATATCGCGCAGGCTAGGATCATCGCGCATTTCTACTGCCGCGAAGAAGCAATCCATATCTACGTGAATAATTTTTCGCATTTTATCTCCCCCAACCAAACCACTGTATAAGAATACAGTTAAGTGGGGAAAATTCAAGATTATCCTAATCCACGACACCAACCCTTCAATTGAAAGGGGGTAGTAATTATCCTAATCAAAACACGAACCAATTACACATATAACAGAATTGAATTCTGTTATTGAGGTTTTTAAGTATTTTGTTATTTATTTTAAAAAAAAAACCATTAAATTCGACAAGGTAGAAAAATGTAAGTTATATGATTAACACTCACCTCAAGAAGATTCATTATTAACTAATGGTTGGAAAACGAATATTATGCGAAATTATATAATGGCTACTTTACTATTATCCTCTAGTTTTGCGGCAAACGCGCAGTCCGTTACATTGCCTGTATTATCATCCCCGAAACCACAAATTATTGCCCACCGAGGAGGAACCGCTGACGCACCAGAAAATACGTTGCCAGCGATAAAAAAAGCGCTAGATAATGGTGCAGATGCAATTTGGATCACACTACAACTCTCAAAAAATAACATTCCTGTACTATATCGCCCTTCTGACCTTAAGGAACTCACCAATCAATCGGGCAAAGTCTCTGCTTATACCACACAGCAACTTGCACAAGTTGATGCCAATATGGCTTATGATAAAAAAAATAATATTACACCTAAACCTGGCGTGCATATTGGTATTCCCACACTTGATGATGTATTGAAACAATTTCCCACCACAACATTTTATCTCGACATCAAATCACCCGATGCAAATCCGGCGACCTTTGCTAAAGCACTGCAAAAAACACTTGAGGAGACAACTAAAGGCGAGAAAAACCGCCTATCCCGCACCCGAGTCTACTCCACCGATGATACTTATTTAACTGCACTGGATGCCGTGAATAAGACTAATGACCCATCACATCAGATAAAACGTTTCGAAAGCCGCGACCTTACACGTACTCAGTTAGCCAACATTACCATGGATCATAAATGTAATTTACCAACAGATAATAAAGAACGTTGGTATGGCTTAGAGTTACATCGAAATGTTGAAGTCGTGGAAAAATATACTCTGGGTGAAGGGCGCTCTAAGGCCGTATTAAGTTGGGATAAAGAAGCTGTTGATTGTTTCCGTAAAAACACTAATGCGCATATTATTTTCTTCGGCATCAATACCCCAGAAGATTATAAGAAAGCAAAAGAATTAGGTGCGGATGGTGTTATGGTTGATTCACCGGCTAAATTTAAAAAGATTGTCAGTGAGGATAAATGATTATAAATATCTGGCAGAGGATAGAGACAAGTCAGCGATAAAAACACATTAATATTTATTTTCTACACAAATCATCAATTATTCCTTTATATGAATCTAAATGATAAAGCCCCAGCCAACAGATAGCTGACTGGGGCTTTAGAGTCTCTACATTATTTACCGTATCGACTTATTCTTAACTGTCTTGGCTCTGGTTATAAAATACGATATTGATCCAGTGCTTTTTGGCGCGCTGCCTCTTTGGCTAAACGTTTCTTACGTGAATCACAAGGCTCAGGGCAATCACATACTTTTTCCATCCCCAACGCCCCAATGCCGCCGCAACTGCCTTGCAAGGTTTTACGTTTTACGATATAGCCCAGCGACATCGCAGCGATAACCAATAGGAAAAAGACAAAGGACGCGATAAAAACTGTCAACATATCCCCTCCAGATTAAGGTCGTTTTTGCCGAAAAGGCTGGAATGCATCGGAATAACGCTCTTCAAAGCCGTCATCGGTTTTGACTATCATAAGTACCGGAATACCCAGTAAATTAGCCAATGCCATTCCCCGCTCAGGCCCAAGAACATCTAATCCGGTAGATAGTCCATCAGCGGTCATACAGCTCGGATCTAAAACGGTGATCGACACTAACCGATGGTTGATTGGTCGGCCAGTTTCAGGATCAATGGTGTGAGAATAACGTACACCATTCTGCTCGAAATAATTACGATAATCCCCAGAAGTGGCTATTGCCATACGCCCAGGTTCGATAATCTCTTGAGCACTCTGAGCCAGGCCGGACACTGGCTTTTCAATAGCGATACGCCACGGTTTGCTTTCCCCATTGTTGCCACGAGTCCGCACCTCACCACCGATATCAACCATATAGTTGGTGATATTATTAGCTTCCAGATATTCAGCAACTACATCTACCCCATAGCCTTTAGCAATGGAGGAGAGATCGACATACAACTCGGGGATTCGCTTAACCAAAGCACCGTTTTCTACCGCAAGTTTATCAATACCGACCCATGCCCGCCGTTTGGCAATTTCATCTTCGGTAGGAACCACATCTGGCCGCCCTTCAGGGCCGAAACCCCACAAGTTCACCAATGGCCCGACCGTCACATCCAACGCACCGTCGGTTAGGCGGTTAATTCGGATAGCTTCCCGTACCACTTTCGCGGTCGCGGCTGAAACCGGGAAAGGCGTATTCACCTGCCGACTTTGGTTGAAACGGCTCAATTCAGAGCCTGGCCGATACGTCGACATCTGGTCATTAACGGCTTCTAGCTCGCGATCGATCTCCTGCTGTAGCGTCTCTGGGCCGGGTGTAGATGAGTCACTCACATACTTAATTGAGTATGAGGTTCCCATAGTTTTGCCTTCGAGATTGATTTGCTCGGGGCCACATCCCGTCAGCAGCAAAACCCCCGCCACCGTCATTAACCAATGTATTAACTGTTTTTGCACGATATCCCCAATAGCCCTATTCCCTTGGTACTTGAAACCGGATGGTAAGCAATTAGCCACCGAAATCATCAAGCATAATATTATCGTCTTCCACGCCGAGATCTTTTAGCATCTTGATGACTGCCGCATTCATCATTGGCGGACCACACATATAGAATTCGCAATCTTCTGGCGCTGGATGATTTTTAAGATAATTTTCCAATAATACGTTATGAATAAACCCAGTATAGCCCGTCCAGTTATCCTCTGGTTGTGGGTCAGAGAGCGCAACATACCAACGGAAATTATCATTCTCGGCCTGTAGTTGGTCAAAATCTTCTTCATAGAACATTTCACGCTTCGAACGGGCACCATACCAAAAACTGATTTTACGCTTCGAATGCAGCCGCTTAAGCTGATCAAAGATATGCGAACGCATCGGTGCCATACCCGCACCACCGCCAATAAAGACCATCTCTGCGTCGGTATCTTTAGCGAAAAATTCACCAAATGGCCCAGAAATAACCACTTTATCACCCGGTTTCAGTGACCAGATATATGAGGACATTATCCCTGGAGGCGCATCAGGTTGTGAAGGTGGTGGCGCAGCAATTCGCACGTTAAGCATGATGATGCCGCGCTCTTCTGGGTAGTTTGCCATGGAGTAAGCACGTACCGTCTGCTCAGTGGCCACTGACTCATATCGGAACAAATTGAATTTATCCCAGTCGCCACGATATTCCTCTGGCACATCAAAATCAGCGTATTTGACGGTATGAGGTTCAGCCTCTATTTGAATAAAACCGCCCGCGCGGAACGGGACGACCTCACCATCAGGTATTTTCAGCTTTAGCTCTTTGATAAATGTGGCTTTGTTATCATTAGAGATAACTTCGCACTCCCATTTTTTCACACCAAAGATCTCTTCCGGCAATTCAATTTTCAGATTCTGCTTCACGCTAACCTGACAAGCCAACCGGCAACCCTCTTTGGCTTCGCGCTTTGAGATATGAGAAAGCTCTGTTGGCAGAATATCCCCACCGCCTTCTTTGATCTTCACACGGCACTGCCCACAAGAACCGCCGCCGCCACAAGCTGAAGAAACGAAAATACCGTGGCTGGACAACATGTTGAGCAGTTTATCCCCCGCAGGGGCAACAAAACTCTTTTCCGCATCTTCATTGATATCAACGGTAATATCACCGGTATTCACCAGCTTTGATTTGGCAAATAAAATCATTACCGTCAGCGCCAGCACGATGAGGGTAAACATCACTACGCCCAGAATTATTTCCATGAATTATTCCTGCTTTTATAGGCTCACACCGGCGAAAGACATAAACCCCAATGCCATCAATCCGGTCGTGATAAAGGTGATCCCTAACCCCTGTAAACCCGCAGGCACATTGGCATATTTCATTTTTTCGCGAATACCCGCTAACGCCACAATCGCCAACATCCACCCGAGACCGGAACCAAAGCCATAAACAATCGATTCAGGGAAGTTGTAATCACGTTGTGCCATAAAGGAGACGCCGCCAAAGATGGCGCAGTTTACGGTTATCAGAGGCAAGAAAATGCCCAGCGCGTTGTACAAAGCTGGGAAATAACGATCGAGGATCATCTCCAGCACCTGCACAATGGCGGCAATAACACCAATAAAGGTGATGAAGTTCAGGAAGCTGAGATCAACACCTTCGACCAATGCGCCATCCCGCAACACCAGGTTATAAACCAGATTGTTCGCCGGTACTGAGATACCCAAAACGACCGTGACCGCAATGCCAAGGCCGAAGGCAGTGGACACTTTCTTGGAAACGGCCAGGAAAGTACACATCCCCAAGAAGAACGCTAAAGCCATATTTTCCACAAACACTGCGCGGACAAATAGACTGATGTAATGTTCCATCGTCAATTACTCCTTCTCAATCTGCGCAGGTTTCAGGGTCCGCAGGCCCCAAATCAGCAAACCAATGATAAAGAATGCGCTAGGTGCCAGTAAGAACAATCCATTTGGCTGATACCACCCACCGTTCTGGACGGTTTCAAGCACCGACACACCAAATAGTTTACCGGAGCCAATCAGTTCTCGGACAAAGCCCACCAGCACTAAAACCACGCCATAACCCAAACCATTACCAATGCCATCCATAAAGCTTTCAATCGGTGGGGATTTCATCGCGTAGGCTTCTGCACGCCCCATCACGATGCAGTTAGTGATTATCAAGCCGACAAACACTGACAGCTGTTTGGATATCTCATAGGCATAGGCACGCAGGATCTGATCCACCACAATAACCAGTGAGGCAATAATCACCATCTGAACAATGATACGCACACTGTTTGGAATATGATTACGAATCAATGAGATGAAGAAGCTGGAGAAGGCTGTCACCAAGGTCACCGCCAGTGTCATCACTAAGGCGGTTTCCAGCTTGGTTGTCACCGCCAACGCTGAGCAAACCCCGAGGATCTGTAACGCAATGGGGTTGTTATCAAATAACGGTCCGAATAAGACCCGCTTAATCTCTTTGGTATCAGCCATTTTTTAACGCTCCTTGGCGCACTTTTTTCAGGAACGGGCCAAAGCCGTTTTCACCGAGCCAAAAATCGAAGCTGTTTTGCACCCCGTTTGAGGTCAGCGTCGCCCCTGATAAACCATCGATCGCATGGGGATCGTTAGCTGGCGCACGCCCTTTAACGATGCGAATAGCCGGCTGCCCCTGGTCGTCAAATAACCGCTTGCCAATCCACTGGTTACGCCAGTTTTGGTTTTCAATTTCACCGCCCAGCCCCGGCGTCTCACCATGATCGTAATAGGTGATACCGCGAACGGTTTTGCCGTCACTATCGATGGCCACAAAGGCATACATCATTGACCACAAACCAGAGCCATAGACTGGCAGGACTATCTTATTGATCTGACCGTTTTCACCGCGTACCAGATAAATTTCAACGATATTAGCCCGACGACGGATACCCGCAATATCTTGTGCCGCAGTCAGTGCGATACTCATTTGGTTATCTCGTAACGCCTGAGTACGGTCAAACGTGGCGGGATCTTGTTTGATAAATTCACCGCTTTGCAAATCAAGTAAGCGGGGTTCAATGCGTTCAGCAAACTCACGCTGTACTTCTTCTGCAGGCATTCTCGGTTGCAGTAAACCGGTCACCGCTAGAATATTGCGCTGTTTATCCAGCAGACGCTGTTCTTGCTGTTTAGCTTTCAGCCCCACAGCCGCGCCCGCAACAACCACAGAACACACCAGACACAGTACTATCACCACCAGCAACGTTTTGCCGATGCTGTCATTATTTCTTGGTTTATCACTCGCCACGGGCTTTCCTCCGCTTGATATTGGCCTGAACAACCACATAGTCGAACAGTGGCGCAAACAGGTTGGCAAACAGGATAGCCAGCATCATTCCCTCCGGATAAGCCGGATTGATCACACGGATTAAGACACACATTGCACCAATCAAGCCGCCATACCACCACTTGCCCGTATTGGTAAAAGAGGCCGAGACGGGATCGGTCGCCATAAAGACCATGCCGAAAGCAAAACCACCCAGGACCAGATGCCAATACCATGGCATGGCAAACAGCGGGTTGGTGTCAGATCCTATCCAATTAAATAAGCAAGCGGTCGCAATCATGCCAAGCATCACGCCAGCGACAATCTGCCAAGAGGCCACGCGGGCAAATAGAATAATGGCCCCGCCAATCAAAATCATCAGCGTAGAGACTTCACCAATAGAGCCGGGAATATTGCCGAGGAAGGCATCCATCCAAGTGATAGGTTGGTGGGTCACTGTGTTGAGCAAGCTGTGGCTACCGTTAACCGTCCATTGTGACAAGGGGGTTGCACCGGAAAAACCATCCGCCGCGGTCCACACTAAATCACCGGATATCTGCGCGGGATAAGCAAAGAACAGGAAAGCACGTCCAGCCAAAGCAGGGTTGAGGAAGTTACGCCCCGTGCCGCCGAAGATCTCTTTGCCGATCACCACGCCAAATGAGATCCCCAGCGCCGCCTGCCAAAGTGGCAATGTTGGCGGCACAATCAGCGAGAATAAGATTGAGGTAACGAAGAAGCCTTCGTTGATTTCATGTTTGCGGACAATGGAAAAAACCACTTCCCAGAAACCACCCACCAAAAACACCACCGCATAAATAGGCAGGAAGTAGGCGGCACCCAGCACCATCTTACTTATCCAGCCCGCATCGGGTGCAAAGGAGACCCCCAACATGTGTGCCAGTTGGTAATGCCAATCACTGGCAATAATCTGTTGTAGCTCCGCACCACTGTAGAGTTGGTTCAGCGCCGGAATCGCCTGGGCACCGACGTTGTACATCCCCCAGAACATGGCCGGGAAGACCGCCAGCCAGACCAGAATCATCATCCGTTTCAGATCGATGGCATCTCGCACATGAGAAGCACCCGGTGTCACTTTGCCCTGAGTATAGAAAATGGTGGCAGCAGCTTCATACAGCGGATAGTACTTTTCTAATTTGCCACCCGCTTCAAAGTGGTGCTCTATTTTCTCGAGAAAACTTTTCAGGCCCATAGGTTATCCTTCCTGCTCAATCTTGGTCAGTATGTCGCGCAGTACCGGACCGTATTCGTACTTGCCGGGGCAGACAAATGTGCATAAAGCCAGATCTTCTTCGTCCAGTTCCAGACAACCCAGCGCCTGCGCACTGTCGGTATCACCCGATAGCAGGTCGCGCAGCAGATGGGTCGCCAAAATATCCAGTGGCATCACCCGCTCATAGTTACCAATTGGCACCATGGCGCGCTCTCCGCCCTGCATATTTGTGGAGAAAGCAAACAATTTGTGTTTGAAGAAGTGGCCCAGTGTCGTGCGAGTAATCGAGTATTTATCGCGACCAGGCATCACCCAGCCGAATAGCTCTTTTTCTCGCCCTTCGCGGATAACGGACACTTGCTGATGGAAACGCCCCAGATAACCATGGGTGGCGGAGAAAGCCGTACCACTGAGGACTGAGCCGGAAATAATGCGGTTGTCATCCTCTTTCAGTCTACCGGCAGTCAATTCAGATAAGCTGGCACCCAGCCGGGTACGCAGTAAAACCGGTTGATTCACTTGCGGGCCAGCCACTGCGACAATGCGGTCAGTGCAAAGCTCACCACGGGTAAACAGTTTGCCGATCGCAATGACGTCCTGATAGCCCACATGCCAAACTGTTTTGCGCGCACTCACGGGTTCAAGGAAGTGAATGTGTGTGCCAACCAGACCCGCCGGATGCGGGCCGGAGAACTCATTATAGGTGACCTGTGCACTCGGATGGCTGGTAATCACTGGCCCCGGCGCATGACAAACATGCACTTTACCTTCGGTTAAGCGCGTGAGCACCGTTAAGCCATGCTTAAAAGCTTCAGGCTCAGTGGCGATAATCACCTGCGGATCGGCTGCCAGCGGTTGAGTATCCATTGCACTGACGAAGATAGCCCGTGGGCTGCTGCCTGGGGAGGGGGTTTTGCTGAAAGGACGCGTTCGCAATGCTGTCCATAAACCAGAAGCCAGTAAATAGTTTTGTACTTGTTCATTGCTCAGTTGATTGAGAGAGGCTTCATCGTAAGGCTCGAAAGGAATTTGCTCATCACCTTCAACTTCGATCACAACAGATTGCAGCACGCGACGCTCACCACGGTTGATGGCGCTAACTTTGCCGCTGGCCGGAGCGGTATACATCACACCCGGATTTTTTTTGTCTTCAAACAGTACCTGACCTTTCTTAACCCGATCGCCTTCTTGCACCAACATTGAGGGACGCATGCCCACATACTCTTCACCAAGCAGCGCTACATGACGAATAGCGGGACCATCTTCTATCACCTGCAAAGGTGCGCCAGCGATGGGGAGGTCGAGTCCTTTCTTTATTTTAATCATAAGTTTGGACAACTTTATTAGTGATATCAAATGCTGTACTTGAACCCAGAGCGTACAGCCACACAAAGGAAAGATACTTTCACGATTCATTTAAACGGCGGCTTAATGCCGAGTCAATTGGACAAACATGAATGCTTGCTGAAAGAGTCTCTGAAATAAGCGCTCTATCCTCTCACGTGAATGTCACTGATGAAATAGCCATTCGACGAGCAGGTTAGCAGCGGGAGATTTTAGCATTTACAACTTGCACTGTCTGACAAATGCAGTGACTTGGGTCAAGCAAACACAAATAATTTCCAGATAAATTCTGAATGCATTCGGTAAAATCGCATCATCAGCTCAACTTTACCGAATTGGTACTTATTTTATACAAAACATATATTGCTAAAAAATTTCTGACTGATAATCTGCGCCTATAAATCAGAAGAGTCAGTGGCATCTATAAATATAAGTAGGAATAATAATGGGCAAAGTCGCACTGTTGTTTGCGATGATAATTTGTTTGCCTGCGGTATCCTTCACCAGCTCAGCCAGTGAGCCGGTGGCGGTGTCCAAAGAGCTAAAACAGCAATTACTAGGGTCATCGGTCTATATTCAGATCTTCAAAGAAGAACGTACTCTGGAATTATATGCCAGATTACAGGGCGAGTATCGCCTGGTACAAAGCTATCGCATCTGTGAATTCTCGGGTGGTCTTGGCCCGAAACGCCGCGAGGGTGATTTCAAAAGTCCGGAAGGTTTTTACAGTATTGATATGCGCCATTTAAAACCCGACAGTAAATTCTATCGGGCAATCAATATTGGCTTCCCAAATGATTATGATAAGTCGCAGGGCTATTCAGGGAAATATCTGATGATCCATGGTGCTTGCAAATCAATCGGCTGTTATGCAATGACCGATGCCTATATGGACGAGATATTTAACTATGTGCAAACCGCATTTATCTTTGGTCAGGAAAAGGTCGATATCAGTATTTACCCGTTCCGAATGACTGAGCAAAATATGCAGCGCCATCGTAACTCTTCGGATTATAGTTTCTGGCGTCAATTGCAGCCGGGATATACCTACTTTGCCAAGAACCGGATGCCACCTTCGGTTTCCGTGATCAACGGGCAGTATGTCCTGAGCCGCCCGCCGATCTCCAGCGCACCTGAATCGCAGTACGCACTGACCAAATCAAATTTTCTCACCAAAACAGAATAATGAAAACTCACCTGGTGCAATTTTGTGCCAGGTTTCATTGACTGTCAGTGGTTGAGTCGCGATCACCGTGACCACATCGTTAGGTGTGGTCTGCCGCTGAAAATCGATCTCCACATCTTGATCAAGCAACGTCGCTTTGCCGAAAGGCGCACGGCGAGTTATCCAATATAAGTTCGTCGAACAGAACGCCATCACAAAGCGCCCATCCGAGAGCAGCATATTAAACACCCCTTTGGTGCGCAATTGCTCACATAAGGTGGCAATGTAGCGGAATACCGCAGGCCAGTTACTGGGGGTGCGAGGGTAGCGTTTTGCCAATTGATTCAGCAACCAGCAGAAAGCGTATTCGCTATCGGTCTGGCCGATGGGCCGAAAAGTGCCAGTATCTAACTGACGATACCCCTTGAGCTGGCCGTTATGGGCATAAGTCCAGTTCCGTCCCCACATTTCGCGGGTAAATGGGTGGGTATTTTCTAACGCCACTTCACCACGATTTGCCTGACGAATATGCGAAACCACCGCGCAGGATTTTATCGGATAATCTTGCACCAAGCGGGCAATGGGTGAATTAAAACTAGGTTGCGGATCTTTAAAGGTACGGCAACCATTACCTTCATAGAAAGTAATGCCCCAGCCATCTTTATGTGGGCCAGTCCCCCCGCCTCGTTGCACCAGGCCGGTAAAGCTAAAGCAAATATCCGTGGGAACATTTGCGCTCATCCCGAGCAATTCGCACATAACCAACCTCCCGCGTATACCCTTCATTCTTGGTGTTGCAGCGGTGTTAGCTGCGCTTTCGGCTCACCCTATCCTTGATGAGCATTCAAGGTGATCAACGCAATTTACATTTCCGTTGATCACCTCGGCACATCAGGCTTTTACCATCTCTTTTTCAATCAACTGAATCAAGATATGAATCGCTTTGATATGAATTTCCTGAATACGATCGGCATAGCCGAAATGGGGAACCCGGATTTCAATGTCCGCAGTGCCTGCCATTTTACCGCCATCTTTACCCGTCAGGGTAATGACCTTCATGCCTTTGGCACGGGCCGCCTCAATCGCTTTAATGATATTGCCCGAATTACCTGAGGTGGAAATGCCAAGCAAAACATCGCCTTCGCGGCCTACGGCTTCAACATAGCGAGAGAACACATAGTCATAACCAAAGTCATTACTGACGCAAGAGAGATGGCTGACATCTGAAATCGCAATCGCCGGATAACCTGGGCGATTTTCGCGATAGCGACCGGTCAACTCTTCGGCAAAATGCATGGCATCGCAATGGGAGCCGCCATTGCCGCATGACAATACTTTGCCGCCAGCCTTAAAAGAATCAGCCAATAGGACGGCTGCGCGCTGAATAGCATCGATATTCGCATCATCTTTCAGAAAGTTTGCCAGCGTGTCTGCTGCTTCATTCAATTCACTGCGGATTAAATCGTGGTACATGGGAGCCTCTTTATAGTCCTATGGCATCAATATCTTCCTGTGCCAGTGTACCGGATCGCATAAACAGCGAGAAGCACTGTAATGAATTAGGCGTAAGAGTTTTAACGAGGATTGCGAACAATTTGTGAAGTAAGTTGTAAATAATATGTAATGGTATTGATAAACATAATGAGATGAACTACAACAAATGTATCACTCAACAGGTCAGACCTCCTACATCTCAGGAGCTTTATCATGATGGTTCTTAGCATTGTTGCCTTGCTGGTTCTTATTGGTGTGCTGTTCTATCACCGGGTGAACCTCTACCTCAGTAGTTTGATTTTGGTGGTTTACACTGCCGCAATGGGCGCGTCACAGTTATGGTCGTACTGGGTATTATTGCCGCTGGCGATTGTTTTACTGCCTCTGCTGCTCACCTCGGTACGTCGGTCACTGTTTTCTGCGCCAGCATTGCGCATGTTCCGCAAAGTTATGCCTGCCATGTCACGTACCGAAAAGGAAGCGATTGATGCGGGTACCACTTGGTGGGAAGGTGATTTGTTCCAAGGTCAACCTGACTGGAAGAAACTGCATAACTACCCAAAACCGCAGTTAACCGCAGAAGAGCAAGCTTTTATCGATGGGCCAGTTGAAGAAGCCTGTCGTCTGGCGAACGACTTCCAGATTACCCATGAACTGGCTGACTTACCGCCAGAGCTATGGGCCTATCTGAAAGAGAATCGCTTCTTTGCGATGATCATTAAAAAAGAGTACGGCGGCCTTGAGTTCTCAGCCTATGCTCAGGCACGTGTGCTGCAAAAACTCTCTGGCGTATCGGGCATTCTGGCCATCACCGTGGGCGTACCTAACTCCCTCGGCCCCGGCGAATTGCTGCAACATTACGGTACTGAAGAACAAAAAAACCATTATCTGCCAGGTTTGGCCCGTGGCGACGAGATCCCTTGTTTCGCCCTGACCAGTCCGGAAGCTGGCTCTGATGCCGGTGCAATCCCAGATACGGGTACTGTCTGCATGGGTGAATGGCAAGGTAAACAGGTGCTGGGCATGCGCCTGACCTGGAACAAACGCTATATTACCCTCGCCCCTATCGCCACGGTGCTCGGTTTGGCCTTCAAATTATCTGACCCTGAACATCTGTTGGGTGAAACCGTGGATTTGGGGATTACCTGCGCCCTGATCCCAACCAACACCCCTGGGGTGGAGATTGGTCACCGTCACTTCCCGCTGAACGTGCCGTTCCAGAATGGCCCAACGCGCGGTAACGATATCTTTGTCCCGATTGATTATATTATCGGCGGGCCAAAAATGGCCGGACAAGGCTGGCGGATGCTGGTGGAATGCCTGTCGGTCGGGCGTGGCATTACCCTGCCGTCCAACGCCACGGGCAGCCTGAAAAGTGTGGCTATGGGCATAGGTGCTTACGCCTATATTCGCCGTCAGTTCAAAGTCTCCATCGGTAAAATGGAAGGGATTGAAGAGCCATTGGCGCGCATTGCCGGTAATACCTATGTGATGGACGCCGCAGCGACGCTGGTCACCAGTGGCATCATGCTGGGTGAAAAACCAGCGGTGCTATCGGCCATTGTTAAGTATCACTGTACCCACCGTGGTCAGCGTGCCGTGATGGATGCGATGGATATTGCTGGGGGTAAAGGCATCTGTCTGGGTCCGACCAACTTTATCGCGCGCAGTTATCAGGGTGCTCCTATCGGTATCACCGTCGAGGGTGCGAATATCCTGACGCGCAGCATGATTATTTTCGGTCAGGGCGCGATTCGTTGCCATCCGTTTGTGCTTGATGAGATGGCTGCGGCACAATCCAACGATGTCGCCGCTTTCGATAAAGCGCTGTTTGGGCATCTGGGTCATGTCGGCAGTGCTAAGGTGCGCAGTTTCTGGCTGGGTCTGACTAATGGCCGCACCAGCGCCACACCAGTGAAAGACAGTACTCGTCGTTATTACCAACAAATGAACCGTCTGAGCGCCAATCTGGCATTGCTGTCTGATGTCTCGATGGGCGTACTGGGGGGCAGCCTGAAACGTCGCGAGCGTATTTCTGCCCGTCTGGGGGATATTCTCAGCCAACTCTATCTGGCATCGGCCACACTGAAACGCTATGAAGATGAAGGCCGCCAGAAAGAGGATTTACCGCTGGTACATTGGGGCGTTCAGGATGCGCTAAATCAGGCGGAGCAAGCATTGGACGATTTGCTGCGTAACTTCCCGAATGGTTTGATTGCTGGGTTAATGCGCTTTGTGATCTTCCCATTGGGCCGTGTGCATCAGGCGCCATCTGATAAATTGGATCACCAGATCGCGCAGTTGCTGCAAGTGCCATCTGCCACCCGTAGCCGTATTGGTCGTGGTCAATACCTGACCCCGAGCGAATTTAACCCGGTGGGTCTGCTGGAAGCCGCGTTGCAGGATGTGATTGCCGCTGAGCCTATTCATAAGCGCCTGAGTAAAGAAGCGGGCAAGAGTCTGCCATTTACCCGCCTTGATGTGTTGGCAAAACAGGCACTGGCGGAAGGGAAAATCAGTGCCGAAGAGGCCGCGATTCTGACCAAAGCTGAAGATAGTCGTCTGCGTTCCATTAATGTCGACGAGTTTGAAGCCGATGAGTTGGCGGCCAAACCTGCGGTAAAGCAGCCAGCGAAACAACGGCACACTGAAGCAGCGTAATAGATTGACCTTATTGATGTTAGTGTCTACTCAAGCCCCCAGTTCATCACTGGGGGCTTTTTTATCGCCTCCCTCCTTGGTGCGGCGCTCATCCAGTAAGCCACGGACGATCAACCCAAACTGCTCAGGCTTACCGGTAAACAGCACATTATCGGGCTGAACCTGTAGCAGTTGGCGGCGCAAATGATGACGCCACTCACTATCAGTAATCAACCGCACGGCAACCGCAATATACTCTGCCACATGATGAGTGATCAGCGTTTCAGCCAATCCCAGACGGCGAAATAACCCTTCATCTATATGCTCATGAACTTCAGCCCCACTCAGACAAACCCCCGGTAGCCCCTGTCGCACAGTATCGACAATGCCATTGGTATTGCCGAAGGGGAAAGGGTTGATGAATAGGTCGCACTGATTAATTACCTGCAAATAGTCCAGATACGCCAAATGCTCATAAACTCGGGCTTGCGGGACGATGTGATTGACCGCCTGTTCCATAACACGATGGCTGATGCCCCAACAAAAGCCCACCAAAAAATGGAAGACCACCGGTATTGAAGCTTGCTGGGCGATCTCTGCGCAAGTAGCTAAAAAACGAGGGTTAATTTTCATCGCTGAGGCACAAACAGCAATATGTATCTCTGGCCGCCCATCAAAATGCTGATTGGGTTCAGGCTGACTGATATTGACCGGCGGCACATAGGGCAGGCAATCTTTGGGCAGCGGGACCACTTTTTCGGAGAAACAGGTGATATCCCCCAAATAATCCTCTTCCACTAATACTGCATCAATATAGTCAGAGTGTGTCGTTGCAGGGTGGCCCAATGCCATCACCTGTAAGGGGGCCAGCCGTAAATTAGTCAACGCGACAGTGAGCGGGAACATCCCAACACTGGGGAAATAGATCACATCCGGTTGTAGCTGTTTTGCCAATGCCACAATCGCCTCGACCGCCCCCACCCGACTCACTTCTGTGAACTCATCAAAAACCTGCTGAGTGATGGTATCCGTGGCCTCGACAACGGTGACGCCATGGGTAGAAAACTGGGCGCGGGCAGCACGCAGGGTGCTGGAGTGGGTACGATAGATAGAGTGACCACTGTTAAACCATTCCAAGATAACCAGCATCAATGGTTTGCGCCGTGATGGCGGTGGCGAGTCGCTATCCGATAGGCCATCGTGAAGCAATCCATGGCGTAAATGAAAATTAATGCTGCGTTTTATGCGGTGCTTTTCGGTACGATCCGCATAGCTGCAATGCATGTAAACATCGTGCAGGATACGTTCGGGCAAGTGTTCAAGGCTTTCTAACGTAAGGAGTTTTTCCGGCAACCAATCGAGTAAAAACTCTCGTTTGGCATGCCCTGCGGCACTGGGTAAAATCCGTGGGGATAATAGCGCCAGAAACAGTGCTGCCGCCACCTGCGGGTTAAATTGCCATAAGAGTTCTGGCTGAAGAGGGATGCCCGACTCAGGTAAATACATCAGGCAAAATTTCAGGAAATTATGGCGCTCAAAGCGCAAAGGGTGTGCGCATCCTTCCCCGGCCTGATTAAGATTGGTAATGACATGATCAGCATGCCCAAACGGAGAGGCGGCAAAAATTAAGGCGATCCAACGATGAAAATTGATTAACTGTAAAAAGCCCACATCTGAAACCAAAAACCCCGGATCAGAGAACAGGTTGCCAATAGCCGCAGCCAAGCGATTACAGTAGTGCTCCTGCTGCTGTCGCGGCTGTTGATTCAGGGAGAAAACATCCCAACGTCCATAGTGGGTGTCCAACTCTTCCAGCATAAATAGCAGTATCCGCCCCGCCTCCTCGTAGCGCCGGGTGCAGACTAAAAACTCAAAATAGGGCAATGAAAATAGCGCAGGGCGCTCAATGACTGACGCCATTTCAACTGTTCTTTCCACCATGGGCTGATCCCCCAGACAATTCGCTACTCTTGGTGACGGGTTGACGACAGAGGCTTCCACTTACCAAGCACATGCTCGTCACAAGCTGCTGATTCATTCGCCGTACTCTCAGGGATGCAAACCGCGATGCTGATAATGGCGGTATCGTCTTGCTCAGACTTAAGCAGGGGGGAGGGAGGGACATTGGGCCCCTCAAGGGTGCTAAGGATCTGGTCGCGTTGCATCAGTAACCAATCTGACATCCCCCACGTTGGCCCTTGAGTTTGGATTATTTTCACGCTCGGGGTTATTTTGGCGTTAGGCGTAATTTTGGCGTTAGGTGTTATTTTGGCATTAGAGGTTATTTCCGTGCTTGTCACAGATCCGCCGCTGTCAGGAGGATTGTTTTTCTTGAAGAGTTGGCCATTAATCATCACCTTCTCACCGATAAATTCGGGTGACGCGATATGTACCGATGCGGTATTGGCGGCAGTATTACCCCAAATAACCATTTCACTGATAAACGCATCATGATTGAGAAAGATGCCCGCATTATGACCGGAATTACCACTCAACGTACCTCCGGTGATGGCAGCATCCACATGCACCCCATGCCCAGCCTTGGCGGCTTTCCCCTCAATGGTCGTATTGCCTTTATTCGTCACCGGTCCATCGGGGATATCCACCCCATGCCCATCAATACCGTGACCGGCCAGCGTGACATTATCGAGCGTATTATTGCCGTTAAGCCGCACGCCCGTGCCCTTATCACCACTGGCGCTGCCAGTCACGCTGAGCAGATCCGTGGTCTCCGCCCCCATCAGCTCAACCTCATTATCCACCACCACGCCAGAGCCATTGATAGTCTTACCCTGCACCCCACTGCCGTTGCTGCCCGTGATATTGGCATTGATATTCACCCCAGCGCCGTCAGTGCTGCTACCACGGAGGGTGGCATGATCCAGCAGTGAGTCGTCATCCACCCTCACACCGCTGCCATTGACCGAACTGCCATCGATTGTACCTCCACGGATCGCGCCATTGAGCAACACCCCGTCGCCATGAGTGGATTTGCCATCAACCGCCGTATTGCCGTGATTAATAAGTTGCCCGCTGATATTCATACCTGTGCCATGAGTGCCTTCACCCGCCAGAGAGACATTTTCTAGCGAATTGTTGCCGTAAAGCACCATGCCCGTGCCTTTTTCACCGCTGGCGTTTCCTGTCACCTTGAGCCGATCCGAGCTACCCGACCCCATTAGCTCAACCTCATTGCCCACCACCACGCCAGAGCCATTGATAGTCTTACCCTGCACCCCGCTGCCGTTGCTGCCCGTGATGTTGGCAGTGATCTCCACCCCAGCGCCACCCACGCTGTTACCCTCAAGGGTGGCGTTATCCAACACCGTATCACCATCCACAGAGACACCGCTGCCATTAGCTGAACGGCCATTGATCGTGCCACCCGTGATCGCGCCAGAAAGCTGCACGCCATCGCCGTTATCCGCTCTGCCGTCAATCGTGGTGTTGCCTTTATTGACCAGTTGGTCGCGAATGCCTATCCCCACGCCATCGGTGCCCTCACCCGCCAGCGAGATATTATCCAGCGTAATGTTGCCATCAAGCTGCACCCCAAGCCCCCGGTGAGTAGCATGGCCCGTGACATTCAGCAGGTCATCCGCCCCGCTACCGGTCAGGTGGATCTCTTTGTTACCCACCTCCACACCGATGCCTCGATCCGTGTTGCCCAGCACAGCACTGCCGTTGCTACCTGTCATGTTGGCACCGATCTCCACTCCTATGCCACCCACGCTATTGCCCTTAAGGGTGGCGTTATCCAACTGCGTATCGCCATCCACAACAACACCGCTACCATTAGCTGAACGACCATTGACCGTGCCATTGGTGATCACGCCAGAAAGTTGCACGCCGTGACCGCTCTCTGCTTTGCCATCAATCGTGGCATTAGCGTTATTGATGAGTGACCCGCTGATATTCACACCAATACCATCGGCGCTGCGACCATCGAGGTGAGTATTCGTCAGCGCCGTGTTGCCATACACTTTCACCCCGCTGCCGCCAACCGAAGCACCGCGAATAACAATATCGTCAAACATGCCACTGAGCTGCACCCCCGTACCAGACTCTGACGCCGTACCGCTAAAAGTCGCCTGACCTTTTCCCTTGTTGGTGATTGGGCCGACAATATCCACGGCCGTCCCATTCACCGCGGTACCGGTTAAGCTAGTATTGCTTAAGTCATTATTGCCATTGAGCTTTATCCCAGTTCCGACTCCCGCTATCGCCGCTCCTTGCAACGTCAGTAAATCCGCCTGACTGGTGCCAATGACATGCAGATTCTGTGCTATTTCAATGCCATAACCGATGCCATCAGTGGTGCCATTGATATGACTTTGATTGATACCTTGCACGTCACTGGCTATCTCAACCCCTTTCCCCTTGGTCGCGCTGCCATTGACCACCGAACTCTCTAATACTGTATGAGCGATAGCACTGGTGTTAGGGAGTGAATCTATTTTCACCCCGCTGCCACTCATCGATATTCCGGTCAAAGTGCTATTGGTGATTGTTGCATTGCCGCTCACTCTTAGACCTTCGCCTTGTGCTGAGCTGCCCGTCAGATTAATGCGATTAATGAGATGATCTGCACTGAAAAGATGTACCCCGCTCCCCTCAACACTGGTTCCATCTATTGCCACTGGGCCGGTACTGTTATTAACGATGCCGAAAATGGAGACCCCGCTGCCCGCAGTGCTACTGCCTTTTATTAGCGTGTCACCGTCACCCTGTAATATTACTGAGCTATTGTTGATGGAGAAATCAAAGCCAGTACCGCGGGTTGAGCGCCCCTCCATTTTTAAACTGCCATGATTATTGATGGTTAATTTAATGGGGCCGGAATGGGTTATGCCATCTCCGCCAGCTGTATTTTGCGCCCCCCGACTTTCACCGAGAAAAGATAACTGGCTGCCTTTGGTAATATTCAGCGTATTATTACCATAAAAATCAATTCCTTTATGATCCACACCACTGCCCTCAGTCTCCCCTTGGAATGTGATATTCCCTTGCACGGACAAAGTGGTATTCTCCCTAAAACCAATGCCCGCCCCTTGTGTCGTATTAAGCGCCTTACTGATAAACGCCCCATGGTTAGCCTTGATCGTATTATTTCCCCCGATGCTTAGTGTCGTATTTAATGAATTCGATAGTGCCGCCGATGTTTGCGAATGAACAGAGACATTGCCCACCGATGCATTAAAGTCAAAATGAGTTAAATGAACATTGCCAATGCTCGTGGATGAACCCTTAATATCAATATTATTCCCAGTGGATGTCAGGCTCACATTCCCTAAATTGATTGAAGGCCCCTGCACGCCACCACGACTATTTTGACCTTTTAAGCTGATGTTCCCTTGTGCGAAGATAGTGTTACGCGCAGCATCTGAGAAACCACGAATAATCACCCCTTCGTTAGCACCGCTACTCGCCCCAGTCAGTGAAATATCGTTTTGCGCACTCAATGTTGAGTTTGGTTTTATCCAAATCCCTTTATTGGTTGAGGTAACATTTGCATTAATATCACCTAAGGTTGCAGTAACATGACTATTGCTTAATAAAATGCCATCGGCCCCAGAGACATGACTCTCCAGCCTGACATTTTGCCCACTCACCTGTGACCCATTGAGATAGATAGCCTGATTATTGGAGGTGAGAATATTGCCCTCTAAGCGAATATAAACATCACCAGATTTAGCCGTCACATGGGTATCATTAAACGCCATCCCACCCCAGGCGTTCCCATTAGCCAGGAATGAGATATCTTTATCACTGGTTATCGTCACATTAGAAAATGAACTGACCCAGGTAGCCTTAGAGTTAGACGCCAGTGTAAAGGTCATATTTCCTGCCCCGGTGATGGCTGAGTTATCTGAGATCTCAATACCCCGCCACCCCTGCCCTTTAACATGACTGCTCTCACCCGATATCCGTGTTTCACCCGCTACAGTAAAATTAGCCGAATGACTGATATTCACCCCAACTTGTGAGGCCACCCCAGAATTACCTTCCAGGGTGAGGTTACCCACATCATATCTCCCCCCTATAATATTGATTCTGGTGGCGTGTCCCTCATCGGCATGTTTGGCAATCAAGTCACCACTATTTAATAACAGGTTACTGTTATTAATTGTAATAACAGAATCGGCTGTTGAATTACCCGCCAATAGATTGAGGTTCAGCTTACCCGAATTAGATGTAATATTATTATCGATTTCAATATTACCATCAGCATGTAATGTTAGTGTGGCATCAGAACCTGCGTTTTTATTAATATCGGCCTGAAGGGTGATATTACACCATCGGCAATTATCAGTCAGATTGCTATTACTGGTTGTAATAGTGACATTGGCCCCCCCATCGAGCTGGGCATTAATACTGCTATTCAATATTTGAGAAACATTCGCTGTCGGGGTAAAAATTTGCGCATTTGACGTATATCCCGCAGGTATATCACCGACCTGAATTGATGTGTCACTCTCAGTACCACCACCCACAATTGTCACTTCAGCCGGATCAAGTAACCAATGCCCCTTTTGCCCCTGATTGTCGACAACATCCACTTGACCAAAAGCCGTTAACAGTTTCGCACTGGAAGTTTCAACTTGCCCACCGCGCCCAGATTGTGGCCCCCCGCGGGCTTTAATCTCCCCCTTAAAATCGGTGTAATCATCAGACCATAATACGACGGTTCCCCCCGCCCCCACACGGGACGCTGAAGCATCAATATTCGCGCCGCTCTCCATGACGACGGCATCAGCATGGCTTATCTGCTTATTTTTACCCTGCCAGCCCCCACCAACCAAGACTGTGCCACCCCCGTCAGAACCACGGGCATCAATCTTGCTACCGGTCAGCAAACGAATATATTGGCCTTCGAGGACCGCCCGCCCCCCACGTCCCTGTGGGTTACTTACATCGGCCGCCCCTCTCTGGCTTATGACCCCGTCACCGCCACCATCCAAGTGAATAATGCCATTTTTCTCAGTTAATCCACGGGCTTGCAAAATACCGGAATTATCAATCACCGTATTCATCAGCGCATCCTTGCCACGGGCGGTCAGTTGAATCGCGCCGCCATCCGCTCTAACCAACCCGCCATTTTGAAGCAGGGTAATCACCTGTTCCCCCTGAATTTGCACCCCAAGTAAACGGCCATCATCCAGATCTAACGTGACACGCTGCCCAGCCGCGAACAGAGCTCTCCCCTGAGGAGTATCAATAATGCCTGAGCGCTGGTTATCAACTTGTGGCCCCACCAACGCGATATACCCCCCTGGAACTGCACTTAAATTGGCCTGATTGATGACGTGGCCTTCGTGCTGAGGGCTGGTTAGCCTATATTGCCCACTAATAAAATCCTGATTAGACATTAACTTAGTGCTGGCAACTAGCCCGCCCACACTCACTTCGGCCCCTTTACCAAACAGCACACCCTGCGGATTAAGCAGAAAAATCTGCCCATTCGCCTTGAGGCTGCCATGTATTTGTGACCCATTGTTGCCCAACACTCGATTTAGCGCGATGCTCTGGCTTCCCGGCTGCTGATAAATAACACTGTGCCCTTGGGCAATATCATAACTGCCCCAATTAATTGCCAATTTATCGGTTTGTTGGGTCACGGTGAGGGTGGTGTTATTCACACTCAACCCGCCTTGGCCGACAACAATATTGCCGTTAACCGGCAATGAGGGGTTGGCGAATACCCGCCAAGACAACGTCCCCAGCGCTATTCCCACCATGAACGCCAGGCGGTTTACTATTCCGACCCTAGGATTATTGCCTTTCGTTAATAAAATGCCGGTAGACGAAAATGATTTGCCATAGGATCGGGTAAACTCCGCAACAGCCACTAAACATCCCAAGCGACGACAGAAAATATGCTTATATAATTTACTGTTCATTATTCACATCCATTAAATCAGCGGATAGGTCGCTAAGCGCTAAAACGTTTTGTAAGCACTAAGCCAAATCTGGTCGTTATCCGGATTAGGTGCCACTGCTTGACCGGTTCGGTGTGCCCAAGTCAGATTTAAGGAGTAATCTGCCGGGCGCGTGAAAGTGATATAGGCACCAAAACCCGATAAGTTGATGTTGTTTCCAGACATATTCGCGAACGGTTGGCGATAATAAGAGCCCCATCCCTGATCAAAGAATGCAGCAAGGGTGACGAGACTTCCCGCCCCCGCCCATGAGGGCAGTGTGGGTTGTCCCCGAGCACGGAGTTCGGTGGTGAACAGAGAACCTTTATCCACGGAACCCTCGCCGATACCATAGGCGCGGACAGCCAGCGGCCCGCCCAATAATAGCTTTTGCGAGCTATCAAGATTCTTACTGGCCATTTGGCCACTCAATTGATTGAAGAAAAAGAAGTAGGGACCCAAGCCCTGATCATGGCCAATACGATAATTAAAGCGGGCAAAATCCCCACTGATTCCGGTGATGTTATTCATGCTCTGGCTATATTCATCATTCAACGAAAGATGGCCTGCTGTACCCACAAAATTAAAATGACTGAGTCCGCGAGATAATGGGCTAAAGGATCCCCCAACACCAAACTCACCCGCATTAAGATTACGTTTTTGTTCGGGTATAATAATGAGTGAATCACGCATTCGGGTATTATAATACCCGGCATTCACATCAATGCGCGCAGCGGAATTACGCACCCACGGATGTCGTAAACTAATCCCCCAGGTGTCGGAATAACCATGGGCATCCAAGGCTTCGAATGGCCCGTTCAAGGTATAATTCAAATGACTATAATCAAGTGCCGCACGAGTGCCATAGCTATTAATAGGGAAGTTATAATCTAATTGTCCGCTAAAAACATCTGTCGAGCTGGATAAAATTAAGTCTGCTCGTAGTTGGTCACTCCAGCCCATCATATTATTCATTGCACCACCAACGAATAACCGATTATGGCCCGAGTAGTCATTCCCCTGATTATCCGCACCGAGATACCCCATGGCTATTTGGCCTGGCGTAATATCGGCATAAATCCGTGTCGTTCCCGATTGCGTTCCTGGTTTTAATGCCAGCGAAGCCGCGACACCCGGCATCTCATTAAGAATCAGTGCGGTCCGTTCAATACGGGATAATTCTGCTGGTGAGGCAGCACAATCTTTTTCACCAAAGAGGCCCACTTGCTTGCTACAGCTATTACTTTCGATGACAGCAGTAACGAATGGTGTATTCAAGCGGCTCTGATTACTCACTTCAGGTTTATCGAGTCTGCCAGCAATAACGCGCACAACAACAGAGCCATGACGAACCCTTTGCGGCGGTAATATTGCCTGAGCCGCGATCCATCCTTGCTGTCGATAAAAACGGGTTATTGCTAATACCATGGTTTGTAAATCAGAAAATGTTAATGCTCGGCCTAACCAAGGGGTTATGAGCGCTTGCAGTTCTTTATGACTTCCCACGCTATCAGTACTGGATGACGACAGTAAAAGAGTATCCCCCTCAATGCGAACTTCGCGTAAAGTGATAGACGTCGACGCCACGCGACTCCCTAAAGGCGATGGCGGAACCAATGGGGGTAGCTCAATATCTGCCGTATGTGGCACAGGCAGTGGCGCGATGGTTGTTTGCCTTATTTCATTACTAATGGTCCCCGCATTAGGCACATATCTTATTGGCAGCGCTGAGATGAGTGACGAGCAAAAAAAAACAAGAAATATGATTATGCTTAACTTAAATAATTGGTGATGCCACAGTTTTAGCTTTGCTGGATAATAAAAACATCGCATACAAAAATGCCCATTTATAATAGGAATAACACCAACCAAAAACAATAACAGTCATTATTATTTAATGCTGGTCCGAGCGGTTAACCGCGTCCAATTAGCCATTAAGCAAATCATAAAGAAAAGTAACCCTGAAATAGTCTATTAACACTCTATTCCCCATCTAAAAATTAACTTATTCTTTGATGTACCAGCCTAATGTAGTGGACATATTTATCACAAATAGTTATTTAAGATAAAAGAGAAAGCAACAACATTAAATAATAGTAAGTTATTATAAAAAATAATTATCAAAATGTATTCATTGATATTAATCGCGAGAGAACAACATAAGGCAATGAATACTCTTGATTAGATAACCGAACCCTAGACCACCAGAACAATGTGGGCTTAATTTAGTATGCCGAGGCGTTATAAAAAAAGTAAAAACCAAAAAAAAGAGTACTAATAAGGCGAGTAGATTGCATATCAATAATCACATGAAGATAAATAATAAAAAAACCTGCATTAATTTGCAGGTTTATACTATTCAGGCATTCTCATCATTCAGTACACAATAAATGAATGAATTACCCATTTTGCCGAATACGAGCCACCAAATCATCAACACTACCAATATGTGGTGCTGCCAATATTAAAGTCGCCCCCAGGCTCAACGCATGACGTTGGCATGCTCTGCGCATCTCACCATCAGCAATGCTATCCAGATCTGCCACATGCGCCAACCCAATAGTTCGGCGAATCAGCTCACTGCCGCAATAGCCAATCGCATCAACCCACACCTGTTGCAGAAATTGTTGCGCATACCCTTGCGTCGCCAACGCCGAGTCTTGGGTTTTCTCCTGACTCAACGCCACAAAACGCTCAGCAAATGTTTGCCAAACCCGATGGATATCTTTGAGCCGCTGCTCACGCCCCGCCGCCGCATCCCGTGGGCCAGCTAATCCGGGTAAACCGCAGTAATTGAGCAGTAAATTCCCCAGCGCAGTGCCGATATCAAACCCGATGGGGCCATAGAAACCAAACTCAGCATCAATGGCTTTCAGCCGACCATCAGCTACAAAAATGGATCCGCTGTGAATATCACCGTGCAGCAAGGCCTCAGCCTTGCTAAGGAAACGGTGTTTTAGCGACGCCACCGCTAACTTGAGCGCATTATCCTGCCGCAGTGTTAGCACATCCGGTAAGAGCGCTGGCTCAAAATTATTGCGTTCATGGTCAATATAGGGGTCGGTAAAGAACAAATCTTCGGTGATTTGGCACAACTCAGGGTTGGTATAGCGACTCACAGCCGCTTTTTTGGCTTGCGCCGACTGATAAAAATCTGAGGTATGGAACAGAGTTTGCGCCAGATACTCGCCCAGTTGCGAAGCCGCCTGCGGATAATATTTTCCTTGAATCAGTTCACTACGCCAGATTTCATGGTCGGATAGATCTTCCTGCACCATAACCGCCAGTTCCGCGTCGTGATGCAGCACATTTACCGTGTGTTGTGGGCAAAATTGGCTGTGTGTCAGTAGGGTTTCGGCTTCAATACGGGCGCGATCCAAAGTTAACGGCCAGGATTCACCGACACAGCGCACATAGGGCAGCGCCTGTTTAACAATCACTCGACTGACGCCCGCCGCATCACGGATTTTAAAGACCAGATTGAGGTTACCATCCCCAATTTCATCTGCCATGACCAAGGCCAGTGGATCGGCCACTTGACCAAATTGACGAGCATATTCAACGGCATCCGCAGCAGTAAATGTATAGTAGCGCGACATCTTCAACCTCTTTGTTCTATCCTGATTCTGATCCACTCACCGCCAACCATTTGCTGAGCCGTGAAATTATTCTTTAGTTAGGCATAAAAATATTTACCCAAATTTATTGGTGGTACAGCCAGGCAGCAAACGAATGAATCCCGCTGAGCTGACTCAAGTCAGTGATTCGGGTGAGTGAGAGCGGCTAACAACACTGTAACTTCAAAAAAGAAGGGTATAGACGTCTATACATCCGTATGGCATGTTGGCAGAATAAGAAACCAGATGCAATAACGCAACATGGATTTAACTGACAATGCAGACCTTCAACAGGCGTGAGTTACAAACGATCAATCTACAAGCGATCAATTTACAAACGTTCAATTTACAAACAACCAGCTTAAAAATTGCAGATGGCCAGCTTTGGATACTCGACCAGCAGGCTTTGCCACAACGTCAGGTGTGGTTGTCTGCCGATACCGTGGCGCTGCTGATTGAGCACATTCAAACACTGCGCGTTCGTGGTGCGCCCCTGATTGGCCTGTCCGCCAGCCTATTGCTGGCCTTACTGGCAGAGCGCGGCTTATCTCAAGCGCAACTTGAACAGGCATTGATTGCGCTGCGTGAATCGCGCCCGACTGCGGTTAATTTGATGAATAATCTGGCACGGATGCAGCAGGCGCTATTACAAGCCAACTGGGTCGAAGCCATGGCCCACGAGGCGCTGCGTCTGGTGGAGGAAGACCGCGAATTGTGTGAGTGCATTGCTCAGCATGGTGCGACCTTAGTTAAACCGGGCAGCAATCTGCTCACGCACTGCAACACCGGCGGGCTAGCAACTGCGGGCATCGGTACCGCTATCGGTGTGTTACTGCGTGCACATCAACAAGGCAATATTCGTCAGGTATGGGTGGATGAAACCCGGCCTTTATTACAAGGCGGGCGTTTAACCGCTTGGGAGTTGGGTGAGCTGGGCATTCCATATCAATTGATTTGTGATTCGATGGCTGCCAGCCTGATGGCACAGGGCAAAGTGGATGCTGTCTGGGTGGGCGCGGATCGCATTGCCGCCAACGGTGATGTGGCGAATAAAATTGGCACCTACAGTCTGGCGGTATTGGCTCACTATCACCGCATTCCCTTCTATGTGGCCGCCCCGCACACTACCCATGATCCTGCCTGCCCTAATGGCGCGGCGATCCCTATTGAGCAACGTGCCGCCAGCGAGGTGATGGGCGTGACGGGAAGTTTTGGCCATTGCCAATGGGCACCAGAGAGTGCGTCAGTGTACAACCCGGCGTTTGATGTCACTCCGGCAGCATTAATCAGTGGTTGGGTATTAGACAGCGGCGTTATCACGCCAGAACAAGTGGCCGCAGGCTTCTTCCAGCCTAAGCGCTAGCTAGCCCGTCGCTCTCTGGTTGATAAGAGGACTGATAGGCGGGGAAATTTGCCGAATGGGTCGCCACGGCGTGAGCCGTCGGAGCGCCCATCGGTGCAGTCGCCCCGCCGGATTCCGGACAATAAAACAAGCTTAAATAGGCTTCATGTCCTTATTTTAGGCGGGGATATTCATTAGCGATCTTATCGCCAGTAAAATGTGCCACCCAACCTTCAGGATTATCAAATACCCGAATCGCGGTAAAATTCGGTGCTGACCCCATATCGAACCAGTGGCGGGTATCTGCTGGCACTGACAACAAATCATTCTTTTCACATAGAATTTGGTAAATTTTACCATTCAGATGCAAACAAAATAGCCCAAAACCCTCAACGAAGAAGCGCACTTCATCTTCGCCGTGGGTGTGCTCCGATAAAAATTTCTCACGCAAGACGTCACGCTGCGCATTGTCGGGCCGCATGCTGATCACATCCCAGCTCTGATAGCCTTTTTCCGCCACCAACCGATCAATTTCATGCTGATAAGCCGCAATCACCGCCTCAGGCTGCGGGTTCTCGCCCAGCTCACGATCAGCCTGCCAGCGCTCAAAGCGCACACCAATCGCCGTCAATTGCTGCTGGATTTCATCCGCATCGCGGCTCTGCCACAGCGGTTGATCGGGCTGCTGGTCACTGAAAATCGTTAATCCACTCATGCTGTTATATCCTCTACACGCGATTTAAATCGCTAAATCGATCTGATCGAAACGGTTTACCTGGGGATGATGGCTCTCGCTATCAGGGAGATCGCGAATTAACTGACAGGTATGCCAGCCCGCCCGTTGCGCCGCATCCAGCTCTTGGCGAATATCAGACAAAAATAGCAAGGCTTGCGGTGCGATACCTAACTGAGTGGCGATATTCTGATAAGAGACAACTTCGCGCTTGGCCCCCACATGGGTATCAAAATAGCCGTTGAACAGTGGGCGTAAATCCCCCGCATCACTGTAGCCAAACAGCAATTTCTGGGCCGCAACTGAGCCGGATGAGTAGACATACAACCCCACTCCCTGCTGCTGCCAATCAGCCAATTGCTGGGCGACGTCCGGATAAAGATGGCCGCGAAAATCCCCTTGCAGATAGCCGGTACGCCAAATAATGCCCTGAATGGCTTTCAGCGCGGTAGATTTGCGGTCTTCATCCATAAAACCGTGCAAGGCGACAGCCAGTGTTTCAATATCAGCGTCCGGCTGCGCCAGTTCGCGGCGT
Source organism: Yersinia aleksiciae (assembly GCF_001047675.1). Lineage (GTDB taxonomy): Bacteria > Pseudomonadota > Gammaproteobacteria > Enterobacterales > Enterobacteriaceae > Yersinia > Yersinia aleksiciae. Next base: position 3,036,813 of record NZ_CP011975.1, on the reverse strand, counting down.
AAATCGGCCAGCGAGGCAGCAACGTCCTCATCCTGCTGATGCTCAAGCAAAAAAGGTGTTAGCCGCTCGCGGGCATAGGGAAACAGCACTTGATGGACAAAACGGATGTCAGTGGTGGTGCCTTCAATATCGGTCACAATCGCCTGAATCATTTCACCTCCCCTTGTTGCGTGTTCACTTCTAGCAATCGACGTTGCAGCTCACACTGGAACAGAAACTCCAGCCCTTCCAAATGGCGGCGAGCTTCAGCCACACTCGCTCCCCAACAATAGAGGCCATGACCTCGGACCAAAAAGCCGTATTGCAGCGGGTGATTATCCGCCAGTGTCGCCACTCGTTGTGCCAAGGCGGGAATATCCTGGTCATTATCAAAAATCGGGATCACCAGACTATCCAAGTGGCTGCGCTGGCCCGATAACGACTTCTGCATTTCGTAACCTTGCAACACTAACTCATTGCTGCGCTCAACCCGTGATAGCACCGTAGCATTCACTGAGTGAGTATGTAGCACCGCGTTGATTTCAGGATACAGGCGATAAAGCAGCGTATGTAGACCGGTCTCCGCCGAAGGCGTGCGACCACTGGGAACATGGTTGTTCGCGGTCTCCACCAGTAATAAATCGTCGGCGGTCAGGCTACCTTTATCCTTGCCCGACTCCGTCACCAAACATTGAGCCGCATCCAGCCGCAGGGACATATTACCGCCAGTCGCCGGGCACCAGCCCTTCTCGCCGATCCAGTGGCAGGCGGCTAACAGCGCGCCAAGTTGTACATTTTCTGTCATTGCATATCCCTGTTGTGGTGTGGGTGTGCCATGGCATGTTGCCACGGCAATCCGCCCGACGATAACGTTTAGCACATTTTTATCTATGCTTAGCAAATTACGTCATTTAGCCGTTTATACATCTAAACGTCTTGATTGCCAAATATTAACATCGTGCTATATTTACGGCAACATACAGCTGACAGCAACATACAGCATCAGGAGTCTTCCCCTGCCATGAGCCACTTATCTTTTATTCCAGACAGCAAATTGCCTGCACAAGGCACCACAATATTCACCCAAATGAGTGCCTTGGCACAAAAACATCAGGCGATTAATTTGTCGCAGGGGTTTCCCGATTTTGATGGCCCAGACTACCTAAAACAGCGATTGGCCTATCATGTCAGCCAAGGTGCCAACCAATACGCCCCCATGACAGGCGTGGCACCGTTACGCAATGCTATCGCCGAGAAAACGGCTAGCCTCTATGGTTGGCAGCCCGATGCTGACAGCGAAGTCACCATTACCACCGGTGCCAGCGAAGCCTTATTTGCGGCCATTACCGCGTTGGTGCGCCCCGGCGATGAAGTTATCTGCTTTGATCCCAGCTACGACAGTTATGCGCCAGTGGTGAAACTGGCCGGCGGCATCCTCAAGCGCATTGCGCTCAAGCCCCCGGCGTTCGCCACGGATTGGGCTGAATTTGCCGATCTGGTTTCTGAGCGCACGCGGCTGGTGATCGTCAATACACCGCATAACCCGTCGGCGACCGTATGGCGCGCAGCCGATTTTGAGCAATTGTGGCAAGTGATTGCGGAACGTAATATTTATGTGCTGAGTGATGAAGTTTACGAGCACATCTGCTTTAGCGCCTCGGGCCATGCCAGCGTCTTGGCACATCCGCAATTGCGCCAGCGGGCGATCGCTGTTTCATCGTTCGGTAAAACCTTCCATATGACCGGTTGGAAGGTGGGTTATTGCATCGCCCCCGCCGCCATCAGCGCTGAAGTGCGCAAAATTCACCAATATCTGACCTTCTCAGTCTGTACGCCAGTGCAGCTGGCGCTGGCCGATATGCTGAATGCTGAACCTGAACACTGGCAGCAATTGCCCGAGTTCTACCGCGCCCGCCGTAACCGCTTTATCAGCGCCCTCTCCACCAGCCGCCTGAAAATCTTGCCCAGCGAAGGTACCTACTTCTTACTGGCCGATTACAGTGCAATTTCCGATCTCAATGATGTTGAATTCTGCATATGGCTGACGGAACATGTGGGTGTGGCCGCGATCCCCTTATCGGTATTCTGCGAAGGCCCCTTCCCTCATAAACTGATCCGGCTGTGCTTCGCCAAACAGGAGGCTACGCTGGACGCCGCTGCGGAGCGATTATGTCAACTTTAAAACTGACGCTTCTGCAACAGCCACTGGTGTGGCTGGATGCGCAGGCGAATCTGCGACACTTTGAGATGCTGCTGGAGCCACTGCGCCAGCGCGATGTCATTGTGCTGCCAGAGATGTTTACCACCGGTTTTGCCATGAATGCGGCTGACAATACGCTACCGGAGGCCGAAATCGTCGCCTGGTTACGTCACTGGGCCAGTCAAACCGAGGCGTTAGTCGGCGGCAGTGTGGCGCTGAAAATACCCGGTGGGGCCGTTAACCGTTTCTTACTGGTGGAGCCTAGCGGGAAAGTTCATCACTACGATAAGCGCCACTTATTCCGCATGGCTGGAGAGCACCATTACTATCATGCGGGTACCGAACGCAAAGTGGTGGAGTGGCGTGGCTGGCGAATTCTGCCGCAAATCTGCTATGACCTGCGCTTTCCAGTGTGGACACGTAATCAGCAAGATTATGATTTAGCGCTCTATGTGGCGAACTGGCCTGCTGGCCGCACCCAACACTGGCAAACCCTGTTGGCGGCGCGGGCGATAGAAAATCAGGCTTACGTCGCTGGTTGTAATCGCGTCGGCGATGATGACAACGGCCATCACTATCAGGGCGACAGTGTGATTCTGGATATGCAGGGCGAGACGCTGGCACAGGCAGAACCTGATCAAGCGGCGCAATTGGATGCCGAATTGTCTTTGGAAGCCTTGCAAGCCTATCGCGAGGCCTTCCCCGCCTGGCGTGATACCGACAAATTTTTACTGCTGTAATGATTGGCGGCTGCGGCGCCGCGTTAGGTTAAGGCCACGTCACTTTCGGCTTGGTAAATACCCCATGCGGCTTGCAACCCCGCCCCTTGCACTGTGGTAAAACCGAGCCTATTCAACACGGCCTCCAGCGCCACCAGTGTCAGCATCACGCAATCTTTACGGGCGTTATAGCCCATGGTGCCGATGCGCCAAATTTTGTCCTTCAGCGGCCCGAATGAGGTCCCAATCTCGATACCAAAATCATTCAGCATCAGCTGCCGCACCTGCTCGCCATGAATCCCCTGTGGGATAACGACCCCCAGCACATTGTTCATTCGGTGCTGTAAATCCCCAAACACGGCAAGCCCCATCCCTTGAATCCCCGCCAACAGTGCCGCCCCCTGTAAGGCATGGCGGGCGATGCCGTTATCCAGCCCCTCTTCCAATATGACACGGGCACACTCGCGCGCAGCAAATAACATGCTGGTGGCTTCAGTATGGTGATTGAGCCGCTCTGGCCCCCAATAATCCATGATCATGCCCAGATCAAAGTAATTGGAGTAGATCATCTCTTCGTCGCCATCAGTGTGATCCTGGGTGCGGATCCCCTGCTCAATGCATTTACGGCGACGTATTTGTTCGGCAAATTGCGGGCTAAGGGTGACAGGAGCGGTGCCGGAGGGGCCGCCGAGGCATTTTTGCAACCCAGCCGACACCGCATCCAGCCCCCAGGCATCGGTTTCCAATGGATTCCCCCCCAGCGAGGCGGTGGCATCGGTGTAGAACAACACCTGATAGCGGCGGCAGATGTCGCCTAACTCGGCCAGTGGTTGCAGCAGGGTGGTTGAGGTGTCTCCCTGCACTGTCAGCAGCAGGCGCGGGCGCACTCGTTTGATGGCATCTTCAATCATGTCAGGGCTGAAAACCTCACCCCACGGCACTTCAATGACATGCACCTCGGCGCGACAGCGGCGGGCTATCTCACACAATAGATGGCCGAAACGGCCAAAAACCGGCACCAGCACTCTGTCGCCGGGGCGGATCGCCGACAGCAAAACCGCCTCGATCCCCGCACGAGAGGTGCCATCAATCAGCATCGTCCACCGATTTTCAGTGCGGAAAACCCCGCGATAGAGCGCCATCACCTGATTCATATAGTCCGTCATCGCCGGATCATATTGCCCGATCAACTGGCTGGACATCGCGCGCAGCACCCGAGGATCAGCATTGATAGGCCCCGGCCCCATCAGCAGCCGCGCTGGCGGGTTAATCTGACTGAACAACGAACTCTGTTTCTCTGAACGCGCCTGTGACTCTGACATAAAAAATCGGCCTCAAATCATCCCACTCATCATCAACAACAATATCTCACTCAGCAACGATGCGAAATGCGCTATCTCGAAATGAATTTAATCAAAAAATAATTATCCCTTGGTTTATCATTCTTAATTATCTAATACTGTCCGCCTTCTTAATTCAGAATCATTCCTCATGACACAAAAAACCGAAAACGCCGGTTTAAGCCCCACATTGATTGTGTTGATGTCGGTCGCCACTGGACTGGCGGTTGCCAGCAACTATTATGCCCAGCCGCTGCTGGAAACTATCGCGCAAGCCTTTAATCTCTCGGTCAATCAGGCTGGGTTTATCGTCACCGCCGCCCAGCTCGGTTACGCTGTCGGGTTAATGTTCTTGGTCCCACTGGGGGATATGTTTGAACGCCGTGGGCTGATTGTTGGCATGACCCTGCTGGCGGCAGGCGGCATGCTGATTACCGCAATGTCGCAAAACCTCACCATGATGATCCTCGGCACCGCTCTTACTGGCTTGTTCTCGGTGGTGGCCCAGCTATTGGTGCCATTGGCGGCGACACTGGCGGCACCGGAAAAACGTGGCAAAGTGGTCGGCATTATCATGAGTGGCCTGTTGCTGGGGATTTTGCTGGCACGTACTGTCGCGGGCGCGTTGGCCTCAATTGGCGGCTGGCGCACCATCTATTGGGTCGCCAGCGCCCTGATGTTCATCATGGCATTGGTGTTGTGGCGCTACCTGCCGCGCTATAAGCAGCACTCCGGCCTGAATTATGGCCAGTTGCTCGGTTCCATTTTTTCCTTATTTATCCGTACCCCAGTACTGCGCACCCGTGCGCTACTCGGCGCATTGTCATTTGCCAACTTTAGTGTGTTGTGGACCTCAATGGCCTTCCTGTTGGCCGCACCACCATTCGGTTATTCCGAGGCGACCATTGGGCTATTTGGTTTAGTGGGCGCGGCAGGCGCATTGATGGCGACCAAAGCAGGACAGTTGGCCGATAAAGGAAAAGCCCGCATCACCACCAGCGTCGGTTTGGGATTACTGCTGCTGTCGTGGATACCGATCGCCATGGGGCAACACTCAATCATCGCGCTGATTATTGGGATTGTGGTGCTGGATCTGGCGGTGCAAGGGGTGCATGTCACCAACCAGAGCGTGATCTATCGCATGATGCCAGAAGCCAGAAATCGGTTAACTGCGGGCTATATGACCACTTACTTTATTGGTGGAGCGTTGGGGTCGCTGATCTCCGCCGCCGCTTATCAACACGCGGGCTGGTATGGGGTTGCCGTCGCCGGCTTGGTGCTGTGCATCTTGAATATCAGCACTTGGTTGGCCGGAAAACGATTTGATCCGCCCGCTGATCAGCCGGTTGAGTGACCATAATTAGTTAGCTAACTAATAATCAATGCAGATATAAATTTGGGTTATAGGGTATTAAGACAATTCCCTCTCTGTTAATGTTACATAACGTGTTTTTTTACTCTGTGACCCGATAGTTATGCAAAGCCAAATCACCGATGCCCCGCCAGCGACTCAGTCGGCCGCCACCTTTATCGAAGGGATTACCGATAGCTTGCCCATCGTTATCGGCTATCTGCCGGTGGCATTCGCCTTTGGCCTCAGCTCGGTAAAACTTGGTTTTACCCCTTGGGAGGGGATCTTCTTTTCTTGCATCATTTATGCTGGAGCCAGCCAATTTGTGATCACCGCGCTATTGAGCGCCGGAATGTCATTATGGGTTTCAGCACTGACCGTGATGGCAATGGATATTCGCCATATCTTGTATGGCCCCGCACTCAAACACCGCATTTTGACAAAACTTTCCGGTAAGAAGACGGCCTTGTGGGCCTTCGGTTTGACCGATGAAGTCTTTGCCGCTGCCACCACCAAACTGATGAAAGACCAGCGGCGCTGGAGCGAAAATTGGATGCTCGGCATCGCCTTTACCTCTTGGCTCTCTTGGGTGGCGGGAACCGCTATCGGGGCGATGTTTGGTAATGGCCCGCTGGAGAATTTCCCGGCGATTGAAGCCTCACTCTCCTTTATGTTACCGGCTCTGTTCCTCAGCTTCCTGCTGGCGTCATTTAAGCGCCAATACAGTTTGACCGTGATCGCGTCACTGAGCGGGGCATTACTGGGTGCGTTGCTGTTCTCCATTCCGGTCGCCATTTTGGCGGGTATTGGCGGCGGATGTCTGGCTGCCCTGCTTCAACCTGCCCCCGAAGTGGTCAGCGAACTGCCCGAGAATAACAAACAGGAGTCCACACCATGAATATGGACGTTCTGATTATTGGGTTAGTGGTGGGCACGGTAAATTACCTGTTTCGCTATTTACCACTGCGTCTGGGGCCAGCGCGTAAGCAAGCAGGCTTGCAACGAGGGAGAGTTTCACTGCTGCTCGACAGCATTGGTATCGCCTCGATTTGCGCCTTGTTAGTGGTCTCCAGTACGCCAGAAATCATGCATAATCCGCAAAAACTCATTCCTACACTCATTGGTTTTTTAGTGATCTGCGGATGCTTTTATAAAACCAACAGTATTATCTTCGCCACCTTACTTGGCGCACTCAGCTACGGACTGACATTCAAGCTGCTCATGATTTTGGCGTAACCATTTGCCTGAATTGTGAGCTGAAACACAATAACCTTACAGTTAATGATACTAATTACTAACAAACAGTGACTCAATAACACTAATTGCTAAATTTTTATCGAATTATACCGTTTACATTATTAGTCACTATCGTTACTGTACCATTTGAAATTAATGAGGCTCCTTATAATGGAAAGTTCGTTTAGTCCCATAGAACAGATGCTGAATTTTCGTGCGAAACGCCAGAAAGATTTCCCTTATCAAGAGATCCTACTGACACGCTTGTGTATGCATATGCACAGCAAATTACTCGAAAACCGCAACAAAATGCTAAAAGCGCAAGGGATTAACGAAACCCTGTTTATGGCGTTAATTACGCTGGATGCGCAGGAAAGCCACAGTATCCAACCGTCAGAATTAAGTGCAGCACTGGGATCTTCACGGACCAATGCCACTCGCATCGCTGATGAACTGGAGAAAAAAGGCTGGATTGAGCGTCGCGAAAGCCAAAATGACCGCCGTTGCTTACATTTGCATCTAACCGAGGCGGGTGTTGAATTTCTCAATCAACTGCTCCCCCCACAGCACAAATGTCTGCATTTTCTTTGGTCAACACTCGACGCTGACGAGCAGCAGCAGCTTGAAACGCTGACGCGCAAGTTACTGTCCCGTTTAGATCAAATGGAAATACCGGAACAGTAATTCCAACGTTTCTATCCAGGTACCCAGGTAAATAACTATGTCATCCCCACATAGCTGGAGACTCACGCCCTTGTTCGCCGTTCTTATACTGGCGGGCTGCGCCTCAAGCGATAATATTGCTCCTCAGTCTCAAATGATGGATACCCAACAACTGCAATTGGCACAGCCCAAAGTCAGCTCGTTGGCGTTAAGTCCTCAGTGGTGGCGGGTTCTGGATGATCCCCAACTTGATGCTTTGATGTCCCAAAGTCTGCAAACCTCGCCTTCGCTGAAACAAGCGGCGGCGCGGGTGCGGGAAGCGCAGAGCCTGATGGGTCAGGCCGATGCGGCCAATGGCCCTAACCTGGATCTCGCCGCGAGCAGTAAGCGGGAAAAAGTGTCGCAAAATACGCTGCAACCCTTCTTGCAGGCTTACCCCGACAAACCGCTGTATGAAACCTCGAATACACTTGGTCTGAATCTCAGCTACGAGTTTGATTGGTGGGGTAAATACCGCAATCGGGTGAATGCGGCAAATGCGCAGGTGAATGCCGCTCGGGCCGAGCAGCAGCAAGCCACGCTGACACTGACCAGCTCAGTAGCCTCCGTTTATTACCAGTTGCAGAGCAATTTTGCCCTGCAAAAAGTGTTGCAGCAGGAAGTCGATAATAATCAGCGACTGGCTGAGCTGCGTACTAAGCAATATCAGGCCGGTATTTATAGCATTGATATTCCACAACAAACACAAGCACAGGCCGATACGGCTAAACAGCAGATCATTCAGCTACAATCGCAAGGTGAGCAGCTTAAGCACCAACTGGCCGCGCTGACCGGGCAAGGCCCGAGTGGCACCCAAAATCTGCGCCCGGTTCCGTTGCCTGAGATCAGCCGTCTGGCCCCTAAAGGCGAGTTGACGACCGATTTGCTCGGTAAACGGCCCGACATTACCGCCCAACGCCAACTGGTTGAATCTTATGACCAGCGGGTGAAAGCCGCGCGCAAAGAGTTCTATCCCAGCTTATCCATTACCGGATTTGCCGGTTTCTCGACCACCAACTTCCAAGGCACCAACCCTAATCTGTTGGAAGCCGCCAGTCAGGCGTGGAACTTCGCACCGGCAATTTCACTGCCCATTTTCCATGCTGGCGCGTTGCGCAGTAAGTTAGGCGAAGAATCAGCACTTTATGATGAGGCGGTTGAGTCATATAACCAGACCATCCTCAATGCCGTGCAGGAAACTGCCGATGCCATCACCATTCAACAAAGCAGTCAGCTCCAACTGCAACAAGCCGCATCCGCCACCCAATCCATGCTGAAGGTTTATGACGTTGCTAACGCCCGTTATAAAGCAGGGGTTATCGGGCGCGATGAACTATTGATCAGCCAGTCACAATATTTACAGCAGCAGCAATCAGAACTGACCGCCAGCAACAATTTATTGCAGGCCAAGATTGGTTTGATCCGTTCATTAGGTGGCGGCTATCAAGCCCCCGTCGATGATGGCTCACAAAATAAAACAATATAAAATAATTTTTCCCTATAAATTTCAAGGTGCTGGAAGGCGGCTTGGGAGATACGGGTATAAGGCTTGGAGAATACCATGAGTACGAACGCGGAAAACCAAACCCCGCCACAACCGCAGAATAAAAAGTTGCAACGCAAGCGCGTGCTGCTCTCACTGACGGTGATATTTATCATTATTGGCGTGGCCTATCTGATTTATTGGTTCCTGGTACTGCGCCATCACCAAGAGACTGATAACGCTTATGTTTCAGGCAATCAGGTGCAGATCATGTCGCAAGTCTCTGGCAGCGTGGTCAGTGTCAACTTTGAGAATACCGACCTGGTCAAAAGCGGCGATGCACTGGTCGCCCTAGACCCAACGGATGCCGAACAGGCCTATGAGCAGGCAAAAACCGCACTGGCCAACAGTGTGCGCCAAACCCACCAGCTCATCATTAATAGCAAACAGTATCAGGCCAATATTGCCCTGAAAAAAACCGAGCTGAGCAAAGCACAAAATGACCTGAAACGCCGAGTGGTGCTGGGTTCAGTTGATGCTATTGGCCGCGAAGAGCTGCAACATGCTCGTGATGCAGTCGATGCAGCACAAGCCTCGCTGGATGTGGCGATTCAACAATACAACGCCAATCAAGCACTGGTACTGAATACCCCACTGGAGAAACAACCGGCGATCGAGCAGTCTGCGGCCAAGCTGCGTGATGCCTGGTTAGCGCTGGAGCGCACCAAAGTTGTCAGCCCAATCACCGGCTATGTTTCACGCCGCAGTGTACAGGTGGGTGCCAAGATTGCTAATGGTGCGCCATTGATGGCGGTGATCCCAGCGAATCAGATGTGGATTGACGCCAACTTTAAAGAGACCCAATTAGCCAATATGCGCATCGGCCAATCCGCGACTGTGGTGACCGATTTCTACGGTGATGATGTGGTTTATCAAGGGAAAGTGGTCGGTCTGGATATGGGGACTGGCAGCGCCTTCTCCCTGTTACCGGCGCAGAATGCCACGGGTAACTGGATCAAAGTGGTTCAGCGCCTGCCGGTCCGTATCTCACTGGATGAGAAGCAACTGGCTGAGCACCCACTGCGTATTGGCCTGTCTACCACGGTGAGAGTGGACACCGCCAATCCCGATGGTCAAGTGTTAGCGCAGATCGTGCGTAAAGATCCTGCCTTTGTCACCAATGCATTGTCACTGGATTTAGCGCCAGTGAATCAAATGATTAGCGACATTATTCATGCGAATGCAGGTTAATGTGCATGCAAATGCAGGTTAAGTGCGGAGGCCGCCGTGGCACAAAAACCGCTTGAGGGTGCCCAACTCGCCTGGATGACGGTCGCGCTATCATTAGCGACCTTTATGCAGGTGCTGGACTCCACCATTGCTAACGTGGCGATCCCGACAATTGCTGGCGATCTGGGTTCGTCCAACTCGCAAGGCACTTGGGTGATCACCTCGTTTGGGGTGGCGAATGCGATCTCAATTCCCATCACTGGCTGGTTAGCGAAGCGCATTGGTGAAGTGCGCTTGTTCCTCTGGGCGACGGGATTGTTTGCATTGGCCTCATGGCTATGCGGCATCTCAAACAGTCTGGGGATGCTGATCTTCTTCCGGGTGATTCAGGGCCTGGTTGCCGGGCCATTGATCCCATTATCACAAAGTTTGCTGCTCAATAACTATCCGCCAGCGAAGCGAAGTATGGCCTTGGCATTGTGGTCGATGACGATTGTCGTGGCCCCGATATTCGGGCCGATCCTCGGCGGTTATATCAGCGACAACTATCATTGGGGCTGGATCTTCTTTATCAACATCCCGATCGGGCTGGTGGTGATTCTGGTGGCGGGCAGCACCCTGAAAGGGCGAGAGACCAAAACCGAAATCAAACCCATCGATACTGTGGGGCTGGTGTTATTGGTGGTCGGTATCGGTGCCTTGCAAATCATGCTCGACCAAGGCAAGGAGCTGGATTGGTTTAACTCGACCGAGATTATCGTCCTGACGGTGATCGCCGTAATTGCCATTACCTTCCTGATCGTTTGGGAGCTAACCGACGACCATCCGGTGATCGATTTGTCACTATTCAAATCGAGAAACTTTACCATTGGGTGCCTGTGTATCAGTCTCGCCTATATGTTGTACTTCGGTGCCATTGTTTTGCTGCCGCAGCTGCTACAGGAGGTTTATGGCTACACTGCCACATGGGCCGGTTTAGCTTCCGCGCCAGTCGGGATCTTGCCGGTATTGCTGTCGCCAATTATTGGCCGTTTCTCCCATCGCATTGATATGCGGCAGTTAGTGACATTCAGCTTCATCATGTATGCGGTTTGTTTCTACTGGCGAGCATATACATTCGAACCGGGGATGGATTTTGGTGCCTCGGCATGGCCGCAGTTTGTGCAGGGTTTTGCTATTGCCTGCTTCTTTATGCCACTGACGGCTATTACGCTCTCCGGCTTACCGCCAGAGCGTATGGCGGCGGCGTCCAGTTTATCTAACTTCTTGCGAACTTTGGCGGGGTCGATTGGTACCTCAATCACCACCACCCTGTGGACGCAAAGAGAGTCGATGCACCATTCGCAGCTGACGGAGTTTGTTAACCCGTTCAACCCGAATGCGACCCAGACTTATCAGGAGTTGGAGAAGCTGGGGATGAATCAGCAACAAGCCTCGGCTTATCTGGCGCGAGAGATCACCAATCAGGGGCTGATTATCTCAGCAAACGAGATTTTCTGGCTCTCGGCGGGGGTATTCCTGCTACTGCTGGCACTGGTTTGGTTCGCAAGACCACCGTTCACATCCGGTGGGGGTGGCGGCGCGCACTAGCGGCGCAAACGTAAGCCAACAAAAAGGGGCGCTGAAGATTAATTTCAGCGCCCCTTTTTTATTAACAAAGTGCCAATGGCGCAGAGAACAAGCAGATCGTAAAGACGTCGTAGATCCGTCCATGGAGGCTTGATCCGCGCCAACCCTGCGGCATCAAGGGCGCAGGATATACCCAAAGCCATTGGCGTTGCAGGTAGGCAGCAAGCAAACACATCCCGATGAGCTGACACTGATCAGTGATTCGGGTGGGTGCGCGTAGCTAACAACCCTGCGGCGTCAAGGGCGCAGGGTATACCCAAAGCCATTGGCGTTGCAGGTAGGCAGCAAGCAAACACATCCCGATGAGCTGACACTGGTCAGTGATTCGGGTGAGTGCGCGTAGCTAACAACCCTGCGGCGTCAAGGGCGCAGGGTATTAGCTAGCGCTATTTTGACGCCACCACTCTGCGAGCAAAATCCCAGTCGCCACCGAAACGTTCAGACTCTCAACACGCCCTGTACCACCGATAGACACACTCATATCGCCCTGCTGCCATGCGCTGTCAGTCAGGCCATCACTCTCTTGACCTAATACCAGCACCATTTTAGCTGGCAGTTCAGCTTTCGACAGACTGACACCTTTATGGCTTGAGGTAGTGACGATGGTGTAACCCGCTTTACGGAAGGTATCCAGCACCGAGAGGAAATCATCAGCATTGATGGCTTTGATGTGCTCAGCGCCACCTTCTGCGGTACGCACTGCGGCACCCGATTCCAGCATCGCCGGATCTTGTAACAGCACGCCGTTGATACCGAAATGTGCGCAGGTACGCATAATACCACCCAGATTATGTGGGTTACCCACATCTTCCAGCGCCAGCACGCAATCTTTTGCCTGAGTCTGCTGTTGCAGATAGGTTTCCGCATCCAAGCCCTGACGTTTTTTAATCAGGAAGCAGACGCCGCCATGGTGTTCAGTGCCAGACGCCTTCGCCAGCTCATCCTCCTCAACCACATGGTAAGCCTTGCGGTTAGCCGCCATCCATTTCAGCGCTTCGCGGAAACGTGGGGTGACTGATTGCACAAACCAGGCGCGGACGATGGCATCAGGACGGCTTTCGAACAGCGCTTTACAGGCGTTCTCGCCATAAACACGTGTCTCTTCAGCCCGCTGACGGCGCAACTGCGCAGGGTCAACATGGCTTTTACCGCTGATACCACCGTGATCAAACTCTGGCTCTTCCGATGGTGCACGGGAAACAGTTTTCCACGGTGAATCGTAAGGACCGCTACTTTCAGAACGTGCCGGACGGCTAGGACGATCACGGTCATTACGGCCTGAATCATTACGACGTGAGTCATTATTACGCGGTGAGCTGCCCCGACCAGCATTATCACCCGGACGGCCTTTACCTGCCGGACGCGGATTTTTATTACGGTTATTGCTGTTACGGTCGTCGCTGCTTTCGTCACTGCGGACGTACATCACTTTAACTTTGCCGTTTTTGCCACTAAATGAATCGTTCATTGTCTTCTCCACCAACGCGCAGGGCGCGAAGATTACCTGATGTCCGCCCGGTTAGCCATAAGCAAGCGCTAAAAGCTACCAACTATCGTATTCATCGAATAAACCTTTTTGGCACCGCCTTCATTTATACCCATAATAGATAACAACAACGAAACAATTCAGCGCCCCTTGGCTGTTTGGTTTCTTTTACCTACTCAGAGACAAAATAAAGGCTAATGTATGAATACGGTATGCACAGCTTGTATGGCGACCAATCGCCTGCCGGAAGAACGTATTGATGACGGCGCTAAATGTGGGCGCTGCGGCCACTCTTTATTTGATGGCGAAGTGATTAACGCCACCGCCGAAACACTGGATAAACTGCTGCAAGATGATCTGCCCATGGTTATCGACTTCTGGGCACCCTGGTGTGGCCCTTGCCGCAGCTTCGCGCCGATCTTTGAAGCTGTCGCCGCAGAGCGCGCCGGAAAAATCCGCTTCGTGAAAGTCAATACTGAAGCAGAACCTGCGCTCAGCACCCGTTTCCGTATTCGCAGCATTCCGACTATTATGCTGTATCGGAACGGAAAAATGGTCGACATGCTCAACGGTGCAGTACCGAAAGCTCCATTCGATAATTGGATAGATGAACAATTAGCAGCAGAGCCGATCGCCCGCTAAGCTAGTTTAACCCATTTATCACCGCTCGGGGCGGCTCAGTTCGATGCCCGGATAAAAACCACGTCCTGACCGTTTTCTGTCCGGGCGTGGTTTTATTGTATAACTCATGGGGAGGCTTGATTAGAATAGCGCTATTTCTTAGGAGTCCGTCGTGACTGAATCATCAACCACCGACCAAGAACTGCTGGCAGATATCGTTTCGCCAGTGGTCATTACGACGGAAAATGCCGTACTGTGTTTACGCCAACGGCGCTTAGCCGCCTCCACTCGCGCTTATCGCGCCCGTGGTTGCCGCGCCATTCGTTGCCAGGGCTGCCTGCTGACTGAGCGATTTTGTTTGTGCGATACTATCAAACCGCAAGCGGCGACTAGCCGTTTCTGCCTGATTATGTTTGATACCGAGCCGCTAAAACCCAGCAATACTGGCCGCCTGATTGCCGATATTCTGCCAGATACCCAAGCGTTCCTTTGGGCGCGTACTGAAGTTGACCCTGAGTTACTCGCCGCCATCCGTGATCCCGCACGTCAACCATATGTGGTCTTTCCAGAAAAATACGCCGAACCGCCACGGCAAGTGCTCAATCAATTGCCCATCAGCGATAAGCCACCGCTATTTATTCTGCTGGATGGCACTTGGACCGAAGCCAAGAAGATGTTTCGCAAAAGCCCCTACCTCGCCGGTTTGCCGATGTTGTCGCTGAATGTCACGACGGCTTCCGATTATCTTTTGCGCGAAGCTCCGCGACCAGAACAGCACTGTACCGTCGAGGTTGCCGCAGCACTGCTCCAGCAAGCGGGTGATACGCAAGCGGCAGAGGGATTAACCGCCCATTTTCACTACTTCCGTCAGCAATATTTAGCCGGAAAACCTCACCATCCAGTGGGTCGAGTCACAGCAAGTCTCGAAAAAATCGCATAAAATCATTCAAGCTGCCTTTGACTTATCCCCAATAGATTTCAGGGTGCAGGAAGGCGGCAAGTCAGTGCATCCCAATGGGCTGACCTGAGTCAGTGATTTGGGTAAGCGAACGCAGCTAATACACCTGCAACTTGAAAGATGACGGGGATAAATAATGAGTCAACGCGGATTAGAAGCTCTACTACGCCCGAAATCTATTGCGGTCATTGGCGCTTCGGAAAAACCTGAGCGTGCCGGTTTCCTGATGATGCGTAATTTGCTGGATGGCGGCTTCAATGGCCCTATTCTACCAGTCACCCCGACTCATAAAGCCGTTTGTGGTGTGCTGGCTTACACGGATATCGCCAATCTGCCGATCACCCCTGATCTGGCTATCCTCTGTACTCATGACTCCCGCAACCTGTCGTTACTCGAAGACTTGGGTCTTCGTGGCTGTAAAGCGGTGATTATTCTCTCTGCCGCGACGGAACAATTTGCAGTACTAAAAGCCTGTGCCCATCGCCACCATATGCGGCTGCTTGGCCCCAACAGCCTCGGCTTACTCGCCCCCTGGCAAGGGCTGAATGCCAGCTTCTCGCCGGTGCCGATCAAAAAAGGGCGACTGGCGTTTATCTCCCAGTCGGCGGCGGTGGCAAACACCATTCTGGACTGGGCACAGCAGCGGGAAGTGGGCTTCTCATACTTTATTGCGCTGGGCGATAGCTTGGATATTGATGTCGATGACTTGCTCGATTTCCTCGCCAGAGACGGTAAAACCAGCGCCATCATGCTGTATATCGAACATATTAGTGATGCACGCCGCTTTTTATCCGCCTCACGCAGTGCTTCACGAAATAAGCCGATTCTGGTGGTCAAAAGTGGCCGTAGCCAACGTGCGCAGCAGCTACTGAATGGTCAGCAAGGGTTGGATGCCGCTTATGACGCTGCGATTCAGCGCGCGGGCCTGCTACGGGTGCAAGATACGCACGAGCTGTTCTCTGCGGTCGAAACCCTGAGCCACATGCACCCGTTGCGAGGTGAGCGCTTACTGATTGTCAGTAATGGTGCCGCACCCGCGGCTATGGCACTGGATGAGCTGATCAGCCGTAATGGCAAGCTAGCCACACTGTCTGATATCACACAATCCGCCCTGAGTGCGGCACTGCCGTCTTTTGTTTCCTTACGCAACCCAATAGACCTGCGAGATGACGCCAGCGCTGAGCGCTATTTGGCGGCGGTTAAGCCCTTATTGGACAGCACCGATTATGATGCACTGCTGCTGATTCACTCCCCAAGCGCTGCGGCACCGGGCAGCAAAACCGCCGAATTATTGATTGCCGCCATTCGTCAGCATCCACGGGGTAAACGCATCACTCTGCTGACTAACTGGTGCGGTGAATATTCATCGCAAGATGCTCGCCGTCTGTTCACCGAAGCAGGGATGCCCACCTACCGCACCCCAGAAGGGGCCATTACCGCCTTTATGCATATGGTGGAATATCGCCGTAACCAGAAGCAGCTGAAAGAGACCCCCGCACTGCCGGTGGGTCTGACTGCCAATACCACGCATGTGCATCAGTTGATCCGTCAAGCACTGGCCGAAGGGACAACCCAACTCGACACTCATGAAGTGCAGCCGATACTGGAGGCTTATGGCCTGAGTATGCTGCCGACCTGGATTGCCAGTGATAGTGTCGAAGCGGTGCATATCGCCGAGCGTTTGGGGTATCCGGTCGCCATTAAACTGCGCTCGCCTGATATTCCGCACAAATCCGAAGTTCAGGGGGTCATGCTCTACCTGCGCACTGCGATTGAAGTACAGCGGGCCGCTGACGATATTCTTGATCGGGTCAAGCGCACTTATCCGCAAGCCCGCATTCAGGGTTTGCTGGTGCAAAGTATGGCGAATCGCGCCGGAGCGCAAGAACTGCGAATTGCGGTAGAACAGGATGCTATTTTTGGCCCGCTGATTATGTTGGGCGAAGGCGGTATCGAGTGGCATCACGAAATGCAGGCCGCAGTAGCGCTGCCGCCGCTCAATATGGCACTGGCCCGCTATCTGATCATCCAAGCGGTCAAAGGCGGGAAAATCCGCAGCCGTGGGTCACTGCAACCCTTGGATATCCCTGGATTAAGCCGCTTACTGGTGCAAGTCTCCAACTTAATTCTCGATTGTCCCGAAATCACCCGTTTAGATATTCACCCGGTACTGGCTTCTGGCAGTGAGTTTACTCTGCTGGATGTTTCAATGCAGTTAGCGCCAGTCAGCGGCGATCCACAATCGCGATTAGCCATTCGTCCCTACCCGCACGAGTTAGAAGAGACTGTGGCACTAAAAGATGGCTCTCAGTGCCTATTCCGCCCAATCTTACCGGAAGATGAACCACTGCTAAAACTGTTTATTGATCAAGTCACTAAAGAAGATCTCTACTATCGCTACTTCAGCGAAATCAATGAATTCAGCCACGATGATTTGGCGAATATGACGCAAATTGACTATGATCGGGAAATGGCTTTTGTTGCTGTGCGCCAGAATGCGACGGGGCCGGAGATTATCGGCGTGACACGCGCGCTGTCAGATCCAGACAATATTGATGCCGAATTTGCCGTATTGGTGCGCTCAGACCTCAAAGGGCTGGGGCTGGGGCGGCAGTTGCTAGAAAAGATGATTCAATATACCCGCAGTCATGGATTAACACGGCTAACGGCGATCACCATGCCCAACAACCGTGGCATGATCGGTTTGGCTAAAAAGCTCGGTTTTAGTGTTGATGTACAGATGGAAGATGGGATCGTTAATCTGGAACTGACACTGTGATTTCAGTTACATGAATCGCCGTGATATACACCACAACCCCAAACGATTCGGTCATTAACCGGCAAAACTTGCGCACAATCCGGATAAGTAGTGGTATTATCGCCCGACTCTATGGATTAGTGTTTTTTTGGATATGGCGGTTTTGCCATTAAATAACAAGAGAAGAAGCGCACTGTGATGTTGTCAAAATTCAAACGTAGTAAACATCAACAACACCTTGCACAACTGCCCAAACTCCCCCAGCCAGTTGATGATGTACAAACGCTTTATTGCCCTAAGGTTTTCCGCTCCACTCTCTTGGAATTAATAGATCAGGCGACCAAACGAATTTATCTGGTGGCGCTTTACCTTGAGCAAGATGATGCGGGCCGTGACGTGATGAGCGCCCTCTATCAAGCCAAGCAACAGCGCCCTGAGCTGGAAATCTGTGTGCTGGTAGACTGGCACCGCGCCCAACGTGGTCGTATCGGGGCCGCAGCAGTCAATACTAATGCTGATTGGTATTGTGAAATGGCAGCACAGCATCCCAATGTATCCGTGCCAGTTTATGGCGTCCCGGTCAACACCCGTGAAGCCCTTGGTGTACTGCATCTGAAAGGTTTTATCATTGATGACACCGTGATTTACAGTGGTGCCAGCATCAATGATGTCTATCTCCATCAAAACGATAAATATCGTTATGACCGCTACCAGATCATCACCAATTCATCATTGGCCGATATCATGGTTGATTACGTGAAGCAGCGTGTACTGAGTGCCGGTGCAGTTCAACGCCTTGATCGTACCGATCGGCCAACTAATCCTGAAATCAAAAATGAAACTCGGCAGTTCCGCTCATCACTGCGCGATGTCGGTTATCAATTTCCAGCTCAGGCAGGTAACGATGAATTGGCTGTCACTCCGCTGGTTGGGTTAGGCAAAAAAAGTCAGTTGAACAAGACGATTCATCATTTAATGGCTTCCGCTGATGAACGCCTGACGATTTGCACGCCATACTTCAACCTGCCCGCTCTGTTGGTTCGCAACATCATCTATTTGCTGCGGGAAGGCAAACAGGTCGAGATTATTGTCGGCGACAAAACGGCAAATGATTTTTATATCCCAGAAGATCAGCCATTTAAGATTATCGGTGCATTACCCTACTTATACGAAATCAACTTGCGCCGTTTCCTCAGTCGCTTACAACGCTTTGTTGATAACGGGCAGCTCATTGTTCGTTTATGGAAAGATGGCGACAATACCTACCATCTGAAAGGGATGTGGGTCGATAACAACTGGCAATTGATTACCGGTAATAATCTGAATCCGCGCGCATGGCGTTTAGATCTGGAAAATGCCATTTTGATCCACGATCCTAAGCATGAGATGCATGAGCAGCGAGCTAAAGAGTTAGATTGCATCCGCACTCATACCAAAGTGGTCTCACACTACCTTGAGTTAGAGAATATTCAGCAGTATCCCGTCAAGGTACGTAAATTGATCCGCCGTTTACGCAGAATTCGTATCGACCGTCTGATTAGCCGCATACTGTAAACTAGAAACATAAAACTCGGCTTATATACCGAGTTGCTGAGATGATCACCCCACCCTGTGAGCGATAAGCTGGCAGGGTATTTTTTTGGTGTGTGGCACTCTACGGTATCAATCTTGGCGAATCTCTTTCACCTTTGCTTTAAGAAAATACGGCGATTCATTACTTCATAAGAAGTTCTCTCGCACATCTCCCTGTCACCTGCTATCTCTGCATGCGCTTTATAATGCCCAGCGCTAGACCTAAATGTACAAAGCTGGGCGTTCCGACGGTTTACACCGTTACGACCCGTTCAGCACATTTCCCCGCTAATCAACCTTGTCAACGGCCTGAAACATTATAGCTGTCAGAGATTATTGACAAAGTGTTAGTGGCGGAGAGAACAGGTGGATCGTAAAGGCGCCGTCAATCCGTCCCTGGTGGCTCGAGCTACGCCATCCCTAGCGCGGACGCTTTACTGTTCCGCCTGTCCTCACCGTTCTAGATCGAGTCAACAGGGTTTGTCAGAAAGCTCATTTATAGCTTCGTGACTGGCGGGGCGACTGCACCGATGGGCGCTCTGACGGCTTACACCGTTACGACCCATCCGGTACATTTCCCCGCTAATCAA
The DNA here is from genome assembly GCF_001047675.1 of Yersinia aleksiciae. GTDB lineage: Bacteria > Pseudomonadota > Gammaproteobacteria > Enterobacterales > Enterobacteriaceae > Yersinia > Yersinia aleksiciae. The sequence goes on along the minus strand of NZ_CP011975.1, from coordinate 3,016,959 downwards.
CTTTGTCAACGGTTTGAAACATTGCAGATGTTATGGCCTGATTTAGCGGCGCTTTTCTCATGCCTGAGATGTTTAGTGGACTTAGCAGCGAATGCCGTTTCGATGGTACTTTAATCAGTAAACAAGAGAAATTAGCTGAGGTCAGTTTCGGTTTTAATGTTCTTAGCCAACTCAGCAGCATGTGCTTTGAGTTCCTTTTCATCCATTATCAACCGGTCTCCGGTGACATATCAAAAACAGCAATTACACAACTTTAATTACAGGCACTATTTTAGGAATGCAAAAAAGCCCTGAATCAATGATTCAGGGCTTTTGCAATAAGTGGCGGAACGGACGGGGCTCGAACCCGCGACCCCCTGCGTGACAGGCAGGTATTCTAACCAACTGAACTACCGCTCCACCGATTCTTTTACGTGTATCTTCCCGATACTTACCCTTGACAGGGCCAACGCTCCGCGTTGTGCAAAACCGCCTCTCGCGATTTTGTCAGTTACCAGATGTCACTCTGATAACTCGTGTTTGATGCCTGGCAGTGTCCTACTCTCGCATGGGGAGACCCCACACTACCATCGGCGCTACGGCGTTTCACTTCTGAGTTCGGCATGGGATCAGGTGGGACCACCGCGCTATGGCCGCCAGGCAAATTCTGTTTTAACCAACCCGTTCAGTATCAAATACTAAACCAATTAGCTCAATCTCGGAACTTCGCTGAAAATCAAGAGTATATGTATCATACCGATACTCACCCCTTCGGGTTCGCCACTCATGGCGCTCAAAATCGTTTCACTCGATTTTGTCTCAAATAGCCAAAACACCTTTGGTGTTGTAAGGTTAAGCCTCACGGATCATTAGTACTGGTTAGCTCAATGCATCGCTGCACTTACACACCCAGCCTATCAACGTCATAGTCTTTAACGTTCCTTCAGGGGGCTTAAAGCCCCAGGGAAGACTCATCTCGAGGCAAGTTTCCCGCTTAGATGCTTTCAGCGGTTATCTCTTCCGAATTTAGCTACCGGGCAATGCCATTGGCATGACAACCCGAACACCAGTGATTCGTCCACTCCGGTCCTCTCGTACTAGGAGCAGCCCCTCTCAATCTTCCAACGCCCACGGCAGATAGGGACCGAACTGTCTCACGACGTTCTAAACCCAGCTCGCGTACCACTTTAAATGGCGAACAGCCATACCCTTGGGACCTACTTCAGCCCCAGGATGTGATGAGCCGACATCGAGGTGCCAAACACCGCCGTCGATATGAACTCTTGGGCGGTATCAGCCTGTTATCCCCGGAGTACCTTTTATCCGTTGAGCGATGGCCCTTCCATTCAGAACCACCGGATCACTAAGACCTACTTTCGTACCTGCTCGAGCCGTCACTCTCGCAGTCAAGCTAGCTTATGCCTTTGCACTAACCTCACGATGTCCGACCGTGATTAGCTAACCTTCGTGCTCCTCCGTTACTCTTTGGGAGGAGACCGCCCCAGTCAAACTACCCACCAGACACTGTCCTCACCCCGGATTACGGGGCCGAGTTAGAACATCAAACATTAAAGGGTGGTATTTCAAGGTTGGCTCCATGCAGACTGGCGTCCACACTTCAATGCCTCCCACCTATCCTACACATCAAGGCTCAATGTTCAGTGTCAAGCTATAGTAAAGGTTCACGGGGTCTTTCCGTCTTGCCGCGGGTACACTGCATCTTCACAGCGAGTTCAATTTCACTGAGTCTCGGGTGGAGACAGCCTGGCCATCATTACGCCATTCGTGCAGGTCGGAACTTACCCGACAAGGAATTTCGCTACCTTAGGACCGTTATAGTTACGGCCGCCGTTTACTGGGGCTTCGATCAAGAGCTTCGCCGTAAGGCTGACCCCATCAATTAACCTTCCAGCACCGGGCAGGCGTCACACCGTATACGTCCACTTTCGTGTTTGCACAGTGCTGTGTTTTTATTAAACAGTTGCAGCCAGCTGGTATCTGCGACTGGCTTCGGCGCCGAGAGCAAGTCTCTTTACCTAATGCCAGCGTGCCTTCTCCCGAAGTTACGGCACCATTTTGCCTAGTTCCTTCACCCGAGTTCTCTCAAGCGCCTGAGTATTCTCTACCTGACCACCTGTGTCGGTTTGGGGTACGATTTAATGTTACCTGATGCTTAGAGGCTTTTCCTGGAAGCTTGGCATCAACTACTTCTGCACCGTAGTGCATCGTCATCACACCTCAGCGTTGATAAGCAACCGGATTTACCAAGTCACTCCGCCTACATGCTTAAACCGGGACAACCGTCGCCCGGCTAGCCTAGCCTTCTCCGTCCCCCCTTCGCAGTAACACCAAGTACAGGAATATTAACCTGTTTCCCATCGACTACGCTTTTCAGCCTCGCCTTAGGGGTCGACTCACCCTGCCCCGATTAACGTTGGACAGGAACCCTTGGTCTTCCGGCGTGCGGGTTTTTCACCCGCATTATCGTTACTTATGTCAGCATTCGCACTTCTGATACCTCCAGCAACCCTCACAGGTCACCTTCAACGGCTTACAGAACGCTCCCCTACCCAACAACGCCTAAGCGTCGCTGCCGCAGCTTCGGTGCATGGTTTAGCCCCGTTACATCTTCCGCGCAGGCCGACTCGACCAGTGAGCTATTACGCTTTCTTTAAATGATGGCTGCTTCTAAGCCAACATCCTGGCTGTCTATGCCTTCCCACATCGTTTCCCACTTAACCATGACTTTGGGACCTTAGCTGGCGGTCTGGGTTGTTTCCCTCTTCACGACGGACGTTAGCACCCGCCGTGTGTCTCCCGTGATAACATTCTTCGGTATTCGGAGTTTGCATCGGTTTGGTAAGTCGGGATGACCCCCTAGCCGAAACAGTGCTCTACCCCCGAAGATGAGTTCACGAGGCGCTACCTAAATAGCTTTCGGGGAGAACCAGCTATCTCCCGGTTTGATTGGCCTTTCACCCCCAGCCACAAGTCATCCGCTAATTTTTCAACATTAGTCGGTTCGGTCCTCCAGTTAGTGTTACCCAACCTTCAACCTGCCCATGGCTAGATCACCGGGTTTCGGGTCTATACCTTGCAACTAGACGCCCAGTTAAGACTCGGTTTCCCTACGGCTCCCCTATTCGGTTAACCTTGCTACAAAATATAAGTCGCTGACCCATTATACAAAAGGTACGCAGTCACACCACGAAGGTGCTCCCACTGCTTGTACGTACACGGTTTCAGGTTCTATTTCACTCCCCTCGCCGGGGTTCTTTTCGCCTTTCCCTCACGGTACTGGTTCACTATCGGTCAGTCAGGAGTATTTAGCCTTGGAGGATGGTCCCCCCATATTCAGACAGGATGTCACGTGTCCCGCCCTACTCATCGAGTTCACAGAATATGCATTTTTGTGTACGGGACTATCACCCTGTACCGTGCGACTTTCCAGACGCTTCCACTAACACATAAACTGATTCAGACTCTGGGCTCTTCCCCGTTCGCTCGCCGCTACTGGGGGAATCTCGGTTGATTTCTTTTCCTCGGGGTACTTAGATGTTTCAGTTCCCCCGGTTCGCCTTGCATGGCTATGTATTCACCATGCAATAGTGCAACGAATTGCACTGGGTTTCCCCATTCGGGTATCGTCGGTTATAACGCTTCATATCAGCTTACCGACGCTTTTCGCAGATTAGCACGCCCTTCATCGCCTCTGACTGCCTAGGCATCCACCGTGTACGCTTAGTCGCTTAACCTCACAACCCGAAGGTGTCTTTACAGACATCTTGCGCTGTGATTATTTGAGAGACTCTAATACAGGTTACTCCTCATCTCAGTACATCTACGGAGAGATAAGTTTCAGCTGTATTGTTTCAATTTTCAGCTTGTTCCAGATTGTTAAAGAGCAATATCTTAAACACGACTCGTTAAAGTCATCTTTAAGATATTCAGTGATAATGTCTTTCACACATTATCGGATTGGCGTCCCCAAGGGGATTCGAACCCCTGTTACAGCCGTGAAAGGGCAGTGTCCTAGGCCTCTAGACGATGGGGACACGAAGTACCGATTAAACCGAAATCTAACCGTTCGCGTCAGCATGAGTCGAAACTCACGACATCAACAGGTGCTCTTGCTCATTACATTCATCAGACAATCTGTGTGGACACTACGCAATGCGTATCGTTAGGTAAGGAGGTGATCCAACCGCAGGTTCCCCTACGGTTACCTTGTTACGACTTCACCCCAGTCATGAATCACAAAGTGGTAAGCGCCCTCCCGAAGGTTAAGCTACCTACTTCTTTTGCAACCCACTCCCATGGTGTGACGGGCGGTGTGTACAAGGCCCGGGAACGTATTCACCGTAGCATTCTGATCTACGATTACTAGCGATTCCGACTTCATGGAGTCGAGTTGCAGACTCCAATCCGGACTACGACAGACTTTATGTGGTCCGCTTGCTCTCGCGAGTTCGCTTCACTTTGTATCTGCCATTGTAGCACGTGTGTAGCCCTACTCGTAAGGGCCATGATGACTTGACGTCATCCCCACCTTCCTCCGGTTTGTCACCGGCAGTCTCCCTTGAGTTCCCACCATTACGTGCTGGCAACAAAGGATAAGGGTTGCGCTCGTTGCGGGACTTAACCCAACATTTCACAACACGAGCTGACGACAGCCATGCAGCACCTGTCTCACGGTTCCCGAAGGCACTTAAGCATCTCTGCTAAATTCCGTGGATGTCAAGAGTAGGTAAGGTTCTTCGCGTTGCATCGAATTAAACCACATGCTCCACCGCTTGTGCGGGCCCCCGTCAATTCATTTGAGTTTTAACCTTGCGGCCGTACTCCCCAGGCGGTCGACTTAACGCGTTAGCTCCGGAAGCCACGCCTCAAGGGCACAACCTCCAAGTCGACATCGTTTACAGCGTGGACTACCAGGGTATCTAATCCTGTTTGCTCCCCACGCTTTCGCACCTGAGCGTCAGTCTTTGTCCAGGGGGCCGCCTTCGCCACCGGTATTCCTCCAGATCTCTACGCATTTCACCGCTACACCTGGAATTCTACCCCCCTCTACAAGACTCTAGCTTGCCAGTTTCAAATGCAGTTCCCACGTTAAGCGCGGGGATTTCACATCTGACTTAACAAACCGCCTGCGTGCGCTTTACGCCCAGTAATTCCGATTAACGCTTGCACCCTCCGTATTACCGCGGCTGCTGGCACGGAGTTAGCCGGTGCTTCTTCTGCGAGTAACGTCAATCAATCGTGCTATTAACACGACTGCCTTCCTCCTCGCTGAAAGTGCTTTACAACCCGAAGGCCTTCTTCACACACGCGGCATGGCTGCATCAGGCTTGCGCCCATTGTGCAATATTCCCCACTGCTGCCTCCCGTAGGAGTCTGGACCGTGTCTCAGTTCCAGTGTGGCTGGTCATCCTCTCAGACCAGCTAGGGATCGTCGCCTAGGTGAGCCATTACCTCACCTACTAGCTAATCCCATCTGGGTTCATCCGATGGCGTGAGGCCCGAAGGTCCCCCACTTTGCTCTTGCGAGGTCATGCGGTATTAGCTACCGTTTCCAGTAGTTATCCCCCTCCATCAGGCAGATCCCCAGACATTACTCACCCGTCCGCCGCTCGCCGGCAGAGTAGTAAACTACTCCCCGCTGCCGCTCGACTTGCATGTGTTAGGCCTGCCGCCAGCGTTCAATCTGAGCCATGATCAAACTCTTCAATTTAAGATTTGTTTGATTTGCTATGAGTTAACATAGCGATGCTCAAAGATTACTTTCTGCAAATATGCATTCGAACCGAAGTTCAAATGTGTACTGCTTTGGTCACTCTTCAAGACTTTGATATTATTTCTGCCTGTCGAAACAGGCTTCGATATCGTCTTGCGAGTGCCCACACAGATTGTCTGATAAATTGTTAAAGAGCGTTCGTTACCCGTTTGCCTTTCGGCGAATCTTACGGTAACGCGGGAGGCAGATAATACGCTTTCCCGCTGAAGTGTCAAGATTTTCTTTTCAACTTTCGTTTTAAGAACCGGCGTTACCGCCTACTTAACTCTTCCTGACCCGGCGAAGTATGTTTCGTTGTTCCCGGTCAGTGGAGGCGCATTATAGGGAGTTCCTGACAGGCTGCAACCCCTAATTTGAAAAAACTTTTCAACCGCTCATTAATACGGCAAAAACAGCGAATACGACGAAAAAGGAAACAAAAAGGGGGCGATTTCTCGCCCCCCAAGGATTAGCTATTACTGTTTGGCAACGATATGCCCATTTTCTACATCCAGAGTCACAGGTACTCCCGGTATTAATTTGCCAGAAAGTATCTGTTGCGACAGCGGGTTCTCGATCTCCTGCTGGATAGCACGTTTCAATGGACGTGCACCATAGACAGGGTCGAAACCAGCTTCGCCCAAGAACTCTAACGCAGGCTGAGTAATAGTGACTTGGTAGCCACGCTCTTCCAGACGTTTGTATAACCGCTCCAGTTGGATGCTGGCAATTGAAGCCAAGTGTGCCCGACCCAATGGATGGAAGACCACGACCTCATCTATACGGTTAATGAATTCAGGACGGAAATGATGGCTAACAACTTCCATCACCATATTTTTCATTTCGGCATAGCTTCTTTCGCCGAAACGCTCCTGAATCAGATCTGAACCCAAGTTAGAGGTCATAATGACGACTGTGTTACGGAAATCGACCGTTCTACCCTGCCCATCAGTCAAGCGCCCATCATCCAACACTTGCAAGAGTATGTTGAAGACATCCGGATGCGCTTTTTCCACCTCATCCAGCAGAATCACAGAATAAGGGCGACGGCGTACAGCTTCCGTCAGATAGCCACCTTCCTCATACCCAACGTAGCCCGGAGGTGCACCCACCAGCCGAGATACGGAGTGTTTCTCCATAAACTCGGACATATCGATACGCACCATGGCATCGTCGCTGTCGAACAAGAACGTTGCCAGCGCTTTACACAGCTCGGTTTTACCCACCCCGGTTGGCCCTAAGAATAAGAAGGAGCCAATTGGGCGGTTCGGATCTGACAACCCAGCGCGACTGCGACGGATAGCATTGGATACCGCTTCAACCGCTTCATCCTGCCCTATCACTCGCTTATGGAGATCCTGTTCCATGCGCAACAGCTTATCTCGTTCACTTTCCAGCATGCGAGATACTGGGATACCGGTCCAGCGAGCCAGCACATCCGCAATCTCTACCTCAGTGACACGATTACGCAGCAGCTTCATGGTTTTCCCTTCCAGCGCAGTTGCCGCTGCCAGCTGTTTTTCCAGCTCAGGAATTTTACCGTACTGAAGTTCTGACATTTGCGCCAAGTCACCCACACGACGCGCCTGCTCTAAGGTGATTTTGGCTTGTTCCAGTTCAGTTTTGATATTCTGAGTCCCGGTGAGTGAGGCTTTTTCAGCTTTCCACTCCTCTTCCAGCTCAGAATATTCACGCTCTTTCTGCTCTAATTCGGTATTGAGCATCTCCAGCCGTTTTTTACTGGCGTCATCAGACTCTTTCTTCAGCGCCTGTTGCTCCAGTTTCAACTGGATAATCCGACGTTCCAAGCGATCTAAGGATTCTGGTTTTGAATCCATCTGCATACGGATGCTGGAACCTGCTTCATCGATAAGATCGATGGCTTTATCCGGTAACTGGCGATCCGCAATATAGCGGTGCGACAGTGTTGCCGCAGCAACAATGGCTGGGTCAGTGATCTGCACATGGTGATGCAACTCATAGCGCTCTTTCAACCCACGCAAAATGGCGATGGTGTCTTCTACGCTTGGCTCGGCAACATAAACTTTCTGGAAGCGCCGCTCCAACGCCGCATCCTTCTCTATATATTGACGATACTCATCAAGTGTTGTTGCACCCACGCAATGCAATTCACCGCGCGCTAACGCCGGTTTCAGCATGTTACCGGCATCCATAGCCCCGTCGCCTTTCCCGGCACCAACCATGGTATGCAATTCATCAATGAACAAGATCACACTGCCTTCTTGTTTTGATAAATCGTTCAGCACGCCCTTCAGTCGCTCTTCAAACTCACCACGGTATTTAGCACCCGCAATCAGTGCGCCCATATCTAATGAAAGCACACGTTTATGTTTCAAGCCTTCAGGCACTTCGCCATTCACAATACGTTGTGCCAGGCCTTCCACGATGGCTGTTTTACCGACACCAGGCTCACCGATTAGCACCGGGTTGTTTTTGGTACGACGCTGTAACACCTGAATAGTGCGGCGAATCTCCTCATCACGGCCAATGACCGGATCGAGCTTGCCTTGTTCCGCACGTTCAGTCAGGTCGATAGTGAATTTTTTCAATGCCTGACGCTGGTCTTCAGCCCCTTGGTCATCGACTTTGTCACCACCACGCATATTTTCAATTGCCTTATCTATATTGTCAGTTGTTGCACCCGCAGCCTTTAACATGTCAGTTAAGGTGCCACGATCCTCAAGCGCTGCCAGAACGAACAGCTCCGAAGAGATAAATTTATCTGCACGTTTTTGCGCTAGTTTGTCACAAAGATTGAGTACACGAACCAGCTCGTTTGATGGTTGAACATCACCGCCAGTGCCCTCAACTTGTGGAAGACGACCTAACGCTTGCTCAATCTCGCTACGCAAAGTGGCGACATTAATACCCGCCGAGGTCAACAATGGGCGAACCGTTCCCCCATCCTGATTGAGCAGTGCGCTCATCAAATGTATTGGTTCAATGAATTGATTGTCGCGCCCAAGTGCTAATGACTGGGCATCGGCGAGGGCAAGCTGGAATTTACTGGTAAGACGATCCAGACGCATAACACCTCCAATATTGGTCAAAATTGCTACTGGAGATTAGATGAGGTCATCCCTCAAATTTTCAAGGTTATTTTGACACTATATTTAAAGTAATACGTCATGCGTCAGTGGATCGTCCTAATTCAATAGGTTATATCAGCCAGACTAAACTTGCCATACGTCCGGTGATTCCATCGCGCCGATAAGAGAAAAACTGCTGTTTTTCACTCACAGTACAATGATCACCGCCATAAACAGCATGAATACCCGCAGCCTGTAGCCGCAAGCGAGCTAATGAATAGATATCCGCAAGATATTTGGAGCCGGAGGGGATAGAGGGGATAAAGGCTGCAGCAGATTGAACATCAATATCGCTAAACGCCTGTTTGACATCTTCGCCCACTTCGAACTGCTGTGGACCAATCGCGGGGCCTAGCCAGGCTATAATAGACGAGGGTGCCGCATTGAACTGCACCAGCGTCTGTTCAAGGACGCCAGCACATAGACCACGCCAACCTGCATGGGCAGCAGCAACTTCATCCCCCGCTAATGAGCAAAATAGCACGGGTAGACAATCGGCAGTCATCACCGCACAAACTTGCCCGGCGACACGGCTATAAACCGCATCGGCCTGCACATCAGAGACTGCTTTTCCGTCCAGATGCAAGACACGAGTGCCATGCACCTGCTCTAGCCAGACTGGCATTTGCGGCAAGCCCGCCTGTTCCACCAAACGTTGGCGATTGGCGACCACATTGGTGGTGATATCGCCCACATGGGTGCCAAGGTTTAATGAATCATAAGGCGAAGCGCTGATACCACCATGACGAGTAGTGCTACATGCCTTAACACCAGCAGGCATCGGCCAGTCGGGGAGTATCAGCTTGTCCATTACCAATCCATTTGGTCTTTGAATTCCAGGGTATCAGCCTTCAGCGCATTGATGAGCTCAACCATATCTTCTGGTAATGCTGCATGCCATTCCATCTGAATGCCACTGATTGGATGATACAAACGCAACATGGTTGCATGCAGTGCCTGGCGATCAAAACCGCGCAAAATAGCGATAAAGGAGTCAGATGCTCCTCTTGGTGGGCGAGGACGGCCACCATAAAGCTGATCACCCACCAACGGATGGTTAATATGGGACATATGTACGCGGATCTGATGCGTACGGCCAGTCTCTAAACGCAGGCGCAGGCGAGTATGGGCACGGAAATGCTCCATAATGCGATAATGAGTGGTTGCCGGTTTGCCCATTGGGTGCACGGCCATATGGGTACGTTTGGTGGAGTGGCGAGAAATCGGTTCGTCCACACGGCCACCTGCAGTCATATTGCCGATAGCTACCGCTTCATATTCACGGGTGATTTCGCGCGCTTGCAGTGCTTCAACCAACCGCGTTTGTGCTGGAACCGTTTTCGCGACCACCATCAAGCCAGTGGTATCTTTATCCAGACGATGTACGATACCCGCACGAGGGACATCAACGATTTCTGGGTAATAATAGAGCAACGCATTCAGGACAGTACCATCCGGATTACCTGCGCCGGGATGTACCACCAAACCGCGGGGTTTATTAATAACCAAAATATCGCTATCTTCGTAGACGATATCCAGTGGGATTTCTTGAGGCGCCCAGCGAGCATCTTCCTCAATTTGCGCGTCAATTGCGACGAGCTCACCACCCAACACTTTTTCTTTAGGCTTGTTAATTGTTTTACCGTCGACTGTGACCCTGTCTTCCAAAATCCACTCTTTTATGCGAGATCTTGAATAATCAGGGAACAATTCGGCCAAAGCCTGATCTAACCGTTGACCGAGTTGTGATTCGGCCACCGTTGCGCTGAGTTGTACTTGTTGTGCCATATGCAGCTTCTTGTTCGTTAACGTTGGGTTTTGACGGCGATGCCGTTTAATATAATGTGCTATTGTATCTAGATCTTTGTCGGGAGCTTAACGGACAGTCTCCCGGAATAACACTTCGAGGATAATCAAAACGTCATGACGCGTATGAAATATCTGGTGGCTGCCGCCACGTTGAGCCTGGTGCTGACCGGTTGCTCCAGTAACAAGGACGTGGTTCCCGATAACCCGCCTTCTGAGCTCTATGCTACCGCTCAGCAAAAACTGCAGGACGGTAACTTTAAGGGAGCCATTACGCAACTAGAAGCGTTAGATAACCGCTATCCTTTCGGGCCTTACTCCCAACAGGTTCAGCTTGATTTGATTTATGCCTATTATAAATCAGCTGATCTGCCGTTGGCACAAGCCTCAATTGATCGCTTTATGCGCCTTAATCCCACACATCCTAACATCGATTACGTATTATATATGCGTGGTTTGACTGACATGGCTCTGGATGACAGCGCATTGCAAGGCTTCTTCGGGATTGATCGTTCAGATCGCGATCCGCAACATGCTAAGGCCGCATTCCGCGATTTTAGCCAGTTGATTCAAAGCTATCCGAACAGCCAATATGCAACGGATGCGCAAAAGCGCCTGATGTTCCTAAAAGATCGTCTGGCCAAGCATGAACTGGCCGTGGCGCAATATTACACTAAACGAGGCGCTTACGTCGCGGTAGTTAACCGTGTTGAGCAAATGTTGAGAGATTATCCTGACACTCAAGCAACCCGTGATGCGTTGCCGTTGATGGAAAATGCCTACAAACAGTTGCAACTGAATGCTCAGGCAGACAAAGTTGCCAAGATAATTGCGGCGAACCCAGCCTGATATTATCTGGACGGCTAAAATACCAAACGGCAGCCTAGGCTGCCGTTTTCAATTCTGGCTTTTATGGACAAAACTCAGAAGTTTGGCGACCTCAGACAATTGCACTGACACCGCACTTTAAACAGAAAGATAACGCCGCTTTTAACTATACACAGGCAATATAACTTATCGATAATGCGGCATTGCAACCAATGATTCAAGCCCTCAGCCCCTATTCCTGACGTTAAATCACAGTTCCCATGACCTTTGCAAAAAGTGACAAAAAAAAGTGATCTTGATCATACATTTTACGAAAAACCGAGGTATGCTGAAGTTATCCAAGACGGAGCAGACAGAGAGGTAAGTCATATGACAGTCAACATTACCAGTAAGCAAATGGATATCACCCCAGCAATTCGCAAGCATGTTGAAGACCGTCTCACCAAACTGGATAAATGGCAGGCCCAGTTGATAAACCCACATATTGTACTGTCCAAAGATCCGCAAGGATTTGTTGCTGATGCAACAATTAGTACGCCAATGGGTCCTTTGGTTGCCAGTGCCAAACATGATGATATGTATGCTGCAATTAACGAACTGATCACCAAACTAGAACGTCAATTAAATAAAGTTCAACACAAAGGTGAAGCTCGTCGCGCAGCAAGCAGTGTTAAAGAGACCAATCTGGAGTCAGTAGATGTAGAGGAAGAAGAATCCGAGCAGGAACAATAACCGGGTAAATCCATCTCATTTCGGATCTAACGCGCTTTCGGGCGCGTTTTTTATTGACAGCAATTCAGGCTCGCGGTTAGTTTAGAGGCTAATTACTTGTTACCCGGACCCAAAACAGGTCGCCAGCAACGATGATCAATAAAGTGTTTTTCTTCGCATTCTTTTTTACCTTCCCCTGATTGGGAGGCGTTTCGTCGTGTGATAAAGAATGCGAAGACGAACAACAAAGCCTCCCAGCGGGAGGCTTTTTTTATGCATAAAACATTCAGGATGATAAGAAGGCAGACCCTATGACCGATAATCCATTACTGGTGCTACGTGAACGCATCAGCGCACTAGACTTAAAACTGCTGGCGTTACTGGCAGAGCGGCGGGAATTGGCGGTGGATGTTGCTAAGGCGAAGCAACTTCATCATCGTCCGATTCGCGATAAAGAACGTGAGCGTGACTTGCTGGAAGCACTGGTTGCAGCGGCTAAGCCGTATGACCTCGATGGATTCTATGTCACGCGTCTGTTCCAGCTTATTATCGAAGATTCTGTACTGACGCAGCAGGCGCTGTTACAGCATCAGCTTAATCAAACCACGCTGCACTCTGCCCGTATCGCCTTCCTTGGCCCAAAAGGTTCCTATTCACATCTTGCTGCTCGCCAATATGCAGCCCGTCATTTTGAGCAGCTGATTGAATGTGGTTGCCAGAAATTCCAGGATATCTTTACTCAGGTAGAAACCGGACAGGCTGATTACGCCGTGTTACCGATAGAGAACACCAGTTCTGGATCGATTAATGATGTGTATGATTTGCTGCAACACACCAGTTTGTCTATTGTCGGTGAAATCACCAACCCAATTGACCATTGTGTGCTGGTCGCGACAGAAACTGACCTGAATCAAATCGAAACGGTGTACAGCCATCCGCAACCTTTCCAGCAATGCAGCCAATTTATTAATCGCTTCCCCCATTGGAAAATCGAGTATTGCGAAAGTACCGCTGCGGCAATGGAAAAAGTCGCGCAAATGAATTCGCCGACAGCCGCAGCATTGGGGAGTGAAGCTGGTGGCGCGCTGTATAATTTGCAAGTACTGGAACATAATCTGGCGAATCAGCAGCAAAACATTACCCGTTTTATTGTCCTTGCCCGCAAAGCTATTGATGTCTCTGAGCAGATCCCTGCCAAAACCACCTTAATTATGGCTACCGGCCAGCAGTCGGGGGCATTGGTTGAGGCGCTATTAGTGCTGAGGGACCAGGGTATCATCATGACGAAGCTTGAATCCCGCCCGATTAATGGTAATCCGTGGGAGGAGATGTTCTATATTGATGTGCAGGCGAATTTACGTTCCGAAGCGATGCAAAAAGCGTTGTCAAATCTGACGCCGATTACTCGCTCACTAAAAGTATTAGGCTGCTATCCAAGCGAAAACGTGGTGCCAGTCAACCCAAGCTAAAATGCAAAAAGTCATCCCAATGCTGCTGGGATGACTTTTTAATCAAGCCGGACGAATGGATTACTGGCGGTTATCGTTGGCCTGACGCAGTAATGAACGGCTCTCAACTAAGAAGCGCTCTGCATAATCGCCAAACCAATGCTCAACTTTCAGGAAGCTTTGGACAAAAGCTTTTTTATCACTCTGCTCCAGTAGCGTAATCGCCTCGCCGAAACGTTTATAGTAACGCTTAATCAAAGCCAAATTATCCTCTGAAGACATAATAATGTCGGCGTAAAGCTGTGGGTCCTGCGCGAACAGCCGCCCGACCATTGCCAACTCCAGACGGTAAATCGGTGAAGAGAGTGCCAGCAACTGCTCTAATTGCACATTTTCCTCAGCCAGATGCAAACCATATGCGAAGGTCGCAAAGTGGCGCAACGCCTGAATAAATGCCATGTTTTGGTCATGCTCAACGGCACTGGTCCGGTGCAATCTCGCGCCCCAAACCTGCAACTGCTCCAGCAACCACTGGTAGGCTTGCGGATCGCGACCATCGCAATAGACCACAACTTGCTTCGCCAGACTACCCACATCAGGGCCAAACATCGGATGCAGGCCAACAACTGGCCCGTCATGAGCAGCTAGCATTGCTTGCAGTGGCTTATTCTTCACTGACGCCAGATCCAACAAAATGCAATCTGATGGCAATTTAGGCAACCGGCCAATCACCTCTTCAGTGATATGGATGGGCACACTGACAATCACCATCCCAGCATCCGCCAGAATAGATTCAGCCTGCGGCCAATCCTCTTGCTCCAGCGTCTTCACCTGATAACCAGACAGATTCAGCATCCGGGTAAATAAGCGCCCCATCTGCCCCTGCCCACCAATGATGACCACTGGGCGCAAGTTCGGACACAAGGTTTTGAAACCTTTGTCATTTTCGCTGGTATAAGATTCTCGCATTACCCGACGCAATACGTCTTCAATCAAATCTGGCGGTACACCTAAAGCCTCGGCTTCTTGTCGGCGTGAGGCCAGCATTGCCGCCTCACGGTCTGGCACATAAATGGGCAAACCATAGCGACTTTTAACTTCACCTACTTCGGCCACCAAATGCAGGCGTTTAGCCAGCAAATCCAACAGTGCTTTATCGACTTCATCAATTTGATCGCGCAAAGCGGTCAGTTCAGCCACCATACTTACTTTTCCTCTACAGTCCGGGCCGCCAGCGCTGAACTCAATTCCTGGTGCATACTACGTAACAGAGTCTCAGTGCTTTCCCAGTTAATACAGGCATCGGTCACTGAAACACCGTAGCGCATATCGGCGCGGGGTTGCTCGGATGATTGATTGCCTTCGTGGATGTTACTTTCCAGCATGACACCCGTAATAGAGCGATTACCGGCCTTGATCTGTTCAACCACAGATTCAGCGACCGCAACCTGGCGGCGGTAGTCTTTATTCGAATTACCATGACTGCAATCTATCATTAAGGATGGGATGAGTCCCGCATCCTGCATCTGTTTTTCACACTGAGCGACGTCTTGCGCACTGTAGTTAGGTGTTTTACCGCCACGTAAAATCACATGACCATGCGGATTCCCCTGGGTTTGCAGTAAACAAACCTGACCCGACTGGTTAATCCCCATAAAGCGATGTGGCATGGCTGCGGCACGCATTGCATTAATTGCCGTACCCAGGCTGCCATCAGTCCCATTCTTGAATCCGACCGGCATGGACAGACCTGAAGCCATTTCACGGTGAGTTTGTGATTCTGTGGTGCGAGCACCAATGGCGGACCAACTGAACAGGTCACCCAAGTATTGCGGGCTGTTAGGATCCAGCGCTTCCGTTGCCAGTGGCAACCCCATACCGACTAAATCGAGCAGTAATCGACGAGCAATATGTAACCCAGCTTCCACATCGAATGAGCCATCCATTGCGGGATCATTGATAAGGCCCTTCCAGCCGACGGTGGTTCTCGGTTTTTCAAAATAGACACGCATAACGATATACAGGCTATCACTCAACTCGGCAGAGAGTTTTTGCAAACTACGCGCATAATCCAGAGCAGCATCCACATCGTGGATCGAACATGGGCCACACACAACTAATAGGCGTGGATCTCGTCCCTGAACAATATCAGCAATGGTTTTGCGTGCGTTGGCAATCGCATACTGATCATTGTCGCTCAAAGGAAACTGATTTTTCAGTTCTTCCGGGGTTATCAGTATTTGTTCGGCACTGATATGGACATTATTGAGCGCATCTTTTTGCATGATCATATTCTTTACCTGTCTGTTTAGCGGATGTCGTTTGAGCGTGTTTATCGTTTGAGGGCTCCACAATACCATGCCATGTAAAGTTTTCAATCCATATGTGTAAATAAATAATTACCACTAACTTTACAGGCACATTTCAGTCGGACTTTTGCGGTGAGTCGCAGTTTCTGCAGATGGTCCTAACCTCCCTTTGAGGCCATGATAAGATGCGGGAAATTTTTGGAGGCTGTATGTTAAGAGTCATCATTGTCGACGATGAACAACCCGCGCGCGAAGATTTGCGCGAAAGATTGAGTGAAGAACAAGATATTGAGATCGTCGCCGAATGCAGCAACGCATTAGAAGCCATCCCTGCCATCCAGCGCCTGCAACCTGATGTGGTGTTTCTCGACATCCAGATGCCTAGAATTAATGGGCTAGAATTGGCCTCAATGCTGAACCCAGAAAGTATGCCGCATATCGTTTTCGTCACGGCTTACGATGAATACGCCATCCGTGCTTTTGAAGAGCACGCCTTTGACTATCTGCTAAAACCGCTCGACCATCAACGGTTAGCAAAAACGCTGATTCGCTTAAGGCGCGGCACGGGTGTAAATAATAATTTACAAAAAATAACCGAACCCATGCTGCGACATATCCCTTGCTCCGGGCACAACCGCATTTTTTTGCTGAAAATTGAGGAGGTAGAATATCTCAGTTCTGAGCTTAGCGGGGTGCATGTCGTCGGGATAATACAGTCTGGCTATACCCAGTTATCACTCAAAACGTTGGAAGAAAAAACCCCGTTTATCCGCTGCCATCGGCAATATATGGTGAATACCGAGCAGCTAGGGGAAATTCAGCTTATGGATAATGGTTCAGCTGAAGTTATTACCCGCAGCGGTAAGCATATCCCCGTGAGTCGCCGTTACTTAAAACCTCTAAAAGAGAAATTGGGGATTAACTGAATCAGTTTCTCCTAGCCAAATAGCCAAAATAGAAACAGCCAAGTTAATAGACGCTATCGGTGGATTAATTAATTCATCAATTGAAAAACAATATTAATACATTTTATTTACAACTAATCCTTATATTCTACTCACCTCCTTCAATGCCACTTTAATTAATTAGAAAAGTCTGAGCTGATATAAAAACAGAGACAGATCTCAGTTTTATTTAATTACATAACTAAACAATACTCCCTTGATATTAGCCAAGTTTTAATCAATGCGATCTGTGCTCTGATAGAGAAAATCAAGTAAGAGCCCATGCTCATTGCTTAAAACCAGCGAATACATAACCTAATTTTATTCATGTTGGAAGCAAGGTAATATTATGATAACACTACAATTTATAATTATAATTCTATGTCTTTTAGCCGGAACACGCTACGGAGGCATGGGGCTGGGGTTAATAAGTGGCATTGGCTTATTTATTTTGACCTTTATCTTTGGCCTCGAACCCGGTAAACCACCCGTTGATGTTATGCTGACAATATTAGCCGTAATTGGTTGTGCGTCTGTATTACAAACTGCCGGTGGATTAAATGTCATGATGCAATTTGCTGAGCGATTATTACGTCGACACCCTCAGCACATTACGCTACTGGCTCCATTTACTACCTGGTCATTAACCTTTTTATGTGGTACTGGGCATGTTGTTTATACCATGTTCCCTATTATTTCAGATATTGCGATTAAAAAAGGAATTCGCCCAGAACGACCAATGGCCGTGGCATCTGTCGCATCACAAATGGCGATTACTGCATCTCCAGTTTCGGTAGCGGTAGTGTCCTTGGTATCAATTATTGGTGCCAATCACGGAATTGGACATGCGTATAGCATTCTGGAAATTCTGGCAGTTTCAGTCCCAGCCTCTTTAGTTGGGGTGCTGATGGCCGCATTGTGGAGTTTGCGCCGCGGCAAAGATCTAGATAAGGACCCTGACTTCCAGGAAAAAATCAAAGATCCAGAACAACGCGCCTTTATCTATGGCTCAACAGACACATTATTAAATCAAGTTTTTCCGAAACAAGCCTATTGGTCTACCTGGATATTCTTCGCCGCTATTGTCATCGTGGTATTACTCGGTGCCTTTGCTGACCTGCGCCCTGCTTTTGAAGTTAAAGGTAAGATGCAATCGCTATCGATGAATCTGGTTATTCAGATGATGATGTTGATTGCTGGTGCAGTTATTCTTATTGGCTGTAAAGTTAAGCCTAGCGATATCTCTAACGGTGCTGTGTTCAAAGCTGGCATGGTCGCCATCTTCTCAGTATTCGGTGTTGCCTGGATGAGTGACACCTTCTTCCAAGCCCATATGGGTGATTTGAAATTGGTATTGGAAGATGTCGTGAAAAGTCAGCCATGGACATATGCCATTGTTCTATTTTTGGTTTCCAAGCTGGTTAACAGTCAGGCAGCCGCATTGGCGGCCATCGCACCAATGGGCTTGCAGCTCGGTGTTGATCCTAAAATGCTGATTGCATTCTTCCCTGCTGCTTATGGTTATTTTGTTCTGCCGACCTATCCAAGTGACTTGGCTTGTATCGGTTTTGACCGTTCCGGTACAACTAAGATTGGTAAGTTTATCATTAACCATAGCTTCATCATTCCGGGGCTTATCGGTGTTATCTGCTCTTGTATCACCGGTTATCTGTTGGTAACGACTTTTATGTAATAACAGAAAAAACTGCCACGGATGACATGCAAAGAGACCAGTTTATATTTCTGGTCTCTTTATCTATGGGGCATCAAAATTTTAATCGGCTGACAAAACCTCTTTTCCATTAGCTTTTAAGAATGAACTCATCGTTAAAACCTCCTTATTATAATTAATTATTCAATCTGAAATATCTTCTGAAGAAGTTGGATCACAACTGCTACAATGCGGGCCGCATCACAAACATCACTTTTTTTCACCATGGACCTATTATGTTTTCTTTGCGTCATACCAGGGCGTTGCCGTTTCACATCAGCACACTCGCTTTATCTCTAGTCAGCCTTTCAGTTCTTGCTGATGCCACTGTTTTTACCGCCTTAGATGATCCAGCCACAGCCAAAAAGAGCTTCGATGGTACCGTCGAGGCAGGTTATACCGCCCAGTCAGGTAATACGACCAACTCAACTTTGACCGCTAACTCAACGTTAACTTGGTTCCAGCCCAATACTGCTTACAGTTTGTGGGGCGCTGCGCGCAATACCAGTGCTAACGATCAACGCTCCTCCGAACGTTATCAGTTAGGTGGTCGTACTCGTTATAATTTGACTGATCGTAACTATCTTTTTGGGCAAGCCAGTTGGCTGAATGACCGTTACAACGGTTTTGATTCCCGCTCGGTATTAACCACGGGTTATGGTCGCCAGATTATGACCACGCCGTTACATAACCTGCGCGTGGAATTTGGTCCGGGTGTTCGCCATGATGAGTTTTATGAAGGTGGCCGCGCGACAAAAGCATTGGCTTATGGCGGTGCAAACTATACATATCAGTTAACAGATAACACGGTATTCAGTGAAGGGGTTTCAGCATTAGCAAACGAAGAAACTACGCTGAACTCAGAAACTGCGTTGAACGTTGCCATCAATAAAAGCTTCGCGCTGCGCTTAGCCTACGTTGTGACGTATAACACCAAACCACCTGCTAGTGCGCCAAAAAATACGGATACCACTACGTCAGTCACCTTGGTTTACGGCCTGTAATTATTCATAAGTCTATTTAGCGTGGTGACATGCCACGCTAGTTCCCCCCGATCTTGCCCTTCTTCCCAATACTGACTTTCCGCACTGAAATCTCTGTCGCCATTTTGTAGCCACTTTATCGCCATTAGAAACAAAAAAAGGGGCTAGCACATGGCTAACCCCTTTATAACTATTAACTTTTGGATGAAGCCTGAGCTATACCTTAGTTAGTGCGGTTAAGACGCTCTTTAATACGAGCAGACTTACCAGTACGCTCACGCAGATAGTACAGTTTCGCTTGACGAACGGCACCACGACGTTTCACAGTAATGCTGTCGATTACTGGGGAGTGAGTTTGGAATACACGCTCAACACCTTCGCCGTTGGAAATTTTACGAACGGTGAACGCAGAATGCAGACCGCGGTTACGAATAGCGATAACCACGCCCTCGAATGCCTGCAGACGCTTTTTAGAACCTTCAACAACCCATACCTTAACTTCCACGGAATCACCCGGACGGAATGCAGGTACGTCCTGTTTCATCTGCTCTTGTTCGATTTGCTTGATAATATTGCTCATAATAAGTCTCTTACCCTAGGTAAACTGATATATCAGGATCATTGGCACATAGTGCAATGTTCCTTTCATAGTTCTGTTGCTCAGGGCTTATGTTCCCGTTGGAACTCAGCCAGCAACACCATTTGCTCGTCAGTCAGAGCTAGGCTTTCTAGAAGTTCAGGTCTTCTAAGCCAGGTACGGCCCAGCGACTGCTTTAAGCGCCAGCGACGAATCTCGGCATGGTTGCCCGACAGTAATACTGGCGGAACCTCCATCCCTTCCAACACCTCAGGACGAGTGTAGTGTGGGCAATCCAGCAACCCATCAGCAAAAGAGTCTTCTTCGGCTGAAGCCTGATGACCCAGCACACCCGGAATAAAACGGGATACTGAATCGATCAACGTCATTGCTGGTAGCTCGCCACCGCTGAGAACGTAATCACCAATTGACCATTCTTCATCAATTTCGGTTCTAATTACGCGCTCATCAACTCCTTCGTACCGACCACAAACCAGAATCATTTTCGGGTTCATTGCCAATTCGCAAACACCCTGTTGGTCCAGTTTGCGCCCTTGAGGTGACAGATAAATCACCTTTGCTCCCTCGCCTGCCGCTGCTTTTGCTGCATGAATGGCTTCCCTTAACGGTTGCACCATCATCAACATTCCCGGGCCACCGCCGTATGGGCGATCATCCACGGTACGATGCCGATCGTAGGTAAAGTCACGAGGACTCCAACACTGCACGCTCAGCAGGCCATTTTTTACTGCCCGGCCAGTTACCCCGTAATCGGTTATTGCGCGGAACATCTCTGGAAACAGGCTAATAACACCGATCCACATTGTTTTGTTCCACTCACTTGTGCCGTTTAATTCGGAGGTCAAAAACCAGGATCCCAATCTACCTCAACACGTTGAGCAGTGAGATCGACATTCTTGATAACCTGCCCATGAAGAAACGGGACCAACCGCTCCTTCATACCGAATGCATCTTTCAGGTTTGCTTTCACTACCATCACATCGTTAGAACCGGTTTCCATCATATCGATGATTTTACCCAGTTCGTAACCCGTGGTTGTTACTACCTGACAGCCCATAAGGTCTTTCCAGTAGTAGTCATCCTCTTCCAGTGCGGGTAGCTGCTTGGAATCTACGATAATTTCGCAATTAGTCAGTAAATTCGCGGCATCCCGATCATCAACACCTTTAACTTTGATGATCAGATCCTGACTGTGGCGCTTCCAGTCTTCCAACTCGACATGCTGCCACTTACCGGCCTGCTGGATAAACCACGGCTGGTAATCGAAAATGCTTTCGGCGTTCTCGGTGGATGAAAATACTCTGAGCCAACCGCGAATGCCGTAAGTCGAACCCATTTTACCGAGAACAATCGGCTGTTCGGGAACCACTGGATTGAGTTGCTTGCTCATAATAACCACCACCGCGACAGATTAAGCTGCTTTCTTAGCATCTTTGATCAGCGCAGATACGCGATCAGAAACGGTAGCACCCAGGCCGATCCAATGTTCGATACGGTCCAGATCTAAACGCAGAGCTTCAGCCTGACCAGATGCGATCGGGTTAAAGAAGCCTACACGTTCGATGAAACGACCGTCACGAGCATTACGGCTGTCAGTCACTACTACTTGATAGAACGGACGCTTTTTAGCGCCGCCACGAGCCAAACGAATTGTTACCATAACATCCTCTTTAGTTAATAAAACAACTGGACCCCATCGGGGAACGGGGTCCAGTTGCAATATAAAAAGCCCGAAAATTTTACTCATTTTGGCGCAAAAAGCAATCTAAAGCGTAGATTCCTGTGCGCTAGCTTTTGAATGAGTGCAATTTCCTTCGTTTACCGCCATTTTCGGCGGGAAATCTTTACTCATCTCACACTGGCGACCCCCACAGTGTAAGATGACGTTTAGCGGCCTGGGAAACCCGGTGGCATCATACCTTTCATGCCACGCATCATCTTGGCCAACCCACCATTTTTCATTTTCTTCATCATGCGCTGCATTTCGTCGAACTGCTTAAGCAAGCGGTTAACGTCCTGCACCTGCACACCAGAACCGGTAGCAATGCGGCGCTTACGTGAACCTTTGATGATTTCTGGTTTAGCGCGCTCTTTCAGCGTCATCGAGTTGATGATAGCCTCCATGCGCACTGTCACCTTGTCATCCATCTGCGATTTCACGTTTTCTGGCAACTGACCAGCACCCGGCATTTTACTTAACATGCTAGCCATACCGCCCATGTTACGCATCTGCTTGAGCTGATCGAGGAAATCATTCAGATCGAAGCCATCGCCTTTTTTCAGCTTGGTTGCCAGTTTTTCCGCCTGTGCACGGTCAACTTTGCTCTCAATGTCTTCAATCAGGGAAAGAACGTCGCCCATCCCCAGAATACGTGACGCCACGCGATCCGGATGGAACGGCTCAAGCGCTTCGGTTTTCTCACCGACACCAAGGAATTTAATCGGCTTGCCGGTGATATGGCGGATAGACAGCGCAGCACCGCCGCGAGCATCGCCATCCACTTTGGTCAGTACGACACCCGTGAGGGGCAGTGCTTCGTTGAAGGCTTTTGCTGTATTCGCAGCATCCTGACCAGTCATGGCATCGACGACAAACAGTGTTTCAACCGGATTAATCGCGGCATGAATCTGTTTGATCTCATCCATCATCGCTTCGTCGACGTGCAAACGACCAGCGGTATCGACAATCAGAACATCATAAAACTTAAGTTTCGCCTGTTGCAGAGCACGATTAACAATATCAATCGGTTTCTCTTGCACATCAGACGGGAAGAAATCGATGCTAACCTGTTGTGCCAACGTTTCCAGCTGTTTGATCGCCGCAGGGCGATAGACGTCGGCAGACACCACCAGCACTTTTTTCTTATGCTTTTCTTTAAGGAACTTACCCAGCTTAGCTACACTGGTGGTTTTACCCGCACCTTGCAGACCCGCCATTAACACCACTGCTGGCGGTTGCGCGGCCAGATTCAGTTCGTTATTGACCTCGCCCATGGCGGCAATAAGTTCATTTTTAACTATTTTGACGAATTCCTGCCCTGGCGTAAGGCTTTTATTCACCTCATGCCCGACAGCGCGCTCTTTTACCCGGTTGATAAAGTCACGAACAACCGGCAGAGCAACGTCAGCTTCCAGTAACGCCATGCGCACTTCACGCAGCGTTTCTTTAATATTTTCTTCGGTCAGCCGGCCACGGCCGCTGATATTGCGCAGTGTGCGCGACAATCGATCAGTTAAGTTCTCAAACATTGTCTCATACTCAACGTGGAAACAGGCCGCTCTGGCGACACAATGGGGGGATTATAACACGAAGCGTAAACGATCTCTGCCCTCTCGTCGGAGAACGGTTGGAGCGAGACGCGCTCAACGCTATACTGGCAATCTCATTCACTTAGCCGATGCTCATATAACGCTATGCCCGTGTTCTCCATTTTGGCTTTGATCGCTTATTCGCTCAGCCTGGGCTTGATTGTCCCAAGCTTGGTACAGAAAAATAGTGCTTACCGGCGGCTAGCGCTGATTTCTGCCGTCATCGCACTAGTGTGCCATGCTATTGCGTTGAAGCATCAGATATTTGATGTTGGCGGTGGTCAAAACCTCACTTTATTGAATATCGGCTCCATTGTCGGGCTGATGATCTGTTCAATCATGACTATCGTTGCCTCACAGGGACGTGGCTGGTTCCTGCTGCCTATTGTCTATAGTTTTGCCATGATCAATCTGGCCCTTGCCAGCTTGCTACCCGGTGAATTTATTACTCATTTGGAAGCCAGCCCTGCAATATTCGTCCATATTGGACTGGCACTCTTTGCTTACGCGACACTGATCATCGCGGCACTCTATGCGCTACAGCTGGCTTGGCTCGATTATCAGCTAAAAAATAAAAAAGTCACTTTTAATGCCGATATGCCGCCGTTGATGAGCATTGAGCGCAAAATGTTCCACATCACTCAGATTGGCGTGGTATTGCTTACACTGACGCTGTGCACTGGTTTGCTCTATATGGACAACATATTTAGTAAAGAGAATGTCCATAAAGCGGTGTTATCGATCATGGCCTGGTTTGTCTATATTGTTTTACTGTGGGGCCATTACCATGAAGGCTGGCGTGGGCGCAGGGTGATTTGGTTCAGCTTTGCGGGCGCATTTCTACTTACGCTGGCTTATTTTGGTAGCCGACTGGTTCAAGAAATCATGGTTCCGTAGTCTTTTCTCAGCCATCCGCATAGGGCCCTATTCAGCGAATAGAGCCTTCTTCGCAATTAAGGAACACTGCGTTGGATCATGTATCAACTAGTACGCTGATCATTATTCTGGTCATCATGGTCGTGGTTTCGGCTTATTTTTCGGCTTCCGAAACCGGCATGATGACACTTAATCGCTATCGTCTACGCCACTTGTCCAAGCAAGGAAATCGCGCTGCTCGCCGGGTTGAAAAATTACTGCGTCGCCCTGACCGACTAATAAGTTTGGTCTTGATTGGCAATAATCTGGTGAATATTCTGGCTTCAGCACTGGCGACTATCGTCGGTATCCGCTTATACGGAAATGCTGGGGTTGCCATCGCAACTGGGGTGCTTACCTTTGTGGTGCTAATTTTTGCTGAAGTGATGCCGAAAACTATCGCGGCCCTTTATCCTGAACGTGTTGCGTTCCCCAGCAGTGTATTACTGGCTCCTTTGCAGAAAATCATGATGCCACTGGTATGGTTGCTCAATACCATCACTCGTGGGTTGATGCGCATGTGTGGCATCCGCGGGAATGTGCACAGGAGTGATGCGGTCAGTAAAGATGAATTACGCAGTATTGTGAATGAATCCCAGTCACAAATTTCCCGCCGTAATCAAGATATGTTGATATCGGTGCTGGATCTGGAGAAGGTCACGGTCGGCGATATCATGGTACCGCGCAATGAGGTGGTCGGCATTGATATCAATGATGATTGGAAGTCAATCATGCGCCAGCTCACCCACTCTCCCCATGGCCGTATCCTGTTGTATCGCCAGTCATTAGATGATGCTATTGGCATGCTGCGTGTGCGGGAAGCCTATCGGCTCATGACTGAAAAGAAAGAGTTCAATAAAGAGAACCTGCTGCGAGCAGCCGATGAAATTTACTTTATCCCCGAGGGCACTCCGCTGAATGTGCAGTTGGTTAAATTCCAGCGGAATAAAGAGAAAGTCGGAATAATTGTCGACGAATATGGCGATATTCAAGGGTTGGTGACAGTTGAAGATATTCTGGAAGAGATCGTTGGCGACTTCACCACCTCAATGTCCCCTACACTCGCCGAAGAGGTCAATCCGCAAAGTGATGGTTCAGTTCTGATTGATGGCAGTGCCAGCGTCCGTGAACTCAACAAAGCCTTTAATTGGTCACTCCCTATCGATGCCCGTACGATCAATGGCATGCTACTGGAAACACTAGAAGAAATTCCACAGGTAGAAACTCAAGTCCGTATTGGTAATTATTTGATTGATGTGCTGGATGTGCAAGAAAATATGATTAAGCGGGTACGAGTGAAACCGATCACGACTCAGGATCACTCGCCGCTATAAACGGCCCACAGCAAACATAATCCAAGTAAATGCACAGTGCAGATAATCGGTAAAAATAAAAAAGACGCCTTTTCAGCGTCTTTTTTGCATTTATCCATCAAAGAACAAACAGATAGAAACTGAAAGCTAGATATGCAATTCAGTCAGTTTCTCTTTCGGCAATGCCAGTTCTTCGTTGTGGTTGATACGCACACCACGGTCAATGATACCTTTGGCAATTTCCTGCGCTTCTTCTAACGAGTGCATATGATAAGTCCCGCACTGGTATTCATTCAGCTCAGGAATTTTCCGTTGATCAGTGACCTTTAGCACATCGGCCATTGCCGCTTTCCAGGCATCGGCTACTCGTTGCTCATCAGGCGTACCAATCAGACTCATATAGAAACCAGTACGGCACCCCATAGGAGAGATATCGATGATTTCAACACCGTTACCATTGAGGTGATTACGCATGAAACCCGCAAACAGGTGTTCTAACGTATGAATTCCGCGCTCTGGCATCACTTCTTTGTTTGGCACACAGAAGCGTAAATCAAATACTGTTATCTCGTCGCCATGAGGGGTTTTCATCGTCTTAGCAACACGTACTGCCGGTGCTTTCATAATGGTGTGATCTACGGTAAAGCTATCCAGTAATGGCATTTAGTTACCTCCTCATAAAAAAAGTAATTTTTATTCGATCTTTTTTCGCAACCTGTGAAACTTTTTTCTATCCAGCGCGTCTTAATATGTGAAAGACGCGCATTTGTTATCATCATCCCTGTTTTACCAGAGATGTTAATTTGGCCACAGAAGTTATGTGGCCTTTTCTTTTTACTGCCCGCCGTGAAGCACCAAGTACTCTTCAAAGCTTAGCTTATCTTTGAGTTCCAGCTCACGTTGGCGCTGCCATGACGCTTCGCCCTCTGCGGCCAACTGCTCTTCTGTCAGTAATTCCAGTGGCTCACTTTGCAGCATCGTCCTGTAGTGCTCAGCTAATTCAAGACCGACACCACCAATACCACCTTCTTTCATCGCTTGCAAAATACGCGCAGAGAATGTCAGGCTTGGGTCATCAAACGATGCAACAAGTTCGTCACAGACCTGTTGATACTCCGTGCTCTCTTTGCCATCTAATACTTCTGCAACGCGGCGTAAGTCTGCAAACAGATCTTTGCCGACCTTTTCCAGCGGCTCACGGGTATCGTTACATCCCATACCGATCGTTTGCCCAGGTTTACGCCCTTCCAAAATGACCCGATTCCAGTTCTTACGGGTACACAACAATTCGTCACTGCTCATTTCAGGCGCGTCAGCCAGCACACACCAAATCAGGAACAGATCGAGGAAACGTGCCTGAACTGCATCAACACCAATGGGTGAGAATGGGTTAATGTCCAGCGAACGCACTTCGATATATTCAATGCCGCCACGCAATAAGGCATCCGAAGGTGATTCACCTGCACGGGTAACCCGTTTAGGTCGGATCGGTGCATAAAGCTCATTTTCAATCTGCAACACATTGGTATTCAATTGCAGGTGACGATCGCCGTCTTTAAGCCCCAGTGCCGCATACTCTTCTGATGGCGTTTTAATCGCGCGCTTCAGCCCGGCAACATAAGTGTTCAGGTCATTAAACGTAATGCCCAAGTTGCTTTGCGATTTATTGGTATACCCCAGATCACTCAAACGCAATGAGGTGGCATAAGGTAAATAGCACATCCCTTTATCGTTGCGTTCAAATGGCAATGTGGTCTCACGCCCTTGTAGGAATGATGAGCAAATCGCCGGAGAAGCCCCAAACAGGTAAGGAATAACCCAACCAAAACGATAGTAGTTGCGAATCAGGCGGAAATAACCGGCTGAAATCTCCTCTTTACCGCTTTTTTCATCGGTGACACCTGCCCATGCCTGCCAAAACTCCAGCGGCAAAGAGAAGTTATAGTGCACACCGGAGATGGTTTGCATCAACGCACCATAGCGGTTTTTTAAACCCTCACGGTAAAGTGTTTTGAAGCGACCAATATTAGAAGAGCCATATTTCGCCAGTTCAATATCCTGCTCAGCCCCGATAAAGCAAGGCATGCTGAGTGGCCACATGCGTTCGTCACCCAGCTTACGTGCGGTATAGCGGTGGATATCACGTAAAAACGTCAGTAGATGGTCAATGTCACCATCGACTGGGGTAATGAATTCCAGCAATGCCTCAGCAAAATCAGTGGTAATCCATTGATGTGTCAGTGCTGCACCCAGTGATTCTGGGTGGCCCGTCGAGGCTAATTGGCCATCGGCGGTCACTCTCAATGTTTCCCGCTCGATACCGCGACGGATCCCTTTCAGGGCTTTAGGGTGCGCTTCCAACCAAGTCAGCGCGTGTGATACATCCGGGATCAAATCGACCTCCCGCTCTTGAAAACCATAACTCGTCAGCATACTGAAACTGCATAGATGTGACTACGTAAGTTTGTCACACACTTTATTGCCACCAAGCAATTCCTTGCAGCGTAATCATCGTTAACACGATATAACGCAATGCTTTTCCCAGACACAGAAAAAAAGCGACAAGACCCCAGGGCATACGCAACCAGCCTGCCAACACACACATCAAATCGCCCACTATCGGTAACCAGCTCAACAATAAAGCTGCTGGGCCAAAGCGTTGAAGCCAGCCGAGTGCTGTACTCATCCCACGCTGTGGCTTTAATTCCGGTAATAAACGCCCTATAACAACATTTGTTAGCCCCCCCAAGGTATTTCCGACGGTGGCAGACAACACCAGCATCAGGGCGGGCGCACTGCCTGCCGTTAATAGGGTGACTAACAGAATTTCAGAATTTCCAGGTAAGAGCGTCGCGCTGAGAAAACTACTCCCAAACAATGAAGCAATGGCTAGCGTACTACTCACAGTAGACGCACATCAACTATTGCCATATTCGCCCTTTTGGCGGCCTCGACACCAAAGTCGGCATCTTCAAAGACCACACATTGATCTGGGCGCACGCCGAGTAACTCTGCACAACGCAAAAATGTCTCAGGCTCTGGTTTGTGTTTGGTGACATCATCAGCCCCCACAATCACATCGAAATAGTCCCGCAGGCCCAGATGCTGTAAAAGCATCTCTGCCATAGCGTGCTCGCTTCCAGTGCCTACAGCCATAGGTTTACGCCCATAATAGGCTTTAACCACGTCTATGAGCGGCAGAGGCTTCACATTGTCCAGCAGCATCGTTTTCACCAGCGCGGTTTTTTCCGCCGCCAGTAAATGAGGATCCAGATCCGATTGGTGATTAGCGATGATTACGCGGGCAATTTGCCAGGTAGGCGAACCATTCAAAGCGACCATGGCTTGCTCGTCAAAATGCATCCCGTAAGGTGTGAGTACCTGACGCCATGCCTGACGATGCGTGGACTCTGTGTCCAGGATGGTGCCATCCATATCAAAGATCAGGCCATCATAACCATCGTACATCGTGACCCCACGACCAGGCAGAAAATGAAAAGCTACTTTATCGCAAACTAACTAAATTGTCGCTCACTGTATAATCATATGAATTTAATAAAGAAAAAATGATTTTCACGGAGATAAGGTCGTATTTACCCTAAGGGAAACAAGTGAGTTTGGCGGTTAATCGTAGGATAGGAGAGTTAAAAGATTTCAAGCGGTTGAGTGACACAAAGCCAGAAAGCAGAAAACCCCGCCGTAGCGAGGTTTCTCAATATGGTGCACCCAGGAAGATTCGAACTTCCGACCGCTCGGTTCGTAGCCGAGTACTCTATCCAGCTGAGCTATGGGTGCGATTTTGTGTTTCTAATTTTACGGAGGCGTTTCAGCAAGTGAAACTTAACAACAAGATGTATGACCTAGAAGATGGTGCACCCAGGAAGATTCGAACTTCCGACCGCTCGGTTCGTAGCCGAGTACTCTATCCAGCTGAGCTATGGGTGCAATTAATTCTTTGACACTACCTGATGTTCATTTGACTATTTCACCATACTGCAAAATATGGTGCACCCAGGAAGATTCGAACTTCCGACCGCTCGGTTCGTAGCCGAGTACTCTATCCAGCTGAGCTATGGGTGCATAGTAAATGGCGGTGAGGGAGGGATTCGAACCCTCGATACAGCTTTTGACCGTATACTCCCTTAGCAGGGGAGCGCCTTCAGCCTCTCGGCCACCTCACCATACGCTTCTTTCGAATTGTGCCTAACTTGCTTTTGAAGAAGCTCATCGGCACTGCGTGGCGCACATATTACTTTCCCGCACTTATAAGTCAAACAATTTTTCCCAACTCACGTTCATTTGCACAATTCACACGCAACATGACTAGTTTGACGCCGAAAAGAGTGTTTTATCAACAGGAAATATAGTCCTTATTGATATGTAACCTGCATGAGGACAAAAATGAAATTATTCCGATAACCCGTCAGATAGGCCGAAAACAGGAATGAGGACTGAGGAAAAAACGCAAAAAAGGAATAAAACTGCATATCAGGGGGGAATGTACAGCAGTAGCGCCTCGTATGACACGAGACGCTGCTTCAAAATCAGTAAGTCGTCGGTTGAGACTTTTCTGCTTGGATGCGCTGGTAGATTTCTTCACGGTGAACAGAAACCTCTTTCGGAGCATTTACACCAATTCGAACCTGGTTGCCTTTAACTCCTAATACAGTAACCGTAACCTCATCGCCAATCATGAGTGTTTCACCAACTCGACGAGTCAGAATAAGCATTCTTTGCTCCTTGAAAAATTAAAAGAGTCGGGTCTCTCAGTTTCCCCGCCATTATCCATCATACACCGTGAAAACGTAAGCCATCACATTCACATAAAATGTAAGTAGCTTGGTCGAGTCTTTAACTAATACCTAAAACAAGTTTAGCTGAAGCAAACAACTTTGCGTTTAACTTTGTTATCGAACTATGACAGGAAAATTGAAAAACGCCATATCCAACACAGAGATATGGCGTATTGATTTAATAGATCATTACTTGTTTATAGCCGGGATGCTACCCATGCCTCTACACTTGCTAATGCCGATGGCAATGCCTGCACATCAGTACCGCCTGCTTGAGCCATATCAGGGCGTCCACCGCCTTTACCGCCTACCTGTTGGGCAATATCAGCGATGAGCTCACCCGCTTTTACTTTGCCCGTAAGATCTTTGGTTACGCCAACAATCAGGCTGACCTTATCATCTGCTGTCGTTGCCAGCACAATAATGGCCGAACCCAGTTGATTCTTAAGATCATCAACCATGGTACGCAGCATTTTTGGTTCAACATTGTCCAACTGGCTAACTAAAAGTTTCACACCATTGACCAGTTTTGCACTGGATGACAAGGAGGCACTCTCCTGAGCTGCCTGCTGATCTTTTAGCTGCTGAAGTTCACGTTCAAGTATTTTGCTGCGATCGAGCACTGCACGGACTTTATCTGCCAGATTATGGGTATCACCCTTCACCAGATGAGCAACATCCTGGAGTAAGTCACTTTGCTGATGCAACAGTGCAATCGCGCCCTCGCCTGTCACTGCTTCAATACGGCGAATACCCGCAGCAGTGCCTGACTCTGACAATATGCGGAACAAGCCAATATCACCAGTACGGCTAGCATGGATACCACCACAGAGCTCAGTTGAGAAATCACCCATGCTTAAAACGCGCACTTGGTCATCATACTTCTCGCCAAACAGGGCCATGGCACCTTTTTCTTTCGCCGCATCCAGCTCCATCACTTCAGTCTGGATTGGCAAGTTACGGCGAATCTGCTCGTTGACTAAATCTTCTACCACGCGAATTTGTTCTGGCTTCATTGCTTCAAAATGCGAGAAGTCGAAACGCAGATACTTGTCATTCACCAAGGAGCCTTTCTGCGCCACATGCTCGCCCAGCGTTTTACGCAATGCTGCATGCAGTAAATGCGTTGCTGAGTGGTTCAGACGAATACGGTTACGTCGTGTGGCATCAACCTGAGCATCAATACTGTGGTTAACCCGTAACGTGCCATGAGTTAATTTCCCCAGATGCCCGATAGCCTGGCCATATTTCTGGGTATCAGCGACAACAAAAGTTGCTGTCGCATTTTTCAGCTCACCTGTATCGCCAACCTGCCCGCCAGATTCACCGTAGAATGGCGTTTGATTCAGCACGACAACCGCTTCTTCGCCTTCATGAATTTCATCAACGGCTTCGCCATTACGAAACAGCGCGGTCACCGTTGCTTGCTGGTGAACATGGTCATAACCGGAGAACTGGCTCGCGCTATCAACACGGATCAAGCTGTTATAGTCGGCACCAAAACCACTGGATTCACGGGCGCGGCGACGCTGAGCGTCCATCGCTTGCTCAAAACCAGCCTCATCCACTTTCAGATTACGCTCACGGCAAACATCGGCGGTTAAATCAACGGGGAAACCGTAGGTGTCATACAAACGGAAGGCAGTTTCACCGTCGAGAGTGTCACCGGTTAATTTGCTGAGCTCTTCATCCAGCAGTGCTAAACCGCGCTCTAATGTCCGTGCAAATTGCTCTTCTTCGGTTTTCAGAACTTGCTCAACCATGGCCTGTTGATGTTTCAATTCATCAGCGGCGGACCCCATTACGGCGATCAGTGGAGCAACCAATTTATAGAAGAAGGTCTCTTTAGCACCCAACATATTGCCATGACGAATAGCACGGCGAATGATGCGG
This sequence comes from Yersinia aleksiciae, assembly GCF_001047675.1. Lineage (GTDB taxonomy): Bacteria > Pseudomonadota > Gammaproteobacteria > Enterobacterales > Enterobacteriaceae > Yersinia > Yersinia aleksiciae. The sequence continues at coordinate 2,984,536 of NZ_CP011975.1, read as the reverse complement.
CGCAAAACATAGCCACGGTTTTCATTTGATGGGATCACACCATCAGAAATCAAGAAGGCGCAAGAGCGGATATGGTCCGCGATAACACGCAATGACTTGCTCGAAAGATCCGTCGCACCCGTGACATTTGCCACCGCCGTAATCAAATCGCGGAACAGGTCAATTTCGTAGTTAGAGTTAACGTGCTGCAATACCGCTGCAATACGCTCAAGCCCCATACCGGTATCAACTGACGGCTTAGGCAGTGGCAACATGGTGCCATCAGACTGTCGGTTAAACTGCATGAAGACGATATTCCAAATCTCAATATAGCGATCGCCGTCTTCTTCTGCCGAGCCTGGAGGACCACCCCAGATATGGTCACCATGGTCAAAGAAAATCTCTGTACATGGGCCACAAGGACCGGTATCACCCATTTGCCAGAAGTTGTCTGAGGCAAAGGCACCGCCTTTGTTATCACCGATACGGATGATACGTTCATGAGGGATACCAACATCGTTAGCCCAGATCTCATAGGCTTCGTCGTCAGTTTCATAAACAGTTACCCAAAGCTTTTCTTTAGGTAAATTGAACCACTGTTCGCCGGTTAATAATTCCCATGCGAAACTGATAGCGTCATGTTTGAAGTAATCACCAAAGCTGAAGTTACCCAACATTTCGAAGAAGGTATGATGACGCGCGGTGTAACCTACGTTTTCAAGGTCATTATGCTTACCACCGGCTCGCACGCAACGCTGAGAGGTCGTCGCACGGGAATAAGCCCGCTTATCCAGACCTAAGAATACGTCCTTAAACTGGTTCATCCCGGCATTGGTAAACAGCAGCGTAGGGTCATTATTAGGGACCAAAGAGCTGCTTGATACAACCTGATGTCCCTTGCTATGGAAGAAATCGAGAAACGCTTGACGAATCTCAGCGGTGCTCTTGCTCATAATTGTCCCGGAAACAAGCTAAAAGAATAGCCCGTGAGCATATCGCATACCTATAACGGGTAACACACTGGGTAAGCTCACGAACAAAAAGTGGGAATAAGATAAATTTTCTTCGAGGGGAAGTAAAATCCCGCGTGCATTCATTCGACAAAATCATTGTAAATCGACTGAATTTCTTCTTGGAAGAAGCCACGATAGAGAAGATAACGCTGAACTTTAGCCTTTTCTTTCCATTCAACAGGCAAAGTTTCACTAAATTTACGCTGTGCAACCTCTTTTGCGAGCATACACCAGTCGATTTCACTGATTTCGAATGCCGCTTGAATTCTCTCTTTATCGACACCTTTTTGCATCAATTCTGAACGGATACGTTGTGCACCATATCCTTTACGACTGCGGCTATTAATGTAGCTGGTGGCAAACCGAGAATCATCCAACCAATCATGTTGGTAGCAGTATGCAATCACCTGATCGATAACTTTTGGATCAATATCATCAGTGAGTTTTTCACCCTCACTATTAGCACGCCGTCCCCAATTTCCTTTGGCCGAAAATGGCTGCGCCGCAAGTTTTCTTCGCAGTTCAGATTCGCTATGATCTCGCTGGGAGAGCAGTCTCATGGCGCGGCTTAGTAGGTCATTCATATACCCTTCTTACTTGAAGTGGCAGCTGTGTTAGCTGCTCTCTCTCACCCGAATCACTGACTGATGTCAGCTCATCGGGATTCATTCGTTTGCTGCCTTGCTGTCACTCCAATTACTTTGGGTAATACCCTTCTTACTTGAAGTGGCAGCTGTGTTAGCGGCTATCATGTCCCTGAACCACTGACTGATGTCAGCTCATCGGGATTCATTCGTTTGCTGCCTTGCTGTCACTCCAATGACTTTGGGTAATACCCTTCTTACGTGAAGTGGCAACTGTGTTAGCGGCTATCATGTCCCTGAACCACTGACTGATGTCAGCTCATCGGGATTCATTCGTTTGCTGCCTTGCTGTCACTCCAATGACTTTGGGTAATCCCCTTCTTTCGTGAAGTGGCAACTGTGTTAGCGGGCCGATATCAGCTTAATTAGGATTCATTCGCGTGTGTGCCGCATCTCCAATAACATTGGGTATGGGTATAAATGAGAGGGCTGTATACGTACCACTGTTTATTAAAATGGCCCACTCTCGGGGCCATTGACTAACTGATTAACGTGCTGACACTGTTAACTGCTAAACCTACGGATTAAAACTCTTCGCTGGTTTCATCAGTTTCGTCAGCAACAGTTGCAGTTGCTACAGCTTGCTCGCCATTGCCGCCGTTAAGCAGCATTTCACGCAGTTTTTTATCCAACTCAGCAGCAATGGCTGGGTTTTCTTTTAAGTAGTTGCTGGCATTCGCTTTACCCTGACCAATCTTGTCACCGTTATAGCTATACCATGCGCCAGCTTTCTCGATCAGTTTGTGTTTAACACCCAAATCAACCAGTTCGCCGTTAATGTTGATGCCTTCGCCGTACAGAATCTGGAATTCAGCTTGCTTAAATGGTGCGGCAATTTTGTTCTTCACGACTTTAACGCGAGTCTCGCTACCAACAACCACATCACCATCTTTTACTGCACCGATACGGCGAATATCCAAACGTACAGACGCATAAAATTTAAGCGCATTACCACCCGTGGTGGTTTCAGGATTACCGAACATCACGCCGATTTTCATACGGATCTGGTTAATGAAGATCAGTAAGGTATTGGCGTTTTTCAGGTTGCCAGCCAGTTTACGCATGGCCTGGCTCATCATACGCGCCGCAAGGCCCATGTGAGAGTCACCAATTTCACCTTCAATTTCAGCTTTTGGTGTCAATGCGGCCACGGAGTCAACGATGATGACGTCAACAGCACCGGAGCGGGTTAATGCATCACAGATTTCCAGTGCTTGCTCGCCCGTATCTGGCTGAGAACACAGCAAGTTATCAATATCTACGCCTAATTTCTTGGCATAAATTGGGTCAAGCGCATGCTCCGCATCGATAAATGCGCAGGTCTTGCCTTCACGCTGTGCGGCAGCAATAACCTGTAATGTCAGTGTTGTTTTACCTGATGATTCAGGGCCATAAATCTCTACAATACGCCCCATTGGCAGGCCACCAGCCCCCAATGCGATATCAAGAGAAAGTGAACCGGTAGAGATGGTTTCAACATCCATTGAGCGGTCTTCGCCAAGACGCATGATAGAGCCTTTGCCGAATTGTTTTTCAATTTGGCCCAGTGCTGCTGCTAACGCCTTTTGTTTATTCTCATCAATAGCCATTTTTACTCCCTCTCTGGTATGCCGGGGTTGCCCCTGCCATCACCACTGAATGTTGTTTTGTACAGGAAATTAACGCTAATTATACTGTACAATCATACAGTATCAAGCCTATTTTTACAGAAAATCATCGAATAGTGTTTGTAGTGCGAAAACAGCCGCTTGCAGCCTCACGGTGTCACGATCGCCAGAGAAAAGCTGTTTGTGTGCTACGACTCGCCCTTCGCGCGTCGCAAAAGCGAACCACACAGTTCCAACCGGTTTATCCGCGCTACCACCATCAGGCCCAGCAATACCGCTGATAGCGACCGCATGGTCGGCGTTAGCCGCTCTCAGCGCCCCAAGCGCCATCTCTCGCACCACGGCTTCACTGACCGCACCATAATTTGCCAATGTGGTTTCGTCGACGCCCAGTAAATCATGTTTTGCCGCATTGCTGTAAGTCACGAAACCACGGTCAAAGTACGCAGAACTGCCTGCAATATCTGTTAGTGCTTTGGCAACCCAGCCACCAGTGCAAGATTCAGCGCAGGTAACCCAGGCACCACGGGCTTTCAATTTATTACCGACCGCAATACTGAGCTGACGTAGTTGTTTCTCGCTCATTGTTGCCCCCACCGTCATTAAATCTTCGCCGCCGATAGTAGCACTTCTTTGGCTCGGATCGACAACAGCTGTCAGTTATGCGAAACACTTCGCAGGGTGAAATGAAAAAAAGCACTTTCCCGTACAAAGCTTTACCTCAGGGACTCAGCTGTTAGTATCGAAACAAAGAGATCCAGTTGGCGACATCTGTGGTGCCGGTCATTTTTCCGGGATGATGAACAAAGGACGTGACAGTGAAAAAAATTCTTAACGCCTTCTTCCCGCTTTATAGCGCAACCGTTTTGATGCTGCTTGGTTCTGGCTTACTGACCACCTATATCTCGCTGCGTTTGACAGCTATCCATGTCTCAGGGGCATTAATCGGGGCAATCATTGCTGCCAACTATATTGGTTTGGTAATCGGCGGCAAGGTCGGTCACTTCCTGATTGCCCGAGTAGGCCATATTCGCGCTTATGTGGCTTGTGCCGGTATTATCACCGCCGCGGTGTTGAGTCATGGACTGACTGAATATATCCCCGCATGGGTGGTTCTGCGCTTGATTATTGGTCTCTGCATGATGTGTCAGTTTATGGTGCTGGAAAGCTGGCTGAATGATCAGGCGGAGTCTAATCAGCGCGGCACGGTGTTTGGTTTTTATATGGCCGCGACCTATGCCGGTATGGCGTTAGGCCAAGTGGTACTTATGCTCCAACCTGAGCTAGGTTTGAGCACACTAATGATTATTGCGCTATTTTTTGCCCTCTGTCTGGTCCCTGTGGCACTCACCACACGCAGTAACGCCCAGCAGATGTCTCCGGCCCCGATGGAGCTCAAATTCTTTATCCGCTCGATCCCCAAGATACTGGCATCAACCTTGGTCATTGGCATGATTGTCGGTTCGTTTTATGGGCTGGCCCCCGTCTATGCCAGCTTGCAATCGCTATCTACCCAAGAGACTGGGCTGTTTATGGCGCTCTCTATTTTTGCTGGTTTGGTGGCTCAACTGCCACTCAGTTGGCTGTCAGATCGCTATAACCGTACGCTATTGATCAGAATTAACGCGTTATTACTGGCATTAACAGCCCTGCCATTGGCGCTGGTGCCCCATATTTCATTCCATTTCTTACTGGGTTTGGGCTTTATCGTCAGTATGTTGCAGTTCACCCTTTATCCACTGGTGGTAGCGTTGGCGAATGACCTGATTGCTCCCGAGCGACGAGTGTCACTGGCCGCCTGTTTACTGATGTCATTCGGTGTCGGTGCCAGTATCGGGCCACTTGCCGTGGGTGCGCTGATTGCGCCACTGGGTGGCAATATTCTGTATGCATTCTTCTCGCTCTGTGGTCTGGGATTGATAGCACTCAGCAGAACCGTTAAGCAGGATCAAGACGAATTTGTTAACGATGCACCGTTGCCACATATGGCGATACCCGATAGCTTGGTGAGTTCACCACTATCTCCAGCGTTAAATCCCAGTTTTGATGAACAGATGATCCACGACATCATGCCGCCGCCCGATCAAGCCGAAGTCGTCGATGCGCATAAAGAGCAGGAACCCGAGCCGTAATACGTGTAGTGGCCTTCGCCGTTATCCGGTATTCGTCGGTTTTGGCCCTAAGGGCTATATATTTGCCCTTAGGGCTATAAATACAAAAACGTGAGAATTCGGTACTGCTTGTTATTTATTCGGCTTTGAATAAAAATACCAGCTCAGGTATTTAGCGGGATGGAACCATGTCAAGACAAGATGAGCAACGGTTGTTGGTGAAAATAGCCACGCTGTATTACACCGAGGGCATGAAGCAATCTGAGATTGCTGACAGCCTGCATTTGTCTCAGTCTTTCGTGTCCCGTGCGATAACCCGTTGCGTCAAGGAGGGCGTGGTTAAGATCAGCGTCATCCAACCCGCCAATATGTTTATTGGCATCGAATCGCAGATTCAAAAACACTATGGCATTGACCAGGCCATAGTGGTTGACGTTGCTGATGACGCCAGCCCAGCCCAGTTAAAGCAGGCTATCGGCTCTGCGGCGGCCCATTATATGCAAACCAGTATTCGCCCAAACGATATGGTCGGTATCTCCTCATGGAGCACGACTATCCGCGCGATGGTTGATAATCTCCATCCGCTGAATATCAAAACCAGTGGGGTTATTCAGCTGTTGGGGGGCGTCGGCCCTAACGGTAATGTGCAGGCCACATTGTTAACGCAAGCTTTGGCCAATATTTTGAATTGTCCGGCCTACTTATTGCCAGCACAGAGCATTGAACGCTCCACTGAAGATCGCGCCCGTTTGATATCCAGCGGCGAAGTCGCCGACGTGGTGAATAAATTTGCTGAAGTTGATTTGGCATTAGTGGGCGTTGGCGATCTGGAACCGTCACAATTATTGAAAAACTCCGGCAACTATTACCATGAAGAGATGCTGAAATTGCTGGCGGAACGTGGTGCCGTAGGCGATCTGTGTTTGCACTATTTTGATGCCGCAGGTAACGCCGTCCTCAGCGACGAAGAAGATCCGGTGATTGGCATGTCACTGCCACAATTACGTGCTTGTCCACGAGTCGTGGCACTGGCGGGTGGGGTCGGAAAGAGTGCCGCTATTCGTGGCGCACTGACCGGTAACTATATTGATGTCTTGATTACCGATCGTTTAACTGCCGAGACATTACTGTAGCCCTATTAATAGCCGCACCCTTTCGGGTGCGGAATGATTCAAACTCCGAATGATCGCGTTTTGGAGTCCGTCTACTTCCCATGCCAGTAGCAATCCACCCCCAGATATTTACTGAATGCTTCTTGCAGAACTTGAGCTGTAGCTGAATGGTTCATTGCCACATGGTGCTCGAAGCCGTTGTTACAGATATGCGTGAGTAAGCTTTCCAGTTGCGGAACTTCTACCACTGCGCGGCAGCCTACGGTATCCAACTCATCACTGACGGAGCGACCTTCTCCCACATATGCCCGCACTTGCCCGGTAAAATCATCGGAAGAGAGGCGGAAATAGGTTAATGGCCCAGACTTCATGCGGCCATGAACAGCACCACAGGTATTCTCACAGCCAACGGTTGTCCCGATAATATCAGCGGTACCCATGGTTGAGCTTTCCAGACTTTCACTGGCAAAGTTACCGCAATGGAACAGCACGCATTTATCGCGTTCAGCACCAAAGTTGTTATTCCAGTCAGCAATCGACGCCGGTGCCAACGAACAACTGGCTAACGCATACATCGATAGCGCCCCCATCACATCCACTTCACAGGCACTTGGCATCAGTTGCCCCGACATCACGCTCATGATGGAGCAGACGTTGATCCCCAGATTCTGTTGTAGCGAGGTCCAGCACTGCATGGCAGTGGTATCAATATCATTGGCGATGATCCATTCACTGATAACCACAAACAGCTTCGCCATTTTGTGCAGCTTATCCTGCGGGATCGCGCTGGTGTCGCCATTGGCTTTTAATAACGCCAGTTTCTCACCCACACGGATATCGTTATCACTGAGATTAGCGACACGGAAGAACACTTCAGATAAATCGAGGGTTTCAACTGTAATCCCCAAATTCTCTAATAATTTCTCACTGTAGCGCACAGTATTAAAGTTAGTCGGGCGAGCGCCGATGGCCCCCACACGCACCCGTTTCATGGCGTGAACCACGCGACACAATTGCACAAATTGCTCTACGTCATGGCTGAATATTTCGCTGTTCAGGCTGCAAACGTGCTGCTTAGTCAAAGTGAACGGAATGCCATATTGACGCAGGTTATTACATAGCGAGATTTTACCGCAGAAGCTGTCACGGCGGGTCGCCAGCCCCATTTTGTCCAGCGCATCTTCTTCGGCCTGCACCAGTACCGGTACTTTTAGGCCCGACAGGCGGATCGCATCGGAGACACTTTTTTCATCGCCAAAGTTAGGCAGAATAACCACCACACCGTGGATCTCTTCGCTGTGTTTACGGAATAACTCTGCGCACACTTTGGCATCACGCCAGTTCTCTACCCCACCCAGGGGCGTTTGCTCTTCATTGAGCATAATGATGTTGATGCCCAGTCTATCGAACAGCGCCTGCGCATCACGGCGCGCATCGGCGACCAGATAGCTTGGGAAGAAACCCCGGTTGCCGATAATCACCGCGAAAGTTAACTTACGAGGTATTGCTGACATATGCTTACTCCTAGTGTGGGTTATTTCGGCTGAAAACGCGCACGCGCGATGGCCGTTTGCCAGAGGCGATAGTTATCTTGCATCTCCGCACTTTGAGCGCGCGGTTCGATATATTCCATTTCACGGGGCAGCGCCGCGAGTTGCTGGCTATCCCGCCACCAGCCAAGGGTTTTCCCGCCCAAATAAGCCGCCCCCAACGCCGACACTTCTGCGGTGTGATTGCGTATCAAGGTGCGCTGCAACAAGTCGGCCTGAAATTGCATCAGCCAGTGGTTGCTGGTCGCGCCACCATCCACCCGCAGTCGTTCAAGGCGATGACTCCCCGCCCGTTCCATGGCAAAAAAGACATCTGCAATTTGGTAAGCGATCGACTCCAGTCCTGCGCGCGCCAGTACTGCCGGTGTCGTCGCATCGGTCAGACCGCAAAACAGCCCCCGCGCCTGACTGTCCCAATAAGGTGCGCCTAAGCCGGATAATGCGGGGACGAAATAGACTCCTTGGTTACCCGTTTGGCTCTGCGCCATTTCGGTCAGGCGAGTGAAATCGGTGATGCCTAACATGCGTGAAACCCACGCCACACCTGAGCCGGTATGAGTGATGTTGCCTTCGAGGGCATAACGTAACTCGCCGTCATGCCAGGCGATAGTGGTGCTCAGGCCATTGCTTTGTGTCACCGCCTGTTTGACGGTGGTCATTAGCGAGGAGCCGGTGCCGTAGGTGGCTTTGATTTCACCAGCACGGTCGCCGCCCTGCCCATAGAGCGCGGCATGTGAATCACCAATTTGCGCCACAATTGGCACGCCCTGCGGCAGGCCGATAATACCGGTATTGCCGGTGTGGCCGTGGATAGCCGCCGAGGGTAGGACCGCCGGTAGACAGAGGCTAGGGATACCAAATAGCGCCAACAGATCAGGATCCCACTGCCCCGAATGGATATTAAACAGCTGAGTGCGCGCCGCATTGGAGAAGTCGGTAGAGAAACTTTGGCCACCCGTGAGTTGCCAGGTCAACCAACAATCAATGGTGCCGACACACAACTCGCCGTGAGCCGCCCGTTCAACGCCCCGTGGAATGTCCGCTAACAGGCCGTGGACTTTGGCGGCGGGGAACAGGGGATCAATCTGCAATCCGGTGCGTTCTGCAATCATGGCCGCTTCCGGCAACTGGCTCAGGGTTTGGCAGAAAGCCTCAGAACGTCGACACTGCCAACTGACCACGGGCGTCAGTGGGTTGCCAGTTTCTCGCTCCCAAATCAGCACCGATTCGCGCTGGTTGCTGATAGCAACACCCGCAATCTGTGCGCCAGCCAATTGACTCAGGCAGCCTTCAATCGCCAGAGAGACCGCCTGCCAGATGGCCAGCGGGTCCTGCTCCGCCCAGCCGGGCCTCGGGTGATCCAGCTGTAATGGCACCGAGGACTTCGCCACAATCTGCCCCGCCGTATCCACCGCGATAGCTTTAGCATTGGTGGTGCCTTCATCAATAGCCAAAATAATCGGCATCGACATCATTACTCTCCTCGGCAAAACCGCAGAGCACGAGCCACAATGCCTGCTGAATCAAAACCATGATAGGCACGCATCTCTGCTCTATCGGCAGCAATCGCATAGCCGCCATCGGGAATACCGAGTCTGACCAGCGGAATGCCACTGCCCGCTTCGGCCAGCACTTCAGCCACCAGACTGCCCACACCGCCATTAATATTGTGTTCTTCGATGGTAATCACCCGCTGGCTGTTTTTGAGGATAGCTAACAGTTGCTGAGTATCACACGGACGAATCGAGGAAACATTGACCACCGCAGCAGAAACGTTGCTGTCTGCCAGTACTGCTGCGGCGCTCACCGCCTCATGCACTGTAGAACCCATCGCTACCAGAGCAATATCCTGCCCTTGCTGTAAAACATCAATCTGGCCGGGGACAAACTGGTAGTGTTCATCATGCAGCTGCGGCAAAGATTTCCCGTCAAGGCGGATATAGACCGGCCCCTGATGAGCTAGGGCATAATCGATTATCTGCCGGCACTCTTGTGGGTCAGAGGGCGCATAGATTTCGATATTGCCAAAACCGCGCAAAATGGAAATGTCGTCGATACAGTGGTGAGTACTGGCCAGCGGCCCATAGCTGGCACCTGAATTGAGGCCAAACAGTTTGACATTGCTGTTGTTGTAGCAAACATCGATTTTGAGCTGTTCGTTGGAGCGCGAAATCAGGAATGGCGCGGCATTACAGGTCACCGCCACTTTGCCGCCCATGGATAAACCCACCGCCGTGCCGACCATCGCCTGTTCAGCAATACCGACGTTCACCACCCGATCAGGGAAGCGAGTCATAAACGGCCCGATTTTGGCCGTCGAGGTGGAGTCAGCCACCACCGGCACCAGATCCACTCCGTTATCCACCGCGTTAATAAACTGCTCAACCATCACTGAAGCCAAATGTTCTGCGTTACTCATCATTTAATTCCTCCAGTGCCAGATCAATTTCAGCACCTTTCGGCACCCGGTGGTGCCACTCCACACGCCCTTGAATAAAGGAGATACCAGCCCCTTTTTCGGTGTTAGCAATCACCACATTGGGTTTGCCGTTTTGTTGTAGCCCTTCCAGGGTTTCCACCACCGATTGCATATCATTGCCACGGCATTCAGTGACTTGTAGGCCAAAGGCCTGCCACTTATCTGCCAGCGGATCGGTGTTCATGATGGATTTCGTGCTCCCTGCCAGCTGGAGTTTATTTTTGTCGTTAATAATTATCAGGTTATCTAATTGGTAGTGAGCAGCCACTAACGCGGCCTCCCAGTTGCTCCCTTCCGCCAGTTCACCATCACCGGTCAGGACAAAAACCCGCCGCTGGCTGTTGGCGCGTTTTGCTGCCAGCGCGATGCCCACCGCCACCGGCAGTCCATGACCCAGGGCCCCCGTATTTAGCTCAATACCTGGTGTTTTATGTTTGACCGGATGGCCCGGTAGATGGGAGTTCGCATGTTGATAGGTCGCCAACCAGGCTTCAGGGAAATAGCCCGCCTCCGCCAGACAGCAGTAATAACCGCCCACCGCGTGGCCTTTGGATTGCACGTAGATATCGCGCTCAGGATCAGTGAGGCGATCTGGTGCGCAGTTGAGGAGGCGAAAATAGAGTGCGGTCAGAATCTCTACCTGCGAAAGATCAGCACCGGTATGCCCCCCTGCGGGGCTGTTGGCATTAAGCAGGACGATCCGGCGGCGGATAGCGCGCGCCTTTCTCACCAGCTCATCGACTGACAGTGAATACGGATTCATGACATTACCTCTCTTAAATTTTTATCCGCCAATGAATTTTTACTCATTACCGAATATTTATTCCTGATGGTGCTAAAAAATAGCTTTCATCAAGCCTGTCCGGAAAACGCCCTCCGGCATGACATCTTCAGTGTTCTGTGGCCCAACAGGTCGTGATATCCCCTGCCTGCCCGTGATAGGTGTTTCTATCTATTCACGCCCTATCTATTCATGTTTTGGCTATTCACGTTCTGACTATTCGCTTTTTAGCTGCTCGCCACTCCCCACTTGCGGCACCACGCTAGATTTTTGCGAGACTATCGCCGCTTTGTGCTGCATCCGGTTTTGCATTTGATCGATAATGACCGCCACAATGATCACGATGCCTTTGATCACCATTTGCCAGAATTCACTGACCCCCATCATGACCAACCCGTCAGCCAAAATACCGATAACAAATGCGCCAATTAAGGTACCGAGAATGGTGCCTCGCCCCCCAGCCAGAGAGGTCCCGCCTAGTACCACGGCAGCAATAGCATTCATCTCAAAGCCACTGCCATTGGCGGGATGGCTGGCCACCAGTTGAGCAGACACGATGATCCCGGCAATGGCGGCACAGAAGCCAGAGATGGTGTAGACCCAGACTTTGACTTGCCGAACTTTAACGCCGGAGAGCTCTGCGGCCCGTTCATTATCACCAATGGCGTAAACATGGCGGCCAAAAGGTAGGCGGCGTGCTACATAGGCAATCACTAATGCCAGAATAAACATAATCCAGATGGCAATCGGCAATCCCAGTAAGGTGCCGGAACCCAGTAGGTCAAAGCCGGTATTCCCCAGTTGCGGATTCCCTTGTAAGCCTGGGAAGGTTTCGCCGCCGGAAATCAACATCGCCGCACCGCGTACCACATACATGGTGCCGAGGGTGCAGATAAAAGGCGCGACGTTATAGCGGGTGATGATCCAGCCATTGACCGCGCCTATCAGTGCACCGATAACCAATACCACCGGCACCACGACCCAAACACTGGGGAAGATGGCGATACCAAACATCGGTAAAACAATGCCTTGGGTAATCATCCAACCAGCAACCATGCCGCACAGCCCCAAAGTCGCACCGATAGAGAGGTCAATGCCGGCGGTGATAATGACAAAAGTGATGCCCAAGGCGAGGAAGGCATTGATCGCAATATGCTTCACCATAATGATCAAGCTACCGGTCGCCAGAAACCCCGGAACCATCACGGAGAAGAAACCAAGAATCAGAAACAGGGCAATAAAGGTGCGCATCTTCAGTAGAAGCAGCAGCATATTTTCCCGTGACCACGACGCTCCACCGGGCTGGTGACTCGTCAACGCAGTGCCAGTTGTTGCTTTCATCATTCAAACCCTTGTGCGCTTGCCGTAACCAATGCCGATTCATTGGCCGACTGACGAGAGACGTTCGCGGTCAGTTTGCCGTTCGACATCACCAAAATGCGGTCGGATACCGCCATGATTTCTTTCAGATCTGAGGTGGAAAACAGAATGCCGATCCCCTGCTCAGAGAGTTTCACCATCATTTCAAACACATCTGCTTTTGCGCCGACATCAATACCCCGCGTCGGCTCATCCAGTAGCAAAATGTTCGGGCTGGTGAGTAACGAGCGACCAATCACCACTTTTTGCTGATTGCCGCCACTGAGCGCCTGAATCTCGACCTCCGGCGAAGAGACTTTGATCGACAGGTCACCAATCACCGTCGCCACCACCTGCGACTCACTCTCCTGCCAAATAGCGAAGCGATGTTTTAGCCGACGCCATAAGCTGGAAATCGTCAGGTTATTCGCCACCGATGACACCGGGAAAATACCGGTTTTTTTACGATCTTCCGGCACCAGACTCATGCCCAAGCAGATACGTTCTGCGGTGGAGGTTTTGCCGCTAATCGCCGTGCCATTAAGCCGGATGGTGCCGAGATAGTTCTGTTGCGTACCCAGCAGGCACTCAAACAGTTCAGTCCGCCCCGCCCCCATCAAGCCGTAAATACCGACAATCTCCCCCGCCCGCACTTGCAGTGAGACTTGGTTCACCACGGTGTTGCCGGATTCATTGATTAGTGTGACGTTATCCACTTCCATCATTGGCGCGCCGAAAGTCCGGTCCGGATGAAGGAAACTGGAGACCGGATCACTGCCCAGCATTTCACGAACAATCCACGGCACATCAATGTCTTTGACCGCCGCTTCGGCCTGAAAACGGCCATCACGTAAAATGGTGATGTAGTCACCAATCGCCATCAACTCCTCCAGTCGATGGGAAATGTAGACGATGGAAACCCCTTGCCGGGTCAATTCGCGAATCACCCGGAACAGAATATCGACTTCGGTTTTGCTCAGCGCCGAGGTCGGTTCATCCAGAATTAGGATGTCCGCTTGCTCAGCCAGCGCCTTGGCAATCTCAATCAACTGCTGCTGGCCCACTTTCAGGTTGGAGACCATCTCTTTCGGCGAGATAGCCTGATCCAGACGCACCATCAATTGTTCGGCGATCAGCTCCTGTGCGGCCTGATTAATCGGTTTCAAACCTTGCTGGATCTCACGCCCGAGAAAGATGTTCTCCGCGACGTTGAGGTTCTCCGACAAATTCAATTCCTGATGCACCATGCCGATACCCAGCGCGGCGGCTTCGCGGGTATTGGCAATGGTCACTGACTGCCCATTCAGATAGATTTGCCCGGACGTTTGCTGCTGTACGCCGGCCAGAATCTTCATCAGCGTCGATTTACCCGCACCATTTTCACCGATGATCACATTCACTTTGCCGCGATAAACGTTATAACTGACGGCATCTAGCGCTAATGTGCCGGGAAAACGCATCGAAATGCCCTCAGCACGCATGACAATGTCAGGTCTGTGGTCCATTAGTGGCTCTCCTTATTCAAGCTGAGCGGCACGGCATTACTCAGTCCAGTCGGGGTGAGTGTCACCGCCGCCAAGACTTCGACTTGCTGACCGACCCAACTGGCATCGGGTTTTGCCACATCTTGTAAAGCACGCTTACTGAGCGCCTTCGAGAGTTGGGCGTATTGCACCTGATTTTTAAAATCTTCGAAGCGGATAAAGGTTGATGCATCACGGATGGCATTGCCTTTGACGATTGGCCCCAATTGCAGCACTTGTTCATCGCCATCGACCGCCAATTTAATCGCCCCTTCCCGCCCTGCTGTTTCTACCGCCACCACTTTGCCGTTGAAACGGACAAAACGGCTTTGGCTATTTTTCCCTGCTGCTGGCTGACTTTGCTGCTGTTTCACTTGCTGCCAACTGAGCGCATTGCTGTTGGCAAACGGCATCACTTTACTCACCCAAATGGTGGAGGCGACTTTGTCCGGTGGTTGGTTATAGTCACTGACTACCGCATTGGGATCGACTGGCAGAATAGGCTTGCCGTTTTCATCCAAATCCACCACGGTGCAAGCCACCAGCAGCGCGCTGATCACCAACAAACCGCCTGCTTTCGATAGAGCACTGAACCCCATACTGCCTCCTGTCAGGAGGGGCTGTTACGCCCCTCATTGCCTTTTAATCGCGCGTTTTAGCCAACCCGCTCAGAGGGTTACTCTTTCAGCGCAAAGACATTCAGGTTTTTGGCATTGTTTTCATCAATCAATACGCAGTCCATCAGTTGTTTCTCTTCCAGACCCGTGGATCCGGTTTTCAGGTATTTATCTGCCTGCACGACCGCCATCTGGGCCTGCGCCCAACCTGGCTGAAGTACGGTGGCTTTGATATTGCCTTTGTTGATGATGGAGTCGCGCACATAGTCGCTGCCGTCAAATCCAACCACGATGACATCATTGCGGCCAGCGGCTTTTAATGCAGCTTCAGCGCCTAATGCCATGGTGTCGTTGCCGGAAATCACCCCAGTGATATCTGGGTTAGCCTGCAAAATGGACTCCATACGGTTGAAAGCTTCAGTCTGGCTCCAGTTTGCAGTCTGTTGGGCGACCATCTTCATGTCGCTATGTTCGTCGATCACGTCGTGATAGCCCTGTGAACGGACATGGGCGTTGGTATCAGATTCACGGCCCAGCAACTCAACATATTTGCCTTTACCCCCCATCAACGTGACAAATTTCTCTGCACCCAGTTGTGCGCCTTGGTAGTTGTTGGAGACGATCTGTGAAACGGCAATCCCGGTTTCATTGATTTCACGATCGATCAGGAAGGTCGGAATCCCGGCAGCTTTGGCTTTTTTCAATGGCCCGATGGTGGCATCAGAACCGGCGTTATCCAGAATGATCGCTTTGGCTTTACGGGCGATAGCGGTCTCCAGCAGTTGGTTCTGTTTGTTCACATCGTCATCATGAGAAGCCACCAGAACGGTGTATCCCAACTCCGTCGCTTTGGCTTTGGCACCTTCGGCTTCAGCTTTAAAGAAGGGATTGTCGTGGGAGGGAGTGATGATGGCGATCAGGCCGTTACTGGCGGCACCAGCGACACCCGCCATGGAGATCAATGCTGCGGTAAGACAGGATTTCAGTAGGGTATTTTTCATTATTTTTCTCCGCATTGAATATATATTCACTATTAAATTTATATTCAATCTAATAATACAAACCCCTATCGGCTTGTCCAATATGAGAGCAAGGAAAGTAGAAGCAGGTCACAAATTGGTCGATTGTGGGTGGGGATAAGTTGGAGAAAAATGGTTTTTTAGCAGGTCGCCACTATTAAAAAGTATTGATTATCCCGCCCCAAAAATGTATAAAATTTTATACTTACATCAAGGAGTGATGAATGAGTAGAAAAGTAATAGATTGGCGTGGCAGTGCACTTGAAGATTTGAAGGCTTTTCCGAAAAGTACGTGTGTAGTGGCGGGAAGGCAGCTAAGGAATATCCAATATGGCCTAGAGCCTAACGACTACAAACCCATTAATAATTGGGGTGCAGGCGTCATTGAAATACGGTTGGATGATAATTCAAAGGCTTTTCGTGTTGTGTATATCGCTAAATTTGAAGAAAAAATTTACGTATTGCATAGTTTTCAAAAAAAATCACAAAGTACCAGTCAGAGAGACGTCAACATTATTAAAGCGCGTTACAAAGACGTTATTCATGAACGGAGGACAAAAGATGACAGATAAAATTGACACAGCATCACGTCACATTACAACCGCTGAAGACAATATTTTTGCCGATTTAGGTTTCTCTGATACTGAGGCAACTCAGTTGTTGGCTGAATCAAATGCAGAAATTGAACAGGCTTTAGCAATGAAAAAAGCACTGATGACGTCGATTGCCAGTTGGATTAAATCAGAAGGAATACGGCAAGTGGACGCGGCCACATTATTACATGTGTCGCGTCCAAGAGTTTCCGATGTGGTTAATCAAAAAACTGAGAAATTCACCCTTGATTCATTGATAAGTATGGCCGGAAGTATTGGCAAAAAAGTCACGCTAGTTATCGAATAGCCCAATTTTTTCATTCAGCGATATAACTCAACCACAGCTGGTGTTACCTGTAATTCATCCTGCCAATGGGTCAGTGTCAGGGTCGTTAGCTCAGCCAGCCCCTGATAAAACGGGTGGTTGGCATCGGCTTGCAGTAACGCCAGATAACGATAGCCCCAAGGGAGTAAGTGCTCTGCCAGTAGAACAGGTAAATCCGCTGGTTGATGCTCTGCCAGCCAGGCGGCCATCATCAGCAATAAACCAAAATGATCCTCCGGTTCTTGCTGTGCCAAGGTCACTTCCACTTGCTGCTGCGCCATCCAGTCACGCAGTTTTATCGTCGAGTCACCAAACAGCACGTTTTCTTTATCCAGATAGACTGACCCCCATGGCGGCGCGGGCAGTGCATAGGGGCCGATAAACAAGCGTTGCCAAGCCTCTTCCCGCGTCTCTTCCGGCTGATTTTGCGCCAATTGTGCGGCAATGGGCGTGAGTTGCGCGGCAAGGCCATAAGGCCACTCCGCAATCCACTGATCACGACTCAGTTGCGCCACAATCTCACTGCAAGCCGGACTGTCCGGCTCACAATAAAACAGCGCACCCAATACGCGGCCAGTCAGCGCTATCTGTTGATACACCCGATTTCTTTCAACCATCTATCAGCCTCCCACCGCCATACCCACCGTCATATGCAGCCCGTAAAACACGCCGCGCCCAATCAATTCACCAGCAATAATGAGCAGCATGGCGAATATCATGCCGAGCATCATCGGCGTGCGGCCTCGGATCAGCGGACAGATCCAGCAACCCAACCCCAGTACCAACAGCACCAAGCGCCAGACCATCAGCGTGCCGTAATGGGGGATGAGATCGGCAGACTGCTGTACTGAGCTATAAATCGTCGGCAAACTCGCCGCCTGCATAATGACACTGGCCACACTGATGATTAGCGCCAAGACACTGATCATCGGCAGTTGTAACATCATGCGCCCATTAATATCAGCCCGTTGCAGCAGCAGATAGCCCAACATCGGTCCACCTATCAGCGCGGTCAAGACAAAGCCCAGCGGGGTGTAGAGGTTGTCCCAAGTCGGCACCGTATCAATGGCATAGACTCGACACATGGCATAAACAAATACCACGCCCAAGACCATCGCCACGATCAGCCATATCTTGCCAAGTAACGCGGGCATTTTGCCCCAGACCGCCAGCAGCCAGTAAAACCCTGCTACCGCAAAGAAGGCTGAACCAGCGGCAATCTCATTACTCAGCGCCGACTCCCCAACCTGATTGAGCGAGTTGAACGCCCGCATTGGCGAACCTAAATGCAGTGTCGAGGCGATAAAGGCCAGCGCCATCAATACCCACAATACCAACATGCTGCGGTGCAATCGCTGCTGCTGCCCGCGACTCAAACCGCCAAATAGCAGCGCCAGACCGAGCACCATAAAGCCCCCGACCACACACTGCCCCAGAACCGTAAAGATCATCAGTGGCCATTCATGCCATCCCGTACCCATGTTATACCTCCTTCGGATTTGCCAGATGACCGGTGGTATCTCTGACCGGGCGGCTGTTGGCATTCGGTTTCACCACAATATTGGGCAGCGTGAAATGGGCGGCGGGCAGTGGCGCGACCTCGGCCAACTCACCATACTTCTCACGCAGCTCATCGATCGGGGCCATATCCAGCGCCCGCAGTGGGCAGGAGTCGACACAAATCGGCTTTTTACCGGCGGCGACGCGCTCGTAGCAGCCGTCACACTTGGTCATATGCCCTTTTGCTTCGTCATATTGCGGTGCGCCGTAAGGACAGGCCATATGGCAGTAGCGGCAACCAATACAAATTTCTTCGTTCACCACCACAAAACCATCGTCCCGCTTATGCATCGCACCACTCGGACACACCTTGGTGCAGGCCGGATCACTACAGTGGTTACAGGCGATGGAGAGGTAGTAAGCGAACACATTTTGATGCCATGCGCCGTTATCCTGCTGCCAATCCCCTCCGGCATACTCGTAGATGCGACGGAAACTGACGTCGGTGGATAAGTTCTTGAAATCCTTGCACGCCAGCTCACACGTTTTGCATCCCGTACAGCGGCTGGAGTCGATGTAAAAACCATATTGCGTCATCTGTTAGCTCCTTATGCCTTGCTGACTTGAACGAGGTTGGTGTGGGAGGGGTTCCCCTTCGCCAATGGAGAGGGGCGCTGCGTGGTCAAGACGTTAATACTGCCCGCCCGATCAATACGTTTTTCATCTGGGCTGTACCACGCCCCCTCACCCAGTGCGACAACCCCCGGCATCATGCGCGGCGTGACTTTGGCATTGATTTGCACTTCACCACGCCCATTAAAGATCCGCACAATATCGCCGTTTTTGATCTCGCGTTCTCCGGCATCTATCGGGTTAATCCACATCTCTTGGCGGCAGGAGGCTTTCAGCACATCAACGTTGCCGTAAGTGGAGTGCGTTCGGGCTTTGTAGTGGAAGCCCGTGAGCTGCAACGGATATTGCTGATTAAGGGGGTCGTCAAAGCTCTCAAAACCGGCGGCATAGACCGGCAGCGGGTCAATAACGTCGTCTGGCAGCAACTCCCACGTGGCGGCAATCTGCGCCAATTCAGCAGAATAGATCTCGATTTTGCCCGAGGGGGTGGTGAGTGGATTGGCCACAGGATCGGTGCGGAATGCCTGGTAGGCGACATGATGACCCGCCGGATCGCGTTTTTTAAAGATGCCCTGTTCGCGGAATTCCTCGAAAGAGGGCAGCTCAGGGATCGCTTGTTGCGACTGCTGGTAGAGGTGGCGTAACCACCCTTCTTGCGTGCGCCCTTCGGTAAATTGCGGCTCGACCCCCATGCGTTTTGCTAACTCACTGGTCATTTCATAGATGTTTTTGCATTCAAAGCGCGGTTGGATCACCTGATCAGCAAAAATCACATAGGCCATGTTGCCGCTGGAGGCATCGAGGCAGAAGTCCATCTGCTCGGAGGCGGTGCAATCGGGCAGGATAATATCGGCATACTTGGCCGACGAGGTCATGTGGTTATCGATGACCACAATCATTTCACATTTCTTATCATCTTGCAGAATGTCATGGGTGCGATTGATTTCAGCATGTTGGTTAATCAGGCAGTTACTGGCGTAGTTCCAGATAAACTTGATCGGCACATCCAGCTTATCTTTGCCCTGTACACCATCGCGCAGAGCCGTCATCTCTGGGCCACGCTCAATGGCATCGGTCCATAAGAACATGGAAATGCTGGTTTTGACGGGGTTTTCCAAGGTTGGCATCCGAACAAACGGCAAACCATAAGAGCCCTCGCGCGCGCCGGAGTTGCCGCCATTAATGCCCACATTGCCAGTTAGGATAGCCAGCATCGCAATGGCGCGACTGGTGTTTTCACCATTGGCGTGACGCTGCGGCCCCCATCCCTGCGCGATATAAGCCGGTTTAACCGAGCCGATTTCGCGTCCCAACTTAATAATTTTTGCTGCTGGAATGCCAGTAATGGCTTCCGCCCACTGTGGGGTTTTGGCGGTTTTATCGGCACCCAACCCCAAAATATAAGCTTTGTAATGGCTATTTTGGGGGGCGCTTTCCGGCAGGGTTTTCTCGTCATAGCCGACGCAGTATTTGTCGAGGAAAGGTTGATCGACCAGATTTTCGCTGATCATCACGTGGGCCAGCGCAGAAGCGAGCGCGGCATCGGTGCCCGGTCGTAGGGGGATCCACTCATCCTCACGGCCCGCGGCGGTGTCAGTATAACGGGGGTCAATCACAATCATCTTGGCATTGGATTTTTCCCGCGCCTGCTCCAGATAATAGGTAACACCGCCACCACTCATGCGCGTCTCGCCGGGGTTGTTACCAAACAGCACCACCAGCTTGCTGTTTTCGATATCTGACGGACTGTTGCCATCGGCCCAGCCGCCATAGGTGTAGTTTAAACCGGCGGCAATTTGCGCAGTGCTGTAGTCACCATAATGGTTGAGGTAGCCGCCACAGCAATTCATCAATCGCGCAATAAGAGTTGAACCCGGTGGCCAAGAGCGGGTCATGGTGCCGCCCAGTGTTCCTGTGCCGTAATTCAAATAAATAGCTTCGTTACCATACTCTTTGATGATGTGTTGTAGGCTGGCGGCGAGCGTGTCATAGGCCTCTTCCCACGAAATGCGCTTGAACTTGCCCTCGCCGCGCGCCCCAATGCGCTTCATCGGGTACTTCAGGCGGTCTGGGTTATAGACTCTGCGGCGCATCGAGCGGCCACGTAAACAGGCTCGCACCTGATGCAGCCCGTCGAAATCATCATCGCCAGTATTATCGGTTTCGACATATTTTATTTCGCCATCAACCACATGCATACGTAGCGGGCAGCGGCTACCACAGTTAACGGTGCAAGCACTCCAGATCACTTTGCTATCTTCGGCTCCGGCGGGGTTAAGGGCAGATTGAACTGCGCGGGCGGTGCGGGAAAAGGGGAGCGAAAATGCCCCTGTTGCCACGGCGAGGCCGCCGACCAGTGTGGTTTGGACCAGTTTGCGGCGCGTGACTTCTGCCGTTAACAGTCGGGATTCGTTGGTCTCTTTCATAAGATTCCCACTTGGTTGCATTCCAGAAAAGGGAGGACACCCGCAATAGATGACATCCGATTAATTCAAAAAAATGAGTAATTCAGCGGGAGAGGGAGAGCAATCAGCAAAGGCACCCTAGTGCCACTACAGCAGTTGTTATAATTAGGATAATAAATATACCGCCCCGCTAATATGACCCTACCCCTTTTGGGTCGCGTGGGAGTTGTTTGGTATCAATAAAGCAATGAGGATTACCCTCACCTCACCGCTTTATGATGAATTTGTGATATGTAACCGTTCTAATCAGCAGGCTTGATGGTATAGCGCCATAATCTCATCCACCGAGGCTTCACGCGGATTTCCCCCGGTGCAAACATCCGCAAATGCCGCCGCGGCCAGTGCCGGAATATCATCGGCCCGCATCCCTACGGCACTTAAGCAGGAGGGAATGCCGATATCTCGATTCAATTCCATTACCGCCTGAATGGTTAGTTCCCGCACCTCTTCCAACGGTAAAGTCGACGCATTCTCTACCCTCATTGCCATGGCGATTTGGCGGAAGCGCTCACCGGTATAAGTGGCGTTATAGCCCATGATATGGGGCAATAAAATGGCATTGGCGACGCCATGGGGCATGTTATAAAACGCCCCCAGAGGGTGCGCCATCCCATGCACCAACCCCAGCCCCACATTCGAGAATCCCATACCCGCGATATACTGTCCAAGCGCCATATCTTCGGTTGCGGCCGCCTCCCCTTTTACCGAGGCACGCAATGAGCGGCTGATAACTTCAATGGCTTTAAGATGCAGCGCATCGGTTAGCTCCCAAGCCCCTTTCGTCAGGTAACCTTCGATTGCGTGGGTCAAGGCATCTACCCCCGTAGCCGCTTTAAGGGCAGGCGGCATGCTGTCCATCATATCGGCATCGATAAATGCCACAGCTGGAATGGCATGGGGGTCGACACAGACAAATTTACGCCGCCGCTCTTCGTCGGTAATCACATAGTTAATGGTGACTTCTGCCGCAGTCCCAGCGGTGGTCGGGATGGCCAGAATCGGCACACAAGCATTGCGTGTGTCGGTCACCCCTTCCAGACTGCGCACATCGGCAAATTCAGGGTTATTAATGATGATACCGATGGCTTTGCAGGTATCTTGCGGTGAGCCACCGCCAAGGGCTATCAGGTAATCCGCCCCACTTTGGCGAAAAGCGGCCACCCCTTGCTGCACCATACTGATAGTGGGATTGGGCTTGACCGCATCAAAAACCGCAAAATCCAGACCAGCCCACTCCAGGCGGCTAATTAAGCGAGTCGCGACGCCACATTCGAGCAGCATCTTATCCGTCACCACCAGCGCTTTTTGATAGCCTCGCCGCCTAACTTCATTGGGTAAAGCCGCCAGTGAACCACGACCAAACCACGACATCTCGTTTAAAATCATTCTGTTCATGATTGATTCCTCGGTGTTTTTAATCGCCAGAAAATCCTTACCCAAAAATGTGTCTCTTGCCCCAAAACTACTCTTCGACGCGCAAACCGTAGGTTTTGAATTTTTCCAAAACCACAGTGATCTCCTCTTTGGATAACACCGGCACCTCATCGACAATCGGCAAGATAGCCAACAGCAGTGTCGCCAGCACCTCAACCTCATGGGCCAGCCACAGCGCTTTAGCCAGATTCTCTTCGCAGGCAATTAAACCGTGGTGTTGCAGTAACGTCGCCTTACGGTGTTTCATCGCCACGGCGACATGCTCCGACAGTGTTTTGGTGCCAAAAGTGGCGTAGGGGGCGCAAGGAATATCATCACCACCAGCGGCGGCAATCATGTAATGAATCGCCGGGATCGGACGGTTAAGAATCGAAACCGCGGTGCAGTGGACTGAGTGGTTATGTACCACGGCGTTCGCATCTGGCCGGGTCTGATAGACCGCCTGATGAAAACGCCACTCGCTGGAGGGGACTTTGCCCGCTTCATGGTGGCCACTAGCATCGATATAAACGATGTGCGACTCGGTGAGTTTGTCGTAAGCAATACCGGATGGCGTAATTAGAAACCCATCCTGATAGCGCACGCTAACATTGCCAGCCGTCCCCTGATTCAAGCCCAAGCGAGTCATCTCCAGGCAAGTATTGATAATATCGCGCGCCAGTGCTTCTCTCTTCATTTGTTCCTCTCTTAGGATACGGATACTTAAATATGAAATTAATGGGATAGTGGATATGAACTAATGAGCATTAAGAATTGTGAATATGGGATATATATTTCGCTCATTTAATTAATGTTAAAAATAAATCACATGAAAATGTGAGCCATGTCATGACTATTTATGACTTTACTGCCACTTCATAACCATCTGTTTTTATAAAATGTCCGTTTGAAAAAACAATGTAATTAAACGGTCAAAACACGACTAATAAGTTAAATAAAAAAATATCATTAAAGCAAGAATTGACCGTTTGTGATGGAAATAGAAAAATCGGTCATTATAACTGTGTGTTTGAAACACAATTCATTTCAAACGGTCATAAAATGTTTTTATTTAAAGTGACTGTTATCACAAAAAATCAGCATTGAGTTATCAATGTGATTCAGCTCATATTTTTTAGAAACTTTTACCTTCTAAATGATGGACGTTATCGCAATGAGGATGTTTTCAATTTGTCATTCAGCGACGCATGTCAGGCATGGGAAACAAAAATGTCATTCATTAAGTAAAAGATTTCCGCCGATTATTACGTTTTATTAACCAAACATTATGTCTAATTAAATAGTTAAATAAGTGCAACTTCATCCGACGAGGGCACCATGGGAAACATACTCATACAAACAGATAGCACCAAAATTTCCGCCTCGGTAAGTAACGAGTCGGCTAATAAAAAACGATATCTGATTCCTTTTGCATTGCTGTGCTCACTGTTCTTCCTTTGGGCAGTAGCCAATAATTTGAATGATATTTTATTACCGCAGTTTCAGCAGGCATTTACCTTGACCAATTTTCAAGCCGGGTTGATTCAGTCCGCCTTCTATTTTGGTTACTTTTTGATTCCTATTCCTGCTGGGATCTTGATGAAAAGGTTTAGTTATAAAGCTGGGATTATTACTGGATTGCTGTTCTACGCTTTTGGTGCCGCGCTGTTCTGGCCTGCTGCTGAGGCAATGAATTATACCTTGTTTCTAATCGGTTTATTTATTATTGCTGCTGGCTTGGGGTGCCTTGAAACTGCCGCAAACCCCTTTGTTACCGTGCTAGGACCAGAGAAGAGCGGCCATTTCCGTATCAACCTGGCCCAGACCTTTAACTCTTTCGGTGCCATTATTGCCGTGGTGTTCGGGCAAAGTTTAATTCTCTCCAATGTTCCCCATCAGACACAGGAAGTATTAGACAAATTGTCTGTTGAGGATTTAAACAGCTACCATCATAGCTTGGTCAAAGCGGTACAACTGCCCTATTTGATTATTGTGGCAGTCGTGATTTTTGTTGCGTTACTAATTCTTATCACCCGTTTTCCCACAATAAAAAGTGAATCTGACGACACACATAATACTTCTTTCTTCGCTTCATTACCGCGTTTATTAAAAATAACCCACTGGCGTTGGGCTGTATTAGCACAGTTCTGTTATGTCGGCGCTCAAACTGCCTGTTGGAGCTATCTAATTCGTTATGCCATTGAAGAGTTACCGAATATCACCCCTGGCTATGCTGCCAATTATTTAACCGCGACCATGGTCTGTTTCTTTATCGGTAGATTCAGTGGCACTTGGTTAATTACCCGTTTCGCGCCAGAAAAAGTATTAGCAGCCTATGCGTTTATTTCAATGCTGTTATGTATTGTCTCCGCGACGTTTGGCGGCCATATCGGATTATTAGCACTGACGTTATGCAGCATGTTTATGTCAATACAATACCCGACGATATTCTCTTTAGGGATAAAGAACCTGAATCAGGATACAAAATACGGCTCATCTATTATTGTGATGACCATTGTCGGTGGCGGTATTGTCACCCCTATTATGGGTCTGGTCAGTGATGCTGCGGGGAATATACCGACAGCTGAGCTTATTCCAGCACTGTGCTTCGCCATTATCTTTATTTTCGCCAAATTCAAAACTGCACCGGTGAATTAACTCTATCGGTTACTGATAAATTAAATTTCGCTAAAGAACACAAGGATCAATGATGAAAACGACAATTAAATTACCAAAAATTGGCATTCGCCCAGTTATTGATGGACGTCGAATGGGGGTCCGTGAATCGCTGGAAGAACAAACCATGAAAATGGCCCGCGCCACTGCGGAGTTTCTACAAGAAGTAGTGCGTCACCCGTGCGGTACGCCAGTTGAATGTGTGATTGCCGACACCTGTATTGCCGGCATGGCCGAGTCTGCGGCCTGTGACGATAAATTCAGCGCCCAAAATATCGGGCTGACCATCACCGTGACACCTTGCTGGTGCTATGGCAGTGAAACTATCGATATGGACCCGTTCCGCCCAAAAGCCATTTGGGGCTTCAATGGTACTGAGCGTCCCGGCGCAGTTTATCTGGCGGCGGCACTGGCGGCACACAATCAGAAAGGGCTGCCTGCTTTCTCCATTTACGGCCATGACGTCCAAGATGCCAATGACACCCGCATCCCCGCCGACGTACAAGAAAAACTGCTGCGTTTTACCCGCGCAGGTTTGGCGGTTGCCAGCTTAAAAGGCAAAAGCTATCTCTCCCTTGGCGGGGTATCAATGGGGATTGCCGGTTCTATCCTTGACCACAACTTCTTTGAGTCGTGGTTAGGGATGAAAGTCCAGGCGGTGGATATGACCGAACTGCGCCGCCGTATTGATCACAAAATCTATGATGAGCAGGAGTTGGAGCTGGCGCTGTCGTGGGCGGATAACAACTTCAAATTCGGGCCGGATAAAAACACCGAGCAGTATCGCCGTTCCGCAGAAAGCAGCCGCGCGGTGCTGCGTGAAAGTTTGCAAATGGCAATCTGTATTCGCGACATGATGCAGGGCAACCCAACACTGGCAGCCAAAGGTTTTGGTGAAGAGGCTCTGGGCTATAACGCCATTGCCGCCGGGTTCCAAGGTCAGCGCCACTGGACAGATCAATACCCCAATGGCGATACCGCCGAAGCGCTGCTCAATAGCTCATTTGACTGGAATGGGGTGCGCGAGCCAATGGTTATCGCCACCGAAAACGACAGCTTGAACGGTGTCGCAATGCTATTTGGTCATACCCTGACAGGCACCGCGCAGATCTTTGCCGACGTCCGGACTTACTGGTCACCAGAAGCGGTACAACGGGTTACCGGACATCAACTGGAGGGGGTGGCTGAACAGGGTATTATCCACCTGATCAACTCAGGTTCAGCCGCACTGGACGGCACTTGCCGCCAAAATGACGCCCAAGGTAAACCGACGATTAAACCGCACTGGCAGATCAGCCAGCAAGAGGCCGATGCGTGTCTGGCGGCCACCGAATGGTGTCCGGCGATCCATGAATATTTCCGTGGCGGCGGCTTCTCTTCCCGTTTCCTGACCCGTGGTGGCGTGCCATTTACCATGAGCCGCATCAACCTGATTAAGGGTGTCGGCCCAGTGTTACAGATTGCCGAAGGCTGGAGCGTTGAGTTGCCGAAATCAGTCCATGACACCTTGGATAAGCGCACCGATTCAAGCTGGCCGACCACTTGGTTTGCACCGCGCCTGACCGGCAAAGGGCCATTCAGCGATGTGTATTCTGTGATGGCAAATTGGGGGGCTAACCACGGAGTGCTAACTATCGGCCACGTGGGCGCAGACTTAATTACGCTGGCGTCCATGCTGCGCATTCCTGTCTGTATGCACAACGTGGAAGAGGAGAGTGTTTACCGGCCAACGGCTTGGGGCGCACACGGCATGGATATCGAGGGGCAGGATTACCGCGCTTGCCAGAATTACGGCCCTTTATACAAAAAACAGTGAGCCGCGATATTTGAAATGCGTTAAATGGCATGACTCAGGTGGGATCACACCTCGCCTGAGTCAAATAATCATCCTTGCGGCTAGCAGGAGCATTTATGAAGCGCGATGTGGTCATTGTTTTGGATTGCGGCGCAACCAATATTCGGGCGATCGCCGTTGATCCCCAAGGCGTGGTGGTCGCTAAAGCGGTACTGCCGAACCAAAGTTTGCCCGATCCGGCCAATCCGCAATGGCAGCTATGGCCGTTGGACGGCATTTTGCGCAGTTTCGCCCAGTGTTGCCAACAATTACTGCCACAGATTCAGCAGGATAAGATCCACGCCGTCACAGTGACGACCTTCGGCGTCGATGGCGCACTGGTGGATGCTAAAGGCAATATGCTGTACCCGATTATCAGTTGGAAGTGCCCGCGCACCGTAGCGGTGATGGAGGATATCGCCCGCTATATGTCCGCCGAAAAATTACAGCAAATATCCGGTATCGGTCAGTTCAGTTTCAACACCTTGTACAAGTTGATTTGGCTACAAGAGAACCGACCCGATTTAGTTGAGCAGGCCCATGCCTGGCTCTTTATTTCATCGTTGATCAACCAGCGCCTCACCGGGGAATTTACCACTGATCGCACCATGGCGGGCACGAGCCAACTGTTGGATGTGAAACGTGAACAATTCAGCAGCGCAATTTTACACAAAATAGGTATTCACGCCGATCTCTTCCCTCCGATGGTCGCCGCGGGTGAAATCATCGGCCCGTTATTACCGAGTAGTGCCGCTGAACTAGGACTCCCGGCAGGAATACCGATTATCTCCGCCGGTCACGACACCCAGTTCGCCCTATTCGGCTCAGGCGCAGAGTTAGATCAGCCCGTGCTGTCATCGGGCACTTGGGAGATTCTGATGGTGCGTACACCGCAAGTTAATACCGCCATACTGCCCCAATTTGCGGGTTCCACTTGCGAACTGGACAGCTGCTCGCGGCTCTTTAACCCCGGTTTGCAATGGCTGGCATCGGGTGTCTTGGAGTGGGTTCGGCAGCTGTATTGGCACGATGCGGCTTGTGCCGATGTTTACCAGCAGATGATTGCCGAAGCCGAGATGATTGCACCGGGTGCTGACGGCGTGCGCATGGATTGTAACTTGCTGGGCAATACCCGCCATCATCTGTCCGGCGGCTGGCAAGGGGTATCACTGTCGAGTGGGCGCGGGCATTTTTATCGTTCCGCACTCGAAGGATTGGCTTGGCAATTGAAAAATAATCTGGCCGTACTGGAGAAAATTGGTGAGTTCCGTACCCGTGAACTGCTGCTGGTCGGCGGGGGGAGTCGCAATAGATTATGGAACCAGATCAAAGCCGACGTGCTCAACTTGCCAGTGAAAGTGATTGATGAAGCCGAAACGACAGTGCTGGGTGCGGCACTGTTTGCCTGGCAGGCGACCGGCTACTACGCCAGTGCCGAACAGGCGCGGGCGCAGGTCAATTATCGTTACCAATATTATCAGCCGGGTCACCAACAACCGTTATATCAGGCGTTAAGCGCCAGCACCGCTCTGATAACCGAAACTATGCCCTTGCAAGGAGAGTGTCATGCTTAAAACCATCTCGCCGTTGCTGTCGCCACAACTGCTAAAAACCTTAGCTGAAATGGGACACGGCGATGAAATTATCTTCTCAGACGCCCATTTTCCGGCCCATACCTTGGGTAAGAGTGGCGGGCCGCAGGTGATTCGTGCTGATGGGTTATCGGTCAGTGCACTGCTGGAAGCCACCATCCCATTATTTGAACTGGACAGTTATGCGCCGCCGCTAGTGATGATGGCCGCCGTTGATGGCGACACCCTCGATGCTTCGGTTGAAAAACGCTATTTGCACGCCCTGTTTGGCACTCAAAAGGCGCTCCCCATAGAGCGCATTGAGCGCTTTGCGTTTTACCAACGCGCTCAGCAAGCATTTGCGATCGTCATCACAGGAGAGACCGCCAAGTACGGCAATATTCTGCTAAAGAAGGGGGTGACGCCTGTTTTTTAATCGGATGATCACGTAACCTCACCCCTTTAGCCATGCAGTTAATGTCAGTACCCCTCTGGCATAAAATGCATGGCTTTGCTGACGGAGAGGATCATGAAAGCGTCTCGTCACCAGGAAATTCTGCAACACCTCAAGCAGCAAGAAACATTGACGACCGCCGATCTGGCCCGCTTACTGGCGGTCAGTCAGGAAACCATTCGCCGTGATCTGAATGAGTTACAGGCACAGGGCTTGATCATCCGTCAGCACGGACGTGCAAAAAGCATCAAGCGAGCCACCAAAGATAGCGGTGACCCCTTCACTACTCGGCTGAAAAGCCACCTCTCCAGTAAAGCCAGCATCGCTGACCATGCACTGTCACTGATTGAAAGCGGCATGGTGATTGCGCTGGATGCCAGCTCCACCTGCTGGTATTTAGCCAAAAAACTGCCGGATATTGATATTACGGTGTTTACCAACAGCGTGCGGATTTGTCAGGAGCTGGCGAAACACCAAAATATCGAGTTGATCAGCGCTGGCGGCCACTTACAGCGCAAATATGCCTGCTACGTGAATCCTGCGCTCTTTTCGCTGCTGAAAACCATCGAGATTGACCTGTTTATCTTCTCCTGTGAGGGCATGGATACCGATGGCATTTTGTGGGACTCGAATCCCTTTAACGCCGAATTCAAAACCATGCTGCTTAAGCGCGCCACACAATCCATTTTATTGATTGATAAGAGTAAAATGTGCCGGACTGGGGAAGTAAAAATTGGCTCGCTGGAAGATGTTGAACAAGTTATCTCAAATGTGGATGCCGAGTAACTCACCGGAGGCGTAACCGCCCTGAGCGCGGTCATGTAACATCCCAACACTCAGAATTTAGCGATAAAAAACGGGCTTATTGCAGTGATATATCATGGCGGTCGGCCAGTTTCCCACTGTGATGCTGCCATAGCCATCGATAAGTGCGGAAAATGAGATCCACCCTTTATAAAGAGGGTGGAGCCGTCGCATCACGCTGACAATCTATAGTAAGATCATGGTTAAAGTTATAGATAAAAAATATATCGGCTTATTTCTGCTAATGCTTGTTTCTGTTATCGAACGCTTTCGCTAACTGATGTTGAATGTGAGAAAAATATGTCAAACAAACCGTTCCACTATCAGGATCCCTTCCCGCTAACGGAAGACGATACTGAGTATTACCTTGTCAGTAATAGTCACGTCTCGGTTGCACAGTTTGAAGGTCACGACATTCTGAAAGTCGAGCCAGAAGCCCTGACCCTCCTCGCCCAACATGCTTTCCACGACGCCTCCTTCTTGCTTCGCCCCGCTCACCAAAAACAGGTCGCCGCGATTTTGGATGACCCTGAGGCCAGCGAAAACGATAAATACGTGGCCCTGCAATTCCTGCGCAACTCCGAAATCTCCGCTAAAGGGATTTTGCCGACCTGTCAGGATACCGGCACCGCGATTATCGTGGGGAAAAAAGGCCAGCGCGTCTGGACCGGCGGTAATGATGCCGAAGCGCTATCCCGTGGCGTGTACAACACCTTTATCGAAGATAACCTGCGCTACTCGCAAAACGCGGCGCTGGATATGTACAAAGAAGTGAACACCGGCACTAACCTGCCCGCGCAGATCGACCTCTACAGCACCGAAGGGGAAGATTATAAATTCCTGTTCGTCACCAAAGGCGGCGGTTCGGCGAACAAAACCTATCTTTATCAGGAAACCAAGGCACTGCTCTCACCGGGCAAGTTGAAAGAGTACCTGGTTGAAAAGATGCGCACCTTAGGTACAGCGGCTTGCCCGCCATACCATATCGCGTTTGTTATCGGCGGCACCTCCGCTGAAAGCACCCTTAAAACCGTCAAGCTGGCCTCGACCAAATATTATGATGGCCTGCCGACGGAAGGGAATGAGCATGGGCAAGCATTCCGTGATATCGCACTGGAGCAAGAGCTGCTGGAAGCCGCACAAGACTTGGGTCTGGGTGCACAATTTGGTGGCAAATACTTTGCTCACGACGTGCGCGTAGTACGCCTTCCTCGCCACGGTGCATCCTGCCCTGTCGGGATGGGGGTCTCTTGCTCTGCCGACCGCAATATCAAAGGCAAGATTAACCGCAAGGGCATCTGGCTGGAGAAACTGGAGCAAAATCCGGGGAAATATATCCCAGAACATCTGCGCCAGAGCAACGAAGGTAAAGTGGTTAAAATCAACCTTAACCGCCCAATGCCGGAAATATTAAAAGAGCTGTCGCAGTATCCGGTCTCAACCCGCCTGTCACTGAGTGGCACCATTATTGTTGGCCGTGACATTGCCCATGCCAAATTAAAAGAGCGGCTGGATAATGGTGAAGGCTTGCCGCAATACATTAAAGATCATCCGATCTACTACGCGGGGCCAGCGAAAACACCGGAAGGTTATGCTTCGGGATCACTTGGGCCAACCACGGCGGGCCGCATGGACTCCTACGTGGATCTGCTGCAATCCCACGGTGGCAGCATGATCATGCTGGCTAAAGGTAACCGCAGCCAACAGGTCACCGATGCCTGCCATAAACATGGCGGCTTCTATCTGGGCAGTATCGGCGGTCCAGCGGCGGTATTGGCGCAAAACAGTATTAAGAGTCTGGAGTGTGTGGAATATCCTGAACTGGGTATGGAAGCCATCTGGAAGATTGAAGTGGAAGACTTCCCTGCCTTTATTTTGGTAGATGATAAAGGTAATGACTTCTTCCAGCAGATTCAGGCATCAAGATGTAATCGCTGCGGTTAAATCTGTCTGCTGATATAGATAACTGATAGCAATATAGGCCCCGACGATAATGATCTCGGGGCTTTTTTTAGGTTCTGTTGCAATAATCGAAGATCGGGCAATATCAATTTTATTTGTCGGAGATTATCAACCATGTCATTTCTATCTGTTAGCTACCTAAAAAATCGGCAGCACAACTATTGTTGACTAACTTTCATTAACTTATTGATTTAGTACCCAAGATCTCTTGCGCTAAAAACCGTATGTCAGCAAAAATACTCATTGGGTCGGCAAGTTGGCGGAGGTGTTGTAATCGTTGCCAGCTTTCAGGAGCATAACAACGCTCAATCTGGTCAGACCGAGACTCAAGATCGAATTCGTTGATATAGCAACCAGAGGACAGTGGGGCTAACCGGTCATAAAAATTCTGCAGCCAACGGCAGTTATCATCATCATCGCTGGCGTCATCCCACTGAAGATAAGTTGAAACAAAGAACCGTCCTCTAACGGAGTAGGCTGCATCAGGAAAGCGCTGTTCTCCGCGCCAGACGAGCAATGTTATACCGTTTGGAGAAGGCTGTTCCGGCAAGAATGTATCAATTACCTGTTTTACCTGATGAATGGCATTGGTGATAATGTTGTCACTGCGAAAACGCCGATTCACCAACATCCCCTCACCTTGTTGATAAATTTTCTCAAAACTACTCTCCGGATCCAAAGCCAAAGGCGTGATGATGTCGTGCGGGATATGCTGAATAAATTCTTGTTGTAGGGCAGTACTCTCGACAATAGTATCCGTAAAAGCAATGGTGTTTAGCACGATTGTACTTTGTTGGTTTGGTTGTGGGGGGGTGATAGCTATCATAATTTGCAGGCGAGTATCCCCGCTTTTTGCTTCTATAAACTCTAATAGCAGGTTCAAAGCGCTGTACGGGAGCTGATAGATATTATTGGTGATTGCCCTCGGTAAGGGGTGACATTTGAGGTAAAAACGTACCACCACAAAAAAAGCATTAGGCCCAGCTCCACGGGCGGCCCAAAATAGATCAGGCTCCTCATCAGGGCTGACATGACGTAGCTGTCCGTCAGCGGTGATAAGATCCATTGACTCTATGTTGAAGACGCTCATTCCTCCCCAAGTTGTCGCATTGATGCCCATACCACCACCTAACAAAAAACCGCTAAGTGCTACATTACCGCCATGCCCTGTGGGGAAAGCCAACCGGTGCTCCCGCAATACCGAGCTTAATTCTCGGGCTGTAACACCTGGGCCAATCCGTGCTGTAGCCGAGGCGGGGTCAATCGCAATTTCTTGCAAAGCAGAGATATCCAAAAGGATGTTATTAGTGCGCAGAAAGCAACCGCCATAGCTATGCCCTCCCGCTCGGACGGTAATTTCATGTCGATGTTTACGCGCAAAGTGTATCGTTTCAACAATGTCCTCCACGGTTCGTGCCCGAACAATCATTTCTGGTGATCGTTTAAAATCACGTTGGTTCCAGGTAGATTGCCGCAACCACCCAGCATATTCGGGGTGATAGCGGGAACGGACTCGCCCTGTCATCTGGTGAACGAAGCGACGATAATCATCCGCACAACAGCTCTCTTCATTCATAAACAGCTCCAGTAATAGCATAATAAGTTAATAAGAATACAGTTAGGCTGAATGATTAAGCCGTTCACTGGTGACGGTATATAAACGTTCCGGCTGGAGTCCCAGACGAGTTTTGATTTTTGCATTAAGACGGCCGGCTTCAAGCCGTTTCAACCCGTGTTCGAATGCATAGCGGTAAGCATTCGCGAAAGCAAGCGTGTAGGGGCTGAAATCAATCTGATCATAACTCATGCCTGCAGACCAAAGATGCAGCGTATCCTGCTGTTCAAAACAGACCATGCCGGCAATCAAAGATCCATTAAGCTCAATTAGGTTAAGTCGGACAAGATCGCCACACAGTTGGCTAAAGCGTGTTAATGGAGCCGCGGGAAAGTAATGGGGTGTACCGTGACGTGCTGTAGTATCTTGGCATAACTGCGCCAACTGTTCCAAGCGTGCATCGAAGGGCGGTGCTAGCATCGATAAGGTTGCTTGGCTGGCGTCAAATTTGCGAATTTGTCGACGCATCTCGTTGCGGCCATCATAGGGCAGTTTTTCTATAAAATGGTCAAAATCGCGATATTCCGACAACTCTACATACCACCGCTCCAGCATGAAATTGACGTTCAAACCCAACGCACCGACATGTTTTAAAAGGAACGGATCCTGCACATTTAGCAGGCCAAAATAGCTGGCGCCCTCTGCCATGGCCAGTTTGCGTAATCGGCAAAACAAAGCATCATGCAATGCCAATGAAGCTTGATGGCTTGGAATAGTGGTGTCAAAGCAATGCATGATATGGCTGAATAATCCGGTATCGTTACCTTGATTATGGATCCCTGCGTTGTTCGCCAATATTTGAAATGGATCAACTACATTCAGATCCTGCAGGTAAGCGGGAAGAACAGCTAACAACTGCCCATGGGTACGAGCGATAAGATAATAAATTTTTTTAACCGCAAGCAATGGTGATTGTTCAGCAGCAATAAGAAATCGCCGGTCATAAAATAAAGTTCCATTGTTACTGTTATGGAATTGACAATATTCAGACTCAGGCAATTGAAAAATTGATGAGTAAACATCTATCGTAATTTCCATCTATCTCCCGTGACTATTTAATATCTATATTTCCTAGGTTGGTTTAAAAAATAAATATATTATGCTTTGTCAGCATAGATTGATTTTTAATAGAATTATTATTATTTTTAATTAGAACATGCCCCATGATCACCTTGATAATAACAGTCAACCAGCATGGTATGTGGCCGTTGGAGATAAGCCTCCAGTGATGTTATTGATGATACGATCCGGTGTTTAGGATAAGGCGTATGCCATTGAATGCGGGATAGCCCTGATTGATGCAATGCATGATTGAGGGTGTCCCGAGACCAGTACCAGGCGGTGATATCGGTATGCTCATCGCCAAAAAGAAGACGCAGATACACTTCCGTGCCATCTTGATGAGGGGTGTCTGATGTTAGTTGAAATCCATAAGATATATAGTAACTTGGCTCCGACGCATAATCTGGATTCAAGGGTAGCGTAAGTAAACGGCCACCCGGCCGCAACAGAATCACCATGCTTTTAACCATATTAATCAAATCTGTACGCGTAGATGCATAGGGCAAGACATAAACTGCTAATACCAAATCAAACTGCCCAGTTAATCCTGTCAGATCGGAAACATATTCAATACCTTGATGCTCTGCTTGCTCACGAGTTTTAGCATATTGCAGCATACCGCCTGCAACATCATAACCGACGACGCGTGCCGCACCTTGGGACTTTAATAAACGGGAGTAATGCCCTGAACCACATCCGAAATCTAAAATATTTAACCCGGATATATTACCCAGTCGATCTAATACCGCAGGTCTCTCAATGTCCTTTCTAAAGGGCCAATTTGCCATATCCTCATACAAGGTTGCCAAAGTTTCAAATTGGAATTGTATATTATTTACATTCATAGGATTTTTCTGCCAAAATATTTACATTGATAATGTATAGGTAAAGAACCATAAAAATACAAATTAAAAAACCATAATTTACTTTGTGTAAATTTCTCATCGTTTTAAGCGAAATGACCATCTCAATGAATTATCAGACTATTAAATAGTGTATTTCTATAGCTCTGTTGTATTAATGAAGGTCAGTCAGCCAACAGATAACATTGTTCTGCTGGAAATAAACACTCACGACTGGACACTGAAGTTATCCTTTCCTTAACATGTGTCTCAGTTCGATACTCGCCAGAAGAGTTTAAGCTCCGCTATCATTTCTGCGGGGTGACGCAAACTCAGGGGATAAGCCAGATACCAACACACACTGAGTGATGATATCGACGGGATAGTATAGATATTTGAAGGCGTTTCGTCTTAATGGCAGGGTTGATAACCCCGACAAATAGAGCCGATCTTCACTTGTTGCGGTAGAACCCATCAAACCCTGTTTTCATCCAAGTCTGTTTTCATTTTCCGACAGATGCTTCGCCGTTGACTCATCCGTGGTCGCATCATTCTCCACCGCACTCAGCAATACATCCAACAGGCCGGGGAAACGAGCATCAATATCCTCGCGTCGTAGCGATAATAAACTCTCGCGCCCGCAGGGCCGCTGCCAGATCACGCCACTTTCACGCAACACACGCCAATGATGGGTCAGGGTCGATTTAGATAGCCCCTGCACCAAGGTGCCACAAGCATGCTCTCCCCCTGCTGCCAGCCGACGAACCACCGCTAACCGCAGCGGATTACCTAAAGCTGTCAGCACATTTTCCAAACGGATCTGCTCACGCTCAGGGTGATTTGCAATCATAGTGTTCCTATTGATAAACGACAGCCCTAGGTAAATAGCTCACCCGATGGCCTGATTCGGCCACATCAACTGGCCCTTGGCGGGCGGCAATATAGCCTATACTTCATCTCGACCCTACGATTAATTCTAGCGTCATGCTGAAAACCTCACCAACCCTGACTCACCGCTATTATTGCACACTTTCAGAACAAATAATTAAATTGTACGTGTATATTCGTACAATGAGATTATACTGATCGCGATCAGATGATCATCAAGGATCACCTGGCACATAACCAAACAACTTCCCGGCAGAGCATCAAACCGCCCGCCCCGAAATTGCCATTATCTACTAAGGACTTCATATGGCACGTAAAACTCCTATCGAGCGCTATCGCAACATCGGTATCTCAGCCCACATCGACGCCGGTAAAACCACTACCACTGAGCGTATTTTGTTCTACACCGGCGTCAGTCATAAGCTGGGTGAAGTACATGATGGCGGCGCGACTACCGACTGGATGGCTCAGGAGCAGGAACGTGGCATTACCATTACATCGGCTGCCGTGACCTGCTTCTGGAAAGGTATGGACCATACCTTGCCGGAGCACCGCATAAATATTATCGATACCCCTGGGCATGTGGATTTCACCATTGAGGTGGAACGTTCCATGCGGGTACTCGACGGTGCCGTCATGGTGTATGACGCGGTCGGTGGCGTACAACCGCAATCAGAAACCGTCTGGCGTCAGGCCAATAAATACCGTGTGCCGCGTCTGGCGTTCGTTAACAAGATGGATCGTCCCGGTGCCGATTTCTTCCGCGTGCGGCAGATGATGATTGATCGCCTGAAAGCGCATCCGGTGCCGATCGTGATTCCGATCGGCAGCGAAGATCACTTTACCGGCGTGGTGGATCTGCGGCTGATGCGCGCCATTATCTGGGATGAAGCTTCGCAGGGCATGACGTTCAGCTATGAGCCAATTCCGGAAAACTTGCTGGCGACCGCTAATGAGTGGCGCGAGAAGATGGTTTCTGAAGCGGCTGAAGCCTCAGAAGCACTGATGACAGAGTATCTGGAAACCGGCGATCTGACCGTAGATGAGATCACCCAAGGCCTGCGTATCCGTACCATTGCCGGTGAAATCCAGCCGATGATGTGCGGCAGTGCCTTTAAAAACAAAGGTGTGCAGCGCATGTTGGATGCGGTGGTGGAACTGATGCCATCACCCGTGGATATTCCGCCGGTCAGTGGCACCGATGAAGAGGGCAACGAAGTGAGCCGTCAGGCCGATGATAATGAGAAATTCTCGGCGCTGGCGTTCAAACTGATGACCGACCCCTATGTCGGCCAGCTGACTTTCGTGCGCGTCTACTCGGGGGTATTGCGCAAAGGCGACAGTGTTTACAACCCGATTCGCGGCAAGAAAGAGCGTATTGGCCGTATCGTTCAGATGCATGCCAATAATCGGATTGAGGTAGACGAAATTCGCGCCGGTGATATTGCCGCCTGCGTCGGTTTGAAGGATGTCACCACGGGTGAAACCCTGTGTGACCCAGATGCGGTGATTACCTTGGTGCGCATGGAGTTCCCTGAGCCGGTGATTTCGCAGGCCATTGAGCCGAAGACCAAAGCGGATCAGGAGAAAATGGGCATCGCACTGCAACGGCTGGCGTCGGAAGATCCCTCGTTCCGCATCCGCACTGACGAAGAGTCCGGCCAGACCATTATCTCCGGCATGGGTGAGTTGCATCTGGAGATCATTGTCGATCGCATGAAACGTGAGTTTGGTGTGGAAGCCAATATCGGTAAGCCGCAGGTGACCTACCGTGAGACCGTGCGCAAAACCGTGACTGATGTGGAGGGCAAGTTTGTTCGCCAGTCTGGTGGTAAGGGGCAATATGGTCACGTGGTCTTTACCCTTGAGCCACAGCCAGCAGGTAGCGGCTTTGCCTTTGTCGATGCCACCAAAGGCGGCGTGGTTCCCCGTGAGTTTATCGGCGCGGTAGAAAAAGGGGTGATCGAGGCCACCAATACCGGGGTTTTAGCTGGTTATCCGGTGGTGGATGTGAAAGTGACGCTGACGTTCGGTTCCTATCACGAGGTCGACTCATCTGAACTGGCGTTCAAAATGGCGGCGATCTTTGGTTTCAAAGAGGCGGTCAAACGGGCATCACCAGTGATTCTCGAGCCGATCATGAGCGTCGAGGTGGAAACACCGGAAGAGTACGCGGGTAACGTGATGGGTGATCTCTCTTCACGCCGTGGGATGGTGCAAGGCATGGAGGAGATGATTGGCGGCGGCAAGATTATCCGTGCAGAAGTGCCGTTATCCGAAATGTTCGGTTACTCCACCGTATTGCGTTCGATGTCACAAGGCCGTGCAACCTATACCATGGAGTTCAAACACTACGCCGAAGCACCCCGCAATGTGGCCGATGCCATTATTGCGGCGCGTGGTAATCGAGGTTAATTCGCAGTCACAACACTCGCCACCGGTTAACTTTCGCTGGCGGTAAACGAGAGCATCCCGATGAGCTTACATCAGTAAGTGATTCGGGTGTTCGAGTGCAGCCAACACACCTGCGGCGTGAAAGATGATGATGAGATGACGGGTATGAAGAATTCTCCTATAGCTTTCATGGTGCAGGAAGGCGGTAAACGAGAGCATCCCGATGAGCTTACATCAGTAAGTGATTCGGGTGTTCGAGTGCAGCCAACACACCTGCGGCGTGAAAGATGATGATGAGATGACGGGTATGAAGAATTCTCCTATAGCTTTCATGGTGCAGGAAGGCGGTAAACGAGAGCATCCCGATGAGCTTACATCAGTAAGTGATTCGGGTGTTCGAGTGCAGCCAACACACCTGCGGCGTGAAAGATGACGGAGAATTAGAAAGTCACAGGCGTATTCACCCACAACACCCTCGCGACAGTCTCACCGACATTGCGATAACCGTGAGGGACATTACTGGGGAAGTAAAATGAATCGCCCACGCTGAGAGTATAGGTCTCCTCGCCGAGGTAGAGCGCAATCTCGCCCTCCAAGACATAGCCCATCTCCTCGCCATGATGCTCGATCTGCCCATCACTGGCGACCCCCGCCTCGATGATGTGAATGTTTCCTTGTAGCAACCCACCTTTGTGATGATGCGTCAGGTTCTCCAGCGCAATACCGCCGCGCTTATTACGATGGACAAAGTGCTTACGGATGCGCTGCTCTGGCTTCAATACCGGCGAATCCGCCACCCAGCTCTCTGCCATCAAATCGGAAATATTGGTTTCCAGTGCGCTCGCCAACCGATGCAACATAGCAAGGGAGGGGGATGCCACCTCGTTTTCCAGTTTGGATAGCAAACTCTCTGAACAGCCGACTTTCTGCGCCAACTGTTTTAGCGTTATTTCCTGCGCCAAACGAGCATGACGTAAACGCATCCCTAAATCAGATAAAACAAAACCGCCGTTATCGCCGTTTTTTTTCATAAATTGATATCTGCTGCTGAAAGAGGCACAAACGCCCGGCATGTCCCTGCCGGGCAACATTATCTGTATCTGCGCACGGAGAGTGGCCGATTATTCGGTCACGCTAAAATGCACATCCTGCGGGTTACAACCATTGATTGGCACTATGTCTTGCGGGCAAGCAGACATAACAACAATGCAATCCAGCTCGGCGCGGATCTCGACATAATCCCCCGCTTTGCTCACTGTCGGTAACCAAGAAATCGTGTAATCCGGATTGACCGGCGTGTTCATCCACAGATTCAAGGGTTGTGGCACTTCACGCGCCCGTAAACCAATGGCATTTAGCGCCAAACGCATATTATCGGCACAACTGTCGTGGTATTCAGTGATCCCCATATTGCTATAGCGATAAAGGTCGCAAGCGGCAATCAGGGTATCGTGCACACCGGGTGAGGTGTCGGTCAGCAGTGTCCCAATGGTGCGGCGCTGATTGGTGACCAGCGCATCTCCCGGTTGCGGAATGATTTTATCAATAAATGCGCGCGTATGTTCCATTGATGAGAACTCACTCAGATCGGCGCTATTGAAGAGCCAAGTGTCACACACCTGACTGCCGGGGGTATTGGTAATGCGGATAACCTGCCCTTTACTCAGCTTCACCGCCCGACCACAACGGGCTGGCACGGTATACACCTCACCAATGACCGGTGTACCGTCGGCAGAAATTGGGGAAGATAACGTGGCATTAGTGCCCAGCGCGCTACCATTGTCTTTTTCACAGCAAGCAGGATAAGTGTGGGTGCTCATGGGTAACTCCTATGGGTTGATTGGCCAGTTCTGTCAGGCAACAGGCTAATGCCTTTGCGCCAAGGTACAGATACTGTGGGTCGGTATATTCAGCCGGGTTATGGCTGATGCCGTTATGGCTAGGAACAAAAAACATACTGGTGGGGCAATGACTGGCCAGATGCATCGCATCATGGAATGCGCCGGAAGTTAAGGTTGCGGCGTCGATCTGTAGCGCCTGTACACAGGCATATTGCTGGGCCAGCAGTTGGGGATTGAAGGCCACCGGCTGATGGCTGAAGACACACTCGACCACCACATTGTCAGCGGCAAGCTGCTGCATCCAACCATCAAACTGCGCCAATACTGCCGGATCTGCATGACGAAAATCGAGAGTAAAGGTGGCACGACTGGCGATCGTATTGATGGCATTCGGCTCCACTTCCCAGCGGCCAAAAGTCAGCCGTAATTGATCTGCGGGCAGCGTCGCGGCCTGTTTTTCCAACTGCGCGACTCTTTGGCGCGCCAGTGACATCGCATCTTTGCGATCGGCCATCGGCGTAGTCCCTGCATGGGCTGATTGCCCCAAGCAGCTCACCTGATACCAGCGCACCCCCTGAATCCCTTGCACTACCGCCAGGGGTTGATTGGCCTGTTCCAGCACTGGCCCCTGCTCAATATGCAGCTCAACAAAAGCCGCCATTGGGATCGTGGCACGTCGGGGGAGATGCGGAAAACGCTGATGGCACTCCGCTAACGCTTGCTGGAGCGTAACCCCCTGCGCATCCTGATTATTCAGGTAATCGGATAGCCGCTGCGGCTGCACAAAGGCGCTCGATCCCATCGCGCCGGGGGAAAAACGGCTCCCCTCTTCATTCATCCAGATAGCCACTTCAATCGGGCGCAGTGTGGTGATATTCGCCTGAACCAATGCACTCAAGCACTCCATGCCCGCAATCACGCCATAACAACCATCAAGATTGCCGCCACATGGCTGCGTATCAATATGGCTGCCGGTGACCACTGGCGGTAAATCTTCGCGACCCGCGCGGCGAATAAATAGGTTAGCGCAGTCGTCGGTCAGCACTTCGCAACCTAATGCGAAAGCCCAATCGATCAACCAGGCTCTGGCGTCTAACTCTTCGGCGGATAGCGCCTGCCGATTGACACCGCCGTTCGCCAGCGCGCCAAATTCGGCCAGTTGCGCCAATCGCGCCATCAATCGCTGCGGGTTGATGTTACCGGCGAGCTGTACGCCTGCGGAATTAAGCATGCCCCACCGCCGGCTCATCCAGTTGCAGTGGGCGCTTAAACCACGGGGCCAGAAACGCTTGCAGGCGGGCGGTTTGTGGTTGACGGAACATCGTGGCAGGCGCACCACTCTCCACAATGGAACCCTCTGCCATAAACACCACGCGGGAGGAAATTTTGGCGGCAAATGACATTTCATGGGTCACCATCACCATGGTCATACCGTTGTTTGCCAAGGTTTTGATCACATCGAGCACCTCTTCGACGCGCTCGGGATCGAGTGCGGAGGTGGGTTCGTCGAGCAGCAGTAATTCCGGCTCAAGGGCCAATGCTCGGGCGATCCCCACTCGCTGCTGCTGCCCACCGGACAGACGTGATGGGCGGGCTTGTGCTTTGTCTGACATCCCGACCTGTGCCAGTGCGGCGGCCGCTTTTTGGCGCGCTTGCTCCCGTGGCAGCTTTTTACCCAGCATCAACGGCGCGCAAACATTTTCCAGCACCGTCATATGGGGCCACAGGTTGAATTGCTGGAACACCATCGCCAGCGGGCGGCGCACCTCGGCAATTAATCCCGCGCTGTCGCGGTGCTTCAGATCGCGCCCCGCGCTGCTATAGCCCAGTAATTGCCCTTTGATCAGGATCTCTCCTTCGTCATAGGCTTCGAGAAAATTCATGCAGCGTAACGCAGTGGTTTTCCCTGAACCGGAAGGGCCAATCAAGGTGACAATCTCTCCGGCATTGACCGTCAGATTAATGCCCCTCAGTACCCGATTGGTGGCAAACGATTTGCCCACATTACGTAATTCAATAATAGGTCCAGTACTCATCATGTTATCCCTCCACGGCCTGACGGCTGAGTAAGCGCACACTGACACTGATGCCTTGCGCCAACAGCCAATAACTGAGGATCAACAAGGTATAAGGCACAATGTAGGTATAGGTATTCGCAACGATTTGCCCGGTGGTCATAGTCAGCTCAGGCACGGTGATAATGGAGGCCACCGCACTCTCTTTAATGGTTAAAATAAATTGGTTACCTAATAGCGGCAGACTAAAACGCAGGGCTTGCGGCGTCTGAATGTGCCAGAAGCTTTTCCAAGCTGAAATATCATGCACTTGCGCCGCTTCCAGCTGCCCTTGCCCAATGCTTTTCCATGCTGTGCGGAAGATTTCGCCAAAATAAGCGGAGCTGTAAATGGCGAGCGATAACACCGTGGCTTCGACCGCAGTTAATGTCACACCAATGGCGGGCAGCCCAAAATAGAACACCGCCAACTGTGCCAAATAGGGGGTACCACGGATAATCCACACATAAGTACGCCACGGCCAATAGAGCCAAGAGTGATGGCGACAGAGAGCTTGCAACATAAACCCAGCACCGGCCCCGATGAGTGCCGCACTCATGCTGATACCCAGCGTGACGCCCAATGCGCGAGCAAAATCAGGCAGATAAAGGAAGAAATCGTTCATCGGCTCTCCTTATGCCAGCGCCGTTCAACATAGCTGCCTAGCAGGGCCAGTAAGCTGGTCAGTACCAAATAGGTCAACGCAATCGCCACATAAACCTCTAATGGCCGATAGGTTGCCGATGCCAACTGCTGCCCGA
The DNA here is from genome assembly GCF_001047675.1 of Yersinia aleksiciae. Lineage (GTDB taxonomy): Bacteria > Pseudomonadota > Gammaproteobacteria > Enterobacterales > Enterobacteriaceae > Yersinia > Yersinia aleksiciae. The sequence continues at coordinate 2,941,055 of NZ_CP011975.1, read as the reverse complement.
CGCGCATCAAATCGGTAATGGCGATCACCGACACCACCGCCGAAGCTTTGATCACATCAATCAACTCTGAAATCAGTGATGGCAGGGTCAACCGCAGCACTTGTGGGATCTGGATATGCCATAGTGCCTGGCGTGGACTTAGCCCGCACATTGCCGCCGCCTCTAGCTGCCCCGGCGGGATAGCCTCGAAACCTCTGCGCAAAATCTGCGACTGATAGGCTGCCGTATTGAGGGTTAGCGCTAATACGGCAGCCAGATAACCGGGCAGTGATAACCCCAGTTCACCCGGCAGGTAGTAGCACAACAGCACTTGTGCCAAAACCGGGGTGCCACGAAATAAGCTGATATAGACACGGGCGAATCCTCTGCCAAATCCTGAGCGGCCGCTCTCCATCAGGTAAATCACCACACCGATAAAAAAACCGGCCACAATGGCGACAACACACAGCGAAGCGGTGGTCAGCGCGCCGTCGATCAACATCGGCAGCCAAGCCGTCAGCAACGGGAAAAAGTCACCCATAATCTCTCCTCTTACAAGCTGGGGGCGGGCATCTGATCAGCAGGCACATCCATCACGAAGCCAAACCATTTTTGCTGTAACGCTTTCATGGTGCCGTCACGGTTGGCCTCGCTGATGCCGTCACTGAACAGTTTGACTAACGTGGCGCTGTCGTCCCCCTTACGTCCGACCCAGCCAAAATAGGTGGTTGGCCCTAACATCGGTTTCAAGGTGGTAAAGACCCCCGGACGGGTTTTGATTAATGGGCCAAGGTTTGCCAGTGATTGGGCGACACCATCCAGGCGCTTGTTAGCCAAATCGGCATAGGCCTCATCGAAAGAGACATACTGCTTGATCTCTTTGAGGCCTGGCTTGCCGCTGGCTTTCAGTTTTTCGTTAAACTCTTGCAGTATCTGAAGCTGACCGGAACCGGCTTGTGAGCCAACAATCTTGCCATTCAGATCCTCTAACGTGCTGATCGAGCTGTCGTTATCACGCTTGAGCAACGCCACGGTAGATTCGGCAATCGGCACGGTAAAGGCGAAGTGATCCATGCGCTGTTTGTTCACTGTCACGGCGGTCACCACGAAATCGAATTTTTTGGCATCCAGACCCGGTAAGATGCCCTGGAAAGGTAAATCAAGCTGTTTGACCTCCACACCCGGCAGGCTTTTATTCAAGATATGGTTCATTAAATCAACGTCATAACCCACTATCTTGCCATTCTCTACCGACTCAAACGGCGCATAGCGCGCTTCTGTGGCGATGGTCATCGTCTTGTCGGTTTTAATGCGATCCAGCAGATCTGCGCTATGAGCAGTCGCAGAGAATACGCTGGCAGCACACAGCATTGCCCAGCACAGAGGTATTGCCTGTTTACGTCGTGTCATGATTGCCGCCCTATTTAAAGTGGTGTGAAGTGTATTCAAGTGACTTGAATGTAATGACATAAGCATGAACTATGCCATCCACAAAAAAGTGGGCCATAAAATGAAATCAGGATGTATAACGACCTGTAATAGAAGCGATATTTTTTGGTTACTGCTTGACGACCGAAAGTCGCTAAAGCGGAAAAGTGGCCGGGAAGTCAGCCAAGATGATGACGCGGTGCACAGTTAACGCACAGTAAAAGTGCAAAATTGCGCTCTTTCTGTGCATCGCGATAACAGGGCGGGCTGGAGAACCAGCAATGGACGTCGGCGCTTCCAACCAGAAGCGCCAGTGTGGGTTAGGACATTTCAGCCGCTTTTTGTGCTAGATCGCGGCTGTATTGGCGGCTGGCGTCCACCAGCATATGGGTATAGGCAGTTTTTTCGCAGTCGGTGGTTAAATCTGCGGTGTTCAGGGTTTCCAGAATTCGGCCATGTTGCATCACCGCCACCCGATGGCAAAGGTGGGCGATCACCCCTAAATCATGGGTTACCATCAGATACGTCAGCTTCTCCCGCTGTTGCAGTTCAGCCAGCAGATTCAGAATTTCTGCCTGCACCGACACATCCAGCGCCGAGGTTGGCTCATCCAGCAGCAAGACACGTGGCTCCAGAATCAGCGCCCGCGCAATAGCAACCCGCTGGCGCTGACCGCCGGAGAGCTGATGGGGATAGCGCTGGCGAAACAGGCTGTTGAGGCCCACCTTCTCCAGAATCGTATCAATCCGCTGGTCGCGGTCACCGATGCCGTGGATCATCAGCGGCTCAGAAAGAATGTATTCGACGGTATGACGCGGATGCAGCGACCCATAAGGGTCTTGAAACACCATCTGGACATGACGGCAACGATCGCGCTCAATGCGGTGCGCCAAGGGAATTTGGTTGAGGGTCAACTGCCCCGTCCAGTGGTTAAATAGCCCCGCCAGACATTTCAGCACCGTGGTTTTACCGGAACCAGACTCCCCGACCAAACCAAAAATCTCACCATTTTTTACTGCCAGATTAACATCAAATAGCACCTGATTTTGCTGGCTACCCTCGCCAAAGATCAGGTTAAGATTATTGATTTCAATCATCACGTTTGCAGACATAGCAGGCTCCTTAACCCTTCATCCAGGCGGGATCGCGTACCATCACAGGCAAACGATCACGGCGATTATTCAGATCCGGCAGCGCATTGAGCAAACCACGGGTGTAGGGGTGTTGCGCATGTTCGAGGTCACCAGCGGCAATGGACTCCACCACCCGTCCGGCATACATCACCAGTACCCGATCACAGAAGCTGCGCACCAGATTGATATCGTGGCTGATGAAAATAAGCCCCAGCCCGCGCTCTTGTACCAGATCATCGAGCATCGCCAGCACCTGTAACCGCACCGAGACATCCAGTGCTGAGGTTGGCTCATCGGCGATCACCATCTCTGGACCGGTGATCAGCATCATCGCGATCATGATGCGCTGCCCTTGGCCGCCAGAGACTTCGTGCGGATAGAGGCTGTACACCCGCTGCGGTTGGCGGATACGCACCACTTCGAACATCGATAGCACCCGATCCCGCGCCTCCTGTCGTGAGACTTTATGGTGCGCCAGATAGGCTTCCGCCACCTGATCACCGACACAAACCACCGGATTCAATGAGTATTTTGGGTCCTGCATAATCATCGACATCCGCTTGCCGCGCACCTCGCGCATTTTGGCTTCGCTGGCACGCAAGAGATCCACTTCAGCAAAGCGCAACCTGTTGGCACAGATCTGCGCACTGCCCGGATGCAGCTTGAGCAGCGCCCTGCCGACGGTCGATTTACCCGAGCCGGACTCACCGACAATCGCCAGTTTCTCTTTGCCGAGCGCAAAGGAGACACCACGCACCGCGTCAGTCACCTGTTTACCATTGACGAAGCTGACCCGCAGGTCGTCCACTTCCAGCAAGGGCACTGATTTATTCTGTTCTGGGATCGAGAATGTCACGTAGGCCATCTCCTAGGAAGTTAAACGCCAAACTGTTCAGCAGGATCGCCAGCCCCGGGATTGTCACTAACCACCAGCACTCCATCATGTAGCGACGGCCACTGGAGATCATCGCTCCCCACTCCGGATCCGGTGGCTGAGCGCCCAAGCCGAGGAAGCCCAAACCGGCGGCGGTCAAAATAATACCGGCCATGTTCATGGTGATACGGATGATCACCGACGGCAGACAGAGTGGCACGATATGGCGCAACAAGATTCGCAACGGCGATGCCCCCTGCAATTTTACCGCTGAGACGAAATCGGCATTACGTAAAGAGAGAGTCTCAGCCCTTGCCAGACGGGCAATGGGCGGCCACGCAGTTAAAGTTATTGCAATCACCACATGCTCCAGACCGGGGCCTAAGGCGGCGACAAAAGCCAGTGCCAGCACCAAGCTGGGGAAGGAGATAAAAATATCGGTAATGCGCATCAGAATACTGTCGACTTTACCGCCGAAATAGCCTGCCACCACGCCAAGTAATAGCCCGATTGGCCCGACAGTCACTGATACTAACGCCACGATATACAAGGTGGTGCGAGCGCCATAAATCAGTCGGCTGTATTGATCACGGCCAAACTCATCGGTGCCAAACCAATGTTGGCTACCCGGCGCTTGCAAAGCATTGCCGAGATCTTGCACCAGCGGATCATGGGTCGCCAACCAAGGGGCAAAGAAGGCCACCACCAGTAGCAAGCCGATGATGGAGACGCCGATGGCGGTGAGCGGGTTTTTCATTAAGGTGCGCATAAAGTTCAGCACCCGCCGTAGTCCGCGCTTCCAGCCCTGCCTGTTGCGCTCAGGGCGTATCACGGTGTTATCGGGTTCAGAGGAAAGCATCATTGATTCGTCCTCGGGTCAAAGATCTGATACAGCATGTCAGACAGTAAATTCAGTGAAACGAAGATCAAGCCAACCAGCAACACACACCCCATCACCGCATTCATATCACCGAGCAGTAAACTGCCGGTCAGATAGGAGCCAAAACCGGGCCACGAGAAGACGGTTTCGATCAGTACCGCACCTTCCAGTAGTGAGCCGTAGGCCAGTGCGACCACCGTCAGCAGTTGCACCAGAATATTGCGGAACGCATGGCCCCACAGCACCTGAAACTCAGATAAACCCTTCACTTTGGCGGTGATAATGTACTCCTGCGACAGCTGCGCCAGCATAAAACTGCGGGTCATGCGGCTGATATAGGCCAGTGAGTGGAAGCCGAGAATAGTGGCAGGCAGCACCAGATGATTGAGTGCGCTGCGGAACACCTCCCACTCTCCCGCCAGCGCCGAGTCAATCAACAGCAAGCCGGTGCGGCGATCCACCAGACCGTCATAAGCCATATCGACCCGCCCGGCACCGCCCACCCAGTTTAGCCAGGCGTAGAACACCAGCAGCCCCATCATGCCGACCCAGAAGATCGGCGTTGAGTAGCCCACCAGACTGATAAAACGCACCACATAGTCAGCAAATTTGCCGCGTCGCGCAGCAGCCATCACCCCCAGCGGAATCCCCAGACCGGCCCCCACCAGAATCGCCATGGTCGCCAGTTCGATGGTGGCGGGGAAGACGCGGATGATGTCATCCACCACCGGCCGGCCGGTCAGCAAGGCATTGCCGAGGTCACCGTGGATCAGCGAGTTAAAATAGATAAAGAATTGCGTCCAAAGCGGCTTATCCAGCCCCAGTTGCAGGTAAACCTGCTGATAGGTGCTTTGATCCGCATCTTGGCCGACAATCGCCAATACCGGATCGATCGGCATCACCCGCCCAATAATAAAAGTCAGAATCAATAAGCCGAATAGGGTCACCGCCACTTGCAAAATGCGTTTTGATAAACGCCGTGCGACACCATGGGGGGCCAACCAGTCTGAAAGCTTCATGCTATCCTCCCGAAATGGACAAGGCACACGGCGCCCTGCCCCTTAGGTTGCGTGCAGTGAGTTATCGCTGCTTATACACCTGTAGCAGGCGGGTCGTGGTTGACGGGTGCGGCACGTAATCCATCACATCTTTGCGCACCACAACGGAATCAACCATTTGTGAGATCGGTAAAATGGCAGGGTATAGCGCGTCATAGCGCTGCTGAACTTCAATGTACATTTGCTTCTGTTTGACCGGATCTTTCTCGATTAACGCGTTATCAATCAGATCGTTAAGCTGCTTATCGTAGAACGAGGTGCGCCAGCCCTGGAAGTTGGTCAACTTAGCGGCATCACTGTTATCGGGGTTATAGGCAATCGAGCGCAGGCTAGAGTGAGGATGTGGATCAACACCGCCACCGCCACGGCCAACCAGCATGTCGAATTGACGATCGCGCATTGCGCCATAGACCTGATTGCCTGTGCCGGTCAGAATTTTGGCCTGAATCCCCGCCTGTGCCAGTGTGGATTGCACGGACGTCGCTACATTGATGAACGGTGGATCAGAGAGCACGCGCAGAGTGGTGGTGAAACCCTCTGGATAGCCCGCTTCAGCTAGCAGCCCCTTGGCTTTCGCCACATCCAGTTTATAGCCAGGATCCGGCAGGGTGACATCCATCCCTTTCTGAATCGGGCGCTGATGAGATATCCCGTAACCCGGCATAATAGTGCTATTAATGCCATCATAATCAATCAGGTAACGTACCGCTTCGCGCACTTTAGGATTGGCGAAGTGGGGCTCCTTCAGGCTCATGGCAACATAATAGATGGTGCCGCGCTGGACTTCGTCGACCTTGATGTCTGGGTGACTTTTCAGCGCGTTGATATCCGGCACCGACATGCCACTGGCAATATCAATATCGCCTTTCTCGATCATTAAACGCAGCGCCTGTGACTCCGTCATGTGGCGGAATATCGCCCGTTTGATCTTGGCATCCCCCTGCCAGTAGTTCTCTACCCGACTCATGCGTAGGACATCTTTCGCCTGCCAGACATCCAGCTTGAAGGGGCCAGAACCCGCTTCATTGGTGGTCAGCCAGCCATTGCCCCAATCGCCATTTTTCTCATGTTGCATCACAGTGGCGCGATCCAGAATCGAACCACTGCCCAAGGTGCCCAATGAGTAGATCACCAGTTTCGGATCTGTCGGTTTAGGCAGCTCAATCTCCACCGTTAAGGGATCTTTGGCGCGAATCAGTTGCTCGACGTTATCGGCGGTGAAACCGTAGGATTTCCAGGTGGTGGCTTGCGCCAGATTGAGGTGCATCAGGCGATTCATTGACCAGGCAAAATCAGCTGCCGTCACCGGATTGCCAGAGTGGAATTTCATGCCATCCCGCAGGGTAAAGGTGATTAACTTGCCGTCATCACTGATTTTCCATGCTGTGGCCGCGCCGGGCAGCACTTTACTCGGCGTATGTGGATCCAGCTCCACCAATGAGTCATACAGATTAACAATGATAGAAACTGCATCATTGCCCGTCATGGCTGCCGGATCGAGAGACAGCAGGTTATTCATATTCATGCCAACAATCAGTTGGTCATCGGGCGTTTTAGCCACACTGACGCCAGCCGACGTCAGTGTGACCAACAGGGTAAGGAGGAGTGTTCTAACTATTATTATCGCGTTCATGGACCATCTCCGGTAAGAAAAGACTAGATCTGAATGCTTGTTTTTATAGTCAATACAACGGGTTACTATGACCCAAAGACAGTAGTGTTGCCGGTTAGCGAGTGAGCTAAAGGTTAATCGGTGCTTAGGGTATGGGCCTCGATATAGTCGAAATTGATATCCTCACCCAACCCAGGGCGTGTCGGCAGTGAGACATAACCGTCACTGTCCATCGGGTCGATGATGCTATTGAGGTAAGCGGCCGGCTGGTCATAATCGAGGAACGGATGCAGTAACCCGCGCTCATACCAACGGCAGTTACGGATAGCCCCTACCACCGCCAAATTAGGTGCGCCGTTGCCGTGAATTTCGCAATCCATGCCGAAAGATTCCGCCAAATGTGCCACTTTCAAGCAAGGAGTAATGCCACCCACACCCTGAACACCGGCGCGTAAAATATCGCAGGCACCGGCTTTCACCCAGTCAGCACGGCTAAAGTACTTACCCGCCAGACTTTCAGGCCCAATGATGTCAATCTGGAGGTTCTCCCGCAGCCAACAATAAGAGGCCATGCTCTGCTCCTCCATCGGTTCTTCAAACCAACTGAAATTCAACTTTTGTAACTCGCGGCCGATGTAGAGTGCGTCGCTGCGGCTATACCAGTGGTAGCCATCGAGCATCAGCGAAATATCCGGCCCCACCGCTTCGCGTACGGCGGCACAAGCACGGACATCCATTTGTGGACTCGGCGCAAAGGAGACCGGCGGCATCCAGGTATGCAGCTTAATCCCCTTATACCCTCTGGCGACCAGTTGCTCAGCAAAGCGCGCATACTCATCGGGGGTGGATAAGCCATCGGCCAATTCGTCACCACACATGGTGCTGCCGTAGGCCAACACTTTATCGCGATAACCACCGAGTAATTTATAAACGGGCTGGCCCAGCTTGCGCCCTAACAGATCCCAGATCGCTTGCTCGGCAATCGCCAGCGCCCGATCGGTTAATTGATTGGCGCTGCCCCGCTGCCAGTGCACCAAATCATTCCACAGCCGCTCACGGTCAAAGGGGTTCTGCCCAATCAGCACTTTTTTAAAGAAGCTATTGATGATGTGCGGGCGAATGACTTCGGGAGGAGCAAAAGCATAACCACAATCGCCTTCGTCGGTGGTTAAGGTCAGCATCGCCATTTTGGCCTGCGACTCCTCACCGGGATGCGAATGCCCTGCGGTATCAGAAACACGTCGGGTGGGATAAGAAAAGACGGTTACATCTACTGAGATTATTTTCACCTGATTACCTGCCTTTAAAGTTCATCTCGTTTTCAATCGAAACGGTGGTCGCTTCGCGAGTGTTTCCTGACTCAATGGCCTTCATCCCTCGGCGCGAGAAACACTAATCCCTTATTTTTAATAATGATTTAATCACTTTACATATTAGAACGTCAGATCTTTTTAAATGGAATGTTATTTCACTTACTCAGTATTGAAGATAACCAGCGAATAGTCATTAGGAAATTCGCTGCAAAAGCAGCAATAAATACGGGGTTTTTTAGGCAAATGCCCAGTTTATTGTGAGCAGTATCACGATGAAATCGAGGGGAAGTGTCATACATCACAAAACAGGGCAGAACTACGGGGTTCAATTTGAGGTTTAAGACCCCTGCTTGCCACCACTTAGCTTCTCAGACAATCACTAGCCAATAGCTATCTCAACGATAGGCCAAGCTGCCGTCTACTTTCCAAAGGGGAAGTCGATAATCTGGCAACCTCAACGGGTGTCGATGGCCAGAAAGGCGGAATTAATGCCCCGACCGTATTTAACGCCGTATTTAATGTTAATCAATTCTGGGATGGCCGCGCCGTTGATTTATAACAGCAGGTAGGGAGGCCGCCACTGAATCCGGTAGAAATGGCCTCAACATCATGGGACGATATTATCAGTGACTGGTAAAGAGTAGATTTAGGATAAAAGACGTTGCTTAGAAATAAGCCCTCAAGCTATGCTCATTCTCATTTATAACAAAATGTAACAGGGAGTAGATCGCCGCCTGATTCCTCCCTGATTATCCTACGAACGCTTTTATAAAAATAATAGGAATGAAAATGAAGAAATTATCTCTGGGGATCCTGGTCGTGGCGTTAATCAGCGGCCAGCCAGTCTTGGCTAAAAGCTGGCAGGAGATTAAGCAAAGCGGGGAGTTACGCATTGGGGTGCCTGGCGATTATGCCCCTTTGGCATTCCATGATAAGCAGGGCCAATTAGTCGGTTATGATGTTGATATGGCAAAGTCTCTGGCCGAGAGCCTAAAACTCAACGTCACCTTTGTCACCACAAGCTGGCCGACACTGTCGGACGATTTGGTGGCAGATAAGTTTGATATCGCCATGGGTGGCGTCACCGAGACAGCGGGCCGTGCAGCACAATTTGCCTTATCCAGCGCCGTGGTCAAAAACGGTAAAATTGCCCTCGCCAACTGCCAGCAAGCCAAAAAATTCCCGACGCTGGATGCCATTGATCGCGCAGCGGTAAAAGTGATTGTGAATCCCGGCGGCACCAATCAATCATTTGTCGATGCTAATATCAAACAAGCCCAGATTATTCGCACCAAAGATAATGTCGCAAATTTGCAGGGTGTCCGCGATCAGAGCGCCGATATTATGTTTACTGACTTGATCGAAGGGGATTATTACCAGAGCAAAGAGCCGGGAGTATTTTGTGTCGCCACACCGGAAATATTACCCGGCACTGGTAGCTACAAAGTTTATATGATGTCTAAGGATAACCAACCGCTGTTAAAAGAAGTAAATCAATGGCTAACTGGCGAGACAAAATCCACCTTGGCGCATAAGTGGAATATATCTGAGTAGGGCGGTTTTGATTGCCATCCGTGGCAACAGTGATTCAGTACATTAAGCCGTTAACCCACCGTCCAGCACCAGGGTCTGGCCGGTCATGTAGCGGCTGTCATCGCCAATCATAAAGGCGCTGACGCGGGCGACCTCTTGCACGTCACCCAAGCGCCGCAACGGTATCTGTTTACGCAGCCCTTTTAAGGCATCGGCAGGCATCGCGCGCGTCATGTCGCTGTCGATGATCCCCGGCAACAAGCAGTTTACCCGAATACCAAAACGCCCCATCTCCAGCGCCAGCGAGCGGCCGAGGCCAATCATTGCCGCTTTACTGGCACCATAGGCGCTCTGCCCAATATTGCCTTTGATGGCGGTGACCGAAGACATCAGCAGAACTGCGCCCTCGCCCTGCATCATCATCTGCGGCAATAGATGCTTGTTCCAGTAGAAGACGGCATTCAGATTGGTGTCCAGCACATTGCGCCAGTTCTCGCCATTTTGCTGAATGTGTAAGCTGTCACCGGTAATGCCCGCATTATGGATAACCGCACCGGGCGGGCCATATTTCTCCAACAGCAGCGGAGCTAACTGGTCAACATCTGCTTCGTTGCTGCCATCACAGCGGTAGTGGGTCACCGAGCCGGGTAGCCCTGCACAGCTCTCTATCACTTCGCCGCTCTGTTGCTCACCGCTACGCCAGGTAAAAACCACATCCCACTCTTTCGCCAGCTCTTCAACCAGTGCACGGCCAATGCCACGGCTGCCGCCGGTAATCAATACCCATTTCCTGCTCATAATATTACTTCTTCTGCTCAGCTAATTTCTGGCAAAGCTCGCCTAACGTCATATCTGGGTGTTCCATAAACATCTCGGCATTCAGCGTGGCACCGAATTCGCGCTTTGCCAGCACCATCAGTTCGACGTAATCCAGGCTGTCGAGTTTCAGCTGATGCAGCGACATCTCAGGTGAGAGTGCTGACATTTCCAAATCTTTAGCGTCACACAACATTTCGCAAACGGTGTCATAAACGTGTTGATACTTTTCCATGGTCAATTCCTTATTGAGTCGCGGCTAATGGCCACGTTTTTAATGTTACGGCGGTAGTGATTAAGGGTCCGGCGTCTGACCAGGCCTGAATCGCGGCGCGCAATACCCAACCCTCTTCGGCATTACCAACGATTAACGTCGGTTCGATGCTGTATTGCAGCGCACTACGGACAAATAAATGCGGGTTGGTGCGCAGTAAATCCGCACTAAAATGCACGTCATGGTGGGTCTGGATGACAGGCACATGCTTGAAAATATCAATCAAGGTGTCCGCCTGAATCCCCGGCAACACCTCTTTAGCGCTTGCCAACGTTTCCGGGGCGGCCACTAACAGCTTAAACAGCAGCGCGTCGAAAAATCCCCAACACTCATTGGGTTCTGATGCATTGCCAGGAAATTGCTGGCTGAACTGATGAACTTGTTCCGCCGATAGTGAAGTCCATTGACCACTTTTCATCTGTTCCAGCGCGGGCCCGCTGCGCAATTTGCTGTTGAAGCAGCTTTCGCCAGTCCCCATATCCAGCAGATTGCCACTGACTTGCCCCACGGCCTCACTGAGTTGTAACTGATAGGCCGTGTGGCACAGCACTGGCTGGCGCAAGCGCACATTAAACCGCAGGAAATCCGCCTGAGGCATAGCCGGTAATAGCGCCGCACTGAGCTGATATTTGATATCCAGCATCGCGCGCATACCGTGAACCGTGAGTTGCTGTAGACCCAGATGCTGCGCATGTTGCAGATCAAAGTGGATCGGGTTGTAATCGCCGGAAAACTTAGCCCAACGTTCAGCATCGCTGAGGGTGTAGTTAAAGATCATGCTCAATCCAACCCGATAACCAATGCGGCGTTCGCCCCACCAAAGCCGAAGCTGAGGTTTAGCGTATTGCGCAAAGCTTTTGGCCGATGCCCTTCACTGATGTAGTCCAGATCGCACTGCGGATCGGCATTTTTCAGGTTACAGGTCGCGGGCATGATCTGATGCTTCAGCGCTTGCAGGCAGATAATCGATTCAAAGCTGCCCGCTGCGGCAATCAAATGGCCGGAGTAGGATTTGGTGCTGGACAGTGCTGTGGTATAAGCCGCATCACCAAATGCCTGCTTGATGGATTGCGTTTCATTCAGATCGTTAAGCTGAGTCGAGGTGCCGTGCAGGTTAACGTAATCAATCTCTTCGGCGCTCAAACCCGCCTGCTGCAAGGCGTGGCGAATAGTTTTCACCCGCGCCACGCGGTCTTCTGCTGGTGCAGTAAAGTCAAAGGCATCGGAGTAGTTACCGTAGCCTTTGATCTCGCCGAGGATAGTCGCGCCGCGAGCAATCGCCCCTTCGCGCTCTTCGAGGCACAAGACTGCCGCGCCCTCAGAGAGCACAAAACCATTGCGATCCAGACTAAACGGGCAGCTGGCTTTGGTGACATCCTCTTGCTCGCGCGCCAGTGCGCCCAGAATGTCGATATTCCACACCGCCGCATCGCTGCGCAGTGATTCACCCGCCCCTGCCAGCATCATTGATGCGCGGCCGCTGCGGATAATTTCAAATGCATCACCAATGGCGATAGTGCCGGTGGCGCAAGCGGCGATCGGTGAGTTCTGATAACCCCGTAATCCCCAGTACAAGCTACAGGCGGCAGTACCGGCATTCGGCATCGACAGGAAGCAGCCGAAAGGTGTACCCAGCCCGGTTTCCAGATAACCTTCGTAGTTATCATGGGTCTCATCTTGCCCGGCCCAGCCGCTGCCGATGATGGTGCCACAATCCAGCAAATCATAATAAGCTTCCGGCGACTGCTCGCCGAACGCCATGCCCATGGCTTCTCGTGCTGCCGCCAGTGCCAGTCGGGCATAGCGCGGTAGGCGGCGGCGAATGGCCGCAGGGACCGATTTCAGATTAGGTTCAGCGTCAAGCAAGCCAAAAAAGCGCGACTTGATGCCCTGCTCAGACTTATCGTAATAACGGTAACCCAGTTGGTAATCCATAATGGCGTCCCAACTCTGCTGTGCCGTCATGCCCATCGGGGTCACGCTGCCGTAACCGGTTACGACAACGCGGCGCTGTTTATCTGTCTTCGTCATGATTTAATTCCTTTACTGTCCTTACTGTTATCGACTCCACTGCTCACTACGCCGCCGCCAAGGGCTAACCATAATTTCATGGTGGCATTCAGGTAGTTATATTGCAGTTCGAGCAAACTGGTTTCACTGGTCAGCAGGGCATCCTGCGCGTCCAGTAAGGTCTGAAATGAGATAGCACCCGCCTGATATTGGCTGTTGGTTAGGCTCAACCGACGTTGGCTAAGTTGCAGGTTCTGCCACTGATTCTGTTTCTGTTTCTGGTAGCTCAGCCGCTGGGTCATCGCGTCATCCACATCTTTCAGTGCGCTATAGACCTTGCGGCGGAAATCAACGGCAGCCAATTGCACGTCCAGTTTTGACTGGTCGATGGTGAGCTGCACGGTATTCCATTGTAGGAAGGGCAATGCGCCACTGGCACTTAGGGTACGGCTCGGGTTGCTAAACCACTGTGAAAACACCGCGCTACCCGCATCCAAGGTGGCACCCAGCGAGAGTGTCGGATAGAAATTCAGTTTGGCGACATCCGAACCGGCCAATGCGGCACGCAAGCGCCACTCGGCGGCCTGCACATCGGGCCGCTGGGCAATGACCTGTAGTGGCAAACTTTCCGCGATTGGCACCTGCTGCTGGAGATCCAATGACTGACGTTCTGCCTGACGATAATCAGGCGCACGGTTAAACAGCAGCGCCATGGCATTGCGCGCCGCTTCCCGCTGCTGTTCGAGATTTTGATACTGGTTTTGGCGATCCAACAACGACTGCTGCGCCTGCAACAGCTCAATCTCACTCGCATCACCGGCCGCCAGCCGTGATTGCACCATTTTTAGCGTCTCCTGCGAGATAGCCAATGCCGTCTGTTGATAACCCAGCTGCTGATTGAATTTGGCAATCTGCCAGTAGAGATCCGCAGTGATACCAATCAGCGAGAGCGCCGTTTCCTGACGATCCTGTTCAGTGGCGTTCACCAGCCACGCCGATTGCTCGCGGGCGCGGGCCAGTTTGCCCCATAAATCCAGTTCGTAGCTCAAACCCAGCGAGGTACTATAGCTCTCTCGCGGCTGAGTATTTTCATTCAGCGAACGGGTATTGCTGCCCGTACCGTTCAGCGTGACATTCGGGGTCATATTGGTATTGGTCAGCCCTGCCGTGAGCCGCGCCTGCTGTAACTTCAGCCCTGCTGCCGCCAGATCATTGTTGCTGACCAACATGCGGTTGATGCTTTCCGACAGTTGCGGATCATCGAAATTCTCCCACCAGTGCACGCTGTGGTTCAGGTAGCCGCCGCCACTGTCCTTAACCCGCCATTCGTCGGGCACTGACAACATTGGCCGCTGATAATCACTTTTCAGCAGAGAGCCGCAACCGGTGAGCAACAGAGCAATTAGCCCTGCATTAATCAATCTATTCATTCTCGAGCCAACGCCTCGGTCGGGTGTAAACGCGCGGCATTGCGTGCGGGGAAGAAGCCGAATCCCAGCCCAATAAGCGCAGAGAAACTGCACGCCATCACCAACGGCTGCCAAGTGAAAATCATGGTGAACGTCTCCGTCACCCACGAGAAAACCACCCCAGCCAGGGCCGAACCGGCGATGCCAATCAAACCGCCGAGGGTGCAGATCACCACTGCCTCAATCAAGAACTGGAGCATGATGTCGCTCTGCCGTGCACCGACTGACAGGCGAATCCCGATTTCGTGGGTGCGCTCGGTGACCGACACCAACATGATGTTCATCACGCCAACCCCCCCCACCAACAGCGAAATGGCGGCAATTGCCGTGATCAGCAGCGTCATCGAATCAGAGGTTTTCTGGATGGCTTTGCTCATTTCATCATTGCTCAGAATAAAAAAGTCACGCTGACGATGGGCCTGATCCAGCAGCATCTCAACTTCGCGCTGGGCCGCATTCAGCTCAAAACCCTCTCGCACTCGCAGGGTGATCGACTCCAATGGCATCTCTCCGGAGATGCGCTCGGTTAGCGAGGTATAGGGCATCCATGCGCTCAGTAATCCGCCGAACTGCATACCTGAGCGTTTGGCGACCCCTATCACCCGTAACGGAATACCGTCGAGTTGCACAATCTCGCCAATCGGGTTTTCCCCACCAGCAAACAGTGTGTCACTGAGTTCAGGTTGCAGGACAACCACCGGCTCACGGGTGCTGACATGGCTTGAGCCAAAGCCCGCGCCGTTAATAAAGTTCAGCCCTTCCACCTGAAAGTAACCGCTGCTAACCCCAGAAAGATTGATCATCACTTTTTTATCGCCACGCACCGCCGTCACCATTTTGCTGACCACCGGTGACAAGCTATCGACGTAAGGTTGCTGGCTGAGCAACGCCACATCCACCGGAGTGAGGGAGCGTTCCAGGTCAGGGCGCGGTTTATCCCAGCCCAGTCCGGGGCGAATATCCAGCGTACTGGTGCCAAGCTGACTGATTTCACTGAGGATTTCTTGCCGTGCGCCTTCCCCTACTGCCATGGAGGAGACCACCGACGAAATGCCGATAATGATGCCCAGCATCGATAAAAAAGCGCGAATACGGTGGCCGAGCAGTGAGCGCCAGGCCATTTTTATCGCTTCGCGCACACTTAACCACCAGTGCGGGCGGCCAGTGGCAACAGTGGCGGGTAACGCCGCATGAACCACGGTGCTTTCAGCCACCGAGTTGTGACGATCGGCAATGATTTCACCGTCGCTGATCTCGATAATGCGCTGGGCCTGATTGGCGATATTGCGATCGTGGGTCACGATAATAATGGTGTGACCGGACTGATGCAGGCCGTGGAGAATCCCCATCAGCTCCTGCCCGCTGGCACTGTCCAGCGCCCCGGTGGGCTCATCCGCCAGAATAATGCCCGCGCCATTCATCAGGGCGCGCGCAATACTCACCCGCTGCTGTTGCCCCCCTGAGAGCTGCGCCGGTTTGTGCAACAAATGCTGGCCCAGCCCCAAACGACGCAGCAAGTAGGCTGCACGTTCCTGACGCTCGGCGGCGGTCATCGCGGTATAGAGTGCCGGAATAACCACGTTTTCGGTGGCGGTTAAGTAGGGCATCAGGTGGTAGCGCTGAAAAATAAAACCGATGTACTGGCTTCTTAATTGCGCCAACTGTTCGCTGCTGGCTTCGCGCGTCGAAATGTTATGAATCGACATCTCGCCCTGCGTCGGCTTATCCAAACAACCAATGATGTTCATCAGCGTCGATTTGCCCGAACCGGAAGCACCAATGATCGCCACCATTTCGCCGCTGTGAATCGACAGTGAGATGTTCTTCAGCACCGCCACCGACTGCGCACCAGAAGCAAAATGGCGATAAATGCCTTTGAGCTGGATCAGCGGATCCGCGTCAGCATGAGCAGGGTTATGGCTCATGGGTCGCTCCCGATGGCGCACCCATTAGCACCACCTGATCACCCTGATTCAGCCCCTCTTTCACTTCGGCATATTGAGCATTACGCAGGCCAAGGGATACCCAGCGAGTGGCGATCTGTTTGCCGTTGACCACTTGCACCCGATAGCGTTTATTCGGCTGCTGTTCACCCAGCGCAGAGAGTGGCACGCGCAGTACATTCTTCGCCTGCGCAGTGATAATAAACACTTGTGCCGTCATCGAGGTGCGCAATAGCCGCTCGCGGTTAGCGATAGTGAATATGCCGTTGTAATAGATGGCGGAGGTCTGTTGGTTGGGCTGCGGTCCAGTGCTGTCTTCCCGTAAACTCTCCGCAGACGCTTCCTGAATGGCATCCATTTGGCTTTCGTAACGGCGCTCAGGATCCGCCACCACATAGAACCATAACGGCTGCCCGACACTGACTTTGAGAATATCGGTTTCGGAAATGCGCGTGTGTACCGTCATGGTATCGACATTGGCCAGTACCAGAATTGTGGGTGCGCTTTGTGAGGAGACAATGGTTTGTCCCTCTTTGGTGACGATGCCCAGCACTTCGCCATCAATGGGGGCCGTGATGCGAGTAAAGGCCAGATTGGCTTTGGCTGTTTCCATCGCCATTTGGCTCTGCACAATCAGGGCTTCATTAACGCGTAACTGCGCCACTTGGCTATCGTATTGCGCTTGTGCTTTTTCCAGCGCGCTTTTCACGCCCGAATTATCTTTTATCAAGGTCTGCTGGCGGCGAAGCTCCAGTAAATATTGGCGTAACAGTGCCTGCGCGGCCTGCTTCTGCGCCTGCGCACTCTCTAATTCAGCCCCGGTTTTACGTAATTCGTTCTGCTGTAGTGTGGGGTCGATTTCAGCCAGCAATTGGCCTCGGGTCACGCGGTCGCCCTGCTTGACATAAAGTTTGGTGAGCTGCCCGTTAACCTGCGCACCGACATTGACTTGCAATGAGGGTTTTAAGCTGCCGGTTGCCATGACATTTCGTTCAATATCACCGCGACCAATGGTTTCAGTTAAAGGGGGGACAGCCTGCTGACTATCCGATAGCCATAGCGCCACCCCACCGCCAATCACCAACAACAGGGCAATCAGCAGGATCAGCGCTAAGCGCCGTGTTTTACTTGTCATATTGATACGCATCAGTTAACCGCCGCTGGCGTGAGGTGGCTTGAGGTCACGGATTGAGAGAAACGCACCAGTTGGCCGTCGTTCAAGCGGAAAACCCGATCAAACATCGGCAGCACACGGTCACTGTGGGTCACGGTGATCAGCGTTTTCTGGTGTTCGCGGCAATGAGCCAATAGGGTCTTCATCACTTGATGGGCGGTCTCTTCATCCAGATTGGCGGTGGGTTCATCCAAAACCAAAACCGGACAATTGCTGTACATCGCACGGGCCAGTAATAAGCGTTGGCGTTGCCCTAAAGAGAGCGCGGCGTGACTTTCACGCACCAGAGCGTTGAGGCCACCCGGCAATTTATCGATGACCGCCGTTAATTGCAGCCCTTGTAGTGAGCGCTCAATACGCTGGCGTTTATCCGCATCCAGATGCCCATCAAACAGGGTGATATTGTGCAATACCGAGGCGTTGAACAGGATGTCCTCCTGACTTTGCAGGAAGAACAGCGCGTGGGCCTGCTGAAAATCAACCGGTTCGCCATCGACCAACACCTGCCCTTGCTGTGGCGGCATCAATCCTGCCATCACTTTCAGTAGGGTACTTTTCCCAGCACCGGATTCACCGATGATCGCCACACTCTGCCCACGGGTCAGTGACAGTGACAAATCGCGCAATACTGGCTGGCTGGCGTCGTAGGCAAAACGGATCTTCTGGTAATCCAACTGGCGGGTAAACGCCGGGATCGCTGGAGGAATCGACGAGCGACTTTCAGGCGACGTTGGCTGCCCTGCCGGGAACAGGTCACGGGCGCGGATATCAATCACATGTAGTTGGTTTTTCTGCAAAATCGCATAGAAAATCTTGGTGATGTACGAGGTGAAAATTTCGCGCACAAAACTGTAGGCGAAAAACTCGCCCAGACTCAGTGTTCCCTGCTTCAACATTGGCAAAGCCAGCAGCATAAAGAACACCATTTCCAGGCTGCCGATCAGCTGATAGAGGCTATTTTTGACCTGATCGTATATTTTTTTCTTCTGTAACGCGCTGAACAGCGACAGCGCCAGACCAGCAAATACCCCTTGGCGTTGGCTGGCTAAACCGGCAGATTTAATGGTAGAGAAGCCCTGAATGGTTTCCAGAATGAAATCACTTTGCTCAGCGCCTTTGACCTGTAACTGCTGGGTGTAATAGCGGTCACGGTAGATGGCCCAAATACTGATCAGTCCCATCAACATCACGCCAACCGCTGATACCATCGCCAGTAATGGGCTCATATAGCACATCACTGCGAGCGCAATAGCGCCGATGATCCAGTCGGTGCGCAGGCCATTATCCAGCTCAATTTTTTGGGTGGCGGCCATTTGCCAGTTCGAGAAGCGGCTGAAGATATCGCCCGGTGCGCGCTTATCAAAAAAGTTGAGCGAATGGCTAAGCAGACGGGAAAAACCGGCGACGCTATTGAGCACCACAAATTGCTTGATGTAGCGCTCGGTGATGTACCGCACACAGAAAGCGAGTGAGGTGGAGACCACAAAGGCCAGCAGAAAATAGAAGTAGGGGAAGTCTTTGTCGCCCGCAGAAGAGAACACATCATTGATCGCGCTGCTGACCATGGTCGGCATGATAAATAGCGTCAGAGAGATCAAGAACGCCAGCGTCATTAGCCAGTAGATCCCCCGAACATTCGCGGTCTCTTTCAGGCTCATGCAGTCGAGCGCGCTGAGTCGCTTACTCTGTTCCATCTTCTTCACGGCTTCAGGATCGGCTGGGGTTTCGGGGTCCAGCACCAGCGCATAACCGCTGATCTCTGCTTTTAGGGCATCCATCGGCAATAGCTGCTGTCCGATAGCTGGGTTCATCACGCAGACATAGTTACCTTTACGGTAAGCGAGCAGCACATAATGGCTGGCACCGTAATGCAAGATGGCTGGCAACGGAATAGCTGACAGCTCTTGATGCTCAAACACCACCGGATAAGCCGGTATCGCCAACTCAGACAAAATAGTGCACAGCGTGGCCAGTGAGGTGCCATGTTGTGAGGCAGGATAGCGCTCCCGCAAGCTTTCCAAGGGTGCGTTGATGCCTTGCGTCTGTGCCAGCATCGAGATACAGGCCAAGCCGCATTCATTGGTTTCGCTTTGAAAAACTTGCGTCGGGATTATCTTTTCCATTTTCTACTATTCTTTATAAGTGACATTTATTCGTTAATAAAAAATAACGAATGTGAGTGCCATAACAGCCAATCTTGCGGATGCTGCGTCATTGACGTTTCGATCAATTCAGGTAATTTCTTTTTGACTTCCCGTGCACTAAGTGCAGGGTAAATATGGATTTTTATCCCTTTGTCGTAATAAAGGTAATAAAAAACCACCTGCGCCGACAGGGCGCGGGCAATGCGAATAATGCCGCTGTGCAAATTGGCGGGGCGGTTAAACAGCTGGCAGGGCATTTTGGCCGTTTCTGCTATCTGGTTATTGACGGTGTAATCAGGCGTAATGTCCGGAAAAACCATGATATTTCGCTTATGCTCTGCCGCTTCCATAATGGCATCCATCAGGTTACCGGCAATCGCACGGCTATCAGCATGAATGGAGCAATAAGAGATATTCACCCCGCCCATTTGCCGCGCCCGCTCTTCATAAGCTTCAGCGCTGGCCGAGACCACCACTGTCGCCTGCCCCGGATAAGCTCCTGCGCCCACCATGCCAGCAAGCACATCTGAAACCATGTGCAGTGGTGCCAAAACAACCGGAGAACCGGCTTGGTGCAGTGCGCTAACATGGCTGTCCAACTGCTGAGTACAGGCGGCCAACTGCGCTAAAATCCGCCGATTCTGGCCGTAAGTTGCTGCCAACTCCAACACCTGACGCCGCTGTGCCGTGCGAATAAAATTCTGCGCTGACGGGCTTTTCTGACCCACCAATAAACACTGGCTATTGGCGGCTGCCACCCGTGCCAGATTCTTCTGTCGCCGCGACGCCAAACCGAAAGCCCGGTGCAAAGCACCGAGCATCAGTAGAAAGCGATAATCACCGTGCCGTAACAACCAGACAGCCAGTTGGGCCTGCCAGCGGGTGAATGCTTGCCCACGGAAAGCCAGCTTATCCAACTGGTTTCTCCAGGCAAAATAACCCCATACGGCTAGCAGTCTCATTATTTATCCAGCGCCTTATCGTGCTCAAGTAATGACAAGAGCTGATCCGAGAACGCCGGGAATTCACGATCCTGCAAGGCTATCCATTTCTTACCGACGACAAAGGATGGGGTGGCGTCAATGTTGTAATGTGCCGTCACAGCCTTCATGTAGGCGAGTAGCGCTTTAGCTTCCTCAGACTGGCTAGCTTGCTGATATTGGGCGACATCGATGCCATTGGCTTTTAACCAGTTTTCGAGTTGGCTGTTATCGCTCAAATCGATGTTATCTTCGAGTACCGCTTTATAGGCACTTTGGCGGTGCTGCGATTCAATGCCCATCACGGATAAGGTGGCGAACATCGGTGCGAAACGCACCAGACCAGCAGTTTTGTCACTGCTGATATGTAGGCGGATAAAGCGGCTGCCCTCTGGCATGCGCTTTTCTAATTGGGCGACGTTCTCTTCGTTGATGGCGCAGTAATGGCAGCCATAAGAGAAGAATTCGATAATCGTTTTATCGTCTTTGATCGGGCTGTTGGCAATTTCACTGTCGCTAACTGATATCAGCGTTTCCTGTGTATTTTGATTCAGCACGAAATAGTGGAAATAGGCTGTTGTTATCAATGAAGAAATAAGGATAACCAACAGTGTGTAACCGATAAAAAAGCCCTTATTTCTAAATATACTGTTTTTTATCGAGATATCGTTTTTGATAGACATAAAGGTGTATTCACATTCAAGGTTCAGGTAAAGACATAAACAAGTGTAAAATCACATTTATGTCGGCTTAAAATCGCACCACTTAATATTCAATTAATACGAAATTTCTTGAATCTGAAAATTAGTTTCGCATTAATAAAAATAAATCAGGCAAGTACAGTTATTCCCCCGCACTTGCCTGGGTAATCATTAAGTATTGTTAGACATCAACAAACACTTAAAACTACATATTACATGCAGTTAGAGAAATCAGCTGGTTTAGAAGTCGTGCTAGTCACTTTACCGTGTTTATCAGTACAAGTAGTCGTTGCCATACAAGTTGCAGTTGTGCCATTAGCTTGCAGCTGGAAAGTATCTTTACAAGTAATACCAGTACCGCCAACGATTGTATTGGCATCAGCCAGGTTCATTTTTTTCATGAGTTTTTCCTTAAAGAAAAAATAAAAAATTACAGCCTATTATTTAATAGCCCATTGAAGTATGCGTTTTTAGCTATAGATATAAATCTTAATAACCAACCACTAAAACACAGTGAATTTATACTCTATTAACGCAATGAATTACAACTTAAAAATAACATTTATTTATTCTAAAAAATAGATAAATAAATGCCGCAAGGGTTCGCTGCTATATTAAAATAACAGTCTAACACCTCACTTTATGAAAATTAAAATAGCATATTTGAATACACTATTTTATCTTCATAATAATCATGCACTCAGATTAAGAGTGCATATCATTCTCTATTTAGAGGTATGACATAATCACAACTCCACTACCGCTAAATGTGCCCGCGTCAGGTAATGCGGGCGCATGAAGGGTTGATTCAATCGGGAAAGAGGTATTCCCCACCCCTGCGACGACCGTGACACTATTGGAAAGATCTTGCCCTGATACCTTCAATGTCGACTTTAGGTTCCCATTTTGCCCAAGGCTGATGTTTTGGCCACCCACGAGTGTCAATACCACTGATGTTGTGGCGGTGCAGTTGATGATCAAAGGTTCAGTTTTTGTTGCACCATCAACAGATTGCTGACTAAGCGAACCATGGTTGATATAGACATCACCGGTGACTTCACAGGTTTCTGGGGTAGGAGGAACCGCACCGCAATAAGAGCCAGGAATCAAACGACTGGTAAAGTTAGAATCACCAGATCCTTGCCAATATAAGATACCAAAACAGGTATTAATGGAGCTCAACACCACTGTTTTCGTACTCCAATTACCTGCAACACCATTCTGATCAACAAATTTTTGTCTCATCATTTTCGCCGTCGCGCCCTGGCTAACAATGACGCGTGTCGACGCCGAACTAGGGTTAAGGCATTGCTCCGACGGAGTACTTGAGTAATGGCATATCGCCACTGAACATGATAAGGAAGTGCAAAGTACTTCATCAAGTTCTTCACTCGGCCAAGAATATGTACCGTTATAATGCCCGTCAATCCGCGTTTGTGTCGAAACCCAGGCACTGGCTTGGCTATAGAGCGGCAATAAGAACAGCACGCAAGCTATTAGCCAGCAATATCCATTTTTAAATCGCATATTAGGCTGTTCCATTTGTTTAAGTTCCATTGTCCTATCAGCATTTGTGCTGTTGATAATAAATTTCAGCGACGACATCTTGGCATTAAAATAAAATCAGGCGGGGAGACTCACCGCTCAATAGTATTGCAAGCTAAAAGTTGCTACTGCATTAAACTCACCGCGCTTAATGGTGCGTTGGGTAATGGCATCGGGCTCACCCTGAACATAAGCTTTCAAGGTAATAATATTACTATCTGCGTTCAGCGAAATATCTTCACTGGCTTGGTCCAGCGGTAAGGGTCTACCTGCCAAGGTCTCGATACCTATACCGATGCCCATATCAGCATCAGTAACCGATAATAATCCCGGTAATTTAAGATTTTTATTTCCGGTAAACATAATCTTGGCGGTATTACCCAAACTGATATCACAATCGACCAGATGAATTTGAAATTGCTTACCTACAGTACGTTGATTCGAATAGAGGTATTTATCGACCACCGTGCCAAAATTCAAAGCAATGGCTTCGTCACCGGGACGTATTGTGCAAGGCTCCGCGACTAATGCACCGTGAAAACGCATATTATCAGCGGCCCATGTTGGCATCGCCCAAACAATATTCAGCATCAGCATGCTAAATATCATTCGTTCAGGGCGCATCAACAGATTAAAATTAGCCATCATGTGATCCTATTGATAATCCACTAATAATGTGGCGGTGGCTGAAAAAGCCCCTTCAGTTAATGTCGCACCCGGTGCTTGAACCGGTACGGCCTGAAGCACCGGCGGGTTATTCTTGTCATACGGAACACGTGTATTCAGTGTAAAAGCCGTGCCATTTTTCAGTATTCTGATACCCAGATCTTGGGTATCGGTTTGGATCGCTGCGGCATCAAATGTGGTTACAGATCCGCTAATGATCGTCAGACCCAATTCCGAACTGCCAGTAGGTGTCGTATCACAGGTGACGGTGTAGGGCACATTCTGGGTATAATTGGTGCCATTAATCTTATTCACCCCCAGGTTTTCCCCGAAAGCCACATCGATGGTGCTACCACCACTGATGGTGCAAGGTGGGGGATTAATTAATGTGCCCGAGAACGTCATATTCACGGCATACGCCAGTGGACTACTCAGTGCCAGTACCACCGCAACAGAAAAGCACGATATCAATGCGCTGTTTTTCATTATTGATACTCCACAACCATGGTGGCTGATGCAGTAAAAAGACCGGTCGCTAGCGCAGCACTTGTCTGTTTTATCGGTACCGCCTGCAACACTGGGATCGTCGGATAGGTAAAGTTGAAGGTGCTATTGAGCGGTAATGCTTGCCCACTGCGCATCAATTTGATCCCTAATCCGTTGTTACTGGTTTGCAAATAGCTGGCATCAAGTGCGGCACCATCACCCTTAATACTCATTTTTAGCGTATTGGATGCTGCTGTCGTGCAGTCCAAGTTATAGCTGATCGGCTTCATGTAATTAACGCCGTCGATACGCGAAGTCAGCAAGTCATCACCAAAATCGACGTTGATAGTGCTATTGCTGTTAATCACACAAGGCGGTGCGGCAAAAATACTGACCGTGATATTGACCGCCGCAACTTTATTCAGCGCCCATGCAGAGCTGCTCAACAATGTCGTCGCCCCGATGAAGGTCATCATGACCACCGGAACAAACCGGTTAACGATGCTGCTACAAACCGATCTGCTATAAACCGAGCTGCTATAAATAACAGTCATCCCATATTCCTTTTTCATCGTTCAGTCTGACATCCGCGCTGTCGTCTCATCTGCTCAGCTAAAGCCGTACCGAGATAAACAGTTATTTAACGCTTTCAACCACTGAGCAGGTGCTGCCTGTACAACCAAAGATCATTTTTGGTCGGCCACCAAAGTCATTGACGTAAGTCAGTACCGGTTTGCTGCCCAATGCGCCAGCGCTGACATCTAACATGCCCTGTGATTTTGGTGCGATCATCAGTGGCTTGAAACCCGTAACCGTTTTGCCGTTTTTGCTCTCACTGGCATCGACCAGCGTGATGTAATACGGCGTCGGGTTATTAACCTGATAACGATCGCCCTGACGAGTCAGCTGAACTTTTTCTTGCCAAGGTGTCGCCATATCGGCCTTTTGTGGCACGATGCTGGCTGGGCGGTAAAAAAGCTTGATGCGGGTTTGCAGCGCAATCTGCAAGGTATTGGCTTTTTCCGAACGTGGTGGAATTTCACGCAGGTTAAAGTAGTACAGCGTTTCACGGTCTTGAGCTAACTGGCTCACCGCAGGCAACGTCTGGATTTTTAACTGGCTGAGCGCACCCGGCTCTACGCGTTGCACTGGCGGAACCACTGTCAGCGGAGAGTTAATCTTGTTCCCCTGCTCATCTTCAATCCATCCCTGCGCCAGATAAGGCAACTGCTTATTCTGGTTGCTGATGTTCAGACTGATCGACTTATCGCCGCCATTGAGGATCACCCGGGTTCTGTCCAGTGCAATCGCTGCTGTCGCCTGCTGGGCCATCAATGCCGTCACCAAAATGGTGGCGATGCGCAGTTTGTTATTCAATTTCATTACCTTTTCCTTCGAATTAATCATGTCAGAACCTAGTGGCGCCGATCGTTTTCTATTCTCTAAACGGGCTGTTATCCGCAGGTCCATTGCTAAACCTTTCTACTGTGATACCGGGGGTTTATCCCCTTCCGTTATCGGCTGACAAGGCAACAGTAGATTCGCCAGTAGTGCTGGAGTGAGTGTCTTCGGAAGCGTCACGCTACATTGCGCCGCCCCATTCCAGTGTACTGACATGGTTTCACCGGCTTTGATCCCACTGAGATAAGTAGAACCATCGTCATTCACAATGCCGGTTTCTTGCTGCTTTTCATTTAAAACAGTGGCGCCGAATGGCGGTGCCGAACCATCAGCCATACGCAGCATGGCCAAGGCTTTCTCACCAGAAATCACATTAAAGCGGCGATAACCGATTGCACCTTCAGTCAGCGTAACTTGCGCAACCGTGCCTCTGGCTTCTACGTCATCCGCCAAGTTATCGATATCGATACTTGCTCGGTTACGGTGATAGCTGTTCACATCGCTGACGATGGCTTTACCAAAACGGTTGGTACGTACGGTTGAGCCATAGCCCTGAACCGGAACATCTGCTACACCTTGGGTATCCAGTAACAATCGCGTGCCGCCCATCACATTTGCCCGATGCAGTGCCGCACCTTCAGCTGTGACGGTCGCGCCACCCTGAATGCCTAAACCGACGGAAGAGTACTGCCCTTCCTGGTAGCTGGCGTTGGCGCTAATATCCGCGCTATTGCCAATGTGGTTATAGTTACCACTCACCAATGCGCCGCTACGTGCTACGCCGGTATTAATCTGGTAGTTATTGTGGGCATCTGGACGATTGGCGTATCCGACTCGGTGCGTATTTTCACCACTACTGACCGACGCGCTATAGCTCAAGGTCGCGTTATTACCGAACGGCATGGATAAGGACAAGTACATGCCGTCATCATTGCTGTCGTTATACCGGTTACGGAAAGCAGACAGAGACAGACTGACGTTCTTGAATTTACCCACGTCAAAATAGCGAGCCAATGACAGGTTATAGCGGTCATTCGCCGAACGGTCCCAATAGGTCTGATGGCTATAGTTCAGATAAGCACTCAGCCCCAAATCGCGGAATTGCTGGTTGAAGCTGATGGTATACATCTCTTTGTTACCACCCACTCTGTCGCCGCGATAACGCGCATCAAGATACTCGGTCATGCTCATAAAGTTACGTTCAGAGAAACGGTAGCCAGCAAAGGTCACTTGGCTGCCGGTTTCTTGGAAGTTTTTCGAGTAGTTGACTCGGTAAGAGCCACCACTCAAGGTGCCTTTCTCCGGCAAGTTGGCCCAGGATTGAGTCATATCAACCGACACGGCACCAAACTCCATCAGATCACGCCCCACCCCCATAGATGCGGCTTGATACTCGTTTTCACCGCTGATCCCACCACCGAACAGTGACCAACCGTTATTGACGCCCCAAGAGAATTCCCCGGTGGCAAATGCTGGCCCTTCAGCCCGATGCCCCATACTCGAGGGCTTACCGGCAGCGACGCGATAACGCACCATGCCGGGGCGAGTCAGGTAAGGAATGCTGGCGGTATTGACCTGGAATTGCTGGACTTGGCCATCAAGCTCTTCCACCCGCACATCCAGCGCCCCTGAAACAAAACTGTTCAGGTTCTGAATACGGAATGGGCCCGCAGCGACCAGCGTTTCACTCAGTACACGTCCTTGCTGACTGACAATGACCCGCGCATTGGTACGGGCAACACCCATAATCTCAGGTGCATAACCACGTAGATTCGGCGGTAACATGTTGTCATCAGTAACCAAACTGGCACCGCTAAAGCGGAAACTGTCAAAAATCGCTGAGTTCAGAAAATCCTCACCCAACGTCAGCTTGGCACCCAAACTCGGTATCGCACGGTAGGCGTAATAACGGCTCCAATCCCATTGACGTTCTGTGGACTCGCCGGAGGCCTGATCAATACGTGTCTGCCAATCAGCACGGAATCGCCAGGCACCGATGTTGGCCCCAGTGGTACCGTTACCGCTCAGACTGTTGTTATTGGTGTTATTCGTCTGCTGGCGGTTCAATTGCCCCAACAGGTTATAGTCGAAAAGCACCCCAGGAAGCCCCTCTTCCCAACGAGAAGGCGGATCCCAATCGGGTTCGCTGTATTCCAACCAAGCTTGCGGCACACTCAGGTAGAGTGATGAGGTCGCCAGATCGCCTTGCACAGTCAAGCCGGGCAAGCTGCTGATATCCAGACATTCACCATTACGCCACCAAGTCAGCTTGTGCAGGCTATCTTCTTTCAACGCCAGCAACTCAACCAACTTGGGTGATAAACACGCCTCACTATTTTTTGGATCTTTCTCAGAGGCGTAGAACACCACAGGTTGTTCGTTGAGCTCCTGCTTATTCATATGAACCAATAAGTTATAACTCCCAGGCATAATATAGCCACGTTGGGAGAATTGGCTCAGATCGATATTGGCGCGATCCGTGGTATCCAACACATCGGTATTAAACTGAATATCATCGCTGGCTGACACGCCATAGGCATTGCCACTTAACGCAACTGCAATCAAAATGCGTAATAAACCGCTACGGGCAATACCGTGAGTGATGGAACGAGCGGATACCATGGGATATGTCACCTTACTCATTGAAATCAGTAATAATCCAATTTGAAACGAACACTGGAGTAATAGTTTCCAGCACGCAGCATCTTGCCATTGCCCACTAACCGCAGGGCATAATTGAGTCTCATATCATCAGTAGGGATAATATTAATTTCCGGTGACGGCACACCTGGAGCAGAAGCATTGCCCTTATCATCAATGATTTGCATTGCGACGCCTTCGGCTTCACCGTAAACCGCGAAATTATTGCCATCCGCGGCACCATCAAATGACACAGTAAAATGCTGTCGGTTAGATTTATCGGGGTCCGCATGAACTATCGTGCAATCCAGTAGGCGAATCGCAAACGGGTGCTCATTCCCCACGCCGTTCTCGACCAATTGACCGATGGGCATAATCGCCATGTCGATGGTCTGCTCTAAACTTCCTGGGTCTATCGCGCAAGACGTATCAGTAATACTTCCTTCCATACTCACGTGGCCCAAGTCTGTCTTCATGGGATCAGCCATTGCAGAAAAACTAATTAATGACGCCATTAGCAAGGAAGGAGGCACTATCAAAAAAAATGACCTGGACATAAATCACCTAGCTCATCCAACACGTATCTTTCTCAAGATAAAAAGACATGCGGATAAATCCGCATGTCCAATTAAAAATGGGGTGCTTATTGGTAAGCCAGCATGAAGTTAGCTACGCTTGAGAAGCTACCTGGTTTGATAGCGTCAGAAGCAGTGCTGCCCTGCAGGTAAGCAGAGAAAGCCAAAGTGTTGTTACCGGTGATCAGAGTCTGTTCAGCAGTTGCATCGCCCAGAGTTACAACAGAACCAGAACCATCAACGATAGCAATACCAGCGCCTTGAGCCAGACCAACGATACCCAACAGGCCAGGGACTGCAGCTGATTCTGCACCGCTAAAAGTAGTGGTTACAGTTTTCAGAGTGGTGGTGTCGCAGTTTTCCAATTTGATGTCGAAATCATGGGAAGAAGAACGGCCACCATTCTGCAGAGCTACGTTAGAGATCTGACCCATTTCAACAGTCTGAGAATCAGAACCTGCTGCGATTGAGCATGGCGCATCAATGATAGAACCATTGAAAGTCACAGTACCTTGACCTTGGTCTGCTGCGTTAGCTACAGATGCAAAACCTAATACCAGAGCTGCTGCCAAGATCGTTTTATTCAGTTTCATTACGTAATTCCTTTATACACAATTAAAGTTTAACTAGCTGACTTACCTTTATAGAATCAAGGCAAATATCGCATCGAAGTAGTTGAAAAATAAGAACTCAAGCAATTTATTGTCGTTAAAATACGAGGAAATAAGTCGCATACTACAGAGAGCTATAGATTCAACATGCAAGCATTGCAAAACACCTGCATTTTAAAAAAACCTTTAAATAACGCTTAAGACCTTTTTGTTCGACGCAGATAATACAAATATAGATGTTAACTTCATAGGTAATTAATTCAAAAAATCAAAATTCAGAGTGTTTACCTTAATTAATTACACTTACCAATTAATCTCGATAAGATTGATCGATAAACACCACACCTTCGATACTTACCACTACCAAAAATCACATGTCGACACATTTGATCGCTAAAAGTCATTTTTCCAAAATTAACGATTGCTTATTCCATAAGTCAAATTATAATCGACATTAAATCCTCAAGACCCTAATTCCAAAAGCAGAAAAAACTTAACCACAAAAAAACAAAACATTAATAACATTTAAAAACACGCATAGATAAACGTATTTTTACACACAAAAATCAAAACAACCCATTGAAATATATGAATAAAAATAAAAAAATCAAAAACTTAGCTTCAATTAAAAATAAAGACCATTTATTTATTGATGGATTTGAGAATGGTATTTACTTGGTATTAAAACCAGGCTTAATTGTTAATTCCAGAGGGTCGATTTATGGCGATAAAATAAGAATTACAAAAACAATATAAAATAAATAAGATGCGACCTTACTGGTTGTGGGAAGTATCCTTTAAATTTGTAGGAAGATACTTACAACTATGTGGGAAATATAAATAATGAATAGAGAATGTAAGAAATAAAAAACACGACATTCTTAATAAAGATATTGCATGAGGAAAAATCAATGAAACCTAAGAATCAACGTAAAGAAGAAGTCATGGGCATATTGGAAGAAACTTGTAATAGCTTACAAGAGCAATTTAGTGAAGCGATACCGCCCGTAGACCGTTGGCCAAAAACTAGGGAGTTGGCTGATAAAGCACAATTAGATATTTATACCGCAAGACTGGTATTAATGAAGTTGGTTGATGAGAACAGAGCCAAGATGTCAGAAACTAAAGTGCTGAATTCATTGCGCTGGTTTATTGCTCAACCGGCAGAGAAATAGCGCTGTTGTCGCCGTTGAGCGGCCAGTCAGAGTGCACTGATAAGGCATTAATACATTATCCTTAATGTTTTATTCAATATCAAATCAACCTATTGATAGATAATGAAATTTAACTCACCTACACCCATGAAACCCACCCTCTCAGTGCAAGGGATTAACCTTATTGTGGTGGCGGTCATCGCCATAACATTCATTGCCATGATGCGCTATGAAATCAATGGAGGCGGTGCCGGACTCCATCTTCCCACCAACATAGTCATCTGGGTCATGATGGCGCTATTAACCATCGCACTCTATTGGCCACGTCATGAAGCGCGCCATACCCTGAACTCTCTGGGTTGTCTGTGGCTGCTATCAGGTGCACTAATGATGAGTATTCCTAGCTTATTCCCCGCCTCCTTGCAGCACGTCGGGGCTTGGTTACCCCGCATTTTGGGCTTGTGGGGCGGGATAACAGTGCTATTTGGGTTATTTCGTCTGAGGCTGAGCGCGGATACGCGACAACTGTGGTTGATACTCATCCTGTTGTCCGCTTGGGGGCAGGCCATACTGGCTCTACTGCAACTATTTGTTTTTACATCCGATAATTGGATGGAGTTCGATATTACGCAGCGCCCTTATGGCATCTTTCAGCAAACTAACGTGCTGGCCAGTTATCTGGCAACGGGATATGCCATCGCCGTCTATCTGTTTATGGTTTCGGGTAGCCGTGCCGTGCGCGGTATCAGCACACTGACACTGCTTATTTTCCCCGGCTTATTGATGTTACTGCAATCGCGGATCGGCTGGGTCGGTGGGATATCAACCTTGCTCTTGTTTTCGCTCTATTACTGGCGTCAGCGGCAGATCGCCTGGTTATGGTTATGTAGCCTGATAAGCTTACTGGCCGCTCTTTATCTATTGGGCCAATTGAGTGAGAGTTTGCTGCTCGCCAAGGAAACCAGTAATCGAGATCGCGGACTCATCCTCAAATATACCTGGCACATGATACAGCAGCACCCGTGGTTAGGCTGGGGTTACGGCAGCTTTGAGGCTGCGTTTGCTCAAGCGTTATCCCAAGCTGGACAAGTCCCGAATAACTTTATTTTTCCTTCTCACCCTCATAATGAAGTGCTGTATGGTTGGGCTGAAGGTGGCATAGTGGCACTGATTGGAATGCTGCTACTCGCTATCGGGTATGTAAAACCGCTGCTGAGACAGCCAAAAACAGTGTTCCCTCTGTGGGTACTCACCTTGCCAATCGCTTTACATCTGATGACGGAGTTACCACTTTATCAATCTGCCGCCCACTGGCTGGTGCTTATCCTGCTTGGCCGATTGATGATTCCGGAAAACATGCTGGTGGCAGAAACCACGGCACCCACGCTATGGCAACGCGGAATGCACTATGCCGTCATTTTATCGGCATTATGTACGCTACTATTTATGGTGACGGGCTTCAATACTGGCCGAGTGCTGACACTGGCCGAAAGAGGCGGGTTAGTTGACATGCGGCCATTAGATAAGCTGACGAATCCCTACATCCAGTGGGAAAGGTATGAATACATCCGCCATATCAATCTGTTACTGCAATTTAACCAGCGCCAAGATCCGGCGCTACTGACACAGTTTAGTGCATGGGCAGAGCAGTACATTCAATTGCACAATGATCCGAATGTTTATCAAAGTCTCATCATGATTAACCAGTATCAGAACAATGTTGCTCAAGCCAATCAGCTGCACCAGACAGCGAAAGCGTTATTCCCCGGCAACCCCGCCTTCAAGTAAGCCTCCCAACAAATCAGTGCGGCCCTGTTATCAAGGGTCGTGCGGTTTGCTTATTCTCTCGAGTGACTTTGTGTTTAGCGACTCATGGCCGAACTCTCGACAATAGTCGCTAAGGTTGATTTTCTACGCACCGATACCTTCAGCAAGTGAAGTTTGCCGGCGGTTTCCCATCTTTACCTGTGACAGCTTATTGCTCACTGGGCTAGTATAGCGATAGAAAAAGGTCTTGATACCCGTAGACCACAATTAACACGTAAGCCTCGATTTTCACCGATAGCAGCCTTATTCTTGTCTGTCGACCCCATCATCTCAGTGACTTTGGATGACAAGTGATACCTAACGAGCACAACGAAAATCACAATTTACTTTAAATTCAATGGAATAAAAAGATTAAGTCTATGACTGACAATGTAAATTTAGATTCCCATACCCCCATGATGCAGCAGTACCTTCGGCTTAAAGCCCAGCATCCTGACATACTGCTGTTCTACCGGATGGGGGATTTTTATGAGCTGTTTTACAGTGATGCGAAGCGCGCCTCACAGTTGCTGGATATCTCACTGACCAAGCGAGGCGCTTCCGCCGGTGAGCCAATTCCCATGGCCGGTGTCCCCTATCATTCGATTGAGCCCTATCTGGCGAAACTGGTCCAGTTAGGTGAGTCAGCGGCAATCTGTGAGCAAATCGGTGATCCGGCGACCAGTAAAGGGCCGGTTGAGCGCAAAGTCGTGCGGATCGTGACGCCGGGAACGGTCAGTGATGAGGCTTTACTCCAAGAGCGGCAGGATAATCTGCTGGCCGCTATTTGGCAGGATGCACGTGGATTTGGCTATGCGACCTTGGATATCAGTTCAGGCCGTTTTCGGGTGGCAGAACCGGCCGATATTGAAACCATGGCCGCCGAACTGCAACGCACCAATCCCGCCGAGCTTTTATACCCTGAAAATTTCGAGCAGATGTCGCTGATTGAGCACCGACATGGCTTACGCCGCCGCCCATTGTGGGAGTTTGAGCTGGAAACTGCCAAACAGCAGCTTAATCTACAATTCGGCACACGCGATTTAATCGGTTTTGGTGTTGAGCAAGCCCATCAGGCATTACGTGCCGCAGGCTGCTTGCTGCAATATGTCAAAGATACCCAGCGCACCTCCTTGCCCCATATCCGTGGTTTAACTATGGAACGCCAGCAAGATGGCATTGTGATGGATGCCGCCACCCGTCGTAACCTCGAATTGACCCTTAATTTATCCGGTGGGACCGAGAATACGCTGGCTGCCATTCTTGATTGCAGTGTGACCGCCATGGGGAGCCGGATGCTGAAACGCTGGCTCCATATGCCCGTGCGCGATATCAAGGTACTAACGGATCGTCAGCAAGCCATTGGTGGTCTGCAAGATATTACGGCAGAGCTGCAAACACCGCTGCGTCAAGTGGGTGATTTAGAACGTATTTTAGCGCGACTGGCACTGCGCACCGCCCGCCCGAGAGATCTGGCCCGTATGCGTCATGCTTTTCAGCAATTGCCGGAGATCCATCGCTTACTGCAACCGGTCAATGTGCCTCATGTGCAACACCTGCTATCGCAAGTCGGCCAGTTTGATGAGTTACTCGACTTGCTGGAGCGGGCCATTGTTGAAACGCCACCGGTATTAGTGCGCGATGGTGGCGTCATTGCACCGGGCTACAATGCCGAGCTGGATGAATGGCGAGCATTGGCCGATGGCGCGACCGACTATCTGGATCGACTAGAAATTCGCGAACGTGAAAAGTTAGGTCTGGATACACTAAAAGTGGGCTTCAATGGCGTCCATGGCTACTACATTCAGGTCAGTCGCGGTCAGAGCCATCTGGTTCCGATTCATTATGTCCGCCGACAAACGCTGAAGAATGCTGAGCGCTACATTATTCCTGAGCTAAAAGAGTATGAAGACAAGGTTCTGACCTCGAAAGGCAAAGCGCTGGCGATTGAAAAAGGGTTATACGAAGAGATTTTCGATCTGCTGTTGCCACATCTGCCCGAACTGCAAACCAGTGCCAATGCGCTAGCTGAGCTAGATGTGCTGTCGAATCTGGCGGAAAGAGCGGAGACACTCAACTACAGCTGCCCGACCCTAAGTGATAAACCGGGGATCAAAATTAGCGGTGGTCGCCATCCGGTGGTTGAGCAAGTGCTGAGCGAGCCCTTTATTTCTAACCCGCTGACCCTCTCCCCCCAACGGCGGATGTTGATCATTACGGGTCCAAACATGGGGGGTAAAAGCACCTATATGCGCCAAACAGCACTGATTGTGCTGCTGGCCCACATGGGGAGTTATGTGCCTGCGGATCAGGCCACTATCGGCCCGATTGATCGCATATTTACCCGTGTTGGCGCGGCGGACGACCTGGCATCAGGCCGCTCTACCTTCATGGTGGAAATGACGGAAACCGCCAATATCCTGCATAACGCCACAGAGCAAAGTTTGGTGTTGATGGATGAAATTGGTCGCGGCACATCAACTTATGATGGCTTATCACTGGCCTGGGCTTGCGCTGAAAATCTGGCTAGCCGCATTAAAGCAATGACGTTGTTTGCCACCCATTACTTTGAACTGACAACCCTGCCGGAAAAAATGGAAGGGGTGGTGAACGTACACCTTGATGCGCTTGAGCATGGGGAAACTATCGCCTTTATGCATAGCGTACAAGATGGCGCAGCCAGTAAAAGTTATGGTTTGGCGGTTGCCGCACTGGCCGGTGTGCCGCGAGAGGTGATCAAGCGGGCGCGGCAGAAATTGAAAGAGCTGGAGTCACTCTCCAATAATGCCGCGGCAAGTAACATTGATGGTTCGCAGCTGACGCTGCTCAATGAAGAGACGCCACCTGCCGTTGAAGCCTTGGAAGCGCTAGATCCCGATTCGCTGTCGCCTCGTCAGGCGCTGGAGTGGATTTACCGCCTGAAAAAAATGGTATAACGCCCATAAAAAAACGGTGAACATCAGTTCACCGTTTTTGTGTTTTGTCGGACTCGCGCTCTATACCCTAAATACAAACTATGACGGGTATTTTTATTCGCGGAACAATGCCTCAATACTTAAACCTTGAGTTTGCAGAATTTCCCGCAGACGGCGTAAGCCTTCAACCTGAATCTGGCGGACACGTTCGCGTGTCAAACCAATCTCACGGCCAACGTCTTCTAACGTTGCTGCTTCGTATCCTAACAGACCAAAACGACGGGCCAATACTTCGCGCTGTTTTGCATTCAATTCAAACAGCCATTTGACGATACTTTGTTTCATATCATCATCTTGCGTTGTATCTTCCGGACCGTTTTCATTCTCGTCAGACAGAATATCCAACAAGGCTTTCTCTGAGTCGCCGCCTAAAGGTGTATCAACCGAAGTGATACGTTCATTGAGGCGTAACATACGGCTCACGTCATCGACCGGCTTGTCGAGTTGCTCGGCAATCTCTTCAGCGCTGGGTTCATGATCCAATTTATGAGAAAGCTCTCGGGCGGTACGCAAATAAACGTTTAATTCTTTAACGATATGGATAGGCAAACGTATGGTTCGGGTTTGGTTCATAATCGCCCGTTCAATCGTTTGACGAATCCACCATGTGGCATAAGTGGAGAAACGAAAACCGCGTTCAGGATCAAACTTTTCCACCGCACGGATCAGGCCGAGGTTACCCTCTTCAATCAGATCCAGCAGCGCTAAGCCGCGATTGCTGTAACGACGGGCGATCTTCACCACCAACCGCAAGTTACTTTCAATCATACGCCGACGTGAAGGCACATCTCCGCGCAATGCACGCCGGGCGAAATAAACCTCCTCTTCTGCGGTCAGCAGTGGTGAATAACCAATCTCACCAAGGTAGAGCTGTGTCGCATCCAGCACACGCTGGGTAACGCCTTGCGCCAACAGCTCATCTTCCGCTAACTCGCTTTCAGTAGGTTCATCTTCTACTAATGCTTTTTCATCGAAAATTTCAGTTTCCGTACTGTTTTCATCAAAATCAGCATCTTCCTGCAACTCGTTAACTTTCAGCGTATTTTGGCTCATATGCTGCTCCTACCCGTGAATCCGGCGAGCAGAATACAGCGTATTCTGCCCAATCTATCGCTGCGGAAGGTAACGCAGCGGGTTTACGGATTTCCCCTTGTAACGAATTTCAAAATGCAATCTTACTGAACTGGTTCCGGTGCTACCCATAGTGGCTATTTTTTGACCCGCCTTCACTTCTTCTTGTTCCCGGACCAGCATTGTATCGTTGTGAGCGTAGGCGCTCAGGTAATCATCATTGTGTTTGATGATGATTAGATTACCGTAACCACGCAGTGCGTTCCCAGCATACACAACCCGCCCATTTGCTGTAGCGAAGATCGGTTGCCCACGAGAACCAGCGATATCAATCCCTTTGTTGCCTCCTTCGGAAGCAGAGAAGCTATCGATCGTTTTACCTTCAGTTGGCCATTTCCAGCTACTGACTGGACCACCATTGCTGGTTGGATCACTGATGGGACTGCTTGGTGCAGTAACAGGTGCAGTTGTCGCGGCAACGGCCCCTGACGCTGGTAACATTTTACCAACATTCTGTTTACCCGAGTTTTCAGAATACGCGCTAGTTGGTTGAGAATCAACCGTTGTAGTTGTGTTCTGAATATTTGACGGCGGTTTTGCTATTCCGCCTGATGTGGCATCAGTCGCCGCTAACATTCCACCGCCAGAACCATTACCTAACTGAATGGATTGCCCTACATTTAAGCTATATGGCTCAGCAATATTATTTTTTGCGGCCAGATCACGGAAGTCATTCCCCGTTATCCAGGCGATATAAAACAGCGTGTCTCCACGCTTAACGGTATAAGTATCACCGCTGTAACTTCCTTTGGGGATAGTGCCATAGCTACGGTTATAAACAATGCGTTCACCCGAACTGTTGGTGTCAGAGCCACTTAGCATGGTACCTGAACGATCACCACCGACACTGCTGATTGGCGCAGATGTTGTATTCTCATTGCTACAACCCACCAACCATAAACTCATAACCGTACATGCCGCGACTCGGCGTAATGTAATCATTGGGCTTCCCGTGCTCATGCTTCCCCCATGACAGCAATAATAAGCGATGTATCAAATACAGAAGCGCGCATGCTATCAATACCACGCCTGCCATACCATAAGATTTATGTTACTGATTTTTTGATCGATCTTTCGCGTAAATAACCACGTCTCGAATGAGATGAAAGATTTAAGGCTGAATTAAGGACATTGAGTTCAAGCCAACTCTCCTTTGACCAAGGGGACAAAGCGAACGGCTTCCACCGTTTCAATCTGGAATTCATTGTTGCGGCGCTGCACACATTTCAATGTTTGAGCCAGCTCTCCGACCGGAAGAACCAATATTCCCCCGTCATCTAACTGCTCAAGTAATGCCTGCGGAATTTCTGGTGGAGCCGCTGTCACAATGATCGCATCAAATGGCCCGCGTGATGCCCAACCTAGCCAGCCATCACCATGGCGGGTAGAGACATTATGCAGATCCAGCTGTTTCAGGCGGCGTTTTGCCTGCCACTGTAACCCTTTGATTCGTTCGACTGAACAAACATGTTCGACCAAATGCGCCAAAATGGCGGTCTGATAACCCGATCCGGTGCCGATCTCCAATACTCGCGAGGTTGGCGTCAATTGCAACAACTCGGTCATACGTGCCACCATATAAGGCTGGGAAATGGTTTGACCCGAACCTATAGGTAGAGCTGTGTTCTCATACGCCTTATGCGCCAAAGCTTCATCAACAAAACGCTCACGCGGCACCGCTTCGATCGCCTGTAACAAGCGCTCGTCCTGGATACCTTGCTGACGTAACTGCATCAACAATGTTTGCATGCGTTTATTTACCATTCCCCGTCAACCTCATGAATGCTGGCTAACCAATCTTCAACTACGTCTTGCGCCCCATAGGCGGTTAAATCAACCTGAAGTGGCGTGATCGAAACATAACCCTGCTCAATCGCCGCAAAATCTGTGTCCGGTGCTACATCAAATTTCTCACCCGGAGGGCCAATCCAGTAGATATCATGCCCCCGAGGGTCCTGCTGACAAAATACCTGCTCCGCTGGATGACGGCTACCACAGCGTGTTACCCGAATGCCTTTAATCTCAGATAAGGGTAAATCAGGTACATTAATATTCAGTATTTTGCCGGTACGCAATGGTTTATGTTGTAACGCGCGCAATATACGGCAAGTGATCGCCGCCGCCGTCTCATAATGTTGATGCCCATTAAGTGAGATAGCCAGAGCAGGAAACCCTAAATGCCGCCCTTCCATCGCTGCCGCGACCGTCCCCGAATAGATAACATCATCACCGAGATTAGGGCCAGCATTGATGCCGGAAACCACGATATCGGGCCGAGGGCGCATTAATGCATTCACCCCCAGATAAACACAATCGGTCGGCGTGCCTTGCTGAACCGCAATGTCACCATTGGATAATGTGGTGATGCGCAGTGCGCTATCCAGCGTCAATGCATTGGAAGAGCCGCTACGATTACGATCGGGCGCAACGATTTGTACCTGCGCGAATGTCCGCAATGCGCTGGCGAGCGTTTGGATGCCAGGCGCAGAAATACCATCGTCGTTACTCAGCAATATCCGCAGCATCAGCATTATCCTGATTCATAATTTCGCGCACCACACTGGTGGCAAAGCTGCCGGCGGGTAACCAGAAACGGAGTTCGAGGGTCACATCATCCCACCAGCTCCACGCCATATTCTGCGGTTTCAGCAGGACTGCCCGACGTGCGCCTTCAACACGTTCGCGCTTCACCAACGCCAGTAATTCGCTTTGCTCCGCCAAACAGGCCAGTTCGAAAGCCAATGCCTCGCCCTGAGTACCCAGTTCACCCTCCCCTGGCAACGGGGCGGTGATATTCAGTTCGCCCGCATCGACACGCTGCTGTAGCGCGGCCAATTCATCGGCGGCAGCAACAAACCAACTGCCGCGACCGGAAAGCTGCAATGCATCGCCTTCCAGCACTGTCGTGGCCTGCTGTTGTGCCAAACGACAACTGCTAATCAGATTGAACATGGCGCTACGGCTGGCTGAGAGATAAAAACTGCGTTTACTGCGCTCTTTGACCCGAATTTCGTTGTTCGCCCACAGACGCGCCTGCACCAAATTATTGCCGCCACGCCCAAACCGCTGGCTGCCAAAATAGTTCGGTACACCATGGGCCGCAATTTGCTGCAACCGCTGCTCGACATCCTGACTATCCGTGATGTGGCGCAATATCAAGGTAAAAGCGTTGCCCTTCAGTGAACCAATGCGCAGTTTCCTTTTTTGGCGCACCGACTCCAGCACTTCGCAACCTTCCAGTTCGAAGGTGGAAAGGTCTGGCGCTTCTTTACCCGGCAGATGCAAGCAGAACCACTGTTCGGTGACGGCGTGGCGATCTTTCAAGCCTGCATAGCTCACCAAACGTGGATGTAGCTTGGCAAAACGCGCCAGATAGTCAGCGACAAACTGGGTATTGCAGCCATTTTTGCGGATACGAACCAAGAGATGCTCGCCTTCGCCATCCGGCTCAAAACCCAGATCCTCGATCACCACAAAATCTTCTGGGTTAGCTTTTAGAATGCCACTCGCCTTGGGTTTGCCGTGCAGCCAGGTGAGATTTTCCATGTCCATGTTTTTATGCCTTAACCAACAATTATGCCTTAACCAACAGAGCTACCGCTTCACAAGCAATACCTTCGCCACGACCGGTGAAACCAAGCTGTTCCGTGGTGGTGGCTTTGACGTTGATATCATCCATATGACATTGTAGGTCTTCCGCCAAATGAACGCGCATCTGTGGGATATGGGGGGCCATTTTAGGCGCTTGGGCAATGATGGTAATGTCCAGATTCCCCAACTTATACCCTTTTGCCAGAATACGGCGGTAAGCTTCACGCAGTAAACCACGGCTATCGGCACCTTTAAATGCCGGATCCGTATCGGGGAATAACTTGCCGATATCACCTAAAGCGGCAGCGCCTAACAAGGCATCGGTGGCGGCATGCAATGCCACATCACCATCGGAGTGTGCCAGTAAGCCCTTTTCGTAGGGGATGCGTACACCGCCAATAATCAGTGGGCCACTGCCATTCTCGCCAAATTTATGAACATCGAAACCATGACCGATCCGCATTAGTGCTTCTCCATAGGGTGTAATCGGGTTAAATAAAACTCCGCTAGCGCCAGATCCTCTGGACGCGTCACCTTGATATTATCCGAACGGCCAGAAACTAATATCGGATGATAGCCGCAGTGCTCTAATGCAGAAGCTTCATCGGTGACCACCGCCCCCTCTCGCAAGGCGCGGGATAGACACAATTTTAATAACTCAAGCGGAAAAAGTTGAGGTGTCAGGGCATGCCACAGCGCTTGACGATCAACAGTATGGGCGATGGCTTGAACCCCTGCCTCACTGCGTTTCATGGTGTCACGCACCGGGGCGGCCAGAATCCCCCCCACTTTGCTGTGCCCAATAATCGACAGCAATTGGTCGAGATCGTCGCGGTGCAAACAAGGACGCGCCGCATCATGCACCAGCACCCACTCCGCCTGCCCCGCACATTGTAGGCCAGCCATCACCGAGTCGGCGCGCTGCTCGCCACCGTGAACAATACGAATACGGCGATCCTGTGCGATGGGCAACGTAGAAAATTGCGTGTCCTGCGGATGTAGGACGACGATAATCTGCTGAATTTGCGGGTGACCCAACAAAGAAAGAATAGCGTGTTCAATGATGGTTTTACCGCCCGCCATTAAATACTGTTTTGGGCAATCAGCCTGCATCCGGCTGCCAATACCCGCAGCCGGTAGTACAGCGATGACTTCAGGAAGGGAAACTGCAAAATGACTCATTATTATTGTTGCGCGTTATTTTGCGTCGAAGG
This sequence comes from Yersinia aleksiciae, assembly GCF_001047675.1. Taxonomy (GTDB): domain Bacteria; phylum Pseudomonadota; class Gammaproteobacteria; order Enterobacterales; family Enterobacteriaceae; genus Yersinia; species Yersinia aleksiciae. The sequence goes on along the minus strand of NZ_CP011975.1, from coordinate 2,899,939 downwards.
GGGACTCGCATTGCGTCTGGATTGGTCAGGAACCAGACGATAGAAACTTTCGCCGGGTTTAATCATACCCAGCTCGTTACGTGCGCGCTCTTCGATCGCCTCTTGACCACCGTTTAAATCATCAATTTCAGCAAATAGCTGGTCGTTCCGGGCTTTAAGTTTGCCGTTGTTGGTCTCTTGAAGAGCCACGTCATCCTTAACCCGAACAAAATCATGAACACCATTCTTGCCCAACCACAGTGAATACTGGAGCCAGCCAAGTAAAATCAGCAAAAGAAGTGTAAGTTTTCCCATTCCCGCCCCCCGAAAACTGCCTAATCATCCCACAACTTTTCGTCGGACTCCACTCTGTGACGGAAATAGGCCACAACGCTCAGATTAAGAACGATTTCCAACCAAATAACAACGCGACTTTTCGCAAATTTGATTTAATAAATGTTATTGGCCTCATTTTTGTCGAGCCCCGCATAACAAATGAGCAACATACGTACTTTTGTTTGCATTTATGCGCGATAAATCAAGCGTGATAAAAAGAAAAATAAGCCACCAAATGGATTAATGCGCTGATTAATCCCTTCAGTGCCAATAAATAGGTTTTTTTCTAAGTTAGAACGAAGATACGCAAAGAAACAAGGACGTTTTCTGTTCACTATATTAAACAAATGTTCTACTATTTTATTCATTCCGACAGGATGATTCTGAATTTTACGTGTTCGGTAAACACTGTCAACGTGGCCAATTCTTCTTTTGCCGGGGGCAAAACCCATGGAAAAACAAACAATTCCGCCAGATAATGAATTGTTAACTGAAATTGCAGTGTCTTACTACCAAGATGAAATGACCCAGGAAGAGATTGCCCATAAATTTGGCATTTCAAGAATCAAGGTCGGGCGGCTACTTAAACGGGCAAAAGCCGAAGGCATTGTTGAGATTACAGTACGTTATCATCCGGTGTTTAGCACCCGCCTTGAGCAGCAGTTGATTGAGCATTTTGGCCTGAAACGAGCATTGATCGCGCTGGATTATCAAGATGAAGATGAACAGCGGCGTCAGGTTGCCTCGTTGGTTTCCGGCTATCTGGCGACAAATCTAAAAGACAACACAGTATTAGCGGTTGGACAGGGGCGTAATATCGCTGCCATCGCGGATCACATCAGTATCGTACCGGAAAGGCAGTGTAAGTTTATCTGCGGCATTGGCGGTACGCATCGCCCCGGTGATGCGATTAATGCTGATCATATCAGCCGTCGTCTAGCCAAGAAATTTGGTGGCTCCAGTGAGACTCTTTACGCGCCCGCTTACGTAGAAAATCGCGCGTTAAAAGAAGCCTTTATGCAGAACGGCACCATCAAAGAGACGCTCGATCGTGCCAGAAAAGCGGATATCGCTCTGGTCGGTATTGGTGATATGAATGAAAATAGCTATATGGTGAAACTGGGCTGGTTCACACCGCAGGAGATTGTCGATGCCAGTATGCATCAAGGTGTGACCGGTGAGATTGCCGGATACGATTTCTTTGATGCCCAGGGCCAGCCGGCGAATACCGTGATGAATGATCGGGTGATTGGCATCAGCACTCAAGAGTTGCGCCAGATACCTTGCGTGATCGCTATCGCCTCTGAAAGCACCAAAGCCTTGGCTATTCTGGGTGCTTTGCGCACCGGTGCGATTGATATTATTGCCACCAGCGCATCCAATGCGCGGACAATTTTGAAAATGATCCAGCAACAACCTTAATCGGGTTTTTACTGCGCGACACTATGGCGGTCAGCGCCCCCTGCTAACCGCCACCTACCTGTAAGCTAGACCAACCGCTGCTCTACCGAATCAGCCAATTGGCTCAGTATTAAGCAACATGATGTTGCCCCCGCATCTAAAACCCCGCGAGAGCGCTCACCCAGACGGCTGGCTCGGCCAATCCTGGCGACTAAATCAATGGTGGAATCGCGCCCGGCATGAGCCGCATTTTTCATCAGGTGGAGTGACTCAACGAAGGATTTATTCTGCTGTTGCGCCAGTTCGAATACTTCGACAGCGGGGATCAGCGTATCCATAATGCATTTATCCCCCACCCCCGCATCGCTGATATCTTGTAAGCAGGAAAGCCCCCCTCTCAACATAGCGCTAAATGCCGCGGCATCAATTTTATCGCAGTCACGAATACTGTCCGCCATACCCATAAAAATGCTGCCATAAAGCGGCCCCATCGACCCGCCAATCCCCTCCATCAGGGAGTCAGACAGCACGTCCAGCGCCTCGGACACGGTTAGATCTTTACCTTTGATACTGTCCGCACAAATATTGAAGCCTTTCGCCATATTGATGCCGTGGTCGCCATCGCCGATCGCACCGTCAATTTCACTCAGGTAGTCGCGATTGACGATAATCGTCTCCACCAAGTCTTCAACAATCGGTGTGCCTTCTTTGCTACAAAATACGCTCATCAGCCCTTACTCCACCTGCGTTAAACCTAATGAATGAGTTGGCACGTCAATTAACGCCTTTAATTCATCATCCAGTTTCATCAATGTCAGCGTGATACCCATCATGTCCAGCGAGGTAAAATAGTTACCGATATAGGGGCGATAGATATTTATCCCCTTCTCTTTCAACAAGTTGACCACTTCAGCATAGTAAATATACAGCTCAAGGGTCGGCGTGGCCCCTAAGCCAGAGATCAAAACTGCCACCTCATCGCCATCAGCAAAAGGCACATCATCGACCACGATATCCACCATCGTTTTAGCAATCTGAGCCGCGGGTTGTAATGGCTCCACCCGAATACCCGGCTCGCCATGATGACCAATGCCGACTTCCATCATGCCATCTTCAATATGAAAGTTAGGTTTACCGACCGCTGGAATGGTGCAAGAGGTCAAGCCCACCCCCACCGAACGGCAGTTATCAATGGCCTTTTGCGCCACATCGATGACGGCATCTAACTCATAGTGCTGAGCCGCTGCCGCTGCCCCCACTTTCCACATGAAAATTTCACCGGCCACCCCACGGCGCTTCTCTTTTTCTGTCGGAGGTGCAGAGGCCACATCATCATTGGCGACCACCGTTCTGACTTTGATGCCCAGCGCCTCGGCTTTTTTGGCCGCCATTTTGACGTTCATATTATCACCGGCATAGTTGCCGTACAGGCAAGCAACCCCCGCCCCGCCGTCAGCCGCCTTAATAGCGGTTAAAAATGCCCCCGCCGCCGGTGAGGAAAAGATCTCCCCGATCGCCACCGCATCCAGCATATTTTTGCCAATGTAACCTAAAAATGCAGGTTCATGCCCAGAGCCGCCGCCAGTCACAACCCCCACCTTTCCTTTATAAGGAGCCTCAGGGTGCTTCAACACTTTCTCATGATCCGTTTTAGCGAAAAACTGTGGGTACGCCGCCAGATAGCCCTTGATGGCATCCTCCACAACGTGGTCGGGATCGTTAATAATTCGGTTCATGGCACTCTCCTTGCAACAGAATAATAGGTAGCGAACTACTGGATGGTATAGCCGCCATCAATCACCAAATTAGCCCCAGTGATCATGTTGGCCGCGTCACTTGACAGAAATAGCGCGCAGGCCGCGACTTCGACGGGATAGGCGAAACGACGAGTGGGAATTTTCAGTTTCATCTCTTCCGCCACCTCCCCTGACCACGCCTTTTTGCCCAATTCAGTTAATACCACGGTGGGTGAGATAGCATTGACTTGTATGCCGAGCGGCCCCCACTCGAGCGCCAGCACTTTGGTCATGCCAATCACCCCGGCTTTACTGGTGCAATAAGCCAAATGATTAGGTAACGCCACAATCCCCGCTTGGGAGGCCAAGTTAACGATTTTGCCATGGCCCTGCGCAATAAAGTGTTTCCCCACTTCCTGACTCATCAGGAAAACCCCTTTCAGATTGACGTTAATTGTCCGGTCCCAATCTTGCTCCGTCGTCTTTTCCGCCGGGTCCAACGCCACAATTCCGGCACAGTTAACCAAAATATCCAGTTGGTTGAAGGTATTAATCGCCTTGGCGATCGCTGTTTTGACTGATTCGCTGTCACTAACATCACAAAACAATCCAATTGCGCTATTGTCATTTAGCTGCTTTGCTACCTCGGCGACATTATCGTTGCGGTCAATCAAGATCACTTTCGCCCCCTTAGCCAAAAAAAGCTCAGCAATGGCGTAACCGATACCTGCTGCGCCGCCAGTAATGGCAGCCACTTTACCTTGCAGAGAAAAATCAATATTGAATCTGTTGTATTCAACTTTCATGTTTTACGTCCTAATCAATAGCTCTCTGGTTATCACTGCTGATCTGCGAATAACGTGCTGAGTTACAGGGTTTTGTTCACCTCGTAGACCTGTTCGTGCTCTTCCAGTAGCTCATCAGGGCTGTCTGCGGGCAAGGTGACAAACTTCATCAAGACGGCGGCGACAAGATATAGCCCCGAGAAGAGCCAAATAATGCCTTCGATACCTAAAGGGCCAATAAAAAGGGTAACGATCAATGGTCCAACAAAGGCGCAAAGTCCGGCCCCCAGATTGAGAACTGACATGGCCGCACCTTTATCCGTGGGCGCGAGACTTGGCATGATGGCTGACAAAGGAACAAATCCGGCGAAACAGGCCCCCAGCGCACCGGCGGCCAGCATGGTGTAGGTGTAACCTTCAACGCCAAAGTAAGTTGGGATGTAATAGAGCAGCAGGATAGAGATGGCGCTGCCCATACAGCCGAACCACATCACGGTATTCGTCCAGCCCCAGCGGTCACTGATCACACCGGACAATAAGTTGAAGACAATATTGACCGTCCACATAAAGGCATAGATAGACAACCACTGATCGCGGGTAAAACCAATCACATCTTGCAGATAGGTCGGCAGGAAAACGATCATGCCAAAAGCAAACGACAGGTTGATGGTACGAACAAGCCCCCCTAGCCCGATTTTGTAATTCTCAAAGGCGATCGACACCCCTTTGAACAGATAAGCGAAGGTTTTCGGTGGCGCATCCGTTAGCGCCGTGACTTTGCTCTCTTTGCTTAACATCAGGCCAATCACCGCCCCGATCAAAACAAACACAATTCCACTCCACAGTGTGTGTATTTCGCCTAATATCGGCAATGCAATACTGGCGTAGAACACCCCCAGAACACTTAATCCGCCAGTAAACACAAACCAGAAAATACCCACCGCCGACCCCAATTTAGCTCTGGGGGCTTCATAGGCGATCCAAACTAAAAAGCCGTATGAGAACAAGGGGTAGCCAAGTCCGCGTAGCGCATAGGTCGGGATCATAATTGACAGATTATTGCTGGGTAAGCCAAGGGATAAGAACAGCACAGAGCCAATCAGGAAAATCACGACACCGGCCGCCATCACCTTTTTCGCAGTAAACATTTCAGCTAAGACACCGGACAGCCATGCGGCAATCGCCACGGCAAAGCCGTACACACTGAACATCAGGCCAGACTCTTCAACCGTCAGACCGCGACGAATAATGAAATCAGAGAGCCAACTTTGCTCCAATCCCTCCCCGGTCATAAATATCAGTACACCGATATAACCTAATAATATTTTCTTAGGCAGCCCTATCCTTTTAATCAACATGTTTAGCATGGTGCATCACCTATGATTTGGAAATAATGCGATGACTACTGGATATTGGGATTGAGGACCACTTTAAGAGAGCCGATACCTTTGGTGACCATGTCAAAGCCTTCGGCAAATCTCTCCAGCGGTAGGATATGCGTCACCACACCATCGGTTGGCAGGTCACCGTTACGGATACCTTCGATGACCAGTGGGTAGCAGTAAGGCCCCAGATGTGACCCCAACACGTCCAGCTCTTTGCGGTCGCTGATGATGCTCCAATCAACGGTCACCGGATCTTTGAACACCGAGAACTCCACAAAAGTGCCCAACTTGCGTAGCAGCGTTAACCCCTGCTCAACCGCCTTTTGCGCACCAGTCGCCTCAATGTAGATATCGCAGCCATAGCCGTCGGTCATCTCTTTAACAATAGAAATCACGTCATCTTTGCTGGGGTTAAGCACTAAATCCGCACCGAATTTCTTCGCCAGTGCCAGTCGGTCATCGGACAAATCCAAAACAATCAGCTTACCGGGACCTGACTTCTTGATGGCCCCCACCATACCGAGCCCTAATGTCCCTGCCCCCGCCAGCACGACGACATCACCGAGTTTTATTTTAGCGCGCTGTACGGCGTGGAAAGAGCATGAGTAGGGTTCGATCAGAATGGCTTTTTCCAACGGAAGATCATCGGGAACAAGGTAGTTAATCGCCTCTTTGGTGAATTTCATATATTCAGCCATCGCGCCATTAACGTTGTGTTGGAAGCCGTAGAGATCGTGTTTTTCGCACATCCAATACTGTCCACGATTACAGAATCGGCACTCCCAGCAAGGAACAATCTGTTCCGAGGTTACCCGATCGCCTAACTTAAACCCCTCCACTTCCGCCCCCAAACCCACCACGTGGCCGATAAACTCATGGCCGGGGATCATCGGTGCCTTGATATAAGCGGGTTGCGTCTCATCCCCCCAAAAACTGGGCGCACCGCCAAAGGCTTTGGTATCACCAGCACAGATACCGCAGGCTTCGACCTTTACTAAAATCTCTTTCGCATCAATTGTCGGGACCGAAACTATCTGAAGTCGATAATCCCCCGGGCCATAGGCAACAACTGCCCGCATTTTTTCAGGAATATTTTCAAGCATCTGAGCATCTTTAGAACATTCGTTATACATGATTGACTCCTTCAACAATTATTCTTGTCATATATTTAAATTCGCCATAAACACGATATGAACATAAGATCTTTAAATGTACTATTGAACAGTACAATTAAGCAGCGGATTTACGCTATTAGAAAATACTCAGGCTGTGAGGGAGATCATAAATAAAAGAAAAACCGTAATACCCCTTGTTTTTGTGGGCAATTGAGGGCTTGGATAGAGTCAACAAGAGATCAAAACAACATCAAAGCTTTTTTAAAAATGATCATAAGTTTATTGACTGATCATATGAAAAGGATGAATATGATGGGCATATGAACATGATAATAACTTTTGTTTGATGCCGTTGTATCCTGTTCCTGATGCTGAAACACCCAGCTATCAGCTCGCCAATAATGTATGGCAGCAATAAAAGTGATTAATCGGGTTGCCGTTCAATTTGTTAAGGGGTGAAATATGTTATCTATTGCCATCGGCTGTGATGATGCGGCTATTGAGATGAAAAATCAGATTCTTACCTTTCTGCAAAACAAAAACATAACTGTCGTCGATTACAGTTGCGATCAACAACGCGAACCCACCCTCTATCCCGATATCGCCGTTCAGGTTGCTCAGACCATTAAAGATGGGAAGCATGAACGCGGGATTTTGATCTGTGGAACTGGCATTGGTATGAGTATCTCGGCCAATAAAGTGCTGGGCATTCGTGCCGCACAGTGCCATGACCCCTTCTCCGCCCAACGGGCCAGAAAAAGTAATAATGCACAGATCATCTGTCTGGGGGCGCGGGTGATTGGTGTTGAGTTAGCCAAAACCTTAGTCGATACCTGGCTTGATTGTGATTTCGATGGCGGTAGCTCAACCGAAAAGGTGGAACGCATCAGCTATTATGAGCAGCGACAAAATCTCTGAGATAACGCCTCTGCCATTCTTCAAGCTGGCAGCGACATGGGAAGGGATACGATAGCGAATAGCGAGGGAGTCATTGCGGGCTGTTAGCGGATTACGCCTCAGTAGCCCGCTGATTCAGCGCTCACCAGCCCGTGAGAAAGGAGAACAGCATCCAGAATAGGCACAGCACCGCAATCCCGGAGCCCCCGATGGTCACCAGCAGATTACCGCGCGATAGCACACTGAGTACAATGCCAATCAACACGGAGACCGGCATCAGCGCTAAGAAGAACGGCCAGGTATAGAGCAGAAAGAAGACGGTATTGGGGCCGTAGACAAAGAAGGGGATCGCAAACGCCAGCCAATAGAAAACAAAACCAGTGACACCACCGAGAAAGGAGTATGAAGGTTCATCCCGCTCCCGCTGTTCGTCGATCATCATTTGGGTGACATTCTGCATAGAAATCCTGTAGGTACAATTTACCAGCACGTTCTAAGGACGTTTTGCCGGCTTAGTCATTATACCCAAAGCCATTGACGTCACAGGTTGGCAGCAAGCTAACAACCCAGTGGCAGTAGGGGCTAAGGGTATTGGTTTAGGATTTGATAATAGCGCGACCACGCAGCACGTCTAACAATTGTTCAATCAAATTTGTTACTAATTGTTCACCCTGCAAATGAATATCTGCCTGCTCAGGTGATTCGTAAATAGAGTCGATGCCGGTGAAGTTTTTCAGCTCGCCAGCACGGGCTTTTTTGTATAAACCTTTAGGATCGCGAGCTTCGCAAATCGCCAACGGCGTATCAACAAACACCTCAATAAACTGGCCTGATGCCAACATATCGCGCACCATTTGTCGCTCGGCACGATGGGGCGAGATAAACGCCGTTAGCACCACCAGACCCGCGTCCACCATCAGTTTGGCGACTTCGCCGACCCGACGGATATTTTCGCGCCGATCGTCATCAGAAAAACCCAAGTCACGGCACAAACCATGGCGTACATTGTCGCCATCTAGCAAGTAAGTACTAACACCACGGGCGAACAGCGCTTGTTCCAGTGCGCCGGCCACCGTGGATTTTCCTGAGCCGGACAACCCAGTAAACCAGAGCACCACGCCCTGATGCCCATGCTGCTGCTCACGATCCTGTCGCGTTACCGCATGGGGGTGCCAGACGATATTCTCATCGGCTGGTGTCACGTGATCGATTGGCACGCTATTTCCCCCCTAACAGATCACGCGCACCCCAATGCGGGAAGTGGCGACGAACCAGCGCATTCAGCTCCAACTCAAACGCACTGAAGGCGGTACTTTCCTGATAAACCGACGCCAATGTTTCACGAATTAAACCCGCGCCGACCGTGACATTACTCAGCCGATCAATAAAGATCATGCCGCCGGTATCGCGATTACGCTGATAGCTGTCCAGCACCAGCGGCTCATCGAACGCCAGTTCAACTAAGCCGATGCCATTGAGTGGCAAGCTCTCCACCACCCGCTGAGTGAGCGAGTTGATCTCGACCTGATATTGGATATTTTCAACTCGTGCTCGGGTCTTTTTACCCGCCACTTTGATGTCATAACTCTGCCCAACCACCAGCGGTTGTTCAGCCATCCATACAATATCCACCAGCGCATTCTGCGCCGCTTTTAGGGTTTCACAGGCATCCACCAGCAGGTCACCACGGCTGATATCCACTTCATCGGTCAGTACCAGCGTGATAGCTTCACCGGGGACGGCTTGGGTCAAATCGCCATCAAAAGTGACGATACGCGCCACTGTCGACTCCACACCAGAGGGCAACACTTTCACTTTTTGCCCAACTCGCACCATGCCCGCTGACAAGGTGCCAGCATAGCCACGGAAATCCAGATTTGGCCGATTAACGTACTGCACCGGGAAGCGCAATGGCTGTTGGCGGCTGGCATTCACCACATCCACACTTTCCAGCACTTCAAGTAGCGTCGGGCCGGAGTACCAATTCATTCTCTCGCTAGGCGAGGCCACATTATCGCCATCCAGTGCGGAGAGCGGGACAAACTTAATATCCAGATCTGTCGGTAACTGCTCGGCAAAACTCAGGTAATCCTCTTTAAATTGCTCGAAGACACTCTCCTGATAATCCACCAAATCCATCTTGTTCACCGCCACGACTAAATGGCGAATACCCAGTAAGGTCGCAATAAAGCTGTGGCGACGGGTTTGATCCAACACCCCTTTGCGGGCATCAATCAACAAAATCGCCAGATCACAAGTTGACGCGCCGGTTGCCATGTTGCGGGTGTATTGCTCATGCCCCGGCGTGTCGGCAATGATAAATTTGCGCTTTTCAGTCGAGAAGTAACGATAAGCCACATCAATGGTGATGCCCTGCTCACGCTCGGCCTGTAAGCCATCCACCAGTAGCGCCAGATCCAGTTTTTCGCCCTGTGTACCGATGCGTTTGCTGTCAGTATGTAGCGTAGTAAGCTGATCTTCGTAGATTTGGCGAGTATCGTGCAGCAAACGCCCAATCAGGGTACTTTTGCCGTCATCGACGCTGCCGCAGGTCAAAAAGCGCAGCATAGTTTTATGCTGCTGCGCATGCAGGTAGGCTTCTACACCACCTTCGTTGGCGATTTGCTCGGCGATGGAGCTGCTTTGTAGAATCATCGACCTGTTTTCTGGTGCTGATGGTTGGGCAGTAACAGGTTGAGTTTGTAATTTGGTGTTCATCGGGCGCTCCTCAGAAATATCCCTGACGCTTTTTAAGCTCCATGGAGCCGGATTGATCGCGGTCGATCATACGACCCTGACGTTCACTGGTGGTCGAGATAAGCATCTCTTCGATGATGGCGGGCAAGGTTTCTGCCTCGGACTCCACCGCACCGGTCAGTGGCCAGCAACCCAATGTGCGAAAACGCACCATCTTCTGAGTAATGACCTCGCCCGGCTGTAAATCGATACGATCGTCATCCACCATGAGCAACATGCCATCACGTTCCAACACAGGCCGTGGTTTCGCCAGATACAGCGGCACAATGTCGATTTTCTCCAAGAAGATATATTGCCAGATATCCAGCTCAGTCCAGTTGGAGAGTGGGAAGACGCGGATACTTTCGCCTTTGTTAATCTGGCCGTTGTAGTTGTGCCACAGCTCAGGGCGCTGATTTTTCGGGTCCCAGCGGTGGAAACGGTCACGGAAAGAGTAGATTCGCTCTTTGGCACGTGATTTCTCTTCGTCACGCCGCGCGCCACCGAAAGCCGCATCAAAACCATATTTGTTCAGCGCCTGCTTGAGGCCCTCGGTTTTCATGATATCGGTATGTTTGGCACTGCCATGGACAAACGGATTTATTCCCATCGCTACCCCTTCCGGATTGCGATGCACCAGCAATTCGCAGCCAAAGGCTTTGGCTGTGCGGTCGCGGAATTCGTACATCTCACGGAATTTCCAGCCGGTATCCACATGCAATAACGGGAAGGGCAAGTTACCGGGGAAGAATGCCTTGCGCGCCAGATGCAGCATCACAGAGGAGTCCTTACCGATGGAGTAGAGCATCACCGGGTTACCGAATTCGGCGGCCACTTCACGGATGATATGGATGCTCTCCGCCTCCAATTGCCGTAAATGAGTGAGTCGTTTTTCGTCCATAACAGATCCTTTATGCCAAATTCACGACTGACGGGCTGATGGCCTGTTCAGTCTGTTGCTGTTGCCCAAACCAAGCGATTTGGTGATGTAAATCCACCACTTCACCGATAACCAGCAGTGCCGGTGTGGGAGCCTGATGTGCTAATGACTCTAGCTGGGCCAATGTGCCGGTCCGAACCTGTTGGTCCGCGCGGGTACCCCGACTGATGACCGCCACTGGCGTAGTGCTAGCGCGGCCATGAGTGATTAACTGCTGGCTGATTTCAGCCGCTTTTACGGTCCCCATGTAAATCGCCAGAGTCTGGCGGCCACGGGCCAGTGCTTGCCAATCCAACTCACCGCCATCGCTGCGGCAATGGCCGGTAATAAAGGTCACGCTCTGCGCATGGTCACGGTGTGTCAGGGGGATACCGGCGTAGGCTGTCGCCCCCGCAGCCGCCGTCACCCCCGGCACCACCTGAAACGCAATACCCGCACGCGCCACCACTTGTAACTCTTCGCCACCACGACCAAAGATAAAGGGATCGCCCCCCTTCAGCCGCACCACCCGCTTCCCTTGCTGTGCGAGTGTGACCAGTAATTGATTGGTCTCTTCCTGCGCCACCGAGTGCGCCCCCGCCCGTTTGCCGACACAAATACGTTCAGCATCGCGGCGAACCAAATCTAAAACCTCGGGGCTGACTAAATGGTCATACAGCACCACATCAGCCTGCTGAATAACTTGTAGGCCGCGTAAGGTCAGCAAGCCAGGATCGCCGGGGCCTGCACCCACTAAGGCCACTTCACCGAGCGTACTGCCCTGCCCCGCGATTGATTGTTGTAATTCGTCTTCTGCCTGCGCGAGCTGACCACGACTGATCAAGCTGGCAAAACGGCCACTGAAGGCGTTCTCCCAAAAGCGGCGACGTGCGCCCATTGAGTGAATCTGCTGCTTAACGCGGCTACGCCAACGCCCAGCCACTGCCGCCATGTCACCCAGACTGGCCGGCAACAATGCTTCCAGTTTCTCGCGCAATATCCGCGCCAACACGGGCGCTTGACCGGCAGAGGAGATCGCCACCACCAAGGGGGAGCGATCGACAATCGACGGGAAGATAAACGAGCAGAGAGGTTGATCATCCACCACATTGGCCAAAATATGCCGTTGATCAGCAGCAGCGAAAACAGCGGCATTCAGTGCGGTATCGTTAGTGGCCGCAATCACCAGAAACACCTCATCCAACTGTTCGGGCAAGAAGACCTTTGCCTGCCAGTGAATACGGTCATCCAGATACTGTTGTTCGAGTTCAGATGAAAGCGTTTGAGCCACTACCCGCACTTGAGCGCCAGCGCGGTGTAGCAATTCAATTTTTCGCGCAGCAACTTCACCGCCGCCAACCACCAGCACTGGGCGCTGTTTTAAGTCGGCAAATAGAGGTAGATAGTCCACAACATCCTTCGATTACATGATAAAGCGTAGGGTGACTATAGGTGGGGGGCCTGACCTTATGAAATGACGAAAAGTAATTACAAGTTCCATAATGATATATAGCCGTAATAGTATAGCTCCCAGCTATGTTAGCCCGTTTTGGCAGGGGCTTTTTTCGGGTCCATCTTTCTGCAATTTAAGAATCATACAAATTGTTAATTTGTGCAGACAGTTTCATACTAAGCACCGCTAAGCGCCGCGTTATCCATGCCAGCAGGCATGGCCCAGACTATAACAAGGATATTTCGGTATGTTTTCCCGCCGTTGCCTAAAGTGGGCATTATTCACCCTGTGTTTCAGTGCCGTGCTGCCATTGCAGGCCGCCACAACTCAAGCCGCTGGCAACATTGCTGAGCAGCAAACTCGCCATATTAGCACCTACTTCCCCGGCCGAATGGCGGGCAGTCCTGCCGAGCTACTGGCTGCCGAGTACATCAATCATCACTTTCAGCAGATGGGCTATCAAAGCAATATGCGCGGTTTTAATACCCGCTATCTCTATACCAGTAAAAATGGCAAGCAGAGCTGGCGGACACTGAGTGCGACATCAGTGATTGCGGCGCGCAACGCGACAGCCACGAATAATACTGCGGCCAGTAAAGCGGATGAACAGAAACAGATCGTGATCATGGCGCACTTTGATACTTACACGCCGCAAAGTGATACCGAGTTAGATAAAAATCTTGGGGGTCTGACACTGCAAGGTGTCGATGACAATGCCGCTGGAGTGGGTGTCATGCTGGAACTGGCCGAGCGTCTGAAAACCGTTCCACTGCGCTATGATCTGCGTTTTGTCGCCCTCAGCGCGGAGGAGATTGGGGCACAAGGCACCGAGAACTATCTGCAACGAATGAGCAAAACAGAGAGAGCCAATACCTTGTTGGTGATCAATCTGGATAATCTGATTACCGGTGACCGCCTCTATTTTAATGCCAGTAACCAACCCTCGGCCATTGCCGCCAAAGAGCAGGCACTGAAGTTGGCACGGCGTTATGGCATTACCGCCGCAACCGTTAAAAATCAGGTCAGCGCTCCGTGTCGGGTAGATAAAAATCTCTTCGCCACTGCTGGATTGCCGCTGTTATCCGTCGAAGCCAGTAACTACAGCTTAGGCAACAAAGAGGGTTGCCAGCAACGCGCCATCAGCAGCCACTTCCCACAAGGCACAACTCGCCACCAGAGTCAGTTGGATAACTTAAATTATCTGGATAAATTCTTACCGGGCCGCATCACTAAACGCACCCATGACACGGTAAAAATACTCCTCCCCCTGATCGAAACGTTAGCTGCCGCGAAGAAATAATTTTAGCGCTGCGAAGCGCTACGCAAAATGAACAAAAACACCATAAATTCAACGTTCAGGCGGTCATTTTGACCGCCTTTTTTCGTGTCTTTCGCGTATAACTCTCGGTGGGTATAACTCCTACAATTAATTGACTCAATCTCGATGGTGGGTGCAATACCCACCAGCAACTCACCTGGAGATCACATGGAGAGTGGCGAATTAATTGATTTAACCAAAGCATAGATGCTTAGGGAGTTAACCATGATCTACCCTATTTTTATCTTCAGTACCGATGAAGGATTCGACGGCTATTTTCCCGATATTGACGGCTGTTTCTTTGCGGGCAGTACCCTCGCTGATATCAGCAAAAATGCGGAGGAAGCCTTTGCTGTTCATATTGAAGCACTAATGGATGAGGGCTTTCCATTACCGACTCCGTCCAAGGATCCGCAACGCTATATTGGTGATCCACGCCTAAAAGAGGATGGTGGGATTTTGGGGTTTGTTGAGATTGATCCGGCCAAATATGAGAGTAAGGCAGTTAAATTCAATCTGACCATGTCACAAAACCTGCTGACTGCGATTGATAAATTTATCGCGACACACCCTGGCTATAAAAACCGGAGCCAGTTTTTGGCGGAGTTGGCTCGCGAGCGAATTATCAGCTAACGTGGAAAGAACAAGGGCGCTCACTGCGCCCTTGATATCACTCTCCGCTACATCAGCCTTCATGCAGGCCGCATTCACGCTTCAGGCCGAAGAAACGGGTCTCTTCCTCACTCATACCAGGTTCCCATTTACGGGTAGTATGGGTATCGCCGACAGAGAGATAGCCCTGCTCCCACAACGGATGATAGCTCAACCCGTTTTGCGTTAAATATTGATAAATCTGACGGTTATCCCAGTCAATGATCGGCAGCAGCTTAAATACCCCACGCTGGACAGCCAGAACCGGTAATTGCGCACGGCTGCCCGATTGCTCACGGCGTAGACCCGCAAACCAGGTTTGTGCGCCTAAGGTCTCCAGCGCCCGATTCATCGGCTCCACTTTGTTCAGCTCGTTGTAACGCTCAATGCCTTCGACACCCTGCTCCCACAACTTGCCATAGCGTGCCTCCTGCCAAGCGGGGCTTTGCGGCGCGCGGAACACCTGCAAATTAAGTTGCAGCTGCTCGGTCAACGCATCAATAAACTGATAGGTTTCTGGGAACAGATAGCCGGTATCCGTCAGGATGACCGGAATATCAGGGCGCTGGCGGGTCACCAGATGCAAGCAGACTGCTGCCTGAATCCCAAAACTGGAAGAGAGCACAAACTCACCGGGCAGATTTTCCAACGCCCAACTCACGCGCTCTTGAGCGGTTAAATGCTCAAGTTCGCCGTTAATCATGGCTAATGCTGCCGCTTGCTCTGCTTTTGGTCGCGCATTAAGCTCGCTCAAATTCATTTGGCTCACACCACCTCCTGCACTTCATAAAAGTCACGGGCTGAATCAATCACGGGTGCAATAACACCTGCGCGGATAACAAAGTCACCGAAACCTTCATCGGTATGGCGCTCTTTGGCCCAACGACCAACCAACTGATCAGTGATCGCTAAAATCTCATCTTCGGTAATGTTTTCACGGTACATCCGTGGGATGCGAGTCCCCTCACGGTTGCCGCCCAGATGCAGGTTATAACGGCCAACGGCTTTCCCCACCAGCCCCATCTCAGCCAGCAAAGCACGGCCACAGCCATTCGGGCAGCCCGTCACGCGCATCACAATATGCTCATCGGGCAGACCGTGCTGCTGCAAAATACCTTCAATACGGGTCACAAATTCCGGCAAGAAACGCTCAGCTTCCGCCATTGCCAGTGGGCAAGTTGGGAATGAAACGCACGCCATGGAGTTTTCACGTTGCGGGCTGACACTGTCATCCATCAAGCCATGTTCTCGCGCCAAAGCTTCAATGCGCGATTTATCTTTTTCCGGCACGCCCGCCACAATCAAGTTCTGGTTAGCCGTTAGGCGGAAATCGCCCTGATGAATTTTAGCCATCTCGGCGACGCCGGTTTTTAGGCTGCGGCCGGGGTAATCCAGCAGACGTCCATTCTCAATAAACAGGGTCAAATGCCACTTTTTATCAATACCTTTCACCCAGCCGATACGATCGCCACGGCCCGTAAACTGGTAGGGTTTGATGGCCCCAAAGCTCACACCCGCACGTTTTTCAACTTCAGCTTTGAATGTCTCAACGCCAACGCGCTCAAGTGTATATTTGGTTTTGGCATTTTTACGGTCGGTACGGTTGCCCCAGTCACGTTGGGTGGTGACCACAGCTTCAGCAATCGCCAAGGTGTGTTGCAGTGGGATATAACCGAATTCACTAGCCTTACGTGGATACGTATTCTTATCACCATGAGCAATAGATAGCCCACCGCCCACCAGCACGTTAAAGCCCACTAATTTGCCTTTTTCCGCTACCGCCACAAAGTTGAGGTCGTTAGCATGGAGATCGACATCATTTTGCGGCGGAATAACGACTGTGGTTTTAAATTTGCGCGGTAAATAGGTCGCACCAAGAATCGGCTCTTCATCGGTAGTAGCGACTTTCTCTGCATCCAACCAAATTTCGGCATAAGCACGAGTTCGTGGCAGCAGATGTTCAGAGATCTTTTTCGCCCATTCATAGGCTTCTTGATGCAGCACCGATTCAACCGGATTCGACGTACAGAGCACGTTACGGTTGACATCATTTGCTGTCGCCAGCGCATCTAGCCCCAATTGATTCAGCAACTGGTGAGCCGGTTTTACATTGCCCTTCAGAATGCCATGGAACTGAAAGGTCTGGCGGTTGGTGATACGAATACTGCCGTATAAGGTGTTATCCGCTGCGAATTTATCAATGCCCAACCACTGTTGCGG
The DNA here is from genome assembly GCF_001047675.1 of Yersinia aleksiciae. Lineage (GTDB taxonomy): Bacteria > Pseudomonadota > Gammaproteobacteria > Enterobacterales > Enterobacteriaceae > Yersinia > Yersinia aleksiciae. The sequence goes on along the minus strand of NZ_CP011975.1, from coordinate 2,883,008 downwards.
GGTAATAATCCCGCCCGGCAAGCGGCAACGCAGCATCATGGCGTGGCGGGGTTCCAGCTTCTGCTCAGCACGTTCTGCGCGGATATCGCGGTCATCTTGCTGATACATGCCGTGGAAACGGATCAACAGGAAGTTATCGCCATTGAAACCCCCAGTCAGCCCATCATTCAGATCTTTGGCAATGGTGCCGCGCAGGAAATTGCTTTCAGACTTCATGCGTTCGCCATCGGAGAGTTTTCCGGTCACGACCAGTGGCCCTGGGTGTTTTTCATTCATCAGTACACATCCCGCTGATAACGGCGCGCCAGGCGCAGCTCACTTAAATATTCATCAGCCTGCTCGGTATCCATTGCACCGTGCTCAGCCACCACGTCCAGTAAAACTTGCTCGACGTCTTTTGCCATGCGGTTAGCATCGCCACAGACGTAAATGTGGGCGCCTTGTTGGATCCAGCTCCACAGTTCTGCGCCCTGTTCGCGCAGTTTGTCTTGTACGTATATTTTATCGGCCTGATCGCGGGACCAAGCCAGATCAATGCGGGTCAGCAGGCCGTCTTTGACGTAGCGCTGCCATTCAACCTGATAGAGGAAGTCTTCGGTGAAGTGCGGATTGCCGAAGAGCAGCCAGTTCTTACCACTGGCACCAATGGCTTCACGCTGTTGCATAAAGGCACGGAATGGGGCGATACCGGTACCCGGCCCAATCATTATCACTGGCGTTTCTGGGTTAGCAGGCAAACGGAAGTTATCGTTATGTTCGATGAAAATGCGGATGTCACCATCCACCACCAGCCGGTCAGCCAGATACCCTGAAGCCCCCCCCGTGCGTGGTCGACCATCAATGTCATAACGCACCACGCCTACGGTGATATGCACTTCATTTTCAGTTTCCGCCTGCGAAGAGGCGATGGAGTAGAGGCGCGGGGTCAGTGGCCGCAGTAGCGCCACCAGTTGATCGGCATTTAGGTCTGATGGGGCCTGGCGCACCATATCAACGATTGGCGTATTTTTCGCATATTGTTGCAGCGCGGGTTTATCGGCCAACAAAGCAATCAGTGTTTCATCGCGAGAGAGCGCTGCGTATTTATCGACGATCACCGTGGTGTTCTGTGTGAGTTCAAGATGGCTGCGCAACCCTTGTACCAGTGGCATATTCTGCCCATCAATACTCACCGGCTCATCACCTTTGAGCCACAATAGTGCGAGCAGCTCTTCGACCAGTGCCGGGTCATTATCAAACCAGACCCCCAGCGCATCGCCCGGCTGGTAACGCAGCCCTGAGTCGCCTAAATCAATTTCAATGTGGCGCACATCTTTTTCTGAGTTACGGCCAGTCACTTTTTGCTGAACTGATAACTGCGCCGTCAGTGGCACGGTTTTGCTGTAGGGGCTGGAGGTAATTTCATCGACAGCACCACTTTGCGTAGCCGCGACTGCCGCCGTCGATTGGGCTGGAACTCTGGCCTGCAACGCCGCAACCACCTGCTGACGCCACTGCTGTGCTGATTCCTGATACTCCACATCGGCATCGACGCGATCCAAGAGCCGCTCAGCACCCAGCTCAGCCAGTTTGTTGTCGAAATCTTTACCGGCCTGACAGAAATGCTCGTATGACGTGTCACCAAGACTAAATACCGCAAACGCAGTTTCTGGTAATTTCGGCGCTTTTTTAGAGAAGAGGAATTTGTGCAATGCAACGGCTTCTTCCGCTGGCTCACCTTCGCCCTGAGTCGAGGCCACCACCACCAACAGGCGCTCCTGCGCAATCTGCTTAAACTTATAATCACCCGCATTGACCAGATTGACACTCAGCTTAGCGGCCAAAAGGTCATCGCGTAACTGTTCAGCTAGACGCCTTGCATTCCCCGTCTGAGAGGCCGAAATTAGGGTCACCGTCACTGCCGGTGATGCTATCGCCGCTGGAGTAACAACTGCGCCAGGTTGCTGATTAACCATGCCCCAGAAGTAGCCGGACAACCATGCCATTTGGGTTGGTGAGAGCTCACCAACCGCCGCTTGTAAGCGGGTCAACTGCTCCGGTGATAGCGGAAGTAAGGAAGTAAGAGGAGCCTGAGTCGTCATTGCAGTACGAATTCCTTTATGCTTTAGCCAGTGTCAGTCGATTATTTTCAGCAAGAAAATCTTTATGTTTGTAAGGTTAACCATCTCGATCATAACAATTAAAGAAGCGATGGAAATAATAAATAACTAAAACGACTAAGCGGTTTTTCAGGTAATCAATATGAGTTAAAGTGTTCAACTTATTAGGTAAATTTACAACAACGGATATCAAGCTCTGGGTTCAACCTGTCTGCCTATAAATCAGCAAGCTACGTCATGATTACCCAGCGCAATGGGCACAATGATGTTCATCATGGATAGATGTTCACCATCAGCACCAGTACTTTCCTGTATAGCCAGCATCGATACTTTCCGATACTATGCGGCGATTTTTTGAGTCAATAAGGCCAGAATTATGAGCACCACGCTATTTAAAGATTTTCAGTTTGAAGCCGCACATCGGCTACCCCATGTGCCAGCAGGGCACAAATGTGGTCGTTTGCACGGTCATTCATTTATGGTCCGCATCGAGGTGACGGGTGAAGTTGATGCTCACTCCGGTTGGGTGATGGATTTTGCTGATCTAAAAGCGGCATTTAATCCGATTTGGGAACGTTTGGATCACCACTATCTGAACGATATTCCTGGCTTGGAAAACCCAACCAGCGAAGTGCTGGCGAGCTGGATTTGGCAGCAGCTTAAACCGCAATTACCTGAGTTAAGCGCCGTGATGGTGAAAGAGACCTGTTCTGCGGGTTGCGTTTATCGCGGGTAAGGTTTGTGTCACCTACCAATAAGCATCTTCTTCGTGCGAAGAAAACCTAACACCCAAAGAATTTGACGTTACAGCTAGGCAGCAAGTGAATGAATCCCAATGAGCTTACATCAGTAAGTGATTTGGGTGAATGAGCACCGCAACACAGCTGCGGCGGCAAGGACGAAGCGGGCCCCCAAAGTCATTGATGTTGCAGCAAGGCAGCAAGTGAATGAATCCCAATGAGCTTACATTAGTAAGTGATTTGGGTGAATGAGCACCGCAACACAGCTGCGGCGGCAAGGACGAAGCGGGCCCCCAAAGTCATTGATGTTGCAGCAAGGCAGCAAGTGAATGAATCCCAATGAGCTTACATCAGTAAGTGATTTGGGTGAATGAGCACCGCAACACAGCTGCGGCGGCAAGGACGAAGGGGATTAAGCGATATTTAAATACTTATGTGTCTGCATGGAAAGCCGCCAGTTCTTGGCGATACAAGTTTCAATGCAAAGTTTGGTCGCCTCCTCTTTTTGACTGATGGGCTGCAACGCAATGATGCGTTTTTTATCATCATGCAGAGTGGCCAACAACGCCTCCAATGCTTCGATATCCCGTAAACGCCCCACCGGATGCTTAATTTCATCTGCGCGCTGCAATGCTTGCGGTAAGACTTTCAGGCCACCTCGCATATTCACTTTCGGCGAAACGGTGACCCAAGTGGCCGCCGAGCACTGCACTTCGTGTGTGCCGCTGGTTTCAATCTGACAGCTGTAGCCGGCATGCTCCAGCACAGAAGTTAGCGGTAGCAAATCGTAAATAGCGGGTTCGCCCCCAGTGATCACCACATGGCGAGCGGTATATCCTTGCTGGGAAAAGATATCCAATAGCTGCTGTTCACTGGCAGAACCCCAAGCATCACTTTCAGCGGTTTTCACCATAATGCGCTGCATATCGACTTCCCGATCGGCCTCTTTCTCCCAAGTATGCTTGGTGTCGCACCAACTACAGCCTACTGGGCAGCCCTGCAAGCGTACAAAAATCGCCGGAACACCGGTGAAGTAACCCTCGCCCTGCAAGGTCTGGAACATCTCATTAATCGGGTACAGCATCAGTATCTCTATATCGTGATTCAGGCCAATGGGCAATTATTGCAGATTCCCGCGCCTTCACCAAACTGGCAGCACCCAGACTGCCAGTTTGTTTGTATCAGAGCGTTACTCAATAACACCACAGGCCATGCGAGCACCGCCACCACCCAGTGGCATTGGATGGTCAGCATAGTTATCACCGCCAGCATGGATCATCAACGCATGTTTTTTCAGCTCGGATAGTGATTTCAGCCGCGGGGCCAAGACCTGATAGGTGGCAGTGCCATCGGCATTGACGACCAGTCCCGGTAGATCACCCAGATGCCCTTTGTCATTATAAGGGCCAAGATGGGTGCCGGTTTTTTGTGGGTCAAGATGGCCGCCAGCAGCAAGGGCTGGCACGGTTTTTCCGTCTTTCTGTCCAGGTGCACAACTTGGGTTTTCATGCAGATGGAAACCATGAGTACCAGCTGCCAGCCCAGTCAGATTGGGGGTGAACAATAAGCCATAAGCGGTTTCCGTTACCGTCACAGTGCCCAGCGCCTTGCCATTACCTTCGGGCAGGGATTCATTCATGGTCACGGTAATACCCGCAGCCAGTAAGCTGCCAGAGAACAGCATCGCCGGCAACAGTATGTATTTCAGTTTCATCAGTTATCTTCCTTTATGCATGATTATCGAATCATTCGGGTGATTAATAAGGATAACGGTTGATGAATTATCTGCACGGTAGCAGTGCCATAGATGTGAGTCAGATGAGGGTTATCAGCCAGATTCAGATAAATCTCGCCGGGATAAATCAAGAGATAACAATATGATGGGATCTATTCGGCAGGAGAGCGCAACGCCATAAAAAAACCCGCCGAAGCGGGTTTTATCAATCAACTGTAACAGAAGATATAGCGCAGTAATTACTGGCCTTTAACTTCTTTCAGACCGTTGAATGGTGCGCGGTCGCCCAGCGCTTCCTCAATCCGAATAAGCTGGTTGTATTTAGCAACACGGTCAGAACGGCTCATAGAACCAGTTTTGATTTGGCCTGCTGCGGTACCTACTGCCAGATCGGCAATGGTAGCATCTTCGGTTTCGCCTGAACGGTGAGAGATAACCGCGGTGTAACCTGCATCTTTCGCCATCTTGATAGCAGCCAGAGTTTCGGTCAGAGAACCGATCTGGTTGAATTTAATCAGGATAGAGTTAGCAACACCTTTCTCGATACCTTCTTTCAGGATCTTGGTGTTAGTGACAAACAGATCGTCACCAACCAGCTGGATTTTGTCACCCAGAACTTCGGTCTGGTATTTGAAGCCAGCCCAGTCAGATTCGTCCAGGCCATCTTCGATGGAGACGATTGGATACTGTTTAGTCAGGTCTTCCAGGAAGTGAGTGAACTCTTCAGAAGTGAAAGCTTTGTTGCCTTCGCCAGCCAGAACATATTTGCCATCTTTGTAGAATTCAGATGCAGCACAGTCCATCGCCAGAGTCACGTCTTTGCCTAACTCGTAGCCTGCTTGTTTTACCGCTTCAGCGATAACAGCCAGTGCTTCGGCGTTAGAACCCAAGTTAGGTGCATAACCGCCTTCGTCACCAACTGCTGTGCTCATGCCTTTGGATTTCAAAACTTTAGCCAAGGTATGGAACACTTCAGAACCGATGCGAACAGCTTCTTTCAGAGTTTTAGCGCCCACTGGCTGAATCATAAACTCTTGAATATCAACGTTGTTATCAGCATGTTCGCCGCCGTTGATGATGTTCATCATAGGCAGTGGCATAGAGAATTTGCCTGGGGTGCCGTTCAATTCAGCAATGTGCTCGTACAAAGGCATGCCTTTAGACGCTGCTGCTGCTTTCGCTGCTGCCAGAGAAACTGCCAGGATGGCGTTAGCACCAAACTGGGATTTGTTCTCAGTACCGTCCAAATCGATCATGATTTTATCGATGTTAGCCTGGTCTTTGGCATCTTTACCCAAAACTGCCTGAGCAATTGGACCATTTACTGCTGCAACGGCTTTCAGAACGCCTTTGCCCAGGAAACGGGATTTGTCACCGTCACGCAGTTCCAGTGCTTCACGGGAACCAGTAGATGCACCTGATGGTGCCGCAGCCAAACCAACAAAACCGCCTTCCAGATGAACTTCGGCTTCTACAGTTGGGTTACCACGGGAGTCGATGATTTCGCGACCGATGACTTTAACGATTTTGGACATTAGATTTTCCTCAGTACAAGTTAAACTAAAACTCCAGACAGAGGGGGCGACATCGCTGCCGCCCCTTCTACCAAATATTTTATTTCACCTGGCGCTTCTGATAATCACCAGCCGCTTTCACAAAGCCGGCGAACAACGGGTGACCATCACGTGGCGTCGAAGTAAATTCTGGATGGAACTGACAAGCCACAAACCATGGATGGTCTGGCAACTCGATAATTTCCACCAGTTTGTTATCCGCAGAACGCCCGGCAACGCGCAACCCGGCAGCTTCGATCTGCTTCAACAACATATTGTTTACTTCATAGCGATGACGATGGCGCTCAACGATGATTGGTTCACCATACATCTGACGTACCAGGCTACCTTCGGTCAGGTTGCATGGCTGGCCACCTACACGCATGGTACCGCCCAAATCGCTCTCTTCCGAACGCACTTCAACGTTGCCGTCTTCATCACGCCATTCGGTGATCAATGCAACCACCGGATACTTACAGTCTGGCACAAATTCTGTGGAGTTCGCGTTTTCCATTCCCACAACATTGCGGGCAAACTCCAACAGTGCAACCTGCATCCCCAAGCAAATGCCGAGGTAAGGAATATTGTGTTCACGGGCATAATTTGCCGTCAGAACCATGCCTTCCACACCACGGTAGCCGAACCCACCAGGAATAAGGATAGCATCCAGCCCCTTCAGCATCTCTTCGCCGCGTGTCTCAACATCCTGCGAATCAATCAACTTGATGTTCACTGTCAGGCGATTTTTCAGCCCACCGTGCTTCAAGGCTTCAATCACAGATTTATAGGCATCCGGCAATTCTACGTATTTACCAATCATCCCGATGGTCACTTCGCCACCCGGATTGGACTCTTCGTATAATACCTGTTCCCACTCTGCGAGATTTGCTTCAGGACAAGTTAAGCTGAATCGTTTACAAATATAATCGTCAAGGCCCTGTGATTTCAATAGCCCTGGGATTTTATAAATGGAATCAACGTCTTTTAGGGAGATAACCGCTTTTTCTGGCACATTACAGAACAGGGCTATTTTGGCACGTTCATTAGCAGGAACTGGGCGATCAGAACGACAAATCAGCACATCTGGCTGAATACCAATTGAAAGTAGCTCTTTTACCGAATGTTGCGTTGGCTTGGTTTTCACTTCACCGGCAGCCGCCAGATAAGGAACCAACGTCAGGTGCATGTAAAGCGTGTGCTCGCGGCCAACATCAACCGCCATCTGACGAATCGCTTCCAAGAATGGCAGGGATTCGATATCCCCTACAGTGCCGCCAATCTCAACCAATACGACATCGTGGCCTTCGCCGCCTTCGATGATGCGTTCTTTGATAGCATTGGTGATATGAGGAATAACCTGAATAGTTGCACCCAGATAGTCGCCACGACGCTCTTTACGCAGGACTTCAGAATAGATGCGGCCCGTAGTGAAGTTGTTACGACGGGTCATTTTAGTGCGAATGAAGCGCTCATAGTGCCCTAAGTCCAGATCGGTCTCAGCACCATCTTCGGTGACAAAAACTTCCCCGTGTTGTGTCGGGCTCATGGTGCCCGGATCCACGTTGATATACGGGTCCAGTTTCATGATGGTAACGTTGAGGCCACGGGCTTCAAGTATAGCCGCCAGAGAGGCTGCGGCAATGCCTTTACCCAGAGAGGATACTACCCCGCCGGTCACAAAAATATAATTAGTTGTCATGCTGAACCTGAGAGTTTAGGTTTAAAGACGATGGAAGTACCAGGACGGGAAAGTAGTATACCGGAACCTTGGTTTCGCTACAAATGATCTCCACGTCCACGGCGGTTTTCGCTGCCAAAACCGCGCGGAACGTCGTCTTATGATCCGTTATAATTCAATATATTAACGTAATTAAAATTCCACAACCATCCGTGAAATGAATTAAAACACCTTACATTTCAGTTTCTTGCTTTTTAACTTGCTGCCAGGCAGCTTCCATTTCATCGAGCGTCGCGCGCTCCATGGTCAGACCTGATGCTGTAACTATTTGTTCTACCTGACGAAAACGCCGTTCAAACTTACGGTTGGCAGCTTGTAGGGCATTTTCCGCCTTATGGCCTAAATGGCGGGATAAGTTCACCGTAGCAAACAACAAATCACCAATCTCTTCACCCAACTTCTCTTCATCGACGACGACCTGACGCGCCTCGAACATCACCTCATCGATCTCTTCGTAGACTTTGTCCAGCACCGGTCCCAGCGTATTCCAATCAAAGCCCACCGACGCACAGCGTTTCTGGATTTTATGGGCTTTCATCAACGCGGGCAGGGCATCAGGGATATCATCCAAGGCCGAATACAGCGCCTTCTCGGCCCGCTCCTCTGCTTTACGGGATTCCCAGCCTGCCAACGCGGCTTCACTGCCCATGGTTGCCTCAGCGGCGTGCTGAGCTTCATTTGGGAACACATGGGGATGGCGGCGCACCAATTTGTCACTGATGGCGTGACACACATCATCAAACGCAAACAACCCCTGCTCCTGTCCCATTTGGGCATAAAACACCACTTGGAACAGTAAATCACCGAGCTCATCGCGCAGATCGTCGAAATCCTTGCGCTGAATCGCGTCAAGCACCTCGTAAGTCTCTTCCAGCGTATAGGGGGCGATCGTGTCAAACGTCTGTTTACGATCCCATGGGCAGCCATGCTCCGGGTCGCGTAAAGTGCGCATAATATCCAACAGTCGTTGCAGAGCTATGGCCGTGGTGTTAGGGGGAGTTACTGGCTGAGTCATCTCAATTTATTCACTTTTTAGTTTTTAAAACTCGAGGCGTCGCGAGCGCAGGCAGATTGATTGCGGCCAGCGCACAGCCCCCGGAATGTACACGTAGTACATGAGGAGGGCGAGCACTGCCCAATATCAATATGCCAAAGCGTAGTAGCCGCTTAAAGATCACTAGTTACCGTGGAGGCGACGGGCGTCTATTACATCCGGCAACTGATTCAATTTAGCCAACACCCGACCCAGCACCTGCAAGTTATAGATCTCGATATCCATATCGATGGTTGCCATCATCTTTTTGGTATCGCTACGGCTGGCAACACCTAGCACGTTGACTTTTTCATTCGCCAAAATGGTGGTGATATCACGCAACAGTCCACTGCGATCGTTGGCAGTGACCCGCACCACCAGCGAGTAGCCGCTGGAGTAACTTTCGCCCCAGACAGCATCGACAATCCGTTCTGGCGCGTGAGATTGCAATTCAGCTAACTGTTCGCAATCGGCGCGGTGGATCGATATCCCCCGCCCCTGCGTGATAAAACCGATAATTTCATCACCGGGGATCGGCTGGCAGCAGCGAGCAATATGGTGCATCAGATTACCGACACCTTCGACCACAATGCGCCCGCTGTCTTTGCTGGCATTACGCGACGGTTGCTGCGTTTTATTCTTGAGATGGCGTAATGCTTCTAAATCAGCCTCTTCCGGCGTCGGCTTATTCAGTTTCCCTTGCAGGAAGTTCACCATCTGATTCAGACGGATATCACCACCGCCAATGGCCGCCAACACTTCATCCATAGAATTCATGTTATAGCGCGGAACCAGTAGCTTCTCAGCCTCTTTCAGGCTGATATCCATATGCTCCAGTTCGTCATCCAACATCTGCCGACCAGCAAGAATATTCTTGTCTCTATCTTGTTTTCGGAACCAGTTATGTATCTTGGATCGCCCTCGGTTGGTGGTGACATAACCGAGGTTAGGATTTAGCCAGTCGCGACTTGGGTTTGGCTGTTTCTGAGTGATGATTTCAATTTGATCACCCATCTGCAACTGATAGGTAAAGGGCACAATGCGCCCACTGATTTTCGCGCCGATACACCGATGGCCCACATCGCTGTGAATATGGTAGGCAAAGTCCAGTGGCGTAGAACCAGCAGGTAAGTCAATAACATCGCCTTTCGGGGTAAACACATACACCCGATCGTCAAATACCTGACTGCGCACTTCATCCAGCATCTCGCCGGAGTCGGCCATCTCTTCCTGCCAAGCAATCAGTTTACGTAACCAAGCAATGCGCCCTTCATAACCAGAGCGGCCTGCGGCCACCGCACCCTCTTTATACTTCCAGTGCGCAGCAACCCCCAGTTCGGCATCTTCATGCATCTGGCGGGTACGAATCTGAATTTCCAAGGTTTTTCCGCGCGGACCGAGTACCACAGTATGGATCGACTGATAACCATTGGGTTTAGGGTTAGCGACGTAATCATCAAATTCATCAGGTAAATGACGAAAATGGGTATGCACAATCCCCAGTGCGGCGTAGCAATCCTGTAAGCGCTCCACCACCACCCGCACAGCACGCACATCAAATAGCTCATCGAAAGCGAGCGATTTTTTCTGCATTTTGCGCCAGATACTGTAGATGTGCTTGGGACGCCCATAAATATCAGCTTTGATACCTTCATCCGCCATCGCTTTGTGCAATGAAGCAACGAAGTCATCAATGAATTGCTCACGATCGATACGTCGTTCGTGGAGTAATTTGGCAATTTGCTTATATTCATCGGGGTGCAGATAACGGAAGCAGAAGTCTTCCAGTTCCCACTTGATCTGGCCGATCCCGAGGCGGTTAGCCAGCGGCGCATAGATATTGGAACACTCTTTGGCGGCCAGAACACGGATCTCTTCTGGCGCATCCTTCACTTCACGCAGATGCGCGATGCGTTCTGCCAGTTTGATCACCACGCAGCGGAAATCTTCCACCATCGCCAGTAGCATACGGCGCACGTTATCCACTTGCTCAGAGCTCATGGAGTCATTATGGGTGGCTTTCAACTGACGGATGGCGTCCATATCGCGCACACCGTGCACCAGATAGGTGATGCCTTTGCCGAATTGCTCAGTCAGGGTGGCTTCATCCACCACATTAGCATCCGCTAACGGGAACAGTAGCGCCGCGCGCATACTGTCATTATCCATACTCAGGGTGGAAAGGATTTCAACCATTTCAAGGCCGCGCCACAGCAGCAATGAGGCGTCGGGATGATTTTGCGTCTGCTGCTCACAGTAACGCCAGGTTTCGGCTAATCGCTCACATGACTGCGGATTGGGAAGCCCCAAACTGGCGATCCAATCGTCGAGCGCAAACTCGCCCGCTGGATTCAAATGTGCACTTCGTACCGCAACCATAACTTCTCCCTACTTTGCGACCCCTGACGCCTGCATAAACAGCGCCATAGATTCAAGATGCCCGGTGTGGGGAAACATATCCAACATTCGCACCTGAGCAAGACGGTAACCGGCGGCTAACAACACCTGACTATCCCGTGCCAGCGTAGTGGGATTACACGAAACATACACCACTCGCTTTGGCGCCAGTTTAACTATATGTGACATGACCCCAGCAGCACCAGCGCGTGCGGGGTCTAATAATACTTTATCGAATCCCTGTGCCGCCCAAGGCTGACAACTGATGTCGGATTCCAGATTTTCATGAAAAAATGATACGTTGGGTAATGCATTGTTCCGCGCATTATACTGCCCATTCGCCACCAGCGCCGCAACTCCTTCCACCCCGACAACTTCCCGCGCACGCTTTGCCAGCGGCAAGGTGAAATTCCCCATGCCGCAAAACAGATCCAGCACCCGTTCGTCCGGCTGCACATCCAGCCAAGTGATAGCCTGAGCCACCATTTGCTGGTTGACCGTATCATTGACCTGAATAAAATCTCGCGGATGGAATGCTAAGCGTAGACCGTCGATTTGGTAAAAGGGTTCTTCACCGATGAGTTTTTCCAGATTCTCACTGTCGCCAGCCAGATAAACCGTCACTTGCTCTCGTTTGGCAAAATCGGTTAGCGCCGAGCGATCTACCTCTTTCAGGGTATCAAGGTGGCGTAAAACCAGCAACGGCCCGTTGTCAGCCAAGACCAGCTCCACATGCCCTAATCTCTGCACGGCCTGTAAGGCAGATAAGCACTGATAAAGTGGTTGCAGCAGGCGCTCCAATTCAGGCCGAAGTACGGGGCAGTGCTTCACACTGACCAGATCGTGAGACTCGGTTTGGCGGAATCCCATTTGTAATCGCTGCTGTTTGGGCTGATAGAGCAGTCCTAATCTCGCCCGCCGCCGATAGCCATATTCTGGTCCACAGATAACCGGGTCTAACTCAGGGCAGCCCCCCACCGCCCGCGAGATCAACCGCGAGAGCGAATCGGCTTTGCTGGTTTGTTGCAGTTGGCTACAGGCGTGTTGCTGCTGACAGCCTCCACAAATTCCAAAGTGAGGGCAAGGAGGAGCGACCCTTTCGCTGCATTGGTTCAGTAAACGTTTAAGTTTGCCACGGCCATACTGGCGTTTTTGTTCGATCAGCTCAATTTCAGCTTGCTCTCCCGGCAAAGCTCCGGAGATAAAAATAGCTTTACCTTGGTGGCGCGCAACGCCCTGACCAAAAGGGTCGAGAGAATTTACTGTCACAGTTATCGTTTGTCGGGTCGTCACACGTCGGTTTGCAGAGTAGAATTGCGCCATAATGATTGATCGAGCATCAGTTTCGTTAGCTGCCAATTCTCCCACATTGGAATACCATGACCAAATACAGTCTTCGCGCGCGCATGATGATTTTAATCCTGGCCCCCACGCTGCTTCTTGGGCTGTTACTCAGCACTTCCTTTATGGTCAATCGCTACAATGAGTTGCAAAACCAAATAGTTAACGCTGGTACTAACATTATTGAACCGCTGGCAGTTGCCAGTGAGTACGGAATGACCTTCCGTAACCGCGATACCGTCCGACAGTTGATAAACCTCTTTCATCGTCGTCACTCAAATATTGTTCGGTCAATTTCAGTTTTCGACGCAGATAACAATCTTTTCGTCACATCTAACTATAATTACAATTCCTCACAATTAAGGTTACCCAAAGGCGAATCCATTCCCCGTTCGTTAATGTTCTCCTATCGCGGCGACTCTCTGGTCATGCGCATGCCCATTGTCTCCGAATCCAATTTATCCAGTGATCGGGAGTCAGATTCCGATATCACCAGCCGACCACTGGGCTATATCGCTATCGATCTGGATCTGCAATCCGTGCGTTTGCAGCAATATAAAGAGATCTTTATTTCGACCCTACTGCTGCTGTTCTGCATGTGTGTGGCGATTTTGTTTGCTTATCGCCTGATGCGCGATGTCACCGGCCCGATCCGCAACATGGTGAATGCTGTAGACCGGATCCGCCGAGGGCAGTTAGATAGTCGGGTCGAAGGACACATGCTCGGTGAGCTGAATATTTTGAAAAATGGTATCAATTCGATGGCGATGTCGTTAGCGGCCTATCACGAAGAGATGCAGCAAAATATCGATCAAGCCACATCAGATTTGCGTGAAACACTGGAGCAGATGGAGATACAAAACGTCGAGCTGGGGCTGGCGAATAAGCGCGCTCAGGAAGCTGCGCGCATTAAATCTGAGTTTCTGGCGAACATGTCCCACGAGCTGCGAACCCCGCTAAACGGCGTGATTGGCTTTACCCGCCAAACACTGAAAACCTCACTGACACCGACGCAAACCGATTATTTGCAAACGATCCAGCGCTCGGCCAACAACTTGTTATGCATCATTAATGACGTGCTGGACTTCTCCAAACTGGAAGCCGAAAAACTGATTTTGGAGCATATCCCCTTCTCGCTCCGTGGCTCGCTGGATGAAGTCGTTATCTTGCTGGCGCACACCGCCCATGAGAAGGGGCTGGAATTGACACTGCAGATTAACAATGATGTCCCTGAGCAGGTGGTTGGGGACGCGATGCGTTTGCAGCAAATTGTCACGAACTTGCTTGGTAATGCGATTAAATTCACTGAACAGGGCAATATCGATATTGTGGTGGCGGTGCAGACGTTAACGGCACAAAGCGTAATGCTGGTAGTCGAAATTCACGATACCGGCATCGGAATTTCCGAATTGGAGCAGGCCCAGTTATTCCAGGCATTTCGTCAAGCGGATGCCAGTATCTCACGCCGCCATGGCGGCACCGGGCTTGGACTGGTGATTACCGAAAGATTGGTCAAAGAGATGGGGGGTGATATCAGCTTCCATAGCCAAGTGGATCGCGGATCTACCTTCAGATTCCACCTCACCTTGGATCTCAACGAAACACTCTCTTATCGCCAACCCGACATGTCATATTTAGAGGGGAAAACGCTGGCCTATATCGAGCGCAATACCTCCGCAGCAAGGGCCACATTGGATATTCTCAGCGTCACGCCATTGCAGATAACCCATAGCCTGACGTTAGCGCAACTACCGGTGCAGCATTATGATTTTCTACTGGTCGGTGTGCCTATTCCGTTCCGCACTAATATGGCTGTTCATCAGGATAAACTGATGGCGGCCATGAAGATCTCTGAGCGGGTGATTCTGGCGCTGCCAAGTCAGTCACAGGTGGAGGCCGAGCAGCTTAAACTGTTAGGTGCCAAAGCATGCCTCATCAAGCCATTATCATCCAATCGATTGATTCCTATATTGCTATCTGAAGAACCGCTCGGTTTATCACTGGTCAAGGAACAAGCGGAGAAGCCGCTTAAATTGCCGTTTAAAGTGATGGCCGTTGACGACAATCCGGCTAACCTGAAATTGATTGGCACCCTGCTGGAAGAGCAGGTTGCAGAAACTGTGCTCTGTGACAGCGGGGCGAAAGCCATTGCCTACGCTCGCGAAAATACATTGGATATCATTTTAATGGATATTCAAATGCCAGAAATTGATGGCATCCGCGCCAGCGAAATCATCCATCAGATGTCCCATCATCTGGACACGCCGATCATTGCCGTCACAGCCCATGCAGTGAGGGGGCAGCAAGAACAGTTATTAAAACTGGGCATGGCTGATTATTTGGCAAAACCTATTGATGAAGCCCGATTGATACAAGCACTCTCCCGTTATCAGCACAATAGTTCGCCACCACGTAAGCGGGTGGATGATATCAGGCCAAGCGTGTCACTTGAGTATGCAGGGGCAATAGACTGGCCATTGGCCGTCAGGCAAGCGGCTAATAAAGAGGCGCTCGCTAAAGATCTATTAACCATGCTATTAGCGTTTATGCCGCATGTCACAGACCGCGTGCAGGCTATTCTGGCAGGGAAAAATGACGACGACATCCTGAATCTGATTCATAAATTCCATGGCAGTTGCGCATGTAGCGGTGTACCACGGCTAAAACAGTTATGCATGATAATTGAGCAGCAATTGCGTCAACAAACAGACTTGCAGGAGCTGCAACCAGAATGGTTTGAGTTGTTAGATGAGATAAAGAATGTCCGCCATGCCGCCAAAAGCTACTTGGGGGCAGCGTAACATTCGTCCGACAGCTGAAATAAAAAGGGGCACAGCGATAAATCACTGCGCCCCCTTTGACGCCATTTATTTGGCGACATGAATACCTGTTACTGCATCAACAAATAGAGTGAGGTATCACCACGCTGGATGTTTAATGCCAATACCGATGGTTTGGCATCAAGGATTTTCCGCAACTCACCCAGATTCTGGACTGGTTGCTGGTTAATCCCAATGATGATGTCACCTTTTTTCAGTCCGATGCGTGCAGCAGCAGTACCGGCTTTCACGCTATCAACTTTCACGCCTTTCTTGCCATTAACATCAGAGTTGCTCAGCTCAGCACCTTCAATACCGGTATAGAGATTACCTGAGTCAACTTGTGCCTGACTGCTCTGCTCTAACGTCACGTCCACATTGACAGGTTTACCATCACGCAGCAGACCCAAGGTCATTTTGCTACCAACCGGCAGGGTACCAATCTCGGCACGGAAACCAGCGAAACTATTGATTGGTTTACCATTCATGCTAACAATGACATCACCCGCCTTGATACCAGCTTTAGCCGCAGCAGATTTCGGCATAACTTGGCTAATAAAGGCCCCTTTCTGCGCATCGACATTCATGGCTTTTGCCAGCTCAGAGTTCAGCTCAGTCCCCATGATACCCAGTTCACCGCGCTTCACCTGACCAAACTCAACCATCTGAGATGTCAGGTTTTTCACCATGTTACTTGGGATGGCAAAGCCAATACCGATGTTACCGCCGTCTGGTGCCAAAATCGCCGTGTTGATCCCGATCAGCTCACCGTTCAGGTTGATCAAAGCACCACCAGAGTTACCACGGTTAATCGCCGCATCAGTTTGGATAAAGTTTTCATAATTTTCTACGTTCAGGCCGCTACGACCCAAAGCAGAGACAATACCAGAAGTCACGGTTTCGCCCAGACCATATGGGTTACCGATAGCAACGGTATAGTCACCGACACGCAATTGATCAGAATCGGCCATTTTAATAGCGGTCAGATTTTTAAAATCTTTCAACTGTAACAGCGCGATATCCGTACGTGGATCTTTACCAATAACTTTCGCTTCATAGCTGCGGCCATCGCTCAACTTGACGTTGATTTTGGTCGCATTATCCACCACGTGGTTATTGGTAACGACATAACCCTTAGCGGCATCAATAATGACCCCCGAACCTAGCGCACGGAAGTCTTGCTTGCTTGGCACGCCACCTTTACCGTCCTGTCCACCCTGGCACATTGGAGAACCCTGGAACGGAGAACCGTCTTGGCAGAATGGTGAGTTGTCGCCAAAGAACTGCTGGAACTGCGGTGGCACACCACCCGCACCAGCATTGCTTACCTGGGTGCTACCTTCCACATTAATACTCACAACAGAAGGCATCACTTTCTCTAGCATTGGCGCCAGGCTAGGGAGCTGCTGGCTGCTAGAAGACGCCGTTTCTGCCGAAATGGCAGAAGAAACCGGCCCCATGGCTAAACCGATGCTCAATGCCAATGCACTTAACACTAAAGTTGTTTTCTTCATCTATTCCTATTCTCGCTATACAATTAATAATGATTCAATAAATGGTATTTTGCAGACCAATGTCGTCTTGCATAGTAAGATTGAATATGGGGGATGAAGTTCATAGACCCAAGAATCAGAATAGTAAAAAATATTGTCCGTCTTTACAAAACTACAGTTAATTAAACGGGCAATTCAATTTACCCGCATACTATTCCGCAGCCATTAAGCGCCGATATTCATCATAGGCATAAAGATCAGTCATACCACTAATATAATCCTGAATTAAACGAGCACGATAATAATATTCATATATCTCATGTTGTTCTGGCGGTAAATTACGTAACCGCTCCACTGATTCAGCATAAGCCAGCCGATGTTTAGTCGATAATTTATGGAATAATCGCGTCTCAATGGGATACTGACGGTGGCTATCTTCTGCAACTAAATACGTAAATGCCGTTTGCGACATAGCTAATAGCGGGCTATAAATATCGAGCAACCCACTAATGACTCTATATCCTTGTAATTCAAGCTGTTCTACTTCCGGATGATTAAATACGTGTTTTACGGCGACCTTTTTAAAAATTTGCAGTAATTTACACGCGGCACTGGAATCTTCTAATAATGCCTGATTAAACGAACCGGAAAAAACGGCGGGTAGATTCTCAATGAAACGCTGTGCGGCATGTGGAACCAATTTCCCCACCGTATTTACCCGTAAATACATAAAGAATTGATCTTCGGTGCTGCGCCGACCTTGTTCGCGTCCTAATTGCCGAAAAGCCCCTCCCACGACTTTATCAAACAAATCGCCATGGGTGACATCCCCCCACTCCTGCCCCATATGATCATAAAGTTGCTCAACACTGAAAATATTTTTTTCCACCGCGTCTTCTAAATCGGCAATACAATAAGAAATATCATCGGCAGCTTCCATAATATAGGTCAGCGGGAAACGGTCAAACTCCCCCATATTGAGTTCACAGCGCAAATCTTTAACATAGCTCTCTTCGGCAAGATAAAAACCAGGCTTTTTCATCAAATAGTTATGGGAAGCAGGAATATCACCTGACCAATATGCCGGTTTAGTATATTTGAGAATGCAGCCCACCTGAGCATAAGTCAGATTCAGTTTTAATAAGCTGTAAACCAGCCGTATCGCTTGCGCGTTACCTTCGAACTGGCTCAAATCATGGCGGATTTTACTGCGCAGCACATTGAGTTCGGCTTCCCCTTCCCGCAGCTTCAACGTATTGACCTGACAATGATCCTTGCCTCGAGGCTCAATGCCTCCGCCATTCGGATCCATCTGCTTGGTAAACCAGTTATTGATCGCCGACTCACCAAAATGGCCGAAGGGGGGATTACCGATGTCATGCATCAGGCACGCCATTTCCACAATACTTTCAAAAGGATCGAGTAACTTATCCAGCCCATAGGCCGTGATTTTCTTATCCTGCTTAAAACGATTAAGGATCTCTTTGGCAATATAACGACCCACCTGCTGGACTTCCAGCGAATGGGTTAAGCGGCTACGGACGGCGGCATTGCGCTCTAGCGGAAATACCTGTGTTTTTTGCTGTAAACGCCGAATGGCGGCGGAGTTTACAATACGCCCACGATCGCTTTCAAATACCCGGGTAATCTCATACTCATCCTCTGCCGAACTGGATTTACCAAACGGCCGCTGAAAACTGATTTTCTGCTTAAAGTCGATCCCAGACATAGTTCCCCCTGATATTTCAATACAAACAGTGATACCCACTCTTGTCGGTAGAAGCAATTGATAACGTATGAACTGCGGCACATTACGCATTATCTCTGCTTAGCTACCCGAATATCTCACTTAGCTGATAAACTGTATGTCGATAATTACAGGTTAATCCACTCTTTAAAATCAGCAGGTATCCATATGAAAGTCGGCATTATTGGTGCAATGGAAGAAGAAGTGACGCTGCTGCGTGACAAAATTGAAAATCGCCAAACCTTAACGCGCGCAGGTTGCGAAATTTACAGCGGCCAACTTAATGGCGTGGACGTCGCATTGCTGAAATCAGGTATCGGTAAAGTATCGGCGGCCATGGGAACCACCTTGCTACTGGAACATTTCCAGCCAGATATCGTGATCAATACCGGTTCTGCGGGGGGCTTGGCTTCTAGCCTGAAAGTGGGCGATATCGTGGTGTCGACTGAGGTTCGCTATCACGATGCCGATGTCACTGCTTTCGGCTATGAACCGGGCCAAATGGCCGGTTGCCCAGCCGCTTTCGTTGCTGATAGCGATCTGATTGCACTGGCCGAGAGTTGTATCAAGCAATTGAATTTAAACGCAGTGCGCGGCCTGATTTGCAGCGGCGATGCATTTATTAACGGTGCCGCCCCACTGGAACGTATTCGTACCACCTTCCCGACAGTGGCAGCGGTTGAGATGGAAGCCGCAGCAATCGGCCATGTTTGCCACCTGTTCAATACGCCATTTGTTGTCGTGCGCGCCATTTCAGATGTGGCGGATCAAGAGTCTCACCTGAGCTTTGATGAATTCTTAGTGGTCGCCGCTAAACAGTCGACGCTCATGATCGAAGCCATGTTAACCACGCTGGCTCAACGCGGTTAATGGCGCGGTTCGATACCCCTCCCTTAGCACAAGCTGCAATAACCTTAGCCCGAGCGATTATCCTATTATTGCTCGGGCTGTTTGCCCTTAGCCTGTTCTCCTCGCAGGCACGGGCGGCAGAGCGGATTATCAGTTTGTCACCCAGTACCACCGAGTTGGCCTTTGCCGCTGGGCTGGGGGATAAGCTAGTGGCTGTAAGTGCTTACTCCGATTATCCCGAAGCAGCAAAAAAACTGGAACATGTGGCGTCGTGGCAAGGGGTCAATGTCGAGCGTATTCTGGCACTCAAGCCCGATCTTATCCTTGCCTGGCGTGGCGGGAACCCACAACGTCCACTGGATCAACTGGCCTCTTTTGGTATTCCGATCTTCTATTCTGATCCGGTAAATATTGACCAAATTGCTGGTGATCTGGATAAATTGGCGCAACACAGCCCCCATCCTGAGCAAGCCCATCAGGCCGCTGAGCAGCTCCGTCAGCAAGTCGCTGAGTTGCGCCGCCACTACACCCGTAAACCGCCACTACGCACCTTCCTACAATTTGGGACACAGCCCTTATTTACCAGCTCCGGGCATACATTGCAGAGCGAGATAGTTTCCCTCTGTGGGGGAGAAAATATTTTCGCGGGCAGCCGAGTTCCTTGGCCGCAGGTGAGCCGCGAACAAGTGATGATCCGCCAGCCACAGGTGATTGTGGTAAGCGGTGATAAGTCTCAAGCCGAGAACATCAGCGCCTTCTGGCGGCCTCAGCTTGCAGTACCCGTGATAACCCTTAATGAGGACTGGTTTAATCGCACTGGCCCACGTATTCTGCTGGCCGCTAAGCAGCTGTGCCAACAAATGGCCAGCCTTCCATCCCCTGTGGCGGAGTCACATTAATGCTGGTTTATTGGCTGGATATTTTAGGTACTGCGGTATTTGCTATCTCTGGTGTACTGCTGGCGGGGAAGTTGCGAATGGATCCGTTTGGCGTGCTAGTGTTGGGTGTGGTGACCGCTGTTGGTGGCGGCACAATACGTGATATGGCATTAGCCAATGGCCCGGTATTTTGGGTAAAAGATCCCACTGAT
Source organism: Yersinia aleksiciae (assembly GCF_001047675.1). Lineage (GTDB taxonomy): Bacteria > Pseudomonadota > Gammaproteobacteria > Enterobacterales > Enterobacteriaceae > Yersinia > Yersinia aleksiciae. The sequence continues at coordinate 2,862,374 of NZ_CP011975.1, read as the reverse complement.
TTGGTCGTCGCAATGGTGACCTGCCTGGCCACTATTTTACTGGTGCGTCAGCCAAGGCGAACACCGAAGTGGATACTACCAGTACTCGATGCCATTGGTTTGGCGGTATTCGTCGGTATTGGCGTCAACAAAGCCTTTGCTGCGGATGCCAGCCCGCTGGTGGCTATCTGTATGGGGGTCATCACCGGTGTCGGTGGCGGGATTATCCGCGATGTATTAGCCCGCGAGATCCCAATGATCCTGCGCACTGAAATCTACGCCACAGCCTGTATCATCGGCGGCATCGTTCATGCTACCGCATTCTATACTTTTGGAATGCCATTGCAGCAAGCCATGATGCTGGGGATGGTAATCACACTCGGTATCCGCCTTGCCGCTATTCGCTGGCGTTTGAAACTGCCAACGTTTGAAATTGAGCATTAATATCCGCTCCCACAAGATTCCCTGTCAAATAAAGCGTATTTTTTGTACTATATGCTGAGTATTTAGGCTTTCAGGCGAACGAATAGGCTCTCACCGAGTCTATTCGTTCTCTTAATGATCCCGTCAACCAAGATAAAGCATCTGTATTGATTGGATTTAAATCTTCAATTTTTTAAATTATTAGCCAATATCTCTCTAAAATCATTACTGTTCGCAGCTAACAACGCTGCAGCGTCAAGTAAGAAGGATATCCCCATTTAGCTGGCTGAGTGGACACCGACAGTTTAAGTGCAGTTAAAATCATGAAATCTACTTTTCTTATATTTGGGCTGGTATTTTTTACTGGTCAGTCACTGGCCCAGGGGCTGGGTGGCGCAATAGATATACGCCTGACTATCGTGTCATCTTGTCAGGTGCAGTCACCGAATCAGAATGTACACATAGCCAATGATTTAAAAGTGAACGACCCAACAATACAGTGTCATAAAGGAAGTGGACTGGTGACGAAACCTAAAATCAGCCATGCCTTTATTGTTCCAGATGGCTCGCAACTGGGTAAAAACAGTGCTCGTCAAATGGCGCAATTGATTACTGTAGAATGGTAAGATTCAGATGTAAAAAAACCGCAGCTTACACAATGTTGCGGTTTTTTTTATCAAAATTTTGGCGGTGGCTCTATTTCCAACGTAGGAATAAAGTGATTACCCAAAATCATTGGCGTTTCAGCAAGGCAGCAAACGAATGAGTCCTGATGAGCTTACTCAAGTCAGTGATTCAAGAGAGCGAGTGCCGCTAATACCGTTGAAGCGTTAAGGAAGAAGGGTAATTTAGATACTGAAGGAAGAACCGCACCCACAGGTACTCTTCGCATTCGGGTTAGTTACGACAAAGCGCGAACCCTCCAGCCCTTCGGTGTAATCCACTGCGCCGCCGACCAAATATTGCAGGCTCATCGGATCAACGACCAGCTCAACGCCTTGTTTTTCAATGGTCATATCACCATCGTTGATCTGATCATCGAAAGTAAATCCATACTGGAACCCGCTGCACCCGCCACCGGTAATGTAAACCCGCAGCTTCAGATTTGGATTTTCCTCATCAGAAATCAACAGCTTAACTTTTTTTGCTGCTGCCTCGGTAAACTGTAGGGGCAGTACTGTTTCGTCGCTCATACTCATCACTCCCAACCGGTATTCGAGTTGCAGGTTACTACAATGGCAGCCTGATCTATGCATCAATTATCCAATACCTGAGTAGTTCATTCAAGTATTGCTGACTAATGTTATATATTATCTACCTGTTTGAGTATGACTTTCAACCACCGGTTGTGGCTGCGCTGCCGCAGATGCTGCTTGTTCTTGTCTCTCTAAAGTACGGGCCAAAATGGCTGAATACAAGGGCTTACCTCCCATAAACTGGGCAATTAATGTCGCCCCCAGACAGGTAACAATCATCGGCAAAATAAGTTGATAATTATCGGTCATTTCCAGTACCAATACTAACCCAGTCAGAGGTGCGCGTACTGAAGCGGCAAACAGCGCCCCCATCCCGGCGATAGCGAAAGTGCCGGCCTCAATACCGTATTCTGGGAAAAAGTGTGCACAGGATAGGCCAAAAGCGGTGCCTAGGATGGTACCGAGAGCCAACATCGGGGCAAATATTCCGCCCGGAGCACCCGAACCAAAGCACAGCAAGGTGGTAATGACGCGGGCAACAAAGATGAAGATCAACATGCCAATGCTGAAATTACCGGCCAGTGCGATAGGAATTAATGTAAAGCCGCCGCCTACCGCCTCACCATGAATCAATGCCAGCAGGCCGCACATCCCCCCCAATAAGCCACCGATCAATACCAGCTTGCGCCAATCGCCGCCGTGGAAGCGCATAAACAGATCCTGCGTACGAAATATCAGAGCATTGAACATCACGCCTACAGCACCAAAAATAATGCCAAGCAAGAGGTAAAGCCATAGGCTATTCAGCGGGACATCACCGAGTTTGCCAACATCAATAATCGCGCGTTCACCATTAAAATAGCGATAAACGATGGTTGAAGTAATCACCCCGACAAATACCGCTTTGATTGAGACCAGACTGTAACGGAACTGCGAGCGCATCTCTTCAATAACGAACAAAATCCCCGCCAACGGCGCATTAAAGGCGGCAGAAAGGCCCGCCGCTGCCCCCGTCGCTAATAGTGAGTGCCGAGCTTCAGGACTGCGCAGGCGGAAAATATCGACAATCATGCGCCCACTATTCCCCCCCATCTGCACCATCGGCCCTTCACGACCTAACACCATGCCAGCCCCTAATGTCCCAAGGCCGCCAATAAACTTAACTGGGATGACTCGCCACCAGCGCACCGGACGCATCTCCTCCATTGCACCTTCAATTTCGGGGATCCCCGAACCACCGGCCTCAGGAGCAAAACGACGCACCAGAAAATAACCCACCATCGCCAATAGCGCTGACATAATAAACGCCAGTGACCACACCAAAATGGCAGAATCTGCCACCTTCGCCAGCGTTGCCAATCTTTGTTGTTGAATCCAATCGACGCCTCGGTCAAAGGCTACGCCCAGTAACCCCGTCACCATTCCGACGACCCCTGCCATGACAAGAATGATCAGTGGGGTTTTATCACGGTTAACCAGTGCGCGGATAAAACGCCCGCGCTTGAGTTTAGTCTCACCTTCGGAAGGCATATTTTGCGTTGAATCAGTCATGGTTTGTATGATTTTTTATTAATGATAAATGATGTAAATAAACAGTAGCATTAGTCTAGTCCACGTCATGATGAAGTGTCTGCTTAAACATCGATGAAATGATCTGGCTCAGTTAAGACTGTTGGAATGGCAAGGTGTTGGATTTGCGGCACGCTGCGCAAGCTAGCCGCTAAATATGCTCAATCATTTGATAACCGCCGCCAGTTCTTTAGAATAGGCCGCATTATTCTATTGCTAAGGCGGATGTTATTAACGCTGAAGTTATTGATGCTGATGGATGCTATTAGCGTTGATGTCATCAATACTAATATCGCCAACCCCAATTCAGGAGCCAGTTTATGAGTAAGTCCGAAAGTCTGTATGCCCAGGCAAAACAGTTAATTCCAGGCGGGGTTAACTCTCCGGTGCGTGCATTCACAGGGGTAGGCGGCGTCCCACTCTTTATTGAACGTGCTGATGGCGCTTACTTGTTTGATGTAGATGGCAAAGCTTACATCGATTATGTCGGCTCTTGGGGGCCAATGGTGTTGGGTCACAACCACCCGGCGATCCGTCAGGCGGTGATTGAAGCTGTTGAGCGCGGTTTGAGCTTTGGCGCGCCAACAGAGATGGAAGTGAAAATGGCTGAGTTGGTCACAGACTTAGTGCCAACCATGGATATGGTACGCATGGTTAACTCAGGTACCGAAGCGACCATGAGTGCTATCCGTCTGGCCCGTGGCTTCACCGGTCGCGATAAAATTATCAAGTTTGAAGGCTGCTATCACGGTCACGCAGACTGCCTGCTGGTCAAAGCCGGCTCCGGTGCGCTAACACTCGGTCAACCGAACTCGCCGGGCGTACCAGCCGATTTCGCTAAACACACCTTAACCTGCACTTATAACGATCTGACCACCGTGCGCGAAGCCTTTGAGCAATATCCGCAAGACGTCGCCTGTATCATCGTTGAACCCGTCGCCGGTAACATGAACTGCGTGCCACCACTGCCAGAGTTCCTACCTGGCCTGCGCGCACTGTGCGACGAATTTGGTGCGTTATTGATTATTGATGAAGTCATGACCGGTTTCCGTGTGGCATTAGCGGGAGCGCAAGATTATTACGATGTCATCCCTGACTTGACCTGTCTGGGTAAAATCATCGGTGGCGGCATGCCAGTTGGTGCTTTCGGTGGCCGCCGCGATGTGATGGATGCACTGGCACCCACGGGCCCGGTTTATCAGGCCGGTACACTCTCCGGTAACCCCATCGCAATGGCAGCAGGTTTTGCCTGTCTGACAGAAGTTGCGCAGGTGGGTATCCATGAGACCCTGACTGAACTGACCGATTCGCTAGCGACGGGCCTGCTCCATGCAGCTAAAGCAGAGAATATTCCGCTGGTGGTTAACCATGTCGGCGGTATGTTCGGCATCTTCTTTACCGATGCCCAAACCGTGACTTGCTATCAAGATGTCATGAGTTGCGATGTTGAGCGTTTCAAGCGCTTCTTCCATCTGATGTTGAAAGAGGGTGTTTATCTCGCACCTTCTGCTTTTGAAGCGGGCTTTATGTCTGTGGCACACAGCAAGGAAGATATTCAGAAAACTGTGGATGCTGCACGTCGGTGCTTTGCCCAACTTTGATATCAGTGAATAAACTAACCACCACTCAATATGGGTGGTGGTTAATAAATTAAATTAATATTGACGAAAAAAATATTTGGTTGACTTAATAACAGTCAGTATAGCCAAGACAATATTATTAATAACTTACAACATTAGATGTGACTAAATATTGCCACTACTGCCATTCCACGTTGGCCCCATGGGAATAGCCGGCAATTTAACCTCAACGGGACAGTGGCTTACCATGTTACTTATTACTGGCTGAACGGTATCAGTAAGCAGACTAAAGTAACCAAATAACACTTCGGAATTGAGTATTGTGCCAAAGCCAACAACCAGTAGACCATAGATGAGCACAGCTTTTGTTACTCTTTCATTACCAACACTATATTTTTCTGACTTGTTTTCTTCACAATTTAGCTCAGTCATATTAATTCCCTCTAATATAATTTGTTACTATCAAGCAAAGTAACCAGACAAACCAAAGAGTTATTTATATCAAGCAAATAAAATCATGAAGACTAATAATCAACAGAAAATCATAGAATAACAACTGACCAAGTTTATCTGGGGTTTGATATTATCATAGAATACTTTATGTGTAATATCTCTATGTAGCATTAAAGTTAAATCACATTAAGGAAGAATGGAATTTTTATTTTACTATTGAGTTGAAGTTTTCTCTGAATTTAAAAGATAATTTTTAGATATACAGTAACATTATTTACTCGGCTATTATTTTTCAATGATTATTATTGTAAATATGCCATAGGTGTATCTGACACCAGCTTCAGTTATCCATAGCTGAAGCTGGTGATTATTCGAATAAGCTCCTACCGCCCCTGCTTACGTAATAGATAAACAAAATAGGGGGCCCCAATAAAGGTTGCCAACAATCCGGCAGGGATCTGGTTCGGGAACAGCAGCATCCGACCACACCAGTCGGCAAATACCATCAATAAGCCGCCCAAGATAGCGGCAATAAACAGTTGCGGAATGGCACGCCGGAAGCCCAACATGCGGGCCATATGAGGTGCCATCAGCCCGACGAAGCTTAGTGGCCCCACTGTCAGCGTAGCCGCCGCCGTCATGGTCGCCGCCAAGAGCAAAATAGCTAACCGGCTAGGTGCCAGCGCGATACCTAATGCCCTAGCCGTCACACTGCCCAAGGGTAGAATCATTAACCAACGGCGGCACAGCGGGGCCAATGCAATCAGCACCAAGGCAATGAAGCCAGTACTCAGCGCCTGTGGACCATCAACGGCGTAGGTAGAGCCTGAAATCCATGCCAGCAAGCCGCGCATTCGCGGATCACCACTGGCTAACAACATGGTGATTACCGTGGTAAAGGCGGTGCTCAGCGCAATCCCCGCCAGTAACATTCTGCTGGGCGAGAACCCGCCCCGCCCCGCCACCACCAATATCAGCAATAAGGTTACGGCCGCGCCCAGACTCCCCGCAGGTAGCAACCACGCTAGCGCGTTACCTGGCACAATGAACATCATAATCACTACGCCGAAAGACGCGCCGGAGCTGATACCCAGCACCTCCGGACTCGCCATTGGGTTGCCCGTCAGTTTTTGAATCAGGGTCCCTGCCACCGCCAGCATCATCCCGGCCGCCAGCGCCGCCAACACGCGCGGCCAGCGCCAGTGCAGCAGAGCCTGAAGTTCATCACCACTAATCCAGTTCCAGCCTTGGCTGTCGCGACCAAACATCAGCGCTACCGTCAATCCCGCCAGCAGTAACAATAAACCGGCACTGATCCATAATCCCAAACGCTGCCGTTCAGCAGGAACATTGTCGCCAAAATCCATCGACGGCGCAGTGGCGCTGTGCAAACGAGGTAGTAGCCACAATAGCAGCGGCGCACCAATCAGCGCCGTCGCCGCACCGGTAGGGATCTCCCGCCAGACTTGCGCCAACCAGACAATGCCTTGGTCCGTCACCCACAGCAGCAACGCCCCCAGTAGTGGTGCCAGTATCAGCCGTTGTGATAACCGCCGCGCACCCAGAATTTTTGCCAGCAGAGGGGCGAATAAACCGATAAATCCAATCACACCCACCGCATTGACCAACATTGCGCTGAATAGAATTGCCAGCCCCAGCGCACTCAAGCGGGCCAGCGATAGCCCTAACCCCAAATTGCGGGCAACGCCATCATCCAGCCCGAGCAGGGTTAATGGGCGGATCAATAACGCGGCCAGAACACAGGTGATCAGCAAGCGCGGCAGGAGAAACTGCACCGTGCTCCAATCCTGCTGATTCAAGGCACCACTGCTCCACAAGAATAGCCCTTGCAGTTGGTCATAATTAAACAGCGCCAGTAAGTTACTGACTGCGCTACAGTAAAGGCCGAGAACCAGCCCTGCCAGAATCAGGGTGACAGGCGACATACGTTTGCCCCAAGCCACACCAAAGACCAGCACACCGACAGTGATACCACCGGCCATTGCGGCCAATTGGCGGGTCAGTTCACCGCCGGGCAGCATCCACAATGTCGCGATAGTCAGGCCGAGTTGAGCACCCGCAGCCACACCTAATGTGGCTGGTTCAGCCAATGGGTTACGCAGCACTTGCTGGAACAACACCCCCACCAATCCTAATCCGGCCCCAGTTAACAGCGCCACGGTCAAACGAGGTAACTGGCTGTAATGGAATAACATTTGGCGCACGTCATCACTGTCGGGCTGCCAGAGGGCTTCACCCCAAAGTGATGCTGGTAATAATTGACTGAGGTTGTACAGTGTCAAGGCCACGGCAACCAGCAGCAAGCAGCTCAGTAATCCCGCAGCCAGCAGCCATCGGTTACGCAGATTTTTTGCCATCATGATGCTTTACCCCACACTGGCCCCAAAAGGCGCACAAAACGCATGGCGGAAAGCGTCGAGCCGTAGAACCACACCGGCGGCAATATGTGTAACTGATTTTGGCGGACAAAATCCATCGACTGCCACAATGGGGTTCGAGCAACTTGCTGTAAAATCTCGCTATTACCGTGGCTAAAGCAGATTGCTTGCCCCGGTTTTATCGTCGCTAAACGTTCAATACCGACCACCGTGCTGCCCCAGAGATTGGTTTCTCCCTGCCAGGCATTTTTAATGTTCAATTCGTTCAAAACATCCTGAAACAGACTGCCTTGGCCGACCACCAGTGCATGGCGGGTATCCAGCAGGGAGAACATCAATAGTGATGCCTTGCCGTTACCCGTGAAGCGCTGACGGGCGGCCTGCATAAAGTGGGTAAAATCGGCGATATGCTGTTCCGCGGCAGCCTCCAAACCCAAACGTTCGCCCAACGCACGTAATGAGTTCTTGCCCACCGCCAGCGGTGAACTGCCTTTTTCGTTGAAGGCAAAACTCATGGAGGGAGCAATAGGCGTGAGCATTTGCGGCGAAGGGCCGAAACCTTGCGACATCAGGATTAGCGACGGTGCCATTTGTTGGAGCAATTCGAGATTGGGTTCAGTGCGCTGGCCGATGTCGATCACACTGGCAGGCAGTTCTGGCTCCTCAACCCATAGCCGATAATTATGGGTATCTGCCACACCATAGGGCGTAACCCCCAAAGCGAGCAGTAGCTCAGTGGGTAGCCACTCAAGGGCGACGACGCGCCGACTATCGGCTTTAGGCGGATTCACCGCCCATCCGGGCAATGAACACAGCAGTGGCGATAAGGCCAACGCGGCGAGCAGTCTGCGCCGAGTGAGATCCGGTGTGGCTAAATGGGGCTGTTCCATGGGGAGATAGGTTTTCATTAATAGACGAAGCTTACCGGCGCGCCACCAGCCGGATGCGGCAATATTCCCATCGGGATGCCGTAAATTTGTTCCAATACCGCGCCCTGCATCAGACTGTCAGCGGGGCCTTGTGCAATCATCTCCCCGCCACGCAGTGCCACTAAATGGTCACAGTAGCGGGCCGCCATATTAATATCATGCAGTACCGCAATCACTGTCAGGCCACGTTCACGGCTAAGACGCTGAATCAGCCCCAACACTTCAACCTGATGCGCAATGTCTAGTGCCGAAGTCGGTTCATCGAGCAGCAGGCAGCGGCTGTTTTGGGCCACCATCATCGCCAGCCAGGCACGTTGGCGCTCACCGCCGGATAAGCTGTCGACTAATCGGTTAGCCAGCGGTTTTAAGTCTACCAGCGCAATCGCCTCTTCCACTTGTTGGCGGTCTTCCTGACGAAAACGGCCTAATGCGCCGTGCCACGGATAGCGGCCAATGGCGACTAATTCGCGCACTGTCATCCCTTCAGCCGCAGGCAGCTGTTGCGGTAAATACGCCACTTCACGGGCAAAAGCTTTGCTCTCCCACACGGCCAATGGCACATCATTAAGCAAGGCTTCGCCACTTGATGGCGGTTGATGGCGACCCAGCATTTTTAATAATGTCGATTTACCGGAACCGTTATGACCAATGAGCCCGCAGACTTTCCCTTGGGGAAACGTCAATGACAGTGGCTGCAATAAGGTCCGGCCCGGAACCGAAAAACTCAGTTCACGGAGTGTGAAGATGCTGGATTGGCTTGCCTGTTGGTCCAAGATAGTGCCCTGCTTTGCGCGATTAAGTATCAAGCGAGAAGATAAATCTAAACGATAATAGTTATCAAAGTGAAATAATTATCAAAGCAGGTAGTTTATGCGTAACTTACGGCGGACTGCAAGCGCTAAGCCAGCCGATTGAGTCGGACGAAAGGCAAAAAAAAAAGCCCCTTCGGGCGTGAGACCGAAGGGGCTTGGTAAGCAGGCTGATAGGTTACTGACCGAACATATCTTTGATCCAACCGGCGACACCGTCACCGTCGGCTTTCGGCTGTTCAGTGGGTGCTGCGGCCTGACACAGCCCTTGCGGGTTCTCGGTCCATACCGGAATCGAGCGCATGCCGCCACCATCACCGCAGACAAAGTTACCTGCCGAATCAATGTTCATCTGGCTAATCCCTTCCGGTGGCTGCAATACCAGCGGCAGCGGCGTTTGGTTCTCCAGGTAGCGGCGATACAAGGTCAGTGCGCCATTGGCACCAGTCAGTTTGGCTGGGCCGTTATTGTCGCGACCGACCCAGGCAATCGCCACTTCCTTGCCATCGATACCGGCAAACCAGCTATCACGTAGGTCGTTGGTGGTACCGGTTTTAGCCGCCAGATTGTATTTAGAGAATTTCACTGACAGCGAACGGGATGTCCCACGGGCGACCCCTTGCTGCATGGCGTAAAGTGTCAGATACGCGGCCTGCGCTGGCACCATACGTTCCGCCTGCGGGAAGCTCTGATACAACACAGTGCCATCTTCGGCAATCACCGAGCGCACCGCTGATAACGGTGCACGATTCCCGCCACTGGCGATGGTCTGGTACTCCTGTGCCACTTCAACGGGCGTCAAATCGATCGCCCCCAGCAACATGGCCGGAACCGGATTGATCACCGCTTTCGGGATACCCAAGCGTTGCAGCATGGCGGTGATTTGATCCAGCCCAACCGACATCCCCAAGTTCACCGTGGGTACGTTCAGCGAGTTCGCCAGTGCATCAACCAACATCACCTGACCACGATACTGACGGTCATAGTTTTTTGGCTGCCACAATGAGCCGTTAGGCAGTTTGATCGACAGTGGCTGATCCGCAAGCCAAGTATTGAGGCGGAATTTATCGGGCTCACTCAGGGCGGTCAGATAGGTCGGCGGCTTGGCGAGTGACCCCACCAGTCGGCGGGCCTGCATCGCGCGGTTAAATCCGGCATATTGCGGCTGTGCGCCACCCACCATGGCACGAACTTCACCACTGAAGCGATCGACAATCACCATTGCCGCTTCCAAATCATCCAAATGACGCGCGGCTTTCAGGGCCGGAATGCCGTCTTCGATAGCTTTTTCTGCCGCATCCTGCGAAACCGGGTCTAGCGTGGTGAAAATCTTCACGCCGGACAGATCGTTAATCTTGTCACCCAGTTTTTGTTGCAGCTCCTGACGCACCATCTGCATAAAAGCAGGCTGAGGGGTGATAACCCCACCTTTCGGCTGGACACCCAATGGCCGAGCGCTGAGCATGGTGTAAAGCTCTGCATCGATCACGCCCTGATTCTGCAACAGGCGCAGCACCAGATTGCGCCGCTCAAGCGCCAATGTCGGGTTGCGCCACGGGTTATATAGTGAGGCCCCTTTTACCATCCCCACCAGCATCGCTTGCTGGTCGAGGCTCAGTTCATTCACCGGACGCCCGAAGTAATAGAGGCTCGCCAGCGGGAAGCCGCGGATCTGATCACTGCCACTCTGGCCGAGATAGACTTCGTTGAGATAGAGTTCCAGAATCCGGTCTTTGCTGTAGCGGTAGTCCACCAACAGCGCCATATAGGCTTCATTGGCTTTACGCCACAATGAGCGCTCGTTGGTCAAAAACAGGTTTTTGACCAGTTGCTGCGTCAGCGTACTGCCACCCTGCACCGCCTTACCGGCGGTCAGGTTCGCTAGCATGGCGCGGCCAATGGAGTAAGGGCTGATGCCGTCATGCTCATAGAAATGACGGTCTTCCGTTGCCAGCAAAGTATCCACCAGCAAATCAGGGAAACCAGCACGTGGCACAAACAGGCGCTGCTCACCATTCGGCGATTGCAACATGGTGATCAGCTTGGGATCGAGGCGTAAGAAGCCGAAATCACGCTGATTATCCAGGTTTTGAATCTGCACCAGCCGATCGTCTCTAAACACTAAGCGCGCGCGAATTTGCCCCTCTTTCGCATCAGGGAAATCAAACGGGCGGCGCAAGATATCAATGCTGTCGCCTTGCACGGTGAACTCGCCCGGTCGGGTCATACGAGTCACTTGGCGGTATTGCATCCCCTCCAGCAAATCGACCATCTCTTTTTTGCTGTAGGACATGCCCGGTTCGAGGTTAACCATGCGGCCATACACCGCAGCGGGCAGTTGCCACACTTTGCCATCAATACGGCTGCGGATTTGCGAATCAAGATAGACCCCGTAAATGGCTAACACCACCGCGCCGACCAAGAACAGCTTAATAAATAAACCGAGCCAGCGGCGTTTTTTGCGGGGTGGACGTGATGCTACCTTTCTTGGCATCGGTTCTTCCTCGTCGTCGTAGTCATCATCGTCGTGCTCTTCATCATCTAAATAGTCTTCATCTTCGTATTCATCTTCATCACGCCGCCGGCGCAGTGGCCTTTTCGGTGCGGCTTTGGGTTGGGCTTTCTTGCCCTTGCGCCCTATTGGCTCGCGATCATCCCCAGACATGTCTTTTTCTCCACGCGCATTGGCGATTATTGCGGCTTAATGTGTTCCCCAATCTCGCTAATAGAAAGGGGAAACATCTGAAATTATTGGCTCTTAGCCATGGGATATTATTTATCCTGATACTTCTTGGTTCTGCGGGTCGGGCGAGTATTGGCGGGATCATCCGGCCAAACATGCTTGGGATAGCGCCCCTTCATCTCTTTTTGCACTTCTCGATACGCGCCCTGCCAGAAAGCGGCCAAATCACCGGTAATCTGTAATGGTCGATGGGCCGGAGAGAGCAGCTCAAGCACCACGGCTACCCGCCCACTGGCGAGCATCGGGCTGTGTTGCTCACCAAAAACCTCCTGCAAACGCACCGCCAGCACCGGAGGCCGGTCGTTATAATAGCGGATTGGCAGGCGGCTGCCAGTGGGCACAGTGTAATGAGTTGGTAGCTCAGTATCCAGCCGTTGGCGTAGCTGCCAGTTCAACAGCCGGGTCAATGCCTCCACAATATTCACTTGCCGCAACCCACGGAGATCGCGCACGCCGGATAACGACGGCAGTAACCATTGCTCAAGCAGAGCCAATAATGTGTCGTCATCGACCGCAGGCCACTGCTCTTCCGGTAACCAGCGGCTGGCACATTGCAATCGGGTGCGGAGCTGTTCAGCACTCTCATCCCAATTCAGCACTTGCAGCCCTTGCTCGCGTACCCAGTTTAGCAACGCCGATTGCAGTGCCTCGTCACTCGGTTTCGCCAATGGCTGCGCCCGTAAGGTCAGCCGCCCGATTTGCCAGCGTCGCCAAGCTCGTAGCGTACCTTTGGCCTCATCCCACTCCACGACCGTCCGCTCTTCCACCAGTCGTGGCAGCTGTTTCGCCAGCTTTTCGATATCAATGGGCAATGCCAGTAAAATGCGCGCATCTGGCCCGCTATTGCTTTGTAACAAGCTGGCGGCCACCAACCAAGGTGCACGTGACAACGCCTCATCTTGCGCCATTGCAGCCCCCATTCCGTTCGCTAACAGGTAGCGCCCATCCTGCCCGCGCTGCTGCGCAATGCGATCGGGGTAAGCCAGCGCCAATAATTGATCGGCGATATCGCTGTCGACAGCCCCCACACGCGCACCGATTCTTTGAGTCAGTTGCCTTGCTCGCCGCTGCCAGTGGGGCTGCGGGCGACTCAGCCAGTCGTGCAGATCAATCTGACCGCTGCGGGGTGGCTCTTCCAAAATCGCCGCCAACAGAGCTGCGGTTGCTAATGCATCCGGGTTTTGATCGGCGGCAAAACAGAGCATGGCGGCCAGACGCGGCTCGCAGCCCAAATTGGCCATGGCACGCCCCGTACCGGTCAGATGGCCGGAGGCATCGATCGCCCCTAGCCGCTGCAGTAAATCGCGCGCGGCAGCCAGCGCTGCCGATGGCGGTTGATCCAGCCACGTGAGCTGCGCCGCGTCCTGACATCCCCAGTTCAGCAGCTCTAGCCACAAGCTGCATAAATCACTGTTCAGGATCTCCGGTTCACTGTATTCCGCCGCCCGTTCGGCCTGCTCTTTGGCAAACAGATGCCAGCAGATCCCCGGTTCTAACCGCCCGGCACGGCCCGCGCGCTGAATCATCGACGCCTGACTGATGCGCTGAGTCACCAGCCGCGTCAGACCGTTTTTGACATCAAAGCGCGCTACCCGTTCCAACCCGCTATCGACCACCAGCCGAATACCTTCGATAGTCAGGCTGGTTTCGGCAATATTGGTTGCCAGCACCACCTTGCGCCGCCCTGCGGGGGCGGGTTGAATCGCTCGCTGCTGCTCATTCAGCGGCAGTGCACCGTACAACGGGCAGAGATCCGTGTCGCTGGCGACCTCACCCTGCAAGCGCTCCAGCACCCGATGAATCTCACCGACGCCGGGTAAAAACAGCAACAAAGAGCCAGATTGTTCATTCAGTAAGCGCTTCACCCGATGGGCGACCCCCTCCTCCAGCCGCTCATGGCTCGACAGCGGTTGGTAGCTGCGCTCGACCGGGAAGCTGCGACCCGCGGAGACAATGGCTGGCGCGGCGGGCAGCAGCGCGGAAAGCCGTTGGTTATCCAGCGTCGCCGACATAATCAGCAGTTTCAAATCATCGCGTAGCCCCTGCTGCACATCCAGCAACAGCGCCAGCGCTAAATCAGCCTGCAAGCTGCGCTCATGAAACTCATCGAGGATCACCAAAGAGACGCCCGTTAGCTCGGCGTCTTGTTGCAGCATGCGCGTTAGGATGCCCTCGGTGACCACGTCCAGACGGGTGTCCGGCCCACTTTTACTTTCGGCCCGCATCCGATAACCCACCGTCTGCCCCGGCTGTTCACCCAACTGCTGCGCCAGTCGGTAGGCCACATTTTTCGCCGCCAGCCGTCGGGGTTCCAGCATGATAATGCGGCCCGACAATCCGCCATGTTTCAGGATTTGCAGCGGTAACCAGGTCGATTTCCCTGCACCGGTGGGAGCATGGAGCAAGACTTGCGGTGAGCTTTGCAACGCGCACAATATCTCGCTAAGCACTTCACCTACCGGTAAAGCGGCCATCGCTGCATCACTTTCTCTCTGACTCACCACCACATTCTTCCCCATGCTCTCTACTTTCATCGTCAGCCATTGTAACATCATGACCGTATAGCGTATTTAGCCGAGTGATTATGCCAATCTGATGATTAATACCGTTGATAAAACTAGAGTCCGCGAAACCCACCTTCGTCGCCTGTTCTTCGCGCTGGCGCTGCCAGAGACCCTCCAGCAAAATATTGTGCAGTGGCGAGCGGATAACTTCCCGCCAGAGGCAGGACGCCCCATTGCAGCCGCTAACCTCCACCTGACGCTGGCATTTCTCGGTGAGGTGAGTGCCGCCAAAGCGCAAATATTGCAGCAACAAGCTGGCCGCATCAGCCAATCAGGTTTTAACGTGACTTTAGATGATATCGGCCACTGGCCCGGTTCTGGCGTGATATGGCTCGGCTGCAAAAATCCGCCCCGTGGCTTATTGCAGTTAGCGCAATTGCTGCGTTCTCAGGCCGCTCGCAGTGGGTGTTACCAAACGCCGCTACCATTTCATCCCCATGTGACCTTGCTGCGTGGCGCGGTGCGTCCAGTCGCGTTACCGGCTAAAACCCATAATGAAAGCTTCCGGGCGGACCATTTTTTATTGTACGAATCTGTTTTCGCGCGCGGACGTACCCGTTATAACATCGTACAGAGCTGGCCGCTGGCGGGCAGTGAAAGGAGATTTGATGCCAATTAACCCTCTGCTGTCAGTTAAACCCAAGTTACTGTCATTTAACCCCAAGTTACTGTCATTTAACCCCAAGTTACAACCGGCCACACTTATCCAGCGGTATAAACGCTTTTTAGCTGATATTGTGACGCCCGCCGGAGAATCATTAACCATTCATTGCGCTAATACCGGAGCGATGACCGGTTGTGCCACACCTGGGGATACGGTTTGGTATTCAACCTCGGATAATCCGAAACGTAAGTATCCCCACAGTTGGGAGCTGACTCATACCCAGAGTGGTGATTGGATCTGCGTAAATACGATGCGTGCCAATGAGTTAGTGAGTGCCGCGATAGATAATAATCAGATCGTTGAATTATCTGGTTACACTTCTGTCAAAAGAGAGATTAAATATGGGGATGAGAACAGCCGTATAGACTTGTTATTGCAGGCAGAAAATAGGTCTAACTGCTATATTGAAGTCAAGTCGGTTACCTTATTACAGCAACAGTGTGGGTATTTCCCGGACGCTGTCACCCTGCGGGGTCAGAAGCATCTCAGGGAGCTACAAAGCATGGTTGCCGACGGTCACCGGGCGGTACTTTTTTTTGCCGTATTGCATACGGGCATCAGACAAGTCGCTGCGGCCCGACACATTGACAATCGCTATGCAGAATTGCTGGCCCAGGCTCAGCAAGCAGGAGTGGAGGTTATTTGCTACGGTTTCCAACTATCGCCTGACGGTATCGCGCTGGATGCCCGTTTACCGTTATTACTGGATGAAACGCTGTAACCAAGAACGCTGAATAAAGAAGCAATTATTGGATAGAGCGGCTCGCCAAATACGCCTTCCTTCACACCATTGTCAAGCAGGCGACAGGAATAATTGCCAACCTACCTTCCTTCTGTTATTTATAGCGGCCTGATTTTTCCCCGTCTTGGGGATTTCGATAGTGCGTATGAATGTAGGAGAAGCATCATGCAAGAAGGGCAAAAACGTAAAACCTCGTCCTTGAGCATTCTCGCCATCGCTGGGGTAGAGCCGTACCAAGAGAAGCCCGGCGAAGAGTATATGAATGCCGCCCAGTTGTTGCACTTCAAGCTGATCCTTGAAGCATGGCGCAACCAACTCAGGGATGAAGTAGATCGTACTGTATCGCACATGCAAGACGAAGCTGCTAACTTCCCAGATCCGGTGGACCGTGCCGCGCAGGAAGAAGAGTTTAGTCTTGAACTTCGTAACCGCGACCGTGAGCGTAAACTGATCAAAAAGATCGAGAAAACGCTGAAAAAAGTCGAGGATGACGATTTCGGTTTCTGCGAGTCTTGTGGCGTAGAGATCGGCATTCGCCGTCTGGAAGCACGGCCAACTGCAGATTTGTGCATTGACTGTAAAACCCTGGCCGAAATCCGCGAAAAGCAGATGGCAGGCTAACACAGCAATAACGTGTAACACGGTGCCAGAGTCACCTCCGGCACCGTATTTATCACGCTGGACTCCCCTTCCCTTTTTATGTCCGAAGATACCCATACTCAGTCGTCTGGTTCTCAGCAACCCGATCCTAAGCAGAATCAGTATGTCGGCCGTTTTGCGCCCTCTCCATCCGGCGATTTACATTTCGGTTCGCTCATTGCTGCACTCGGCAGTTACCTGCAAGCCCACGCTCAAGGTGGGAGCTGGCTGGTTCGCATTGAGGATATTGATCCCCCTCGTGAAATCCCTGGTGCTGCCGCACGTATTTTGGCCACATTGGACCATTATGGCCTCCATTGGGACGGCCCTGTTATCTACCAATCACAGCGCCATGAAGCCTACCGCGCCACCTTAGACTGGCTAGAACAACAAGGGCTGAGCTACTACTGCACCTGCACACGCAGCCGAATTCAGCAAATTGGCGGCTTCTACGACGGTTATTGCCGTGAGCGCCATTTGCCGGCCAAAGGCGCGGCCATTCGTCTGCGACAGACTCAGACGGTTTATGCCTTTTATGATAAATTACTCGGTGAACTGCATGCTGAGCCCGCGCTGGCGAGAGAAGATTTTATTATTCGCCGCCGAGATGGCCTGTTCGCCTATAATCTGGCTGTGGTGGTTGATGATGCATTTCAGGGGGTGACCGAAATTGTGCGCGGGGCAGATTTGATTGAGCCAACCGTGCGCCAGATAGCCCTCTACCAGCAGTTGCAGCAACCGGTTCCCAGCTATTTGCATCTGCCACTGGCGCTGAATCATCAGGGTAATAAGTTATCCAAACAAAACCATGCGCCACCGCTGCCGGGCGGCGATCCGCGCCCCGTTTTGGTCGATGCACTGAGGTTTTTGCGTCAACCCTTGCCGGAATGCTGGCAAGATCTTGATTTACCGTTATTATTACGTTTTGCAGTCGAAAACTGGACGTTGACAACCATTCCAGCGTCAGGCGTCTACAACGCCACTTCAGGGGGCGATAACTGCCACTGAAAACACAACGGCATTCTCAAAGGAAGCACGGTGAGCTATGATTAGCCGCTGTTTTTCTGTAGTTCTGTTATTTATTAGCCACTATCGAGGTGTACCATTTTTACCCGAGTAGCCAATTTCTGCCGTAAGGTACTGATTCGCGATGATAAATCAGCTCGCGATAGCAAGGCTGTCCATGACGACACGGCCCGTGATAGCAGTACCCGTAAAGATAAAGTGCCCGGTGAAGATAACGTGGCCCGCAAAGAGAGAAGGCCTGCCAGAACAAATACTGGCCGCAAGAATCATGCGGTGCCTGCTTCGGAACAGAGTCCGATGACGATTATTCCGCGAGATCAGCACAACATTTCCCGTAGAGAGATCAGCGATAATGCGCTGAAGGTACTCTATCGCCTGAATAAATCAGGCTATGAAGCCTATCTGGTTGGCGGCGGTGTTCGCGACTTGCTGCTGGGCAAGAAACCAAAAGATTTTGATATCACCACTAGCGCGACTCCTGAACAGGTGCGGAAATTATTCCGTAACTGCCGCCTGGTGGGTCGCCGTTTCCGTCTGGCCCATGTGATGTTTGGCCCGGAAATCATTGAAGTCGCGACTTTCCGTGGTCACCACGAACAACAGCAGGCGGAAGATAGCGATAAAAATTCTTCCCAGCAGGCGCAGAATGGCATGCTGCTACGTGACAACATTTTCGGCACCATCGAAGATGACGCCCAACGCCGCGATTTCACCATTAACAGCCTCTACTACGGCATTTCAGATTTTGCGCTGCGCGACTACACCGGCGGCTTGCGTGATCTGAAAGAGGGCATTATCCGTCTGATTGGTGATCCTGAAACCCGCTACCGTGAAGATCCGGTGCGAATGCTGCGCGCGGTGCGTTTCGCCGCCAAGCTGGATATGACCATCAGCCCGGAAACCGCTGAGCCGATCCCGCGTCTGGCCTCATTGCTGCGCGAGATCCCACCGGCACGTCTGTTTGAAGAGTCGCTCAAGCTGCTGCAATCGGGTTATGGCTATAAAACCTATTTAAAACTGTGTGAATACCAGCTGTTCCAGCCACTATTCCCGCTGATTGCCCGTAATTTTACTGAGCAGCATGACTCGCCGATGGAGCGCATTCTGGTTCAGGTGCTAAAAAATACCGATCATCGTCTGCATAATGACCAACGGGTCAACCCCGCGTTCTTATTTGCAGCTATGCTTTGGTATCCGTTGATCGAACATGCGCAGAAACTGACGCAGGAAAGTGGGTTGGCGTATTACGACGCTTTCGCGCTGGCGATGAACGATGTGTTGGATGAAGAGTGCCGTTCGCTGGCGATTCCAAAGCGCATTACCTCGTTGGTACGGGACATCTGGTTGCTGCAATTGCGCCTGTCGCGCCGTCAGGGTAAACGTGCGCACAAGTTGATGGAGCATCCGAAATTCCGCGCCGCTTATGATCTGCTCGCGCTACGGGCGGAAGTGGAAAACAACCATGAGTTGCAGCGGTTGACGCAGTGGTGGAGCGAATTCCAGGAAGCGACGCCGCTACAGCAGAAAAATATGCTGAGTACGCTAGGAGCTGATCCGGCGCCACGCCGCTCTCGTCCTCGCCGTCCGCGTAAGCCTTTACCACGTAAAGAAGGGGCATAATTCGCACCATGATCCGGGTCTATATCGCGCTGGGAAGTAATCAGGCCATGCCACTGCAACAGGTTAAAACCGCACTGGAAGCGCTGGAGCATTTGCCGCGCACCCGGTTGGTGGCCTGTTCGCCTTTTTATCGCACCAAGCCCTTAGGCCCACAGGATCAACCTGATTTTCTCAATGCCGTGGTGGCACTGGATACGTCGCTGCCACCGGAGCAACTGCTGGATCACACCCAAGCCATTGAGCGCAATCAGGGACGGGTGAGGAAAGAGCAGCGCTGGGGGCCACGGACTCTGGATCTGGATATTATGTTGTATGGCGATCAAGTGATTAAAACCGATCGTCTGACGGTGCCGCACTATGGGCTGAAAGAGCGCGAGTTTATGCT
Source organism: Yersinia aleksiciae (assembly GCF_001047675.1). Taxonomy (GTDB): domain Bacteria; phylum Pseudomonadota; class Gammaproteobacteria; order Enterobacterales; family Enterobacteriaceae; genus Yersinia; species Yersinia aleksiciae. The sequence goes on along the minus strand of NZ_CP011975.1, from coordinate 2,842,654 downwards.
CTACCCGCTGGCCGATATCGCACCCGACCTGATTTTCCCCGATGGCGAAGCCTTATCGGCGCGACTAAGTTTAGTGGATAAAAATGGTTTGGTGCCTTGGTAACCTGCGCTAAACACTGATAATCTGCTACAAATCATATTCCTATCTGATATCTCCTTTCCTTTTTAAAACCCTATTTCAGGAGAAAGCGCGATGAAAGCCACCACCATGAGCCAGTTACGCCAATGGAAACAAGATAAGCGTAAGTTCGCCACACTGACGGCCTATGATGCCAGTTTTGCCCAGTTATTCGCCGAGCAGGGTATTGAGGTGCTGCTGGTGGGGGATTCGCTCGGTATGACGCTACAAGGGTTCGACTCAACGCTACCGGTGACCGTCGCGGATGTGGCTTACCATACCCGTGCCGTGCGCCGTGGTGCGCCTCACTGCCTGTTATTGGCTGATATGCCGTTTATGAGTTATGCCACGCCGGAGCAAACATTCACTAACGCCGCAGAGCTGATGCGCGCCGGGGCCAATATGGTCAAACTGGAAGGCGGTAGCTGGTTGTGTGACACCGTTCGCATGCTGGTAGAGCGCGCAGTTCCGGTTTGCGCCCATTTGGGGCTCACACCACAATCAGTCAATATTTTTGGTGGCTACAAAGTACAGGGCCGAGAAGAAGTCGCGGCGAATCAGCTCATTAAAGATGCGTTGGCCCTTGAACTTGCCGGTGCGCAATTATTGGTGCTGGAGTGTGTCCCTGTGGAGTTGGCAAAACGGGTGACCGAGGAGTTGGCTATTCCGGTGATTGGTATTGGCGCGGGAAATGTCACCGACGGCCAGATTCTGGTTATGCATGATGCACTGGGCATTACTGGCGGCCATACCCCAAAATTCAGCAAAAACTTCTTAGCGCAAAGTGTAGGCGACATTCGCGCTGCCATTAAGCTGTATATTCAAGAAGTTGAAAGTGGCAGCTACCCTGCCGAAGAGCACACATTCCAATAAATTATTATTGAAAAATTATCCCCAAAGAACTTGGAGTCGCAGGTAGGCAGCAAGTAAACGCATCCCGATGAGCTTACATCAGTCATTGATTCGGGTGAACGAGTGCAGCCAATACACCTGCAACTTGAAAGATGACGGGTATACCGGAGGAAATAATGCTGATAATCGAAACCCTGCCATTATTGCGCCAGCAAATCCGCCGCTGGCGTCAAGAAGGCAAGCGCGTTGCCTTGGTGCCGACCATGGGCAACCTGCACGAGGGGCATATGACCTTGGTGGAAGATGCCAAAACCCGCGCTGATGTGGTGGTGGTGAGTATTTTTGTCAATCCGCTGCAATTTGAGCGCCCGGATGATTTGGCCCACTACCCACGCACGTTGCAGGAAGATTGCGAGAAGCTGACCCGCCATGGCGTTGATTTGGTGTTCGCCCCCGCAGCCGATGATATTTATCCCGCAGGGCTGGAAAGCCAGACCTACGTTGAGGTTCCTGCGCTGTCGACCATTTTGGAAGGCGCCAGCCGCCCCGGTCATTTCCGTGGCGTATCGACCATCGTGAGCAAATTATTCAATTTGGTTCAGCCAGATGTCGCTTGCTTTGGCGAAAAAGATTATCAGCAGTTAGCGCTGATCCGCAAAATGGTGACGGATATGGGCTATGACATCAATATTGTTGGCGTCCCGATTGTTCGCGCTAAAGATGGCCTGGCACTGAGTTCCCGCAATGGGTATCTGACGGCTGAAGAGCGCAAAATTGCGCCACAGCTCAATAAGATAATGCAGGCACTGGCCGAGAAGCTGACCTTAGGTGAACGGCAGATTGATGATTTACTGGCAGACGCCGCTGAGCAGTTACGCAGCGCCGGTTTTACGCCGGATGAGCTGTTTATCCGCGATGCCGAGACCTTGCAACCACTGACCGTAGAGAGCAAACAAGCGGTGATTCTGATGGCAGCCTGGCTGGGTAAAGCACGTCTGATTGATAATCAGCGGGTTGATCTGCGCGATTAATTCTGGTGCGGTGAATATTGGTCTCGCGCCGATGTCACCGCATCTCTTTTTCAGCTCCTCCAGTTATCGTCCCTCAAGCTGCATCACTGCATTGCGACTATTACGCCGGATAATCATCTTGCACAAGGCTAGTTTGTAGATTAATTATTTGCCGATATATTTTTCAAATAAATGCCCCCCGCCATCTCTATAGCATCGCCATAGACAAGTGATATAAAATCAGCAAAACTGAGCGCTTCTCTCGGGATCAGATGATGATGGAATCTGCTTCTGGGCTTAATCAGGGTCAAAGGTAAGAGTTATGATACGCACAATGTTGCAAGGCAAACTGCATCGGGTCAAAGTCACTCAAGCGGATTTGCACTATGAAGGTTCCTGCGCTATTGATCAGGATTTTCTGGAGGCCGCAGGCATTCTAGAATATGAAGCCATTGATATTTATAACGTTGATAACGGTCAGCGTTTCTCTACTTATGCGATCGCTGCCGAGCGTGGTTCACGGATTATCTCGGTCAATGGCGCGGCGGCACGTTGCGCATGTGTCGGCGATAAACTGATCATCTGCTCTTATGTGCAGATGTCTGATGCCGATGCCCGACTGCATCACCCGAAAGTAGCCTATTTTGAAGGTGAGAATCAGTTGCAGCGCAAGGCTAAGGCCGTACCCGTTCAGGTCGCCTAACCCCCCTTCGTTCTTGAAGCTGCAGGGTGTTAGCCAGGTTCATTTACCCGAATCGCTGTGGTTTATAAGATAAAAAAATGGCGCCTTATTAGAGCGCCATTTTTCATATCACCAGTCTATTAATCTGACTCCATCACCGCAGGGGCGGGTGCGACCTGACCGGGCTCATTGGCAATTCGCTCTGCCATGGTCGGGATTGAGTCAGTACGCAAAATATAGAGCCGCTTAAGGGTAAATGGGTTGTCGCCCGGTTTTACCTTGCCCTGCATGGTGGTGACCGCTAAATGGAAACCTGCATTCTTCGCCGCATCAATGGCGGTTTGGTTAAACCCGCCGAAGGGATATGACAGAAAAACCACGTGCGGATTAAACTGCGATAACGCACGGCGCGAGTGTTCAAAGTCAAAAACAATATTGTGATAAGAACGACTCAATAAAATTGGGTTACGCTTATTATCAGTCCGATGTAAAAAATGCGTATGAGACTGAATATCAAATACATCCTGAATCTCTTTCAGTTCAGCAATACTCATAAACTGTAATGAGTCAGGATTCCATTTCTGCGGGTGGCGTTTAATACGTGATGAAATAATAAACGCGGTAGCCCGGAAACCATTCTCTTTCAAAATCGGATAAGCATAACGATGGACTGATTTAAGGCCATCATCAAATGTCAGCACCACGACTTTTGCCGGTAAATTAATTTTGTTATTAAGATAGCCTTCAAGCTGATAGAGCGAAATCGTGTCGTAACCGGTCTGCTTGAGATAGGTCATTTGGTTACTGAATGCTGCATCAGAGGTCGTGGTTGAGGTATTCAGAAAACGTTTATTTTCCTCATTTTTCAACATATGGTGATAGGTCAGGATCGGTATGCCATTATCTATTTCCGCATCGACACTGCTGACATACCCCAAGCGATCGCCAATATTGACCTGATACCAGGTATTGCCTAAACGGTCTTTCAGCTTACCCACAATCGGGTAACGCAGATTATCTACCAGCGTCGCAAATTGCTCGCTGTCGACATCCGCCGCGAGATAAACCGCGGTTTCCCGTTTGATCAGAATATTTTGATTCGGTAACGGCTTATTCAAATCCCCCAGAATATCGTTGGTTTTTCGTGCCTTAGTGATATCGCGTAAATCGCCTTTATCAATAAAGCCAATACCATTACCAAATTTAAATTCGTAATACTCTGCTGCCGCAGGCGAAACCTGAATAAGCTGATCTTCTTTTATCTCACCGACGGGAATGACACGTTCGCCGACCAGCGAATATATTTCGCTATCACGCTGCGCAACCATATATTTAGGTACAAGTGCCGATTCATCAGGCAAGAGATCTGCGTGGGCTGCCGGTATCAATACCGACATGACAACACCGAGTAGCATCCCAATAGCTATTCTGTTTTTATGCCACATTATCGTTCTACTTATGCGCATTCGGCGCTGAATTGAAAAGGGGAAAATCTGGTGCGCCAGCATAGCACGAGACACTTAGAGTTGAGAAAGACGATATTAGACGGGGACATTATTTATTACGATTAAATTCCAGCATTAACAACAATTAACTAACTATTAATTCACGAGCCACGCCCAAACAGTTTGACGAGGCAGAGGCGCATATAACCAACACCGCGGCAATGCCAGGGCCGAAAAGTCATTGACGCTACAGCAAGGCGACAAGTGAATGTAGCCAACACCGCTGTAGCGCCAAGGCCGAAGGGTATTAGGTGCGCAGGCCGCGACCACGCTCAATCAAATACCAAGCCCAAGCATAAAATATCGCGATAAACACTACCAGCACACCAATGGTCAATACCAGCGGCACATCGGTAATACCGAGGAAACCATAACGGAACCCACTGATCATATACACGATAGGGTTGAGCTTTGATACCGCTAGCCAGAAAGGCGGCAAGAGGGATAGTGAGTAAAATACGCCCCCTAGATAGGTCAACGGCGTCAGCACAAAAGTAGGCACCAGACTGATGTCATCGAATGTTTTGGCGAACACCGCATTCAACAATCCACCGAGAGAAAAGACTATCGCTGTCAGCATTAATGTCAGCGCAATCATTGACCAAGAGTGAACATGCAGTGGCACAAAGAACAGTGAGATTATTGTGACCAGAATCCCCACGCAGATCCCACGCGCCACCCCGCCACCGACATAACCGATAATCACGATATGGGTTGGCACCGGAGCCACCAGCAGCTCTTCAATGCTACGCTGGAATTTTGCGCCAAAGAAGGACGCAGCCACGTTGGCATAGGAGTTGGTGATCACCGCCATCATAATCAGGCCGGGCACGATAAACTGCATATAATCAAAGCCGCCCATATCACCAATTCGAGAACCAATCAGGTTGCCGAAAATAACGAAATAGAGCGACATGGTAATCACTGGTGGCACCAATGTTTGGATCCAGATACGTGCAAAACGCGTGATCTCTTTGATCCAAATACTCTGTAATGCTACCCAATACAGGCGGGTCATGCTTTCTCTCCCCCGTTGCCATTAACCAAGGTGACAAATAGCTCTTCCAGACGGTTAGCCTTGTTGCGCATACTTTGTACCTGAATTCCCTGCGCGTTCAGTTGGCTGAATAGACCATTCAGCCCCTGCTCACGTTTAACATCGACTTCCAGCGTTGAGGTATCCGTCAGACGATAGCCATAACCTTCCAGCTTAGGTAGCGGGCTTTTAATCGCCAGATCAAAGATAAAGGTTTCTGATTCAAGCTTGCCAAGCAGCTGTTTCATCGTGGTATTTTCGACCAGTTCGCCATTTTGGATAATGCCGATATTGCGGCACAGCATTTCAGCTTCTTCCAGATAATGGGTGGTCAAAATGATGGTTGTCCCCTGCGCATTCAGCTCTTTCAGGAAGCCCCACATAGAGCGGCGCAATTCAATATCCACCCCAGCAGTCGGCTCATCGAGGATCAGCAGTTTAGGTTCATGCATCAAAGCGCGAGCAATCATCAGACGGCGCTTCATCCCGCCCGACAGACGAATAGCACGCTCATTACGTTTGCTCCACAGATCTAACTGGCTGAGGTATTTTTCAGCACGTTGTAGGGCTTCGCTCCGTGTCACACCGTAATATCCTGCTTGGGTGATAACAATCTGCAATACCGTTTCAAACGGATTGAAGTTAAATTCCTGCGGTACTAACCCGAGCTGACGTTTGGCATTCACGATATCCTGATCGATGTCGTAGCCAAAGACAGTCACCTTGCCCGATGTTTTGTTCACCAATGAACTGATAATACCTATGGTGGTGGATTTACCTGCACCATTAGGTCCGAGCAGAGCATAAAAATCGCCTGCCTCTACGCGCAGATCGATGCCTCGCAGTGCCTGAACGCCACCCGCATAGGTTTTGGTCAGCTGCGATATTTCCAGTGCATATGTCATAAGTAAGAAAGAACCTTATTCAATGGGTATCTCGGGCGTCGCAGCACATCCATGGCTTGCTTAACCCACCGTCGTCGAGGCGGGTCACAGGTGGCAGAAGGGAACCAAACAGACACCGAGAAGATGTTACGCAGACAAAATTGCGCAATCAAAGGAACCACAGTTCCGATTTCAAAATCGTAATCCTTGCCGTATATTATCCTATCGCAATCCGTTCATTACAGGCTATTTACATTCATGAAAGAAATAGAAAAGCTCATCGCGAATAATCGAGCATGGTCAAACACCATCAGTAAAGACGATCCCGATTTTTTTGAGCACCTGGCAGAAGCCCAGAAACCCCGTTTCCTGTGGATTGGCTGTTCCGACAGCCGTGTCCCAGCTGAGCAGCTTACCGGTTTGAAATCTGGCGAGTTATTTGTTCACCGTAACGTTGCCAATCTGGTTATCCATACCGATTTGAACTGTCTGTCCGTGGTTCAATACGCCATTGATGTTCTGCAAGTGGAACACATCATTATTTGTGGTCACCTTGGCTGTGGTGGTGTTGAAGCCGCCATCAAAGGCGAAGAGATGGGACTGATTGACAACTGGTTACTCCACATCCGCGACCTTTGGTATAAGCACAGCTCACTGCTGGGTGAACTGCCGCAAGAAGAGCGCAGCAATGTGTTGTGCCAAATTAACGTGGTAGAGCAAGTGTACAACTTGGGCCATTCTACCATTGTTCGTTCGGCATGGAAGCGTGGCCAGAAAGCCATGATTCACGGCTGGGTATACGGCATCGAAGACGGCCTACTGCGTGATTTAGAAGTGTCAGCCACGAGTTTGGGCAGCCTTGAAATGGTGTACCGTAAAGCCATGGCTGAGTTGTTGCAGCAAAATAACAAAGAAGACTAATTAGTCTATGGGAGGGTACGTTAACACGCGCCCTCTCCCATCAATAAATCCCGCTAAATCTATCGCCTAAGTTCGCTGTAACACTTCATCGGCAAAGGGGTGGCGAGCTAAGTTAGTTTGAGCACTGTGTAATCTCAAAATGACGACACACAGTAGCCGATCACTCGTCCAACATCACCACTTTACCGACATACGGTAAATGCCGATAACGCTGCGCATAATCGATACCATAACCCACAACAAACTCATCGGGGATAGCGAAACCGACCCACTCAACCGGCACTTGTACTTCGCGGCGCTGTGGTTTGTCCAACAAGGTGCAGATAGCTAATGATTTCGGGCCGCGCAGTTGCAGAATCTCACGGACTTTACTCAACGTATTACCGGAGTCGATGATGTCTTCAACAATCAGCACATCTTTGCCACGGATATCTTCATCCAGATCTTTCAGGATTTTCACATCGCGGGTGGTGCTCATGCCGTTGCCATAGCTAGAGGCCGTCATAAAATCGACTTCATGAGAAACATCTATGGCTCGACATAAATCAGCCATAAACATAAATGAACCACGGAGTAACCCTACCAACACCATTTCACTGCCGCTATCGCGATAGTGTTCAGATATTTGGCGGCCTAATTCGGCAATTCGGGTTTTTACTTCCTGTTCGGAAATCATGACTTCTACAATATGTTTCACAGCCAACATACCTATTTGAATTAATTGATTTTATATCCGTGGTGAGCTTAAAAGAAAAGCCCCACAGATACAGAGTAATGCCCATAGCTTAACACAAATCAGGCAACATCCCGCAGCGACAGCCAGCATTCGGGGGCGCAGAGTATAGCAAGAATGCGCTGACGGATGCATTGATAGCGGCCTGATAAATTGACTTCCCCCCTTTGCGATAATGAAATTATCCGATTCAATAAGGAATTTTGTTTACTTGCCGATAAATTTTGCCATGTATAATCGTGAGTCAAGTGATTGAAGCCCATAACCACAGCGAAAAATGCCCTTACAAGGAATGTTTTGATGAACTATCAGTCCAGCAATATGCTGGTTTACTCTGCCCGTTTTGCGATAATTGCAGCCATATGCCTGCTCGTTTCATTTTTTGGTCTGAACGTTGCCATCTTTTACGTCCTTATTTTAGGGCTAGTGTATGGTCTATGGGTCTCTTTATCTCTGCATCGTTTGGCAGAAAAGGGCTTTGTCTATCTGATTGCTGAAAAAACACAATGGACAGTGTATGTACAAGGCATACCCGTGCGCGAAACCCGTTCATCGCTAAAGAACCCCTGCTTTATCAGTGTCGCGCGTTTAGTGTCCTTCTTTTCGCGTTTTCTGATAATTAAGGTGCTGATACAGGCGGCATTAGTCTATTTAGCACTACAGCAAACCTTCCATCTTTCTCTCACGCTTAATCCTTACCTGCTAATGGCGCTCAGAGCTATAGGCGTGGTCGTTATCTGCATTCTTATCTATAAAGTGTGGCTAAGCATGAAAACGCTGCTTGCACTGCGACGTTCGGAGTGGCTGTTTGAAGAGGTGCCAAGAGATGGCTTTAGCTATTATCAGGCTTACATCATCAAGCATGATAAAAAGAGTGGCAATCAGCTTCTTCAGCCCGCATTGGCTGAACTTCTCGCCCTATAGAGCGCGCTGCTGACAAATAAAATTACCCCCAGCAACCTTGCTGGGGATTAGTTTAAGCGCTGACGGTAAAGCCCATCATCATACCGGTATCTTCATGTTCCAGCAGATGGCAGTGCGCCATATAGGGCGTACTGGCCGGTGCCAAGTGATTAAAACACACTAAAATCTCACTGCGCGCCCCTTCCACCCTGACGGTATCTTTCCAGCCACGGCGATGCTCTGCTGGCGGCTTGCCATTTTCGGTCAAAATACGGAACTGCGTACCATGGACATGGAATGGATGCAGCATCATGTCGCCTTCACCGGAAATCGTCCATTTCTCGTATTTGCCTTGTTTGGCATCAAATGCCGCTTCGTTCATTGAGAAGGCTTTGCCATTAATCATATTGGCATGGCTGAAATCGAAAGCTGGGGCGGCTTTCATCGCGCCATGATCCATGCCTTTCATATTGCCGTGATCCATACCCGCCATGCTGCCACTATCCATCCCCGCCATGGCACCGTGATCCATGCTCATGCCCGCCATCGCCTGCATGCCATAGCGGCTCATCAACGCCTGCATTCCTAGCATATCCAGTTTAGGATCCATCATCAGTTGGAACCAACGCTCCTGCAGACCCGTGACATCAACTAGCGCAGGCACCACAACCAACGAATCTGGCAGCACTTTGCTCCCTGCCACCAGTGAGGGCTGAATGCGTAACACCGGGAGTGGCTTATCAAATGGCGCTAATGTCATGCCCATTTGTTTCACCGGCAAGGTGACCAGATCGAGGGCTTTGCCATCTGAGGTATCCACCAATACTTCGAAACGCTCTCCCATCAGAATGGGCAATTCCTTTACCGCGACTGGCTCCGCCAGTAACCCGCCATCACTGCCAATAACATACATGGGGCGGCCATCGCTGAGTGCCAGATTCAGTGAGCGGGCGTTGCAACCATTGAGTAGCCTTAATCGCACCCAGCCACGCGGTGTAATCTGTTGCGGATAACGTGCGCCATTGGTGAACATCCGGTCGCCAAACCAGCCAACGGCGGCGGTCATCACATCCAGCTGATAGTCAATTTGGCCATCTTTGCCCAGCAATTTATCCTGCAAAATAACCGGAATATCATCCACCCCCCACTGTTTCGGTAGGGGCAGTTTTTCACTGTCACTATCATCAATCAGCACTAAACCGCCTAACCCCATCGCCACCTGGTGGCCGGTTTTACCGTGGGTATGAGGGTGGAACCAGCAGGTGGCAGCGGGTTGTTCGACGGTAAATGCAACCTGCCGTTTTGCGCCGGGCTGAATCAGCGCCTGTGGGCCACCATCCATTTCACCGGGGATCTCCAAACCGTGCCAGTGTAGCGTCGTCGCTTCCGGCAGAGAGTTGGTGACATTGATGGTGACCGGCTTGCCCCGTTGCAAACGAATGGCAGGCCCCAGCAAATTGCCATTATAGCCCCAAGTTTGGGTGGCAGCAGAAGGCAACCAAGCCATAGTGCCGGTCTGAATATTCAGATTAATATTGCCAGTGGTGTCCGGTTGGAGCAGTGGCGGGATAGGCAGTGGTGAAAAATCTGCGGCCAAGGCCGCGCGGCTCCATAAAGGCAGTGAAGTGGCGGCTCCAAGAGCTGCCGTTAACTTGATAAAATCACGGCGATGCATGGTCGTCTCCATTCGTGATAGCCGATAAACACTGATGAAAAGTCAGCATTTATCGCGGGTGAGTGCCTAAGCGGCACAAAAACAGCATTATGGCGAGCATAAACCCTCCCCTAACGGGAAGGTCAAGGTGCAATCAATCACTCTGTGAATCATCCCCGATGTAATATTATTTACGCTGTAGCATCACAGTGTGATAACGTCTGTTAACAATGAACAAGCCTGTTTCCGCTATGAAAAGAACAACGTTAGTTATGCTGCTGCTTACTCTGTGCGGATTCTCATCTGCCAGTTCTGCATTAAGTGAATCTGAAGCAGAAGATCTCGCGGATCTGACTGCGGTATTCGTCTATCTGAAAAATGATTGCGGGTATAACGAATTACCCAATAATGAAATCAAGCGGGCAATCGTCTATTTTGCCCAACAAAATCGCTGGGACCTGCGTAACTACAATAGCTTTAATATGAAAGCGTTAGGCGAAGATAGCTATCGTGACCTGCGTGGTATTGCGATCCCCGTTCCAACCAAATGCAAGTCTCTGGCCCGTGACTCTTTAAGTTTATTGGCTTACGCTAACTAGCGATCCCACCTTTATCCTTTCAGTCTGGAATTCCGCCGTGCAACCTCAGGCAGAGTTGGCTATGATGTTGCCCCCCATTTTTCATGGCTGTTACTGCGAAGGAGAAGCCCCGAACATGTCACAGAAAGAACTATGGTATGAAACATTACATGCCAACTTCGGCCAGTACTTTTCAGTAGAAAATGTCCTGTACCGCGAAAAAACTGAGCATCAGGATCTGGTAATTTTTGAGAACTCAGTGCTGGGCCGGGTAATGGCTTTAGATGGTGTGGTGCAAACCACCGAACGTGATGAATTTATCTATCACGAAATGATGACTCACGTCCCTATACTGGCCCACGGTCAGGCGAAGAAGGTGCTGATCATCGGTGGTGGTGACGGTGCAATGCTGCGCGAAGTCAGCCGCCATAAAAACATCGACCACATTACCATGGTTGAAATTGACGCCGGTGTGGTGGCGTTCTGCCGCCAGTATCTGCCGAATCACAGTGCCGGTGCCTATGATGATCCCCGTTTCACATTGGTGATCGATGATGGCGTTAACTTCGTTAATCAAACCACTGAAAAATTCGATGTCATTATCTCTGACTGTACCGACCCTATCGGCCCTGGGGAAAGCCTGTTTACCTCTGCTTTCTACCAAGGATGCGCTCGTAGCCTGAACGACGGCGGCATTTTTGTGGCACAAAACGGTGTTTGCTTCCTGCAACAAGATGAAGCGGTCGACAGCCACAATAAGCTTAGCCACTATTTCAGCGATGTCAGTTTTTATCAGGCCGCCATTCCAACCTATTACGGTGGCATTATGACCTTCGCTTGGGCGACTCAGAATCCATCGCTGCGTCAGCTAGATCTGACCACACTGCAACAACGTTTTGCCGATGCGGGTCTAACTTGCCGTTACTATAATCCAGCCATTCATGTCGGCAGCTTTGCATTGCCACAATATCTGTTGGATGCGTTAACGACCCGTGTTGATAATTCATAAGGAGCGGAACCAAATTGTCCAAGCTTAAACTACACGGCTTCAACAACCTGACGAAAAGCCTGAGTTTTTGTATTTACGATATTTGTTATGCCAAGACCGCAGATGACCGCGATGGCTATATCGCCTACATTGACGAACAGTACAACGCCAACCGCCTGACCGAGATCTTGAGCGAAACCTGCTCGATCATTGGTGCCAATATATTGAATATTGCACGTCAGGATTACGATCCACAGGGGGCCAGTGTCACCATTTTGGTCAGCGAAGAACCTGTCGATCCCCGTGATGTCGATACATCAGAACACCCCGGCCCGCTGCCAAATGCGGTGGTTGCTCATTTGGACAAGAGTCATATCTGCGTCCATACCTACCCGGAAAGCCACCCTGAAGCGGGGCTATGCACATTCCGTGCGGATATCGAAGTCTCCACCTGCGGGGTGATTTCACCGCTGAAAGCCCTGAATTACCTGATCCACCAGTTGGAATCCGACATTGTCACCATGGATTATCGGGTGCGTGGATTTACTCGTGATATCAACGGGGTTAAACACTTTATCGATCATAAAATTAACTCGATTCAGAACTTTATGTCAGACGATATGAAATCGCTTTATCACATGATGGATGTGAATGTTTATCAGGAAAATATCTTCCATACCAAGATGATGCTGAAAGATTTCGACTTGAAGCATTATCTGTTTAACGCCAAGCCAGAAGAGTTGAGCGCGGAAGAGCGAGAACGCATTACCCGCCTGTTATATAAAGAAATGCAGGAAATCTACTATGGCCGTAACGTGCCAGAAGTGTGATAAATCGTAGGTAATATCAGCCTTTAAAATCCCGGTTTTTAGCCGGGATTTTTTGTTAAGGAAGTTGAGAAAGTAAAGGGGATCATTATCACCCGGTGCAACGGCTAATCGCTAATCGCAGGGCCGCGCCGATTTCTGCTGGTAAGCTATTTGCTGAGATAGCCACATGATCCGATTCCTTTATTCCCTTACCACTCCATGCTTCGAGTTTTTCATGGTGAGTAGGTGAGATCATAATCAGATCATTAACACAATGAATAGAGCAATTTTTCATATCTTTAAATAAGGATTTTTTGGTTTTATAACCATATCTTTCCATCAGCATAGCTATCCAAGCAGCATATTGCTCTTTGCCTTTTTCGAGATCAAAAAATGCAACGCGTTCCTCAAGTGAAGTTAAGGTTCGACTATCTAACAATGCCTTGAGGATAATATTGCCAATAGTTTGATCATCTGCATCTGGCTGCAATAGGTAGGGAGGAAAAAGTGGATCTCTACGAACTCTGCCAAATCCCGAATCAGTTTCAACACTCAAAAATTCTTTTGTTGAATAAACTGATGCCCAGTAATCTTGATCTTTAATGAACATAACTATTTTACCTTTGTTACAGCAACTTTCACGCCTTGACTTTTACCATACTCAATAGCCCGATTTATTTCTGTCCACTGGGATCTACTCGTCTGTGCCGGAACAGCCAATTGTATTTCTCTACTCGTGATCATTGAGGCTTTTAACGTTTCGCCTGAAAGTATATACGTATCAAATTTCGCAACCTCGTCAATGTTACCTTTCAACGATCTGTAGATTTGCCTTGGATTCGCCACTCGAACTGCGGTGGTAGTATCTAAGGTTTTTACACTGATAGCGGTTCGGGAGATGGAATTATAGTAATCAAACGTTTTAAAATTCTTCGGTAATCGAGCATCTGCTGGAAGTTGTGTTCCCACATAATTTTCCCACGGCATCCCTTGATGTCTAATACCTTCCCCCCATTTGATGCCCGTTGTTGACTGATTTACACTTGCAACCTTTGGTACCTCAAACTTCTCAACCTGCTTACTGGCAAAACGCACACCTTTCGCCGTGATACTCGCAGCACCCGCGGTGGCACCGACCGCGCCTGTGGCGTAGCCACCAAACTCCAACAGCAGCTTACCGGCTTCTCTTCCTGAATCATAGGCTCCCCTCACGCCGGCCCGCTGGTAGTGGGCCTCCATTCTGTTAATCCGGGCCAGCCAGTCTTGCTTAACACTTTGCACCACCGTGACAATAACATCATCACTGTTAACCAGCTCTCTCAGTGCGGCAATAGCTTGCCGAGGCTCTTTTAGCATCCCCAGCAATTCAACGGCGCTGTCGTAGAGCCCTTCTGGCACTCCTGCAACAATGCCGGCCGCAAAAGCCCCGTCCTGTGTGGTGCTGGTCAGCCCCCAGTCAATAAAGACTTTGCCCTTATCCGCCAATGTTTCAGCCGCCGCCATTTCAGCTTCCATCAGCTTTTGTTGATGGTGGCTGAGATAGTTATAACGAAATGCAGTTTCGGCGGCATTGGCACCACTGTAGGCACCTTCCGATGTGCCAGTAAATACCGCCCCTACCACACCACCGAAGAACCGGGTTAGCTGGGCTTGACGCTCAGACTTCGCCTGCCACTGTTGCGAGCCGATGAAGTTTTCCCCCATCACCACCCCAGCCAGCTCTGCTGCCAGTGCTCCTGCGGCGGCACCGTTGGCATTGCCACCGCCGATTTCTGCAGCGATACCGGCCATCATCGCATGGCTGACCGCTTTGCCGGGCGCGCCCAACACCGCACCGTTATTGCCAATCAGATTGGCCCCTTCGGCGTGTAACTGGCCGCCAATATTGGCGAGCAGCGCCACGGTCAGATAGTGAATTAAGGTGAGTAACTTGAAAAGTTGAGATTTTAAAATAACTAACCACCACCATGAGTGGTAACGGTTAATTATTAGGAATGATAATAACCTGTAAAGTAATACCCAAACGTATAATCCGAGACAATCCTGCTAGTTATTAGCTAAATCTAATGCAATGAGTAAGTCTAACTTAGCTGACTTATTTTTTATCAATTTTGAATAATATGAAACTGGCATTTCTTCAATATCACTTATCGTTGAATCAAGCCTTGATATTTCAAACTCGATAACAATACATCCATTAACAAGGATGCGGTAAATATCCTCTCCCTGCTCTGGTGTATGCGCTAATAGATATGCAGACTTAACAGGAGAAAATTTCTGATTAAGGAAATTAACTATCATCTTATTTTTCTTTATAAAGAGTTCGGATTTCTGTAACTCCTCTTTTCGAAGAGATTCGGTTCTTGATCCTATAAGTCTCATTGGATTCTCCCTGGCGTAGCTGTGATTAAATTACCATGCTTATCAGTTAAGACAGTCATAATTGAGGTTGACACCCCCCCACTGAATTTATCAAAACCAATTGGCTTGCCTACATCGATAACTCTTTCATATCTAGGACTTTCATTGCTTGGAATAGTACGGCTAATTGGTGTTTGAACACTACTTTTATCTTGCAAGATAGCCCTTAGTTCTTGCTGGCTTATACTGAACTGGCTGGCATTTGTTTTGCCTGAAAAATGACGTTCAACAACATGCTCCCAACCAGCGCGCTTGTCTCCTTTCATAAGATTAATACGTGACTGAGTAATACCAAAAGTATTTGGGGCAACCTTTGTACCTCCCCTCTTTTGTCCCCGCACCAGCCCAACCAGAGATATAGATAACCCAAGAGCTTCTATCGTCTCCTTAGACCAGCCGGTAGCTTTACTGGCACTCTCAATCCACTGATTCTTAGCGAAAGTTTGGCTATCAGAAAGTTTATCAGCATCCGTATAGGTAAATAACTGGATTTGCTCAAAACCTGTAAGAGCGGGGTAATTACCAAAGCGTTTCTTCTCTTTTTGTATCCAATAATGGGTCAGAATACCCTCTTCTTCTGGCGTATTAGGATACTGGGCCATTAACGTTTCAGCCTGCATACGCTCAGCAGAATTTAGTGACGCCTGTGCGGTGCAATTAACTTGTCGACAAGATGCGGCCAAAAAGCGCTCTTGCTTAACTCGGTCATCTTGCGCCAGTTCGTTAACTGCCTTGATTTCTGCCAGATGTAATTGACGGTTAAACCGCTCGACCACTTCGGCGGCATCAGCACCACTGTAGACACCCTCTGCTTTTCCAGTGGCTAAAGCTCCGGCAACAGCACCTGCAATACGACTAAGTTGCGCCTGCTGTTCCTGCCACTGTTGCGAGCCGATGAAGTTTTCCCCCATCACCACCCCAGCCAGCTCTGCTGCCAGTGCGCCTGCGGCGGCACCTTTGGCATTGCCACCGCCGATTTCTGCAGCGATACCGGCCATCATCGCATGGCTGACCGCTTTGCCGGGCGCGCCCAACACCGCACCGTTATTGCCAATCAGATTGGCCCCTTCGGCGTGTAACTGGCCGCCAATATTGGCGAGCAGCGCCACGGTCAGATTATCTTTAAAACTGCCGCCGTTGATGCCCGTGTTCAGGCTGGAACTGATGATAGATTGACCCGCGACCCGCTGTGCAACTTTGCTCCAGTCGCCATTGCTCAGCCGTGGCAGTTTGGCGGCAGTGGCTCCGTCAGCGGCGCTCTCCCACCCCATCAGCCCATCAAATCCGCTCAGTGCGCCACCCAGTGCCATCGAGGTGACCAACGATTTTACCGATGATTGACTGCCCAGATCTTTGAAGGTTTGGGAGAGATCCCCCTGATTATTGACCAGTGCGACCGCGGCCTGCGACGCCAGTGCGGAGATCCCCCCAGTCACTGCGCCGCCCGCGACACCGCCGCCCACAGCACTGTTGGCGGTGGCAACCAGCCCCGATCCCGCAGTGGCGACGGCCACACCAATACCAATGACCGCAGCAACCACCGGGTTTAGGTGCTCGCTTTGGTGATCCCAGTGGTGGTAGGCATCCATCACTTTTTGCCACTGCACGTCATCGCGCAGGTACAGCTGTTTCAGCCATTGGTTACCGGGGAGGGCTGCCAGTTCATTAACCGCCGCCTGGACCGATTGGTTATTTCTGGCCTTAACATCAGCGCTGATACCTTGTGCGGCATTAACGGTTAACTCGCCGCCGGTATAGATGGCGGGCAGTACCCATTTGCCCTGCTGATAGCCGTTATCGGTCTGTTTGATGTAAAAACCTTTCGCCAGCGTGGTTTTTTGCGCGAAAGTGGCGTCTTTTACCGCGTCGAAAATCACTTTGCCGTGGGTGCTGGTGAGCCTGGCATTCTGCCCGGCGGCGATTTTGCTGGCCTGATAGGTGCTGTCATCGCGGCTTAACAGGCTAATATCACCTTCGGCGGTGAATTCCGTGACTTTATTGATGCTGGAGTGGCTGACATTATGGTGCGACTTTTTCCGCCCATACCATGTGCGGGTGGTCCAGTGCGCTTCCGAGTGGCTGGTCTCTTCCATCGCTTGGGCGAATAAGTAACCGCCTTCAGCGGCGATGTCCATGACACTTTTAGCCACCAGTTGAGTGGCCTGAAACAGAATGCTGCCGTTTGAAATCAGTGTCAGCGCACCGCCACTGCTCAGTTGCGTCGGCTGTTGCAGCTTTCTATAACTGAAATTATCGCCGCCGCCCTGATGCTCTTCGTTAAGCAACGACTCAAAACGCATATTGTTGCCAGAGGTTAGCGTCATGTCGTGGCCGGAAGCCAGTTCAGCGCCATAGGTCAGCAGTTGATGGTTCGCTGCCGCGTTGAGTTTTCCCCCCGCCTGCAAGCGGGTGACCCTATGGCGATCCCGACGTGGGGCAACAGCCGGATAAGGTACCGCCGCCAGTTGGATATTCTGACCGGCCAGCAAAGTCATATTATTATCCGCGGTGATCTCCGTGGTCTGAGCCAGAATATCGCGGCCGGCATTGATTAGGATATTGCCGTTGGCACTTATCTTAGTGTCGAGTTCAGGGGTGCGTGAGTCGGGGAAGAACAGGTATATATCATCATGTGGATAGTTGTACTCTTCTATTGTGGCAGGGTTATCAGATATAAATGAGATATCGCGCGCCGTCAGATCAATATCGTGAGTAGAGTGCAGGTTAATATCTCTCCCCGCGTCCAGCGTGATTCCCTTTAGCGACAGGCTATTACCGGAATTTATATTAATATCCGCACGACTTTTTAATTTCCCCGGTAACGTGAGCAATTGATTAAACAGCTGTATATTCTGCTCGCGAGTGAAAATTTTTCTGTCATGAATGGGTTCTATCAGATCTTTGCTGTGCGTAATGTTAATATCTTGACTTGCCGATAAGTTAATATTACCGGCAGGATGCAAAAGCGTATCTATCAAATTAATATCATTACCGGCCATCGCAGTGAAATCACCAGTTGCATTGATCTGGCTGATAATTCGTTGTTGATCAGGTTGAAGATAATGTGCTCTGTCATATATTGGCTTGAATTCAACATTCCCTTGGCGACTAAGCAACGTGATATCCCGTCCAGAAATTTCACCGTGTATCCCATTAATATCATTGAGTGCTGCAAGGGAGACATCTCTACCTCGCAGCGCACTGTTATTTAAATAAATATTATCTTCAGCAATTAACGTGATATCACCACTGGCATGTATCAGTTCATTATTGGTGGTTATAGTATTGGCATTTAATAGGATGTTTTTACCCTGTAGGATAGGTTGAGTCAGTTCTTTTAACTCTAAGATTGTATAGAACCTATTATCACTTTCCGGGATCTCCGTGGATAAATTAATACGGCTATTAAAATCAAGCACAATATTCCCCCCAGCAGTGATGGCGGCAGGATATTTTTCAGCTTCACTCCATGGGGCGTACCACTCAGTTATCCTCCCATAATTTTCATCACGCATTACTCCTCGTACTTCATAATCATAAATATCATCCTGTACCCAGTTACTGTGGCTACGGTTTAAAAAGTCATTCCCTGTGAGAAAAATATCTTTTTTTGCCCCAACATTACTGACATTGTTAGTTAGCTGGTCAGAATTGATATACAGATTATTACCGGAGTAGAGTGTGGCAGCAGGTGTTTCCGCTGTTATCTCATACAAACTTCTCTCTGTATTTAATTTATATAAAGACCATTGCCCAAGTATATGAACAGTTCTGAAATCTGCGATGCCGAACCATCCTGTAGGACCTTCACCGTGAAGTTGTTGTTTAGAAAATGTTGCTACTGTCTTATATGGGTAATGATTCTCATCGTAAGCATAAATCATTGCGCTGGTCGAATCTGGTGTTAATTCTCTCCATTCTGCGTTAAATACCTGACGGGTATTTTCCAGCTTATCTGTACGAATAATTAAATCACCGACGCCGGTTTTAATGCTGCCGGACTTATTTTCAACCAGTGCATTTTTATTCCCTGCAGCATCTTTTTGTATCCACATCTGGTTATTCGCATACAGTTCAGCCGATGGCCCCGTATTACGTACCTGATGACTGAATAACCGCATATCACGCTCGGCTTTCACCTGACCAAAATTATTAAGTTCAGTCGTCGCTAAGGTAATATCACGCCCACTGCGTAATTGACTGCCCGCAGCGACAGTGGTCTTTTTGCCAATAACATTGAGATCTTTTTTCGCTGTCACATTGCCGAAAGTCAGATCCCCCACAGTATCTATAGTGATATCACCTTGATGACTGACGATATTGTTAAGATTGGCAGCAACGTCTTTTTCCGTGATAACCAGTCGGATGCGATTGGCGTACATGCCGCCCAAGTTTTTGGTGTCCAGTGCCAAGACCGGAGTCGCACCCGTTGCTGTTTGTGGCTGAATACGACCCAGTTGGTCATCAACCTGATTAACGCCCAAAATAACATCAAGGTGATTGGCCCGGACTTCCCCCTCAAGTGCCAGAGAGCGGCTGATCAGTTGGGCATAATCTTGTGATTGGCTATCGAACCCTTTATCACCGACGGTGATGGTTCCGCTCATCACATTGAACCGCTCCAGCTCACCTTGCGGGCTCAATATCGGTGTACCCGTGGTTAAGGTGATGCCGCTGGCATTGATAAAACTACAACCATTGCAAGTCAAACCATTAGGGTTGGCGATAATCACATCGGCTTTCTGGCCGAAGATCTCCAGCTTACCCGCCAGTGTTGTCGGCTTGTTGCTGATGACTTCATTGATGATTAATTTCGCACTCTCGCCATTAAAATGGGGATTGGCTGCCAGTTGACCTGCCAACACAGACTGCCCCGCCTCTGTGGCATTATTCAGCACGATTCCGTTAGCGCCGACATTAAGTTCGCTATAGGGGGTATGGGAAACTCCATTCGCATCGGGCGCACGGATAGCAATCACTGGCAGAAACGCCGGTGTTTGCTGAGCGGCGATGGCCGGGTGGAGGGGTTGTATTGCGGTAAGATAAATCAGTAGCCAGCTGGCCAGACGCCTAAATCGATAAGCATTTCCTTCCATAAGATCACCTTCCTGGTGTTGCGTGGGTTATCAGCAAACTCGCTATCTGACAGGCAAACAGCACGTGAGCCGGAGAGAACAACTCACGCATTAGCCTACGCAATTTGGGGTGAAAATCTTATTGTGGTTTGGCTGATTTAATATTTTAACAGCTTATTATTTCGACTATTTATGATTAGCGCCCCATCAAAAAATGTAAATCGCCCGGTGGAATAAGTGGGCTAATAGGGTTAACGTGCTCATAATTGATCTTGGGCTATTCCCATCATCCTGATTGACGATGTATAAGAAGATCCTATTTCCTCCGTTTGACGTTGCACAAGGAAGCTGCCCCGCCCATGAACCGCCTCCCTACCCTGTATGGCATTATTGCGATCTTGCTTTGGAGCATGAGTGTCGCCTTGACGCGTGGGCTAGCTGAAACCCTAGGGCCGTTTGGCGCAGGGGCCGCTATTTACAGTGTCAGTGGGATTTTGGTGTGGCTGGTGGCGGGTAAGCCGACTTTGCGCGGGCAGCATCCCGCATATCTGTATGGCTGTGGCATGCTGTTTGTGGTGTATATGGTGGCATTCGCACTGGCGATTGGTATGGCGAATGATCGCCAGCAGACACTGGAGATTGGCCTGATTAACTATTTATGGCCGAGCTTGACGCTGCTGTTAGCTGTGCCGTTGCTCAAACTTCGCGCACGCTGGTGGCTCTGGTTGGGGGCCGCCTTAGCGCTGTTTGGCGTTATTTGGGTCGTCAGTGGTGGGAATGGGCTGGATATTAAAACACTGAGCACCAATGTCCGCAGTAACCCGCTGGCCTATAGTCTGGCGCTGATCGCCGCTTTTACCTGGGCGGCTTACTCCAATTTAGTGCGTTTATACAGTCGAGGACCGGGGGCGCTGCCGCTATTTCTGCTCGCCTGCGCGCTCTGTTTATGGGTGATGTTCTTTATGCTGACACCCGGCAAGTTGCATTTCACTCCGCGCGCCACTTTTGAACTGCTGCTGATGGGGGCAAATACCGCGCTGGCCTATGTGTGCTGGGATATTGCCATGAAGAAAGGCAACGCCACACTGGTCGCAGCCCTCTCTTACTTCACACCACTGTTATCGATACTGATTGCCAGCTTGTGGCTCAATACCCTACCGTCAGCCGCATTCTGGCCGGGGGTCGCCATGGTGGTGGTCGGTTCGCTGCTCTGCTGGTCTGCCAGCCGCGCGACTATTTCGAAATGATGAAATCGCGGTAGCCTTTCAATACCAGGAGAAAATCCTCTAAGCCGCACAGGCAAAGGCTCTCTTCATCGTAGTAATTCATGCCCTCCTCCATCTCATCGCCGTCGAGATCCAGTTGGTTGGCCCGTACCATCACTTCTTCACCATCCAGCCACAAGGTATATTCATGACCCGTCAGTTGCCACTGGCGTTCACTGCCTTTCACTTCAATGGCGGCAGCTTCGATTTGATCCAGTTTTGCCAGATCGCCTTTGATCTCCTCATTGAGCCAGTGGCCGATCACTTCATGCCCCATGGAGAATCTGACGAGCACTTGCCCGGTTAAATCACGCAAGAATTCATAGTCCATAGCACGCTCTCCTGATGTCAATATACCCAAGTCATTGGGGCGCTAGCACCGCAGCGGCCTCAAGTAAAAAGGGCATATTATGAGTTTAAACGTTATTAGCAGACTCACTTGGCGCAAGCTCGCAAAGCCGATAAATAGCGGCAAAATATCAATAGAATGTGGTTTTTTTAAATAAAAACGGGAGGCCAATGGCCCCCCGTTTGTTTAGCTGGTGCGGAATATAACGGCTTAGACGGCGGTTTGGAAGATCACGCCGTCAGCTTTTTCAGTATATTGGCTCAACTGATCAAAGTTCAGGTAACGGTAAGTGTCCTCAGCGGTCTTATCAACCTGAGCCATATAAGTCTGGTATTCATCAGGTGTTGGCAGATGACCAAGCAGCGAGGCTATCGCCGCCAGTTCAGCCGAAGCCAGATAAACATTGGCCCCAGTACCTAAGCGGTTCGGGAAGTTACGGGTTGACGTAGAAACCACCGTCGCACCGTCAGCGACCCGCGCCTGGTTGCCCATACACAGTGAACAGCCGGGGATCTCAATGCGCGCACCACTGTTACCAAAGATGCTGTAATAGCCCTCTTCAGTCAGTTGAGCGGCATCCATTTTCGTCGGCGGCGCAACCCACAAGCGAGTTGGCAGTTGACCTTTATGCTGACCCAGCAACTTGCCCGCAGCACGGAAGTGACCGATGTTGGTCATGCAAGAACCGATAAAGACTTCATCGATTTTGCTGTTGGCCACATCAGATAACAGGCGAGCATCATCAGGATCGTTTGGCGCACACAGAATCGGTTGGGTGATGTCAGCCAGATCAATTTCGATCACGGCTGCGTACTCCGCATCTGCATCACCTTCCAGCAGGTTCGGATTCGCCAACCAGCTCTCCATGCCAGTGATGCGGCGCTCCAGCGTACGACGGTCGCCGTAACCTTCAGCAATCATCCACTTCAGCAGCACCACGTTGGATTGCAGATATTCGGTAATCGGCGCTTTATCCAGTTTGATAGTACAACCGGCCGCAGATCGTTCCGCAGAGGCGTCAGCCAGTTCAAATGCTTGTTCTACTTTCAGCTCTGGCAGACCTTCGATCTCCAGAATGCGGCCGGAGAAGATGTTCTTCTTGCCTTGCTTCTCAACCGTCAGCAGCCCTTCCTGAATGGCGTAGTAAGGGATGGCATGAACCAGATCACGCAGGGTGATACCCGGTTGCATTTCACCTTTAAAGCGCACCAGCACCGATTCAGGCATGTCTAGAGGCATCACACCTGTTGCGGCCGCAAATGCCACCAAGCCAGAACCCGCTGGGAAGGAGATGCCAATCGGGAAACGGGTATGGGAGTCACCGCCAGTACCGACAGTATCCGGTAACAGCATACGGTTGAGCCATGAGTGGATAATGCCATCACCTGGACGCAGCGAGACACCGCCACGGTTCATAATGAAGTCAGGTAGTGTGTGGTGAGTCGTCACGTCAACTGGCTTAGGATAAGCCGCCGTATGACAGAATGACTGCATCACCAAATCAGCCGAGAAGCCCAGACACGCCAGGTCTTTCAGCTCGTCACGGGTCATCGGGCCAGTGGTATCTTGTGAACCGACTGAGGTCATTTTAGGTTCGCAGTATTCCCCCGGACGTACGCCAGTGACGCCACAAGCGCGACCGACCATTTTCTGCGCCAATGAGAAGCCTTTATTGCTTTTGGCAACAGGCTTCGCCACACGGAATACCTCGCTTACTGGCAGACCTAGTGATTCGCGGGCTTTGGTGGTCAAGCCACGGCCAACGATCAGCGGAATACGACCACCCGCACGAACTTCATCCAGCAACACGTCCGTTTTCAGCTCGAAAGTGGCTAAGATCTCACCGGTATCATGGCGACGAACTTCGCCCAGATACGGGAAGATATCAATCACGTCACCCATGCTCAGATTGGCAACATCCACTTCGATTGGCAGTGCACCAGCATCTTCCATGGTATTGAAGAAGATGGGGGCAATTTTGCTGCCCAACACCACACCGCCGCCGCGTTTATTCGGTACGTAAGGGATGTCGTCGCCCATAAACCACAGCACGGAGTTAGTGGCGGATTTACGGGAAGAACCGGTGCCGACCACATCACCGACGTAAGCCAGCGGGAAGCCTTTTTTGTTCAGCTCTTCGATCTGTTTGATCGGGCCAACACTACCGGGTTTATCCGGATGAATGCCTTCGCGGGCGTTCTTCAGCATCGCTAGCGCATGCAGTGGAATATCTGGGCGTGACCAGGCATCTGGGGCCGGAGATAAGTCATCGGTGTTGGTTTCACCAGTCACTTTAAATACGGTAACCGTGATTTTCTCTGCCAGCGCAGGGCGGGAGAGATACCATTCGGCATCGGCCCAAGATTGCATCACTTTCTTGGCATGCGGGTTACCTGCTTTGGCTTTCTCTTCCACGTCGTAGAAGTTATCAAACATCAGCAAGGTGTGAGACAGCGCTTTGCCCGCAATCGGAGCCAGCTTTTCATTATCTAACGCATCAATCAGCGGATGAATATTATAGCCGCCTTGCATGGTGCCAAGCAGTTCAATCGCTTTTTCAGCATTAATCAGGGGGGAGTGGGCATCGCCTTTGACGATGGCAGCCAAGAAGCCCGCTTTCACGTAGGCGGCTTCATCAACACCGGGTGGTACGCGGTTAATCAGCAGGTCAAGCAGGAATTCTTCTTCGCCCGCAGGCGGATTTTTTAATGATTCAACCAGCGCGGCCATTTGTGACGCATCTAATGGCTTGGGGACGATACCCTCAGCAGCACGCTCGGCTACGTGCTTACGGTATTCTTCTAGCACGACTCTCTCCTCGCTCTTATTGTCATTTATTTTGCCAGGCTATCTGTTGCCACCAGCCATCATCACTGAGGCAGTAGGTATAAGGTAAGACGCCCAGTTTCGCTCAGCCAGCATACCAGTATTTGAACTCAGTGTTAATTCGTTCACATAAAAGCAACATTAAATTTTTGCTGAATCGTTATGCGCAGAGCATTCCCCTGAACTATTGATAACCGCTCTCAGTTAGCCCCTTGCGGTAGAGCAATATCTGCAAAAACTGCCCTTGCATAATACCCATATTCAATGAATGGATACCATCTCTCTCTGAGCGTCTCGTGCTTTCGGTATGACTTTTAGGGCGAGGAGTGACGAATGGAAAATATTATGGCGCAAAATGAAACAGAAACAGCCGATAACGACTGTTGAACTTGCTGACAAACCTTATTTATAGCTCGGTGATTGGCGGGGCGACTGCACCGATGGGCGATCCGACGGCTTACGCCGTGACGACCCATTCAGCACATATCCCCGCGAATCAACGTTGTCAACGGCGGTTTCTGTTATTCAAGTGGTATGGAGATTAGAACTGGGTATTCAGGCTAACAAAGAACGTCCGCCCCGGTTCATTGTAGGTTGCGGCCCCTGCCCCTGCGATACCCACGACGCTCTGGGCATTACCCGCACGGAACTGGCGTTTATCGAACAGGTTTTCGATACCCGTGGTCACACTGACATTTTTGGTCAGAGTGTAGCTACCGCTCAAACCAAAGATGGCATACGGGCTAACTTCATTGAGTGCAGTCCCAGTAACGGGCAGCCCCTGATAATCATATTTCTTCGGTTTCTGGCGGCCATACCAAGTCACCGTTGAGAGCAGTGACAAATCATCCGTTGCCTGCCAGCTCAGTGAGCTGTTCAGAGTAAACTCTGGAGTGATCGATAAGTAATCACCGGTGGTTTTGTTTTTTGATTCAAGCATGTAGGTCAGGTTGCTGCTCCATTGTACCGTTTCAGTCACTGGCACAGTCAGGTTACCTTCCAACCCTTCAACCAATGCCTTAGGCACGTTTTCCCACTGGAAAATATCGGAGTTAACATAGGCACCAGTGCCGCCACTGGCGGTACCGACGGAGACCAGACCTGGCTCAATTTTATTGCGATAGTCATTACGGAAGTAAGTGATACCCGCAATAATGCCGTCATTGTTATGGAATTCAAATCCAATCTCTTTGTTGACGCTGGTTTCAGCCGAGAGTGAATCATTGCCCATCAGGTAGCAGCTACCGCCACCGCCATAGCAGCCCTGACCACGGCTATATAACAAGTAGTTAGGATTAGTTTGGTACAGGTTTGGGGCTTTATAGGAGCGGGCAATCCCCATTTTCATGGTGAAGTAATCACCCAGTTCCTGCGACAGGTTCAGCCCTGGGCTCCAGTTACTGCCTGCGGTGCTGTGATGATCAAAACGCAGTGCTGGGGTGAGCATCGTGGTATCTGTCAACTCGATGTTATCTTCCACAAACAGGGAGGCTATCTGCGCGGAACTCCGGGTATCACGCCCTGTGCCGGTCAGACCGCTGACGCTGCCGCCCTCGGTGGTGGTTTGGGTATTGGAGCTTGGATCATTCATTTTCTGATCGTTCCACTCCGCCCCCACCGTCAACACCTGATTGACACCCAGTTCGAATGGCAAGTTAACTTCGGAGTGAGCGAGATAATTCTCAAGTTTGATAGTATTGAAATTGTTATTAGAGAATATGCCTTCCGTACCGCCAGCCAACCCTTCGTTAATGCGTGAGTTACGTGTCTCTTCGTACTGAATGTAAGAGGTTGAGCTAACGCCGTTATCCCAAAAACCACGATGGGTTACTGAGAAGTTCTCGCGGTACATGCGGTTGGTTTCAGCGCCGTATAAGCTGCGCACAATGGCGTTACTGTTGGTATTTTGTGTATCACCGGTATAAATGTTCCCCTGACGGCTATAACCCGCCTCGAACTCCAGTGATTGGCCTTTGGCGAAGTCCCAACGTAATAAGCCGTTGATATCTTTATTACGCACCCCTTCACGACCCGCTGGCAATGTGCCAACCTGATTACCGGTACGGGCAGACTCATGACCTTGGTTGATATCCCAGTCATCCGCATCGGTCTTATTGTAGCCACCGTATAAACGGAAACTGAGGGTATCACTTAACGGCCCCATCAGGCTGAAGTCAGTACGACGAGTCGCCCCTTCTTCACTGTGCTGTGGCACATTCATGTAAGCGTTCCAGCTACCATGCAGCTCTTTGTCCGGCTGTTTAGTGATGATATTCACCACACCACCAGCGGCACCGTTACCGTAACGTGCCGCTGACGGCCCACGTAACACTTCGATTTTCTCAACCATATTCGCTGGAACCCAGTTGGTATCACCACGGGTATCACGTTCGCCACGCCAGCCATAGCGCACCGCATTGCGGCTCGAAACTGGCATACCATCGATCATAATCAGTGTGTTTTCCGGCCCCATGCCACGAATATCAATCTGGCGGTTATTCCCGCGTTGACCGCTGGCGGAGTTACCGGAAAGATTGACGCCGGGCATGGTGCGGATAATTTCGGACAGGTCATTCGCCGGAGGGCGTTTGCGAATATCTTCTGCGGTGATGGTCGAGGCACCCAGTGCCTGACGGACTTGCTGCTGAGCCGTGACCACCAGCGTATCGCCAGTGGTGGCCTTATTTTCAGTGGCGGTATCAGACGCGGTTTGGTCTGTCACTTGGGTTTGCGCCCAAAGTGGTGTTGAGAGACAAATGCTGATCAGACTCGCTAAGGTCGTCAGCGAGCGCCGTTGCCATGTTACGTTCATTAAACTTTCCCCGATGCAAAAGCCCACAGCAAATGTCAGCAGAGGAAAATCTCTACCAATCTATTCATGGGGCAACAAAAACGAACAAGATTGATAATTATTTTCATTATCAATTCATCCGGCTAATTGTTACATTTGCAACCCAAGAAAAGGTTTGTTTAAACGGCAAAGCTGTTTGTTGTAAAGTCAATGTTGCCATCAGTTCAATCGAGTCATCACGTCAATGTTAGTGGAGAGTCATCATGCCGGCGGTGAAGAAAAACAAGGTACGCAATGTCTCCCCCTCATCCAAACCGATTTACCGTGACCAAATTGTCCAGCAATCCAATTTGGTTGCCAGCAACTATCAGCTGAGCGGTGCGAAGTCATTACCCACTGACCCGGTATTATTTGGCGATTTTCAGGTATTGCGCTTGAATCCGCATCTGATTTTACATACCGCGAACGTCACTAATCTCTATGATATCAAGACACAAAATCAGCTCAATCCGGCGCTCAAATTGGCAATAGTGGTCAATGGTAGCGCCCATATCTCCTTTGGTGGTAAGCAGCTGCATTTGCAGGAAAAAGGCGATGCCTCACTGGTTTCACTCACTGAAAGTACCCTGTTTACCCGCCACGGCAAAAATAACAGTCACGAGCGCACGCTAACCCTGACTTTTGACCGCGAGTGGCTATATGGCGATTTGCTGCCACAGGATGGCGCGTGGGACACGCTGTACAACTTTACGCAGCAGCATCTGGCGATTCATTTATGGCAGCCATCGGTGCAGGCTCGAGCTATCGCCCAGCAAATCGCCAGTGCGCCACCTTATACCACACCGCTGGCGCGTTTACGCTGTGAAACCCAATGCATCGGTTTGATTATTGAAGCTTTTAGCTCACTGGAGCAACAAGTCCAGCAGCAGAATAAAGTCGTATTACGCGGGTTAAATCGCATTCAACAAGTCCGTGATTGGCTGGAAAATGGCGAGGCAGACCATCTATCAATGAGTCAGCTAGCGCAATCCATTAATATGAGTCCCAGCACCTTGCAGCGGCGTTTTCGTGAGAGTTATCACGTCACGGTATTTGAATATCTACGCCATTGCCGTTTGAAACGCGCCATGCTGGCATTGAAAAAAGAGGGTGTCAGTATTGATCAAGCTGCGACCATTGCGGGATACACCAGCCCGGCCAATTTCGCCACGGCGCTGCGTCGCACCTTTAATATCTCCCCCAGCCAATTACGAGCAGGGAACTATCCTGAATAAAAAATAGTGGTAATCATTGACTGTTAAGTCCCCCATATTAAATATCGATGCAGTAAGTTGTCATTCCTTGATTAACCCTCGGTGAGCGATTAAATATAGAGCCTATATCGGCCGGAAAGATTCGGCTACGAATATATCGGTAAAATAAAATCATGGGGTTAATATGGCAAAGTGCATAAGCATACTTATATTCATTTCCGCTATTCTATCAATTAATATGGCTCGCGCTTATGAGGCCCAACCGCAATGGTATTCAAATAAGGAGAGTTGGTCTGATTATCAGGCCAGACATTGTGAATGGGAAAGGGGCTACCCCTGCAAAAACGTCCCTAGAAATCAGGGGGTTCCTCCACCAAAAAGTACTGGGGATATCTTACTTGAGTTGTTTACCGGGCTACTGAGCATGGGGCCAGCGCCACAACCAGAAGGTTTCAATATCAGTCTGTTCAGACCAAACCTGGCGAATGGCATAGCCAAACCGAGACCTCTCATTTCAGCTAAACCGATAATCACCAGCAAAATACCCACCAAATCGAGTACCTACGCTAAATACGAGAACAGCCTATCATTGTCAGGCACGGCCACTAACAAACCCAAAATCAGTGGCAGACTGCAACGCGTTAACGGGAAAATAGGTTATCTTCTCGGTGATGAGCGCCCGCCGTTTATCAGTGAGGAACCCGTCAGCAAAAGAAGCAGGTTGGAACAACCTGATACTGATAACCTGACCAAAGATACTATAGCGACACATAGCAATGAGGCAGAAGAAGCGACTATTGGCGAACTCAATATTATTAATCGCATTGAGCCAATCAACGAAGCGCAGATAAGCCGTGCCAAAGAAGAAATAGAGTCTCTCTACAGCAGAATAACATTAGAGAATAATGAGCTAGATATTGAAAATGAGATAAAAAACTATAATAGTTCGAGTGCCCATGAACATGTCAGTTTTAGAGAATACTATGCGCTGAGGCACTATAAAGAGATCGGCTATTTAGAGATCAATGAGGCAATGCGCACTGGGAATATCACGCCTGAATTACAAATAGAAATAAGCGAAGTATATAATGCGTTAGATAGAAACTCGGATATGAATATCACTTTAAGAGAATCAGATAATGCGCCACCACCTGAAGAATCCAATGTCAGTATATTATACCGGGGCGAAACAAGAAATAGAGCGGAGTTTTTAGCCAAAATAAAGCCTGATACGACCATTGATATTGAACCTTTCTTCAGCACAACTTCAGATGAAGAGGTCATCAATGATTTTAAAACTGACGACTTGCAAGAGGGTCAGATCAACGTCAGCTATATGATTAAGTACCATGAAGGGCTAACCAATAGCACAGATATCAGTGAAATTTTGGGTGATGCAGAACAAGAGCGAATTTTTCTGCCGCACAGCCGTTTCAACATTGATAAAGTTACTGAGGTAGATAACGGCGAAACCGTCGAGGTAGAGATGACCGCTCTCGTCGATGGGCCTTTCTCTTACTTAATACCCGTAAATTGAACAGATAAAAAAACGGCCCCTGCAAAGGAGCCGCTTCAACTTTTCATATCTACAAACATTTACACCTGCAAATCCTGCTTCAGCAAAAAGAACTTATTTCTTTTTCGCTTTCGGGTTAGGCAAGTCAGTAATGCTACCTTCGTAGATTTCCGCCGCCAGCCCCACAGACTCATGCAGTGTTGGGTGAGCATGGATGGTCAGCGCGATATCTTCCGCATCACAACCCATCTCGATTGCCAGACCGATTTCACCTAACAGCTCGCCGCCGTTAGTCCCGACAATGGCACCACCGATGATACGGTGAGTCTCTTTGTCGAAGATCAGTTTAGTCATGCCGTCGGCACAATCAGAAGCGATAGCACGGCCCGACGCCGCCCACGGGAAGGTGGAGGTTTCGTAGCTGATGCCTTTCTCTTTCGCTTCTTTCTCTGTCAAACCAACCCATGCGACTTCTGGTTCAGTGTAGGCAATGGATGGAATGACTTTCGGATCGAAGTAATGTTTCATGCCAGCGATAACTTCCGCGGCAACATGGCCTTCGTGAACACCTTTATGTGCCAGCATTGGCTGACCCACGATGTCACCGATAGCAAAGATGTGTGGCACGTTACTGCGCAGTTGTTTATCCACGTGGATAAAGCCGCGCTCGTCAACTTCAACGCCAGCCTGACCTGCATCCAGCAACTTACCATTAGGTACGCGGCCGATAGCCACCAGTACTGCATCATAACGTTGTGGTTCTGCAGGGGCTTTTTTACCTTCCATCGTGACGTAGATACCATCTTCTTTGGCTTCTACCGCAGTCACTTTGGTTTCCAGCATCAGGTTGAACTGCTTGCTGATACGTTTGGTGAAGACTTTCACCACGTCTTTATCAGCCGCAGGGATAACCTGGTCAGCCATTTCTACGACGTCAATTTTAGAGCCGAGCGCGTGGTAAACAGTGCCCATTTCCAGACCGATGATGCCGCCGCCCATGACCAACAGACGTTCAGGAACTGTTTTCAGTGCCAGTGCGTCGGTTGAGTCCCAAACACGTGGGTCTTCATGAGGAATGAATGGCAGTTGGATTGGACGAGAGCCAGCAGCGATAATAGCATTATCGAAAGTGATAGTCGTTGGACCATTTTCGCCTTCAACTACCAAGGTGTTCGCGCCAGTAAATTTACCAAAACCGTTAACCACTTTGACTTTACGGCCTTTAGCCATACCTGCCAAACCACCGGTTAACTGATTGATAACTTTCTCTTTCCAAACACGTACTTTATCAATGTCAGTTTTAGGCTCGCCAAAAACGATACCGTGTTCAGCCAGAGCTTTGGCTTCTTCGATCACTTTAGCGACGTGCAACAACGCCTTGGAAGGGATACAACCCACATTCAGGCAAACGCCACCGAGCGTGGAGTAACGCTCAACCAGAATGGTTTCTAAACCTAAATCCGCGCAACGAAAAGCAGCAGAGTACCCTGCTGGACCTGCCCCAAGTACCACGACCTGAGTTTTAATTTCAGTACTCATCATGACCTCTTAATTGTTTGTCCGGCGGGTCTGTAACGTCATTTTTTAGGCTAATTAATTTCATAACGCCTTGATCCACCGTGACGCTTGCACCGCGTGCAGTTTACAGAATTGTTAATAATCTGAAAAGCCGCATCGCGTGACGAGTGTCGCAACAACCTTGTCGACTACTGTAATAAGCCGACAAAGCCGGTTCATAACTGTCTTTTGTCTGTCTGTGTATACCTAAAGTACTTGGAGTTGCAGGTAGGTAGCCAGCAAGCCAATCCCGATGAGCTTACTCAAGTAAGTGATTCGGGTGAGTGCGCGCAGCTAACACCCCTGCAGCTTCAAGAACGAAAGGTAAATAAGGCTGGCGCGAAGCCAGCCTCGGCAATTACATCACCAGACGGCGAATATCGGCCATAATGGTCGCGATATAAGCTGCGAAGCGAGCACCTGCTGCGCCATCGATCACACGGTGGTCGAAGGACAGAGACAGAGGCAACATCAGACGCGGAGCAAACTCTTTACCATTCCAAACCGGTTTCATGGATGATTTTGACACACCCAAGATAGCCACTTCTGGCGCGTTGACGATTGGCGTAAACGCCGTACCGCCGATACCGCCCAGGCTGGAGATAGTGAAACAGCCGCCTTGCATATCAGATGCTGTCAGTTTGCCATCACGCGCTTTCTTAGAAATCACAGTCAGCTCGCGAGACAACTCGACAATGCCTTTTTTGTTCACGTCACGGAATACCGGAACAACCAGGCCGTTAGGGGTATCAACCGCCACACCGATATTGATGTATTTCTTCAAGGTCAGCTTCTGACCATCTTCAGAAATGGAGCTGTTAAAGCGTGGGAACTCTTCCAATGCCTTAGCAGCTGCCTTCATCAGGAACACCAGCGGGGTGATTTTCAGATCTTGTCTTTTCTTCTCAGCTTCGATGTTCTGTTGCTTACGGAAGGCTTCAACTTCAGTGATATCCGCTTCATCGAATTGTGTCACATGTGGGATCATGACCCAGTTACGGCTCAGGTTCGCACCAGAGATTTTCTGGATACGGCCCAATTCGACTTCTTCGATTTCACCAAATTTGCTGAAATCAACTTTCGGCCAAGGCAGCATGCCAGGCAAGCCGCCGCCGGAGACTGCCGGAGCAGATTCAGCGCGTTTCACCGCATCTTTCACGTAAGCCTGAACGTCTTCGCGCAGGATACGGCCTTTACGACCGGTGCCTTTGACTTTCGCTAGGTTAACGCCGAACTCACGAGCCAAGCGACGGATAACCGGAGTGGCATGCACGTAAGCATCGTTCTCGGCAAATTCGCCTTTGCTCTCTGCTTTGGCAGTTGGAGCGGCTGCTGGAGCTGCCGCCGCTGGTGCTGCCGGAGCTGCTGCTTGCGGTGCTGGAGCCGAAGCGGCCGCAGGGGCTGCGCCTTCCACTTCGAATACCATGATCAGAGAACCGGTTTTCACTTTGTCGCCGGTGCTGATTTTGATCTCTTTCACGATACCGGCAAAAGGTGCGGGCACTTCCATGGAAGCTTTGTCGCCTTCAACGGTAATCAGCGATTGTTCAGCTTCAACTTTATCGCCGACTTTCACCATCACTTCGGTCACTTCAACTTCGTCGTCACCGATATCTGGCACTTCAACGTTCTTAGCTGCTGATGCCGCAGGTGCAGCAGGCGCTGCTGCCGGAGCTGGCGCAGCCACTGCTTCTTCTGCTTTAGCAGGCGCCGCTGCGGCACCTGTTGCTTCGAAGATCATCATCAGTTTGCCGGTAGCAACGGTGTCGCCAACCGCAATTTTGATCTCTTTAACCACACCCGCCTGCGGTGAGGGGACTTCCATAGAAGCTTTGTCGCCTTCAACAGTGATCAGCGATTGTTCCGCTTCAACAGTATCGCCAACTTTCACCATAATTTCGGTGACTTCAACTTCATCCGCACCGATGTCCGGTACATTGATTTCGATAGACATGTGTTCTTTACCTCTTATGCCAGACGCGGGTTAACTTTATCGGCGTCGATACCAAACTTAGTAATTGCTTCTGCAACTACGCTGGTGTCGATGTCACCGCGTTTAGCCAATTCACCCAGTGCTGCAACCACAACGTATGAAGCATCAACTTCAAAGTGGTGACGCAGGTTCTCACGGCTGTCAGAGCGGCCGAAACCATCTGTACCCAGAACGCGGAACTCGCTGGCAGGAATAAAGTTACGAATTTGTTCAGCAAACAGCTTCATGTAGTCGGTAGAAGCAACGGCTGGCGCGTCATTCATCACCTGAGCCACGTAAGGTACGCGTGGCGTTTCTGATGGGTGCAGCATGTTCCAACGCTCACAATCCTGACCGTCACGGGCCAGTTCAGTGAAGGAAGTTACGCTGTAAACGTCAGAACCTACGCCGTAGTCGTTAGCCAAAATCTGAGCCGCTTCACGCACGTGGCGCAAGATGGCACCAGAACTCATCAACTGCACTTTGCCTTTGCTACCTGCAACAGTTTCCAGTTTGTAGATACCTTTACGGATACCCTCTTCTGCGCCCTGCGGCATTGCTGGCATGTGGTAGTTTTCGTTCAGCGTAGTCAGGTAGTAATAAACGTTTTCCTGCGCTTCGCCGTACATACGCTCCAGACCATCATGCATGATGACTGCCACTTCGTAAGCATAAGCTGGATCGTAAGAGATACAGTTCGGGATTGTCAGTGACTGAATATGGCTATGACCATCTTCGTGTTGCAGACCTTCGCCGTTCAGGGTGGTACGACCTGAAGTACCGCCGACCAAGAAGCCACGCGCCTGTTGGTCACCCGCTGCCCAGCACAGATCACCGATACGTTGGAAACCGAACATGGAGTAGTAGATGTAGAACGGGATCATTGGCAGATCGTTGGTGCTGTATGAAGTCGCAGCAGCCAGCCATGAAGAAGCCGCACCCAGTTCGTTAATCCCTTCTTGCAGGATCTGGCCTTTTTCGTCTTCTTTGTAGTAAGCAACCTGTTCACGGTCTTGCGGGGTGTACTGCTGACCATTCGGGCTGTAAATACCAATCTGACGGAACAGACCTTCCATACCGAAGGTACGAGCTTCATCGGCGATGATTGGAACGATGCGATCTTTGATCGACTTGTTCTTCAGCATCACGTTCAGCACACGCACGAAGGCGATAGTGGTAGAGATCTCTTTATTCTGCTCTTCCAGCAAGGAGCTGAAATCTGACAATGCAGGGATTTCCAGCTTCTCGGTGAATTTAGGCATACGGGTTGGCACGTAGCCTTCCAGCGCCTGACGACGTTCATGCAGATACTTGTACTCTTCTGACTCTTTATCGAAAGTGATGTACGGCAGTTTTTCGATATCAGCATCAGCCACTGGCACGTTGAAACGATCGCGGAAGTGGTGAACCCCTTCCATGTTCATTTTCTTCACCTGATGGGCAATGTTTTTGCCTTCAGCTGTTTCGCCCATGCCGTAACCTTTAATGGTGTGGGCCAGGATAACAGTCGGTTTGCCAGTCGTGTCTTGGGCTTTTTTCAGTGCAGCAAAGACTTTCTTCGGATCATGACCGCCACGGTTCAGAGACCAGATCTCGTCGTCGCTCATGTCTTTCACTAATGCAGCAGTTTCTGGGAAACGGCCAAAGAAGTGTTCGCGCACATAAGCGCCGTCTTTGGATTTGAAGGTCTGGTAGTCACCATCCAGAGTTTCATTCATCAATTGGATCAGTTTACCGCTGGTATCTTTACGCAGCAGCTCATCCCAACGACCACCCCAAATCACTTTCAGCACTTGCCAGCCAGCACCACTGAAGATGCCTTCCAGCTCATTAATGATTTTGCCGTTACCGGTAACTGGGCCATCAAGGCGCTGCAAGTTACAGTTGATAACGAAGACTAAGTTATCCAGTTTTTCACGGGTTGCGATAGTGATCGCACCTTTGGATTCTGGCTCATCCATCTCGCCGTCGCCCAAGAAGGCGTACACGGTCTGTGCTGCAGTGTCTTTCAGACCACGGTGAGAGAGATATTTCAGGAACTTAGCTTGATAGATGGCACTGATTGGGCCAAGGCCCATTGATACTGTCGGGAACTGCCAGAATTCAGGCATCAGTTTCGGGTGCGGGTAAGAAGAGAGACCTTTACCGTGAACTTCCTGACGGAAGTTGTTCATCTGATCTTCAGTCAAGCGGCCTTCAAGGAACGCACGAGCATAAACGCCTGGAGAGATGTGGCCTTGGAAGTAAACCAGATCGCCGCCATCTTTTTGGGTACGAGCACGGAAGAAGTGGTTGAAGCAAACTTCGTAGAAGGTAGCGGAAGATTGGAAGGATGCCATGTGGCCGCCCAAATCCAGATCTTTCTTAGACGCACGCAACACGGTCATCACGGCATTCCAACGGATAGCAGAGCGAATACTACGCTCCAGCTCCAGGTTGCCAGGGTAAGCCGGTTCTTCTTCTACTGGAATCGTGTTGATGTAATCACGACTGGCTGAACCAGCTGCAACACTCACACCACCTTTACGGGCTTCGCCCAAAACCTGATCAATCAGATACTGAGCACGCTCAACACCCTCTTCACGGATAACCGATTCAATCGCCTGTAGCCAGTCGCGGGTTTCGATCGGATCCACGTCATTGTTTAAACGTTCTGACATGGTGGTATTCCTTATCTGTTTCTAATGGTTTATTTGGAGCCTATCTTCCTGTGCTTTAACCCCAGGCTAAAGCACGTGCCCTGGTGAAAACACCGGAAGATAGGCCCATCAGTTTAGTTGCCGCTAATGATTCTCAAATGAGAATCCAGAACGAGTAATTGAGGTCTTGCA
Source organism: Yersinia aleksiciae (assembly GCF_001047675.1). Classification (GTDB taxonomy): domain Bacteria; phylum Pseudomonadota; class Gammaproteobacteria; order Enterobacterales; family Enterobacteriaceae; genus Yersinia; species Yersinia aleksiciae. The sequence continues at coordinate 2,806,125 of NZ_CP011975.1, read as the reverse complement.
GAGGCGCAACCTGAATGAATCGTTTCTAGTCCTTGCGCTGTTGGAGCCGACGCAAAGATCGCTCACGGCGACTGTGCTCCCGACTGAGATCCAACAGGATTTCCTCAATAAACGCCAAGTGACGGTGTGAAGCTTCGCGGGCTTTCTCTGGCTCGCGTGCCACAATCGCCTCAAAAATCCCGGCGCGGTGACTGCTCACCGTTGCCAGCATTTCGCGGCGCGAGTAAAGCAATTCAAAGTTTTGTTTAACGTTTTGTTCTAGCATCGGCCCCATGCAGCGCAGTAAATGCAGTAAAACCACATTATGCGCTGCCTCTGTGACAGCCACTTGATACTGCATAACAGCATCAGCCTCAGCATCTAAATCACCGCTGTCTTGAGCTTGCTGAATAACAGTATGGCACTCACGGATACGTTGCAGGTCTTCATCAGTACCGCGTAGGGCTGCGTAATAGGCAGCGACACCTTCGAGGGCATGACGGGTTTCTAACAGATCGAATTGTGATTCGGGATGGTCGGCCAGCAGTTCAGCCAGCGGATCGCTAAAACTTTGCCACAGATTGGTTTGCACGAACGTACCACCACCCTGACGACGCAGCAGCAGACCTTTCGCTTCTAGACGCTGGATTGCTTCTCGCAAAGAAGGTCGGGAAACATCAAATTGCTTCGCCAACTCACGCTCGGGCGGTAATTTCTCACCCGGGCGTAGCGTCCCTTCCAAAATCAGGTACTCAAGCTGTTGCTCGATAACATCTGATAATTTGGGCTGACGGATTTTGTTGTAGGCCATATTTTCTGTAAGTCGCGCTGTAAGCCGTATTGAGTGAATCGTCTCTGCGAGTAGCGCGGAGTCAATTGGTAATACCAATTCAAAAAACGTGACGATAAAGTAACAAAGTATTCACTACCTGTCCATACGGACCTTGACCAAAATCATGAAACCCAGCACATTTTAACAACTCCACCAATAAAGTGACGCAAAGTGATAACGTACCGTTGGTAATACCATTACCTGACATGAACGAGTTTTAACTTTTATGAAACGGGTATTTAGGCAAGCTGAAGCGTTATAGTTATTTTATTTGTGAATTTTAATTCTTAATTTATGAATATAAATTCAATTTGCACCAAGAAAAATCTCTCCTCCTCTTTTCCCGCTCTGATCACTGGTATGACCATTATAGAAATGGCTCACTGGTGAGTTTTCGTACTAAAACCGCCCATTACTGCTTTTCCGCCAAACAACAGCTTGATCATGCATCAACATTTTTCTTTGCGTTTTGCCTAAAAATTCACCGATTAAAATAAAAAGCAGATGCAATAATTCTCGCCTACCACTATTCTCTTTTAAACGGTAGCTAAAGACGTAAATTCCATACAAAGCCACCGTAAACAAAATAATACAAATAATGTAATCAAAACCTTACGCATAGCAAAAGGCACGGGTTTGCCGGCGAGAAGTCACAACGACAGAGGATGCAACGATGAGTGTTCAACAGGAAGGTGCGGAGCTAAAGCGGGGGCTTAAAAACCGCCACATTCAGCTAATTGCCTTAGGTGGTGCAATTGGTACTGGGTTATTTCTGGGTATCGCACAAACCATCAAAATGGCGGGGCCTTCAGTTTTACTGGGGTATGCAATCGGCGGTTTTATCGCGTTTCTGATTATGCGCCAGTTGGGTGAGATGGTGGTCGAAGAGCCTGTAGCCGGTTCTTTCAGCCACTTTGCATACAAATATTGGGGTAATTTTGCCGGTTTTGCTTCTGGCTGGAACTACTGGGTGCTGTACGTGTTAGTGGCGATGGCTGAATTGACCGCTGTCGGCATCTACGTGCAATACTGGTGGCCAGAGATCCCGACTTGGGTCTCTGCCGCAGTCTTCTTCCTTGCCATCAATGCCATCAATCTGGCAAACGTCAAAGTCTATGGCGAGATGGAGTTCTGGTTTGCCATTATTAAAGTGGTCGCCATTATTGCCATGATTCTGTTCGGTGGATGGTTATTACTGAGCGGGCAAGGTGGCCCAGAAGCCACTGTGACCAACTTGTGGGCGCAAGGCGGCTTCTTCCCTAATGGCATCATGGGCTTAGTGATGGCCATGGCCGTGATCATGTTCTCCTTCGGTGGCCTCGAGTTAGTGGGTATCACCGCGGCAGAAGCAGAAAATCCGGCCAAAAGCATCCCGAAAGCCACCAATCAGGTTATCTACCGTATCCTGCTGTTCTATATCGGTTCTCTGGCTATCTTGCTGTCACTCTACCCGTGGGGCAAAGTGGTCGAAGGCGGCAGCCCGTTTGTACTGATCTTCCATGCATTGAACAGCAATGTGGTCGCAACGGTATTGAATATCGTGGTACTGACGGCGGCACTGTCGGTTTACAACAGCTGTGTTTACTGCAACAGCCGCATGTTGTTCGGTCTGGCAAAACAGGGCAATGGCCCGAAAATACTGCTGAAAGTCGATGGTCGCGGTGTTCCAGTGATTGCCATTGCCGTCTCTGCCTTTGCCACTGCCTTCTGTGTACTGATTAACTATTTAATTCCGGGCCGTGCTTTTGAATTATTGATGGCACTGGTGGTTTCCGCATTGGTCATCAACTGGGCGATGATTAGCCTCGCGCATCTTAAATTCCGTGCGGCTAAAAACCGTCAGGGTGTGATTCCACAGTTCAAAGCCTTCTGGTATCCGTTCAGCAACTACCTGTGCTTACTCTTCCTGAGTGGCATTCTAGTTATCATGTATCTGACGCCTGGCATCCAGATTTCAGTGCTGTTGATTCCAGCATGGTTACTGCTACTGGCGGTCAGTTACATCCTGAAAAATCGGGGTCAGCAGGTAAAATCTAAATAGCAGAAAATCACCTGTTATCCTCAGAATCTGATGATAACGTCGCTAACGGGCCAGCCTCCAGTGCTGGCCCGTTCATTTTAATGTTTAGAAAAAATAACCCCATTCACGCCAAATCCTGCCCTTACCTCAGCTAACCTATTGATCTCACTGCCCAGTGAATACCCACTCTATCATCTTGGCAATCACCAGTTTGATATCGCTTATCTGTTCAATTTGCGGCATCTATTTTTTTGTAGGCGAGTTCACACTTTGATAGCGATGACATGTTTGTCCATCTCTATAACCATTAACTTCTGATGTCCCCACCAATTGAGCAGTAATAATCCATCCCCAATGACTGTTTTTGATCCATAACGGAGAAAATATCCATGAGCACCGCACTCACAGTGAAGGAAAAGATCGGGTATGGGATGGGGGATGCTGGTTGCAATATGATTGGTGGAGCAATCATGTTGTTCCTGAATTACTTCTACACCGATATTTTCGGCCTCGCGCCCGCATTAGTCGGTATTCTGCTACTTTCGGTGCGGGTACTGGATGCCGTGACTGACCCGATTATGGGGGCCATCGCTGACCGCACCCAAAGCCGTTATGGTCGTTTTCGTCCCTATCTATTATGGATGTCCTTGCCCTATGTCTTATTCAGCGTACTGATGTTTACCACCCCTGAATGGACCTATAACAGCAAAGTTATCTATGCTTTTGTCACCTACTTCTTAATGTCTCTGGCTTATACCGCCATCAATATCCCTTACTGCTCATTAGGTGGCGTCATTACCTCTGATCCTAAAGAGCGCGTCTCCTGCCAGTCTTACCGTTTTATCATGGTGGGTATCGCCACCTTGATATTATCGATGACGTTGTTACCAATGGCTGAATGGTTTGGCGGCGCAGATAAAGCGCGTGGATATCAAATGGCGATGGGTGTTTTAGCCGCGGTGGCATTCTTTATGTTCTTATTCTGCTTCGCCACCGTGAAGGAGCGTATTAAACCTGCCGTTCCCACCCATGACGCGCTGAAAGCAGACCTGCGCGATGTGTGGAAAAATGACCAGTGGGTCCGCATCCTGCTGCTCACATTCTGCAATGTCTGCCCCGGCTTTATCCGCATGGCAGCCACCATGTACTACGTCACTTATGTCATGCAACAATCATTCTCTTTTGCCAGCTTATTTATCAGCCTCGGCGTTATCGGCATGATGATTGGCAGTGCGCTGGCAAAACCGCTGACAGATAAATTCTGCAAATTAAAAGTCTTCTTCTGGACTAATATCGTGCTGGCTATCTTCTCTTGTGGCTTCTATTTCCTCAACCCGCATCTCACCTCAGTGATTGTGGTGGCCTACTTCCTGCTTAATATCCTGCACCAGATCCCTTCTCCACTGCACTGGTCATTAATGGCCGATGTTGATGACTACGGCGAATGGAAAACAGGTAAACGCATCACCGGTATCAGCTTCTCCGGTAACCTGTTTTTCCTGAAAGTTGGATTGGCCGTAGCCGGTGCCATGGTGGGCTTTCTATTATCGGCCAGCGGCTATCAGGCTGATGCCATCAATCAGGCACCCAGCGCGTTAAACAGTATTGTGTTGCTGTTCACGGTGATCCCTGGGATTGGCTATCTGATTACGGCCGGTGTGGTTCGACTCTTGAAGGTTGACCGGAGCCTGATGCAGCAAATTCAGATCGATCTGGAAAAACGTCGCCTTAATTATCAAGAACTCAGTGACTATCGTATTGGTAAACAACTGGAAGCTAAATAAACGTAAGGAGTCAGTATGACTGAGCATCACTACCCTAACCCATTGATTAAACAGCGGGCAGACCCATTTATCACTCTGCACACTGATGGCTATTACTATTTCACCGCCTCAGTACCTGAATATGACCGCCTTGAACTGCGCCGTGCGCCATCGCTGATCGGCTTGGCACAGGCCGAAGCCGTCACGGTGTGGCAGAAGCCACAGCAAGGTCCAATGAGTGCACTCATCTGGGCACCTGAATTGCATTTTATCGCGGGGAAATGGTACCTCTACTTTGCGGCGACCCATTCACCGGAGATCGCCGATGGCTTATTCCAACACCGTATGTTTGCTTTAGAGTGCGATGCCGCCAATCCCCTGACGGGACAATGGGTTGAGAAGGGGCGGATTACTACGCCACTGGACAGTTTCTCACTCGATGCCACCCACTTTGAGCATCAAGGTAAGCACTACTATTTGTGGGCGCAGAAAGATCCCGCTATTCGTGGTAATTCAAACCTCTATTTGGCCGAAATGGAGAATCCATGGACACTAAAAGGTGTGCCAGTAATGCTGAGTCAACCGGAATTACCTTGGGAAACCATCGGTTTTTGGGTAAACGAAGGGCCAGCAGTGATTACCCATGGCGAGCGTATTTTTATCAGTTACTCGGCGAGTGCCACTGATGAGAACTACTGCATCGGCCTACTCTGGGCTGACATCAACAGTAATATTTTGGATGCCACTCAATGGCATAAATCGCCAGAACCGCTGTTCCGCACCCATGACCAAAATCGCCAATTCGGCCCGGGTCATAACAGTTTTACCCGCAATGAAAGTGGTAAAGATGTGCTGGTTTATCACGCCAGAAATTACACCGAGATTGAAGGTGATCCGCTCTATGACCCCAACCGCCACACCCGAATCAAAACCATCCATTGGGATAAACAAGGTATGCCGATATTCGGTGAGCCACCGGCGGATAATGACTAACTCACTGAACCAGAAGTTCAGCCAGATAAGCGTCCTTTAATTGGCTAAATTCTAATGAAATCACGCGGCTCGGGCCCCCTCCGATCCGCGCTGGATTCAGAACACTAAACTAACGCGCCATAAATTGTTAGTAAAGCCACCACCACAATCATTGCCAATGTCACTTTTCGTGCCAATGAAACAGCAGATCTCGGTGTCTGTACGGGGTCTAAATGAGGCTCTCGGGCCAACGAATATTGAGCAAGTTTAGTCAGTACTTGGTATTGCTGAGAATGGAAATCACCTAGTGAAGCAAACCACGCGGGTAGTGCCCTTTCACCATGACCTAATAATGCATAGGCAACACCCACCAGCCGCACAGGTATCCAATCCAACCAATGCAGGATGCGATCAATACCCGATTGAGATCGCTGTAACGGAGTGTGATGCCGTGCTAACCAAGTTTGATAACCGCGTAACATCGCGTAACCCGCTAACGCCACCGGGCCATAGTTAACACAGACAACAAACCAGAAAATCGGGGCCAAATAATAGCGGAAATTTATCCACAAAAGTGCATTTTGCAGGGATTGCAGTCTGGCTTTCTCGCCGCTATCCATTGGCAAGCCATGGATTAACGCTAACTCCTCGGCCATTTTATCAGTGGCATGTGCATCACCCTGCCGCGCAGCCTTCAGATAAGCTCGATAATGTTTACGTATGCCACCCGCACCAATACATAGCAGGCAAATCAGTATCCAGATAAGTAACAGTGGGAAACCGAATAAGATATTTTGTGCTAATTGTAAAATCAGCCATACCAATGCCATCCACACGGCGGTCAGCAAAATGGTTTGTACTAACGAAAAGTGGCGTAAGCGAGCAAATATAACTTCAAGACGGTGATCTAACTGCCAATGTTCGCCCAGTTTAAATAAGCGTTCCCACGCCAGCACCAGTAACAACGTAAACAGTGTCATTAGCTCTTATTCTCCCTTTGCATTTAACCGCCCTGAAGCAGGGCATATGCCTCCCGGCATCTATAAACAACAATATCAGATGAGGCCGTAAACAGATAAGCGCTCGGCAATAGCCTCTGGCTGATATTGAGTTACGTCCACATCACGATTATGGCGATAACTTTGCTAAACACTGCTGATACAAGGCCCAATCAAATGCAGGACCGGGGTCAGTTTTACGTTCAGGCGCGATATCACTGTGCCCTGTCACCCGATCGGCGGTTATTGGATAATGAGCGAATAGCAGCGCACTTATCTTATTTAAGCTGTGATATTGCGCGGGCGTAAACGGTATCATATCCGTCCCTTCCAGCTCGATTCCAATAGAAAAATCGTTACACCGCTCACGCCCAGCAAAAGTTGATGCTCCTGCATGCCAAGCGCGTTTATCAAACGGAACATATTGGATAATTTCACCATCACGGCGAATCAGGCAATGGGCCGAGACTCGCAAGTGAACAATATCAGCGAAATAAGGATGTTCATCGGCATTCAGTGTGCCGGTAAATAACTGATCAATATGCGGGCCACCAAATTCACCAGGAGGCAAACTGATATTATGAATCACCAGCAGTGAAGGTGCCTCACCTTCTGGGCGCTGATCAAAATGGGGGGAAACGACTCGTTTAACCCCTGAAATCCAGCCATTTTCTAACTGCCAGTCACTGTCCAACTGCATCGTTTACCTAAGCCCCCTGATAGTACACTTCTGCTGCTCTTTTATGGCACTTCGGCCAGCAACAGAGTAGCATGTTTGAACGACTATCCATCCGCCATTTCGGAGTTTTCTATGCCGACCCGCAGCTATAATGCTGACAGCCGCCGTGCCGAGCTATTGGAACGAATTCAACGTGATATCCCTTCAGCTGTCGCTCAGGCTTTGAGTGAAGATCTCGGTGGTGAGGTCAATGCAGACCGCGATCTTACCGCACAATTGCTCCCAGCAGATAAACAAGCTAGCGCCACTGTCATTACACGTGAACCGGGTATTTTTTGTGGTCAGCGCTGGTTGAATGAAGTGTTCATTCAACTTGGTGCTCAAGTCTCCGTTGAATGGCTCGTTAACGATGGAGACAAGCTGACGGCAAATCAGACACTTTGTCGCCTGACAGGCCCTGCCCGTATTTTACTCACCGGTGAACGCACTGCACTCAATTTCCTGCAAACGTTATCGGGTGTCGCGACTGAGGTCAGCCGCTACGTGACGCTACTCTCTGGACTACATACGCAACTGCTTGATACCCGAAAAACATTACCCGGGCTACGTACGGCATTGAAGTATGCCGTTCTCTGTGGTGGCGGTAATAACCATCGGCTCGGTTTGTCTGATGCTTTTCTTATCAAAGAAAACCACATTATTGCTGCGGGTTCGATCAAAGAGGCCGTCGCCAAAGCGTTTTGGATACATGCAGATGTCCCTGTCGAGGTTGAAGTTGAATCCCTTGATGAATTGCAACAAGCACTGGAAGCGGGTGCAGACATCATTATGTTAGATAATTTCACCATTCCCATGATGTGTAATGCCGTGCAAATGCGTGATGCACTTGCCAAAACTCAGGAAAGCGCGCAACTGGAGGTTTCCGGCAACGTGACGTTGGAAACACTACGAAGTTACGCCGAAACAGGCATTGACTTCATTTCAGTCGGTGCACTAACCAAACACATTACGGCATTAGACCTTTCTATGCGTTTCCAGTAAATCCTGTCCCTCAGTAATAAGGCCCATGGATGGGCCGAATAACAAGCACGCTTACACACCTACAACTTGAAAGATGAAAGGTATATCAAATTACCTTCGGCGATTCACCGTTATTAACAGACGCTAATTCTATTTTGCGAACGTCGCCGAAGTTATCTGTGATTCCACTGCAACAACCTAAATATCCGACAGTACGCTTCGCAAATCGATGTAATGCCCCTTTTCTCCCGAATTAAAAATCTGCACTCTTGCTTCGTTTTCTCAAACACAAGGAGAGTGGTAAATGGCTAATCAACAAGGTTTTACATTAATTGAATTGATGGTTGTGATCGCGATAATCGCAGTTCTCAGTGGTATTGGTATCCCTTCCTATCAGCGTTACCTCCAAAAAGCGGCACTCACCGATATGTTACAGAGCATCGTTCCCTACAAAATGGCGGTCGAACTCTGTGCGCTGGAACATGCCAAGCTTGATAGCTGCAATGCGGGTAATAACGGAATACCCACGGGGCAGCCATCCCGCTATGTCAATGCAACAGCCATTGATAACGGGGTGATTACACTCACTGGTCAACAGACACTCGCCAGTCTGACTCTGGTAATGTCGCCCACATTAAGCCGCAGCGGAAATATAGTCTGGTCGAGAACATGCACCACAACCGATGACAGCCTTGCTGATAGCTGTAAGGCCGTATTCCGTTTCAATGATAAGGCAGCATCAAATGACTGAGCGCATGACATCTCCACTTGAAGCAATCAGTGACGAATTGCACATACTCTGTCGCCGTCATAGAACAATCGCACTCAAACTCGATGGTAAGAATCTGTCCATAGCTTCATCTGGCCCGGTAAATGATGAGTTATTAACAGCATTGCGTTTTACTTGTGGCCGTAAAATCAGAGTGGAATATTGGCCAGAAGCCAAGATTGAACAGTCATTGTATCTGGCGTCATCAGCTAAAGAACAACGAAGCAAAGGAGTCGATTCCACAGATCACACTCAAACTACATTCCAACAACTGGGTAGACAGCAGGGAACTACCCCATCGAACCTACCATTGCAGGATCTGGATGAAACCCTGCTTGATAGTGAAAGTGATACTCCTGTTATTCAATTTATCAATCAAACACTCTGGCTAGCGATTCAAAAACGCGCATCAGATATCCATTTTGAACCTTATCAGCACCGTTATCGCATCCGTTTACGAATTGACGGTGTATTACATGAATCACCACCGCCCACAACCGAGTTAGCCAGTCGAATCAGCAGTTGCCTGAAAGTGTTGTCAAAATTGAATATCGCAGAAAAGCGGTTACCGCAAGATGGTCAGTTAAATCTACAGCTAAAAGGCACTTGCTACTCAATGAGAATAGCGACTCTTCCAGTGCAGTATGGTGAGAAAGTGGTGCTGCGCATCCTTAACATGCAGCAGCAAACAACATTGGAAACGCTAGGGCTGCCCAAAATTGCGGTCCAACAATTAACGCGGGCTTTATCGGCTCCGCAAGGTCTGATACTGGTAACCGGGCCTACAGGCAGTGGTAAAACGGTGACACTTTATTGCAGTCTGGGGCATCTTAATCAGCCCAAAAGAAACATATGTAGCGTTGAAGATCCCACTGAAATTCAGGTTGATGGCATAAATCAAACTCAGATCAATAGTAAGATTGGGCTGGATTTTTCTCATGTATTACGTGCGATGCTACGTCAGGATCCTGATGTGGTGATGCTAGGTGAAATTCGTGACAACGAAACCGCAGAAATAGCGGTTAAAGCAGCACTGACAGGGCATCTGGTGCTCTCAACACTGCATACCAATTCAACGGCTGAAACACTGACACGCCTAACACAAATGGGAATAGAGCGTCACCTCATTGCCTCGAGCCTAAGCTTAGTTATCGCCCAGCGCCTCGTGCGTAAGCTCTGCCTACACTGTCGGCAGGCATCTCCTCACCTTTTTCAGCCCCCAACAGAAGTACGAGCAACCCCATTGCAACATTATCAAGCTCTAGGCTGTGAACATTGCTGTGCGGGCTATTATGGCCGAACGGGTATTTACGAGATGCTAAATATCACCCCGCAAATCCAACAAGCTTTGCTCCACAATGTTAACCCATCCGAGCTTACGCGAATTGCGCAGGAACAGGGGCAAAAAACATTACTCTCGGCAGGTCTGGCGTTAGTCGAAAGTGGCGTCACCACTCTCGAGGAAGTTAATCGTGTTGTAGGGTTCTTAACCGAAGTTGAGGCAACGCCGTGAGCCAGCAGCGCTTATTCTATTGGAGAGCAATTGGTACTGCTGGGCAGTTGCACACAGGTACGCTACTGGCAACAGAGAGAAACATTGTCTACAAACACATATTCAGCCTTGGATTACAACCACTGGGCATTAAGGGCGGTAAGCGGCTATCGGTTAGCTATTGGCGAGGAGAGCTTCTGATCACCGTTACCCGACAGTTAGCCACCTTACTGCAAGCTGGCTTGCCTTTAGTTAATAGCTTGCAGTTATTAGCAAAAGAGATAGATGCCCTTCCATGGCGATGCTTATTACAGGAAATCAGCCAACAAGTTTCACAAGGCCAATCATTATCCGAAGCAATGGCACGTTACCCACGTATTTTTCCGCGATTATATCCCCCAGTGATTGCCATGGGGGAGTTAACCGGGAATCTTGAGCAGTGTTGCATTCAGTTGGTAGAGCATCAGGAACGGCAGCAAAAATTACAAAAGAAAGTGGTCAAAGCGCTAAAGTATCCCGTGTTTGTCTGTATCATCGCGTTGGTTGTCAGTATTGTCATGCTGGTAATGGTGCTACCTGAATTTGCACAAATCTATCAATCATTTGATACACCATTACCCGCACTTACTGCCTCGCTTCTTTTGATATCCGCATTTCTTACGGATTATGGCCTATACATTACCATCGTATTGATATCACTCTGTACTGGATATTATTATGCACGTCGGAATAGGGCTAGCTGTCAGCTATGGGAGCAAAAATTTCTATTACGCACTCCACTCGTCTCGGCATTAATTCGTGGTAGTTGTCTTAGCCAAATATTTCAAACATTGGCTATCACTCAACATGCAGGATTACCACTGACTGCTGGATTAGATGCTGCACTTCTTTCCGTCAGTAACGATACCTATCGGCAAGCGCTGCTGCATATTCAACAGCAGATAACTCAAGGTACTCCTTTGTATACCGCCCTCGCCCAACACCCATTATTCCCCCCACTGTGCCAACAACTGGTGCGGGTGGGTGAAGAGTCAGGAGCTCTGGATGTACTGTTGGATAAATTGGCAGATTGGCATCAGCAACAAACACAAGATTTGGCGGATAACCTCACTCAAATGTTGGAGCCACTTTTGATGCTGATAATTGGCGGTATTGTTGGCGTTCTGGTGATAGCGATGTATTTACCGATATTCCAGTTAGGGGATGTCATAGGATAGATGGGCGCGTTAGAGGAAAGCTATCGTGCGTGGTGACGTAGTGACGTAGTGACGTAGTGACGTAGTGACGTAGTGACGTGATAGCGTGATGACGGGAGGAAACATAATGACAAAGGGCGCTTTGTTAATTGCGCCCTTGCCATATCAATGAATAAACTTCAGGTATTCATTGACCACTGCATCCAGAAAATAATCATCACCGGAAACTAGGGATTAATTGCTGCCAAATACGCGGTTTTCTTGCTCTGCGACACGGATAAACGTGGTGCGTTTGGTCAGCTCTTTTAAGTGTGAAGCACCGACGTAAGTGCACGCTGAACGTAAGCCGCCCATAATGTCACGAACCGTGTTATCGACGGAACCACGTAATGGCAACTTCACCGTTTTACCTTCTGCTGCACGATACTCAGCAACACCGCCTACATGGCGTTTCATCGCAGATTCAGAGCTCATACCGTAGAACAGCATGAATTTCTCGCCATTCTCTTCAACAACACGGCCTTCACACTCATCATGGCCAGCCAGCATACCACCCAACATCACAAAGTCAGCACCACCGCCGAACGCTTTAGCCACATCACCCGGTACTGAACAGCCGCCATCACTGACAATCTGTCCCCCCAGACCATGTGCCGCATCAGCACACTCGATAACAGCAGATAGCTGTGGATAGCCAACCCCAGTTTTCACTCGTGTAGTACATACTGAGCCAGGTCCAATGCCAACTTTAACAATGTCAGCACCAGAAAGGATCAGCTCTTCAACCATCTCGCCAGTGACCACATTTCCTGCGCAGATCACTTTATCCGGGCAAGCTTCACGGGCTCTTTGCAGGAAGGCGACAAAATGCTCTGAGTAGCCGTTAGCCACATCAATACAGATGAATTTTAAAGCAGGTGATAACGCCAAAATTTGTTTCATTTTGTCGAAATCAGCAGAAGAGGTGCCCGTTGAGACCATAACATGGCGCAACACTGACTCAGGAACACGCTTCACAAACTCGCCCCACTGCTCAACAGTGTAGTGCTTATGAACCGCAGTAAGGACATCGAATGAGGCCAAGACCTCAGCCATGCGGAAGGTGCCAACGGTATCCATATTAGCGGCGATGATAGGTACACCGGACCAATTCCAACCTGAGTGTTTGAAGGTAAACTGACGCTCCAGTTCCACTTCAGAGCGGCTTTTCAGTGTTGAACGTTTAGGGCGGATTAACACATCTTTGAAACCTAACTTCAAACCTTCTTCAATACGCATGGCTCATTATTTCCTGGTTAGTGGCGATAGATCGCAAAATTGATCGGGCGTAAATCACGCCATCCCAGTGAAGCTATCATACGCATGAATAATTCTTCGGCAAGACTGCGAATTCACCTTTATTTACGCTACAATCCCACAAATTACCTGAAGAGTCGCGGCCACACGTCCGTCAATATAACTACTTCACGTATTTTTCCACGCAGTTCAAACAGAATGCACTCCCTGCTATGCCTTACCACCTGCTTTCAGATACAATTCGGCCACTCACTAACAGCATGCAAGGTTAGGCAATGACCTATATTGTGGCCCTCACTGGCGGAATTGGCAGCGGCAAAAGTACCGTGGCAAATACATTCGCCAATTTGGGTGTGCCCCTTATTGATGCTGATATCATTGCCCGCCAAGTCGTTGAGCCGGGAATGCCAGCGTTAGCCGCTATTGCTTCCCACTATGGCGAAACTATTTTGCAAACTGATGGCACATTGGATCGTGCTGCGTTACGCGAAAAGATTTTCAGTGAGCCGCAGGAAAAAGCATGGTTAAATTCATTATTGCATCCACTTATCCAGCAAGAAACTCAGCGCCAACTTGCAGAGATAGATAAGCCATACGTACTCTGGGTTGTCCCCCTGCTGATTGAAAATGGTTTACACCAGCGTGCCAATCGTGTGTTAGTGGTAGATGTTGCACCTGAAATACAACTCGCGAGAACGATGGCGAGAGATGGCATTACCCGCCTACAGGCAGAACATATTTTAGCATCACAGGTTTCGCGACAGCAGCGGCTGGCCTGTGCTGATGACATTATTGACAATAGCGGCGATCCATTAATTATCGCCCCGCAAGTTGCCTCATTACACCAGCAGTACTTAAAATTAGCGGCAGCGGCCCAACAGGATCTACATCGATGAGTGACCTCACCTCAACAATACTATTTGAACATCCGCTCAATGAAAAAATGCGTACCTGGCTGAGAATGGAGTTTTTACTACAACAATTAGAAAGCCAGTGTTCATTAGATAACATCGCCAGTGCATTAACCTTCTTCCGTACTGCATCTGATTTAATTGATGTTCTTGAGCGCGGTGAAGTACGCACTGATTTGCTAAAAGAGCTTGAGCGCCAACAACAGAAGTTACAACAATGGACGGATATGCCCGGCGTTGATATGTCGTTAGTGGATACCCTGCGCAGTCAGCTAAAAAACCGAGCATCAGTATTGATGTCAGCACCACGAATTGGGCAGTCATTAAAAGAGGACCGCTTAATCAGTGTGGTTCGCCAGCGGCTGAGTATTCCCGGCGGTTGCTGTAGTTTTGATTTACCGACGTTACACACTTGGCTGCATCAGCCACAGGAACAGCGCAATCAGCATATTGGTAAATTACTGGCAAGCTTAGTCCCACTCAATCAGTCGCTGACCATCATTTTAGATTTAATCCGCCAGTCTGGTCCATTACGCCCACAAATCAGCTTGAATGGCTTCTTCCAAGATAACGCTGAGGGCGCAGATCTGCTCAGATTGCGTCTGCCACTGGAGCCACAGCTATACCCGCAAATTTCTGGCCATAAAACACGATATGCCATTCGCTTCTTACCACTCGACAGTGAAAATGGTACTGTGCCAGCCCGTTTATCCTTTGAATTAGCCTGCTGCTAATTTAGTTATAATGATACCCAATAGATTTCAAGAAGTAGGAAGACGGCAAGCCCATCCGCCTGCGACTTGAAAGATGGAGGGTATAGAAAGATTTTAGGAGAGAATATGGAACCCGAAGTCATCGAGGTTAACTGCCCAACTTGTGGGAAAATCGTTATTTGGGGTGAACAAAGCCCTTACCGCCCTTTCTGTTGCAAGCGTTGCCAACTTATTGACTTAGGTGAGTGGGCAGACGAAGAGAAACGTATTTCCAGCAGTGGTGAGTTATCCGACAGTGACGAATGGAGCGAGGAAGAACCCCCTACGCACTGATAATTTTAGCACCTGCTATTACCCCACAAAATAGAGCAACTCAATAATATTAACTACAATGCAATACCCAACGTAATTGAAGTTGCAGCTAGGCAGCCAGCGAACGAATCCCGATGAACTTACTAAAGTAAGTGATTCGGGTAAGTGTACGCAGCTAACAACCCTGCAACTTTAAGGTCGAAGGGTAGTGAGTAGTTCGATAATTGCTGCATTAGCGGGTGGAAACTCTTCAGCCAACAATTCAGATTGTCTCACCCAGCGCATCGGTTGCCCTTCGCGGCCAAAGGGTTCGCCGTCCCACGCTTCAACTATGTAGAAAGTTAATGTCACGATACGATCCGCAAAAGTATGCTCCAGTACTTTGAGCAAAGTGGCTTTTTGCACCACAATCCCTGTTTCTTCCAACAGTTCGCGTTTTAAAGCCAGTTCCGGTGTTTCACCCTGCTCAATCTTCCCACCAGGGAACTCCCAAAACCCCGCCATGTGGGAGTCAGCGGCTCGCTGAGCAATAAAAATCTCCTGCTGGGCGTTGCGAATAATCCCTACCGCAATCTGTAAATGTTTCAATTCTCTTTCTCCTGTTAAGGGTGCGGACTCATATCGCTCCCTATTTGCTTATCCTAAGGTAAAAACGACAAAAAAAAGCCAAAATAAAGGGCGGTATTTAGCCGCCCTTATTGTCAGTGTGACCCGTGGCCTAACTATTACTGTAGGCTACCATGGCACTGTTTGTATTTTTTGCCTGAACCACATGGGCATGGATCGTTACGACCCACTTTGCGCTCAAGATTGGCGGCAACATTGATCTCTTCCTGTGACATCAATGCGCTGTTGTCAGACTGATGGCTCAACTGTTGCTGTTTAGCTAAACGCTCCGCTTCTTCACGACGTTGTACTTCCAGCGCTTCTACCTCTTCTGGCATCCGCACCTGCACTTTGCTCAGTACGCTAATCACTTCATATTTCAGTGATTCCAGCATAGCGGCAAACATAGCGAAGGATTCACGCTTATATTCTTGCTTAGGATCTTTTTGCGCATAACCACGTAAATGGATACCCTGACGCAGGTAGTCCATTGCAGCCAAATGCTCTTTCCATAAGGAATCAAGCGTTTGCAGCATCACGCCTTTTTCGAAGTTGCGCATCATTTCAACGCCAACAACTTCCTCCTTGCGGTGATAAACTTCGATCGCCTGCTGAAGAATACGCTCACGTAATGTCTCTTCATGCAGCTGCGGCTCATCTTCCAGCCACTTTGCAATTGGCATATCAAGATCGAAATCATTTTTCAGGCGCTGTTCCAGTCCTTCAACATCCCACATCTCTTCCAGTGACTGAGTTGGAATGTAGCTGTCGATAACTGTTTTGAAAACATCTTCACGGATGCTGTTGATGGTTTCGCTAACATCAGACACATCCAGCAGCTCGTTACGCTGGCTGTAGATTGCGCGACGTTGGTCGCTGGCTACATCATCATATTCCAGTAATTGCTTACGAATATCGAAGTTACGGCTTTCAACTTTACGCTGTGCGTTAGCAATAGCCTTGGTGACCCATGGATGTTCAATGGCTTCGCCCGGTTTCATACCCAGTTTACGCATCATGCCAGACACACGGTCAGAGGCAAAAATACGCATCAACGCATCTTCCATTGATAGATAGAAGCGTGAAGAACCTGCATCACCCTGACGACCCGCACGGCCACGTAACTGGTTATCGATACGGCGTGATTCATGACGCTCAGTACCAATAATGTGCAAACCACCTGATGCCAGTACCGCATCATGGCGAATCTGCCATGCTGCTTTGATGGCAGCAATTTGATCTTCAGTCGGATTTTCTAGCGCGGCAATCTCACTCTGCCAGCTCCCCCCCAACACGATGTCAGTACCACGGCCGGCCATGTTGGTTGCGATAGTGACCGCACCCGGTTGACCCGCTTGAGAAACAATATCCGCTTCCATTGCGTGGAATTTAGCGTTCAGAACTTTGTGCTCAATACCCGCTTTGGTTAACTCAGCGGATACCACTTCAGACTTCTCAATCGAGATGGTCCCGACTAACACAGGCTGACCATTCGCAGTACGCTCACGGATATCTTCAATGATAGCGCCAATCTTTTCCTGCTCGGTCATATAGACTAAGTCAGCTAAATCCTTACGAATCATTGGACGATTAGTAGGTACAACAATGGTATCCAGCTTGTAAATGGAGCTAAATTCAAATGCTTCGGTATCTGCGGTACCGGTCATACCAGCCAGTTTTTCGTACAAACGGAAGTAGTTCTGGAAGGTGATGGAAGCCAGCGTCTGGTTCTCGTTCTGAATTTCTACGCCTTCTTTTGCTTCAATTGCCTGATGCAGGCCATCTGACCAGCGACGCCCCTGCATGGTACGGCCGGTGTGTTCGTCGACGATGATAACTTCGCCGTCTTTCACAATGTAATCAACATCGCGGGCAAACAGCACATGCGCGCGCAGTGCTGCCGTGACGTGGTGCATCAACATGATGTTAGTTGGAGAATAGAGCGACTCGCCCTCTTCCATAATGCCCGCTTCCACCAACATTTGCTCAATCAGAATCAAACCACGCTCTGTCAGGTGAACCTGACGTGATTTTTCGTCCACTGAGAAGTGGCCTTCACCCTGGAAGGTCTCTGAGTCCTCTTTTTCCTGACGAATCAGTTTTGGAATCAGTTTGTTAACCCGAATATACATCTCGGAACTATCTTCGGCTGGGCCAGAGATAATCAACGGAGTACGGGCTTCATCGATCAAGATGGAGTCAACCTCATCCACCAACGCATAATGCAGCTTACGCTGTACCCGCTCTTCTGGGCTGAATGCCATGTTATCGCGCAGATAGTCAAAACCGTATTCGTTGTTCGTACCGTAGGTGATGTCCGCAGCATAAGCCGCACGCTTGGCTGGTGCCGTCATATTCGGCAAGTTGATGCCCACACTCAGGCCAAGGAACTCGAATAATGGACGGTTATTTTCGGCGTCACGCTGGGCCAGATAGTCGTTGACGGTAACCACGTGCACACCACGGCCACTCAATGCATTGAGGTAAGCGGGTAGTGTTGCGGTCAGCGTTTTACCTTCACCCGTACGCATTTCAGCGATGCAACGCTCATTCAGTACCATACCGCCGAGCAGCTGTACGTCGAAGTGGCGCATACAAAACACACGTTTACTGGCTTCGCGCACCACGGCAAACGCCTCAGGAATCAAGGTTTCCAGCACTGCACCTTTTGCCAGGCGCTCACGGAATTCGTCTGTTTTGGCGCGCAATTCAGCATCGGTCAGTTTTTCAATTTCAGGTTCCATGCGGTTGATAAGCTCAACCACTTTGCGCATACGACGCAGTGTACGATCGTTACGGCTGCCAAAAACTTTGGTTAATAATTTGATTAGCATGATTCTTAATATCTCTTACAAGACCACCAAACCGGCGGCCAAAGGTTGCATAAAATTGGGGTAGACCAAGAGAATAATTAGCTGAAATTGGCAGGCCCGGCGCGGATGCCTTGCACTTGTGCAAGCCAAAGCCCAGGTTTGTGTAACGAAAGAACAGGCCGTTTAACCTGCTCGGTATAACGAATGATAGCGGGTGGTTTAAACTCGTGCGTCAGGAGGGCGTTCAGTGTATCCAGCAACGCAAGCTGCTGAATTTGTGATGGCGCTACCTGTTCGACTTCTGCGACCTCTTGCGCTCTGGCATAAGCCGCTTGAGGTGCCAGCGCAAATGAGAGGTGACGAATAACCGTGCGCAGTGCATGCTGTTGCCAGTAGTCTACGCTGAATGAAGGGCGACGATGCATATCATGTAGCAATGCCAAACTGTTAAAGTTTGTCGCACCATGATTCTGACGACTTTGGCTTGATGATGTGTTCGGTATCGCGGTTTGATCTGGCACGCCAGACAGATTTGAAGGCACGCCAAGACTCGCCGCGACCATCCCCAATAAGAGATGCGGCCAGAAATAACGTCTACCAAATTGTCGCCAACGATTTAGAATACCGATCACGAGTTTAAAATCCGCCGGAGCCTTGTCAATGCGTGAAAACCGCCCACAATTATTAGATGTTCTGTTCGATGATGCGGTTGCAGCAGAAAACGGACCGCTACATAACGTACAACAACGCGCGACTGCACTGTTAAAACTTAACCGTGCGGTAAAAGGATTGCTCCCGTCACAATTACAGCCGTGGTGCCGTGTCGCTAACTATCGACAGAGTGTTTTAGTGCTAGAAACCGCGAATGCCAGCTGGTTAATGCGCTTACGCTATGAGCAACCCGCTTTACTTTCTGCACTACGAGCGCAAATTCTACCATCATTGTCTTCAATCGACATCAGGATTAATCCATCCTTAATGGCTAAGGGTCATAACATTACGCAAGATGCCGCAAAATCGTCGGAAAATCCTGGGAAATCTCCGCCATTACGTCATTTAAGTTTGGAAAGTGCTAAGGAATTAAGAGAATTAGCGAGCCGTAGCCCTGAAAAACTGAGGACAATATTGGAACGATTAGCTGCGTTGGCCGGAGAGAGTGCCAACGCAACCAAAAGTGATGGTGATAAATAGCCTTAGTAGGCCAATACCGTAGACGGTGCTTTGAATGCCAATGGCATTTCGGCTTCGTCTTGGAACGTCACAAATTCCCAAGCTTCTTGCTTAGCTAAAACAGCCTGCAATAACTTGTTATTTAAGGCATGACCCGACTTGTATGCAGTAAATGCGCCAATAATATTATGGCCACACATAAACAGGTCGCCAATCGCGTCCAGCATTTTGTGACGAACAAACTCATCTTCGAAGCGCAGGCCATCTTCATTTAATACGCGGTAATCATCAACCACGATGGCACAATCGAAACTACCGCCCAGGCACAAACCACGGGACTGTAGATACTCGATATCACGCATGAAACCAAAAGTACGCGCACGACTGATTTGGCGGACGAATGAATCGGCCGAGAAATCCAGACGGTAGCGTTGAGTACTTGAGTCAATCGCCGGGTGATTAAAATCAATGGTGAAATCTAAACGGAATCCATTAAATGGAGACAATTCAGCCCATTTATCACCGTCTTCAACCCGCACTGTCTCTTTCAGACGCAGGAATTTCTTCGCAGAGTTTAACTCTTCGATACCCGCATCTAGCAGCAAATACACGAATGGACTGGCACTACCGTCCATAATCGGCACTTCGGGAGCGTTAACTTCAATAATAATGTTATCAATCCCTAACCCTGCCAAAGCAGCGTTGAGATGTTCAACAGTAGAAATACGCACGTCATGCTCATTGACCAAGCAAGTACAGAGCATGGTATCACGCACGGATTTTGCATCTGCCGGGAAATCAACCGGTGGATTCAAGTCAGTGCGACGATAGATGACCCCGGTATTAGCCGGCGCGGGTCGCATTGTCAGCGTGACTTTTTTACCGGTGTGCAAACCGACGCCAGTCGCCTGAACAATACGTTTTAAAGTCCTTTGTTTGATCATCGTTTTATCTCGCAATGTTATCCATCCTACCGACCAAGCTTATAACAAGATCGGCGGGACAGTTTAGCACAAAGAGCGGAGATTCCAATATTTTCGGAAATTAGTCGGCTTGCTTACGCAAAAACGCCGGAATATCCAAATAATCGGGCTCTTTATTGGTTTGAGCAGTTGGATCATTGACCACTTTAGCCGCAGGTTTAACTTCCTGAGGTAAAGGAGACATGCCATGCTGCTGGTAACGGTGGTCCATCACAGGCTGAGTCTGTTTGTTGGTCACCAGCGTGATTTCAGGACGTTTGTCCATGCCGATACCGGTCGCCACCACAGTGACACGCAATTCATCGTTCATCTCTGGGTCTAACGATGTACCGATAACCACAGTCGCATTGTCGGACGCGAATGCACGAATGGTGTTACCCACAGTTTCGAACTCATCCAAACGCAAATCGAAACCGGCAGTAATGTTGACCAGCACGCCACGGGCACCAGACAGGTCGATATCTTCCAACAACGGGCTGGAAATCGCCATTTCTGCTGCTTCTTCCGCACGATCTTCACCGCAAGCTACACCGGAGCCCATCATGGCATAACCCATTTCGGACATCACTGTGCGCACGTCAGCAAAGTCGACGTTCATCAGGCCTGGGCGGGTGATCAGCTCGGCAATACCCTGAACCGCGCCTTTCAATACGTCGTTAGCCGCACCGAATGCATCCAGTAAAGAGATGCCACGACCCAGAACTTTCAGCAACTTATCGTTCGGAATAGTGATCAATGAGTCGACATGTTTGGACAACTCAGCAATACCCTGCTCAGCGAACGCCATGCGTTTCTTGCCTTCAAAGTTGAAAGGCTTAGTCACCACGGCCACTGTCAAAATACCCAGTTCTTTTGCCACTTCGGCAACAACAGGGGCAGCACCAGTACCTGTACCACCGCCCATGCCTGCGGCGATAAAGACCATGTCTGCGCCTTCAAGAGCAGCACGCAGAGCTTCACGGTCTTCTTCAGCTGAATTGCGACCCACTTCTGGGTTCGCGCCAGCACCCAAACCTTTGGTAATACCGCTACCAATCTGGATGGTTTGGCCAACAGCCGTCTTACGTAGCGCCTGAGCGTCTGTATTAACGGCGAAGAATTCAACACCTTCGATGCGCTCGCGCACCATGTGTTCGACGGCATTACCACCGCCACCACCGACGCCGATGACTTTAATCACCGCGTCATTGGTTAGTTCCATAGGTTCAAACATAGTTTCTCTCCGTTTTGTGCCTGTCGCTTCGAGATCAAAAAATATGTTCAGCTTGATCTCTTTGTTGAAACATTAAAACTCTTTTCTCAGCCAGCTATTGATACGTTTAAACCAATTGCCCACTGAGGCACGTTTTTCTACTTCTGACTCACCACTGAGATGAGACTCTTTACCGTAATGCAATAACCCAACAGCAGTGGAGTAATAAGGCTCCTGTGCATAATCCGTCAGTCCGGTGATATTGAGCGGTTGACCGATGCGCACTTGGGCATGGAACACCCGTTGTGCACATTCAGCCAGACCATCAATTTGTGCCGCACCGCCAGTCAGCACGATACCGGCTGCCAGATGATGCTTCACGCCTTGCTGACGTAGCTGCTCCTGCAATTGTAAAATCTCGTCATTAACTAAATTCAGCAATTCGGTGTAGCGTGGTTCTATAACCTCAGCGAGTGTCTGTCTTTGCAGACTACGCGGAGGGCGTCCGCCAACACTTGGCACTTCTACACTTTCGTCCTTGCTGACAATCGACCCGAGCGCACAGCCGTGTCGAACTTTAATCGCTTCCGCATCTGTTGGCGGTGTACCGAAGGCATAAGCTATATCGCTGGTGACCACGTTCCCGGCGTAAGGGATGACTTTGGTGTGCCGCAACGCGCCACCGGTATAAACCGCCATATCCATGGTGCCACCGCCGATGTCGACCACACAGACACCCAGCTCACGTTCATCTTCCGTCAATACGGCATAACTGGCTGCCAAACCGGCGAAAATCAGTTGGTCCACTTTGAGGCCACAACGTTCCACCGCTTTGACGATATTTTTTGCCATATCGTTATGGCAGGTAATCAGGTGCACTTTGGCCTGCATCCGCACACCAGAAAGACCAACAGGATTTTTGATGCCTTCCTGATAATCGATGGCATATTCCTGCGGAATAACGTGCAGGATGCGATGCTCATCACGCACACGTACCGACTTCGCGGTATGTACTACGTTCTCTACATCTTCCTGAGTTACTTCTTCTTCTGAAATAGGAACCATCCCTATTTCATTCTGGCAGCTGATATGTTTGCCCGATAACGCCAAATAGACAGATGAAATTTGGCAATCTGCCATTAACTCAGCCTGATCGATAGCGCGCTGAACGCATTTCACTACCGATTCAAGGTCGTTAACCCCACCCTTATCCATGCCACGGGACGGGCAACTGCCGACCCCAATAATATTGACCATGCCATCGGGCAGAACTTCCCCTACCAATGCGGAGACCTTTGCCGTTCCGATCTCAAGACCTACTACCAGTTTTCTGTCCGTCGACTTGATCATTGTTGTTTTGCCTGTGCCTGATTCTGTTGCGGATTACTGTTCTGCTGGCCATTTATTGGTGGCTCACCACCCTGACTGCCGATGAATACCGGAGCCCAACCTATTGCCGCCCCTGTCTCATACCGCAAATCTACATAACTGACGCGCTTATCTGGCTGCTGTTGCAACAGCGGATATAACTCGATGAAACGTTGTAAACGCCCCATCCGGTCATCCCGTCCCAGCTCCAGCCGAACATCATTATCTAAGGCCAACTGCCAAGAATGCCGAGCACTCATCGCCGCCATTTTTAGCTGATACTTGTTGGCCGCTAACACCTTGCTCATTGCCCGGTAGCCTTCCAGAACATCCTGTTCACTGCCTTCCGGGCCATACAGTAGTGGCAGTTTCTGTTTGCCAATTCGCTCAGAGGGAACACTGAATGACCGCCCCTGCTCATCAACCATATGCAAATCATTCCAGCGGGCAAAGGGCACATACTCCACCAGATGGATTTTCAGCTCATCCGGCCACTGTTTACGCACACTGGCCTGCTGAATCCAAGGCAAGCGTTCAATCTGTTGCTGGATGATGTTCACATCCTGCGTCATAAACGTGCCCGGTGCGCCCAATGCCAGAATCGCCTGGCGAATATCATCATTGGTGGTGTAATGGCGCTCACCCGTTACCACCAGTTTCGACAGCGGCAATCGGCTAGCATCTTTCATCCAACCCACCACTACCCAACCGCCCCAGAGTATGGTCCCAAGCACCATCAGCAGGAAAACCATACCCGCCAATTGGCCTCCGTTACTGCGCCGGGCTGCGGTATTTTCCGCTGCACGTTCACGCGCATTCAGGGCAGCTTGCGACATCTCAGTCAGCCAACGTCAGAATTCGGGCCACCAACTGGGAGAAACTCAACCCATATTGGCGGGCTGCCATCGGCACTAAACTGTGGCTAGTCATACCCGGAGAAGTATTCACTTCAAGCAAGTAAAAATTGCCGTCGCTGTCTTGCATAACATCAACACGCCCCCAACCGCTGCAACCCAGCGCTTGATAAGCCTGCAATGCCAATGCGGCTAATTGTTGCTCCAACTCAGTGCTCAGGCCGCTTGGGCAGAAGTACTGTGTCTCATCGGACAAATATTTAGCTTCATAGTCATAAAACACGCCAGGCACTTGAATACGGATCGACGGTAAAACGTCATCACCGAGGATGCCGACGGTAAATTCCGGGCCGCTCAACCATTTCTCAATTAGCACATCAGTGTCATGGCGGAACGCCTCAACCAGCGCACTCTGTAACTCATTGGCGTGATCCACCTTGCTCATGCCAACACTGGAGCCTTCATGGCTTGGCTTCACGATTAATGGCAGGCCAAGCTTAGCGACACGGGCCGCCAATTCCTCTGACGAAAGTGTTTCAAACTGTTGACGATTCAACGCTACATAAGGCGAAATCGGTAAACCCAGCGCTTGCCACACTAATTTAGTGCGCAATTTATCCATGGTTAGGGCGGATGCCATCACGCCGCTACCGGTATAAGGCAGGCCCAGAAACTCCAAAACGCCTTGCAAGGTACCATCTTCGCCACCACGGCCATGTAAGGCGATAAAGACCTTATCAAAGCCCTGCTCTTTAAGCTGAGTTACCGGGAAGTCTTTAGTATCAACGCCATGGGCGTCGATACCGGCTTCTCGCAGGCCCGCTAAAACAGCCTGACCGGATAGCAATGACACTTCACGTTCGGCGGAGGTCCCCCCCAGCAGTACCGCAACTTTCTCAGCCATGATGTTCCTCGTTTTTAATCTGTGGCTGCAATTTAAGCTCAGCCAATTTACGGGCAATTTTACCAATATTACCTGCGCCCTGAACCAGAATCAGATCATCGCCATTCAGCACTTGCGCCAACACTTCTGGTACGGTTTCACTGTCTGAAACCAAAATCGGGTCTAACTTGCCACGGTTGCGGATAGTACGGCATAACGAGCGGCTATCTGCGCCAGGGATCGGCGTTTCACCTGCGGCATACACATCCAACATCAGCAAAACATCAACTTGCGATAGCACATTAGCAAAATCGTCATACAGGTCGCGGGTGCGGGTATAACGGTGCGGCTGGAACACCATCACGATACGTTTATCCGGCCAACCGGCTCGTGCCGCTTTAACGGTGGCATCCACTTCCGTTGGGTGATGACCATAATCATCCACCAACATCACGCTGCCCTCTTTGCCATTAACCGGTGCCAGTGGGAAGTTGCCGAGGAAATCAAAACGGCGACCTGTCCCCTGGAATCCTGCCAGCGCGCGCAGGATGTCATCGTCCTCAATGCCCTCTTCGGTCGCTACCGCAACCGCTGCTGCCGCATTCAGTGCATTGTGACGACCCGGTGCATTCAAGGTCACAGTCATCAATGGCTTATCCAAGCGCTTAAGCGTGAAGTGCCCCTGTGGGCCGTCCTGCCGATAGCTGGCAATTTGCACATCAGCATCGTCACTGAAACCGTAAGTGGTGATATGGCGGCCAACACGTGGCAACAACTCGCGCACCACAGGATCATCGATACACATCACGGCACGACCATAGAATGGCAAATTGTGCAAAAAGTTAATAAATGTCTGTTTTAAGTTCTCGAAGTCGCCCTGGTAGGTATCCATGTGGTCGGCTTCAATATTGGTAACAATCGCCACCATCGGTTGCAAATGCAGGAATGATGCATCGCTTTCATCCGCTTCAGCTATCAGATAGCGGCTTGAGCCCAAGCGCGCGTGCGTACCCGCGGCTTTTACCAATCCGCCATTCACAAACGTTGGATCCAAACCCGCTTCGGCATAGATGCTGGAAACCATCGCTGTTGTGGTGGTTTTACCGTGGGTACCTGCAACCGCAATCCCATGGCGATAACGCATTAATTCAGCGAGCATTTCTGCGCGGCGGATCACCGGAATACGCGCCTCGCGAGCTGCGACAATCTCGGGGTTATCCGCCGAAATTGCCGTTGAAACGACCACCACACTGGCATCTAGCACGTTCTCTGGGCGGTGATGGAAATAGATCTGCGCGCCCAATGAAGCCAAATGCTGAGTGACCGGGTTGGGTGCCAAATCGGAACCGCTAATCTGATAACCTTCGTTTGCCAACACTTCAGCGATACCACCCATGCCGGCACCACCAATGCCGATAAAGTGAATGTGCCGGACGCGGCGCATCTCGGGCACGATAGTACGTAGTTTCGCCAGTTGCTGTGTATTCACGTTTCTCTTCACTTTTTTGTCTGTTGTACATCTATGGCCGGTATTCGCTACCAGCCATTCATTATCTCAATCTATTTCACTTACTGGCAGCGACCACTTCAGCCGCCACACGCTCTGTCGCGTCAGGGATAGCCACGGTTCTTGCCCGCTCAGCCATCGCCAATAGGGTCGCGCGATCCCAGTCAGCAAGTAGGCTGCTAACCGCTTGTGCGGTAAATTGCGGCTGCTCGATGATTTTGGCGGCCCCCGCTTTTTCCAGCGGCAAAGCATTCCAGTATTGCTGCCGATCTTTATGCTGAAATGGCACAAAAATCGCTGGTAAGCCTGCGGCAGCCACTTCACTGACGGTTAGTGCACCTGAGCGGCAAACCACCACGTCAGCCCAAGCATAAGCGGCGGCCATGTCATCGATAAACTCGACAACCTGATGCTTATCACCCTGCCCCGCTTGCTGGTAAGCCTGTAATACTTCCGGCAGCGCACCTTTACCCACCTGATGCCAAACAGTGACTTGTTCACCCAGTGTCGCAGCAACCTGCGGCATGGTTTGATTCAGTATCCGTGCGCCCTGACTGCCACCGATAACCAATACGCGAATCGGCCCTTCACGGCCCGCCAAACGCTCAGCCGGTAATGGCAACGCCAACACGTCGGTGCGAACCGGATTACCCACCACATCGGCATCGGGGAATGCACCCGGAAATGCCTGCAAAACCTTCTTGGCGATTCGAGCCAGCCAGCGGTTAGTCAAACCCGCAATGCCGTTTTGCTCATGCAATACCACCGGGACACCACACAGCCATGCCGCCAAACCACCAGGGCCGGAAACATAGCCGCCCATACCCAACACCACATCAGGCTGATAATCACGCATGATTTTCTTCGCCTGACGTACCGCACGATAAATTCGTACCGGTGCGGTCAGTTGGGCCATCAGCCCCTTGCCACGCAAACCAGAAATCTGGATAAAATCGATCTCAATGCCATGTTGGGGGACTAATGACGCTTCCATTCGGTCTGCGGTGCCCAACCAACGCACCTGCCAGCCTTGCGCCATCAGATGATGTGCCACGGCCAAACCGGGGAAGACATGCCCCCCAGTGCCACCGGCCATCACCATTAAGCGCTTGGTCTTCCCACTCATCGGGCACTCCTTACAAACGCTTGGGCTTTTGCCAAACGTGTTTCAAAATCAATACGTAACAACAGCACTATCGCGGTTGACATAATAATCAAGCTCGAACCACCGTAACTGATCAGAGGTAGTGTCAAACCTTTGGTCGGCAACATCCCAGCCGCAGCCCCAACGTTAACCAGTGCCTGAAAGCTAAACCAGACGCCGATCGAACAGGCCAAAAAGCCAGAAAATCGCTGATCTATCTCTAATGCACGACGCCCAATGGACATAGCACGAAAAGCGACGAAGAATACCATTAACAATGCAAGAACCACACCGAAATACCCGAGTTCTTCGCCTAAAATAGAGAAAATGAAGTCGGTATGCGCTTCCGGTAAATACTCCAGTTTCTGCACTGAATTCCCTAAGCCCTGCCCCCAGAACTCACCGCGCCCAAAGGCCATCAGCGACTGGGTTAACTGGTAACCGCTGCCGAATGGATCAGCCCACGGGTTCCAGAATGAGGTGACGCGCCGCATGCGGTAGGGTTCGGCAACAATCAGCAGACATACCGCAAAGACACCGGAGCCGATAATTGCCAGAAACTGCCACATTTTAGCCCCAGCTAAAAACAGCATCGCCAGTGTGGTCACAAACAGCACCACCACCGTACCTAAGTCGGGCTGTGCCAGCAGTAGCACCGCCAGAATGACCATCACGCCCATCGGTTTACAGAAGCCCCAAAAGTTACTGCGGACCTCCTCAACCTTGCGTACCAAATAGCTCGCCAGATAACAAAATAGCGACAGCTTGGATAACTCGGCAGGCTGAATACGTAGCGGCCCCAGTGCAATCCAGCGTGATGCCCCGTTAACTGAGCTCCCCACCACCAACACCACCAAGAGCATCACCAGCGAAATCAATAACATAATGTTACTGTAGCGCTGCCAGACCGCCATCGGGATGCGCAACGTCACCAGTGACAGACCGAACGCCAGCGCCAGATAGAGCGCGTCACGTTTAGCAAACAGGAAGGGGTCACTGGCCAGACGTTGACCGATCGGCATGGAGGCCGATGTCACCATCACAAAGCCAATAATCGCCAAACCAAATGTCAGCCACAGCAAGGTTCTGTCATAAAGCACCATACTGGTGGTGTCGCTCTCCCGCGATCCCATCACAAAATGCTTTAAGCTATTTAACAGCTCCAGCCCCGGCATGCGCATCAACCCAACTCCTCTGCCAAACGAGCAAACTCATCACCACGTTGCTCGAAGCTACGGAATTGGTCCAAACTGGCGCAGGCAGGTGACAACAACACCATGTCGCCCGGTGACAGATTTTTCGACAGCAATACCATGGCCTGCTCCATTGTCTCAGTCAGTTGGGAGACTTCAGGGCGCAGTTCTGCCAGTTCTTCACCATCACGGCCAAAGCAGTAAATTTTGATGTGGTCGCCTTGCAAAAAGCGTGTCAATCCAGAGAAATCAGCGGATTTACCGTCGCCGCCCAGTAATAAATGCAAGGTACCATCCACCTGTAAACCATCTAACGCCGCTTCAGTGCTGCCCACGTTGGTAGCTTTCGAATCATTAATCCAACGCACGCCATTGTGCTCAAACACCAGTTGGAAGCGGTGCGGCAGACCGGTAAATGTGGTCAATGCTTTCAAGCTGGATGAACGCGGAATACCCACTGCATCAGCCAGCGCCAGCGCCGCCAGCGCATTGGTGTAGTTATGACGCCCGGTGAGTTTCATCTCACGGGTATTCAACACTTTCTCACCCCGCACTCGCAGCCAGATTTCGCCCTGCTGCTTATTGAGGTGGTAATCACCAACATCGACCCCAAAGCTGATACAGCGGCTATCGGCACCACGCACAGGCATAGTCAGCGCGTCATCGGCATTCACGACACAAACTTTAGCGTTTTCATATACCCGCAGTTTAGCGGCGCGATATTGCTGCAAACCAAACGGATAACGATCAGTGTGATCTTCCGTCACGTTCAGTATGGTGGCCGCATTGGCCCGCAAGCTCGAGGTGGTTTCCAACTGGAAGCTGGACAGCTCTAGCACCACCAATTGATTCTCTTGTTTCAACAGCGTAAGAACCGGAACGCCGATGTTGCCACCGACACCAACCTGCCAACCCGCCGCTTTCGCCATCTCGCCAACCAGCGTGGTCACGGTGCTTTTGCCGTTAGAACCCGTAATCGCGACCACAGGGGCTTGGTTCTCACGGCAGAACAGTTCGATATCACCGACAATTTCAACGCCGGCATCCGCCGCATCACTTAACGCGGGATGTGCCAGTGCAATACCGGGGCTAGCAACGATCAAATCGGCATCCAACAGCCACCGCTGATTCAGGTCACCGACATGGCGCTCGATACTTTCGGGTAATTTGTCCAGTCCAGCAGGGTTGATTCGGGTATCCATCACACGGGGCTTCACACCACGCGCCATAAAGAAATCAACGCAGGAAAGGCCGGTTAGCCCCAGCCCGATAATGACGACTTTTTTACCCTGATAATCAACCATAATTACCGCACCTTCAGCGTCGCCAGGCCAATCAGCACCAGCATCAGCGAAATAATCCAGAAGCGCACGATCACCCGTGGTTCCGGCCAGCCTTTAAGTTCGTAATGGTGATGAATCGGCGCCATGCGGAAAATGCGCTGCCCACGTAACTTAAAGGACCCTACCTGCAAGATGACCGACAGTGTTTCAACCACGAACACACCGCCCATAATCACTAATAAGAACTCTTGGCGCAGCAATACCGCGATGGTGCCGAGTGCGCCGCCTAATGCCAGCGAGCCGACGTCACCCATAAAGACCTGTGCCGGATAGGTGTTAAACCACAGGAAGCCCAAACCTGCGCCGACAATGGCGGTGCAGACAATCACCAGCTCACCAGCATGGCGCAGATAAGGAATATGCAGGTAGGCGGCAAAGTTCACGTTACCGGTCGCCCAGGCAACTAATGCAAAGCCGCCCGCCACGAAAACGGTCGGCATAATTGCCAAACCATCCAGCCCGTCAGTCAGGTTGACCGCATTGCTGGTGCCGACAATCACGAAGTACGCCAGCAAGATATAGAGCAGACCCAGTTGCGGCATGATGTCTTTGAAGAACGGCACCACTAACTCGGTTGCTGGGGTGTCTTTGCCGATGCTGTACATGGCAAATGCCGCCGCCAGTGCAATTATCGACTGCCAGAAGTACTTCCAGCGGGCGATCAAGCCCTTGGTATCTTTACGTACCACTTTGCGATAATCGTCAATGAAACCGACGATGCCATAACCCACCAGAATGAACAGCACGCACCAGACATACGGATTAGACGGGTAAGCCCACATCAGCACCGAAATGGTAATAGAGAACAGAATCATCAGGCCGCCCATGGTCGGCGTGCCGCGTTTACTGAAATGTGACTCTGGCCCATCGTTACGCACCACTTGACCAATCTGCAATTTCTGCAAATAAGCAATCAGGTGCGGCCCCATCCACAATGAAATCACTAATGCAGTCAACAGACTGACGATGGCTCGGAACGTCAAATAGGAAAAGACGTTAAAACCCGAGTAAAATTTCACTAAATATTCAGCCAACCAAACTAACATGATGCCTTCTCCTGTAACGCACGCACGACATTTTCCATGGCGGCGCTACGTGAACCTTTAATTAACACTGTGATAATCGGATGTTCGCCTAGCAGTTCGCTTATACGGGCTGCCAATGTGCTTTTATCCTGAAAATGTTCGCCGTTGCCGCTGGCGTCGCTGAGTGTCTGACTTAAGGTGCCGACACTCAGCACTTTATCGATACCCGCCTGTTTCGCCGCTTCACCGACTTGACGATGGCAATCAATCGCGGTCTCACCTAACTCGCCCATGTCGCCGACCACCATGACACGGTAACCCGGCATTTCTGCCAGCACTTGTGCCGCTGCGGTCATGGAACCCACATTGGCGTTGTAAGTGTCATCCAGCAGCAACTTGCCAGCGGCGAGTTGAATGGGGAATAAGCGCCCCGGTACAGCCTGTAACTGCATCAGCCCCTGACGCACCGCCGCTAAGTCAGCCCCAATCGACAGGGCTAACGCCGCTGCGGCTAGCGCATTGGCAATGTTATGTCGCCCCGGCAATGGTAGCTCAATGGCGACAGTGCCAAATGGCGAGTGCAGAGTGAAGTGGGTTGCCTGCGGCGTGATTTGCACGTCGGTGGCATAAAAATCGACATCTTCTGCTGCCTGAGGGCCAAAACGCCAGACTCGCTTGTTATGCAGAGTTTCCTGCCAGTGAGGCCAATCGTTGCTGTCAGCATTGATGATTGCGGTGCCGTTAGCCGGCAAACCCGCAAAAATCTCGCCTTTGGCTTGTGCCACACCGGCCAGAGAGCCGAAACCTTCCAGATGCGCGGCGGCTAAATTGTTCACCAAAGCGCTTTCTGGGCGGCTTAAATCGGAGGTGTAGGCAATTTCACCCACATGATTGGCACCCAATTCAATAACCGCAAAATCATATTCTGGCGTCAAACGCAGTAGGGTCAGCGGCACACCGATATCGTTATTAAAGTTACCGGCGGTGTACAGCACATTGCCGCATTGGCGCAAAATCGCTGCCGTCATCTCTTTGACTGAGGTTTTACCTGATGAGCCAGTTAAGGCCACCACGCGAGCAGGCACTTGCTGGCGAACCCAGGCCGCAAACTGCCCCAGCGCTAGGCGGGTGTCTTTAACCACTAATTGTGGAACACCCACCAGTAAGCGTTTACTTACCAGCAGAGCACCAGCCCCTGTGGCAACAGCATCTTCTGCGAAATCATGCCCATCAAAACGCTCGCCTTTCAGCGCAACAAACAGACAACCTGCCGTGACCTTACGGGTATCAATGGTCACTTCGGTTATCTCGAGTTTATTGCCGCCTTTATCACTAGCAATAAACTCAGCGTTAAGCAGCTCAGACAAGAAATCCAGCGAGACCTTAATCATGCCACTACCCCCAACAAGCGCGCGACAGTGACGCGGTCGGAGTAATCCAGTCGGCGATTGCCAACTAGTTGATAATCTTCGTGCCCTTTGCCCGCGATGAGTACAACGTCGTCTTCTTTGGCCTGCATAATGGCACTGGTCACCGCTTCCGCACGGCCATGAATCGCCAGTGCATGTCCAGCATCCAGTAACCCGCTGAGGATATCGGCCACAATCGCCTGCGGCTCTTCGCTGCGCGGGTTATCGTCAGTGACGACGACGCGATCAGCCAGTTGTTCCGCGATACCGCCCATAAGTGGGCGCTTACCTTTGTCACGATCGCCACCGCAACCAAACACACACCACAGTTGCCCTTTACAATGTAAACGAGCGGCTGCCAGCGCTTTTTCCAACGCATCCGGCGTGTGGGCATAATCCACCACGACTGTGGGTTTACCCGGCGCATTAAACACTTCCATCCGCCCACAAACCGGTTGCAGATGAGGGGCGGCAGCTAAAAGCTGGTCTAGCGGATAGCCCAACGAGAGCAGCGTTGACAGAGCCACCAGCAAATTGCTGACGTTAAATGCCCCCATT
This sequence comes from Yersinia aleksiciae, assembly GCF_001047675.1. Taxonomy (GTDB): domain Bacteria; phylum Pseudomonadota; class Gammaproteobacteria; order Enterobacterales; family Enterobacteriaceae; genus Yersinia; species Yersinia aleksiciae. The sequence goes on along the minus strand of NZ_CP011975.1, from coordinate 2,773,125 downwards.
AGGCGGCTCTCTATCTGACCTTCGCCCCAGCTGGAATTAAAGGCGATACTCGCGCCATTATCGTGATACTCCACGTGGCTGGCGGATAACCACGGGCCTTTCCAGCCCGCAGGAACATGACCTTCCATGCTGACGGCGACCGCTTGCGGCAACTGGCTTAACCAGCGGCGACCGACTTCGTCATCAGCATTGATAATTTTGTGTTCGGATTGATGGGTGGAGAACAGCAACCATTTTGCCGCCTCGTAACTCGCCATATTGCCGTGGTAATCCAGATGATCGCGGCTCAAGTTAGTGAACACGGCGGCGGCAAACGGCAATGCGGCGACGCGATTCTGAATCAAACCGTGGGAAGAGACTTCCATGGCCGCAAAAGTGGCCCCTTGATCGACCAGGTTGCGCAGTAAATGTTGGATATCAACCGCAGAGCCAGTGGTGTTTTCCGTCGGGATCACCTGCCCTAATAAGCCATTACCCACTGTCCCCATCACTGCACTGGTTTCGCCCAGAGCCTGACTCCATTGCGCCAGCAGTTGCGTGGTGGTGGTTTTGCCGTTAGTCCCGGTCACGCCGACCAAACGTAGTGCAGCGCCCGGTTGATGGTAAAACTGCCCCGCCAGCGTGGATAAGTGCTGATTCAAATTACGCAAATAAATAACAGGAACGCCATGCATTTCAGCCACACTGGCATCCGGTGCCACACCATCGGCTTCGGCCACAATTGCCGCCACACCTTGTGCGATGGCTTGCGGGATATAGCGACGCCCGTCCGTCTGGTGGCCGACAATGGCGACAAACAAATCCCCGGCAGCGGCAACACGGCTGTCTAATGTCATTTCCCGTAGCGCACGCTCCGGGACGTCTAGCCCCCAAGGAGCGAGTAAGTCGCGCAAGTTACGATCTGCCACCTGAACCCTCTTTTGTATTAATCACTAATTCGCTTTTATCACCAGTGGGTAACGCATCTGGCTCGATGTTCATGGTGCGCAATACGCCGCCCATGATGGCACCGAACACCGGTGCAGAAACCGCACCACCGTAATATTTCCCTGCCTGCGGGTCATTGATGACCACAACCAGAGCAAATCGAGGGTTACTCGCGGGCGCTACGCCAGCGGTGTAAGCGAGGTATCGGTCCATATATTTGCCATCCGGACCCACTTTCTTGGCGGTACCGGTTTTGATGGCAATACGGTAGCCTTTGATGGCGGCTTTGGTGCCCCCGCCGCCAGGTAATGCCACACTCTCCATCATATGAACCACGGTGCGTACCAGCGGTTCAGGGAAAATGCGCTCACCAGCCACTGGCGGGTCAACTTTGGTGATCGACAGTGGGCGATAGATCCCCATGCTGCCGATGGTTGCATAGACTCGCGCTAGTTGTAACGGTGTTACCATTAGCCCGTAGCCGAAAGAGAAGGTGGCCCTCTCTATGTCAGACCACCGTTGTTTTTTAGGATATAAGCCACTGCTTTCTCCGACCAACCCCAAATTGGTCGCTTTCCCAAACCCAAACCGTGAGTAAGTATCTACTAACGCTGAGGATGGCATCGCTAACGCCAGTTTAGACACACCGACGTTACTCGACTTCTGCAAGATCCCGGTCACGGATAGCTCTGCGTAACGGGCCACGTCTTTAATCTGGTGACCGTTAACAAAGTACGGCAAGGTGTTCAGCACGCTGTTCTCTTTCACTACGCCGTGCTGCAATGCCGTCATCACTACCATTGGCTTAACTGTCGAGCCGGGTTCAAAAATATCGGTAATTGCCCGGTTACGCATCGCGTCTTTCGGCGTACCGGTCAGGTTATTTGGGTTGTAGGATGGGCTATTCGCCATCGCCAGCACTTCGCCGGTATTCACATCCACCAACACCGCTGTACCTGATTCTGCTTTGTTGAATGCCACCGCATTGTTCAGTTCGCGATACACCAGCGCCTGTAAGCGCTCATCGACACTCAGCACCAGATTGTGTGCCGCCTGACTATCAACGGAGGAGATATCCTCAATGACGCGGCCATAGCGGTCTTTACGTACCGTACGCTCGCCGGGTTGCCCAGTGAGCCAACGGTCAAAACTTTTCTCTACACCTTCAATACCTTGGCTATCAATATTGGTTACGCCAATAATGTGTGCCATTACCTGACCCGCTGGGTAGTAGCGGCGGGATTCTTGGCGCAAATAGATGCCGGGTAATTTCAGCTTGTGGATGTAGTCGCCAATGGCGGGGTTAACTTGGCGGGCCAAATAGACAAAGCGCCCTTTTGGATTGGCATTGATTCGCGTTGCCAATTGATCTAGCGGGATTTCCAGTGCGTCGGACAGCGCTTTCCAGCGCGTATCCAGCGTAATTCCGCCACGCTCGGTGAGCTCTTTCGGATCAGCCCAAACTGCATTAACCGGCACACTGACAGCTAATGGGCGGCCTGAGCGGTCGCTTATCATGCCGCGCGCCGTTGGCACTGCTTGTACTCGCAGCGAGCGCATATCGCCCTCGCGCACCAGCTTATCGGGGTTGATCACTTGCAGATAGGCAGTGCGCAGCATCAACCCGACCAGTGCCAACAAAATGCAGCCGCACAGCAACGCAAAACGCCAGCTGATAAAGCTGGCTTGTTCTTCTTGGCGCTTTAACTTCCCGGGGCGCGCTGCTTTCATGCGTTACCTTGGCAACGTAGAATCATGATGGCGACTAGTTCCTTTTATTATTAGAAAAACCTATTGCTTTAGAAAAACCTACTGCTGAACCACAATATTTTCTTGTGAAGGATCAACATGTTGCATCTTCAGCTTGTCAGTTGCGATACTTTCAACACGGCTGTGGTCACCCAATGCGTTCTCTTCCAGAATCAGGTTGCGCCACTCAATATCCAGCGCATCCCGCTCCAGCACCAACTGCTCACGCTCAGCGGTTAACAAGCGCGTACGATGGGCGGTCGTCACAACAAAAATGGCAGACACCAACACCGCGACCAGTAAAATTAACGGGATCTTCGCATTGCGGAGTAAGTCCCCGCCGATAACCCCAACTAAACCGTGGCGTTCGTTGCCTATCACTCTTTAATCCTCTCGGCAAAGCGTAATACTGAGCTACGTGCCCGTGGGTTTTCAGCCACTTCGGCATCCGCTGGCATCATCTTGCCAATGGATTTCATTGTGCGCCCACCCATGCTGCGTAACTGTGCTTCCGTCAATGGCAATCCGGCTGGAACCTGTGGCCCACGACTGCGCTGACGAATAAAGTTCTTCACAATGCGGTCTTCAAGAGAGTGGAAGCTAATCACTGACAAACGGCCTTCAGGTGCCAGCACTTCATGGGCACCATCCAGTGCGCGCTCAATCTCTTCTAACTCACTGTTGATATAGATGCGGATAGCCTGGAAACTGCGGGTCGCCGGGTGTTTATGCTTTTCGCGGAATGGGCTGGCGTTAGCAATCAAATCAGCCAACTCTTTAGTGCGAGTCATCGGCTGCGTGAGGTTACGCTCAACAATGGCCTTGGCCAGACGCTTGGCGAAACGCTCTTCGCCAAAAGTTTTTAGCACCCAAGCGATATCATCGGCGCTGGCTTTCATCAGCCATTCGGCGGCAGATAATCCACGGGTAGGGTCCATCCGCATATCCAGCGGCCCGTCACGCATGAAAGAGAAACCGCGTTCGGGATCATCCAGTTGCGGGGATGACACACCGAGATCCAGCAAAATGCCGTCAATCCGGCCAACTAAATCCAATTCCCGCACATAATGCGCCAATTCGGAAAAAGGACCGTGTACGATAGAGAAACGTGGATCAGTAATAGATTTTGCTGCTTCAATCGCTTGTGGGTCACGATCGATCGCTATCAAGCGCCCTTCTGGCCCAAGTTGGGACAAAATAAGACGCGAATGGCCACCACGGCCAAAAGTTCCGTCAATATAGATGCCGTTATCGCGGATATTCAGGCCATTTACGGCCTCATCCAGCAATACGCTGGTGTGCTTGTAGTTGTTATCTACAATTTTTTTGTTATCTACCATGCTTATAGCGATAAGTCCTGTAGCCGCTCAGACAGTGGTTCCTGAGTGGACTGTTCTGCGTCGATGTCATCCTTGACTTGTTGATACCAGGTCTGTTCATCCCACAGCTCAAACTTATTGAACTGCCCAACCAGCATCACTTCTTTATTCAGCCCGGCGTGCTGACGCAATGTTCCTGCAATCAGTAAGCGCCCAGCGCCATCCATCTGACATTCACTGGCATGCCCTAACAGCAAACGTTGAACCCGACGCTCAGCCGGGTTCATGCTCGACAGACGAGATAATTTTTGTTCTATGATTTCCCATTCAGGGAGTGGATAAAGCAACAGGCATGGTTGGTGAAGGTCTATGGTACAGACCATCTGGCCCTGCGATTCCTCGTTCAGCAAATCCCGATAACGGGTAGGTACGGCGAGCCGCCCTTTGCTGTCGAGGTTAACCATCGTTGCCCCACGAAACATGACTGAGTTACCCCTTCATGACCCAATTCGCCACTTTACCCCACAAATCCCCACATTAAAGAGTTTACGGATGGTATGAAAACCTTGTCAAGCCAGAGCCAAGGCGCTTTGACAATATTTATGGGCCGTTTTTGAGATATATCTCGTAGAAGGGGCTATTTTAGGGCTTGAAATAGAAATTAACGTCATGATTAACGGGCTATTTTTCCGCCAGTAATTCCAGCTACTTAAATAAATAATTAATTGTCGATTAATTGTCTCATTATTTCCTTCTGCAAGGAATGTCTCATTTTCAGTATGAAAAGCGTACGGTCTAAAATTCGACAGCCTGAGTACAAAACCCGCGTCTGCTGGCTTCTCTAAGGAAAAACAACGGAAATCGGCGGCAAAATACACGACAAAACAATAATACCCTTGAAAACAACAAGTGTTATCGGCGCTGCATTTTACTTCAATTAAGCCGCAAGGATTAATCTATTTTGAAATAAATTATGGGTACATATTTTGGGGCATCGCTGAAATATGAATGTCTTCAGACAGATAAATCTTAAATTAGGGAAATAGCGCAAAATAGTTTTTTTCTCATCGATTATTTTAAATTTGACTTAGATTGCATGCTTTTTTCTCACCACCAAAGCAAAATCATAACTTTTTGTTTTTAAATAGGAAACAGATTCATCACCATTTTAAAAACCACCGAAAGCCCTATTCCTCGCAGTAGAAAGTATAAAAATCAGTCAAATGTTAAAAATAAAAATTTTGAGCTGGTTATATTACCAACAATAGCACTGTAAACTACACAAAAAGCAAAAACACAATACAATCGACTAGTATTCAAATGATGAGCAACACATAAACCCTGCTAATAATCTTATTGATTGGCGTTTTGGCAGATTTTTACCCCAAGTAGGGAGTTAATGACAATGTTTTCAACTGGGTCCCGTCTGCGTAGTGCCGCAGCCGATACTTTCGCTCTCGTGGTGTATTGCTTTGTCATCGGCATGATAATTGAAATAGTGATCTCGGGAATGACCTTCCAGCAGTCGCTCTCTTCTCGCTTGGTTTCAATACCGGTCAATATCCTTATCGCCTGGCCTTATGGTGTGTATCGGGATGCCTTTATCCGCTTTGCGCATCGGTATGCTGGGGAACATTTTTGGGCGAAAAATCTGGCAGACCTACTGGCATACGTCAGTTTCCAGTCACCGGTCTATGCGCTGATTTTGTGGTCAGTAGGGGCTGATTTAGAGCAAATCACCACGGCAGTGACCAGTAACGCGTTAGTTTCCATGGCAATGGGGGTAGCGTATGGCTACTTTTTGGAGTATTGCCGGAGGTTGTTCCGCGTTGCCGGCTACGTCTAATGACGGGTGAATTACACAAGTAAACAGCAATCAGGGTGCACTCGACACCCTGATTTGTGATAACAGGTTATTTACGACTCAAACTGCCACGGCGGAACAAATTACGGCGGATCCGCGTTAAGCCCGGCTTCGGCTTATGCGGCTCGTCCAAACTGGCTAATACCAATTCCAACACCCGCTCAGCCACATCTCGGTGACGCTGTGCGACCGCCAGTACCGGACATTCAAGGAAATCGAGCAGTTCGTTATCACCAAAAGTGGCGATCGCCAGATTGCTAGGTAAGCGCCCACTCTGCTTTAAAGTAACGTCCATAACGCCCTGTAACAGCTGGAATGAGGTGGTAAACAGCGCCTGTGGCATCGGGTGGGTCTTTAGCCACTCGGCAAACAGCACACCGGCTGCTTCGCGTTCGTAGCTGTTGGCATAGAGGTAATCGACCTTACGGGGATCATCCTTCCACGCTTCACGAAAACCCATTTCTCGCAGGAAGCTGACCGACAACTCAGGTAACGCGCCAAGGTACAGCACCGATTCCGCGGGGAAAGTTCGTAATTCTTGCGCCAACATCAGTGCATCTTCTTGATCTGCCCCCACCACGCTAATGAAATGCTCCCGATCAAGGGCGCGATCAAGGGCGATTATCGGCAATGGGTCATTTGCCCAGCGCTGATAAAAAGGGTGCTCTGGTGGTAGAGCCGTTGAAACAATGATGGCATCAACCTGACGCTGCAACAGATGCTCAATGCAACGCATTTCATTATCGGGCTGATCCTCAGAACAGGCGATCAACAATTGGTAGCCACGCTGGCGAGCCTGACGCTCCAGATAGTTTGCGATGCGGGTATAGCTGGTATTTTCCAGATCCGGGATCACCAGACCGATCGAGCGGGTTCTGCCCGCGCGCAATCCTGCCGCAACGGCATTTGGGTGATAGTTATGTTCCCTGACAACAGCCATAACTTTATCTACTGTTTTATCGCTGACCCGGTACTGTTTCGCTTTGCCATTAATGACATAACTGGCGGTTGTGCGCGAAACGCCCGCAAGACGCGCGATTTCATCCAGTTTCACATTGACCCCTTATAAACCCAATAAAATAATGAAAGGCATGATGTCTGCCAGAGCGAAATACCTCAGAATCTCTCGGAATCTCTCAATCCGTCGATAAACCGGAGCGTTATGGCTAAACCATGAGATCTATAGACATAGTTTAACTACGGATATTTCGCTCTGTAGATCTAACCGCAGAACTCGCTATTGAGCAACCGCTTTAACCGCCATATAACGCTACCTTGGTTAAATAATAAGAAAAAAAAAGCTCAGCATCTCTGCCGAGCCTAATAATAAGTATTAATCACCATGATTAACGCATGATCTTGTCACCACGGGACACGCCGACAATACCGGAGCGAGCAACCTCAACAATCTCGGCGACTTCCCGCACAGCATTTAAAAATGCATCCAGTTTATCGCTAGTCCCGGCAAGCTGGACGGTATAGAGCGTGGCAGTCACATCAACAATCTGCCCACGAAAGATTTCAGCGCAACGCTTCACTTCTTCGCGCCCGTATCCGCTGGCCTGTAACTTCACCAACATGATTTCGCGCTCAACATGTGAGCCGGAAACCAACTCACTGACCCGCAAGACGTCTACCAGCTTATGCAGCTGTTTTTCGATCTGTTCCAGCACCTTGGCATCACCCACGGTTTGGATGGTCATTCGGGACAGCGTTGGATCGTCGGTCGGCGCAACAGTCAAACTCTCAATGTTATAACCGCGCTGAGAAAACAGGCCCACAACCCGTGATAGAGCACCTGATTCGTTTTCCAGCAGAACTGATAAAATCCGGCGGCGCATAATTATGTCCTCTCCGTTTTGCTAAGCCACATTTCGTCCATGCCACCACCGCGAATCTGCATCGGGTAAACATGCTCCGTTTCATCGACAGTCACATCCACAAACACCAGACGATTGGTCTCGGAGAGTTGTGACAAGGCATCAGCCAACTTACTCTCCAGCTCATCCGGCGTGCGGATCGCAATACCAATGTGCCCATAGGCTTCAGCCAATTTGACGAAATCAGGCAGTGAATCCATATAAGACTGTGAATGACGGCCTGAATAGATCATATCCTGCCACTGCTTCACCATGCCGAGGTAGCGGTTATTCAGATTCAGGACCAGCACTGGCAGGTTATATTGCAGCGCGGTGGATAATTCCTGAATATTCATTTGGATGCTGCCATCACCGGTAACACACACCACGGTTTCATCGGGTAGCGCCAGTTTAACCCCAAGGGCAGCCGGTAACCCGAAGCCCATGGTGCCCAAGCCGCCTGAATTGATCCAATGGCGTGGTTTATCAAACGGATAGTAAAGTGCGGCGAACATCTGGTGTTGGCCCACATCAGAGGTGACATAAGCATCGCCTTTGGTCAGACGGTGCAGTGTTTCAATCACCGCTTGTGGCTTGATTTTGCCGCTCTCTTTGTTGTAGCCCAGACAATTGCGCGCACGCCACTGCTCAATGGATTGCCACCAGTCACGTAAGCTATCAAAATCTTGTGCGCAATCGATCTGAGGCAACAGATCCAGCATCTGTACCAAGACTTGTTTGGCATCACCGACAATCGGAATGTCTGCGTTGACGGTTTTCGAGATTGAGGTCGGGTCGATATCGATGTGTACCACCGCAGCATCCGGGCAGTATTTCGCCAGATTATTGGTTGTGCGATCATCAAAGCGCACGCCAACGGCGAAAATCAGATCCGTATTGTGCATGGCCATATTGGCCTCAAACGTCCCGTGCATCCCCAACATGCCAACACTTTGGCGATGCGTACCAGGAAAACTCCCCAGCCCCATCAGTGAGCTGGTGACCGGAAGATTCAGCTTTTCGGCAAACGCCAGTAGCTCTTGGTGACAAGCAGAATTTATCGCCCCGCCACCCACATACATAATGGGTCTTTTCGCCGCGAGAATGGTTTGCAGCGCACGTTTAATCTGCCCACGGTGACCTTGCACTGTCGGATTATAAGAGCGCAGACTAACCTGTTCAGGGTAAGCGTAAGGCATTTTGACCGCCGGCCCGACAATATCTTTCGGCAGGTCAATAACCACCGGGCCTGGGCGACCTGTTGAGGCCAGATAAAACGCCTTTTTCAGTACAGTCGGAATATCTTCCGTGCGTTTAACCAAGAAGCTATGTTTGACCACTGGGCGGGAGATCCCCACCATGTCGCACTCTTGGAAAGCGTCGTAACCAATCAACGAGCTAGGCACCTGACCAGAAAGCACCACCATCGGCACGGAATCCATATAAGCTGTGGCAATACCGGTAATCGCATTGGTTGCACCGGGGCCGGAAGTGACTAGCACCACGCCGACTTCGCCGGTTGCCCGCGCATAACCATCGGCCATGTGCACCGCACCTTGTTCATGGCGCACCAGCACGTGATCAATGCCACCGACCGTGTGCAGGGCATCGTAGATATCAAGTACGGCCCCGCCGGGATAACCGAACACATGCTTAACGCCCTGATCGATTAACGATCGGACAACCATCTCGGCTCCTGACAACATCTCCATGGGTTTTGCCTCCAGGCTTAGTTTGCTCATCGGATAACGGGAAGTCATTTCCACGGGTTCCTGTAGGAAAGGCACAACGCCCCTTATTCCTATTCTTAGTTTGTTATTGTTAGGGTAACTAACTTATTAACATAACGTCAGAATTTCTGGCAGGCAAACAGCAATTCTCTGCCCTAAAGACAATTCCGTCAGTCACACTCTGGATTTATCCTCGTTACAAAGATAAAACACTGCTTTGATATCTGACGCCTTGTTTTTTACGTCGCATTGATAGCCAATAATAGAACTAAATCAGGCTGATGAATTTTATGCATTGGATTCGGTAAAATGATAGGTACTACACAGAAATGGGTAGAGAAAGAGGGCTATTGAACGTAAAAACAGCGATAGCCCATATCGACATGGTGATACAGGCTATCGCTGTTAAAAGCAGGATGAATCAATCACGGTACATGGAGTCAATTTCATTCTGATAACGCTGAAGAATGATCTTACGCCGCAATTTCATGGTTGGCGTCAACTCACCGGTTTCCATGGTGAATGCCTGCGGCAATAGTGTAAAGCGCTTAACCTGCTCAAACAGTGCCAGCTCTTTTTGCATCTCTTTTAGCCGTTGTTCGAACAAACTGACAATATGGCTATGGCGTAATAGTTCCAATCTATCGTGATATTTTAGATTTATCGAACGCGCATACTCTTCCAGTGATTCGAAACAGGGAACAATCAGCGCCGAGACAAATTTGCGCGTATCCGCAATGATCGCTACTTGCTCAATAAAACGGTCCTGACCGAGGGTGCCTTCAATCATTTGCGGCGCAATGTACTTGCCGCCCGAGGTTTTCATCAGATCTTTTAGCCGCTCTGTGATGAATAGATTACCTTTAGCATCCAGTGCACCGGCATCACCGGTTTTGAGCCAGCCATCTTCGGTGAAGGATTCTGCTGTCTCTTGCGGCTTATTAAGATAGCCGCGCATGACAATCGGACCACGGACTTGAATCTCATTTTCAGCACCTAAGCGGACATCAATCCCCGGTAATGGCTTACCGATAGAGCCGAAACAGAAGTTTTTCTCCTCCCAACATGAGACCGTGGCACAAGTTTCGGTCATACCATAACCGTACTTAATATTGATGCCGATAGCTTGGAAAAACAGAATGATATTATCATCTAATCGCGCACCCGCCGCCGGTAAAAAACGCACTCTTCCGCCCAAGAACCCACGTAGCTTGCTCAGTACCAAGCGATCCGCCAGCTTATACATCTGCTCAGACAGCAGCGATACTGTTTGCCCGCGTTGCAAGCTTTGGAATTTACGTTCGCCACAGCCTATCGCCCAACGAAATAGCATTCGGCGGTGCCACTTCGCTAAAGCAACTTTGTCATTGATGGCGCTGAACACTTTCTCGTAAAAACGGGGAACCGCGCACATGACGGTGGGTTTTACGGCCTGCATCGCCGCGCGCACCCAATCCGTATCACTGATATAGACGTTTTGCGCGCCGGTATGCATCACATAGAAGCTCCAGGCCCGCTCAAACACATGAGATAATGGCAAGAAGCTGAGGGAAACATCATCGACTGTCAGGGTTAAGCGCTGATCATGCAGATGAAGTTGGGCTGCCATATTACGGTAATCCAGCATCACACCTTTAGGTTCACCCGTGGTGCCAGAGGTATAAATCAGCGTGAACAAGTCATCTAAATCGCAACCGTCTATACGTGTAGTCAATAGATGCTGCTGTATGGCATCGGGTTGCTGCTCAAAATTGGCTAAATGCTGGGCATATTCACAACCGCGTAAATCGACGGTGGGCTCTAATACGACAATCTGAGTCAATTGCGGGCACATTGGCTTTAGCGTAATAGCGACATCAAATTGCGTTTGCCCACCCACGAATAAAATACGCACATCGGCATCATTGAGTACATAAGCGGCCTGAGCCGTGGTATTGGTGGCATATAAGGGGACACTCACCCCACGCAATTGCAAAATTGCCAAATCTGCCAACGACCAAGCCATGCTGTTATTGGCAAAAATCCCAATGCGCTCTTGAATTGCTGCGTCTAAAGAGAGCAGTGCAGTAGAAATCTGGGTAACATGCCGCTCAATCTGACGCCAAGTTAGCTGTTTTTCGCCTTCTGGCGACCACTCACGAAAGGCTATCTGCTCAGTACGCTCACTGATTTGCTGGCGCAGACGGCGCACAAGGTGGTATTGCTCTAGTGTGTGGGTCATAACATCGCCGCTCGCTAATCAATCATTCATTAAAGTGTACCGCAACTTTTTGCCTGTTGGCATTCAGCGTACATCTGTTCACTTTTTTTCCGCGCAGTCTACCTGCTCCATAGGTTATGGCAAATAAAATTCAACTTAGAAATGTGAGCTGAAATTGAATTTGACAAAAAAAACAGCAATTGGCGCTGGCAGCGCCACCGATTAAGCAAGACGAGAACACTTTACTGGATGACGTAATGAAAGGCGGAATAAAGCGAGGTTAAATTAAATATCCCCCTTGCCTGCTACTGATAAAAATATAATCTCAGCAGCAGGGCTTAACGGGAGTGATTACAAAGGAGTATTAAGCTGAGCGAGTAATTCCTTCATCCATTGATGACCTTTATCTCTATCAGTAGACTCATGCCACGTGAGATAACATGGCCGACTTATATTATTTCCCCATGGTAAAGAGACAAGTTTTAAATTAAGGGTTTCACTGTATTGTTCAACAAGCCAGCGGGGAGCTATTGCCACAAAAGATGTTTGAGATACAATATTAAGCACGCTATTCATATCCGTACTCTCATATGCAATAGTTTGGGCGCTGACAATAGACTCATAATAAAGCTCACTAAATGAACCCACTTTTTCTAATGACACGACAGCATGTGGTTCGGAAATGAGTTGTTCTTGAGTAATTGAATTATCAATGCGTGGGTGATTTTTAGACACGACCAGCACTGACTCATCATCAAACAGTGATATATCGTGAAAGTCGGGACGTTCAAATTTTGTATAACCGATAACAAACTCAGTCTCTTGATATCGTAACTGGTGCTCAATATTCTCATTAAGATTAGATTTGATAATGAGCTGAACATTGGGTGCCAATTGCTTAACGCGCTCTATTATTTGTGCCGTCAGCCTGATATCTAAAGGACTACAAATAGATAGATTAAATACTCGCCCACTTTTTTTGGCTTCAAAACCGGCACCGGGCAACTCATTTTGTACTAGTTGCAGTGCCTGCCTTACCGGCCCAAAAAGCTGGCGTGCTCTGGCGGTAGGCTGAATACCTCGACCATAACGGACAAACAACTCGTCATTAAACATCACTTTCAAGCGAGCAACTGCATTACTCACCGCAGGCTGGGACATCCCCAAGGACTGGGCTGCACGTGTAACATTGTGCATTTGCATTACTGCATCAAAAACAGTTAATAAATTGAGGTCGACACTTCTTAAGTGAACTTCACTACACTCTTTTTTAGTTGCTTGACTGTTGGTTACTAAGTTGTGTTCAGACATGCTTAACTCCACTAAGCTTTATGCAGATGGCATGATTAATATAAAGAGCTCCGCAGACATTTATAGCCACCTTAAAATATCTTTGAATTCTTACTATTAACGACACCAATATTCTCATTATTATCCTTGTAAGATAAAATGAGTCTCATCCTTGTATAAATGAAAAGATATGAATTGCCTCCATGTATTTTCCGCTAATAATGCCTATAGATAAATACGTGAATAAGCCATCCACATAAAGTATCCCATATAATATTTAAAACCAATTCATTTCAGCAATAAAAGTCAATCACATCATAAGTACCGATAATAAAAGCAATAGCATGATCACATCATAAAATGGGATGATTAACAACTATGCCATTAATAAATAATAAATTCATCAATGAAAACTTATTAGTTATTAATTATAGTCATGAATATGTTTAATTATGATTGAATTTCACTCAGCTTAATTAATATCTTACTCCATAGGCATAACAGTTTAAACAAATAAATAGCATCATTCATTAAGTAAATAAATATTCATATTAAAAACATATAAGAAAATTATAATAAGGTATTACGTGTCCCCTCCCAGTCTTAATAATCAATAAATTGCTCTTAGTCATCTTACTTCATTCTTTCAAAATCTAAATATAACATTCAAAATTGGGCGTGATCTCGATTATGCAGGTGATTAACACCTTAAAAAATCTGAAAAGCACAATAAGCCGCATTGTAAGGGTTATGCCAAACAAACAAAAAGACAAAGCAACATAAATAAGATTAATAGCCTGAATTATTTTATTTAGTAGTTTTTTATATCAAAACAAGGAATCCAAAACTGTCGCAACCAGTCGAAGACACCATTTCAAACAAATATTGACACAACCATAAAATTCACGTATCAATTTAGGCAACGCAATATTTTAACCAATGAGAAACTGAAAAATTATGTTCTACACAACCCGCCTACTAAGCCTACTACTAAACGCATCTCACTTGCGCGGTATGTTGGTGGACGGAAATCAGAACTGATTCAGTCATCAAGATTAACAAGCCCGCGCAAATGCGCGGGTTTTTTTTTACCCGCTAAGCGCAAATGTAAACACGACAAGGAATCCCCCCATGAGCCAACAGGTCATTATTTTTGATACAACATTGCGTGACGGTGAACAAGCGTTGCAGGCTAGCCTGAGTGTAAAAGAGAAGCTGCAAATCGCGCTGGCACTGGAAAGAATGGGTGTCGATATAATGGAAGTCGGCTTTCCGGTTTCCTCTCCTGGCGACTTTGAGTCAGTGCGTACTATTGCGCAGCAAGTGAAAAACAGCCGGGTTTGCGCCTTGGCGCGTTGCGTAGACAAAGATATTGATGTCGCGGCCGAAGCCTTACGTATCGCTGAAGCTTTCCGCATCCATGTATTCTTAGCCACCTCGACTTTGCATATCGAATCCAAGTTAAAGCGCTCGTTTGATGATGTGTTGGCAATGGCAGTACATTCCGTGAAACGCGCACGCAACTATACCGACGACGTAGAATTCTCTTGCGAAGATGCGGGCCGCACCCCCATTGATAACTTGTGCCGCATCGTCGAAGCCGCAATTACGGCGGGTGCCACGACCATCAATATCCCTGATACCGTCGGCTACACCACCCCTTATCAGTTCGGTGGGATCATCACTGACTTGTATGAGCGCGTACCTAATATTGATAAAGCGATTATCTCGGTACATTGCCACGATGATTTGGGCATGTCAGTGGCTAACTCCATCACCGCAGTACAAGCGGGGGCGCGTCAGGTTGAAGGCACTATCAACGGCTTGGGCGAACGTGCCGGTAACTGTTCACTGGAAGAAGTGATCATGGCGATTAAGGTGCGCCATCAGATGTTGGGGGTGCATACCAATATCAATCATCAGGAAATTTACCGTACCAGCCAGTTGGTCAGCAAAATATGCAACATGCCAATCCCTGGTAACAAAGCCATTGTCGGCAGCAATGCTTTCGCCCACTCCTCCGGGATTCATCAGGATGGTGTACTGAAAAACCGCGAAAACTACGAAATCATGACCCCCGAGTCTATCGGCCTGAAACAAGTGCAGTTGAACCTGACTTCTCGTTCTGGTCGCGCGGCAGTGAAACACCGCATGGAAGAGATGGGTTATCAAGATAAAGATTACAATTTAGACTCCTTGTACGACGCTTTCCTGAAACTGGCAGACAAAAAAGGCCAAGTCTTTGACTACGATTTAGAAGCCTTAGCCTTCATTAATAAGCAGCAGGAAGAGCCCGAATATTACCGCTTGGACTATTTCAGCGTCCAATCTGGCTCCAGTGTGATGGCGACCGCCTCAGTGAAATTGGTTTGTGGTGAAGAGACAAAATCCGAAGCCGCCACCGGTAACGGCCCCGTTGATGCGGTGTATCAGGCCATCAATCGCATTACCGACTACCCCATCGAACTGGTGAAATATCAGTTGTCAGCCAAAGGTCAGGGCAAAGATGCACTGGGTCAGGTTGATATCGTGGTTGATCACAAAGGCCGCCGCTTCCATGGCGTGGGTTTGGCAACGGACATTGTCGAGTCATCCGCTAAGGCATTGGTTCACGTATTAAATAACATCTGGCGCGCTCATCAGGTCGAGATCGAGAAGCAGCGCTTGCAACAAAATAATCAGGAAATGGTGTGAACATGACGAAGACTTATCATATTGCCGTTTTACCCGGAGACGGTATTGGTCCTGAAGTAATGGCTCAGGCAAGTAAAGTATTGGATGCGGTGCGCCAGCGCTTCGGTATCAAGATTTCAACCAGCGTTTATGATGTAGGGGGCGCGGCCATCGACCGCCACGGCAGCCCATTACCGCCAGCAACCGTTAACGGTTGTGAGCAGGCTGATGCGATTTTATTCGGCTCGGTTGGCGGCCCTAAATGGGAACATTTGCCACCGGCTGAACAACCTGAACGCGGTGCGTTATTGCCATTGCGAAAACATTTTAAATTATTCAGCAATTTGCGTCCTGCACGCTTGTACCAAGGATTGGAAGATTTCTGCCCGCTGCGCAGTGATATCGCCGCCAAAGGCTTCGATATTTTGTGTGTGCGTGAATTAACCGGCGGTATCTATTTCGGTCAGCCGAAAGGCCGCGAAGGCCAAGGCCAGTACGAACGTGCATTTGATACTGAAGTGTATCACCGCTTCGAAATTGAACGTATTGCCCGCATCGCCTTTGAATCGGCTCGCAAACGCCGTAGCAAAGTGACCTCGATTGATAAAGCCAATGTGTTGCAAAGTTCTATTTTGTGGCGTGAAGTGGTCAACGCCATTGCTGCAGACTACCCGGATGTCGCGTTGTCCCATATGTATATCGATAACGCCACCATGCAGTTAATCAAAGACCCTTCCCAGTTTGACGTGCTGCTGTGCTCTAACTTGTTTGGCGATATTTTGTCTGACGAGTGCGCCATGATCACTGGCTCAATGGGCATGTTGCCATCAGCCAGCTTAAATGAGCAAGGTTTTGGCTTATATGAACCCGCAGGCGGCTCCGCACCGGATATCGCCGGCAAAAACATCGCCAACCCCATCGCCCAGATCTTGTCGTTAACCCTGCTGTTGCGCTTCAGTTTAGGCAAAGATGACGCCGCAGACGCTATTGAACGCGCAATCAATCAGGCATTGGAACAAGGCTATCGCACCGCAGATTTGGCCGGTGATGGTAAAGCCATTGGCACCAATGAAATGGGCGATATTATCGCTAAATTTGTGGCTGAGGGGGTTTAACATGGGCAAGACCTTATATCAGAAACTGTACGATGCGCACATCGTCCATGAAGCGCCCAACGAAACGCCATTGCTGTATATCGATCGCCACTTAGTGCACGAAGTGACCTCACCGCAAGCTTTTGATGGTTTGCGGGCCATGGGTCGCCCGGTACGTCAGCCGGGTAAAACCTTTGCCACTATGGACCACAACGTTTCCACCCAGACCAAAGATATCAATGCCAGCGGTGAAATGGCGCGCATTCAGATGCAAGAGTTGATTAAGAACTGTGCTGAGTTCGGCGTCTCCTTATATGACCTGAATCATCCATTCCAGGGCATCGTCCATGTGATTGGCCCTGAGCAAGGCATGACCTTGCCGGGCATGACCATTGTGTGCGGCGACTCTCATACCGCCACCCATGGCGCATTTGGCTCATTGGCCTTCGGTATCGGCACCTCAGAAGTCGAACATGTGCTGGCTACCCAAACCCTGAAACAGGGCCGTGCCAAAACCATGAAAATTGAAGTCAATGGCGAGGTTGGCGCGGGGATCACCGCCAAAGATATCGTGTTGGCGATTATCGGTAAAACCGGCAGCGCAGGCGGCACCGGTCATGTGGTGGAGTTCTGCGGCAGCGCAATTGAAGCGCTGAGCATGGAAGGCCGCATGACATTGTGCAATATGGCCATTGAAATGGGGGCTAAAGCAGGGTTAGTGGCACCGGATGACACCACCTTCGACTATCTGAAAGGGCGTCAGTTTGCCCCGATGGGCGAACAGTGGGAGCAAGGCGTAGCTTACTGGCGCACCTTGAAATCAGATGCGGATGCCAAGTTCGATACTATCGTCACCTTAGCGGCGGCGGATATCGCCCCACAGGTCACTTGGGGCACCAATCCGGGCCAGGTGATTGCCGTGAACCAAATTATTCCGGCACCTGAATCCTTCAGTGATCCGGTTGAACGCGCCTCCGCAGAAAAAGCCTTGGCTTATATGGACTTGCGCCCCGGCATCAAGTTAACCGAAGTGGCGATTGATAA
This sequence comes from Yersinia aleksiciae, assembly GCF_001047675.1. GTDB lineage: Bacteria > Pseudomonadota > Gammaproteobacteria > Enterobacterales > Enterobacteriaceae > Yersinia > Yersinia aleksiciae. The sequence continues at coordinate 2,755,376 of NZ_CP011975.1, read as the reverse complement.
AGTCTTTATCGGCTCTTGCACCAACTCACGCATTGAAGATTTACGTGCCGCCGCCGCCGTCGCGCAAGGGCGTAAAGTCGCCAGTGGTGTACAGGCTATCGTGGTTCCTGGCTCCGGCCCGGTGAAAGCACAGGCTGAAGCGGAAGGGTTGGATAAGATCTTTATCGACGCCGGTTTCGAGTGGCGCTTACCCGGCTGCTCAATGTGTTTGGCGATGAACAATGACCGTCTGGAACCCGGTGAGCGTTGTGCCTCCACCAGCAACCGTAACTTTGAAGGCCGTCAGGGTCGTGGTGGCCGCACTCATTTGGTTAGCCCTGCGATGGCCGCTGCTGCTGCCGTCAGTGGTCACTTTGCTGATGTCCGCGACTTAACCGCTGCCACCCACTAACCGGAGACTCCACCATGGCTAAATTTACTCAACACATTGGTTTGGTTGCACCCTTAGATGCGGCGAACGTCGATACCGACGCGATTATCCCAAAGCAGTTTTTGCAGAAAGTGACGCGCACGGGTTTTGGTCAACACCTGTTTAACGACTGGCGTTTTCTGGATGATGCGGGCCAAGTGCCAAACCCTGAATTTGTGCTGAATCAGCCTCGCTATCAAGGCGCGACAATTTTGTTGGCCCGTGAGAACTTTGGTTGCGGTTCATCGCGCGAACATGCACCTTGGGCGCTGACAGATTTCGGTTTCCACGTGGTGATTGCCCCAAGTTTTGCCGATATCTTTTACGGCAACTCGTTCAATAACCAACTGTTACCGGTCACCTTAAGCGAAGCCGATATTGATACGTTATTCCAGTTAGTTAAGAGCAATGAAGGCATTCAATTTGTTGTCGATCTGGAAGCACAAACGGTGAATGCCGGTGGCAACAGTTATGCTTTCGAAATCGATAGCTTCCGTCGCCATTGCATGATGAATGGCTTGGACAGTATTGGTCTAACCTTGCAGCATGAAAGTCATATTTCCGCATACGAAAAACAACAGCCTGAATTTCTACGCTAATGACTTTTGGGGTTAGCTCTATTTCGCCAACCCGTTTTGTGAGTAAAATGCCCCCTACTTAACCTCAGTAGGGGCGCTAAGCTTCCCGCACCCGCGCAAAAGTAACCAATGCCAGAATCGCCAGCACCATCGCCACCACATACACCGAATCATGCCCCCAAGTTTCGGTCAATATCCCTTGCAGCACCCCTGCCAGAATCACGCCAGTCGAGATGCTATTGGTGAACAGCGTGGTAGCAGCGCCCGCCCTGCCCGGCATTAAATCTTGGAAATAGAGCATACCGATACCCGCGACGATACCGATAAAGATGGCGTTGAAAATCTGTAGCAGCATCAAGGCAGTTTTGAATTTAAACAGCACCAATCCGGTATAAAACAGCACGCCAGCCAGCACGGCAAATAGCATGATTTTACGCTTTCCAAAGCGCCGAACTGAATAGCCTGCCAGCAGCATAATGGGAATTTCCAACCCAGCGGCGGTGCCCATCAACAAACCGGCCAAGCGCTCAGGCAGCCCCAGACTTGCGGTGATATACAGCGGCATATCAATGATATACATGGTGTTGCAAGTCCACATCAGCATCGAGGCAATAAACAGCAGTCGCACATTTTTATCAGCAAACAAGCTACCCTGTGCCACCTCCGGCGCATCCACCACCGACTCGGCGCGCGGCACTGACGGCAGAATAAACCATACCACCAGCGCACTCAGCACAAAGATACCCGCGGCAATGCTAAACATCAGGGTAAAACCATAATTCAGTGCCAGCATAAACGACAGCGGCGGCCCGATAACCCACGCCAATGAAAGTTGCGCACGCATAATAGAGCTGAACATCACCACTTCACGCGCCGAGCTGTCGGCATATTCACGCGCTAGGGCAAATATCTGCGGCATGGCGGTATTAGCGACCGATGCCAGCAACACCCCAGCAGTGATTAATGTCAGATAATCACGGTTAAAGGCAAACAGCAGGCAGTTCCCCACCGCCATCAGATAGCAGACCATGATCAGCTTGCGGCGATCGCCACGTGAATCTGAGCGTTTCGCCAGAATAAAGCTGACCGTAATCCCGGCGATGGCATTCACGGTATAAAACAGGCCAACCCAGAGTGGGCGAACTTTTACTTCGGTGCTTAAAAACAGGCTTAATGTCGGTGCCTGCAACGCGCCAGCGATACCAGAAAGAAAAGCCACCACAAAGAAAGCGAGAAAAACCGGGTTGATGCGACGGGAAAAGGTGAGTGCAGATTTCATTTCAGGTTCCAGCACCAGAAATAACAATATTTCTCTATGCTACAGAAGCTCTTATATAAAGCAGCATAATTTTAATGGGAGAAATCATTTTCCTGATAACTAAGTGAAGCTAACAACGCCACAGCTTCAAGTGCAAAATATATTACCCAAAGTAATTGGAGTTGTGGCTAGGCAGCAAGCGAACGACAAATCGGGAACCGATTTGAACAGCATTTATGCTAGCCCGTAGGGGGAGCCTCATCCTTGAGGCTCATTAATCCCGATGAGCTTACATAAGTAAGTGATTCTGGTGACAAATTTGCCTGGAGCAGATTTGAACGCTGCTTGCAGCGGCCTCGCAGAGGTGAGGCCCAAGGATGGGCCGAGTAACGAGTGAAGCTAACAACGCCACAGCTTCAAGTACGAAGGGTAATAAAAAAAGCCAGCGGGTTAATAACCTACTGGCTGGTGAAATACACCATTACTCAGAAAATTTTTAGACTCAATATCACAGCAGGACTCATTTCACTCAACAGACATCATCTGGAACAATTAATCATAGGGTATGCTCGGTGCGGGCGATAATATCGTCCTGCGCATCTGGCGACAGTGCGGTGAAGAAGGCCGAGTAACCCGCCACCCTGACCACCAAATCGCGGTAACGATCCGGATGCAATTTGGCATCCACTAACGTCTCGCGGGACACAATGTTGTACTGCACGTGCCAACCCAGATACTCCTCGAAGAAAGTACGCAACATCATCATCAACTTCTCGCGATCGCGGGGGTTATCCAAGGTAGACGGATTCAGTTTTTGATTCAGCAACACCCCACCCAGAATCGAGGCGGTTGGCAGTTTCGACAGTGAGTTAAACACCGCCGTTGGCCCTAGATGGTCAGTGCCGGAGGCTGGACTTGCGCCCTCCGCCAACGGACTGTGCGCCTTGCGACCATCCGGTGTTGCCATGGTCGCCGCACCAAATGGCACGTTGGCAGAGATGGATGACGTCCCAGCGTAATAGGTGCCACCAATAGGTCCGCGACCAAAACGAGTATTGTGATATTGCTTCAACTCATCAATGTAGGTCTGATAAGCCCGCACCAGAAGTTGGTCAACATCATCAACATCATTGCCATATTTCGGGGCTGAATTAATCAGATGTTGGCGCAACTGCTCGCCGTTTAGGCCCGTGAAATCATTGGTGAGCGCCGTTGCCAGTTGTTTCTGGCCGATAAGCTGTTGTTCAAACACCAGTTTTCGCACCGCTGCCAAGCTGTTACCCAGATTGGCGATACCCACTTGCAAGCCAGAAACCCAGTCGTAACGTGCGCCCCCCTGCTTGATGCTTTTACCGCGCTCAATGCAATCATCCACCAGCGCCGAGCAGACGATATCGTGGGCATTCTCTTCCAGCACGGTATCCACCACACACTCGATTTCGATGGATTTACGAGTGTAGTAGCGGATCTGCTGATCCCACTGCGTCATCACTTGGGCGAAATCAGTAAAGTTGCCTTTCGACAGCCCCTGCTCTTGCGGCAAGAACACCTGCCCGGATGTGGCATCGCGCCCCTGTTCCAGGGCAGCCAGCATCACACGAGCAAAGTTGATAAAACTCATGCCAGTACAGCGGTAGCCCCACTTGCCGCCTACGGCAGTTTCAATACAGCCAATCGCCGCATAGTCGTAGGCATCCTGCGGCTCCACGCCCAGCTTGATAAATTCAGGAATCACGATTTCGTCATTATTAAAAGCGGGCATGCCAAAACCGCAGCGAATGACCTGCACACAGGCATCAAGGAAATCGTCGCTGATCCCCGCATGGTAGCGGACACTGAGGTTAGGCTGGGTTGATTTTAAGCGCCCGCACGACTCCAGCACCGCATAAGAGAGCGGGTTAACAGCATCAATGGCCTTGCCTTGCACCAGTTTTTGCCCACCAATCGTGACGTTTTGATAGAGCGGGCTACCCGCCGACGCCTTGGAGTGCGAGCCGGATCGAATTTTGTTCACTTCCAGTAACTTCAGCCAGCAGCTATGCAGCATCTCAATCGCCTGTTCGCGGCTGAGAGTATTTTCCAGCTCCACATCACGGCGATACCACGGGTAGAGATACTGGTCGAGGCGACCAAAGGAGACCGAGTGACCATTGGACTCAATTTGCAAAATGAGCTGAATGAAATAGCACAGCTGCAAAGCTTGCCAGAAGGTCTGCGGCGGTTGATGAGCAATCAGCGCGCAGTTTTCAGCAATCGCCAGCAGCTCAGTACGCCGCCATTCGCGTGTCTCCTCTTCCGCCATTTGCCGCGCCACAGCCGCATAGCGCTCGATATGTTCGCTCAGCGCCGCCAGTGAGATATCAATCGCCTTCAGAAATTGCTCTTTATGCAGATCACTCCAGTCGGTCAGTTGCAGGCGCTCGCGGCGACGGGCGACTTTGGTGCGCAGGCCATCTAAGCCCTTCTCCAGCAACAGCGGGAAGTTAACCGCCAGATGGGCATCACCGGAGGTCATATTGCCTTCTGCCTTGATGATGCCGGTCGCCAGTAGCGCTTTCTGTTCGTCGGTAAACATACCGTAGCAGCGATCCTGCACGGTTTGACCCCGCCACCATGGGCACAGCTGATGCAATACTGACTTGTCTGCTTCACTGACCGAGAAGCCCGCTCCGGGGCGATCAGCCAGCTCGTCGATTTCACTTTCGATCCAGCCGACAGTGTATTCAGGGAAAATCGGGGCGGCGCGCAGTTGGCTAGCCTGATTACCAATAATCAGCTCATCGTTTTTGATCCAAACCCTGCGCTGCTGTAGATGATGGGCCAGCGCCAGTGCGCGACGAACCGGCAAGGGCTTATCCTGATGTTGCTGATAAGCCTCGGTATAATGCCGCGCCCGCTCGGTGCATACCGGTGGTTTCACAATGTGGATCAGGGCATTTTTGTGCTGTTTTGTCCGTTCGCTTAAGGTTACCAAATCGAGCGTGGTCATTGCGTCATCCTCTTAAAATTGCGGTCAGGCCCTTGTCACGGGCATAACTTTCCGCGAAGGCCAGCAGATCAGGAGCGTCCAAAGGGCGATTGGCGGCCAGATAGTCTTCACCCAGCAGCGAATATTTATTGATACCCAGCGTGTGGTAAGGCAAAAAATGAATCTCTTTCACGCCAATCTCATCGGCGGCAAAATCGACAATCCCTCGCACCGAGTGACGATCAGCATTGAAGTCGGGGATCAGCGGTACCCGCACCGTGATATGAGTGCCCGCGGCAGCTAACTTGCGGAAGTTATCCATCACCCGCTTGGCCGAACCGCCGGTCCACTGCTGAAAACGGCGCTCATCGGTATGTTTGAGGTCCGCCAGCATCAAGTCAAGCCACGGCAAAGCTGGGGTGATATAGCGCCACGGCGTATGTAAGCAAGATTCAACCGCCGTATGAATACCGAGTTGATGGCAGCGCTGTAACAGTTCAGCGGCAACCTCAGGCTGCATAAAAGGCTCGCCGCCGGATAGGGTCACCCCACCGCCGCTACGCCGATAAAACGGTAAGTCACGCAGCAGGGTTTCCATCGTGGCATTGAGATCTATCGGGCTACCGCACACTGTCAGCGCGCCACTGGGGCAGCGCAGGGTCAGCGCCTGAATATCCGCTTCCGCCAATAACTGGCGCTGGATAACCAGTTTTTCATCAATACGTTGGATGGCGCTCTGGTGGCACAGGTCACAACCCGCCAGGCAAAGACGTGGGTCAAATAACACTTCGGGTTTCGGTGAACGACTCTCTGGGTTTTGGCACCAGCGGCAGCTCAGCGAGCAGCCTTTGAGAAACACCACACTACGAATGCCGGGGCCATCATGGGTGGAATAGCGCTGCAAATTAAAAATCATCTTATTCCTCCCATTAGCTGTGACTGCATCGGCATCGCGGCGATAACCCGCTTTCCATGGCAACCAGTATCTGCGTAATATAGGGAAAGAAAAATTGATGAAATTTGTCGTGGAGTTCCTCTTTTATGTCTGCCTCACGTTTGCAACAGCAGTTTATTCGCCTCTGGCAACGTTTTAATGGCCAGCCAACGGAGACCACCCTACAGGAGTTGGCTGACGTGCTCTGTTGCTCACGCCGCCATGTCAGATCCTTGCTGGGCAGCATGCAGCACGAGGGCTGGCTAAGTTGGCAAGCGGAAGCGGGGCGTGGTAAGCGCTCACAATTGACCTTCCTTTATTCCGGGCTGGCACTGCAACAGCAGCGGGCCGACGAGTTACTGGAACAGGACAATATTGATCAGTTAGTGCAGTTGGTGGGGGATAAAAAAGCGGTGCGCCAAATGCTGCTATCCCAGCTAGGGCGCAGCTTCCGCCAGGGTAAACATATTCTGCGCGTGCTCTATTACCGCCCACTGCCTAACCTGCTCCCCGGTACCGCCCTGCGCCGCTCAGAAACCCACATGGTTCGGCAGATCTTTAATGGCCTGACGCGGATAAATGAGGAAAATGGGGAACTCGAACCCGACTTATCTCATCACTGGCAAGCCATCAGCCCGTTGCATTGGCGCTTTTATTTGCGCCCCGCTATCCATTTTCACCATGGCCGCGAACTGGAGATGGAGGATGTCATCACCAGCCTGACCCGACTGATCCCGCAACCTCTGTTCTCCCATATCACCGCGGTGCGCTCACCGACCCCCTATGTCATTGACGTGCATCTCAGTAGCCCAGACCACTGGTTGCCGTGGCTGCTGGGCAGTGTGCACGCCATGATTTTGCCGCAAGAGTGGGAAAGCCAGCCTGATTTCCAGCGCCACCCTATCGGCACGGGCCCTTATTCCGTGATGCGCAATCATCATAGTCAATTGAAAATTCAGGCATTTGATAACTATTTTGGTTTCCGTGCGTTGATTGATGAAGTCAATATCTGGGTGCTGCCGGAGTTGTCTGAAGAGTTGGTCTATTCCGGCGTGCAGTTGCAGGCAGACGACACCAGTAAAAATGAGCTGGAGAGTCGGTTGGAAGAGGGCTGCTACTTTTTGCTGTTTGACCAGCGATCCGCCCAAACCCGCCATCCCGATATCCGCCGCTGGCTCTGTGAGCTGATCACCCCCGTCGCCCTACTCAGCCATGCCGACCCCTTCTATCAGCGCTACTGGTCACCGGCTTACGGTATGTTGCCGCGCTGGCACCACAATCGGCTCACCACACTGGAACCCAAGCCGGAAGGGTTGACCGAACTGACCCTCACCTTTTACCGCGAGCACTCTGAGTTTGATGCCATCAGCCAAACACTGACCACCTTGCTGGCTGCCCATGGCGTCAAGCTGGTGATTCAGGCCGTGGATTATGTCAGTTGGTATCAAGGGGATGCGCAGAGCGACATCTGGCTCGGCAGCGCCAACTTCTACCTGCCGCTGGAGTTCTCGCTGTTTGCCACCCTGTATGAGCTGCCGCTGCTGCAACACTGCCTCGACGACGAGCTGCATCAGGACGTAGAATCATGGCGCAATAATACCCTGCCGATGGCGGACTGGAGCCAACGACTGGTTAGCCAAAATCAATTCCACCCACTGTTCCATCACTGGCTAGAATTATATGGGCAGCACAGTATGCGTGGCGTGCGAATGAACACCCTCGGCTGGTTTGACTTCAAATCCGCCTGGTTTACCCCACCGGAGGCATAAACCCACTTTCACCCGTCCGAATTAGTCTCTACAATAGCGCCGTCTCAACGGGGTGCAAGAACATCGCTAGCCAAGTTCAATCCGGTGCCGCAAGTGTTAAAAACACAGCGAGCCGGGTTCAGACAGTGGCGGACAGCACGGAGAAACCGGAGCGTACTTGAAGTACGTGAGGATTTCGAGTACTGCCCAACGCTGTATCAACCACGGCGCAGCACGTTTTTGCTGAGAGTACACCCGTCGAACCTGATCCGGTTAAAACCGGCGGAGGGATTTGAGAAAAATAACGCCGTATCACCTCGACACCGCTGTTATTGACCGCCTCAGATACCTTTGCCACCTTTATTCTTAAGGAGTGCAAAGTGTTTAAACGTATGATTCTCTGCTTGTTTCTGCTGTCAGCTGCCGCTGTTGCTGCCGATAAACCCACCCTGACGGTTTACACCTATGACTCCTTTGCTGCCGACTGGGGGCCAGGGCCGGCGATTAAAAAAGCCTTTGAAGCCGAGTGCGATTGTCAGCTTAAATTTGTGGCGCTGGAAGATGGCGTGTCACTGCTGAACCGTCTGCGGATGGAGGGTAAAAATAGTCAAGCCGATGTCATTTTAGGTTTAGATAACAATCTGGTACAGGCGGCAGAGCAAACCGGCTTATTCGCGCCAAGTCAGGTGGATACCCGCACGTTGACCCTGCCTGAGCCTTGGCAGAATAAAACCTTTGTCCCTTACGACTACGGCTACTTCGCCTTTGTGTATGACAAAAACAAACTGAAAAACCCGCCGAAAAGCCTGCAAGAGTTAGTTAGCAGCAAAGAACCCTGGAAAGTGATCTATCAAGATCCCCGCACCAGTACGCCAGGCCTTGGCTTAATGCTGTGGATGCAGAAAGTGTATGGCGATAAAGCCCCGCAGGCGTGGCAAGAACTGGCGAAGAAAACCGTCACTGTCACCAAAGGCTGGAGCGAAGCTTACGGTCTGTTCCTGAAAGGTGAAGGAGATCTGGTGCTGAGCTACACCACCTCTCCGGCTTACCATCTGATTGAAGAGAAGAAAAGTAACTATGCCGCCGCCGATTTCAGCGAGGGCCACTACCTGCAAGTAGAGGTCGCGGGTCAAGTGGCGTCCAGCAAACAGCCGGAACTGGCGCAGCGCTTTATGAAATTTATCGTCACCCCCGCTTTCCAGAATCATATTCCCACCGGCAACTGGATGTATCCGGTGATTAAGATGGATCTTCCGGCGGGCTTTGAAACGCTAAACGTGCCACAAAAAGCATTGCAGTTTGATGCCAAAGAGGTGGCCGATAACCGTGGTAAATGGATTCAGGCATGGCAATCCGCCGTCAGCCGCTAATCCCGCCGTGGTTGTGGCCGGGGCTGCTCGCCGCTGCGCTGATCGTCGGTGTCGCCTTATTGGCGTTCACCGCGATTTGGCGGCATGCGCCTGCGGCAGACTGGCAAAGTATTTGGCATGACAGCTATCTGTGGCATGTGATTCGCTTTACCTTCTGGCAGGCGTTTCTCTCTGCGCTGCTGTCGGTGACACCCGCTATTTTTCTGGCCCGCGCCCTGTATCGCCGCCGCTTTCCGGGCCGCCAACTGATGCTACGTTTATGCGCCATGACACTGGTGTTGCCGGTATTGGTAGCGCTGTTCGGCATCCTGACGGTCTATGGCCGTCAAGGTTGGCTGGCGGGGCTATTTAGCTGGCTGGGGATGAATTATCGCTTCTCACCCTATGGTTTACAGGGCATTTTGCTGGCGCATATTTTCTTTAATATGCCGCTGGCGACTCGCTTACTGTTGCAATCACTGGAGAGCATCGCCGTCGAGCAACGTCAGCTCGCCGCGCAACTGGGGATGAACGGCTGGCAGCATTTCCGCTGGGTTGAGTGGCCCTATCTGCGTCGCCAAATCCTGCCCACCGCCGCGCTGATTTTTATGCTCTGTTTTGCCAGCTTCGCCACGGTGCTGTCACTGGGCGGTGGACCACAAGCCACCACTATCGAACTGGCTATTTATCAGGCGCTTAGCTATGACTATGATCTTGGGCGCGCCGCCTTGTTGGCACTGATCCAACTGGGCTGTTGCCTTGGCTTGGTGGTGCTGAGCCAGCGGCTGAGTTCGGTACTGGCGGTGGGCAATACCCACGGCCAGATTTGGCGCAGCCAGCAAGACAGCTATTGGTCGCGCATCAGCGATACCCTGCTGATTGGTGCGGCCTTGCTATTGATGGTTCCCCCTTTGCTCGCCGTCGTCATTGATGGCAGCAATCAAACAATAGTGACCGTGTTGCAGCAACCGCCGCTCTGGCAAGCCTTTTTCACCTCATTGACTATCGCCATTGGCGCTGGATTGCTCTGTGTGACCCTGACCATGATGCTGCTGTGGAGCAGCCGTGAGCTGAAACTACGTCAGCAGATGGCTTACGGGCAAGCGCTGGAGGTGAGCGGCATGGTGATTCTGGCGATGCCGGGCATTGTGCTGGCGACCGGCTTCTTCTTGCTGCTAAACGATACGCTGGGCTTACCGCAATCCCCTTACGCGCTAGTGATCCTGACCAATGCGCTGATGGCGGTGCCTTATGCTTTGAAAGTGCTGGATAACCCGATGCGCGACTTGGCGGAGCGCTATACGCCGCTCTGTTTATCTCTGGATATTCGCGGCTGGCACCGCTTGCGCTATATTGAGTTAAGCGCCCTGAAGCGCCCGCTGGCGCAAGCGCTGGCCTTTGCCAGTGTGCTCTCTATCGGCGATTTTGGCGTGGTGGCGCTGTTTGGTAACGAGCACTTCCGCACCTTGCCATTTTATCTCTATCAGCAGATAGGTTCTTATCGCAGCAACGATGGCGCAGTCACCGCCTTGCTGCTGCTGCTGCTCTGCTTCCTGCTGTTTACCCTGATTGAAAGACTGCCGAGCCGCCATGTTAAAGCTTGAGAAAATCACCTATCTATACGACCACTTACCGATGCGCTTTGATTTGCACATTCAGCCCGGTGAGCGGGTGGCGATCCTTGGCCCGAGTGGCGCAGGTAAAAGCACCCTACTGAGCCTGATTGCCGGTTTCTTGACGCCAGCCAGTGGCCGTATGTGGCTGAATAATCGCGATCATACCACCACTGCGCCCGCCCAACGGCCGGTATCAATGCTGTTTCAGGAGAATAATCTGTTCTCGCACCTCAATGTGGAGCAGAACATAGGACTGGGGTTGCATCCGGGGCTGAAACTCAATCAAGAGCAAAAACAGTTACTCAGCCAGATTGCCCAGCAAGTGGGATTGGAGTCGTGCCTTGACCGCCTACCCGCGCAGCTCTCCGGCGGCCAACGCCAGCGGGCAGCACTCGCGCGCTGTTTGGTGCGCAGCCAGCCGATCTTGCTGTTGGATGAGCCATTTTCTGCGCTAGACCCCGCATTGCGCAATGAAATGCTGCAATTGGTCGATCAGGTATGCCGCCAACGCCAACTGACGCTGTTGATGGTGTCACACAACCTCGAGGATGCCGCGCGCATCGCCGATCGCACCTTGTTAGTGGTCGATGGCCACATCTACTACGACGGCCCGACTCAAGCACTGGTCAATGGCAGCGCACCCGAAGCCAGTGTGCTGGGTATTAGCCCCCACCCAGCACCTTCCACAGCAGATGCCGATAAACCGGCATAATCGGCTGCATATGCAGCCAGACAAAACTGGCGATCGCCACCACAATCGCCAACACCGTCACCCAACGCAGTCGGGCAAGGGGTAGCCACTTGTTCAGGCGATCGGGGCTACGTTTATCAAAACGCCACCAGCGCCATGATAACCAGCACGCCAACCAAATCAGCAGCACCACGGCCGCAAGCAGACACTTAAACATAAAGCTGTTGGTGCTCGGCGGGATATCAATGGCAACACCGGCCAAGATGCCGGGGAAGAAATAGATGGGCGGCCAAGTGAGGCAACCAATCACATTGGGTAGCGCGAATTTTGCCGGCGGCAGATTCAGCATCCCCGCCACCATTGGCACGATAGGCCGTGCCGGGCCGATAAAGCGCCCCAGCAGCACCGTGGCCATACTGTGGTTATGCAGCGCATGTTCGGTTTTCGCCAGCATCGATTTATGCTTTTTCAGGAAAGACCAGCGGTGCAGCGGCTCTTTGAAACGGCGGCCAATAAGGTACGAAAGCCAATCCCCCGTCAGGCAACCGACGGTCGCGGCGGCCCAAGCCCAATAAAAATCCATCTCCCCGCTGCCAATCAGCGCCCCGACGGTGGTCATCATGATGGTGCCGGGCAGTAGCATCCCCACCAGCGCTAAAGATTCGAGAAAAGTCACGATCATGACGACAAATAGCGCGAAAGCCAGAGATTGCGTCAGTAAATGTAGTAAGTAGGCTTCCATAAATTTTTCCGTTGGTTAACAACCCGGTTTGAGGCGCGAGGGATTGTCCGGCCCATTGAGAAATGAGTCAATCGACAAATTATACCCTTCCTCCTTGAAGCCGCAGGGGTGTTAGCTGCGCCCACTCACCCGAATCACTGACTTAAGTAAGCTCATCGGGATGAGCTCACTGGCTGCCTACCTGCAACGCCAATGACTTTGGGTATATACAGGTCGAATGGCGAATCATCATTGAAATAGACAATTACTGTATAAATACCCATACTAAAGAACTTAGCCTACCAAGTATTATTCATCTCTTTATTAAAGGTAGCATCATGGGGCACTCCCGCCAGGGCTTCCTGCTCACCCGCCACTGGCGCGACACGCAGGCAGGCACCGAAGTTGAATTCTGGTTAGCCACCGATGAAGGGCCGCAGCACGTCAGACTGCCACCTCAGCCATCGGTCGCCTTTATCCCGGCCGAACAACGGCAGCGGGCTGAAACCCTGCTGCGTGATGAACGCCGCTGGCAACTGCGCCCCCTTGAGCTGACTGACTTCCATCATCGCCCCGTACTGGGGCTGTATTGCACTCAGCATCGCCAGTTAATTCGCTTGGAAAAACTGCTCAGGGAAAGTGGCGTAAATGTCTATGAAGGTGACATTCGCCCGCCCGAACGTTTTCTAATGGAGCGCTTTATTACCGCACCAGTTTGGTTTAGCGGTGATGACAACGGCAACGGCCCGCTGCTCAATACCCAGATGAAACCGGCAGAGGAGTATCGACCGACGCTAAAACTGCTGTCACTGGATATCGAAACCAGCGAACACGGCGAGCTTTATTGCATTGGTCTGGAGGGCTGCGGTCAGCGGCAGGTTTACATGCTCGGGCCGCCCAATGGCGATGACGTAACTCAAGCATGTAAATCTGCCGTGCTGGATTTCAATCTGGAGTATGTCGCCAGCCGCCCGCTGTTGCTGGAAAAGCTGAATCAATGGCTGGAGCGGTATGATCCCGATGCCATTATCGGTTGGAATCTGGTGCAATTTGATCTGCGTGTGCTGCAAAAACACGCGGATCGCTATCAGATCCCGCTGCGCTTTGGCCGTGGCGGTAACCTGCTGGAGTGGCGTGAACATGGCTTTAAGCAGGGGCACTTTTTTGCTTCGGCGGCCGGACGGCTGATTATCGATGGCATCGAAGCATTGAAATCTGCCACTTGGAACTTCCCCTCTTTCAGTCTGGAATCTGTCTCGCAAACCTTGCTGGGTGAAGGGAAAGCCAGCGATAACCCCTATCAACGCATGGATGAGATCAATCATCGCTTCGCCAATGATAAACCTGCACTGGCCCGCTATAACCTGAAAGACTGTGAGCTGGTGACGCGGATTTTTGCCAAAACCGAGCTGCTGAGCTTCTTGCTTGAGCGCTCAACTGTCACCGGGTTGGCAGCGGATCGCAGCGGCGGTTCAGTCGCGGCCTTTACTCACCTTTATCTGCCACGGATGCACCGTATCGGCTATGTGGCCCCCAATTTAGGTGAGCTACCGGAGGAGCACAGTCCCGGCGGCTTTGTGATGGATTCTCAGCCCGGGTTGTATGATTCGGTGCTGGTGCTCGACTATAAAAGTCTGTATCCCTCGATTATCCGCACCTTTCTTATTGATCCGGTGGGGTTGGTGGCGGGTATGCAGCAGCCTGATGATGAGCACTCGGTACCGGGTTTTCGCGGGGCCTGGTTCGCGCGCGAGAAGCACTGCCTGCCCGCGATCGTCAATCAGATCTGGCAGGGAAGAGAGGCGGCAAAACGTCAGCAAAACAAGCCGTTATCGCAAGCATTGAAGATCATCATGAACGCCTTTTATGGCGTACTTGGCTCCAGCGGTTGCCGCTTCTTCGACCCAAGATTAGCCTCATCCATCACCCTGCGCGGCCATGAGATCATGCGTCAAACCCGCGAATTGATTGAAGCACAGGGCTATCAGGTGATTTATGGTGATACCGACTCAACCTTTGTCTGGCTGAAAAATGCCCATAGCGAAGCGCAGGCATCGCGCATCGGCAAAGAACTGGTTCAGCACGTCAATCAATGGTGGCAAAACCATATCCAGCAAACCTTTAACTTGCCCTGCGCATTGGAGCTGGAGTTTGAAACCCACTATCGGCGCTTTTTGATGCCCACCATCCGTGGCGCGGAGCAAGGTAGCAAAAAACGCTATGCCGGACTGATATCCACCCCCACGGGCGATCAGATGGTGTACAAGGGGCTGGAGACCGTTCGCACCGACTGGACGCCGCTAGCGCAGCAGTTCCAACGGGAGTTATACCTGCGGATTTTCCAGCAGCAGCCCTATCAGGACTATGTGCGCGATTACGTGGCGCGTACCCTGAATGGTGAGCTGGATGAGCAGTTGATCTACCGCAAACGCCTGCGTCGGCGGCTCGACGACTATCAGCGCAATGTGCCGCCACACGCCAGAGCAGCACGTCTGGCGGATGAGTTTAACCGCCAGCAGGGTCGCCCGTTGCAATATCAAAATGGCGGCTGGATAAGTTACGTCATGACCACTGCGGGTCCCGAGCCACTGGAAACCCGCCAATCCCCCATCGATTACGATCACTACCTGACCCGTCAGCTACAACCGGTGGCTGACGCTATACTTCCGTTCATGCACGATGACTTCACAACGCTGATCACCGGACAAATGGGGCTATTTTAATCGTAATTCAGCTGTTTTACAGGTGACGCCGCGCGCTCCTTCCATTACCATAGCGCCCTTGCCAAAATTCGCATCAATCACACAGACAAACACTTTTCTACTCATAACTGTCCAACAAAAAAATCGAGCCGATAATTTATGCCTTTTACACTTGGTCAACGCTGGATCAGCGACACAGAAAGCGAACTTGGATTAGGTACTGTCGTTGCCATCGACGTACGCATGATCACCTTACTGTTCCCCGCAACCGGTGAAAACCGCCTTTACGCCAGAAATGACTCGCCAATCACCCGCGTCATGTTCAATCCGGGCGATACCATCACTCACCACGAAGGCTGGCAGCTGAAAGTGGAAGATGTGACGCACGAAAACGGACTGATTACCTATATTGGCACCCGTCTGGATACAGAAGAGACCGGCGTCTCAATGCGTGAAGTGTTGCTCGATAGCAAACTGACTTTTAGCAAACCACAGGATCGATTATTTGCTGGCCAAATCGACCGCATGGATCGTTTTGCCCTGCGTTTCCGTGCCCGTAAGTATCAAAGTGAGCAGTTCCGCTTGCCATGGAGCGGCCTGCGTGGCGTCCGTGCCAGCCTGATCCCACACCAACTACATATCGCTTATGAAGTGGGACAGCGCCATGCACCGCGCGTATTACTGGCCGATGAAGTGGGCTTGGGTAAAACCATCGAAGCTGGGATGATTATCAACCAGCAACTGCTGGCGGGCCGTGCTGAGCGCGTACTGATTGTGGTGCCAGAAAGCCTGCAACATCAGTGGTTAGTTGAGATGTTGCGCCGCTTCAATCTGCGCTTCTCGCTGTTTGATGACAGCCGCTATTCCGAAGCCTTGCAAGACAGCACCAACCCGTTTGAAACCGAACAAATGGTGATCTGCTCACTGGATTTTGTACGCCGCAATAAGCAGCGTTTGGAACAGTTGGCGGATGCCGCTTGGGATCTGCTGGTGGTGGATGAAGCACACCATCTGGCGTGGAGCGAAGAGGCGCCGAGCCGTGAATATCAGGTCATTGAGCAATTGGCTGAACATATCCCCGGCGTCTTGCTGTTAACCGCAACTCCTGAGCAATTGGGCCAACAGAGCCACTTTGCTCGCTTGCGTTTGCTCGATCCTGATCGCTTCCATGACTACGAAGAGTTCATCAATGAGCAGCAGAAATATCGCCCGATCGCTGATGCCGTGACACTGCTGCTGGGTGGCGAGCGCTTGGCTGACGATAAGCTGAATCTGTTGGGCGAACTCATTGCTGAACAAGATATTGAGCCACTGCTGAAAGCCGCTAATAGCCAAAGTGAAGACAGCGAAGCCGCCCGTAAAGAGTTGGTGACTATGCTGATGGACAGACACGGCACCAGCCGGATCTTGTTCCGTAACACCCGTAATGGGGTGAAGGGCTTCCCGCACCGCGTGTTGCATCAGATTAAGCTGCCATTGCCGACTCAGTACCAAACAGCGATTAAAGTGTCGGGCATCATGGGTGCCAAGAAAACACTGGAAGCGCGCGCCAAAGATATGCTTTATCCGGAGCAGATCTATCAGGAGTTTGAAGGTGAAAATGCCACTTGGTGGAACTTCGACCCTCGGGTTGAGTGGCTGCTTAACTATCTGATTGCCAATCGTGGCGAGAAAGTGCTGGTTATCTGTGCACAAGCTGCCACGGCATTGCAGCTCGAACAAGTGCTGCGTGAGCGAGAAGCTATCCGCGCCGCAGTGTTCCATGAAGGTTTGTCGCTGATTGAACGCGACCGTGCCGCTGCCTACTTTGCCTCTGAAGAAGATGGCGCGCAGGTACTACTCTGCTCTGAAATCGGTTCCGAAGGGCGTAACTTCCAGTTCGCCTGCCAGTTGGTGATGTTCGATCTACCGTTCAACCCAGACTTGCTGGAACAGCGTATTGGCCGTCTGGATCGTATCGGCCAGAACCGCGAAATCCAAATCATGGTGCCCTATCTGGAAAATACCGCGCAGGCGGTGCTGGTACGCTGGTATCACGAAGGGTTGGATGCTTTCGAGCACACCTGCCCGACGGGTCGCACCATTTATGACACCGGCTATCAAACATTGATTGGCTATCTGGCGACCCCGAATGAACAAGAGGGGCTGGATGAGTTTATCCACACTTGCCGTCAGCAACATGAAGAGCTGAAACTTCAGTTGGAACAAGGCCGCGACCGTCTGCTGGAGATGCACTCCAACGGCGGCGAGCATGGGCAGGAGTTGGCGCAGATCATTTCGGATCAAGATAATGACGTCAATTTGGTCAGTTTTGCCCTTAACTTGTTCGATATTGTTGGGATCAATCAAGAAGATCGCAGTGATAACCTGATCGTGCTGACGCCATCTGACCATATGCTGGTACCTGACTTCCCTGGGCTGCCGCAAGATGGTTGTACCGTCACCTTTGATCGCGAACAAGCACTGTCGCGAGAAGATGCTCAGTTTGTCAGTTGGGAACATCCGATCATCCGCAATGGTCTGGATCTGATTCTGTCTGGCGACACCGGCAGCTGCGCCGTTTCTTTGTTGAAAAACAAAGCATTGCCTGTTGGCACCTTGCTAGCTGAGTTGGTTTATGTGGTCGAAGCGCAAGCGCCGAAACACCTGCAACTGACTCGTTTCTTGCCACCGACTCCGGTGCGGATGCTGATGGATCGTAACGGCACCAATCTGGCGGCACAGGTTGAATTCGAAACCTTTAACCGCCAGTTGAATGCAGTTAACCGCCACACCTCCAGCAAGCTGGTCAATGCGGTGCAGCAAGAGGTTCACACCATGTTGCAGCAGGCAGAGGTACTGGTTGCAGAGCAAGCACAGCTGTTAATTGATGCCGCTAAGCACGAAGCTGACGATAAGTTGAGTGCTGAACTGGCACGTTTGGAAGCCCTGAAAGCGGTTAACCCCAATATTCGTGATGATGAGCTGGAAGCACTGGAACATAACCGTAAATTGGTACTGGAAAGTCTAAATCAAGCGGGCTGGCGTTTAGACGCGATTCGCTTGGTGGTGGTCACTCACCAGTAATCCCAAGAGTGAGAACCGGGATCGGACGCCCGGTTTTCCTCCAGCGGGGTTTTGCTCTACGGATCCCCCATTAATGACTTTCTGGAATTTTTTTGGAATAAAAAATGGAACCCTATAATCCCCCACGTGATCCTTGGCTGCATATCCTGTATCAAGATGAGCACATTATGGTGGTCAACAAACCGAGCGGATTGCTCTCCGTACCCGGTCGCGCGCCAGAGAATAAAGACAGTGTCATGACCCGTATTCAGGCCGATTATCCGACGGCTGAATCTGTTCATCGGCTAGATATGGCAACCAGTGGTGTGATTATTGTGGCGTTGACCAAGGCCGCTGAGCGCGAACTTAAGCGCCAATTTCGTGAGCGTGAGCCGAAAAAAACGTATATCGCTCGAGTATGGGGCCATCTGGCACAAGATGAGGGCCTAATTGACTTACCTTTAATCTGCGATTGGCCAAATCGGCCAAAACAGAAAGTCTGCTATGAAACTGGGAAGTCAGCACAAACTGAGTATCTGGTGCTATCGCGGGACCCGGATGGCAGCACTCGAATGAAGTTATCCCCCATCACAGGTCGCTCACATCAGTTACGGGTCCATATGCTGGCGATAGGTCATCCGATCCTCGGCGATGGCTTCTATGCCCATCCTGAAGCCAAAGCAATGGCACCTCGGTTGCAGTTACATGCACAGGAATTATGTATTACTCACCCAGAGTTTGGCACGGTGATGCATTTTAAATGTGAAGCAGAGTTTTGATATTTATTAGTTTTTAGGATATTTCTTTTTAATTGTGCTTATGGCTTTTAAATATGACGTTAACCATTAGAAATAATATATTTAAGAACATAAAACAATAATGAGATAGTAAGCCGAGTAATAATATTCCATCGAACACTGATGAAATGAAGGAATATTATTATGTCTACTGCAACAGCCTGTACTGAAAACCCTGAAAAAAACGTCCTCCTTAAAGGAGAAAAAATCAGAAGCCATATACATAGATTTGATCAAAGTAATGTAAAGGCATTATCGGGATATTCGGTCAGCATGAACACTAATACACAAAACTGGCATCCCAAAAGAACCACAACCAGCACGGAAAGAACCAAAGAAAGTACCAAAGCACTAGAATCACAACATATCACTATCCAGCCAAAGCACGAATCAGGTGATAATGACATCACGTTTTACTTACCCAAAGAACAGGGTAACTATCGTGCGGAGATCTCTAACTTCAAACCCATTACAGTTGCAGCAGAATCAATATATGAATTTGATTTTAAAGCAAAATCAATACATAAAGATCTCGTTCTATTCCAAGTGAGAGAACTGGGTGGCAGTATGAAAACATGGGGTGCTGACCGCCCCCCATTCTCGCTACATATCCAACAAGATGGCATGCTAGTCGCGGCAGTAAACACCGTTAATCCTGATTATGACTCTACGAAGCTGGGTGATAAATCTTATAATCATGAGGAGAAATCGTTAAAGAGAATCGGGTTAGATGAATATTACCACCTCACCATTGAGATAATTATGCATCGCGATCACCCCTTAATTAAAATTTCTATTGATGATGATATAATATATCAACGTGACGTATCTTTTGGGGCTTTGGATTCAAAAACGTTTTATAGCAAGCTTGGCGCTTATGTCCCACAGCAGAAAAATAAAGCGGGGCTAAATGATTCCAAGGTCAGTTTTGATAATATTAAAGAAGCACATCACCAATATGTCCCTGCGCTAATAACAGCAGATAATAGTGTTTGTTCAGCTGATTCAGAAGCTCAAAATTCATTGCCTACGGCAATGGCAACCTTTTATACCCCACAAGATGGCATGATAAATGTCAATTGGCTTGATATTGCGGAACCCATACTGATTCTCAGCCCAGCGATAATAACTCAATTGTAAATATTCTAATGTGCTTTTAAATCATTACCTGGAGAGAAAGATGCCTGAAAATAGGCATCTCAGACCGTTGACAAACCCCGATGACTCGCTCGGGAACGGTGAGGACCGGCGGAAGAGTAAAGCGTCCGCGCCAGGGAGGGCGCGGCTCGAGCCATCAGGGATGATTTTACGGCGTCTTTACGATCTGCCTGTTCTCTCCGCCTCTGGCACTTTGTCAATAAGCTCAGATGCCTGAAAACAGGCATCTTTTAGATGAAATCAGCCAAGCTTACTTAAATCCCTTCTCGCGCTTAATCAAATCATACGCAGCTTGAATTTCTTGGGCTTTTTGTTTTGCCATCTCCATCATTTCTGGCGGCAAACCTTTCGCCACCAATTTATCTGGATGATGCTCCCCCATTAACTTGCGGTAAGCACGTTTGATGACCACACTGTCGTCAGTGCTACTCACCCCCAGCACTTTACAGGCATCTTCCAGTGTTGGGCCATTCGACGCTTGCTGGTAGCCACCTTGAGAGTATCCCCCCTGCTGACCCTGCCATCCGCCGTGTCCACCAAACTGGCGACCACCCTCAATCATGCTCAGGAACTGATCAAACTGACCACGGGAGATCCCCAGTTCTTCAGCGATGACATACAGCACCTGCCGCTCATTCGGATGCAATGAACCATCGGCAAAAGCGGCCTGCAACTGAATTTCCAGAAACATCCGAATTAAATCAAAGCGACCAAAGCATACGCCACGTAACTCCTGCAATCTTTCACGCAACGGGAATCCACTCTCTTTCCCCTCACGGAAGGCTTGCTGCGCCGCTGCTCGGGCCTCGCCATGCAATTGCATTCTATCCATCAATTGACTGGCAAGCTGAATATCAACCTCCGTCACTCGCCCTTTGGCCTTGGTCAAATGTCCCATAACCTGAAAAGTGGCGCGGAAAAAAATTAATTGTCGTGTTTGTTGATCGGCAAAATAGCCGCGGCGCTTCGTGCTTCGCACCCTGTCTACCATATGGCCGACAAGCAACCCCAGTACCACACCCCAGAAACCAGTACCTGACATTAAACCCAGTACCAGACCGAGCAGTTTTCCCCAATACTGCATATACTCCTCAATTCATCATGCCGTCAGTCAAAATTTGCATTATCATACTCGGCATTCAGCTCAGCGCCTAACAGCGAGACGTGTAAGCGGCCGGATTTAACACTAGCGCAACTGTGATGAGTAATATAGTCTCAGACCGTTTGCCGGCATGATGCCCCCCGATGACGGAACACCAAAACCGCGTATGAAAAAAAGATTCCCAACACTGCTGGCCACATTGATATGGACGGCACTATATAGCCAGCAATCGCTGGCTGACCTTGCTGAGCAATGTATGCTCGGTGTACCTACCTATGATCAGCCATTGGTCACGGGCGATCCGAATCAGCTCCCGGTCCGCATTAATGCGGATAAAACCGAAGCTAATTACCCGGATAGCGCGCTGTTCACTGGCAATGTTGTTGTCCAGCAAGGTAATAGCACGCTAACCGCCAATCAGGTTGAGCTGACACAAGTACAAAAAACCGGTGAAGCTATCCCGGTGCGTACTGTCACCGCCACTGGCGATGTTAATTATGACGATCCGCAAATCAAGCTAAAAGGCCCGAAAGGCTGGTCAAACCTGAATACCAAAGACACTGATATGGATAAAGGTAAATATCAGATGGTGGGTCGTCAGGGGCGTGGTGATGCAGATTTGATGAAATTACGTGGTCAGAATCGCTATACCATTCTGGAAAACGGGACTTTTACCTCCTGCCTGCCGGGTGATAATAGCTGGAGCGTCGTGGGTTCAGAAGTCATACATGACCGCGAAGAAGAAGTGGCCGAAATCTGGAATGCCCGTTTTAAAATTGGCAAAGTACCGGTGTTCTACAGCCCGTACATGCAGTTGCCGATCGGCGACAAACGTCGTTCAGGTTTTCTGATCCCTAACGCTAAATACACCAGTAACAACGGCCTCGAATTTATGCTGCCGTACTACTGGAATATTGCGCCTAACTTCGATGCAACCATTACCCCGCACTATATGGAGCGGCGTGGGTTGCAGTGGCAAAATGAGTTCCGCTACTTGCTGGCACCTGGCTCAGGTACCATGGCGTTAGATTGGTTGCCGAGTGACCGTTTATATCATGGCACTGATGGTACTGATAACGATTCCACGCGCTGGTTATACTACTGGGGCCATTCCGGTGTGATGGATAAAGTCTGGCGTTTCAACGTCAACTATACCCGCGTGAGTGATCCGGATTACTTCACCGATTTAACGTCGCGATATGGTTCGACCACGGATGGCTATGCCACGCAAATATTCAGCGTTGGCTATGCCGACCAGAACTGGGATGCCACCTTGGCCTCCAAACAGTTCCAGGTGTTCACTGACGCCGGTAATAGCAATGCTTACCGCGCCCAGCCACAGCTGGATATGAACTACTACAAAAATGATGTCGGCCCGTTTGACCTGCATGTCTATGGTCAAGCCGCCAAATTCACCAGTGTTAACCCAGAGAATCCGGAAGCCAGCCGTTTCCATATTGAACCTTCAATTAACCTGCCACTGTCCAATGGCTGGGGTAGCTTGAATACCGAAGCCAAATTATTGGCGACCCATTACCAGCAAGATATCCCGACGGGTTTCGCCAGCTATTATTCCCGTGCGAATAACGCTGAAACGGCCCCTGATCTAAAAGACTCGGTAAATCGAGTGATGCCGCAATTTAAAGTTGATGGCAAAGTAGTATTTGATCGGCCAATGGATTGGAGCGAAGGCTTCACCCAAACGCTAGAACCGCGCGTACAATATCTCTACGTTCCTTACCGGAATCAGGATGATATCTATATTTACGACACCACGTTGATGCAGTCGGACTACTCTGGCCTGTTCCGTGACCGTACCTATAGTGGACTAGACCGCATCGCGTCTGCGAATCAGGTCTCCACCGGTTTAACCACCCGCATATATGATGATGCACTGGTTGAACGTTTTAATGCTTCTGTGGGTCAAATCTATTACTTCAGCCGTTCGCGTACAGGTAATAGCGAAACGATTGATAACAGTGATGATACCGGTAGCCTTGTTTGGGCTGGCGACACATTCTGGCGAATCAGCGATCAGTTTGGTCTGAAAGGTGGTGCGCAGTATGATACTCGTTTAGGGAATTTAACCCTAGGTAACGCGGTAATGGAGTATAGGAAGGACTCAGAGCGTATGATTCAATTGAATTATCGCTATGCCAGCCCTGAATATATTCAGGCAGCAGTATCTAACGTGAAAAGTCCCGGTTATCAGCAGGGTATATCTCAGGTTGGTGCTACTGCCAGTTGGCCAATTGCCGACCGCTGGGCGTTGGTAGGATCTTATTACTACGATACCAAAGCCAATCAGCCCGCCAGCCAGCTCCTTGGCGTACAATACAACACCTGTTGTTGGGCGATAAACTTGGGTTATGAGCGTAAAATCACTGGCTGGAACTCACAAAATGAAGCCAGTAAATACGATAACACAATCAGTTTTAACATCGAGTTACGGGGTCTGAGTAGTGACCATAGCCTGGGGACTGCACAAATGCTGCGCTCAGGTATTCTGCCTTATCAAAGTGCATTCTGATACTGTGTAACACACTGAATACAGTGAATTTTAACCCGCAAAAGCGGATTACATAAATGGAAAAGGTATGAAGAACTGGAGAACGCTTATTCTCGGATTGGTTGTCTGTGCCAATACCGCGTTCGCAGCACCACAAGAAATTAATAAAGTTGCCGCCGTGGTCAATAACGGCGTCGTTCTGCAAAGTGACGTCGATGGCCTGTTACAGTCAGTGAAGCTGAATGCACAGCAGGCCGGGCAACAGGTTCCGGACGATGCAACGCTGCGCCATCAGATTCTTGAACGTCTGATTATGGATAGTATCCAGTTGCAGATGGCTAATAAAATGGGCATTACCGTCAGTGACGAAGCGCTAGACAAAGCCATTGCGGATATTGCGGCACAAAACCGCATGACACCTGCCCAAATGCGCAGTCGCTTAGCGGCAGATGGTCTGAATTACGACACTTACCGCGAGCAGATCCGCAAAGAGATGCTGACTTCCGAAGTGCGTAACAACGAAGTGCGCCGCCGGATCACCATCCTGCCGCAGGAAGTTGAATCGCTGGCCAAACAGATTGGTAACCAAACCAGTGGTGATGCCGAGCTAAACCTCAGCCACATTTTGATCCCGCTGCCAGAGAATCCATCTCAGCAGCAAGTTGATCAGGCAGAAGAATTAGCGAACAAATTGGTATCCGACATTAAAGGTGGCGCTGATTTTGGTAAATTGGCTATCGCCAACTCCGCTGACTCTCAAGCGCTGAAAGGCGGCCAGATGGGCTGGGGTAAATTGCAGGAACTGCCTTCACTGTTTGCTGAAAGATTGCAATCTGCAAACAAGGGTGATGTGGTTGGCCCTATCCGCTCTGGTGTTGGCTTCCATATCCTGAAAGTGAATGATATCCGCGGTGCAGATAAAACGGTTTCCGTGACTGAAGTTCACGCGCGTCACATCTTGCTTAAACCCTCACCCGTCATGACTGACGATCAGGCGCGCGCTAAGTTAACCGCTGCAGCGGCTGACATTAAAAGCGGAAAAACAACCTTCGCCAATATTGCCAAAGAGATCTCTCAGGACCCAGGTTCTGCGGTGCAAGGGGGTGACCTGGGTTGGGCATCACCAGACATTTATGATCCTGCGTTCCGTGATGCATTGATGAAACTGCAAAAAGGCGAAATCAGCGCACCGGTTCACTCCTCTTTCGGCTGGCACTTAATTCAGGTTGTCGATACCCGTCAGGTCGATAAAACTGATGCCGCGCAGAAAGATCGTGCGTATCGTATGCTCTTTAGCCGTAAGTTCGCTGAAGAAGCGCAAACCTGGATGCAAGAGCAGCGTGCTGCTGCTTACGTAAAAATTCTTGATGGTAGTAATGCACAACCACAATAATCGTATTGTCATTACCCCCGGCGAGCCTGCCGGGGTTGGGCCGGATTTAGTCGTCGCCCTGGCTCAACAGGATTGGCCTGTTGAGTTAGTGGTGTGCGCTGATCCGGCCTTGCTACTTGCACGTGCCAGCCAGCTAAATTTGCCTTTGCAGCTACGTGAGTATCAGCACGGTCAGCCAGCGCAGGCACAACAAGCGGGTACTCTCACTATTTTGCCCGTGAAAACAGCGGCCGAAGTGACACCAGGTCAGCTTGATGTCAATAACAGCCACTATGTTGTGGAAACCTTGGCAAAAGCCTGTGATGGCGCGATAAGCGGCGAATTTGCCGCACTGGTGACAGGCCCGGTACAAAAAAGCATTATCAATGACGCCGGTATCCCTTTTATCGGGCATACCGAGTTCTTTGCTGACCGCAGCCTCTGCCCGCGGGTGGTGATGATGCTGGCAACAGAAGAGCTACGAGTTGCTCTGGCAACCACTCATCTACCTTTGTTGGCCGTACCTGGAGCCATCACTCAGGCCAGCCTGCACGAAGTCATCACTATTCTTGATCATGACCTGAAAACCAAATTTGGCATTAAGCAGCCACAGATTTATGTCTGTGGGCTTAATCCTCATGCGGGTGAAGGGGGTCACATGGGCCATGAAGAGATCGATACTATTATTCCTGCGCTGAATGCATTACGTCAGCAGGGGATAAACCTTATCGGCCCTCTCCCCGCAGATACTCTATTTCAGCCCAAATATCTGCAACACGCCGATGCAGTGCTCGCGATGTACCATGATCAGGGGCTACCGGTGCTTAAATATCAAGGATTTGGCCGCGCCGTCAATATCACTCTCGGTTTGCCTTTTATCCGTACCTCGGTGGATCACGGTACCGCTTTAGAACTCGCCGCAACTGGATCTGCCGATGTCGGCAGTTTCATTACGGCATTAAACTTAGCCATTAAAATGATAAATAACAGCAATGAATAATAGAGTCCACCAAGGGCATTTTGCCCGCAAACGCTTTGGACAAAACTTTTTAAACGATCAGTTTGTCATCGACAGCATTGTCTCTGCTATCCACCCCGTTCCCGGTGAAGCGGTGGTTGAGATCGGCCCCGGTTTAGGTGCACTAACCGAGCCAGTCGCAGCACGGATGGATCGTATGACGGTGATCGAGCTGGATCGTGATTTAGCCGCTCGACTGGCTAGCCATCCTCAGTTGAAAGACAAGCTCACCATCCATCAACAAGATGCGATGAAGGTTAATTTCGCTGAATTGGCAGAGCTTGCTGGGCAGCCATTGCGGGTGTTTGGTAACTTGCCATACAACATCTCCACCCCGCTGATGTTCCATCTTTTCAGCTATACTAATGCTATTCGTGACATGCATTTCATGTTACAAAAAGAGGTCGTTAACCGCTTGGTTGCAGGGCCTAACAGTAAAGCTTATGGCCGTTTGACCGTAATGGCGCAATACTATTGCAACGTTATCCCCGTGTTGGAAGTACCGCCAACTGCATTTACTCCAGCCCCGAAAGTTGATTCGGCCGTGGTGCGCTTGATTCCACATGTAAACATGCCAAACCCGGTGGGTGATGTGCGTATGCTTACCCGTATTACCACGCAAGCATTCAACCAACGCAGAAAAACGGTGCGTAACAGCTTAGGTGATCTATTCACTGCTGAGCAGTTAATCGAATTAGGCATTGACCCGATATTGCGGGCAGAGAACATTTCGGTAGCACAGTACTGCAAGCTGGCGAACTGGCTTTCAGCCCAATCGACACCGCAAGAATAAGCAGGAGCACATCATGATTGAACAGCCTCGCGTTTGTGTACAGGTGCAAAGTATCTATGTGGAAACCCAATCGATACCTGATGAAGAACGTTTCGTCTTTGCCTATACCGTGACAATTCGTAATTTAGGTCGTTCAAATGTGCAACTAATGGGCCGCTATTGGTTAATCACTAATAGTAATGGCCGGCAGACTGAAGTTCAGGGTGAAGGGGTCATCGGTGAACAGCCGCTGATCCTGCCAGGTAATGAGTTTCAATATACCAGCGGCGCTGTTTTAGAAACCCCGCTGGGTACCATGGAAGGGCACTATGAGATGGTTGACCACCTTGGTCAGGCTTTCCGTACTGCAATTCCGGTGTTCCGCTTAGCGATCCCAGCACTGATCCATTAATCCTGACCTCAACTATGTCTACTTATCTTATTGGCGATGTTCATGGCTGTCTTGATGAGTTGCTTGCGCTATTGGCGCAGGTCAACTTCGATCCGCAGCAGGATACTTTGTGGCTAACCGGTGATTTAGTCGCCCGTGGCCCAGCTTCACTGGATGTTTTACGTTATGTTCGCTCATTAGGACCAGCCGTTCGCATGGTTCTGGGTAACCATGATCTGCATTTACTGGCCGTTTTTGCGGGCATCAGCCGCAATAAACCTAAAGATCGAATCACGCCGCTGCTAGAAGCACCTGATGCTGACGAATTGATTAATTGGCTACGTCGCCAGCCGGTTTTACAGGTTGATGACGAGCTAAAATTGATCATGGCCCACGCGGGGATCACACCACAATGGGATATCGAAACCGCCAAGATGTGTGCTCGTGAAGTCGAATCAGTCTTAAGCAGTGACAGCTATCCACTATTCCTTGATGCAATGTACGGCGATATGCCGAACAACTGGTCACCCGAATTGACTGGGCTGGCGCGCTTGCGCTTTAGCACCAATGCACTGACCCGTATGCGTTTCTGCTTCCCTAATGGGCAGTTGGATATGATCTGCAAAGATACGCCAGATAATGCCCCTGCCCCACTTAAACCTTGGTTCGAACTGCCAAGACTTGTTGATCCTGAATATTCGATTATTTTTGGTCACTGGGCATCACTGGAAGGTAAAGGTGTTCCGGAAGGTATTTATGGGCTTGATACGGGTTGTTGCTGGGGCGGTGACTTAACCATGCTCCGTTGGGAAGATAAACGCTATTTCACTCAACATGCATTCAAAGTTGAAGCCGAAACCGATAACGTTGATAACTCCGCCGCTGCATCGGAAGACCCGCCAAACTACTTATAATATCGATACATATTAAAAGGCCCATTATTAATGGGCTTTTTTCTGCAAAGTATAAATAGTGATCAATAGCTTTTAGCGACGATCCAGAATCTCGAAGCAATAGCTGTGAGAGTTGGCTTCATCTGCATCATGGAACTCGCTGAATGTGCTTTCCCACTCATCTGGCTCGTAGTCAGGGAAATGGGTGTCGCCACCGACTTCAGCATCGATATGGGTTAGATACATGCGGTTCGCACGGTCTAAAAACTGGCTATAGACTCGGCCACCGCCCATGACCATCACTTCTTCTGCATCACCAGCGAGAGAAAGCGCGTCGTCAATAGAGGTTGCCCAAGTCACGCGGTCATCAGTGCCGGGTTGGCTACTGATAACAATATTCAAGCGCCCCGGCAAAGGGCGACCAATAGATTCGAAAGTCTTACGGCCCATAATAACTGGCTTATTTAGCGTGTTACGTTTGAACCACGCTAAATCCGCAGGTAAGTGCCATGGCATGGCGTTTTCCATACCAATAACGCGATCCGCTGCCAGTGCAGCGATCAGGCTGATAATCATTGTTAAACCCTGTAGGCTGCAAGAGCCAGTACCGAAAAATTGCTCACACTATACGTAAAGCCGAAACCAGCGTCGATAGCGATAAGCAGGCTAATCACACATATGAGATAGGTCTTAGCCCGATACCAAAACAGAGAACAAAAAAAGCCTTATACACCAGGACGTTTGCGATATAGCCATAATCCAGGCAAAGATAAACCAATCGACAACGCACCAACAATAAATGAGGCTTTCAAGAAATTAGTCACCATAGTGGACATCAATGCCTCGGTGTAACCCATATGAGAAATCTCCACCACCGATATCATCGCGGTATAAGCAGAGATTCCGGGGAACATTGGGATCACCGCGGCAACGGTGAAAACTTTAGGATGCGCCAGCAGCCAGCGCGACCAGTTAATCCCAATCACCCCAATCATAATCGAGGCCAGTAACGAAGCCAGCTCGATATTCATGCCAAAATGAACCATCAACATGCGCGAACCGTGACCAATCGCCCCCAGTAGTGCGCAATAGCGCAATGCACGAACAGGCACATTAAACACCATCGCAAAACCCAATGCCGGAATAGCGGCCAGCACCATATCTTGTAGTAACGCCCAGAGTAAACTCACGACCACCCCCGCAATCCCCAAAGTGCCATCGCAAATATCACCCCAATACAGGTGGATAGAGTGAGCAAACTCGCCATCGCCCAACGGGCCAACCCAGTATTAACATGCCCTTTGAACATATCAGCGACAGCATTAATCAGTGGGAAGCCGGGCACCAGTAGCAATACACTGGCGGCCATCGCCACACTGGATGCCTCATGGAAAAAGGGTAGCCGCATCAATAAGCCAGATGCCGATGTCGCGACAAATGCCGTGATGCAGAAATTAATCAGTGGATTCATATGGCGAGCCGTCAGGCTTTGGCGCACAAACATCGCCAACCCACTGGCAATAAAGGTAATGGAAAAAGCATCCCAACCGCCGCCATTGAGTTTACTGAAGCAGCCACAAGACAGCGCAACCATCACCACCACCAGCCAGCGTGGATAACGTAGCGGTTTGATATTCTCAAAACGCTTGTCTACCCCCTTCGCATCCAGCAAATGGTGCTCCACCAAAATGACAATATGCTGGACCTCGGTGACGACCTGCATATTGATACCACGATCAGTATTTTTGCGGGTAGACGTCAGACAATTACCTTGGCTAATGGTGGTCAAAACAACCGCATTGGCTGAGATGGAGCTTTCGACACTGTCCATTCCCAACGCCATACCCAAGCGGGCCGATAGCTGCTCAACCAGCATACTTTCTGCGCCATGTTGCAATAGTAGCAACGCGCATTTGATGCACAATCGTGTAATCTCCCGCTGCTGCTGATGCGGCACCTCACTGCTTATTACATGCTCCAGGCTCATATTCGTGCATCGCTATCCGTCAAAAGAGTAAAAGAAAAATGCTCAATATCATCACTGCCGGCAATCAAACCATCACAGATAACCAATAAGGATAATGCAAGGAAAACCCAGTGGCGCTATTATCGCCAGAACGCATCACTCTTACTCGGTAATTCTTATGTTTGAAACGTCGTTATTCGTCGCAACTATTGCTACTTTAGGGATGCTCTCCCCTGGCCCTGATTTTTTTCTGGTGATTAAAAATGCCGCCCGCTATCGCCGCCCCGCCGCCATGATGACGGCACTCGGCGTTATTTTGGGCGTCGCGACACATATGTCTTACTGCGTGGCGGGTCTGGCTGTGGTTATCACCACCACCCCTTGGCTATTCAATCTGCTGAAATATGCCGGCGCCTGTTATCTGATTTGGATTGGTATCCAAGCCCTACTGTCGCGGGGAGAAAGTAAGCTCAGTATCGATAACGCGACACAGTCCCCTATCTCGCTTAAAGCCGCATTCTTACAGGGATACCTTTGCAACTTATTGAATCCAAAAGCAACGCTGTTCTTCCTCGCTGTTTTCACTCAAATATTGCAGATCAACTCTGGCGTGGGTGAAAAATTGTGGTACGCCTCAATCATCTGGGTACTGGCCGTGATCTGGTGGCCTCTACTGGTGATTCTGATTCAAAGTGCGCCAGTGCGTCGTGGTTTGGCAAAAGCGCAAAAAGTGGTCGATAAATTGCTAGGTGGCCTGTTGATCGGCCTGGGTATCAAAGTGGCGTTAAGTTAGCTGAACCGGCCGTTAGCCGTTAACTATCCACAATATGGAATATAGCGGGGGTTAACATTGGTGAAGATCAATGTTGTTTATGAACAATACTATCGTTTATGAATAATACTTCTGTTTATAACAAATACTGCTTATCAGGCTAAAACCCACGATTTTATAATCTCTCAGCATGAAAAAGGGCGATGTCTCCATCGCCCCGCTGCTTTATTGATTCTCGATGACCACCAAAATTAGCCTTTCATATTCTTAATCTTGGCGTGCATCTCTTGCACAGAAATCACTTGCTCGGTTGGGTCCGCATTTAAGGCCATAGCCGTGGCGAAACCGCCATTCAAGGTGGTGTCGTAGTGCACCTTATATTGCAAAGCACTGCGGCGGATCAGTTTGGAGTCTTCAATCGCCTGACGCCCTGCCGTGGTATTCACGATATAGGTGTACTCGCCATTCTTAATACGGTCCTGAATGTGTGGACGGCCTTCATGCACCTTGTTGACCAAGCGTGGATTTATCCCTGCTTCGCCTAACACCACCGCAGTACCGTGAGTCGCATCCAGTTCAAAGCCCTGTTTCAGCAGCTTCGCGGCCAGATCAACCACCCGATGTTTATCGCCCTCACGAACCGATAACAGCGCACGACCACTCTTTTTCATCCCTGATTGACTGCCCAGCATCGCTTTAGAGAAAGCTTCTGCGAAGGTACGGCCAACCCCCATGACTTCACCGGTAGAGCGCATTTCTGGCCCTAAAATCGGGTCAACACCAGGGAATTTATTAAACGGTAAGACCACTTCTTTTACCGAGTAATAAGGCGGAATAATCTCTTCGGTGATACCTTGCTCAGCCAGTGACTGACCCACCATCACGCGCGCGGCAATTTTTGCCAGTGGCATACCGGTCGCTTTAGAGACGAATGGCACGGTCCGAGCTGCACGAGGGTTAACTTCAATCAGGTAAACTTCGTTGTTCTTGACCGCGAACTGCACGTTCATCAGGCCACGAACACACAACTCGAAGGCCAGTTTTTCGACTTGCTGGCGCATCACATCCTGAATCTCTTTACTCAGGGTGTAGGCAGGCAAAGAACAAGCTGAGTCACCGGAGTGAACCCCTGCTTGCTCGATGTGCTCCATAATGCCGCCGATGAGCACACGCTCGCCGTCACAAATGGCATCTACATCCACTTCAACCGCATCATCAAGGAAACGGTCCAGCAACACGGGCGCATCATTCGAGACACTCACCGCATTTTGGAAGTAACGACGCAGGTCAACTTCGTCATAAACGATCTCCATTGCGCGGCCACCCAAGACATAAGATGGGCGAACTACCAGCGGATAACCCAGACCAGTCGCTTTCTCTACTGCTTGTTCGATGGTAGCAACAGTGGCGTTTGCCGGCTGTTTCAGGCCCAGACGATTGACCGCCTGTTGGAAACGTTCGCGGTCTTCAGCACGGTCGATAGCATCAGGGCTAGTCCCAATCACTGGCACACCAGCCGCTTCCAATTCACGGGCCAATTTCAATGGCGTCTGACCACCGTACTGCACGATGACGCCCTGCGGCTTCTCGATACGCACGATTTCTAGCACATCTTCCAGCGTCACTGACTCAAAGTAGAGACGATCAGAGGTGTCGTAGTCGGTTGAAACCGTTTCTGGGTTACAGTTCACCATGATGGTTTCGTAACCATCTTCACGTAGCGCCAGTGAGGCGTGTACGCAGCAATAATCGAACTCAATCCCTTGGCCGATACGGTTCGGACCACCACCCAGCACCATCACTTTCGGGCGATCGCTGGTTGGATTGGATTCACACTCTTCCTCGTAGGTCGAGTACATGTAGGCGGTGTCAGTAGAGAATTCCGCCGCACAGGTGTCGACCCGCTTGTAAACTGGATGCAGGCCATGTTTGTAGCGCAGTTTACGCACTTCGCTTTCTGCCGCGCCGACCAATTTCGCCAGACGAGCATCGGCAAAGCCTTTGCGTTTCAGTTGGCGCATAAACTCAGCATTCAGGCCGTTGATACCGCACTCCGCCACGTTCTCTTCCAGGCGAACCAGCTCTTCAATCTGCACCAAGAACCAGCGATCGACGTTGGTCAGGTTGAAAACACCATCAACCGACATGCCAGCACGGAAGGCATCCGCGATATACCAAATACGGTCAGAACCTGCTTCTTTCAATTCACGACGAATTTTAGTCAGCGCTTCGGGATCATCCAAACTCACTTTCGGATCAAAACCGGTCGCACCCACTTCCAAACCGCGCAGTGCTTTTTGCATTGATTCCTGCAAAGTGCGGCCAATCGCCATCACTTCGCCGACAGATTTCATCTGCGTAGTCAGACGGTCATTCGCACCGGCAAACTTTTCGAAGTTAAAGCGAGGGATCTTGGTCACAACGTAGTCAATGGATGGTTCGAAGGAGGCTGGAGTGCGGCCGCCAGTGATGTCATTCATCAACTCATCCAAGGTATAACCCACTGCCAGCTTGGCGGCAATCTTGGCAATCGGGAAACCCGTTGCTTTCGAGGCCAGCGCGGAGGAGCGAGAGACACGTGGGTTCATTTCAATCACAATCAAACGGCCATTCTTCGGGTTAACCGAGAACTGTACGTTAGAACCACCGGTTTCTACGCCGATTTCACGCAGTACTGCCATCGAGGCATTACGCATGATTTGATACTCTTTATCGGTCAGTGTTTGGGCGGGTGCAACGGTGATAGAGTCGCCGGTATGGATACCCATCGCATCGAAGTTTTCGATGGCACAGACGATGATGCAGTTGTCGTTTTTGTCGCGCACAACTTCCATCTCATACTCTTTCCAGCCAATCAGTGACTCATCGATCAGTAACTCTTTGGTTGGCGACAGATCCAGACCGCGCTCGCAAATCTCTTCAAACTCTTCGCGGTTATAGGCGATACCGCCACCCGTGCCACCCATGGTAAAGGAGGGGCGGATAATACAAGGGAAGCCCACATCAGCCGCGACGGCCAGCGCTTCTTCCATGTTATGGGCAATACCGGAGCGGGCGGTATCCAGACCAATTTTCTTCATCGCGATATCAAAGCGACGACGGTCTTCTGCTTTATCAATGGCATCAGCGGTGGCACCAATCATGGTGACGCCAAATTCAGCCAGAACACCTTGGCGTTCGAGTTCCAGCGCGCAGTTCAGTGCGGTTTGGCCACCCATGGTTGGCAAAACAGCGTCTGGGCGCTCTTTTTCGATGATCTTACGCACCACTTCCCAGTGGATCGGCTCGATATAGGTCGCATCGGCCATCTCAGGGTCAGTCATGATGGTCGCGGGGTTGGAGTTCACCAAAATGACGCGGTAACCCTCTTCACGCAGCGCTTTACAAGCCTGGGCGCCGGAGTAGTCAAACTCACAAGCCTGGCCGATAACGATAGGGCCTGCGCCCAGAATCAGGATGCTTTTTATATCTGTACGTTTTGGCATGGTAATCGCTCCTGATTATTTATGGGTATGGCTAGCGGCAGTGGCGCGATAAGCTTCAATCAGCTCGATGAAGTGATCAAACAACGGGGCGGCGTCATGCGGCCCTGGACTAGCCTCCGGGTGACCCTGGAAACTGAACGCTGCTTTATCGGTGCGGTGAATCCCTTGCAGAGAACCATCAAATAGCGAAAGGTGTGTCTTACGCAGGTTGGATGGCAATGTGGTTTCATCTACTGCGAAACCGTGGTTCTGTGCAGTGATCATCACGCAATCTGCATCCAAATCTTTCACTGGATGGTTGCCACCATGGTGACCAAACTTCATTTTTACTGTTTTGGCACCACTGGCCAGTGCCAGTAATTGGTGACCTAAGCAGATACCAAACACTGGGATATCGGTTTCCAGGAAACGTTTAATCGCCGCGATTGCATAATCGCATGGCTCCGGGTCCCCTGGGCCGTTGGACAAGAAGATGCCATCTGGATTGAGCTTCAGAACGTCTTCAGCAGGCGTTTGTGCCGGAACAACCGTCAGGCGGCAACCGCGATCCACCAACATACGCAGGATGTTGCGTTTCACGCCGTAGTCGTAAGCCACCACATGGAAGGGCAAATCTTCTGGCTGTTTCGCTGCAGGCAGATCATCTTCCAGTGTCCAGCTGCCTTGCAGCCACTGATAGCTATCTTTGGTGGTCACTTCTTTCGCCAAATCCATCCCTTTCAAACCGGGGAAAGCTTTCGCTTTTTCCAACGCCAAAGCGGCATCAGATAAGTCACCCACAATAATGCAGCCGTTTTGTGCACCTTTCTCACGCAGCAACCGCGTCAGCTTGCGGGTATCGATATCAGCAATCGCCACAATGTTGTGACGCTTGAGATACTCAGCTAAGCCTTCTTCACTGCGGTAGTTGCTGGCGATCAATGGCAGGTCACGAATAACAAGACCTTGGGCGTGTACTGCGGAGGATTCTTCATCGGAGGCATTAGTGCCGACATTGCCGATATGAGGATAAGTAAGAGTAACGATCTGGCGGGAGTAGGAAGGATCAGTGAGGATTTCTTGATAACCGGTCATCGACGTATTGAAGACCACTTCCCCCACTGCCGTACCCTCTGCCCCGATGGCCCGACCGTGAAATTGGGTTCCGTCTTCGAGAACCAATAGCGCTGACTTAATCAAAACACCCTCCAAGGAATAAACAGTCACATTATTTGCATATTAATTCATATCTAGCGATCTAAATCAATGCAAAAACCGCCCTCAAAGCTAATTTTTGGCAAATTGGGCGCATTTTAATGATGAGTGACGCTCTTGTCTAGCCAAAGTGCCATTTTTTCTCTATTTTTTGCCGTTCTCATAAAAAATAGCGGGTTATAGCGACAAAAGCACAGGCTAACTTAGCATAGTAAACGGTTGCGAGGGTAAGTGACTGGAAAATATCTGTCTGGAGAGATGAAAATCAGTGTTAGCGCTTAGCAAGAGGATAAAAAAGATAAAAAATCGTGTATAAATACATAAAAATGAATGCTAAACAATAAAATCAAAGTGAACATTGTTATTTAACAAAACAAATAAAAAAGGACAATAAAATATTGCCCTATTATCAAATGATTATGATAAAAACAACCACATCACGGGTTGTGCTTTACATCTTTAAAGTTCGTTCAAATTCAGTACATCTCGCATATCAAACTGACCATTATCATGCTCAGACACCCAAATAGCAGACTTAACGGCACCATTGGCAAATGTCATACGACTGGTCGCTTTATGCGTGATTTCAACGCGTTCACCAATATCAGCAAACATCGCGGTATGTTCGCCAACAATATCGCCAGCGCGCACCGTCGCAAAGCCTATCGTGCCGGGCTTACGCTCACCGGTATGGCCTTCACGGCTATATACCGCATGATCTTTCAGTGACCAGCCCAAAGAATCGGCAATGGCTTCGCCCATGGCAAGCGCCGTACCTGAAGGCGCATCAACTTTATGTCGGTGGTGCGCTTCAATAATCTCGATATCGGTGTAGTCGCCCATCACTTTAGCGGCTTTTTCGAGCAACTTAAGTACCACATTCACCCCAACACTGAAGTTGGCCGCAAACACAATGCCAATATCAGCAGCTGCTGCACTGATGGCCGCTTTACCTGCATCATCAAAGCCCGTGGTGCCAATAACCATCGCTTTGCGGTGCTGACGGCAAATGGCTAAATGTTCCAGCGTGCCCTCTGGGCGAGTAAAATCGATCAACACATCAAAATGATCAATTACCTTGGATAAATCATCACTTACAGTAATGCCTAGCAAACCCGTTCCGGCCAACTCGCCAGCGTCACTGCCCACCAAAGTGGAGCCTGTGCGCTCAACTGCCGCCCCCAGCACAACGCCCTCTGTCTGGGTAATTGCCTGAATAAGTTGTCGGCCCATACGGCCACCCGCGCCGACAACAGCGATACGAATAGTTGAATTGGTCATGATTCCTCCTAATGTTTGTGTCATCTACCCTGACAAGAGTTCAGATTAGCCGCCCGCTTTGGACTCTGCCAGTCTATTTAATCTGTATTAGAAAAAAATGATATACGCTCGTTTTTATCAGCGATACCACTTAACGGCTTAAATAGCGTTAAATAGCCTTAAACCAGCAGCGCCCGATTCATCGCCCACTGAGGCCATGGTGCTTCATCTGCCATTTTACGGTTACTCCGCATATTCATTCAGTTACGATGCAATAATTTCCTGTATTTACCGGCATTGGTTCCACCCGTTATGGGTCGCCATCATGGAAAAAGCACCGTTTTACCGATAAAAAAAGCAGCCACTAAGGGCTGCCTGATATCAGATAACGAAAATATGCCTGAGAGAGTAAACGCAGGATCAATCAATCTGCTTAATATCAACTCGTAATTCTTTGGGTACTTCGAAGACGATACTCTCTTCACGGCCACTAAGTTCAACGGCCCCGCCCGCGCCAAGCGCTTGCAGGCGTGCAATCACTTGCTGCACCAATACATCCGGTGCCGATGCGCCAGCCGTCACACCAATCCGCGCCGCGCCCTGCAACCATGGCTCTTGGATATCAGCCGCAGAATCAATCAGGTAGGCTGGTTTCCCCATCCGCTGCGCCAGTTCGGCTAAACGGTTGGAGTTAGACGAGTTTTTCGAGCCAACGACTAACACCAGATCGGCATCATTCGCTAAATTCCGCACCGCTTCCTGCCGATTGGTAGTGGCATAGCAGATATCATCTTTGCGCGGGCCGACAATCTTCGGAAAACGTTTATGTAAAGCATCGATAACCGCAGAAGTATCATCCACGGACAAGGTCGTCTGCGTCATAAAGCACAGATTATTCTCGTCTTTTACATTCAGCGCCCAGACATCGTCGGGTGACTCAACCAGATACATCCCCCCTTTCGGGTTGCTGTATTGCCCCATCGTCCCTTCGACTTCCGGATGACCTGCATGGCCGATCAGGATAGCTTCTTTACCTTTACGGCTGGCGCGCGCGACTTCCATGTGCACTTTAGTCACCAACGGGCAGGTCGCATCAAACAGCATCGTCAGCTTGCGCTCACGGGCTTCTGCGCGAACGGCCTGCGAAACGCCATGGGCCGAGAAAATCAGAATGGAGCCATCGGGCACCTCAGAGATTTCTTCGATAAAGATAGCCCCGCGCTCACGCAGGCTATCAACCACATAGCGGTTATGGACGACTTCATGCCGCACATAAATTGGCGCGCCATACATCTCGATCGCGCGCTCAACAATACTGATAGCCCGATCAACGCCAGCGCAAAAGCCGCGTGGATTAGCCAGCAATATCTGCATGGACAGCCTCCTGTTGGGGGTCAATCTCCAGCACTTCAATTTCAAAGCTGACGACATGCCCTGCCAACGGGTGATTAAAATCAACAGTAATGGACTCTTCTGCGACCTCTCGCACCACACCTGGCATTTCACTGCCATCACGAGCGGTAAACAGCATGATGGTGCCAGCATCTGGCACCCCGGTTAGCGCAAAGTCACGCTGAGTGAAATACTGAACCAGATCAGGACTTTCCAAGCCAAATGCATCTTCAGGTTGTAAGGTGAAAGTGTGCTTATCACCCACTTTCAAACCAATCAACTGCTGCTCCAATGCATCTGAAAGGCTGTCATCACCTAAACGAAACAGCGCTGGCTTCCCGTGAATGTGGGTTGATTCAGCCGTTGAGCCATCTTCCAGCTTCAGAGTGAAGTGCACTAGTACGGCGCTGCTATCTTGTACTTGATCGCCTTGAATACCCTCAGACATATCACTCACCTTTATCAATTGCCGTTTTATCAGCCGGACTCAAGAAGCCTTCAAATATGACTAACGCAGCACCGATACAGATCGCGACATCGGCCAGATTGAACGTCGGGAAGTGCCAGTTATTGACGTAAAAATCGATGAAATCGTTTACTGCGCCATGCACTAAGCGGTCAAATAAATTCCCGAGTGCACCACCGATAATCAATGCGTATGCACAGTTTATCAGACGTTGTTTTGCTGTTGAGCGATACATCATCACCATCAATACAACTGAGATACCGATGGCTATTCCAGCAAAGAACCAGCGCTGCCAGCCACTTTTATCCGCCAGGAAGCTAAATGCCGCGCCATAATTCTGTGCGTAAGTCATATTGAAAAAAGGAATCAGTGGCATGGATTCATACAGCGCAAAGTGGGTCATGACCCACTGTTTGCTGCCAAGATCCAAAATCACCACCAGTACCGCTAGCCATAGCCAGCGCAATCCGGTCGAACAAATTGGCTTACTCATTAGGCAAACTTACGCTCTTCACCGTCACCGGCGACGTTAGTGACACAGCGGCCGCATAGCTCAGCATGTTCCGCTACCAAACCGACGTCTTGAGTATAATGCCAGCAACGTGGACACTTCTCACCGTCAGCCTTATTAAAGGTGATTTTCAGCCCTGCAATCAGCTCACTTTGCAGTGCATCATCCCCTGCTTCGGCATAATCTGCGACTTTCGCGGCAGAGGTCAGCAACACAAAGCGCAATTCGTCCTGCAAGCTGTTTAGACGCGCAGCCAATTCAGGCTCTGCGTACAAGGTCACAGCGGCTTCCAGAGAACCACCGATACGTTTATCGCTACGTGCCTGCTCTAACACTTTGTTCACTTCGCCACGCACTTTCAGCAGCTCGGCCCAGAAAGTATCGTTCATGCTTTCATCGCCCGCCAACCCGAACAGACCGTCATACCACTCTTCAGTGAAGACGTATTGCGGACGTTCACCTGGCAATTGATTCCAGATCTCGTCTGCGGTGAAGGACATGATTGGTGCCATCCAGCGAACCAAGGCTTCGGCAATATGGAATAGTGCAGTCTGGCAGCTACGGCGGGCAACGCTGTCGCCTTTCGCGGTGTACTGACGATCTTTGATGATATCCAGATAGAAGGAGCCCATCTCAACCGAACAGAACTGCATCAACCGCTGCACCACCAAGTGGAAATCGTAATTTTCGTAGGCGGCCATGATCTCGGCTTGAGCAGCTTGAGCACGGCCCACCGCCCAGCGATCGACCACAACCATATCTTCAGGTTTCACCTGATGCTGCGCGGGATCGAAGCCATTCAGGTTAGCCAGCAAGAAGCGCGCGGTGTTACGAATACGGCGATAGGAGTCAGCAGAACGTTTCAGAATTTCGTCAGAAACAGCGATCTCGCCGGTGTAATCAGTCGATGCCACCCACAGACGCAGGATGTCGCCACCCAGTTTGTTCATCACATCTTGCGGGCTGATAGTGTTACCGATGGATTTGGACATTTTACGCCCCTGACCATCAACGGTGAAGCCATGAGTCAGCACCTGGCGATAAGGCGCTTTGCCTTTCATCGCGGTCGCAATCATCAGTGACGACATAAACCAGCCACGGTGTTGGTCAGAACCTTCCAGATACATGTCTGGGCTATGACCACCAAACTCTGGGCGCACGTCAACCACAGAAGAGTGGGTTGAACCCGAATCGAACCATACGTCTAGCGTGTCTGGCACTTTGACGTAATCGGCAGCATCGGTACCTAAAATTTCAGCCGGATCCAGATCCCACCATGCTTGAATACCGTCTTGCTCAACACGCTTGGCGACTTCTTCCATCAGCTCAGTGCTGCGCGGGTGAAGCGCTTCGGTCTCTTTGTGCACAAACAGAGACATCGGCACGCCCCAAGTGCGCTGGCGCGAAATACACCAGTCTGGGCGATTAGCAACCATGGTTTCAATACGTGCCTGACCCCAATCAGGGATCCATTGCACGCCTTTGATCTCTTCCAGTGACTGCTTACGCAAGCCTTTCTGATCCATGCTGATGAACCATTGTGGTGTAGCACGGAAGATAATTGGTGTTTTGTGACGCCAGCAGCATGGGTAGCTGTGGACCAGTTTTTCAACTTTCAGCAGTGCGCCTTTTTCGCGCAACAGCTCAACGATCACATCGTTGGCTTTAAATACAAACAAGCCGTCCAGCGTTGGATAAGTCCCCGCCAGATAGCAGCCGTTCGGACCAACCGGGTTCGCCACTTCCAAACCATATTTTTGACCGATAACAAAGTCATCTGGGCCATGGCCTGGTGCCGTGTGAACTGCGCCAGTACCGGCATCCAGTGTCACGTGGTCACCTAAAATCGCTGGAACATCAAAGCCCATAAATGGATGGTTAAAGCGCAGCAGCTCGAGATCAGCGCCTTTACAGCTTCCCAACACTGTCCATTCAGCAATACCGGCGCGCTTCATGACGCTCTCAACCAGGTCTTCAGCCAGAATCAGGCATTCGCCGTCAACCTGCACCAGTTGATAGATGTACTCAGCATTCAGTGAGATTGCGCGGTTGGCTGGCAAGGTCCACGGGGTGGTGGTCCAGATAACCAGTGAAATTGGGCCGTTAGCCTTATTTTCACCAGCAACATGGCTTGCACCAAATTTTGCGCTCACTGCAGCAGCATCAACGGCGTTAAAGCGCACATCAATAGAAGGTGAAGTTTTATCGTAATATTCAACTTCCGCTTCAGCCAATGAAGAGCCGCAATCAGTACACCAATGCACTGGCTTCGCGCCTTTGTGCAGGTGACCGTTATCAATGATCTTGCTTAACGCACGAATGATATTGGCTTCGGTTTTGAAATCCATCGTCAGATAAGGATGGTCCCAATCGCCTAATACGCCCAGGCGGATAAAGTCCGCTTTCTGGCCTTCAACCTGTTCAGCGGCGTATTTACGGCAGGCAGCACGGAACTCTGCCGCACTGACTTTCTCGCCCGGCTTACCAATTAGCTGCTCAACTTTTAACTCGATCGGCAGTCCATGGCAGTCCCAACCTGGAATATAAGGTGAGTCGTAGCCAGCCATTCCTTTCGATTTAACAATAATATCTTTGAGAATTTTGTTAACAGAGTGACCAATGTGAATGTTGCCGTTCGCATAAGGAGGGCCGTCGTGCAGAATAAAGGTCTTTTTACCTTTCTTGGCCGTACGAACAATCCCGTACAGATCCTGCTCATACCAACGTTTCAGCATGTCAGGTTCACGCTTAGCCAGATCGCCGCGCATCGGGAACCCTGTTTCAGGTAAATTCAGGGTATTCTTGTAGTCACTCATTAGATTCTCGGTTCCGTTTCGGCTAGAAATATTAAACCGGTGTCTTTAGCCCGAAAAATGTTCGGGCCGTCACCACATCATTGGCGATTTGCTGCTTCAGGGCATCGAGCGAAGCAAAACGCTGTTCATTGCGCAGTTTTGCGCGGAGCACCACATCAATATGACGCCCATAAAGATCCATTGTTACATCAAGCAGATGAACCTCTAGTTGCTGGCGAACGCCGGCAACAGTAGGCCGGGTGCCAATATTGGCGACACCGGGCAATGGCTCTGGACCCAAGCCATAAACATCAACCGCATACACTCCTTTTACCGGAGCGACTAAACGTTTTAACGGCAAGTTCGCCGTGGGGAAGCCAATCGTCCGCCCCAGTTCATCGCCGTGAACCACACGGCCGGAAATACTGTACGGGTGGCCAAGTAGCGTCTCAGCCAACACCAGATCGTCGTCGTGAAGCGCCTGACGAATCGCCGTGCTGCTAATGCGCAACCCACCGTCACAGAAGCTGTCAGTGCTGATGACATCAAAACCAAATTCAGCACCCGCCTGCTGTAACAGCTGAAAATCCCCCTGACGCCCTGCGCCAAAGCGGAAATCATCGCCAACCGTTAAAAACTTAACACCCAACTTCTCTACCAGCAACTGAGCAACGAAAGCTTGCGCAGTATTTGCTGCAAAACGCGGATCAAATTTAACGCACAATAAATAGTCAACACCCGCTTCGGCCAGATATCGCGCTTTATCACGCAAGCGCGTCAGCCGTGCTGGTGCTTTGTCCGCTGCAAACAATTCCAGTGGTTGCGGTTCAAATATCATTACCATAACGGGCAGATCTAAACGCTGACCTTCGCGCTTTAACTGCTCCAATAAGGCTTGATGTCCGCGATGGACACCATCAAAGTTACCGATAGTTAGCACGCAACCATGGTGGCGTGCCCGGATATTATGTATACCGCGAATTAGCTCCATAGCTGGCTCAAAACAGTGGAAATCGCCGGATTATACCTTGTACAGCGGTTAAGGTTAACCCGCGATTGGCACCTTTAATCGAAA
The DNA here is from genome assembly GCF_001047675.1 of Yersinia aleksiciae. Lineage (GTDB taxonomy): Bacteria > Pseudomonadota > Gammaproteobacteria > Enterobacterales > Enterobacteriaceae > Yersinia > Yersinia aleksiciae. The sequence goes on along the minus strand of NZ_CP011975.1, from coordinate 2,712,429 downwards.
GTCATACCATTTTGCCAATTTTATGCAGGTAAAATCCCTTTTACTGACTTTATCCTGTAGAATACGCTCGCCGTTGAATACAGAAGCAGGCTGAGATTTTTACAAGAACCACCGTCGAATCCCTTCGAGGCAGTGAACTGTGGAATTTTCTTTCGAAAGACTGTATTCCACAGCGCGAAGCTGGTAAAATCCCGCTCCATCACAACGTAGCAAGTGCCGCCCGTACAAACGGCGCTTATTTGCACAAATCCATTGACAAACGAAGGCTAAAAGGGCATATTCCTCGGCCTTTGAATTGTCCTCAATAGAATATATTTGGGAGTTGGACCTTGGCTAATATCAAATCAGCTAAGAAACGCGCCGTACAGTCTGAGAAACGCCGCAAGCATAACGCTAGCCGTCGCTCAATGGTGCGTACCTTCATTAAGAAGGTGTATGCGGCAATTGCAGCTGGCGATAAAGACGCAGCGCAAAAAGCATTTAATGAAATGCAACCAATCGTGGATCGTCAGTCCTGTAAAGGTCTGATCCACAAAAACAAAGCAGCACGTCATAAGTCAAACTTAGTCGCGCAAATCAACGCAATGCAGTAATGCATTAAGTTGGTTGCTTAGTAAAAAGACCGGCCTAGGCCGGTTTTTTTATGTCCATCGTTTGGCGATTATCTCACTTCTTTCACTACCCCACTAGCAGCAGGGCAATGATGCCGATCACCAAATAGCTCATATTTCAGCTGCTCAATTGCCGAAGTCATCCATCAACCGCTAAAAAGTGCTGAAAAATCTTTGTTACATACCCGCTGTACGGCCGGATGTTGGATCATTCGCTCGGCAAAAATGACGTAATACTCTTCTTGCACATTATCCAGTCGGCCAATTTCGACAATTTGATCATCTTTAGCGTAGGTATCAGCCGCGTAAATGGTTGGTGCAACAAAAATGGCATTGTTATAAATAGCAAAAGCGTTCATCAATGCGGCATCATCAAACTCCCCCAAAATTTCCACCTGTAGCCCTTTGCTGTTAATCCAGTTCAGCAATTTACGCCCGAGCATTGAGCGACGGCCGGGGATCAACAAACGCTTTTGTTGCAAACAAGCAGGGAAAGGTGAATCTGGGATGGGTTGACGACAGTAAAAACTCACACTGCATTCACCCAGTTTGACCGAGAACAGCCCTTCTTGCTGGCTGGAGTCGACTGGGCAATCCGAAAGGATCATATCCAGCTTATGTTGGCTTAGCTGCTCAAGTAGCATCTCATGGGTCGATTCGAAACAGCGCAGATGAATTTTTTCATTATCGACTACCGCTGTTTCCAGCACCTGACTCACCAAGCGCTTGGATAGCGCATCGGCAACACCCACATCAAAGAGCAGATTGGATTCTTTGCGGTAGTTAACAATATCCAGCATTTCATGGCTGAGCATGAACATTTTATCGGCATAACGAAAGACCAACTGCCCCAGTTCCGATGGCACTAAACCTCGCCCTTGGCGCTTAAACAGTTTACCGCCTAGCCGCTCTTCCAAGGCTTTAATTTGGCCGGTAATAGTTTGTGGGGTTAGGAATAATGCTCCAGCGGCACCCACGACGGAGCCTTCTTTGCAGACCTGCCAAAAATAGTAAAGATGATTGAAATTGATATGAGACACTCGCATGTCGTTATCTCCTTAACCTATCGCGAAGCCAGATATAGGGCCCCATGTACGATAAAACATTCCCTGTTTTAGACTTCACAGCCTGTGAGCCAAGAATTCCATCAAGTAAAACTGCCGGTGTTTTTGTCTGACACCGGCAATGGTGAGTAATACCTTGAACCAGCATTCGATTAGACTAGTTAGCCGCTTTTTTATTTGCCGGTAACGCCAAGCGCAACAGGCTGTAACCCACAATCGCTGCGGCGGTCGAACCTAGCAATATGCCCAGTTTGGAATAGGTTGTCAGGGCAAGGTCAGCGCCTTCGAATGCCAGTGAAGCGATAAATATCGACATTGTAAAGCCGATACCGCAGAGCACTGAGACAGCGAAAATCTGCTTAAAGTTTATCGCATCAGGCAGTTTAGCAATCCCTAACTTAACCGCGAGCCAACTAAAGATGAAAATCCCCAGTGGCTTACCAATAAACAGACCGCTCGCTATCCCCAGAGGCAGTAACGATGTCAGCCCGGAGAAAGAGACGCCCTGTAACGAAACCCCTGCATTGGCAAAAGCAAACAGTGGCAAAATCAAATAGGCAACCCACGGATGCAAACCATGTTCCAGCGACTCCGAAGGAGAACGCTTATCTTTGGTATGCAGCGGGATCATAAAGCCAACAATGACGCCAGCTAAGGTTGCATGTACACCTGACTTAAGAATGCAGACCCACAGCACCAACCCCACCAGCAAATAGGCAGAGGTTTTCCCGACGCCACGCCAGTTCATGTAGCCCAACAGCGCAATGGCCGCAGCGGCGATCCCCAAAGCTTGTACTGAAACCTCGTGGGTATAAAACAGCGCAATAATAATGATGACACCCAGATCATCGATAATTGCTAGCGCCAGTAAGAATACTTTCAGGCCAGTTGGTACGCGGTTACCCAACAACGCCATGACCCCAAGGGCAAAAGCAATATCCGTGGCGGCTGGAATGGCCCACCCCTGGCGAGTGACTTCATCCGCCCCATTAAACAGCAAATAGATCAGGGCTGGTGCTAACATACCGCCCAATGCGGCAATGGCGGGGAAAACCGCTTTATCGCGGCCTGCCAATGAACCTTCCATCAACTCGCGCTTAACTTCCAGCCCAACGACAAGAAAGAATACTGCCATTAAGCCATCGTTAATCCACAGTAATAGCGGTTTACTGATATCCAGCGACGCGACTTTTACTGATACTGGCACATCAAGAAATGATTGATAAATCCCTTGCAGCGGGGTGTTAGCCATCAATAAGGCCACGATGGCGGCAAAGATTAAAATCAGCCCACCCGCAGCCTCTTGGCGCAAAAATTGACGAATCATATTTGTCACAATGAATACTCCCTACATCGGACAGAAAAGCCAGTCAGAGTGACTGGCAAATAATCTACAAATTCTAGGCTAATTATTAGCTCGTAAAAAGTCGTTTTTATAGCAACAAACACTCGGAATTACCGATCAATCGGTCATATCAATCACATTAACTTTCGATGGAAGAGCAAAAAAACCAATTTGGTGGATGCTCACGGCTTCATTCAACCATGACCCACCGACAAGCTCTCGCAAAAAAAGTGCTGAGGTAAGCCCTTTAACGTCAGCCCGATGGCTTCATCAACATTATCGACTTGTACCACAGACACAATGGGCATCATCAATTCATTGGCAACAAAATGAGTCCGATGATCCGCAATTTTGTTTTCCGCAGTGACTGCTTTTTCAGCTATACATGAAGGGTTTTATCAAAACTACACCTATTAATAATATCTTAGGCTGTTTTTTTAATATTAGAATATTAATGCCAAGTTGGCATATTAGACTTAAGTTCAAGCCCACATACATAAAGTATGAGCTTAAGATAAATTTAAGCTCAGCATTTTAAAATACATATCACTGTATTTAACGTGCAATAGCCTCGACAATCGTCAGGTAAGTACCGGTATCGATAATGCGGCTTATTTTCAGATCGGCATTCGTTAGCAACTATTTCAGTTCAGCTTCTGTGCGTTCTCTCCCGCCGTCAAAACTGCCCAACATGAGAATATCCATGTTCTTGCCGAAATGAGGTTTATTATCTTCCTGAATTAGGTTATCCATGATCAATACTTTCCCATTTGGCAGCATTGCCTTACGGCAATTTCGAAGTATTTCTGTCGCTTTTTCATCAGGCCAATCATGGACGATATATTTCAGTAAATAAAAATCAGCCGGTGGGCATGATTCAAAGAAAGAAGTATTAAATAAGAGCGATAATAGATATAACCGGACAACACCTCTATCTACTGACGGCAGATAGGACAGAACATGTGTTCGACATATAATTATTGCCAAAACAAAGCATAACTCCAATTATCATTAGATATATTAAAGTGGTCGTTGTGTTTTTTTATTTACATCCATATTTTAGTATTTACATTGAAAATAAAACCATACTGATTTTTTTATCATTTGATTGATTTATTTGAATTAATTATCAATAAAGCCAACTTAATTTATATCAAATACATTAATAACCACAATGCCGATCAACTCAGGATCGATGGACAGACCCTTAATTGATCGGCATTGTACAGTTAGTGGCTTAACCTGCATTACCTACAGGTTAAGCCATTTATTAACGGGTTAAATCATCGAAGAATTTTTTCACGCCATCGAGGAAGCTTTTAGAACGGGGGCTGTTTTTCTCACCCGCAGCACCGACGAAACTCTCTTCGAGTTCACGCAGTAACTGTTTCTGTTTTTCACTCAGATGAACTGGCGTCTCAACCACGACACGGCATAACAAGTCACCTTGACTCCCGCCACGGACGGATTTAACACCCTTGCCACGCATACGGAACAACTTACCAGTCTGAGTTTCTGCAGGCACTTTCAGCTTAACCCGGCCATCCAGCGTCGGGACTTCAATCTCGCCGCCCAAGGCTGCCATTGCAAAGTTAATAGGCACTTCACAATAGAGATTGTTGCCTTCACGCTCGAAGATTGGATGCGCTTTGACTTGCACCTGGACGTATAAATCGCCTGCTGGTGCGCCGTGTTCACCCGCTTCACCTTCGCCCGTTAAGCGAATGCGATCACCGGTATCAACACCCGCCGGGATCTTAACCGACAGTGTTTTTGATTTCTCGACGCGGCCATGCCCATGGCACTTATTGCATGGGTCTTTAATGATTTGGCCACTGCCATGACAAGTAGGACATGCCTGCTGTACGGTAAAGAACCCTTGCCGCATATGCACCTGACCCGCACCACGGCAAGTCGAACAGGTGACAGGAGAACTTCCCGGTTTAGCACCGCTACCGTGGCAAACGTCACACTCATTCAGCGTTGGAATGCGGATCTCTTTAGTCACACCGCGTACAGCTTCTTCCAGTGTCAGATCCATGTTGTAGCGCAGATCTGAACCACGGGATGCACGTTGACGACGTCCACCACCAAATATATCGCCGAAAACATCACCAAAGATATCGCTAAAATCAGCACCACCACCACCGAAACCGCCGCCGCCCATACCACCTTGTTCGAAGGCGGCATGACCATACTGATCATATGCTGCGCGCTTTTGTGGGTCGGTTAGAATTTCGTAGGCTTCTTTAACTTCTTTAAAGTTTTCGCCGGTATCGTTTTCGTCCTGATTACGGTCCGGATGATACTTTACTGCCAGGCGTTTATAGGCCTTTTTGATTTCACGTTCATCGGCGTTCTTTTGAACACCTAGAACCTCGTAATAATCTCTCTTCGCCATTCTCTTTTTTTCCTACCCTTAACATGCGTGCACGGGCGTAGAGTTTCCTCGACGCCCGTGCTGGTTTCCAGCAACAGTAAGGCCTACCACTGCTGTGCCCGCTTAAGGGCGATTATTTTTTGTCTTTCACTTCTTCGAATTCGGCGTCTACAACGTCGTCTTCTTTCTTGGCACTGGTATCGCCAGCATCACCGCCTGCGGCAGCTTGCTGCTGCTGAGCCATTTCCAGCAATTTGCCAGAAACCTGCACCAGAGCCTGAGTTTTTGCTTCGATTTCAGCTTTGTCTTCGCTTTTCAGAGCTGCTTCAAGCGCTTTCAAAGCATCTTCGATTGCAGTTTTGTCTTCTGCTGGCAGTTTGTCACCGGCTTCTTCCAACTGTTTACGTGTACCGTGAATCAGATGGTCAGCTTGGTTACGGGTCTGAACCAGTTCTTCAAACTTACGGTCAGCTTCTGCGTTAGCTTCAGCATCGCGTACCATTTTCTGGATCTCTTCCTCGTTCAAACCAGAAGATGCCTTAATGGTGATCTTCTGCTCGCGACCGGTATTTTTGTCTTTAGCAGACACATGCAAGATACCGTCGGCGTCGATATCGAAGGTGACTTCGATTTGCGCCATACCACGAGGTGCCGCCTGAATACCGTCCAGATTGAACTGACCCAGAGACTTGTTATCCTGAGCACGTTTACGCTCACCTTGTAGCACATGGATGGTTACCGCAGACTGGTTGTCTTCTGCAGTAGAGAACACCTGGCTGTGCTTGGTTGGGATAGTGGTGTTTTTGGTGATAAGCGGAGTCATCACACCACCCATGGTTTCAATACCCAGTGACAGTGGAGTTACGTCCAGCAATAGGACGTCTTTCACTTCACCAGACAGAACACCACCCTGCACTGCCGCACCAATCGCTACAGCTTCATCTGGGTTAACGTCTTTACGTGGTTCTTTGCCGAAGAAATCAGCCACTTTCTTCTGAACCATTGGCATACGAGTCTGACCACCCACCAGGATAACGTCCTGAATATCGGAAACAGACAAGCCAGCATCCTGCAGAGCCACTTTCAGTGGTTCAATAGAACGGTTTACCAAATCTTCTACCAGTGACTCCAATTTAGCGCGAGTCACTTTGATGTTCATGTGTTTTGGACCGCTGCCATCAGCCGTAATGTACGGCAGGTTAACGTCGGTCTGTTGAGCTGAAGACAACTCAATTTTTGCTTTTTCAGCGGCTTCTTTCAGGCGCTGCATGGCCAGTGGATCGGTACGCAGATCCATACCTTGGTCTTTCTTAAATTCATCAACCAAATAGTTGATCAAACGGCTATCGAAGTCTTCACCACCCAAGTGGGTATCACCATTGGTTGCCAGAACTTCGAAGGTTTTTTCGCCATCAACTTCATCGATTTCGATAATAGAGATATCGAAAGTACCACCACCGAGGTCATAAACCGCAATAGTACGGTTTCCAACTTCTTTATCCAGACCGTAGGCCAGTGCCGCGGCGGTTGGTTCGTTGATGATACGTTTTACTTCCAGACCTGCGATACGGCCAGCATCTTTAGTTGCCTGACGCTGAGCATCGTTGAAGTAAGCAGGTACGGTGATAACAGCTTCAGTAACGGGTTCACCCAGAAAATCTTCCGCTGTTTTCTTCATTTTCTTCAGCACTTCAGCAGAAATCTGCGGTGGTGCAACTTTCTGGCCTTTTACTTCAACCCAAGCATCACCATTGTCAGCAGCCACGATTTTGTACGGCATGATGTCTTTATCACGCTGTGCTTCTTCATCCTGGAAACGACGGCCAATCAAACGTTTGATGGCAAACAGTGTATTTTGTGGGTTAGTGATAGCCTGACGTTTAGCAGGTTGACCAACCAGAATTTCACCATCTTGGGTATAAGCGATGATAGAAGGTGTAGTGCGGTCACCTTCGCTGTTCTCCAGCACACGCGCTTTTGTACCATCCATAATAGCTACACAAGAGTTGGTAGTACCCAAGTCGATACCAATAATTTTACCCATCTAAAACGCCTCCACTAAAAAGTCATATTCGGTCAAGTTACTAATCTATATGTGGGCGGATTGTTTATTTTCAACTGCCCGTATTTTCTTAATCAATGTTTTCATGCCCAATATTGTGTTGATGCATGTCTCCGCTGATCCACGATTAGCTCCTGCGGTTGGGAATAAGATGGGGCCACGAAACTCAGCATCAAGGGGGGAGATGAAAAAAAATTACTTTTTATCACCCTCAAGATCATTGTTTCCAATCGCGGGGATCATTATGATGCCGCGCGCACTGAGGGAATCGACGACTTTTTGGTCATTCAGGCGCTTTATACTTATTCGGATAATGATACCCAAAGAGTTTGGTGTTGCAGCTAGATTGTCAGCTAACCTTCTGCGACTTCAAGAATGAAGGGGATATCCATTTTTTAGCATTCTGTTAGTGACAGAGGACTTATGAACACCACCAAGTTGGCGAATCCTGGCCCATTAGGGCTGATGGGCTTTGGGATGACTACCGTCTTGCTTAACCTGCACAATGCAGGCTTCTTTCCCCTGACCTCTGTTATTTTGAGTATGGGGATTTTTTACGGCGGCCTGGCACAAATTTTGGCCGGTTTGCTGGAGTACAAAAAAGGCAATACCTTTGCGGCAACTGCATTTACCTCATACGGTGCATTCTGGCTGAGCCTCGTTGGCTTGCTGATGCTGCCGAAAATGGGTCTGGCGGAAGCCACTGACGCACAATTCCTCGGTGTTTATTTAGGTTTGTGGGGTATTTTCACGCTGTTTATGTTCTTCGGCACCTTACCAGCTAACCGCGCCTTGCAATTTGTCTTCGGCAGCCTGACAGTGCTATTTGCTCTGCTGGCAGTGGGTAACTTCACGGGTAACCATTCGCTGTTGGTCTTTGCTGGCTTCGAAGGCATTATTTGTGGTGCTAGTGCAATTTATTTGGCAATGGCTGAAGTGCTGAACGAGCAATATGGCCGTACTGTGCTGCCAATCGGCGAACCAAGCCAAATTTCACATGTACAAGCTGTAGCTTAATTACAGCTTCACCAGTAATTTTATATTTAATAACACACTGAATATTGGATAACTCTAATATTCAGTGTTCTTCATTTATTACTTCACAACTAAACATTATTTATCACTTAATGATGTAACCATTTATTAAAACCAGAATAACTCATTCAATATATACCACCATAAAAAACGCACTATAACATTGTGATACCTCATAATTGAAAAATAGACAAGGAGGAAAATACCGACACATCTTATAATCCCAACGCCTCGATAATGACACCCCGTTTTTTAGTTAACGAAGCCAAGAGGATATCATGATAATAGCCTGCAAACTATTAGTAATAATTACATTAATAATATCAAAAATAGCTTATTCAGATGAGGGTGATGATGAAGTTTGCTTCTACACTGAGGATTATTTTCAAGGTGAGAAGACCTGTTTACATTCAGGCCGACAAATAGATCTGTACCATGAGTATATAAGTTCATTTCTTTTGGAAACAGACCCATCTATTATTGATAATGATAGTATAAATTCAATAAATATACCACCAGGAATGATGGCGACAATATATAAAAATGATAATTTCAATGCGCCTTTTTTCTCGTTAACGGAAAGCATAAACACTAAAGACTTAATTAGTATAGATATGGACAACGAGATAAGCAGTATTAAAGTATCAGAAAACAAAAAGCTCAATTGTAATCAAAAATGTATTATTTTAGATTCATACAAGATAACACTGCCTGAAGCATTCGGAAAATACTGGAATGATGAGCGCTTAGTTAACAAACAAATATTACTCATTTTTAACAGTCAAGATCATAGGAAAGACGATGGTTACAGTATCAACTTACTAAATGGACCGAATATTACCGTTGCAGAAAAAGAAATTACGTTCTCAGATTACAGCATGTTCAATAAATTCGCTTTTGAATACGTAAACAATGCGGACAAACTTGCTTTCATTATACAATTAAGTGATGACACTGTACAATTTCAATATATTCAAACACTAAAAGAACAGTTGGTGGATATATCACCTATTATTTCATTCAAGTGGATTGAAGTTATTGATATAGCACCAGAAATAATCATTGAAAATTACAATTACCGCAGTAACAAACCATTGATATTAAATAATTCTATACTAACAGCTGACACCGGCGAGCAGAACTGGGAAAAAAGAGACCTGGCTAAAACGAGTCAGTTAATATGTTACTTCACACCATTTTTAAATATTTACAACTATATTACTCATGGTTCATGTCAACAATTAGATAGAATACTTTTCAATGCAGATGAATATTTCAGCCATAATACCAAAGAAAAAACTTTGCATATTGCAGGAGATAGTCGCCCGTTAAAAGAGAAACCATCAACAGATATCAGTATTAAAGAAGTAAGAACTAAAGAAACAAATAAAACTGAAATCGATGATAACTACATGACACTTAGTTATATTGACAGCACACATAACCACCAATCATTAAGCCTGCCTGCGGTAGCAAAAACCTGTATGGTCTCGATATACTCGCTACTTAATACACGTCTACCACGTCAAGTAAGACCCCCTTGCATTGATTGGACGCTAGATATCATGACTGATTTTACATTGTTATTTGGCAACGATATACGAACCTGGAACTCAGAGTATTTTAGTAAAATTATAGACTCAATTATAAGAACAGGGAGCACAGGAGCTATAGTCGAAAATAAAGAGATAGAGCAACGATTAAGTGATGCGATAAGGGAAAAAATCGTCGATAAAACCACAGGAAACCCCCTAAGTCAGATTAAGACTGCGTTTGATTATGCTCAACTGAGTTATTTAACCTATAGTTTTTATTACTCATCTGATGACATGCCAGCCCAAGTAGAACAACTGCCACTGGGTATTTATGAGTTGCTCTTAGAAACCTTCGTATATAGACCAACAACACCTAGGGTTATTGAACACGGTGAGTTAGTCGAACAACATGATTCAGAGTTTGAGATAGAAATAATAGCAACACCATCTCCCGAGGAAGTAGCAAAACTATCCGCTGAGGAAATTGAGAAAAATCGCGCCTTACGAGAAGAACTCATCAAAATCATTGAACAATGGGGAGAACGATATCAAGGCATGCATATTGTTGATCAAGATGCCGACTCCGATATGGCAAATGCAATGAGTAAAACTCTGCATGCTGGACATATTGTTACCGGTATTATCCACCGCAGATTGATTATTAAGCGTCCTGGTGAGATTTATGTCGTGCTCAAGTTCCGCGGGGAAATTATCGCGATTGTTCTGGCAGACCGTTTCAATAACAGAAATCAAGTTGAGCTGGTCGCATCGGCAACACTGCCAGACTATGTGTTAACCCCGAATAGTGAAGGGACCGTAAGAGGAGCGGGAACAGCCGCCGTTAACGCATTGGCTCAATATTTACAGCAACAAGGTGCCAGTACACTCTTTTCTGAGGTGATTTCTCAACCCTCTGCGCGCGTAAAACAAAAGGTCGGTTTTAATTTTAAATCAGAGTTCTAACGGACCCAGCTAAAAACAAAAGCCCATAATGTTTGATCACATTATGGGCTATTTTTTTACGGTAACTTGGCATGCATGAGTAATAATTTGGTTAGCTCATGACCTTCTTCGCCATATTGATTTTAACTTCGCTGTTAATATCGTTACGCAGATAAACCCCGAGTAGCAATCCTACCAACGATAGCAGCAACATATAATAGGCTGGTGCCATAGGGGTCACCTTCATTAATAGGGTGACCAGAATCGGTGTCAGGCCGCCGAATATGGCGTAAGCCACATTGTAAGAGAATGAAATCCCCGTGAAACGGACCTCCGCGGGGAAAGCACGTACCATTACATAAGGTACCGCGCCGACGATCCCGACACAAAAACCGGCCATCATATAATGGGTAAACAGTTGGGTCGGATCAGTGAGATTGGTGTGATAGAACGACCATGTTGATAGCGCCAACATTAGGCTGCCGACAATAAAGGTTTTACTGGCACCGAAGCGGTCAATCGCCAGACCCGCAATGACACAACCGCAAACCAATGCGACAATCGCCAGACTGTTCGCCTGCAATGCTAACGCGGGCAGCACACCGAACTGTTTCTGCAAATAGGTCGGGGTCATCAAGATAACGACCACGATACCGGCAGAAAGTAGCCAAGTGAGTAACATCGAAACAACCACTTCTTTCTTGTAATTGACCACCACGGATTTCAGTGGCAGCTCTTCAGCCAGAGCTTTACGAGCCTGCATCTCTTTGAAGATAGGTGTTTCCTGCAACCAGCGGCGTAAATACATCGCGAACAAACCGAAGATCCCCCCCAAGAAGAACGGCACACGCCAACCGCCATCCAAAATAGCCTGATGACCCAACGTGGTATTCATGGCCGTCGCGACCAGTGAACCCAGCAAGATCCCCGCAGTCAGACCGGCGGTCAAAGTACCACAGGCAATCCCAATGCGTCGGCGCGGCACATGCTCCGCCACAAAGACCCAAGCTCCGGGGACTTCACCACCGATTGCCGCACCTTGCAACACACGCATCAGCAGTAGCAGCAGTGGTGCAGCGATGCCGATAGAGGCGTAAGTTGGCAGCATACCGATCGCCAACGTTGGCAAGGCCATCAATAGAATACTGAGGGTAAACATCTTCTTACGGCCAACCAAGTCGCCAAAGTGCGCCATGATAATGCCGCCCAGCGGCCGGGCCAGATAGCCGGCGGCGAAGATACCGAATGTCTGCACCTGACGCAGCCATTCAGGCATATCCGTCGGGAAGAAGAGGTCACCAATCACCGCCGCAAAAAAAACAAAGATGATAAAGTCATAAAACTCTAGCGCCCCGCCTAATGCAGCCAGAGTCAGCGTTTTATAATCTTGCTTATTCAACCGACGATTATGATTATGTTGTTGGTCAACATCATGTTGGGATAAGTCGCTTTGAGATGAGTTGTGTTCTTGAGACATATGACACCGTAGTAAACCAGAGTTGGGGAAGAAAAATATTTTCATCTTTTTGTAAAGTAAACATGACTATACCGTACAAAATTCCCCACACTTTGATAATGGTATCTAATGCTATAGAAACTTTTAATTTAGCTTTTTATATCGATAATGGCGTTTTTCGGACGAAAAGTCGCTACCACTTCAGCATTGGTCTCTATATAAGGCCCATCCAGCAGTTGAATGCAATAAGGCACACTAGCAAAAATACCCGCAACCACCGCCTTCGACTGGGAATCTTTCACCCCTTCCAGCGTCTCTTTAATTGATTTGGGCTGTCCCGGTAAGTTGATGATCAGCGCCTGCTTACGGATAACCCCAACTTGGCGGGATAAAATAGCGGTAGGAACGAAATGGAGGCTGATTTGACGCATTTGCTCGCCAAAACCGGGCATCTGCCGATCGGCGATAGCCAGAGTGGCATCAGGGGTGACATCGCGCCTTGCTGGGCCAGTTCCACCCGTAGTCAACACCAAATGGCAACCCATTTCATCGACTAACTCACACAGGGTTTGTTCAATCAGCGTTTGTTCGTCAGGGATAAGGCGCGTTTCAATTTCAAAGGGGGTGGTTAATGCACTTGCCAGCCACTCTTCTAGCGCCGGAATGCCTTTATCCTGATAAACCCCGCTCGACGCCCGATCAGAGACGGAGACTAAACCTATACGTAATGTATTCATGCGACTACCTCGATGAAATGCCTTTATCTGGTCGAATGATAACATACCCAAAGTGATTGAAGTGACGGCTCGGGCAGTAAAGCGCCCCAGCGAATAGGCCGCAGAAAACAAAAAAGGCGGCTTACGCCACCTTTTCGTCAAATCTCGCGTGATCCGCTCAGATTACAGCAGGTCGGAGATCATTTTCTCAAGTTTGCCCTGATCGATAGCAAACTTACGGATACCGTCAGCCAGTTTATCAATCGCCATTGGGTCCTGATTGTGCTGCCAGTAGAATTCAGCTTCAGTCAGTGGCGTAGGTTTCGGCTGAACTTCACCGGTGTAAGACAATTTACGCTCAACCGGACCTTCGCTTTCTGCCAGCTCTTTCAGCAGTGATGGTGCGATAGTCAGACGGTCACAACCCGCCAATTCAATGATTTCGCCCAGATTACGGAAGCTTGCGCCCATCACCACAGTCTTGTAACCGTGTTGTTTGTAATACTGGTAGATCTCAGTCACTGAAACCACACCTGGATCTTCGTTTGGCGCGAACTCTTTTTTGTCGCCATTGGCTTTGTACCAATCAAGAATACGGCCAACAAACGGAGAAATCAGGAACACACCGGCTTCCGCACAAGCACGTGCCTGAGCGAAGGAGAACAGCAGTGTCAGGTTGCAGTTAATGCCTTCTTTTTCCAGCTGTTCTGCGGCACGAATACCCTGCCAAGTAGAAGCCAGTTTGATCAGAATACGGTCATTGCTGATGCCCGCTTCGTTATACAGTTTGATTAGGCGCTTGGCTTTTGCCACGCTAGCGACGGTGTCATAGGACAGACGCGCATCAACTTCGGTGGAAATACGCCCAGGGATCAATTTCAGAATTTCCAAACCAATATTGACAGCCAGTTTGTCCGTTGCATCGACGATCTGCTGAGCATGATCGCTGCTCTGTTCGCGCGCCCAGGCAATAGCTTCATCGATCAATTTGCGATATTCAGGAATTTGAGCCGCATTCAGAATGAGGGATGGGTTGGTGGTTGCATCTTGCGGTTGATACAGTTTCATTGCCGCGATATCCCCAGTATCTGCGACTACAGTGGTGATTTGGCGTAGGGAAGTAAGTTTATCGGTCATGTTGTCGTTTCTCGTCGTTTGTGCATGAACTTTTGGCATGTCGCAACTTTTTATCGCTTTCGAAATGGTTCTTCACCGTTTTTGGAATGTTAGCCATTTCGCAATATTGGCTATTTTGAAGCCCTGCCTTGTCTTGATAATAACATGCGTAATCCTTGGTGCAAGGCAGTTAAACTGATTAAAAAAAGCGCAACCTTGCTCTATCCGGTTCGCAACCGTTTTCGCCTTTCAAAACAGCTGGAAATCGTCTGATTAATAGCAACTTCATCCATTCTTGTGGTGCTGAGACGATTTAGCTAAGCTATTTATCTTGCGAAAACTATACCTCCGATATAGAAAGCAGCCCACCTATCTTAGCAATCGCCCAATCTTCTTTTAGCTGGCGCGCGCTTTTTGCTACAGTGTGTTATCTGGATTAACAGGATGTCGTGATGCTTATTATTATCTCCCCGGCCAAAACCCTTGATTATCAAAGTCCGTTAGCGACCAACAAGTTTACTCGGCCTGAAATGTTGGATAAGTCACAAGCACTTATCGAGATCTGCCGCGAGCTGACGCCGGCTCAAATCAGCAGCCTGATGGGGATTAGCGACAAACTGGCGGGTTTGAATGCCGCTCGCTTCAGTGAATGGCAGCCTGATTTCACGCCAGAGAATGCCCGTCAGGCCATTCTGGCCTTCAAAGGTGATGTCTACACTGGAATGCAGGCACAGACGTTCAGCGATGCCGATTTTGATTTCGCCCAACAACATTTACGTATGCTCTCTGGCCTATACGGCGTGCTGCGTCCGTTGGATTTGATGCAACCCTACCGGCTGGAAATGGGCATTAAGCTAGCTAACCTACAGGGCAAAGATCTCTATACGTTTTGGGGTGACCAGATAACCGAGAAACTGAATCAAGCGCTGGCACAGCAAGGGGATAACGTGCTGATTAATCTGGCGTCTGATGAGTATTTTAAAGCCGTGAAACCGGCCAAATTAGTTGGTTCACTGATTAAGCCAGTATTCTTGGATGAGAAAAACGGTAAATACAAAATTATCAGTTTCTACGCCAAGAAAGCCCGTGGTCTGATGAGCCGTTTCATCATCCAGAACAAGCTAACCAAACCTGAGCAACTGATTGATTTTAATCTGGAAGGTTATGAGTTTGATGCCGGACTGTCAGCGAAAAACGAACTGGTATTTAAGCGGACTGAGCGGTTTTAACAGCTTCAAGTAGAAAAAGCATTACCCTAAGTCATTGGTGTTGCAGCTAGGCAGCAAACAACGCTGCAACACCAAGTAAGATGGGTAATTATTTCGGTAATGCCATCAAGAACGCCCGCATTGTCGCAAAATCTGCTGGCAAATCATGGGATAGCAAAGGTAATTGCGCCCGAATGGCCAATGGTTTTGGCAGCGGTAATTCCTGACCCAAAATCTCTTCCACGCTCTCTTTGAATTTCGCTGGGTGCGCAGTTCCAATAAACAGCCCGAACTCACCATCTTGCAGTTGATCGCGCAAGACACGGTAAGCAATAGCGGCATGAGGTTCTGAGATATAGCCCAACTTCGCCATCTCGCGCAGGGTCTCTTTTGTCACTTCATCACTCACCGCGCCGTGGCCCAAGTCCTTCAACTGCCAGACTTTACGGCGATATAACTCTTCTACGCGCGGCCAGTTATTCGGCTGGCTAACATCCATGGCATTGGATAGCGTTGCCACAGTGGATTTTGGCTGCCACTGGCCATTGACCAAGAAACGCGGCACGGTGTCATTGGCATTAGTTGCCGCGATAAAGCGCTTCACCGGTAGACCTAAGGATTTCGCCAGCAGACCCGCCGTCAGATCACCAAAGTTACCGCTTGGCACAGAGATGACCAGTTGATTACGTGCTTCTTGTGGCAGTTGAGCGACCGCTTCAAAGTAGTAGCAAATCTGAGCCAGTAACCGGCTGATATTGATGGAGTTAGCCGAGTTAAGACTCAGTTCCTGCTTTAACTCTTCATCATCAAAAGCTTGTTTTACCAGCGCCTGACAGGCATCAAAATCGCCATCAATCGCCACGGTGTGGATATTGCCGCCCAGCGTACAGAACAACTTCTCTTGCAGCGGGCTGATTTTGCCGCGTGGATAAAGGATAACCACACGCACATTTTTCAGGCCGTAGAAAGCATGGGCCACCGCCGCGCCGGTATCACCGGAGGTCGCGGTCAAGATGGTCACAGGTTGATCGCCAGCCACTTCGGCCAGCATTTGCGCCATAAAACGAGCGCCGAAATCTTTAAATGCCAACGTCGGGCCGTGGAACAGCTCCAGTGTCGCGATATCATTCTCAACCTGCGCAACCGGTGCCGGGAATTCAAATGCCGCCTGAACACGTTTGGTTAACACTTCAGGGGTAATTTCGCTGCCAATAAATGCGGATAGAATACGGCTACTGCGCGTGACAAAATCCAGATCCAGCAGTTGGTCGATCTCTGTTACGTTAAATTCGGGTAACTCCAGCGGGAAGAAAAGCCCCTGCTGCTTGCCCAGGCCCTGCTTAATCGCTTGCGAGAAGCTGACCTGCTCGTTGTGATCTTTAAGGTTATACAGTTTCATGCGTTATCCCAGTAGTCGTGCGCCTGCGGTATCCAGACGGCAAATATGAACAAAACCTTCGTCGTTTTGCAGGTAATGATTTTGTAGCCAGCTCGCCATGCGCTGCGCGGTTTCAGTGTCGTTACAGACCGCAAACAGCGTCGGGCCGGATCCAGAAATGCCACAGGCCAGTGCGCCGATATCATGGGCAGCTTGTCTTGCCGCCGCAAAGCCCGGCAGCAACTGCGTGCGATAAGGCTCGGCGATCACATCTTTCATCATTTTGGCGGCTAAATCTGGCTGCTGCGTATGACAGGCATGAATGAATCCTGCCAGATTGCGCCCGTGAGCGATGCAATCCTGACGGCGATACTGTGCTGGTAAAATGGCGCGAGCCTCAGCCGTGGAGACTTTAATGCCCGGATAGGCCATCACCCACAGCCAGTCGTCAAAACCGGGGACGCCCTGACTGATGTAGCCCTCCTGCTCGAGAATCAGCTGCATTCCGCCTAAATAACAGGGCGCAACATTATCAAAATGAACGCTTCCCGAGACGCGCCCTTCCAGCTCGCCCATCAGCCCCAGCAGCGTCACTTCATCCAGCGGCTTACCACAGAATTCGTTCATTGCCATCAAACCGGCCACCACCGAGCAAGCGCTGGAACCCAGCCCTGAGCCAATCGGCATGTTTTTTTCCAGCACCATTGCCACCGGGATCGTTTTGCCGATCTCCTGACAAAAACGCTCCCAACATTGATAAACGATATTCTCTTTCGGGTCATCAGGTAATTTGCTAACAAAGCGACCTTCATTGCGCAGGCTGAAGCTATCTGCCGCAGTCACACTGACGCAATCGCCAAGCAGGGTGCCGTCTATCGGTGTCACCGCCGCGCCCAATACATCGAAGCCGACGCTGACATTGCCAATCGATGCCGGAGCATAGATTTTAACCATATTTAAACTCCCAACTTCCATGATAATGTGCGTAAAAGATCGGCAAATACCCCAGCGGCAGTCACGTCATTACCTGCGCCATAACCGCGTAAGACCAACGGAATCGGCTGATAATAGCGGGTATAGAACGCCAGCGCGTTTTCACCATTCTTCACTTTATACAGTGGATCGTTACCATCAACCGCATCCATCCGCACTTTACAACGCCCGTCCTCAATGGCCCCGACATAGCGCAACACTTTCCCCTGCTCTGCGGCATCCGCCACCTTGCGGGTAAATTCTGCATCCAATGACGGCAAACGTGCCAGGAAGCTGTCTACATCGCCCGAGGCATCGAAACTGGCTGGCAGCACAGACTCAACCTCGATATCAGCCAGTTCAAGTTTGTACCCTGCTTCACGGGCCAAAATCAACAATTTACGGGCAACATCCATCCCAGAGAGGTCATCCCGTGGGTCTGGCTCGGTATAACCCATGGCCTTAGCCTGCAATGTGGCCTCTGACAATGTCATCCCTTCGTCCAACTTGCCGAAGATAAAGGAGAGCGAGCCTGACAGAATGCCAGAAAAACGCATCAGTTCGTCACCAGCATTGAGCAGATTCTGTAAGTTTTCGATCACCGGCAGACCCGCGCCAACGTTAGTGTCATACAAGAACTTACGGCATGATTTTGCCGCCGCCGCGCGCATCTGGTGGTAGTAGTTCATTGATGAGGTGTTGGCTTTCTTGTTTGGCGTGACAACGTGGAAACCATCGGCCAGGAAATCAGCATATTGATCCGCCACAGCCTGACTGGAGGTACAGTCAACAATCACCGGGTTGAGCAAGTGATACTCTTTCACCAGGCGAATCAGACGACTCAAGTTGAATGGCTCTTGTACTTCCGCCAATTCGTGACGCCAGTTATCCAGTGCAATGCCATGCACATTGGTCAACATGGCTTTAGAGTTGGCGATGCCACAAACGCGCAGATCGATATGGCGCTGTTTCAGCCATGGTTGCTGGCGATAGATTTGCTCAATCAATGCCCCACCCACACCACCGACACCAATCACGAACACTTCAATCACTTGATCGGTGTTAAACAGCATTTGGTGACAAACACGCACGCCAGTTGTTACCGAGTCATTACTGACCACCACCGAAATAGAGCGCTCGGACGAACCTTGGGCGATGGCAATGATATTAATGTTGGCACGGGCCAGCGCTGAGAAGAAGCGAGCCGAGATACCACGCAGGGTACGCATCCCGTCGCCGACAACAGAGATGATCGCCAGATGCTCCATCACATCCAACGGCTCCAGCACGCCATCTTTCAGCTCCAGATAAAACTCCTCTTCCAGTGCCTTACGGGCGCGCAGAAGCTCCCCTTGTGGCACACAGAAGCTGATGCTGTATTCGGAAGAGGACTGAGTGATCAGCACCACAGAGATACCGCTGCGAGACATTACGGCAAAGACGCGGGCAGCCATACCGACCATCCCCTTCATTCCTGGCCCTGAAACGTTAATCATCGCCATGTTATTCAGGTTGGTGATGCCTTTTACCGGGAAACCGTCGTCAGTGCTTTCGCCACCAATCAGTGTGCCGGGAGCTTGTGGGTTAGCGGTATTTTTTATCAGGCAAGGGATCTGGAACTGGGCGATGGGGGCAATAGTGCGGGGGTGGAGAACCGAAGCGCCAAAGTAGGAGAGCTCCATCGCCTCCTGATATGACATCGATTTCAATAATCGCGCATCAGGGACGACACGGGGGTCGCAAGTATAAACCCCGTCGACGTCAGTCCAGATCTCACAACAGTCAGCGCGTAAACAGGCGGCCAGCACAGCGGCTGAATAGTCGGAACCGTTACGTCCCAGTACCACTAACTCACCTTTGTCATTACCGGCAGTGAAACCAGCCATCAGAATGATGTGGTCGGCTGGAATATTGCTGGAGCCAATACGGCGAGTCGATTCAGTGATATCCACAGTGGATTCGAGATAGTGGCCTTGCGCCAGCAGTTTCTCAACCGGATTAATCACGCTGACTTGATAGCCTTTCGCCTGGAAGACTGCTTCCATAATAGCAATGGAGAGTTTTTCGCCACGGCAGATGATGGCCGCATTGATGCTGTCTGGGCACTGCCCCAGCAAGGAGATACCGTGCAGAATGTGCTTGAGTTGCGCAAACTCATGGGCCACCAAGGCTTTCAAACGCTCATAGTCAAAACCCGGCTGGGCATCGGCCAATCCGCGCAATAGCTCGGAAAAAATCCGCTCAGCATCGCTGATGTTAGGCGAGATATCTTGTCCGGCGACCATTTTGTCGATCATCGCGACCAGATGATTGGTAATTTTAGCGGGGGCGGATAACACCGTAGCCACTTGTCCCTGACGCACATTACTTTCAATGATATCGGCAACACGCATAAAGCGTTCTGCATTTGCTACTGATGTCCCGCCAAATTTCAGCACTCGCATTTCTGGTTCTCTCCCGCTTTCGCGCTTTTTTTATCGCAAACTTTTTTTGCAAAGATTTGATTGAAAAAAAAAGCCCGCACTGTCTAGGTGCGGGCTTTTTTCTGTTGTTTCCTGTACGCGTCAGCCCGCCCCGTAACCTGTGGTTTCGGTGGTGGTAATAATCGTTGTAATCAGGCTGATGTATCGCATGTCGTCTGTCTGTCTCATAAATGAAGCTGTCCCCCTATTGGTTAAAGCAATCGCCCTACGAAGTCAAATTTTTTCATCTAACACCCCTAAAAAATGAGTCACTCCATCAGGGTTAATCCACTAAACCAATAACCGTTATCCGGCGATCAAAATAAAAATAACCGTTAACACCCAGATAATAAAACTGAAAAAATTACTTAAATCAACACAATTGACTTTGACGTTTTTTTTCAACTTAACGACAAGCCCCCCCGACTGACAATCGACGCAACCTCTATGATAAAATCCGCTTAAAGGACCCAATAGCTATTCTCTGACCTGTTATTCAGGCTAACGATCTAAAAAGTAGCAAAAAATGCCGCTAACCCCTGTTACTTTACATTTGACTAACATTGGCGATAATTCTTCTTATGCTTTTACGTGAAATAGCACGCTGGCAAGAAAAACGGCTTCATTGCCGCTATGTCGGAAGAATATTGATTTTAAACAATAAAAATCAACAGATTAGAAAAATGGTTTTTTTGTTACGTCTGACCGCCAATTTTTAATATTAATAACACTGAATCGATCACATATTTTAACCCGTCATCGCTTAAGCTGGTATTCTTGTAAGTCTTTTTCACAAAAGTGTTAACGTGCTACAATTGAATTTGATATATGTCAACAAAGCGTAGTTTTGTTGGGTGGTAGATTCGGCTCACACTGTTATATTGCTGTTAATAGGGTTAGGATATGCGCCGCTTTTGTCACCTTTGGGGCTGTAGGGAGTAACACCCCGACCAAGCTAGCGATGTTGTTGACGTTGATGGAAAGTGCATCAAGAACGCGTTTGTAGATTCAATTGGTCAACGCAACAGTCATGTGAAAACATGGGGTTGCGGAGGGTTTTTGAATGAGACGGACATTTACAGCAAAGGAAAAAGCATCTGTTTTTGAACTGTGGAAGAACGGAACAGGCTTCAGTGAAATAGCTAATATCCTGGGTTCGAAACCAGGAACAATCTTCACTATGTTAAGAGATACTGGCGGCATAAAACCCAATGAGCGCAAGCGGGCTGTAGCTCACCTGACGCTGTCTGAGCGCGAGGAAATACGAGCCGGTTTGTCAGCCAAAATGAGCATTCGTGCGATAGCTACTGCGCTGAATCGTAGTCCTTCGACGATCTCACGTGAAGTTCAGCGTAATCGAGGCAGGCGCTATTACAAAGCTGTTGATGCTAATAACCGGGCCAGCAGGATGGCGAAAAGACCAAAACCGTGCTTACTGGATCAGAATTTACCGTTGCGAGAGCTTGTTCTGGAAAAGCTGGAGATGAAGTGGTCTCCTGAGCAAATATCAGGATGGTTAAGGCGAACGAAGCCGCGTCAAAAAACACTGCGAATATCACCGGAGACAATTTATAAAACGCTGTACTTTCGTAGCCGTGAAGCGCTACACCACCTGAATGTAAAGCATCTGCGCCGGTCGCATAGCCTTCGTCATGGCAGACGCCATACCCGCAAAGGTGAAAGAGGTACGATCAACATAGTGAACGGAACGCCAATTCACGAACGCTCCCGGCATATCGATAACAGACGCTCTCTGGGGCACTGGGAAGGCGATTTAGTATCAGGCACAAAAAACTCGCATATAGCCACACTTGTAGACCGAAAATCACGTTATACGATCATCCTTAGACTCAGGGGCAAAGATTCTTTCTCAGTGAATCAGGCTCTTACCGACAAATTCCTGAGCTTGCCGCCTGAACTCCGGCAATCACTGACATGGGACAGAGGAATGGAGCTGGCCAGGCATCTGGAATTTACTGGCAGCACCGGAGTTAAAGTTTACTTCTGCGATCCTCAGAGTCCCTGGCAGCGGGGAACAAACGAGAACACTAATGGGCTAATTAGACAGTACTTTCCCAAAAAGACATGCCTTGCCCAATATACTCAACATGAGTTGGATCAGGTTGCAGCTCAGCTAAACAACAGACCAAGAAAGACACTGAAGTTCAAAACACCGAAAGAGATAATTGAAAGGGGTGTTGCGTTGACAGATTGAATCTACATTTACGTACTTTAGTCATGTGATGAACGGGATGACGAGTAACAAGTCAATAAAAATCCTAATATAACAAAGACTTCTGTACTTCCTATTTCTATTTTGTTGGCAATTTTAGGTAGCAAACATGCAGACCCCGCACATTCTGATCGTAGAAGATGAGATAGTTACTCGTAACACCCTGAAGAGCATTTTCGAGGCGGAAGGCTATGTTGTTCATGAAGCCAATGATGGCGCAGAAATGCACCACATTCTGTCTGAGAATGATATTAACTTAGTTATCATGGACATCAATCTGCCAGGCAAAAATGGCCTGCTGCTGGCACGAGAACTTCGTGAACAAGCCAGTGTTGCCCTGATGTTCCTGACTGGTCGTGATAACGAAGTCGATAAGATCCTGGGCTTAGAAATTGGCGCTGATGATTACATCACCAAGCCTTTCAACCCACGCGAATTAACCATTCGGGCACGTAACCTGCTGTCTCGTACCATGAACTTAGGCAGTGTAGGTGAAGAGCGCCGCTTGGTTGAGAGCTATAAATTTAATGGCTGGGAACTGGATATCAATAGCCGCTCACTGATAAGCCCTGCTGGCGAGCACTATAAGTTGCCGCGCAGTGAGTTCCGCGCCATGCTGCACTTCTGCGAAAACCCGGGCAAAATTCAATCCCGTGGCGAATTGCTGAAGAAGATGACCGGCCGTGAGCTGAAACCCCATGACCGCACAGTTGACGTGACCATCCGCCGTATTCGTAAGCATTTCGAGTCCACGCCGGACACGCCTGAAATCATCGCCACTATCCACGGCGAAGGTTATCGTTTCTGTGGTGATCTGGAAGAGTAAACCTCTACCAGGTGATCATTGCAGTAAAAAGCCAGTATTTATATGCTGGCTTTTTTATGACGGAACTCACGATCATCTTCTCAAGCTTATTACTTTGGAATCTTATCCCAAGGAATAATCGGCACGGCACTGATCGCATTTTTCGGTGAGCCATCAACCACACGATCCGAATAGGTCAAATAGATTAGCGCATTGCGTTTTTGGTCGTAGAAACGAACCACCTGTAGCTTTTTAAATACCAGTGAAGTCCGCTTCTGAAAAACCACCGAACCTTCAGATTTCTTATTTGTAATTTTGTCAGTTAACTCAATCGGCCCTACTTGCTGACAGGAAATGGCTGCGTCAGACGTATCTTCCGCCAACCCCAGCCCGCCTTTGATACCACCGGTTTTTGCCCGGCTGATATAACAAGTTACATTTTTAACATCAGGGTCATCGAAGGCTTCAACCACGATTTTATGATCCGGCCCCAGCAGTTTAAATACCGTATCAACTGAACCAATCTCCTCCGCATGGGCGCTAATTGCCCCCAAAGAAAGCATACAACCAAGCAATATCCAACTTTTTTTCATACACTTACTCCATTCCGTTGAATAAGGTTATTCAACGTTAACTTTTTTTAGCAGAAATAAAATATTCGTTAAAAAGCTATTTTATAAATCTTAGATACTTTTTTAACACATAACGACAGGAAATTCTTAAGCAGTCGGGAACATAAAAAGTTGCTACTATGCGCCAGAGTTATTCTTTTCATATTATTAACACCCTAAATTTAGGCCGCTTTACGAGGAAGATCTATGGATCAAGCCAGTATCATTCGTGATTTGCTCAGCTGGCTAGAAAGTCATTTAGACCAGCCTTTAGCACTGGACAATGTCGCTGCTAAAGCAGGCTATTCAAAATGGCATTTGCAGCGAATGTTCAAGGATGTCACCGGGAATGCTATCGGTGCTTATATTCGTGCAAGAAGGCTATCTAAAGCAGCTGTCGCGTTACGACTCACCAGCCGCCCGATTCTGGATATTGCGCTGCAATATCGCTTTGATTCGCAGCAAACCTTTACCCGTGCGTTTAAAAAACAGTTTGCGCAAACACCTGCGCTATACCGTCGGGCCGAGGATTGGCATTCAGCGGGGATATGTCCGCCTATCCGGTTAGGTGCACATACCCTACCTCAACCTGAATTCATCACGTTGCCCGAGCAACATCTGGTCGGTCTAACCCAGAGCTACTCTTGCACCCTTGAGCAGATATCGACGTATCGCACTGAATTGCGGACACATTTCTGGCAACAGTATTTGGGTGAAGCCGATCAACTGCCGCCAGTCCTCTATGGCTTACATCACTCCCGACCGAATCAGGAGAAAGATGATGAGCAAGAGATTTTCTACACCACGGCCATTGAACCACAGCATGTGCCGAGTAACGTGCAGGCAGGACAAGCGGTTATCTTGCAGGGTGGCGAATATGTGCTGTTTAGCTACGAAGGGGCGCTGGACGGTTTGCAGAACTTCATCCTGACACTTTATGGCACCAGCTTGCCGCAGTTAGGATTAACCCGCAGAAGTGGATATGATATCGAACGATTCTTCCCGCAGGGGAGGCCCAAAGATCAGCCTCCAACCTCGCTGAAATGTGAATATCTCATTCCTATCCGGCGTTAACGCTGTAGCTCATCAAGTGCTGGCATATCCAAGTGAGCGGTATCGCCAGCACTCTCAATCACCCACCCTGAAGCCAACCAAGGGCTTTCCTGATAATCAGCACGTGATAGCGAACAGTTGCGCAAACGTAGACGCCGTTCGGCATGTGCGGGTAAACCCAACAACGTACTCAGCAAGCAGCCCAGCGCCATACCATGGCTGACTAACAGCGGTTTACTGCCAGCAGGTAACTCGAGGCAACTATCCAGCGCCGCGCGCATACGCCGCCCCAGCTCGGTCATCGACTCCCCTTCAGGGATACGACCGCCTTCTGTGCCATTGACCATCTGCTTACGCCACTGCTCTTCTTCTGGCGTTAAGCTCTCAATCGGACGTGTTTCCAGCACGCCCATGTCCAGCTCACGCAGACGTGGATCTGTCACCATTTTTAGCCCACAAGCCTCGGCGATAATTTTTGCCGTCTGCTGCGTACGCCCAAGATCACTGGCGATAATATGCGTGATCCCTTGGCTGCGAACCCGTTGCGCAACCAAGTGCGCCTGACGTATACCGTTTTCGGTTAGCGGGCTGTCTGATTGGCCTTGAATACGGCGTTCCGCGTTCCAAATGGTTTCGCCATGACGCACGAGATATACCTGTAACATGTCTTTTTTCCGTTATACTGCGTGAAATAACCCTGCGACTTCATCTGCGAAGGGTATAGATTCTTAAATATATCGAGACTCATTATGTACCATGTTGTGGCCGCAACTACCAACCCCGCAAAGATCAAGGCTATTAGCCTCGCCTTCGATGATCTTTATGGCCCTGACGGCTATCGCATTGAAGGTGTCAATGTCGACAGCGGTGTTCCCCTGCAACCCATCGGCAGTATTGAGACGCGCACCGGTGCCAGACAACGCGTCAGCAATGCACGTCAGATTCGCCCTGAGGCTGATTTTTGGGTCGGGGTTGAAGCCGGTATCGAAGATAATATGACCTTTGCATGGATGGTTATTGAGCACTTACAATCACGAGGAGAGTCTCGTTCTGCCAGTTTGATGCTGCCCGATATTATATTGCAAGGAATTCGCCAAGGCCGTGAGCTAGGCGACGAAATGGCAGTTTTAACCGGGATATCGAATGTTAAGCATAAAGGCGGGGCCATCGGCATTTTCACCGACGGCAAGTTGACTCGTACCAGTGTTTATCATCAAGCGTTATTGTTGGCGCTGGTACCATTTCATAATGAAATTTATCAACGCCCAGCCCAAGGCTGAGTTGCCGCGAAACAAAACTACTTTTTATCTGCCAACAATTGGGCTTCAAGCCAGCTTTTGAGTTGTGGTGGCGCAGCTTTCAGGCTATTGGATCCCCGGGTAATGGTCGCGATACCGGCACCCAGCTGGTTTTTCAATTCACGCTGACTTAACTCCCCACGCATTAACTCCTCAATGATACGGACACGGGTGCCCAGCGCAGTGCGCTCATCGGGTGTCAGCATCAATTGCAGCAACGGCAAATGGAGATCTTGCGCAATCGCATTTTGCAGCAGCGCAACAAAGCTCAGCCAGTGCTGATTATCTTCAGCGGACAATGCCGGATCAGCGTCCACAGGATGATTCGCAGGTGTAGCAATACCCGCTGAATGAGATATTCGCTTTTCGTCGGTCAACAGTGGTTTTGTCATGATAAGTACCCAAGGGAAAGCTGTCATACTATTTAACTAGTACAACAGCTTATCATAACCTCAGACATACCCAAAGAACTTGGAACCGCCGCAGCGTTAAGGATAAGGAATATCCTCAAAGTCATTGGCGTTGCGGCAAGGCAGCAAGCGAGCAAATCCCGATGAGCTGACACAAGTCAGTGATTCGGGTGCGCAAGCGCCGCTAACACCGCCGCAGCGTCAAGGATAAGGAATATCCTCAAAGTCATTGGCGTTGCGGCAAGGCAGCAAGCGAGCAAATCCCGATGAGCTGACACAAGTCAGTGATTCGGGTGCGCAAGCGCCGCTAACACCGCCGCAGCGTCAAGGACGAAGAGGATTAGTAACGCCGCTGCCACTCGGCATCACTCAACACCTTCGTTGGGCGATTCATAAAGTGACGATAAAAAGCATCGTACGCCAACACATTTTTCACATAGCCACGGGTTTCGGAGAAAGGAATACTCTCGATAAATGCCACGGCATCGACCTGCCCGGCACTGTTACCCAACCAGGTATTAACCCGTGATGGCCCCGCATTGTAGGCTGCACTGGATAGAATGCGGTTGCGCCCGAACTGCTGATAGACCTCTTCCAGATAACTGGTACCAATCTCAATGTTGGTGACAGGATCGAGCAACTGACTGCTATTCAGATAGCCACTGATATTATTCAGTTTCACCGTGTGTTCTGCGGTGCGCGGCATCACCTGCATCAGCCCTGCGGCGCCCACTGGTGATTGTGCTTTCGGGTTCCAGGCACTCTCTTGACGGGCAATCGCCATGGCATAACTTGGCGTGATCCCTTTGCCTTCTGTCGCCTGACGGAACTCCGTCGGCCACGCCAGTGGGAAGCGCTCTTCCAGATGGTCCCACAGTTTGGCAACGATGGTCGCCTGAACACTGAGATCAGCCCACTTCTGGTTAAATGCATAACGCGCTAGCGCTTCCTGTTCAGGTTGACTGCGGCTGGCGACCAAATAGCTCCACTCGTTACGGGCCTGATTATCCATATTCCAGTACATCAGCTCACGCACGCGGGCAATTTCTGGTCGCTGTGCCAGCGAAGCATCCGGTTTAGCCGCAACTTCAACCTTAATCGGATAAGGAACGCCCAGTTTCTGCGCCGCCACCATGGGATAAAAACCACGCTCTTGCATCAGGCTACGTAAAATAGCTTCACCCTCGGCTTTCTTGCCTTGCTCCAATAGCAGTGATGCGCGCCAGTAGCGCCACTCATCTTTCTCTTTGGCATCAGCAGGAAGACGCGCCAGCCACGTGGCCAAGCCCTGGCGATCGCCGCTGCCCAGCGACATGCGGATGCGGCGCTCAAGCAAGGGGATGGAGTGGCTACGTAACGTCACTTGATCTCGCCATTTGGCTTGATCGTAAGTCGCATCAGTCCCCATCAAACGCCAGGCAACCGCCTCTTCCAGTTCCAGCTTCTCGCTGTCACTCATTTTTTGCAGTCGCACTAAGGTTGGGATCATCGCGCGGGCATTTTCGACATCCTGACGGGCCAAACGGGTAAATGCAATGATAGTCGCGGAGCGAGTAAAGTCCGTCGGCCCGACCGTGCGGGCGAAGCTTTCAACACTGGCGGGGTCACTTTGCAGTGTCGCCAGTGCCATGCCCATGGTCTGGTAATCGGCTGGCAACTGTTTGAGCAGATAACTGACCAAACTGGCATTGCCCTCTTTCAGCGCCAATTTCATCCGTGCCAGTGTCGCCAATGGTGTTTGATGCCCGGCTTGCTGCCAGACACTGAATAATTTATCGCAGCTTGCGGGCAGCGCCTGCCCATTAAGCCAGATTTCACTCGCGCCATCCCAAGCGACTTGCTGCTCGCCTGTCGCCCATTTGGCATAGTAATAGTTACAGCGAGCGGCAACCGGTTTTGGGGCGGTTGGGCTGAAGGTCAATAACCCACGCCAATCTTCGCGGCGGGCCAGCTCATTAACAAAGCGGGATGGGAGCGAACTTGCAGGCGGCAATGTGGGGTTACGGCTCAGGAAATCATTGACTTGCGCCGCGCTCACTTGGCTCAGATCTTGTGTTAACTGACGGTACTCCAGATAGGGGTACAGCGGATAGTCACGCAACGTGGGCATCAGTTGTGCCACGGTATCCATCTGATTGCTGTCCCAAGCCAGTTTAACTTGCTGATAGCGTTGCCGTTGGGCATCAAGGGAGTCAGCGGATGCGACTCCTGAAGTCGTCACCAGACACACGCCAATCGCCAGATATCGCCACTTTTCCATACTACTGTTTCCTCGCTGGTTGTTGGCTACTGCATTTCACTTACCGTAACCTCTGAGTTCCGGCAGCAGGATATACTAACTAAGAGTTTCACCTGATAGCCAGTGATTACGCACACTAATGGATATGTAGGATTAATCGGCTTGAGTGATGGTTAAAATCAGCGAGGGTCTTCTATGTGATGCTGACGATATTTTGTGCCTTGAAAAAGAGGTCAGACAGAATAGATAGCTCTACAATTATTTACTATTCAATAAGTTAACCTTTACTTATTGCCAAATATTTCGTATTTATTATCTCAGATCAAGGCACTATTTTGATAAAAATCTACTATCCTTGCTTAATATAACTATGCTGTTGTAAATATTTCATTTATACCAAATTGCTAACGTCCGGCAGGGTCAAGGACAAAGGGTAAAATCTTTGCGGTAAATAGATGAAAACGGATAGATAGATTGTAGATTTATTAATTTTTAAGAAGGTTCTTTCAATGCAAAACTCATCAGACCATAAATCCGCCTCCCCGCCCCCAGAGGGAAAGGCCTGGTATCAACTTACTGCGGAAGAATCTTTGCAGCACTTAAGTAGCCGCGAAGAGGGCTTAAGCCAAAAAGAGGCGGAGGAACGCCTTAAACAGTATGGTCCTAATGCGCTACCCGCCAAAAAAAGTAAGCACCCTCTGCTACAGTTCTTAGCCCATTTCAACGATGTCCTGATCTACATTTTGCTCGCCGCAGCCTTGGTTAAGGGTCTGATGGGTCACTCCGTTGACACCATTATTATCCTTTGCGTCGCGGTCATTAATGCCTTAATCGGTTATGTTCAGGAAAATAAAGCTGAGAAGTCACTGAAAAGCATACAAAACATGCTTTCCAGTAAAGCTGTGGTCATCCGTGATGGCAGCGCACAAACCATTGACGCTCAGAATCTTGTACCGGGTGATATTGTTACGCTGAAGCCGGGGGACAAAATCCCAGCCGACTTGCGGTTACTTGAAGCCCACAATCTACAGATTGAAGAAGCTATCCTGACCGGTGAATCGACCGTGGTTGAGAAGCAAATTGGGGTGATTGAGGACGAGTCTGTTATTGGCGATCGCAAAAACCTGCTGTTCTCAGGCACCACTATCAGTGCCGGTACAGCGAAAGGTGTGGTCATTGCCAGCGGCGGTAACACCGAGCTGGGCCATATCAACCAAATGATGTCAGCGGTTGAATCCATTCGCACGCCGTTACTGCAACAGATGGACCGCTTGGGCAAAGCCATTTTCATTCTGATTTTAGTAATGATGGCATTCTTGTTCGTCTTCGCCTTTATCCTGCGCGATCTACCGGTCAATGAACTGCTGCTGGCGCTGATCAGTCTGGCGGTCGCCTCGGTGCCGGAAGGCTTACCGGCGATTATTTCGATCATCCTCTCCCTCGGTGTGCAAGCGATGGCGCGCAACCGCGCGATTATCCGCAAGCTGCCAACGGTAGAAACCTTAGGTGCCATGACGGTCGTCTGTTCCGATAAAACCGGCACACTGACGATGAATGAAATGACCGTTAAAGCGGTGATTTTGGCTGACCATTGCTATCGCGTCACCGGTGAAAGCTACGAGCCGGTCGGCAATATCTACCCCGAAGGCAGTGACCAGCAAGCCACATTGGCCGGGCCGTTAAAAACATTTATCACCGCGGTGAATTTGTGTAATGACAGCCAGATTCAAAAGAACGACCAAGGCCACTGGACCATCGTTGGCGGGCCAACCGAAGGCGCATTGAAAGTCTTGGCCGCCAAATCGGGGATCGAACTGGGCCAAGTGGCTCAGCACGGTAAAATTCCTTTCGATTCGGCTTATAAATACATGGCCACCAGCCATCAAGTTGAGTCGGAAAGCTGCATCTTCCTGACCGGTGCGCCTGACGTGCTGTTCACTTTCTGCCAGCAAGAACTGACGGATCAGGGTGTGGTGCCCTTCCGCCGTGATTACTGGGATGCTGAGATGACGCGCTATACCCAGCAGGGTTTGCGTATGTTGGCCGCGGCCTACCGCCCAACCGAGCAGACCATCAGCGAGTTAGATCACAGCGACATCCAGCAAGGCATGGTATTTGTCGGGATTGCCGGCATGATGGATCCACCGCGCCCGGAAGCTATCGACGCCATTGCCACCTGCCAACAGGCGGGCATTCGCGTGAAAATGATCACCGGCGACCATCAGGAAACCGCCATGGCAATTGGTGCCATGCTGGGGATAGGCAATGGGAAAGACTCCATTACCGGCGGTCAGTTGGAGCATATGGACGATAAGGCGCTGGCGGAAGCGGCGGTTCGTTATGATATCTTCGCCCGTACCAGCCCGGAACATAAGCTACGTCTGGTCAAAGCCTTGCAGGATAAAGGCGAAATCGTCGGGATGACTGGCGATGGCGTTAACGATGCACCCGCGCTGAAGCAGGCCGATGTGGGTATCGCCATGGGGATCAAGGGTACCGAAGTGACAAAAGAAGCCGCCGATATGGTGCTGTCTGATGATAACTTCGCCACCATTGCCCATGCAGTTGAAGAGGGCCGTCGTGTCTACGATAACCTGAAGAAAACCATTCTGTTTGTGTTGCCGACCAACTTGGCGCAAGGGCTGTTAATCATCTTTGCTATCCTGGTGGGTGCGGTGATTCCGCTGACGCCACTGCAAATTCTCTGGATCAACATGGCAACCTCCACCACGCTCTCGTTCGGTTTAGCCTTTGAACCGGCAGAACGCGGTATTATGCGCCGTAACCCACGTGACCCATCAAAACATGTGCTAGACGGCCACGCGATCTGGCGTATCGCCTTCGTGGGTACCTTGATTGCCTGTAGTGCTTTTGCCTTGGAAGCCTATATGGAGCCACGCGGCTACAGCACCGAGTTTATCCGTACCGTGCTCATGCAGACCTTGGTTACTGCGCAGTGGATTTACATGTTTAACTGCCGCGTGATGGATCGCTTCCCACTGAACAAAGAAGTCTTTGTCAACAAAGGGTTGTGGTTGGTATCTGGCGTCTTGGTCCTGTTGCAGTTAGCCATTATCTATCTGCCGTTTATGAATACCGCATTCGGTACTGAGCCATTACCGGCTTACTATTGGGGCGTTACATTACTGGTTTCTATCGCCATCTTTATCATCGTAGAAATCGAGAAATGGATCATCGGGCGCTTCAAAGGCACTTCAAGCGCAGTCTGATTTTCAGCAGCATCATCAAGCCCGGCTAATCAGTCGGGCTTTTTTTATAAATCTTCGATAATATTTAGGATAAATCTCATATTGTCGATACCAAGACTATTCTTGCATCAATTAATTCTTATAATAGTATTTTGGCGACTAATTATTCGTCTGCTGCAATTAACGTGTAAACCGTGTCGCCCTACAGGAAGCGCAAAAATGAATACCGTAACTTGCGCAATTAACGGCGTTAGTAGTTATAAACGCTATCACCCGCTCAAACGGATGACGCTACGGCGTGTCTGGCGGGCCTGTGCCTCTGTTTTACTCCTTATCTCGCTCCTGTTCGCTACCATGCCCTTAAGGGCTGCGAATAATCTGAGTGCAGAACTGCTACATGAACGCAATGATGCCGCCGCCAAAATGGTACTGGGCATTATCAGCTATGCGCGCTGGCCAGTACCACCACCGGTGATTCGCTTATGTGTCGTGGCTCAAACTGATTACGCAGATGAGCTATTCAATCCCGCATTGATGCAAACCGCCCACCCGATCAAAACCGAGCGTTACCCGCAGCCCGACGCGTCGGTTGCCGCCAACTGTGATGTGGTTTATCTGGGTCGTATCGAGGGGCGAAAGCGCCAGGAGCTGGCCGCACGTCTCTCTGGGCACCCGGTTCTGACCATCAGTGAAGATTATGACGAATGCACGCTAGGCAGTGCTTTCTGCCTGCTACTTGAAGATAAGCAAGCTTCTTTCAAAGTCAATATGGATGCATTAGCGCGCGGTGGGGTTCGAGTGCACCCCAGCGTGTTGCAACTTGCCCGTAAGAAGGCTGACGCATTATGAGTTCAATAAAGAAAAAGTCTGCTAGCCAGACCCAACATCACCATGATGCAGCCAGACTCCCGACACTGGGCCGCGTACTGGGGCGAATTCACTTAACGGTGGCACTGGTCTCTGTGGCGACGGCAGGTATCTTCCTCACGCTAGCGGCACTGTTTGCCCTACGGGTTTATGCTGACCATAACCTGCATTTGATTGCCCGTTCGATCAGCTATACCACTGAAGCTGCTGTGGTATTTGGTGACAGCGTCGCTGCCAACGAAGCACTGTCGCTGATTGCCGCCAATGAAGAGGTGGCCGAAGCAAAGATTCTGGATGTGAATGGTCGGGAGATGGCGAGTTGGACACAGCCTGATAATGGCCCCATGCACTACATGGAGCAAAATGTTGCCCGCTGGGCACTGCCTCAACCCGTAGTGCTGCCCATGGTTCATTCCGGTAATGAGATTGGCACCATAGTGATTGTCGGCCACGGCGGTAGCCTACTGCGTTTTCTGCTGCAAGGATTAGCGGGCTTACTGGCGTGTCTGGTGCTCAGCACCTTGGTCGCGTTAGTTCTGTCACGCCGCATGCTCTATGGCATCATCGGCTCACTGAACCAAATTACCAAAGTGGCCCATAACGTCAGTCGCAACCGCAGCTTTGGCCAACGCGTCCCTTCAGCAAAAATTGCGGAACTGAATGAGTTAAGCAATGACTTCAATGGGTTGCTGGAAGAGCTGGAAGTTTGGCAAAAACATCTGACGCAAGAAAATGACTTCCTTGCCCATCGGGCGGCACACGATAGCCTGACTGGTCTGGCAAATCGCGCCTTTTTTGAGGGCCGCTTAAGCCGCACGCTCAATGATTGTCAGTCGGACGATCATGCTGCCGTTCTATTCCTGGATGGTGACCGCTTTAAAGAGATCAACGATAGCTATGGTCATGCAGCAGGTGATGTGGTGCTGACCAGCATCGCCGACCGGATTCGTGCCCTATTACGTGAAACCGATTTAGTGGCCCGTTTGGGCGGGGATGAGTTTGCCGTCTTACTGGCACCTATCCACGAGACAGATGATGTTCTGATTATTGCCAACAATATTATTGAAAGTATGAGCCAACCCATCATTTTGGCCGATGGGAGTGAAATTACGACTTCGCTGAGTATTGGCATTGCGATTTATCCTGATCATGCACAGTCACCCGAAGAGCTGTTACAGCGGGCAGATGAGGCCATGTATCAAGCCAAGAAAAACTTCCAGTCCAGTGGCGGGAGAGCTATTGCTCAGCCATCGGATATTACTCTCACAGAAAGCTTAGGGTAGGTGACATGCAGGGATTGAAAAATAAGAATCTGATCAGCCGTATTTGGTTCAGTTTTTTCGCTATCAGCTTATTGGTACTGGCAGGCTGCCAGGCAAAACCACAAGGGCTGAGCGCTGAGCAAATTGCCGCATTACAAGAGCAGGGGTTTAAGTTAACGGATAACGGCTGGGAGTTCGGCCTCGCCAATAAAGTGCTTTTCGGCAGTGATGTCAGAAAATTAAACCCAACAGGGGTGACTAAAGTACAAAATATCGGCAAGGCTTTAGCCGCCGTTGGCATAACCCATTTGCGGGTGGATGGTCATACTGACTCTACTGGCGAAGATAGCTATAACCAACAACTCTCCTACCAGCGCGCCTTAGCCGTCGCGGATACGCTGGCGAGCACCGGTATTCCAAGACAGAATATTGATGTTCGTGGCCGTGGAAAACTCGATCCAGTCGCTGATAACCGTACCGCCAAAGGGAGAGCAGAGAACCGCCGTGTCTCAATGATAGTGACTGCGCCCTAACCCTTTTTGCTTCCGTTTGCCCTCTATCGAAGCGACTCCCAACGTTATTGGCCCGCAGCGAACAACGCTGTGGCGTCAAGGACGACGGGGATCACTGGGAACTGTTATCAAAACGGGCTACACTCCGCACCAGACATCACTACTAATAGAGAGGCAGACGCAACGTGGCTCAATACGTCTATTCCATGCATCGTGTCGGCAAAGTCGTTCCGCCGAAACGGCATATTTTGAAAAACATCTCCCTGAGTTTCTTCCCTGGTGCCAAAATTGGTGTGCTGGGCCTGAATGGCTCCGGTAAATCGACCCTATTGCGCATTATGGCTGGCATCGATACCGATATTGAAGGTGAAGCTCGCCCACAACCAGGCATCAAAATTGGTTACTTGCCGCAAGAGCCCAAGTTAAATCTTGAGCAAACGGTACGTGAATCCGTTGAAGAAGCGGTGAGCGAAGTCAAACGCGCACTGACCCGTTTGGATGAGGTTTATGCGCTGTATGCGGAACCTGATGCTGATTTCGATAAACTCGCCAAAGAGCAAGGTGAGCTGGAAGCCATTATCCAAGCCCAAGACGGCCATAATCTGGATAACCAGTTAGAACGTGCGGCGGATGCCCTGCGTCTGCCACCTTGGGATGCCAAGATTGCGAATCTATCCGGTGGTGAACGCCGTCGTGTCGCTATCTGTCGCCTGCTGCTGGAAAAACCGGACATGCTGCTGCTGGACGAACCGACCAACCACTTGGATGCGGAATCTGTGGCATGGCTTGAGCGCTTCCTGCACGATTATGAAGGCACTGTGGTCGCCATCACCCATGACCGTTACTTCCTCGATAACGTGGCCGGTTGGATTCTGGAGCTGGACCGTGGCGAAGGTATTCCATGGGAAGGCAACTACTCCTCATGGCTGGAGCAGAAAGATGCTCGTCTGGCACTGGAAGCCTCTTCCGAAGCTGCGCGTCGCAAGTCGATTGAGAAAGAGCTGGAGTGGGTTCGTCAGAATCCAAAAGGCCGTCAGGCGAAAGGTAAAGCACGTCTGGCTCGCTTTGAAGAACTTAACAGCGTCGAGTATCAAAAACGTAACGAAACCAGCGAGTTGTTCATTCCACCAGGCCCACGTTTAGGCGATAAGGTGCTGGAAGTCGAGCATCTGAGCAAATCTTACGGTGACCGCCTGTTGATTGATGATCTGACCTTTGCGCTGCCAAAAGGCGCGATAGTCGGGATCATCGGCCCGAACGGCGCGGGTAAATCGACACTGTTCCGCATGTTATCAGGTCAGGAACAGCCAGACTCCGGCACCATTTCACTGGGTGATACCGTGCAATTAGCCTCGGTTGATCAGTTCCGCGACAACATGGATGACAGCAAAACCGTTTGGGAAGAGGTGTCCGGTGGTCAGGACATCATGAAGATCGGCAACTTTGAAATTCCAAGCCGCGCCTATGTTGGCCGCTTTAACTTTAAAGGGATTGATCAAGGTAAGCGTGTCGGCGAGCTGTCCGGTGGTGAGCGTGGCCGTATCCATTTGGCTAAGCTGCTACAGGTTGGCGGCAACATGCTGCTACTCGATGAACCGACCAACGATCTGGACATCGAAACCCTGCGCGCACTGGAAAACGCCCTGCTGGAATTCCCAGGCTGCGCAATGGTCATTTCCCATGACCGTTGGTTCCTGGACCGAATTGCCACTCACATCATCGATTATCAAGATGAAGGCAAAGTGCAATTCTTCGAAGGTAACTTTACTGAATACGAAGAGTGGAAAAAACGCACTCTGGGTGCCGAAGCACTGGAACCACACCGTATTAAGTATAAGAAAATGGTTAAGTAATTTTTAATCTGACTTATCGATACTCGCGGCCTGCCATTGCAGGCCGTTTTAATCTGGAAACTTAACTCGGTAGCGGGTACTCCGCCCTTCCCCCGGCAGCTTTTCAATACATTCCCGGCCCAATAACTCCGCGAGATGACGGGTTGCGGTTGCTTTACTGACCTGTGCGACTTTTTGATATTGAGATGCGCTGATACCTAAAGCAAAACCATTTTCACCGCCATCTAACAGACGATTAAGCACTTTTATCTGCTCATCCCTCAGCCCACTGTCATTGTGCTTTAACCAGAAGTGATTCTTAGCCAATGTAGAACGAACCCCTTCAGATGCTTGATCCAAACTCTGTTCCAGAGTGGTGATAAACCACAGTAACCAAGGTGTGATATCCAGACTTCCACGTTGGCATTGCTCCAAAATAGCGTAATACCCATCGCGGTTCTCAAGGATGGCAACGGACATGGCGTAAAGATGAATACTTTGGCTATCCGCCTGTGATAATGCCATATCGGTCAGTGCCCTGGTAATACGGCCATTACCGTCCTCGAAGGGATGCAGGGTGACAAACCAGAAATGCGCCATTGCGGCCCGTAACAGTGGATCAACCGCATTATCAATGCGAGAGACATTAAACCAATCGATAAACTGTTTTAGTTCCGCAGACAGAACGTCGCGAGGCGGTGCTTCAAAATGAACCTTTTCCTTGCCCATTCGGCCTGAAACGACTTGCATCGGCTCCCCCCCACGCAATTGAGCGGTCTTAATAGGATTCAGCATCCATGAATCATGGGGGAACAGCCATTCGTGCCATTGATACAATCGCTCAAGCGTTAAATCCGCATGACATTCATGAATGGCGTCAAGCATGATGTCAGCTAAACCATCAGAACGATCAGATGTCAGATCACTCTCTGCCAAAGTCATCCCAAGCTTTTTTGCCAGCGATGAACGCACCGACCTGACATTAAGTTGCTCATTTTCTATTTTTGATGACGCGATAATATTCGCCAAAAGTACATCTAAGGTTTTTGAGGCGCATTCAGCAGAGGTATTTCCCCTGTTTTCACCAAGGAGTTGCCCGAGCTTAAACCGAGTGTTACGTAGCTGAGGCTGAATAAGCGCATCATCCCAGTAAAAATGGGGCCACTTCTCATGCTGCCACACCCATGGGTTTTCGTGCATCGTTATCTCCAGAGTTGAAAATGAGCCGATCAGCCATTTCATTCGGCTCATTTTGTGAGCCGAATAAGCAGTATATTCGGCTCATCAAGACATTGCCAGCCCTTGCATGTAATCCTCAAATACCGGATGCCCAATCACCACATCAATAAAACAGCTCAGCGCGGGGGAATTTAACTTGCGACTTGGGTAGACCAAATAGAGCTCATTGCCCTCGGCTTGCCATTGGGGCAACACTTCGATGAGCTGACGATTCGCCACCACTTCACGGCTTAAAAATGCAGGCAGTAGCGTGATGCCGCCGCCGGCAAGGGCGCATTCGCGGGCAT
Organism: Yersinia aleksiciae; assembly: GCF_001047675.1. GTDB lineage: Bacteria > Pseudomonadota > Gammaproteobacteria > Enterobacterales > Enterobacteriaceae > Yersinia > Yersinia aleksiciae. The sequence goes on along the minus strand of NZ_CP011975.1, from coordinate 2,674,290 downwards.
ACAACAGGTTATCCGTGACATGCTGCACTGGCACTTGCCAGCGGTAAAATTCACCGTCACGACGTAAAATCAGCGCCTGCCAGGCACGATGGGCAATACAATGGTGCATCTCCAATTGGCTTGGATGGGTGAGCGGCGGATACTGCGCCAGATAGTCTGGTGAGGCCAGCAGGTAGCGCGGTGCATAGCCCAATCGGCGGCCAATCAGTGATGAGTCCTGCGGCTTGCCGGTACGCAGCGCCACATCAAAGCCCTCCTCCACCAGATCCACCATGGTATCCGACACCAAAACCTCCAGCTGTACATCCGGATATTGTCGCTGAAAATCGGTCGCCAGCCGCGCCAACAGGGTGGCACCTAACCCGGCTGGCGTTGAAATTCGCAAACGGCCACTGGGGTTATCCTTCAGCCGTTGCAGTGCCAGATCCGCGCGCTCAGCCGCGTGTAACATCTCTTGGCAATGCACCAAATAGCGCTCACCGGCAAAGGTCAGATTCAATTGACGGGTGGTGCGATTGATCAGCCGAATCCCCAGACCTTGCTCTAACTGGCTGATGCGCTTACTGACACTCGACTTCGGCAACCCGGCCATTTCAGCCGCACGGGTAAAGCTGCCACACTCAGCGACTCGCGCGAACAGCGCCATATCCTGAAGTTGCTTAAACATGATTGTTGATCTCAGACGAACACTGCGTTAGTGATTGTCCATCTTATCACTGCCAGCAGATAGGTCTAGACTCCATGAATACGCTAAACAGGAAGATAAAAATGACGAATAAAGCCATTGCAGTGAACCCACAACAACCCGCTGATTTTATTGAAATCACGCTAGAACTGCTGACACCTGGCCCCTTTGATTTGCTGGTTGAAGTCAAAGCAGCCTCCATCAATCCGGTTGATACCAAAGTGCATAGCAGCTTAAAGAAAAATGGTCTGCAACAGCCACGAATTCTGGGTTGGGATGCGGCCGGGGTGGTGGTCAGCGTCGGCGAGAAGGTTAGCGGTTTTCGCGCTGGCGATGAAGTTTGGTATGCCGGTGATATCACTCGCCCCGGCAGCAACGCCAATCAACAGTTGGTCGATGCCCGCATTGCGGCCCACAAACCCCGCACCCTCAACTGGGCGCAGGCCGCCGCGCTGCCATTAACCGCCATCACCGCGTGGGAGGCGTTGTTCGAGCACCTGAAGATCCAAGATGCCAGTGCCGATCAAAATCTGCTGATCATTGGCGGTGCGGGCGGTGTCGGGTCATTGGCGATTCCATTGGCCGCATTGCGCAGTCCGGTAAAAGTCATTGCCACCGCATCACGACCAGCATCAGCCGCCTGGTGCCGTGAGAGAGGCGCAGACCTGACGGTGGATTACCACGACCTGAAGGCCCAATTGGCGAAAGAAGGTGTCGATAAAGTAGATTACATTCTCTGCCTGAATGACACTGACGGCCACTGGCCTGCTATCAGCGAACTGATCGCGCCACTGGGGCAGATCTGCACCATTGTTGAGAATGAAAAACCGCTGGATCAGAATCAGTTAAAACTGAAGAGTGCGGCGCTGCATTGGGAATTTATGTTCACCCGCAGCATGTACTCTACGCCAGATATCGCTCAACAAGGGGAGATTCTCAAGCAGGTGAGTCAGCTCGTGGATGAGGGAAAACTGCAAGGGACCCTGAGCGAAACACTGCACGGCCTGACAGTGGAAAACCTGCATGCCGCCCATGCCCAAGTGGCGGGCGGGCATATGCAGGGCAAGATAGTTATTGCTTACTAACGTGACTCTTCCCGCCCTTCAGCCAATACGGAAGGGCGGGCAAGGCGTTGCAGGTCGGCGGCCAACAGTTGCTGAACCAACTCGACGCAGCGCAGGAAACGTGCATCATAATCTGCGGATTCAACATGCACATATTCAATATTATTGCTGCGCAACATCTGCTCCAGTAAGTTCTGGAAGGCTTTGCGGTCACGATCACTGCCAAGGCTACGCAACCCATCGGCAACCCATGGCGTGTTGTTTTCCAGCAAGATAACCAGATCAAAACGGTATTCATCAATCAGCGCCTGCACAAAGGGGTGCTCGCGCCCCTCATATTTTTTGCAGAAGGCCTGGGTGGTGACAAAGTCGGTATCGATAAAGGCCACTTTATTGGCGTATTTCACCGCAAAATCCACGTACTGCGCCTGCCCCAGCGCTATCTTGTCATAATCGGAATATTGCAGCGCCATCTCATCGCCCCCCAGATGAGAGAACACATAGTCGCGACCATACTCCCACGCACTGGTGGTATTGAAGATATTAGCTAACTTATTGACTAGGGTAGATTTCCCGCTGGATTCGCCCCCCAATATCGCCACGGTACGGACAAAAAAGGGCTTCACTTCTGTCGGAATGTAATCCCAGTAGCGGAAAGGGTCGCGGCGGATTTGACGGCCACTGATATTCATAAATGAGCGCTGTGGGTCGATCAGAATGGTTTCGATACCCAACTGCTCGCGGTAACGTGGCGCGTCCTGACTCTCGCTGGAGTAAATAAAACTGGGGACGATGCCCTTTTCCGCCATGAATTTTTTGACGCCACGACTCCAGACATCCCAACCATGGGGATAGGGTTCAATTCCATGCTCATCAAATGAGTGAATATGGATATTTTTCTGATACTTAAAGGTTTGCAGCAACCAGCGCAGGCGATCACTGACCGTGGGCTGTTGTGACATTGAACTGTTCTCGAACAGCTCACGATCGCGGGGGTCATCGTGGCACAAAATGACATGCAGCTCGTCAACCTGACTACAGGCGCGCTGGATTAAAAAGATGTGGCCGGTGTGGAGCGGGTAAAATTTACCAAACACCACCCCCACTTTTTTCTCGCGGCGGGGGAATTCCAGCTCAAGAAAACGGTGTAAGGCTTCCAGCTTTTGCGCACTGGGGCTTTTGATCTTGTCGTTGAGTAGCTGGCTTAAATACCCTTTCGTCATACCGCTGGCTTCAGCCACCTGCTGTAAGGTACACCCCTTTTGCTTAATGGCTGTTTTGAGATAGTCGAACTGCAGCATGCCGCCTCCTTGTTTAGTGCGCTAAACAAAAATAACACAGTATGCTGCGAGATTCGTACTACTAAATGCGTGATTACAGATCTTCTAAAACCGCCAAGGCATCAGCCAGTTTCTTCACACCGAAAACCTGCATATTGGGCAGCGGCTTCTTCGGCATATTGGCGTATGGCACGATAGCGCGTTTAAAACCGTGTTTAGCGGCTTCGGAAATACGCTCCTGACCACTTGGCACCGGCCTGATTTCACCCGCCAGCCCCACCTCACCAAACACCACCAAATCTTGCGGCAGCGGACGGTCGCGCAGACTGGACACCAGCGACATCAGCAGCGCCAGATCCGCACTGGTTTCCGTCACTTTCACGCCACCGACCACATTGACGAACACATCCTGATCCGACATCTGCAAGCCGCCATGACGATGCAACACCGCCAGTAAGATTGCCAGCCGGTTTTGCTCCAGTCCGACCGCCACCCGACGTGGGTTTGACATCATGGAGTGATCCACCAGCGCCTGAATCTCAACCAGCAGCGGGCGCGTCCCTTCCCACACCACCATCACTGAACTGCCCGCCGTCACTTCATCCCCTCGGCTGAGGAAGATCGCTGACGGATTACTGACTTCCCGCAGGCCCTGCTCGGTCATGGCGAAGACGCCGAGCTCATTGACAGCACCGAAGCGGTTTTTGTGGCTGCGTAAGGTGCGAAAACGTGAGTCACCGTCACCATCGAGCATCACTGAGCAGTCGATACAATGCTCCAGCACTTTTGGCCCCGCCAGCGAGCCATCTTTGGTCACGTGGCCCACCATCACAATGGCGACACCACGCGTTTTGGCAAAGCGCGTCAGATAGGCGGCGGTTTCGCGCACTTGCGCCACACTGCCCGGGGACGATTGGATATCCGCCATGTGCATCACCTGAATAGAGTCGATCACCATCAGCCGTGGCTGCTCTTGCTCGGCAATCAGGCAGATCTGCTCGATACTGGTTTCCGACAGCATATTCAGGCCCCCCGTGGGCAAGCCCAGGCGGTGCGCGCGCATAGCAACCTGTTGCAATGACTCTTCGCCAGTGACATACAGGGTTTTCATATTTTCGGACAATTTGCAGAGTGTTTGCAGCAGCAGGGTACTTTTCCCCGCCCCCGGATTCCCGCCAATCAGAATGGCACTGCCCGGTACCACACCTCCGCCCAGCACCCGATCGAACTCAAGAAAGCCGGTTGAGAAGCGCGGTTGTTCGTCCAGACTGATATCCGATAGCTTCTGTACCCGACTGACACCGGCATCACCGGCATAGCCGCCAAAACGTTCAGTTCGTGACGACGAGGATGACACTGCCGCCAGCCGCACCTCGGTGATGGTATTCCAGGCATTACAGGCACTGCACTGCCCCTGCCAGCGCGGATAATCCGCCCCGCATTCATTACAGACAAATGCCCGTTTTGGCGCTTTAGCCACGATTCACCTCAATCTAATAATAAAACATCCCCGAAGACATTGGTGCTACAGCTAGGCAGCCAGTGAACTCATCCCGATGAGCTTACATCAGTAAGTGATTCGGGTGAGTGAGTGCCGCTAACAACGCTGTAGTGCCAAGGACACAGGGGATTAGCGTTCTTCATGCTTTAGGCTACCGGTCAGGATACACAGCACACTGATCAAATCACCGTGACGGATAGCCACTTTCGCTTTCGCGTAAACCTTTGGTTTGGCATGGAAAGCCAGCCCCAGCCCCGCGGCTTGCATCATCTTCAGGTCGTTAGCACCGTCGCCTATCGCCACAGTTTGAGCCACTGGGATATTCAATTTTTCGGCCAGTTTGAGCAGGGTGTCGGCTTTGAATTGCGCATCGACAATCGGCCCCAGAACTTTGCCTGTCAGCTTGCCATCTTTGATCTCAAGCTCGTTGGCGGCAACCGCCACCAGCCGCAATTTGTCGCGCAGATACTCGGCATAATAGGTAAAACCGCCGGAAGCAATTGCCACATGCCAATCCAGCGCCTGAAGCTTACGCACCAGACTGGTCAGCCCCGGCATGAGAGGTAACTCGTCGCGTACCTGTTTTAGGATATTGGCATCGGCCCCTTTCAGGGTAGCCACTCGCTGGCGCAGGCTGGCGGAGAAATCCAACTCACCTTGCATAGCGCGTTCAGTGACGGCGGCCACCTCTTCACCTACACCGGCCAGCTTGGCAATTTCATCAATACATTCAATTTGGATGGCGGTAGAGTCCATATCCATCACCAGCAGGCCGGGGGTGCGCAAATGCGGAATGGCCCCCAATGGCGCAACATCAAGGCCACTCTCATCGGCCAGCGTTTTAATCCGTGGTGTTAAGCTGCCCGCCAGACGGATCACCTGATAATCTTCCACGCACCAGGCGGAAACAATCACCATTGCCGCGCCCAGTTGGCGTTGGAAATCAGTAATACGCTTTTTATCCAGTTTCCTGCCGTACAACAGCCAACCTGTGTGACCAGCACGATAATCCAGCGGCATCACTTCATCGCCACTGAGTGAAAGTGGCAAACCCGGCCATTGGTAGATCTCCGCCGGAAGATCACAATAGGTCAGACTATTAGACATGAATAACTCCTGTAGAAAACTGGGTATAAGGCAAGACAAAACAACGCATCAAGCTATCCTATCGCCCTTGCTTCTGGCAACATATACCCTAAATAATTCGAGTTGCAGTCAGGCGGCAACTGAGCAAATCCCCAAGCGCTTACATCAGTAAGTGACTGGGATGAACGAGGGCCGTCAACACACCTGCAACTTGAAGGATGACGGATATAGAGTCACCGAATTCGGCAAGGAACCTGCATGGCCAAGGCTAAACTAAAATTTCGACTGCACCGGACAGCTATTGTCCTGATTTGTCTGGCATTGTTAGTCTTGCTCATGCAAGGTGCATCCTACTTCAGCCTCAGTCATCAGTTGGCACGTTCAGAACAAGTCGAAGAACTGGCGAAAACATTGGCGAAACAAGTCACTTTTAGCCTCTCACCGATCATGGACAGTGGTGATGATGATATCGACAGCCAGAAGGTCGATGCCGTACTCCAGCAACTGACGCAATCAAGTCGCATCTTGGATGCCAGTGTCTATCAGATTGACGGTACGCTGGTGGCCGCCGCCGGAGAGAACGTAAAAGTTCGCGATCGGCTGGCTTTAGATGGTAAACGCCCCGGCAGTTATTTCAACCACCAGATTGTCGAGCTGATCCCCGGTAAAAGCGGGCCAAGTGGATTTCTGCGTATGACGCTGGATACCCATGTGCTGGCGACCGAATCCAAGCAGGTGGATAATACCACCAATTTACTGCGCCTGATGATATTGGTCGCGCTGGCCGTGGGCATTATTTTGGCACGTACCCTGCTGCAAGGCCGCCGCAGCCGTTGGCAGCAGTCGCCCTATCTGCTGACCGCCAATACGCCAGTGAAAGAAGAAGATGAAAGTGAAGAGGACACACCGACGTCAGATAAAAAACCGGATGAGAAGTAGTGCAGCTATTATGCCATGCGCCCAATAACAGGGGTCAGTGACGCTATCTTTTCCTGCATCTGACGAGCTATCACTTTAAAGCCGGTACTGATAGCTGAGTGTGCCGCCACTGTTTGCCAGAATTTCAGTGCCAACTCTTGCGCCTGCAACCAATGCTCCCGACTGACATCAACTGATAACGTTATATCGGGTACGGTATGCCGCATATTCCCGGTACCTGACGGAGCAAAAGCCATAGGCAACATGTCGTAAATGGGAGCTAGTGATAAAGGCCTACTTTCGGGATGCAAGAATGATAGATTTCCATGATGCATGTCTGTATTCGCAATCAATACCCCGAAAGCCCAGATTAATCGCACTTGTTCAAGTTGTGCTGGACTCAGTAAGCCTTTTGCCGCCAGTTCGCGACAAACTTTTGGCCAACTGGCAATCGGCATGCCGACAAATTCAGCATTCACAGCTTCCAGAGAGACCATCCCAACGCGGCCACGCTGCCCATATCGGTCAAAACGTTCAACCTCAAGGAAAATTTGCCGATCCTGATTTTGCAGGATATGAGTGGCGGCTGCCGGGTAATCTGCGCCCTTTAATGTGTTCAGTGCCAAAGACTCGGCAATGAGCAGATCCGCCCAGCGTTGTGAGTTAGGGTTATCCTGTGTAGCAGTAAATTTAACAATGACATACGACGGCGGCTGTTCTGAGTATCCGGCATAACAGGTAAATTTGGGCTGTTCCCCTCCCGCAGAAGAGCCCACCATTTCACCGGCGAGTGCCATTTGGGACAATTCAGTGTAACGAGCTAACTTATTTGCTGGCTCAATCGGTATTGCGTCAGGAGCCGCTAGCCAATGTTGATAACTCTGCTCTCCAATCAATAGATTGCCATTCATATCATCCGCCTGACGGGACAGCGCGAGTAAAATATGATCTTCATTCCACAAGTGGACATCATCCGCGAGCTGCAACTGAGTTGCGACCGACTTTCCCCAGATTCGCCCGAGAAATCCCTGAGGGCGCATATCGGTCAAATACCAAGGCAAGCTATCAAATTTCTGCCAAGTATCTGATTCCAATTGATGTACGCAGCACATTTCGGCTGGATGGATAAGATAGAGTGTTGCGAAATGAGCAGCATGGCCCCGCTCATCGATACGATACAAAGGAAATCGCCCCTCTTCCCCGCTATCTCCGGCAATAGGTCGTCGTAAGGCATACTGTGTTGCTCTGCCTTTGCCTATTTTCAGCACGTTGTCTTTTAACCCACTTAATTGTCGTGAAACGGTGGGCTGACTGATCGTCATGATCTGTGCCAGATAAGACGCCGTGGCTGGGCCTTGACGTAATAGCGTTTCCAGAGAGTGCATATGAATAGATTTTTGAATAGAAACATGAATAGATGGATGAATAGATTTATAGCGTTAATTAGCTGATATGTAAAGAAACAGATTTTTTACGGTGATTTTTATGAATAGATTCAGCAGCAGAAAGACCTGCTGCTGAATAGAAAGCGCAGAACGCGTGTTAGGCTTTGTCGCCCAACAACACAGATTCCAATGCAATCTCAATCATGTCATTAAACGTGGTCTGGCGTTCGGCTGCGGTGGTTTGCTCGCCGGTACGGATATGGTCAGACACGGTGCAGATAGTCAGGGCTTTCGCACCGAATTCAGCGGCCACGCCATAGATACCTGCGGCTTCCATCTCCACACCCAAAATGCCGTATTTCTCCATAACATCAAACATTTGCGGATCTGGCGTGTAGAACAGATCAGCGGAGAAGATGTTGCCCACACGGACATCAATGCCTTTCGCTTTGGCAGCATCAACGGCATTGCGGGTCATTTCGAAATCAGCAATCGCCGCATAGTCGTGATCCTTAAAGCGCAGGCGGTTGACCTTGGAATCGGTGCAAGCCCCCATACCGATAACCACATCGCGTAGCTTAACGTCAGCGCGCACCGCGCCGCATGAACCCACACGGATAATCTTTTTCACGCCAAAATCGGTGATCAGCTCTTTCGCGTAAATGGAGCAGGATGGGATACCCATGCCATGACCCATCACCGAGATTTTGCGGCCTTTATAGGTGCCGGTGAAGCCCAACATGCCACGCACGTCGTTCACTTGCTTCACATCTTGCAGGAAGGTTTCTGCGATAAACTTCGCACGCAGCGGATCCCCTGGCATCAATACAACGTCAGCGAAATCACCCATTTCAGCATTAATATGTGGCGTTGCCATAATCACTTTCCTTAAAAATCAGAGAATTAAATTTTGTATTACCCAACCGCTTGCAAATTTTAACGACGTTGCGCAGTTCAGAAAAACGTTGGTATCGCGAGCGTAGATGAGCACAGGCAGTTTGGGTGCGGTCAGCGCGCAAAAACCGGAGCCTACATCGGGTCTTATAAGACCCGAGTACGTGAGGATTTTTAGCACGGCCCAATCCTAAAATGACAGGCTCAGCTTCGCTTCATGCCCTAAAGCATATTCTTACCGTAATCCATTGGTGACAGATCGAAATACTTCGCTACTGTCTGCCCAATATCAGCAAAGGTCTCACGGTGCCCCAACGACCCCGGCTTCACTTTCGGGCCATAAACCAAGACCGGAATATGCTCACGGGTATGGTCGGTGCCCGGCCAAGTTGGGTCACAACCGTGGTCTGCGGTCAGGATCATAATGTCATCTTCTTTCACCAGCGCCAGCAATTCAGGCAGACGACGGTCAAACAGTTCCAGTGCCGCGGCATAACCAGCAACATCACGGCGGTGACCGTAGGAAGAGTCAAAATCAACAAAGTTGGTGAACACGATAGTGTTATCACCCGCTTTTTTCATCTCTTCTATAGTGGCGTCAAACAGCGCATCCAGACCCGTGGCTTTCACTTTTTGCGTGATACCAACATGAGCGTAGATATCGGCGATTTTACCGATTGAGACCACTTCGCCGCCCTTCTCATCCACCAGTTTCTTCAGCATGGTCGGCGCTGGCGGTTCAACGGCCAAATCGTGGCGGTTACCGGTGCGCTGGAAGTTACCCGGCTTATCACCGATGAACGGACGAGCAATCACGCGACCAATATTGTAGCCGCCTTCAGTCAGCTCTTCGCGGGCAATTTCGCACAGCTCATACAGGCGATCCAGACCAAATGTCTCTTCATGGCAGGCAATCTGGAACACCGAGTCAGCTGAGGTGTAGAAAATCGGCTTGCCGGTTTTCATATGCTCTTCGCCCAGTTGATCGAGGATAACCGTGCCGCTTGAGTGGCAGTTACCCAGATAGCCCGGCAAATTGGCGCGTTTGACCAGTTTATCCAGTAATTCCGGCGGGAAGCTGTTTTCTACATCGCTGAAGTAACCCCAGTCGAACAATACCGGCACACCGGCAATTTCCCAGTGACCTGATGGCGTGTCTTTACCGGAGGATAACTCGCTGGCATAACCATAAGCGCCAATGATATCTGCGTCTTTATCCAGCCCTACCGGGAATTTACCAGTCGACTCCTCAGCCGCTTTACCCAGCCCTAAACGGCTCAGGTTCGGCAGTGTCAATGGACCGCTACGGCCGACATTAGCTTCACCACGGGCGCAGACCTCAGCGATGTGGCCCAGTGTATCCGCCCCTTCATCACCAAATTTTTTAGCATCTTCACTCGCGCCGATACCAAATGAGTCTAAAACCATAATAAATGTACGTTTCATTATTCTCTCCTGCAAAGATTCACCCGCCTGGCGGGGATCATCAAAATGGGGCGGTTATTCAGTGATACGGCGATAGATCACCGGCGTCTCTTCCGGTACTTTGTCACCCAGTGTCATTGCCGTGCGCACGGCATCTGCCGCCTGCTGCCAATCATCTTCGTTATTGGCATGAATCACGGCCAATGGCCGTTGACCATCAACACTGGCACCCAAACGGGCCATATCGGTTAAACCAACACTGTAATCAATAGAATCTGTGGCGCGACGACGGCCACCGCCGAGGGCGACCACCGCCATACCTAATGCCCGTGTATCCATGGCAGTGATAATACCCGGCCGCTCAGCAAACACCGGCTTACTCAACATGGCAACCGGCAAGTAGCTGTCATAGCGCTCGACGAAATCACTCGGGCCTTTTTGCGCCGCCACCATACGGCCAAAAATTTCTGCCGCTTTGCCGTTATCCAGCACCGCTTGCAGCTTGACTCTGGCATCGGCATCATCTTGCGCCAAACCACCTGACAGCAGCATTTCCACACACAGCGCCATGGTCACTTCCAGCAGACGTGGGTTGCGATATTCGCCAGTCAGGAAGCGCACCGCTTCGCGTACTTCAACGCCATTACCGGCGCTGGAGGCCAAAACTTGGTTCATGTCGGTCAGCAGCGCCGTGGTTTTGCAACCTGCACCATTCGCTACGCTGACAATCGCCTGCGCCAAATCAGCAGATAGCTGATAGGTCGGCATAAACGCACCAGAGCCGACTTTAACGTCCATCACCAACGCATCTAATCCTTCCGCCAGTTTCTTGGCCAGAATGGAGGCGGTAATCAGTGGGATAGAGTCCACTGTCGCGGTGATATCACGGGTGGCATAAAAACGCTTATCCGCCGGTGCCAGCGAGCTGGTTTGGCCGATAATCGCCACACCAATATTCTGAATGATTTTGCGGAACGTATTATCATCAGGGAAAATATCAAAACCGGGAATGGCTTCCAGTTTATCCAGTGTCCCGCCGGTATGCCCCAAACCACGGCCTGAGATCATCGGCACATAACCCCCACAGGCGGCGATCATAGGGCCGAGCATCAGCGATGTCACATCACCGACACCGCCCGTGGAGTGTTTATCCACAATCGGGCCATTGAGATTGAGGCTCTTCCAGTTCAGTACCGTGCCAGAATCACGCATCGCCATGGTGAGTGCCACACGTTCAGGCATGCTCATATCATGGAAGTAAATGGTCATCGCCAGAGCAGCAATCTGCCCTTCGGAAACCACGTTGTCACGAATACCATTGATAAAGAAGCGAATTTCTTCTTCACTGAGTGGCTGACCGTCGCGTTTTTTACGGATAATTTCTTGTGCGAGAAACAAGGCATCCCCCTGTTTATGGAATGAAAGCCGCACTGCGAGCAAATCAGCCCGCAGTGCATCTGCTAAATTCAGTTATTGGCTAAGTTCAATCAGCACGAACGGTCAATAGCCGCTGCTTTTGCTGTCGCTCTGATGACCCAGCGTTGTTAATAAGCTGGCTAACAGACTGGACGCCCCGAAGCGGAAGTGGCGAGCATCGGCCCAACCTTCACCCATCAATTGATCGGCCAGTTGTAGGAATTGCGCGGCATCTTCAGCGGTGCGCACCCCACCGGCTGGCTTGAAGCCCACAGTTTTACCCACCCCCAAATCACGAATGGTGCGCATCATGATGTCCGCACTTTCCAGCGTGGCATTGACGGGCACTTTACCGGTAGAGGTTTTGATAAAATCAGCGCCCGCCTTGATGGCAATTTCAGAGGCCTGGCGAATCAAGTGCTCTTGCTTTAACTCACCCGTTTCGATAATGACTTTCAGCAATACATTCGCGGCAGCACAGACTTCTTTGCACTGTTTGACTAATTCGAAACCCACTTTATCGTTACCCGCCATTAAGGCGCGATAAGGGAAAACCACATCCACTTCATCAGCACCCAACGCGATAGCTTCGCGGGTTTCTGCCACTGCAATGGCAATATCGTCATTGCCATGTGGGAAGTTAGTCACTGTCGCGATGCGAATTTCAGGCGTACCTTGCTCACGCAATGTTTTACGCGCAATAGGAATAAAGCGAGGATAAATACAGATGGCCGCCGTATTACCGGCAGGGCTTTTTGCCTGATGACACAACGCGATAACTTTATCATCGGTGTCGTCGTCATTCAGGGTGGTTAAATCCATCAAACTCAGCGCGCGTTTGGCATAATCGTGCAGATTCGCGCAGGCGGTTAATTCGGTCATAAAACTCTCCAACACTATTTCAGCCCCGGCACCTTGCCAGATCTGAGCATTTATTTATGAGCGAGCCAAGAGACTTTATCGGTATCTTTGACTTTGAACTCAACACGTTGGCGAGCGGACTTGGTTCCTTGAAGATAGCCCCACGGGTAAACCCCTTGGTTGCAATTGAGATCCTTCTCACCGCAATACTCTTCTTACCTGGAAATTGCCGCGATATTCGCTGCTCTCACTCAGAAAAGTTAATCATGCTATTTGAACATGTTATCGACACATGAGATGTGTTCAATTTCACATTACTCAATAGTAACTTGTAACGCGCCAATATTATATGTGATTAAAGTCACAAAATAACCTGATTTATGGCTTATCACACTATTATGCCCACTCGCTTCAAGAATAGCTTATGGGCAGGAATCCGCCTGAAGTACAGGCGGATTAGGCCTAATTACAGGGCCAGGAAGAAACCCGCGATGGTGGCACTCATCAAATTCGACAGCGTCCCAGCAGCAACGGCTTTCAGGCCAAAGCGCGCGATGTCATGGCGACGATTCGGCGCCATGCTACCCAACCCACCCAGTAAGATAGCGACTGATGATAAGTTGGCAAAACCACAGAGCGCGAAGGAGATAATGGCTTTCGTGTGATCAGAAAGTACCTGTAAGCCGGCAGCTTTGACTAACTCTTCTGCCTGTAGATATTGGCCGAAATTCATAAATGCCACGAATTCGTTGACGATGATTTTCTGGCCGATAAAGGAGCCCGCCACCATGGCTTCACTCCACGGCACACCGATCAGGTAGGCGATTGGGGAGAATACCCAACCCAGAATCAGCTCTAGCGAGAGTTGCGGGTAGTCGAACCAGCCGCCAATTCCGCCTAAAATACCATTCAGCAAAGCAATCAATGCGATGAAAGCCAGCAACATTGCGCCGACATTCAGCGCCAATTGCAGACCAGAAGCCGCACCGGAAGCCGCCGCGTCAATCACGTTAGCCGGACGCTCATCTTCGGCAATCAGTGTGGTGGCATCGACGGTATCGTGGGTTTTTTCCGTTTCTGGCACCATCAATTTAGCAAAGAGCAAGCCGCCCGGCGCTGCCATAAAGGAGGCCGCAATCAGGTATTCCAAAGGTACACCCATCTGCGCGTAACCCGCCAATACTGAACCGGCGACGGAGGCTAAACCGCCACACATCACGGCAAACAGTTCCGATTGAGTCATGGTGGCAATATAAGGGCGCACCACCAGTGGGGCTTCGGTTTGCCCGACAAAAATGTTGGCGGTCGCGGAAAGGGATTCGGTACGTGAGGTGCCGAGCAGTTTTTGTAAACCGCCACCTAAGACCTTAATCACGATTTGCATGATGCCGAGATAGTACAAAACTGCGATCAATGAGGAGAAGAAGACAATCACCGGTAAGACACGCAGGGCGAAGACAAAACCGCCACCGCCAAAGACTTCAAACATTTTGTCGGACACCAAACCGCCAAACATAAATGAAATACCGTTATTGCCGTAAGCGATCACATTCGCCACGCCTTCAGACATCCCACCCAGGATACGACGCCCAATTGGCACATATAATACCAGTGCCCCGACGCCCACCTGGATAATAAACGCCCCTACCACTGTCCGGATATTAATCGCCCTAAAATTACTTGAAAGAAGTACGGCTATTAATATCAGTACTGCCATCCCGACCAAGCTCATAAGCATGTAAGATCATCCTGTTAATGATTTGTATGAAAATAATATGGGCGGGATTATACCGACATGGGCTGACGATCAAACAATCTCTGTCACAAATAAACACAACTCAGAGCAACTGTTAGACATTTAATGTGACAATCATCACAGAAATATCACTGCAAAAGTAATAGCTCGCTAATTATTAGCACAATTGCACAATCCGATTGGGAGGTTATCGCGGGAATTTATTGGCTTGGGGGTAACTGAAATAGGCGCTGGCTATTCTCCAGCAGATGGACGGCTATCTCTTGCGGCGCTTCTGAGCGCAACTCACACAAGGCTGTGAACACGTGCGCTGCCCGCTCGGGGCGATTGGGTTGGCCCTGAAAACCAGCTAATGGCATATCCGGTGCATCGGTTTCCAGCAGTAAAGCAGAGAGCGGCAATGCGGCCATAACCTTACGGGTTTTCTGCGCCCGCTCATAAGTGATGGTTCCGCCAACGCCAATGTAATAGCCCAGGCGAATAAATGCCTGTGCCTGCGCTAAGCTGCCAGCAAAACCATGCACCACGCCAGTGCGTGGCAACGCCACTTTGCGCAATGCGGCAGCCAGTGGGTCATGGGCGCGGCGGGAATGCAAAATAACCGGGAGATCATGCTGTTTCGCCAGCTTGAGCTGAGCCTGCAATAACGCCAATTGCCGTGGAAATTGCGGCTCCTCCATATAGAGATCCAGACCCATCTCCCCCACCGCCACCACTTTTTCAGGTTTATTCGCTAAATAAGAGGCCAGCGTTGCCAAATCGGCCTCTTGGTGCTCAGCAATATAGAGCGGATGCATGCCCAGTGCCGCAAACAGCGGCGGATAGCGCTCAGCCAAGGCTAAAACACGAGGGAAGTAAGCTGCACTGACGGCAGGGATAATCAGTTGCCTGACATTCGCCTGCGCCGCACTCGCTAAACTGGCGGCTTCCTCGCCACTAAAGGGTGGAAAGTCAAAGTGACAGTGGGTGTCAACAAAATAGGGGGTATCGATAAGTGGAGGCGTCGACCCCGTTATCTGCGCCATTATGCGGTATCACCTTTGCTTTTACTGCGCGCCGTGGTTGGCACAATAAGCCCACTGTCTGCCATTGTCATCTGAGCCGGAAGATGTTGATTCGCCACCGCAACTGAATCGATTGGCGTAATGATATCCGGCGTTTGGATGATATCAAATGAAGAATCATCGGCATCAATCAACTCGGCCATATCATCTGGCTGGTTAATATCTTGTGGCTGGATCATACGGCGGGAGAGAGGGATCGCGGTTTTCTCGCCACTGATTTCGGCTTGATACTGCCCGTCACGGGGCAACAGCCAGTGCCCGACGGTGGCCAGGAAATAGCGACCACAGCGGCGGCCCAAATGGTAATCTTGATTCAGGGCCGCAACACGGCTCCCCAGCGCATTGCTGGCGAGAGGTTTAGGCGGGAAAATCTCGAAAATCCGCAGGTCACCCGGCGGCTTCTCAATAAATTGCTGAATACGATGATAGCTCTGTTCATGCTGCTGCATGATCCGTACCAGTTGCTGCAAGCTGCTTTCACTCAGCAAGTGCTCCATGCGCTTCATCCATTGCGGGGTGCAGTAAGCTTGCGAAGGGACGGTACGAATAACCACGATGGTATCCGCGCCACGGCGGTAAGCTTCTTCGACCGGAATTGCATCGCTGATGCCGCCGTCCTGATAACTTATGCCATCTAAATCAACGCCCTGACGGTAGAAACCGGGAATGGCACTGGAGGCTTTAAGCGCCGGCAGCCAGCTTTCACGAGTTGGGGCGATATAGGTTGGCTCGAAATCATCACTGCGACAGGCACACATCAAGAATTCGCGCCCATTAGTCAGGTGTTGTTCGGCGTGATCGAGTGCCAGCGGCAATTGCTGCGAGGTGATATCCACCAGCCAATCGAGATCAATTAAGTGCCCACCACGGACAAAGCGTAATGGGTTGAAGAAGTCGGCAGTTGTGGTGTAACGGGTAATGACGCGGCGAGCATAGCCTGGTTGACCGCAGATAAAAGCAGAGAGGTTTTGTGCGCCAGCAGACGTGCCGATCATCAGATCAAAAGGGTTAAAGCGGGCGCGTTGGAATTCATCCAGCACGCCGGCTGTAAAAATTCCCCGCTGCCCGCCGCCCTCGCAGACCAACGCCATTTTACCGGGTTGATATGGTTTATAGGCGAGTGGCTCAATATTACCGAGCGTGATAGGTATTCTGTATCCCACCATCCATCCTTAATTCCACTACAACAGGTGTCGAGGATACCCCTTCTTCACTCTTGCTGTAACCCTCTAGCCATACTAAAGGCGCTTACGTCCTGTAAACAAACTGATGAGGAATAGCACAATACCGACGACGAAGACGACTTTCGCGGCCCAGGCTGCCGTACCGGCTAGCCCACCAAAACCTAATGCCGCAGCGATTAACGCAATAATCAGAAATATGATGCCCCAGCGAAACATAAGCTTCTCCTTACCGTTTTAAAAAATATTCCGTGGGCTTATCAATCGCCCACGAAACACCTGTCAGTCGGATAACAATTAAGGCTTGATGCTCAGATCATTTTTAACGCTTTTCACGCCATCTACCGCTTTAGCGATACTTTCAGCACGTTCGGACTGGGCTTTATTCTCAACAGTACCGGAGAGCTGCACGACGCCATCGGTAGTTTCAACTTTAACGTTACGCGACGGGACAATGTCATCAGCCAGTAATTTGGCTTTGATGGAGCTGGTTGTCGCAGCATCGCCAGCATATTCACTGACGGATTGTGTTTTCTGATCTTTTACATGCAGCTTATCGCTAACAGATTTCACGCCTTCAACGTTTGCGGCAATTTCAACGGCGGTTTCGGCTTCGGCCTGCGAAGTGACAAAGCCACTCAGCGTCACGACGCCATGGTTAGTTTCGACTGAAATATCAGTACTTTTGAGGGATTTCTCTTCCAGCAACGCGCTTTTCACTTTTGCCGTTGCTGCACTATCCCCCATGTAGTTATCAACTTTCTTCATGGAGCTATCGATTTTGGCACCGGTACTGTCCACAGCGTTGGAGGTTTTATTGAGCAGAGTATCTTCGGCCAGCACACTGCCGCTGATAAGCGCAGTACCTAAAACAACAGCCATCACTGAACGGGCAAATTTTGTGTTTTTCATCGATTTCTTCCTTTATTGTTTTGAACCCCAAACTGGCCATTACACCCCAATTTACGGATTCTTTCGCTACCGCCGATGGGTAGCCATTTGATGAATACTTTACGATTACTACAGATTGGTCGCCCCAAAGTGAATGCGACTCAAGTCTGCGCGTAGTTATAAAGATAGAGCATCTTGGGAGAAATACAGTCGGAATCGGCCTAAAGGCAGATTTTTATGACTAAGTCAGAGTTATCTTAGGGGGAGAATTATGAGAGAAATTAATGAATCGGGGTACGCTGTACCCCGATAGAATGCGGCTTGCGGCGGGATTAATGCTCGCGCGTTTTACGGAAACGAACTTCTGGGTAACGCTCTTGCGTAATATTGAGATTGACCATGGTTGGGGCGATATAGCTCAAATTATCACCGCCATCTAATGCCAGGTTAACTTCATTCTTACGTTTGAACTCTTCGAATTTCTTCACATCATCACATTCAACCCAACGGGCAGTTGAGACGTTAACGGATTCATATACCGCTTCCACGTTGTATTCGCTTTTCAGTCGTGAAGAGACCACTTCAAATTGCAGAATACCGACCGCGCCAACAATTAAATCGTTGTTGGTCAGTGGGCGGAACACCTGCACCGCACCCTCTTCTGACAACTGAACCAAACCTTTCAGCAGCTGTTTTTGCTTCAATGGGTCACGCAGACGAATACGGCGGAACAGTTCAGGGGCAAAGTTAGGAATACCGGTGAACTTCATATCTTCACCTTGGGTGAAGGTATCGCCGATTTGAATCGTGCCATGGTTATGCAGGCCGATAATATCGCCCGCAAAGGCTTCTTCAATGTGCGAGCGGTCACCCGCCATAAAGGTCAACGCATCGGAAATCACCACATCTTTTTTGGTGCGCACCTGACGCAGCTTCATACCTTTTTCATAACGGCCGGACACCACGCGCATAAAAGCAACGCGGTCACGGTGTTTCGGGTCCATGTTGGCCTGAATCTTGAACACAAAACCGGTGAACTTCTCTTCCGCAGCAACCACAACTCGGGTGTCGGTTTTACGCGGCATCGGAGCGGGCGCCCATTCGACCAAACCATCCAGCATATGGTCGACACCAAAGTTACCCAGTGCAGTACCAAAGAAGACCGGCGTTAAGTCACCCGACAGGAAGGCTTCATGATCAAACTCATGGGAAGCGCCTTGAACCAGCTCTAGCTCCTGGCGGAACTGCTTGGCAATGTCTTCGCCCACCGCCACATCCAGATCCGGGTTATTTAACCCTTTAATAATGCGCACTTCCTGAATGGTGTGGCCTTTACCGGTCTGATACAGGTAAGTTTCATCTTTATAAAGGTGGTAAACCCCTTTAAACGACTTACCGCAGCTAATCGGCCAAGTGATTGGTGAGCAAGCAATTTTCAGCTCACGTTCCACTTCATCCAGCACTTCCATCGGATCACGGATCTCGCGGTCCAATTTGTTCATAAAGGTCAGGATCGGCGTATCGCGCAGACGGGTGACTTCCATCAGTTTGCGCGTCCGGTCTTCTACCCCTTTGGCCGCATCAATTACCATCAAACAGCAGTCGACAGCGGTCAGAGTACGATAAGTATCTTCGGAGAAATCTTCATGCCCTGGGGTGTCGAGCAAGTTAACCAGGCAACCGCCGTACGGGAACTGCATCACAGAAGTGGTGATGGAGATACCGCGCTGCTTTTCCATTTCCATCCAGTCAGATTTGGCATGGTGGCTTGAGCCACGACCTTTTACAGTACCGGCGGTCTGGATTGCGTGTCCGAACAGCAACACTTTTTCGGTAATGGTGGTTTTACCGGCATCGGGGTGGGAAATGATGGCGAAAGTACGTCTTTTCGCCACTTCCAGTGCATATTCACTTGGAGACATAGTTTGAAATTTCTACTTTTAGGCCGCCCTGCTCTGGGCTGCACATCCTATTGATGTACCAGTCAGGCAAAGCAAGGCATTGAATTATGGCGCTATACCCTTCTTACTTGACGTTGCTGCTTATTCAGCGGCAACACTCATCACTTGGGGTATAAGTGGTTATAGCGCGGTATTTTCCCTGATTTATGCGAGATAGACAATTTATTCGAGAGAGATCATCGGTAAAACAGCGCTACCCCATCGGTAACGCCATCATGATGGCATCTTCACGCCCATTGGCACTTGGGTAATAGTTGCGACGCACCGAAACCTCGTTAAAGCCCAGACTCTCATATAGGGCAATAGCCCCTGCGTTTGAGGCCCGAACTTCCAGCCAAAGTGTGACAATCTCCCGCGTTTCTAACTGCGTAATCAGGTGTTCGAGCAGTAAACGGCCATAGCCCTGGCGCTGATACTGTGGATCAATGGCGATATTAAACAGCGTCGCTTCATCCAATACGATTTGGGTAATGGCAAAACCCACCATTTTTTGGTCGACACTCAATTTAAAATTGAGGTAGCGCTCACCCTGATTGCTGACTAAGGTTTTTTCCGTCCACGGGAAAGCGTGGCTGGCTTGCTCAATTTGGTACGCTGTGGCCAGATCGGCTGGCGTCAGGATAGAAATCTGCTTCATGGTGACAAATCTGCTGCCAAAGTGCGCGCTTCGCGCTCGCGTCTTGATAAAGTCCGGCCAATGCCGGGCTGTGTAACTGTGCACCCGCAACCGCTAGCGGTTCACTGATGCCCAGTCGCCAACTGTTGCACTGCGTATCCGCGGGTAACATGGCTACCTGATCCGGCGTCAGCGCATAAGCCTGACGGGAAGTCAGCCCCAAGCTGCGCAACACATCGCACAACAGCGGGTCATCATGTTCAGGGAGCTGTTGTGCCACGATCAACAGGCGGGTATCTTCGGGTAAGCGCACTGCAATTTCACCCTGCAAGACGGCCGGGCGGCGCAATGTCCACTGCGTAATGCCAAGCTGTTGTAACAGCAAGTCTCGTCTCGATGCCATGCCATTTCCTGTCAGAGCGACCCGTATTTCGACGCTATGCTAGCAAACCCATCGAACATGCGCCAACAAACCTCTATAATCCCCGATCATATTATTGAGGAGCCAAAGACTGATGTCAGCATTAACCCCAGCCAGTGAAGTGATACTGCGCCATAGTGATGAATTTATAGCCCGCCACGTGTTGTTTGCCGGTGACTTGCAAGATGCGCTGCCAGCGCAGTTTGATGCCGCTGGGGTACGGGTTCACTCCAATCAATATCACCACTGGCAATTACTGAGCACGACGCTGGAAGAGAATGTGCAATTCGGGCTTTTGGCGACACCTGAGATCGTTGCGACCTGCGATACGCTGGTCTATTACTGGCCAAAAAGCAAACAGGAAGCTCAATTCCAACTGGCGAACCTGCTCTCTTTATTGCCTGTTGGCACCGATATCTTTGTGGTGGGTGAAAACCGCAGCGGCGTGCGCAGCGCAGAAGAGATGCTGTCTGATTTCGCGCAATTGACCAAGATAGACAGTGCTCGCCGTTGTGGCTTGTACCATGGCCGCTTAGATAAGCAGCCAGAATTTGATGCCGATGCCTGGTGGGAAAGCTATCAGGTGGGCGATGTGACAGTGAAAACCCTGCCGGGTGTGTTCAGCCGCGATTCGCTGGATTCAGGCAGCCATCTGTTGCTGTCCACCTTCAGCGAGCCGTTTAAAGGCAGCGTGCTGGATGTCGGTTGTGGTGCGGGCGTACTGGCCTCGGTTTTGGCGCAACAATCGCCAAAAATCAAATGGACCCTGAGTGATGTCTCTGCGGCAGCTATCGAAGCCAGCCGAGCGACACTGGCGGCGAATAATATTGAAGCACAAGTGATTGCCAGCAATGTCTATTCCGACATCAAAGGCCGCTTCGAGATGATTATTTCGAACCCACCTTTCCATGATGGCATTCAAACCAGTCTGACGGCGGCGGAAATGCTGATCCGTGGTGCGACCGCACATCTGCATGTAGGCGGTAAATTGCGTATCGTGGCGAACTCTTTCTTGCCTTATCCTGCCCTGCTGGATGCCGCATTTGGCAGCCATGAAGTGCTGGCGCAGAATGGTCGTTTTAAGGTGTATCAGGCAACCGTCGGCCGCGCGCCACGAGACGCTAAGAAAAAACGTTAAGATCAGGCATTAAGATAGACCATCCCTTCCGCGCCGTAGCGTTCACCTGCTGCGGCATGGAATGGGAACACCGCATCCAGCGCCGCCAACTCTTGCGGGCTGAGCACCACCGCTAATGCCGCCAGATTCTCTTCCAAATAGCTGCGACGTTTAGTGCCTGGGATCGGCACAATGTGTTTCCCCTGCGCCAATACCCACGCCAATGCCAGTTGCGACGGTTTAACTCCTTTATCTTGCGCCATTCTTGTCACGGTATCGGCCAGTGCCAGATTAAGTGCAAAGTTATCGCCCTGAAAACGCGGGTTATGGCGACGAAAATCATCGGCAGCCAAATCCTCTGGGCTGCGAATAGCCCCCGTCAAGAAACCGCGCCCTAGCGGGCTATAGGCGACAAAGCCAATCCCTAATCGTTCGCAGGTTGCCAACACTGATGTCTCTGCATCTCGCGTCCACAGTGAGTATTCACTCTGTACCGCAGTAATCGGATGCACCTGATGGGCTTTTTCCAAGGTGGCCGCCGAAACCTCGCTCAGACCGATATAACGGATTTTACCCGCCGTGACCAAATCAGCCAGCGTGCCAATCACCTCTTCAACCGGCACTGTGGGATCACCACGATGCTGATAATAGAGGTCAATCACCTCGACACCCAACCGCTTCAAACTGCCATCGACCGATTGACGTATGTAGTCAGGGCGGCTGCTGACGCCACGTACCATCGGATCTGCCGGGTCTCGCACAATGCCGAATTTGGTGGCTAAAAAGACCTGATCTCGCTTGCCCTTAATTGCCCGCCCCACTAACTCTTCATTGGTAAAGGGGCCATACATATCTGCGGTATCAAGCATCGTCACCCCCAGTTCCAGCGCCCGGTGGAGGGTAGCAATGGACTCGTTGGTGTCCTGATTGGTGGAGTAAAAATCACTCATTCCCATGCAGCCAAGGCCCAGTGCCGAGACTTGCGGACCATTCAAACCTAATTGACGTTGTTGCATTGTGATACTCCCCATTAGTGATATCGGAAGAAAGTGTGGTTGTTTCGCGGAGAAAGATAAATAATGCAGATTGCTCATCACTGTTCAAAAAACACCAACAATAGGCGGACGTAACCATGGATCAAATTCAAGCCATGCGGATTTTTGTCCGTATTGTTGAGTTGGGCAGTTTCAGTCGTGCAGCAGAAAAACTGCAATTGCCGCGCGCCACGGTCAGTCACACCTTAAAACGGTTAGAGCAGCGGCTCGGCGTGCGCTTATTGGTGCGCACCACCCGCCAAGTGAATATCACCGCCGAAGGGACGCTCTACTACCAGCGCTGCTTACAATTGCTGTCGGCGTTTGAAGAGGCGGATTCACTCTTTAGTCACCAGCGGCTGCAACCCGAGGGGAAAGTGCGTATCGATATGCCCCACTCGCTAGCCCGCAATGTGGTAATCCCGGCACTGAGTGACTTCTATCAGCGCTATCCCCATATCACTCTGATTCTTGGTGCCAATGACAGCACTATCGATCTGATGCGCGAAGGGGTGGATTGCGTATTGCGCGCCTGGTTGCCTCATGACGAACAGTTAGCGGTGCGCAATATTGGTCAGCAGCCACAAATAACCTGCGCATCACCCGCTTATCTGGCGAAATATGGCGTGCCGACGTCACTCGACGACTTGGCGGGGCATCAAGCGGTGGGGTATTTTTCACAGCTGACTCACCGCGATTATCCCTTGGAATTTGCTTATCAGGGGAGGGTTGAAACGCGGGAGTTGCCGAGCATCTTGAGTGTCAACGGCGCGGATGCCTATATTGCCGCAGGGGTTGCCGGCTTAGGGCTAATTCAAGCGCCAACGCAGGGTATCCAGCGCCAATTGGCGCAAGGGGAGCTGATTGAGGTCTTACCCCACTGCCCTCCGCCGGCCATGCCACTGTTTATTATGTTTCCTCCGGGACGCTTTCTCGCCCCCAGAGTCAGAGTGTTGATTGACTGGCTGATCGCGCTATTTGCCCATTACCCGCCACCGCCGAGTGAGGTGCCGTGAAAGGCATTGTTCGGGGGGGATAAACGAAAAACAGGCCAGAAATCAAATCAATTGAACAACATATGATGCTTTTTACAGCAAACGTCCCGCTTAGGGGAAATAAGTATTGACCTGAACGTGAAAATCTCTAGAATTCGCCCCCGTGGTAGCATCAAAAAAGTAATGTTTCCGGTACGCGATGGTGGCGGAATTGGTAGACGCGCTAGCTTCAGGTGTTAGTGTTCTTACGGACGTGAGGGTTCAAGTCCCTCCCTTCGCACCAAACATTATTTTCTCAGGCAGCCAGCAGTAGAGATTTATATTGCACAGCACATGCGATGGTGGCGGAATTGGTAGACGCGCTAGCTTCAGGTGTTAGTGTTCTTACGGACGTGAGGGTTCAAGTCCCTCCCTTCGCACCACGCTGGTGATATAAATCTAAAAATATCAGGCTACGCAAATTAGCTGATAAGCAGTAAGAAATCATTTGGGCGATGGTGGCGGAATTGGTAGACGCGCTAGCTTCAGGTGTTAGTGTTCTTACGGACGTGAGGGTTCAAGTCCCTCCCTTCGCACCACGATGATTTCAATCCTCTTCCGTTTCATATCTCCCTCAATTGTAATTTCGTTTTCCCCTCAATTTTATTCTTATATTCAAAAAAACAGCTCGCTGATGCCACTGTGCATCACTACTGCAACCATCCCCCCCAATAGCGCCAAACAAGATGGCAACAACAGAAAATGCCGTAGCCGAGTGTGATACAGCATGCTAATGGTTGCCAGCATCGCGAGCACGATCACGACCCGCAACTGACCGATGGTGATATCGGCCCATTCCAGCAGTGGTAGCAACACAAAAGGGAGCAATATTCCCCAACCACTGGACATGCTACGGCTCAATAACCCACGAATCCTCCACGAACGGTAAGCGGCTAATCTGGCTACAATCATAATGACGGCCCCACCCAAGTGATAATGATAACCAATATCATATATCACTCTTTGCCAATCTGCATCATGAAGTTGTCATGCGCCAACACGAAGGTGTCATTAGTGAAGAAACATCATGATGACAGGCGGAAACAAAAATGGTAATTTTGATTAAGAAAATTCCTAAAACGACATTAAACGCTTCAAACAAAAATAATTACTTATAAAAACTATTTATCGTGATGCCTAAATAATAGGGCTTCATGAGGATATTGTTTATTTGTCTACTGACAGCACGACATTATGCAGAGTGAATTGAATATGAATAGCCATTCCTACGATCAGCTTCTGAATAGTAAGCATCGGCTCTCTTTACTGCTTTTTTTATTTCTTAATGCGTCGTCAGCTATTTTTAGTATGGTATTACCATCACCAAAAACACCTGCGGTGACATTACCGATTGTTATGATCACGGTTATCAGCCTCGGTGCTGCCGCTTATTTGGTTTTTATTTCGAAGAAATATGCGGATAAACTGAATTTATTTGCAATTATCATAGGTGTGTTATGGGCCTGGCAAATCATCTTAAAATACGAATATCCAGGCACAAATGAAAATAACTACTTATTACTTAGCCTGTTTACCATTTTCTTTATCAGCACCATTGCGCTGTCTGACAATTTTATCGCCTTTTGTCTGCACACTACACCAGCTGCGATAACCGTTATTTTCCTGGATGATTTTCAAAATATCTTCCGCATAATATTCACTATTATGCTGCCGCTGATGGGCTTCTCTTTACATCATTTGATGTCGCGTCGCAGCGATGACTTTACCCGAAAACTGGTTGCACATCTTTATAATGAAAGAGAGAAATTCAGTGATTTAAGCATGATAGATCCCTTAACCAGTTTGTATAATCGTCGTGGTCTGGAGAACAAACTCGAGACACTGTTGGCGCAATCCCCTGGCAATCATTATGTGCTGCTGCTCGATATCGACCACTTTAAAGCCTATAACGACAACTATGGTCACACGATGGGCGATCAAGCGCTGGTGCGGGTTGCTGCGGCAATTCGTGATGCCGTGCGTTCGCGGGATATCGTGGTGCGCTATGGTGGCGAAGAGTTTTTGGTGTTGCTGACACATGTGAGTGAAGAGTATGCCAGCCAATTGGCTGAGCGGGTGCGCCAGCGTGTATTAGGGCTTGATATACCACATGTTTTCAATCACAAAGTTTCCACGACTGTCACATTAAGCGCCGGTATTTCCCCACTGCAAGCCTACGATTTGGCCTCTTCACTCAAGGCAGCAGATGAGGCGCTCTATCGGGCTAAAAAAGATGGTCGTAATAAGGTTGCTTTTGCCGGGAAGAAATTCCCAAATGTGGAGTCTTCACCCTGATAAAACAGCAAAGCATGGCACTCGATTATTATTTTCTTAGTTAATAGTTGAGCTTAATAGTGCGACATTACTTTTCACTCTCATTTTGTTATTAAGCCGTGCCATCGCATATATAAAAATAAATTATTGGCTCATCCGTCGGCAGAAAACATCTATTTAAGCGAATCATTCCAACCCTCCAAGGGCAACATAATTAGTTATTGAATGATAGTGAATCTATTAATTCCATACTAATACCACCTGATCAACCAAGTAATTCACCCCTATCCCCTCAGTGCCGAGACTTGAATAGAACTCACCTTCTGGAATACCGTGCAATAATGA
This sequence comes from Yersinia aleksiciae, assembly GCF_001047675.1. Classification (GTDB taxonomy): domain Bacteria; phylum Pseudomonadota; class Gammaproteobacteria; order Enterobacterales; family Enterobacteriaceae; genus Yersinia; species Yersinia aleksiciae. The sequence continues at coordinate 2,648,081 of NZ_CP011975.1, read as the reverse complement.
TTATCATTTATATTAAAGCGCGATATTTCAAGGAAAGGGAGAACAACAGACAGGGGAAGCACAAGCCCAGCAGATGATTAACACACCGGGCTTAGCCAGACGGCTGAGTTAACAGCCGATTATTGTGAGGTCATCAGAAGGCGACAGACCCCTGCACGAAGAGGGTGCGTGGCTCGCCAACATACTTGCCGGAGTTGTTATCATTGGAACGTGTGAAATAGCGCTGATCAAACAGGTTTTTCACCCCAGCCCCCAGAGTCAGATTTGACCAGGCAGGCCCGAAGTTATATTCAGCCCGTGTATTCCATACCATATAACCTGGGATATCACCGAACTGACCATCCGCACTCTCCTGCGTAATGTATTGTGGGCCAGCCCCCGGAGAGCGTTGCTGGGATTGAGCATAGCTGTCCAGATTCCAGACCCAATTACCGGTTTCGTAGCGCGTCCCGACGGTATAGACCTGGCGGGAGTAGAAAGGTAAGTCCTTACCGGCAAAGTCACCGCTTTTAGTGCTGGCTTTGGTGTAGGTATAACTGGAGTAAACACTTACTCCATTCAGTACACGATTGAGTTCACTCAAGTCATAGCTAAATGCCAGCTCTACCCCTTCATGAGTGGTCGCGCCCATATTGGTCCAGCCGATATCATTGCTGATGTATTGCAGCTGGTTATCAAAATCGATGTAGAACAGTGTCAGTTCGCCGGTCATGATGGTGTCATCAAAGCGAGTACCGACTTCATAACTATGGGCTTTCTCCGCCGTCAGACCCGGTGCTGGCGCATTGCCACTCCCGCCCTTGCTCAACTGGAAATACTGCATGCTGCCAAAAGAGGTGTTGGCATTGGCAAACAACTTCCACTCGTCGGACACGTGATACATCACGTTCAGTGATGGCAATGGCTCGCTGTAGTGCTTCTCACGATGAGTATTGGCAAATGAGTCATCCACATTGGTGCGAATATTCTCATAGCGAATACCGGGAGTGATGGTCCAGTCAGAGATGTTAATGGCGTCATCGATATAGACCGCATGGGCTTCAGTGCCGCCCGAGGTGTGCTGATAATATTGCGGCGTGGAGGGAGTTGAAGAAACCGTGGCCGGATTATACCAAGCAGAGCGGTATGCCTTTTCGTCCATGGTTTCATTCAGGTATCGGTAACCCAAAGTGACTTCATGGGCGCTGCTACCCATTCTAAATAACTGTGAATAGCTTGGCTCGATAGCATAAGTGGTGTAATTGCGAGGATAAGCCACCATGCGTTTTTGACCGAGGCTCGCCCCCGTCCCTTCAGATTCAATGTTGCTGCCACGGAAACTTTTGGTGAAATAGGTCAGTAATTCAAACTGCTTATCATCTTCCTGATGAATATATTTGAATGACATATCACGGCGGCGGCCATCAAACTGATCGAAGGGGCGGGTTGATTGGAAAGGGTTGGCTGCATACTGCGCACTGGTTAACCCTCCAGGCATCCCGGCGTGTGCTTCGTAATAGTGGAAGTTAGCCTGCAACTCATCGTGTTCCGTCAGCTGATAGCGGGTTTTCAGCATAAAATCATCGATATCGGTGTTGTCATTGCTATCGCGGTATCCCTGCCCATGTAAGCCGGAATAGAGCAATGCTGCGCCAAAACCATTATCTGCCGTGCCGCCTAAGGAGGCGCTGCTCAGGGTTTTTAAGCCGCCATGGCTGGCACCTTGAGTTTGTGCGCTGACTGCACCGCTGAAATCTTGCGGGATCGCTTTGGTATTAAAGTTGATAATCCCGCCCACGTTTTGCGGCCCGTATCGCACGGCACCGCCGCCACGGATCACATCAATCGATTGCAGATTACCAATGGAGAGCGGAGCCATGGAGAGCTGTGGCTGACCATAAGGCGCAACCGCCAGCGGGATGCCGTCCATCAAAATGGTTGAGCGTGGAGATAAGCGAGAGGTTAATCCGCGTACACCCACATTCAGCGAGATGTCGCTGCCGCCGGTACCATTACTTTCGCGTACCTGTACACCGGGGATACCCCGCAGCGAATCTCCTACCGTCTGAGCACCCTTTTCGTGAATACGTTGCTGGGTAACAATGGTACGAGCGCCGGGGTGATTCAGGACCACAGTGCTGTTATCCGTATTATCAAGCCAGTTACCCACCACCGAAAGCTGGTCATTTTTATTAGTTTTGGTTTCAGCTGACGATTCAGTCACTGACGAAGAAGATTTTTCTGCGGCAAAAGCAGGCAGTGCCAGCACGACTGAGGCGGCCAGCAGGGACAGACGGGAAAACGTTAACATTTTTGGCCTATTGCGAAAGGAGCTGTGTCTAATTGTATTTTTTGGAAACGCTAATCTTAATGATTAGATTTCCCATGTAAATAAATTTTGTTGCAGCTAGGCAGCAAATGAACGAATCCCGATGAGCTTACATCAGTAAGTGATTTGGGTGAGTGAGTGCCGCTAACAACGCTGCGGCGTCAAGGACGAAGGGGAGTTGCCCAAAACACCCCACTATAACCAATAGCAGTAAACTTCTGATGAATCATTTCCAAATCAGCTTGCGGGTCCAGATCTGCGAACAATTCTGGGTGGAGGAATTTGGCGATGGCTTCTACCGCCACCACATTCAGTGGGCTGTCATAGAACTGGTGATAAACCGCCATCACTTTTTTGTCCTGCACCGATTTCAGCACACTGACACCGGTTCGCGTCATCAAGTGCGCTAATCTTGCCTGCGTGGCGGCAGTATCTGTACTGTAACCCAAAGGCACAGCGACGGAACCTTTGTGGCCACGGCTCCAGTCTGCACCAGTCATCAGATAAAAATCAGGGTTGCTGGTAATCAACTGTTCGACGTTAATCTCGCCACCCATTTCGGGGAACAGTCGGCTACCGATATTATTGCCACCCGCTTCGGCAATAAATTGCCCGAAACTGCCTTTGCCGAACGTAGAGCAGCAATCCTCACCAGTCATGCCAGCATGGCGTTCAATGAAAACAGTCGGGCGCTGCTCTGGTTTGAGTGTGGCGACCCGCTGACGGATCAGATCCAGCCGCTGCTGATAAAACTGAACAAAATCTTCGGCATTCTTCTCTTCACCGAATACCTTACCCAGCAGTTGCATACTCGGCACTGTATTGGTCAATGGTTGTTGGCGGAAATCAATAAACAGCACTGGAATGCCTGATTTATCCAACTGCGCTAATACCCCACTGGCTTTCAGCTTTGCCAACAGCCCAGTGTCAAAAATGATTAAATCCGGTTGCAGTGAGACTGCCCGCTCAACACTGAAATCAGTGACATAGGGATTATCGAACAGAGGGATATTATTCACTTCAGGGAATTTTTTGGCATAGGCATCCACCAGATCAGCAGCCTTGACCTTGAGTGAGTTATCCCAGGCAATAATCCCTTTTAGCGGAGTCTGCGGATGGAGAATATTCAATGCCATCAATGCCCTGGCATCGGCCAATATCACTCGTGAAGCGGGCTGGGCTAGTGTCACCTGCCGGCCTGCAATATCGGTCACCACTATCGGTGCGGCCAAAACAGAGCATGATGCCGTTAGCGTTAAAAATAGGGTGACAGATGATAGAAACCTGCTGAGAGTACAACCGAGCATGAAATGTCCTTGGGTAAAGTTGAACGCTAATGATAATCCATATCTTTTCATAAATTGAATCATTGTCTTCGGTGTCGCGATTAAATATTTTTTAATGTCGTCAATACCCTTACTTTTCTAGATTCTGGGGATGCCACGCAGTGAATCCCCTACCGCCTGTATTTGTTGGTATAAATATCAGCTAGTTACACTTTTAAACTGTCTGATTCAGGAGATCGCTGAGAACTTTGCACTGGCCTATGAGGGTAGCTATCAGTACATGAATCTGGGCCTAACTAAATATAAGCTACGTACATGCAAGGAATTACCGAAGCGGCAATTTTCGGGATTAACCTGCGCTTTATCAAATCCTTCCTGGCGAGGCAGGGGGCAGTTACAACTGCTTTGCGATCGTTGCAGCATCGAGATTTTTATCAATCAAGGCGGAGGGGTCATGACCTCATGCAACTTCCCGACAGAAGAACCGATAGTAATATTCAACGGAAATGCCGAACTGTGTGTGCGGCACTAGTTGTTGTCTTCACCCATGTTAGAATGAGTTATCTTTCAAGGCGACAGATTCACCCAGTGAAAAACAAGAAACGTATTACCATCAACGAGATTGCAACACAGGTAGATGTGCCGAAGTCCGCCACCAACCTAGTGCAGCCTCAATTGGATGATCTGATTGTCACCTCCAACCAACTCAATGATAGCGAATATCAAAAGATCCATGCCCATTTACCGATGGCCAAGATGGGCCAATTGAGTGATGAGCCAGAGTTGCCGCAAGTCATCACCGACGTAGTGGCCTTAAGTACCGCCTTGGTTGCCGTTGATACACCTGCGCTGATTGGCTCTTGGGAGCGCTGCCAAAAACTGATGCAAGCCCAGCAATGGCGAGCACCTCACCGCGCGGCAGGGGCCACGTTTCAGTCAATTTGTCAGCGCAAAAATGATCTATTGGTGTTAGGTCAGGCCGCACTGGAAGATGCTTATGAGTACATGGAATCACGCCACTGCGTACTATTAATTCTCGATGAAAGCGGCTGTACCTTATGGCAATGCGGCCATCCGCAGACCCTAAATCAGTTGCGGGAGTTGGGCATTGATTGTGGCAGTTATTGGACGGAAGGATTAATCGGTACCAATGCCCCCGCGCTGGCAATCGCTGAAGGGCATCCGATACAAGTCAGTGGGCAGCAACATTTTAAGCAAGCACTACATCCGTGGCGTTTTTGTGCCACTCCAGTGTATGACAACAGTGGTCGCCAACGCGCGGTGATTGTTTTGGGGAGCTTGCTGGCCGATAACGCCGCCAGTGACTTGCCGCTCACCTTGGCGATCGCCCGCGAAATTGGCAACTATCTCCATGCCGATACCTTACTGGCAGAAACCAACCGCCATCTAAATGAACTAAATGCCCTGCTAGATGGGGTGGAAGATGGGGTTATGGCGTGGGATCAGCGCGGCTACCTGCTGTATCTCAACCACCGCGCTGCCGCAATTTTGCAGCTTGATGAAACCAGCAGTCTCGGCAAGCCGGTCACGGATCTATTGACCCTCCCCGCTCTGCTGACCCAAGCGATTTTGCATCGTAACCCCCTCAGCCATGTGGAAGTGACCTTTGAAAATCGGCAGCAATTTATTCCCGCGCTGTTGACCCTCAAACCCATTCCCGATGGTGATCGCTGCGGTTTTATCGCCTTGTTGCACCCACAAGAATTGCTGCGGCGCATGGTATCCAGCCAATTGTGGCGAGCCAGTTATACGTTTGATGATATGCCGGTCGCGTCGCTGGAAATGCGCCGCTTAGTACGTTATGGCAAGCAGGCCGCCAAAGGCCATCATCCGATTTTACTGCACGGCGAAGAGGGGGTGGGTAAGCAGCAACTGGGGCAGGCGATTCATAATGCCAGCAATCAAGCCGATGGCCCTTATATCGTGCTGAATTGCCAGGCATTGCCACAAAACTTGATGGCGCGAGAGTTTCTCGGCAGCGATGCCAGCGAAGGTGAATCCGGCCAGCCCAGCAAGTTTGAACTGGCCAATGGCGGCACTTTGTATCTGGAGCAAGTCGAATACCTGTCGCCCGAAATGCAGTCCGCGCTGCTGCAAATCGTCAAAACCGGCATGGTGATGCGGATAAACTCCAATCGGGTCATCCCGGTGGATGTCCGAATTATTACCGCCACTGGCGCCGATCTGCCACTGTTGGTGAAACAAGGGCGTTTTCGTCGCCAGCTATTTTATACCCTGCAAGCTTTCGAGTTACATATTCCCCCTCTGCGCCAGCGCCAACAGGATATCCCACTGCTGGTCCAGCATACGCTGGCAAGTCTTGGGCAGCATTTCCACTGCCAGTATCAGCCTGATGACAGTGTTATCCGCCAGCTATGCCAATACCCATGGCCGGGTAATGATCAAGAGCTGAAAAGCGTGGTCGAGCGAGCAGCCATGGCCAGCCACAACAACCGCATTAATCTCAATGACTTGCCAGAGCACTTACTGGGGGAAAAACTGGTATTGGAACCCGATATGCCACAACCTCAGCCAGTCTTATCACTGCAAGAATTAGAAAGGCAGGCGATTATTCGTGCCGCGCTGGTGTGCCAAGGTCAATTAAATGAGATGGCGACCTTATTAGGCATCAGCCGCACCACATTATGGCGAAAAGTTAAACTTCACCAAATGGATATCCAGCAATTTAAGAGTGGTGAATCACTACCAGCTTAACCTCAATTCTTCTTCAGTTTAGGAAAATCATTGGCAAATTAGCGAGGGCATCTATTTCCCTTACCTTGCTTATTTCTAAGCATTTTATAGCAGTAGTAAATAGAACAGCCCATAGTAAAATATTATATATTAAGCATAATTAGCTTAATATACTGGCAAGTATGTATTTATAAATGCTTGCTGAAAATAAATCTTTGGGATATAAAAATACAGAAATAAAAAAACATGAACATATAATAAAACACATATGCATTAACCCATGATATTTCCGTGCTTTATATTAACTAGTCTAACAAATAAATAACACACTATTTTAATAGGATATTTTCGCCATGCAATTAAAGTATAAAATAATTAAATTTAATACAGATGAGTTTGGAATAAAGACAGAATCAATTAAAAACGAGATGCCATTTGAATTATTAATCTGGGATGTAAATGATATAAAAATATCTCAATTAAAACTATTAATAGAGCTCTACCCTGAAGATAAAGATGTCATTTTACAGGAGGCACAACACTACCTTGATAATCAATTAGCGCCAAAACATATCCAAAATTTGATATCAAGGCTATCAGATGTTGCTAGAAAAAAATTTTATGCCTATAAGCCCTTTAGGAAAAGGAGCATGAGTCGATTTATCGCTGAGCATATTAATAATCAATGGGAAGTGAATAATATTGACCTACTCGAATCAATCGGCTTTACTCAGCGGGCTGACCACCCATTAGATTTAAGGCAATTAATCCGAAAGTTCCCCCCCATGGCGCTGGCGACACGTCACTCGCCTATATTGAAAGCGCTAATTAAAAACTTCGTGGCGATAATATCTGAATGTGAACCCCAAAAAAAACCAACAAAAATTGAAGTCACCTGTCATCAGATGTCTCTACTTATTGATGGCTCAACACCTTCAGTTTGTAACTCACCTGAAGGCTTACATCAGGATGGAAGCGACTATATCGTATCCGCACTCGTTATTGATAAATACAACATTGAAGGCGGAATCAGTCAGCTCTATTGTGCTGAAAAAAAGGGGTTTATTAAATCGCATACATTAGAACCAGGTGAGGGATTATTCCATATTGATAAGAACTCGACAATTTGGCACCAAGTTACGCCGATAACACTAAGAGAACCCTCAATAAAAATTGGTTATCGGAACATACTCGGTTTTGATTTCAACTACATAGCGTAAATATAACATTATTCGAAACTAAACTAATGAATATTGAAAGTCCGCAGAAGAAACAAAGCATAATATTATCACTCCTTTTTTTCATTCATGGGATGGTCTATGCGAGCTTAGTCCCTTGGCTTCCTGAAATAAAGGAGCGCTTTGAGCTAAGTAACTCTATGGTTGGGATCATGGTATCAGCGATTCCAGCAGGCTCTATTACTTTTGGTTTACTCTCTAAAAAATTTATAAACTTAATCGGATTATACTGGGCAACAAATATAACTTTTCTATTTTTAATTATTTGTATATCAATAGTCCCTTTTTCATCATCATGGTATGGAATAACACTAACGCTTTTTCTATTTGGTGTTTTTGACTCTTGGGGTGATACCTGTATCAATGTGCAGGCCATTAATGTACAAAAATTATCGGGGCAGAGCCTTATTAATCGATTTCATGGTGCAGGCAGTATTGGCACAATTTGGGGGGGGTTAATTGCCGTATCTGCAATTGGCATTGGCCTCTCAATGGCGAAATTTAACATCATCGTACTTTTAATAAACTCAATAATGTTAATGGCTTATATTGTATTTTTTAGAAGTGAGAAAACACAAAGTGAAATATTTATTCGTGGAAATATTAAAGGGAATATAAGTTACTCAGAAAACCAACTGTACATCATTGCATTAATTTTACTTGTATTCACATGCGGCATAGAAGAAACAGCAAGTATCTGGGGCGCAATCTACATGAAGGACTATTATGCTGTCTCAGCAACTGTTTCCGGCTTGCCCTATTTAGGTTGTCAAATATGTATGGTTATTGGTCGTATTTTTGGTGATTATTTCACCAACAAATTTGGTAAGATAATCATATTAAAATGTGGGGTCATCATTGCTGCATTGGGCGTGTTAACTGTAATCAGTATTTCTTCCGCTGTTTTTACAGTACTCGGTTTTTCATTAATAGGATTGGGAATATCAGTTGTCTTCCCATTAATAATCTCATTTATTGGTCAACTACCGAATATCAATGCCACCAACGGGATCACCTTCGCCACTTGGACATCAAGAATTGGTCTGCTGCTCACCCCGCCTCTACTCGGTATGCTGGCAGACAGCACATCATTAAGAGCCGCACTAGTGGCAATACTTGTCGGCTGCTTATTTATTTTATTGTTAATCAATATCCTATCCGGGAAATTGAGTCAATTAGACAGTTAACCTCTGGAGATAGATAATGAAAAAAATGAAGTGGGCTATTATATCAGGAGATGGACTTCCAACGAGTGGGCTGCTAACCATATTTAGAAATGTAGCAGAGATAGCCATAAAAAATAATATCATTATTAACGAAATACCAGCAGATTTAGGGTTTTCATGGCGGCCGGATAAAAAACACTTTTTCCCGAACGGCAGTGAGAAATCGCATTATCCAACATGGATGAAAACCAGCTCTATTCATCAATATTCAACCTGTAATGATATTCACGAGAATAACTTTTCAAATATCAGATGTCAGATTGCAAAATATGATTTATTGACAAGCACAGAGATTAATGATGTTAAGGAGAAAATAACTTCAATTTCTGGGTTATATAAAGATTACTTTATTCATTGGTTTGAAAATAATACAGTTGATTGGGTATTTGCATTAAATCTAACGCTTTCTGATGCGGCACCGGTTAGCCTTGCACTCCATAACGCCGCAAAAAAATATTGGGGTAGAAAAGATGATGGCGGCATTATCTTCTGGGATCATGACCTCTTTGGCAGTTATGCCATTTATGAAAATGAAGAGAGATTATACCCGAAAGAGCCAAATCCATTGACACCGATCCCCCAAGATAATGCTTATACTAAATGGATAGTCGCCTCTGAAGCACTGGCAAATGAGAGCAGTCACTACCCAACAAAGATTAAGCCCGATGTTATCCCAAACATATTGCCAACAATTGAATTATCTGGCCTCAAAGAGGCGCATATTGCATTTTTAAGCCAATATAATATATCGCAAGGTTCAACTGTTGTTATTGTTCCTGTTCGGGTATTCAGAGTCAAAGGGATCGAAATCTCAATAAGCGTATTTAATGAACTAATTAATATTTATCAAGAGAAAACACTATGCGCACCAAAGTTACTGATATTCGGCAATATGAATGAAGATCCCGAGTATGCATCTGAGTTAAAAGCACAGGTAGAACACCTCAATCTTACGAATGAAATTATTTTCCTGGATGAAGTCCCGTTGCAAACTTATAGAGACAACGATAATAAGTGGCATTTAGATGAAATAGACTTACTGACTATTTGTCATGCTTTGTCTGGGGCGGTTTTATTTACGCCTAATGTAGAAAACGTCGAAAGTGTTGGTTTAGGCCCCGCTCTTGCTGCCATTGCCGAACTTCCCTGCGCAGTGACGCCGTATTCAGCCTTCACCGAGTTCTATGGTACTGGATATCATCATATAAAAGTAATTCCAAATCATCCAAGGGATGCTGCGCAGCAGTTGTTTGAGTGGATGCACCAGCATGCGGCTGGAGAAGAGAAGATTAAAAATTTATTAGCTCATAATAAGCAGCTTGTTCAAACAAAATTCCCTCAAGGTCCATGGGAAAAATTTATATATCAATTGCAGTAATGCCACATAGTTTCAGTAAAAAATAATTTTCAGGAAAAACACTGACTATTAAAGGAGAGGTAATGAATATTATAGATACTAATAGACTGAATAATATCCCCTCTGAAATAAACATTTTAATTCTCGGCGGTGGGATGTCAGGTTTGGAGTTAGCCAAGCATTTAAATCATCGAGCAGTTGAGAATATTGTCGTTATTGACGTGGGGCCAATGACCGATTGTCGCCATATAAATGCAGGTGACGAATATCAGCATGCCGATAAATTCTGGAAGAATGAGGAGTCAGATCAATACGCCTTCCGATCATGGCGATCGCTAAGTGAACCTCACTTCTCAAAAGGGAGCTGTCTCCGTCGAAGAGTAGGCGGCAGATCACTCTATTGGCATGGCGTGATTCTGCCAATAGAAGCCGATGCCCTTAAATTTTGGCCTTCACAGATTGTCAAAGATCTCACTGAGGATTGGTTAGGTGGCCCCTCACTCTATACTCAAGTACAGTCTGAAATATTGGCATGGGCCGAGAAAAGTTATCATGCTGACGACTCATTTATGTTTGCTGATTTTGAATTTAAAGTCACACCTCAGGCCACCCGTAATATGGGGTCATCTGACCGCTGGGAAGCCTATTCACCCTTATCCTACTGGAACGAAGCTGACCCATCAGAATGTCGCCCGCCCATTATTTCGGGATATGAAGCTATCGCGATTATGATTAAAAATGGGCACTGCATTGGCGCTAAATTACGAAATATTGAATCAAATGAGATACATCACGTATTAGCCGATAAGTGTATTCTCGCCTTGGGCACCATTGAAAACTCACGTTTATCCGCACAGGTACTTTATGATTCAGGGCATTTGATAGAGAAGAAAATGACCGGCCTTGTTGATCATATCGTACAGGGATTTAATGTGACGCTTGAGTCCCACACCGTGCCTGCAATGTTCAAGGCATTAATTGAAAAGCACCCCGATACTCTCTTTTTTAGTCGCAGTCTGTCAGGCGAACGATTCAATCTGTTCTTTACACTTAGCCAATCAAAATTTGGCGTTGAATTAGAAGTTTGGGCCATGGGTGAACAGATTCCATCGGTTGATGGGTATATCAAGGTGGAGAACCATGATGAAGCTATTCCGTTGTCAATTTCATGCCATCTCAGTAATGAAGACAATATATTAATCCATAAAGAGCAAGATGAATTAAATATGTTTTGGCATGAAATCTGCCAAAAAATTAATACACCCTTTTCTCCTTTAGTTTTTGATAGTGGTTTTAGTGTCCATGCCAGAACGATGGGGGATGTCTATTATGAGCTTCACTCTCCATCAAGAGTCGTTAATTATAATATCCCTGCAACATGGATAAGTCCGCTTGGAACAGAGAACCATGAAAGCAGCACCCTTCCTCTGGGAGAAATATTGAATGAAAAACATGAGTTTAATCATATCAATAACTTATATGCCATTGGGCCGAGTACCTTCTCGCGACCTGGTGCCGCTAACCCATCGTTAACGACACTCGCCCTATCCCGCCGGCTCGCCTATATTTTAGACTAATGCGATAATAAATAAGGATATTAATTATGTGCAAACCCATTTACATTCTCGGCACGGCCTTATCTCATGATGGTTCAACCTGTTTAATGAAAGACGGAGAGATTATCGTTGCCATCGAGAAAGAAAGATTATCCAGAGTAAAACATGATGGTTTTAATGATAATGCGACTATCCAATACTGCTTAGATGCCGCGGGTATTGAATATCATGACCTCTCACTAATCGTAGAACAAAACTCTTATAATCCACTCTTTTGCGAGCAATTAGAAAAGAGAAAAAATAGAGCCTTACCCCCAATGGTACCTACTGTGAGTATTTCTCATCACTTAGCGCATGCTTATAGTGCCGTAGGGACATCACCTTTTGATGAGATGGGCGTGGTGGTGATTGATGGACATGGCGGCAGTTTAGATAGCTGTAATGACATCACTGAGAATATTGACGCCGCAAACAGCATTCATATTAATAACCATTATCGCTACTGGGAAACCTGTAGCTACTATGTTTATCAAAATGGCAAGATGACGCCCATATGCAAAGACTTTTCCCGCTGGGTTAATCGAAAGGACCGCAGCAACTACCCTGTTTCAACCTGGGAGATAGAGAACTCTATTGGTGAGTTCTATGAAGGGATCGCGCAGTATATTTTTGGCGAGTTAGATTGCGCGGGTAAATTGATGGGGCTGGCCCCTTACGGCAGACCTCATATTATTGATTGGCAACCCTTCTTTTTTGACGCGGGCAAAATTGTACTGCGTAATGATTGGTGGGCGAATATCGATCCACTGCTCAATACCAGCCCGACTCATTTTAAGGATAATTTCCAATACTATTCAGATCTGGCCTATTGGGCACAATCTAAACTTGAGGAAGCGTTATTCTATCTGTTTGATTATTACTATCATCTTCATCCAATGAAGAATTTTGCTTATGCTGGGGGGGTGGCCTTAAATGCCACTGCGAATGAAAAGCTGATAAAAGGATGTAATTTTGAAGATCTCTATATTCAACCTGCGGCGGGTGACAATGGGCTGTCTATCGGTTGTTGTTATTATGGTTGGTCAGAGGTACTGAAAAAAGAGCGGGTAAGGCATTCGGGTTCAACCTATTTTGGTAAAATCTATGACGATATCACTGTCGCGCAAGCAGTTGAGGAGCATGCCGCGAGTATCGAGTACAGTTATTATGATGACATTGAAACTGTTGCGGCTAAATCCATTGCGGCTGGCAATGTTATTGCCTGGTTTCAGGGGGAGTCTGAATTTGGACCTCGCGCCTTAGGCAATAGAAGTATTTTGGCCGATCCCCGCAGTGCACATATGAGAGATCATATTAATGCTAATGTGAAGTACCGAGAGGACTTTCGACCTTTTGCACCAGCGGTTTTACACGAAAAAGTGCATGATTATTTCGAGTTAAATCATGACAGTGATTACATGTTATTTATCGCCTATGTCAAAGCGCAATATCAACCTGATTTACCCTCAATTGTCCATGTCGATGGCAGTGCGCGTGTGCAGACGGTCAAAAAGGAAATCAATAAAAAATTCCATAAATTGATAACGTCTTTTTTTGCAGAGACTAGAATACCGATCCTGCTGAATACTTCTTTAAATACCAAAGGGATGCCTATCGTTGAAACCCCCGGTGACGCCATCAATTTATTTTTAAGCTGCGGTTTAGATCTATTGTTTATCAATAATTACAGGATAGCCAAGAAAAGACCGACTTGATGACACCGGAAAAATCAGGCTATTAATCATATGACGTGATAAAAACATGAGGTTTTTATGTCGGGTAATAGGTTATCGGATAACGAAACAAAAAAACTGAAAATTGGTGTTATTCATTTAGCCACTGAAGGCATTCAACTGTTCGTGGGTGGCGTAGGTTCTTATATTCGAGGGCAGATTCAAGCATTGCCTGATATTATTGATTTGTTGGCTGATAATAATATTATTCTGGAACCTCATTTTATTGAGATTGCCTATAGCAGATATCATGTTTTCTTTGATAAGAATTGTCGCGCCCACCATATCAACCAGATTAACAAGATGGGGGGCACTTTTTCTACTCTACCCAATATGACTCAGGGGAAAGAAGCGGGTTGTTCATGGCCTTATGGTGATGCTTTTCTTGGTAACTTACAAAACTGGCAAATATCCTCTGCCGCAGGGGCAGCAAAAATTATGGATATCAGCGCAGATTATGATATCACTTTGGCTTTTTGTCATGAGATCCCCTTCTCGTTTACCCCTTTAATTGCGCGTCTGCATGCAGCGATGGAAAACGTAAATTTAAAAATTATCTATATCTCTCATGGCACTGCATTTAATCATGAAATGCCACTGCCTAATCCAGAACGTCTGATGGCAGAATCATTACCTATCCACTGGGCCAAGATCGATTCGAATATCAAACTCGGCCAGATTAGCCAGTTTATGGCTGCACATTTAGTGACAGAGTACGGTGCGGACCCGCAATCATTTGTACCTGTTTATGCAGGGATTAATATCGACGACTCTTGGTTTCGGATTCGCAGTGATCAGGAGATTAGCCACACACTGTCGCGCCATGGAATACCACTGGAACGCCCATTAGCCATAACTCTCGGACGAGGAGTGCCTTACAAGCGCCACGATTTATTACTCAAAGCGAGCTGTTATCTGGGTAATGACATTCATCCGGTTATTGTCAGCGCCCCTGTTTTGCCTGAATTATCGCTATTAGCCAGCCAGCTCACAATACAACCCTCAATCATAAATTCGTTCGATCGAGAACTTATGGCGTGCCTTATTCAATGGCGCAACACCCGTGTTTGTGTGCTTTCTGCCGAGAATGAACCCAATGGGTTAATTCCCATGGAAGCGCGGTGGTTAGCCAGAGAGCAGGGAGCTTTGTTAATTGTTGCCGACTCGGGAGGACTAAGTGAGCAAATCGAGCAAGGTATTGATGGATATCGGCATATTGCTGGAGATGCAGAAAATCTGGCAGAAGTGATACATCAGATTTGCCAATTATCTGAAGTTGAAATAGATAAAATTCGGCGGGCCGGTGCAACACGAATAAAAACTCAGTATCAGTGGAAAAAACAAATTTTGGCACCACTGGCATGTCTAATCCCTCAAATAGCAGCCCTTGATTGATGCTGGACTGCCTATTGAATTGACTATATTGGCGGTTATTTCTTACTGGAGTTTCAATACCCCAAGTGCAGTATCTAGTAAAGCGATTTGCCCATTACGGCTCGCCTCAAGGCAACCCACGGCACCGACGAGCATGGGAATATCCAGCTCTTTCGCCAAAATAGCACTATGAGACATAATATGCCCTTTACTTAAACAGAGACCTTTTACCTGTTCGGGATTTAGCCCAATCATCTGGGATGGCAACAACTCTTCCGCTAATAATATAATTTCGCCATCAACTGAAAGTGGAACCGGTGGTAGCCCCGTCAGGTGGCCTAATGCGCGATTGAGAATATCGCGGATATCCAGTTCACGGACGCGTAAATATTCATCATCTAGCGCTAAATAATCTGCCACCATCGCCAGCAGTTCATCCTGTAACGCGGATTCAGCACAGACGAGCTGACTCACGATCCGTGCATCCATCGCCTGATGCAGTTCTTCATCATCGATCAACATCCCGTGAGCATTGAAGATCGCCGCGGCCTCAGCGCTGATCTGCTGTTCTGCCAGCCGCATCAATTGTTGCAAATCTTCCGTTGTTTGCGCTAAAGCTTGGTGTAACCGCTGCTGCTCATTTGCAATTTGTCCGGCATTGATGGTGCGCGGCAAAAATACTGGGACTGCGGGTAGCCACTGCAACAGTGGTGCACTAATTGCCCGGCGAGGAACCATTACACCCGTGAATCCACTGTCGCTGGTTGTCGTCACCGACTCACCAAAGTGCTGTTGAGCCAGCTGCATAAAGGCATCCAGCGCTTCACCGGCTTGCGGACCACTGGCGAGCAATCGGATGGTATCGCCCTTACGCACTTGCAAAATCGCCAGTTGATTCAGGCTGCGTGGATTGACGCACTGCCCATTCTTCTCCAGCAGTAAATCAGCGGCGAAAGGGGCCAAGACTTCGACCAATTTAGCCGCAGGCCGCACATGTAAACCATTGGGATTGCGTACCACCCAACTGACACTCTGGGCATCTGGTGCTGATTTAGCCACCGCGCTACTGACAGGTTCCGCGACACTTTCCCCTAACTGCGCGGCCTTAGCCGTCAGCGCCCCCATGGCTTCAGTGCGAACATCGGCCAGTGAAGCGCCAGATGATGCTGCTACCACTGCGGCCAGCGTCCCTTCAACCAGTGGTGCGGCGCAGAGTTGCACGTGCTGCGCGATGTCGGGATCCAATAGCTCAAGTGCGGTTTCTGCACTGAGCAAGGCACTGCCTAAATCCATCAATACCAGCACACCCGATGGGGTATAAACCGATTCAATGGCTTCCATCACTTTAATGGCATCCGTGCCAATCGGATGATCTAGGTCGTCTACACCGGCGGCAACCGCCAGCTGGCAGCCCCCTTGTGTCATTTGCTGTGCCAGTTCGGCCACACCCTGAGCCAGCAGCGCGCTATGAGAAACTACAACGAGATTGACCATCTTTCCTCCTGATAAAGGTGTCGGTTGCGCCACATTAATGGCTGGCAACCTGCCATAACGCCTGCATCATCAGCATGGCTGATGTCGCCCCTGGGTCTTGATGGCCAATGCTGCGTTCGCCAAGATAGCTGGCGCGCCCCTTGCGGGCCTGCATGGTGATAGTCCCAGCCAGTGCTTGCTGGGCGCGATCAACCGTCTGTTGCAAAGCATCGACCAGCGGCACACCTTGCTGATTTGCCTGCTCAAGTTGCGCGACCACTGCCCACCAAACATCACACATGGTTTTATCACCCGGCTCAGCTTTACCGCGCATCACCACCCCTTCAACACCATCTTTGAACATCTGGCACAGGGCTGCCAGATCCAAACTCTGCTTAGCATTGGTGCTCTGCGCGGCGCGGATAAAGAAGGTGCCGAACAGCGGGCCACTGGCTCCCCCGACACTTGAAAGCAGGGTCATGCCGGTATTTTTCAGGATAAAACCAATGTCTTTGTCGGCAAAAGAGGGTAACTTTTCGACCACTTTATTAAAGCCGCGATTCATATTCAGGCCGTGGTCACCGTCGCCGATTTCGGTATCTAACTGCGTCAGAAAATCGCGTTGTTCACTGAAAACCTCAGCGCAAAGCTGTAACCAACTGACAATTTGTTGTTTGGTGAGTCCCATGATGTTCTCCAGGCACATTGTTGTTTTATAAAAATTTTCACATAAAAGAGTGCTGATTATGCCTAATAGATTTTAAAGGGCGGGTGTATTTACTGGCGCGTCCCACAACCCCAACAACTCATCATCCACTTTCAGCATCGTAATCGACATCCCCTGCATATCCAGTGAGGTGCAATAGGAACCAATCAGCTTACGTTCAATGATCAAACCAAAATCTGCGCAGCAAGCAGCCAGTCGATGCCAAACCCCATAAAGCTCTGACAGGGGGGTAGCCCCCAGATTATTCACCAGCACAATCACCCGATCGCCTTTTGCCAGTGGCTGCTTACTTTGGCAAGTCTCACACCAGACGCCAGCTTGTCGATCCCAATGGCGTAAAGTGCGCTGATAGCTACCGTGCTCAATCAGAGTCTGGAACATGGCATCAACGGTGTCATTTAGAGAGGTAAATGGCCGCCGTTCAATCCCAGGTTCGCCATGAATGCCAACCCCAAATTCCATCTCATTTTCAGCCAGCGTAAATGAGGGTTTACCCGCCGCTGGCACGGTACAAGCGCCAAGCGCGATGCCGATAGAGTGGCCCTGATTATTAATTTTCTGGCCGAGTGCGGCACATTCATCCAATGAATCACCACGAACCGCCGCGGCACCAAGTAATTTCTCAATAATGACGGTATTCGCCACTCCACGTCGCCCAGCGGTATAAAGGCTATCTTTAACCGCCACATCATCATCAATCACTAATGTCGCGACCGCCGTGCCATCGGCATGCAGCAGTTCGGCGGCAGTTTCAAAATTGAGAATGTCGCCGGTGTAATTCTTAATCAGCATCAGCACACCCTGCCCACCATCAATGGCTTGGCCGCATGCATACATTTGATCTGGGGTTGGCGAGGTGAAAATCTCGCCGGGGCAGGCGCCGTCCAGCATGCCTTCGCCGATAAAACCACAATGCATCGGTTCATGACCACTGCCACCACCGGACATCAAGGCAACTTTGCCCATAACGGGCGCATCTGCTCGAGTAATAAAAAGCGGTTCCTGATGCAATTTCAGCTCAGGATGAGCCTCAACGAGCCCCTGAATTTGTTCCTGTAACACACTCTCTACGCTGTTAATTAATTTTTTCATTTTATACTCCGCGAACGGGAATGGCTGGAGAACAGAGCTGCCGATGATGAGGGGCACCGGCAGACTCAGTCAGTTAACTTGCCTGTCTATCAATCAACTGGCTTGTCGAACAGTTTAGTTAAGAAACGCCTGGCCCAAGCTGTCAGCCACAATAATTGCGGCATAAACGCTGTCTGGTGTCACGGCAAACGGCATGTTGTGGATGGTTTCACCTTCCGCGCAACTGGCCTGTGCCACAGCCTGAATTTTGCGTTCGATATCCTGTGTGACACCCATTTCAGCCAATGTAATTGGCAGACCCAGTTGCTGACAGAATGAGAGCACGGTTTCGATCTCTTCCATGCTGCTGTTTTGTAACACGAGTTGTGTCAGCGTACCGAACGCCACTTTCTCACCGTGATAGAGGTGGTGGCACTCTTCTAATACCGTGAAACCGTTGTGAATAGCGTGAGCGGCTGCCAGACCACTGCTTTCAAAACCGATACCACTCAGATAAGTATTGGCTTCGATGATGCGTTCCACCGCTTCAGTGACCACTCCCGCTTCTACTGCCAGTTTGGCTTTGTAGCCTTCTGCCAGCAGGGTTTCGTAACACAAGCGAGCTAAGGTGACGGCCGCCAAGGTGGATGCGCCCCCCGCCATGCTGATGGCTTTGGCATCAAAACAAGCTTGCGCTTCAAAGTAAGTGGAGAGTGCATCGCCCATCCCTGAGATCAACAAACGCACCGGCGCTTTGGCGATAATGGCTGAATCCATCAGCACGATATCGGGGTTTTTCGGGTATATCAGGTACTCGGCAAACTCGCCTTGTTCGGTATAAATCACTGACAACGCACTGGTCGGTGCGTCGGTTGAGGCAATGGTCGGCACCACAATGACGGGGATATGCTGATAGTGAGCAATGGCTTTAGCCGTATCGAGGGTTTTCCCGCCACCAATACCAATCACCCCATTGCAGTGATGCTTTTTCAGCTCAACTGTCAGGCGTTCAATTTCCTGACGAGAGCATTCACCGTTAAAGCGGCTAAAGTGGTTTTCCAACTCACTGCCATGCAAGCTGGAACTGACTGTATCCGCCGTCAGCTTCATGACAAAATCATCGGCGATGATAAAATATTTATTAGCCAGTAACTTAGCAAACTCACCAATGGACTGTAATGCATTGGCACCTTGGATATATTTAGACGGAGATTGAATGACTTTCAGCATATCTTGCTCCTGTAGCGTAAGAGTTAAGGCAATAATGAATGATTTTTAGATTAATTAATGAAACTGTCATTACTATAAGCGCAAAAAATAGGCTGAGAATCGTTAGCGAAAACGTTCCATTATGGAACGTGGTTGCCTGAGTGAGGTTTCATATTGGAACGTGCGGAGTACCGCGTAGGGGCAGGAAGAGAAGTGGCGCACAGAATTATAAATGCTCACATTCAAATAACGTGCGCTTATCAAAGGGGGATGACGGGTTCAAGCTTGCGGGGCTGGATTTTAGGTATAAAAAGACGTCAGTCGCTGATGATAGTCATAAAAGATGATTACGATGTTGTTGGGTGGAAGTGCCCATCTCATTAGCCGCCCCGAAGGGCAGCTTTAGGTGGTTCTAACGCGATGCTAGCGGTTATTCGCTGACCGGCTCATCATGCGTCTTTTCTTTAGGTTCCGGATTCATGCTGCTGTAAATCACTGGCAGCACCAGTAATGTCAGCACGGTTGCAAAGCCCAGACCGAACATAATCACCACCGCCATACTTTGGAAGAAAGCATCGCTTAGCAGCGGTGCCAGCCCCAGTACGGTGGTAAATGCGGTCAGCATGATAGGTCGCAGACGGGCGGTAGAAGCATCGATAATGGCCTCGCGTAGCGGTTTTTCCTGCCGCTGTAAGCCAATCTCTTCCACCAACACAATGCCGTTACGTATCAACATGCCGCTTAGACTGAGCAGCCCCAGCAAGGCCATAAAGCCAAACGGGATACCGGTGAGCAAGAAGCCAAAGGTCACGCCGATTAATGCCAACGGGACAGTCAACCAGATCGCCAGCGCGTTACGCACTGAACTGAACATCAATACTGTCACCACAAACATAATCAGGAATGCGATAGGTAGACTGATGAAAATGCCCCGTTGCGCTTCCTTGGTACTTTCGTAGTCACCGCCCCATTCCAGTTCATAGCCGCGTGGCAGTTGAATCGCGTCAACGCCCGGTTTGATGCGCTGCAACAACTCGGAAGAGGTTTCGCCGCCCTGTTGAGTCGGGTCAGTCTGAACCGTCAGTGTGCGTTTACGATCCAGGCGCATAATCAGCGGATCTTCCCACTCGGTTTCAAAACTGGTGACCACGTTGTCGATCGGGATAAAGGCTTGTCGCGCTTGACTCCACACCATCACGTCGTTGAGCCGTTCAGCATTGAGCCGCTCTGAGTCTGGTGTGCGCAGGACAATCGGCATCAAGCGGGTACCATCACGGTATAGCCCGACCGGTAGGCCGCCAAAACTCATGCGTAATGTGCCATCAACCTCGCGTTTATCCACGCCCAGTTCACGGCCGAGATAATCGGAGAATTGTGGCCGGATCATTTTGCTACGATCCTGCCAGTCATGCCTTGCTCCATCGGACATCGGATCAGCAATGATCGCTTTCTCCGCTTGAGCAGCCAAAGTCCGCAGCACATCTGGGTCCGGCCCAATAAAGCGGGCTTCGATAGAGCTGTTGTTTGACGGCCCGAACATGATGCGCTTGATCTGCGCGTCAACCTGCGGGTATTCGTCATGCATGTAGGACTCGATTTCACTCACCAAGCCCGGTATTTGGTCCAGCTGTTCGGCACGAACCATCACCTGCGCATAGTTCGGGTAGTGGCGTTGGGCATTGTAGGTCAGCATAAAGCGCATCGCACCCTGACCAATGGTCGCCATGGTGTCCTCGACGCCTTTCTGCTGTTTGATATATTGCTCAACTTTGGCCGCAACATCTTCGGTATAGCCGATATCTGTGCCGTACGGTAGCCAGATATCCACGAAGAAGATTGGGGTGTTCGATGGCGGGAAGAAGCTTTGGCGAACATGACCAAAACCCACCACCGAGGCCACCAGCAGTGCCGCCAGCAACACTAAAGTGATACTGCGGTGTTGCAGTAACTTATTCAGGATGATGCGGTAGTAGCGGAATAACCAGCCATCATAAGGTTGCTTGGCCGGTTTGTCGGCTTCCTCTTTCGCCGGTTTTTGGCCCTGAAATGCCCATTTGGAGAAGACTGGCGTCAGTGTCAGCGCGGTAATCCAGCTCAACATCAGCGAGATCAGCAGCACCTGGAATAGCGATTTACAATATTCACCGGTCGCATCATTGGACAGGCCAATAGGTGCAAAGGCCAGAATCGCGATGACTGTCGCCCCGAGCAGCGGCATCATTGAGCGCTTCACCACATTGCCGATGGCCGTCGAGAGGCTTTCACCTCGCTGGCGACCCACCACCACGCCTTCCACTACCACAATGGCGTTATCCACCAACATACTGAGCGCGATAATCAACGCCCCTAGCGACACTCGCTGTAGCTCGATATTGAACAGCCACATAATCAGCAAGGTGCCGAGTACGTTAAGCGCCAGTGAGATGGCAATCACTACGCCGCTGCGTACCCCCATGAAGATCAGCAGAGTGACAACAACAATCAACAGCGCCAACAGGAAGTTAAGGATAAAGCCGTTAACCGCCCCTTCCACTTCATGAGATTGGTCGTAGAACACGTTGATGTGCATACCTGACGGGCGCTCACCTTCGAGCTGTGCCAGTCGGGCTTTGATGGCATTACCCACATTCACTACGTTGACGTTCGGGGCAAAGGAGATCCCCAAGGCCAGCGCGGGCTTACCGTTAGCACGATAGATATTGGTCGGCGAATGACCGAAGCCCTGCGTTACCGTCGCGATATCACGCAGATAGACGCTTTTTGGGCTGCCCGGCTGGCTGACTAATAGATTTCCCAGCTCTTGTACGCTTTGGAA
The DNA here is from genome assembly GCF_001047675.1 of Yersinia aleksiciae. GTDB lineage: Bacteria > Pseudomonadota > Gammaproteobacteria > Enterobacterales > Enterobacteriaceae > Yersinia > Yersinia aleksiciae. Next base: position 2,625,954 of record NZ_CP011975.1, on the reverse strand, counting down.
TTCACCGGTCGGATGCAAACGAATCGACTCACTGCCGACCTGTAGCTGACCGGCATCGGACACCACGTTTTGGCGGGCCAGTAAGTCGGATAATTGTTGTGGCGTGATACCAGCAGCGGTCATCTGAGCACGAGAGATCTCCACCTGCACTTCTTCCGGCAGAATCCCCACGATGCCCACTTTACCGACCCCCGGCACCAGTACCAGTTCACGGCGCAGTTGTTCGGCAAAATTGCGCAGATCCTGATTACTGTAGCCATCGCCAGTTAGCGAGAAGAAGAAGCCGTAGACATCGCCAAAGTCGTCGTTGACCATCGGCGCACTGGCACCCGGAGGTAAACGCACACTGTTATCATTGATTTTGCGCCGCAATTCATCCCAGATTTGCGGTAACTCATTCGCACCGTATTGTGCGCGGATATTGATGGTGATTTGCGATAAGCCAGCACTGGAGATCGAGGTCACGTCATCAACATAGGATAGCTCCTGAATGGCATTCTCCAGTGGCAGCGTGACCTCCTCCTCAACTTGTTGCGCCGAGGCACCATCATAGCGGGTGACAACCACCGCCGTTTTGATGGTAAAAGCCGGATCTTCCAGCCTACCTATATTGAGATAGGCAATAACACCACCAATACCCAGCAACAGAATCGTTAGCCAGATACGGGTGTTATTACTGATAAAATTATCAAGAACTTTCATCAGAGACCTCGCTCACGAACCCAAGCCCGGACGACTTGATTTGGGCGAAGTTCACCGGTGCCTGCGGCGACGATCTGTTCGCCATCAGCCAGGCCGGAAGTCACTTGAATACCGTTCGCTGTCAATTGGCCTACCTGCACTTTGCGTTCTTCCACGTGCATCTGACCATCATCATTTTTGATGACCCAGACGCGCGCATCATTTAGCTGGGCGCTGTCAGGGTTAAATACGGCTTCTACCGGCACCACAATGGTCGGATGGTCAGTGCCAGCCAAAGTACCGGAGTTGATTCTGACCCGACCACTGATACCCGAAAGCAGCGGCATATCAGCCGGGCGCTTCATGGTCAGTGTGACCTGGAAGGTCTGCGAGGCGGAGCTGGTCGAAGTGGTATGTTCTTTATATTCAGCAATAAATTCGCGCCCTGGCATATGATTGAGCAATACCGTTGGCTTGTAGTTGCGATTGCTGATGTCCAGCGTGGTAAACAGGCGCTCTGGCACACTAAACACCACATCCAGTGTGTCCAGTGCACTTAATGTTGCCACCGCCTGACCTGGGGCCATCACCTGATGGTTACGGGCCGTGACATTGGCGATAATGCCATCAAAGGGTGCGGTGATGGTCGCATCGCTGAGTTCTTTTTGTGCAATTTCCAGACCTGCACGGGCAGATTCCATCTCAGCGCGACGAACATCTAATTCGGCACGAGAGACAGCACGTTGGCCTTGCAAGGTATTGAAACGGTTGAATTGATCACGCGCCAGATTAAAGGTTGATTGGCGATCGCGAACACGTAAGTTGAGATCAGTGTCGTTCAGTCTGGCGATAACTTGGCCTTTCTTCACCTGCTCACCTTCACGCACCAGCAGTTGTTGCAGCTGCCCACTGCGTTTAAAGGAGAGTTGGGTTTCATCGCCAGCTTGTAGCCGTGCGGGGAAATATCGAGTCCCATTTTGTCCGCTGTCTTCGACGATAAATATCTTTACCGGACGTACACTTTCTACGACTTCAGGGGGAGTTCTGTCGCAGGCCGCGAGTAGAAACGTTACTAGCAGAGTGACTATTGTTTTTATCTTCACTATAAGATCTCATTGAGTCAGATTTTAAAAATTATTGCAGATTAGTTATTCACACTTTTTTTATCTGTTTTCTGGGCTACTTTGTCTGTGACAGACGGCGCACCAGCGTTTTATACCCTAAATAATTCGCGTTGCAGGAAGGCGATAATTGCGCAAATCCCCAGAAGCCGACTCAAGTCAGTGACTGGGGTGAACGAAAGCAGCCAACGCACATGCAGCTTAAAGTATGACGGATATATCAGTGTGATTAATAATCCCCCTGTAAATATTCCTAAAAGTAGATCAGCACAATTTGCACCGAAATGGGTAGTGTTATTTACGTGAAAAGTAAAGATAAGTTAACCGAACCGCTGTTTTGGAGGGTAAACAGTGTTGTCAGTGTCACTATCAGCAAAAAACAGACGCCATAAACCTATTTCAATCGAAAATCCTTTTCATCTCAGTGCATCACATTTCAACAGTAAAATGCCGATAGCAAGATAGCGCTGCGCAGCTACTCACCATCGGCTATTTTTTTAAGCGCAATCCAACTCGATGACCAAAACCCTATTGACGTTGCAACTGACGACTCTGCAACGTCAAGGGCGAAGGATATTAGTAATCAACGGCATCGCGGATAATCGGACAAGTCATGCAGTGACCGCCCCCGCGCCCACGGCCCAATTCGCTGCCCACAATCTCAATCACTTCCACCCCTTCTTTACGTAGCTGGGTATTGGTTTTTGTGTTGCGGTCATAAGCCAGCACCACACCCGGTGAGAGTGCGACCATGTTATTGCCGCTGTCCCACTGCTGACGTTCGGTGTCGTAATCGTTACCTTCGGTCTCAACCACACGCAGTTTTTTCAGGTTCAATGCACCGGCCACCGCTTCAACAAAGGTGCCTTTATCGCGGCTTAACTTGATGCCGGTCGGGCCGTTGTCTGGGCGCAGTGAGAAGGTTTGAATCTGATTAACAATCGCCGGATACAACGTCACCACATCGCGGTCGCAGAAAGTGAACACCGTATCCAAGTGCATGGCGGCACGCAGTTTAGGCATGGCAGCAATCATGACTCGCTCCACCTGCCCTTCGCTATTTTTAAACAGGGATTGTGCCAACTGAGTGATCGCCTGATGCGAGGTGCGCTCACTCATGCCGATTAACACTGTTTTATTGCCGATTGGCATCACATCGCCGCCTTCCAATGTGGCGGAGCCATGATGCTGTGTCGGGTCACCCCACCACACTTTCACATTGGCGTCGCCAAAATCTGGGTGGAATTTATAGATAGCGGAGGTCAGGATGGTCTCTTCGTGACGCGCCGGCCAATACAGAGGGTTCAGTGTTACACCGCCGTAGATCCAGCAGGTGGTGTCACGGGTGTAGAGGGTATTGGGCAGTGGTGGCAGCAGGTATTCAGTAATGCCCACCGCTTCGCGAATCAGCTTCAGCTCTTCTTTGTCGCATTTACCGTCATTATGCAGCTCAGTGGTAGATAAGCCGCCAATCAGCACTTCAGCTAATACGCGCGGTTCCAGACTCTCCAGATAGCTACGAGTTTCATGCAGAATGCCCAGTGACACTTCATTAGGGACAATTTGCTGATCCAGAATCCACTTTTTCGCCGCCGGAATTGCCACGGTTTCGGCCAGTAGATTGTGCATCTCAACCACATCGACACCACGTTCGCGCATTTTGGTCATAAAATCGAAGTGGTCGCGCTTGGCTCTCTCTACCCACAGCACATCATCAAATAATAATTCATCACAATTACTGGGGGTCAGGCGGTTATGGGCGCGGCCAGGAGCGCACACCATCACTTTATGCAGTTGCCCGACTTCAGAGTGAACGCCAAACTTGGTCTTGGCGTGAGCTTTCTTAGCTTTATCTGACATAAGAACTCCAATTAATTATATGGTGATAATACCGGTGGCGATGCTATATATCGCGGCAACCGCAGCAACAATCAGAACAATAAACAGTATTCTTTCGTAGCTATTAAAGGCTTTTTGATGCTGTTCACGTTTGGCAATCAGATACAAAATGGTGCCTGGGCCGTAAATAATGGCCGACAGCAGCAAATACTTCATGCCACCTGCGTAAATCATGAGAGCAGAGTAGAAAGTTGCAATGAGGGCAAAAATTAAGTCTTTTCTGTGACCCCGTTTGTTGGTTTCGTAGGTCTCGCCCGTCCATGCCAGTTTTAACCCGTAAGCCCCGACCAATAAATAAGGAATCAGGGTTAATGAGCTGGTTAATTCCAACGCCAATTGGAAAGCATAATCGGTAAACAGTGTCAGAATTAAGAACACTTGAATAAAGATATTGGTCAGCCAAACAGCTGCGGAAGGTACCGCATTGCTGTTTTCAGTCCCGAAAACTTTTGGCATACTTTTACTCTTAGCCGCAGAGAACAGCACTTCTGCTGCCAACAGTGACCAAGATAAATAAGCTCCCAATACTGAGATAATCAGGCCAATACTGATGAAGATTGCCCCCCAGCGGCCCACTATGGCTTCCAGTACACCGGCCATTGATGGCTGACGTAGTGCCGCCAGATCAGGGCGCAGCAGTACACCGTAAGACAACATGGTAATCAGCACCAACAGACACAGCACACCAATGAAACCGAGAACGGTGGCGATACCTACGTGGCTACGCTCTTTGGCATAACGTGAATAGACGCTTGCCCCTTCGATGCCCAAGAAGACAAAGACGGTGACTAACATGGTGCTACGCACTTGGGAGAAGAGAGATTCAGGCTCAACCGCCGGAGCCATGACTGCGGCAGCATGACCCACATAGCCATAATCATTCAGGTGGGACAAATCCACACTTTTAACGACATCAGGTGTGCCCCAGAAGTTCAGTGCGAACACATCACCTTTAAAGGCAAAAATCAGCACGATAACAAAAATGAAGATAGGAATTATTTTTGCGAAGGTGGCAATGGTATTAATGGCAGCCGCTTCTTTAACGCCCCGCAATATCAGGATATGGAATCCCCATAAAATAACGGAGGCGACTAATACGGCAGGAATGGTATTACCATCACCGAATATCGGGAAGAATGCCCCTAGCGTTGATTTGATCAGAACGAAGTAAGAGACGTTACCAATACAAGTCCCTGCCCAAAAACCTAATGCGGAGGCAAAACCCAGATAATCGCCGAAGCCCTCTTTGGCGTAAATGAATACACCGGAATCAAGATTAGGTTTACGCTGCGCCAATGTTTGAAAAACAAAAGCCAGCATTAACATACCACCGCCGGCAATACACCAGGCAATAAGAGCACCAAACCCACCCGTAGCTCGTCCAAATGTCGCTGGTAATGAAAATATACCCGCCCCGATCATTGACCCGACCACTAATGAGGTTAGGGCCGGTAAAGATAATTTATTCGCAGATGAATTGGCCATGATGATCTCAGTGACGTTGGATAAATTAAGTTAAATGTAAATTCTGTTTATCCCACAAACAGATTCGCCCGGACCCACTTATCAATATAAATACATAGTTATCATAGCTTCCTTTAAAATTATTGCATAACGTCGAGAAAGTAGACCAAAGATTAAAATATGTAAATTATTGAAAAAAAGTATCACATACATCAGAATATCTTAATAGTGACCCAAATCATCATTTTGTCCATCTAAAAAACCACCAACCAGATTAATTCACTGCATTAAAGCTATTTTATTAGCATAGATATCTATTTTTATTAAAAGTGTCATTTAAGATAAATCTTGGATGCCAATTCAGCCAATAATATAGAGGCGATAAGAATGCGGGCCAACTTGCCAGCCATACATTAATGGTCTAGGCTTAATAATTAGACCTTAATAATTACAGAGTTAATATTCATATTTTTCAATTAGTTAATAACTGGATATCTCTGTAAAAAAATAGGCCATATCTTATTAAAACTCTCTATTGGCTCACATTTATCGCCTTCATTTAGCCACCTTCTTGCTCGCCATAATTAGGTAATGACTACACATATCTATCGCATTTTTCTTTTTATAAAATGGGATGGAATGCCATTTTTACAGTGATATTAGAAATGTCTGATATTGCATGTTGAAATATCAGATAAATTTGTAGGAAGTTAATACTAAAAATAATGTATGAATTATCTTGGTCGTCTTAACACTAATGACATTTCGAAGAATACAACGAAAAACGGCTCCCATTTAGGAGCCGTTGTTTAGCCTGTCATGTTTGTGAGAATTTTGCGCTATTCGGTCAGCCGCTTATCCGATACTTGCTGAGTACCTGCGACTGAATAACCCGCTAGAATCGCCACGAATATCATAAACAGATGACCTTCAGACGAATCCAACAGGAATGAGTTAAAGAAGTTACACGCCATATAGCTGGTCAATACCGCCAGCAGCACATTACGCAGCAGCGGTGTTTGTTGCCAAATCACGCGGTAACAACAGACAATCCACGCCAGGAAGATCAGCAAACCAATCACACCTGAATGAACCATTTCGATAATATATTCATTATGTGGGTTATTAACGGAATAACCGGTCTCTGGGTTTCCGTAATAAAATCCGCCCGCACCGTGGCCTAAAATTGGGGCATCCTTAATCAACCGAGCAGCCTCAATCGCAAACGCAGAGCGCTGCCCCATTGAGGAACTACAAGCCTCATAGGCATCACTTGATGGAGCGGCAACACACACTTTTATTTCATTGACGCCCAGCACGATACGGTCAGTCGCTTTATTGGGAATAAAGACCAAAGCCGTGAAAGCCACGATACCGAGCACCACTAAGGTTAACCGCTGACGATTGCCCAGTGAGAAGAATAGCCACACACCTAAACCGACCACTAGCGCCACATAACCGGTTCTACCCAGTACCAAGAACAAAATACTGTAGCTGGCGGCGACGACCAGTAGACCGTAACCCCAGCGTTTCCAGCCCTGGTTCTGGAACGCCAGAGCTAACCAGAACAGTGCCGCCAGTGCCATAAAGAAGTTTTGGGTAATTTGCAGTTTAAAGATAGTTGGATTGGTCGGATCGACGCCGCTTAACGGAATATGTAAAACCCCTACCGTCAGAGATCCAGCCAATATCACCGCATTGGCGACCAGAAAGCCGGTACAAAACAGTTTGATTAATCGTGGCTGATGCACAAAGAACAGCGCCAGTGGCAGCACATAAAGGAGTTTCTTATATTTCCCGACCATCTCAGGGCCATAGCTATTGTGCTGATACAGCAACGATAGCGCCAGCAGTGCAAACATCGCAGCAGGCAGATAGACCAATGGGCTAGTTAAGAACGATTTAATATCAAGCGTTTTTCTTTTAATAATCAAACAAATAACAATCAACACCAATGAAATATTCATCAGCTGATTATTTGTTGATATACCAATACCCAACAGTAATGCAGCGACACTACACAGCGTTTCACTGCGACGATTAACCGGATTTGCCGGTGATAAAGTGGTCATAATTTTCTCAGCTCAGGCTGGTTGGGGGAAAACAAAGTGGATTATGCATTAATTTCCTTTGGCACTCGCCAGGAATCCACAGCATCTATTACCTCGTTAACCGGAATGGCGTTCAGATAACGGTCGGTGGTGTCGGTATCTATCTCATTAGGGTGTGGCAGAGTTCGGTAGTGTCCGGCCCATAACAAGGTGTGCGGAGCCTGCCACGGATGCCATTGGTTAAGGTTGCTAGGGCCAAACAGCACCACGGCGGGAGTTTGTAAAGCCGCGGCCATATGCATTGCGACTGAATCGACACCAATGAATAGCTTCGCGTTATCAATCAATACCGCCAGTTCTGGCAGCGCCAAGAGGCCCGATAGATTGATGACGTTGTCTGGTTGCGCACATCCTGCAATGATTTCGGCGATATAGTCCAGTTCAGCTTGGTCTTTGCCGCCAGTCAGTAATACCGTTTCACCTTGTTCAGTGAGATGGTTAATCAATTGACTGAATGATTCACTGGCCCAAGTTTTGAATTTCCAGCGGGCTGAAGGCTGAATCAAGATGTAATCGTTGATATTGCGCTGTTGGCACAGCTGTTTTACCCGCTCAATATCCTGTGGGCCATATGACATGGTGACATCAGTGATGATGTCGGTCAGTTGCAGTGGCGCGAGGATGTCGAGATTATTGAGCACCGTATGCCGTTCGGCGGCATGAGGGATATCAACGAGGGTGGAGTGGCAGTAGCGCCATAGCCAGGTGTCCCGCTTGGGATAGTGAAAGCCAATACTGAAGCCCGGTTTTAGTAAGCGGCAATAAGCGGCGGCTCGCCATTGATCGGATAAGTTGAGAATCAAATCATAATGGTGCGCTTTCAAAGCGGAAAACAGGGCTTTTTCGCCACTGATTTGTGCTGTTAAGCCCGCATGTTTGAGGCCACGATCGACAATAAACGCATGATTGACGGTGCTGTTCTCCCGCAGCATCTCCTGCGTTCCGCCATACAGCAGCACATCAATTTTTGCCTGTGGGTAGTTGGCTTTTAACGTACTCAAGAGTGGGGTCGTTAAGAGAACATCGCCAAAATGGCGTAACTTTATGACCAAAATGCGCTGAATATTGCTTTTCTCCCGCAACATCTCCGGTAAATGGGTTCCGGAGTGAACAGGAGCGGAAAGTTGCCCGTTAGGCGATTCTGTCTTATTTGATGTATTCATCATAGGATGCGCCATCATCGGCAACGAAAGGGGGCAATAATGCTATATCAGCCGTTTACTGCATGGCAATCGTTTATTTAATTCCCGGTGCTTTCCATAAGGACGTCGTCAACCCACTATCCACCAGCGTCAGCTGATCGGTATACACCGCTTGCCAATTGATTTTGGCCGCCTGATAGAGCGCTTGATGCTCGGTGTTTGGCGTGAACTCCCGCTCCCAGCGGACTAACCGTTCACCGGTGGTATCCAGCGCGTCATAAAGCCCGACACCGACCCCTGCTGCGATGGCACAGCCCAAGGCGGTAGCTTCTTTCACCACCGGCACGCGAACGGGAATACCGGTCACATCGGCCAAAATTTGGCTCCACAGTTTGCCTTTTGAACCGCCGCCCGCAAAGACCACCGAGGAGACTTTGACCCCAGAGAACTCCGCGATTTGTGCCAAATTGCAGGCCGAGACTATCGCGGCATTCTCTTCCAATGCGCGGAATAAGGTGGCTTTATTGCATTTTTCAGGGTCGAGGGAGAGGTTAATAAAAGAGGGTGCCGCGTGATACCAAGACTTAAAGCGCATGACATCAGAGAAAATCGGCATCACCCCGTAAGCACCAGCCGGTACCCGTGCTGCCATATCTTCCAGCAAACTGTAAGTATCAATACCCAGCCGCTGTGCCAGTAATTTCTCTTCTGCGCAAAATGCATCGCGGAACCAGCGCATGGTCAGGCCAGTAAAGAAGCTGATGGATTCCGCTTGCACCATGCCGGGAATGACATGTGGGTTAATCCGCGTATTCATATTGGGATCGATAATCGGCTGTGGCAAGTTAACCACCTGCTGCCAGAAGGTGCCGCCTAATACTGCCGTTTGTCCCGGTTTCACCACCCCCAGCCCTAAGCAGCCGAGCTGCACGTCACCGCCGCCCATCACCACCGGCGTGCCCACCAACAAACCACACTCTTCGGCGGCTTGCGCCGTGACATGGCCAAGCAAGGTACCCGTCTCTTTGACTGGCGATAAGATATCGGCACGTAACCCCGCCATCTCCAGCAAGTTGGGTTGCCAATTGCGGGTGACTAAATCCAACATGCCAGTGGTGCCGGCATTGGAGGGGTCGACCGCCAGTTCGCCACTGAGCATATTGGCCAGCCAGTCGCTGATCATGGTCAGAGTCCCCGCCTGACGATAGATATCGGGGCGATAGTGCGCCAACCACAATAGCCTCGGCATGGCGCTCAGAGCCAGCGTCTGGCCGGAACACTGATACACCTCGAATTCAAAACCGTTATCATGCAGCTCTTTCAGCTCGCTGACTTCGCGACTGGCGCGGGCATCCACATTGGCACAGGCCCAGATAGGTTTGCCGCTGCGATCGTAGAGCACAATGCCCTCGCGCATCGAACAAGCCGCCACGGCGCGGATAGCACTGGCGGGTAATCCGGCTTGATGCAGCGCCTGACGGATACACTGACAAGTCAGCTTCCAATTAGTGGTTAAATCAAACTCCATCGACCCTGGGACATCGGGCACAGGCAGATGCAGCCACTCAGCCTGTCCGGCGGCGATCTGATTACCGTTAAGGTCAAAGATCACAGCCCGAACACTGCCAGTGCCAGCATCCAGTGCCATCAGGTAGTCAGTCGATGAGCATTGATTCATTATTTGATCCTCAGCTTCGATGAGTTTTTATATAAATTCGTGAATAAATCCGTCCTCTACTGCCATCTGTCCGTTACTGCCATTTGTCCGTTACTGCCATAAAGAAAATCGGGTGAGAATAGCTGAAACCCTTGGCATGGTTGTCACCGCCAGATTAGGTGCGCACAGCTCAATCTCAGGCTGGCAAGCCATAGCCAATCAAATCAATTTAATCATCGTCCGGGCGGTCAGCTCATCGGTCACGAGGGCATTGACATACTTCCCTTTCAACGCGGCCACTATCGCTTCCGATTTCTCAACGCCACCCGCGACACCAATGACCGTCGGGATGTGGGTCAGGTCCGCCAGTGAAATACCAATTAACTCCTGATGAATCTGCATATCCGGCACCAACGCGCCATCCGCCTGCATAAAGTAGCCGAGGATATCGCCGACCGCGCCTTTGCGGCTGAACATCAGCTGTTCACCTTCACCGATATAGCCCGAGCGTAAAATGGTGGCTTCTTTTTGCTGATTAACCGAACCAATACCGACGACAGCGACATCAGCGGCGCGTGCTGCCAGCATCACATCGCGGACACTGTTCTCTTGGCGGAAAGTGTCGGCGACCTTGGCGCTGGAAGCGCGCAATGGCGCTGGAATGATGCTGACCTGACACGCCGCATCCAACTGACCAATGCCGGTCATATAAGAGCCGACGCCGCCAGAGAGTGTCACCAGCCGAACCTGTTGTGAGGCAATAAAGCCACTCAAATGCTGTAGTGCGCACATAGTGGTTTCACCAAAACCCACCGCCAAGAGTTGCTGCGGTTGTATCAGCGCCATCAATAAATGTGCAGCGCCAATCCCCAGCCGGCTACTGATGCTGAGATCAGCCAGCGAAGGCAGGATGCGGATATGCTTGAGGCCAAAATGCTGTTGCAGCTGGTTTTCCAGTTCCAGACACCCTTCATAGCGCGAATTAATCTGTACCCGAATGACCCCTGACTGACGGCCTTTCTCCAGCAATCTGGAGACCTTCAAGCGGGTCAGCCCCAGCAGTTCGCCAATATCCCCTTGTGTTAAGCCATCGTGATAATAAAACCACGCAATGCGAGCGAGCAGTTCCTCTTCACTCATGCTATTACCCGGATATTTGTATTCATCATTGGACGACATGGATTTTTCTTTTACTGCGACTAGCGATTTTTCTTTCATCATTGCTCTTTGGGTCTCTCGACTCAGAAACGACGTCATAAATGTTATTTATTCATTGATAACTACGCTAACAGCTTAGCCAATACATTTGAACATATTTTAATTTAAATTTTTTTATTCACAGAAATGTGATCTTGATTACGCCATAAATGGGAATATGCAGCTATCTTTTTTGAACACTTTTAAATTTAAATTATTTTTGTTCACACTGGGAGTTACTGATGCCGCATACCGTCGCCCCACCACCACTACTCCAAGTCCGTGGCATCAGCAAGCAGTTCTCCGGTGTTGTGGTATTGAAAAGTATCGACTTTACCCTGCAACCGGGTCAGGTCCACGCCCTGCTGGGGGGCAATGGGGCGGGTAAATCGACGTTGATGAAGATCATCGCTGGGGTACTTCCAACTGATAACGGCAGTATTGAGATCAATGGGCAGCCCTGCCTGAATCTCACCCCCGCCAAAGCCCATCAATTGGGTATTTATCTGGTACCGCAAGAACCCATGCTGTTTGCCAATCTGTCGGTGCAGGAGAACATTCTATTCCGCTTGCCTAAGCATCAAGCCGACAAAAAGAAGATGGTGCAGTTGCTCAACGATTTGGGCTGCCATTTGGATCTGTCGGTCAGCGCCGGTTCGCTGGATGTGGCCGATCAGCAGTTAGTTGAGATCATGCGCGGTTTGATGCGTGACTCGCGAATTTTAATTCTTGATGAACCCACCGCCTCGCTAACACCAGCGGAAACCCACCGTTTATTTAGCCAAATCAAAATGTTATTGCAGCAGGGCGTCGGGGTGGTGTTTATCTCCCACAAACTGCCGGAAATTCGCCAGTTGGCGGATTGGGTCAGTGTGATGCGCGATGGCGGTATTGCCCTGAGCGGCGCAACCGCCGACTTCTCGACCGACACCATTATTCAGGCCATTACGCCGCAAGCCAAAAACAGCGAATTATCCGATACCCAGAAACTCTGGCTGGAGCTGCCCGGTAACCGCCGCTCTCAAGCCCGCGCGCAATCTCAGCAGCCAGTGATTCAAGTGACCGACCTGAGCGGTGAAGGTTTTGCCCATCTCTCTTTTGAGGTGCATGCCGGTGAAATTCTTGGGCTGGCGGGGGTGGTTGGTGCAGGCAGAACTGAGCTGGCCGAAACCCTGTATGGCTTGCGCCCCGCCAGCGGCGGCAGTGTCCGGCTGGAAGATATCGATATCACCGCGATGAAAACCGTCAACCGCTTAGCGGCAGGTTTGGTCTATCTGCCGGAAGATCGGCAAGCCTCTGGCCTCTATCTGGATGCCCCGCTCAGTTGGAATGTCTGTTCACTGACCCAAGGCAGTCAGGGGATGTGGACTCATCCAGCACAGGAGGCGGCAATTCTGGAGCGCTATCGCCGCGCATTGAACATTAAATTCAGTCATCTGGAGCAGCCAGTGCGCACTCTGTCCGGCGGTAACCAGCAAAAGCTGCTGATTGCCAAATGTCTGGAAGCCAACCCATTGCTACTGATTATTGATGAGCCAACCCGTGGCGTGGATGTCGCCGCCCGCAGTGATATCTATCAATTGATCCGCAGCATTGCGGCGCAGCATGTGGCGATCATTTTTATCTCTTCTGACCTGGAAGAGGTCGTGCAGATGGTGGATCGCGTTTTGGTGATGCATCAGGGGGAAGTCAGTGGTGAGTTGCATGGTCAGGCAATGAATGTCGATACCATTATGCATTTGGCCTTTGGTGAAACTCATTCCACTGCCCCTCCATCGACCCAAAATGAGGGCGCATCATGTTGAAATTTATTCAAAATAACCGTGAAGGCACCGCGCTGCTGGCGATCCTTACCCTGTTTGCCCTACTCGGTGTGATCGACAGCAATTACTTCAGCGTGCAAACCTTCACCATGATCTTCAGCAGCGCGCAGATCCTGATCCTGCTAGCGATCGGTGCAACCCTGGTGATGCTGACCCGCAATATTGATGTCTCTGTCGGCTCCATTACTGGCCTCTGCGCGGTGACCGTCGGCATGGCACTCAATGCCGGTTTCGGGCTGGCGCTCTCCTGCTTGTTCGCCCTGCTGGTCGGCATGGTGGCGGGCTGCTTTAACGGTATTTTGGTGACTTGGCTACGTATTCCAGCGATTGTCGCCACACTGGGGACATTGGGGTTATATCGCGGCCTGATGCTGTTACTAACCGGCGGCAAATGGATCGAAGGATTACCGGCGGATCTGAAAAGTTTATCCACGCCAATTCTGTTTTCTATCTCGCCCATTGGCTGGCTGATTATGTTGCTGATCCTCGCCATGGCGGGATTGCTGGGTAAAACCGCCTTTGGTCGCAGCTTCTACGCCACCGGCGATAACCTGCAAGGCGCGCGCCAACTGGGTATCCGCACCGACAGTATTCGCATTTTTGCCTTCTCAATGAATGGCGTGATGGCGGCACTGGCGGGGATCGTTTTTGCCTCACAAATTGGTTTTATTCCCAATCAGACCGGCAGTGGACTGGAGATGAAAGCCATTGCGGCCTGCGTTCTTGGCGGCATCAGCTTGCTCGGCGGCACTGGGACCATCATCGGTGCCATTCTCGGGGCTTATCTGTTGACCCAAATCGATAGCGTGCTGGTGCTGCTGCGCCTACCCGCATGGTGGAATGATTTTATTGCCGGTTTGGTGCTGCTGGGAGTGCTGGTGTTCGATGGACGCCTGCGCTGCGCCATCGAACGCAATATCCGCCAGCAGAAATATGCCCGCTTTAATGCTCGTCCGGCAGCGAGTGATAAAAAAACCACCCCCACCCCGTCAAAGGCAACTGATAGCAAAGCGCCGAATGGCAAGTCATTCACTAAAAAAGAGGTGGCACGATGAGTCACTGTAAGCGTTATGGATGGGAACTGGCTCTGGCTGCACTATTGGTGCTGGAGATCCTGCTGTTTGGCTTATCAAATTCGCGCATGTTGGATATCAATGTGCTGCTGTTCAGCACCAGTGATTTTATCTGCATCGGGATCGTCGCCCTGCCGCTGACCATGGTGATCGTCAGTGGCGGCATCGATATCTCATTCGGCTCCACTATCGGACTGTGCGCCATATTCCTTGGTGTGATGTTTCAGGCCGGTGTGCCAATGAGCGTGGCAATCCCACTGACGCTGATCGTCGGCGCACTGTGCGGCTTGATTAATGCTGGATTGATTCTCTATACCGGCGTCAATCCGCTGGTCATCACCCTTGGCACCATGTATCTGTTCGGCGGCAGCGCCCTATTGCTATCGGGCATCTCGGGTGCCACTGGCTACGAAGGCATTGGCGGCTTCCCAACCGCCTTTACCGATTTCGCCAACCAAACCCTGTTCGGCCTGCCTATCCCACTGGTGATCTTTATGGTGTGCGTGCTGCTGTTCTGGCTGTTGATGCACCGCACTCACAGTGGCCGTAATGTTTTTCTGATTGGGCAAAATAGCCGCGTCGCTCGCTACAGCGCCCTACCCGTGGCCCGCACCTTGTGCCTCCTCTATGCCTTGACGGGCATGGCCTCCGCCATTGCCGCCGTCCTGTTGGTCTCTTACTTTGGCTCGGCGCGCTCTGATTTGGGAGCATCATTCCTGATGCCCGCCATCACCGCCGTGGTGCTGGGCGGGGCCAATATTTACGGCGGTTCCGGTTCCATCCTCGGCACGGCACTGGCGGTCTTGCTGGTGGGATATTTGCAGCAGGGGCTGCAAATGATCGGCACGCCAAACCAAATATCCAGTGCGCTATCCGGCGCGCTGCTGATTTTAGTGGTGGTCGGGCGCTCCATCAGCCTGCACCGACATTTGATTCAAGAATGGCTACAACGCCGTCGCAGTAGAAATACCCTGAGTTAATCGCTGTTTTTCTTTTATAGCGCAAGACCAACACCTCGATACCTCGATTCGGAGAGAGCAATGAAAACACCAAGATTAAAAAAGCTGGCACTGGTTTATGCCCTCGGATTTGCCTGTATCACTTTTGGCTCTATCAATGCCGCACACGCGGTGGAGCGCATCGCATTTATCCCGAAACTGGTCGGGGTGGGCTTCTTCACCAGTGGCGGTAAAGGAGCCGTCGATGCGGGTAAAGAGTTGGGCGTGGATGTGACCTACGATGGCCCGACAGAGCCCAGTGTTTCCGGTCAGGTTCAGTTGATCAATAACTTCGTCAATCAGGGCTATAACGCCATTGTGGTTTCCGCCGTCTCGCCAGATGGGCTGTGTCCGGCGTTAAAACGCGCCATGCAGCGGGGCGTCAAAATCCTCACCTGGGACTCTGACACCAAACCGGAGTGCCGCTCGATTTATATCAACCAAGGCACCCCGAATCAACTGGGTTCGATGCTGGTCGATATGGCGGCAAATCAGGTGAAAAAAGAGAAAGCCAAGGTGGCGTTCTTCTACTCTAGCCCGACGGTGACCGACCAAAACCAGTGGGTCAATGAAGCGAAGAAAAAAATCCAACAGGAGCACCCCGGCTGGGAGATCGTCACCACTCAGTTCGGCTATAACGACGCCACTAAATCGCTGCAAACCGCCGAGGGCATCTTGAAAGCCTATGGCGATCTGGACGCGATTATCGCACCGGATGCCAACGCCTTACCCGCCGCTGCGCAAGCCGCAGAAAACCTGAAACGCGACAATGTGGCGATCGTCGGCTTCAGCACCCCAAATGTGATGCGCCCCTATGTTGAGCGCGGAACAGTGAAGGAGTTTGGTCTGTGGGATGTGGTTAACCAAGGCAAAATCTCGGTGTATGTCGCCAATGAAATGCTGAAAAAAGGCGATTTGAACGTCGGCGATAAGCTGGATATTCCGAACATTGGCGTGGTTGAAGTGGTCGCGAACAGTGTGCAGGGCTATGACCATGAAGCAAAAGGCAACGGCATCGTGTTGCTGCCACAGCGGGTCATTTTCACCAAAGAGAACATCGACAAATACGATTTCTAATCTCAGCGGCCCGTCCCTGTGGCGGGCCAATACCCATAGTAAATGGAGTGATTACAGATGGCTGATTTAGACGATATCAAAGACGGTAAAGACTTCGGCATTGGCGTACCGCAGCAAAATCCTGCGTTTACGCTGAAAGGCTCCGGCTCACTGGATTGGGGGATGCAATCTCGTCTGGCGCGGATTTTCAATCCGAAAACCAATCGCACCGTGATGCTGGCATTTGACCACGGCTATTTTCAGGGGCCAACCACCGGGCTGGAGCGCATTGATATCAATATCTCCCCCCTATTTGAGTACGCCGATGTCTTAATGTGTACCCGTGGCATTTTGCGCAGTGTGGTTCCTGCTGCCGCCAATCGCCCTGTGGTACTACGTGCGTCCGGTGCCAACTCAATCCTGACGGATCTATCCAATGAGGCCGTGGCCGTGGCGATGGAAGATGCTTTGCGGCTCAACGCCTGTGCCGTGGCAGCGCAGGTTTATATCGGCACCGAGCATGAGCATCAATCGATTAAAAATATCATTCAGTTGGTCGATCAGGGGATGCGCTACGGCATGCCAACCATGGCGGTGACGGGGGTCGGCAAAGATATGGTTCGCGATCAGCGCTACTTCTCGCTGGCAACGCGAATCGCCGCCGAAATGGGGGCGCAGGTGATCAAAACCTATTATGTCGACAGCGGTTTTGAGCGCATTGCTGCCGGTTGCCCGGTGCCTATCGTGATTGCGGGCGGTAAAAAACTGCCGGAACGCGAGGCGTTGGAGATGTGCTATCAAGCTATTGATCAGGGCGCATCCGGCGTGGATATGGGCCGTAATATCTTCCAGTCGGAAGCCCCGATTGCCATGCTGAAGGCGGTTCATGCCGTGGTGCATCAAAATGAGAATGCAGCAGCGGCTTATCAGCTGTTCCTACACGAAAAAGGTTGAGCAGCGACAAGGAGGAAAGTATGCACGTGACTCTCGTCGAAATTAATGTGAAAGATGACAAAGTTGACCAATTTATTGAGGTTTTCCGCGCCAATCACCTCGGTTCTATCCGTGAAGCGGGCAATTTACGTTTTGATGTGTTGAGGGATGAGGTCCTGCCGACCCGCTTTTACATCTATGAAGCCTATACCGATGAGGCAGCGGTCGCAGCCCATAAAAAGACCCCCCATTACCTCGCGTGTGTCGAGCAACTGGAGGGGTTGATGACCGGCCCACGTAAGAAAACCGTCTTTATCGGCCTGATGCCTTAGCCGACACGGGCAGTTGATACCTATCGCTGCCCGTTCTGTTTTCCCTACAACAACACGCTAATTCCATATTTTTGTACAATTGAAAGCAGTTTAAGTGATAAACCATTGGGGTGCTTTGCGCCATTTTCCCATTTCTGAATAGTAGCCCCGATGCCGCACTATGGATAGTTTCAATATGAAGCCAATGACAATGAACCGGCTCGGATGTCATACAAACTTGCCTCTTAAGACAAAAACCCCCCCCTTATCAGACAACGCCTATCAGCAAAATGTATACAGTGCGGTATTCTTAGCGTTGGAGATAATAATTGGCAGTCTTTCTGGCCGTATCGCGCCTCATCTGCTGTGATCCACACCGTAAAACAGGAGTTTCTATGAACACCACTCATCGCTGGGTATTGGCCTTGGCTTGCTCCACCACACTGCTGAGCGGTGCGGCGAGCGCGAACAGCTTATTGGATTCAGTCAAAAGCGCCGCAGATCAGTACAGTAAATCAGGCGATAGCTCATCTTCACTGTCGTCACTGACCGGCTTACTCAATGGTAGCGATAA
Source organism: Yersinia aleksiciae (assembly GCF_001047675.1). Lineage (GTDB taxonomy): Bacteria > Pseudomonadota > Gammaproteobacteria > Enterobacterales > Enterobacteriaceae > Yersinia > Yersinia aleksiciae. The sequence goes on along the minus strand of NZ_CP011975.1, from coordinate 2,607,914 downwards.
AGGTCTAAGTGCCAGCACCATGACCAATGCGGCGGGTATCTTGCAATATTGCGTCCAAAACAACGTGCTGTCGGCCAATGGCACCAGCGCCGTGAAAGACCAGTTGATGAGCAAGTTGGGGATCACCAGCACCGAAAATGCCAAGAGCCAAGATTACCAAGAGGGTTTGGGTGGCTTGCTGAAAACCGGTGAAGGCAAAAGCCTCAACCTGAACGATCTGGGTAGCGAGCAAATCACCGAAAAAATCAAAACCAAAGCCTGTGATTTGGTGCTGAAACAGGGCCAATCATTCTTGCTGAAATAGTGGGATGGATGATGACGGGGCGCAGCTAGAGCTGCGCTTTTTATTCTAAGAAAATATTCTGGCGGTGATAAGCCATCTGCCCTTCATCAGGGAGAAACTGAACCGGTAGCCGCAGTTTCCGCCCTTCATATTTAGCAAAACTGTCCTCACTAATACTGCTTTTAAGCTTTTTGATTTGTGTGGAGAGCACCATTTCAAGATGTGGGTTAAAGGTTATTAATCCCTGATCAAAAGCTCGGTCATGCAAACTAGAAAGGCATAGCCCATTGCTGGGATTAAGGCGGTGCTCGGCACCATGGCTCCAAGGACGGATATGGCTAGCCACTAATAACGTCGGCTCCTCCAGCCCAGTGATACAACAGCGATTCTCATAAACCTGCAAAACATTTTTACGAAACAGCTGCTGACCTAGAAACCATACAAATTACAAATCCCCCACAAAAAGCCATAACTTAAAAATATCCTGTTTTGGGATATTTTTAAGAGCATCGGATAATCAATCGAACACATAATAGGGAGGAATAAACGTTATGGATAAGCAAGACTGGCATCCGGCAGATATCGTGGCGGGCTTAAAAAAACGAGGTACATCAATGGCGGCTGTTTCCAGAGAAGCTGGGCTGGCTTCTTCAACACTGGCAAATGCGCTGCTACGCCATTGGCCAAAGGGCGAAAGATTGATCGCGGAGGTATTGGAACTTCATCCAGCAGAGATCTGGCCTTCCCGCTATCTAAAGCCCAAAAGGCCACAAAAGATATTGCCCAGCGAGTGAGTTAACTCAGGTCAATTCCGCTTCCTACGGAGAAAAGGGAGCGGGATTATTGGGGGTTGGTGAGGGTCGGTGTATTTACTCTATAATATGGCGTCTGGCTTTTGACTCGCCTGTGGATCAATATGTAGTGGCTGAATAGATCCTAGTTTCCTAGACGATTCCGAGTCTCACTGGAGTGGAGTGCTCCCGAGCCTATAGATACCCCCTTCACCACACTGAGATCTATGGGGTCTATCATGTCACTTTTCCAGCCCGTCCGATATCAGCTTCCAGTCTGCTTATAACTTTTGTTTTTAGCAGTCAATTCTGCTGCAGTTTTCATGGCCTTAACTAACTGTTCCGCTACCGCATGTATGACGTTCATACAGACCGAGTTTCCGAACTGCTTGTAGATCTGCCCATGGGAAACGGCATCTACGATATATTCCTCAGGAAACCCTTGGAGGCGTGCGCATTCGCGAGGGGTTAGTTTCCTCGGATTTTTTCCCTGATGAGATTGGTCGATCAAAATTTCAGAACCATCTTTGTAATAACGGGCACTGATGGTGTTGGTATATTCACTATTTTCGCCGAAAAGCGAATAGCCAAAACCATTGCCTTTTTTTTCATGTTCAAGTTTACGCTTTTGGTGACCTGCCCAGAGTTTGTCGGAGATTGTGTATTTGTCTTCTGATGCAGGTAATTTGCTCAAGTCCTCCAAAATGTCACCAACTTTAGTCGGCCGCATAGGTGGTTTTGGCCAATTAAAGACGCTGTCAAAATCCACCTCATCGAAATAATCTTTGTCAAAGCCGACAATGAAGATGCGTTCACGGTTCTGAGGAGCACCGAAATCTCTGGCACGGAGCACTTTGTAATCAACCCAATAGTTAAGTTTCACGGATAACGCCTGACGGGTATCCTCACTGATCGGGATATCACTCGGAATGTCATGGGAACCCTCACCCTTAAGGATGTCCAAAATCGTCTTCAGCGTACGCCCTTTGTCATGCCCTTGGAGTTGTTTGACGTTCTCTAACATGAATACTTTAGGACGTTTGACCGCTAAGATCCGCTGGATTTCGAAGAACATAGTTCCTCGTGTATCGTTGAAGCCTCTTTTCAGACCTGCTTGGGAAAATGCTTGGCAGGGGAATCCACCAAGAAGGACGTCATGGTCTGGAATATCAGAGGCTTTAATCTTAGTGATATCACCATGTGGCATTTCACCAAAATTAGTTAGATAAGTTTTCTGGGAAAATTTATCCCATTCGGAGGAAAAAACACAGTGACCACCTTGCTGTTGATAAGGTAAACGGATACCACCAATACCAGCGAATAGATCAATAAATGTAAATTCAGATTCACTTGCAGGCTGCTGGCGTAAAGGGGCTTTATCCAAGTATGAAACCATCTGTTGCTCAACCTCGAGAATCGCATGCCATTTTGTGGCAGAGGGAACATGTTCCTCCTCCTCCCAACCGCGAACAGTCCTCTCACCTGTTGAACTTAGCCCAAGCAGATTAGCAAATTCTGTACGACCAAGGCCTAATCTTTCCCTCAAATTTTTGATATACTGTGCTTTATTTTGATTATTCATTTAAGTTGATCTTATCCGGTTTCATTCCCGGCGAAAAGAATATCACTGTACACTTGATCAGTCAATACGCCTAATGGCGAATGGAATGGAAAACCAGCCACTCGGAGGAAACTATGTCACGAGAACAAATACAGCAACTACAAACTCAAAATGATAGATGGAATGGCATATCTGTTTTCAAGGTGATTTTCCTCAACACTGGTTCTTTTTTTGAGATCGAAAATTCGTCAGGCAAAGTTCATGACGTCTCATTTCAATGCATTCTCCAATCATTGAAAGACATCCGTGATAATGAAAAAGCCAAGCAGTTTATTATTTATTCAGTGGAAGTTCCTACTCGCATTAAAAACATTCAAACTGATGATCAGCGTACATTTGATAGCATCGAAACTTCAGGCCCAGTCGAGTGTACAGAATGGAAATATTTCGAAAAAATGATCCGAGTACTCGCAGGGAATGTACTTAGTTACCCTAGGGCAAAAGTTGTTGCAGGGGAACAGTCCAAGCTCTTTTTCAATGTAATCTCGAGAATCGTACATATTGCTACCAAGCAAGAACCACAAAATCTCGACGAGCTGATGCCGTTTAGCAATCAGAATATCCAAGCTGCAATTGATTTCCTTGAGCAAGTAATTTCCGACTTCACTATTTCAACACCTCCAGTAGGGACACAAGCATCGGCTTCGGACCTTGCAGTTCTGGGAAAAAAGAAGAACACAATTTACCTCGGGGCGCCAGGAACAGGTAAAAGCTACTCAATCGAACAGGAGACTAATGGAGCGACGAAAGTACGTACCGTATTCCATCCCGATATGCAATATAGTGATTTCGTAGGAAGTTTGAGGCCAAGAATGGTTAATGACGGTGAAATCAGAAGCATTCATTACGAATTTCGGCCAGGACCATTCACGAACGCTTATATTCAAGCAAAGAATAATAAAAACCAGAGTGTGTTCCTGATTATTGAGGAAATCAACAGGGCCCCAGCAGCTGCGGTATTTGGTGATCTGTTCCAACTGCTTGATCCTGATAGTATGTATGAAATTGATATCGACCCAGATATGCTAGATTATATTAACGAAAATATTTCGGAACAGATCGAAAAACTTTCTCTCCCTGCAAATCTGACCATTCTGGCAACAATGAACAGCAGTGACCAAGGAGTAAATTCATTAGATACAGCATTTAAGCGTCGCTGGGCTATAAAATATATGTCTATTGACTACACAAAGGCGACCCTAGGCACTTTAACTATTCCTGTGCAAGGAAGAACTTGTGAAATCGAATGGAAAAACTTTGCAAAAATAATCAACGAAAGACTAATGACACTAGGTGTTCCCGAAGATCGTCTCCTTGGTCATCGCTTCTTATCCGTAAATGATCTATGTGATAGCCAATCAGCATACGATACACTCTGTTACAAGCTCTTCGTGTACTTATGGGATGATGTGCTTCGCCACGGTAAGCGCCATAGTATCTTTGCAACTGAGAGTGGGGAATATGTACTAGGTACCTTCGGACAACTGGTTGCTGCATTTTCGGCAGGATTACCAGTTTTCGAATCCAGTATAGAAGAATCCTTAATAGCAGCAGCTACAGCCCAGATTGCAGATGGCGAGAAGCAATGAACATTATTCTTCATGAGGACAGATGTGCAGTTAGCAGCCTTCCGGAGCATGTTCGTACTGCGTTAGACTCGGAAAACTTGATCCGCAACGATCAGAGTAAACTGGATTTCTGTGGCATGGTCATGCAGGGAGACAGAACTGACGTATTCCTGCCAAGAAATAGTAGACAGGTTGCGTACAGCGAACAACAAAAACTCAGCGCATCTCTTATACACGCAATCCACAAATATGCCCTTAACAGAGATCGGCCTTCCTTTTCTGACGGGGCATCTGAGCAAATTGTGGGGGAATCATTCCTCGGACTAGCATTTACACTTCTGGCTGACTATGTCGAGCATGGAATCTATGTCAGGTGTACTTCTGATATCAAAAAAAATACGGGAAAAATAGACTGGAAACGAACCATCGGTAGGATAGAGAGTTATCCTTCAGCTGGCTCACAGGTCTACTTAGACACTCTCGGACGGAAAAAGACCACACACTTCGATGATGAGGTGACCCGCATTCATGCGCAAATCATCCGCGAGCTAGACCACCTTATCGGATGGATCTTCTTTGACAAAGATTCAAATATCCAATCAAAACTTGCCGATATCAAACAGCCTTCCGGAGGCCGCAAGGCTAAGATTGGGGTACTGGAAAGGGAACTGGGTGGTCTTTATGTTGACAGGAATATGAAGTTAATGACTGATCTGACGACATATCTTTCAAGGGAGACAGGTAATTCTGACCGCAATCTTGTAATCGGTATAAATAAATTTCATTCGATGTGGGAGCATATGATTGATTCCTGCATGGAGTCGAAATTTGACATAAATCGCCAGTTGGCCAAACCTTGTTACAGAATCAATGGTCATTACCAAATGGCTACCCAGAAAGGAGGCCGTACCGATACAGTTATTAGGAGTCCAGACACAACTACATTTGCCATTCTTGATGCCAAATATTACGGTGCAGAAAATCTGGAAAACCTTCCTGGATGGCCCGACCTAATAAAGCAATTCTTTTACGCATTAGCGCTGAAGGATATTTATCCAACAGCCATGGTATACAACTGGTTCATATTTCCAGGTAGTACAAGAACCGTAGAATCTGCACATCTGATGGCTCCGATCACAAGAGAGCTCCAAGACCACAAATATATGCCTATACAGTGCGATTATCTCGAACCGATGGCATTGGTTAATTGCTATATCTCAGGCAAAAAACTTATAGCTCTAGCAGAAAAATTTCTTCATATCTGAAACTGGGATATGAAGTGGTCGACAAAAACTGGCCACAGCTTTAGCATTTTTCCAGTATCGATTTTCCGATTCGTTGGGTGATAACCCGCCGTTATATTCGTGTGGCCTAAGCGCGCTGTAATATCCAACAATATAGTCTGTTATTTCATGGACAGCATCGCTGAAGCTTACGTAACCTGTCACGGGTACCCATTCATTCTTCAGACTCCTGAAGAACCGCTCCATCGGGCTGTTATCCCAGAAGTTTCCTCGTCGGCTCATGCTCTGTTTGATCCGGTAACGCCACAGTAACTGCCGGAACTGCCTGCTTGTATAGTGGCTACCCTGATCGCTGTGGAACATCACTTCGACTGGCTTGCCGCGAGCTTCCCATGCCATTTCCAGTGCTTTGACCGTCAGTTTGCTATCCGGGGGGAACGACATTGCCCAACCCACAGGTTTCCTCGCAAACAGATCGAGAACAACTGCAAGGTATGCCCAGCGCTTACCTGTCCAGATATATGTCACGTCGCCGCACCACACCTGATTTGGCTCTGTCACTGCGAACTGCCGCTCAAGGTGATTCGGGATAGCGATGTGTTCATGGCCGCCACGTTTATATCGATGAGTCGGCTGTTGGCAACTGACCAGCCCCAGCTCTTTCATCAGTCTGCCAGCAAGCCAGCGTCCCATCCGATAGCCTCTCTGGGTTGCCATTGTAGCTATGCTCCTTGCCCCAGCGGAACCATGGCTGATGTTGTGCAGCTCAAGCACCTGGCTTCGTAATACAGCCCGTCTGCCGTCTGGTTTTTGAGGACGGTTTTGCCAGTATTTGTAGCTGCTACGATGAACCCCGAACACGTGGCAGAGAGAGGCCACTGGATAACGCGCCCTGAGTTTCCCGATTAACGAGAACTGTTCAGGGAGTCTGACATCAAGAGCGCGGTTGTAGATTCAATCTGTCAACGCAACACCCCTTTCAATTATCTCTTTCGGTGTTTTGAACTTCAGTGTCTTTCTTGGTCTGTTGTTTAGCTGAGCTGCAACCTGATCCAACTCATGTTGAGTATATTGGGCAAGGCATGTCTTTTTGGGAAAGTACTGTCTAATTAGCCCATTAGTGTTCTCGTTTGTTCCCCGCTGCCAGGGACTCTGAGGATCGCAGAAGTAAACTTTAACTCCGGTGCTGCCAGTAAATTCCAGATGCCTGGCCAGCTCCATTCCTCTGTCCCATGTCAGTGATTGCCGGAGTTCAGGCGGCAAGCTCAGGAATTTGTCGGTAAGAGCCTGATTCACTGAGAAAGAATCTTTGCCCCTGAGTCTAAGGATGATCGTATAACGTGATTTTCGGTCTACAAGTGTGGCTATATGCGAGTTTTTTGTGCCTGATACTAAATCGCCTTCCCAGTGCCCCAGAGAGCGTCTGTTATCGATATGCCGGGAGCGTTCGTGAATTGGCGTTCCGTTCACTATGTTGATCGTACCTCTTTCACCTTTGCGGGTATGGCGTCTGCCATGACGAAGGCTATGCGACCGGCGCAGATGCTTTACATTCAGGTGGTGTAGCGCTTCACGGCTACGAAAGTACAGCGTTTTATAAATTGTCTCCGGTGATATTCGCAGTGTTTTTTGACGCGGCTTCGTTCGCCTTAACCATCCTGATATTTGCTCAGGAGACCACTTCATCTCCAGCTTTTCCAGAACAAGCTCTCGCAACGGTAAATTCTGATCCAGTAAGCACGGTTTTGGTCTTTTCGCCATCCTGCTGGCCCGGTTATTAGCATCAACAGCTTTGTAATAGCGCCTGCCTCGATTACGCTGAACTTCACGTGAGATCGTCGAAGGACTACGATTCAGCGCAGTAGCTATCGCACGAATGCTCATTTTGGCTGACAAACCGGCTCGTATTTCCTCGCGCTCAGACAGCGTCAGGTGAGCTACAGCCCGCTTGCGCTCATTGGGTTTTATGCCGCCAGTATCTCTTAACATAGTGAAGATTGTTCCTGGTTTCGAACCCAGGATATTAGCTATTTCACTGAAGCCTGTTCCGTTCTTCCACAGTTCAAAAACAGATGCTTTTTCCTTTGCTGTAAATGTCCGTCTCATTCAAAAACCCTCCGCAACCCCATGTTTTCACATGACTGTTGCGTTGACCAATTGAATCTACAGTAGCCTTTTTTAATATTTCATTTTCCATTTCAATACGTTGTAGTTTTTTCTTTAGCTCACGTATTTCGATTTGTTCCGGTGTGATAGGAGAGGTTTTTGGCGTTTTGCCCTGCCGTTCATCACGCAGCTGTTTTACCCATTTAGTCATCGTGGAAAGACCTACATCCATAGCCTTAGCGGCGTCAGAAACGGTGTAATTTTGGTCGACAACTAACTGAGCGGATTCACGTTTGAATTCAGGACTTAAATTTCTTCTTTTCATTGGTGCACCTGTGTTGTTCTGAGGTAAGCATATCACCTCTGTTCAGGTGGCCAAATTCAGTAAACCACTTCAGTTATCACGAGGATAGGGATTTAATCCCTTGGGTGTGGATAGGTACCCGCAAATGTACCCACATCAGTCAGTTGATGTAGATTGAATCAGGTTGACTTATATTGACTGAAAAGCGGGGCAAAGCCTTGCGGGGACTGGATTTTAGGCAAAAAAAAAGCCACCTTGCGGTGACTTGATTTTCATACTAATGGTGCCGAAGGCCGGAATCGAACCGGCATGCCTCGCGGCGGTTGATTTTGAATCAACTGCGTCTACCGATTTCGCCACTTCGGCACTGAAGTAGTATGCGGAGAACGAGGTGAATTATACCTACCAATGATCCGCATGCAACTGTTATCCCATCAAGTTTAGTCTAAGTGTTGAAAAAACCGCCATCAACGCCGTTTTAGCAGCAAATAAACACTGATTAGGAGGAAAAGTATACTTGGCAGCAGCGCGCCAATGACGGGCGGGATGCTGTAAACCAGGCTCAGTGGGCCAAAAATCTGATCCAGTACGTAGAAAACAAAGCCAAAGAAGATGCCGGTGACAACCCGGACACCCATCGGCACACTGCGTAATGGGCCAAAAATAAATGACAGCGCCATCAGCATCATTACCGCCACCGAGAATGGTGCAAATATCTTGCCCCACATATTCAGTTCGTAGCGGCTTGATTCCTGACCACTTTGCCGCAGGTATTTACTGTAATCATGCAGCCCACTGATGGAGAGTGAATCTGGATTCATGGCAACTACACCCAGCTTCTCAGGTGTCAGGTTGGTCTTCCACTCGCCGGTCAATGTCTGCGAGCCCGTCACCTGAGTCGGGTTGCTTAAATCAGATTCATCAACTTGCGATAAGCGCCACAGATTACCTTCGTAAGTGGCTGTCGCCGCATAACGAACCGACAACAGGCGATCTTGTTTATCAAAGTGATAAATATTGACGCCCGTCAGCTCCTTGTCACCCGACACCCGCTGAATATAGATAAAATCAGAGCCATCTTTTGCCCACAAACCAGACTGGGTTGACAGCAGTGAGCCACCGTACATCTGCTGTGCGCGGAAGTTGCGCGCCATCTGCTCGCCTTGCGGTGCCACCCATTCGCCGATTGCCATGGTCAGCAACACCAGCGGAATAGCGGTTTTCATCACCGCAGCAGCGATTTGCATGCGGGTAAATCCCGATGCCTGCATGACCACCAGCTCACTGCGGGTCGCTAATGTGCCAAGGCCCAGCAATGCGCCTAACAGTGCCGCCATCGGGAAGAATATCTCGATATCCTTTGGGACACTGAGCAAGGTGTACATGCCAGCGGACGCCGCTGAGTAATCGCCCTGCCCGACTTTACGCAACTGATCGACAAACTTGATGATGCCGGACAGTGATACCAGCATGAATAACGTCATCAGGATGGTATTGAGGATAGTCCGTCCGATATAACGGTCTAATACACCAAACATCAGGCAGCACCTCTCAATCGAGCACGTAACTTACGAGCCGGCAGGCCATCCCACAGGTTCAATATCACCGCAATCGCCAGATAAATGCCATTCACGGTCCACATCCAGAGCAGTGGGTCTAGCTTGCCGTTACCTGCATTCGAGCGCAGGGAGCTTTGCAACAGGAAGAAAATCAAGTACAGCAACATCGCGGGTAGCATGCTGAGGACACGGCCCTGACGCGGGTTAACCGCACTTAGCGGCACGACCAGCAGCGCCATGATAACTACCGATACAATCAGGGTTAGCCGCCAATGAAACTCGGCACGGGCGTCCGCTTCATTCGAGCGCCACAGCTGTTTCATGGTCATCTGCTCGGCCACATTACTGTTTTGCTGCACTTCTTGATGCCCAATAATTGCCTGATAGTCGACAAAATCGGTGATGCGGAAATCACGCAGCAGCGCGGTACCCTCATAGCGGGTGCCTTTGTTGAGGATAACCACTTGCGAGCCATCCGGCCGCTCGGTCATATGGCCGCTGTCAGCCACCACCACAGAGGGGCGCTGATTACCGTTTGGCCGCAATTGTGCCAAAAATACGCGGTTGAACTCTTTGCCCGTCACATTCCCGATAAATAAGGCCGAATTGCCATCGGTTGAGGATTTAAATTGCCCCCCCGCCAATGCGGCGAGACTGGGGTTAGCTCTGGCTTCATTCAGCACTTCGTCTTGATGTTTGGACGACCAGGGGCCAAGCCAGATGGTATTGACCGCCGCCAGCGCAGAAGTGCCCAGCGCCAGAATCAATGCCGCCAGAATCAGGGATTTTTTGCCCATGCCGCAGGCATGCATCACGGTGATTTCACTCTCCGTATACAATTTACCTAAGGTCATCAACAAGCCCAGAAATAGGCTTAATGGTAGGATAAGTTGTGCCATTTCCGGCACACCGAGCCCCAAAAGGGATAAAACCAGATTTGTGGGGATTTCACCGTCAACCGCAGCGCCTAATATCCGTACTAACTTCTGACTAAAGAAGATTAATAGCAGGATGAACAGAATCGCAATTTGGCTCTTAAGTGTTTCCCGTACCAGATATCTAATGATGATCACGCTAATACGCCTGTGAAAACTTGTCTTTTTGCAGGAAAATCGATAGTTTCATCGTTAATCCGCCATTTATTCTCATCATATGGCAACCTTCACAGCTAAAATAGTATTACAGCATCTAGCGTTTAGGTGTCCTATAGGAACATGCTTATAGTCGCCAAAACAAAACAACTTATCCCGTTAAGGTTAACACACGTCGTTAACACAACGGAGCAGAGATCGTTGCGGAGCGCTACATTCTAGCGATAGCGTCCGCCTTTGTCTTTAAGATTCAGGAGAGTGCATGGAGTTCAGTGTAAAGAGCGGCAGCCCGGAAAAACAGCGCAGTGCCTGTATTGTAGTCGGCGTTTTCGAACCTCGTCGTCTATCTCCCATTGCCGAACAACTCGACAAAATTAGTGATGGCTACATCAGCGCTTTATTGCGCCGTGGTGAACTTGAAGGCAAAGTCGGGCAGACGCTGTTACTGCACCATGTGCCGAATATTCTCTCCGAGCGCATCTTGTTAATTGGCTGTGGCAAAGAGCGCGAGCTTGATGAACGCCAGTACAAGCAAGTGATCCAGAAGACCATCAATACCCTTAATGACACCGGTTCAATGGAAGCGGTCTGCTTCTTGACTGAGCTGCATGTAAAAGGCCGCAATACTTACTGGAAGGTGCGTCAGGCGATAGAAACCGCCAAAGAGACGCTTTACACCTTCGATCAGCTTAAAAGTAATAAAACTGAACCCCGCCGCCCGCTGCGTAAAATGGTGTTCAATGTGCCAACTCGCCGCGAACTGACCAGCGGTGAGCGCGCAATCCAGCACGGTCTGGCAGTGGCATCCGGTATCAAAGCCGCCAAAGACTTGGGCAATATGCCGCCCAACATCTGTAACGCCGCCTATCTGGCGTCGCAGGCGCGTCAACTGGCCGATGCATTCAGCACCAATATCGTCACTCGCGTGATTGGCGAGCAGCAGATGAAAGAGCTGGGTATGCACTCTTATCTGGCGGTTGGCCATGGTTCGCAGAACGAATCATTAATGTCGGTGATAGAATATAAGGGTAATCCGAACCCTGACGCTAAGCCAATTGTGCTAGTCGGCAAAGGGCTAACCTTCGATTCCGGTGGTATTTCCATCAAGCCAGCCGAAGGCATGGATGAGATGAAATATGACATGTGCGGGGCGGCAACCGTTTATGGCGTGATGCGTGTCGTGGCTGAGTTGCAACTGCCATTGAACGTGATTGGTGTGCTGGCAGGCTGTGAAAACATGCCGGGCGGCCGCGCTTATCGTCCGGGTGATATTCTGACCACCATGTCTGGCCAAACCGTTGAAGTGCTGAATACCGATGCGGAAGGCCGTCTGGTGCTATGCGATGCGCTGACTTACGTTGAGCGTTTCGAGCCAGAGTTGGTGATTGATATCGCGACGCTGACTGGCGCGTGCGTGGTGGCGTTAGGCCATCACATCACCGGTTTGATGTCGAACCATAACCCATTGGCGCATGAGCTGATTGGGGCATCAGAGCAAGCAGGTGATCGTGCATGGCGCTTGCCGCTTGGTGATGAATACGCCGAGCAACTGGACTCCAACTTTGCTGATATGGCGAATATTGGCGGCCGTGCCGGTGGCGCGATTACTGCGGGCTGCTTCTTGTCGCGCTTTACCCGTAAATATAGCTGGGCGCACTTGGATATCGCGGGTACTGCATGGCGTTCAGGTAAGAACAAAGGCGCAACAGGCCGTCCAGTCGCGTTGTTGTCTCAGTTCCTGCTTAACCGCGCAGGGTTAAACGGCGACGATTAATTGTCAGGTTTTAGCTAAGTTATCTGAAGGGCACGTTGCGTGCCCTTTTACGTCATGGTTGTTTCGTTAAAATCATAAAAACAGGTTACAGCATATAACATCATGAAAAACGCCACCTTCTACCTACTCGAACACGACACGCCCGCCGGTGAGCTGCGCGCTCATGAAGCATTGGCCTGCGAGGTTGCGGCTGAACGTTGGCGGGCAGGCAAACGGGTGCTGATCGCCTGTGAGAGTGAAGAGCAGGCCCAGCGGCTAGATGAAGCCCTGTGGCAGCGCGCACCTGACCAGTTTGTGCCGCATAATCTGGCCGGTGAAGGGCCAAAATATGGCGCACCGGTTGAATTAGCTTGGCCAGAACGGCGTGGGAATTCCCCTCGCGACCTGCTGATTAGCCTGCTACCCGAGTTCGCAGGTTTTGCCACCGCTTTCCATGAAGTGGTAGACTTCGTCCCTTACGAAGAAAATTTGAAACAGTTGGCGCGCGACCGATATAAGTCTTATCGCAGCGTCGGCTTCCACTTGACCACGGCAACGCCGCCAACTCATTGAAATAAAAAGAAAATGGAAAACACACCTTCTAGCATCGACAAAACTGAGCCGTCCCTCGATAAGACATACAGCCCGCAAGAGATTGAACAGCCGCTGTATGAGCACTGGGAAAAACAGGGTTATTTCAAGCCGAGCGGCGATACGAGCAAAGAAAGCTACTGCATTATGATCCCGCCGCCAAATGTGACTGGCAGCCTGCACATGGGTCATGCTTTCCAGCAGACCATCATGGATACCTTGATTCGCTACCAGCGCATGCAGGGGAAAAACACTCTGTGGCAAGCGGGTACTGACCACGCCGGTATCGCCACCCAAATGGTGGTTGAGCGCAAGATTGCCGCCGAAGAGGGCAAAACTCGCCACGATTACGGCCGTGAAGCCTTTATCGATAAAATTTGGCAGTGGAAAGGCGAGTCAGGCGGCACCATCACTCGTCAGATGCGCCGTTTGGGCAACTCCGTGGATTGGGAACGCGAGCGTTTCACCATGGACGATGGCCTGTCTAATGCGGTTAAAGAAGTGTTTGTTCGTCTGCACAAAGAAGATCTGATTTACCGTGGCAAACGCCTGGTGAACTGGGATCCGAAACTGCGCACTGCCATCTCTGATCTGGAAGTGGAAAACCGCGAATCTAAAGGCTCAATGTGGCATCTGCGTTACCCGCTGGCCGATGGTGCCAAAACCGCTGAAGGCAAAGATTATCTGGTGGTGGCAACCACCCGTCCGGAAACCGTGCTGGGCGATACCGGTGTTGCCGTCAATCCAGAAGATCCACGCTATAAAGATCTGATCGGCAAAGAAGTGATCCTGCCACTGGTTGGCCGTCGTATTCCGATCCTCGGTGACGAACACGCCGATATGGAAAAAGGTACCGGTTGCGTAAAAATCACGCCAGCCCACGACTTTAATGACTATGAAGTGGGCAAGCGCCACGCCCTGCCGATGATCAACATTCTGACCTTCGACGGTGATATCCGCGCCGAAGCAGAAGTGTTTGATACCCATGGTGAAGCGACCGATGCCTGCAGCGGCGCAATTCCAGAGCAGTTCCAAGGTCTTGAGCGCTTTGCGGCCCGTAAAGCGGTAGTCGCTGAATTCGATAAACTCGGCCTGCTGGAAGAGGTTAAGCCGCACGACCTGACGGTGCCTTATGGTGACCGTGGTGGCGTGGTCATTGAGCCAATGCTGACCGACCAATGGTATGTCCGCACAGCCCCGCTGGCGAAAGTCGCCATTGAAGCGGTGGAAAACGGCGAGATTCAGTTCGTGCCTAAGCAGTACGAAAACATGTATTACTCATGGATGCGCGACATTCAGGACTGGTGTATCTCCCGTCAATTGTGGTGGGGTCACCGTATCCCAGCGTGGTATGACGAGCAGGGTAAAGTGTACGTGGGCCGCGATGAAGCTGAAGTGCGCCGCGAAAACAGCCTCGGCCCTGAAATCGCCTTACGCCAAGACGAAGATGTGCTGGATACCTGGTTCTCATCTGGCCTGTGGACCTTCTCTACACTGGGCTGGCCTGAGCAGACCGAAGCACTGAAAACCTTCCATCCGACCAGTGTGGTCGTCAGTGGCTTTGATATCATTTTCTTCTGGATTGCCCGCATGATCATGCTGACCATGCACTTTATGAAAGATGAAAATGGCAAGCCGCAAGTGCCATTTAAAACCGTGTACATGACTGGCCTGATCCGCGATGACGAGGGGCAGAAAATGTCCAAGTCGAAAGGCAACGTCATCGACCCACTGGATATGGTTGACGGCATCTCGCTGGAAGAGTTGCTGGAGAAACGTACCGGCAACATGATGCAGCCGCAGCTAGCAGAGAAAATCCGCAAGCGCACCGAGAAGCAGTTCCCGAACGGTATTGAGCCACACGGTACTGACGCCCTGCGCTTCACACTGGCAGCACTGGCCTCTACGGGCCGTGATATCAACTGGGACATGAAGCGTCTGGAAGGGTATCGCAACTTCTGTAACAAGCTATGGAACGCCAGCCGTTTCGTGCTGATGAATACCGAAGGGCAAGATTGCGGGCAGAATGGCGGCGAAATGGTGCTGTCACTGGCTGACCGCTGGATTCTGGCTGAATTCAATCAGACCATCAAAGCCTACCGTGAAGCGATGGATACTTACCGCTTCGATTTGGCGGCCGGTATTCTGTACGAATTCACCTGGAACCAGTTCTGTGACTGGTATCTGGAGCTGACCAAACCGGTGATGAACAGCGGTTCTGAAGCTGAATTGCGTGGGACTCGCCATACACTGATTGAGGTATTGGAGGCGCTGCTGCGTCTGGCACATCCGATCATTCCTTACATCACTGAAACCATCTGGCAGCGGGTTAAAACCCTAAAAGGTATTACGGCAGACACCATTATGTTGCAGCCTTTCCCTGAATATGACGCCAATCAGGTTGATGAGAAAGCGCTGAGTGATTTGGAATGGATCAAGCAGACCATCATTGCCGTGCGTAATATCCGTGCAGAAATGAACATTGCGCCGGGTAAACCACTGGATGTGATGCTGCGTGGCGCGAGCGCTGAAGCTCAACGCCGAGTGCTGGAAAACCAGAGTTTTATCCAGTCGCTGGCTCGCTTGTCCTCTCTCACCCTGTTAGCTGACGGTGATAAAGGCCCAGTCTCAGTGACCAAGTTGGTTGAAGGTGCAGAAGTACTAATCCCAATGGCGGGCTTGATCGATAAAGCCACCGAGTTGGATCGTCTGGCGAAGGAAGTGGCGAAGCTGGAAGCGGAAATTGAGCGCATCGAAGGCAAACTCAGTAATGAAGGTTTTGTGGCGCGCGCGCCAGAAGCCGTGGTTGCCAAAGAGCGCGAGAGAATGGCCGCCTGTGCTGAAGCCAAACAGAAGTTAATTGAGCAGCAAGCGACTATCGCCGCACTGTAATCTTATCTGACATAAAGTAAGTACTCACTGGGGGCCATGATCATCTGGCCCCCAACTTTTTACCATTGCATTAATTCAGTGTCATACCTTAAATAATTTGAGTTGTAGGAAGGCGGCCAACGCACATGCAGCTTGAAGTATGACAGGTATAGATGGTATTACAGATTATGACTAAGTTATTACCTTTGGGCTTATAGAGCATGACCACAGCTATATCTCTCCACCTGCTGGTGCGCCCCATCACCGCAGCAGACAATCTCGCTATCGCCAATGTTATCCGCGACGTCTCGGCTGAGTTTGGTCTGAGCGCAGATAAAGGCTATACCGTGTCTGATCCGAATCTGGATCACTTATATGAGCTGTATAGCCAGCCGCGCAGCGCTTACTGGGTGATTGAAGTGGACGGCAATATTGCCGGAGGTGGGGGTATCGCTCCGTTGTCCGGGGGTGAAATCGATCTGTGTGAATTGCAGAAAATGTACTTCCTGCCAATATTACGCGGTAAGGGTTTGGCAAAGCAATTGGCCTTGCAGGCGCTAGAGTTTGCTCGCCAGCAGGGTTTTGGCCGCTGCTATCTAGAAACCACCGCCAGCCTGACCAGCGCGGTAGGCTTATATGAAAGATTAGGTTTTGAGCATATCGGCGGGCCGATGGGCAACACCGGTCATGTGGATTGCGAAGTGACAATGCTGAAAATGCTTTAACTTCCTCTCGCTACAATATCAGGATGCATGACCTCTGAGGTTATTGAAAATGCACCCGTAGCGGAGAGAACAGGCAGATCGTAAAGACGCCGTAAATCCGTCCCTGGAGGCTCGTTCCGCCTGTCCTCACCGTTCTAGATTGCATCATCGGGGTTCATCAGCAGTCTGATTACACGCTAATGAGATCCCCGCTAACAACCCTGCAGCTTCAGGGTCAAAGGGGATTCCCCAAAGTCATTGGAGTTGCAGGTAGGCAGCAAGTAAACAAATCCCGATGAGCTTACATCAGTAAGTGACTCGGGTGAGTGAACGTAGCTAACAACCCTGCAGCTTCAGGGTCAAAGGGGATTCCCCAAAGTCATTGGAGTTGCAGGTAGGCAGCAAGTAAACAAATCCCGATGAGCTTACATCAGTAAGTGATTCGGGTGAGTGAACGTAGCTAACAACCCTGCAGCTTCAAGGACAAAGGGGAATTAGTGACGCTTACCGTCGTCATCCTCATCCACCAACTCTTCATCGTCCAACTCACCATCTTCATCATCTTCTGCGTCAGGATCTTCGTAGTAAGTACCCCAACCGTCGTAATTTACGCCGCACTTTTCAGCCAGTGCGATTAACTGTTCAACCTGTGCATCAATAATTTCAGCATTCAGCGCCACTTCACTGATCACATCACAGCACATCACCATAGAGCCATCTTCCACTTCCAGCTCTTCAGCATCTGTCACTTCATAACCCAGCTTGAATGCTTCAACAGCGGCTTTCTCCAACACGTCGAACTTTTCAGCAGAGAGGTGGTGCTCAATTGTGTACAGCGCATCGGGATCGCTACCATCGTCTAGCAGTTCTTCGATGATTAGGCGGGTTTCGTCACGTTGTTCGTCCAGCATTTCGCGGTTTGCCATGCCTTTATCCTCAGTCAATGGGCTTAGTATGGTGCTATTTTCCCACACCCACGCAGTTGCCTCCACTATAAACGAGAAAGATTTATTGATGGGGGTTGTAATTGCATATTTATACGTATAAATTGAATTTAAATTCAAATAAGCCATTTGAGTTATATGGAGATGAACAGATGAATCAGTTCTATAAACGTCACTTTTTAAGGTTACTGGATTTTACCCCCACCGAGATTACCGCCCTGCTGGATTTGGCAGCTGAGTTAAAGCAAGCCAAGAAATCCGGCTGTGAACTGCAAAAACTGGCAGGTAAGAATATCGCGCTCATCTTCGAAAAAGACTCGACCCGTACTCGATGCTCTTTCGAAGTTGCCGCATATGATCAAGGTGCGCGCGTGACTTACCTCGGCCCAGGCGGGAGCCAGATTGGGCATAAAGAGTCAATTAAGGATACCGCTCGGGTATTAGGCCGCATGTATGACGGTATCCAGTATCGCGGTCACGGCCAGCAAGTGGTTGAAACATTGGCCGAATATGCGGGAGTTCCGGTGTGGAATGGCCTGACCAATGAGTTCCACCCGACTCAATTACTGGCGGATTTATTGACCATGCAGGAGCACCTGCCGGGTAAGCCATTGAGTGAAATGAAATTTGCCTATCTCGGCGATGCGCGTAACAACATGGGCAACACCATGTTAGAAGCCGCCGCACTGGTAGGGATGGATTTACGTCTGGTCGCACCAAAAGCGTGCTGGCCGGAGGCCAAACTGGTGGCTGATTGTCAGGTGCAGGCGCAAAAAACGGGCGGTAAAATCACGCTGACAGAAGATATTGCCGAAGGCGTGAAAGGCGCTGATTTCCTGTATACCGATGTTTGGGTCTCAATGGGTGAGCCAAAAGAGGTGTGGCACGAACGTGTAGCACTGCTGAAACCCTATCAGGTCAATATGGATGTGGTGAAGCTGACCGGTAACCCGCAGGTTAAGTTTCTGCACTGCCTACCCGCATTCCATGATGATCAAACCACGCTGGGCAAGCAGATGGCAGAGCAGTACCACTTGCCGGGCGGAATGGAAGTCACCGATGAAGTGTTTGAATCCGCGCACAGCATCGTGTTTGATCAGGCCGAAAACCGCCTGCACACCATCAAAGCAGTGATGGTCGCCACACTCAGCCAGGCATAAAAATTGGGGCCGATGCGTTATCGGCCCTAAATCATTTCACACCCAACCAATAGGCGTTATTGGCGCAGGCAGATTGAGTGCGGACAGCGCACTGCCCGAAGCTCAAACTGGCAAGCAAAATAGCCTATTTCACCGCCATCTTCACGACGGCCTTGCGCACGTTAGCCGGCTCACCTACGGCACATAGTGGCTTATGCACTTCACCGGGGTAAAACACCACAAAATCGCCGATTTGCATGACAAATTGCTTCTCATCGACACCCGCCGGTAAAAAAGCAATATCTTTGTCCGCCAACCAGTCGGTATCTGGCTTACCGGCAGGCTGATTACTGAAGGTCATCCCCTCAACGCCCGCCAAAACAATCTGGATATCCAGATACTTGGCATGATATTCCGCTCGGCGATTTTCCAGATAGTCAGTGCTGTCATTAGAAATCAGCACGAACAGATTATTGCCATCAATATCATGCTTACCCAAAGGGGTTTCTGCGGTGATATGACTTTTCACATATTCGATGGCGTCTTTCAATGGCGTAGGCAGATAAGGCAACAATTCCAAATGATGAATATTTCCGGTAATCATGGCTTTCCCTTTCGTGAAGGTAAAATGAAATAACGTTCCATTATAACCAATTCATCGTTCATGGCGTCGGAAGATTTGCGATAAATAAGGGGTTTTATTGTCAGCGCGAAATCCCCTCATAATCATTACTTTTCTGTAATATTTACTTATCACTTATTGTTATAACAAATAACTGTTGAGACTTTGACCACAGACAGCAAAGCCACTATCGTGAGAAACTGCGATTAAATATTCGAAAAAACAATAATTTCTTCGCGAAGTTAACGGGCGCTACTTGCTATCAATGCAAAAAGCATTGGTGGTCGAATCCATGTCAGGGAGTCTCAATGAAAGCTAAAATTCTGTCATTACTGGTTTTGACAGCACTATCTGGCAGTGTACTGGCCGCAACGCCAGCAGATACGTTGGTGGTTGTACAATCCCTGGATGATATTGTCAGTCTGGATCCGGCAGAAAGTAATGAACTGTCCAGTATTCAGACCGTACCAAGTCTCTATCAGCGCCTGATACAAGCGGATCGTGATAATCCGGAAAAGATTGTGCCGATTCTGGCTGAGAGCTGGCAAGGTGACGCCGCAGCCAAAACCCTGACCGTGAAATTGCGCCCAGACGCCGTTTTTGCATCCGGTAATCCGGTGCAAGCTGATGACGTGATTTACTCCTTCACCCGCGCAATCAAGATGAACCGTTCACCGGCCTTTATTCTTAACGTTCTGGGCTGGGACGCGAGCAACATCGATCAACATCTGAAAAAGATCGACAAAAATACCCTGCAGCTGAGCTGGAGCGCAGATGTCAGCCCAGCGGTTGCCTTGAATATCTTATCAACGCCGATCGCCTCGATTGTTGATAAAAAGGTGGTCACCGCCAATGTAAAAGACAACGACTACGGCAATGCTTGGCTGAAAATGCATTCAGCCGGTAGTGGCCCATTCAAAATGCGTGTTTATCAGCCGCATCAGGCTATCGTGTTGGATGCCAACCCAACATCGCCGGGTGACAAGCCGCTGATTAAAAACATCATTATCAAAAACGTACCGGACCCAAGTGCTCGCCGTCTGCTGATTCAGCAAGGTGATGCCGATATCGCCCGCGAATTAGGGCCAGACCAAACCGCCGCGCTGAAAACACAAGCTGGCGTCAAAGTGGTTGAGATCCCATCAGCAGAGCAAAACTATTTGGTCTTTAATACCGCTAACCCAGCCAACCCGCTGCTGAGCAAACCAGAGTTCTGGCAGGCCGCACGCTATTTGGTTGATTATCAGGGCATTACCAAAGACCTGCTGAAAGGCCAATATTTCGTGCATCAAAGCTTCCTGCCTGTTGGTTTGCCGGGTGCGCTGGAAAGCAATCCGTTTACCTTTGATCCGGCTAAAGCTAAAGAAATTCTGACCAAAGCGGGCATTAAGGACGCAACCTTAACGCTGGACGTTGAGAACAAACCGCCGTTTATCACCATCGCCCAATCGTTACAGGCCAGCTTCGCCCAAGGTGGCGTGAAACTGGTGTTGCTACCCGCCGCCGGCAGCCAGGTGTATGGCCGAGTGCGCGCCAAGCAGCATCAGTCCGCTATCCGCTTGTGGATCCCGGATTATTTCGATGCACACTCCAATGCCAGCGCCTTTGCCTATAATGATGGTAAGAGCAGCACTGTTGCCGGTTTAAACGGCTGGGTTATTCCTGAGCTAAATAAACAGACACTGGCAGCGGTGGCAGAAGCCGATCCAGCTAAGCGCACTGCGCTCTACACCCAGTTGCAACAAGAGCTGCAACAGAACTCGCCTTACATCTTTATTGATCAAGCCAAAGCACAAGTTGTGCTGCGAGATAATGTTAAGGGCTACCAACAGGGCCTGAATGCAGATATGGTCTATTATGACCGTGTCAGCAAATAGTCTCTGTTAGCTGACTTATCAATAAAGTTTTTATGAAATATAAGTAGGTTGATAGTCGATGTCTGTCGCACTAAATCAAACGCCGGGAACCCAATCCCGGCGTCGTCTTTGGGGGGTTTTACAGGGATTATTGACCCTGGCCCTAACCCTATTCGGTCTGCTGGTGATCACCTTTTTCCTGTCGGCAATGTCGCCAGTGGATCGGGTGCTACAAATTGTGGGCGACCACGCCAGTGAGGCCACATATCAGCAGGTCAAGCACCAGCTCGGGCTGGATCAGCCATTAGTCGTACAGTTCTGGCACTATTTGGTGCGGTTGGCCCATGGTGATTTGGGGCTTGCCAGTGCCAGCGGTCAGCCGGTATTGCAAGATTTGCTCACCGTTTTCCCTGCATCACTGGAACTGGCGACGCTATCGCTGATCATTGGTGCCACACTCGGGGTTATCCTCGGTTTATTGTGCGCCCGCTGGGCTGGTAGCAAGCTGGATGCCGCGATTCGCTTTATCACTTTGCTGGGTAACTCAGTACCCATCTTCTGGCTTGGCTTGCTGATGCTACTGCTGTTTTATGCCCGCCTGCAATGGAGCCCCGGCCCCGGTCGCCTCGATGACATTTATCAATATACCGTGGAAGCGAAAACCGGTTTTGCCCTGATCGACACTTGGCGTTCTGGCGATGCTGGCGCCTTTGGCAATGCCATCGCCCACCTGATTCTGCCGGTTGCCCTGCTCTCTTACTATGCGCTCGCCAGTATCACCCGCCTGACCCGTTCGGCCTGCCTGAGTGAACTGAATAAAGAGTACATCACGCTGGCGAGGGCCAAAGGTGCCGGTGAGATGCGCATTCTGTTGATGCACGTGCTGCCGAATATCCGTGGCACCTTGCTCACGGTGATTGCGCTGGCGTATACCAGCATGCTGGAAGGTGCGGTGTTAACCGAAACCGTCTTTGCCTGGCCGGGGATTGGCCGCTACCTGACCAGCGCTCTATTTGCCGGGGATACCACCGCCATTATGGGCGGAACCCTGCTGCTCGGTGTGTGCTTTATTTTGATTAACAATGTAACGGATCTACTGGTCCGCTTGCTGGACCCGAGAACACGCTGATATGTCGATGATACTAATATGCAAATAGCAAAAGTCTGCTACGCGCTGAAGCGTTCCCCCTCCACCAGCATTGGGCTGTTTATTCTCTCCCTGCTGGTGATTATTGCGATTTTTGCCCCGTGGCTCGCACCACAAGATCCTAACTGGCAAAACGCTGCTGATCGGCTGCTACCGCCCGGTGCCGCAGGGCACTGGTTAGGGACTGACAGCTATGGCCGCGATATGCTGTCGCGCCTGATTTATGGCACTCGCCCAACGCTGGGCTTGGTGCTGCTGGTCACGGTGATCACGCTGCCGCTAGGGCTGCTGGTTGGGGTACTTTCCGGCTATTACGGCGGCTGGCTCGAACGTGTTCTGATGCGCGTCACTGATGTGGTGATGTCGATGCCACGGCTGATTTTGGCTTTTGCTTTTGTGGCGATGCTCGGCCCCGGTTTGATTAATGGCGCACTGGCGTTGGCGCTGACCACTTGGCCCGCCTATGCCCGTCAGGCGCGCGCCGAGATTCAATTACTACGTCAAAGTGACTATCTGGCGGCGGCTGAAATGATGGGTATCAAGGGGCTGCGTCTGCTGTGGGGCCATATTTTACCCATGTGCCTCCCCTCGGCGGTGGTGCGACTGGCGCTGGATCTGGCCGGGATTATCCTGGCAGCCGCCGGGTTAGGTTTCCTCGGCTTGGGGGCTCGCCCACCCATGTCTGAATGGGGATCGATGGTCGCTGACGGTATGCAGGTTATCTTCGATCAGTGGTGGATCGCCGCCATTCCGGGCTGCGCTATCTTGCTCAGCAGCATGGCATTTAATCTGTTAGGCGATGGCCTGCGCGATATTTTGGACCCTCACCATGACTGATAAAATTTTCGCCGTAGAGAATTTGTGTGTCGATTTTCAGCAACAGCGGGTGGTGGATAACATCTCCTTCCAACTGGGTCACGAGCGCGTCGCGTTAGTGGGCGAATCGGGCTCCGGCAAATCCATTACCGCCAGAGCGCTGATGGGATTGGTCCGCTCACCGGGAAAAGTCAGCGCCCAAAAACTGAGTTATTACGCGGATAATACCGATGACCACGGGGGATCCGGCCAGGTCATTGAACACGATTTATTGCAGTTGAAGCCCAAACAATGGGGCGCGTTACGTGGCAAAGAGATCGCCATGGTGCTACAAGATCCTCGCTATGCGCTGAATCCAGTGCGCACTGTGGGCAAGCAAATTGAAGAGTCCCTGCTGCTACACAATGCCCTGTCCGGTGCTGATACCCGTGAACGCGTGTTAAATGCGCTGGCATCAGTCGGGTTAAATGAAAGCGCCTACCACCAATACCCCGGCCAACTTTCTGGCGGTATGGGGCAACGGGCCATGTTAGCTATCGCTTTGGTGAATAACCCGAGAGTATTAATTGCTGACGAACCCACCTCAGCCTTAGACGCCAAACTGCGTAACCAGATCCTAGAGTTGATCGTCGAGCAGACTGAGCAGCGCAATATGAGTTTACTGCTGATCAGTCATGATCTGCCGTTGGTATCGGAGCATTGCCACCGCGTGTTGGTGATGTATCAGGGGAAACTGGTGGATCAGGGGCTGGCCGCCGAGTTACCGCACTCGACCCACCCTTATACCCACACTTTATGGGCTTGCCGCCCAAATGCCAGCACTTATGGTACTGATCTGCCGGTATTGGATCGCAGCGCAGATTTTTCAGGAGGCTCCCGTGGCACTGATTGAAGTCAATAACCTACGGGTCAGTTTCGCCCAGAAAAATCAGGTAAAAACGGCAGTGGAGTCGGTGAGCTTTGCCGTTGAGGAGGGCGAGACTTTCAGCCTGATCGGCGCATCCGGCTGTGGTAAATCCACCGTGTTACGGACACTGGCCGGTTTACAACGGGAGTGGCAGGGCGAGATAACCTTGTTGGGCCAGCCGTTGCGGCCGGGGCAGCGCTTCACCGGCCAGCTGCGCAAAGAGGTGCAGATGGTGTTTCAAGACCCTTATGCCTCACTCCACCCACAGCATAATATTCAGCGCACGCTGGGTGAGCCGCTAAAGATTCACGGCGAGCAGCATATTCAGCAACGGATTGACCAAGCTTTGGCGCAAGTGGGCCTGCCTGCTTCTGCGGCGCAACGTTATCCCCATCAATTCTCCGGCGGCCAACGCCAGCGCATTGCCATTGCTCGCGCCCTACTCTTGCGACCAAAACTGCTGCTGCTAGATGAACCCACCTCGGCGTTGGACATGTCGGTTCAGGCCGAGATCCTCAATCTGCTCAATCAGTTAAAACACGAACACGGCATGACCTATCTGCTGGTGAGCCACGATAGCGATGTGGTGGCACACATGTCCGAGCGCGCGGCCATGATGGAGAGTGGCAAGATAGTGAGGGAGTTCTCGCGGCGAGATTTGGAGTTGGCGGAACATTTTATGGGGTAAGGGGTCGGGTTCGGTTGCTAGGAGGATCGGCGCTGCTTTCGGTTGATAGCCGTTCTGTGTTCACTTGATCTTCGTCTCCCAACTGAGTCGGGCCGCAGAGCGGCGGCCCAACACCCGCGCCTTTATAGGCAAAACCAGTCGTGATGGCCGTCGACCCACGCTATCGAAACATAAGATATCGGTACAGAACCCTTTCCAAATCTTGTTTCATACTGACAAAAGCCAGTATTTCCAAGGTTTGACCATCATAGTCATATATGACGCGATACTCACTTTCGGGATCCAGCCGCTCACGAAATTGTACGCCGCTATCTGATAGCATTGAGTTAAAACGATAGCGGATTGGATCTTCACTGATCGCCGTTATTGATGATATCAATAAATTATCGACGAATTCTCCAGCCTTAACGGATCCCATCGTGCCGCTTTTAAAGGATTCAATATCCTTAAGAGTCCATTCTGCTGCTGGTGATATAATTATTTGGGGCATTCCTAACCTCAATATTACTTGCGCGCTTCGCGCAGCTTCCTTAGCGTCTCTTCAGGCGACATACCTTGCTGGTTTTTAATATCCTGCTTAGCCAACATGACTAGCTTCAGCAGGGCATTTGATTGGCGTTCAAGATTACGTTCCCTAATTTCAGCCTCCCTTTCCGCTGCTGGCTGGACAAACAACTCAGCAACGCCATTTTTTGTGACAAAAACACCGCCATCAAAAAGGTCAGGCGATCCCAGTCCTTCCCTCGCTGCTTTTTGAGACATTGTGGTGGTCATAGTCATTTCTCCTTTAATTGCCGCTCATACTCTAGGCAAGCTATCATCCACGCAGTGAAATATCAAATTTATACTAAATTTGTACACGCTCTCTTCCACAGAAAATTCCCATTTTGTCGGCCACTGAGCAGCAAATAACCCTAACGCCAATTTCCTTGCTCTACGTCAATTTAGTTTACCGCCACCTATATATAGTGCTTGTAGGAACACAAACACCTATATGTAGTAGTTATCCACAAAAGCATCCACACCCCCTCGCAGCCCTTATGTGCTGCGGGTCGGCTTGTGGATAACCCTACGCGGCAGGATACAGGAGCGACATTGTGAAAACAGTAGTGATTAAACGGGACGGTTGTCAGGTACCTTTTGATGAGGTGCGTATCAAGGAAGCCGTCGAGCGCGCAGCTTTGGCTGTTGGCGTTGTGGACGCAGATTATTGTGCAACTGTTGCCCGTGTGGTCGCTCAGACGATGGAAAACCAGCCGAAGGTTGATATCCGCGATATCCAAAATGCGGTCGAAAACCAACTGATGGCCGGTCAATACAAGCAGTTAGCCCGAGCTTATATCGAGTATCGTCATGACAGAGATATCTCGCGGGAACTGCGTGGTCGCCTGAATCAGGAAATCCGGGGCTTGGTAGAGCAAAGTAACAAAGCGCTACTGAACGAAAATGCCAATAAAGACAGCAAAGTGATCCCGACGCAGCGCGATTTGCTGGCCGGTATTGTCGCCAAACACTACGCCAAACAGCATATCTTGCCGCGCGATGTGGTACTGGCCCATGAGCGCGGTGAGATCCACTATCACGATCTGGATTACGCGCCATTCTTCCCGATGTTCAACTGCATGTTGATTGATCTCGATGGCATGCTGACGCAGGGTTTTAAAATGGGTAACGCGGAGATTGAACCGCCTAAATCCATCTCGACTGCCACTGCCGTCACGGCACAAATTATCGCGCAGGTCGCCAGCCATATCTATGGCGGCACAACCATCAACCGTATCGATGAAATTCTGGCTCCGTTTGTCACCGAAAGCTTCAATAAGCATAAGTCTGTGGCGCAAGAGTGGCAGATCCCTGATGCCGCCGGCTATGCCATGTCGCGCACCGAAAAAGAGTGTTATGACGCCTTCCAGTCACTGGAATATGAAGTGAATACCCTGCACACCGCCAATGGTCAGACACCTTTTGTCACCTTCGGTTTCGGACTGGGCACCTGTTGGCAGTCGCGCATGATCCAGCAGGCTATTCTGCGTAACCGCATTGCCGGCTTGGGCAAAAACCGTAAAACCGCCGTCTTCCCGAAATTGGTATTTGCTATCCGCGACGGTCTGAATCACAAATTTGGCGATCCTAACTACGATATCAAACAGTTAGCGCTGGAGTGCGCCACCAAGCGCATGTACCCCGATATTCTGAATTATGACCAAGTGGTGAAAGTTACGGGCTCCTTTAAAACGCCAATGGGCTGCCGCAGCTTCCTCGGCGTTTATGAAGAAGAGGGCAAACAGATCCACGATGGCCGTAATAATCTGGGGGTCATCAGCCTTAACCTGCCGCGCATCGCGCTGGAAGCCCAAGGCGACGAAGAGAAATTCTGGCATTTGCTGGATGAGCGCCTGCTGTTAGCCAAGAAAGCGCTAATGACCCGCATTGCCCGTCTGGAAGGGATCAAAGCACGAGTCGCGCCTATTTTGTATATGGAAGGGGCTTGCGGCGTGCGCTTACAGGCGGACGACAATATCTCTGAGATCTTTAAAAATGGCCGCGCATCCATCTCACTGGGCTTTATCGGTATCCATGAAACCGTTAATGCGCTATTTGGCCATCAGACTCATGTCTTTGATGATGAAAAGTTACGTGAAAAAGCTGTAGCGATCGTCGAGCGCATGAGACAAGCAACGGATAACTGGAAAGATGAAACCGGTTACGCCTTCAGTCTGTACAGCACGCCAAGTGAAAATTTGTGCGACCGCTTCTGCCGCCTTGATACCGCTGAGTTTGGTGTGGTCGAGGGGGTGACAGACAAAGGTTACTACACCAATAGTTTCCATCTGGATGTCGAGAAGAAAGTGAATCCCTACGACAAACTGGACTTCGAAGCGCCATACCCGCCATTGGCGAACGGGGGTTTCATCTGTTACGGCGAATACCCTAACTTGCAGCATAACCTTCGCGCACTGGAAGATGTGTGGGACTACAGCTACAGTCGAGTGCCTTATTACGGCACCAACACGCCGATTGATGAGTGCTACGAATGCGGCTTTACTGGCGAGTTCTCCTGTACCAGCAAGGGCTTTACCTGCCCGAAATGCGGTAATCACGAGCCATCGAAAGTGTCGGTCACCCGCCGGGTGTGCGGCTATCTGGGTAGCCCCGATGCGCGGCCATTCAACGCCGGTAAGCAAGAGGAAGTTAAGCGCCGAGTGAAACATTTGGCTAATGGGCAGTTGGGCTGATTGAGATAAGGGGCGGTCTTACACCGCCCATGAATGGAGCTAATACGATCAATTTTCATCAATACTACCCAGTCGACGTCATCAACGGCCCCGGCACGCGTTGCACGCTGTTCGTCTCCGGCTGCGTGCACGAATGTGTGGGCTGTTATAACAAAAGTACCTGGCGGCTTAATTCGGGTAAGCCGTTTACCGCCGAAATGGAGGATCAGATTATTGCTGATCTGAATGACTCTCGCATTCCGCGTCAGGGGCTATCCCTCTCTGGCGGTGATCCACTGCATCCGCAAAATTTGTCCGCTATCCTGCAATTGGTAAAACGGGTACGTGACGAGTGCGACGGCAAAGATATCTGGGTCTGGACTGGCTACACCCTCGCCGAGCTCACCCACGAGCAAAAACAAGTGGTTGATTTAATTAACGTTCTTGTCGACGGAAAATTCGTGCAAGATCTGAAAGATCCCTCACTTATCTGGCGCGGCAGCGGTAATCAGGTGATTCACCACCTGCGTTAGATGGCCCAATCTCTCTGTTGGGCCATAAACTAATTCGCAAAGTTATAGGTCAAGGTCGCATTAAACCGCCAATCCCGACGGTGACTATCACTGGGCAGGTCGCCAATCGGCCTCGCCCCTTCCAGTGATAGCGAATAGTGTTTGTTGTCGCCAAAAGTCACGCCCACCGCGTAAGAAGCCAGTTTTTGTGCACGGAATATCGGCGAGTTGTACCAGGTATGTGCAGTATCTACCACCACATAGGGCTGGATTGATTTCAGCCAGACGCCATTTTCTCGCGTGTGCATGTAACGCATTTCAACCTGTCCACCGTAGCCATAATCCCCCGTCGCTTCACTGTCTGGATAACCACGGCCAAAGCGTAGACCACCGAAGGTGACATGCTCGGCTTCCGGCAAATCATTGTCAGACCAATCACCTTCTGCTGCCGCACTTAACCGCCATTTTTCGTCCATCAGATATGCGCCATCGCCAGTGAGCTTCCAGCGGGTAAAGTCCAAATTGCCCCAAGGAACCGAGCTGGATGCGAGACCGCCGTTGATGCCTTTGCGCACACTGGCGCGGGTGCTCCAGTAGGCTTGCTTATATTCACGGTAACCGCTCAGCGCCAATTCAGCCGCTGGATAACGCATACGTTGATTATTATCCTCCAGATCGACCAATAAGTTATTTTGGCTATTCAGTCTGGCGCGTTGTTTGAGGGTATAGCTTTTTTCCAAATAATCGAGGCCACCACTGACTGTCCATTGGCGCTTGCGGGTTAATTCCAACGGATAGCTTAACACCACGCCACCGGTATATTGCGTCTGCTCAGTGCGGCCTGCCAAAGTTATATTTTGGGGGTAGATAGTCAGTAAATCGGTATAATCTTTCGGGTCCTGTTTATAATAGCTGCCGCGAGTTTGCAGCAATAATCCATTACTGCCTAAATATTGCTGATAGTTTACGCCCAGATATTGATCTCTATTTTTATTATTGAGCGGCAACAGTGTTGCGATGCCAAATTGCTCGGCATAGGGGGTAAAACCACTTAAAGTCGCATTAAGCACCCCGCTATATACCCCTTTACGACTATCCAGTGCGGTACTGACATTCCAGTTGCGCGGATGATCCGCTTTAATATCCATCAGCGTCGCGCCATAAATATTGTCCGGATTTTTTGCCGTAGCGATCACTTTGGTGTCCGGCGTGCGACTCATCAAAATATTGTAGTGCTCGAAGGTATCCTGCGTCAGCGGCTTCTCGGCCATGATGCGCTGGGAGAGTTTGGTCAGCCAGCGGCCGATCATCGCATTGTCACTTTGAATACGGGTATTCGCGATATAGCCCTCAACCAATCCTATTTTTAATGTTCCATTGGCGAAATTATCGGAGGGCAAATAAGCATAAGAGAGTACATAACCCTCTTGCTGATAGCGCTGAGTAATAGACTGCGTTGCCACCAGCAGACGCTTTAACGGGACTTTTTTGCCAATATAAGCGTTAAATGGCTCGCTCAGCAGTTTAATATCGTAACGGGTGCCGCCAATAAACTGAATATGTCGCACATCAATGAGTGTATCTAGGGTCAATTTAGGGCCGCGTGCGGGAGTTGAAATAGCCGGTGGGGTTGTTCGTGCTGGTTGTGGCTTGGTAATATCACGGGATATTCTGGAGGGGTTATTTTGATCGATTAACATCGGCACGGTATTGGCCCACGCGCTGTATTGCCATCCAAAAAACAATAATAGCCACGCTCTATTCGTCATAGAATATTCCTTCTGCGCACACAAAATTATAATTTTAATAATCTATTTTTATTATCTTTAGATTAGGTGCTCCCCTCAGGAGTGGGAGGGGAGCGAATTTTGCTTTCAATTAGTTTTAGGTTTCAACAACCCGCCGACTAAGCTCCCCCCTGTGCTGGCATTCGTATTGGCAGAAACCCCTGCCGTCAGCCCGCCGGTGACCCCACCCACAGTGTTATTCACTCCAGCCAATAAGCCATTGGAGCCACTGGTGGACGTGGGTGATGCCACCAAGCCACCCGCACTGGAAACCGCTTGCCCGGTGCCTTGCAGCACTTGGCCTACTCCCGCTAAAGCGGGTGCATTGGTACCCACCTGTGTACCCGTGGCCGAAACGGTGCCACCCACCGCTGTCAACAAATTATTCACTGGCGCACCAATACCGGTGGTGGCACCCACTGATTGAGTCACATCTTGTACCTGACCCACCACCGGCGTCACGATCCCAGTCGCTGCCGTCGTCAGCTTACTGGTGGTGCCAGTTTGCAGATCTTGCGCCAATCCATTGCCGATAGCACTGACTGTCCCGCCAGTCTTATCGACCAATCCACCCGCAGTACCGGTCACGCCCGCTAATGGCGTATTGGTGCCAATACCTGAAACTGTGCCACCTAATCCTGAAACACCGGTACCCACATCCGCCACCGCTTTCGGTACACTGGCCGCTGTCGTGCCTAAAGCATTAGGATTATTTCCTAATTGACCGACGCCGGTCTGTAATCCGGTCCCAACTTCGCTGACCGCATTACCGGCGCTATCGACCACCGTGACCAGACCCGAGCCAACAACGGGCAAGCTGCCAACTGGGGTTTGACTGACCACATCACTGACCGTATTACCCACACCATCTACTGCGGTGCCTACGCCACTGACTACATTGCCAGTGGCGGAATTATTGGTCGTCGTTCCACCACCCGTTCCACCGCCGCCCGTCCCGTCGTCAGAGCCACCTCCAGAACCTCCGCCAGTACCGCCGTCAGTCCCTGAACCACCCGTAGTTTGGCCTGAATTATTCTTCGCCGCATTGTAAGAACCGCCGCCACTTCCGCTGCAGGCGGCAAGGGAGCAAGCAAGCAATATTGCCAAACTTATCTTGCTCAGATGGCTGATATTATTAGGGCGCATAGTATAAACCCTCAGAGAGAACGCCACAGCGGCGTAAAATAACTATAAGAGACACTTATGTTTCCCTCAAGTTGCAATAATGTTTATTTTTTGTTTTAAATGATTAGTTATTGGCTGTAGATGTATCGAATTGATAATGCGATAAATCTTTTTCGTATAAACAGTTCACTTTTACCGATAAAAAAACCGTTTTATCATCATAAAAGTTCACCGTACCGCCATCTCAGCTTAACCCTACTGTCATGAAAAAAAGCCAGCATAGCGGTGAGATCACTTACCGGTTATCGCCATGACAATCACCCCGCTGTCCGACCGTTTGACGCTTTCTGCTGCTGCATTTTGTGCGTCCATCAAGGGGGGTTGTGTTGAGAGAGGTATATCTGCCATGCACTTATCTAGACCACCGACCAGCTTCCCCACCCGCTATCAACAAATTGCGGCCCAGTTAGAACAGGAGCTACGCGGTCACTATCGCTGTGGTGATTACCTGCCTCCCGAGCAGCAATTGGCGGATCGTTATCAGGTCAACCGCCATACCCTGCGCCGTGCCGTGGATGAACTGGTTGAGCGCGGCTGGCTACAACGCCGCCAGGGTATCGGCACTCTGGTGTTGATGCGCCCCTATGACTACCCGCTACATGCCAATGCACGCTTTAGCCAAAACTTGCTGGATCAGGGCAGTGACCCCACCAGTGAGCGCTTACTAGCGGTCTTACGCCCTTGTGTAGAGCATGTCGCCAAAGCACTCTCCCTGGAAGAGGGTGCGCCAGTGATCCACTTACGCACCTTGAGGCGGGTCAATGGCGTGCCGGTCTGCCTGATCAATCACTACCTACCCGACCTCAATTGGTGGCCCGCACTGCAACAGTTCAACTCCGGCTCGCTGCATCAATTCATCACGCAGCATCTGCAACAGCCACTCAGCCGTAGCCAGACGCGCATCAGCGCACGCCGCGCACAGGCCAAAGAGAGCCGCTTGCTGGAGATTGCCACCCATGCGCCGCTGCTGTGTGTGCGCACCTTAAATATCTGTGTCGATAGCCAACAGGTGGCGGAATACTCCGTCAGCCTGACCCGCGCTGACATGATTGAACTGACCATGGAGCACTGAATGGAAAGCACCTCGACCACTCGGCAGAGCTGGATGTCAGTGTTGGCACATAGCCAACCGGCTGAACTCCTCGCCCACTGGCAGCCACTGAACTTGTCACCGACCTATCAAGTGATCCGCGCGCCGGAGATTGGCTTAAACCAATTGCAGGCCAGAATGGGGGCCACTGGCCGCCGCTTTATTCTCGGCGATATGACCCTCACCCGTGCGGTCATTATGCTGAATGATAACCCCGATATTTACGGCTACAGCTACATTGCCGGGCGCAATAAACCCCACGCCGAACTTTGTGCACTGCTGGATGCCTTGCTGCAACTCTCGACTCTCAACAGAGATCCGGCCACCGCCCACGGCAAGCCCGCCGGACTGAATAAACTGCTACTGAGCGCGGTGATTTACCCACTGGCAGCGGCACAGCAAGAGCGGCGGCAGCTACGCGCCCGCGCTATCGCCTCCAGCAAAGTGGATTTCTTTACCCTAGTGCGAGGTGAGGACTGATGCGCTTACTCACCCATTTTGACCAGCCCGTTGATGATGCTCAGCACAGTTTTCGCCGCATTCTCAAAGCGTTGAGCGAACCCGGTGTGCTGGTCACGCTACCTCTTGTCACCGGTTGGCAACCGCTGAACCCCGCCACTACCGCTCTCTTGCTGACATTGGCGGATCAGGAAACCCCGCTCTATCTGGCTGCTGCGTTAAGCAGTGACGAGGTGCAACAGAATCTGCGCTTCCATACTGGCACCCCCTTGGCAGCAAGCAGTGCTGCGTCCAGCTTTGCGCTATTTAGTGATGCCGTCACGGCAGAGCAACTGGCCGCCTGCCCAGCCGGTGACGAGCTATCGCCGGAGCACTCCACCACGGTCGTGATTCAAACCGACAGTCTGCACCACGGCATAGCATTACGTCTGCGCGGGCCGGGCATTGAACACCACCGCAGAGTCGCGCCGCAACTGCCCGCCGCCGTACTGGACTACCTGCTTAACCGCCCCGTCGCATTCCCTGCGGGTATCGATTTTCTGTTGACCTGTGGTGAGAAGCTGATGGCGATCCCACGCACTACCCATGTGGAGGTGTGCTGATGTACGTTGCAGTCAAAGGGGGCGAAAAAGCCATTGCGGCAGCCCATCAATTGCTGGAGCACCAGCGGCGCGGCGACACCCAGATCCCAGCGATCGATTGCGAGCAGATCGAGCAACAACTGGGGCTGGCGGTGGATCGGGTGATGACCGAAGGGGGTATCTACGATCGCGAACTGGCTGCCCTGGCGATTAAGCAAGCCAGCGGTGATCTGGTTGAAGCTATTTTCTTGCTGCGCGCCTATCGCACCACCTTGCCGCGCCTCGCGGTTAGCCTGCCACTGGCGACGGAGAATATGCGGCTAGAGCGGCGCATCTCCGCTATTTACAAAGATTTGCCCGGCGGGCAGGTGCTCGGCCCGACCTACGATTACACCCATCGGCTACTGGATTTCACCCTGTTGGCCTCCGGTGACGCCCCCGCAGCCCCTGATGGCCGCGCAGTACCGCCGGATGACCTATTGCGGGATCGCTGCGCCCATGTGTTTGATTTACTGACACAAGAGCAGTTAGCGCACGCCGAGCAAGATGACGGCACTGCACCGGAAGATATCACTCGTCATCCACCCGTATACCCCTGCCATCGTTCGGCGCGGCTGCAACAATTGGTGCGGGGCGACGAAGGTTTTCTACTGGCGTTGAGTTACTCCACTCAGCGCGGCTATGGCCGCACCCACCCATTTGCCGCCGAAATTCGTACCGGTGACCTGACCATCTCCATCCAGCCGGAAGAGTTGGGCTTTGCTATCGATATCGGCGAGATCCTGCTGACCGAATGTGAAATGGTGAATGGCTTTGTCGATCCGGCATCAGAACCGCCACACTTTACCCGTGGCTACGGTTTGGTTTTTGGTCGCGGCGAGCGCAAGGCGATGTCGATGGCGCTGATGGATCGCGCCCTGCAAAGCCGCGAATATGACGAGAACGTCACCAGTCCGGCGCAGGATGAAGAGTTCGTGCTCGCCCATGCGGATAACGTTGAGGCCGCCGGTTTTGTCTCGCACCTCAAACTACCCCATTACGTCGATTTTCAAGCTGAGCTGGAGTTGCTCAAGCGCCTGCGCCGTGAGCACCTCTCCTGCGCAGCACAATCCTCGGTAACACCATCCTCGGTAGCACCATCCTCCGCTGAACCCACCCCAACACAGGAGCCGCACCATGACTGAGGTTCTCACCGGTTACAATCTGGGGTATCTGGATGAACAGACCAAGCGGACATTACGCCGCGCGCTGCTGAAAGCCGTGGCGATCCCCGGTTATCAGGTGCCGTTTGCTGGGCGGGAGATGCCGATGCCTTATGGTTGGGGCACGGGCGGTATTCAACTGACCGCCTGTTTGATTGGCCGTGCAGACGTGCTGAAAGTGATTGATCAAGGGGCGGATGACACCACCAATGCGGTGTCGATCCGCCGCTTCTTCCAGCGGGTCAGCGGCGTGACGACCACCGAAAAGACCGCCGACGCCACACTGATCCAGACTCGCCACCGCATTCCGGAGACGCCACTGGGCGCAGATCAGATCCTGATCTATCAAGTGCCGATCCCAGAGCCGCTGCGCTTTATCGAGCCACGGGAGACCGAAACCCGCAAAATGCATGCGCTGGAGGAGTACGGCGTAATGCAGGTGAAGCTGTACGAAGATATCGCCCGCTACGGCCATATCGCCACCACCTACGCCTATCCGGTTAAAGTGAATGATCGCTACGTGATGGACCCCTCGCCGATCCCGAAATTTGATAATCCCAAAATGCACATGATGCCCGCCCTGCAACTGTTCGGCGCTGGCCGCGAGAAGCGCCTGTATGCCCTGCCGCCGTTTACCAAGGTGGAGAGTCTGGATTTCGACGATCACCCCTTCACCGTGCAGCAGTGGGATCACCCCTGCGCCCTCTGTGGATCCCGTCACAGTTATCTCGATGAGGTGGTGATAGATGATCAAGGCAGTCGGATGTTTGTTTGCTCGGATACCGATTTCTGCCAGCAGCAACTGGCGCAGATAGCCGCACAAGATAGCCTGACGCACGAGGTAAACACCCGATGATTTCTGCATGCTCAGTTTCCACCTCCGCCGCCCACCCGCTGCTGTCGGTGGAGAATCTCACCCACCTCTATGCGCCGGGCAAGGGATTCAGTGATGTCTCTTTCCAGCTCTATCCCGGCGAAGTCTTGGGGATCGTCGGTGAGTCTGGTTCGGGGAAAACCACACTGCTGAAATCCATTTCGGCGCGACTCGCGCCGCAACAGGGGCAGATTATTTACCACCCTGACACACAGCAACCGGTTGATTTATATCAGATGGCTGAGAGTCAGCGCCGCCGTTTACTGCGCACAGAATGGGGCGTGGTGCATCAGCATCCGCTAGAGGGTTTGCGGCCGCAAGTCTCGGCGGGCGGCAATATCGGCGAGCGCTTAATGGCGATCGGCCAGCGCCATTACGGCGAGATACGCCAACAAGCCGGCCGCTGGCTGGAGGATGTCGAGATCCCCCTGTCCCGTTTGGATGATCTCCCCACCACCTTCTCCGGTGGCATGCAGCAGCGGCTACAAATTGCCCGTAATTTGGTGACCCATCCGAAGCTGGTGTTTATGGACGAACCCACTGGCGGACTGGACGTCTCGGTACAAGCGCGGCTGTTGGATCTCCTGCGCAATCTGGTCGTAGAGATGCAGCTCGCGGTGGTGATTGTCACCCACGACCTCGGTGTCGCCCGCCTACTGGCACACCGCCTGCTGGTGATGAAAGAGGGCCAAGTCATCGAAAGCGGCCTCACCGACCGAGTCTTGGACGACCCCCATCACCCCTACACCCAGCTACTCGTCTCATCAGTACTGCAAAACTGACTTTTTAGATTTTAGCCGTTGTTTTTGCTATTTATTTTTACCCTGGTTTTGATTTTGACCTTAACCAGCGAATCGGCCAACGCCGACGGAAGAACGCAGGCAGGGTGAACCGACAGGACGTCGGCGAAAGGCGTCAACCTACAGGGATGTAGGTTAAAGCCGTCCCGTTAAGCCGAAGAGATGAAAGAGGGAACCCACGCAGTGGGCGATGGATGTTGAGCGAAGCCGCAGGTGCAGGAGGGCCGGCCTGCCCTCCTGCTCGATTGCTAACACTGAAGTCACATGGATCACCGCAGCCCTAGCAAGCGAAATCATTTAAGCGAAACCAGCACAGCAGCACCGAAACCACGGCAGCAGCACACAAAAAAACAACCACGAGAACTCACCATGAACCACCTGCAACTCAAAGTCGAAAACCTCAGTAAAACCTTCGTGCTACACCACCAGCACGGGATTCGCCTGCCAGTACTGCATCACACCTCCCTCGAGGTTAGCGGTGGCGAATGTGTGGTGCTGCACGGCCATTCCGGCAGCGGCAAATCCACTCTGCTACGCTCTTTATATGCCAACTATCTGCCTGACAGCGGCCATATCTGGGTCAAGCATCAGGGGGAGTGGCTGGATATGGTGGCCGCCGAAGCGCGGCAGATCATGGCAGTGCGCCGTCATACGGTGGGTTGGGTTAGCCAGTTCTTGCGGGTGATCCCACGGATCAGTGCCTTGAATGTGGTGATGCAACCGCTGCTAGAGTTGGGTGTCGATCGCGCAACCTGCCAGCAGCGGGCGCAGGATCTGCTGACGCGCCTGAATGTCCCGCCAAGACTGTGGGATCTGGCCCCCTCGACCTTTTCCGGTGGGGAGCAGCAACGCGTCAATATCGCCCGGGGTTTTATCGTCGATTACCCCATTTTGTTGCTGGATGAGCCAACGGCATCACTGGACAGCACCAATAGCGCCGCCGTGGTCAGCCTAATCGATGAAGCCAAGCAGCGAGGGGCCGCCATTGTGGGGATTTTCCACGATGAAAACGTGCGCCATCATGTCAGCGACCGCTTACTGGTCATGACGCCACCCCCCTCTCATGTCAGCACGGAGATCTCAGCATGATCCTTAATAACATCCATCTTATTTTGGAAGATCAGGTGATCAATGGATCGCTGGAAATCAAAAATGGTGAGATCAATAGTTACAGTGATCGCCCAACCCAACTTTCAGCCGCAATAGATGGACAAAATGGCTGGCTGTTACCGGGGTTGATCGAGCTGCATACCGATAATTTGGACAAATTCTTCACCCCACGGCCCAATGTTGATTGGCCCGCCCATTCAGCCATGAGCAGCCACGACGCACTGATGATCTCCTGCGGGATCACCACGGTGCTGGATGCTGTGGCCGTTGGAGATGTACGCGATGGCGGCCATCGGCTGGATAA
This sequence comes from Yersinia aleksiciae, assembly GCF_001047675.1. Lineage (GTDB taxonomy): Bacteria > Pseudomonadota > Gammaproteobacteria > Enterobacterales > Enterobacteriaceae > Yersinia > Yersinia aleksiciae. The sequence continues at coordinate 2,570,190 of NZ_CP011975.1, read as the reverse complement.
TCTACAAAAAATGATTAATGCGGTGGTGGATAGCCAGCGGGCGGGGCTAAATCGCGCGGAACACCGGATCCATTTGCGCTGTGAGCTCCCCCATCAAAGCACCCTGCCGCTGTTTGAAGAATTGATGATGCAGCCGGAGCTGTCATTGGTGTCGCTGATGGATCACTCACCGGGTCAGCGCCAGTTTGCCTCTCGGGCCAAGTATCGTGAATATTATCAGGGAAAATATCACCTTAACGATCAGCAAATGGCTGAATTCGAGGAGGAGCAAGTCACGCTGTCGGCCCGTTGGTCAGCGCCGAATCGAACCGCCATTGCAGCGCAGTGTCGTCAGTTGGGCATCCCGCTTGCCAGCCACGATGATGCGACCACCGAGCATGTGGCGGAATCGCGAGCGCTGGGCAGTGTGATCGCCGAGTTCCCGACCACCGAGGCGGCTGCCAGCGCCTCCCATCAGCAGGGTTTGCAAGTCTTGATGGGCGCGCCAAATATCGTCCGTGGCGGCTCCCATTCAGGAAATGTCGCCGCGCACCAACTGGCCTCACTGGGGGTATTGGATATTTTATCGTCTGATTATTACCCAGCCAGCTTGCTGGATGCGGCATTTCGCATCGCGCAGGATGCCAGCAATGACTTTAGCTTGCCACAGGCGGTCAATCTGGTGACGCGCAACCCCGCCCGCGCTCTGGGGCTGGAAGATCGCGGCGTGATTGCGGAAGGTAAACGAGCTGATTTGATTTTGGCCCGTGAGCATCAGGGTTTGCAGGCTAAGCATATTTACGTGCAAAACGTCTGGCGTCAGGGAAAACAGGTGTTCTGATGGCGCGTTTAATTTATCTAATGGGCGCGTCTGGCGCAGGGAAGGATTGCCTGTTGTCGGCGCTGCGAGCGGAGAAACCGACAAATATTATCGTGGCTCACCGCTATATCACCCGCGCGGCCCATGCAGGGGCGGAAAATCATGTCGCGCTGAGTGAGCAGGAGTTTTTCCAGCGGGTAGCGCAGGGATTGTTCGCCCTACACTGGCAGGCGCATCAGCACCTCTATGGGGTGGGCATCGAGATCGATCTCTGGTTGCAGCGTGGGTTAGATGTGATGGTCAATGGCTCCAGAGCTTATCTACCCGAGGTCGAGCGGCGCTATTCAGGCCAATTGCTGCCACTGTGTCTGACCGTCTCACCCGCCATTCTGGCGCAACGATTGCAGCAGCGCGGGCGAGAAAACAGTGAGCAAATTAGTGAGCGCTTACAACGGGCGCAGCACTATCAGCAGCAGTTGCCAGCTCACTGTTTGCAACTTTGCAATGATGGCGAGTTGCACCACACGCTGGGGCAGTTGCAACAATTACTGGCCACTCACTCCGCCTCAGCCAACGATATTGGGGGTCAAAAATGGAGCTGACATTGTTAGGCACAGGATGCGCCCAGCAGGTGCCGGTCTTTGGTTGTGACTGTGTGATTTGCGCCAACGCCAGAGTGCAACCCGCATTGGGCCGTAAACCTTGCAGTGCCATGTTGCGTTATCAGGGGGAGACGACCTTAATTGATGCGGGGTTGCCGACACTGGATCAGCAGTTTGCTGCGGGGGAAATTCAGCGTTTTTTGCTTACACATTACCACATGGATCACGTTCAGGGGTTATTTCCGTTGCGCTGGGGGTGCGGAAATTCGATCCCGGTCTACGGACCGCCGGATCCAGATGGCTGTGACGATCTCTATAAGCACCCCGGAATACTGGCCTTTCAGCCGCCATTGCGGGCATTTCATGAGGTTAGATTTGGTCAACTGCGAGTGACTCCGGTGCCGTTGAATCACTCCAAAATCACCTTCGGCTACTTGCTGCAAAGCCACAACCGCACCATCGCCTACCTGACTGACACTATCGGGCTACCTGCTGATAGCGCCCTGTTTCTTACCAGCAAAAACATTGATTTACTGGTGATAGATTGTAGCCATCCGCCACAGGTTCCGCTCCCACGTAATCACAATGACGTGACCATGGCACTGGCTATCGGCGATTTGCTAATGCCAACCACGATGCTATTGACCCACATTAGCCATCAGCTTGACCAATGGTCACTCGACAACGATCTCCCCGCTGGAGTCGCGATCGCCCATGATAATCAGACGATCGTCCTGTAATAATTTATCCCGATGAGCTGACTCAAGTCAGTGATTCGGGTGTGGAAACGCAGCTACCCCCTGCAACTTCAAGAACGACGGGTATTCTGCATTTCAGCTGATGACAGGATGGTCACCCCCTCTTTCGGCGGCGCGAAAGCCTGATCCAACATCGCCTGCGCCACATCTTTGCCCTTAATCAACCGCCACTTATCGGGCAATAGCGCAAATAATGGCGCGCTGAGACTCTCCATTAACCGAGGTGTAGCGCGCTGCCCTGCCAGCATGGAGGGGCGAGCAAAGGTGAGTTGTGGCCAGCCCTGAGCCTGTAAATCCCGCTCGGCTTCACCTTTGGTGCGATTATAAAACAGCCATGAGCTAGGGTTAGCCCCCATCGCGCTGACCAGCAGGAAATGCCGCGCCCCCAAGCGCAGACCGGTTTCACCCGCCGTCAGTACCAGTCGGTAATCTACCTGTCGAAATGCCGCCTGACTGCCCGCTTGCTTGCGAGTGGTACCCAGGCAGCAAAAGACCAGATCTACCGGTTCATGCAGTGTTTTCAGCAGTTCGCCGATATTTTCGCCCTGCGGGTTGATCAATTTATTCATGGTAGGCAATGGCTTGCGGGTGGGTGCAATGATGGATGTCACTCTGGCATCCAAACGGAGCAGGCGCAGTAATTCGCCCCCCACCAAGCCACTTGCCCCCAGTAATAATACCTTCGCCATCTGACCTCCCGATAAAAGCGCTAACGCCTCCCAACCTCAGGAAGCAATCATTCAATCAATTGTTACGAATAATGCATACCAGAAACACTATGACATAACACCGAAAAACAGCCAGTTATAATCAAAACGGATTGCCCCATGCCCAACGTCATTGGCGTTATAGATTCGGGTGGTGAGCGAAGCTAACACCCCTGTAGCTTCAAGGACGAAACCATGCCCAAAGTCATTGGAGTGACAGGTAGGCAGCAAGCGAACTCATCCCGATGAGCTTACTCAAGTCAGTGATTCGGGTGAGTGAGCGAAGCTAACACCCCTGTAGCTTCAAGGACGCAGGGCATGCCAATAGAGTTTCTTGCCAAAACCGAGGGTATTGTTAGTCATTTTAATTTCTAGCAGATTCAACTGCCAAATAGGGGCAGAAGCGAGCTTAGCCACAGGGAAACGGCGGCAATAGCGTTGGCGGGCGGTCTGTTCGGCATCACCACTTAACGCGACGATTTCACCGCGATATTGGATGCCTTTGATCAGGGTAACAGTGCGCGGCTGGGTGGCAATCGTCCCGACAACCTGCGGGTTAACGTGCATCAGTTCGCCATGGCGGGTGTGCTTTTCGGTCATAAGATAGAGCGCCATCTGCTTATCATCAAAGACGTAAAAACAGTTGGCGCACCACATATCCATACCGCTGCCAGCGCACAGCGTCAGCACATGCTGCTGGCGTAAGAAGCGGATAATTATCGACAGATCATCAGGCGAGTTCAGGACACTCATGAGTCACAACACCTTACGGCTTAAAAATAGCCTTGAGTGTACATCAACTCTGCCACAACAGACGATCGCGGGATGTCAGGGTTTCTGTTGGGAAGGTCGCGAGCACCGCTTGATAGCGTTTGGCATCATTTGGGTAGCCCCGCGCTGCCTGTAACAGCAGCCGCAATGCGCTGTCATAGTCGATGCCGCGCAAGTCACGGTAAGGCCAGAGTTCAGGTTCAGCAATAAATGGCAGCAGATAATCAATCCCTTGCTGCACATTACGGCCATCTTGCACTCGCTCCCAACGTTCAATGTCGACATGTTCGCCATAGCGGCACAGCAACAGATGCGCCTCCAGATTGAACAGCGAGTAGTGGAACGGCACAGTGCGTTCCAGCTCCATCCACTGCTTGCCGTCTTGGGCTATCTGAGCCGCCAATCGCTGGGTAATACCTTGCTGGATAATGGTGGAAACCAACCCACGATCGCCGTAAAACATCGCATTGACTGCGCGCTGTACGTCATACCAAGTGCCGTGGTTGTTATGCCAGACATACTCGGAGTGGCCCACTTCGCTGTGGAACATCCAGTGGTTAAAGTCGCGGAACCACTGCTGCAATACTGCCGTATCTTCGGTATCCAGTAGCTTGGCGGGCAAGATCAAACCGATGGTATCAATCACCATCCACATCAGCCGGGTATCAATCAGCCCCGTCCCACGGCCAGAGACAATACCGGGGATCGCCTGACCATAATTAAGGTGTGGATTCATTCGGGTTTTGGCATCTAAGAACCAGCAGCGGATCTGTTCTGCTGCCACCTGTGCATAACGGCTGTTACCGGTGAAATAGTAGGCTAATCCTAGGGTTAGGCAGCGATCACACATCCGCACAATGCGCTGTGTGTCGGTGTCATCATTCTGGCTTTGCGGGTTGGTATGGCCGTCGCGGCGCACATAGGGCAACCCGTTGGGCTTGCGCGGATTCGGCCACCAGTAAGTGCCAAAACTGTAGTAATCGTGAATATCGCCACTGACCGGCAGCAAGGTTTTGTGGGTGACACTCTCCGGCTGTTGGTCACGCAAAGCATCAGCTTCACTTAATAACCGGCGTAATGCCGGTTGCAAAGGTGAAAAAGGTTGCTGTAATACCGCTTTTGCCTTAATCAGGCACTCCACATCCAGCGTGTATAATTTCATTGGCGTCAAAGACGTCTTCATGGGCGTCATAAATGTGGCTTCCTTATGCGGCCTGACAGGCAACCCGCACACCGGTGGTGGCATCAAAAATGTGGATACCGGCGAGTTTAGGTTGCAGGTAGACGGTTTCTCCGGCATTTACCGCCAGCCGCTGTTTAAACACCGAGGTAAAGCGCCCGCCACCGGTACTGCAAAACAGCTGCATATCTGAGCCGGTATTCTCAATGGCGGTAATGGTGGCTTTCAGGGCGCTGGCACTGTGAGTGACATCCACCACATTGACCTGCTCTGGACGAATGGCGTAGACCACACTTTGCCCGTCGGTGACCTCCAACCCAGCGGGCAGTGTCAGCAAGGAGCCATCCTCCAATCGCAGCAGGAACTCACTGCCCTGTTGCACTACCGTGCCTTTCAACTGATTGATCTCCGGCGATCCGATAAATCCGGCGACAAACAGATTGGCGGGGCGATCGTAGAGATCGAGCGGTGAACCAACCTGCTCAATCCGCCCATCACGCAGCACCACGATCATCTGCCCCATGGTCATGGCTTCTATCTGATCGTGGGTCACATAGACTGAGGTGGTTTTCAGTCGCTGATGCAGCTCGCGGATCTCACCACGTACCTGAGTACGCAATTTGGCATCCAGGTTGGATAAGGGCTCGTCGAACAAAAACACTTGCGGGTTGCGCACGATGGCGCGGCCCATAGCAACCCGCTGGCGCTGCCCGCCAGAGAGATCTTTTGGCAGGCGTTCCAGCAAAGCCTGCAAGCCCAATAGCTCGGCGGTGGATTCAACCTTTTTGCTGATCTCCGCTTTGGACATTTTGGCCATTTTCAACGCAAAGCCCATGTTCTCACGCACCGTCATTTGCGGATAAAGGGCATAGCTTTGGAACACCATGGCGATGTCGCGCATCTTGGGTTCAACGTCAGTGACATCGATATCATTGATGCCAACCGTGCCGCCAGAGATCTCCTCTAGCCCGGCAATCATGCGCAGTAAGGTGGATTTTCCACAGCCGCTCGGGCCGACCAGCACACAGAATTCACCGTCAGGGATCTCCAGCGATACATCGCGGATCACATGGGTGTCACCGTAAGATTTACAGACATTTTTAAGTACAACCGATCCCATTTTGTTTCTCCCTAGCCTTTAACCGCGCCAGACATGATCCCGCGATTGAAATGTTTTTGCAGACCCAGATACACGATGATGCTCGGCAACATCGCCAACAGGGTGATGGCAATAAAGATGTTTGGTGTGATGCTCTCGTCAGTACGTAGTGTGCCGAGGATCACCGGAATGGTATTTAGACTGTCCTGATTCACCACAATCAGTGGCAACAGGTATTGGTCCCAAATCATGATGAAGCCGAAAGTCACGACGGTACCCAGTGCGGGCTTAACCAGCGGCAGAATCACATGGAAGAAGATTTGCCATTCACTGGCACCATCAATACGTGCCGCCTCTTCCAGCTCTTTCGGGATAGCCGCCATAAATTCGGTCAGCACAAAGATGGAAAAAGCCCAGCCCACCACCGGCAGAATCATGCCCAGATAGCTGTTGTAGAGCGAAGCGTCGATCACCGGCAGTCGCCAATTGATGATCATATAGAGCGGGATAGCGATCACCTCTTCCGGCAGCATCATGGTCGACAGAATAACCAGGCTGGTGAGAGAGACCCCGACAAACTTTTTACGCGCCAGCGCATAGGCCGCCAGCGCACTGACGGAGACCTGCAACACCGTGCCAAAGAACACCACGATGATCGAGTTCAGCAGATATTGCCAGACGCCAATATCCATCCAGGCGAAGATAAAGTTATCCCATGAGAACTGATTGGGCCACGCCAGCAACTCGCCTGGCTTGACTGGCGCACCGCTGAATGCGGTCGCAATAATGCCCCAGTACGGGCCAACGAACACCACCAGTAGCAGACCATAAATTATCCAGCGGCCGATGCTGTTCCAACTTTTACTTTTCATTACCAGTCTCCGGCTCGGGTTAGTAACGGGCGATGCGTTTTTTCAAGGTGAGATGACAAATCGTCAAGACCACCGTGAAGGCGAATAACAGGAAGGAGACCGCTGACGCATAGCCATAGTCAAACTGTTCAAAGCCCAGTTTGTAGATATGGGTCATGATCATCTCCGTCGCATTAGACGGGCCGCCGCCAGTGGTGGCATACACTTCGGCAAACACGCGGAAGCCACGGATAAAGGAGAGCATCAACACCACAGAAAGTGCGGGGATCATGCCCGGCAAGGTCACATAACGCAGGCGGTTCCACCAGTTGGCCCCATCCACATTCGACGCGTCATATAAATCGCGGCTAATCCCGACCAATCCGGCGATAAAGATCACCATGTTGTAGGGCACCGCTTTCCAGATATGCAGCAGCATGACCGTCCACAGCGCTTGATCGGTATCCGCCAGAAACCCCTGAGCTTCGATACTGAACCACGACAGAATGTGGTTCACCACGCCATTGCTGGTCGGGTTAAACAGAATTCGCCACATTTCGGCGACGATCGCCGCACTGGTGACCGCAGGCAGGAAGATAGCGGTACGGATAAAGCGGAGATGCCGCGCTGGCCCTTCCAGCAACATTGCCAGAAAGAAGGCGATAAAAGCGGCCACCACCATGGTGACCACCACATATAACAGAGTATTGAAAACCGCCGAGTGCAGCGCTTCATCGCCCATGGCGCGGGAAAAGTTGTCAAACCCGACCCACTCATTTGGCTGGTTAAAGTTGACCTTGTAAAAACTCATCACCAACCCTTGTAGCATCGGGATGAATTTAAACCAGGTGAAGATGACCAGTGCCGGGGCCAGGAACAGCCACGGAACCAGATTACGTTTTAGTCGGGGGGTTAGCGTTATCATGGTTTACTCACTGCCCTAAGACATTCTGTTTAGCCAGCTCATCATTCACCTTCTGATTCACGGCTTTTAATTCAGCAGGGATATCACTGTCACAATTGGCCAGGATGCGGTTGAAGCCTTCAGCCGTCACTTGACGAATTGGTGTCCAGTTAGGCACTTGCGGAATATAGCGGCCATGTTCGGCATACAGATCAGCAAACATCGCCCAGCGCGGGTCGTTATAAACCGCTTTGGTATCCACTTGCTTGTTAATCGATAAGCGCACGACCGGCATATTATTGCTGCCCATCCCCATGCCAATTTGCTGCCCTTCTGGTGAGATCATAAATTCGATGAATTTCTGTGCCGCTTCTTTTTTCTTGCTGCTCTTCATCATAAATACCGTGGTGCCTTCAGCCAGAGTTGCCTGCCCTTTGGGTCCCGTTGGTGGCGGGATCACTTCAAAAGCGTCTTTACCGGGATCTTTATCGAATAGAGCAATGTGATACGGGCCGGAGAAGAACATGCCGCTTTGGCCAGAACGGAATGAAGGGATGGCATCCGCCGTGGTGGCGTTAATAGCACCCGGCTGTACCGTTTTGTCACACACCATGCCACGCATGAAACTCAGGGTTTCAGTGGCGGCTGGCTCCTCCAGTGAGGCTTTAAATTTGCCCTCACCCGCTGGACGAATGAAGTCACCACCGGCTTGCCAGAGATAGGAACTGATAAACCAACTGGCATAGCCGCGAGTGGTTGAACCCGGCAGAATAAAGCCATAGGTGTCACTCTTGCCGTTACCATCGGGGTCATTAAAGGTAAAAGCTTTTGCCAGTGTGGCGATATCTTGCCAATTTTTCGGCTGATCTAGGCCCAGCTTTTCCCGCCAATCTTTGCGCACGAACAGGGCAAAGGTTTGGGCTGAGGTCGGTACACCATAATATTTACCATCAATATATTGGGCGCTCTTCCAAGCGGTATCGAAGATATCCTCTCCACCAATGATATTTTTCGGCTCAATCTGTTCAACAATATCCAGTTGGACAAACTGCCCAATGGCCACTGCATCATTGAAAATGAGGTCCGGCAGCGCATTACCCGCGGCGGCTCGTGCCAGGCGCTGCTCAAAATCGGTCGTCGCATTGAAATATTCAATTTTGATACCGGTTTTCTTCTCAAAAGTTTCAGCTTCTGTTTTATAAATATTCTTGGAATCATTACTGGCGCGAATCCATACCTGTAATGTTTCTGCTGCGTGGAGAGACGGGACTCCCATGGCTAAATAAGTTAACAACAGCAAAGATTTTATTTTTACTTTTGACATTATCATTTTTTTCTTCATCTCAGCGTCCTCGTTGAAATCTAATTTTTACGGATTTACCCAGAAGGTTAAATAGCAGAATAAAATCACGAAACACTCGATAACATTAGAACTCAGAGCAAAGCAAAAAACCACACCATAAAAAATAAAACTTAATTCCATTTTTAAATTTCTGCTTGAGATCACACTTGGAAAATGATTGAAAAAAACGTAAAAGCAATATTTTTTATATAAAACAATAAGTTAAAATATTCATTTTAAAAATTAAAAAAATGACACAATGATTAAAATTGACTAAAAATCGTCTAAAACAGAGTTTTAATTTGATGGCGCTCACAATTTAAGTCATTTATTCATAGAGAATTTATAATATAGACTTGAGTCACAAAAACCCCGAAACTTTACCCTAGAATTCAAATCCATCTGAAATGGAACCGCGTACTTTTTATAAAACAAGTGGGCTACAGATTGCATAACCTTTTTATTATTAGGTGTAATTCTATTTTTAAAAAATAGGGGGATACATCTCCCCAACTCCGTGACTTTATTTTTATTAATGTAAACCATCAAGAATAAGGAAAGTAATGATGAACATACCGGGGAAGAAAAATCTATTATTGGCTATTCTCATGGGGGCTTCACCTTTTATTTATGCCGCTGAGAGCCATCCACTATTATTGAAAATGGATGATATCAATTACAGCATTGCCCAGGTTAAGCAAAACAACCCTCTATATGAAAAATCTTATAAAAATCTTATAGCTAAGGCTGACAAAGCGCTGGGAAAACCCCTGTACTCGGTGATGGATAAAAACTTGCTGGCCGCCAGTGGTGATAAACACGACTATTACAGCTTCCCGCCTTATTGGTGGCCAGACCCAAGCAAGAAAGATGGCATGCCTTATTTGCGTAAAGACGGGGAAACAAATCCGGATGCCAATAGTGACGCAACAGATAAAAAACGCATGAACAGCTTCAGTGACGACGTCTATTATCTGGCATTAGCCTATAGCTTTACTGGCAAGCCTGAGTATGCCGAAAAAGCGCGCGACCAATTGGTCAATTGGTTCGTCAATCCCGATACCCGAATGAACCCGAATCTACAATATGCCCAAGCTATTCCGGGCATCAATGAAGGTCGTGGCATTGGCTTAATCGACAGTCGGGCGCTGGTAGATGTCATTGACGCGGTTGAATTGATAAGACCAGCGAATGTACTTAAGGATACCGATTACCAGGCAATTAAGGGCTGGTATAAAGATTTTTATCAATGGATGACCACCAGCCAAAACGGGTTCGAAGAGGACAATTGGCACAATAATCACGGCACCTATTTTGATATGCAGGCCGCCTCTTTTGCCCTGTTTAGCGAGCAAAAAGCAGCAGCTCAAAAACGACTGGAGATCACGCAACTGCGCCGCATCCCATCACATTTTGATATGCAGGGGCGACAAAATGCCGAGCTGGAGCGCACTCGTCCGTGGCACTACAGTAATTTCCATCTGGAAGCCTACAACAAACTGGGTCGACTAGGTGAAGTCGCCGACAAAGATATCTGGAACTTCACTCTCGACGAACATAGCCTCAAAAAAGGCTATCAATATGTCGCGGGCTTTATCAATACCGACCAAGTTTGGCCATACAAAGATCTGGATGGTGTTCAGGACAAAAAAGCACTGGTCAATATGATCACCGCCGCTCGTGCCTACCCGACAGACCCTGATTTCCAACAGAAAGCGCAATATCTGATGGCCAAATACCCGGATGCTGTTGAAATCCTGCTCTACCCGATAACACAGCCCCTGAACGCAAAAAAATAAGCATCGTCGAGGACACATCAGCTATGAAGCAGTTTACGGATCGGCAGATGGTTAAAATCCGCCAGCGGGTCGTGCAGCAGCCGGAGATTATCACCACGCTGATTGCAGGTAATCAGGTTGTTTTGAACTCAAAAACCCTGGTTCCTGTCACCGGTATTGCCACCTGGAACCACTACTATTATTGCCCCGATCACGGTGTGCAGTTGGAGTGGGATCGCGACTCGCCCACCCAGCACCACTGCCCGGTAGATGCACATCTCTTTAGCGGCGAACCCTATGATGGCGCTTGGTGGCGGGCGCTTAACGGCCTGAACGCCAAAGCCTGCAATCAGCTCGGCTTGCTGTGGCAACTGACCGGAGAGATAGGCTACTTCAATAAAGTGCGGGATATTTTGATCGATTATGCCCGCTACTATCCTGACTATGAAGTGCACGGCGGTATTCCGTACAACGGACCGGGCAAAGCCAATGCACAGACATTGTGTGAAGCGAATTGCCTACTCGATTTCGCGCTGGGATATGATTTTATTGCCGATGCCCTCAGTCAGGAGCAACGCGACTGCATCGCCGGGCGGTTATTGCGGGAGGGCGCGGATTTTCTGATGCAACACCGTACCCGCCAGTTACATAACCATGAAGTGAAAATCAACAGTGCTATCGCCGTCATTGGCTTAATCCTCGACGATGAGCACTATATTGAGTCTGCGGTGAATGCCGATTATGGTCTGCGCTATCAGTTAGAGCACGGGCTATTCAGTGAAGGAATGTGGTTTGAAGGCTCGGTGCATTACCATTTTTATGCGTTACAAGGCTTCTGGTCATTTGAAAAACTGGCCGCAGGCAGTCGCTACAGCTTGTTGGCTCTCCCCTATTACCGCGACATGCTCAGCTTCCCACTCAAACTGTTGATGCCAGATGGTACATTCCCCCGAATAAATGATTGCACCGCCGGACAGGAGCAGCTCAACCATACACATTTATATGAATTTGCTTTCAAGATTTATGGCTATGATGAATATGCCGCAGCCCTGCAACATATTTATCGCCAACAACCGCGCCTAAATCTGGATGCGCTGCTGTATGGCGTTGACCAGTTACCACCACAGATCATTGATGTCATCCCGACGGATACACTCCATGCACCGGACTGCGGATTAACCATCTTGCGTCAGCCACAATCCGGTCGGGCACTGCTGGTAAAACACAGCCCCTATGGTGGTGAGCATGATCACTATGATCGGCTGAACTTAATCCTGTTTGAGCAAGGGCAAGAGATCCTGCCCGATTTAGGCACCACGGGCTATGGTGCACAGTTGCATTATGGCTACTACAAAAATAGCTCAACCCACAATACGCTCAGTATCAACCAGACGAATCAACCTCCAGCGGTACCGATTATTCATAACTGGCATCAATCGGCGGTTTTCAGTTGGCTGGACACCGAGGTGGATTGGAGTCAAAAAGCGCCAGAGCTGGATAGCCATACCCGCATCCAATGGGATTGCGAAGCTTATCGTGATGTCAAATTCCGCCGCCGTATTTTGTGGCTGGATGATGCCATCATCGATCTCAGCAGCATTATCAATCCACATCAACAGCAGTGGGACTGGGCACTGCATCTTGATGGTATGGCAACAGAGCGCTTGGGTGAACCTGTGACTTTGAGTGACCACGGGCCAATGCAATACTTGCATCAAGTCACTGCCCAACCATTGAACGGCGTGCTCCAGTGTCAGTATCAGACGGCCGCTCGCCCACTCTCACTTTGGTTAGCCGCCGATGCTATGCTTTTCCAAGGATTGGCACCGGCAAATCCATCAGTGCGTGATATCAGCTACCTGATTTTGCGTAACTGCCAGCTGGAAGCACAGGTGGCGTGCGTCTTTGATTTGAATGATCACGACCCACTATTGCAGGTCAGGGTGGAGAATGATGGCGAGATATTCTCTCTCGAATTAACCCGTCAGCAGCAGGTTATACAGGTGAAAATTCCTTTTACCCGCAATAGCCTACCGCTATTCAGTTAACGTTATCCATGTCGGGGCAGCCATTGCCCCACTTTCCCCGTACTTATCGCTAATGAGGGGAGCATTCCCAGCATATCCTCCCTAAGAATAGGGTCACTGGCGAGAAAGTGCCTGATAACGTGATTTAGCTAACATTTACTGCATAAGATGATTATGAATTTATATGCAAAATTTGCGTATAACTGAGTCTGTAACAAATAATTATGGATTAACAAATAAAATACAAAATATATTAAGAACCCGCTCTCATTACGTATGTTGGATAATAATAAGCCAGCCAATGTATCCTGCGTGTTAAATATAGCCCTACTGTTTTGCATAACATACAGTACAGTTTTGAATAAAAACCGTTTAAAACGAATAAAATCGATTATTTATTCATTTTTTAGTCAAAGTGCATTTTAAAATAGAATAAAAACATGACGTGCGTCACAGAATGAATAAGTGTTATGACTAAAATAGCCGCCATCAGCTCGTTTTTTGTCAATCTTACTTAAAACGAAAACCTTGTTTAAAACCAAAATTTGTTTAAAAAAACAGAGATCTTACGCAAATGGAAAATAACAACAAGAAAATGGCGCATATAAGGCGGACCACGCATTTAATGATGCCGGCACACCGTAGTTATTTTAGCTTTTCCTATTTCCATTTTAGATAATACCCCTCTTGCGATGACATCCGTTTTTATTGGATAGTCATTGTCTATGCGCAATATTTGACAGATACGAAAAGTGATTTTCTGAACTTTGCGTAATGTTAACTATTGTCTGCGTTCTCAGAAGATGCTAATGCTCGGTTTTATTCTTATTGCTATCAGCGCAAGTGATGCTATTACTTAGCCGATAGAGACCCAGTGTTAATTATCTTCCAGCAGAAACATAGCTATCCCGTGAAAATTTAATGTCACCTCTGTCATTAATGCCAAATGACATAAGGATCACTGCGCCTGAGATTCAGCCGTTGTGTTTCGCAGAAAAGAGCTAAAGCAGAAAAAATATCAATGAACATTATTTCATTGATACGGCCTGCTATACATCGAATTTATTAAACGACTGAATCCAATTTGCAAAAATGTTGGACGGGTTTATATACCCTAAATAAAATAAAAGAGAATCTATAATGAAAAAATTAAATATTGCGGCAAGTACTTCGGCTATACCCTGCTTTGAATCTCAGCGCGAAGTTGTGGATGTTTTACACACAGATTTTACCGATGTTGCGGCGGTCGTGCTTTCAGTCCAAGACATTAATAATGGTGTCATTGATAGCATTCATGCCTTAGGACTAGAAATCCCGATTTTTGCGGCGGTTTGCTGTGAAGAAGAACTCAATTCCGATGTATTACCCTCATTAAATGGGGTATTTGAACTCTGCGGTGACAACACTGATTTTTATGGTAAACAACTGGAATCAGCGGCAGAAAAATATGAAAAAGATCTGCTGCCCCCATTCTTCAGTACATTAAAAAAATATGTTGAAATGGGGAACTCGACCTTTGCTTGCCCAGGGCATCAGGGGGGGCAATTCTTCCGTAAACATCCAGCGGGTCGCCAATTCTTTGACTTCTACGGAGAAACTATTTTCCGCTCTGACATGTGTAATGCTGACGTCAAATTAGGTGACTTGCTTATTCACGAAGGCGCACCTTGTGATGCACAAAAACATGCAGCGAAAGTCTTTAATGCCGACAAAACTTATTTCGTCCTGAATGGGACATCTGCCTCAAATAAAGTGGCAACCAATGCGCTGTTGGCACGTGGCGATCTGGTACTGTTTGACCGTAATAACCATAAATCCAACCACCATGGCGCCCTGATTCAAGCGGGTGCAACACCGGTATATCTGGAAACTGCCCGTAACCCGTTTGGTTTTATCGGTGGGATTGACGCCCACTGTTTTGAAGAGAAATACCTGCGCGAACAAATACGTAGCGTAGCGCCTGAACGCGCTAACGAAGCACGTCCATTCCGCCTGGCAATTATCCAACTGGGCACCTATGACGGCACCATTTATAACGCTCGTCAGGTCGTGGATAAGATTGGTCACCTTTGCGACTATATTCTGTTTGACTCCGCTTGGGTGGGCTACGAACAATTTATTCCGATGATGAAGGATTGTTCACCATTATTACTTGAACTGAATGAAAACGATCCCGGTATTATCGTTACCCAGTCAGTCCATAAACAACAAGCGGGCTTCTCACAAACCTCGCAGATTCATAAGAAAGATAAACACATTAAAGGCCAGGATCGCTACTGCAACCACAAACGCTTTAATAACGCTTTTATGCTGCACGCCTCCACCAGCCCATTCTATCCGTTATTTGCTGCATTAGATGTCAACGCAAAAATGCATGAAGGGAAAAGTGGTCAACGTATGTGGCTGGATTGTGTTAAGACCGGTATTGAAGCACGTAAAATGATTTTAAATACCTGCAACATGATTAAGCCTTTTGTTCCGGTCGAAGTTGACGGCAAGCCTTGGCAGCAATATGACACCGAAGCTATGGCACAGGATTTGCGTTTCTTTAACTTTATTCCCGGCGAAAAATGGCATGCGTTTGAAGGTTATGAAGCGTCACAATACTTTGTCGATCCATGCAAACTGCTATTAACTACACCAGGGATTGATACTAATACTGGCGAATATACTGCATCAGGTATTCCTGCCACTATTCTGGCTAATTTCTTGCGCGAAAATGGTATCGTGCCTGAAAAATGCGATTTGAATTCAATTTTGTTCTTATTAACGCCAGCAGAAGACTTGGCGAAAATGCAACATCTGGTCGCGCAAATTGCTCGATTCGAACGTTTCATTGAAGAAGACGCCATGTTAAGCGATGTATTACCGACCGTGTATCGCAATAATGAAACTCGCTACAAAGGTTATACCATCGGTAAATTATGTCAGGAAATGCATGATCTTTATGTCAGCTATGATGTTAAGCAGCTGCAAAAAGAGATGTTCCGTAAACAGTATTTCCCTAAAGTCATGATGAATCCACAAGATGCCAATATTGAATTCGTCCGTGGTCATGCTGAATTAGTGCCACTGTGTAAAGCAGAAGGTCGAATTGCCGCTGAAGGTGCGCTTCCTTACCCACCGGGAGTATTGTGTGTGGTCCCTGGTGAAGTTTGGGGCGGCGCAGCCCAACGTTATTTCCTGGCATTAGAAGAGAGTATTAACTTGCTGCCAGGTTTCGCACCTGAATTACAAGGTGTTTATTTGCAAGTCGATGAAGACGGATGGAACCGCGCATACGGTTATATGATGAAACAATCAATAAAATGAGATGATTTTTTATTTCTACAACACCAACTATCGCTCAATCTGCGGGGATAACTTATTCCCGCAGTCTCTGAAATTAAAAAAGAGATAATAAAAATGAGTAAAACAAATAATAAGATGGGAGTCGTACAGCTGACTATTCTGACCGCCGTCAATATGATGGGGTCTGGCATAATTATGCTGCCAACCAAACTCGCCGAAGTTGGGACGATTTCTATCGTTTCATGGTTAGTCACCGCAGTAGGTTCTATGGCGCTGGCCTATGCCTTCGCCCAGTGCGGTATGTTCAGTCGTAAATCAGGTGGGATGGGGGGTTATGCAGAGTATGCTTTCGGTAAGTCCGGCAACTTTATGGCTAACTATACCTATGGTGCTTCACTGCTGATTGCCAATATCGCCATTGCCATTTCAGCCGTGGGTTATGGGACCGAATTACTGGGTGCAACGCTGACACCACTGGGTATCTGTATCGCGACCATCGGTGTTCTGTGGCTGGCTACCGTGGCTAACTTTGGTGGCGCACGTATTACCGGTCAAATCAGTAGTGTGACTATCTGGGGGGTAATTATCCCAGTAGTGGGTATCTCTATTGTTGGCTGGTTCTGGTTTAGCGGCTCAGCCTATATGGCGGCGTGGAATCCACATGGCGTGCCAACCTTTGAAGCTATTGGATCTTCTATCTCAATGACACTGTGGGCTTTCTTGGGCCTGGAATCTGCTTGTGCGAATACCGATGCAGTAGAAAACCCTGAACGTAATGTTCCGATCGCCGTATTGGGTGGGACTTTAGGTGCAGCGGTTATCTATATCATCTCAACCAACGTGATTGCCGGTATTGTGCCGAATATGGATCTGGCTAACTCTACCGCGCCGTTTGGTCTGGCGTTCGCTTATATGTTCACCCCAGCAGTCGGGAAAATCATCATGGCATTGATGATTATGTCCTGTGTGGGTTCACTGCTCGGCTGGCAGTTCACCATCGCTCAGGTGTTCAAATCCTCTGCCGATGAAGGCTTCTTCCCGAAAATCTTCTCTAAAGTCAGTAAAGCAGATGCACCAGTCAAAGGGATGTTGACCATTGTTATCATCCAGAGTGTGTTGTCGCTGATGACCATTAGCCCGTCGCTGAACAAGCAGTTCAACGTGCTGGTCAATCTGGCGGTAGTCACCAATATTATCCCTTATATTCTGTCGATGGCCGCACTGGTGATTATTCAGAAAACCGCCAATGTCGCACCGGCGAAGGCCCGCAAAGCAAATATCATTGCCTTTATCGGCGCGATGTACAGCTTCTATGCACTCTATAGCTCAGGTCAGGAAGCCATGACGTGGGGGGCGATTGTGACCTTCCTCGGCTGGACACTGTACGGTTTGGTTTCACCACGCTTTGAATTTGCAGCAAAGACTAAATAATCAGTAAAAACAAAATAATCAGTACGTTGATTTAGCAGGATCAGGTGCCAGCAGATAAAAAAGTCAGGATACGGCCCGCAATTCCGGTAATAATGTTCCAAACCGCTACCCCCGGACTGGAAGAAGATTATGACGGATAGCCTTTGGTATCTCTATCTGCTGCGCACCGCCTCCGGCATGCTGTATACCGGCATTACCACCGATGTTGCACGGCGGTTGGCACAACATCAGAGCGGGAAAGGGGCAAAAGCGCTGCGAGGGAAAGGCGAGTTAACGCTGGTATTTCAATGTGAAGCAGGGGATCGCTCGACAGCATTGAAGCTGGAATATCGGGTGAAACAGCTCAGTAAACCGCAAAAAGAGAAGCTGGTGATGAGCCAGCCTCCTTCACTGATAGCCATGCTTAGCGATAACAGCGTGGGCGATCAGGCGTTAACGGTTAGAACCGACTGAACGGGGCAGAGAATACCACTTCGCCATCAGCATCAGCCAGGGCATCTTCCGCCAAAGCATAAACCTGAAAAGCCTCTTCGGTGCCAGGCCAGCGGCAAGTCAATTGGTGACGGGCAGCCGGAACAAAACCGAAGCGCTGATAGTAGGCAGGATCACCCAACACCACGACAGCGGCATAGCCGAACTCATTAAGCGAATCGAGTCCCTCATATACCAGCTTTTCAGCCAAACCTTGCCGACGCAGACTCTCATCCACTGCCAGTGGTGCCAGCGCGACCCATTGACGATCTTCACCGCCAACTTCGACCGGGCTGAATGCCGCATAACCGACCACTCCGCCTTCGTCATCCGTCGCCACAATCCCCAGCGTCAGCAAGCCATCTTCGCGCAGTTGCTGCACCAGCTCTGCTTCGTCATTGCTCTCAAATGAGTGGCGTAATAGCGTGTCGATCCCCGGTGCATCCACCGGAATTTCTACCCTGATCAACATGATGCTAATGTGCGGGAAGCACTTGCCGCACCCTCTTGCTGACCCGCCTCAATAAATTCTGCCAGTTGTTGCAGGCCCACTCGCAGCAGGGTTGGCATGGATTCCAACTCAATGGCATCCATCAGATTTTTCACATACAAGCCCAATTCGGTATCCCCTTCAATTCGTAACCGGCGCTGGAAAAATAGCGTATCCGGATCTTCTTTACGGGCAGCGATCAAAATCAGATCGTTGGCATCACCACTAAAGCTCACATCCGCTTCAGCCTGTTGGCTCACCACCAGCCTACCGTTTTCTACCGTCATAAACCATTGCAACGCGAGATCGCGCACTTCAATTTTTAACCAGCGGGACTCCAGAAACGCCAGATCGCCGTCCAACAATGCCTGGCGGAATTGCCACCCCAGAACTTGCTCTATGACCTGCCGCTGTAAGGCAAATGGTGTCAACTTTAGCGGCCCCCGCAACAGCGCAGGCCCTTGACGCACAAGACGTGCTCGTAGTTCTCCCAACACAGGCTGGACTCCTTATTTGGTGATATACCCTCGTCCTTGACGCCGCAGGGATGTTAGCTGCAACACCAATGACTTTGGTTTTAGATCTCGATAATGACGTTTATTTTGCCACATTGGCAAAATCGGAAAGCGCGTTAAATCAATAAAATTGGCATCAGAACTTGGCTAAATATCAGAAGAATGCCACCAATGCGAAAGAAACTGCCTTACATCAAGGTCAGTTCAAAGTAGGTTAACTAAAATCGCCACTCGATAAAATACGAATATCATCTTCGGATGGGGAAAATTCTATGGAGCTGCTTTGTCCTGCCGGCAATTTACCCGCATTAAAAGCCGCAATCGATAATGGTGCCGACGCGGTGTATATCGGCTTGAAAGATGATACTAACGCCCGCCATTTTGCTGGCCTTAATTTCACCGATAAAAAGCTACAGGAAGCCGTTAACTACGTTCATAGCCGTAAGCGTAAATTGCATATCGCCATCAACACTTTTGCTCACCCTGACGGCTACTCCCGTTGGCAGCGGGCCGTGGATATGGCGGCGCAACTTGGGGCTGACGCCCTGATTTTAGCGGATCTCGCCATGTTGGAGTATGCCGCCGAACGTTATCCCAACGTGGAGCGTCATGTCTCGGTGCAAGCCTCGGCGACTAACGATGAGGCCATCCGCTTTTATCAGCGCCATTTCGATGTGGCGCGGGTGGTTCTACCGCGCGTACTGTCAATGCATCAGGTGAAACAGCTATCACGTACCAGCCCGGTGCCGCTGGAAGTCTTCGCCTTTGGTAGCCTGTGCATTATGGCGGAAGGCCGCTGTTATCTCTCGTCCTATTTGACGGGTGAATCACCCAATACCGTCGGTGCCTGCTCACCCGCGCGCTTTGTCCGTTGGCAGCAGACGCCACAAGGGATGGAGTCACGCCTCAATGAGGTGCTGATCGACCGTTATGACGACAATGAAAACGCCGGTTATCCCACGCTGTGCAAAGGGCGCTATCGGGTGGATGGTCAGCGCTACCATGCGCTGGAGGAGCCGACCAGCCTGAATACCCTTGAGCTGTTGCCAGAATTATTTGCCGCGAATATTGCCTCGGTGAAAATTGAAGGCCGCCAGCGCAGCCCCGCTTATGTCAGTCAGGTTGCCAAAGTCTGGCGACAAGCGATTGACCGCTATCAGGCCAATCCAGCGCAATTTACCGCTAAAGCGGAGTGGATGGAACAACTGGGCGCAATGTCCGAAGGGACCCAGACCACGCTGGGCGCTTATCATCGCAAGTGGCAGTAGCCGGAGGAAATATGAAGTACGCCTTAGGCGCAGTGCTCTATTACTGGCCAAAAACGGATATTGAAACCTTCTATCAGGCAGCAACCAATAGCAGCGCCGACATTATTTATCTGGGCGAGAATGTTTGTACCAAGCGCCGTGAAATGAGAGTGGGCGACTGGCTGGCCTTAGCCAAGGAGGTCGCCGCCAGCGGCAAGCAGGTGGTGATTTCCACATTGGCGCTGTTACAGGCCCCGTCCGAACTGAATGAATTGAAGCGCTATGTGGAGAACGGCGAGTTCCTGCTGGAAGCGAATGATTTGGGTGCGGTGAATATGGCAGCTGAACGCGGCCTGCCTTTTGTCGCGGGTCACGCCCTGAACTGCTACAACGCCTATACTCTGCGGATTTTGCATCGTCAGGGCATGATGCGCTGGTGTATGCCGGTGGAGCTTTCCCGCGACTGGCTGAGCAATGTTTTGCAGCAGTGCGAAGAGCTGGGTTTTCGTCATCAGTTTGAGGTGGAGGTGTTGAGTTATGGCCATCTGCCGCTGGCGTACTCTGCCCGCTGCTTTACCGCCCGCTCAGAAGACCGCGCCAAAGATGAGTGCGAAACCTGCTGCATTAAGTACCCACAGGGGCGCAAGGTGTTGTCGCAGGAGGACCAGCAGGTCTTCATCCTAAACGGTATTCAGACGCAGAGTGGTTACTGCTATAACCTCGGTAATGATCTGATCTCTATGCAGGGGTTGGTGGATATCATTCGTCTTTCGCCACAAGGTATTGAGACACTGGATGTTATCGATCAATTCCGGGCTAACGAGCAGGGTCTGGTACCGCTGACGTTGACGAATAAAGCGGATTGCAACGGCTATTGGCGGCGGCTTGCCGGGCTGGAACTGGTCTCCTAGCCCCTTAAGTGCCTATAAATGGGGAGCACACTGGCTCCCCCTGTTATTTAGGCTATTTGTTTTTGATCACCACAGCTGATACTCAATCACAACGGCATTTTTGGGCCATGATCTCAATGATCTGACGATCTGTTTGCCGCATCGCGCCACAAGCTAATGCACACAGATTGGCAATCGACTGATCAACATCATGCGCTACGATCCCCTCATTTCCAGTAACACCACTGCTGTCTAACGCCATCAGCACCGCTTTATAAGCCGCACTGACACTGGTGGAGACTTTCATTGCGCAGCTGTTGGCGGCACCATCACAGATAATCCCGCTGATATCGCCAATCATGCTGCCAATCGCCAGTGCTATCGGCTCATAGCGCGGCTCAAATAACCAGGCCATCCCTGCCGCCGCGCCCATGGCCGCCGTGGTAGCAGCACATAAAGCAGAGAGTGTCGGTAACTGGCTGTGGATATAAATCGCCATCAAATGGGAGAGGATCAGCGCCCGCGCCAACGCCTCCTCATCAGCCCCCAAATACTCGGCCACCACTAGCACCGGCAGGGTGGCAGCAATACCCTGATTACCAGAACCGGAGTTACTCATGGCGGGCAGCATCGCTCCGCCCATGCGAGCATCCGACGCCGCCGCTGAACGGATCATAATATCCGACAGTAAATCCTTCACTAACAGGCCTCGTTCGCGCTGGCGCATCAGTGAGGTGCCGATATGTAGCCCATAGTTGCCGCTCAGCCCCTCTTGGGATAATGCGCCGTTCAGCTTGGCGGCCTGCAAAATAAAGGCAATCTGCTCAAACGGCACTTCGGTGGCAAACTGGTAGACCTGCCGAGCAGTGGCCTGCTTCAGACACTCATGAGGGCCGCAAGCCACTTGCTCCTGCGAGCTATCCTGTGCAACTTCAAACAGAATATTGCCATTGACGACGACCTTCATCACTTGGGTATGCCCCCCGGCGATGGTCACACATGCCCATTGAGAGCCCTGATGCACCTTAGCTTCGGCAAACAGAATCTCATTACCAGAGTGCATCTCTACCCGCACATCCCCCCTTGCCAGCATAGATTTAGCTTCTGCCACCTGCTGTTGACTCAGGTTTTTCAACACCGCCAATCCCCCCTCAGGATCCCCCCCTAACGCCCCCACGGCAGCGGCGATAGGCAGGCCAACCATACCGGTGCCGGGCACGGTCACACCCATCCCATTTTTCATTAAGTTAGGTGAAACCCGCGCTTCAATGCGCTCAGCTTGACCGGGCAGATAAGAGGCCGCTATTGCCGAAGCCAGTGCCAGCGCGATCGGTTCAGTACAGCCTACCGCGGGTTGCACATCTCGTTGAACGACGCGGATAAACGCGCCCCATACAGCAGAATCAGTTGTGCTATTCATAATAATACCTTCAAACATTTACAGCAGGTAATGTCAGATGCCGTTATTTCAGGAGAATGCCAGGAATGGGGAGATACAGAGTAAAACACCGGTAATGATAATAATTGTCAGGGAGAGTCCTTTATATTTATGTAGCGCTGGCACTTTGTAGACTAAATAAGCTGGAATCAAACAGCCCACCATGCCGAATATTGGGCTACAAATAGAGGTGAAACTTAATACCGGCGCGTTTAATATAATCGCTCCCCAAGCTAATAATACGGCAAACACCATAATACCGTTTTGCACCCAGCGCTCATTGATATTTTCGACTGGCATCATGCGGCGCAGAATATTAAGCACAATTCCTTGTGTGGCCTCACGAAAGCCTAAATAAACACCAAAGAAGGCGGTCATCACGGCAAAGATATTTAAAATAACACTGACCACTGTCGCCCAGCCGCCGGGGAAAAATTTCGCCGCAATCGCCAGAGCGGAAATATTCTGCTCATAGGCTTTAACCGCTTCATCGTGACCCATTGCCAGCGTAAAGGAGACGGCATAGAAAAAGACCGTACAGAATAAGATACCAAAGGCGATATTCATCGCCCGTAAGGCTTTATGGCGGGCAACTTCCAGTGATTTCTCTTTTGCTCGGTATGAAATAACCATCGGACTGAGTGTCTGAATAAACAGAATTGACGTTAGGGTAAACGGCAGTGTGATTATCGCATTTTTGATTAGCAAGCCCGCTGGTGGCAGCATGCCAACATTGTACAAGTGCCACATCCCGACCATCGACACCCCTAGGGCAGCCACCACTAACAGCTTGGTTATCACCATAAAGCTCGACAGTTTGAACAGCAATTTCTCACCACGGGAGGATATCGCCACCAATACACAAATCAGTACTAAACCATAGAATGGATTATCCGATAGCAACCCTTCAGTCACGCCAAAGGTTTGTAAATAGGAGGCACTGTCATTGGTGATGGCGGTGGAATAAACAAACATCCAGATCACCAGCATAATAAAATAGAGTGCGCCTAACACGATCCCCCAGTTTTTGCCTAAATAACCACTAATAACACTCGGGTAATCTTTACACTCTGGTGATTCTGCCAATGTATTAATGAAGAGGCGCTGAAAAAGATACATGGCGGGATAGCCAATAATAGAGGAGAGTAAAAACACCCATAATCCCATTAAGCCCACCTGCACAGGTAAAAAAACAATACCCGCGCCGATAGCCATGCCAATACTCATTATTACCCAGCCAAAATCTGTACTGTCGAATTTAATGGCTTCACGCCACTCTCTTTCGCTCATATTGGCATTCTTTGCTGCTGGAGAGTCAATTAATATGACACTCTCACTTATTTTTGCCGTTTCCATAATAGGTCTCGCCTTAATCGCTGATAAGTAGGTTTTATTGTTATAAAAATGTACAGAGCGAGTTATCCGCTATTTATCTTATTGCCAATAAATAGCAGGGGCAGGTGTTCTTATTTTTCGGCTATATTACGCTGAGAAATAGAGAATGTTTTTTTAACTTTACTGTTTTTGGTGGGTCGCAATAGAAATTTATTCTACCAAAAGAGTCTTATCCTGAATTTTCATCTACAAAAATAATCACATTGCAGTATATTATTTCGAAAAACATCAAGTGACAAAATAACATATTGATAAATAACAAATATATTAATAAGGCCAGCATTTCAGCACAGTTATTTCTTACTCTTCCGACAGGAAATGCGTGACGGCCATCAATATTGATTAACCACTTAAATTAAAAGGTTAATAGAAGATTTGCCGATACCGTCACATCCACCTCAGTAAAAAGGGCTTGAAACAGCATTAAATGTTTTATAAATAAGTTATTAAGCTAAAAAGCAGAGTAATCAACTAGACAAATGAGTGAAGAGTGACCGACTGGCTCCGCACTTTCAGTGTCACTTCCGCCAGCGCCAATTGATTCTGGTCAGCCGCCAGTGTCACCCACGCCGTCGCCGTGTCGGCAATCAGCGTAATGCGGGTAGTTTTCGCCGCCTCTTCGGTGGCCAGATAGGTTTCAAACTCTGCATGAGACAAACTGCGTTTCTTGCCGAATAAATCCTGCTCAAAGGCGCTGATAATCCGGATCGAGGGAAATACCCCCAGCAAACAGCGCGGGAAGTAGCACAATCAAAATACGGCTGAAATAGCGAGTCAATCTGCGCTCAGTGTGGGTCAGTTCTACCGCTACTTCCCCAGTAAAAATGCCATCCCCCTTGGGCCGCATTTATTCCCCTTCTTAAAGCCGCTATTTCGATTATGCTCTTATGCGTGTGTGACGTGTATTCCACGCCATCTATTCGGAAAATGAATACCAGTCACACTGGCTTATTTCTTAAAATCAATGCGTTTGTTGATAAACGCACTCGCCCTTCAAGCGACTCGACACAAGGTTAAGATGGACGATTCTATGATTGATAATAATGTTTCTATCACTGATAAAAATACAACTCCCCTGTCGGTGCTCGATTTATCACCGATAGCACAGGGTAAAACCCCACGGGATGCCTTCCATGCTTCATTGGATTTGGCGCAACATGCCGAGAAATGGGGATATCACCGCTACTGGCTTGCCGAACACCACAATATGACGGGCATTGCCAGTGCGGCAACCTCGGTCCTGATTGGCTATATTGCCGGCGGTACCAACACCATCCGCGTAGGCTCTGGTGGTGTCATGCTGCCAAACCATTCACCACTGGTGATTGCCGAGCAGTTTGGTACCCTCGCCTCCCTCTACCCTGATCGTATCGATCTCGGTCTTGGCCGTGCGCCCGGCAGTGATCAGCGCACTATGATAGCACTGCGTCGCCATCTGTCCGGTGAAGTTGATAATTTCCCATCTGATGTACGCGAGCTGCAAAACTACTTTGCTGAAGTGCAACCAGGACAGGGGGTGCAAGCGGTGCCGGGTCAGGGCTTACATGTGCCGCTGTGGCTGTTAGGTTCAAGCCTGTACAGTGCGCAACTCGCCGCCGCCATGGGCCTGCCGTTTGCCTTCGCCTCACACTTCGCACCGGACATGCTGTTCCAGGCACTCTCCCTGTATCGGGAAAACTTTAAGCCGTCAGCACAGCTGTCAAAACCTTACGCCATCGTCTGCGTCAATGTGGTAGCTGCGGATACGGAGCGTGATGCACGCTTCCTGTTTACCTCGATGCAGCAGCAGTTTGTCAGTCTGCGCCGTGGCACACCGGGTCAGTTGCCACCGCCAGTGGAAGATATGGAGAAGATTTGTTCGCCAGCGGAACAGTTTGGGGTCGATCAGGCGCTGCGTTTATCCATCGTTGGCGACAAAAGCAAAGTACGCCATGGGCTACAGTCACTGTTGCGAGAAACTCAGGCCGATGAGTTGATGATCAATGGCCAGATATTTGATCATCAGGCACGATTGCACTCCTTTGAGATAATTGCCAGTTTGCAGCAAGAGCTGATACACAACTCAGCGTTATAATAACGTTAGCAATTCATAAACCGCAGACTAAAAAAACCAGCCCGAGGGCTGGTTTTACTTTTAACCATCAAAATAACCCAGCAAATATTTTATATTAGTCTAGCCACGAAATTAAACCGTACCAGTTTTCTGCTGGTCTCACTCCACTCTAATTTTTTACCCATAGGATTAAATGGATAGAAAATGAGATGACCAACGTCACCGATAATAAAATAGAGAGCGGACAGCCGGATTTATTATTGGGCTATCCTGCTAGCTTGAGTATTTATTTTGTTTTATAGCGTGATCGTTAATCACCCTCGCAATATAAGTAGGATTTCCCTTTAATCATCCAGGCTTCGGCACAGCGATCTGTGGCCAGTCACTAAAGACTGGGCAGGCTAGTCAGACTGTACTTCCGCTTCGGCATCTTTTTGCGCAAAGGCAGCCATATTCTTTGCCCTTACCGCGTCACACTGTTCTACTGAGATAGTCCCTTTCTGTTTTCTCACTTGGTACTCTTTAAAGGTAGGATCCCAAATCCAGTTATTTTTAAAGTATTCACCTTCGGCTAATTTGGCACAAAGTGCTTCATCATCCAGAGCGGTGACAGGGGTTGAACATGCGGTAAGAATAAAAGAGAGGAGAGGAATAATAATATAAACTTTCATTTTGAAGTCCTTACAATAAACAAATCATTGTTTTTTTCGTTTCAAAACAAATCTATCACAGCAGACTGTAATTATTCTTAGCACAAAATAAAATATATGTAAACTCGCTATCAATTGTGGAGAAATTATGATGCGCAGTAATATACAACCAAAATATCTAATTACAATTAAATGATATAAGCAGGGGTATTTTACCGCACTAATTAATACATATTGGTAGCTGCCAAAAATACTATGTCATAGTTGATAATACTTATTATAAAAATAAGCTTTTCACGATGTTAGCACTGACATAGCCCGATATCCGACAAATAGCAGACATAAAAAAACCAGCCCGAAGGCTGGTTTTTTACGTTTAATCATCAGAGATGACTAAGACTTATGCATCACCGAAACGACGACGCGCTGGCGCTGCTGCTGCTGCTGGTGCAGCGGCATCATCACGACGTGGTGCAGCTGAACGCTGACCATCACGGCTACCACGACGTTCGCCACCGCCATTACCGGCTGGAGCACGATCGCTGCCGAATGAACGACGAGGAGGAGCACCTGCGCCATCACGACGTTCGCCACCGGCGGAACGAGGACCGCCACGACGCTGCTCACCACCGTTACCGCCAGCTGGACGCTCACGACGTTCGTGTGGCTGTGCATCACCCAACAGCTGCATGTTCAGCGGCTTATTCAGGATACGGGTACGGGTGAAGTGAGATAGCATTTCGCCCGGCATACCTTTTGGCAGCTCGATAGTGGAGTGAGAAGCAAACAGCTTGATGTTACCGATATAACGGCTGCTGATATCGCCTTCGTTAGCGATAGCGCCAACGATATGACGAACTTCAACACCATCATCACGGCCCACTTCAATGCGGTACAGCTCCATCTCACCAACATCACGACGTTCGCGACGTGCTGGACGCTCGCCACCATCACGGCTGTCAGCACGAGGCTCACGACGGCTATCACCACGATCACGGCCACGATCATTACCACGATCGCTACCACGGTCATCACGGGAATTGAATTCACGTTGCGGACGACGCGGTGCTTCTGGTGGCAGAATCAGAGGACGTTCGCCCTGTGCCATTTTCAGCAGCGCAGCAGCCAGAGTTTCGAGATCAAACTCTTCTTCTGGTTGAAGCTTAGCCAGCAATGCACGGTACAGATCTAAATCACTGCTTTCCAGCTGTTGGCCGACTTTAGCAGCAAACTGCGCTAAGCGACGTTCGCCCAGCAATTCTGCATTTGGCAACTGAACTTCTGGAATGGTCAGCTTCATGGTGCGTTCAATGTTCTGCAACAAGCGACGTTCACGGTTCTCAACGAACAGCAACGCACGACCGGCACGGCCAGCACGGCCAGTACGGCCGATACGGTGAACGTAAGACTCTGAATCCATAGGGATATCATAGTTTACAACCAGGCTGATACGCTCAACGTCCAAACCACGTGCAGCAACGTCAGTTGCGATCAGAATATCCAGACGGCCATCTTTCAGGCGATCCAGTGTCTGCTCACGTAAAGACTGGTTCATATCGCCGTTCAGTGCAGCGCTGCTATAACCACTGCGCTCCAAGGCTTCTGCAACTTCCAGCGTCGCGTTTTTGGTACGCACGAAGATGATGGCTGCGTCGAAATCTTCAGATTCCAAGAAACGAACCAAAGCTTCTTTTTTGTTGTAACCGCCACCCACTCTCCAGAAACTCTGGCTGATGTCAGGACGAGTTGTCACGCTAGACTGAATGCGCACTTCCTGCGGGTCTTTCATGAAGCGACGGGTAATGCGACGAATCGCTTCTGGCATGGTTGCAGAGAACAGCGCGGTCTGATGTTCAGCCGGGATCTGCGCCATGATAGTTTCAACGTCTTCGATAAAGCCCATGCGCAGCATTTCATCTGCTTCATCCAACACTAAACCGCTCAGGTTGGACAAGTTAAGGGTGCCACGTTTCAGGTGATCTAACAGACGACCTGGGGTACCAACAACAATTTGTGGACCTTGGCGCAAAGCGCGTAATTGAACGTCATAACGCTGGCCGCCGTACAGGGCCACGACGTTGACGCCATTAATGTCTTTAGAGAAGCTAGACAGTGCTTCAGCGACCTGAATAGCCAACTCACGGGTCGGTGCTAATACCAGAACCTGTGGCGCTTTCAGCTCAGCTTTAATATTGTGTAACAGCGGCAGACCAAACGCGGCTGTTTTGCCACTGCCTGTTTGCGCCATGCCGAGAACATCACGGCCGTTTAACAGGTGTGGGATACATTCTAACTGGATTGGCGATGGTTTTTCATAACCAAGGCTAGTTAGAGCGGAAAGAATAGGAGCGGACAGCCCCAGATCAGCAAAAGAGGTTTCAAGCTCAGTAGTCATGTACACGTGCCTCATTAATAATGGCAGCCAGTCTACATAACTCGTCGAGAAAATTTTCAGTCATTTTCATTGAAAAGTGTGAACCGGCTCAAATTAGATTATAAAACGAACAAAAAGGCCATCACCTGTTAGGGTGATTAACGTTGGTAAAAACCAAGGTATACAGGCTGATAGTTGTTCGTCAGCTATTGCTGGTCCGATTCCGATAGGTCGTCTTGTTCTTGGCCCAAAAGCGCCAATTCCAACAATGCATAGCGGTGCTCAACAAAGTTATGAACGTTGTTAGCTACCGTCAGTTTGAACAGCGCCGAAGCGGTGTTCTTGTCCCCCAGACTTAGGTAATGTTTACCTAAATAGAAGTCAGTTTCACTGAGATGCTCAGCGAGCGAAGTGTTATCCGTTGCATCTGCCTTGAGCCTTTCCATCAGCGTTTTTTCGCTGATCGTGCCCAGGTAGAATTCGACAATATTCCATCCCCATTGCCCTCTGTCCGATTTCTCATAGCGCTGTTGTAACGCTACTGCCGCTGTCTTGGGATCGATTTCTCTTTCCACCAGATACAGCCACAACGAACGGAAGGGATCATTTGGATCGTCTTGATAAAACGCCTGCAGATCATCCTGCGCCAACGGGAGTCGACCGCCATAATACAGAGCGATACCCCGGTTTAAACGCGCGTAATTGTAAGTTGGATCAAGCTCTAGTACAGAATCAAACGCTTCATAGGCAGCATCAAAATTGCCTGCCTGCGTTAAATAAATGCCCAGATAGTTAAAAACTTCTGGCATATCAGGACGAATAGCTAACGCTTGCGAAAAATCATTTCGCGCTAGTGCCCGTAGCCCGAGGCTATCATACAGCACTCCGCGCTCATATAAAAGCTGTGCGCGCTCATCATCCGTAAGTGCCCGACTTGCAAGGATTTGTTCCATGCGAGCCAGAATCACTTCCTGCTGCAACGTCGGTTGCAACGGGATAGCCAACACCTCGTCTTTACGCCAATCATGGTTGCTGCATCCTGCCAGCATGAGTGCTGTCGCAACGTAACACCAGCGCAAGAAAGGCTTCATTTCCTACTCCCGAAGACAAACATTGGATAAATATCCTTTCATCCATTTGTTTAACACAAGAGCATCCTGCCCTCGAGATAACATAGCCCCTCACTCATAAGTCAGGGGCTATGGAATACTTTATTACTCTGCTGCTTCTGGTGCCGGAGCTTCTGCGTCAGGAGTCGTGGCTTCTTTGATGCTCAGGCGGATACGGCCCTGGCGATCAACTTCCATTACTTTAACTGGCACTTCTTGGCCCATTTGCAGGTAGTCTGTCACTTTCTCTACGCGCTTGTCAGCGATTTGAGAAATATGAACCAGACCTTCTTTACCGCCGCCGATTGCCACAAATGCACCGAAATCAACGATACGAGTCACTTTACCCGCATAGATACGGTTCACTTCGATTTCAGCAGTAATTTCTTCGATGCGACGAATAGCGTGTTTTGCTTTGTCGCCATCGGTAGCTGCAATCTTAATGGTACCATCATCTTCGATTTCGATCGTGGTGCCCGTTTCATCAGTCAGCGCACGAATCACAGAACCGCCTTTACCGATCACATCCTTGATTTTCTCAGGATTGATTTTCATGGTGTAGATACGTGGAGCAAACTCAGAGATATCACCACGAGGTGTGCTGATAGCCTGTTCCATAACACCCAGAATGTGCAGACGCGCACCCTTGGCCTGGTTCAGAGCCACCTGCATGATTTCGCGGGTGATACCTTCAATTTTAATGTCCATCTGCAATGCGGTGATACCGTCACGGCTACCGGCCACTTTAAAGTCCATGTCGCCCAAGTGATCTTCGTCACCCAGAATGTCGGACAGAACCACAAAGTTTTCGTTTTCTTTAACCAGACCCATCGCGATACCCGCAACAGCGGCTTTAATTGGCACGCCAGCATCCATCAGGGCCAAGGAAGCACCACAAACAGAAGCCATTGAGGAAGAACCGTTAGATTCGGTGATTTCAGAAACCACACGAACAGTGTAAGGGAACTCGCTCGGGCTTGGCATAACTGCCAACACACCACGTTTCGCCAGACGGCCATGGCCAATCTCACGACGTTTAGGTGAGCCAACCATACCAGTTTCACCAACGCAATATGGAGGGAAATTATAGTGTAGCAGGAATGAGTCAGTACGCTCACCCATCAGCTCATCAATATTTTGCGCGTCACGTGCAGTACCCAGTGTGGCAGTAACCAGTGCCTGAGTTTCACCACGGGTGAACAACGCAGAACCATGGGTACGTGGCAATACGCCAGTACGCACATCCAGACCACGGATCATGTCTTTTTCGCGACCATCGATACGCGGTTCGCCACGCAATACGCGGCTACGAACGACGTTTTTCTCAACATCGCCCAGAATGTCCTGAATTTCAGACGCATTCAAAGATTCGTCTTGTGCCAGCAACGCCTCAGTCACGTCTGCTTTGATAGCATCAACTTGAGTATAGCGCTCTTGTTTCTCAGTGATGCGATATGCGTCACCCAGACGAGCTTCAGCCAGCTCAGCAACGCGCGCGTGCAGCGCTTCGTTAACTGGCTCAGCATGCCAATCCCACTTCGGTTTGCCCGCTTCGGCAACCAGAGCGTTGATATTTTCAATCACAACTTGTTGTTGCTCGTGGCCGAAGACCACCGCGCCCAACATTTGATCTTCAGACAGAATGTCTGCTTCAGATTCAACCATCAGTACTGCGCCCGCAGTACCAGCAACAACCAAGTCCAGACGGCTCTCTTTCAGTTCGTCCGTTGTTGGGTTCAGCACATACTGGTCGTTGATGAAACCAACGCGAGCAGCGCCGATTGGGCCGTTGAATGGAATGCCTGACAGGCTCAGCGCAGCTGATGCACCAATCAGTGCCACGATGTCTGGGTTAACTTGTGGGTTAACAGAAACAACAGTCGCAATCACCTGAACTTCATTCAGGAAGCTATCTGGGAACAATGGGCGAATCGGACGGTCAATCAGACGTGAGGTCAGTGTTTCGCCTTCACTTGGGCGGCCTTCACGACGGAAGAAGCTGCCTGGGATACGGCCAGCAGCGTAAGTACGCTCCTGATAGTTAACCGTCAGCGGGAAGAAGCTCTGACCTGGTTTAGCTTTCTTTTGGCCAACAACAGTCACGAATACTGCGGTGTCGTCCATGCTTACCATAACAGCAGCAGTTGCCTGGCGAGCCATCATGCCCGTTTCGATGGTTACGGTATGTTGGCCGTACTGGAATTTACGAATAATCGGAGTCAGCAAAATAGTATCCTTATACTATGCGGTGCCGGATCGTATTGACGACCTCATCCACCTGTCACTATTACCTTCACACTGCATCCTCGCGACTAATGACAATCCTTAACCCTCATTGAGTTAAAGTCTCTCATTAGCCGCGCGAACCTCTGCACCGGAAGATCCTATTTTAAAAATTTACTTTTCTTACTTTTTACTTTTCTTACTTAAGTAATAAGCAACAACAATATACTAGCGTATTTTATCATTGCGTCTTAGAAAAAAGGGGCCTATTGGCCCCTTTTTCCCGAAACTCGCAGACTTAGCGACGCAGACCCAGACGCTCGATCAGGGAAGCATAACGCGCTACATCTTCACGCTTCAGGTAGTCCAGCAGCTTACGACGCGTGGATACCATACGCAGCAGACCACGACGGCTATGGTGGTCTTTTTTGTGCTCGGAGAAGTGACCTTGCAAATGGTTAATTTGAGCAGTCAACAGAGCAACCTGAACTTCGCTTGAACCGGTGTCATTTTCACCGCGACCGAAGTCAGCAACAATTTTAGCTTTCGCTTCAACACTTAGAGACATGATACAACTCCAAATATATAGATAAATTAAGACAGGCGCCGATCTCTAATTCAGCAACCCAATATGTAAGCCGCACTATTCTACTCTTTGAGCCGAGGGATCGCAAGGAAGGCCGCTAGGCCCTACTCGGCGTATTCCACAACCAAACGTTTCGGTGCGACTCGACCATCCTCAGCAATGATGCCGATACCAATGAAGTTACGCTCTTCGCCTTCAGTGATACGGACCATTCCTTCATCCGGTGCACCAGATACATGCACCGGTTGCCCCTGCTTAACATAGGCAGCCACTGCGGGTAACAGATTAACTTCAGGGAAGTTTAATACCGCACTGTCCATCGGGAGCAGCAGGAGATCCAGTTCTGGATTTGGCGAGCGCTCTTCAGTTTGCGCCGTTTCAACCATGGTTTTCAACTGTTCTAAAGTCACCATGCGGTCACTTGGGTAAGTGGCTACCTGTAACCGGCGCAGATAACTCACATGCGCACCGCAACCTAACAATTCACCCAAATCATCAATGATAGTGCGAATATAAGTGCCTTTGGAACAGTGGATTTCCAGCTCGAGATCGTTGCCTTCCCAGCGGATAAAGAGCAACTCGTACACTGTAATGCTGCGGGCTTCACGCTCTACTTCAATCCCCTGACGGGCATATTCATACAGCGGTTTACCTTGGTGCTTCAGCGCAGAATACATAGACGGAATTTGCTGGCTATCGCCACGGAAACTCTCCAGAGCGGCATCCATCTGAGCCTGAGTCACCTTGACCTCCCGCTCGCTGATTAATGCACCTTCGGCATCCGAAGTATCAGTACGTTGCCCTAAACGAGCAACGACACGATAGCGTTTATCTGAATCCAGCAAAAATTGAGAAAACTTGGTCGCTTCGCCCAGACAGATAGGCAGCATACCGGTCGCCAGTGGATCAAGCGCCCCCGTATGCCCTGCGCGGTTAGCGCTAAAGAGGCGTTTTACTTTTTGTAAAACGTCATTAGAGGAGAGGCCCAGCGGCTTATCCAATAACAGAACGCCGTTAATGTCACGGCCGCGACGACGTGGACGACCCATTACTTCTCCTCGTCGCTACCTGGATTAACCTGACGTTCTGCATCATTTTTGATGACATTTGTCACCAGGTTAGACATCCGCATCCCTTCAATCAGAGAGTTATCATAAGCGAAGGTCAGTTCTGGCACGATACGCAGACGCATCGCTTTACCCAGCAAAGTGCGGATATAACCGGAGGCATCTTGCAGTGCTTTAATGCCATTTTTTACCGTATCCGGATCTGCGTTATCGGTTAATACGTTCAAAAAGGTCACAAAAACTTTAGCGTAAGCCAAATCACGGGATAGCTCGATACCGGATACGGTAGCCATGCCAACACGGGGATCTTTGATTTCACGCTGTAAGATGAGTGCGATCTCTTTCTGCATTTCCTGCGAAACACGCTGAGAACGGCTGAATTCTTTTGCCATTTGGATTCTCCAGACAAGTTGGGGGGCCAAGGCCCCCCAAATGGATATAAGCAGATCTGAGGCGATTAATCGATAGTACGTTTGATTTCGATAATTTCGAAGACTTCGATTACATCACCAGCACGGACGTCGTTGTAGTTCTTAACGCCGATACCACATTCCATGCCGTTACGAACTTCGTTAACGTCATCTTTGAAGCGGCGCAGAGATTCCAGCTCGCCTTCATAGATAACCACGTTGTCACGTAGAACACGGATTGGATTATTACGCTTAATCACACCTTCAGTAACCATACAGCCTGCAATGGCACCAAATTTCGGTGATTTAAACACATCACGCACTTCAGCCAAGCCAATGATTTGCTGTTTGTACTCAGGCGCCAACATACCGCTCATCGCCTGTTTGACTTCATCGATCAGGCTATAAATTACTGAGTAGTAACGCAGATCCAAACCTTCGGTTTCTACCACACGACGCGCTGAAGCATCAGCACGAACGTTAAAGCCAAGGATGATCGCGCCAGAAGCAGCAGCCAGTGTTGCATCAGTTTCGGTGATACCACCAACGCCTGAACCCACAATGCGGACTTTCACTTCATCGGTAGACAGTTTTTCCAGTGAATCACAGATGGCTTCACAAGAACCCTGAACGTCAGATTTGATAACGATATTCAGTTCAGAAACTTCGCCTTCGGTCATGTTAGCAAACATGTTTTCCAGCTTGGATTTCTGCTGACGAGCCAGCTTAACTTCACGGAATTTGCCCTGACGGTACAGTGCAACTTCACGGGCTTTTTTCTCGTCACGAACAACGGTAACTTCATCACCAGCAGCAGGAACACTGGACAGACCCAGAATCTCAACCGGAATAGATGGACCAGCAGACGTGATATCACGGCCTAACTCGTCACGCATCGCACGCACACGGCCATACTCAAAGCCACACAGTACGATATCACCTTTGTTCAAGGTACCTTGTTGAACCAGCACGGTAGCGACAGGGCCACGGCCTTTATCCAAGAAGGATTCGATAACAACACCGCTTGCCATGCCAGTACGAACCGCTTTCAGTTCCAGTACTTCAGCTTGCAGCAGAATAGCGTTCAGCAATTCATCAATACCGATACCGGCTTTCGCAGATACGTTGATGAACTGAGAGTCACCGCCCCACTCTTCTGGCTGGATACCGTACTGAGACAGTTCGGTTTTAACGCGATCTGGATCAGCTTCTGGCTTATCGATTTTATTTACTGCAACCACAACCGGCACTTTCGCCGCTTTGGCATGCTGAATAGCTTCGATAGTCTGTGGCATCACGCCATCGTCAGCTGCAACAACCAGTACCACGATGTCCGTTGCCTGAGCACCACGAGCACGCATTGAAGTAAACGCGGCGTGTCCTGGGGTGTCCAGGAAGGTAATCATGCCGTTTTCAGTTTCAACGTGATAAGCACCGATGTGCTGAGTAATGCCGCCTGCTTCACCTGACGCCACTTTCGTGGAGCGGATGTAGTCCAGCAGAGAGGTTTTACCGTGGTCAACGTGACCCATGATGGTCACAACAGGTGCGCGGTGCTCGGCAGCAGCTTCAGCGCCAGTATCACGGTCGCTCATCAGTGCTTCTTCCAGTTCGTTTTCACGACGCAGGATGACTTTGTGGCCCATCTCTTCAGCAACCATCTGTGCTGTTTCTTGATCGATAACCTGGTTAATGGTTGCCATTGCGCCCAGTTTCATCATCGCTTTGATGACCTGAGAGCCTTTAACAGCCATTTTGTTCGCCAATTCAGCGACAGTTACGGTCTCGCCAATCACTACATCGCGGTTAACCGCAACAACAGGCTTGTTGAAGCTCTGCTGTAATGTGCTTGGTTTACGTTTGCCTTTACGACCAACGGCACGTGCTTCTTCGCGATCAGCTTTAGACTCAGAGAGTTTATTGCCTTTCTTCTGCTTGGTTGCCTTTCCACCACGAGTGCGGCTACGGCGATCACCTTCAACTTTGGCGTCGTTTTCATCTTCCGCGGCGCGTGCATGTTGTGAAGTGGTGACATGGTAGTCAGCAGATTCGGTTTGTTCTGCCACAGGTTCTGGCCATTTACCTTCGTTTTCGGCTGCCATCTTACGGGCTTCCTCAGCAACGCGTTTAGCGTCTTCCTCGACCTTACGGCGTGTTTCTTCTTCTACTGAGCGTTTCAGCTCGGCAGCTTCAGCTTCACGGCGTGCTTTATCAGTCTGAGCTGGCTTGGTTTTTTCGTCGGTTTGTTGATTCGTCACTTTTTCTTTTTCCGCTGCTTGGCGTTTAGCTTTTTCAGCGGCCTCACGTTTGGCTTGTTCTTCGGCCGCACGTTTAGCTTTTTCTTCAGCGATTTTCTGCGCTGCGGCTTCCGCTTCACGTTGTGCCTGCTCTTCCGCTTCACGCTGTGCCTGCTCTTCCGCTTTCGCTTGTTCAGCTTCCGGCGTATTTACATAAGTGCGTTTCTTGCGGACCTCGATTTGCACCGATTTACTTTTTCCGCCGGTGCTCGGAATATTCAAGGTGCTACGCGTTTTGCGTTGCAACGTGAGTTTATTAGGCGCGCTACCGTGTTCACGGTTTAAGTGCGCCAGCAATGTTTCTTTTTCTTGCTGGGTAACTGAGTCTACTTCAGATTTGTTGATCCCTGCATCAGCAAATTGCTGTACCAGGCGATCAACTGGTGTCTGAATCTCAGCGGCCAGTGATTTTACGGTTACATCTGTCATGCTGTTCCTTCCTGCTACAGTTTATTACGCGTTATCGCCAAACCAACAGATATTACGTGCGGCCATAATCAGCTCGCCGGCTTGCTCATCGCTAAGCCCTTCAATATCTGCCAGATCGTCGATACCCTGCTCGGCAAGATCTTCCAGCGTACACACACCGCGCGCAGCTAATTTGAATGCCATGCTACGTTCCAGACCCGCTAGGTTCAGCAGGTCATCAGCGGGTTTTTGGTCGCCAAGACTTTCTTCTTGTGCCAGGGCCAGCGTGGTCAATGCAGCTTTGGCGCGATCACGCAGCGCTTCAACCGTATCTTCGTCAAGACCATCGATTTCCAGAAGTTCTTTCATTGGCACGTAAGCCAATTCTTCCAGAGAAGAGAAACCTTCCTCTACCAATACAGTGGCAAAGTCCTCATCGATATCAAGATATTTGGTGAAGGTATCAATAGCGGCATGAGCCTCGGCCTGATGCTTCGCCTGAAGATCGTCCGCCGTCATTACGTTCAGTTCCCAGCCACTCAATTGTGCTGCTAAACGTACGTTCTGACCGTTACGGCCAATTGCCTGTGCCAGGTTACTGGCTTCAACGGCAACATCCATCGTGTGTCTGTCTTCATCAACCACAATAGACGCAACATCAGCTGGCGCCATAGCGTTAATAACAAACTGGGCTGGATTATCATCCCACAATACAATATCAATGCGCTCACCACCAAGTTCGCTGGAAACAGCCTGAACACGGGCACCACGCATCCCAACGCAAGCACCGACGGGGTCGATACGTTTGTCGTTGGTTTTAACCGCAATTTTAGCACGCGAACCCGGATCACGGGCAGCTGCTTTAATTTCGATCAATTCTTCGCCGATTTCCGGCACTTCAATCCGGAACAGTTCAATCAGCATTTCAGGACGTGAACGGCTGACAAATAACTGTGCACCGCGAGCTTCTGGACGCACATCATACAGAACGCCACGGATACGGTCGCCTGGACGGAAGTTTTCACGCGGTAGCATGTCTTCACGGCCAATCACGGCTTCAGCGTTGTTGCCAAGATCCAACGCAATACTGTCACGGTTAACTTTTTTCACGATACCAGTGACAATTTCGCCCAAGTACTGGCGGAACTGTTCAACAACCATTGCCCGCTCAGCTTCACGCACTTTTTGTACGATAACTTGCTTGGCCGTTTGAGTAGTAATACGGTCAAAAGTAACAGACTCAATCTGGTCTTCGACATAATCGCCCAACTGGAGCGAAGGGTCTTCATACTGAGCCGCTTCTAACGTAATTTCACGTGTTGGCATCGTAACTTCGTTAACGGCGACCCAACGACGGAAAGTGTCGAAATCACCGGTTTTACGGTCAATGCTGACGCGAACTTCAATTTCTTGTTCGTATTTTTTCTTGGTCGCTGTCGCTAGAGCGGTTTCCAACGCCTCAAAAATCTTTTCGCGCGGAAGGGATTTCTCATTGGAAACTGCTTCTACAACAGCCAGAATCTCTTTGTTCATCCTAGTTGCCTCATCCAAACTTTAAAAGTGGGGTACCAGGTTCGCTTTCTGGATGTTGCTCAGCGCGAACACTTCATCTTTTCCATCCACAGTAACCGTGATCATTTCACCATCAACGGCTTTGATAATGCCCTGCCATTTACGGCGGTTCTGCATTGCCATACGCAAAACCAGAGTGACTTCTTCACCGAGGTAACGAGTATAGTGTTCAGCGGTGAACATAGGGCGATCAAGGCCCGGAGAGGAAACTTCTAAGTTGTAAGCTACTGTAATTGGATCTTCTACGTCCAATACAGCGCTGACCTGGTGGCTGACATCAGCACAAGCATCAACAGTGATTCCGTCGTCACTATCAATATAGATTCGTAGCGTCGATTGGCGCCCCCGGATGAACTCGATGCCGACTAATTCGTAGCCCAAGGCCTCAACCGGTGCTGAAATTATCTCTGTTAACTTTTGTTCTAATGTGGACAAGCCCACCCCCAAGACATAAAAAAAGGGCCTAATAGCCCAGTGATTCTGCTGTCAAATAACAAAAAACCCCGAAATTCGGGGCTTTATGCAACTGGACCCTGTTTGCCGCAAAGCGGCTTCGGTACAACTTTCTGACAAGTATTTTTTTCAAATTGAAATCGAAAGTATCTGAGGTCTACCGAATACAACATTTGAAAAAAAACACTTTAGGAAAGTGGTTGCGGGGGCCGGATTTGAACCGACGACCTTCGGGTTATGAGCCCGACGAGCTACCAGGCTGCTCCACCCCGCGTCCGAAAACGTGGCAAATATTACGTTGATCAAGACAAAAAAGCAAGTTATCTGACTTATTTGGTACCGAGGACGGGACTTGAACCCGTAAGCCCAATCGGGCACTACCACCTCAAGGTAGCGTGTCTACCAATTCCACCACCCCGGCACTGATTTAAATGGTTGTTTTTACTGTTTAAGTCGTTGCAACCATTTTAAAACTTTCTTCTTGTCTTTTACTACTAACTACTTTTAAAACATTATTTCGGGATATCACTACTCGGCGTCACTGGTGCTGCCGGAGCTGTAGTCTGCTCAGTTTTTGCTGGCTGACCCAGGTTTTCCCACTCGCTGCCTTTATGGCCCTGGTTGGTGCTCATGTTGCCCAGAATCAAGCTAATGACGAAGAACAGTGCCGCCAATACAGCCGTCATGCGGGTCATAAAGTTACCGGAACCATTCGAACCGAACAGAGTTGCAGATGCACCTGCTCCGAATGAGGCTCCCATATCCGCGCCTTTACCTTGCTGTAACATGATTAGAGCGACTAGCCCAATCGAAATCAGCAAGAAAAATACCAGAAGAGCTTCGTACATAGTTGTACCTGTATCCTTGCGGGTTCACCGCATGCTAAATGCTTCTCACCCATCAGCGGGGGACTTATTCACCCACTTAAGCGGGTGTGAATACTAACCAAAGCGTCTAGTACACGCAAGGGCAATTTCATTACGCCGTTCTATTTGCAGAAAAAATCGTCAAGTTACTCAACCTCGACGTATTTTTCAGGGGGAGAGTGACCCCTCCCCCACAAAACTGATTAACCTGCTGCTTTCACCGCATCAGCAATTCGGTTAGCCATTTCAGCAATCAGTGACTCTTCGGCATCGCCTTCAACCATGACTCGGATTAATGGCTCGGTCCCTGATTTGCGCAACAGCACTCGGCCACGATCACCCAGTTCTTTTTCAACTTGGCGGGTAATATCTTCAACGCTATCTGATTTTAGTGGGTTATGCTCACCAGAGAAGCGTACGTTCACCAAGATTTGTGGCAATAACTTCATGCCACTGCATAGATCATGCAAACTCATATGGTTGCGTACCATCGCGGTGAGTACTTGCAAACCAGCCACAATACCGTCACCGGTGGTGGTTTTATCCAACAGGATCACATGGCCGGAGTTTTCAGCGCCAATGCGCCAGCCTTTTTCCTGCATCGCTTCCAATACATAGCGGTCGCCCACTTTGGCACGAACAAAAGGAATACCTAGCTCTTTCAGCGCCAGTTGGAGGCCCATGTTGCTCATCAACGTGCCAACAGCACCACCTTTAAGTTGCCCTTGGCGTAACCCTTCACGGGCAATGATATAAAGAATTTGGTCGCCATCAACTTTGTTACCCAGGTGATCGACCATCATCAACCGGTCACCGTCACCGTCGAATGCCAAACCAACATGTGCACCTTCGGCAAGTACCCGCTCTTGTAGCAAGCGGACATCCGTAGCACCACACTCTTCATTGATATTCATACCATCCGGCTCACAGCCGATGGCGATCACTGTTGCACCGAGTTCACGTAAGACACTTGGTGCGATGTGGTAAGTTGCCCCATTAGCGCAATCGACCACAATTTTCAGCTCATTCAAACTGAGTTCACTCGGGAATGTTCCCTTACAAAACTCGATGTAACGGCCAGCCGCATCAACGATACGGTTGGCTTTACCCAATTCAGCAGATTCTACGCAGGTTAATGGTTTTTCCATCTCTGCTTCAATCGCCTCTTCAACATCATCAGGCAGTTTGGTGCCATCAATGGAGAAGAATTTGATGCCATTGTCATAGAAAGGGTTGTGGGACGCTGAAATGACGATCCCCGCCTCAGCACGGAAGGTTCGGGTCAGATAAGCAACAGCAGGCGTTGGCATCGGGCCGGTGAATGATGCTGATAGGCCAGCGGCCGCCAGACCAGCTTCAAGCGCTGATTCCAACATATAGCCTGAAATACGTGTATCTTTACCGATAATAATCTTACGAGAACCATGTCGAGCCAGCACCTTACCGGCAGCCCAGCCGAGCTTTAATACAAAATCAGGCGTAATCGGACTCTCACCCACTTTGCCGCGAATGCCATCTGTACCAAAGTATTTACGGTCGCTCATAATTTATCTCTATTCCTTCGCTGAAAGTGTTGCCTCGACGATACGCATCGCCTCGACGGTTTCTTTGACATCATGCACTCTGACAATCTGCGCGCCTTGCATTGCTGCAATGACAGCGCAAGCGACACTCCCGATAACCCGCTGTTGTGGCGGAACATTTAGTATCTGACCAACCATCGTTTTTCGCGACATCCCCACCAACAGTGGCAACTCAAAATGGTGAAGTTCGGCCAAACGTGCCAAGAGCTGATAATTATGCGCCAGATTTTTACCGAAACCGAAGCCTGGGTCGAGTAACAATTTGTTTTTTGCGATACCGGCCGTAACACAACGTTCAATATGGTGCTCAAAGAACTGGTTTATATCGGCCAGTAGGTCGTCGTAATGAGGTGATTGCTGCATGCTTTTCGGTTGCCCTTGCATATGCATTAGGCATACTGGTAACCCGGTCAATGCCGCTGCTTCAAGTGCACCAGGCTCTTGCAATGAACGAATATCATTGATCAAGTGGGCACCAGCACGGGCTGATTCTGCTATTACCGCGGCTTTCGATGTATCGACAGAGAGCC
Organism: Yersinia aleksiciae; assembly: GCF_001047675.1. Lineage (GTDB taxonomy): Bacteria > Pseudomonadota > Gammaproteobacteria > Enterobacterales > Enterobacteriaceae > Yersinia > Yersinia aleksiciae. The sequence goes on along the minus strand of NZ_CP011975.1, from coordinate 2,528,023 downwards.
AAACATCAAAACGGTTTGCCAGCGCTTCAACTACCGGCACAACCCGGTCAAGCTCTTCTTGCTCGCTAACTTCCTTAGCACCTGGGCGCGTAGACTCACCACCGATATCAATCAGCGTAGCACCTGCTGATAACATCAGTTGAGCATGTTGCAATGCTTTATCGAGATTGTTGTGATGTCCGCCGTCCGAAAACGAATCCGGAGTGACATTCAAGATACCCATAACTTGTGGGTGAGAGAGATCCAAAACTTGATCTCTAGCGGTTAAATGCATGCGTTCACGCCTTAAAAGTGGCAATTCACTTTGGTGCTATATCGATAGAAAAAGAAAAACCCCGGGCAAGCCCGAGGTTTATATTAATCACAACGCTTTTAGATGCCAACTGTTGACTTACTTATCGCCCAACTGCTCTGGCATGCTATTTGTGTTGCCTGGTGTTGTATTGCCCGACGTTGGCGTATGTGGTTCTTCAACCGCCGTAGGTGCCTTTGGCGTGCTGTCATTATCAGATGATTTAGCTTTGGTCGCATTGTCCCAACCCGCTGGCGGGCGAACTTCTTTGCGATTCATCAAGTCATCAATCTGTGGCGCATCAATCGTTTCATACTTCATCAGCGCATCTTTCATGGAATGCAGAACATCCATGTTTTCTAACAGTAACTTACGTGCACGTTGATAGTTACGCTCGATGAGTAATTTAACTTCCTGATCGATAATACGCGCTGTTTCATCGGACATATGCTTAGCTTTTGCGACAGAACGGCCAAGGAATATTTCGCCCTCTTCTTCAGCATACAGCAATGGCCCTAACTTCTCGGAGAAACCCCACTGTGTCACCATGTTACGCGCGATAGACGTAGCAACCTTGATATCATTCGATGCACCGGTAGAGACTTTTTCCGGGCCATAAATGATCTCTTCAGCAAGACGGCCACCATACAAGGTAGAGATCTGGCTTTCCAGTTTCTGGCGGCTAGCGCTAATCGCATCACCTTCTGGTAAGAAGAAGGTCACACCCAGCGCACGACCACGTGGAATAATGGTCACTTTATGTACTGGATCATGCTCAGGTACCAGACGACCAATGATCGCGTGCCCTGCTTCATGGTATGCCGTAGATTCTTTCTGTGCTTCTGTCATTACCATGGAGCGACGTTCCGCACCCATCATAATTTTGTCTTTCGCTTTCTCAAACTCAACCATTGAAACAACACGTTTGTTACCGCGAGCGGCAAACAATGCGGCTTCGTTGACCAAGTTCGCCAGGTCTGCACCAGAGAAACCAGGTGTACCACGAGCGATCACAGAAGCATCAATATCCGTATCTAATGGTACGCGGCGCATGTGGACTTTCAGAATCTGTTCACGACCACGAACATCCGGTAAACCTACCACAACCTGACGGTCGAAACGGCCTGGACGCAGTAACGCTGGGTCAAGAACGTCTGGACGGTTAGTTGCCGCGATGACGATGATGCCTTCGTTACCTTCAAAGCCATCCATCTCAACCAGCATTTGGTTCAGCGTTTGTTCACGTTCATCATGACCACCACCCAGACCAGCGCCACGCTGACGGCCTACCGCATCGATTTCATCAATAAAGATGATACAAGGCGCGGCTTTCTTAGCCTGTTCAAACATGTCACGGACACGGGATGCACCCACACCAACAAACATTTCTACAAAGTCAGAACCGGAAATGGTGAAGAATGGCACTTTGGCTTCACCTGCAATGGCTTTCGCCAGCAAGGTTTTACCTGTCCCTGGAGGACCAACCATCAACACGCCTTTCGGAATCTTACCGCCCAGTTTCTGGAAACGGCTTGGTTCACGCAGATATTCAACCAATTCACTGACTTCTTCTTTTGCTTCGTCACAGCCAGCAACGTCAGCAAAAGATGTTTTTATCTGATCTTCGGTCAGCATTCGGGCCTTGCTCTTGCCAAAGGACATTGCCCCTTTGCCACCGCCGCCCTGCATTTGACGCATAAAGAAGATCCAGACCCCAATCAACAACAGCATTGGGAACCAAGAAATAAAGATAGAGGCCAGCAAGCTCGGCTCTTCCGGTGGCTCACCAACAACTTTCACATTTTTAGTCAATAATGTATCTAACAGCTTCGGATCGTTGACCGGAATGAAAGTCGTGTATTTGCTGTTATCTTTCTTACTGACGTTGATTTCACGTCCGTTGATACGTGCTTCACGAACCTGCTCTTGGGTTACGTCGGACATGAAAGTAGAGTAATCCACTTTACGGCCATTCGATTCGCTGGGTCCAAAGCTCTGGAATACAGACATCAGTACGACTGCAATAACTAACCAGAGAATTAGGTTTTTCGCCATGTCACTCAAGGGATTAACCTCATATTACAACTGTGTTAACAAACAGCGTTAGGGTACTACAGTTTCCGCCCTGTCGCTACAATGTACACTTCACGCGATCGCGCACGAGAAGCGTCTGGCTTACGAATCTTAACTTTCGTAAACAGGGAGCGAATTTCCCGTAGGTATTCATCAAAGCCATCTCCCTGGAACACCTTCACCAGGAAACTTCCGCCTGGTGCAAGTACATCACGACACATTTCTAAAGCTAATTCAACCAGATACATTGATTTAGGTATATCGACTGCCGGAGTACCACTCATATTCGGGGCCATATCAGACATGACCACCTGAACTTTTTTATCCCCAACTCGCTCAAGTAAAGCTTTCAGGACCAGTTCATCACGAAAATCGCCCTGAAGGAAATCGACACCAACGATAGGATCCATTGGCAGAAGATCACATGCGATGACCCGCCCTTTACCACCGATCTGGGTTACAACATACTGGGACCAACCACCGGGTGCAGCGCCTAAATCGACAACTGTCATGCCGGGCTTAAAAAGTTTATCGTTCTGTTGTATTTCATCAAGTTTAAACCAGGCACGGGAGCGTAGCCCCTTTTTCTGTGCCTGAATGACATATTTATCGCTAAAGTGTTCTTGCAACCAGCGACTGGAGCTACCCGAACGCTTTTTATTAGACATCTCTTTTTCCAACTATCTTAATTAAGAGCCCGCGCATCTGTTGCTTAGCTCGCGTAAACTCCCCCATCGACGTAGACCGATTTGGTGATACACATGAGATGGCGGTAGAATGAACCGTTTTCAATCCCAACTTAAGCAAAAAAGACGATGAATCTGAATAACAAACAAAAACAGCACCTGAAAAGCTTGGCCCATCCGTTAAAACCAGTAGTGATGCTGGGCAATAACGGATTAACCGAAGGGGTGCTGGCTGAAATCGAACAAACGCTGGAACATCATGAACTTATCAAGGTGAAGATCACTGCTGAAGAGCGTGAAACCAAAGCCCTAATTGCTGATGCCATCGTGCGTGAAACCGGTGCCGTTAACGTCCAAATCATCGGTAATATTTTAGTGCTTTATCGCCCAGCGAAAGAGCGCAAAATTATTTTACCGCGTTAATGACGCTTGTTTTAGAGAAAAGGTGCCATGCACTTTGTTCTGATAAAAGGCCGCATGCGGCCTTTTACTTTTCTTTACAACTTCATTTTTGAGAAATAATGCGTAATGCCTGCTCAGATGAACAAGTATTACACATAATCCACGCTAAGAATTTCATATTCTACTTCGCCGCCTGGAGTTCGAATGACAACAACGTCATCGACTTCTTTACCAATCAGGCCACGAGCGATAGGTGAGTTAACTGAAATAAGATTTTGTTTAAAATCAGCTTCGTCATCACCCACAATCCGGTACTGCTGCTCTTCTTCAACATCCACATTTAATACACGCACGGTGGCACCAAAAATTACGCGGCCATTATTTGGCATTTTGGTGATATCAATCACCTGCGCATTAGAGAGCTTCGCTTCAATCTCTTGAATACGGCCTTCACAGAACCCTTGCTGCTCGCGGGCTGCGTGATATTCCGCATTCTCTTTCAAATCGCCATGCTCACGGGCGGTGGCAATATCAGAAATAATTTTAGGGCGACGAACGCCTTTTAAAAAATCCAGTTCTTCACGCAGCTTATCTGCGCCACGTACCGTCATCGGAATCTGTTTCATCTTTTAAATACCTCTAAATCTATCCTGTTCAAAAAACCGTCATCCTAACGTCATCGAATGAAAATACGGTTAGCTTGATATCCTACCCGTCTCCTGGTGATAAACAAAAATAGTCACCCTTGGAGCAAAAAACCCAAGTCAGGATCAATTTTGCATTTTGATATGCATTTTAACGTAGAGTTCCTTTAGGGTCATCGTTTACTTTCGCCCTCGTTGCACCGTAGTATGGCAACACATTATCCAGCAGTTATACCGAAATTATGCATTTTTCACGAATTGTCAGTGGATTGGCCTGTGCTGTTGCACTCAATATCAGCATATCTAACGCCAATGCGGCTCAGGTCGAAAATTACACACAGTATCTGCCTGATGGGGCAAATCTTGCATTAGTTGTACAAAAAATTGGTGCGACAAGCCCAGCAATAGACTATCACGCCCAGCAGATGGCGTTACCCGCCAGTACGCAAAAAGTACTGACGGCATTAGCTGCATTATTGCAGCTCGGCCCAGACTTTCGCTTTGTGACTACGTTGGAAAGCCATGGCACTATAACTGATGGTGTCTTGCAGGGTAACTTGATTGCCCGTTTTGATGGTGATCCCACGTTAACACGCCAACAGTTGCGAAACATGGTCGCCACCTTAAGAAAAGCGGGTGTTAAGCAAGTTGCCGGTGATTTGATCATCGATACCTCCGTTTTCGCCAGCCATGACAAAGCGCCAGGCTGGCCATGGAACGATATGACGCAATGCTTTAGTGCGCCTCCTGCTGCGGCCATCGTCGATCGTAACTGCTTCTCCGTCTCTCTTTACAGCGCGCCGAACCCAGGCGATATGGCATTTATCCGAGTCGCCTCCTATTATCCGGTGCAGATGTTCAGTGAAGTTCGCACCTTAGCCAAAGGCTCACCTGATGCGCAATATTGCGAATTGGACGTCGTTCCTGGCGAGTTAAACCGCTTCACCCTTACTGGCTGCCTAACTCAGCGTAGCGAGCCGCTACCGCTGGCTTTCGCCGTGCAAAATGGGGCCAGCTATGCTGGTGCTATTTTGAAAGACGAGTTAAAGAAAGCGGATATCCAGATTGATGGCAACCTACGCCGCCAGACAACACCGAGTCCAGTGGGAAATGTGTTGGCACAAACCCAATCAGCGCCGCTGCATGATTTGCTGAAAATTATGCTAAAAAAATCGGACAATATGATTGCCGATACTGTTTTCAGGACAATTGGCCATCAGCGCTTTGGGGTACCCGGCACATGGCGTGCGGGTGCTGATGCAGTACGACAGGTTTTACGTCAGAAAGCAGGAGTCGATCTGGGCAACAGCATTGTCGTGGATGGATCTGGCTTATCACGCCATAATCTGATTTCACCAGCAACCATGATGCAGGCTTTGCAGTATATCGCTCAGCATGATCAAGAGCTTAATTTTATTTCGATGCTGCCACTGTCTGGCTATGACGGCACGTTGCGCTATCGTGGAGGGCTGCATGAAGCAGGTGTTGACGGTAAAGTGTCGGCGAAGACGGGGGCATTGCAAGGCGTGTATAATCTGGCCGGATTTATTACCACAGCCAGTGGGCAACGCATGGCATTTGTACAATTTTTGTCTGGCTACGCGGTCCCACCAGAAGATCAAAAAAATCGTCGGGCGCCATTGGTTCGCTTCGAAAGTCGCCTGTATAAAGATATTTATCAGAATAACTGAGAACCATGAAACTACTGATTGTTGAAGATGATGAATTGCTGCAACGCGGCATCGCGATGGCACTGACCAGCGAGGGCTACGCCTGTGACTGTGCCGGTACCGCAGCAGAAGCGCAGGGTTTGTTACAAAGCAGTCAGTACAGCATGATTATTCTTGATCTCGGCTTGCCCGATCAAGATGGCACCGTATTGTTGCGCCAATGGCGTCGCCAGCATGTCACGCTGCCGGTGCTGATACTCACCGCCCGTGATGCACTCGAAGATAGGGTTGACGGGCTGGATGCCGGTGCGGACGATTATCTGATCAAGCCATTCGCGCTCGCTGAGTTACTGGCCCGTGTCCGCGCATTAATCCGCCGCTATCAAGGGCAGAGTGACAATCTGGTGCAACAAGATGATCTGAGCCTCAACTTGTCCACCCAACAAGTATGTTTGCAGGATCAACCGCTGGAGATCACACCCAAAGAGTTTGCGATCCTCTCGCGCTTAATTATGCGAGCTGGCCAAACTGTTAATCGTGAATTATTGCAGCAGGATCTCTACACTTGGAATGATGATCTCGGCTCCAATACGCTGGAAGTGCATATCCATAATCTGCGCCGTAAATTAGGCAAAGATCGTATCCGAACCGTCCGGGGTATCGGCTATCGCCTGGAATCACAATCATGATCAGTATGCGCCGCCGCCTGATCCTAATGCTGGCGCTAATATTGCTGGTGACCCAGTTGATCAGCGCCTTCTGGCTATGGCATGAAAGTCAGGAGCAAATTAGCTTTCTGGTTGATGAAACCCTGAGTGCCAAAGTGCGTAATGAGCGAGTTGATACTGAGATAGCGGAAGCCATTGCTTCACTCCTTGCCCCCTCACTCATCATGATGACCATCACTTTATTGCTCTCTTTCTGGGCGATCAGTTGGATTATCCGCCCGCTCGATCAGTTACAGCAAAAATTGGCGGAACGTTCAGCTGATAATCTCACCCCAGTGGTGGTTAACAGTGATATGCAAGAAATTGTCTCTGTGACTTCGACACTGAATCAGTTGTTATCCCGCCTCGCGAATACCATCCAGCAGGAGCGCCTGTTCACCGCAGATGCGGCCCATGAGCTGCGCACGCCACTTGCCGGGATCCGCCTGCACCTTGAGTTAATGGAACAACAGGGAATTGCGGAAAGTAAGTCGCTCATTAACCGCATTGATTTGTTAATGCATACCATCGAACAATTACTGATGTTATCCAGAGCGGGACAGAATTTTGCCAGCGGCCTGTATCAGACACTGGATTGGGTTGAAAATGTGGTGCAACCGCTGCAAGAGGAGTTGGAGGAGATGTGTGCGCTTCGCCAACAAGCCATCATGTGGGAGCTTCCCTCTCGCGCCCAGACACAGGGGGACGCCACCTTGCTGCGTTTGATGCTGCGTAATCTGGTTGAAAATGCGCATCGTTATAGCCCACCAGGTAGCCAAATTTGGGTCAAACTCTCCACTGAAACTCAGGGCGCACTGTTACAAGTCATTGATGAAGGACCGGGAATAAAGCAAGAACAAGCCGGTGAACTGACTCAGGCTTTCCGTCGCATGGATCAACGTTACGGAGGCAGTGGTTTAGGATTGAATATCGTAATCCGCACCGTTCAGTTGCACCAAGGCAGGCTAACGCTGGAGAATCGTACTGACCGCTCTGGGTTGAAAGCGCAATGCTGGATACCTGCAACCACGCACAGCACGGTTTTGCCTAAATTTAGCTGATATCAGCTCAAACAAAAGGGCCACCATAAATGGCAGCCCTTGTTCAAATCATACGGTATAACCGACTAATGATGGGGGAACTTAACGTTCGTAGATGAACTCTACGCCGTCATCGTCCTCTTCGTCCCAATCATCATCATCATCGTCTTCTGCTGTCGCTTCTGCTTCCACTTCAGCCAGTTGTTCACGGTGATAATCATCCCACATGAATTCAACTTTTTCTGGCGCGCTTTCAGCAATCGCCATCTCTTTGGGTTGTGAATTGATGAAGTTCATTACATCCCAGCACAGCGCATTCACGTTTTCGCGATTCGCGGCAGAGATCATATAATACTTATCTTCCCAGCCCAGTGCTTCTACAATGGCTTTAGCGCGGGTTTCAGCTTCTTCTGGGTCTATCAGGTCAATCTTATTGAAAACGAGCCAGCGTGGCTTCTTAGCGAGGTTCTCGCTGTATTGCTGCAACTCATTGATAATGACTTTGGCATTATTGACCGGGTTAGATTCATCAACCGGTGCCAAATCCACTAAATGCAGCAGTACGCGGCAACGTTCTAAATGCTTCAGGAAGCGAATACCCAGACCCGCACCTTCGGAAGCGCCTTCAATCAAACCAGGAATATCGGCAACCACAAAGCTCTGCTCGTAATCCATACGCACCACACCCAAGCTTGGGATCAGGGTAGTAAATGGATAATCAGCAACTTTTGGTTTAGCGGCAGAAACAGCGCGGATAAAGGTAGATTTACCCGCATTAGGTAGCCCCAGCATCCCGACATCAGCCAGCAACAATAGCTCTAACGTCAGATCACGAGTCTCGCCTTCAGTACCCATCGTTTTCTGGCGCGGGGCACGGTTAACTGAGGATTTGAAACGAGCATTACCTAATCCGTGGAAACCCCCTTTTGCTACCATCAGGCGCTGACCATGGCGGGTCATATCACCCACAATCTCACCGGTTCCCTGATCCAGTATGCGTGTACCGACTGGGACTTTAATGGTGATATCTTTACCACGTTTGCCCGTGCAGTCACGGCTCTGGCCATTCTGCCCACGTTCAGCACGGAAAGATTTCACAAAATGGTAATCAATCAGTGTGTTGAGGTTTTCATCGGCCAGCAGATAAATGTCGCCACCGTCGCCACCGTCGCCGCCATCAGGGCCACCATTCGGGATATATTTTTCACGGCGGAAGCTAACACAACCGTTACCACCGTCACCGGCTACAACTAAAATTGTAGCTTCATCTACAAACTTCATTCACTTTCTCCGTAAAAAACCAATAGATTTTATCTACTTGTTTTACATTAACTTTATCGGTTCTTTTCGGCGTATTTTCTAGCTCTCGTGATACACCAAGCTTATACGGTATATCGAAAAAACACGAACGCACCAGAACCGGCACGAACAAGGGCGCGTATTATACTCGCTTCTATGGGAAATTTCATCTGTATTAAAAGTAGACAATCAATCCGAAAAAAGCGCCCTTTTGGCTGGAATGGCTGCAAGCAGCCTGCCGATACCTCGGCAGACAGCGCAAACCGGTGGCGTTTTACAGCAACATTCGGCGTTTACTTATGGATTGCGTAGGAAATGTCACAAGGGATACGATGGTAGCTACCTTCTTCAAGACGCAGTGTCTCGAAATGATCTTCGCTATATTGCAGTGCCAGCCAGATGCGGCCATCTTCATCAATATAGTCGACAGGCCAGACAAGACCTGAGTCAACAAAGAAGCTGTAGCAACGCTCATCATCACCAAAAATTCCCGACGGTCGAGCAGTAACTTTTACCTTATAATCCAGCCAGCGTAAGGGTTGGCTGGTATCTTCAAAACTCTGTGTCATTTGTTATTCACTCGTCATTGGCTGCATTAATCCTGCGATGCTAGCCAGTTAAGATGAGCACAATATACATGCAAAGGTGACATTTCTGAATTGGAAATCCGGCACCACCAGCGATACTTTTTGGCAGAATCACAATTAAATTGATGCCACAAAAACCGTCAGAAAATGAGACGCCATAACTCATTCACTGAACTACTATTTTTGCGGTGTAACCAAGGTGATTTCTGCCCGACGTGGCCACCAACGATGTCCAATGGCAGAGAACATGGCTCCTGCCACCACGACAAATGCACCTACATATCCCACAAGGTTGAGGGGCGGTGCGACAAAGTTATCGGGCCAAATCAGCGCCAATAAAATTGAAAAGAACAAGGTAAACAGCGGCGTTAACGTGACAAGTGCGCTCACCTGTGCGGCCTGCCAGCGCGCCATAGCCTCAGCTAAAGCGCCATAACCGACCAGAGTATTAACCCCACAAAACAGTAAACAGGCGAACTGCCACCCATTTAGCTGGAAAATAACGGCGGGCTTCGCCATCGGGAACAGTGCAATCGCACACAAAACGTACAGTAATAATAGTATTTGTTGCGATGCCATACGTCTTAATAGCACTTTCTGGGCAACGCCATAACTCACCCAGACGGTGGCTGCACAGACGCCCAATACCACGCCAAGTGTGTAATCAGTCAAGCGGGTAAAAATTTCGTGCAAACTGGTATTAAAAAACAGTAACAGACCGCAAATCAGCATAACCGCGCCAATAACCTGAGTGACACGCATCCGCTCTTTTAGAATCAGTACACTGGCAATCATCATCCCTACAGGTGAGAGCTGTCCAATAACCTGAGATGTCGTCGGGCTAAGGTATTGTAAAGATGAGCTGAAAAAGATGAAGTTCCCCAGCAGGCCGCAGGTCGCAACTATCAGTAATAGCAGCCAGCGACGTTGGCGAAAAAGTTTAAGGGAGGGCAATTGACGACGCGAAGCCAGAATGACCCCTAAGCCAATAGCCGCCATCGAAAAGCGGTACCAGACAATAGTGAAAGGCTCCATAACTTCGAGCACTTGCTTCATTGCGATCGGCAGCGCACCCCAGAATACGGCAGTGGTTAGTGCCAGAAAAATACCTAAACCAGCCTGCTGTTTCGTATCCATTTTTTACCGGGTGGGGAGAACTAGAAATGTAAAAAGCCCCGCAACAAAATTGCAGGGCTTATATCTATTTACAAGACGCGAAAGGCTTATTCAGCTTCGATGCTGATAAACTTACGGTTTTTCGGGCCTTTAATTTCGAACTTGACTTTACCGTCAGACAAAGCAAACAGAGTATGGTCTTTGCCGCAACCTACGTTGGTGCCTGGGTGGAATTTAGTTCCACGCTGACGAACGATGATGCTGCCTGCCAATACTGCTTCGCCGCCAAAACGTTTTACGCCAAGACGTTTACTTTCGGAGTCACGACCGTTACGGGTCGAGCCACCAGCCTTTTTATGTGCCATTTGTCCGCTCTCCTAAATCTTAAGCGCTGATGCCGGTGATTTTAACATCAGTGAACCACTGACGATGACCTTGCTGCTTACGGTAATGCTTACGACGACGGAATTTAACAATCTTAATCTTCTCGCCACGACCGTGAGCTACCACTTCAGCTTTGATCTTGCCACCATCGACTAAAGGAGCGCCGATATTGATTTCTTCACCGTTAGCAATCATCAGAACTTGGTCAAACTCAACAGTTTCACCAGTTGCGATGTCCAGCTTTTCCAGGCGAATGGTTTGACCTTCGCTTACTCGGTGTTGTTTACCACCACTTTGGAAAACCGCGTACATATAAAACTCCGCTTTCCGCACACTCCACTTTTGTAGTCCAGAGCGCACTATAAATATTCACAATAGGGCGCGAATTCTACGCAAAAACGTAGTGAATGACAAGTATATAATCAGTCCAAGAGAAGAAAAAAAGCACAGTTTATTACATCTCATTTATTTGATGGATTTTTCAAGTACAATCATGGCCTCAGGGAGCGTCATGTAATAATGTGGGCGGTAATCTCATCGCAGTTAAAGAGAAAAACAGCTGAATATAACAATGAACCTAGAAAAGATTATCGAGTTAACCGCGCCAGATATGGCGGCAGTAAACACAACAATTCTCGAGCAATTGAACTCTGATGTCGTCCTCATCAATCAATTGGGCCATTACATTATCAGTGGTGGCGGAAAACGCATTCGCCCCATGATCGCCGTTTTGGTTGCCAGAGCACTGCGCTATCAGGGCAGTAAACATATCACCGTCGCAGCATTGATTGAATTTATCCACACCGCAACGCTGCTACACGATGATGTGGTTGATGAGTCCGATATGCGCCGAGGTAAAGCGACGGCAAACGCGGCATTTGGTAATGCTGCTAGTGTATTGGTGGGTGATTATATCTATACCCGCTCATTCCAGATGATGACTGGCCTGGAGTCACTGCGCGTTCTTACATTGATGTCAGAAGCAACGAATGTCATTGCTGAAGGTGAAGTATTGCAGTTAATGAACTGTAATAACCCTGATATCACTGAAGAAAACTATATGCAGGTCATTTACAGCAAAACTGCCCGCTTATTCGAAGCCGCTTCACAATCAGCAGCAGTATTAGCGAATGCCAGTGAAGAGCAAGAGTTGGCGTTGCAGAATTATGGCCGCTATCTGGGAACCGCTTTCCAGTTGATTGATGATCTGCTGGATTACAGTTCTGATGGCACCACTTTGGGCAAAAATACCGGTGATGACCTGAACGAGGGCAAACCGACACTCCCATTACTGCATGCGATGCGTAATGGTACCCCAGAGCAAGAGGCGATGATTCGGCAAGCTATCGAGCAGGGGAATGGCCGCCATCTACTTGAGCCCGTCCTGGCAGCCATGCAGCAGTGTGGTTCATTGGACTATACACGTCAGCGTGCTGAAGAAGAGGCGGATAAAGCCATTGCCGCGTTACAGATTCTGCCAGAAAGTGAGTATCGACTGGCGCTCGAAGGGTTGGCTCATATCTCTGTACAACGCGCATTTTAAGAAACCATTAAGAAACTCGGGGCATAACTTCCCGAGTTTATCTTTGCTCCCCGATTTCACCATTCAAACCAAGCGTTTCATTAGCGCCCCAACCCCTTCACGCAGTAAAAATGCAATGACCTGTGCACGTTCAGCTTCGGTGAGTTGGTAATAGGCTTCTATCCATATGTTCACTGGATCTTGCCGTACCGGCATGTATTGTGCTGGTTCTTCCCTTAGCTGCAATGAATTCAGTATCGTACTGGGCAAGCTTTCAACATGATACTCCACAGCCTTTCCCTGAACACCACGGCGGCGACGCTGTTCCCATCCCTCACGTTTGGCCATGAGGTTTATTCCTTGTGGTGATGACGGTAACCCCTCAAGACCTGCCAATTCCTTAGCGGCAAACCACTCTTTTTTCATGGCGTTGCTTCCTAGTATGCGTTGTGACACAAAAAAGGAATATTTAGAAAACATTTAAAATTTTTCAGAAAATAAATGATATGATCTTTCTAAATGGTTACTTTGTGTTCACGTTCCGATTAACAATGTACCGTTATTTATATCACTAACGCGCCAACTGCTTAGAAAAAAAAAGGATTAAAGATGATTTTAAGGAAATCTGATTGGCACCCAGCCGACATCATTGCCGCACTACGTAAGGAGGGGACAACTCTGGCCGCACTTTCTCGCAAAGCGGGATTAAGTTCATCTACATTGGCCAATGCATTGACTCGCCCCTGGCCAAAGGGGGAATGGTTGATTGCAGAATGTCTGAACATTCATCCTTCTGAAATCTGGCCAACACGCTATTTTGATGCCAAAACAGGGGCACTTATTGACCGAAAGGTGAGGATACGGCAGCCTATTGTTTCGGCATAAAAAAACCGCCGATGAGTCGCTTCGGCGGTTGATCATGTCATTTTAGGGGCAGTGCTACCCCAACTTCCACACAGTGTTACTTATACCTAAAATCATTGGCGTTGCAGTAAGGCAGTAAACGAACAAAACCCAACAAGCTAACTCGAATCAGAGAGTCGGTGAGCGGGTGTCGCTTGCACCTTTGCAACGCCATGTAAAAGGTATATTACTTATTGACGAACTTCTCGCCCAACTCGATATCTTGGTGCAATACATCAAGCATACTTTCCAGCGCTTTCTGCTCAAAAGCACTCAGTTTGCCGATATCTTTACGTTCTGCAACGCCATTTTTGCCCAGCAGAATTGGTTGAGCAAAGAAGCGGGCATATTTGCCATCGCCTTCAACGTAAGAACATTCAACAACATTGCTTTCGCCTTGTAGAGCACGAACCAGAGAAAGGCCAAAACGTGCCGCAGCCTGACCCATAGAGAGTGTTGCTGACCCGCCACCGGCTTTTGCTTCAACAACTTCAGTCCCTGCGTTCTGAATGCGCTTAGTCAGAGAGGCAACTTCCTGCTCTGTAAAGCTAACACCTGGAATTTGTGACAGCAATGGCAGGATGGTTACCCCAGAGTGACCGCCGATAACAGGCACTTCGATATCCTGAGGCTGCTTACCTTTTAATTCAGCAACGAAGGTGTTTGAGCGAATGGTATCCAGTGTCGTAATACCAAATAATTTGTTTTTGTCGTAAACACCGGCTTTTTTCAGTACTTCTGCTGCGATCGCGACAGTCGTGTTAACTGGGTTGGTAATGATGCCAATTAAAGCGTTAGGGCAAGTACGCGCAATTTGCTCAACCAGATTACGAACGATACCGGCATTAACATTGAACAGATCTGAACGATCCATGCCTGGCTTACGAGCAACACCAGCAGAAATCAGAACAATATCGGCCCCTTGTAGTGCTGGGGTAGCATCTTCGCCGCTGAAGCCTTTGATATTAACAGCGGTCGGGATATGGCTCAGATCAACCGCAACACCAGGGGTTACCGGTGCGATATCATATAAAGAAAGATCTGAACCTGAAGGAAGCTGGGTCTTGAGAAGAAGAGCGAGGGCCTGGCCGATACCACCAGCGGCACCGAGAACTGCAACTTTCATCCTATACTCCTTGTTATATTTAATTTAAATTTGCCGTGAATTCATCTAGTTACGCACCTTAATTTATTGCCATTTTAAACACAATCTATTAACAGTCAGATTGAGATATCACGCATCAAAAAGGCGCATAGGGCCTATGTATTTTAGATTAAATCGCTTATTCGTTAATGATATAGCGCACATTATTCTAAAATTTACTGGCGTATTCATGACAGGTTAATCCGCGGTTACATTACACCCTTCCGCAACACCAAAACAACATCATTTTAATAACATTTTGGTTACTCAAACCGGATATCAACAAATACTGATTTAGCATAACTGTAACAGTATGATGATGTTAAAATTTCGCCATACCTTGATATCAATGCTTTTATCACCAATACTCCACAGCCATGTTGAATAAAAATTCATTTATATGCATAATAATCCTATTCACTGTAGACCACTCAGGGCATAACAAATGCGTAATCCCGCAAAGCAAGAAGATCTTATCAAGGCGTTCAAAGCGTTATTGAAAGAAGAGAAATTCAGTTCTCAAGGTGAGATCGTTTTGGCCTTGCAGGAAGAGGGTTTTGAAAATATTAACCAATCCAAAGTTTCACGCATGCTGACCAAGTTCGGCGCAGTTAGAACGCGTAATGCAAAAATGGAGATGGTTTACTGCTTACCCGCAGAGTTAGGCGTGCCGACAACCAGCAGCCCGCTAAAGAACCTGGTACTTGATGTTGATTATAATGATTCAGTGGTTGTGATTAATACCAGCCCTGGTGCAGCCCAACTGATCGCCCGCCTGCTGGACTCATTAGGCAAGGCTGAAGGTATTCTGGGAAGTATTGCCGGTGACGATACCATCTTCACCACACCGGCCAGAGGTTTTACCGTTAAACAGCTGCATGAAGCCATCCTCGGGCTATTCGATCAAGAACTTTAATTCCACTTTTTAATATTATGCGGCCATATGTGCCGCATAATTTCTATTTAACACCTATCGTCCCTGCCCCCTCATCCTGACTTTTCATAGTCAAATAGGGCATATCACTATCCATTACCTCTAAAACCGCAAGATAACACTGATTTTTATCTCTCAATGGTCAAACTCACCGCATCCGTTCGCACTTTTAGTCAAAAACACTTATCCATTTGAAAATATTAACTTTTAACTAAAACCTGTTGTTTTTTAGTCATTTTTTATTCCTTTTTGTTCTTAAAAAGTAGTAACCATCGATAAAGTGACGTTAAATATTATTAGCGCGCTATTAATATTCTCAGTTACTAGATGTATACTCATTTTCGTGACGTAAATCACACTTCCTTTGAAGTGATAAAAGAATAAATAGAGGTAATAACATGAATATTAAAACTACTATCGCAACCATGAGCATTCTATCTGCACTGTCATTTGGTGTGTTTGCAGCTGATTCTATCAATGACACTCAAGCCGCTAGCATGCAGCCAATTGGCACTATTACCGTTAGTGGCCTGAATGGTGCACCATCTGATATTCGTCAGGCACTGTCTGATAAAGCAGATGCCATGGGCGCTAAAGCTTATAAAGTCATCGAAGTGCGTGAAGAAAATAACTGGCACGCCACGGCTAAAGCTTACAAATAAGATTATGTGCTAAGAATGAAAGTATATGCCCCGTTCGAAGGGGCATACTTTCGAGTTTGATGGTTTACTCAATCGGTTGAAAATAGAGAGAAAAGTCATTTTCAGCCTATTGAATAGAGTATTAATTGAATCGGTGAGCTAAGTGAACATCGCAACTGAATAATCCCTCGTCGTCTATCCGACGACCCCTTTACCCCCGCTATGCGGGGGATTTTTTTATCCTGCTTAATCCTGAGACTCAGCCTCTAACTCCGCTTTTTTACTCAGTGAACTCAATAGCTTGTCATGAATACCACCAAAACCGCCGTTACTCATTACCAAGATGTGATCACCGGGTTGGGCTGTCTTCACAATCATATCGACTAGAGTATCGATATCAGCACTCCAATGCGCAGGCTGAATACAGGCTTCCGCTACTTCCACCACCTGCCAAGGAATATGCTGCGGTTGGAACAGGAACACTTCATCCGCACGACCCAATGAAGGGGCCAGTTCGTTCTTGCATAACCCCAATTTCATGGTGTTAGAACGCGGCTCTAAAACAGCTAAAATCCGTGCGGTGCCACCAACTTTACTGCGCAGTGCCGCCAAAGTCGCGAGTATGGCGGTTGGATGGTGAGCAAAATCATCATATACCGTGACACCATGGGCTTCGCCGCGTAACTCCAGCCGACGGCGAGCATTAATAAAATCACCCAGCGCCCGGCAAGCATCTGCTGGCAAGACCCCCACATGACGAGCAGCGGCAATAGCCATCAGCCCGTTATGCATATTGTGTTCACCCACCAGTGACCAACTGACTTCGCCCACTAATTCATTATCGAGAAACACTTCATAAACGCTGGCATCGGTCGACACTTTACGTGCAAACCAACTGCCCGTTTCCCCCACCAACTCTTGCTCGCTCCAGCACCCCATAGCCATCACTTGCTTCAGATGATTATCATTATCTGGCACGATGATTTTGCCTTTTCCAGGGACTAAGCGCACCAGATGGTGGAATTGCTTCTGAATCGCTTTAAGATCATCAAAGATATCCGCATGATCGAACTCAAGATTATTCATCACCAGCGTTCTTGGGCTGTAGTGAACGAATTTAGAGCGCTTATCAAAGAAGGCGCAATCATATTCATCAGCTTCTATTACAAAGAATGGGCTGTTACCTAAACGCGCTGAGACATCAAAATTGCCCGGCACTCCACCAATCACAAAACCTGGCTCATAGCCGCACGCTTCCAGTATCCATGCAACCATTCCGGCCGTGGTGGTCTTGCCATGAGTGCCGGCTATCGCCAAGACCCAGCGCTCTGGCAACACATGGTCATGCAGCCATTGTGGCCCCGAAACATAAGGAATTCCTTGCTCTAATACCGCCTCGACACAAGGGTTACCACGGGTCATGGCATTGCCGATGATGACCAAATCTGGTGCGGGATTCAGTTGAGCCGGATCATATCCCTGGATCAGGTCAATCCCTTGACTCTCCAGCAGTGTGCTCATCGGTGGATACACGTTAGCATCCGCTCCCGTCACTTCGTGACCTAATGAACGGGCAAGCATTGCCAGGCCGCCCATAAAAGTGCCGCAGATACCTAATATGTGAATGCGCATAAATTTTCCGTATTAATAAGCTTCGAGTTTGTAGCCATTCTACCGCTCAGAATCAAAGAGAAGAAATGGAATTGCCTATGAATCATTCTTATCTTTGGGCTACACTGCTGCCATCAGGTGAGTTGTTCGTTAATAAATCGATATTTAACCGTAGATCCAGGGATTGAGTCATGAAAACGTTAGGCGAATTCATCGTTGAGAAACAGCTAGACTTCTCTCACGCCACCGGCGAATTAACTGCATTACTTTCAGCAATCAAACTCGGCGCAAAGATTATTCATCGCGATATCAACAAAGCAGGTTTGGTTGATATTTTAGGTGCCAGCGGTGTTTCCAATATTCAGGGCGAAGACCAGATGAAACTGGATCTGTTTGCCAATGAAAAATTGAAAGCGGCCCTGAAAGCACGCGGTGAAGTTGCCGGTATCGCCTCAGAAGAAGAAGATGACATTGTTATCTTTGATGGCGGGCGGGCAGAAAATGCCAAATATGTGGTTCTGATGGATCCGCTGGATGGCTCATCAAATATTGACGTGAATGTGTCCGTCGGTACTATTTTCTCTATCTATCGTCGCATCACCCCATTTGGTACACCGATTACTGAAGCTGACTTCTTGCAACCGGGCACCAAGCAGGTGGCGGCAGGTTATGTGGTTTATGGCTCTTCAACTATGTTGGTGTATACCACAGGTTATGGCGTTCATACTTTCACTTATGATCCATCTCTGGGTGTTTTCTGTTTATCCGGCGAAAAAGTGCGTTATCCCGCAACCGGTTGCATGTACTCCATCAATGAAGGGAACTACATTAAATTCCCGCTAGGTGTGAAGAAATACATCAAGTATTGCCAAGAGCAAGATGAAGCGACCCAACGGCCATATACCTCGCGCTATATTGGGTCACTGGTTGCCGACTTCCATCGTAACCTTTTGAAAGGCGGCATCTATATTTATCCAAGCACTGCCAGCCATCCTCAGGGGAAACTGCGTTTACTGTACGAATGCAACCCAATGGCATTCCTGGCAGAGCAAGCCGGTGGTAAAGCAACTGATGGGGTTAACCGCATTCTGGAGATCGTGCCGGAGAAACTGCACCAGCGCGCTCCCTTCTTCGTGGGAACTAAATCCATGGTTGAAGACGCGGAAGGCTTTATAGCCAAATTCCCGGATGAAGAAGCCAAGTAATTAGCGAATAACAATGAAAAACAGCGGCTTAGGGGCCGCTGTTTTTTTATGCTTCAAGCGCCAATTTATCTCCCTGTAATTTAAATACCGCCATACTGGCTGATAAGGCATCGGCTTGTTCCTCTAATGAGCGCGTTGCTGCCGCAGCTTGTTCAACCAATGTCGCATTCTGCTGGGCAACCTGATCCATTTGCGCGATAGCCACATTCACTTGCTCAATACCGCTACTTTGTTCATAACTTGCAGCTGATATTTCGCGCATTAATGCCGTCACCCGACTCACTTCGCTGGCGATCTCATGCATGGTTTTACCCGCAGACTCCGCCATATCCGCGCCTTCTCGCACTCGATTTTGTGATTCCACGATGAGATCTTTGATCTCTTTAGCCGATTGCGCGCTGCGCTGGGCCAGATTACGGACCTCGCCAGCGACCACAGCAAAACCACGTCCCTGCTCACCGGCTCGGGCCGCTTCAACCGCAGCATTCAACGCCAGAATATTGGTCTGAAATGCGATACCGTCGATCACGGCAATGATGTCGGAAATACGTCGTGAACTGGAAGTAATGGCCTGCATCTTATCAACCACATGGCTGACAGCTTCACTGCCCTTATTGGCAATGTCCGAGACACTCATCGCCAAGCGATTCGCCTGATCGGAGTTTTCAGCATTCATTTTTACCGTCGAGGTCAACTGCTCCATACTGGCCGCCGTTTGCTCCAGTGATGACGCCGACTCCTCTGTGCGTTCAGCCAAATGCGTATTTCCCGCCGCTAACTCCCGTGAACCAATACCGATCTGCCCACCAACATCACGTACATTGCTGACTGACGCCACCAGCGATTGCTGCATGATCTGCAACGCTTTGGCTAGCCGCGCCAGCTCCGTATTGCCCTCACTGTTGATGCTGTGGGTCAAATCACCAGAGGCTATAAATTCCAGCTGATGAATTGATTGCTCCAAAGGCTGCAAAATAATGTATTTGAGTGCAAACCATGTCAGTACTGCGGAGATCAAAGTGATCACACCCGCCGCAATAATGATCGCCAACTTAATTTTGGCGGCACTGTTAGCTTGATCGATTTGCAATTGACCGGCATTCAGTGCATAGCTGCGAAAGGTTGCAACATCATTATTAAATGCTTTGCTGATATCAGTGATACTCTTTTCCAGCACATCGTAATACTCATCAGCATAACCCGCCTTGATGGCAGCCAGCATCGGCACTACGCCTTTATCCACATAATTTTTATAACTTTTCTGAATGTTAATCGCCAGTTCCTGTCCGTCTCCTCGGTCAGATACCGCGCTGACAAAACGTGCCATCTCTTTTTGCGATAATGCCAGTAAACCTTCTGCCTGCTTTGCTGTTTGCAACGACTCATCAATCAGACCAATCTCTAGTTGATGGATTGCCAGTGCTGCTTCAGTTCTGGCGCTCAATGTGGCATTGAAGCTATTCGATAAAGACCCCAGTTCCTCCCCCTGGATTTGATTGATGATTTGTAATGAGCGTGAGCTTTCCTGAATTGAATTAATTCCGATCACACTGACAACTAATAGAATCAATGACATAAGGCATAGCTGGGCAATAAGCCCATTCTTAATGGTAATCTTTTTTAACATCGGTTTTTTTCCGGTTGTGTGCAAATGGTTAAGATTACAAAGCGTTAGCAGTACAGCGGACTCTCTTATTATTTGATTAAGTTATCGGCTATACGTGGGTCGGCTTGAACTATCACCGGAAAAACAGCTTAAAATAGATACATTTAGCTAATGACGGGATTTTATCTCAATGAAATGGCCCTGATTCAGGCAATCTCACCGTGGTATGACAGTGAAAAGGGCGGGAATTCACATAAGACTTGGCTATAATAGCCAGCACTCCATTTCTGGTTTGATAAAAGGAAACCGACATGAGCTTGAACAACGTACCCGCAGGTAAAGACCTGCCAGAAGATATTTATGTTGTGATCGAAATCCCTGCTAACGCTGACCCGATCAAATATGAAATCGATAAAGAGACTGGCTCTCTGTTTGTAGACCGTTTCATGTCTACCGCCATGTTCTACCCATGCAACTATGGCTACATCAACAACACCTTGTCATTAGATGGGGACCCGGTTGATGTGCTAGTGCCAACACCGTATCCATTGCAGCCTGGTGCAGTGATTCGTTGCCGCCCAGTTGGCGTGTTGAAAATGACGGATGAAGCGGGTGAAGATGCTAAGTTGGTGGCTGTTCCGCACAGCAAACTGACCAAAGAATATGATCACGTTAAAGACGTACAAGACCTGCCAGAACTGCTGAAAGCACAGATTAAGCACTTCTTTGAGCATTACAAAGATCTGGAAACTGGCAAGTGGGTGAAAGTTGACGGTTGGGAAGATGCCGCAGCGGCTAAAGCCGAAATCTTGTCTTCTTTCGAGCGTGCGAAGAAGTAATTCTTTGTTTTGCTGATAAAAAAATACAGAGCCTGTACATAGATTTGTGTAATTACCTAATTTTGATATGTTCAATTAAGCATCAAAAACAGGTGAATTTATGGATCAAAAACAGTTGCAGGCTCTGGCTAATGAAATGACGACCCGTGATATCGTCGCTGTATTTAAGGAAATGTATGATGCGGACGTCTCATCGGTGCTGATATCGAAAGTCACGGACGCAGTAAAAGAGCATTAATATTGATTGTGCTGAAGATGAAAGCATCATTCAGCACAATTAAATAACCGAAAGTTAGTTGTCACCAAACAAATCACGGGTATAAACTTTATCTTTTACATCATTTAATACATCAATCATCCGGTTACTGATGATTATATCGGACTCTTTCTTAAATTTATCTAAGTCAGTCAATACTCGTGAGTTAAAAAACTCAGATTCTTTTAGTGTTGGTTCATAGATAATAACTTCAATACCTTTCGCTTTAATGCGTTTCATAATCCCTTGAATACTAGATGCCCGAAAATTATCAGATCCACTTTTCATTATGAGGCGATAGACACCAACAATCTTTGGTTTACGTTGCAGAATTTCTGCTGCTATAAAATCTTTTCGTGTCGTATTGGATTCTACAATGGCATTAATAAGGTTTTGTGGGACATGACGATAATTTGCCAAGAGTTGCTTAGTATCTTTAGGTAAACAATAGCCACCGTAGCCGAACGATGGATTGTTATAGTGCTCCCCAATTCTAGGGTCAAGACATACGCCATCAATAATTTGGCGTGTATTCAAACTATGGGAGGCCGCATAAGTGTCAAGCTCATTAAAATAGGAAACACGCATAGCTAAATAGGTATTTGCAAAGAGTTTGATCGCCTCAGCTTCAGTGGGATCAGTAAACAGAGTTGATATATTCTCTTTAATTGCGCCTTCTTTTAATAAGTTAGCAAATACTTCAGCACGCTGGGAGCGCTCACCCACGACAATACGAGAAGGGTGTAAGTTATCGTAGAGAGCACTCCCCTCACGTAGGAATTCAGGCGAGAAAATAAGATTATCACAACCAAGATTTTTTTTGGTTTTAGCAGTGTAACCTACTGGCACAGTTGATTTTATAATCATCACAGCGTTAGGATTAATCGCCATAACATCCTGAATAACGGCCTCAATAGATGTTGTACTGAAATAATTAGTTTCAGGATCGTAGTCGGTAGGGGTAGCAATAATAACATAACTTGCCCCCTCATAAGCTTCATGCTTATCTAGCGTGGCCCGAAAATTAAGCGGTTTATTTTTTAAAAAGTCTTGTAACTCAGTATCAACAATTATAGATTCTTTGCGGTTAAGCATCGCAACTTTTTCTGGAATAATATCCAATGCTACGACTTCATGGTGTTGCGAAAGCAAAACACCATTAGATAAACCTACATAACCTATACCCGCTATTGCAATTTTCACAGTCAATACTCTCAGTTACAAAATATATTAATGATTAAATTAAAAACATAATTCTATGTTCTTTTGCCGCTTAAATTATTTAAAGTAACTACGATACCAGTCAACGAAATATCCAATACCCTCTTCAATTTCCACCTTCGGTGTATAGTGAAAATTTTCAACTAGATCATCAATGTTTGCATAAGTGTCAGTTACATCTCCAGGCTGTAATGGTAGAAATTCTTGTTTGGCTTTTTTACCCAGTGTTTTTTCTAATGCAGTAATATAGTCCATTAATTCCTCAGGCTTTTTATTGCCAATGTTATAAACGCGCCAAGGTGCTTTACTTGTGGCTGGGTCTGGAGTATCGCTATTCCACCCCTCATCCTTTTGGGCTGGTTTATCTAATACACGAACAATGCCTTCGATAATATCGTCGATATAAGTAAAGTCACGCCGGTGTTTTCCGTGATTAAATATCTGTATAGACTCACCTGCCAAAATCGCTTTGGTAAATTTAAATAGGGCCATGTCAGGACGACCCCATGGACCATATACTGTAAAGAAACGAAGCCCAGTGGTTGGTAGCCCATAAAGATGGCTATATGTATGCGCCATTAATTCGTTCGATTTTTTTGTCGCCGCATAAAGACTTAGTGGATGGTTTACACTTTGATGAACGGAGAAAGGTACTGATGTATTTGCACCGTAAACACTTGAGCTGCTGGCATAAACAAGATGCTCTACCGCATTGTGGCGGCATCCTTCTAGAATATGCGCAAAACCGAGAATATTGCTATCAATATAGGCGAGTGGGTTATCGATGGAGTAGCGAACACCGGCTTGCGCTGCTAAATTGACGACTCCTTGTGGTTTATGCGCGACGAAACAATCCTGGATGGCTAACCGATCAGCAAGATCAACTCGCAGATGAGTATAGTTTGGATGATTGATGTGTCTTGCAAGGCGAGCTTCTTTAATTGCTGGATCGTAATAATTATTATGATTATCTACCCCAATAACAGTATCACCCCGCTCTAGCAGTCTAAGAACAAGAGCAGAACCGATAAAGCCAGCAGATCCGGTTACAAGTACTTTCATTTATTCATTCCTAAAGCATTAATCCCAAGTATCTCAATGACGGTGCCGGGAACATGGCATCCCTTCCATGATCAGAGTGAAGCATAATGTATTACCCCGCATTCCATAGAATTTGGGGTATTATATCATTCTAAACTCATCGATCTTTCGAAATAAATTCAAGTTAGTTAATGCTATTAACTAACCGCGTTCTTAAGCCGTCTCAATCGATTTTTGATCTTGTGTGTAATATTTGGTTTCTGGATCACTATGGCAGGTGCTTTTGCCTTTACGGTAGATACCAATAACGGTATTAAGGGTGCTTCTTTCTGCTGAATAAGACTTGCGCTCCGAACATGTATACCCAGCAAACGCCAATCATTCACGCCAAATTGCGAAGGAGACTTAGGATTCTCTATCCTGAGTTCAACCTTTAAATTACGGGATGATTGCAGAACTGATAATGGTATTGGAGCTAAGAGATCAGAAGCGACGCCATCAACAATCCATTTTGCGACTATTACACCATTAACCAGTACGGTCACATTGATCGCTTCCCCTGCCGGAGAGTAGCCGAACGCAGAAAAGCACAAAGCTAACGTGCTAATATGGGCTTGATCAAACTGGAATCCTAGTATTGCTTGATTACCGACAGTCCAAGTCCCTCCATTTTCATTGTTAGACCAACCCTTGAGAGTGAACTTGTTACTTTTGAGTGAGCGAGGTTCAGCATTCAGCATAAAGCTAATTTCATCACCAATACTTAACGAAGACATTCGCTCAGTTGTATGAATATCATCTATTGATTCAATTACTTGCTTAGCAGTTAATTGCCAGTCTGTTGGTTTATAACTTTTCGCTAGTTGAGTTTTTTCTGCCAATAACTCAGGGTTAAAACAATATTTCTGCAATGCTTTATACCAAGCAATACAATCTAAGGGGTCAATGTATTCAACATGGTCAGGTGCGACTTCGGGTAATGAACCTGCATTTGAAGAAATACAAAACTTACCATATCGGCAACTTTCAGCGACAGGTAATCCCCAGCCTTCATAGCTAGAAGGAAAAACAGTGAAGAGACAATGGGTATAAAGCCAGTCTAAAGTCGCATCTTCAATGCCATGCAGCATCAGGACCTTATCTTTGAGGATTGGATTGTGATTAAGGATACTTACTGTTTCTTCACCACGCCAGCCTACGCCACCAACCAAGACTAGTTTAGGTACTGCATCACCATATTCACTGATCAACCCTTTCCATAACATCAGTAAAAGAGAGTGGTTTTTTCGCACATCAATAGTACTGACAAACATAACAAATTTATCATCGCTCGCTAAATCTGTTAGCCCTTCTCTCTGAAGTTCAACATCTGCTTCAGGGTTAGAATAAACAGCTTCATCTCCTAATCTGAAAACAGAAATTGGGCATAATGGTGTTTGAGTTTCAAGGCAGAAGTCCACAATATCTTGGCGACTTTGGTTGGAGCAAGTCAGTACCATGTCAGAAATCGTTAATATTTGACGGCAATTTACGGCAAATTGATCACCAACCCCTTCAGGGAATAAGAATTTCAGTTTATGTTGAATAACATCGTAAACTGTAGTGACAAGTGTTATGCCAAACATCAGTTTTAATGCCCGTAGATCTTTTAGATAGTGAGTGTTTCTTATCCATGCACCACCGAAGACGAGTAGTATGTCATCTTTTTGGAAGTTGCAGATAGAGCGTGGAATACTATCGTTAGTACTGGCATTTTTTTTGCCAGCAAAACTTCGTATATTACCATTTTCAAATTCAGAGAAACTAACTTTGATAAACTTACGATAGAATGAGTTCCAGACAATATAATGTATTTCTGACTTATAATATTTATGCAATTCATTTGCTAGCCGACTTTCAACACGTGCAATACCTGTTGGTGTCGCGTTATGGTGTGCCATTGTTGTTAAATCAACAAAAACACGTTTCTTTCTTTGTCCAATGATCGGTAATGATAATAGCTTCTCAGCTTCTACTTTTAATGCTGATTCATAAGCGTCTTTAGTCTGAATAGCATAATTTTCCCAACTATGCTGGGTACGCATTTTTTCTTTAAGTTGTTCTGAACGCTCAGATTTGAGTGTGTTGGAATCATTCCACGCATCTAAAATTTTGGCTCGTATGTCATCAGGATTCGCCGGGTCAATATACCGAGCTAAATCGCCGAAATACTCTGACTCTGATGATCGGTTACTCAGAACCATATTACAACCTGCAGCGGCAGCTTCCAGAGCAACTAAGGGCGCACCTTCACTCCAAGATGGTAGACAGAAGACTTTTGCACCGGCAAATGCCGAAGCCAGCATTGGGCTGTTAGCTTCAACCCGGCCAGCAAAAATAACATTATCACCGCCCCATTTTCTTATTAAATCTGCATATTTAGAATCAGCTTCGTGTCCGATAAGGACCAGTGGAACATTAGTATCTCGTAGCGCGAGTGCAAGAAGTGCCTGGTTCTTTCTAGATTCAATTCTACCGACACAAAGTACATAATCCTCAACCCCGATGAGTTCTCTGAATAATTTGGGATCACCGTGATTAAATACCGAAGCATCAACTGGATTTTTGACAATGCTTATTGAGGGATGCGAAACACCAATTTGCTCAAGGAGGGTTTTCTCAAGATCACTTAACAGAATTAAATGATTGGCATAAGAGGCTAAACGGCGGACAGATGCAAAATAATTGGGAAGAGGTTCACGTTCGAGCATCGGTTTCTTTCGGTGAGCTGTGATTTCACGCCGTAAGGCGGAAAGCTCTTTGTTAACATCGACAATATCTTCATTGTTTGACAGGATTTGTCTAACTTTGATGTTATAAAAATTCAACTCAGAAAGATCAAGGAATATTGGCGATAGTACAGAGGGGCGATTATTTTTTTCTATTTGTCTTAGTAATACTTCACATTCAGTAGGATGCCAAACATTCAAAACATGAACGAGATCGACATTGTCTACAGAGAAATTACGGTTTGAGATAAAATCAGCCGTTAAACCAATATTGCGCAAAGCTGCGACTGTTTTCGGTGCCCGTATTGAAGGGCCCCCCAACGAAGCCGTCATTTCTTGACCATGAACCGCAACAAGTGCGCTGAGCTTATTAGTTGTATTAACAGTTTTCATTTTAGTATCTAGTATCTGTAGTTGATTTTCTTTGTTACCTAAACAGGGATCGCGTCCTAGCAATTGACTAAAAAGGTTATGATGGTTTTTGGCCCATGATTCCCAAGTATAATCTTCAACACTTCTTCTTAATACCAGTTTTTCTTCAACGACTTGCAGTAGCACCCGGCGCAAATCTGCAGCATCGCCCAGTTTAAATCCGATATGTGGAAATTGAGGAACCCAGCCTACGGGTGAAGCAATTACTTTACAGCCACTTGCCAGAGCTTCAAGTACACACATAGGCCCGCCCTCAATTAAAGCGGGCACGAGTATATAATCTAGTGAGCGATAAAATTCAGGCAGTTTATCTTCGTCAATAAAACTGGCGGGACCTGGCCAACCTGTACCTGTGAAGTGCCATTCAATACCAGGAATATCCATTACTTGAGCAACAAGTTTTTCGCCTTTGCGCCCAGTATGATATGTCCGTCCAACGACCCCAATGCGAACTGTTGGAGAGAAGCGATTTAAATCAACACCAGGAGAAATAGTCTGGACGTTTGTCAGACCAATTTTACGGATAATATCTTCTGTTTTCAGCGATTGTGCTATGCAAAAATCGACCTCTGATGCAACAGAATCAAATTTCGCGGCCGCGGCTGCCACTTCCTCTTTATGGGTAAATAAAGCGAGTTCAATAGGGGAAACTCTTTCCTGCCGACATCCGTATGTCATGTAATATTGAATTTCAGCAGAGCTGTTTGTGTCAAGACCAAAACTAACGTAAGGCAATCGATTGGTTATCTCACTTGCTAGTTTTTCAAGGATCCAACCTGAATCAGAAATCTTGATATGTACTATTTTTTTCATAATATCCCGACTTAATTATCAAAAATAAGTATATCCAAATGTTACTATTGAACTTTAATGACATAATGTAATTATTTCTTGTGCATACAGTATATTTATTTAGATATTCCCGAGAGGTGCTCGACGATCGTTGTTAGTTTGAAAGACGTTGAAGCAGCTTTTCAAAATCAGAATTATTGGATGTTAATTGATTAGCTCTGCGCGCAGAGCTAATTGCTTCATTTAAAAGCCCGGATTTTTCGCACATAAGTGCCAGCCTATAGTGAAAAATAGAAACATCATCCTGCAATAGAATGGCTTTACGTAAATATTCACCCGCCTGTATTAAATTATCTGAAGCTAGATATAACTCCCCAAGAAAGGAAATATAATGGGCATTTGTTTCGAGTAGGTTAATGGATTGTAACGATGAAGTTAATGCCTCTTCAATGTTTCCTGCTCGATATTGTAATACAGATAAATGGTGGAACAGTTTAGCTGATTCAGGGAAAACAAAAGTAGCAGAATGTAGCATTTCTAAATGAGCGGGAGAATTTGGATGGCGGGAAACAATGCGGATAAGCTCCTCGATAAAATCTTGATGACTACTGCTTTTTGTGAAGTTGGTTGTAGTCAAATTCATTTGATCAAAAGCTCGCTGAAACTTTCTCCCCCAACTAGAGCCATACTCATTGCCTATAGAAGAAGCTATCTTCACAAGGATTGAAGGAGTAATCTTTGCTTCCCAAGGTGTATAGGTCGTATTTAGTAGGAGCGTAAGAAATTCCTCATCGATCCTTTGGGGCATTCTAACAGCGCCAATCATGGGTAGGTATTGCGAAGAATGAAGTTTTTCAAAAGGCCAACATTCATATAAATATTTCGGACCTCTATTAGCTTGATTATGCCGCTCATAGGTAGAAAGATTTAAATCGTGTATCAGTACATATGCAGATGGACTAAGCGTAGGCATTAACGACAAAAAATCTAATATCGCCCAAGGATGCATATGATTACCATCGATAAACGCTAAATCGACATCGTTACCAATCTCTTTTTGTAGATCAATAGCAAAAGAACCAAGCAAGAGTTTAGCGTTAATTGGGGAGCTAGGAAATAACTCTGAAATGGCTGCCCCAGTTTTTCTTGAAGGGTCGATATAATAAGTTGGAGAAAGGTCGATGCCAATGTATTCAGCTGGCTGACCATTCGCCTCAAGAATATCCATAAAGAGGCACCCACTCCAACCACTGGCGACCCCGATTTCAACAACCTTTTTGGGGCGCGTTAATTTGGTGAGCCCCATCAGTAGTGGTTGGTCAAACTCCGAGATATTTCCGCTAACCCATAAAGGTTTCTTCTCTAACATTACTCGTGAAGCTGTTTTTGCAACAAACTCACATAACTCGGATGTAATGGTCATACTAACCTTCCCAACTATTATATTTTTCTAACCAAAATAGCTAGAACATACTGATTCGACATCTCCATCCATGAAAATTTTCCCGTGTTCTAACCATATTGCCCTATTGCATGTTTTCATCACTAGACTTCTGGAGTGAGATGCAATAACTAAAATATTGGTCGCTTGCACCATTTCACTTAGTCGGGTTTCAGCTTTTTGTTTAAACCCTTCATCACCAACAGAAAGCCACTCATCCATCAACAGAATTTCTGGGCGAACAATAGTGGAAACAGCAAAAGCAAGACGCAGATGCATACCAGTAGAGTATGTGCGTACGGGCATATCAACGAAATCACCTAATTCTGAAAATTCTATAATTTCATCTAGCCGAGCTGTAATTTCTGCACGAGTACGGCCTAATAGGCCACCGCGTAGATATATATTTTCTCTACCAGTCGCTTCAGCATCGATACCGAGAGAAATATCAATCAGTGACCCAATTTCACCAGATGTTTTTGCCGTTCCTGATGAAGGTTCATATGCACCACTTAGTAGGCGGAGAAGTGTACTTTTACCGGCACCATTATGCCCCAAAAGACCGACTCTATCGCCGTCTTTAAGCGTAAATGATAAGTTATCAATTGCACGGACAACAACTCTTCCTTGTTGGTCCGAACCTAACTGCCCACCCGTAGCCACTTGCAGTAGCCGCTTTTTCAATGATCGACCATCTGCATTGTAAATAGGGAAATCTACGCAAACGTTATTAAACTCAACAAAAGCCATATATAAGTCTTCTTATAACCAGTAAGCGATTCGACGCTTATAGCGCCCATAAACTATAAGTGCGAATGACCATCCAAGCACAGCAAGTGCAAGTGCCATACCCCAACTAGCCATTCCGGGTAATTGGCCAAGTAATGGGGCTCGTACAATATTGATCAAATGAAAAACAGGGTTAAAACCTAGAATATATACCCCGACTCTCTCTGGTACTAAATGTGGCATCCACATTATCGGTGTGAAATAAAATATTACATTTAGTAGGCTGGCAATAATTTGGGGAAGATCTCTATATCTTGCGCACAATATACCCAGTACAAGTGCTACCCATGTTAAATTTAGTACGGTTAGCATAAATCCGGGAATAGCAAGAAAGGCATAAAGAGTTAATGGTTTACCGACAGCCAAAAATACTAACGGAAGGATAACGATATTATGCCCCAATATAAGAATATTACGCCAAAGAATCCTTAATATATGCACAAATAAAGGTATTGGAAGTTGCTTAATTACACGTTCTGCACTTATAAACCCAGCACAGCCTTCATTGATGACTGTGGTGAAAAAAGTCCAAAGAATCATGCCGCAAGCGAGGAATGGCAAAAACTCGGCAAGTGGTGCTCTAAAGATAGAACCAAACACTATACCAATAGTACCAATTATTACCCCCATACTGATAGTCAACCAGAAGGGTCCTAATGTTGAGCGGCGATACCGTTGTCTCACGTCCTGCCAACCCAGCATTCCCACTAATGAGAAACGTCTTATTGCAGCAATAATATCTTTTAGGGCGACTTGTATAGAACTACCTTGCATTAGTTTAATCCAGCGATGAAAGTCAGGTATTTTAAACTGTAGCGTAGTGTAGTCAACTTCTTTATATTCCGCATTGATGCGTCTCAAAAATACAAAAAATAAAAATATTGTCACTAAATAAAGCATTATAGTGAGCTCAGTCATAATTTTAGTTTTTGTGATAACTAAAAGCATAATGACATAATAAAGGTAATGCCAGTCAGTTAAGCATCTGACTGGCTGTTTTTCATGGCTTTTTCCCGTATTTATGCGGCCTTTCTTTGACCTATCTCGGGAAGGCCCTTTCTCTTCGCTCTGGCAGCTTCACCATCTTGCTTCTCAGTGTCAGTCTGCTCAACTGCATTGTTTGCATGCTCTCACGGTAAACCAGTTCTATTTCCCACCGGTGACTGTACAGCTCTGCCATTTCGGCCCCGGGATAGCGCATAGCATCAGTCATGGATATCAGCAGATGACAGACTTTGTGTTTGCAGATAAATGTCTGCGTGTTATCTCCCGTCTGCTCTATCAGTTGCTCTGCCAGCGTGCACTCACTTTCTTTCATCGTTCCGAAGGCAGCAGCCGTCAGCAGATGGCTACTCAGCTCCATCTGTCAGACCATTTTTACCTGAGGATAAAGCCCGGGGTTCCCTGCATAAGTCTGGCGCGGGAAAGCGACATCATTCTCTGGCCAGGAGCGTCAGCCCACACCAATTGGGGTGCGTGACAGAGTTGTGCCATAACTGTGCTGTTTGTGAAAACACCCGGCGGACAACATTGCTTCCCAGTCGCTGACGAGCCTGGATAACGGCGCTCGGGGCAACAAAAGGACGATGACCCGGTAGCATGATATCCAGGCGATTAACGATTTGATGAAGCAGCTCTTTGCGTTCAAGAACCATGCCGACAATACACCAGACCATCATTTCCAGCGGAAGGCGGCGCTTGCGCAGTGTCACGGTTCCGGACTCAGCAAGGCAGCGGGAAATGAGTTCAGGGTAAAGAAAATTACCGAGTGAAGTCAGAGGATTACGTGTAGAGTCGTAGCAGGAAACAAGGTCGAGAGCCTGAGCAGTGCGCATAAAAAAATCCGGAAACGAACAACATTTCCGGATTCTTACACAGCCACTGGATCGGTTAACTGATCGGCATTACGCTCATTGGGCGGTGTTTTTTTATTTCAAACTTGTGGTTATTTCACACTCGTATTAGTGACAATCAAAGGTTACGGCTTATCGTCTTCTTCATGGCGTTTGAGCCAATCGCCACTGTAGATACGTGGCACCCCTTCGATCGGCAAACGATAAAGATATATCCACGCACTGCCATAAGGCGTCTGAATCAATTCGCGCCGATAATCTTTGGTATTACTTTTAAGCTCATCTAACTCATTCATAATCGACGAGTTAATTCGATAAACTTCACAATGCACAGTGCCGTCTCCGGGGATAACCGCCGGATAGTGGCCTAAATTGTACATTTCATAGCCTTCGAGATCATGTTCGCCCAGCAACTGAGCGTCCGTCATCCAATGACTATTACCTTGTTTGCGCCGTAAACTACCGTAGACAATAATTCGCATTGTTAGAACTCAAACTGATAAAGCACATCTAATGCCTGATCAATACCAGACACCGCTTCCAGATACAACCTTGGCATCAACCGATAACGTAATGTTAACGTTGCCAGCGAGTCAAATATACCCACACCGTATTTTACTTGCAGGTCTTTGGTGACATAGCCACTCACCACCACTTGCGAGCTATCGCCAACCCCCTGAGTATCTAGAGCTAGGTTGCTAACACCAAATGCCTCGCCGATTTTACCCACAAGTTTACCACTTTGCGCAACCCCCATGCCGACCAGCATTGAGGTCATCAGGCCGCTGTCAGCCCCTGAATTGCCCAGCCCCTGCCCACGTAGCAGATAAGATAGCGCCTCTTGCTGTGACATTGATGGGTCTGAGAATATCTCCAGCCGTGGTGAGTCCGCCATCCCTGTCACCCGCACACCTGCGGTCACACCGTCAGCGGTCGCATCAGGATTTCGTATCGCTTCAATATTAAGTAACGGCTGGTCCGGCGGGCCAGAGAACAGCAATACCCCTTTATTGACGATCAAATCCTGCCCATAAGCCCGGAAGCTACCGGATGGGATGTTAATTTGCCCGTTCAGACCTAATCCGCGCTGATCTTGAACCATTTTCAAATCGCCCTGCAAGCGGGCTTTCAGGCCAAAGGCGTTCAGGCGCACATCGTTACCCACCCGAATAACCAGATTGCTGTTGATAGGGATGCTGGTTGAGCGCGGCGAGATTGGCTGCAGATCGTTATTGAGCATCACTTCGTCTGACGAGACACCGACCGCCGTTTCGGGCACTTCCTGCACGGTGATACGCGCCCACGGGATATCCACCGAACCATTAAGAGTAAACAGCTGTGGTGTGGCTTCAAAAACAATGTCTGGAGAGACATCTATTCGTACCATCGGTGGGATCGTGACACGCAACTTGTTGCCTTTGGCCGCGATCCGGGCGCGCCAGGCATTGATATCACGCCAATCGGCATCGCCAGACAGATTGAGCTGCCCCTGAGAAGTCCGAATTAAGCCATCCAAGGTTGAGGTCATACCGTCGAAATTCATCGCCAGCCGCCCTTCGGTAATATCAAATGGCATAAAACTGCCATCGACATCCACATTATCTAGCGCTAAGCGACCGAAAACTAACGGACTTTTGGCATTACCCCCCAGACGTAGATTGGCATTTAATAGGCCAGCGGCTTTTTCGCCATCACTGAGAATCGGGTTAATCATTGCCAACGAGATATTATTGATAGCAATGTTACCGGATAAATTACGCCGCCCTTCCGGGTCTGCGACCTGCACCTGCCCCGAGAACTGACCGTTATTTACCAGCTTGATAAGCCAGTCGGCTCGCACTTGCCCATTAGCCAATCCGCCATTTAAATTCAACGTTTCAAATGCGATTGGCAGCGGATTACCCTGCACCACCTGCTGTACTTTAACACCGTTGCCACTGAGTGATACCCGCACATCCGGCAGGCTGCTCCCCGCTTTCCAGCTCACATCTGCCCGCCCAGTGAACACCCCACTCATGGTGGTATCTGGGCCAAGGAAAGGTTTTATCATCGCTAAATCAAAACGGTTGAGCACTACACTCGCCTGCCCGCTAGGGCCAGCTTCGATCGCCCTTGGCACACACAACTCCGCATTCGGGTTCAGCCAGCAATGCGGCCCGATGGTGACCCGTTGTAACGTATTTTGGTAATCCAAGGCGATGGCACGACTTAAACGCCATTCACCGACCGGCGTGTCGAAACGCGTATTATTGAGGGTGCCGCGCCAACGCTCTTGCTGACGGTCAAAACTGCCCTCCAACGCCAGTTGCCCGGACACCGGTTCACCCTGCATGTTCAGCCGTAACTGATGCTGTTTTTCACTGCCACGGGCATCCAACGTCAATAGGCTGACCACTAAATCAGCTTGCTTGAGCTGCTCAACCCTGACGGCTAGCTGGCCCTGAATTTGGTCGGCTGAGCGAACATCGCCCTCGACCCTCACCCGATTGATGCTCAACTCTTGCCATTGCAGACGGTTGGCGGTGAGGTCCGCCAGCAGTTGCGGCGCTTTAAGGTTGCCGCGCAATCTCAACGTCCCTTTTACCACACCGGCTAGCCCCGGCAAGGCACCGTCTAGCTGTGGTGCATCGACATTGGCATCAAGCTGCCATTGATCGTTAAGATCACCTCTCACATCCAGCTTATTACGCCCCAATGCCAGATTAATGCCCGGAATATGCCACTGACCCGCAGCATTCCCGGTCAATGAACCACGAGCCGTCACCCGGTTTTGTTTCACATTACCGTCCAGTGTCAGCTCCGGCACCTGTAACTGCCAGCTACCGCCGTGGATACTGCCGCGCGTCACAATCTTGCCACTCAGTTTTGCTGGCCACTCCGGCCACTGTTTCGCGGTGTTAATGCCCGACAGAGTCAATACCGAGTTCCAACTGACCGCCTTGCTCCAGTCCACCACACCGCTCAGGTCAGTGTTGCCTTGCAGCGCCGCCAGACGTAAACGTGTCAGATTGAATTGCTCGACATTGCCTTTACCATCGAACGTCAATACCGCAGGTGGCAAGTCAATGCCTTTCAAATCAGCGCGAATCGAGAGCGCGTAATCCGTCGCCTCCCCGTTGAGGCGCATTCGGAGATTATCGATTTGATACTCAGCTTCACCCGCTAGCGGCCAGCGCAGTTGCTTGCTTTGCAGGGTTAACGCCAATGGTAAACCTGCCTGCGCCAGTGAGGTCTCCGCATCCAATTGCGCACTGACTGGGCCAGATAAATTCAGCGCCACCTTGAGTTGCTCGCGTAGTGCGCCGCCGATGGTTAGCTTCACTTTTTCGCCTTTCAGCGGCTCCACATTCAACGTGCTGTTGACGACCATACTCAGCGGCCACTTATCGGCCAGCATCGCCTCACCCTGGGCTGATAGCCCACCCTGTGGCGACTTAATCTCCAGCGTATCCAGTGTGATGCGCTGATCCTGAGTGCTGGCTTGCAACAAGAGGCTGCTGATCAGCACATCGGTATCACCCGTTAGTCTAAGCTGCTGCCCAGTGATCGATTTAATCTGCAAATCCAGTGGCAAACGGAAGTCTGGCAGCTCGGGTAATAACGGCTTGGCAAACAGGGCTTTTAAGCTTTCACCGAGCGGGGTTTCCGGCGCGGCAGGAACGGGCGCTGCGGCTTGCTGCTCAGCCGCTTCTTTTACCGCGATGGCGGTTTCCACCGCGGGTTTGGCGGCATCAGGAACAATGGCGGGTACGGTTTTCGGCAACGCAATTAACAAGCCACTGATCTTCGTCGGCATTAAGTCCAGCGCCCGCTGCTGCCAGTGTGCGCCAGTGCGGAATTCATCCAACGAAATCGCGGTGTCATCAATGGTGACTTTGACATTATTCAGCGACAACATGCGCAAAGTGATGGGATACGGGGTGCTCAACTCGCCCATCGGCTCAGTGCTGGCGGGGGTTTCTACCGCCGGAGGCATAGCTTGGGTATCCACTACCACATCCACATCTTGCGCGGTCAGGGCATTAACGCATAGCTCGCTACGCTTAAGGCAAGAGAGCTGCAATGAGAGATGAAATTGACCCGCTTTGACGGTGACACCCGGCATTTGGTACTGAATGCCTTTTAGGGTGAGGTCACGCCAGCCGCCACTGACACTGGCAATATCCAGGCCCGGCACCCAACGCGCAGCGCTGTTGATCAGGAAATGCAAACCACTGGTGGTGCCAAGCAGGCCCGCTAGCGTTCCCACCAGCAGCAGGATAATGAGCAAAAATGCGATGCTGAGTCTCTTTACCCACCTCATAGTTCAGGCCCCAAACCGATGTAAAATTGCACGCCATGTGCGGTGTTGTCACCAATAGGTTTCGCGATATCCAGCTTGATCGGGCCGACCGGAGAGGCCCAACGTACCCCGACCCCAGCACCGGTTTTGAAATCACTCTTGCGAATGTCATTAACGGCTTCACCTGAATCGACGAATACCGCGCCCCACCAGCGGCCCGTCACATTGTATTGATATTCCAGTGTACCGGTGGCCAGTTTAGAGGCCCCAGTCAATTTACCTTCACTGTCACGTGGTGAGATATCACGGAATTTATAGCCACGAATACTGCGGTCCCCACCAGCGAAGAAGCGCAGTGAGGGCGGTACGCGGTCAAAGTTATTAGTTTCGATCCAGCCCAAATTGCCACGCACCACAAAGCGGTTTTTCTCACCCAAAGTCCGAATCCAGACGTTTTGCGCCTGGAATATGCCGAAATCGACATCAGACCCCCATGTGGTATCAGACCAGTCGATGGAGTAGTTTTGGCTGTCCCCCCAGACTGGCATCGCCCCACCTCGCTGGCGGGTACGGCTGATACTCACCCCCGGATACAGCAGCATGGTGGTGTCTGTAACACTACCTTGGGTAAAGTGGTCCAGACTCCAACGCAGGTTAACCGAGCGCTTCCAACCACTGGACATATCCCAGAATCGGGCCACGTTCAGCGTGGTGGTATCAGAGTTTGTGTCATTGAGGTCAGTGCGCTTAAACCCGCCCTGTAGCAGGTAATACTGTTCCAGCGGACTTTTCAGCAGCGGGATTCGATAGCTGAAATCCAACGTCTGCTCAGGTGCGGAGAGCGTGGTGCTGGTGGTCAGACTGTGCCCATAGGAGTTCATCCACGGCTTACGCCAGCTGCCGGTCAGGCGTGGCCCCACATCCGTAGCGTAACCGCCCCCCAGTTCGATGGTGTTTTCTGTTCGCGGGGTGACGACCGCATCAAGCGGCAGGACTTTGGTTTTTCTCGCATCACGAAAATCTGGCGAGACCACCACAGAGTTAAACCAGTTCGTCGCCGCCAGACGGCGATTTAGCTCGGCCAGCTCATCAGAGGTGTAGTATTCACCCTCATGAAAAGGCACTAAATTTTGCAGAAAATCCTCGCGGATCTGCGATCCCTGGAAGACAACTTTACCGAAGCGGTAGCGCTCTCCGCTGTCAAAATCGATATCCCAAAATGCTTTGCGCAGCTCGGCAGCCACGCCCAACTGGCTTTTAATCATATTGGCATCGAAGTAACCACGGCGTAGCGCCAAACCGGTCAGCGAACTTTTGAAATTATCAAAATCGCCATGATTGAGGATCGAGCCTATTTTTGGGGTATCGCGGCGCACCAGTGCCAAATAGTCGGGGTCCGTTTTCGCTCCGCCTTGCAGGACAATATCGACGCCAGCAATCAAAACCGGCTCGCCGGGAACCACTTTGGCAATTAATACAGAACGGGCAGGCGCTGGACGCGCTTGCAACTCAAAGGTGATGGTGGGGTCGTAATAGCCTAAAGCGCGTAGCCCCTGACGAATAGCCTCATCCACCCGCGAGCGGAAACGGCCATCGGACGTGACTTCATCAGTCCCAATGGTGGATAAACGCGCCCTGACGTTTCTCTCCAAATCCCCGCTAAGACCTTCAACCTGCAACCGCACATTAGCAGCGTAGGCGAGAGGTGTGGCGAGCAATACACACAAAAAACACAAGATTGGGTATCGTGGCACGCGCGCTCCTAATTAATTTTATCCCTTTCATATTTCAGGCTGCTGGTGTTTGGCTGCGTTCGCGCACCACCTTCCGCATCTTGAAACCTATTGGGTATACTTTCCTGTAAAAAAACATCTCACGGGCGTTTCATCACTGACACAATCATCCCGCACTTAAAGCCCGATTTAAGCGCGTTATGCCTAAAATTCTACTTTAAACCGCTACATTATCGCAGGGCGGCTCTTATTGTGTGCAAACTCGTAGTCAGATACAACTGTCTATCGCCATTCACTGTAAACATCTTGTTAGCAATTTACTGTAAACTTAGGATTCACTGTACACATCGGAGACTATTTTGGTGCAAAATTTTGATAAATCTGCCGTCATTGATGCGGCGAATGCTTTGCCGGGACGACTGACACCAATGCCGGTCGCAACTCTCCATGTAGTGAATGGTCACTCAATGACGCATATCCCTGAGGGGATGGATGTTGCCATTTTCGCCATGGGTTGTTTTTGGGGTGTCGAGCGCCTGTTTTGGCAACAACCGGGCGTCTATAGCACCGGAGTCGGTTACAGCGGTGGCTACACGCCGAATCCAACCTATCATGAAGTTTGCAGTGGTCGTACAGCCCATGCAGAGGTGGTTCGTGTGGTCTTTGATCCCGCGATTATCAGCTATAAGCAACTATTGCAGATCTTCTGGGAAAATCACGATCCGGCCCAGGGAATGCGTCAGGGGGGTGATATCGGCACACAATATCGTTCAGCGATTTACGTTTTGACGCCTGAGCAGGAAGCACAAGCTAACGAGAGCAAAGCCCAGTTCCAGCAAGCCATGGCGCAAGCCGGTGATCATCGTGCGATTACCAGTGAGATTGCCGTTGCCCTGCCGTTTTACTATGCCGAGGACGACCACCAGCAATATTTGTACAAAAATCCACATGGATATTGTGGACTAGGTGGCATTGGCGTTTGTATGCCGCCCAATTTGTAAGGCTGGCGGCGCTCTTATCGCTGCTGCTATACTCTTTTCGGGTTGTTCACTCAGCCCGAAAACGGTTTTCTACCGTTATCTTGAATTCAACAATGAACCAATTGAATTAACCCAATTAAACAGTATGGCCCTTCCTTACGATCGCCGGCGCATCGTCGGTACGACACGGATAGATTATGTTAAACAGTATTTTACTGATTCTTTTTTTAATCGCGGTGAGCGCCTTTTTCTCGTTATCAGAGATTTCATTGGCTGCTTCGCGCAAAATTAAGTTAAAACTTCTGGCCGACGACGGTGATATCAACGCCGCGCGGGTACTAAAATTGCAAGAGACGCCGGGGATTTTCTTTACCGTCGTGCAGATTGGCCTGAATGCCGTCGCAATCCTCGGGGGTATCGTCGGTGATGCTGCGTTTTCACCCTCTTTCAGAGTGGTGTTTGAACGCTTTATGTCACCTGAACTTGCCGACCAGGTCAGCTTTATTTGCTCGTTCGTTTTGGTCACCAGCTTATTTATCCTGTTTGCCGACTTAACCCCGAAACGCATCGGTATGATTTCACCGGAAGCGGTTGCCGTTCGGATCGTCAACCCGATGCGCTTCTGTCTGATGATTTGTCGCCCATTAGTTTGGTTCTTCAATGGGATGGCCAACCTGATCTTCCGCTTATTCAAGCTACCAATGGTCCGCAATGATGACATCACCTCGGATGATATCTATGCCGTGGTGGAAGCGGGGGCATTGGCGGGCGTGTTACGCAAGCAAGAGCACGAGCTGATTGAAAACGTCTTTGAACTGGAGTCACGTACCGTTCCCTCCTCCATGACTTCGCGCGAGAGTGTGATCTATTTCGATCTGCGGGAGAGTGAAGACAGTATAAAAGAGAAGATTTCCACCCATCCACACTCAAAGTTCTTGGTCTGCGATGGTCATATCGACCAAGTAGTGGGCTACGTTGACTCCAAAGACCTGCTGAACCGAGTCTTGGGTAACCAGAGTCTGGTATTGAGCAGCGGAGTGCAAATCCGCTCAGCACTAATTGTTCCGGACACCTTGACACTCTCTGAGGCACTTGAGAGCTTTAAAACTGCCGGTGAAGATTTTGCCGTTATTCTCAATGAATATGCATTGGTGGTTGGGATAATCACCCTGAATGACGTGATGACCACGTTGATGGGGGATTTGGTGGGGCAAGGGCAGGAAGAACAGATTGTCGCTCGTGATGAAAGCTCATGGTTGATTGAGGGCGGCACCCCAATTGAAGACGTCATGCGCGTACTGCATATCGATGAATTCCCGCAATCGGGCAACTATGAAACCATCGGTGGCTTTATGATGTACATGCTGCGCAAAATTCCAAAGCGCACTGATTTCGTCAAGTATGCGGGCTACAAGTTTGAAGTGGTGGATATTGATAGCTACAAAATTGATCAGCTACTGGTAACCAAACTCAGTGACCTGCCCGCGCCGATCCTGCCAAAAGCCCCACACGAAAGCAGTGATGCGTAAATTCATTGTTTGAATGAGTGAGCCTTTAAAACATTAGCGGCCCCATATTAGGGGCCGCAATTAATTTGTTCAGGATAATGTCATACCCTAATTCATTGGAGTTACAGCTAGACAGCACCTGTGCCGCTAACCACGCCGCCACTCCAATTAAGAAGGGTGTCAGCCCATTTCAGACTGCAAACGCATCACTTGTCGATTGACTTCCGACATCACTTCAAAGTGGCGCTTATCCCTAACTTTCGGGATTAAGATCTTACCTTTATCGAACTCAAAAGCCCCCATATCCTTGATGTACAGACGGCCACGGAATAACGTTTTAACATACATCGCGACTTTTGCCGGATTGTAACGTGGGAAGATCCTCATTGTTTTACTTTCCTCCATAACACCAATACACACCTTCTGTCGCCTTAGCGACCAAGATCACAGGTAGCGTAAGATAATTGCAGAGTAATAGACTTATGGTATGGGCTTAAGTTCCCTCAAATTCAGTCATTGATGCTGTATTTACATAAAATTACAGTCTCAGGCGGGGATAATTACAGTTATTAACAGAATAACCATCTAGTTACTGTCGGAAATAATTTTTTTCAACTAACAGGACAGACCACTGATCAGCACCTATTATTGGAAAACTTACCTGTGACCTACATTCAAGGATAAGTCGAGTCTACCCATAAGATCCCCAAGGACATTACATGATAAAAAATAGCCTGCTTATACTGTCGCTACTATTCACACCGCTACTGGTCAGCGCCCATTC
The DNA here is from genome assembly GCF_001047675.1 of Yersinia aleksiciae. GTDB lineage: Bacteria > Pseudomonadota > Gammaproteobacteria > Enterobacterales > Enterobacteriaceae > Yersinia > Yersinia aleksiciae. The sequence goes on along the minus strand of NZ_CP011975.1, from coordinate 2,486,838 downwards.
CATTCAGAATAACCAGCGAGTGCCACCGGTTGGCGTCAGCGATAAAGGTGAACTGGATTATGATAAGGCTACTGATCAGTTTAGCTATAAAAACTGGAATAGCTCGCAATTGCCCGGCAAAGTGCGAGTGATCCAACATATTGCTGGGCGTACCTCGGCAAAAGAGCTGAATGCACCCTTAGTGGAAGCCATCAAGCACGCTAATCTGCCACACGAACATTACCAAACGACGACAATCGTCAATACTGATGACGCCATTATCGGAACCGCCATGTTTGTGCGTAATAGCATTGAAAGCAATAAGCGCGAATTCCCTTGGTCGCAGTTTGTGGTCGACAGCAACGGGAATGTCAAAAAGGCTTGGGGCTTGGCGGATAAAAGCTCCACCATCGTGGTGCTGGATCAGCAAGGAAATGTCAATTTTGTCAAAGATGGTGCACTGACACCGGAGGAGGTGCAGCAGGTCGTCAACCAACTGCACCAGCTTGTTAAGCAGTAGACTAGAATAGCGACACTCTAAAGCCGGGGTTCAGGAATGATTCACGTGGGGTATAAGAGAGCGGTCTACCCTGCCAATCGTGAACCTGTGCTCCGGCTGCAAGAGCGATGGCATGACCCGCTGCAGTGTCCCACACATTGGTTGGCCCAAAGCGGGGATACAGCTGGGCCTTTCCTTCTGCCACCAAACAAAATTTGAGTGACGAACCGACTGATATCGTCTGATGCTCGCCCAGTTGCGCCAGATAATCCTCCAGCTCAGCATCACTGTGGGAGCGGCTCACGACGACCAGCGGCGGCAGTGCATCACGCACCTGAATTTGCATACGCCGACCACACTCCTCTTTCCATGCTTGGCCATTTTCTGCGCTATACATCACTTCGGTCACTGGGGTATATACCACGCCCAGTACCGGCTCACCTTTATCAATCAACGCGATATTGACGGTGAACTCGCCATTACGATTCAGAAACTCTTTGGTGCCATCCAGCGGATCAACCAACCAATAGCGCTGCCAATGCTGACGTACCTCCCAAGCAGGCGGGTCCTCTTCAGATAACAGCGGAATATTGGGGGTCAATGTGGCTAATCCGGCCTTGATAATCTGGTGAGCCGCGAGATCAGCGGCGGTCACAGGCGAATCATCTTTTTTATGGGTCACATCAAGGGGCTTTTCACCCTGATAGACCGCCATAATCGCCACGCCTGCCTCGCGGGCTAACTGGCAAATTTGCTCTAACATCATCCACCCCTTGGAATTGAATATTGATAGTCAGAATACACTTTATCGATTGTGGCTCCTGATCGTTTTCACTTGTCTTATATCTATTTTAGAACCTAAAGCATTAATCATCTCAAGAGTTACTACCCAACCTGAAGACTAATAATATTCCCGGTAAATAGCCATGTCCGTGAGAAAACTCCTTATAAAATCAGTGGTATTAACCTGCTACAACTGTGAACTTCTGCGCGGTATCCGGTGCTATTTTCTGCCAAACTTCACACTTTGTTTTAGCAATTATTTAAAGTTACATATTCTTTTGCGATACATGTCTAATAGTTCTTAATGGAGAAAGCCATGATCAAGCGTCCGCTAACGTTATCCCTCCTTGCCAGCCTGATTGCTGTTGCGACATCTGTGTCGGTGACCACGGCACAGGCCGCCACCCTTGACCTGCGAGTTTTGGAAACCACCGACCTGCACAGCAATATGATGGATTTCGATTACTACAAAGATAAGCCTACCGAGAAGTTCGGCCTGGTGCGCACCGCAAGTCTGATTGAGGCAGCTCGCCAACAAGCAACCAACAGCGTACTGGTGGATAACGGCGATCTGATTCAGGGCAGCCCGCTTGGCGACTATATGGCTGCAAAGGGATTGAAGGCGGGTGAGATTCATCCCGTTTATAAGGCAATGAATACGCTGGATTATGCGGTAGGTAACATCGGTAATCACGAGTTTAACTACGGTTTGGATTACCTAAAAAAATCACTGGCGGGCGCAAAATTCCCCTATGTGAATGCCAACGTGATTGATGTTAAGACCGGTAAGCCGCTATTCCAGCCCTATTTGATTGTCGACACGCCAGTGAAAGATCGTGAAGGGAAAAACCATAACCTGCGTATCGGCTATATCGGTTTTGTGCCTCCGCAAGTGATGATTTGGGATAAAGCGAATCTAAGTGGCAAAGTCACCGTCAACGACATCACCGAAACCGCTAAAAAGTGGGTACCGGAGATGCGCAAGCAAGGGGCTGATTTGGTGGTGGCGATCCCACACTCAGGCCTCTCCAGCGATCCCTATAAAACCATGGCTGAGAATTCGGTTTATTATCTCAGCCAAGTGCCAGGCATTGACGCCATCATGTTCGGCCATGCCCATGCCGTCTTCCCAAGCAAAGATTTTGCTGCCATTAAAGGTGCTGATATCACTCAGGGCACGTTAAACGGTGTTCCGGCGGTGATGCCGGGCCAGTGGGGTGACCATCTGGGGGTGGTCGATTTTGTACTGAATAACGACAAAGGCCAGTGGCAGGTGATTCAGGCCAAAGCGGAAGCGCGCCCTATTTACGATAAAGCCGCGCAAAAATCGCTGGCGGCAGAAAATGCGAGTTTGGTAAAAGTGCTGGCGGCTGATCATCAGGGGACGCGGGATTTTGTTAGCCAGCCGATCGGCAAAGCCTCAGACAATATGTACAGCTATCTGGCGCTGATCCAGGACGACCCAACGGTTCAGATCGTGAATAATGCTCAACGTGCCTATACCGAACACTTTATCCAAGGCGATCCTGATTTAGCTGAACTGCCAGTACTCTCTGCTGCCGCGCCATTTAAAGCCGGTGGCCGTAAAAATGATCCCGCCAGCTTTGTCGAAGTCGAAAAAGGAGAATTAACCTTCCGCAATGCCGCTGATCTCTACCTTTACCCGAATACGCTGGTGGTGGTGAAAGCCAGTGGTGACGAGGTAAAACAGTGGCTGGAGTGCTCGGCTGCGCAATTTAATCAAATTGATGTGAATAGCAGCAAGCCACAATCACTGATTAATTGGGATGGCTTCCGCACCTATAATTTCGATGTCATTGATGGTGTCAAATATGAGATCGATGTCAGCCAACCTGCGCGCTATGACGGCGAATGTGCGCTGATCAACGCTAAAGCTGAGCGTATTAAAAATCTGACATTTAATGGCAAACCTATTGATCCCAAAGCCACGTTCCTGATCGCCACTAATAATTACCGTGCTTACAGCGGTAAGTTTGCGGGAACGGGTGATAGACATATTGCTTTCGCGTCACCGGATGAAAACCGAGCCGTACTGTCCGCTTATATCAGCGCGGAAACCAAAAAACATGGGCAGGTGACCCCACAAGCTGATAACAACTGGCGTCTGGCAACACTGGAGAGTAAACAGCCACTGGATATCCGCTTTGAAACCTCGCCAAGTGCCAAGGCCGCTGAATTTATTAAGCAAAAAGCACAGTACCCAATGACAGCACAGGGGACTGATGAGATTGGTTTTGAGGTTTATCGTATCGATTTGCAACACAAATAATCACTGACCACAGCGCTTTAACGGGCGCTGTGGTCCCCTCTAATACCTCTTTAGAGTTATATCACATTCTATAACATGTATTTACTATGCATGTTATAGATATTTAATTACTCAATGAGGTGTCATTATGGATTACCGCAATCAATCTCTGGGTGCGCTGGCTATCGCCATTCCACGGGCTACAACGCTATTTCGTCATTATCAACTCGATTTCTGCTGTGGGGGTAAGCAAACACTATTACGCGCAGCGAATAAGTTAGAGCTAGATATTGATGAACTGGAAGTGCAGTTGCGTGCATTACAAACCGAGCCGCAATCATCTGAAGATTGGCAACAGCAACCGCTGACAAAACTCATTGATTTCATTATTAGCCGCTACCATGACCGCCATCGCGAGCAGCTACCGGAATTGATTCTGATGGCTGAGAAAGTTGAACGGGTACACGGCGAAAAACCGGCATGTCCACGGGGGTTAGCCACCGAACTCACCGCTATTTTAGAAGAGCTGACCCAGCATATGTACAAAGAGGAACAGGTCTTGTTCCCGATGATCCGGCGAGGCATGGGCTCTCAGGCGGGTGGCCCGATATTTGTGATGGAAGCTGAACACGATGCAGTTGGACTACAGTTGGAAGTGGTAAAGCAGCTCACGCAAAATGTGACCCCACCAGAAGGCGCCTGCAATACCTGGCGCGCGCTTTACACCGGTATCAATGAATTCATCACTGATCTGATGGAGCATATTCATCTGGAAAACAATTTGCTGTTCCCTCGTGCGCTAAAGGGAGAATAATTTAGCGGGCAGTGATTATCATCGAAAATAAAAGCCAAAGGGCGACATCGCGTCGCCCTTTGTCATCACACTGCACGTAGAATTCTCAGAACTTACAGAATTTCCAGCAGTTCCACTTCAAACATCAATGCGCTGAATGGCGGGATAGTTGCACCTGCACCACGCTCGCCATAGGCCAGATTGTGTGGGATGTATAACTTCCATTTAGAGCCAACCGGCATCATGGACAGCGCTTCAATCCAGCCAGGGATAACACCGCTGACCGGGAACTCGGCTGGCTGACCACGCTCAACAGAGCTATCAAATACCGTACCGTCAACCAAACGACCAGTATAGTGCACACGGACACGATCCTGGCGGGATGGGATTGGACCATCGCCAGCCTGTAACACAGAGAACTGCAAGCCAGATTCTGTGGTGGTAACGTCATCACGCTTGGCATTCTCTTCCAGGAAGGTTTTCCCTTCTTCTACCAATGCTTGTTGGCGCTCAACACGCACTTTATCAGCCTTTTCATGCACTTCTTGTAACGCGCGATGTATCACATCAACAGGGACAGTCGGTGTATTCCCTTCCATCGCGTCACGCAAACCTGCCAACAGTGCTTCTGGCAATAAACCTTCCAGCCCGGACTCTTGCAATTGCTGCCCGATTTGTAAACCAATCCCGTAGCTCGCTTGCGCTTCAACGCTATCAAAAGAAGGGGTTGTCATGGATTTTCCTTTAGTCGCTTATTCATCTCGAAGCCGCAAGCATAACAGCAGCAGGGGAGCGCGGTAAAATCTTGCGTTGTGAATGATGACTTTTGTCGAAGAAAAAGAAACAATGGCAGCAGGCTAATGGGAAATACCCCTTTTAGGTATGATAATCTTCTGCCTTTTGCCATCAAGCAGTTAGCAACGCGGCAAATTCAGGTAGGAAGGGTATATACTTAGAAGACTATAGGACTCACCGCCATATTATTATTTATGTCGTTTTACGCCGTTGAAGAGAGGTCACCATGGGCAGAATCGCGCCCAGGAGAAGGAAGAGTAATCGGGTTTATCAGCCATTGCTGCACACTTGGCTGACGATCAGGCAGAAGATCCTACCGGATCAGAAAGTGGCCGATAATCAAAACCTGATGTCCGAAGTGAGTGCATCCGAACACATCTCCCCTGTTGAGGATATTGCCGCTGCAGAAAATAGTGTCGCCCCTGAAGCTGTGACTACAGCCACACCGGAAACCGGCATCAAAGGGCTACTGCTGAAAATCTGGCATTTGCCGGACAATTTTCAGTGGATGGAGCCATTACCGCTCTTTCACCGTCGCTGGATCATTATCGTCACCGCTGTATTGCTGCTGGCACTGCTGTGGCCCGTGTCACGCGATAATACTGACCGTTCCTTCCCTATTAGCGCGCCATCCACTGACGTGCCACTACAGGCCCAATTACAGGACAATCTTGATGCGCCACCACCCCCAACGGTGGCTCCCCCAGTAACGCCGAATACTTTGCAAGGAAACTGGCAGAGTTATCAGATTCAATCGGGGAAAACACTGGCGCAGCTATTCCGTGATAATAATCTGCCAGTCAATGAAGTCTTTGCCATGGCACAGGTTGAAGGCAGCGATAAGCCACTGAGTAATCTAAAAGCGGGGCAAGAGGTCAAAATCATGCTGGATGCTCAAGGCGTGGTCGCCGCGCTAGCCATTGAAACCACCGCTAACACAGAAGTGCTGTTTACTCGACAGAGCGATGGCAGTTATCGCCGCGACCGTTAATCACCGCACCCTTAGCCACTTCTAGCTCACCCCTTATCTTCTTTGATATTGTCACTCAGTCCCTCCCGAATTAGGTTGTTTTCTGGGTGGTTAACGCCATCCACTGACAGAGAGCCGTATTCATAAATAAAGGGAGTGATTATGATATGAAATATCATTTATCTTTTGTATTACTACTGACACCATTTAGTGTGTTCGCAACACTACATTGCCCGGAGATTGATTCCATCTCACAGAGAGGGGGAATCTATTTGGCGGCAACCACAGAGGGGGGGCAATGGGTTGGCACCTTGCAGGGCGCGGTTTCCCCACCCATTCCGGTTAAAGATTTCAACGAAGCTCTTTTAATTCTGAATAGTGATAAAAGCAGTTTCGTTGATCAGGGGAATTTCCAAAAGTGTACTTATAATTTGGAGGCCGAAGATAAGCAGATAGACATGTACTACGAAAATAGAAGTTGGTTGGCATCCATTAGTGGAAAACCTCACTGGGTGCATCAAAAGACGCCGCTGTTTGAATTTTACCGCTGTTCAGGCGTGGCTGCCGAGGAGTGCGAATTTGAAATTTTACCGCAGGACCCTCTCCCCTGATACCGCTGCGTAGTTAATGATGAAATTCCTATTTACCAAAAAGCAAAACGCCAGCACGAGGCTGGCGTTTTAGCAGGTTAACAGCAGCGTAACTTACGCTTCTGCAACCACGTTCACGTTCAGTTTTGCGAATACGTCGCTGTGTACCTGGAAGTGAACTTCATGCTCACCAGTGGTACGCAGAACGCCATTCGGCAAACGAACTTCGCTCTTGGCCACGGCAACACCAGCTGCTGTTACAGCATCAGCGATGTCACGAGTACCGATAGAGCCGAACAGCTTGCCTTCATCGCCAGATTTAGAAGCGATGGTGACACTGACCAGTTCGTTAATTTTAGTTGCGCGAGCTTCAGCGGCAGCCAGAACGTCAGCCAATTTGGCTTCCAGTTCTGCACGACGTGCTTCAAAGAACTCTACGTTTTTCTTAGTTGCCGGAACAGCTTTAGCTTGTGGAACCAGGAAGTTACGAGCGTAGCCCGCTTTAACGTTCACTTGGTCACCCAGGCTGCCCAGGTTTGCTACTTTATCAAGCAGAATAACTTGCATTACCTTATCCTCTCAAAGTCGTTAATGGACAGTGGCCGATTACTGATGACGATCAGTGTACGGCAACAAAGACAGGTAGCGAGCGCGCTTGATACAACGAGCGAGCTGACGCTGGAATTTTGCACGAGTACCGGTAATACGGCTCGGGACAATTTTACCACTTTCAGTAACATAGTTTTTCAGCGTAGCGATGTCTTTATAATCAATCTCTACAACGCCTTCCGCGGTGAAACGGCAGAACTTGCGACGACGGAAATAACGTGCCATTAGGCTAGTCTCCAGAATCTATAAATTCAATCTGCTCGGCATGCAGAACCAGTTTATTCAGCCCATTGCGACCTTGATGGCAGCTAATGAAGCCTTCAACGGTTAACTGACTGCCGACCGTTATACTGTGAGTTAATGCTTGTGACGTTTGTCCGCTAACAACAATGGGCATTCTGCACCATGTTTGTCGGCTAAATCCGGCTTCCTGCTGTGTTGATCGATGCTCAAGCACAAATTGACAATGCGGGATACCAGAAGGACTTACTTTTCGAACCGGGGTCTTGCACACAGTGCCAGAGAGTACCAGACGATTAGTGGTCACCACGGCAATTACTCTTCAGAATCCCCAGCTTCGGAATCATCATTGGCTTCTGACGCGAAGTCGTGACGCTCACGGCGTTCGTCTTTCGCTTTAACCATTGGTGATGCTTCAGTTACCGCGTGTTTAACGCGCATAACCATGCTACGGATAACGGCGTCGTTGAAGCGGAAGTTTGTTTCCAGCTCATCGATCGCTTCCTGCGGGGCTTCAACGTTCAGCAGAACGTAGTGAGCTTTGTGCAGTTTGTTGATCGGGTAAGCCAGTTGACGGCGGCCCCAGTCTTCCAGACGGTGGATCGTACCAGCAGCATTAGTGATAGTTGCACTATAGCGCTCGATCATGCCCGGAACCTGTTCGCTTTGGTCAGGATGGACCATAAAAACGATTTCGTAATGACGCATCGATTATTGCTCCTTACGGATTATTCAGCCTCCTGATAGGGTCAACCGCGGCCCATGGAGGCAAGGAACGTGTTTGTGTGCGGCTGAAAAATGACGCGTAACTATACTTGCGGGCCGCTGGAAACTCAAGGACTGACGGGGATTTATTCTTATTCTGACCATTACTCAGCTAAAAGCGCACTTTTTGTTCGTTAATTAACCAATGGTTATCGATCCATTAGTCTGCTAAATCTTCCAATAAAATCATTAGCTCAACATAAATATTGTTCACTTTTTTTGACCAAGTGAATCAATCTTCGTGTATTTTTTAATTAACAAAAGCGACTAGAATTATTTACATCCACCGCATAACAAGCGGCGAAGCAAACTGAAAGTTATTCAAAGTAAGTAAATAAGATATTGGAGTCACCTATGAAATCAACACTCATCATCGCAGCCACACTGAGTTTACTACTCTCCGCCAACACCTTTGCAGCCACAGAGATCAGTCGTCAGGAAGCTATGCAGCAGCAACGTGTCAGCATTGGCGAAATTTCCCTTAACCACAATGTGGTTTCACCGGACGATGCCGTGGCACAAATCAGCAAAATGGCTGATGAGCGCGGCGCAACCGCCTACCACATAACCCAAATGCATGAGCCGGGTAGCAATACCTCCATTCGGGTGAATGCCGAGATTTATCGTTAGACCTAGCAGTAAAAATACAACACCAGTGAATACGACGACCAATAACCAAAATAGCCTGTTATATGCCCTTCCCCCCGGTTTACCGGGGGGCTTTTATCCCCTTAGTTATTGAAAATACAGGGGGACTCCTCAAGATTTATAAATGTTTAGCGAAGAATCTAACCCCAGCACTGAGTGCCGTCGGGGTGATTTTATGACCAATCCCCGCTTCGGTCAGATAGGTTAGATGCTGAGCTCGCCCACTGGCCCTCAACGCCTGCACCAATCGCTCACTCTCTGCGGCGGGCACCACATCATCCGCTTCCCCATGCCAAACCAATAATGGCCGCTCGGCAATGACTTCCAACTGATGAGTAAGATCATAATCTGCCAGCGGTGCTAAACGGCGCTCAAATGCCGCCGTGCTGACCACCTGCCCCGCCTCCAGAGGAGGAAACAGGCTGTGCGCCAGTGAGGTGAAGTAACCTGACCCCATAAAGTCTGCGGCGACACTCACCCACGGATAGCGGGCAAACGCTCCCAATGTGGTCATCCCCCCCATTGATGCGCCCGCCACACCGATGCGATCGCCATCAATCAATCCAGCCTGCTGATAATGCTGTTTAAGTGCTGGCAGCTCATCAATATTTGATTTTAGAATCTCCCAAAAGTGGGATAAGCGCTGGGTCTCATTGCCGTTAAAGCGCGCACCGTGCATATCGGCATCGGGTGCTATAGTGCGAAAACCGGCTTGTGCGAAGGCATAGGCGAAATAGGAATAGACCTCTTTTGACGAGGTGTAGCCATGATAGAAGAAAATGGTGGGTAGCGGTTGCTGGCGTTGACCCGCAGGGGCAGAATGTATCACCTCAATACCATTAATGTTTTCCAGCGACATCTCAATCATGGCGACAATCCTTTCTTTATCAGGCGGAGTATTTATCAGGCGCAATGTAAGCAGGGAAACAGGCTTATACTGGATAAATGCAGTGTGCCTAAATAGGGTTATAAAGTCTTAAATCAATTTCTTTCAAGATATTACCCTTTATACACAGCACGGCACCCAAATCAGTAACGAAGAGGCAAAGATGACAATAAAACGTGCGATGGTGTTTTTACTGCTCACTTTGGGGCTATCGGCTTGCAGTGCTTTTCATGTCACGCCTGTTCCCCCACCTGCGATTCAGCCTTATGCACAAGAAATCACCCGAGCCCAGAGCCTCAACTTACAAAAAGTGGGGAGTGTCTCAGCTCAAGTATTTGGCAGCCCAATGGATGTAGAAGCAGAAATTAAGCGTAGGGCCAACGCCAGCGGCGCGCCCTACTATTTAATTATCATGATGTCTGACAGTATTTATCCCGGCACTTGGTATGCCAATGCACTGTTATACAAGTAGCGATAATATCGGTAAATGTTATATCGATAGCCCCGTTGCGCGGCTCAATAGCGGCGCACAAATAGCCTCAGGTAACATATATTGGTCACGGTGATCGAGTGTCATGCGGCACCAGGCATCGGCCAGTGGCGGCGAAGCAAAGCGCAGTAATTGGGCAGCGCAACACAGATCAAAGAGTTGCTGAGTGAGCGCTCGCCCCTGCTCTTCCTTAGGGTTTTTCAGCCGCTGTTGCAACTGCCGCCATGCACGATCAAACAACCGATTCTGCCCACGTACCGGGTAAAACTCTTGCTGTAGCATGTCGATAGCGGTAGGCAGCTTGCGAAATGTCCGCAGCACATCAAGGCACATAATGTTGCCGGAGCCTTCCCAAATGCTGTTGACCGGCATTTCCCGATACAGCCGTGGCAGCTCACTCTGCTCGCAATAACCGATCCCACCCAGCACCTCCATCGCCTCGGCGACAAAGGCACTGCCCTGCCCGCAAACCCGATATTTTGCCGCAGGTGTTAGCAGACGGCTGAATATCTGCTCATGGGCCTCATGGGGTTTCTCCCATGCGCGGGCTAAGCGCATCAGTAATGCGGTATGCCCTTCCAGACGTAATGCCATGCGACTCAGCACTTGGCGCATTAAGGGTTGATCGACCAATGCCTTACCAAAAGCCTGCCGCTGCCAGGCATGGTACAGCGCGACAGAGAAGGCGCGGCGCATCAGGCCATGGCTGCCCAGCGCACAATCAAAACGGGTATATCCGCCCATTTTCAGGATTTGTCGAATGCCTTCGCCCTCATCCCCCAAGAGCCAAGCGGTGGCCTGATCAAATTCAACTTCACTACTGGCATTGGACCTGTTGCCAAGTTTATCTTTCAGCCGCTCTAATCGAATGGCGTTATAAGTGCCATCAGGTAATATTTTGGGCAAGAAGAAGCAGGATAACCCTCCCTCGGTCTGCGCTAACACAAGGTGCGCATCACTTTGCGGCACGGAGAAAAACCACTTGTGGCCCACCAAGCGATAAGCCTCACCATTGCCGCGTGCTGCCAGCGGCTCAGCGCGGGTGGTATTGCTGAGCACATCAGAGCCCCCTTGTTTTTCCGTCATACCCATGCCAATCAGTAAGCCCCGCTTCTGACTACCGACGGTCTGATGGGAGTCATAGCGATCTGAAAGCAACGGCGGCAGCCAGTTTTGAAATAATGGTGGGAGAGATTGTTGCAACAACGGAATGGCACCAAATGTCATGGTGATGGGGCATAGTGATCCTGCTTCTACCTGTGCATGTAGGATAAAACGTGCTGCCCGTGCCACAAAGGAACCAATGCGTGCATCTTCTTGCCAAGGCAGATTGTGCACCCGATGCTTGACCAACTCCTGCATCAACACATACCACGCAGGGTGAAATCTTACCTGATCCAAGCGTTGACCCGCGGCGTCGTAACGTAATAATTCAGGCGGATTATTGTTTGCCAGCCGTCCTAACTCCAGTGACTCCTGCGAACCAAGTTGTAACCCAATCAGAGAGAGTTCCTCTCCATCCCAACCCGCATGCTCCCGCTTCACGGCTTCCCGCAATGCCATATCAGACAGAAATAAATTACTGTTCGATAATGGTTCAGGCTGATTGAAAACCAAGTGAGTCTGCCACTCCATACCTTCCTCCATTCCGGTACTCATTGCGAAATCGGCATTCATAAATCAGGGTTAAGTATGGTGTAGGCGGGGTTTTTTGCTGACAGACTCATCACAAACAGGAATCAAACAACGATATATCGCTGATAATTTGGATTAATTCCCGCGATTAAAAATACAAAAAAAGCCAACATCGGTGAATGTTGACTCTTGAAGCGGCGTGGAGAAAGAAGAGTTAAGCTTTCAGCGCTCGCTGGCGCACTGCTTCAAATAAGCAGACCCCAGTAGCAACCGACACGTTCAGCGAAGAAACGGTTCCCGCCATCGGAATGCTGATTAACTCATCGCAGTGTTCGCGCGTCAAACGACGCATACCTTCGCCTTCAGCCCCCATCACCAGCGCCATCGGACCCGTCATTTTGCTCTGATACAGCGTGTGGTCAGCTTCGCCCGCCGTGCCGACAATCCAGACATTGTGCTCTTGCAGCACTCGCAGGGTACGCGCCAGATTGGTCACTTTAATCAATGGCACATTTTCGGCAGCACCACTGGCCACTTTTTTGGCAATGGCATTGAGCTGTGCGGAACGATCCCGTGGCACGATAACCGCGTGGACACCAGCGGCATCCGCGCTACGTAAGCAAGCGCCTAGATTATGTGGATCAGTGACGCCATCCAGCACCAGCAGGAAAGGCATCTCCACGCTTTTCAGCAACGCCGGCAGATCATTTTCCTGATACTGACGCCCTTCACGTACTCGCGCCACGATCCCCTGATGGACTCCGCCCTCAACCTGCGCATCCAACCATTGGCGGTTGGCAACCTGAATCACTAAACCGGCAGCTTCCAGTTCCGCGACCAGCGGCTGTAGGCGACGATCGTCACGGCCTTTCAGGATAAAAACTTCCAGAAAACGTTGTGGATCGTTGTCTAGCAGGGCTTTGACGGCGTGAATGCCGTAAATAATTTCGCTCATGATGCTCTTTTATAAATGATTAAGTATTAATGAATAAACGAATGCGGGCGACCGGGGCCGCCCGACAATCAACAGGCCATTACTGATCGCTGCTGGTTTTCTTCTTCGCGCGCTTGGCCTTGGTGGCAGCGGCAATTTTTTTCGTTTTCGCAGAGGCTCTTTTCGCTTTCGCTTTGGCTTTTTTCTCAGCGATTGCTTTGTCATCCAACGTTACTGCGGCCTCTAGCGGACGGAAAGCACTGTCCGGCTCGAAGTTCGCTGGTTTTTTAGCGCGACGAGGCCGTTTTTGCCCAGCCCCTGCTGCGGCACGATCACCCGTTGGCGCACGTTCACGGCGCGGTGCACCGGATGAGCTACCACGACCGCCACGGCTTGAGGAGGTGTCGCGCATGCTACGTTGACCATCGGCTTTCTTCGCCTTATCACGGGCGGTTTTGCCTTCGCCACGCGGCTTACGCGCACTGGAAACCAGAGCAAAATCAATTTTGCGCTCATCCATATGCACCGCTTCCACGCGGATTTCCACGGTATCACCTAAGCGGTAAACCATACCGGAAGATTCGCCGATCAGACGTTGGCCGATATTGTCATAACGGTAGTAGTCATTGTCCAGGCTGGAAACATGCACCAAACCATCAATAAACAGATCGTCAAGGCGCACGAAGAAGCCAAAACCAGTGACACTGGCGATAATACCAGTGAACTCTTTACCCACCTGATCCTGCATGAAGTCGCACTTCAGCCAATCCGCCACATTGCGAGTGGCTTCATCCGCACGACGTTCAGTCATTGAGCAGTGTTCGCCCAATTGCAGCATCTCTTCGTACTCACTGTGCCAGCCACCCGTCGGTGTCCAGCGCTCTTTCACATTACCCTGCTCTTTGGCGAGCTGGTACTTGATAGCCCGATGCATCGCCAAGTCCGGATAGCGGCGAATTGGCGAGGTAAAGTGACCATAGGAGGCTAGCGCTAAGCCAAAGTGACCTCGATTTTCTGGATCGTAAATCGCTTGTTTCATCGAGCGCAGCAACATGGTTTGCAGCATCTCATGATCCGGACGGTCGGCCACTTCATCCATCAGCACCGCATAGTCTTTCGGCTCGGGTTTTAGACCTCCCCCCAGTGTCAGGCCCAACTCATTGAGCACGCTACGCAGCGCTGAGATATGGTCGTCGCTTGGGCGGTCATGCACGCGGAACAGGGCCGGCTCGTTATGTTTTTCCACAAAACGCGCAGCGGCGATGTTCGCCAAAATCATGCACTCTTCAATCAGTTTATGTGCGTCATTACGCACCGTCGATTCGATGCGTTCAATGCGTCGTTCAGCATTGAAAATAAATTTGGCTTCTTCGGTTTCAAACGCAATACCGCCACGTTCGGCACGCGCCTGATCCAGCGCCTTGTACATGGAGTGCAGCTCTAACAGATGCGGCACCAGCGGTTTATACTGCTCACGCAGCGACTCTTCGCCATCAATGATGCGCCACACTTTGGTGTAAGTCAGACGCGCATGGGAACTCATCACCGCTTCGTAGAACTTAGAGGACGAAAGCTTGCCCTGTGAGGAGATGGTCATCTCGCACACCATACACAGGCGGTCTACCTGCGGATTCAGGGAGCAAAGGCCGTTGGACAGCACTTCCGGCAGCATCGGGACCACTTGCGATGGGAAGTAGACTGAGTTACCCCGGCTGCGGGCTTCATCATCCAGTGCCGTGCGCGGACGTACGTAGTAGCTAACATCCGCAATGGCAACCCATAAGCGCCAGCCGCCACCACGTTTTTTCTCGCAATACACGGCATCATCGAAGTCACGGGCGTCTTCGCCATCAATAGTGACCAATGGCAGGTTACGTAAATCCACCCGCCCTTTTTTCGCCTCTTCCGGCACTTGTTCTTTCAGGTCTGCGACCTGTTTTTCCACCTGAGGCGGCCAAGTGTGGGGGATTTCATGGGTGCGCAGTGCAATATCCACCGCCATGCTGGTGCCCATATTCTCGCCAAGAACTTCAACGATTTTACCTACCGCTTTGGTGCGACGAGTCGGGCGCTGGGTCAACTCGACCACCACCATATAACCCATTCGTGCACCGTTGATCGCCTCTGGCGGGATCAGAATATCGAAACTCAAACGACCATCATCAGGCACCACAAAACCCGTGCCCGCATCGGTAAAGTAGCGGCCAACGATTTGGCTGGTTTTCGGCACCAGTACCCGCACGATACGCGCTTCACGGCGGCCTTTGCGATCAGCGCCAACGGCTTGGGCCAATACTACATCGCCATGAATCGCAGTTTTCATCTGCTCTGCGGAGAGATAGAGATCGTCTTTGCTACCTTCAACCCGTAAAAAGCCAAAACCATCACGGTGACCAATAACAGTACCGCGTAGTAAGTCCAGGCGCTCCGGCAAGGCGTAGCACTGGCGACGGGTGAAGATTAACTGCCCATCACGCTCCATCGCGCGCAGGCGGCGACGCAGAGCTTCTAGAGCCTCTTCGCCGGTGAGATTAAGTTCATTGGCCAGCTCTTCACGGCTGGCAGGTGTTTCGCGCTTGGCGAGATGAGCCAGAATGAACTCCCTGCTAGGGATCGGTGACTCATATTTCTCTGCTTCTCGTTCCAAGAATGGATCTTGTGACATTGCGGTTCCTCCGTTGTCAGCAGCAGGCTGTACACCCTACGGACTTAAAGTTGCAGGGGGTTGGCTGCACCTTGCAAACCTATTAGGCATACACATGTTTTATTATAAAAACTACTCAACAAGTAATAGCTTATAGAGCGGGGCATTATCTTGGACCATGTCAGCCAAAGTATAGTTATCCAGCTCGTTAAGGAAACTCTGTACCGCCTGATTAAGCACCTGCTTTAGGCGGCAAGCGGGTGTTATGTGGCAAAAATCACTACTGCAATTCACCAAAGAGAGTGGCTCAAGTTGGCGTACAACGTCACCAATTCGAATCTGCTCGGCAGGTTTACCCAACCGTATTCCACCGTTTTTACCCCGCACCGCCGTTACCAACCCAACACGGCTCAACTGATTGATTATTTTAACCATATGATTGCGAGACACGCCATAGACCTCAGTAACCTGAGAAATGTTAGTCATTTGGCCTTCAGGTAGCGAGGCCATATAAGTAAGCGCTCGCAAACCATAATCAGTAAAACTTGTTAACTGCACGTATACCCCTGAGTATCAGTTTACCCGGCTTGAACCCATCTAAGATGACACATTTTTGATCGGTCATAAGTGTGATTCTAGGTGCTATTTAGAAAACTTATACTTGGGATGATAAACCAGCCATAAAGCTTGCGACTAATCATTTAGGTGATGGGTGAGTTTTTTGATGTAAAACGGCTTGTCGGGGCAATTTCAGCATACATTTTATACCCAAATTCATTGGCGTTGCCGATAAGCAGCAAATGCAAGAGGGGGAGAAACAATAAAGCCGGACGCAAGCCCGGCTATGACTTCAAACACGCACATCTGAATGCTGATTTTTGGCGGTAAGCCAATTAATCATAAATTATGCATCAAATGGGTCGCGCAGGATCATGGTTTCGTCACGATCAGGACCGGTAGAGATGATATCAACCGGAACGCCTGTCAGCTCTTCTACACGCGCGATGTAGTTAAGGGCTGCCTGTGGCAACTTGCTGTGTTCTTTCACGCCAAAGGTGGTCTCTGACCAGCCTGGCATGGTTTCGTAGATTGGCTCAATACCTTCCCAACCTTCAGCAGCCAGTGGGGTCGTATCCACTTCGCGGCCATCTGGCATGCGGTAGCCAACACAGAGTTTCACTTCTTTCAGGCCATCCAGCACGTCCAGTTTGGTCATGCAGAAGCCAGACAAGGAGTTGATCTGCACAGCACGGCGCACTGCAACGATATCTAACCAGCCAGTACGACGGCTACGGCCAGTGGTCGCGCCATATTCGTTACCTTGCTTACGCAGGAATTCGCCGGTTTCGTCGTTCAGTTCAGTCGGGAATGGACCTGCACCTACACGAGTCGAGTAAGCTTTAACGATACCCAGCACATAATCAACATAACGTGGACCCAGGCCAGAACCTGTCGCTACGCCACCAGCAGTGGTGTTAGATGAGGTCACGTACGGATAAGTACCGTGGTCGATGTCCAGCAAGGTGCCTTGTGCGCCTTCGAACATCATGAAATCGCCACGTTTGCGGGCACTGTCCAGCAATTCAGAAACGTCAACCACCATGGCGGTCAGAATATCGGCGATAGCCAATACTTCATCCAGCACAGTTTGGTAGTCTACCGCGTCTTCTTTGTAGTAATGCACCAACTGGAAGTTGTGGTAATCCACAATTTCTTTCAGCTTGATCGCGAAGGTTTCTTTGTTGAACAAATCACCTACACGCAGGCCGCGGCGGGCAACTTTATCTTCATAGGCAGGACCGATACCACGACCGGTAGTACCGATAGCTTTTGCACCACGTGCTTTTTCACGCGCATTATCCAGAGCCACATGATAAGGCAGGATTAATGGGCATGCTTCGGAGAGTAACAGTCGCTCACGAACAGGCACACCACGCGCTTCAAGTTCTGTCATCTCTTTCATTAAAGCGTCAGGTGCCAGGACAACACCGTTGCCGATGATGCTGGTTACGTTTTCACGCAGAATACCTGAGGGAATTAAATGAAGAACGGTTTTCTCACCGTTGATAACCAAAGTATGGCCAGCGTTGTGACCACCTTGATAGCGCACAACATATTTAGCCCGTTCAGTCAGCAGGTCAACGACCTTGCCCTTACCTTCGTCACCCCATTGGGTGCCCAGTACGACGACGTTCTTACCCATCTCAAAAATCACCAGGTTGCTTAAAAAAGGATTCTAACATCTCATCCGGCGGCTTTCAGTACTTTTTAACACATAACTGAACAATTTTTGTGCTTACATTTAGCCACCCATGCGGCTACGCAACATGTAGTAGATAACAACGCCTGCAACCACTAATCCACCGCCAAAACGGCGCAAAGTGGTATCAGGTAATTGAGTCATCGCCTGAATCATTTTGCGCCAGGCTTTGGGATAAAGCATCGGACCAAGTCCTTCCAGCACCAAAACCAGTGCCAATGCTAACAAAATGGTTGAATTCATCATCTGTCTCAAAAGGTAAAAATGGCTCAAATAGAAAAGGCCCGCGTGAACGGGCCTTGCTGTTTCGGTCAAAACGCGCTGTAACGACAGCCGTTATGGACGTTTACTGGAGTTATCCGGTGATCTCATGTAGCGGAAGAAATCACTGTCTGGGCTAAGCACCATCACATCGTTACCGCTGTTGAAGCTGTTTTCATACGCACGTAAGCTACGGATGAAGGCATAGAAGTCGGGATCTTTGCTGAATGCATCAGCAAATAGACGGGCCGCTTCTGCATCACCGCCACCGCGAGTAATACGCGCCTGACGTTCTGCTTCTGCCAGTGTACGAGTTACTTCATAGTCAGCCGTTGCACGCAACTTCTCTGCTTCTTCCTGACCTTGTGAACGGTGACGACGGGCTACCGCTTCACGTTCAGCACGCATACGCTGGAAGATGGCATCTGACACTTCAGCCGGTAAGTTGATTTGCTTGATTCGCACGTCAACCACTTCGATACCCAACGCCGCCATACTGTTCGGGTTAACCGCTGGCTGTTTGCCACGGGTTTCCTGTTCAACACGGGCCGCTGCCGAAGCAATCGCATCATCCGCTTCCGTTGTGACAGCTTCATCACCAACGCTACCGGTATTCAGCGCATCACGCACATCTGAAGTCAGACGTCCACGTGAGTCGGTTACGATGTCGCGAACATTCAGGCGACCAATTTCAGAACGCAAACGGTCACTGAATTTACGTTTCAACAGCACTTCAGCCTGAGATACATCACCACCACCGGTGGCCAGATAGTAACGGCTGAAATCACTGATACGCCATTTCAGGTAGGAGTCAACAATCAGGTCTTTCTTCTCGTTAGTCACGAAACGGTCAGCCTGGTTATCCATGGTCTGAATACGAGCATCCAACGTCTTCACTGTTTCGATAAACGGTATCTTAAAGTGCAGGCCCGGTGCATACACCAGTGGCTTGTTATCACTATCACGCAATACCTTACCAAAGCGCAGCACGATCCCGCGCTGACCTTCTTGTACCACAAACAGCGAAGCGTAGAGTGCGACTAACACCACAACGACGATAAGTAAAATAGACTTACGCATTGGTTATTCTCTCCCTACGCGAGTGGAAGTATCACGCTGAGCATTCGCTCGGCGCTGATCCATGATAGAGCCACTGGTTGAGCTTGAATTACTTGCACCAGACTCTTGGCTGCTATTAGCAGAGGAAGGAGGATTCAAACGAAGCAGACTGGTGTCTTTGTTGCCATCCGCTTTATCTACCCCTTGACCGCGCAGCATTTGATCCAATGGCAGCACCATCAGACTATTGCCTTTGTCATTAGCCAGCACTTTGCGCGTTTTGCCCAAGACCTTCTCCATGGTTTCTATATATAGACGCTCACGGGTAATTTCTGGTGCAGCCTTATACTCAGGCAGCAACTTGGCAAAACCAGCTACCTCACCTTGCGCTTCCAACACTTTACGTGCGGCATAAGCACGAGCATCTTCTAACAGACGCTGCGCCTGACCATTAGCACGTGGCTGGACTTCGTTGGTGTAGGCTTCCGCTTCACGAATATATTGCTGTTCGTTTTCGCGGGCTGCAATCGCATCATCAAATGCCGCTTTAACTTCTTCCGGCGGACGAGCTGCCTGGAAGTTAACGTCCAGCAGCGTTATCCCCATGTTGTACGGACGAATAGTCTCTTCCAGTACACGCTGAGTATCGCTACGAACGATGGTACGGCCTTCGGTGAGAATTTTGTCCATGGTGTATTTACCAATAACACCACGCACTGCGCTGTCTGTTGCCTGACGCAGACTATCATCCGGATTCGTCACGCTAAACAGATAAGCGGCCGGGTCTGTCACGCGATACTGCACGTTCATTTCGATGCGAACTACGTTCTCATCGGAGGTCAGCATGACACCAGAAGCGGCCAATTCACGTACGGATTCCACGTTAACCGGGGTCACTTCATCGATAAAGGTGGGTTTCCAGTTCAAACCAGGCTGCACGATATGGCTTAATTTACCCAAGCGAGTCACAACACCGCGCTCAGCTTCTTTAATTGTATAGAAACCACTTGCTGCCCAGATAACCACAACCGCAACTACTGCGATACCCACAATACGACCACTGAAACCAGGGCCTTGTGTCGCGCCGTTGTTGCCATTACCACTTCCGCCACCTTTGCCACCGAGACTACTCAGTTTTTTGCTCAGTTTACGGAAGATATCATCCAGATCAGGCGGCCCTTGGTCACGGCCACCTTTATTATTGTTATTTCCGCCAGAGTTGCCGCCATTATTATTGCTGCTCCCCCACGGATCGCGGTCCTGTCCGTTATTACCGGGCTGATTCCACGCCATGTTTTAGCTCCATTCTTCTATGATTGGTTTTCTTCAGGCCAAGAGCACATGCCAAAAACGCTGGCTCTTAATTTCACAAGAAAGATCTGATAATCAATGACTTTGAATATAACTGATCAATTCTTGCTCTTGTTTACAGAGACGACGCCAATCCACGATAGGCATTCTTACCACCATACCGACGTTCCCGTCCTCGTCTATCCACTCTTTTTCAATTGCCTGAAGCTGGTAAAAACGGCTACGTAGACGACCTGCCTGAGGCGGCAAACGCAATTCATAGTGTGCGATCTCACCTGAAAGGCGCTCCGTCAACGCTTGAAAGAGCAACGGGATCCCTGCGCCGGTTTGAGCTGAAAGCCAAACTCTGACTGGCAGATTGTCTTCGTTGCGATCAATTCGCGGGACAAAATCATCCAACAAATCAATTTTATTCATTACTAATAATGTAGGTATTTCATCGGCTTCGATTTCTGCCAAAACAGTATCGACGGCGGCCATATTCTCAGTTACCCGAGGATCAGCTGCATCAATAATGTGTAACAGTAATGAAGCCTGCCGCGTTTCTTGTAATGTCGCTTTAAAAGCAGCAACCAGATCGTGCGGCAGATGCCGGATAAAACCTACCGTATCCGCCAATACTGTATCACCCACATCAGCCACATTAATGCGGCGTAATGTTGGATCCAGCGTGGCAAATAATTGGTCAGCCGCATAAACATCAGCTGCCGTAATTTTGTTAAATAGGCTGGATTTACCGGCGTTGGTATATCCCACCAAGGATACTGTCGGAATATCAGCACGGGTACGCGCACGCCGCCCTTGCTCACGCTGCTTAGCCACACGCTCTAAACGACTTAAAATCAAAGTGATACGGTCGCGTAACAGGCGGCGGTCAGTCTCCAACTGGGTTTCACCTGGCCCTCTTAGGCCAATCCCCCCCTTTTGACGCTCAAGATGCGTCCAGCCACGTACCAAACGGGTCGCGATATGGCGCAATTGCGCTAACTCGACCTGTAATTTACCTTCATGGGTACGGGCCCGTTGGGCAAAAATATCTAAAATTAGCCCAGTACGATCAATGACTCGACACTCACACAAACGCTCAAGATTTCGCTCTTGCGCTGCGGATAGAGCATGATCGAACAAGACAACAGACGCGCCACTGGCTTTTACCGCGTCAGCAATTTCTACGGCCTTTCCTTCGCCAACAAAGTACTTAGGGTGCGGTGCTTTGCGACTACCCGTCACAATTTGCAAAGCCTCTACGCCCGCAGAAGATACCAACGCTTCAAATTCACGCAGATCTTCTGAGTTTTTGTCTTGCGAGAAATAGATATGGACCAGTACGGCCTGCTCACCGGCTTCATAGCGGTCAAACAAACGTGCAACCTCTCAAACGGATCAAAACCGCTAGTGCGGAGAACATAAGCCCGAATCCGTTGCTTATGTTCCCCGTCATGGTCGACCAACAATGCGCTTTATTCAGCGTCATCGCTATCCTGCTGCGGCTGTTGCGGCGCAGACGGATTACTACCATGATAATTATTGGTGCTACCACTCGGAT
Source organism: Yersinia aleksiciae (assembly GCF_001047675.1). Lineage (GTDB taxonomy): Bacteria > Pseudomonadota > Gammaproteobacteria > Enterobacterales > Enterobacteriaceae > Yersinia > Yersinia aleksiciae. The sequence goes on along the minus strand of NZ_CP011975.1, from coordinate 2,464,872 downwards.
TATTGCTGTGATGCGAAACCGGGCGGGAAGGCACTACAGTAGAGATGGCATGTTTATAAACCATCTGGCTGACTGTGTTTTTTAACAGAATGACAACCTGATCAAAAGACTCAACTTGGCCCTGCAGTTTAATGCCATTCACTAAATAAATAGAAACCGGAACACGTTCACGACGCAATGCGTTCAGGAACGGATCTTGCAAAGATTGCCCCTTAGCCATTCTATGTTTTCCTTATTTGCTTGTTGTTTTTAACTAAGAACCTATCGGCTCAAAAATAAACTGCGTAAAAAAAAAATCCGCGCGTTGAGTACTAATCAATTGTACACAATCATTCAACCTATGCACTAACAACCTGTATTACAGAGTCTAAAGCCTCTCCCGGCTTATCACTGTCGAGCCACTGAACTGAACTCCAGCCCCGTAACCAGGTCATTTGGCGCTTTGCCAGTTGACGTGTCGCACAAACTCCGCGGTAAACCATTTCGTTGTAATCAATCTCACCGGACAGATAAGACCACATCTGCCGGTATCCCACACAACGAATGGCAGGCAAATCCGTATGCAAGTCACCGCGGTCAAAAAGCGCCCTAGCCTCTGCTTCAAACCCTGCCGCCAACATCTGATGAAAACGTAATTCAATCCGCTGGTGCAGAAGCTCCCGGCTAACAGGCGCAATCGCAAATTGGTGAACCCGATAAGGTAAGGTTTCACCCGAAATTTTAGTCAGTTCCGTTAAAGTTTTACCTGAAATAAAAAAAACTTCCAGTGCTCTAGAGAGCCGTTGGGGATCATTAGGATGAATTCGCGCCGCCGAGACAGGATCAATGTCAGCCAATTGCTGGTGCAATGCCTCCCAACCCAGCTCCGCTGCCTGCTCTTCAATACGCTGGCGTATTTGCGGATCGGCAGAGGGCAACGGCGATAAACCGTCCAATAGCGCTTTAAAGTACAACATCGTCCCCCCCACCAGCAGCGGAATTCGCCCGGCAGCGGTAATGTCGGCCATCTCTTTGAGAGCATCTTTACGAAAATCAGCGGCTGAGTAGGATTCAGCCGGGTCGCGGATGTCAATCAGGCGATGTGGTGCTAACGCCAGCTCTTCTGCGCTGGGCTTAGCCGTGCCGATATCCATACCTCGATAGATCAGGGCAGAATCGACGCTGATTAACTCCACAGGTAGCCGCTGTCTCAGCGCAATTGAGAGCGCTGTTTTACCTGAAGCGGTTGGCCCCATGACAAAGATTGCCGGTGGCCGGTCTCTATTTTCAATATCATTCATGAGTCAGGGTTGCCAATGCAGCCTTTATATCAATAGGTTGTAATAGCCCAGCAGGGGGTGATTGCACCAACTGCGGACAAAGACGCTCAACGTCCGTCAATAACTGTATCGCTTGAGACACATTCCAAACCTCATGTTCACTGCCAAGGTGGCGGGCAATCCATGTGGCCAAAGCATCTGGCGATATCTCTTCATGCTGCGACAGATAGCCTAACAGTTCCGGTATCAGTTTTTGTAAATTTTGTTGGCGTAATGGTAAAGATACGGCACGTAAGGTCGCTTTTCCGTGTTCGACAGCCAGCTCTATCCCCATAGTCACCAACAATTTCTGATGGCGCTGGCAAGCCGCGGCCTCATTTTTATCCAGTGTCAGTTTTAATGGGATGAGTAACGGCTGAGGGCGTAACCCCTCTGGTGGCGGATTCAACTGAGCTTGTTTTAACCAACGCTCGGCAACCTTCAGTGCAAGTAATGCGACGCCTTGCTTATATTCAATTAGAGCATAGCAAGGTGGGAATACGGTTAACACCCGACCAAAACTGTAATGATCTCCCTGAAGAGGTGCGTCAGCGGGCGTTTGCCGTGGTAGCGGTGGTGCGGCTGCGGGTGGGCGCGGTTCTGCGGAATGACTCACGGCAGCCGGTTGTACCAGTTGGCGATATAACTCGCCTTGTTGTTTTTGGTAAGGCTGGCCTGTGCTATAAGCTGTGGCCGCCTGTTCGCGGACCGGTGATACCCGTTCAGGGGCCGCGTTTCGCTCTGCCGGAAGGGGTTTAGCCGGTTCCGGTTGCGCATATTTATTCACCCCTGCCGCCACGCGGTTTTCTGGCTGCCAGCGTGGTGCCTCGATCTCTTCGCCATCTTCATTGACGTTCAGAACTGGGGTGGCGGTTTGTTGTAAAACCGTGGTCACGGCTTGATAGATAAAGTCATGCACCAGACGCGCCTGATGGAAGCGCACCTCATGTTTCGCCGGATGCACATTGACATCTACCTGATGGGGGTCGATATCCAGATACAAAACGTAAGCGGGCTGCTGGTCATCCTTGAGTAAATCCTGATAAGCCTGACGGATCGCATGGTTGATCAGTCGGTCGCGCATCATACGGTTGTTTACGTAGCAATACTGCATTTCACCGAGTGTGCGACTCGCCGCGGGGTCCGCCACCCAACCACGGATGGTCAAATCACCATGCTGCCAAGAGATCGCCAGTGCATGCTGCAAAAACGCCGGACCACAGATACCGGCCAAACGGCGCTCATGTTGAGAAGGGTCGGTTGCCGCGCGGTACTGGCGCATTAATTTACCGTTATGACTCAAGTTGATAGCCACATCGAAGCGCGCCAACGCAATGCGCCGCACCACTTCATCAATATGGCCAAACTCGGTTTTTTCGGTTCGCATAAATTTGCGGCGGGCGGGCGTATTGTAAAACAGATCCAGCACTTCAAGGGTGCTACCCACGGGATGCGCAGCCGGTTTGATAGTCACCGCCATATCGCGACCTTCCGCATAAGCCTGCCAGGCTTCATTTTGCTCGGCAGTCCGTGACGTCAGAATCAGACGCGAGACGGAGCTGATACTGGCCAGTGCTTCACCACGAAACCCCATACTGAGGATGGCTTCCAGATCCTCCAGCGAGCTTATTTTACTGGTGGCATGGCGTGCCAATGCCAGCGCCAAGTCCTCTTTGTTAATCCCGCAACCGTTATCACGGATACGAATAAGTTTCGCCCCACCGCGCTCAATATCAATATCAATCCGCATCGCACCCGCGTCCAGACTGTTTTCTACCAACTCTTTCACTACCGATGCAGGCCGCTCTACCACTTCACCGGCGGCAATTTGGTTAGCGAGCTGTGGTGGCAGAATCTGAATCGGCATAGCAGTTCCTTTCGCTTATGACTGTGGAATCGTCAGGGTTTGCCCCAGTTGGACATTACCTGATTTTATCTTATTCGCCCGCTCAATCTCGCTCATCGACACACCGTATCTGGCGGCAATGGCGGACAGCGTATCGCCACGTTTTACCTGATGCTTAACGGGCTGGCTTTTACTCGGTTTCGCTCTAACTGACGCTGTTGCTTTTGGCGTGACTGCCGCAGCCGCACTGCCCGAAGCAGGGACTTTCAGCCGCTGTCCGACCCAGACCACATCATTTTTCAGCGTATTATTCTGCCGCAACACCGCCATGCTGACACCGTATTGACTGGCGATACCGGATAAGGTTTCACCACGCTGCACTTTATGGACATGGCTTTTACCCGTCACGATCGGTTTGGCGGCAGATCCCCTGCTGCTTTGCGCATTGCTGATAACCGGATCGGGTTGATTAACACTTGAACGCTGTGAGGATGAATCAACCGCCGCGGTTTCGATTCGCGGACGGTTTTCGACCTTTGGGTCGGCTTGTAGCGGATGCGCAAGGAAATAACTGCGCAAGCCTTTATAAATGGCCTGAGCAATCTTCTCCTGATACGCGCTACTGCCAAGCAGCCGCTCCTCCGTACTATTACTGATAAAGCCGGTTTCCACTAACAACGACGGAATATCCGGTGAACGTAACACCCCAAGACTGGCGTGTTCAGGGAGGCGTTTATGGATGTCGCCAATGGTTTGCAACTCACGCAGCACTTTGGTAGCAACGTCATACCCTACCCGCTGGGAGTGACCAAATTGCAGATCCAGCACCGCCTGACTCAAATAGGGGTCCGACGCCGTGTTGGCTAACACATCACCCGCGCCGCCCAGCAGTTCGGATTGCTTCTCATGTTGCTCCAGCCAACTCCCCATTTCACTGTTAGCACGGCGGTTAGAGAGTACCCAGACCGAGGCCCCAGTGGCACTGCGGTTAGGTGCCGCATCGGCATGAATGGAAACCAGTACGTTAGCACTCTGTTTACGTGCCACGTCAGAGCGACCCATCACTGAAATGAAGTAATCGCCATTGCGGGTTAACACCGGTTTAAACATCGGATCGCTGTTAAGCAGCGCCTCAAGCCGACGCGCAATGGCGATAGTGACATTCTTCTCTTTCAGGCCATTTTGCCCGATAGCACCAGGGTCCTGACCCCCGTGCCCCGCATCAATAGCCACCACCACACGATCGCTGTTGGCGACACTGGCGGTTTTAATCGGGCGAGCAGTATTCGTCGTCGTGCTTTCGCTGCTCACCACCACTGTGGGCTTATTGTTAAACGGGTTCTTCGCCACCGAAGTGGTGTTGGAATGGGTTATCCGTGCGGCGCTAGTCGGATTCGTCGCCTGTGACGCCAATCGCCCCGCATTAGGGCTAGGTGTATTAGTCTGACTTAAGACCTGTGTCTGACGAGCAGGGGCGCTATCGGTGGCGGTCATGGTAATGACTACCGTGTAATTGTTACCCGACTGCTGAGTGACCGCACGAGTTTTCACTTTTTGCGTCAGTTCCAGCACCAGACGGGTGCTTTGCTCATCTTTAGGGGTACTGGAGCGAATTCTTTTCAGCAGATTCTGTCCGCTAAATTCAAGCGGTAAACCTGAAAGATTGCCACTTTGGCGGACATCCAACACCACACGTTCTGGCCCGTTTAAGGAGAAAAAGGCGTAGATCGGTTTGCCATCAAAACTGAGCGTAACCCTGCTCTCAGTTGGGCCATTGTTGACTTTAATATCGGTCAGTTTCATCGCCAATGCTGAAGGCAGGGTGAACAACCCCACCATCACCAGCACTACAGCGGTCAATGCACGTTTCCAGTGATTCAGTCGCGCTATGCCATTCAATTTTATTAAGCCATGCATCATTATCAAATTATCCTTGCACAGCCGCTAAACGGCGCAACACATCAGCACCCGCATCAGAAATAGCCATCAGGCGAGCTTCACGCCCTTCGTCCTGATAAGCCAAATGCAGCTCAACATCCGCCTGAGGCAGGAAGCCAGCCCCTTGCTGCGGCCACTCCACCAGACAAATTGCCTGTTTATCGAAATAATCGCGAATCCCCATAAACTCCAGCTCTTCAGGATCAGCCAGACGATAGAGGTCAAAATGGTAAACCGGCCTTGGGGTCAACGCATAAGGTTCAACCAAGGTATAAGTGGGGCTTTTAACATGCCCAAGGTGGCCAAGGGCCTGAAGGAAGCCACGGCTAAAGGTCGTTTTTCCGGCACCTAAGTCGCCGAAGAGATAAATAACGCTGGCGCCATTGAAGGCATGGGCCAAAGTGGCCCCTAATGCAACGGTCGCTGCCTCATCAGGCAAAGGTAAAACGAGTTCTTTCATTCTGTGATATCTATCTTGCTAACTCAGGATTAACGTACTTCGGAATAACTGGCAGCAAATCTGTGGCCAGTAAACCCCGGGTGCCTTGAACTTCAGCCAGTTTGTCTGCGGCAACGCCATGCACAACACAACCCGCGCAGGCAGCATCATACAGCACCAGCTTTTGTGCTATCAAACTACCAATAATGCCGGACAGAATATCCCCCATGCCGCCGGAGGCCATACCCGCATTACCGACATCCGCAATCGCCATCTCACCCTGCTCACTGGCAATCAGGGTACCAGCCCCTTTCAGAACCACCACACCACCATATTGTTTAACGATGTTACGGGCGGAAAGTAAGCGGTCACTCTCAATATCAGCGACGCGGCACCCAAGCAGACGAGCGGCTTCCCCCGGATGCGGGGTCAATACTCGATTCTGACGCTTCAGCGGATTTAATGCCAGTAAGTTGAGTGCATCTGCGTCCCATAATGCTGGTTTATCACTTTGTTGCAATAAATTCAGCGCATTCCTGCCCCAGTCCGATTGCCCCAGCCCCGGACCGACCACTAATACATCAGCCCAGCGAATACTTTGCTCAAGGGTTTCATCGGTTAATTCCTGCACCATCAACTCTGGACGAGCGGCCAGAATCGGTGCCACATGCTCAATGTGAGTGAGCACTCGCACCAGCCCAGCGCCGCTACGCAACGCAGCCTCACCTGCCATCCGAATCGCGCCCCCCAGTCCTTTGTCACCACCGACCAATAACAATCGTCCATGTTCTCCTTTATGGGCGCAGGGGCGGCGCGGTCTGAGCCATTGCGGCAGATGCTCAGCGGTCATGCGCTCAATTTGCACCGGTTGAGCGGCCAGCCATTGCGTCAGCCCCAAGTCATTGCAGTGTAAATGGCCCACCCAGTCACGGGCCTGCCCAGTGAGTAAACCAGGCTTCAGCGCAACAAACGTCAAGGTGTGGTCCGCGCGAATGACAGAACCGGGGGCGGCACCACTGTCAGCGCTGAGTCCGGAAGGAATATCCAAGGCAATCTTCGCCGCCCGATGGCGGTTCGCGGTATCAATGAGGGTCGCATAAACGCCTTGCGGCGCGGCACGCAGGCCAATACCCAACAGGCCATCGATAATCAAATCGACATGTGACGGCCATGGTATATCAGGCGGATTAATAACTCCCCCTGCCGCTAGCCACTGGGATTGTGCCTGATGCGCTTCGGCAGGCAGTGGACGGTTGCCCGGACAGGCGATGAGTGTCACATTCAACCCTGCCGCCAATGCCCGATTAGCCACGATATAACCATCGCCGCCGTTATTACCGTGACCGCATAAAATGAGCCAATGACGTGCAGTTGGGTACTGTTTACGTGCCAATTCAAACGCCGCATCACCGGCTCTGACCATCAGATCAAATAGGTTCAGGGAGAAGTGTGCCGCCGCGATAGCCTCGTTCTGACGCACCCAGTCCGCAGAAAAAACAGAGTGTGGTAAACTAACCCCGATTTGTTTCTTACTATGGTCCGTCATGACACACCCCCTCGATTTGAATCAATTAGCCCAACATATCAAGCAATGGGGGCAATCGCTAGGTTTCCAGCAAGTTGGTATTTGCGATACTGATTTGTCTGCGGAAGAACCGCGTTTGCAGGCTTGGCTTGATAAACAATATCATGGTGAAATGGCTTGGATGGCCCGCCACGGTATGTTGCGCGCCCGGCCCCATGAGTTATTGCCAGGGACGTTACGGGTGATCAGTGTGCGGATGAATTATCTGCCAGCCAAGGCGGCATTTGCCAGCACATTGAAAGATTCATCTTTAGGTTATGTGAGCCGTTACGCATTGGGCCGTGACTACCATAAATTATTGCGCCAGCGGCTGAAAAAATTGGGTGACCAGATCCAAAGCTATTGCCTTGAGCAGCAAGCGATCAATTTCCGTCCGTTCGTCGACTCTGCGCCAATTATGGAGCGCTCATTGGCAGCCAAAGCGGGAATTGGCTGGGTTGGTAAGCACTCACTGATTTTAAATCGTGATGCTGGCTCCTGGTTCTTCCTGGGTGAGTTGCTAATTGATCTGCCGCTACCCGTCGATAAACCGCAAGAAGAGCAATGTGGCCGCTGTGTCGCCTGCATCACCACCTGCCCGACGGGGGCCATCGTTGCCCCCTACACCGTTGATGCGCGCCGCTGTATCTCCTATCTGACCATTGAGTTAGAAGGGGCGATACCTGAAGAATTTCGTCCACTGATGGGCAATCGCATTTATGGCTGTGATGATTGCCAGCTCATCTGCCCTTGGAACCGCTTCTCCCAATTAACGGATGAAGAAGATTTCAGCCCGCGCGCCGTGCTGCATACGCCAGAGTTACTGGATCTATTTGCCTGGAATGAAGAGAAATTTTTGCGAGTAACAGAAGGTTCTGCCATCAGGCGTATTGGTCACCTACGCTGGCTACGCAATATATCAGTCGCGCTGGGGAATGCGCCCTATCTCGATACTATTGTGTTGGCACTGGAAGCGCGCCGAGGTATGCACCCGATGCTGGATGAACATATTGATTGGGCAATATCACAACAATTGAAAAGACGGTCTACACTGATTGTGGATGTCCAATCACCACAGAAAAAACGGCTGGTGAGGGCCATTGAAAAGGGCCTGCCACGCGACGCCTGAGATCCCCCCTTAATAACCTGAAACTAAATGCGGTTAGGTATCACTTTTTCTATTATTTCGGTCATGAATAAGCTCGGACTTTTCCTGTGCATAAAAATAAAAACGCCTTGGCAATCAAGCGCAAAAAAAAGCACAAGTGATCAGCATAACGTTTTCACATAAAAATATATTTCGTTAAATCAAACAGATAAAAAACAGGAAATAGAATCGTTCAAATTATGAGCTGAATACAAAAAGAACAGAAATTGTGGATAACTCTGTTGAAGAAGTTAATACATTGTGTGTAGAACGCGGTACAGCACATGACATGGCTGTGGATAATTAAGTTAGGATTGAATAAAAAATTTGGAGCGGGAAACGAGACTCGAACTCGCGACCCCGACCTTGGCAAGGTCGTGCTCTACCAACTGAGCTATTCCCGCATTGAGATGCTGTTGCACCCTGCTGTCATCCGACGGCATTTGGTATTCATGGCTGAAGATTGGAGCGGGAAACGAGACTCGAACTCGCGACCCCGACCTTGGCAAGGTCGTGCTCTACCAACTGAGCTATTCCCGCATCACATGTATTAGTGAGGGTTCACTGATACTGTTAGCTTCTGCCACTACTTTTAAATATTTGGAGCGGGAAACGAGACTCGAACTCGCGACCCCGACCTTGGCAAGGTCGTGCTCTACCAACTGAGCTATTCCCGCTCGGGATACTATTTTCCTGTACTGAATCGGTCCGCGCATGCTTGCGAATTCTTCATCGGTACGGGGTGCGCATTATACGAGAAATCCGTTTTGCCGCAAGCCCCTGAAAGCAAAAAAATCATTTTTTAGTTCAAGTGCTGATTAAAACAGCAATACGATGTTTTTACCAGCACCGTCTGATTAAGGTTGAATGAAATGCTCGCGATAATAGGCCAGCTCTGCCACCGACTCACGAATGTCATCCAGTGCTTGATGGGTGTTCTGCTTCTTGAAACCGGCCAAAATTTCAGGTTTCCAGCGGCGTGCCAGCTCTTTTAAGGTGCTGACATCGAGATAGCGGTAATGGAAATAGGCTTCAAGCTCCGGCATGTAGCGGAACAGGAAGCGGCGGTCTTGACCCACGCTGTTACCACAAATCGGTGAAACACCTGCCGGTACCCACTGTTGCAGGAACTCAATGGTTTGCAGCTCAGCATCATGGTCACTGAATGGGCTGACTTTTACCCGCTCAACCAAACCACTGCCGGTGTGAGTACGTACATTCCACTCATCCATTAGCCCAAGCTGCTCATCCGACTGATGAACCGCCATCACTGGGCCTTCTGCCAAGATATTAAGATTAGCATCGGTGACCAGCGTTGCGATCTCGATGATCCGATCTCGTTCAGGATCAAGACCGGTCATTTCCAGATCAATCCAGATCAAATTATTTTGGTTCTCTGCCATTTTATTTCCTGCCTGTTAGCGGGTGAGTCAACCGAACAAAGGGTTAATTGATAAAATTATGTGTATCATAGCCCTTTTGGTCGCAACCAGCGATATATGCGAAATCAAGTGAGGCACAGTGAGTAAGAATAAACTGTCCAAAGGTCAACAACGCCGTGTGCAGGCGAACCATCAGCGCCGGCTACGCACTGATAGAAAACCTGAGTTAGATGACTCTCAGCTTGGCGATGCGCAAGAAGGTATCGTAATCAGTCGTTTCGGTCAGCATGCCGATGTTGAAGCCGCTGATGGCGTTCAGCACCGTTGTAATATCCGCCGCACCATCAAGTCACTGGTGACGGGTGACCGTGTGGTCTGGCGTCCCGGCCTGCAAGCGCAGGAAGGTGTGCGGGTTAAAGGTATCGTCGAAGCGGTTCATGAGCGGACCTCCGTTCTGACGCGCCCTGATCTTTATGATGGCGTGAAACCGATCGCCGCCAATATCAATCAGATCGTGATCGTATCGGCGATTTTACCTGAACTTTCCCTTAATATTATCGATCGCTATCTGGTGGCCTGCGAAACACTGGATGTCGAGCCATTAATCGTGCTGAACAAAATCGATTTACTGGATGCCGATGGCCGTAAATTCGTTGATGGCATGATGGATATCTATCGTCGCATTGGCTACAACGTGCTCGAAGTCTCTAGCCAAACCCGTGAAGGTATGGAGGCCTTTGAGCAGGCACTGGCTGGGCGAATCAGTATCTTCGCCGGTCAGTCTGGCGTGGGTAAATCCAGCCTGTTAAATGCCCTGTTACCACCAACGGATAACGAAATTCTAGTGAATACCGTTTCGGATAACTCCGGCCTAGGCCAACACACCACGACCGCTGCTCGCTTGTATCATTTCCAGCATGGCGGCGATGTGATTGATTCACCGGGGGTGCGTGAATTTGGCCTCTGGCATCTGGCTCCGGAACAAATCACCCAAGGATTTGTCGAATTCCGTGATTATCTCGGTCATTGCAAGTTCCGTGATTGCAGCCATACCAATGATCCTGGCTGTGCTCTGCGTGAAGCGGTGGAACAAGGCAAAATTGCCGAAGAGCGCTTTGATAATTACCATCGAATTCTGGAAAGTATGGAGCAGGCGAAACCTCGCAAGACATCAGATAGCGACGAGAAATGATGTTTTAATCGCGGGCTTCCTCTGAGATACCCATAACCCAAAATACTTGGCGTTACCGCTAGCAACCGGTAACGCCAAGTAAAAGCGTACTTACCTAATGAGGTCGACGTGCTAGACAGTATCAAAATCAGATTACAATATTTGCTCCCAAAACAGGGCCTGACCCGTTTGGCTGGCTGGGGTGCAGATAAACAAGGCGGCTGGTTGACTCAACTGGTTATCAAAGCCTTTGCCCGTTATTACAAAGTCAATATGACAGAAGCTCAGGACCCTGAATTCTCCGCTTATCGCAGCTTTAACGAATTCTTTGTGCGCCCGCTACGCGCAGGTGTACGCCCGATCGCGGCAGAAGATAACCTCCTGGCCCAACCCGCTGATGGTGCAATCAGCCAATTAGGCGCGATTCGTGAGGGGCAGATTTTGCAGGCCAAGGGCCACAACTACAGTCTGGAGGCTCTGCTGGCAGGTAACTATATGCTGGCCGCCGAGTTCCAGAATGGTCAGTTTATAACAACCTATCTGGCCCCGAGTGACTACCATCGCGTACATATGCCGTGTGACGGTATGTTGCGTGAAATGATTTATGTGCCAGGCGACTTGTTCTCGGTCAATCCATTGACTGCGGCGAATGTGCCGAATCTGTTTGCCCGTAATGAACGCGTGATCTGCATCTTCGATACTGATTTTGGCCCAATGGCACAAATTCTGGTCGGTGCCACTATTGTTGGCAGCATTGAGACCGTCTGGGCAGGCACCATTACTCCACCGCGCGAGGGTGTTATTCGCCGCTGGACATACCCGCAAGCAGGCACTGAAGGCGCGGTTGTACTGGAGAAAGGGCAGGAAATGGGCCGCTTTAAGTTAGGTTCTACGGTGATTAACCTGTTCGCTGAAGGTAAAGTGTATTTAGCGCCACAGCTAAACAGCGGCACTATCACCCGCATGGGTGAAGTCTTAGCCGAAGCCGTCCCTACCACTCCGCCGTGCTAGTTTTCTGCTGATGTTAAGGAACCCTTACGTGCGACCCATAATTTCTCGGCCTTTTGCCAAGCTCATGTCGTTCAGTAAATTCATGATTTCTGGCGTATTACTGTCATTTGTCATGGTGCTCTCCCTGCCGCTTTATGCGGCAACCCAGCCCAATGAAGATCAGCTCCGGCAGGAGCTAAAGCAGGCTGAAGCTAATAAAGGGATGGCCAATCAGGCAGAAATTATTCAGGCGTTACAAGGGGCCTTAAGCTGGCTGGCGGATGCCAAAGAGTCTGATATCCGCGCCCAGCAGTATCAAAAAGCGATTGATGACTTCCCCAAGCTGACCCGCGAATTACGCCAAGAACTGGCGCAGGAAGGGGATAAACCCCTGCCTGTACCCAGCAATTTGTCCACGTCCGAGCTAGAGCAGCAAGTGTTGCAAGTCAGCAGCCAGTTGCTGGAGTTGAACCGCCTATCGCAGCAAGAGCAGGATCGTGCACGCGAGATCAGCGAGTCCCTCAACCAACTGCCACAGCAGCAATCAGAAGCACGACGTATTCTGACCGAAATCAGTACGCGGCTTCAGGCGCAAAGTAACCCAGCAAACCCTGTCGCACAGGCGCAGTTGGCGTTATTGCAGGCGGAAGCCGTGGCCCGCAAAGCAAAAGCCAATGAGTTAGAGCTTTCTCAGCTTTCAGCCAATAACCGGCAGGAGCTGTCACGGCTACGGGCTGAGTTGTACAAAAAACGCCAAGAGCGGGTGGATATCCAGCTTCAAGCTTTACGTAATACATTGAATAATCAGCGCCAACAGGCGGCGGAACAGGCGCTGGAACGCACCGAACTGCTGGCCGAGCAAGGCGGTGATTTACCTGAATCCATTATCCAGCAGTTGCAGATAAACCGTGAGTTGTCTCAGGCACTGAACCAGCAAGCGCAGCGCATTGACCTAATCTCTTCACAGCAACGTCAGGCGGTATCGCAGACGCAGCAAGTCCGGCAAGCACTCAGTACCATTCGTGAGCAAGCCCAGTGGCTGGGTGTTTCCACCGCTTTGGGAGAGACACTACGTGCGCAGGTCGCCAGATTGCCCGATGTGCCGAAATCACAACAGTTAGATCGCGATATGGCGCAGTTGCGGGTTCAGCGCCTGCAATACGATGACATGCTGGATAAGTTGCAGCAGCAAAATACTAAATTAAAACAAAATGATGGGACACCACTGACCACTGAGCAACAACGTATTCTGGATGCCCAGTGGCGCACGCAGCGCGAGTTGCTCAATTCTCTGATCTCCGGTTATGACACCCAAATTCTCGAGCTAACCAAGCTGAAAGTCGCGAACAGTCAGTTGGTCGATGCGCTGAGTGAAGTCCGCGAGGCCACCCACCGTTACCTGTTCTGGGTTGCGGATGTCAGCCCGATATCACTCTCCTACCCGATTAACGTCGCCCATGACCTCACCCGCTTGCTATCGCTGGATACCCTTTCACAGCTGAGCGGCGCATTCGTCATGATGATGACCAGCCAGGAGACATTGCTGCCAATTATTGCCGCCCTGCTGTTTGTTGGCTTCAGTATCAGTTCACGCCGCCACTATCATGCCTTCCTTGAGCGCGCCAGCAGCCGAGTGGGTAAAGTGACACAAGACCATTTTTCGCTGACATTACGTACCGTATTTTGGTCGATTCTGATGGCCCTGCCGCTGCCTGTTTTATGGGCGGCTCTCGGTTATGGCCTGCAAAATGCCTGGTCCTACCCAATGGCAATTGCCATTGGTAATGGGGTCACCGCTACCGTGCCAGTGCTGTGGGTGTTTATGATCAGCGCCTCATTTGCCCATCCCCATGGCCTGTTTATCACCCATTTCCGCTGGTCACCGGCGCAAGTCGGGCGAGCAATGCGCTTCTATCGCATGTCGGTGTGGCTGATTATTCCATTGATGATGGCCCTGATCACTTTTGAGAATTATAACGACCGTGAATTTGCCGGCACCCTTGGTCGGTTATGCTTTATTTTGCTGTGTATCGCCTTAAGTCTGGTGACCAACAGCCTGAAACGGGCTGGCATCCCGCTCTATCTGGATAAAAAAGGGTCAGGGGAAAATATTGTTAACTCGGCGCTGTGGGGGCTGTTGCTCTCCGCGCCGTTGATTGCCGCGCTGGCATCAGCACTGGGTTATCTCACCACCTCGCAGGCACTGCTGGCGCGTCTGGAGACCTCGGTCGCCATCTGGTTCTTCCTGCTGGTGGTTTACCATATTATCCGCCGTTGGATGCTAATTCAGCGCCGCCGTATTGCCTTTGACCGCGCGAAACAACGGCGAGCCGATATTTTGGCGCAACGTGCGCGAGGCGAAGATGATTCGCCGCACAATAACAGCACCGAAGGTTCCATTGATGTCGAAGAGCCGGTCATTGATCTGGACGTGATCAGCGCCCAGTCGCTGCGGCTAGTACGATCAATCCTCACCATGATCGCCTTGGTTTCGGTGATCGCCCTGTGGTCTGAGATCCACTCCGCGTTTGGTTTCTTGGAAAACATTCGCCTGTGGGATGTTTCATCCACCATTAATGGGATTGAGTCGGTACAAGCGATCACCATGGGATCACTGTTGATCGCCATTTTGGTGATGATAGTCACCACTCAGTTAGTGCGCAATCTGCCCGCCCTGCTGGAACTGGCACTGTTGCAGCATTTGGATCTAACGCCGGGGACAGGTTATGCCATCTCCACCATCACCAAATATCTGTTGATCCTGTTTGGCGGTTTGCTCGGCTTCTCGATGCTGGGGATCGAGTGGGCGAAATTCCAATGGCTGGTTGCCGCACTGGGTTTAGGGTTGGGCTTCGGTTTGCAGGAGATTTTTGCCAACTTCGTCTCTGGCCTGATCATTTTGTTCGAAAAGCCGATCCGTATTGGCGATACCGTGACTATCCGTGATCTCACCGGTAGCGTGACCAAAATCAATACCCGCGCCACCACCATCTCTGACTGGGACCGCAAAGAGATCATCGTGCCAAATAAGGCATTTATCACTGAGCAATTTATTAACTGGTCGCTGTCGGACTCGATTACCCGTGTGGTACTGACAGTGCCAGCACCGGCTGAAACCAGCAGCGAGGAGGTGACGGAAGTGTTACTGACCGCCGCCCGCCGCTGTACGCTGGTATTGGATAACCCGCCACCGGAGGTCTATTTGGTTGACCTCCAGCAAGGGATTCAGATTTTCGAACTGCGAATTTACGCCGCCGAAATGGGCCATCGTATGCCGCTGCGCCATGAGATCCACCAGCTGATTCTGGCCGGTTACCGCGAGCACGGCATTACTCTGCCATTCCCGCCATTCCAGGCGCGTCTGGAAACACTGGGGCGTGGCCGTGTGGTTTCGTCAAACCGTACCCGTACTCCGGGCAGTTTGTAATATCAATCAGTGAGTAAGAAACAAAAATGCCCTGACCTGTGAAGGTTCAGGGCATTTCTTTTCACAACGCTGCGGCGCCAGGGATACCCGCATTCCTCAAAGTCATTGGTGTTGCAGCAAGGCAGCAAGTGAGCGCATCCCGATGAGCTTACTGTAGTAAGTGATTCGGGTGAGCGAGTGCAGCGAACACCGCTGCGGCGCCAAGGACACTCGCATTCCTCAAAGTCATTGGTGTTGCAGCAAGGCAGCAAGTGAGCGCATCCCGATGAGCTTACTGTAGTAAGTGATTCGGGTGAGCGAGTGCAGCGAACACCGCTGCGGCGCCAAGGACGAAGAGGAATTAGGCAATATCGACTGGGAAGGCAATAACATCACTCAACCTTTCTGCACCCAACGCCAACATCACCAAACGATCAACCCCTAGCGCTACGCCAGAACAATCCGGCAAGCCATGTTTCAGGGCGGCAATGAGATTCATGTCTATTGGGTTCTGCGGTAAACCGCGTTTAGCGCGACTGCGATTATCTTGCTCAAAACGTTGCAGCTGCTCATCACCATCAGTCAGCTCATGGAAGCCATTCGCCAGCTCAATGCCTTTGAAGTAAACCTCGAAACGCTCGGCTACACGGTGATCTTCAGTGCTGATCACGGCGAGAGATGCCTGTGATGCAGGGAAATGATAAACAAAAGCGGGTTTATCACGGCCAATGTGTGGCTCGACCCCGACAGTAAACAGCAGTTGCAGCAGCGTATCGCGATCTTCTTCGGTATCCGCGATATTGCCTAAATCCAATTTTGCTGCCGCTTCACGTAATTGCGTTTTTTCTGCCGATAGTGGGTCAATCCCCAGATGACGCTGGAAAGCCTGCTGATAAGAGAGTGTTTCCGCACTATTGCAATCCAGAATTTGCTGCAACAGGTCATCAACCTCATTCATTAAGCGATACATATCATAATGCGGGCGATACCATTCAAGCATGGTGAATTCAGGATTGTGATGACGGCCCGCTTCTTCATTACGGAAACTGCGGCCCAACTGATAGATAGAGCCACTGCCCGCCGCCAGCAGGCGCTTCATGTGGTATTCCGGACTGGTCATCATGTATAGCGTCATACCATCGGCAGCGCCCGGGCCAACAAACCGGGTTTGGAATGGGACTAAATGAATGTCCGTCACTGTCGCTTGGCTCATGGTGGGCGTTTCAACTTCTAATACGCCACGATCGGCAAAAAAGCGCCGGATCTCTGCCATTATTGCTGCGCGCTTCAACAAATTGGCGATAGGTGCACTCGGCTGCCAGCTTGCCGTTTCGCTCATGGTGGTTAACTCCGAAATCAAACAGGGGATGCAGTCTACTCGCATCTACTCCCTCAGACAAATCTGTCCCCCTTCCCGGCAGTTTCTCCGACGAATTCAGCATTTCACTCTGCGAAAAATGAATATACCCAGCAGATCCTGTTTGGGATCACGTTTTTGGCAGTAATGCCCTTGAGGCGGTTCAAATAAAACAAAACAATCGATCACATCAAATTTCTGCCACTTAGCATTGGGTATAATTATTCCCATACAAAAAGTAAGAAATAGCTATTCTTAATACCATGATTCTCGTTACCGGCTAATAAGTTAGCCAGATAATAATACTAAAAAGCCTATTAAGAATAGAGATTCACTTTATATAGCCGAAGTCGCTGACGTCGCAGCTAACTCGCTGTGGCATCAAGGACGAAGGGTATAAGATTTTCACTTGAACAATGGAGAAGCGCAGTGCAAACCTTTAACGCCGATCTTGCCATTATCGGGGCCGGGGGCGCTGGTTTACGTGCAGCAATAGCCGCAGCGGAAGCCAACCCTCAGCTGAAGATTGCTCTGATCTCGAAAGTATACCCGATGCGTAGCCATACCGTGGCTGCCGAAGGGGGATCAGCCGCCGTCACGCAGGACCACGATACCTTTGACTATCATTTCCACGACACCGTAGCCGGTGGTGACTGGTTATGCGAACAAGATGTTGTTGACCATTTTGTCCACAGCTGCCCGGAAGAGATGGCGCAGTTGGAAATTTGGGGCTGTCCGTGGAGCCGCAAACCTGATGGCTCAGTTAACGTTCGCCGCTTTGGTGGGATGAAAATTGAACGTACGTGGTTCGCCGCTGATAAAACCGGCTTCCACATGTTACATACCCTGTTCCAAACCTCGTTGAAATACCCGCAAATTCAGCGATTTGATGAGCATTTCGTCCTAGATATTTTGGTCGATGATGGTCAAGCGCGTGGCGTTGTTGCCATGAATATGATGGAAGGCACCCGAGTACAAATCAGAGCGAATGCCGTGGTCATGGCTACCGGCGGTGCGGGCCGTGTTTATCGTTATAACACCAACGGCGGTATTGTTACCGGTGATGGTATGGGGATGGCATTCCACCACGGCGTTCCGCTGCGGGATATGGAATTTGTGCAATATCACCCAACCGGCCTGCCGGGTTCTGGCATCTTGATGACCGAAGGTTGTCGTGGTGAAGGCGGTATTTTGGTCAATAAAGATGGCTACCGCTATTTGCAGGATTACGGCATGGGGCCAGAAACCCCGCTTGGCGAGCCAAAAAACAAATACATGGAATTAGGCCCACGCGATAAAGTTTCGCAAGCCTTCTGGCATGAATGGCGGGCTGGCCGCACTATCGCCACGCCACGTGGTGATGTGGTCTATCTGGATCTGCGCCATTTGGGCGAGAAGAAACTGCTTGAGCGCCTGCCGTTCATCTGTGAACTGGCAAAAGCCTATGTCGGCGTCGATCCGGTAAAAGAACCGATCCCAGTGCGGCCAACCGCGCATTACACCATGGGCGGTATCGAAACCAACCAGCAGTGTGAAACCCGCATCAAAGGGCTGTTTGCCGTCGGCGAATGTTCTTCTGTTGGTCTGCACGGTGCTAACCGCTTAGGTTCCAACTCACTGGCTGAATTAGTGGTCTTTGGCCGTGTGGCAGGCGAACAAGCCGCACTGCGCGCCATGGAAACTGGCCCAGCAAATGGCAGCGCGCTGGATGCCCAGACTCGAGACGTCGAAACTCGCCTGAGCAACCTGATGAAACAGGAAGGGACGGAGAATTGGTCCAAAATCCGCGATGAAATGGGTCTGTCGATGGAGGAAGGTTGCGGCATTTACCGCACACCGGAACTGATGCAGAAAACCGTGGATAAACTGGCCGAGTTGAAAGAGCGCTTCAAACGCGTGAAAATCACCGATAACTCCAGTGTTTTCAATACAGACCTGCTGTACACCATTGAACTAGGTTACGGCTTGGATGTGGCTGAATGTATGGCTCACTCAGCACTGAACCGCAGAGAGTCTCGCGGTGCTCATCAACGTCTGGATGAAGGCTGTACCGAGCGTGATGACGTTAATTTCCTTAAACACACGCTGGCCTTCCATACCCCAGGCGGCGCACCACGCCTTGAATACAGCGACGTAAAAATTACCAAGCTGGCACCGGCAAAACGTGTTTATGGTGGTGAAGCCACAGCACAAGATGCGAAAGATGCAAAAGATGCAAAAGATTTGAAGGATAAGGAGCAGGCGAATGACTGATATGAAAGTCCTGAAAATGGAGGTCATGCGCTACAACCCAGAACGTGATAGCGAACCTCACTTCGAAACCTTTGAAGTGCCTTACGATGAGCAAACTTCTCTGCTGGATGCGTTGGGCTATATCAAAGATAACCTGGCACCGGATCTCTCTTATCGCTGGTCTTGTCGAATGGCGATTTGTGGTTCGTGCGGCATGATGGTCAACAAAGTACCGAAGCTGGCCTGTAAAACCTTCCTGCGCGAATATACTGCCGGGATGAAGGTCGAGGCGTTGGGTAACTTCCCAATCGAACGCGATTTAGTGGTTGATATGACTCACTTTATCGAAAGTTTGGAAGCCATCAAACCGTACATTATTGGCAACGAGCGGAAACCGAAAGACGGCCCGAATAAGCAGACGCCAGCTCAGATGGCAAAATACCATCAGTTCTCCGGCTGCATTAACTGTGGTCTGTGCTACGCCGCTTGCCCGCAGTTTGGCTTGAATCCAGAGTTTATCGGCCCGGCCGCCATTACGCTGGCTCACCGTTACAATCTGGATAACCGTGACCACGGCAAGAAAGAGCGTATGCCTCAGCTTAACGGTAAAAATGGTGTCTGGAGCTGTACCTTCGTCGGTTACTGTTCTGAAGTTTGTCCGAAACACGTTGATCCGGCTGCTGCTATCCAGCAAGGCAAGGTCGAGAGTGCCAAAGACTTCATGATCGCCATGTTGAAACCACAATAAGGGAGGGGAGACAAAAATGACGACTAAACGTAAAGCTTATGTCCGCACCATGGCCCCCAACTGGTGGCAAAAGCTCGGTTTCTATCGCTTTTATATGTTGCGTGAAGGGACATCGGTACCGACAGTCTGGTTCAGTGTTCTGATGATTTACGGCGTATTCGCGCTGAAAAGTGGCCCTGCTGGGTGGGAAGGTTTTGTCGGCTTCCTGCAAAACCCATTGGTGCTACTGATCAATATCGTTACTTTATTGGCCGCAGTGTTACATACCAAAACGTGGTTTGAACTGGCACCCAAAGCCGCCAATATTATCGTGAATAGCGAAAAAATGGGTCCAGAGCCAGTTATCAAGGCGCTGTGGGTTGTGACGGTCGTGGCTACCGCGATTATTTTAGCCGTTGCCTTACTCTAACCCGGAGGAAAATAAGATGAATCAAGTCCCTAAGCGCTCCGATGAACCTATCTTCTGGGGTCTGTTTGGTGCTGGCGGTATGTGGAGTGCCATTATTGCACCTGCGGTTATTCTGCTGGTCGCCATCCTGCTACCACTGGGCGCCTTTCCAGGTGATGCGTTGAGTTATGAGCGCATTCTGGCGTTTTGTCAGAGTTTTATTGGCCGGATATTCCTGCTGCTGATGATTATTCTGCCACTGTGGTGCGGTTTACACCGTATCCATCACGCTATGCATGATTTGAGAATCCACGTCCCAGCTGGGAAATGGGTGTTCTATGGCTTAGCCGCCATTCTGAGTGTGGTTGCTATCATCGGTGTCCTGACGCTGTAATCACCCATGCCCTATCAACGGCCCGCGCCTCTGCCGGGCCATTTTTTTGCTCATCGCCAATAACTCAGATTCATCCATTTGCTTCTTCCATAGATGATAGCTATTCTCAGTTGCAAGTTAACAACTGAAACATTGAGGAATACCAATGCGTCTGTGGTCAAAATTATCTGTGTTGACGGCAACACTGCTCTCTGTCGCTTGCAATATCACACCACCAAAAGACGTGAAAATCGTCGATAATTTCCAATTACCACGCTATCTCGGTACATGGTATGAGATTGCTCGACTAGACCACTCTTTTGAACGCGGCCTAGATCACGTCACCGCCAATTACACGCTCCGCGATGATGGTGGCGTAAAAGTGATTAACCGAGGTTATAACGCGAAGAAACAGCAATGGCAGGAGAGTGTCGGCAAAGCCTATTTTATTGGCTCCCCACAACAAGCCTCACTTAAGGTTTCATTCTTCGGGCCTTTCTATGGCGGCTACAACGTCATTGATTTGGATGATGAATATCAGCATGCCTTAATTGCCGGCCCTAACCGAGATTACCTGTGGATCCTGTCTCGCACGCCAACCATTGATAGCCAAACACGCGATCGTCTGGTCGCCGTAGCGAAGAATTATGGATTCCCGGTGGAGGATTTGATCTGGGTTAAGCAGACGCCAGCTTCAACCCAATAATCCCCGCCAAAATCAGCCCCAAACTAAACACGCGTGCCAGACTGGCGGACTCCCCTAGCAGCGCAATGCCTAAAATGGCGGTACCTATCGCGCCGATACCCGTCCAGACCGCATATGCCGTACCAGCCGGTAGCGTTTTCATGGCATAGGCCAAAAGAAAAACACTCGCCGCCATCGCCACAAGAGTGATGACACTGGGTGTCAGCCGCGTAAAACCATGGGAATACTTCAGGCCAATAGCCCAAATAACTTCTAACAAACCCGCAATAACCAGAATAATCCAAGCCATGGTAACCACCTCGCTCAGGCGGGGTCGTCCCCGGAAAACAGATGCGTGTTCAGGTCGTCCCGAACAGCAGAAAGATTAGAGGGATAAATTATCACGCCCAATAATAAGCAGCAATACATTCAATGTAGGGATTGGAGATGCGAAGAGTCGTTTGCGGCAAAAAATTCGGCGGCGATTACCGCCGATGACAGCATAAAAAACGGCTTATTCAGCGCTGCGTTCAATAGCACTGCCAGCACTTTGAACATCTTTACCAACACCCTTCGTGGTGTTACAGGCACTCAATGAAGAGATAACTAACAATGAGAAAATAATCGCGATGCTTTTCTTTACCATTATGAAAGTTCCTTATAGAGCTTTGAGTATATTCGCTTTATAAGCATAGTCATAAAAACAGTATTACGCTTTCCTCAGGCTGAAGCGACGGCAAAACCGAGTGATGCCAGTCGGCTCCAATCAACCCAGCCCAGATAGCAGAAAACCGCTTTTAAGCGGTTTTCTTTAATTCTCAGCACAGCTTGTTTATCAAGCTTACTTCACGCGAGAAACATATTCGCCAGAGCGGGTATCAACTTTGATGACTTCGCCAACCTGTACGAATAATGGCACTTTGACCACTGCACCGGTGCTCAGTGTCGCAGGTTTGCCACCAGTACCGGCAGTATCACCTTTCAGACCTGGGTCAGTATCAACGATTTCGAGTTCAACAAAGTTTGGTGGGGTGACCGCGATAGGCAGGCCATTCCATAGAGTTACGATACATTCAGCCTGATCAACCAGCCATTTGCCGTTGTCGCCAATCGCTTTTGCATCAGCTTGCAGCTGTTCGTAAGTCTCGTTATTCATGAAGTGCCAGAACTCACCGTCGTTGTACAGGTAAGTCAGGTTCAGGTCGTTAACGTCAGCGCCTTCCAGAGAATCTGTTGATTTGAAGGTCTTCTCAACGCGCCCGCCGGTCAGCAAACGACGCATCTTAACACGAGCAAAAGCTTGGCCTTTGCCTGGTTTTACGAACTCGCTGGACTCAACTGAATAAGGCTCGCCCTCGAACATGATTTTAAGACCGGGACGAAAATCGTTGCTATAATAACTGGCCATGATGGTCCTCAAGAAACTGGTAGTAAGCCTAAAAAATGGCAAGTATTGTAACCCGAAACATGCCAATTAGAGAAGATTGGTTGCAACAACTCGCCGATGTAATTACCGATCCGGACGAATTGCTAAGAATTCTGCTATTAAATGAACACCCTAACCTGCAACAAGGCACTGCGGCACGTCGTTTATTCCCGCTTAGAGTACCACGTGCGTTCGTCGCACGTATGCAGCCAGGCGATCCATTAGACCCTTTATTGCTTCAGGTGCTCACCGCACGTGAAGAGTTTATCGCTGCCCCCGGTTTTACCAACGACCCGCTGGATGAACAGCGCAGTGTCGTACCCGGATTGTTGCATAAGTATCGCAACCGCGCGCTATTACTGGTCAAAGGTGGTTGTGCCGTCAATTGCCGCTACTGTTTCCGCCGCCATTTCCCTTATCAGGATAACCAAGGCAATAAAGCCAATTGGCATCAGGCGCTGAATTATATCCGCCAACATCCTGAGTTGGATGAGATCATCTTTTCGGGCGGCGATCCATTGATGGCCAAAGACAGCGAGCTGAGCTGGTTATTAGATGAACTAGAAAGCATCAGCCACATCAAACGGTTACGTATCCATACCCGTTTGCCAGTGGTGATCCCTGACCGAATCACTGCGGCTCTGTGCCAGCGGTTAAGTGATTCACGATTGCAGGTGTTGATGGTCACACATATAAACCATGCCAATGAAATCGATCAGCCCTTGCGAGACAGTATGGCGCAGCTGAAACGGGCGGGTGTGACGCTATTAAACCAGAGTGTGCTGCTACGTGGCGTCAATGATGATGCAGATGTACTGGCAACATTAAGTAATGCTTTGTTTGATGCAGGGATTTTGCCTTACTACATTCATGTTTTAGATAAAGTGCAAGGCGCTGCTCACTTTATGGTCGATGACGATGAAGCGCGGCAATTAATGAAAGGCTTGCTCAGCCGCGTTTCCGGTTATTTGGTCCCACGTCTAGCCCGAGAAATCGGCGGGCAACCCAGTAAAACACCACTGGACCTGCGATTAATGCAGAATGAGTAATTCGGGTGATTGAATCCAGCCAACACTGCTGCAATTCAAAAGATGACAGGTATAAAGGGGATGCCATGGCATCCCCTTATTTCAACTTGTGCCTAAGCTTTAGCTATCAAGGGCACTTATAAACTTCGCCAACCATTTTACTGTCTAGTGGCGCAAAGCTTGATAAGAAGGTTTCGCTCGGGCTGGTCGCACCATAAATCACGTTGCCGCCCATGGCTGCTGCTTTATTACGCAGGTCATTTGCTGCACCGCGCATAGAGCTGCTTTCACCGCCGCCACCTGAGAACCAGTTGCTCTGAACCCCAGTCACCTGGCCGACCAACTGACATTCACTACCCGGTTTGGTATCGGAGAACTTCACTTGCTCGCCTGCCGAACTCAATTGGTTAGTGGAGCTACAACCTGCCAGCAACAGTGCCGCTGAAAGACCGAGTAACACTTTAATCCGCATTTTTTTCCCCATTCGAAGTTGAGAATCACGCTAAAGATTACCAGAAAGCACCGCCGCCGCTTAAGCATCCGTTGCCGAAATCATCCAGATACCCGATATCGAGACTGATAGCCAATAGTTTACACATTAAATTAGCGCAGAAGCTAAAAAAAGTCCTGCAATCATCACACTGAATGAAATAAAACCGCTTTTATGGCGTTAGGTTGCAAAATTTGAATCAGATAATACTGAGTATAATGCTCTATTGGGACGGGGTTATGACAGGTTTGGGAATAGCAGGTTTAGTATCATAAATAAAAGCGAGCAGGTCACCCCACTCGCTTTTATCAACAGCTTTACCTTCCGTTACCGTTATCTCAACGGCGACCGAAAGATTGGGAGCATTACATCATGCCGCCCATGCCGCCCATACCACCCATGCCGCCAGCGCCCATATCGCCGCCTTTGTCATCACGTGGCAGGTCAGTGATCATGCACTCAGTGGTGATCATCAGACCAGCAATAGAGGCTGCGTACTGCAGAGCAGAACGAGTCACTTTAGTTGGATCCAAGATACCCATCGCGATCATGTCGCCGTATTCTTCGCTGTATGCGTTGTAACCGTAGCTACCTGAACCCGCTTTTACGTTGTTCGCGATAACTGAGGCTTCTTCACCGGCGTTAACCACGATCTGACGCAGTGGAGATTCCATCGCACGCAGAGCAACTTTGATACCCACGTTCTGGTCTTCGTTGTCGCCTTTCAGGCCAGAAGCAGTGATAGCAGATGCCGCACGAATCAGCGCAACACCACCACCAGCAACCACGCCTTCTTCTACTGCTGCGCGGGTTGCGTGCAGAGCATCTTCAACGCGTGCTTTCTTCTCTTTCATTTCAACTTCAGTTGCGGCGCCCACTTTGATAACGGCAACGCCGCCAGCCAGTTTAGCAACACGCTCTTGCAGTTTTTCTTTGTCGTAGTCAGAAGTCGCATCTTCAATTTGCTGACGGATCTGAGTAACACGGCCCTGAATTGCAGCTTCGTCACCTACGCCATCGATGATGATGGTAGTGTCTTTGTTGATAACAACACGTTTCGCCTGACCCAGATCTTCCAGAGTGGTTTTTTCCAGTTCCAGACCGATCTCTTCAGAAATAACAGTACCGCCAGTCAGAGTTGCGATGTCTTGCAGCATGGCTTTACGACGATCACCGAAACCAGGTGCTTTAACCGCAGCCACTTTTACGATGCCGCGCATGGTGTTAACAACCAGAGTCGCCAAGGCTTCGCCTTCAACGTCTTCTGCAATGATCAGCAGTGGTTTACCGGCTTTCGCGACGGCTTCCAGTACTGGCAGCATTTCACGGATGTTAGAGATTTTCTTGTCAGCCAACAGGATGAATGGGCTTTCAAGTTCAATCGAACCCGTTTCTGGCTTATTGATGAAGTAAGGAGACAGATAGCCACGGTCGAACTGCATACCTTCTACAACGTCCAGCTCGTCTTGCAGGCCAGAGCCTTCTTCAACGGTGATAACGCCTTCTTTACCGACTTTCTCCATCGCTTGTGCGATCAGCTCACCCACGGTTGAGTCGGAGTTCGCAGAGATGGTACCTACCTGAGCGATGGCTTTAGAGTCAGAGCAAGGTACAGACAGTTTTTTCAGTTCTTCAACCGCAGCGATAACGGCTTTGTCGATACCGCGCTTCAGGTCCATTGGGTTCATGCCGGCCGCAACTGCTTTCAGACCTTCAGTGATAATGGATTGAGCCAATACAGTTGCAGTAGTGGTACCGTCACCCGCCGCGTCATTCGCTTTAGAGGCAACTTCTTTAACCATCTGTGCGCCCATGTTCTCGAACTTGTCTTCCAGTTCGATCTCACGTGCAACTGATACACCGTCTTTGGTGATAGTTGGAGAGCCGAAAGACTTATCCAGAACTACGTTACGGCCTTTCGGGCCCAGGGTCACTTTCACTGCATCAGCAAGGATGTTTACGCCGCGTAGCATTTTGATGCGTGCGTCGTTACCGAATTTTACGTCTTTAGCTGCCATTGGTATTTCCCTTAACTCGTTCAGTTCAGAAGATTAGAGAGCGTGATTACGCTTCAACAATTGCCAGGATGTCGCTTTCGGACATGATCAACACTTCTTCATGGTCGATCTTCTCTGACTTCACGCCGTAACCATCGTTGAAAATAACGACGTCGCCTACTTTCACATCCAGCGGCTTGATCTCACCGTTATCCAGGATGCGACCATTGCCGACTGCCAGAACTTCACCACGGGTAGATTTACCCGCTGCAGTGCCAGTCAGAACGATGCCGCCAGCAGATTTGGATTCAACTTCTTTGCGCTTGACGATAACGCGGTCATGCAATGGACGAATTTTCATTGATAGCTCTCCTATGAGAAGGTCCGTATCAGATTTAGGATTAATATCGGTCTGCCTTCATAACCGATACCGTGGCTTTCTTAATGGGGGCGATATCTTATCGCTTCAAGGGAGACGACAAAAAAAATTTCATTTTTTTGTCGCCTGAAAGCGGGTTGTTTTATCCACTTCATCACCCTTACCCCAAAGAAAAGCCTGTCATTTACATGATTAATTTATGATTAATAAACAACCAATTAGAAAAAATCACCGCTTACCTATCATCTTTAAAACGATTATCTGTAGGTTTATCATCCTCATCCGGGCGATGCTCTACGGTGTAGCGATCATCAGCTTTACGCTGAAACTCGCCGTCAAAGGTATTTCCGCCGCCCATTGGACCACTGCCGGTACCAAAACCGCCGCCACGATAAATGTTCAGATGTGGCATCAGCTTTAGCGTTAACGATTTTTGAATCGGTGGTAATAGCAGCAGCAAACCGAGGAAGTCGGTGAAGAAGCCGGGGATCAGCAACAAGAAGCCAGCTAAGATCAGCGAGACGCTCTTGACCATTTCTGCCGCTGGGCTTTCACCTGCCGCCAGTTTTTGCTGCATCTGCATAAAGGTTTTGATCCCTTGGTTACGCACCAGAGATATCCCTACGCAGGAGCTGAAGATCACCAGCAGCAGGGTCACTAAGACCCCCAATACAGCTGCGACCTTGATAAATATCGATATTTCTATGTATGCCAATAAAAATATCAGCGCTAACGGTAACCAACGCACCGCGTTCTCCTTATTCCAATCATTCAGTACCCCTCATCAGGTCACCCTGCCTGACAGATACCATGAAAACCTTAACCCAACTGATGCTGGCTCTGCTCTTATTTCCCCTTACTTGCGGATTTAGGCGTCAGCTCCCCCTTTCAACTTGGGTCGACACTTATGAAATGGTGGTAGTTGACAGACTTTTCAAGCTGGGTAGATACTTTTATTACTAATTAGTCTAACTGTGAGTGAAATCACAGATATCAGATCATCTCAATTAATTACGACCATATAGTGATCCTAGTTCAAGGCTTTTTATTATTAGGCAGCATATGATCCTGTCAGCAAGAAGATGAATGGTTAATCTTTCCGCACGAGAGGTTCATCACGGCATCATATTGCGTCCACGGCGGCATAATTTAGTTAACAAATACAAAACAAGACAGCACATTAGAGAAGGTTCTCATGTCAAATAACATTCGTATTGAAGAAGACCTGTTAGGTACACGAGAAGTCCCCGCAGAGGCTTACTACGGTGTTCATACCCTGCGTGCGATTGAAAACTTCTATATAAGTAACAGCAAAATCAGTGATGTTCCGGAATTTGTTCGCGGCATGGTTATGGTTAAAAAAGCGGCGGCAATGGCGAACAAAGAGCTGCACACTATCCCGCGTAAAATTGCTGACATCATTATTCAGGCATGTGACGAAGTCCTGGATAAAGGGAAGTGTATGGATCAGTTCCCGGTAGACGTGTTCCAAGGCGGCGCCGGTACTTCTTTAAACATGAATACCAACGAAGTTCTGGCCAATATCGGTCTGGAGCTGATGGGTCACCAGAAGGGGGAGTATCAATACCTTAACCCTAACGACCATCTGAACAAATGTCAGTCCACCAACGATGCCTACCCAACCGGCTTCCGCATTGCGGTCTACGCCTCCATTATGAAGTTGATCGACGCGATCAATGAATTAGGCGAAGGTTTCGGTAGAAAATCCAAAGAATTCGAGAAAATTCTGAAAATGGGGCGCACCCAATTACAGGATGCAGTGCCGATGACATTGGGTCAGGAGTTCCGTGCTTTCCAAGTGCTGTTGAACGAAGAGACCAAAAACCTGCAACGCACCGCCGAGTTGCTGCTGGAAGTTAACCTAGGTGCAACCGCTATCGGTACTGCGCTGAACACACCAGAAGGCTACTCAGAGCTGGCAATTAAGAAACTTTCTGAAATCAGTGGCTTGCCATGTGTTCCAGCAGAGGATTTGATTGAAGCGACCTCCGACTGCGGTGCTTATGTGATGGTGCATAGTGCCCTGAAACGTCTGGCCGTGAAGATGTCAAAAATCTGTAATGACTTGCGTCTGCTGTCATCAGGTCCACGTACCGGTTTGAATGAAATCAACCTGCCAGAGTTGCAGGCCGGTTCTTCTATCATGCCAGCTAAAGTGAATCCGGTGATTCCAGAAGTCGTTAACCAGGTTTGTTTTAAGGTGATCGGTAACGACACTTGCATTACTATGGCGGCCGAAGCAGGTCAGCTCCAGTTGAACGTCATGGAGCCCGTGATTGGCCAGGCAATGTTTGAGTCCATCCACATCCTGACAAATGCTTGTTACAACTTGTTGGAAAAATGCATTAACGGCATTACTGCCAACAAAGAGGTTTGCGAGCGTTACGTCTTTAACTCTATCGGTATCGTCACCTATCTCAACCCATTCATTGGCCACCATAACGGTGACATTGTGGGCAAGATCTGTGCGGAAACCGGTAAAAATGTACGGGAAGTGGTTCTGGAACGCGGCTTATTAACTGAAGCCGAGCTGGACGACATTTTCTCTGTTGAGAACCTGATGCATCCGGCCTATAAAGCGAAACGTTATACCGATGAAAATGAACAATAAAATAATCATCCGGTAGCCCGATAAGGCACGCATGCTCCTCTGGACAGCGTGCCTTTTTACTTTCTGGCAAATACAATTTTTTAACTTTAATTTTTCATTTGGATCAAGGAGTAAACACTATGATAGCCGTAGAATTAGTCATCGTTCTGCTGGCCATTTTTTTAGGGGCCAGGTTAGGCGGTATCGGTATCGGCTTTGCGGGTGGGATTGGTGTTCTGGTATTGGCGATTATTGGCGTCAAACCCGGCAGCATTCCCTTCGACGTTATTTCAATCATCATGGCCGTTATTGCGGCAATCTCTGCGATGCAGGTCGCAGGCGGTATGGATTATCTGGTGCAGCAAACTGAAAAGTTACTGCGCAAGAACCCAAAACACATCACTATCCTTGCACCGCTGGTCACCTATTTTCTGACCATCTTTGCTGGGACAGGTAATATCTCTCTCTCAGCCCTGCCGGTGATTGCAGAAGTGGCAAAAGAACAAGGCATCAAACCTTGCCGCCCGCTCTCTACCGCAGTAGTTTCCGCGCAAATCGCCATCACCGCCTCACCGATTTCTGCGGCAGTGGTCTACATGTCTTCTGTCATGGAAGGTCACGGCGTCAGCTACTTGCATCTGCTGATGATTGTCATTCCATCCACCCTGTGTGCGGTGCTGGTGATGTCGTTTATCGTCTCCTTGTGCTTTAACTCCAAACTGTCAGATGACCCAATCTACTGTCAGATGACCCAATCTATCTGAAACGTTTGGAAGAGGGCTTAGTGACGTTACGTGGCGACACCGTAAAAGTGATCAAACCACGGGCTAAAACCTCAGTGCTGCTGTTCCTGGCAGGCGTATTGTGTGTCGTGGCTTATGCCATCATCAACAGTCCAAGTGTCGGTCTGGTGGCAACACCGCTGATGAACACCACCAATGCTATCCTGATCATCATGCTGAGTGTGGCAACCATCACCACGCTGGTCTGCTCGGTTGATACCGATTCAATCCTGAATTCCAGTACTTTCAAAGCCGGTATGAGTGCTTGTATCTGTATCCTTGGTGTCGCCTGGTTGGGTGATACCTTTGTGCAGCACAATCTGGAGTGGATTAAAGAGACCGCAGGTAGCTTGATTCAAGCTCACTCATGGTTGCTGGCGGTTATCTTCTTCTTCTGTTCAGCACTGCTTTATTCCCAGGCGGCAACGGCCAAGGCATTGATGCCAATGGCGATGGCGCTGAACGTTTCACCACTGGCAGCCATTGCGTCCTTCGCAGCGGTTTCTGGTCTGTTCATTCTGCCGACCTACCCAACACTGGTCGCCGCAGTACAAATGGATGACACTGGCACCACCCGTATTGGTCGCTTCGTGTTTAACCATCCGTTCTTCATCCCAGGCACCATCGGGGTGGCACTGGCCGTCTGTTTTGGCTTTGTGATGGGCGGTTTGGTACTGTAATTTGTGATCTATCAATGGGGCGCGTCATGCGCCCTGTTTTCTCCGCTCTATCCCGCCGTGACATAAATCATCTTCTGGCCTGCCCCCACTCGCGTTATAGTGTTCACTTCTTCAGCTAAGTCACACAACCCACGAGGTTAAGATGTCTGATTGTGATGCAATTATTTGTGATGCAATTGTGGTATTGTGCACCGCCCCTGATGAAGCCAGCGCGCAAGATTTAGCCGCGCAGGTTCTGGGTGAAAAACTGGCCGCCTGCGCGACTTTGTTGCCCGGTGCGACCTCGATTTACTACTGGGAAGGCAAGCTCCAGCAAGAGTATGAAGTCCAGCTATTGTTCAAAAGCAATGTGGATCATCAACACGCACTTCTCAGTTTTATCAAACAGCATCACCCCTACCAAACGCCGGAATTGCTGGTGTTACCGGTACGGGACGGAGATAAAGATTACCTGTCATGGCTCAACGCTTCCTTACTCTGATTCTGCTGCTGTGCAGCATTTTACTCACGCCGCACAGCGCGCAGGCCTCCCTGTTTGGTGACAATGCCGCTTTCGACCAAAAAAGCAGCCAGAGCCGATTTATTCCGGTTGATCAAGCATTTGCCTTTGATTTTCGCCAGCAAGGCGACCAACTCACGCTGAGTTGGCAGATTCACCCCGACTATTATCTCTATCGCCAGCAAATTAAAATCGTGCCGCAAAATGCCACTCTTGGCGCGTTTACCCTGCCGGAAGGCATCGCGCATCATGATGAATTTTATGGTGAAGTAGCGATTTTCAAGCAGCAATTAACACTGAGTATCCCCATCACCCAAGCGGGTGATGGCGCGAGCGTCAGCGTGACCTATCAGGGCTGCGCCGAAGCGGGCTTCTGCTATCCGCCGGAAACACGGATCGTGCCGCTGGCGGCGGTCCTCGCCGGAGCCCCCCCCGCAGCCGCAGCCACGGCATCGACTGTAAATGATGTGGCACCCGCTCCGGCTGAACTGCCCTTCTCACCATTGTGGGCGCTGCTGATTGGTATCGGCATCGCCTTCACCCCCTGCGTGTTGCCGATGTACCCCCTGATTTCAGCCATCATTCTTGGCCGCGAGAAGCCCCACAGTCAGCGGCGGATCTTGCTGTTGGCGGTGGTTTATGTGCAAGGGATGGCGCTGACCTACACCTTGCTCGGCTTGGTGGTGGCAGCGGCGGGGTTACAGTTCCAGGCTGCGCTACAGCACCCTTATGTGTTGATTGGGCTATCGGCGCTGTTCGTGCTGCTGGCGTTATCGATGTTTGGCCTCTATTCGCTGCAACTCCCCTCGTCACTGCAAACCCGGCTGGTACAGTGGAGCAGCAGCCAACGTGGCGGCTCACTGGCGGGAGTTTTTGCCATGGGCGCACTGGCGGGCCTGATATGCTCGCCATGCACTACCGCCCCGCTCAGCGCCATCCTGCTGTATATCGCGCAAAGCGGTAATATGCTGGCCGGTGGCGGCACGCTTTATTTGTATGCGTTAGGGATGGGCATTCCTCTGGTGATTGTGACACTGTTCGGCAACAAACTGATCCCACGCAGCGGCCCATGGATGCAGTATGTTAAAGAGGCTTTCGGCTTCGTGATCCTGGCACTACCAGTCTTCTTGCTTGAGCGGGTGCTCGGGGATCTCTGGGGCCTGCGCTTATGGAGCCTGCTGGCGGTCGCCTTCTTCGGCTGGGCCTTTGTCTTGAGCCTAAAAGCGCACTCGGGTTGGGCGCGGGCTTGCCAGCTATTACTGCTAGCCGCCTTGCTGATCGCCGCCCGTCCGCTACAGGATTGGGCCTTTAACGGCAACACCTCGCAAAATGAGATTAAGCACTTGGCGTTTCAACCGATCGCTAATTTGCCGCAGTTGCAAGCCGCATTGGCCCAAGCACAGGGCAAGCCCGTGATGCTGGATCTGTACGCCGACTGGTGTGTCGCCTGCAAAGAGTTTGAAAAATATACCTTCAGTGATGAGCAAGTGCAGCGTCAGTTAGCCGATACCGTCCTCATTCAGGCTGATGTGACGGCTAACAGCACCGAACATGCGCAGATGTTGAAAAAATTGAAGGTGTTGGGCCTCCCAACCATCCTATTTTTCGATGCGCAAGGGAATGAAGTGAGCGCCGCCAGAGTGACCGGTTTTATGGATGCCGCTGAGTTTTTGCAGCATTTAAAAACTCAGCGGTAGTAACATATCAGTTCATCTTCTCGCCGACCGCCTGCTACAAGACATTAAGATAATACGCAATACTTTCGGCCGCTTTGCGCCCCTCGGCAATGGCGGTCACAATCAGGTCAGCGCCGCGCACGATGTCACCCCCGGCGAAGATCTTGGGATTACTGGTTTGATAGGGATAACCGGAAATGGTCGGCGCGACCACTCGCCCCTGTTTATCCAGCACCACATTGTGCTCGGCCAGCCACGACATACGATGCGGGCTGAAACCAAATGCCATGATCACGGCATCGGCAGGAATGATATGTTCGGAACCGGCGATTGGCCGGGCTTGCTGCCGCCCTTTGGCATCGACCTGCCCCATGCCGGTTCGCACCATTTTGATGCCTATCACCTGCCCCTGCTCATCCACCTCAATCCGTTGTGGCTGGAGATTGAACATAAATTCCGCCCCCTCCTCGCGCGCATTTTTGACCTCGCGTTTGGAGCCAGGCATGTTCTTTTCGTCACGACGATAGGCGCAAATGACGTTAGCGGCCCCATGGCGCAGCGAGGTGCGCACACAATCCATCGCCGTATCGCCGCCGCCTAACACCACCACTCGCTGATTTTCCATGCTGACATAGGGGTGAGCGCTGCTGGCGGAATAACCCATCAAATGTTGGGTATTACCAATCAGGAAGGGTAAAGCATCGTAAACCCCTGAAGCCTCTTCGTTTTCCAATCCAGAGCGCATTGAACGGTAGGTGCCGACGCCGAGGAACAGTGCGTCAAAATCACTAAGCAGGCTCTCCATGGTGATATCGCGGCCAATTTCGGTATTCAGGCAAAACTCGACCCCCATCTCGCTGAAAATCTCGCGCCGACGAGTCATTACCCCTTTTTCCAGTTTGAACGCCGGGATACCAAAGGTCAGTAAGCCGCCGATTTCGGGATAGCGATCAAACACCACAGGGGTGATGCCATTACGCACCAGAATATCCGCGCAGCCTAAGCCCGCTGGCCCTGCGCCAATAATCGCTACCCGTTTGCCGGTCGGTTTAACCTGCGACATATCGGGCCGCCAGCCCGTTGCCAATGCGGTTTCCGTGATATGTCGCTCAATCTGACCAATGGTGACCGCGCCGTCATGGTCATTCAGTGTACAAGCCTGTTCACACAGACGATCTTGTGGGCATACGCGGCCACAGATCTCCGGCAAGCTGCTGGTTTGATGGGATAATTCTGCCGCCTCATGAATGCGTCCTTGATGGACCAAGGCGATCCATTTCGGAATCGCGTTATGCAGCGGGCAAGTCCACTGGCAGATCGTTTTATCGCCACAATTCAGGCAGCGCTCAGCCTGCTCATTGATCTGACCGTCAGTGAACGGCAGATAGATCTCAGCAAAACTGCTCTTCCGCTCCGCCAGAGGGATCTTTTTTGGCTCCAGCCGTGGAGTCCGAGGGCGCTGCAACCCATTGACCGGGGCAGTATCGCGGATATTTTTGCTTAACGGGCTGAGAGTATGAGTCACGCCAGCAGGAGTGGCGCTGCTAAACAGGCGGCCATTGTGCTCATTCAGTGCCGCACGCTGGCGTTTTAGCTGCTGTTGGTTCAGCAGATAATGTTGATCGACCAGTGTCAGCGCCTGAGTTGGGCAAGTTTTGATGCAGGCGGGGCCATCCGGTTGGTCAACACAGAGGTCGCATTTCTGTGCCTCAGTGCGCTGATAAACATCGGCCAGACGATGGCTGGCAGGCTGAACAGTCTCTGTTACCACCGTCATCATGCCAAATGGGCAGGCGATCATGCAGGTTTTACAACCGATACATTTTTCCTGAATAACCTGAATGCTGTTATTCATTTCAACAATGGCCCCATTGGGGCAAGTACTGGCACAGGGAGCATCTTCACAGTGATGGCAAAAAACCACCGTCGCACTTAACCTGTCATGAGAAACTTGTTTGTCATTAACACGTTGCTGGCCTTTAAATACCTTAAGCCGTGGCATGAAATATTCAGGCTTATCAGGGAATTTGCCCTCATGATGTGCCACCACACAAGCCACTTCACAACTCCGACACCCAATGCAGCTTTCGGCGTCAGCAATAATAAATGGATTCATCTTATTTCTTCCCAGAAGTCATACCATTGCTGGATAAATAATTATTATTTGCAATAACGCTTCACAACTCTATCAATTCATTAACCACACAAATATAGTGGCCATAATACTCTATTATTACAATTAATTTTTAATGCAAAAGAATCTGACTATTGCCGAGATTTTTTGGCTAATTAAATTGGCAGATGTACAAATGAAAAAAGTATTAAACTGAGGGGGAATAGATTCAGAATAGGGAATTACCCCATTTACAGCTAATTATAAAGGAGATTAATTTGTTTAGTGTGAACTGATTACCTAATAAACCGCTGAGTTTTACCGAATAAAGAGTGATCTGGATCACTTTAATTTCCAAGTTCAAACACATTTTATTAAAAACAAGATGAATTGTGATGTTAACCCCATTGCGCTGTACAGCCACACAACAATTAAATAATTTACCCGCAATTTTTTGGGCCGATGCACAATGCGATTTATGCCCCTACTCCATATAATGTCTACAGCGCTAACGAAGACATTTTTGAGAGTTAAAATTTGCATTTATATAACACCAAATAAAAAATAGGTTATTGCATCTTATTCATAACGAACTTAAATGCGGCAACCTTAAAAAATGATTTATAGAGGGTATTAATATGAGTCTGGAAGCCGCTGTAACTGAGAAACGGACCCACGTCCGATATATAATATTATTTATTATCTTTATTGTGACTGCAATTAACTATGCTGACCGGGCAACATTATCAATTGCGGGCACTGAAGTTGCAAAAGAGCTGCAATTAGATGCAGTTGCCATGGGATACATCTTCTCTGCATTTGGTTGGGCTTACCTGCTGATGCAAATACCGGGTGGCTGGCTGCTGGACCGCTACGGTTCTAAACGTGTCTACACCTACAGTTTATTTTTCTGGTCTCTCTTTACCTTTACCCAAGGCTTTGTTGACATGTTCCCGATAGCTTATGCCGCTATCTCGATGTTTATCATGCGCTT
Organism: Yersinia aleksiciae; assembly: GCF_001047675.1. GTDB lineage: Bacteria > Pseudomonadota > Gammaproteobacteria > Enterobacterales > Enterobacteriaceae > Yersinia > Yersinia aleksiciae. Next base: position 2,429,233 of record NZ_CP011975.1, on the reverse strand, counting down.
TATGTTAGGTTTCTCTGAGGCACCTTCTTTCCCAGCTAACGCCAGAATTGTCGCGGCCTGGTTCCCGACCAAAGAGAGGGGCACAGCATCCGCAATATTTAACTCCGCACAATACTTCTCACTGGCGCTCTTCTCTCCACTGCTAGGTTATTTAACCTTTGCCTGGGGCTGGCAGCATGTATTTACCGTCATGGGCGGGTTAGGTTTTGTATTAACCATCGCTTGGGTTAAATTTATTCATAACCCAACCGACCACCCTGATATGTCTGCTGCTGAGCTTGAATACATAAAACAAGGCGGTGCCGTTGTTGATATGGATCACAAAAAACCTGATGGTCATAGAAGTGGTCCTAAATTAGCTTACATGAAACAATTGTTATCCAGTCGAATGATGCTGGGCGTATTCTTCGGGCAATACTTCATTAATACCATCACCTGGTTCTTCCTGACGTGGTTCCCTATTTATCTGGTGCAAGATAAAGGGATGTCTATTCTAAAAGTGGGGATGGTGGCGTCTATTCCAGCCTTATGCGGATTTGCCGGTGGGGTATTAGGCGGCGTATTTTCTGACTCACTCATTAAACGTGGTCATTCACTGACCTTCGCACGTAAAGTGCCGATCGTATTAGGCATGTTATTAGCATCCAGCATTATTTTGTGTAACTACGTCGACAGCGACTTTGTGGTCGTGGCACTGATGGCATTGGCCTTCTTCGGTAAAGGTTTCGGTGCCTTGGGCTGGCCAGTGATTGCCGATACCGCACCAAAAGAGATTGTCGGCCTGTGCGGAGGGATGTTTAACGTCTTTGGTAACGTCGCTTCCATCGTCACACCTTTGGTGATCGGCTATCTGGTGAAAGAGTTACACTCCTTTAATGCCGCGTTAATCTTTGTCGGTTGCTCTGCCATTATGGCGATGTTCTGCTACTTATTTGTCGTCGGTGATATCAAACGCTTGGAATTGAAAACATCTTAATAGAATAAAAATCCATATTTTTAGCAAGGATAATATGATGAGCACTTGTAATAGCCCTGTAGACAACCCGCTTTATATTAAAGTACAGGACGCGGATAACGTTGCCATTGTGGTGAATAACAATGGGCTTTGTGCTGGCACCCGGTTTAAATGTGGTCTCGAGCTGATTGAGCATGTCCCGCAAGGCCATAAAGTCGCCTTGGTTGATATCCCTCAAGGCGCGGCGATTATTCGCTATGCTGAGGTGATTGGTTTGGCGGTCCGTGATATTGCCCGTGGTGGCTGGATAGATGAATCACTGGTCGAGTTGCCCGCCGCACCTGCGCTGGAGACATTGCCCCTTGCCACCGCTGTCCCTGAGCCGCTGCCGCCACTGGATGGTTACACTTTTGAGGGCTACCGTAACGCAGACGGCAGTGTCGGCACCAAAAATCTGCTCGCCATTACCACCAGCGTACATTGCGTCGCGGGCGTGGTGGATTATGTGGTCAATATCATTGAGCGCACGCTGCTACCGAAATACCCCAATGTCGATGGCGTGGTCGCACTCAATCACCTCTATGGCTGCGGCGTGGCAATCAATGCACCGGCGGCGGTGGTACCCATCCGCACTATTCACAATCTGGCACTCAATCCCAATTTTGGTGGTGAAGTGATGGTGGTGGGCCTCGGTTGTGAAAAACTGCAACCTGAGCGTCTCTTAGAAGGGACGCCGGATGTGCAGGTTATCTCACTGGATGAGAGCAATATTGTGCGCCTACAGGATGAGAAACACGTTGGCTTCCGCTCCATGGTCGATGACATCCTGCAAGTGGCCGAAAAGCACCTACAACGCCTGAACTTGCGCCAGCGTGAAACCTGCCCAGCTTCTGAACTGGTGGTGGGTATGCAGTGTGGCGGCAGTGATGCTTTCTCCGGTGTGACCGCTAATCCTGCGGTAGGCTACGCCTCTGACTTGCTGGTGCGTTGCGGAGCGACCGTGATGTTCTCGGAAGTGACCGAAGTCCGCGATGCCATCCACTTGTTAACGCCACGGGCCATTAACGAGGAAGTGGGTAGAAGGCTGCTCGAAGAGATGAAATGGTACGATGACTATCTCGAAACCGGTAAAACTGACCGCAGCGCCAACCCTTCGCCGGGTAACAAAAAGGGCGGGCTGGCTAACGTGGTTGAAAAAGCGCTGGGTTCGATTGCCAAATCTGGCCGCAGCGCCATTGCGGAAGTGCTCTCCCCAGGCCAGCGCCCAACCCAGCGGGGGTTGATTTTTGCTGCTACGCCAGCCAGTGATTTCGTCTGCGGCACACAACAACTGGCATCTGGCATTACCGTGCAGGTGTTTACCACCGGACGCGGTACCCCATATGGTTTAGCGGCGGTGCCTGTAATCAAAATGGCCACGCGCACCGATCTGGCCAATCGCTGGCATGATTTGATGGATATCGATGCCGGAACCATTGCTACCGGTGATGCGACAATCGAAGAGGTCGGTCAGCAATTGTTTGAATTGATTCTGGATATTGCCAGTGACCGCAAACGCACATGGTCAGATCAATGGGGGTTACGCAATGCTCTGGCGGTGTTTAACCCCGCACCCGTGACCTAAAACCTTCTGCATCCCACTCTGGCCGGGTCACCTCCCCGGCCACTTTTTGTTCACTCGCGGTTTTACCTCACGTCACCCTACGACTCCTGTTCACCCAACTACTCCTGCTCACCCAACTGCAAGGCGACATACAGCAATAGGCGGTCATCGAAATTCGCCAAATCCAACCCCGTCAGCTCCGAAATACGGTTCAGCCGATACTCCAAGGTGTTGCGGTGAATAAACAGCGCTTTTGCCGTGGCCGTCGGTTGCACGTTATTGCGGAACCAGCAGGCCAAAGTGCGGCGCAGCAGGCCATTGCTGTCCATGGCCCGCAATTTGGCTAACGGCAGGGCCAGCTCATTGGCTTGCCAGCCACCGCGCAAACTGTCCAGCAGAACGGGTAGCACCAAATCCTGATAGTAGTAGCTGCGTTGCTCCGGCATCCGCTGTTTACCCACCGCCATTGTGGTGCGGGCGGTACGATATGAGCGAGCAATGCTGCCGGGGCCGGTGAAGAAGTTCCCCAATGAGAGCCGCACCCGCAGGCGCCCTCGTTCTGTCATGCGAGAGAGCAGTGACTCCATCCGCCGCCGATGGTCGATGGCATCCCAGCGGCCATGGCTGTTCAGCGCCGGTTTCAGCACCACCATTTCGGTCAGGGACACAATCGCAATCAAGTTGTTACGCTCCGGCGTTGTCAGCAGGGTTTGTAGCTCCTGCAATTCTGACATTGCACCGTCAACACTCAACTGGCCACTGTCCACATCCACCACCGCCACCACACGCGGCTCATTGATATCAACCCCAAGGCGCTGCGCCCATTCAATAAGCGCGGGTGATATCTCTTCAGTACGGATTAGGTTGAGTACCAGCTCTTCACGCAAGCGGCTATCCTGCGCCAGCAAATGCACTAACCGCGCCTGCTCCATCATCATTTCTGCGGCCATGCACACCAGTTCGCCATACTGACGCAATTGACCCGGATTGCCGGTCAAACCAATCACACCGACGATCTCACCCTCAAGGCGCAGCGGCAGGTTGATCCCCGGCCTCACACCATGTAACTGGCGAGCAACAGCATCATCAATATCGACGATACGGCCATGAGAGAGCGATAATAGCGCCCCCTCATGCAGCTCGCCGAGGCGCTCTTCATCGCCGCTGCCAATGATCCGCCCTTTACCATCCATCACATTGATATTGGTATCAATGATCTTCATGGTACGGGTGACGATCTCCTGGGCTAGCCGGGGGTCAAGATTATATACACTCATGAAAGGGCCTCAGTCTGGGCTGATGCACCAGCTTATGCGGTCTGATGGGGGATGACATTGGACAAATGCCCAACTTACATCACAAAGCGAGAGAGTTGTGGTGAGGGTCACAAAAAAGGCGAATGCTGGCGAAGTGTTGCAGGAAAATATTGAGCGATCCGGCGGTCAGGGCTAATCATTCGTCAACCCTGATCGACAGAAAATTAAGCTTTGCCCGCCGCCATGCCAATCGCCAGTGTCGCGGCAATGTTCCGCGCCGTCCTGAACACATTATCGGCGGCATTATCTAGCGCCTGCTCTAAAGTACAAATACTGTAGATCACACTAAATACCGCATCCAGACCATGCTCATACACCACATCCACATCGTCGGTCAGGCTACCAGCAATACCAATCACGGGTTTGTTATAACGCTTGGCGACTCTTGCCACCCCAATAGGTACCTTGCCATGAATGGTTTGGCTATCGATACGCCCCTCACCGGTAATCACAAAAGTTGCGTCCCGAACCAGCGCGTCCAGACCGAGAGCGTCAGTCACAATATCGATGCCGGGGCTTAACGTCGCCCCACAAAATGCGAGCAGTCCCGCACCTAATCCCCCCGCAGCCCCTGCTCCTTCGACCTGATCAACGTCAATATCCAGATAACGTTTAATCACGCCAGCGTAATGCAACAGCCCCGCATCCAGCAGGGTGATCATCTCAAGTGTCGCGCCTTTCTGTGGCCCGAAAACAGCCGAGGCCCCTTCGCTGCCTGTCAGCGGATTAGTGACATCACAGGCAACATCGATTTGGCACTGCTGAATACGTGGGTCGAGGGCGGTAATATCAATCACATCCAGTTCTGCCAGTTTCTCGCCACCAAACCCCAGTTGTTGGCCCTGCTTATTCAGCAGTTTGACCCCTAGCGCTTGCACCATACCTGCGCCGCCATCATTGGTTGCGCTGCCACCGATACCGATAATGATATGTTTCACCCCTTGATTCAGCGCATGAAGAATCAGTTCACCGGTGCCATAGGAGGTGGTTTTCAGTGGATTACGCTGCGCCAATGGCACCAGCTCTAGCCCACTGGCGGCAGCCATTTCAATAAATGCGCACTGTTCATCACCAGATATCCCGTAAAAAGCATCAACGTTATCACCTAACGGGCCAGTCACATCGACCTTGATAATCCTACCGGAGGTCGCCGCGACCATGGCTTCTACCGTGCCTTCGCCACCATCAGCAACTGGCAACTTGATATATTGCGCGTCAGGAAACTGGGTGCGAAAACCCGCTTCAATCTGCACCGCAACGTCTAGCGCGGATAAACTTTCTTTATAAGAGTCCGGGGCGATGACTATTTTCATAAATGATTCAATCTCATGAGCTATCCGACGTCATGCAGGCGCCAACTTTATCAACCAGCCGCTCAGGATATCGGGATGCTTATCAGTATCGTTATGCTACCCAAGGCCGACACCGACGGGTGCCGGCACCACTGACTAACGTGTCACTTCAACTTTAGCTAATTTCTCGTAGTAGCAGGCCAGCGCACTGTGATCGGCGCTACCCAATCCATCTGCTTTCAATGCCTGCATCATCTCCATGACGGCCGCAGTCAATGGCAATTGCGCCCCCACGCCGTGGGAGGTGTCGAGGGCATTTGCCAAGTCTTTGATATGCAAATCAATGCGGAAGCCCGGTTTGAAGTTACGATCCATCACCATGGGCGCCTTGGCTTCCAGTACAGTGCTGCCCGCCAACCCACCACGAATGGCTTGGAAGACCAGATCCGGATCCACGCCCGCCTTGGCCGCCAATACCAGCGCTTCAGACATCGCCGCAATATTCAGCGCCACCACCACCTGATTCGCCAGTTTAGTCACATTACCGGCACCGATACCACCGGTATGCACCACGGAGCCGCCCATCGCCTTCATGATGTCGAAGCACTTGTCGAACACCGTTTTATCGCCGCCAACCATCACTGACAAGGTGCCATCAATGGCTTTGGGTTCGCCACCACTGACCGGTGCATCTAACATGGCGATCTGTTTTATCGCCAGCGCTTCGCTAATTTCACGACTGACCAGCGGGGCAATCGAGCTCATATCAATCAGCACAGCGCCCGGTTTGGCACCGTCAATCACGCCGTTTTCACCCAATACCACCTCCTTCACATGGGGTGAGTTAGGCAGCATGGTGATGATAATGTCACACTCTGCTGCCAGCGCTTTTGGCGTCGCCGCCGCAGTGGCACCGGCACTGAGCAGCTCATCCAGTGCAGCAGCATTCCGATCAAGGACAATTAATGAGTAACCTGCTTTCAGCAGATTTTTACTCATTGGCTTTCCCATAATCCCTAATCCAATAAAGCCGATTTTCATTTGTTACTCCTCAATTAAGTCGCAAGGCCGTCAATACGGCAGCGCTGAATGTTTGAAACAGACCAACACTATTTTTTAAATTTGTCGCACAGCGCCTGAGTGGCACTGCGGAAGATGCCCAAATCACTGCCGACCGCCACAAAGGTTGCGCCCCACTCCAGATAACGACGGGCATCGGCATCCACTGGTGCCAGAATACCGCTCGGCTTACCCTGCGCTTTTGCACGGTCAAAAATATGGCGGATCACTTTTTGTACTTCGGGATGGTTGGGTTGTCCCAAATAGCCCAGCGCAGCCGAGAGATCCCCCGGCCCGACGAATATGCCATCCACCCCCTCTACAGCGGCGATAGCATCCAGATTATCGACCCCAAGCTGACTTTCGATTTGCACCAGCACGGTAATGTTGTCGTTGATGGTCGCGAAGTAGTCCGGCACGGTGCCGTAATTATTGCCACGGTGAGACACGGAAACGCCACGTATACCGGCTGGCGGATAACGGGTTGAAGCCACCGCACGGATCGCCTCTTCCTCACTCTCAACGAAAGGAATCAGGAAGTTGTAGAAACCGATATCCAATAATCGCTTGATAATAATTGGTTCATTGCAAGGTGCACGCACCACTGGAGCGCTGTGACTGCCTTTTAGTGCCATAAGCTGCGGAATAAATGTCGTGACATCGTTCGGGGCGTGCTCACCGTCCAAGACCAACCAGTCAAAGCCCGCCAGACCCAGCACTTCAGCTGAAATATGATTTGCCAACGCACTCCAGCAGCCGATAAGGGTTTGCCCTTCTTTTAGGCTGCGGCGGAACTGATTAGGATAATTTTGGAGACTCATTTTCGATCCTTATGATAGAACGCCCGGTCTGAACGAAGGCTCGATGCAGGACGTTATGCAATTCAGGTTACCAGCGCACTCGGCAAGCATTTTGTTGCTTAATCTTGCGCCTGTTTCAGTACGATTCGGTATCGCTACGATTCACGATAATTATTATAGAAACCACGTTCCAATAAACCATCGGGCAAAAGAACAAGAATATGAAGTTATTAGCGAAAGGTTATAGGCAGATGCACAATAAAATGCGCACTGCTTCACAGACTATGGCGTGCTGAAAATAGCATCACACTTCGGATGCTATCGACAAGCGACGAAAGAGTTCGCCAAATAACAGCACAGTAGTGATAAGGTACGGAGTCAGCAGGTGGATAGAGCCGACCCGAGTTGAGGGTCTGTCGTTTGATCTATTGGCGCACTTTAACTATTTACGTATTTTAACTATTTGCGCAATAGACTGCGGTAAACCACACTTGCCAGAGACGAAGTTGGAGGAGAGCAACGTGCAACGTGAACAAGTATTAAGCAGTGCGCTCAATCTGTTAGAGCAACAAGGACTGGCAAATACCACTCTGGAGATGCTGGCAAAAGAGGTCTCTGTCGAAGTCAGTGACCTGACCCGCTTTTGGCCCGATCGCGAGGCATTACTGTATGACTGCCTGCGCTACCATGGTCAGCAGATAGATACCTGGCGGCGTCAGTTGCAGCTAGACGAAACCCTATCGCCGAAGCAAAAGCTCTTGGCACGCTATCAGACGCTCAGTGAACAAGTGCAAAATCAGCGCTACCCCGGCTGCCTGTTTATTGCCGCGTGCAGTTTCTATCCCGATGATGAGCACCCGATCCATCAATTGGCAGAGCAACAAAAGCAAGCGTCGCTACTCTATACGCAAGAGCTATTGCATGAGATGGATGCTGATGATGCGGGCATGGTCGCACAACAAATGGAGCTGATTCTGGAAGGTTGCCTAAGCAAGCTGCTGATTAAGCGCCAACTACAGGATGTTGAAGTGGCTAAGCAACTGGCGGAAGATATATTGGATGTCGCGCAATGCCGTAAAAATGGTGCGCTGAGCTAGCGGCTTAAAACAGAATTTGATGGCAATTTAGGTCGATTTCACCTGTTCTTGTCTGAAAAGAGAGCGATCAGCACAGTTTTAACGGTTTTAAGCTATAAATTCGTTGACGATCAGCGGCCAATACGGTTTAATGCGCCCCGTTGCCCGGATAGCTCAGTCGGTAGAGCAGGGGATTGAAAATCCCCGTGTCCTTGGTTCGATTCCGAGTCCGGGCACCACTATTTAAAGAAACCAGCCTAACAGCTGGTTTTTTGCTTTCCGGCGTTTGGACTCTACATCGAACTCCGTTCGATTATTCGCCCTGCAAGCAGGACTCACCCCTTCGGGGCCGTCGCAAGCGACGTTCAACACCGCTTCGCGGGTTGTCCGAGTCCGGCACCACTATTTAAAGAAACCAGCCTAACAGCTGGTTTTTTGCTTTCCGGCGTTTGGACTCTACATCGAACTCCGTTCGATTATTCGCCCTGCAAGCAGGACTCACCCCTTCGGGGCCGTCGCAAGCGACGTTCAACACCGCTTCGCGGGTTGTCCGAGTCCGGGCACCACTATTTAAAGAAACCAGCCTAACAGCTGGTTTTTTGCTTTCTGGCGTTTGGACTCTCCATCGAACTCCGCTTGGGAACGCACGATCGCCTGATTCCAACATTATCTCACCAGAGTATCAAACAGGTCTGCGCTAATCAGATAGTGTTAGCCTTTTGCGCCATTTCACCTGATTTGAACACTTTCCACCCTTATTTTCTGACTTAGATCAACATATCTCACCTTAGCTATTGATTGAGTGATTATGATTATCATTTAATTTCGCATCTATAGCTTGGCGGATTAACTATGAATATTGATCTAGTTCCATATCATGCACAACCGGGGCTACTGCCTTTCCCCAAGCGCTGGGCAACAATGCCGTGGCGCGACAGCCTACCGCTTCCCGCGGAGTCGCTCCAGGATAGTTGGCAATCCCTGCTACAAAAGGCGCTTCCCCGCAATAAACGTTTGCTCTACTTACACATTCCTTTCTGCACCACCTTCTGCGGCTTCTATCAGAACCCTCTGCAACCGGAAAGCACCGCGCGCTATACCGATTATCTGCTGCGCGAACTGAGCATGGAGGCCAATAGCCCACTGCTGCAAGGGGGCCAATTCATGCAATTTACTTCGGGGGCTGGACGCCAAGTGGGTAGCGATGACGCCCGGGGCGTTTAGCTACCAGTAATAAGTTTTTCATTATCTGCCGAACGCGGTATCTCCCCACGTTAAAACCTTGTTCTAGTAACTAGATGCACCTGCTGCCATATGTGACGTCCATTTCAGCGTGAACATGCCTAGCCGCCGCGTGCAACATCAGAACATCGGGCTTGATCATTGGCCGAAGACTACGGGCATAAAATACGCTGCGCGTGAGCGATAAGCAACGGCAGACCTGTTGGATATTTGCGCCGACCTTCTTCAGTTTCACCGTGACTTTTTGTCGTTGTTCATTTCCATAGCGAAGAAGGCCGATGTAGATTCAATTGGTCAACGCAACAGTCATGTGAAAACATGGGGTTGCGGAGGGTTTTTGAATGAGACGGACATTTACAGCAAAGGAAAAAGCATCTGTTTTTGAACTGTGGAAGAACGGAACAGGCTTCAGTGAAATAGCTAATATCCTGGGTTCGAAACCAGGAACAATCTTCACTATGTTAAGAGATACTGGCGGCATAAAACCCAATGAGCGCAAGCGGGCTGTAGCTCACCTGACGCTGTCTGAGCGCGAGGAAATACGAGCCGGTTTGTCAGCCAAAATGAGCATTCGTGCGATAGCTACTGCGCTGAATCGTAGTCCTTCGACGATCTCACGTGAAGTTCAGCGTAATCGAGGCAGGCGCTATTACAAAGCTGTTGATGCTAATAACCGGGCCAGCAGGATGGCGAAAAGACCAAAACCGTGCTTACTGGATCAGAATTTACCGTTGCGAGAGCTTGTTCTGGAAAAGCTGGAGATGAAGTGGTCTCCTGAGCAAATATCAGGATGGTTAAGGCGAACGAAGCCGCGTCAAAAAACACTGCGAATATCACCGGAGACAATTTATAAAACGCTGTACTTTCGTAGCCGTGAAGCGCTACACCACCTGAATGTAAAGCATCTGCGCCGGTCGCATAGCCTTCGTCATGGCAGACGCCATACCCGCAAAGGTGAAAGAGGTACGATCAACATAGTGAACGGAACGCCAATTCACGAACGCTCCCGGCATATCGATAACAGACGCTCTCTGGGGCACTGGGAAGGCGATTTAGTATCAGGCACAAAAAACTCGCATATAGCCACACTTGTAGACCGAAAATCACGTTATACGATCATCCTTAGACTCAGGGGCAAAGATTCTTTCTCAGTGAATCAGGCTCTTACCGACAAATTCCTGAGCTTGCCGCCTGAACTCCGGCAATCACTGACATGGGACAGAGGAATGGAGCTGGCCAGGCATCTGGAATTTACTGGCAGCACCGGAGTTAAAGTTTACTTCTGCGATCCTCAGAGTCCCTGGCAGCGGGGAACAAACGAGAACACTAATGGGCTAATTAGACAGTACTTTCCCAAAAAGACATGCCTTGCCCAATATACTCAACATGAGTTGGATCAGGTTGCAGCTCAGCTAAACAACAGACCAAGAAAGACACTGAAGTTCAAAACACCGAAAGAGATAATTGAAAGGGGTGTTGCGTTGACAGATTGAATCTACAGAAGCCTTTTTTAACAAGTCATTATCGCTCAGCAACTGCCGTACCTGCTTTTCAAGTTCTTGTATCCGCCGTTGTTCCGGTGTGGTGTTATAGCACTGGCTATCGGTGTGTTCCCGCGGATCTCTCCGCGATACTGCCGTAGCCAGCGTTGAAAGGTTGAAAGGTTGAAAGGCCAATATTCATTGTTTTAGCAGCCTGAATCACCGGATACTTATGCTGAAGAACAAGATTGACACATTCCTGCTTGAACTCAGGGGTAAACGTTTTTCTACGCATTATCACCTCGTTAGCATTGCTCATTATATCTCTAACAAAGTGTCCGGAATGATTAGACCATTACAAGGTCGCATGATTAGCATTAACAATGACAACCCCTAAATAGATAGTATATTATAGTAGCCTTTCAAAATTCGAATCCGGTAATCCATGGTTTCAGTAAAACTTCACAACGGGCAGACATTCAGTTCCGACCTTGGCACCTCGCTGCTGGACAGCGCCAAAGCAGCGGGCATCACCTTGGAATACAGCTGTCGCACGGGTCGTTGCGGTGTGTGCAAAGCCACCGTACTCAGCGGTGATACTGAAGCTCACAGGGAAGAAACGTCACTGACTACCGAGGAAGTTGCAGCCGGAATAATTCTCACCTGCTGCCGCCATGCCATAAGCGATGTCGAGATTGATGCCGAAGACATTGGCGCTCTGGGCGACGTCGAGGTCAAAACTCTCCCTTGCCGCATCGATACGATCACCCGTCTGACAGATAACGTTGCGGAAGTGATCTTGCGGGTTCCTCCCGCCAGCAAGCTGCATTACCTTCCGGGTCAATATCTGGACGTGATCGGTGATGGCGGCCTGCGCCGCAGCTATTCCATTGCCAATGCCCCACGCACCGACGGCAAACTGGAACTGCAGATCCGTGAAGTCAAGCAAGGCGCGATGTCAAGCTATTGGTTCGGCAGCGCCAAACCGAATGACCTGCTTCGCCTTGAAGGCCCACTCGGCACCTTCTGCTTGCGAGACAAAGACGCCAACACAATCGTGTTTCTCGCTACCGGCACCGGCATTGCGCCAGTGAAGGCGATGCTTGAGCAACTGCTAAACAACCCGGATCTGGCAGCAGGCAAGAAAATTCTCATATATTGGGGCGGGCGTACCGTAGGCGACATTTATTGGGTTCCTCAGTTCGAGAGGCTGAACGCGGTGTTTATTCCGGTATTGTCGCGAGCCAGCGCGGACTGGCAGGGGCGTACAGGCTACGTACAGAACGTCCTGCTGGATGATGGAATCGACCTCACTAAGGCGGTGGTTTACGCCTGTGGTTCGGAAAGCATGATTCATTCCGCCCGCGAAGCATTGACTATTGCTGGGTTACCTGTCAAACACTTTTACTCCGATGCTTTCGTGAGTTCGAACTAATACTAATAAGGAACGGTTATGAAAGCGGTCATTCTGGCTGGTGGGCTCGGCACTCGTTTAAGCGAAGAAACTGGTACGCGGCCCAAGCCTATGGTTAAAATCGGCGGTAAGCCGATTCTGTGGCACATCATGAAAATGTACTCTTCCCATGGCATCAATGATTTCATCATTTGCTGTGGCTACAAGGGTTACATGATCAAGGAATACTTCGCCAACTACTTCCTGCATACGTCGGACATCACGTTCAACATGCGTGAAAACACCATGAAGATTCACGATCAGCGAGCTGAAGACTGGCATGTGACGTTGGTCGACACAGGCGAAACATCGATGACCGGTGGCCGCCTGCGCCGTGTGGCAGACTATGTGCGCGATGAAGAGGCTTTTTGCTTCACCTACGGTGATGGCGTGGGAAGCATGGACATCAGCGCTGCTGTCGCCTTCCACAAGAGCCACGGTAAAGCTGCTACGCTCACCGCGACTTTTCCACCAGGCCGCTTTGGCGCGCTGGACATGAGTGAAGGTCAGGTCCTGAACTTCAAGGAAAAACCTAAAGGCGATGGCGCCATGATCAATGGCGGCTTCTTTGTGCTTTCTCCTCAGGTGCTGGATTACCTGGAAGGGGACAGCACGGTCTGGGAACAGGGCCCGCTGATGAGCCTCGCCGAACAGGGCCAACTGATGGCCTTCGAGCACCCGGGTTTCTGGCAACCAATGGACACCCTGCACGACAAAAATCTGCTTGAGAAGTTGTGGCAGAGCGGCAACGCACCTTGGAAAACCTGGGACTGAGAACGATATGAAAGCTTCTGTCTCCGCTGACTTCTGGAAAGGCAAAAAGGTCTTCCTCACCGGCCATACTGGCTTCAAGGGTAGCTGGCTGGCTTTATGGCTACAGGGCATGGGTGCTCAGGTGAAAGGCTTTGCCTTGGCGCCGCCAACTACGCCTTCATTGTTCGAACAGGCACAGGTTGAACGGGGTATAGAGTCGCAGATAGGCGACATTCGCGACCTGCATGCCGTTACTGAGAGCATGGTTGCCTTCAATCCGGACATCCTGATTCACATGGCGGCTCAACCGCTGGTTAGACTGTCGTACCGCGAGCCTGTCGAAACTTACTCCACCAACGTCATGGGCACCGTTCATGTGTTGGAGGCCGCGCGTAAGTGCCCCGCCCTACGTGCCATCGTGAATGTCACTACCGACAAATGTTACGAGAACCAAGAATGGGAATGGGGCTATCGCGAGAATGAGCCCATGGGTGGCCACGATCCGTACAGCAACAGTAAGGGCTGTGTGGAATTAGTCACCAGTGCTTATCGCAACTCGTTCTTCAATGCCGAACACTCCGCTGCATTGGCCTCGGCACGCGCCGGCAATGTCATCGGGGGGGGCGATTGGGCAGACGATCGGTTGATTCCGGACATCCTGCGTGCTGTCGAACAGAGCAAGCCCGTTGTCGTGCGTAATCCGAAGGCCACCCGCCCTTGGCAGCACGTACTTGAGCCGCTAAGCGGTTACCTTGTCCTGGCCCAGCATCTATGGGAGCATGGCCAGTCATTTGCTCAGGGCTGGAACTTCGGTCCTCGCGACGAAGATGCTCAACCTGTCGAATGGATACTCGATCACATGGTGCAGGCGTGGGGGGATGGCGCTAGCTGGCAGCTTGACAGCGACCCGCAGCCCCACGAAGCACGCTACTTAAAACTGGATATATCCAAGGCCCGCACTCACCTGAAGTGGGAACCAACATGGGGCTTGGAGACGACGCTCACTCGCATCGTCAACTGGCATCGCGCTTGGTTGCAGAGCGATGACATGCATGCCCGTTGCATCGAAGAAATCAATAGCTACATGGCAGCCATGCCACTGGCACCTAACCGATAATTAGCTTGAACAGGAAATACTATGACCCCCGATATGCTCCGTCAGGAAATCAGCCAACTCGTTGAGCGCTACGCCCAGACTGCCTTGGCGGCTAAACCTTTTGTCGGGGGCGAAACCGTCATCCCTCCATCGGGTAAGGTAATCGGCGCACGTGAACTGCAACTGATGGTTGAGGCCTCGCTGGACGGCTGGCTGACCACTGGTCGTTTCAACGCTGAATTCGAGAAGAAACTGGCTGCATTCCTGGGCGTGAACTACCTGCTGACCGTGAACTCAGGTTCTTCGGCCAACTTGGTTGCGTTCAGCACCCTCACTTCACCGAAACTGGGTGATCGTGCAATCAAAAAAGGCGACGAAGTCATTGGCGTCGCTGCGGGTTTCCCGACTACCGTTAATCCGATCGTTCAGTTCGGCGCGATCCCTGTGTTCGTCGATGTTGAAATGAACACCCACAACATCAATGCAGACTTGATCGAAGCGGCCATCACGCCGAAGACCAAGGCCATCATGCTCGCTCACACCTTGGGCAACCCATTCAATCTGAGCAAGGTGAAAGCACTGTGTGAAAAGTACAACCTATGGCTGGTCGAAGATTGCTGTGACGCGCTGGGTGCGACATACGACGGCAAAATGGTCGGCACCTTTGGCGATATCGCCACGCTCAGCTTCTATCCTGCCCACCACATCACCATGGGTGAAGGCGGTGCAGTGTTTACTAACAACGCTCAGCTGAGACTGATCGCCGAATCATTCCGTGATTGGGGTCGTGACTGCTACTGCGCGCCAGGTTGCGACGACACCTGCGGCAACCGTTTCGGGCAGCAATTCGGTAGCCTGCCACAAGGTTACGATCACAAGTATGTATACGCACACTTGGGCTACAACCTGAAAATCACTGACATGCAAGCCGCCTGCGGCTTGGCCCAGTTGGAGAGCGCGCCGAAGTTCATCGAGACCCGCAAGCGCAACTTCAAACTGCTGAAAGAGCGTTTAGCCAGCCTCAGCGCCTTCTTGGAAATCGCCGAGCCTACGCCTAACAGTGACCCATCTTGGTTCGGTTTCCCAGTGACCTTGAAAGAGACTGCTGGCGTCAAACGTGTAGATTTGCTGAAGTTTCTTGATCAACACAAGATCGGCACTCGGCTTCTTTTCGCAGGCAACCTGACTCGCCAGCCGTACTTCCATGATGTGGAGTTCCGCGTGGTGGGCGAGCTGACCAACACCGATCGCACCATGAACCAGACCTTCTGGCTGGGCGTACAACCGTCGTTGGGTCAGGAACATTTCGATTACGTTGGTGAAAAACTGGAAGAGTTCTTTGGGATCGGTTTCTAACTTATGAAAGCATCAGATGCAGTAGCAAAAGTCCTAGCGGACACCCAAGTCATTTATGGTTTTGAGCTCATTGGTGGAATGATCACCCATTTGGTGGACAGCATTAACTTGCTTGGCAAAACCAAATTGGTATCAATGCACCATGAGCAAGGCGCCGCCTTCGCTGCATCTGCTGTCGCACGTGCGACAAATCACAAAGTAATGGGCGTGGCATTGGGCACTAGTGGCCCAGGTGCCACGAACTTAATCACGGGAATTGCCGATTGCTGGCTGGACAGCCACCCGTGTCTGTTCCTGACCGGCCAGGTCAATACGCATGAGCTCAAAGGAGAACGGACCATCCGTCAACAGGGTTTTCAAGAGCTCGATAGCGTCGCGTTGGTGAGGAGTATCACCAAGTATGCTCATCAAGTCGGGCACATTGATGAACTGATTCCCTGCTTGCTCAAAGCGATTGCCATCGCTCGATCAGGTCGTCCAGGCCCTGTATTGCTGGACATACCCATGGACATCCAGCGAGCCGAGGTGGACGACGCGGTATTGGATGAATTATTAAGCGTCTGGGCCTACGAGTCTTCGTTGGCACCGGAGCAAAGCGCCCCGTACGACGACGTATGGGCGTTGTTGGAAAAAGCGCAGAAGCCAGTTTTCCTTATTGGTGGCGGCGCAGTAAATATGCCAGGGTTCAGCCAATGGTTGAGCGAGGTCAGTAAACTGGGCATCCCTCACGTCGCAAGCCTTAAGGGTGCCGAGAAACTACCTGCCAGCGAGAATTACCTTGGAATGCTGGGGGCCTATGGCACCCGAGCGGCTAATTATGCAGTGCAGAACTGCGACCTGCTGATCGTGTTCGGCAGCCGCATGGATGTGCGCCAAACCGGCGCAAAAACGGAAACCTTCGCGCACAATGCGCATATAGTGCAGTTCGATCTGGACGCTGCCCAGTTGGATAACAGGGTAAAGGCGCAACAGTCGATCAATGCCAACCTTGAGGCGGTATTTGCCTCTTTCGTCACTCATGCTCCAAACCTGCGATCCGTCCCCACTGCTTGGCAAGCGCACCTAGCGCAGGTGTTCGAGCAGTCGTTCAAGGACGAGTACACTGACTGGAGTATCAGCCCTTTCGAATTGTTCAGTACCCTCAACGAACTGGCTGAAGGTCAGGCACTAGATTACGTTGTCGATGTGGGCAACAACCAGATGTGGGCCGCGCACACCTTGCGCCTAGGCTCTCGTCAGGCCATGCACCATTCCGGTGGCCTGGGTACGATGGGTTTTGCCATTCCGGCTGCGGTGGGTGCCTGCATCGCTGGCAGCAAGCCAGTTGTGGTGATTACTGGTGATGGCGGCGCCCAACTGAATATCCAGGAGTTGGATATCATCGCCCGTGAGCGTCTCCCCATCCTCACTGTGGTATTGAACAACCACTCCCTAGGCATGGTGCGGGGCTTTCAGGAAATGTACTTTGAGGGTCGTAACTCCTCAACTTACTGGGATGGCTACACATCGCAATTCCAAGCACTGGGTGCTGCCTATGGCATCGATTCGCGGAGCTTGAACGACCTGGAAACCTTCAAGGCTGCGGTGTCTGAGTTCCTAGCGAATGGAAAACCGATGCTGATTGAGGTATTGATGCCAGATGCGCGGGAGTGCCGACCACGTCTGGAGTTCGGCCGCCCCATCAACGAACAGTCACCGCTACTGGAATTAGGTCAATGAGACTCGCCATCCTGGGAGCGAGCAGCCATATCGCGAAGGACCTGATAGCCAGTATCCAGTCTACGACTTACCAGTGCACCTTGTTCGTCCGTGCGTCCAGCACGTTGGATGCCGAGCTTCAAGAGACTGCGGCGCGCAAGGGGTTTGCCGTCGTCACCTACGACAGCTTTGATGATAGCGACCAGTTCGATGCGATCATCAACTTCGTTGGCGTAGGCGACCCAGCCAGAGCGTTACAAATGGGTCAAGCCATTTTTACCGTCACCGAACACTATGACAACCTTGCCTTAGCCTATCTGCGCAGCCACCCTGAGTGCAAATACATCTATCTCAGTAGCGGCGCCGCCTATGGCTCCAATTTTACAACCCCGATCACCGAGACCTCGACGGCAGTTTTTCCAATCAATGCCCTGTTGCCCCAACACTGGTATGGCGCTGCCAAATTCCAGACCGAGTGTCGCCATCGAGCACTGCCGGATGCGGCTATCGTCGATGTTCGTGTATTTAGCTACTTCAGTCATCGTCAGGCGCGCGAGGCACGGTTCTTCCTTAGCGACATTCTAAGGGCACTGCATGATGGGACGGTTCTGGAAGTTGCACCAGACGACATGCTGCGGGACTACCTTACCCCTGCTGACTTCATGCAGTTAATTGACCGAATACTGCAAGCTCCTGCGTGCAACAGTGCAGTGGACTGTTACAGCCTCGCGCCCGTAGGGAAATTTGAGTTGCTCGCAGCTTTGGGCGAGCAGTTCGGCCTGAACTTTACGATTGTAGGTGAGCAGTCCCAGGTGAATGCCACAGGCCAAAAGGCTCATTACTATTCGTACAATCGCGAGGCCGAGCAATTGTTCGGTTATGTACCCGCCGATTCTTCGCTGAGCGGTGTGATGCATGAGATCAGGCTGGCGCTGCATGCAGAAGACTGAGAAAGCATGGCCACGGATTAGCGCGCTTCTGAAGGTAAAGCTAGTCCGTTTTTTGTTGGTGGGGGTGATGAATGCGGCGTTCGGCTACGGCTGTTTTGCTGCCTTTCTCTACCTCGGTCTGCATTACAGCATGGCTCTGCTACTGGCCACTGTCCTCGGCGTCTTGTTCAACTTTAAAAGCATCGGTGCCTTGGTGTTTGGCTCGAAAAAAAATAGTCTCATCTTCCGTTTCGTGGCCGGGTATACCTTTGTCTACGGTGCCAACGTAGCAGGTATTGCTGCGCTTACATCACTGGGCGCGACCCCCTATCTAGCTGGCATCGCATTAATTGTGCCGATGGCTCTACTCTCATTTGTCATTAATAACAGGTATATATTCAATCATGCGTAAACTCATCAGCATAGTGACACCTTGCTACAACGAAGAAGCCAATATTGATGAACTTTACCAGCGCATCGTCGACGTTATGGCACGCCTTGACTACGATTACGAACATATCTTCATCGACAACTGCTCAACTGATAACAGCCTCGTCAAGTTGCGTGCATTGGCTGCCCAAGACAAGCGGGTAAAGCTCATCCTGAACGCGCGAAACTTCGGCCATATCCGCTCGCCGTACTATGCTTTGCTTCAGGCTCGGGGCGATGCCGCAATATTGATTGCCTCTGACCTGCAAGACCCGCCTGAAATGATCGAAGAGTTCGTGAAAAAATGGGAGGAGGGCTTCAAGACAGTCATGGCAGTGAAACCGGAGAGCGAAGAGTCGCGCCTAATGTTCATCGCACGCCGTATCTACTATCGCTTCGTCACGCGTATCTCCGAAGTGCCATTGGTGCAGAACGCCACGGGAGCGGGTCTATTCGACCGGGCCGTTCTGGACATACTGAAGAAGATTGACGACCCTTACCCGTATTTCCGTGGTCTGCTGTGTGAGATAGGCTTCCCGATCGCGACCGTGCCATTCAAGCAACCGCGGCGCATGCGTGGCATAACCAAGAACAATTTCTACACGTTGTATGACATTGCCATGCTTGGTATTACCAATCACTCCAAAGTGCCACTACGGCTGATGGTGATAGGCGGCGCAATGCTCGCAGGGTTCAGCCTATTAGCCGCATTTGGGTTCTTGATTGCGAAGTTGGTATTCTGGGACTCCTTCCAAATGGGTATCGCGCCATTGCTCATTTCTCTGTTCTTTTTCAGCTCGGTACAGATCCTGTTCTTGGGGATGCTTGGGGAGTACTTGGGATCGGTTCACACCAAAATCCGCAATATGCCGTTAGTCATCGAAAGCGAACGCGTGAATTTCGACTAATAGCTCTGGGGAATGCATTGAAATCCACAATTAAAACAAATACATACAGTGAGACTAAAATGAGCGTTTATCCAACATGGCGGATGACGTTTGCCGCCGACTGGAAGCTGATAATCATCGGGGCGATTGCAAGCTTCTTCCTCGCAAGCATTCTCATGAGTGGCCTGCCCGGCGGCTTGATGCCAAACCTGACAACCCCCTATGCCTATTCGCGTGATGGATTGTTCCATGCTTGGATGGCGCAAAGAGTCACGGAAGGCTGGCTATTCGATAACGTCCGAAGTGGTTATCCATTCGGTTCAAGCTTCCTAGATTTCCCAGGTTCAGATTCGGGCGCTCACTTATTGATCAAAGTATTCGCTCTGATGAGTGGCGGCTGGGTGGGTGGCACGAATCTATTCTTTTTATTTGGATTTGCTTCCTGCTTCGTTGCCACCTACGTGACCGCTCGGGCTTTCTCTCTGAATCGCAGTTTTGCCGTGGCGATGAGCGTCCTTTACACGTTTGTCCCCTTCCACTTCCTTCGGTTAGAGCATCTTTTTTACACTTGCTATTTTGTCGCCCCGCTGTTTTTCTATCTGGCATTAGATATATATCTGACCCGCGGGCCTACCTATTACACGGGACTTAAATCGACGCTTCGCAAACTCGTGGCATCCGCTGCAGGTATGCTGGTTCTGGCCTCTTTCGGAGTGTATTACGCTTTGTTTGGGGTGATTATTCTCGCCACAGCCGGTGTCATGAGCGCTATCAAATCTCGAAGCTCCCACGGTGCGAAAAAAGCGGCGCTACTCATCAGTGCAACCATTTTGGGTGTGATGATAAACCTCGCGCCTAACGTGCTAGGGACTTATAAGGACGGTCCTAACCGGGAGATGGCTCTGCGTTCAATTAGCGAATCTGAAACCTATGGGCTGAAGATGATGCAGTTGTTGATGCCGCGGATAGACCACCGGATTTCGCAATTTAGACAGGTCGCCCAGAAGTATCAACATAACCCTTTAACCAACGAAAATGCGACTTCGTCGCTGGGTATCATCGGTGCTGCGGGCTTTATGATGGCGTTGCTTTACCTAATCTTCATCCCTGCACGGACGAGATCCGATGATAAGCTTCGCCTTCTGGCGGTCACAACATTTGTGCTATTCCTGTTTGCAACTGTAGGCGGCTTAGGTTCGCTATTTGCAATGGTCATTTCCCCGTTGATAAGGGGTTGGAACAGAGACAGCATTTTCATCGCTTGCGGCGCCTTACTTTTCTTCTTCATTTCGCTCCAGCTTTTATTGCAGAAGAAAGCACCTCGGCTTGCCAATCAGTCGGTAGCCATTGCAGTAGTACTGATGTTCGTGGGCTTGTACGACCAGACCGTGCCAATCCGCAAAAACTATAATTCGCCCGCTAAAGCTTCGTTCGACAACGACAGAGACTTTATCCAATCTATCGAAAAAGCGCTCCCTGCGGGGGGGGCGGTTTATCAGTTGCCTTACATACGCTTTCCTGAAACACCGGCAATACACCACTTGCGCAGTTACCAAATGATGGCTGGTGTGCTGCATTCGAAAGACCTGCATTGGAGCTACGGCGGTACGAAGGGGCGGCCAGGTGATTTGTTCTATCGTGCGCTGGGACGAGAGCCAATATCGCATCAGATTGAGGTCATCCGCAGACTCGGCTTCGATGGCATTTATATTGATCGTCGTGGCTATGCAGACAACGGCGAAGCGATTATTCAAGAACTATCTCAGTTGCTACAGCAACCGCCGCTGCTTCAAAGTGACGACAAAAAAATGGTGTTCTATAAGCTGGATAACAGCGCGCATCCAGACTTGGCAAGTCTGACAGCAAAGCAAATTCAGCGAGAGGCAGGGTACATTGCAGACGCTTTAGGCCCACGCTATAGCGGAGACTTGATGAGCGGAATAGATTTTACCCGGGGCAACTTGCCTGACTTTATAGACGACGTCCAAGGTCTGTATGGGCTCGAGCGGTGGGGACGCTGGTCATCCCAACAAGCCGTCTTCAAATTTACCGACCCACTGCCGCAGAAATTCTCTCTTATACTAAAGGCTCGGGCTTTTGGCACGAATGCTAATGAACCGACTCTCGTCAGGATAGGCAGTCGTGAATACAGTATTCCGCTCACTGCAGGTTTCTCTGAAACCCGTCTGGATGTTGACCTCGCAGGCGAGAGCGCCGATAGCATCACCTTCATCCCACCCAAAGCTGTATCGCCTATGCAGCTTACTGGAAGCTCAGATAGTCGGATTCTTGGCATAGGTTTCGTATCAATGCGAATAATCCAATGACCAAATCGACCTGACGAATGAATCGGTATTCTTGAGTGTTAGCCGTTTTATCACCAGGAAATCTCTGATCAACCTGCCACGCCAGCGTGGCAGGTTGAAAAACTTCATTACATTCAGCGTTATGTCCGCGAAATTTCCTGCGCGTACTGAGGGTGTCCTGACAAGATCGGACAGTCCCGCCTTAAGCTGCCTGAGCATTTTGCCAATACTGCTTGGTAAACTCTGCCGGGCTGACATTGCCAAATCGTGAGTACCGACTGTAACGGTCAACTAAAACCGGACACGGATTTAGGCACATTTCTGTAGTCGGCGTTCATATTCTGTTGACGAAGCAAAACGGCTGGCATTTGAACACGAATTAATTTCTGATCCGCATTTTTACAGCGCGGACTGCATTCGGTGCTGAATTATCCCGGATTAGTGGTCATTGCAGATTTTCTACCACAGGGCCAAGTCCGACGTTAAAAGCCATGCAGAGAATTGCCGATATGCATTTGGTTGGGATGCTGGCAGATACCGCGTCTTTATCGCTACTGCCTCAAGTGGAGAAAGGTAAACTCATTGACGCTCCTCTAGATAATAAAGTGGGCACCTATTTCATGGTTAACCAAAGTAATAATCGTCGCCAAATTAACCATGACGTTTCTCAATTCTTCGAACAACGCTTAGGCGATAAGTTCTTAGGGATGATCCATCGGGATTTTTTATCTTCTGTTATTACTTTTATTCCCAATTGCTATATTGGTTATCGTTACACCGATGGACAGTAATAAGCAGTATATCTTTGGGATATTCAGCATTGCAGCCTTCTTTTTGCTTGGATTAAGCAAAAGCAGGAAAGTCACAATTGTAATGACAGTATTGTCATTCTTGATGTCATCTCGCTATATCTATTGGCGCACGACTGAGACACTTCATTTTGGCTCAGTGACTGAAACTATATTGGGTATTCTGCTTTATACGGCTGAACTTTATATTTTGGTAATCCTCTCATTCAGCTATTTGCAGACAATTTGGCCGCTAAAAAGATCGATCGACCCCTTTCCCGAAGATACGAGTTTATGGCCAACCGTTGATGTTTATATCCCGACTTACAATGAAAGTCTCGATGTGGTTCTAGATACTATCCTTGCGGCTCAGTGCATTAATTATCCAAAGCTGCAAGCACAACTTGAACAATATGTCCGTGACGGTTATAGCACCGAATCCCGTTATGCTGCACAAAGCAAAAATGGTATCGGGTATAACTTTAAGGCGGATGGCAGCTATAACTGCCAGCAAAATATACAGATCGGCAGTCAGGTTGGCTACGATACTTTTGGTGACTACTCCGAAACCACTGCGTTAATCTATTTTAGATACTTGTTGGATGGGAAATAATCATGCTAATCAAGAAAACAACACGTCTTGTTTTTACCGCCTGTATCTTATTTGGCCTGCTATTTTCGGCAGTTGTACAGGTACAGGACCCCGGTTGGTAGCAATTCAAAAATCGTTTTCTTAAGCCCAATGGCCGCATTGTCGATACCGGCAACCACGATATTAGCCATACCGAGGGGCAAGGTTTTGGTATGCTGTTTGCGGTATTTAATGATGATAGCCTACCTTTGATGGCAGTTTTACTCCAGCTAATAGCTGGCCCGCCCGCTTTAGTTTTGATGCTGTTCGTATTCCGCTCTACCTCAGTTGGGAGCAAATAATAAAAGCGTATTGGCAAGGATTCGCACGGACGGAAACCCCCGCTTGGGTCAATGTGGTGACAGCTGCCAGAAGAGGACTATTACTCGTCTTGCTTGCGCCTACTCTCTTGGTGGGCAGCAAAACAGTCCTAAGTGAATATTGATTCTCTACTTTGCAGCATGGTCTGCGCTAATCAGATAGTGTTAGCCTTTTGCGCCATTTCACCTGATTTGAACACTTTCCACCCTTATTTTCTGACTTAGATCAACATATCTCACCTTAGCTATTGATTGAGTGATTATGATTATCATTTAATTTCGCATCTATAGCTTGGCGGATTAACTATGAATCTTGATCTAGTTCCATATCATGCACAACCGGGGCTACTGCCTTTCCCCAAGCGCTGGGCAACAATGCCGTGGCGCGACAGCCTACCGCTTCCCGCGGAGTCGCTCCAGGATAGTTGGCAATCCCTGCTACAAAAGGCGCTTCCCCGCAATAAACGTTTGCTCTACTTACACATTCCTTTCTGCACCACCCACTGCACCTTCTGCGGCTTCTATCAGAACCCGCTGCAACCGGAAAGCACCGCGCGCTATACCGATTATCTGCTGCGCGAACTGAGCATGGAGGCCAATAGCCCACTGCTGCAAGGGGGGCCAATTCATGCAATTTACTTCGGGGGCGGGACGCCAAGTGCGCTGTCCGCACAACAGTTGCACCGCATTATCAGCGAGTTACGTAACACCCTACCACTCGCACCGGACTGTGAGATCACCGTTGAAGGGCGTATTTTTAATTTTGATGATGAGCGGATTGATGCCTGCTTAGAAGCGGGGGCCAACCGTTTCTCGGTGGGTGTCCAAACGTTCAATACTCGTATTCGTCAGCGCATGGGGCGCAAGGCTGATCGCGATCAGGCGATCCGCTTTCTCACCGATCTGGCGACCCGCGATCGTGCAGCGGTCGTTTGTGATCTGATGTTCGGCTTACCCCATCAAACCCCCGAAACCTGGCAGGAAGATTTGGCTATCGTCCGCCAATTGCCACTGGATGGCGTTGATCTCTATGCCCTTAATCTGTTGCCGACGACGCCATTGGCGAAATCGGTGGAAAATAACCGGATAGAGCTGCCTACGCTGGTGCAGCAGTGCGACTTTTACTGTAGCGGTGCCGATAGCCTTGCTCAGGCGGGTTGGCATCAACTGAGCAATAGTCACTGGGCGCGCACCACCCGTGAACGCAATCTGTACAACCTGCTGATCAAGCAAGGGGCCGATTGCCTTGCGCTGGGTAGCGGGGCCGGAGGCTCCTTACAAGGGCATGCGTACATGCAGCATCGCAGTCTGGATAACTACTATCGATTAATCGATAACGGGCAAAAACCACTGATGATGATGACGCAAGCCAGTGGTGAACACCCGTGGCGCGCCAAACTGCAAAGCGGCATTGAGTTGGGTCGCTTGGATCTGAGCGAACTGATTGCCAATCCCTACCCCTTAATGCCCTTAGTGGCGCAATGGCACCAGCACAACCTGCTGAGAGATAATACTTTCTGTCTACGCCTGACCGACAGTGGTCGTTTTTGGGCCAGCAATATGATGCAAGCGCTGCAACAGCTTATTCCTTCACTTATCACTACGGAAAATCACTCATGAGCACACCATCATTACCACTCGCGGAATTCCTGGCCACACAACCGGATGGCACACTGGAGCAAATTGCGCAGGATTATCAGGTCAGCCCACTTGAGGTGGTACGTGCATTACCGGAGCGAGTTCTGGTCGATGCCGACCAATTTGACCGCATATGGGACAGCATGACCGAATGGGGTGATGTCACCACCTTGGTGCATACCGCCGATATTATTCTGGAGCACAAAGGCCCACTGCCGAGTGGTTTTCATCGTCACGGCTATTTTAATCTACGAGAAAAACAGGGTCTCAGTGGTCATCTCCGGGCGCAAAACTGTCAGGCGATCGCCCTGCTGGAACGTCCATTTATGGGAATGGCAACCGCATCAGTGCAGTTTTTCAATCAGCAAGGTGAAGTGATGCTAAAGGTGTATGTCGGCCGTGATGAACATCGCCAACTGCGCACGGATGGCCTGGCTGCCTTCCATCAATTGGTCCAACAGCTCACCACTGAAACCGCCGAGGAGACGCCATGAAACCCTGGTTAATCTTTGGTGCAGGCCATGGCGTAGGTGCACACCTGCTGGCCTTGGCCAACCAACATGCCGATAACGCATCGCCCCCCCGCTCCGTCACCCTATTGATCCGCAATCCGCAACAAGCAGAGGCACTGCGCAGCCAAGGTCTGACCGTGGTCTGTGGTGACGCCTGCGATCCCGCCAGTGTGCTTGAAGCTTGCCAATTAGCCGGGCCAGAAGCCGCCATCATTTCGACGCTAGGCAGCCGTAGTGCCGACTATCAGGGCAACCGACTGATCATTGATACTGCGGAGAAGCTAGGGATTAAGCGCATGCTTTTGGTGACATCCATTGGCTGCGGTGATAGTTGGCCGACCCTATCCCCCGCCGCCCGGGCGGCTTTCGGTCAGGCAGTTCGCGAAAAATCACTGGCGGAAAGTTGGCTACAAACCAGTGGACTGACTTATACCCTGATCCGCCCCGGCGGCCTGCTGGACCAACCGGCCACTGGCAACGCTACCTGTTTACAAACTGAGGCCCATGGCTTGGTCACCCGCGCGGACGTCGCGCTCCACCTGAGTCAGATGATTGAGGACAGCGCCACATATCATCAAATTTATGCCTTGGTGGAGCCGGGATTAATTCGCAAATTAAAAATCAATTAACAATAAATATGTCTTGATGTAACACCGAATAATGATTGATAATAATTATCATATTGATATAGATTATCATTACCATGTTGATTATATGGACAAACAGTTGAATAAAACACCCATACTGAATGATAAAGCTGCTGTTGAACATCCAACGGCAAGTAAGCCCTTGTCCGTCACCAGCGAGCAACTGCTGGGGGAGCACGGTGTCGCCTTTATCATCCATCAGGGCGAAAGCTACCAACTGCGCCAAACCAAAGCAGGAAAACTGATACTGACAAAATAATGCGTACACATTACCCAAAATCATTGCCGCTAACGCAGCTGTGGCGTCAATGACTAAGGGTATAATGCAAGCCACCCAGATTTCTTTTATCAAGGCAGCCAGCATCTATCTATTTGTTTTTGCATAAAAACACGGAGAATTGCCGACATGCCTCGTTCCACTTCCAACCGTTTCCGCTGGTCCCCTCTCAGTTTGGCAATCGCTTGCACCCTGCCTTTTGCCGCGCAAGCGGCTGAGACAACCACAGTGCCAACTGCTGAGACAACCACCGCTCAAACCACCACCACTCAAACCAATAGCAAAAAGCACAGCACCGACACCATGGTGGTGACGGCAACCGGTAACGAGCGTAGCAGCTTTGAAGCACCCATGATGGTGACCGTGGTTGAAGGCAACACCCCAACCAGCGAAACCGCGTCCAGCGCTGCTGATATGCTGCACAATATCCCGGGGCTGACAGTCACGGGCAGCGGGCGGGTGAATGGTCAGGATGTGACACTGCGTGGCTATGGCAAGAACGGCGTACTGACACTGGTCGATGGCATTCGCCAAGGGACCGATACCGGCCACCTGAATTCGACTTTCCTCGATCCGGCGCTGGTGAAACGCATTGAAGTGGTGCGCGGCCCATCTGCTCTACTGTACGGCAGTGGCGCACTGGGTGGCGTTATCGCCTATGAAACTGTCGATGCCGCCGATCTGTTGTTCCCGGGCCAAAACAGCGGTTACCGGGTTTACAGCTCCGCCGCCACCGGCGATCACAGCTTTGGTCTAGGTGCCAGTGCCTATGGCCGTACCGATGATGTCGACGGCATTCTCTCCTTTGGGACGCGCGATATCGGCAATATCCGTCAGAGCGATGGCTTTAACGCCCCCAATGATGAAACCATCAGCAATGTGATGGCCAAAGGCACTTGGCGCATTGACCAGATTCAATCGTTGAGCGCTAACCTGCGCTACTACAACAACAGCGCACTCGAGCCAAAAAACCCGCAAACCAGCGCAGCATCCAGCAGCAACGTCATGACCGACCGTTCGACGATTCAACGTGATGTCCAGCTTAAGTACAACATTAAGCCGCTTGACCAAGAGTGGCTGAATGCCACAGTGCAAGTTTACTACTCCGAAGTCGAGATCAATGCACGGCCACAAGGCACAGCAGAAGAGGGCCGCGAACAGACCACCAAAGGCGCGAAGCTGGAAAACCGCACTCGTCTGTTCACCGACAGCTTTGCCTCACACTTGCTGACTTACGGCACCGAAGCCTATAAACAGGAACAAACGCCGGGTGGCGCGACCGAAAGCTTCCCACAAGCGGATATCCGTTTTGGCTCTGGCTGGATGCAAGATGAAATCACCTTGCGCGACCTGCCAGTCTCCATTTTGGCCGGTACCCGTTATGACAACTACCGCGGCAGCAGCGAAGGTTACGCCGATGTGGATGCAGATCGCTGGTCATCACGCGGTGCACTTAGCGTGACACCAACCGACTGGCTGATGCTGTTCGGCTCCTATGCACAGGCGTTCCGCGCCCCGACCATGGGCGAGATGTACAACGACTCAAAACACTTTTCCATGAATATCGCGGGTAAAACCTTAACCAACAACTGGGTGCCGAATCCAAATCTGAAACCAGAAACCAACGAAACTCAAGAGTACGGTTTTGGTCTGCGCTTTAGCGACCTGTTGATGGCGGAAGATGAGCTGCAATTCAAAACCAGTTACTTCGACACTAATGCTAAGAACTACATCACTACCGGCGTAACCATGGACTTTGGCTTCGGGCCAGGTGGGTTGTATTGCATAAACTGCTCTACCTACTCAACGAATATCGATCGGGCAAAAATCTGGGGTTGGGATGCTACTTTAAGCTATCAGACTCAATGGTTTAACTGGGGTCTGGCCTATAACCGCACCCGTGGTAAGAACCAGAATACTAACGAATGGCTCGACACCATCAA
Source organism: Yersinia aleksiciae (assembly GCF_001047675.1). Lineage (GTDB taxonomy): Bacteria > Pseudomonadota > Gammaproteobacteria > Enterobacterales > Enterobacteriaceae > Yersinia > Yersinia aleksiciae. Next base: position 2,400,746 of record NZ_CP011975.1, on the reverse strand, counting down.
CCCAGATACGGTCACCAGTACCATCGACGTCCCTGTTGCTAACAGTGGCTTTGCTGTCGGTTGGATTGGGACATTTGCCGATCGCTCTAGCCGGGTTTCCAGCTCTGGCTCACCGCAAGCCGGTTATGGCGTCAATGATTTCTACGTCAGCTATAAAGGCCAGGAACAGTTGAAAGGCGTGACCACCACCGTGGTGCTGGGTAACGCCTTCGACAAAGAGTATTACGCCCCGCAAGGCGTGCCACAGGATGGCCGCAATGCAAAACTTTTCGTGAGCTATCAGTGGTAACTCATTGGAATAAAAAATAGTCTTAAAAATAACCCAGCACACCCATAAATAGCACTGCTGGGTTATGATTTAACGCTGTCACCTGCATATAAAAAATCAATAGAAAGAGGAAGTTATAATGAGCAAATCAATACATGAGCAATACTTACAGGCCAAAGCGGATAATCCGGGCAAGTACGCGCGCGATTTAGCTACGCTGATGGGTATTTCCGAAGCTGAACTGACCCATAGCCGCGTTGGTCACGATGCTAAGCGTTTACAGGCGGATGCCCGTACACTGCTGGCCGCATTGGAAGCTGTCGGTGAAGTCAAAGCCATCACTCGCAACACCTATGCCGTACATGAGCAAATGGGCCGTTACGAGAACCAGCATCTGAATGGTCATGCCGGTTTGATCCTCAATCCGCGTCATTTGGATTTGCGTCTGTTCCTCAATCAGTGGGCTAGCGCATTCACCCTGACAGAAGAGACCCGTCACGGCGTCCGCCACAGTATCCAGTTCTTCGACCATCAGGGCGATGCATTGCACAAAGTGTACGTCACTGAACAAACTGACATGCCAGCTTGGGAAGCGTTAGTGGCAAAGTTTGTCAGCGCAGAAAACCCAGCATTGCAGTTAGAGCCGCTGAACGCACCAGAAGTGACCGAACCCACTGCCGATGATGCCACCGTGGATGCTGAGTGGCGTGCCATGACTGATGTGCACCAGTTCTTCCAGTTGCTTAAGCGCAATAACCTGACCCGTCAACAAGCCTTCCGTGCCGTGGGTGATGATCTGGCTTACCGCGTTGACAATAGCTCACTGACACAACTGCTCAATATTGCCCATCAAGACCAGAACGAAATCATGATTTTCGTCGGCAACCGTGGCTGCGTACAGATCTTCACCGGTTTGATTGAGAAAGTCACTCCGCATCAAGAGTGGATTAATGTGTTCAACAAGCGGTTTACCCTGCATCTGATTGAAACCGCCATTGCTGAAAGCTGGATCACGCGTAAGCCAACCAAAGACGGTTTTGTCACCAGTTTAGAGCTATTTGCCGAAGATGGCACCCAACTTGCTCAACTTTATGGTCAGCGTACTGAAGGGCAACCAGAACAAAATCAATGGCGTGAGCAGATTGCTCGCCTGATCAATAAGGATATTGCCGCATGAGACTAAGGCTACTGTCACTCCCTTTCATTCTGTCGCTGAGCACCTGTATTCTGCCGCTAAATACGTTTGCTGCAGATACATCAGCTACGAATACGTCGGCCGCAGAACGTATTGTGACCATTGGTGGTGATGTAACAGAAATCGCCTACGCACTGGGTGCTGGTGACAAGATTGTGGCCCGTGACAGTACCAGTCTACAACCACAGGCAGTGCAGAAGCTGCCTGATGTGGGTTATATGCGCATGCTCAATGCCGAAGGCATTCTGGCGATGAAGCCGACCATGCTGCTGGTCAGCGCACTGGCACAGCCGTCACTGGCGCTGAAACAGGTCGCTGACAGCGGTGTGAACGTGGTTACCATACCGGGCCAAACGACGCCAGAAAGTGTACCGGCGAAGATTAGCGCGGTCGCCATGGCGCTTCATCAGCCAGAGCAAGGGCAAAAACTGATTAAAGACTATCAGCAACGATTAGCCGCTGTGAGCAGCACGCCACTGCCGGTTAAAGTGCTGTTTGTCATGAGCCACGGGGGCCTCACCCCGATGGCCGCAGGTCAAAATACCGCCGCAGATGCCATGATCCGTGCTGCCGGTGGCAGCAATGCGATGCAGGGCTTCAGCCGTTATCGTCCACTCTCTCAGGAAGGCGTTATCGCCAGCGCACCCGACTTACTGCTGATCACCAGTGATGGTGTGAGAGCGTTGGGTGGCAGTGAGGGGATCTGGAAATTACCCGGTATGGCACTGACGCCAGCCGGTAAGCATAAGCGTTTGTTGGTCGTTGATGACATGGCGCTACTTGGCTTTGGCTTGGAAACACCGCAAGTGCTGGCGCAACTACGTAAAGGCATGGAACAAGCACAATGAATGGTCGTGTCCATCCGCGTCTGATGCTAAGCATCTTGCTGATGATCCTCATTATATTAGCGCTCGGCTCGGCCAATATGGGGGCATTGACCCTCTCGTTCCGCACCTTATGGCATGCATCATTAGATGATGCCATGTGGCATATCTGGCTGAATATCCGCCTGCCCCGCGTGCTGTTAGCCGTGGTAGTTGGCTGCGCACTGGCCGTCTCCGGCGCTATCATGCAAGGGCTATTTCGTAACCCGCTGGCCGATCCCGGCTTGTTAGGTATCAGCAGTGGCGCAGCGCTATGTGTCGGGCTGATCATCATCATGCCTTTCAGCTTGCCACCTCTACTGGCGCTATACAGTCACATGGTCGGAGCCTTTATCGGCAGTCTGGCCATTTCTGCCATTATCTTCACCCTTAGCCGTTGGGGACATGGCAATTTATCTCGTTTGCTGCTGGCTGGTATCGCCATTAACGCCTTGTGCGGTGCCGCCGTCGGCGTGTTGACCTATATCAGTGATGATCAGCAATTACGCCAGTTCTCACTCTGGAGCATGGGCAGTTTGGGTCAGGCGCAATGGTCAACACTGATGGTGGCGGCATCATTGATCTTACCGGCTTGCGTGCTGGGCTTAATGCAAGCGCGGCAACTGAATCTGTTGCAACTCGGGGATGAAGAAGCGCACTACCTCGGGGTCAATGTGCGGCAAGCCAAACTGCGTTTACTGCTACTCAGCGCTATTCTGATTGGTGCAGCGGTGGCCGTCAGTGGGGTTATCGGTTTTATCGGGCTGGTGGTGCCACATCTGATCCGTATGCGTATCGGGGCCGACCACCGTTGGTTACTGCCCGGTGCCGCACTGGGTGGAGCTTGTTTGTTACTGACCGCGGATACCTTGGCTCGGACCCTGGTCGCACCGGCTGAAATGCCCGTCGGCTTGATCACCAGCCTGCTGGGTGGCCCCTATTTTCTATGGCTGATTTTACGTCAGCGGGAGCAACGTAGTGGTTGATATCACTGGGGCTGATATGGCTGAGGTTAATTTAGTCGGGGCGGATATCGCTGAAGCTGAGATGGCAAAAGCACCCGCTGCGTTATTGGAGGCGACCCACCTCTCCTACCATGTGCAAGGGCAGCAGTTGATCAATGACGTCTCGCTGCAAATTGCCAGCGGTGAAATGGTGGCGATTATCGGGCCAAACGGCGCGGGAAAATCGACCCTGCTACGGTTGTTAACCGGCTATCTTGCCCCCTCCGGCGGCGAGTGTCAGTTACTCGGTAAAAACCTGAATAGCTGGCAGCCACAGGCATTGGCCCGTACCCGTGCGGTGATGCGCCAATACAGCGATCTGGCATTTCCCTTTAGCGTCAGCGAAGTGATTCAGATGGGCCGTGCTCCTTATGGCAAGGCACAAAATAGCCAGGCTCTGCAAGAAGTGATGGCGCAAACGGACTGTCTGGTACTGGCTCAGCGCGACTACCGCGCACTCTCTGGCGGCGAACAGCAACGAGTGCAATTGGCTCGCGTATTGGCGCAACTCTGGCAACCGGAACCCACACCGCGCTGGCTGTTTCTGGATGAACCGACATCCGCATTGGATTTATATCATCAGCAGCACACACTGCGCTTGCTCCGCCAACTGACCAATCAGGAGCCGCTGGCAGTCTGCTGTGTGCTCCACGATCTGAATCTGGCGGCGTTATACGCCGATCGCATTCTGTTGTTAGCGCAAGGTGAACTGGTGGCCTGTGGTACGCCAGAGGAAGTGCTTAACGCAGAGACGCTAACCCGCTGGTATCAGGCAGATCTGGGGATCTCACGCCATCCGGAAACCGCCCTGCCGCAGATCTATTTGCGCCAATAGAACTATTTGCACCAATAGTTCTATTTACGCCAAGGATGGCGTGGTTCGAGCCTCCATGGAGGCTTATTTTTACAAAGGGAATACGGCGTCTTTACGATCTGCCTGTACTCTCCGTCACTGACACTTTATCAACAATCTCACCCTCAGACCGCTGACAACGTTGATTAGCGGGGAAATGTGCCGAATGGGTCGTCACGGCGTAAGCCGTCGGAGCGGCCATAGGTGCAGTCGCCCCGCCAGTCACCAAGCTATAAATGAGGTTCGTCAGCAACCAAAGTCACCTTCGGCTCACTCTCTGCCAGTAACTCATAAATCACCTTGCCCACTTTTTGTACTGCCCGCTCAATTTCTGCGGTCATCGGCTTGCTGTAGCTGAGCCGCAAGCAATTGCGATATTTCCCCGAAGCAGAACTGATAGAGCCAGCCGCAACCTGCACTCCCAGCGGCAGCAAACAGCGATTAAGACGCAGGCTATCGAATCCGTGTGGCAACTCAACCCATAACATAAAGCTGCCCTCGGGCCTGCTCAGGCAAGTGTTCGGTGGGAAATACTTCATGACCCAGCCAGTCATAATGTCGCGGTTACGCTGATATTGGCGGCGCATCCGGCGCAAATGCTGCATGTAATGCCCTTGCTTGATGAACTCCGCCATCGCCAATTGCGGTAATGTGGCCACCCGTCCGGCAGAAATGTATTTCATATGCAGCGCTTTTTCTAAATAACGCCCCGGCGCAATCCAGCCAATACGTAAACCGGGGGCCACCGTCTTAGAGAACGAGCTGCACAGCAATACTCGCCCATCATCATCAAACGAAGCAATGGTCGGTGGACGCGGATACTGATACGCCAGAGCGCCATACACATCGTCTTCAATAATCGCGATGTCATAGCGCTGGGCTAAGGTCAGCAGGGCTTTTTTGCGTTCATCTGGCATGTTGTAGCCCAGCGGATTATTGCAGGTTGGCGTCAACTGAACTGCCTTAATCGGCCATTGATCCAGCGCCATTTCTAATGCTTCCAAACTGATCCCTGAGATCGGATCGGTTGGGATCTCAATCACCTTCATGCCCATCCCTTTCAGGGTTTGCATCGCACCGTGAAAACAGGGGGAATCCACCGCAACAATGTCACCGGGTTGACAAACTGACCCTAATGCCACCGCCAGCGCCCCATGGCACCCCGAGGTGATGATGATATTCTCTGCTGATTGATGATTACCGCTGTCCAACATCAGCCGAGCAATCTGCTCACGTAAAACCGGTGAGCCATAAATATTGTCGTATTCCAGCACTTCCGCGCTCTGATGGAGGCTAACACGGCTAAGGAGGCGGCTGAGTATTTTTAGCCCCGGTCCGGAGAGATCGGGCGAACCCACCCCAAGATGAATGACATTCTCCTGATCACCACGGGTCAGAAACGCCAGCGTGTTCTCCCACTGAGATATCTCGACGGGCCGCTGTGCATGGCTGCATATCGCGGGCAATGAAGGCAGGTTTGAACTGCAACGCACGAAATAGCCTGATTTTGCCCGCGCCTCGATCAACTGGCACTCTTCCAGTTGCCGATAAGCCTGCTGCACAGTACTGATACTGACCCCATGCTCGTCACTCAACACTCTGACAGAAGGGAGGCGCTCCCCTGCGATATACAGCCCTTCTTTGATTCGCTGACTCAAAATGTCAGCCAATTGTTGATAACGTGTCATGGAGTTCACCTGAGAAATTATTGATAACCAGTACAGATGGCAGGAATTTACGCCATTCAGATCATATATCTCATATCTGTATGGAAATAATAGTCACAATTTGCATCTGTAATGTTTTTTGCCAAAGTCTCATGCTAATGGCTCACCTACTGACGGGGAGTCGATGATGAATAATATAATTGAAGATCAAATAGATGAATGCTGCTCGTCAACTGTGCGAGCCACAAAAAGCCGCCACAATATTTTTATCAAGTTATGGCTGAAAGCATACAGATACGGATATCAATGGAATGAGCAGCGTAAAACAGCCAACACAATGGCACGTTTGAGTTCAGACCAATTAAAGGATATCGGCCTAACACGGGAAGATATCAAGCGGGATTACAGCCGCCCGTTTTGGCGCTGAGGAGAGATGATTAGAATAGTGCTGGATGGGCTGGCCCCGACGCGATACCCGTGTCGAGGTCAGCCCTATTTTTATCAGAAATCGTAACCCACTGTCGCCAAGACAGAACGCTCAGCACCCCAGTAGCAATAAGAGGTGTTGTAACACGCGGCGATGTATTTCTTATCGGCAATATTATTCACATTCAATTGAACAAATGCGCCTTTCAGCGAGGTAGCCCAAGTGCCAAGATCCGCGCGAACCGATGCATCACCCAGGGTATAAGAAGGCACACGCAAGGTGTTGGCATCATCGGCCCACTGCTTACCAATGTACCGGATACCCGCACCGATATTGATGCCATAACCTGCCTCATACTGCGCCCACAGCGAGGCCATATTTGACGGAGCTAATACTGGCGTATTGCCATCATTACCATCAATAGCATCTTTGAATTTGACTCGGTTGTAGGTATAGCCCGCGATCACACTTAAACGATCGTTAATCTGGCTTCTGGCTTCCAACTCTAGCCCTTGCGAATTCACCTTACCGGCCGGCACATAATAGGTGGCCGGCACGGCGCGGTTTGCCACATCATTTTGTGTCAGGTCATATAAGGCGGCGGAGTAAAGTGAGGTGCTGCCCAGCGGCTGGTATTTGATACCCACTTCATACTGCTCGCTGGTCATCGGTTTCAGTAATTTTTGCTGCGCATCCGGGAACAAACTTGGCGTGATGGCCTGACTGTAACTGACATATGGCGAGATGCCACTATCGAAGCTATAGAGCAAGGCGGCGCGCCCGCTGGCGTGATTGTCTGTGCGCTCATCACTGCTGTTCGCCGTTTTATTAATATTTTCTGTTTTCATCCGGTCATAACGACCAGACAAATTCAGGTGCCAATTATCCAGCGTCATTTCATCTTGCAGGTAAACCCCACTCTGTTCATAGCGGCGGTTTAAGTAGGAGGTGGTGATACCGGGCGTGGTCAGTAGGTAATCACGATACAGCGTGCTGCCGCCAGAAACACCAGTGTAAGGGTTAAGTGTGGTGGCATAAGCACTGTCGCTGCGTAGATTATTGCTGAACTTCTGGAAGTCAAAGCCCAGCATCACCTTATGTTTAATGGCGGCAGTGGCAAAATCCGCTTCCAGTTGGTTATCCACGGCAAAGGCATTGAGTGAGGAGTCCTCACCGGAATAGTAGCGATTCATCAGCGTACGATCGCTATTCCAGCCGCCTTGATAAACCTGTTCCAACTGGGTGTTGGAATGGGTATAGCTGGCATTCTGGCGGAATGACCAGACATCATCAAATTTATGCGAAAACTCAGAGCTATAGATTTGCTGCCAGCGTTTAAATACGTTGCGGTCACTCTCACCATCAAAGAAGCCACGGCTCAGCTTCTGCCCGTAGATACTGCCATCCGCCGGAACTGAGCTGTGGGAACCACCGGAGGGATCTTTTTGCAAGTTAGCCCGCAGCAACAACGAGGTATTTTCATCCGGTTGCCACAGCAATGACGGTGCGATCGCATAGCGTTCTTCACGCTGATGGTCATACATGGTGTCACTGTTGCGAGTAATCCCGGTGAGGCGAAACGCCCAATGTTCCGATATCGCATCGGTATAATCAAATGCCGCAGATTGTGTGTTGTTATTACCGTCGGTCAGGCGGAAATGACCTTCAGAGGTAAACTGCGGGCGCTTGGATGTCATCATCACCACGCCGCCAGGGATGCTCTGACCATACAACGCCGAAGAGGGGCCTTTGATCACATCAATGCGCTCAAGGAACCACGGATCTACCTGCAACACATTATAGCTGCCGCCATCACTGAGTAAGCGCAAACCATCGAGGAAGGTGTTGTTCACATCACCGCCGTGGAAACCGCGCAGGGCAATGGTGTCATAGCGGGTCGCGCCACCGGAGAAGTTAGTAAAAACGCCCGGCGTATAGTTCAGCGCTTGGTTAACTGTAGCGACGTTTTGGTCGTCCATTTGCTGGCGCGTAATGACTGAAACCGCCTGTGCCGTCAAAATTAACGGCTGATCGGTTTTGGTTGCCCCTTTGGTGGTTTTGGCGGTGTAACCCAAGGTGGGTAAATCGGCTTCATGACCCGCTTTAGCGGTCACTTCTATCGTATCCTCGGCAACCGACGCCAATGGAATAAATATCGCCAATGAACACAGAACAGCAGAACGCTTTATAATAAAAGCCGAGAGCATGGTTATCTTCCCCAGATAATTAGACATATAAAATAGAGGGTTATTGAGTAGCTTCCATTGCTATTTCCGCCTCGCAAATACTCTTGCCTGCGCGCCACATCTCGTGGGGTCCATAATTGCAGCGGACAATTTATTAAATACAACTGATAATTACAATGAGAATTATTATCTTTATTGTTTGGTTTAGAAAAGTAATTATCAGAGTAAGATTATTCAGGAATAGGTTGTGTGTGCCACAATGGCCGCCAGACCCTGCGTCTACACTAAATTCTTGGGATAATCGTGGCACTCACTTTCGGGCTAACCGGTTTTATGAAAAAGATTGGGTACGTTGTTTCGCGTCAATACTCTCCGCTGATCTGTCTACTGCTCGCGCTGGTTTTTACCTCTACAGCCGGAGTGGCCTTTGCCGCGACAGCAGCAGATAGCGCATCGGAAAGCAGTGAAGAGCCCGCAAAACCGGCAGTATCGGTACAGCTGATTAGCCTGCAAAAACAACTCGATAAGCTGAAGCAGAGTATTTCTGTCAGTGCCTCCGACAATCAGCTCAGTGTGCTGAATGAAACCGCATTAGCGTTGGTTCGCGATGCCGATATATTGCTCGCCGATCTGAAACCCAAGCGGGAACAACTGCAAGCGCAGCTGGATGTGTTAGGCCCGCCCCCAGTCGTTGGTGCCTTAGCCGAAACCTCGGTGGTGGCCCAGCAGCGGCGGATATTGAATACCCGAAAAGTCCAATTGGATGGCCAGAATGATCAGGCTCAGGCGATTAAAACCAATGCGGAAAACCTGTCCACCCAGATTACCTCGTTACGACGTACCGCACTGAAATCACAAATCGCCTTAAATTCCGGCAGCATTCTGGGGGCCAATTTCTGGGCACCGATTGTCAATCCGAATAGCGATGATGACCAACGATTAAAAGATTTTATGCAGGAACTTGGCGATGCCTGGAGTGCAGCTTGGGAACCCGAATGGCGACTCGGCACCTCGATGTATCTGCTGCTGACACTGCTGCTCGGCGCATTTGGCTTTAAGTTTCTCGATATTCTGACCGCCTGGTTCTGTACCAAATGTCTACCGCAAGGCCCACTGCGCCGCAGTTTTATGGCGTCAGCAACCACCTTATCGACCGTGTTCATTACCGTGACGATAGCGCAATGCATCACGCTCGCCTTTACTCGCACACCGGATGTATCACAGGTGGTGATGGATTTCTCGCTGGCTTTTGTTCAGCTCATGTTTTTCTCGGCGTTAGTCGCGGGTCTGGGGCGAGCATTTTTATCCAATCAGCGCCCCTCATGGCGTCTACCCGCCATTGCGGATGAAGTCGCCATCTCGCTGAAGCTGTTCCCACCGCTATTAGCCAGTTGCATTATGATTTTTGGCGCGATTGATCAGATGAATAACATGATCAATATCAGCGTCTCTGGCGCCATTTTTGGTAATGGCATCTCGGCGCTGCTGATGGCACTCACCGCCGCGATTATTCCGTTACGGGCCAATCGAGTGCGCCGTAATCTCATTATTAATGGCGAGAAACCTGAAGCCTACTCCACAGTGGCGGGGCTAATTCATTTCGCCATCGGTATTACGGCTATCGCAATATTATTATCACTGCTGGTCGGTTATATCGCGCTGGCAAAATTCTTAAGCTATAAACTGGTCTGGAGTTGTCTGGTACTGGCCTGCTTATATTTACTGATTCACCTGTTCGTTGATTCAGCGGAAAGTCTCTTCTCCCCCACCAGCAGCGCCGGTAAAGCCATTAAGCAATCGCTGAATATTGACGATCGCCATTTAGCGCAAGCGGCGACGTTATTATCTGCCACCAGCAAAGTGATCCTGATATTGCTGGCGATCATCGCCCTGCTCAACGGCACCTTTGGCACTACTACACCGATTTCGTTGCTGCAAAAAGCCATGGAACTGTTAAGCGGTGAAGGGCTGGAAAAATTAAATATTGTTCCAACCAATTTACTGAATGCCGCTATCTGCCTGATCGTCGGGCTCTATGTATTAAAAGCGGCACGCCGCTGGCTTAATAATGAATTCCTGCCCAAAACCCAGATGGATAACGGCATAAAAACCTCGGCGGTGACCCTATTCAGTAATATCGGTTATGTGCTGGTGATATTACTGACGTTATCGGTGCTCGGTATCCAATGGAATAAGTTAGCCTGGATTGTCAGTGCGCTGTCGGTCGGGATCGGTTTTGGTTTGCAGGAGATCGTGAAGAACTTTATTTCCGGTATCATTTTGCTGACCGAGCGGCCAGTTAAAGTGGGGGATTTGATCAGTATCAGTGGGGTGGAGGGTGATATTCGCCGCATCAATGTTCGCGCCACGGAAATCCAGCTCAGTGACCGCTCAACGGTTATCGTGCCCAACTCCCAATTGATTTCGCAGAATGTGCGCAATGCCACCATGGCCCATGCCCAAGGGGTCGTCACCATCGCACTGACCTTTCCGCTGGATTTGGATGTGGAACTGGCGCGGTCGTTGCTGATAGAAGCCTATGAAGAGCACGAATCCATACTCGCCACCCCTGCGCCTTCGGTGAAGTTTAGCCAGTTAAGCCCAGAGGGTATCGTGCTCAGTGTGACTGGCTTGGTACCTAGCCCACGTATGGTGAGTGATACCAAAAGCGCCTTATTATTCAGCATATTAACGCGGCTGCGGGCCGCAGGTGTTTCGCTGGCGGTGGCGACTAACAGAGTCGCACCGACGGCGAATTAGCGCCTAATAAAAAGAAACAGCCATCCGTGGCTGTATTTCTCCACCGATGACACTAGCTCTAGCATCTCTAAAGAATCAAGATGCAGATAGATAATCAGCCGCGATTACATATCAATTCTTTGTGCCTGCCCCACATAGGTGCGGATCTGCGCTAACTCACTCAAGAGCCACCATTCTTTTGAGTACTAACGTGGGTCGCCCTCACTGATGGCCGCACTCTCCTTCGGGCCGTTCCTCGCATTCAGTAGCTGGCTTTTATTCCTACAGTACGACCATTAACAGGGTAGGTAACAGCGTCGCATCACCCGATGTTGCGCTGTGCCTCATCGACAAAATCAACCATCAATAAGTTGAGTTCTGAACATAAGGACTTTTCGGCGTCGTTTTCTTTCTCCAGCGCTTGATAGCGTTCCTGGCTATGCTCACCCAGCAATTTATACGCGGGTACGTTGGTATCCCAATGCCGAGATACCGCCAGCTTCAGCGCCGTTTTGACCAGCACCGCCTCATCAGGCACTTCCACCCGCAGGCAATTCTTCTGTAGATAGTGCGCCCCAGCAATCAATGCTGACAATTGTTTGATTTGCTGTTGAGGGGTGGGATTAATCGTTTTATTCACCGGTTGCTGGCAGCCCGTTAATAAAACCATCGACAAGAACCAGGATAATTTGTGTATCGTTGATAACATGGATTAACTCGGTATCAATAAATAAAATAATAGATAACTCTAAATCAAAGAATAAACTCAACACACCATTATTCCCTTATTAAAGAAGATAAAGCACCTCCATTTTTTGGAATACATTAATTATTTATTATTAAGGTCACCCCAACCCCTTTAAAGCTTCACGCATCTTATCTCTCATTCATCTAAGTTTTGTCCTGCTGGTAATATTATTCTGCAACAAAATATATTCCAGCAAAATATGGCCGCACCGGATGACGCACCGCCAGAGAAGCTGCCTGAAGAGTTGCCGAAACTCACCACCTCCCCCGTCGAGCTACTGAAAAACGGGGTCATTGAGTTGATCGCGCCCATTGCTTATAACGTGAAGAGTTGAAGCCGCACCTCATTAGGGATCATCGTGCTGTTCTGGTTGATAATCCAACGCCAGCGCCATGCGCAGGATAGCGGCGACCGGCTCGAAGAATTGCTCGGGGATGGTCTCACCACAGGCCACGCCCTGGTGCAGCGCCCGCGCCAAGGCGATGTTTTCCACCACCGGAATCCCTTGCTGCTCAGCCAGTGTGATAATCAAGGCCGCCCGCTCACCTTGACCCTTCTCAATCACCAGCGGCAACGGCGCATCCTCAGGGTGATAAAACAAGCAGACGGCAAAATGAGTGGGGTTACGCACCACCGCTGTGGCGCGCTGGACATTTTTAGCGAAACTGCCACTTTGTACCTCCTGCTGCAATTGGCGACGCTTCTGCTTAATGTGCGGATCGCCCTCGGTGTCTTTATGTTCTCGTTTGACCTCTTCGAGAGACATTTTCAGCTGTTTCATGGTGTTGTAGCGCTGAAAAGAGTAATCCATCAGCGAGAAAACCACGTAACACGCAATCAGCGCACCCAATAGCCAGCCCATTAATGTGGCGAATACAGGGATAGCACATTGGCTACCGCAGTAAGTCAGGTAACCAAATGAAGTGGCATAGTGCATCAACAAATAGCCGAAAATCAGGGTAAGCACCGAGACTTTCAGCAGTGACTTGGTCAACTCAAACAGACTACGCAGTGAAAAAAGCTGTTTGGCATTATTGATGGGATTGATGTGTTCGCCTTTGAACTCCACCGCTTTGGTCGCTAATAACGGCCCGACCTGCGCCAAGCCAGAAAGAATCGTGATTAAAACCAGCGCGCCCCCCAATACCCCCATAATGTGGAGCAGTACCGCAAAGCATTCGCTGCCAATACGGGCCAGCGCCATAGTCACTGGCTGATGTAATTGATCAATGGTATCGCGAATAAGTACCTTAGCTTGATCGACCAAGGTGTATCCGGTCAGCAGAAAGTAGATGACCAGCACCACCAGTTGTACGCCGGAGGTTATCTCAACACTTTTAATCACCTGCCCTTTCTCTCGGGCCTCTTTCAGGCGCTTGGCCGTCGGTTTTTCGTTCTTTTGACCACTGCTCTCACCGCTCATGGACATCCTTATTAATCAGCGAGAACAGTGAGATTAATTTCTGTTCGGTATGGGTAATACCGACCAGATAGTGATGTAGCGCATAAGGTAGGCTAATAAGTAGCAGCAAAAGTGCTAACGCGCTTTTAATCGGCATCGCCAGGAAGAAAACATTCAGTTGTTGGGCCGAGCGATTGATTAACCCCAAGGATAAATCCGCCAGTACCATCACCAATATCGCGGGTAACGCAAAGCTTAGGCAAAGCTCATACATCAGTTCCCATTCACTTTGCAGAAATTGCAGCATCGCCGGTGAGGGATGAATGCCACTGCCCGCAGGTAGAGTGCTATAGGAGCCGTAGAGTGCCACGAGCACCAAGTTGAACCCGCCGGAGATCAAAAACAGCACGGTTAATATCTGGGTAAAGAGTACGCCAAAAATAGAAGATTCCATGCCCATACTGGGGTTGAACAAGGTCGACATCGTTGCGCCACGCAAGGTATCAATCAGGAAACCCGCCATGTCGATGGCCCAGAAGGGTAAGGCGGCAACAAAGCCAATGATTACCCCAATCAATAACTCAATGCATATCAGCCCAAGCCACGCAGTCAGACTCTCGTGGGTCATGAGTGGCGAGCTAAAGAAAAGGGGGGTAACGGGCAGGGCGATAGCGAAAACCAAACCGTTACGCAATAAGGCGCTGCCCAAACTGCGGGCGGTAAATAGCGGCAATATCAGCAACATGCCATAAGGCCGCATCATCGCTAACCCTAGGGCCTCCAACCAATACACGGGATCCTGCATCTTAGGTCCGCATACTGGTGATTTGTAAAAAGGTTTGCTGGGTGTAATTTAGCAATGTCGCCCCCGTCCAATGATAGGTCATCAATAACGTGGCTGATACTGCCAACAATTTAATCAAAAACTGTAATGTCTGATCTTGTATTTGAGTCAGCGCCTGCAATAGGCTGACGACTAACCCGACCACCGAGGCCACCACCACCACCGGCATCGACAGCAGGAGTACAATCCATAACAGTTGGGTCGCCAGATGAACAACAATGGCATTGCTCATTAATGCCTCCTCTGGATGTTGCGGATGAGATTCATAAGTAAGACCCCACCAACTGACCCATCAATAACCCCCAACCATTAACAAGTATAAATATCAGCAACTTGAATGGCAGCGAAATGGTAATGGGTGACACCATCATCATGCCCATCGCCAGTAATATATTGGAGACAATCAGATCGATCGCGACAAAGGGCAAGTAGAGCAACAGGCCGATTTTGAATGCTTCTATCAGTTGGCTCAGGGTGAAGGCGGGCATTAATATCAACAGTGAATTGGGTTTGATGACGTCGCGATAGCGCTCCGGCCATTTGGTTTTAACGATATCGTTAAAAAAAGCCACTTGCTCAACATCGGTATTACGTTGCAAGAAATCGCGATATGGCACCAGCGCATGCTCATCAATATGCTGTAGCAACGGGCCGATCTCGTTGGGCAGCGGCTCATCCTGAAGGCGGGCATGCACGTCCAATCCGACCGGTGCCATGATAAATATGGTCAATACCAGCGCCAAGCCATAAATGGCGATATTAGGAGGGACTTGCTGCACCCCCAACGCATTCCGCAGCAGTGAAAAGACTATCGATAACTTGAGAAATGACGTCCCCATGACGACCAGCAGTGGTAGCAATGACAGAAAAAAAAGCAAAGCAATCAATTGAGAGGACGAATTCAGTAACTCCATAATCTGTTCCGCAAGAGGCTCGCCTGTTGAGTAAGAAATGAGTTCCCGCAGTATTCATGTCACCCGCTTTTTCAGGAATCAGGCTATAACCTGAATAACATTATTCGGTCTTATTTTTACTAAAAATTCATATGTCGTTTCAGGCTCGCTAGAGCCGATGAGCTGACTCCAGTCAGTGATTCGGGCGCGTGAGTGCCGCTAACACCGCTGCAGCGTCAAGGCCGCAGGGCTTACCACTTACCCAAAGTCATTGGCGTTGCAGCAAGGCAGCAAATGAGCAAGTCCCGATGAGCTGACTCCAGTCAGTGATTCGGGCGCGTGAGTGCCGCTAACACCGCTGCAGCGTCAAGGCCGCAGGGCTTACCACTTACCCAAAGTCATTGGCGTTGCAGCAAGGCAGCAAATGAGCAAGTCCCGATGAGCTGACTCCAGTCAGTGATTCGGG
Organism: Yersinia aleksiciae; assembly: GCF_001047675.1. Taxonomy (GTDB): domain Bacteria; phylum Pseudomonadota; class Gammaproteobacteria; order Enterobacterales; family Enterobacteriaceae; genus Yersinia; species Yersinia aleksiciae. The sequence continues at coordinate 2,385,191 of NZ_CP011975.1, read as the reverse complement.
CGCGTGAGAGCCGCTAACACCGCTGCAGCGTCAAGGCCGCAGGGTAAGGTGCCATTGATCGATCCTCACCACCAGATCCTCACCACACTGCAACAAACTCCCACTCCCGACGGACTGACCATTGAGGCGAATATTCACCTCCCCGTAGACGCTGGCCTGGCAATTTAGGGTTTGCCCGACAGCGAGCTGTTTGATCTCCCCTAGCGGCACGGCCACTCGGCCAATCTCCATGACTAACGTTTGCGGTAAATGATCGAGCGCCACGGTCTGTGGCACCTTAGGTATGGCGGCAGTATCGAGTGACAGTAGGCGGTCGATATCGTCATTAACCTGCTGAATGGTCATTCTATTTTCCTCCTCCAGCTTGATATAAATCTGCGGCGATGCCATTTGCCATAACCAGCAATTTCCCTGTTCTAGCGCGGCGGCAGCGGCAACCCGCAACCCATCACCAGGCCTCAGTTGCTGCAATTGGCTCAGGGATAAGCGGCACCAGCCCACCACCAAACCGGCCTGCCAGTGCATGTCTTGCTGGGGAGCGGGTTCACCCTGCCCATTTTTACACTGCCAATGAGATAAGGTGTCTGCCAATACCGCCAGTGGCCAGTCGAACAACACCACACTCAGTGGCTGCTCCTCCAGCTCGAACGTCAGCATCACCGCCCATTGGCTTAACAGTGTCATCGGCTGAGGTGGTTGGCTTTGGATCACCAGATCCGGCAGCGGGGCTAGCAATGGGCTAACCACCCAATTCGCCATAGCAATCACCAATTCTGTCGCCAGAAAATGGGTATCGTCCGTCGCCAGTGAGGATACCAGCCAGTTTTGCCAGCAGGCCCGAGAGATCCAAATACCGCAGGCTTGACTACCATAGTGCGACGGCAGATAAACCCCCTCCCCCTCAACCTGCATCATCGTGGCAGTCACCCCTACACGGTGTCGCCCACTGCCAATTAGGGTGCTGAGTTGGCGTGATTCAGCCGTCAGGTTCCCCAACATGAGTGACCTCCAACAGACAGGGAAAGCCTAAGGCATGCAGTTGTCGCTGCCAACGAGTCTGCACGCGTTGCAAACGTTCAATTAAGTCGCGATCGACATGGCTGAGCACAATGTTTAAGCCGTGAATTGCCAAGCTGACACTGATCCGAGTGCCGGACAATGGCCCGCTGACAATGCAATACTCGGTCTGCATCGGGTTGCCATCCCCTGTCGAGGCCATGGCCTGGGCCATATCCTGCGAGGATCTTGGTCGTGGTGGAAGGTAGCGGGCAAATTGCTGCTGTTCCCGCTTAGTGCCTAAACGCGGTGGCGCATCCCCAAAGTGGACGCCACTGAGCAGTGATAGTGCGCCTTCAATATCGATTCGGCTCATCGGTTATTAGTATCCTTAACTTTTCTTGTTCACGCTGATTACGTCGTAATAGCGCCAGTTGTGACTCAATCGCGGCCCGCTGCTGCTGCTCCAGCACCAGCCACGCGCGAATCTGTTTTTGCCGCTGCCGTTCTGCCTGATACAGCTCGTGTTGCAACACTCGCTGCTCATCCGCCTGCGCGGGTAGTAGCTCGCCGCGCCACTGCGCCAGATTTTGTAGTTGCTGACATAGCTGCTGCCGTTCGATGCGACAATCCGCTAATCGCTGCTCCCGCTGCTGATATTCCCGTTGTAGGCTCACCAGTTGCTGGCGTAACCGACGTTCTTTATGTTGTCGCAGCACCAGCAGGCGCTGCAAAATCACTAACTGCGGATTGTTTAGCCCAGTGCCCGCGCGAGTTGCGCGAGTGTATGCTTGAGGCTGACGGCGTCGGAATTGCACGATAAGCGGTTCTCCTGTTGCAAGAAGGCACAGATGGCGGGGTAACGCGCAAGTGCCTCATCGGCCTGCGGATCATGTCCGGCCTGATATTCGCCCACCCGCACCAGTAGTTCTATCTCCTGATAGCAGGTTTGCATTTGGCGCAGTTTTTGCGCCAATGCCAGATGTTCACCCGTGACAATTTGCGGCATGATGCGGCTGACACTGGCGGCAATATCAATCGCCGGATAGTGGCCCGCCCCCGCCAATTTTCGCGACAGCACAATGTGTCCATCTAAGAGTGAACGCACCTCATCAGCCACTGGCTCATTCATGTCATCCCCCTCCACCAGCACAGTATAAAATGCGGTAATACTGCCCTGCGCGCTATTGCCTGCCCGCTCTAATAGCCGAGGTAATGCAGCAAAGACGCTAGGGGGGAAACTGCCCGCCGCCGGTAATTCCCCTGCCGCCAGACCTATCTCGCGGGCCGCTCGGGCATAGCGGGTCAGGGAGTCGGCCATTAGCAGAACTTTCAACCCGCGGTCACGGAAGTATTCGGCGACGCGGGTGGCGGTATAGATGCCTTTTAGCCGTTCCAGCGCCGGACGATCAGAGGTTGCCACTACCACTACAGTGCGGGCGCGCGTTTCGACTGTCAGCACTTGTTCCAAAAACTCCCGGACTTCACGGCCACGTTCACCAATCAGCGCCAGCACCATCACATCCGCGTGGCTACCCGCGCATAGCATGCTCAGCAACGTACTTTTCCCAACGCCAGCGGCGGCAAAAATGCCGATCCGCTGCCCTTCACCGCAGCTCAAAAGGCCATCCACCGCGCGAATACCCGTAGTGAGAACCTGCTGTATCGGCTGACGAATCAGGGGATCTGGCGGTGATCTGTCCAGTTCGCACCAATGTCCGTTCAGGGGCGGGCCGCTGTCCATCGGGACACCCAAGCCATCCAAAATCCGTCCGAGTAAATCAGCCCCAACCTGGACACGGTGGGTATGTCCAAGGGGTCGCACCCACTGACCACAGCTCAACCCCGTGGAAGCGGCAAAAGGGGAGAGGAGAGCAGTTTGCTGCTCAATGGCGACCACTTCCGCTAACATGTTCGGTGATTCGATCTGGCATAGCTCCCCTAACTTCACTCCGGGTAGATGAGCGCGGATCAGGGTCGGGCCAACATCCAGTATCGGGCCACAACACTCTATGCCATCTGGCGGGGAGGACGATAAGCGCAACTGTTGCTGTAACTTGGCGCTTAAATTTGAGATATCAGGCAATTGCATCGATTTCATCTCTGATGCCCTCATCAAGTTCATCGCCGATAAGTTCAATGGTGTCTACCACCTTAATATTCATCTCATCGCCCAACTCCTGCCAGGAGAGTACCGGTAACGTGAAAATATCTCGCTCAACAATTTTGCGCAGAAAACGCCGCACATCAATGGATGCCAGCAGTACCGCATCACCGTTTTTAGTAAAGGCGGTTTTTATTTTGCTGAGGATTAGCCGCGAGTGTTTATCCCCCAACGCAGAGTAGGTGCCTGCCGACGTCTGGCGGATAGATTCGCGGATCAGGTTCTCTGCCCCCTCACCCAGCCGCAATACTGGCAGCCAAGTTTTATTCTTGCTGAACCGACCACACACATGGCGGCGCAGAGCGATACGGACGTATTCGGTCAGCATCACATTGTCTTTCTCCTTCGGTGCCCAGGTCACCAGCGCACCAAAAATGGTGCGTAAATCGCGGATCGAAACATCCTCTTCCACCAGCCGTTGCAGTATTTCAGCCACTTTGCCGACCGGCAGCTGGCGCTGTAACTCTTTGACTAATTCGCCGTAGCGCCCCTCCATCGCGTCCATCAGATAGCGAGTCTCCTGCACACCGATAAACTCAGCCGTATGCCGCTCAAGCACCCGCGTCAGACAATAAATAATCCGTTGGTGCCCTTGTGCATAAGGGATACCCAAGGTACTCGCGTGGCTACCCTGTTCGGCGGTCAGCCACTCAAAGCTGCCCATTTTCGCCCCTAGATTCTGGCTACGCGTCTCTAATTGGGTTGTGGGCTGAACCAATAACAGCTCATCGGACGGTAACCTCAATGTCAGCACCGGTTCCTGATAAACGCGAATCGATAAGGTATTTTCAGCTAATTCCGGATCACGTTGGATAATCACTTCCGGCAAAGGCACGCCAAGATGCTCAAACCAGCGCCATCGCAAGCTATTGATGTCCTGCGCCAAATGGGGATAGTGCAAATTGGTGGCGCAACAGAGCATCAATGGCACCGCTCCTGGCGTCATTTTGTCAGCGGATGAAGCACCGCTCTCTTTGGTACCATCAATCTCACCGTCTCGCTGGCGGGACCGACTCTTTCGGTACAGGAGAAACGCCGGGGTCGCCACCAGCAGTGCCAGCGTGATAAAGACCAGGAAAGGGAAACCCGGTAGCAGGGCAAAAACCGTCAGGATGGCGGCGGCTAGCCATAAGGCATCTGGCTGACGCCCCACCTGTACCGCCAAGTCTTTGGCTAAACTCTGTTTCTCGCCGCCAGGCACTCGGGTCACAATAATCCCGGCCGTTATCGAGATGAGTAATGACGGGATCTGCGCACACAGACCATCGCCAACGGAGAGCACCGCATAAGTGAGCATCGCCTGCTCTGCTGACATGTCATGTTGCAGCACACCAATAGCGATGCCGCCAAAAATATTCACCAGAATGACAATGATCCCCGCGATGGCATCCCCTTTAACAAATTTCATCGCCCCGTCCATGGCACCAAACAGGCGGCTCTCTTTTTGTACCCGTTCTCGCTGCCGCCCGGCCTCGGCAGAGTCGATCACACCAGCTCGCATGTCGCCATCAATGCTCATTTGCTTACCCGGCATGCCATCGAGGGAGAAGCGGGCACTGACTTCCGCCACCCGCTCTGAGCCTTTGGTGATCACGATAAATTGGACCACGGTGATGATGGTAAAAATGATCAATCCCACTGCCAGATTGCCGCCAACCACAAATTGACCAAATGCCTCAACAATCTGGCCAGCATCATGCTGTAGCAGTACTAAGCGCGTCGTACTGATGGTCAGCGCCAGCCGATAAAGTGTGGTGATCAGCAAGAGCGAGGGAAAGACCGAGAATTCGAGCGGATCGCGCAGATAAATGGAGATCATCAACAGGATGACGGAGAACGCCAGATTGATGGCAATCAGCACATCGACCATTACCGTAGGCAGTGGCAGGATCATCATAAAGATCGCCACCAGCAGCATGATCGCCAGAAAAACATCCTGCCGCTCGGTGATCATCATTAAACCGCGCTTGAGTGCGGACTCCCTCATGGGCACTCTCCCAGCAGTTGGCGTAGCAAGGCACACTGTTGGCGATAGAGCTGATACCAAAATTCGGCACCGGACTGCGGGGGCGGTGAACAACTGACCATCATGCCTGTGTTCAATAAGTAGATGCGCTGTGGCACGCCATTAAATCGCTCGAGCCGCCAGCATTGCTGGAGCCGCAGCAGGTCATCTGTCGTGTAACGCCGATGCTGTAGACCGCAGGTCAACAGTAGTTTTGATGCCCGCCACTCAAGGAAAACGACCCGCTGATCGAGCTGCCACTGCATACAGGAGGTGATTACCGAACAGGGCAACTCAGCCATGCGGGTAAACAGCTGTAGGTTACGGGTAACAACCAAATCCATCTCCATAACCAATGCCCCATTGATGCCAGTTATTAGCTTAATTCTTAATAAGTCGAATAATAGTAAGTATATTAATGGTGAGCATACGAAGCCCGCGAGCTAAGCGCTATCGGGCGTTCGCCTGAAGCAGGAAATCAGATCTCTAGCAATACCGTCAGAATTTGCGCTTGGTGATCCTCATCGTTGAAACACTCGACGGGCATCAGCTTGAATAACTCATAGAAACGACGAATAAATCCCCGCCGTGTTTTAGCATCCGGGCCTGTAATTATCTCAACCCGTGGCTGTAACCAGTTATTAAATAGCCAGGGCTGCCCGACCACCGCCAGGACTTCACTGAGGATCACATCCCCAGAGACCCCACAGGCACTTCCCACACGATCACAATGGTCCTCCAATCCCAGAAACATCAGCAAACGGCGTAATTGGTAGAGGGTAGCGGCCAGTCGTTCGCCATGCTTGGGTGGCGGCTGGCAGGACAAATCAAACGCCATCGCGCGCATCAAGATCCGAATTCGTTGCTGGCGTTGCGGCCAGCGACTGACTCGCGTAAACCACTCCGCGACCGATAACTCACTTTGATGGATGCTTTGCTGAAATAGCTGTTTTAGCGCGCCCAGTGAACGACTGCCCGCCATACCAAATTCCAGCAAGCCAAATAGCTCGATCTCCCACCCCTCACTCTCCAGTAATGGTCCCAGTAATTGCGATAAGCTGCGGCGTCGTAACGGATTATTTTGGTGGTACGACATCATGCTGGCCAAAAGCAAAATTTGCTGCCCTGCCGATAAGCCCCCTTGGCGGAGCTTGCTGGCCAACAACGCCATATCTATATCCGGTGGGATGCTCTGCGGCAATAGGTTGCTAGCGCTATCGGAAAGCTGTGCAACCAGTTTCATCAGTAAGTGTTGGCGGCGTTGATTACGCTCCTCCGCTTCTACAGACTTTTGATCTTTCAGCCGAGAGCCCAAACTCAGCCCAATTTCCTCCATAGTCTCTACCATGCTCTCACCCAACACCGCTTGTCTGATTTCGAGTAGTTCCTGGCTGGCTAAGGTCATTACCGAGTGAGCGGGGGTGACTTCAGCTTGTAACTTCCCGCTGTCCAACGGGGAACCCTGCACAATGGCAGCATCGGACACATTATTCGCATTGATCATCGGCGGGCTCCTGATGGGACAATGGTTCAGCTTCAGCTTCAGGTTCTGGCGCGGCCTGTAGCCAAAGAAAAAGTTGCGATAAATGGCGGTGAAGAGAAAAACTGAGTTGCAATAGGGGTGAGCCTAATAGCGCTTCATCCTCAGCCAGACTCTCATCCTCGACACACTGCACTCTCCCCCCCAGCGTGGCTATCACCGCAGGAAGGTGCTGCGGATGAACCCGTAAAACCAAGTCGTCTTGGTGTGCCAGCGCCTCCACTTGCGTCGCCAGATGATGAATCAGAGTCTGATCCACCGCTTGCTGAGTGGCCCACGCGGTGACCACCGAAGTGATCGCCGCCAAAATACGCTGACGAGCTTGAGTCACCAGCGAGGCGGTTAATTGGTCCGCAGTCACTAACCAACGGATATGCTGCGCCAATACATCGGCTTCGATCTGGTTACGAGCCTCATGAACCAGCATCTCTGCCTGCTGTTCCGCTTGTGCCAACTGTTGCGCTTTCTCCGTGTTTGCCACTCGTAGAATCTCTGCAGCCTGCGCACGGGCAGCGGACAAAATATCGCAACACAGCGCCATTTCCTGTAACTGCGCTGCGGGGATAATCACGCCTGTAGGTAGCGCGTAATCGAGTTCCTGCACCCGAATATGAAAGGGGTTCATAGCAGACGCTCCAACCGTGTTAACCAGTGATCCGCTGAAAGAGATAACGCCGAAGAGAGAGAGAGTGCACGGGGCTGGGGGGGTAATGTAATGGATATGGCCCGCCAGACTACGTCGTCATGACGAATCTGATGCGCGAGACTATGCCCAAAACGCAACGCAACGTTCAGCAGGTGCTGCGGGCTTAATCTGGCCGGGAGGTGGCCGCAATAGCCCAAACCAATCAGTTGGTGAATGTTTCCCTCATTCAATAGCGGTGCAAGCACCTCTCGGTAACGGCGTAAGCGCAGATAGTCAGCACATTGTAAGTGAACCAGCCCCAGCGCCAGACAGAGAGCCGGTAGGCGTTGATACCCTGCCATTTGCTGTTGCTGCTGTTGACTCAGCACCGCAGGCAAGGAGTACAGTGGAAATTTTCGCTGCCGAATGAGTGCCCGATTCAAAGCACTATCCAGCGCATCACTGCGACCATAATGGTAATACTCAGCCTTAACCCCTATTGCTGTCAGCCATAAAGGATGAGCAAATCTGGCGGGCTGCCAGGCTAACTGATGCAAATGTCGGATATCAGTCGTTAACGGCAAAATCATGGTTTTCCCCCGTTAGCCCCTTATCGGCGCAGGTAGCGCACCAAACCGGCTGTCGACAACCCAACCAACAAAATCAACAACGAACCTAAAACTATCTGTACCGTTCCGCCGTGACGGAGCAGCCATTGCAGCCCCACACCTACCCCATGTTGCTGCTGTGGCGCGGCACTAAAACGATAATTGGCGGGTTGCATCACCACACTAATTTGTGCGTAATCAATGCCCGGTACCGCATCGCGGATCAAGTTTTTGATTTGCGGTTGATAACTTTGCAAATTGACCTCAGGCGAATACTTGATAAACACCGAGGCGGCATGGGGAACGCTGCTTTTACCGTCGGTGGGTGCGGGCATGGCGATAGTCACATCGGCATGAATCACCCCCTCCATATGGCTCAACATGCCCTCCAACTGCTGCTCTTTCAAATAGACCATTTTGGCCTGCTCTTGACCGGGCGAAGTCACCAACTGATTCGAGGGAAACAATTGATCCACCGTGGCGAATTGTTGGCGCGGGAAACCATTTTGTCGCAGCAGTTCAACGGCATTAATAAACTGGCTCTTATCGACACTCAAGCCTACCGTTCCCCCTTTCTCTGGCTGTTTTTCGGCTTTAATTTGATGCAACATCAGCAACGCCAGCATCTGGTTAGCTTCCCCCTCCGAAAGCCCGCTATACAACTCCATGCCACAGCCGGAAAGGGACACAACAATCAGCGATATTGCGACCATGCGCCGCAACTGTCTCATTGCATATTAACCAGCTTATTAATGTTCTGCCCGACGGTACCGGCCACTTTAGCCGTCAGGTCAACAGATAACGTACCGCGCATCCATTCAGACTGCGCATCCAGCAATTGATCGGGCGACATCATCGGGGGGGCAGGTTCAGCTTGCTGCATCAACTGCGTAAACTTGGCGACTTGCTGCATGTCACTAGGCTGTGGTAACGAATTGCCCTGCATTAAAGCTGCCTGAATAGCATCAATGTTCATCAGGTGATCTCCTGTTAATAAAAACGTTATGCCGCTGCGGTTTTACACTTTTGTCGTTGCCAGCCATGCCTTGTTGCAGCAATTCCAGCATGGCCTGTGCATCCTCCGACTGGGACGCTGCCAGTAATGCCAAAGCGTCATCCTGCTGGTTCAGCCCAAATAGCAGCATCGCCTCACAGACCAGACGCACCGAGGGGTCGGGGATCAGTTGAGGTAGAACATTCAGGATGTTGCGGGCCTCGTCCAGTAGACTGTGATTCACCCCTGCCAAGGCGGCTTCCACCACTAATTGGCGACAGGGTGCTGAAAGTAAAATCATATTTTTGCAATGATTCCGCTGGTCATATCTTTAATCCCCTTCATCAAAGCACTGCTAAAGTTGATGTAAGACGAATACTGCTGCATGGCAAATTGCATCTTCAGCATATGCTCAGGATCCGAAGGGTTGCCAGAAGCCATCTGGCTTTGAAAATCCTGACCAATCTTATTGATGCTTTGCGTCAATTCATTGACTAGCGCGTTTATATCCATCGGGTTCCCCTTATTCCATCAGTGTCCGCATATGGGACGGGCACTGTTGAAAACGGCGACGAAAACTATCAGAAAAATGCGCGTGATTGCTAAAGCCGCACTCCATGGCAATATCTGCCACCCGTAGTCGGGTGGAGAGCAGCAGCTCGCAGCCTTTTTTCAACCGTTGGTCCAGCAGCCACTGTTTGGCCGACATCCCGAATTTCTCGTAGAACAAAAAATTCAATTTACGGGTCGAAATCCCTAACTCATCGGCATAACGCGAAACGGTCCATGGATTGAGGCGATTTTTCTCAAAGAACTCCAGTAACTCGTTGTTCGTCCCTACAATTGACTCTAATAATCGTGAGAAATAAACAGGATCCAAACCCAAGCAGTAAAGGTAAATAAATTTTAATGATGTGGTCTTTTCGATATTAACCAATTGTTCAGTCGCATAAATGACATCACTACTGACTGGCAATATTTTGTAACCGTCAGACACCTTGCTGGGTAATCTGAATTTATTCGGCTGCACCATTTTACTCGCGAGATCTTGATATATGGGTAAAAGATCGATGGAATGGCACATTATTGAAGTAACAGAGCTTTGGCAAAAAGAAGATACCGTTGCCAACTCGTCAACAACAACCAGATTCCCCGCAGGAACAGTATTACATTCCCCTTCGTGGCGTAATATTCCCTCTTGCCTAAATAAAATGAATTGGATTGTTTTCATTATATTTTCCCTAAGGATGTTGTTAACCTTATACAAGATTGACAAATATTATGGGAAACGGATATCCGGTTTAGACCTGAGGTATGATCAATAACATTGGCATCTATTATGTTCTGACAAGGTCATTTTTCCTTCCCTGCCAGTTAATACATTAAACATGCCTTCCAATAAGACTAGGTGACTGATAACGTCTTTTTCATTTTGGCTTAGTTTCATTGATATATCATTCATTTCATCAGTATAATTATTTATCCAAGAGCCTAAAAAGTTAAGAGCGAAAGCACTAAGAATAGATGTTAATATCGGTGCATAATGCTCAGCTAATAGGCATGCCCCGTCCTTGATCACCAGATGAGCAGTAGCACCTATAACGGCCATAGTAGCAGTAATTCCAATTTTAATAATAGGCGCGGCGTAACGGGAAATTATTTTTGCATTAGAGTCAGATGCCTGAAAATATTTAGCCAGATAGAAAATCGCCTGTTGCAGCCCGTCATTTCCCATTGCTAACTCTTCTTTATTTTTACTCACACAATTCCAGTTATAGGAAGCACAGGCCAAATTTGAGAGTGATGACATGAGATTCAATCCTGCAAACACAGCGATGGGTATTGCTAAACCACCACTGCCAACAGCAACGACTGCAGTGATAGAGAAAGTAATGGAAGCAACAATCACGTCAATCGCATTAATTATAAATTGTTTCCTGGCAAGCTTAACACTGACACTGGTTAATTCAGCTGAATATTTCTCCTGAGCATCTAGAAGATGATTAACTTTCACTTGAGTTTTATTCAAAAAGGTCATGTCCTCGGGAGAGGTGAGCACCGGTTTTTCATTATTATGTCCATCAATATTCTCTTTTTTAATTGGAGGTTCATGTGTATGATGATTATTTATGCTTATGGTGCCATCAATAAATTTCATATATCACTCCTTAAATAATCGCCATCGCAACCAAAGGACCTGTTTTATATTTGATTCAATAATAGCGATGCTTTTTCGGCTATAGGGGCGTATTCAGGACTCAGATAACTCATTTCAATGGCGGTTTGTAGTGCTTCTCTAGCATCAGCCCCCTTTTCCAAAGCCCGCAAACATATTGCCATCTGGTAGACAGGTTCGGGGTCTTTTGCCTCCAGCAATAGAGCGCAAGTATAGGCGCTCAGCGCCAGCCCATACTCCTGTTGCATTTGCATTGCCCCGGCTAACGCCAAATGGAATCGAAACTCTAACGGGCAATGTATTGTGAGCCAGGAGAAATCAGCCATCGCCGCAACATAATCATCCGCGAGCCAGGCTTGATAACCCTGCGCATAGATTCTCTGCACCTCTTGCTGGCTGGCTGGCTGATGGTTATCTATTATCTCCTGGCTAATGATGCCTTGCTCCTTTAAAGCATTATTTATTTGAATACTCAGAGCCTGTAAGCCCTCAATACCGAAGTCAGCCATTTCCCCTCCAATATTCTATTCTCTAGAGCTAACATCAAATACCAGCCAATCGTTATCCTCTATGCTTTTACTAAATGCCCCTTTGGCCTTTAAAATATTAATTAACCGATGCCGATTTAAATGCAGCGTTGGGTTAGCGACATTATCAATTACCAACATTCTGATAATTGAAAGTTCATTAGTACGCTTACCTAAGCGGTATAAAAAATTAAAGAGTTTTAAAAAATCACCGGGCAATTCATCTTTATGACGTTTTTCCAGATAACAAATAATCATCTCGCTGCGTTCAATGCGATAAATCACCCGATAACCATAGAGATAAAACTGGTAGCCTATTTTGATTGCGCTACTTTCAAAATAGGCCGTTTTAATAACACAGCCTTTACTGCGTAAGTCGTGTGTAATAATATCCATTAGCTAAATTTCACGGCCATGGCAATTTGGTTAATGATGTTAGTTATGTCTTTACTCAGCTCTTTTAAACTTTGTCGGCTTTCCCCCAGAACGTTGAGTAAATCCATGCTGCTTTTGGCATAAGATTGTGAATTGCTGCTTTGCAGTTCGCTGATCATACGGGATATATCTGCATCACGTGTCTTCCCGCCCTCCCAAAATTTAAAGCCACCCACAAAAAGCCCTCCTACACCAGTGCCAATGTGGCCAGCTAATTCACCACAAAAAATACTTGCGCCGCCTCCTGCCGAACTAAAAAAGCCAGAAAGCATGCTAGCCCCCCCACTTATAGCGGATGCACTGTACGAATCATTGATGCTTTCTCGTCGCTTACTCATTGAACTCACTTGTAGATCCCAACCTAATTCTTGTTGTTTCTGATTATAAACGCTCAGTAAATCGCGCATTTTTTTAAATAACTCGAACATTTCAGAAATGATCTTGGATAAGGAAGAAAGAACATCATTGGTATTACTATTGTGGTAATCGCCCCCATCGATAGATGGGGTATTCTGCTCAAGCAATTTTATTTGATGATCGACAGAAATACTCATAACCACCTCCACTATATTAATGAATTGGCAATTTTTGTTTGTAACATGCCGTTCTGATGAATATTATCGTTTAATTGAGATAGTGTTTCTTGTGCATCTTGTGAAATACTTTTTAACTGTGAATTTTGTTGTTGCTTATTTTTTTCGACCCAATCATCCATAAACTGAGTGAAATCTTGATTCATAATTAACTCTTCAATCTCTTTTTGCAGAGCTGCTTTTTGAATAGATAATATCCCAGTATTGATTTGGCTGACACCTTGAGTGCATTGTTGAAGAATAGACAATGGCGAAATACTAATATCTTTTATTATCTGCTTGACCATCTTTTTCATAATCGCTTTTACACATTGGCGCTCAAACTCTTCAGCCGTCAGCGTAGCACCTTGCTTAAGCACATCTTTCACCAATGCCTTAGTGGTCTCACCCACCAATTTTTCTATTCCTGCGTGAGTAAAAGATTTGGTGATATTGCGTGTTAAGGTCATTTCCGCTTCAATAGCTTGCTTAGCTGCGGCAGAAGCCATATCACTGGCCTCAACCATCTCAATTTCTCCTCCTTGCATGGCCACCTCACTGCTGACCTGTTTGCTGACATCCTTGGCAAACTGCTCGGCCAACTGTTCTAGCTCTTCGCCAGCACCACTCTTGATAGCATCAAGCAACACTTCACTCGTACCGGCTTTCAGCACATCACCTGCGCCTTTGGTTACCACGCGGGCCGCATTGATGGCACGACCAGCTTGCAACACATCAACCGCCATCGCAAAGCATTCACAACCGAGCTGGACTTTACCTGCGACATCAATGACTTCTTGGCATTTTTCTTTTGATGCCCCTAATAGCATCGCCGTTTCTGCCGCCGCTTTAACAAGCCCAGCAGTGCCCGCAGCCAGATATGCTGCACCAGAGGCTAACGCCAACGGGTCGCCGGTTAGTACCCCTTCAGCAACCTTAATGGCACCATAAATCACCTCAACCGCACCGACGATCCAATCGCATACTGCGCCGAAAATGCCTGCTTTTTTAGCTTTATCAGCCTGTTCAATGGCTTTATCGATCTGTTTTTGGTATTCCGCGATACGCTTATCACGCAGAAAAGTTTGCACTTCTGTTGCATGTTCCATCTGTGTGCCGATGGATTTACACAAGTCAGAGAAAACGCCAAGACTAAGATTACCGGCCATCGCGACAATCAGTTGCATATCAATATGCTCTAGCCGATCGAGATACAATCGATCATCATCATCTCCTTTTTTTGCATTGAACGGCAGCAAAGAAACCAGCAAGCGATCCAATGCTCCTTGGGCTTTTTGTTGTGTCACTTTGGGTGACGTTATATTGATATCCTCCGATGAGCGTAGACCAGCGATCGCTCGCCAATCGGGCATGGTAGCCAATGATAATGGTGGTGTTTTCCCTACCATTGCCGCTGTCCAATCAACCGTCGTATCTGCTTTAGCTGTTACGATATTAGACATCGCGTACCTCCAATAATAAAGCAGCTAAACCTCGCTCAGCTTGTTGCCTTATATCTGCCAGCTCTGGATGTGTATGGCACCAATTAAGCGCTGCGCGAAAGGCTTTTTCGGCATAAGTGGCATTACCACAAGCTAAATAACACTCTCCTGCCGAACATGATGGGCGTGGATTATCCACCTGGATTTGTCCTGCACGACTGAAACAATAAATCGCCTGATGAAAATCAGCAGTTTGTTGGTAGCACAAGCCGAGTGTCATCCAATAAGCGAAATTCCAATGGTCAAAGCGTACCAGCAAATTTAATAACTTCTTGGCACTGTCGAACTCCCTTCCTTGACAAAGTTGCACAGTATATTCATAGAGCAGCGCCAGATCTTGTGGGGCCATTTTAGCCAGCATATGCAACGAACCACCGCGCCTCATAAAATTAAGCACTGCATCACTTGGTTGAATATTCATTTCAAACCGTCCTTGAGGCCACGAGCCAATTAACAGAAATTGCGGGCAATGGTCATCAGTAAATCTTTTAAACCTGACTGCAATGTACTGATGTTGTTGGCGCAAACGTTATAGCCCTGCATCGTTTTCTGTAACTGCAGCTGATCCTGACTCATGGTGTCTGTTGCACTACTCTTCTCATTATCTAATGCTCCTTTCACTGCGGCTAATTCCCCTTTATCCAGTGTAGGGCCGTTCTTTTTTAAATAATCATCAATGCTCATGCCATCAACTTTGATGCCATTTTTTCGCATAAACTCAACAACTGAATCAGGTAATGGTTCTCTAGTCTTATCATCACCTTTCGAAGCCTCCGCAATAACTTCATCAACCTGATTGGCGTTATCTTGCACTTCACGGGCATACTTGGCGCGCTCTTGCATAGCTTTAAAATCATTCGCTGCAATGTAGTTAAGCGCTGCAAGAAATGCGTAGAGGACACTCAAACCCGAGCTAAAGATATCGTGGCCCTCATCAACAGCATTAGGGGATGAACCATCAATACCGTAATGATTATCACTATCAACCGACTTTGCATTACCAAACGATTTAACAGCGTTAGTTGAAAAACCTACTGGTTCATGTCTTGTATAGGTAAGATCTCCCATATACACACTCCTAGATTCAAAATGTAAATAACAGAGGATTAATTATTAACTACATAACACCCTGATCAGAATTTATGTTTCTAAGCTGCGTCTCCAATTGCTTAAATTGTATTTTCATCTGTGAAATACATGCCATCATTTTGTATTTCTCCTCCGCCAATCCATTCGGAAAGACAGCATCCAGTCGGCATAATACCTCCCGCGCACCAATATCATTAGCAGCCCGCTCTCTCAGCATTTCAATTTTTTTCTGAAAGAATTTAAGCTTGTCAAAATCAGACATCAACTTATTATATCGACCTTGTAAGTCAACCAGCATATATTGAATAGGATTATTTTCAATCATAGGATGCTCCTTTAAATATTTACTAGCCTTTAAGTTTATCCTCACCTTTTCCATTCATTCCGTCTTTTATATTTTTATAACTAATTTAAAAAAACTACCACAGTAAGTAAATTTAATTTTTAAAACGAAAAGTCAGCGTCTCAATTATTTTTTCGGCGCTCTTCAACGCCAGCATAACATTATTAAGATATTTATAATTATCGGGTGTTTGCATTAGAGACAATTGACAAGAGATTATATTTTTTTCTTTTATCAATAACTCTTTCTTATGCTGAATTTCCCTGGGCTTATATTTAATGCAGTATTCCAATTCAGTAATATCCCGCATCATCTCACTTCCTTATTTATTTTTAAAAACTCATCGGTATATGTATCAAATTGTTAGTTTTCAATAGTGATATACCTTGCTCCCCGATAAAAATCACTTTATAACCATTTTCCAGAACACTCCCTTGCTGTAAGCGTAATCCATTTGCCAGTTGCACAAACCCTGAATGCCTATTTCCTCCATAACTGACAATAGCAGCGGGGAGCAACCTAGTCGCTTGATCTGAGATAGGAATGTTCTGATATCTTACCGCAAGAAATTCGGGTTGCTGCTGGGCCAATATTGCCAGCATTTCCGTTAACTTGCGTCGTTGGTCAGGCGCTAATAGGCCGCTGATAGTCACTTCCTTATTATTTTGCACCATGCTGAGATAACCTAGCAGCCCCAGTTCTCTTAAGCGCTCAACTAATTGCGAAATTTGCCCATCGTGAGTGTTAACGACTTTCCAGCTTTTTAAACCCGTAATACTTGCCAGAGCCTCTTGCGCTTTTGACCATTGCCCCCCCATTTCAATAGCACCATGGATAATAACAACTCCCGGTTCTTTACCTGCGTGAATATCGGTATCTTGGTAGCCATACTGCTGCAATACATCGCTGACATTGGTGATTAAATGGTCATCGCAAACTAGCTGATTCCGAAATACAATATGATTCAATACCAAGAAATTCTGCAAGTTAATAACAGCTGAAGAAGATGTACAGTGACCACTTAACATCACACTACCGTCCGATAACCAACCTGCTTTTACGCCCTGCAAAGCAGGTTTATTCAGCTGTTCAGATAATTGTGTGGGTAGATCGGGAGGAAGATAAGCCAACAGCACTTTAGGTTGCTGCATAACCCAAAATATCAAAATGAATATCAGTGATAACAACATCAATGTCACCATGGATAACCACAGCAATACCTGCGATCCGGTCCGTGGCGTCATTTTGACATCACTTAAGCTATCGTTTTCCTCGCCTAAGGCCAATACCAATCCAGAGGTTTCAATTGCTTGTCTGAGCGGAAGTGCATGCTGTAAGTCATGTTGTGAACCATTAACCCAAACCTCACCAGATACCCGCATCATTATTTGGTATTCACTGATAACCAAGGTCACTATCTTCCCTTGAGACAGTGGTAATAGAACATCACAATCCTGTTCTCCCAGAGTAAATTCGCCCTCAGGTAGCGTCAACTCACGCCCCTTAAGTTCACCGCTTAACAGGCGGAGTTTAAATCTTACTGCCATGTTACTCCCCTATATTAACCGGTACTGCCTTGATCAAAAATAACCTGACAACACTGTGTGATTGTTTATCAGTACTACGGAACAATCCGCCGACTAAAGGGATGTCACCTAACAGGGGGATTTTATTTTGCGATTCAATTTGTTTATCTTGAATGAAGCCGCCCAAAAGCAAACTTTGCCCGACACGTAATGTCGCCTGGGTCGAAATATCCGAATTCTGTATCTCTGGTAACGGCTCACTACTGCTGATAGGAGCCTGTTGTTGACCATCCTGAATATTAAGGTTGAGCAAAACTTCTTTTACGCCATCTGCATCAATCATTCTCGGTGTCACTCGTAATAACGATCCAGAGGTAACAGATTCAAGTTTTGCTACTTTGTCGCCCTCCAACTTAGTATAAAATGTGATGTTTTTATCAAGTACCGCTTGGATATTGTTTAGAGTAACCACCGAAGGTCGTGATAATACTCTGGCGCGTGAATTTCTTTGTAACGCATTTAGGCGCACCATAAAGTTGCTGGTATCACCAATTACAGTAGAGAATCCATCAGCACCATTTTTTCCCATGTCTTTATTAAATGAAATCCCTGTCCCTCCAATAGATGTAGACGCTGACCAATCGATACCCAGTTGGCTGATATCCCCAGCATCAACATCAATAATGGTCACGGAAATTTCTATTTGAACAGGTCGCTGATCCAGTTGCTTAATCAGACTACGGTACATTGGCATATTGACCTGGCGATCACGAATAATGATGGCATTTTGCCGAGGGTCTGCCGAGAAGAGTGGCATGCTGGAGGGAGTATTATCTTGTCCTTTTCCGCCCACCAGAGGTAAATTATTTCCCATCGTCATTTCACGCAATACACTCACTAAGCCTGGTAGCTTAACTTGTTGATCACGATACTGATAATCTGAATCAGCCGCTGAAGCATATTTGAGTTGGAAGACTTTCACCGTTTCTTTACTTTCGTTTTGACTACGAGCTTGCGAAGAGAGCATTTTGCTCAACGTCGTCACTCGCTCAATACAGATAGGAACACCTGTAACCTCAATAGCACCAAGGCGAGAGATCGCCTTAACAACGCAGTTTTTATCCGCCGGTACACCGCTGCTTTGTAGATACTTCAGGAGAGTGGTAGTTGATAGTCCGTCGGGCGATATAAATTCCCTTCGGATGGATTGAGCCTTGTAGAAGTAGAGTGTTCCCCCATCATAATACCAAGTAATATTATATAACCCCGCAAGCTCTGATAGTATTTCTTCTGGTTTTTTATCGCGGATTGTCCCACTAAAATGTTCATTTATATCTGGGCTAACCACAACAGGAATACCATAGTTCATGCCTAAATCTTTTAAAAGATTGGATACGGGCATACCTCGGCTATAAATAAAGAAAGGCTCACCTTGCCAAGGAATAACTTGTCCATAGGCCAGTGATGCGAAAAAAAACAATAGTAAACCAGCAATTTCCTTCATGAGATGACCCTGCTAACTTTTCGTTCCTGCCCAGTTAAATTTTTTGTTTTAGATGAGTTAACTGTAATAACCAAAGAATTAAGATATTGAATGACAGAATGAATCTGTTCCAAATTTATTGATAACGTTTGATGTTTATCTTCACTGGTTACATTATCATCGACAGTATATCGGAACCATAACCACCAATAACCATCGTTAAGCTGCAAGGCAAAATCCTGCGTCTCTTCAAGCAACACCAGCATGAGAGTAATATATCGAATAGTTACATCAGATATCATTTTTCTGTCTATAAAAAAAACACCAATACAGATAGAATGATTATAATCCATTGCTTTGGATGGAATATCCATTAATGTAAACTCCACAATATTAATATCCGACGAATCAATATTGCTGATTAAGGGTTGCATTCTCAACATTTCCTGCATCTACGGCGACTCCTGTAATGCTTCAGTGTAATTATCCTCTGTCGTTGAGCCTTGGCTACAAGGCGAAAACCTGATTCCAATCCTTTCCAGAATTAAATGAATCTATAACGAGTAGTAATGAAATCAGTGTAATTCTTGATATCAATTTTTGACTGTGGCGTACTAAAAAAAACAGTCAGGTGACTTTATGGACAATTCATCATCACTTGTCACGCGATTGACATTAATACTAGGCATTACGTTAATGGTCATTTGGCTAATTTCAATTTCGGCGACGGCATTCTTTTCATATGAAGATACACGCCAACGGCTGGTGAATGAATTAACGCATATGGCATCATTACGTGCAGATTTAAGCAATTACCAATTTGAAGGAGCCGAACGTGATGCAACCTCTTTAATCACCCATCAGATAAATTATCAGCCCACCTGGCGACTCCCTATTACCCAAATAGAAAATGACGTCGGTAATGGTACTCCTTTCAATTCAGGGAGCTGCAGCTCTGTCCGAACCAGGCATAATCCTCGAATAACTCAAACTTACGGTACTTCCGGACAAACTTATTATCTCGACAGTTTTACCATTAACAACAAAGAAGGCATTACAATATTTCGGCCACAATCAGTATCAAGTGATTATTTAAACCAGCGGCGTAAGGAGTTGCTTCTACTGCCAATATTTCCTACCCATGACAACATTTTCTGGGGTATGCCCACTTATTCTGCGAAAAGTGGCTGGCATGTTTCTGTTGCTGCATGTGATCAAAATGGCGCGTTAGCTGGTTTTTCATTAAAACTGAATGAATTATTCACTGATAGCGAGTCGATAGGGCAACGAGATATTAATTTATGGCTGGACAAAAATGGCGAGTTATTACCAATATCTCAACAAAATATATCGTCAAATCAGTTAAATGACATTCTTCGTCAGTTGAGAAATAGTCATTTACATGATGGTTGGCAACAAACACCTGATTATCTGGTATTGAGAACCCAGCTAAAAGGCCCGGGTTGGCAGCAATTAGTCGTTTATCCCAGAGTCGGTTTTGCCTGGGAAGCAGCAAAACCCGCCCTACATCAACTGCCTATTGCATTCGCTATTTTGTTGCTACTCACGTTGGCGCTTTCATTATTACTGCGTTATTACCTGGCAATCCCCCTTTGGAACTTCGTTAATATTATTGGTGCCACCGGTCCACACGCCATGGAGCCGCGCTTACCCGTTAAGCGCATGGATGAATTAGGGCAGATTGCTCGTGCTTATAATAGCTTGCTAGATACTTTGAATGAGCAATACGACACGTTGGAAATGAAAGTCAAGAAACGCACTCTGGCACTAGCAAAATCAAAACAGGCTGCTGAACAAGCTAATCGCCGCAAGCGCGTGCATCTGACGACTATTAGCCATGAGATTCGTACCCCTCTCAACGGTGCTTTAGGCGCGGTCGAGTTATTACAAAATACCGAACTAACAGCCGAGCAATATCGATTGACGGAGACGGCTCGCCAATGCTCACACTCTTTACTGGCAATCATTAATAATCTATTAGATTTCTCTCGCATTGAATCGGGCCAAATGACGCTGTCTCAGGAGAAAACCGCGCTATTACCTTTATTGGATCAGGCCATGCTGACTATTCATAGCCAGGCCTCAAGTAAATCACTCCTTCTTTCCACCAATGTCAGCTCAGACGTTCCTTTATCACTTGAATTAGATAGCCAACGCTTAAAGCAGATTTTGATTAATTTATTGGGTAATGCAGTTAAATTTACCCAGCAGGGCCATATTAGTCTCAATGTCGAACGTCTAGACAAACAACTCTGCTTTACTGTTGAAGATAGTGGCTGCGGCATTGACACACAGCATCAACAAGCGATATTCAACCCCTTTGTCCAAACCTGTGACCATAGACATGGCACAGGATTGGGGCTAACGATTGCAGATAATTTGGCCAGAATGATGGGCGGACAGATTACGCTTTTCAGTCAGTTTGGCCTAGGGAGCCGTTTCTCGTTAAGCTTGCCGTACCACGGGATAACACCCGTAAAGCCTTTTAAAGGCGAATTATGCGCACCACTGTCATTACACACGCAATTATCCGCCTGGGGTATTCTCTGCCGACCCGTAAATAATGAGTCATTTCCCTCGCAGCCGGGACCCTTTAGCGATAAAGAGTTGAGCTACCTGCCAGGCCGCTTATATACCAAAGTAGAAAAGTATCTGAGCAGTCATCATTCTCCCATATCCTCTGCACAGGGGTTACAGCAAAATCTTCCGCTTCAGTCTTGGCACATGTCTATATTGTTGGTCGATGATGCAGAAACGAATCGTGATATTACCGGCATGATGCTGCGACAGTTAGGGCATCAAGTCACCTTGGCTGAAAGTGGCGAAGTGGCACTGCATCTCGGTCAGAGTCAGAGTTTTGACTTAGTACTGATGGATATTCGTATGCCGGGTATGGATGGACTGACGACCACTCGATGTTGGCGTGAGGATATTAATAACCGTGATAATCGCTGCATGATAACGGCACTGAGCGCTAATACTAACCCTGATGAAAAGATAAAGGCCTATCAAGCCGGGATGAACCATTATCTCTCTAAACCCATTACTTTTTGCCAATTGGCAGAAGTGTTGGACCTGGCCGCACAATTTCAGCTTGAGCGCGATATTAGTCTCAGCCCACACATCTCAACCCCTAGACCCTTATTAAATCTGGATGATGACTTGCTTCGCCTGGAATTATCCCAGTCTCTAAAAGTGCTCGTGCAGCAGGCGAGCGAATCTCTCACTCATACTCCCACTTTGTCGCACGTGATCCACACGCTAAAAGGCTGTGCCGGTCAAGCGGGGTTCATTGAATTACAAGAGGCAGCCATTCAACTGGAAATAGCGATCGAGGCACAAGACACCATTACACAGCAAGATATCACTCGTCTTAGCGAGATGATTCATTCGCTATTTTAACTTCGGAGTTACTGCAACTCCATCTCAATCATTATGTAAAGGGAACGACTTTATGAATACGAAGTTACTGATCGTCGACGATCACGAACTGATTATTAATGGTATTAAAAATATGCTCGCGGCTTATCCACGCTATCAGATTGTCGGTCAGGCTGAAAATGGGCTAGACGTCTACAACTTATGTCGTCAGACCGAACCCGACATAGCAATCATTGATTTAGGTCTGCCCGGTATGGATGGTCTTGACGTTATTATTCAACTTCTTCGCCGCTGGCCCACCATGAAAATCTTGGTATTAACGGCACGTCATGAGGAACATTACGCGAGCAGAACACTAAACAGTGGTGCACTAGGTTATGTTTTAAAGAAAAGCCCACAACAGATCTTGATGGCAGCGATTCAAACGGTCGCCGCAGGTAAGCGCTATATTGATCCTGCGCTGAATAGCGCATTGATGAGTAAGCTGTCGCAAGGCACTGAGAATAGCCAACCCATTCTTACGCCACGAGAGAGGCAAATTCTAAAACTGATTACCGAAGGTGCCTGTAACCGTATTATTGCGGACCGACTTTCGATCAGCCAGAAAACAGTTGAGACTCATCGGCTTAATATGATGAAAAAACTGGATGTGCACAAAGTGGCCGAGCTTATTCATTGGTCATATCGTTTGGGATTAAATGCATAATCACGGCAACTTAACTGGTGCGGTATGGATGATAAACAACAATAAAAACCCCCTATCAGTATTGCTCTGATAGGGGGCTCATTGCCGAGCAGTATCGTGCGAATCTTAATGAATCAATGATTCATTGACTGAAGCGTGCCTGATATTAGCCTTGGCTAACAGGTGTCTGCTTCGGTGCAAACAGCGCTTTTTCATAGGCCTTGGCTTTCTTATGGTCAAACTGGTGTTCCCACTTGGCGATAACCAGCACTGCTAACGCGTTACCCACCACATTCAGCGCCGTTCGGGCCATATCCAGAATACGGTCCACACCGGCAATAAAGGCCAAACCTTCCAATGGAATCCCCACGCTGCCTAATGTTGCCAGTAAGACAACAAAAGATACCCCAGGAACACCGGCAATGCCTTTTGATGTCACCATTAAGGTCAGCACCAGAATAATTTCTTGTCCGATAGAGAGTTCAATACCGTACAACTGGGCAATAAAGATGGCCGCAATACTTTGGTATAGCGTAGAGCCATCGAGGTTAAATGAATAACCTGTCGGCACCACAAAACTGGTGATGGATTTAGGTGCGCCATAAGCTTCCATTTTCTCAATAATTCGCGGCAATACTGTTTCAGAGCTGGCCGTAGAATAGGCCAGAATCAGCTCATCCTTTAGGATTCGAATTAATGTCCAAATGCGCAATTTACACAATCTTGCCACGGTACCCAGTACCACTAACGCAAAGAAGAGAATGGCGGCATAAACCAGAATAACCAGTTTGGCGAGAGGAATAAGTGAGGCAAATCCAAAATTGGCCACAGTCACCGAAATCAAGCCAAACACCCCAATAGGCGCATAGCGCATTATCATGTGGGTGACTTTGAACATGCTTTCTGAAACAGCTTTAAACACATTCAACAGTGGTTCTTTGGTTTCTTTTGGCAATGAAGATAGCCCTAAACCAAACAACACTGAGAAGAAAATAATCGGCAACATATCGCCTTTCGCCATAGAGGCAAAGACGTTCGCAGGGATCAGCGACAAAATGGTACTCACCAGACTGTGGCTGCCACTTTGTACTTGTTCGGTGGTTTTTTCATACTGGGAGATATCCACCACGGTCAGTGCCGACATATCAATGCCATGTCCCGGCTGGAATACATTCGCTAAGGTGATCCCGACAATAATAGCGACGGTTGTAATAACTTCAAAATAGATGATGGTTTTTAGACCAATGCGCCCGAGTTTCTTCGCATCACCCACACCGGCAATCCCTACGATCAGGGTTGAAATAACAATGGGGACAACAATCATTTTAATTAAGCGGATAAATATATCGCCCGCCGGACTTAAAACGTTACTGACTAACCACTCTCTGGACTCAATTTGATTATGCAGAATCGCACCAACCAAAATACCTAATACCAGCGCAATGAGTATTTGCCAGGCCAGACCTATTTTTACACTTTTCATACCCTAAAAATCCCTCAAAGCATGCCATGAAATGCAAGTTACCAAGCATTTCAAATGGAATACTTAATCATTAAATACGGGGCTATAGTTGATGGAGCTTATGGTACGGCCTCCCGCCAGCCGTCCACGTTATAAATCAGTATCATTTTTGGACACACTTCTGCAAGTCTTGTTTACATCAAGCCCACATCGGGTCGAGATATAATATCAGGCAAAAAATCGGTCAAGATGCAGTAAATAATTGTTATTAAAAAAGTAAAATGACTTAATGGCAAATAATAGCTTGGTGCGTCAGTATAAAAAACAAACTAAATTAATTGACAAGAATAATCCTATTTATGTTCTATTTTTTGACGCATTGTGTTTCTGCTTTGTTAAATTCAACTATCATAAGTCTCCGCTCATTTTAGATATTTTACAACCAGAGTCATGTTTTTTTCAAAGCATAGAATGAAATTGACCTAAAATAGGAAAATATAAAAATTCATAGTTATGTTATTCATTTTTTATTTCTATGCCCATATTCTCCTCTGGAATATATATCTCACTTTAATTACCATCCGATATTAAAATAGTCTGACTCCACTGTTGTAAATTTAATTTCTATTTTTTGGTTAGCCAGTTGCATTAGATTGCATTAATAACGCTACGTTATTTCTCTAGATTATACATGCGCTTGAATATCTCCCTTTCACACCAGAAATGAGCTGATGAGCACATTTCTTTCCTTTATTGCATGGCCTCAATGTCTCTCTCCTATCATTAAGATATCGATTCACCACGCAGCACGTTAAGTAAGTCTCTAAATCAACATCTTTTATGCGTGATCTGTCGCCCAAAAAAGAAACAAAACGTCCTCTCGCACTATAATTAACCTTTGATTGACATATTATTAACAATCTCAAGGAGAACTATTATGAGCCAAATACATAAACACCCTATTCCAACTGCAATTGCAGCGCATGCCCTGATAAACCCAGAACAATATCACCAATACTATCAACAATCGGTGCAAAACCCGGATGAATTCTGGGGTGAACATGGCAAGATTATTGATTGGATTAAGCCGTATACCACGGTAAAAAACACCTCCTTTGACCCCGGCCATGTGAGCATCCGCTGGTTTGAAGACGGTACGCTAAATCTGGCAGCTAACTGCCTTGACCGCCATTTGGCTGAACGTGGCGATCAAACCGCGATTATCTGGGAAGGTGATGATCCTAACCAGTCAAAAACCGTCACTTATAAGCAACTTCACCATGATGTCTGCCAGTTTGCCAATGCGCTGAAAAAACTGGGCATCAAAAAAGGTGATGTGGTGGCTATCTATATGCCGATGGTGCCAGAAGCCGCTGTTGCCATGCTGGCTTGCGCACGTATTGGCGCAGTGCACTCTGTTATTTTTGGTGGATTCTCACCTGATGCCGTCGCTGGCCGCATCATCGACTCTAACTCAAAATTGGTGATTACTGCCGACGAAGGCATCCGTGCTGGTCGTGCAATTCCACTGAAAAAAAATGTCGATGAAGCACTGAAAAATCCAGCCATCACCAGTATCAAAAATGTGGTCGTATTCCAGCGCACCGGTAATGCCAGCTATTGGAAAGATGGGCGGGACTTGTGGTGGCATGACCTGATTAAAGATGCCTCCGCCGACTGCCCTGCAGAGGAGATGAGCGCCGAAGATCCGCTGTTTATCCTTTATACCTCCGGCTCTACGGGCAAACCGAAAGGGGTATTACATAGCACTGGCGGTTATCTGGTTTATGCCGCGCTGACCTTTAAGTATGTTTTCGATTACCACCCCGGCGATATCTACTGGTGCACCGCCGACGTCGGCTGGGTGACCGGCCACAGTTATCTGCTCTATGGCCCATTGGCTTGTGGCGCGATTACACTGATGTTTGAAGGTGTACCGAACTATCCGGGCGTCAATCGCTTGGGTCAAGTTATCGATAAGCATCAGGTCAATATTCTGTATACCGCCCCAACCGCCATTCGCGCCCTGATGGCGGAAGGTGATAAAGCTATAGAAGGAACCAAGCGCGATTCACTGCGCATCATGGGCTCGGTAGGTGAACCTATCAACCCAGAAGCTTGGGAGTGGTATTACAACAAGATCGGCAACAGCAAATGTCCGATTGTCGATACCTGGTGGCAGACTGAAACCGGCGGTTTCATGATAACCCCGCTACCGGGAGCGACTGAGTTGAAAGCCGGTTCCGCGACTCGCCCATTCTTTGGGGTACAACCCGCGATCGTCGACAATCTGGGCAATCCGCTGGAAGGTTTGGCAGAAGGCAATCTGGTCATCACGGACTCTTGGCCGGGTCAGGCCAGAACCCTGTTTGGCGATCATGATCGTTTCGAACAAACCTACTTCTCCACCTTTAAAGGCATGTATTTCAGCGGTGATGGCGCTCGCCGTGACGAAGATGGCTACTACTGGATCACCGGCCGAGTTGATGACGTGCTGAACGTTTCAGGCCACCGCTTAGGCACCGCCGAGATTGAATCAGCCTTAGTCGCTCACCCAAAAATTGCCGAAGCCGCAGTTGTTGGGGTTCCACACAGCATCAAAGGGCAGGCTATCTATGCCTATATCACCCTAAATCACGGGGAAGAGCCAACACCAGAGCTGTATACCGAGGTTCGTAACTGGGTACGCAAAGAGATCGGCCCGATCGCCACACCGGATATTCTGCACTGGACGGATTCGCTGCCAAAAACTCGCTCCGGCAAAATCATGCGTCGGATTCTCCGTAAAATTGCGGCAGGGGATACCAGCAACTTAGGAGATACCTCTACGCTGGCCGATCCGAGTGTTGTGGACAAATTACTGGAAGAAAAACAATCAATGCAAACACCGTCGTAAATTGTGCCGCCTGCGGGCGGCAACCTTAATTAATGCCTCAAAGGAGAAACTCTGATGAATGACAGCATTTATCAAGAGATTGAAAATAACCCGCGTTTCAAAGAGTTGGTGCAAAAGCGTGGTCGCTTTGCTTGGCTACTTTCGCTGATTACTTTGGCGCTGTATGTCGGCTTCATTTTCCTAATTGCTTTCGAACCACAATGGCTCGGCACCCCGCTCTATGCCGGATCCAGCATTACTCGCGGTATTCCCGTTGGTGTAGGGCTGATTGTTATTTCTTTTGTTCTTACTGGCATTTACGTAATTCGTGCTAATGGCGAGTTTGACCGTCTGACGGCAGAAATTCTTCGCGAGGTGAAGCAATGAAGATCCGCCATTGGTCCGCACTTTCCTTACTGGCTCTGCCTGCGCTGTCACAGGCAGATGCAATTACTGGCGAAGTTCATCGCCAACCGCTGAATATTCAGGCGATCATCATGTTCGTTCTGTTTGTCGGCGCGACACTGTATATCACCTACTGGGCGTCAAAACGGACCCGCTCCCGACAAGATTATTACACCGCAGGTGGGCGGATTACCGGCTTCCAAAATGGCCTGGCAATCGCCGGTGATTTTATGTCGGCAGCATCGTTCCTCGGCATTTCTGCGTTAGTTTATACTTCCGGCTACGATGGTTTGATTTACTCCATCGGGTTCTTAATCGGCTGGCCAATCATTCTATTCTTAATCGCGGAGCGTCTGCGTAATCTAGGCCGCTATACCTTTGCCGATGTGGCTTCTTATCGATTGAAACAAAAGCCCATCCGGACCTTATCCGCCTGTGGTTCATTAGTGGTAGTTGCCTTATATCTGATCGCCCAAATGGTAGGT
This sequence comes from Yersinia aleksiciae, assembly GCF_001047675.1. Classification (GTDB taxonomy): domain Bacteria; phylum Pseudomonadota; class Gammaproteobacteria; order Enterobacterales; family Enterobacteriaceae; genus Yersinia; species Yersinia aleksiciae. The sequence goes on along the minus strand of NZ_CP011975.1, from coordinate 2,357,292 downwards.
GCAGGTAAGTTGATTCAGCTGCTATTTGGCCTGAACTACCATGTCGCAGTGGTGCTCGTTGGCATCCTGATGGTGCTGTATGTGCTGTTTGGTGGCATGTTGGCGACGACATGGGTACAGATAATCAAAGCGGTCATGTTGTTGGCTGGTGCATCATTTATGGCCCTTATGGTCATGAAGTCCGTTAACTTCAACTTCAATACGCTATTTAGCGAAGCTGTCAAAGTTCACCCTAAAGGCTTGGCAATCATGAGCCCTGGCGGATTGGTCTCTGACCCAATATCAGCGCTATCGCTTGGTCTGGCATTGATGTTTGGTACGGCCGGTTTACCTCACATCCTGATGCGCTTCTTTACGGTAAGTGATGCGAAAGAGGCCCGTAAAAGTGTGTTCTACGCCACTGGCTTTATCGGCTACTTCTACATCTTAACCTTCATTATCGGGTTTGGTGCGATCCTATTGGTTGGCCCGAATCCCGCATTTAAAGATGCAGCAGGTGCATTGCTAGGCGGTAACAATATGGCGGCAGTCCATCTGGCTGATGCCGTTGGCGGCAGCTTCTTCTTAGGCTTTATCTCAGCGGTAGCCTTTGCGACCATTCTCGCCGTCGTCGCCGGACTGACATTAGCAGGTGCATCGGCGGTTTCCCATGACCTTTACGCAAGTGTGATTAAGAACGGTAAAGCGAATGAGCGCGATGAGTTAAAAGTCTCAAAAATCACGGTCGTGGTGTTAGGATTTGTGGCTATTGGTTTAGGGATTCTGTTTGAAAAACAGAATATTGCCTTCATGGTCGGTTTGGCATTCTCTATTGCAGCCAGCTGTAACTTCCCTATTATTTTCATCTCCATGTATTGGGAAAAACTGACCACCCGTGGTGCCATGATTGGCGGCTGGTTAGGGCTATTGACCGCAGTTATCCTGATGATTTTAGGCCCAACCATCTGGGTAACGATTCTGGGGCATGCAAAACCAATCTATCCGTATGAATACCCTGCATTATTCTCAATGATAGTGGCGTTCGTCGGGATCTGGTTCTTCTCGGTCACCGATACTTCAGAAGCAGGTCAGCAAGAGCGTCTGCGCTTCAAAGCTCAGTTTGTTCGTTCACAAACAGGTTTGGGCGCATCACAGAGCAGCTCTCACTGATAGCGTTTAGAGTGACAAAGGCCCCTCGGGGCCTTTTTTTATGGCTTGAGCCAACGGTCCAACCACGGGAAAACCACATCTTGCTGCTCTTGGTAAAATACATGCCCAAGATCCGGCCAACTGCGAGTGACCAGCCGCGACTCCGCGTTCTGCGAACGCCAGATTGCATGGGCTTTACCGTAAGCCTGCTCGACTGCTTCCGACGGGAATAATTTGTCTTTTCCACCGTTAAAGAGCAGCATCGGTTTTGGTGCCGCTAAGCTGGCAATATCAGGAAAATCCAACTTATTGGCGATACCGGGATGCAGCATGTAGAAAGCTGACTGTCCGCGCAGTACATTGTTGCCAGGCGTCATCAGACCTTGATAGTTGCCAAACCAAGATATGGCTGCGGTTGCGGCCACCTTATCTGACAGTGCTGCCAGTTGCCATGCGCGGTAAGCCCCCATAGAGAAACCGAGTGCCCCAATACGTTGGCGATCAACCGATGGGAGTGTCGCCAGAAAATCAACCGTCCGCATATCCTCATAAGCCATATTGCCAGCTAATGAGCGGCCGAGGTTAAAGAAATTACTGGCTAAAGCCTGCTGCTGCTCATAGCTCATCGGGCCTCTATCACCCCAGCCAATAGCATCAATGGAGAGCACAACATAGCCACGTTTTGCTAATTCATCGCCGACAAACTTACCGCTAAAAAACTTATCTGACCACGCCTGCGCAGAGGCCAATTGCGCGCTATTCCCCCAAGGGCGGATCATTTTCTCTTTACCAATATCAAACTTAGAGCCGTGATCATGCAGCAGAACAATCGCCGGATGAGGGCCTTTCCGTTTAGGGGTTAACAGCAACCCCTGAACACGGCTTTCATCCGTGATATTTAATGCTACTTTTTCAGCGACATAACTCCCACGATCTTGCTGATCTATCTTCTCTGCGGCAAACGCAATTGTTGAGTCGGGGGTGAGCAATGCTTGTCGGAGGATTTTTCGGGTATCATTTTTCCATAGCGCGAAATCTGTATATTTTCCGGCGAGCCATGAGCTTTGGTATGTCATCTATTTTTTTAACTGCGGGTAGAAAACGGGGAGATTGTTTTCGGTAATGGCTTCTTTTTGATGTGTCACTGAACTCGCCTGCACTGTTGTCGCGGCAAGTATTGCAGATAGTGCGAAAGTGCGTACGAAGAGACCTGCATTCATTCAAACCTCACAATCAAAACATCGTTCCAATTTCAGACTGAGTGATTTTAAAGAAATAAAGGTTATTTTCTGTGGCGTGGACGATAAAAATGGGGAAAAACTAAAAGAAAGAATGAGTTTGACTCTTTCGAGAGGCCAGCAGTATGCCAATGGGGCCAGCGCAGACGCTGTCCAAACTGCATTCGCAGTTTGTCGCATGTCATGCTCCAGTCGCTCGCTGTTAGAACCCATAAACAAAAAAGGCCACCCGTTAGGGTAGCCTGTTTTGTTTATTTGATGCCTGGCAGTGTCCTACTCTCGCATGGGGAGACCCCACACTACCATCGGCGCTACGGCGTTTCACTTCTGAGTTCGGCATGGGATCAGGTGGGACCACCGCGCTATGGCCGCCAGGCAAATTCTGTTTTAACCAACCCGTTCAGTATCAAAATACTAAACCAATTAGCTCAATCTCGGAACTTCGCTGAAAATCAAGAGTATATGTATCATACCGATACTCACCCCTTCGGGTTCGCCACTCACGGCGCTCAAAATCGTTTCACTCGATTTTGTCTCAAATATCAAAAACACCTTTGGTGTTGTAAGGTTAAGCCTCACGGATCATTAGTACTGGTTAGCTCAATGCATCGCTGCACTTACACACCCAGCCTATCAACGTCATAGTCTTTAACGTTCCTTCAGGGGGCTTAAAGCCCCAGGGAAGACTCATCTCGAGGCAAGTTTCCCGCTTAGATGCTTTCAGCGGTTATCTCTTCCGAATTTAGCTACCGGGCAATGCCATTGGCATGACAACCCGAACACCAGTGATTCGTCCACTCCGGTCCTCTCGTACTAGGAGCAGCCCCTCTCAATCTTCCAACGCCCACGGCAGATAGGGACCGAACTGTCTCACGACGTTCTAAACCCAGCTCGCGTACCACTTTAAATGGCGAACAGCCATACCCTTGGGACCTACTTCAGCCCCAGGATGTGATGAGCCGACATCGAGGTGCCAAACACCGCCGTCGATATGAACTCTTGGGCGGTATCAGCCTGTTATCCCCGGAGTACCTTTTATCCGTTGAGCGATGGCCCTTCCATTCAGAACCACCGGATCACTAAGACCTACTTTCGTACCTGCTCGAGCCGTCACTCTCGCAGTCAAGCTAGCTTATGCCTTTGCACTAACCTCACGATGTCCGACCGTGATTAGCTAACCTTCGTGCTCCTCCGTTACTCTTTGGGAGGAGACCGCCCCAGTCAAACTACCCACCAGACACTGTCCTCACCCCGGATTACGGGGCCGAGTTAGAACATCAAACATTAAAGGGTGGTATTTCAAGGTTGGCTCCATGCAGACTGGCGTCCACACTTCAATGCCTCCCACCTATCCTACACATCAAGGCTCAATGTTCAGTGTCAAGCTATAGTAAAGGTTCACGGGGTCTTTCCGTCTTGCCGCGGGTACACTGCATCTTCACAGCGAGTTCAATTTCACTGAGTCTCGGGTGGAGACAGCCTGGCCATCATTACGCCATTCGTGCAGGTCGGAACTTACCCGACAAGGAATTTCGCTACCTTAGGACCGTTATAGTTACGGCCGCCGTTTACTGGGGCTTCGATCAAGAGCTTCGCCGTAAGGCTGACCCCATCAATTAACCTTCCAGCACCGGGCAGGCGTCACACCGTATACGTCCACTTTCGTGTTTGCACAGTGCTGTGTTTTTATTAAACAGTTGCAGCCAGCTGGTATCTGCGACTGGCTTCGGCGCCGAGAGCAAGTCTCTTTACCTAATGCCAGCGTGCCTTCTCCCGAAGTTACGGCACCATTTTGCCTAGTTCCTTCACCCGAGTTCTCTCAAGCGCCTGAGTATTCTCTACCTGACCACCTGTGTCGGTTTGGGGTACGATTTAATGTTACCTGATGCTTAGAGGCTTTTCCTGGAAGCTTGGCATCAACTACTTCTGCACCGTAGTGCATCGTCATCACACCTCAGCGTTGATAAGCAACCGGATTTACCAAGTCACTCCGCCTACATGCTTAAACCGAGACAACCGTCGCCCGGCTAGCCTAGCCTTCTCCGTCCCCCCTTCGCAGTAACACCAAGTACAGGAATATTAACCTGTTTCCCATCGACTACGCTTTTCAGCCTCGCCTTAGGGGTCGACTCACCCTGCCCCGATTAACGTTGGACAGGAACCCTTGGTCTTCCGGCGTGCGGGTTTTTCACCCGCATTATCGTTACTTATGTCAGCATTCGCACTTCTGATACCTCCAGCAACCCTCACAGGTCACCTTCAACGGCTTACAGAACGCTCCCCTACCCAACAACACCTAAGTGTCGCTGCCGCAGCTTCGGTGCATGGTTTAGCCCCGTTACATCTTCCGCGCAGGCCGACTCGACCAGTGAGCTATTACGCTTTCTTTAAATGATGGCTGCTTCTAAGCCAACATCCTGGCTGTCTGTGCCTTCCCACATCGTTTCCCACTTAACCATGACTTTGGGACCTTAGCTGGCGGTCTGGGTTGTTTCCCTCTTCACGACGGACGTTAGCACCCGCCGTGTGTCTCCCGTGATAACATTCTTCGGTATTCGGAGTTTGCATCGGTTTGGTAAGTCGGGATGACCCCCTAGCCGAAACAGTGCTCTACCCCCGAAGATGAGTTCACGAGGCGCTACCTAAATAGCTTTCGGGGAGAACCAGCTATCTCCCGGTTTGATTGGCCTTTCACCCCCAGCCACAAGTCATCCGCTAATTTTTCAACATTAGTCGGTTCGGTCCTCCAGTTAGTGTTACCCAACCTTCAACCTGCCCATGGCTAGATCACCGGGTTTCGGGTCTATACCTTGCAACTAGACGCCCAGTTAAGACTCGGTTTCCCTACGGCTCCCCTATTCGGTTAACCTTGCTACAAAATATAAGTCGCTGACCCATTATACAAAAGGTACGCAGTCACACCACGAAGGTGCTCCCACTGCTTGTACGTACACGGTTTCAGGTTCTATTTCACTCCCCTCGCCGGGGTTCTTTTCGCCTTTCCCTCACGGTACTGGTTCACTATCGGTCAGTCAGGAGTATTTAGCCTTGGAGGATGGTCCCCCCATATTCAGACAGGATGTCACGTGTCCCGCCCTACTCATCGAGTTCACAGAATATGCATTTTTGTGTACGGGACTATCACCCTGTACCGTGCGACTTTCCAGACGCTTCCACTAACACATAAACTGATTCAGACTCTGGGCTCTTCCCCGTTCGCTCGCCGCTACTGGGGGAATCTCGGTTGATTTCTTTTCCTCGGGGTACTTAGATGTTTCAGTTCCCCCGGTTCGCCTTGCATGGCTATGTATTCACCATGCAATAGTGCAACGAATTGCACTGGGTTTCCCCATTCGGGTATCGTCGGTTGTCACGCTTCATATCAGCTTACCGACGCTTTTCGCAGATTAGCACGCCCTTCATCGCCTCTGACTGCCTAGGCATCCACCGTGTACGCTTAGTCGCTTAACCTCACAACCCGAAGGTGTCTTTACAGACATCTTGCGCTGTGATTATTTGAGAGACTCTAATACAGGTTACTCCTCATCTCAGTACATCTACGGAGAGATAAGTTTCAGCTGCATTGTTTCAATTTTCAGCTTGTTCCAGATTGTTAAAGAGCAATATCTTAAACACGACTCGTTAAAGTCATCTTTAAGATATTCAGTGATAATGTCTTTCACACATTATCGGATTGGCGTCCCCAAGGGGATTCGAACCCCTGTTACAGCCGTGAAAGGGCAGTGTCCTAGGCCTCTAGACGATGGGGACACGAAGTACCGATTAAACCGAAATCTAACCGTTCGCGTCAGCATGAGTCGAAACTCACGACATCAACAGGTGCTCTTGCTCATTACATTCATCAGACAATCTGTGTGGACACTACGCAATGCGTATCGTTAGGTAAGGAGGTGATCCAACCGCAGGTTCCCCTACGGTTACCTTGTTACGACTTCACCCCAGTCATGAATCACAAAGTGGTAAGCGCCCTCCCGAAGGTTAAGCTACCTACTTCTTTTGCAACCCACTCCCATGGTGTGACGGGCGGTGTGTACAAGGCCCGGGAACGTATTCACCGTAGCATTCTGATCTACGATTACTAGCGATTCCGACTTCATGGAGTCGAGTTGCAGACTCCAATCCGGACTACGACAGACTTTATGTGGTCCGCTTGCTCTCGCGAGTTCGCTTCACTTTGTATCTGCCATTGTAGCACGTGTGTAGCCCTACTCGTAAGGGCCATGATGACTTGACGTCATCCCCACCTTCCTCCGGTTTGTCACCGGCAGTCTCCCTTGAGTTCCCACCATTACGTGCTGGCAACAAAGGATAAGGGTTGCGCTCGTTGCGGGACTTAACCCAACATTTCACAACACGAGCTGACGACAGCCATGCAGCACCTGTCTCACGGTTCCCGAAGGCACTTAAGCATCTCTGCTAAATTCCGTGGATGTCAAGAGTAGGTAAGGTTCTTCGCGTTGCATCGAATTAAACCACATGCTCCACCGCTTGTGCGGGCCCCCGTCAATTCATTTGAGTTTTAACCTTGCGGCCGTACTCCCCAGGCGGTCGACTTAACGCGTTAGCTCCGGAAGCCACGCCTCAAGGGCACAACCTCCAAGTCGACATCGTTTACAGCGTGGACTACCAGGGTATCTAATCCTGTTTGCTCCCCACGCTTTCGCACCTGAGCGTCAGTCTTTGTCCAGGGGGCCGCCTTCGCCACCGGTATTCCTCCAGATCTCTACGCATTTCACCGCTACACCTGGAATTCTACCCCCCTCTACAAGACTCTAGCTTGCCAGTTTCAAATGCAGTTCCCACGTTAAGCGCGGGGATTTCACATCTGACTTAACAAACCGCCTGCGTGCGCTTTACGCCCAGTAATTCCGATTAACGCTTGCACCCTCCGTATTACCGCGGCTGCTGGCACGGAGTTAGCCGGTGCTTCTTCTGCGAGTAACGTCAATCAATCGTGCTATTAACACGACTGCCTTCCTCCTCGCTGAAAGTGCTTTACAACCCGAAGGCCTTCTTCACACACGCGGCATGGCTGCATCAGGCTTGCGCCCATTGTGCAATATTCCCCACTGCTGCCTCCCGTAGGAGTCTGGACCGTGTCTCAGTTCCAGTGTGGCTGGTCATCCTCTCAGACCAGCTAGGGATCGTCGCCTAGGTGAGCCATTACCTCACCTACTAGCTAATCCCATCTGGGTTCATCCGATGGCGTGAGGCCCGAAGGTCCCCCACTTTGCTCTTGCGAGGTCATGCGGTATTAGCTACCGTTTCCAGTAGTTATCCCCCTCCATCAGGCAGATCCCCAGACATTACTCACCCGTCCGCCGCTCGCCGGCAGAGTAGTAAACTACTCCCCGCTGCCGCTCGACTTGCATGTGTTAGGCCTGCCGCCAGCGTTCAATCTGAGCCATGATCAAACTCTTCAATTTAAGATTTGTTTGATTTGCTATGAGTTAACATAGCGATGCTCAAAGATTACTTTCTGCAAATATGCATTCGAACCGAAGTTCAAATGTGTACTGCTTTGGTCACTCTTCAAGACTTTGATATTTCTTCTGCCTGTCGAAACAGGCTTCGATATCGTCTTGCGAGTGCCCACACAGATTGTCTGATAAATTGTTAAAGAGCGTTCGTTACCCGTTTGCCTTTCAGCGAATCTTACGGTAACGCGGGAGGCAGATAATACGCTTTCCCGCTGAAGAGTCAAGGTTTTATTTGATTTCTTTCGAACTCAAACGCGTTCTTTTCTCTTCCTGACCCGGCGAAGTATGTTTCGTTGTTCCCGGTCAGTGGAGGCGCATTATAGGGAGTTCCTGACAGGCTGCAACCCCTAATTTGAAAAAACTTTTCAACCGTGTTTTATTTCAACGATTTGCTGTGATAATCAGCGGTATTGCTATTTTTCGTACTGTAGTGCCGAGAAATCCTGAGTAAAACTGCTTACTTGTTGCCAATCGGTATATTCAACTTCTTTACTTGTATCGGTTTCTCCGCCAGTCATTCGCATAATCAGTTGAATCATCACCCTATCTATCCAGCGATAACGAGGATAGCGGAGAGCACCCGCAAATACTGTACAGAGCGTGGGTTGCCAAGGTGTACTGAGTAAGAACTTGCGCACATAGGCATTCGTTTGTGGAGAACGCTTTTCTGGCTTACGTGCTGTCAGATTTACCGCAAAAAAGGCACTCGGCATTTGATTTAGCTGTTCGACGTGTTTGCTAACGAATTTACTCAATACCGGACTGAAGTGTCCATAACGCACAGATGCGCCAATCATGACTTGTTGATATTGGTTCAAGTCGATTTGTCCAACCTGAGACAGGTCCTGTATTTCACAAGTCGCCGTCGCCGATAATTGCTTAGCTATATAAGAAGCGATTGCATGTGTTTGGCCATCTCGGCTAGAGAAGAGTATCAGTACGTTCAAAGCAATGTTCCTTATGCAGAATTACTCTCGCCAGAATGTTGGGGTGAAAAGCACTAGCAAGGTGAAGACTTCCAATCGGCCAAACAACATCGTTATCACTAATATCCATTTAGCCGCCGGATTCATAGAAGTGAAGTTATCAGCAACGACTCCCAGACCTGGCCCGAGATTGTTAAGCGTTGCAGTGACAGCAGCAAAGGCTGAGAACTCATCAACTCCGGTTGCGATGATCGCCAACATACTGATGATGAAAACCAATGCATAAGCTGAGAAGAATCCCCAAACCGCTTCCAGTATCCGTTCCGGTAACGCCCGCCTCCCCAGTTTGATGGTATAAACCGCATTCGGGTGGACTAACCTTTTTAGTTCACGCGAGCCTTGCAGATAAAGCAGCAGGATGCGGATAACTTTCAAACCGCCCCCAGTGGATCCCGCACATCCCCCGATAAAAGCAGAACATAATAAGAGTATCGGTAGGAACAGCGGCCACTTAGAAATGCTGTCGGTCGTGAAGCCCGCAGTTGTCGCCATGGAGACCACTTGGAAGAATGCCTGATTTAAGGTTTCCATCCCCGATTTGTACACATTATGTTGCCAAAGTACCAAGGTACAAACGATAACCAGCGTCAATTGTACAAAGATAAACATACGGAATTCGGGATCGCGCCAATAAACTTTCAAACTGCGACCACTCAGAACCGCAAAATGCAGACCAAAGTTACAACCAGAAATCAGCAAGAAAATACCAATAATAGTGTTAATGGTGGGGCTGTTGAAATAGCCGATACTGGCGTCATGGGTTGAGAAGCCGCCAATGGCTATAGTCGAGAAGCTGTGAGAGATAGCATCAAACACTGACATCCCCGCCCCCCATAGAGAAAGCGCACAAGCAATAGTCAGTAAGACATAGATGAGCCAGAGCGTTTTCGCTGTTTCAGCGATTCGGGGCCGCATTTTATTGTCTTTCAGCGGACCGGGCATTTCTGCCCGGTAGAGCTGCATACCCCCTACCCCCAAAATAGGCAGGATAGCCACCGCCAACACAATGATCCCCATACCACCGAGCCATTGCAACATTTGCCGATAGAACAGAATGGCTTTGGGTAATGAATCCAATCCCACCAAAGTAGTCGCACCGGTAGTGGTCAGCCCAGAGAATGATTCAAAGAATGCATCAGTGAGTGAAAGATTTGGCCGTTCTGAGAATAGGAAAGGTAATGCCCCCACACTGCCCAATACCGTCCAGAAAAGTACCACAATAAGAAAGCCCTCACGGGGCTTGAGCTCATGCTTCTGTTTTCGGTTCGGTAGCCAGAGCAAAAGACCTATCGACAGGGCAACAAAAAAGGTTTCGCTGAAGGCACGGCCGGCACCATCACGATAGATTAAGGCTACCAGTCCGGGAATGAACATTGTTCCGGAGAATAATATGACCAGCAGACCAACAATACGGGTTATGGCACGAAAATGCATTCCGGCACGTTCCTTAGCAATTCACTTGGATGGGGATTATTGCGAAATGGGCGTCAATTGCAACGTACCACGACTGAGATCACGCAATTTATCCCCGACCTGACTGGCTTGAGTTGCTGGCAAAGAGAGATGAAGTATCACGAGTTCCGCGTATTCACTCCGTAAAATCTGGCCTTCAACCTGCTGTAATAGTGTTTCGACCATGGCAAGCTGCGCGTAGTCACATTGCAAAGTATATTCTACCTGCGGGACTTTATATTTTACTTCGATCTGTTTTAACGCCTGTTGAACGCCGCTACCGTAAGCCTTTACCAGCCCGCCCGTTCCTAGCTTGATGCCGCCATAATAGCGCACGACGACTGCGGTTATTTCACCAATACCGCTGCCCATCAACTGGGCCAGTATAGGTTTACCCGCAGTGCCAGATGGCTCTCCATCATCGGAAAAACCTAATTGCTGTGAATCCGTCGGCTTACCCGCAACAAAAGCCCAGCAGTGATGCCGGGCAGTTGGATGTTGTTGCTTAACCTGCTGAATAAAATCTTTCGCTTCACTCACTCCACAGGTATGTGCCAGTAAGGTGATGAAACGACTTTTTTTGATCTCTTCGCTGATTGACACCAGAGCGGCAGGTATCAGATAAGGCTGCATCAGGCTAATTTCAGATCACGCGTCATATTCTCAACCCGATTATCGTGAATAACAATATTGTCCTCTATACGTATACCACCATAAGGCTTCAGCGCATCAATACGTTCCCAATTGAAATGCTTACTGAACTCCCCAGCACGCCACGGTGTCAGCAGAGACTCAATAAAGTAAAGGCCGGGCTCGATAGTCAGTACCATACGTGGTTGCAGAATTCGCGTGCAACGCAGGTAAGGATACTTGGATGGCGCACTAAGGTGGGTACCTTTATCATCCTGCATAAAACCAGCAGTATCATGCACTTGTAATCCAAGCGGATGCCCCAAGCCGTGCGGTAGGAATGGACAAGTGATGCCTTGCTCAACCATCGCCTCTTCGCTGATACCCGTCACCAGATGATGAGTACGCAGCAGCTTGGCAATACGCTGATGCATCTGAACATGATAATCGGTGTAGCGTTCACCACTTTTAATGGTTTTGATCAGTTCGAGTTGTTCTGTATTCAGGTCTTTAATTAATGCAGCAAAATCACTGTCACTGTCTGCGGCATAGGTGCGTGTTAGGTCGGCAGCATAGCCGTTGTATTCAGCACCCGCATCCATGAGGAAACTACGCATTTCTGCCGGAGGCTGATGCTGTAACGTGGTGTAGTGAAGTACCGCTGAGTGTTCATTCAGTGCAACGATATTATCGTAAGGTACATCAGTATCACGATGACCGGTCGCCATCAGATACGCCAGGTTGATATCAAACTCACTCATGCCAGACTGGAATGCTTCATGAGCCGCACGATGTCCAACAACAGCTGTCTTTTGCGCTTCACGCATGCACGCCAGTTCGTAATCCGTTTTATACGAGCGGTAGAAATGAAGGTAGTCCAACACCGGTTGTGGATTGATGTTTTCGGCACTGAATCCCAATGCCTGAGCACGTTGTTGGGCATACCCAATGTAGGCCACCCGTTCACGCTGCACCGGTAATTGCTGTGCAATGTCATCCGCATTCGTTAACGGCTGGATATCAATAGCCTTCGTCCAGAAGCTGTCCGGCAATGGCTCGACACAATGCCAATAATCTACTGGAGAATAAAACCATAACTTTGGAGTATTAACCCCATCTACCCATAACCAGCAATTTGGAACTTGAGTGACAGGTACCCAGGCCTTGAACTGCGCGTTTGCTTTAAAAGGATAATCACGGTCATCGAGGAAAATTCGTTGTAATTCACCAGAATGAATCAGTAAAGCATCTAACTGATGACGCTCCAGCACATCGCGGGTGCGCTGTTGTAGGGTGGATAAATGTTCGTTATATAAAGAAGCCAGCGTTTCCATCACAGTACCCTTCGCTATTAGAACTTAATTTTTTAATCTTATCATAGTCACCGAAGCCATGTTTCACCGACACTCATTCCATGACGTGATAACAGCGATATCCAAAATAACTGACGCGGCGACCCGATCGCAAGTAGGCAATAAACCCGTTTTTCAGCCCCTCGAGACGCCTCGAATAAAATTGATGAAAATCAATTAACCCATCCGATTGACTGTGATCTTCACTGCAAAAAATCAATCTCTTATTTGCAATTCATTAACAAAATATCCACACTTCCTGAATATCTGGTCATACCAGATCACATGCGCTTATTCAGGAGATAGATATGCTCTACCAAAGCGAAACATTACAGCTTCACTGGCTAGAAAACGGCATTGCCGAGTTGGTGTTTGATGCACCGGGTTCAGTTAATAAGCTGGATACCAAAACCGTAGCCAATTTGGGTGAAGCCCTGGCTGTATTGGAAAAACAAAGCGAACTCAAAGGGTTGTTGCTTCGTTCTGCTAAAGCGGCTTTTATTGTCGGTGCTGATATCACCGAGTTTCTGTCTCTGTTTAATGCCCCACCAGAAAAACTGCACCAATGGCTGGTTTTTGCGAATGATATTTTCAATCGTTTGGAAGACTTACCGGTGCCGACCATTTCTGCAATCAATGGATACGCATTGGGTGGCGGATGTGAATGTATTCTCGCCACAGATTTCCGTGTTGCCTCGCCGGAAACTCGAATCGGCCTGCCAGAAACCAAGCTGGGCATCATGCCGGGCTTTGGTGGTTCGGTGCGTTTACCACGCTTATTAGGTGCGGACAGTGCCCTGGAAATTATCGCTGCGGGCAAAGATATTGTTGCCAAAGACGCCTTAAAAGTTGGGCTGGTTGATGCGGTTGTCACCGCCGAAAAGCTGACGGAAGCTGCGTTGGTCATGCTGAAGCAGGCTATTGATGGCAAGCTCGACTGGCAAGCCGCACGCCGCCCAAAACTGGAACCGCTGAAACTGAACCCTACGGAAGCAGCCATGTGTTTCACCATTGCCAAAGGCATGGTGATGCAAGTGGCCGGGAAACACTATCCAGCCCCACTGACCGCCGTAAAAACCATCGAAGCCGCGGCAAAATTTGGCCGTACCGAAGCGCTGAAACTGGAAACCAATAGTTTTGTGCCATTGGCCGGATCCAATGAAGCCCGTGCTTTGGTTGGTATTTTCTTAAACGATCAATATGTTAAAGGACAGGCGAAAAAACTGTCTAAAGGCGTCAACGCGCCAAAACAAGCCGCAGTATTAGGTGCCGGGATTATGGGCGGTGGGATCGCCTATCAGTCGGCATTGAAGGGCGTGCCAGTCATTATGAAAGATATTAATGACAAATCTCTGACCATTGGGATGAATGAGGCCGCTAAGTTGCTGAATAAGCAGCTAGAGCGCGGCAAAATTGATGGCCTGAAAATGGCGAATATTTTGGCGACCATCCAGCCAACCTTGGATTATACCGGCATTGAACGCGCCCAACTCATCGTGGAAGCGGTGGTAGAAAATCCAAGAATTAAAGCCGCCGTGCTGGCAGAAACAGAAGCGCTGATCAGCGAAGACGCTGTTTTGGCCTCTAACACCTCGACGATTCCGATCGATCAATTGGCGAAATCCCTTCAGCGCCCAGAAAACTTTTGTGGAATGCACTTCTTTAATCCAGTTCATCGGATGCCGTTGGTTGAGATTATTCGTGGTGCGAAAACCTCAGACAAAACTATTGCTGCCGTAGTGGCATACGCCACGCAAATGGGTAAAACCCCGATTGTGGTTAATGATTGCCCAGGTTTCTTCGTTAACCGCGTATTGTTCCCGTATTTGGCCGGGTTTGGCATGTTAGTCAGAGATGGCGGCGATTTCCGTCAGATTGATAAAGTGATGGAAAAACAGTTTGGCTGGCCGATGGGCCCAGCTTATCTGTTAGATGTGGTGGGCATTGATACCGCGCACCATGCACAAGCTGTAATGGCGGTGGGTTTCCCTGATCGAATGAATAAAGATTATCGCGACGCAGTAGATGTGATGTTTGATAACCAGCGTTTTGGTCAGAAGAACGGTCAAGGGTTCTACCGCTATACGCAGGATGCAAAAGGTAAACCGCGTAAAGAAAATGACGAGCAGGTGGATACCTTGCTGGCAGCAATCAGTCAGCCCACTCAGAAATTCAGCGATGACAATATTATTGCCCGCACGATGATCCCGATGATCAATGAAGTGGTGCGTTGTCTGGAAGAGGGCATTATTGCCAGCCCAGCCGAAGGGGATATCGCGCTGGTTTACGGCCTTGGTTTCCCGCCATTCCACGGGGGCATCTTCCGTTATCTTGATACCATCGGTAGCGCCAATTATGTCGAAATGGCCCAGCGTTACACCCATCTTGGTGCGTTGTATCACGTCCCGGCGGGGCTGAGAGCCAAAGCTGAACATAACGAAAGCTATTATCCTGTGGCAGCAGCGCTGCTTGATGTTTCTACCAGTCAACCGGCATGAGGTCTGAAAACATGGAAAACGTAGTCATTATTGACGCCGTCCGTACACCGATGGGCCGCTCGAAAGGGGGCGCATATCGCCAAGTACGGGCTGAAGATCTCTCTGCCCATTTAATGCGGGAAGTGCTGAGCCGCAATCCGGGGCTGAATGCCGCAGAAATCGACGATATCTATTGGGGCTGTGTGCAGCAAACGCTGGAGCAGGGTTTCAACATCGCCCGCAATGCATCTTTGCTGGCAGAGATCCCGCACAGCGTACCGGCTGTCACGGTTAACCGCCTGTGTGGTTCATCAATGCAAGCTTTGCATGATGGTGTCAGAGCTATCATGGTGGGTGATGCACAAGTGAGTTTGATTGGTGGCGTGGAACATATGGGCCACGTCCCTATGAATCACGGCGTGGATTTCCATCCTGGCATGGGGCGTACTGTCGCTAAAGCCGCCGGTATGATGGGGTTGACCGCAGAAATGCTGGCAAAGATTCACAATATTAGCCGCCAGTCACAAGATGAGTTTGCCGTCCGCTCTCATCAACGTGCTTATGCTGCTACTCAAGCTGGTCACTTCGCCAAAGAGATTGTCGCCACCAATGGGCATGATGCCGATGGAATATTGAAACGCTTTGATTTTGATGAAGTTATTCGCCCTGAAACCAATCTGGCAGGTCTGGCTGCGCTGCGCCCCGCCTTTGATCCGGTAAACGGCACTGTGACAGCTGGCACCTCATCAGCACTTTCCGATGGCGCATCTGCCATGCTGATCATGAGCGAATCCCGAGCAAAATCATTGGGTTTAACGCCACGCGCCCGTATTCGCTCAATGGCGGTGGTGGGTTGCGATCCATCAATTATGGGTTATGGCCCAGTGCCTGCAAGCCAACTGGCATTAAAACGTGCTGGGCTAAAGCTGGAAGATATTGGTTTATTTGAATTAAATGAAGCTTTTGCCGCTCAATCGCTGGCTTGTCTGAAGGGTTTGGGGTTGCTGGAGAGCATGGATGACAAAGTGAACCTCAACGGCGGCGCCATTGCATTAGGCCATCCATTGGGTTGTTCAGGGGCGCGCATTTCTACTACGTTACTCAATTTGATGGAGCGCCGCGACGTGCAGTTCGGTCTGGCCACCATGTGCATCGGTTTAGGTCAAGGCATCGCTACTGTCTTCGAGCGCGTATAGCTTCCGAACATATTTGTCTGAAATAACATTAAGGGCCTGAATACAGGCCCTGATAACCGCTGTACCTGGTGTTTAGTTGCCGTTTTCCCGCCTGTCAGGGGCGGGTTTTTTTATCTATTTTCTAGCTAGATAAAGGCAAACGCATCACCAAATATATGGGCTTCTTGCGCGCCACGTTCAGCACAAAAACGCTCACGAGCAATCTTCGCCATCTCAAAACGGCCAGCAATATAGATATCTTGCTCAGCAAGAGAACCGTAATCTTGCAGTACAGCACTCAGTACCGTTCCGGTTCGACCACGCCAACCCTCCTCCGGCTGCTCCACAACGGGAATCACTTTCAACTGTGGATACTTAATTGACAGTGCTTCCAGTTCGCTTAGGTCATAGAGATGCACAGCTTCGCGCCCGCCCCAATAGATAGACACTTCACGGTTAGGCTGTTCTGCCAAGGCAGCCAACAAGATTGAACGCGCATAGGAAAAACCTGTGCCGCCAGCAATCAGCACCAACGGACGATGACTACCTTCGCGGAACCATGCCTCACCATGCGGAATATCCACATCTAAGGTTTTCTCTTTTAGAATCCGATCCATCACGGCCATGGCATACAGATTCAGTTCCGAAGCACCGATATGCAACTCAATGAAATCTTGCTGCAACGGCGTGGATGCCATAGAAAATGGCCGTTTATCACGCTCGTCCATGACTACCATCAAATACTGCCCAGCACGGAAAGAAAACGCAGATGCAGGCACCAATTGCACCCGGTACACCGTATCGGTAATGGCCTCTACGGAGGTTACTTTACAGCTTAAAGTTGTCATGCCTTCCCTCTGTCGGGTCATCAAATGCAAAACTAAGGACAAAATCTAACGCCGGTTAGCGTTTGGTTTTATTATCACTGAAAATGGCGAGCTCGTCCCAAATAGCATCAACGCGAGCGCGGACGTCTTCATCCATTTTAATTGGACGCCCCCATTCACGCGGGGTCTCAGCTGGCCACTTATTGGTGGCGTCCAGCCCCATTTTCGATCCTAAACCGGAAACCGGTGAGGCGAAATCCAAATAATCTATTGGTGTATTTTCAATCAATACCGTATCGCGGGATGGGTCCATTCGGGTCGTAATCGCCCAAATGACATCATTCCAATCACGGGCATTAATATCATCATCACAAACAATAACAAATTTTGTATACATAAACTGGCGTAAAAACGACCAAACGCCCATCATCACGCGTTTGGCATGGCCTGCATACTGTTTTTTGATAGTCACCACCGCCAGCCGATATGAACACCCTTCTGGTGGCAGATAGAAATCAACAATTTCTGGGAACTGCTTTTGCAAAATAGGGACAAAGACTTCATTCAGCGCAACCCCCATCACCGCAGGTTCATCCGGCGGACGGCCAGTATAGGTTGAATGATAGATCGCGTCTTTACGCTGAGTAATATGTGTGACGGTAAATACAGGGAAACTGTCTATCTCATTGTAATAACCGGTGTGGTCGCCATAAGGACCTTCCGGAGCCATATCACCCTGCTCAATATATCCTTCCAATACAATTTCTGCACTTGCAGGAACTTCAAGATCATTGGAAAGACACTTCACCACTTCCGTTTTATGCCCGCGTAATAAACCGGCAAAAGCATATTCAGACAGGGTGTCAGGAACTGGCGTAACGGCGGCCAAAATAGTCGCAGGGTCTGCCCCCAAGGCAACGGCAACCGGGAAGCGTTCACCGGGATGTGCTTCGCACCACTCCTGGTAATCCAAAGCACCACCACGGTGGGATAACCAACGCATGATTAATTTGTTTTTGCCCAAAACTTGTTGGCGATAGATGCCTAGATTCTGCCGCTCTTTATGCGGACCTCGAGTGACCGTCAGCCCCCAAGACACAAGTGGTGCGGCATCCTCTGGCCAGCAGTGCATAACGGGGATTCGGCTAAGATCGACATCATCACCCTGCCAGACTTGCTCCTGACACGGGGCTGAGCTTAAGCATTTCGTCGGCATATTCAATACCTGCTTAAATTTCGGCAGCTTATCGAATAAATCACGGAAGCCTTTCGGCGGATCGGGTTCTTTCAGAAAAGCCAACAGCTTACCAACATCTCGCAGTGCGCTAACATCTTCTTGCCCCATCCCCATTGCCACGCGTTTGGCCGTACCAAACAGGTTGCACAGCACGGGCATGTTGTATCCCTTCGGATTTTCAAAAAGCAGCGCTGGCCCACCGGCACGCAAGGTGCGATCGGCAATCTCTGTCATTTCCAGATAGGGATCAATAGGCTGGCTAATACGTTTAAGTTCGCCCCTCTGTTCCAGCAACGAGAGGAAGTCACGTAAGTCACGGTATTTCATGCTGATCATTTCGGCGGCTAGGTGATGCGCCATTATAGGCTGTCTTTATAGCAGTTGCTGTCTTTTTGTTAAAAATGAACACAACCTGACTCAAAAAGTTGCCAGCGGTAGGTTGCCGTTAATTATCACCAATACAAACATCATTTTATCGATATAGAATAGACTAAACCTTTGTATAACAAACTATATATCCAAAGTGATGATTTCTTCCTCACTATAAATACCCCACCACTTTTGCTATGCTGCCAAACAGGATCTAAAGGCATGTGACATTATGAAACAGTGGCATTTATTATATTGTAAACGTGGCCAGCTTTTGCGCGCTAAAGAGCATTTAGAGCGGCAAGCAGTGAACTGTTGGACACCGTTAGTGATTATCGAAAAAATAGTGCGCGGGAAACGTACTGAGGCGACAGAGCCTTTATTCCCCAACTATCTGTTTGTAGAGTTCGATGCAGAAGATATTCATACCACGACGATCAGCGCAACTCGCGGTGTAAGCCACTTCGTCCGTTTTGGCGCACAACCAGCAGTGATACCCGCAATCGTTATTACTGAAATGCAATCCCATACAGCGGACAAAATCATTGCGCCAGAAGTACCTCTTCCTGGTGATATTGTGACGATTACTGAGGGTGTTTTTGCCGGATTACAGGCGATTTATACTGAACCTGATGGTGAAGCGCGGTCAATGCTGTTACTGAATATGCTAAACAGCCAAGTGATACAGAGTCTGGACAATCGCCAGTTCGAGAAGCAATAGTATTGCTGTATTGAGTAATGCAAACCGCATTCTAGGTAGGCACATTTGTACCTACCTTCTTATTTATACCAAGTGAGCTATACCAGAGACATTAACGCTGCATTTGGTCGTCGTGTAGCCATTGTGCTACCTGCTTCGCGAAATAGGTTAATACTCCATCGGCACCCGCACGTTTAAAGCACAATAGTGATTCCATCACAGTCGGTTTTTCTTGCAGCCAGCCATTCTGAATTGCAGCCATGTGCATGGCATATTCACCCGAAACTTGATAGGCAAAGGTCGGTACACCGAAAGTGTCTTTCACCCGACGCACCACATCCAGATAAGGCATACCAGGTTTCACCATCACCATATCAGCCCCTTCCTGCAAGTCCTGCGCTATCTCTTGCAAAGCCTCATCACTGTTAGCAGGATCCATTTGATAGGTTTTCTTATTGCCACCTTTCAAATTACTGCTAGAGCCAATTGCATCGCGGAATGGGCCATAGTAACAAGAGGCATATTTTGCTGAATACGCCATGATTTGTGTATTCACCAGACCTTGTAGTTCCAGTTGATCGCGAATAGAACCGATACGGCCATCCATCATATCGCTCGGAGCAATAATCTCAGCGCCAGCTTCAGCGTGTGACAATGCCTGACGGACTAAAATCTCTTTCGTAATGTCATTAATGACATAACCATCAGCATCAATCACGCCATCTTGCCCATGAGTGGTGTAGGGATCTAGGGCAACATCGGTAAGAATACCTAACTCTGGTACGGCGTCTTTTAGTGCGCGCACGGTGCGTTGTACCAAGCCATTCGGGTTATAGGCTTCTTCCGCGTGTAATGATTTTGAGCCGGACTCAATAACTGGGAATAACGATATGACCGGGACGCCGAGCTTGGCAATGGCCTCCGCTTCTTTCACCAACAGATCGATCGTCATGCGCGAAACACCCGGCATAGATGAAACGGCTTGCTGCTGGTGAGATCCCTCCATGACAAACACCGGATAGATCAGGTCATTGACTGTCAGCTGATTTTCAGCGACCAAGCGACGACTGAAATCATGACGGCGCACACGGCGCATACGGCGACCAGGAAAGGTGCCTGGGAATGCATAGCTCATATTGTTCTCCTAACTCAAACCAACCGGAAAATCCGGCGGGCGTTTTCATCAGCTTTCTGCCCTAGCCATTGAGGGTCTTCTTGTCGCCAGACAGCAACCTGCTGGACGATATGGGGCAGAAAACAGGGTTCATTGCGACGGGATGCAGGTTTAGGATGTATATCCCTTGGCAATAAATAGGGGGCATCTGTTTCTAATAACAGCTGTTGCGCGGGAATGTGTGGCAACAGTGCTCTCAGTTCAAGCCCACGACGTTCATCGCAAACCCAACCGGTGATACCAATAGATAAGCCCAAGGCCAGACAGGAATCCAATTCATCAGCAGTGCCGGTAAAGCAATGGACAACCGCGGCGGGGATTTTGTCTAACCAAGGCGAAAGCAGCTTGATAAAACGTTCGTGGGCATCGCGGCAATGTAAAAACACCGGTAAAGAAAGCTCGGCAGCCACTGCCAGTTGGGCGGTAAATGCAACTTCTTGCTCTGCCGGGGTGGAGAAGTTGCGGTTAAAATCTAATCCACACTCACCAATAGCCACTACTGATGCATTAGTAGCTAATGTTCTGATTTGCTGTTCGACAGTGGTTTGCCAAGTGCTGGCCTGGTGAGGATGAACACCGGCGGTTGACCAGCAATATCCCAAATTCTCGATAGCAAGTTCAAGTGCGGCCTGACTTTCTTCCGCATCAGTACCCGTGATAAGCATACCGGTAACCCCGGCATCTTTTGCGCGAGCAACGACCTGCGAGTGATCTTTTGCAAATTGTGAACTTGTTAAATTCACGCCAATATCAAACATGAGCGTTCCAAAACAGAAGCCGCCCAAAGGACGGCTAAAACATCAAGGTAACGATTTAGGGTACTTTCGGATGGTTATCAGCTTCTTCATCCTCTTCCTCTATATCTGTGCGGCGTTGTTTACCGGTATAAAAACGGGCAAAGAACACACCGACTTCAAATAACAGATACATCGGGATCGCCAATAATGTCTGTGATAGCACATCTGGGGGCGTAAGAAGCATGCCGACAACAAAAGCACCGACAAACACATAAGGACGTTTTTTCTTCAATGCCTCAGGCGTTGTTACCCCTGCCCAGCACAAGAGAATTATCGCAATCGGGACTTCAAAAGAGATACCAAAGGCCATAAAAAGCGCCATAACAAAATCAAGGTACTTGGTGATATCCGTTGCGATCAACACACTTTCTGGCGCGGTCTTGGCAAAAAAACCAAAGGCTAGCGGGAAAACGATAAAGTAAGCAAACGCCATACCCAGATAGAACAAGAAGCTACTGGAGATCAATAGCGGAACCATCAAGCGGCGTTCATGCTTATACAACGCAGGGGCAATAAATGCCCAAACCTGATAAAGGATCATCGGTGCTGAGACAAATACCGAGACCATCATCGTCAACTTAATCGGGGTAAAGAAAGGTGATGCAACATCGGTCGCAATCATACTGGAGCCAGCAGGCAGTTGTTTGATCAAGGGTGCTGAAACCAGATGATAAATATCATTGGCAAAAAAGACCAATACCAAAAAAACCACTAAAACAGTGATTATGCAATTCAATAGCCGCTTACGCAGTTCTATCAAATGTGTGATAAGGGGTTGGGTATCATCAACAGCCATGTTTACCGATCGCCGCCAGGTTGGTGAGTTCGAGGTTGGTCAGCGCTGAGTGAGTCAGTGCTATGGGAGTCAATTGTGGCAGATTGTATCTTGCTGGTTACGTTTGCCTTAGTAACAGGCACGGGATCACCGCCTACAGTGTGAATAGGCTTAGTAAATACCTCAACCTGAACAACCGGTTTCTCAACACTATCAGACGCCGTCTCAACCGCAGGCTTAGTTTCTAACGGCATACTCGCATCACTCATCTCCAGTACTTGCGGTGACGCCGAAGCTTGAGTTGCTGACTCAGCCGGTGTGACTCCATCATGAATAGCTTCAGGCTCAGTCACCAATGGATTATGGATCGTATGCGGCGCTTCCGAGCTTGTATCAGATTGATAAGAGCGCTTCAGCGCTTCAGCGGCTTCTTTGAGTTCATCCATTGAAGCTTTCAGCTCAGGTGTCAGGTTTTGCAAGCCAGCCTGTTCAACTTTCTTCAAGCTATCTTGTAACTCTTGTACCTTAAGCTCTTGTGCCAATTCGTTTTGCACTGTGGCTGCAAGTGAACGCAATGTACGAATCCAGCCGGAGACAGTTCTGACAGCCACAGGCAACCGTTCTGGCCCAAGGACGACCAGACCGATGACAAGAACCAGTAGCAGTTCACTAAACCCAATGTCAAACACAGCTTATCCCTGCTCTTTGTCGTGACTCTTAGTTTCTTCAGCTTTGACTACCGGCTGCTGTTTTTCAGTAATTGATTTTGCAAAATCAGCATCGTTGCTGGTTTTGTCAGCATTCGTTGGAGGGGTTTGTGGATCATCACCTATGGCCTTTTTAAAGCCCTTGATAGACGCCCCCAGATCTGACCCCAGCGTCCGCAGTTTGTTTGTACCAAACAGCAGAACGACGATCACGGCAATGATTAACAACTGCCAAATGCTTATACCACCCATTACATACACCTCTATTTACAGGGGTTATTCCACAGAAAACCATATTATACGTTATATAGCTTTTGTGAATACTAATCTAACTTACCGCACTTTGAACTAGCCCATAATCTGGCACTTTGAGCGATAAATATTTTAACGAGTACGTCGCCAACCAACGAACCAAGCCAGTACTCCCGCAGCGATGAACCCTATAGATATTTCGGCTGCATTGGCCAAGAATAAAATAGTACCGCTCACTAATAGTGTAGCGCCAACACCAAACAAATACCGTGACTGTCCCTGACGTTGTTGCTGCCCTTGTATCTGTATAGTGAGTTTATCCACACTTTGTTGTAATAATTTATGCTGCTGTAAGCTGTCGTAAACCAGTTCTGGCAACTCAGGAAATTTTTCAGCCCAGAAAGGCGCTTTTTCTTTCAATGCACGGAGCACTGCCGGTAGACCGACTTGATCCCGTAGCCAACTTTCAAGGAAAGGTTTGGCCGTCGTCCAAAGATCAAGCTGAGGGTATAACTGACGCCCTAAGCCTTCGACATATAACAAGGTTTTCTGCAACAGCACGAGCTGCGGTTGCACTTCCATGTTAAAACGGCGCGCAGTATTAAAGAGATTCAACAGCACATGCCCGAATGATATCTCTGCCAGTGGTTTTTCGAAAATAGGCTCACAAACAGTGCGGATAGCGAACTCGAAATCTTCAACATTGGTATCACGGGGAACCCAGCCTGAATCAACATGTAATTCCGCAACCCGTCGGTAGTCGCGGTTAAAGAAAGCAATAAAGTTTTCAGCAAGATAACGCTTATCCGCTTTATTCAGTGAGCCGACGATACCGCAGTCAATGCCGATATAAAGTGGATCATGAGGATGCTCATAGCTGACAAAAATATTCCCTGGATGCATATCTGCATGGAAAAAACTGTCGCGGAAAACCTGAGTGAAGAAGACTTGAACCCCGCGCTCAGCCAGCAGTTTCATATTTGTGCCTTGAGCTTCCAAAGCAGCAATATCAGATACTGGGATGCCGTAAATCCGCTCCATCACCAAGACACTTTCCCGGCAATAGTCTGAATAGACTTCGGGGATATAGAGCATGGGACTGTTTTCAAAATTACGGCGCAATTGAATGGCGTTAGCCGCTTCACGCAGCAGGTTTAGCTCATCAAGCAGTGTTTTTTCGTATTCACGCACCACTTCGCGTGGACGCAATCTACGTCCATCGGGTAGAAGTTTGGGGACCCAGCCTGCCAAACGGTACATCAAGCGCACGTCAGCCTTGATAATCGGCAAGATATCAGGGCGAATAACTTTAAGCACCACTTCCTGACCGTTATGCTTTAAGCGCGCGGTGTGTACTTGAGCAATAGAAGCGGAAGCCAGTGCTTGCTGGTCAAAATCGTCAAACCATGTTTCTAAAGGCCCACCCATCGCGATTTCAATGTGCTTTCTGGCAAGTGCGCCATCAAAGGGAGCAACCCGATCCTGTAACATTGCAAGTTGATCGGCTATTGTCGGTGGAAAGAGATCTCGGCGGGTGGACATCATCTGACCAAACTTGATCCAGACTGGTCCTAATTCTTGCAAGGCAAGGCGTAAGCGCTCACCCAAAGGCATCTCTTTATGGCGATTTGGCAGCCAGAAAAACAGATAACGACCAATGCGTAGTGGTAGCGTCAAACGTATTTTCGGGATTAATTCATCCAGCCCATAGCTCAAGAAAACCCGAATAATTAGATACAGGCGCCGAAGTTCTCCTGGCGTCATTGTTTTGTCTCCATGGTTGCCAATCTGGCACTCAAAGCCTCAGTCGCTCGGGCTGTGGCATCAACTTCTTCGTTAAACCACACCACTTCCAGTGGCGCTGGAGCCATTTTCCATTCTTCAGTTATCGCTTCAGCAAGATAGTGTTTCTGCTGTCGCAATTGCTCACGGAAAAAATGGCTACTCTTATGTACCACCTGCCCAATGGTTTCTGCTGCAATATCACCGATATAGGGTGCCAGCCATTCAGCAGGATCCCACTCAGCGAGGTCCAAAAGAGCAACAAGTTGTTGAACGACCTGAATGTCACCTTCGACGATCAGTTCACCACTACGCATTAGAGGTGAAAGTTGCTGCCGATCACGCAGTTTTGCCAACACAGCAACTTCCGTTTTTACTATGCAGTCCGCATCACCATCCCATTGACTTAAAACATCCACCTGTCGTTCGCTGAATATGAGTAGCAAAGGAAAGCTCATCTCACGTAGTTCGATACGCAAGACCTTCCCCACCAAACGTAAACGCGCAGCTTTCATACTCTTATCGCGAAATAGCACACTATTTAATGATGTTTCTATAGTGGCTGTTACGAGTGGCGACAACCGTCTTGGTTTTAATGAAAATGGCTTAAATAACAGTGTTCTTAGCGGCATATCCATATTCCTGTTAAAACTTAAAGCCCCGATGTAAGGCAACAATGCCACCGGTTAAATTGGAATAAGTTACGTTTTCGAACCCAGCATCAATCATCATGCCTTTGAGTGTTTCTTGATCAGGGTGCATCCGAATAGATTCCGCCAAATAACGGTAACTTTCAGAATCCTGAGCCACAAGCTCACCAATTTTGGGCAAGATATGGAAGGAGTAAGCATCATAGGCTTTGCTCAAAGGCTCCAAAAGCGGTTTGGAGAATTCAAGAACGAGTAAACGACCACCGGGTTTTAAGACTCGAAACATTGAACGCAGCGCTTTTTCTTTTTCGGTGACATTTCTCAAACCAAATGAAATAGTAATGCAATCAAAGTAATTATCAGGGAAAGGTAGTGCCTCAGCATTGGCCTGCACATAGCTGACATTACCAACAATACCTTTGTCACGCAGCTTTTCACGGCCCATACGCAACATAGATTCATTGATATCAGCTAGAACCACTTCACCTTGCTCACCTACAAGGCGAGAGAACTTGGCCGTCAAATCTCCAGTGCCACCAGCTAGATCTAATACCCGCTGACCGCGACGGACACCGCTACAGTCAATGGTAAAACGCTTCCAAATACGGTGAACGCCGAACGACATCAGGTCATTCATCAGATCGTATTTAGCGGCTACGGAATGAAAAACTTCTGCCACCATGCCTTCTTTTTTTTCTTTGGCTACGGTGCGGAAACCAAAATGAGTGGTTTCCTTCTCCTGATCTACCATTTTTTATGCCTGCTTTTCAGTCAATCTTTCGAGGAAGTGTACCAGAACTCCAATGAAAGCCCCACTTCACCTGGCATTAAGGCGACTACTTAACCGCAGTCTTCTCGACATCCTTTAGAAGAGGAGCATGCAACTAACCCTGATACTTCAGCGGTGTGGGATCATCTATACCCGTCTTACTGGGGTATGCTTCTGATTCCGCATCATCGGATAGCGCTAAATCACCCTCTGGTTGATCTTCCATGCTGGCTTTCTCTGCCAATGATGGACTGATAGGCCGTTTTACTTCGACCCCCAGAGTGCGAAAACCTTCAACTTGCCCTATCAGATTACCACGGCCTTGCGACAGTTTGTTCATTGCCTGACGATAACTTAGCTGTGCTTTATCGAGGCTTTGCCCCAATGACTCCATATCATCAACAAATAAACGTAATTTGTCATAGAGTTTGGCGGCCCTTTCAGCGATACGTTGTGCGTTTTGGCTTTGATGCTCGTAGCGCCATAAATTAGTGATAGTCCGTAAAGCCACCAGCAATGTTGTTGGGCTAACCAACATAATGTTGTGCTGTAGCGCCTCACTGATCAATTCGGGTTGGCGGTCGATAGCCACCAAAAAGGCAGGCTCTACTGGGATAAACATCAATACATAATCCAGTGAGCGTAAGCCAGGCAGTTGTTGATAA
This sequence comes from Yersinia aleksiciae, assembly GCF_001047675.1. GTDB lineage: Bacteria > Pseudomonadota > Gammaproteobacteria > Enterobacterales > Enterobacteriaceae > Yersinia > Yersinia aleksiciae. The sequence continues at coordinate 2,330,649 of NZ_CP011975.1, read as the reverse complement.
TCCTTGCGACCTAACATTCTGATATGGGCACGCAGCGACGATAAATGTTCATTCAATGCGACTTCTCGCTCAGCATCATCCTCACTATTAAAGTAACGCTCATAAGCCACCAGCGACATTTTGGCATCAATAACAACATCTTTCCCCTGCGGCAAGCGGACGATAACATCCGGCTGCATACGGCTATTGCTATCAATTTTTACACTCACCTGAGTTTGATACTCATAACCTTCACGCAGCCCTGATGCTTCCAACACTTTAGCCAGCACCACTTCGCCCCAGTTCCCCTGAGTTTTATTATCTCCTTTTAGAGCCTTGGTGAGGTTTAGTGCTTCTCGTGCCATTTGGGCATTGAGTTGTTGTAGGCTACGAATTTCATGGGTCAGCGTGTGGCGTTCTCGAGCTTCCTGCCCAAAACTGTCCTGAACTTGGCGGCGGAAGCCATCTAGCTGTTCCCGTAAGGGCAACAACAAGCGGTCCAAACTCTGCTTATTTTGTTCATCTGCCCGCCGTCCCGTCTGTTCAAAAATACGGTTAGCCAGATTTTCGAATTGCGTGGTCAGCCGCTGTTCACTGTTAAGGAGTAAACGCTGCTTCTCTTCTGCGGTCAGGCGCGTCTCTTCAAGGCGAATGGTCACTTCCCGCAGCTCTGCCTCTTGGGCGCTATTCACTTCTCTTTGAGCACGCAACTCTTGATTGAGTTGATCACATTCACTACGCCAATGAGCCAACTGTTGCAGTTTTTCAGCATTGGCTGCGAGTTGACTGTGCAAATTGCGCAGCTCCAACTCATCTTGCCGTAATTGCTGCTCATTACGTTGCAAGGTCACCTGTAAATCCAGCGTATTCTGCTGAGCTTGCTGTAGTGTCTGCTCCAGTAATCGCCGCTCAATATCTTGTTGTGCTTTGTTGCGCTGCTGATACAAGCTGGCAATCAACCAACCTATCAGCCCGCCAATTAAGCAGCCCCCCAGCCCATAAAATAAACTGATATCCACGGTTATCTCCCCATTAACCTAATGTCAGTCAAGGTAAGGGGATACTGTATGGATGTCCAGAGTGTTTTTCCGTTACATTCCGTCTTGCGAAGCTGTGCGCATAAATAACAAGCAGATAAAAAAGCACTCGCTATTTTGCGCAAGATTAGGCTAAAACTGTCACCCGTTGGCCACCGGCATGCCATTTATGGACTTAATCTATCCAGCGAGAAAACCACTGAATACCGAATGCGCCTGGGGCCAGAATGCCAAATGCCCAAATAAGGGCAGAAGTGATATTAGCTAATTGGAAATAGAATTTTGGCATGGCACAGATGCCCGCAACCAAAGGAACGACTGCGCGTAATGGGCCAAAGAAGCGGCCAATAAAGGCACCAAAGAACCCCCAGCGCTCAAAAAACGCATGGCCGCGCACCAGTAACTGGGGATTGCGGGAGAGTGGCCACAGGGTGCTGACACGGTCTTTGTAATGGATGCCAACCCAGTATGAGACCCAATCGCCAAAAAAAGCACCGGCGGAGGCGGCGGCCCAAATTGGCCAGAATGAGATACCACTTTCACCAATTAGCGCCCCCAGTCCAAGCAAGATAACCGTTGCAGGCAGCAGTAAGGAAAGGAAGGCGAGGGACTCACCAAAAGCGAGAATAAAGACGATAGGCATGGCCCATGACTCATGTTCGCGAACAAAATCAATAGTGATAGTAATGATGTCATTCAGTGTCACATGCGTTTTCCTATTGTTAATAAGGTGACCATTAGCATACTCAATGTATTGCTAACTTGGCTTAACAAATAATAAACGGCCGGAAGATTCCGACCGCTTATATAGGTTAACGCAGGAATCAGTAAAAACAGAGATATCAGGCGTTCGCAGTCACCACTTTATTGCCAGTCATCTCGGCAGACCTGCGAATCCACAGTTCACGCCATTTTTTCAGTGCTGATATCAGAATAATGACACCCAGCGTCATCATGATAATAGAGATAATGCCGTTGAACAGGTTGTAACCCTTCGCTGCTGAGTTGAAGTACACGTGAGTGATCATCCAGTAGCCCGCGTAGTTTACGGTCACGAACAGATAAGCGAGAGGAATCACACAGGTCAGCATATATATACGCTTGGTTGCCAACCGCAGAATAATAGTGGCACCAATGATTAAACCAACAGAGGCCATTAACTGGTTAGATACACCGAATAGCGCCCAAACCGAGTTGATGTCACCCGAGTTAAGGAGATAACCCCATAACGCACAAGCGATAACACTACATGCCAAGGTGCCAGGTAACCAGTCGGTACGTTTCAGTGGTGCCCAGATGTCACCCAAGAAATCTTGCAGTAAGTAGCGGGCAACACGAGTGCCGGAGTCAACGGCGGTTAGGATAAATACAGCTTCAAACATAACAACAAACTGGAAGAAGTAAGCTGCCATGCTACTGAACCATGGCACACGAATAAAGATATCCGTCATACCAACCGCTAAGGTGACAGCACCACCAGTACGGCCATAGAGATCCAGACCAATTTCTTGGCTCAACTGTGGCAGGTTAACCACTTCCATACCCAGCAAGCTCCAGGCTTCGGCGGAAGAGTTAATTGCAAAGTAGTCAGCAGGATGCAGAGAAGTTGCCGCGATCAGGGCCATAACCCCAACCATACATTCGGCCAGCATCGCACCAAAGCCAACGGGTAAGATATCGCTCCACTTGTCGATCTGTTTTGGCGTTGTCCCTGAGCCGATAAAGGCATGGAAACCAGAAATAGCACCACAAGCAATGGTGATAGAGATAAACGGCCAGACTGGGCCTGCCAGAACTGGGCCACCACCATGGATAAATTGTGTTAATGCTGGGAATTGAATTTCGGGGTTAATAAATACAACACCAACAATCAGCGCGCCGAACACACCGATTTTCATAAAACTGGAAAGGTAACCACGAGGAGTCAATAACATCCAAACAGGTAAGGCAGTCGCAAAGAAAGCATACATAGGCAGAATAATACTTACAGTATCTGCTTTCAGCATTAACCAGTCGCCGAGCCAAGTGCCTTCAATGTAAGGGCCGACAAATACGCACACCATAATAGCGGCGATACCGACATAAGAGGCCCCTTTCATGCTTCCGGTCATGCGCTCCCATAAACCTACGCAGATAGCGATCGGGATTGTCATGAATACCGCGAAAGTACCCCAAGGGTTACGTTCCAAGGCATGTACCACAACCATCGATAACCCGGCCATGGTGATAGTGATAATGAACAGCATTGCAAGACCGGTGCACCAGCCAGCGACCGGACCAAGTTCTGATTTAGCGACTTCAGACAGGGATTTCCCTTGATGTCTCATCGACGCAAACAGAACCACGGTATCGTGAACGGCACCGCCGATAACACAACCGATCAGTAGCCACAGGAAGCCGGGTAAATAGCCGTATTGGGCTGCCAGCACAGGGCCAACCAAGGGACCAGCCGCAGCGATTGCTGCAAAGTGGCTACCAAAGTTCACCCATTTTTTAGTCGGAACGTAATCTTTACCATCTTCAAAGGTGTGGGAAGGTGTTACTTCACTGTCATCGACCCGCAGTACCTTACGAACAAAAAAGATACCGTATAAACGGTAGCAGATTGTCAGGATACACGCGGACGCGATAACAAAGGTAATCGCATGTTGCATGAGCATTCTCTCCAGGGAATTTGTCAGGCGTTAACATACGCCTGACGCCTAAGAGAAATATCAGCGATCTGGTTAAGCGGTAGTTTGTATTATTAAGCGGTTAAAAAGAGCCACTCAGTGGTGGCTCAGTGCGAGATAAAAACGGATGAATGGCGAGCAGGAAAACAATTACTCTAAGAAATAGGACTGTAACTTTTCACGCTCGAGGCTGCCTAGACCAAATTCATGTTGCAGCCAATGCTCGCGACTACCATATCGCTCTTGAATGCTACGCAGCGCAGTTTGAATAAACTCTTCTCTAGCTGACAGCACGAAAGCAAATTGTCCTAGCGCCTGATCGTTGAGTTTCAGTGATAGCTCAGCCAGCATATGTTCACGGAAAGGCGTCAGTGTGGTTTCGGTCAACAGGTAGTCTTCTAATACCGTTGATTCATCGGCACCTAGCGCAAATAGCACCAGCGCAGATCCCACACCGGTGCGATCTTTGCCTACAGCGCAATGCTGCACGACACTGGCAGCAGCATGCTCTGATGAAGCACAGTTTTGCAGCAAACCTGTCAGTTGCTTATAAGCCTGATTATTAAACGGCAATCGGTGATAAAGCTCTAACATAAAGGCGCGGGCATCAAATGCCGCTAGCGTCTCATTAGTCAGTTTTTCCAGATTGGCATTCACCTCGCTACTGAGCGGGTTGGCTGGGGTGTTGAGGTAGCTGGCCCCTTGCCACACCACATCGGGTTTGGCCTGAACCTCATCAGCATCACGGTAATCAAGAATTTGAGCAGCAGGGCCGCGACTGAGAACATCACAATCTTTGGCACTCAAGCGATCGAGTGAACCGGAGCGGAATAGCAAGCCTCGCTTGATGCGCCGAGCATCAGCGGCAAGGTTACCCCCGAGATCACGAAAGTTAATGCCACCATCCAGTGGCAACAGGGAAGGATGAGAGAGCGCAGGTTTCGTCATGTTTTCCTCTTATTATTGTCCTTTATGTGAGCTACGACCTTACCAGATAACCGGATAGAATAAAAAACGGGCCAGTAAACTGACCCGCTTCAGACTGCTGACAAACCTCGATGACTCGATCTGGAGCGGTGAGGACGGGCAGAAGAGTAAAGCGTCCGCGCCAGGGAGGGCGCGGTTCGAGCCTCCAGGGAGGGATTGATGGCGTCTTTACGATCTGCCTGTTCTCTCCGCCGCTGGCACTTTGCCAATAACCTCAACGGGCCAGTAAACTGACCCGTTTGTTGCGATTTGATTGGCACTTGGTCCATAAACAGCGAACAGTTACAGCAGGTGGCGCGCCGCTTCTACCACAATTTTCACCGCATGACTTTCGGTCGCTTTCATGGTTTCTTCGTTCGGGATCTCTTGCTGGGTACGGTTGACAATCACCCCGGCGACCATACCGGCACGCAAGCCCTGGCTGGCACACATGGTTAACAAGGTTGCAGATTCCATTTCATAATTCATCACGCCCATAGATTGCCACTCTTCCATGGAGCCTTTAAAACGGCGAACAACACGGCCTGAGAAAGTGTCGTAGCGCTCTTGCCCTGGATAGAAGGTATCTGAAGAGGCGGTCACGCCAATGTGGGTAGTTGCGCCCACTGATTTTGCAGCATTAACCAGTGCGGTTGTGCAGGCAAAATCGGCCACTGCTGGGAACTCCATGGGGGCAAAGTGTAGGCTGGCACCGTCTAAACGCACCGCCGCCGTGGTCACCAAAACATCACCAACATTAATATGTGACTGAATAGCGCCAGTAGTACCAATACGTAGGAAAGTCCGAACACCGAGCTGCGCTAACTCTTCAACGGCAATCGACGTCGAAGGGCCGCCAATACCGGTTGAGCAAACAATTACCGCTTTGCCGTCTAACTCAGCACGCCATGAGGTAAATTCACGATGAGAAGCCAGATGTACTGGGTTATCCATCAATTTAGCGATTTTCTCAACACGCTGTGGATCACCCGGCACGATAGCCAGAGTTGCCCCTTGCAGATCATTTTTAGTCAGGCCCAAGTGAAAAACGTCGGATTTAGCCATGTGTGAGACTCCTCTTTCATGAGAGATGTTGTAGGGAGGTATAAAGGAATACTTTACTCAAAATCATCACATTATTTCGTGACGATAGTCACTTTGATAAAAGAAATGATAATACCGAATACATTACAATCGTGACCAATATCACACTAAATATTAATTCAGGTTATTTATCATCCAAAAACAGTCGCCAGTAGTAGTTATTTTGTATGCAAATAGCAATGATAGAACTCATTGATTAATGTTGTACCAATATCTTTTCAGTATTTTTAGCCTAACTTATCGACCCCCTTTTATGTCACCGCAAAGTGACCGATCACGACAAAACCTGATCCCATTAATCTCAAAGATTACCTATAGTTAAAGTCGATAACGGACAACACCGCAGCAACAGTTTATTGGGTAACTTTTCCTCATCTGCAAGGAGACCACAGTGAAAACTGATCTACTTATGACTCTCAGGCAGGCAGCAGGCGGCTTCACACCTGCGGTAGCGCCATTGGCCTCGACGACCCGCCATACCGATCAACAAGGTATTCACTGCGGAGAAACCACTATTCCGTCTCAGGGTGATGAGTTACCGGCTTATATTGCCAAGCCTGCCCAACACACCGGACCATTTCCCATAGTGATAGTCGTGCAGGAGATTTTTGGCGTACATGAGCATATGCAGGATATCTGCCGCAGGTTGGCGAAGCAGGGATATCTGGCTATCGCACCAGAGTTGTATTTTCGCCAAGGTGACGCCAAAGAATATGACGATATCAATGCGTTAGTTAAAAATCTGGTGAGCAAAGTACCAGACCGTCAAGTCATGGTCGATCTTGATCACACAGCGCACTGGGCCTCTCGCCATGGCGGTGATACCAATAAATTGGCGATTACAGGATTTTGCTGGGGTGGCCGAATCGCCTGGCTGTATGCTGCCCATAACCCGCAGCTCAAAGCCGCCGTAGCTTGGTATGGCAAATTGGTGGGTGAAAAAACCTTACTGCTACCGAAATATCCGGTTGATGTCGCTATCGATCTCAGTGCGCCAGTACTGGGACTGTATGGCGGTAAAGATGGCAGTATCACGCCAGAGCATGTCGACATCATGCGGCAAGCATTGCGCGCCGCAAATGCTGACGCCGAAATCATTGTCTATCCGGAGGCCGGCCACGCGTTTAATTCGGACTATCGCCCCAGCTATCATGCGGAGTCAGCGCTGGATGGCTGGCAGCGAATGCTCGATTGGTTTGCTCAACACGGCGTGGCCGCTAATCCGGTCCCTGAAGAGGGTAAATAGTGCCCACAAAGTGCTGACAAAGTCGATTGAAGGGAAATGTTCCGTTGGGGTCGTAGTCGCGTAAGCGACCGAAGCGCCCCTTCACGTACCTGGCTTGATGCTGAGTTTGTCAATAACCTCAAGGGCGCAATATGCGCCCAAGTCGACAACACAAATCAATCAGATCTGCTCTTCACGTAAACGCTGTGCGGCCAGCACCATGTTTGCCAATGCTTGACGGGTTTCCGGCCAGCCACGAGTTTTCAGACCGCAGTCTGGGTTAACCCACAAACGTTCTGCTGGGATGCGCTGAGCCGCTTTGCGTAATAGTGCTTCAATCCATTCCACACTTGGCACATTCGGCGAATGAATATCATAAACGCCGGGACCAATTTCATTCGGATAGGCGAAATCTTCGAATGATTCCAGCAGCTCCATATCTGAGCGGGAAGTTTCGATGGTAATCACATCCGCATCCAGCGCAGCAATAGAATCCATGATGTCATTGAACTCGCAGTAACACATGTGGGTATGAATTTGGGTATCGTTTTGCGCGACAGCCGCATTCAATTTAAAGGCATCGACCGCCCATTGCAGATAAGCTTGCCAGTCGGCACGGCGCAACGGTAACCCTTCACGCAGTGCTGGCTCATCAATCTGGATGATACCAATACCTGCCTTTTCAAGATCTTCCACTTCATCACGCAGTGCCAGCGCAATTTGTTTGGCGATGGTTTCGCGGCTGACATCTTCGCGTGGGAATGACCAGCACAGAATGGTGACCGGCCCGGTCAACATGCCTTTTACTGGTTTATCCGTCAGCGACTGAGCATATTTCGCCCACTCAACCGTGATGGCTTCTGGGCGGCTGATGTCACCAATAATCACTGGTGGCTTCACACAGCGTGACCCGTAGCTCTGCACCCAACCATTTTGTGTAAACACAAAACCGTCCAGATGCTCGCCAAAATACTCCACCATGTCATTACGTTCAGCTTCACCATGCACCAGCACATCCAGACCCAAACGCTCCTGTTCCGCGATAGCTTGCTTGATATGCTCGCTGATACCGGTGCGGTAGTTTTTCCCGTCCAAACGGCCTTGCTTGAAGTCCAGACGCAGGCCACGGATCTCGGTGGTTTGTGGGAATGAACCGATAGTGGTGGTCGGCCAGGCTGGCAAGTTAAAACGTTTACGCTGCGCTTCAGCGCGGGCTGCATAAGGCAGTTGGCGCTCAATATCTTGGGCAGTGATCGCCGCCAGACGTCGCTCAACTTGTGCATTATGTACACGGCTGGAAGCATGGCGGGCGCGGATTGGCGCACTGTAAGCGGCCAGTTCTGCCAGCTTGGCTTCACTCGGTGCATTCAGCGCCTGAGTCAGTAATGCCAGCTCAGCACATTTTTGCAGGGCAAAGGCGAACCAGCTTTTCACTTCGGCATCAAGACGCGTCTCTTCACTTAAGTCAATCGGGCTATGTAATAGGGAACAGGAGCTGCCAAGCCATAACGGGCGGCTATTAATCAGCGGTTGCAAGCGCTCGAACCAATGACTGAGATCAGCACGCCAGACATTGCGGCCATTGATAACCCCCAGTGATAGCAGCCACTCTTTTGGCAGTTTTGTATTCAGCACCGCAATATCATCCTGACCAGCAACCACATCAACATGCAGACCTTGCACTGGTAGTGCACGGATAGTGTCGAGGTTATGACCGATGCTGTCGAAATAGGTGGTCAGCAGCAATTTAACTTGGCCCTGCAATGCTTGATAAGCCGGTTGATAGGCATCCAGCCACTCTTGCGGAAGTTCCAACACCAGTGCTGGTTCATCAATCTGTACCCACTCGATACCGCGTTTAGCCAGTTCGGCCAAGACTTGCTGGTAAACCGGCAGAATATCTTTCAGCAATGAGAGACGGTCGAACTGTTCACCTTTCACTTTACCCAGCCACAAGTAAGTCACTGGGCCGAGCAGCACAGGTTTAATCTTGTGGCCCAAGGCCAGTGCTTCATCCACTTCATCCAGCAGTTGAGTCCAGCCCAGTTTGAACTGCTGGCCTTGCTGGAACTCCGGCACCATGTAGTGATAGTTGGTATTAAGCCATTTGGTCATTTCTGCTGCAGCCGCTGGCTTGCCAGTAGGTGCGCGGCCACGGCCAATGCGGAATAGGGTATCCAAATCAATTGAGCCATCGGTATTTTGATGGCGATCTGGGACGTTACCCAGCAGCAAACTGGTGGTCAATACATGGTCATACCAAGCAAAGTCGCCCACTGGCACTAAATCAACGCCAGCTTGCTGCTGTTGTTGCCAATGGCGGGCGCGCAATTCACGACCCACATTGAGCAATTCTTCTTGCGTGGAGTTGCCTGCCCAGTAACTTTCTTGTGCTTTTTTCAGTTCACGTTTCAGACCTACACGCGGAAAACCCAGTGTGTGATTTAAAATTGTCATCGTCATATTTCCCATTTAGCCATCCAGATGTTTACACATCCATAATCAGCAGGTACTGTATAATCCACAAGCGCAATTTGTTCACTGTCACTGTGAAGGACTCTCATGATCGAACTGAAACACTTACGCACCTTGCAAGCTTTGCGTAATACCGGCTCGCTGGCGGCGGCGGCGACACAACTTCATCAGACCCAATCGGCCTTGTCCCATCAATTCAGCGATCTGGAACAACGTCTGGGCTTTCGTCTGTTTGTGCGTAAAAGCCAGCCGCTGCGTTTCACCACGCAGGGAGAGATCCTATTGCAGCTGGCAGAACAAGTGCTGCCACAGATAAAACAGGCGCTGCAAACCTGCAACGAGCCGCACCAAACTGCGCTGCGTATCGCCATCGAGTGCCATAGCTGCATTCAATGGCTGACGCCCGCGTTGGATAACTTCCACAAAAACTGGCCGCAAGTGGCGATGGACTTCCAATCCGGCGTGACCTTCGACCCGCAACCCGCCCTGCAACAAGGGGAGCTGGATCTGGTGCTGACATCAGATATTTTGCCGCGCAGTGGTTTGCACTATTCGCCGATGTTTGATTTTGAGGTGCGTTTGGTACTGGCACCAGATCACCCATTAGCCAATAAAGCCCGCATCGAGCCAGAAGATTTAGCGCCAGAAGTGTTGATGATTTACCCGGTGCAGCGGCAGCGATTAGATATCTGGCGGCATTTCCTGCAACCGTCAGGCGTCAATCCGGTGCTGAAAAATGTCGATAACACCTTGCTGCTGATCCAAATGGTGTCCGCAAGGATGGGGATCGCCGCACTCCCCCATTGGGTGGTGGAGAGCTTTGAACGTCAGGGGTTGATTACCACGAAAACACTGGGGGATGGCTTATGGAGCCGGTTATACGCTGCCGTCCGTGATGGAGAGCAGCGACAACCGGTTACTGAGGCGTTTATTCGTTCGGCCCGGCAGCACGCTTGCGATCATCTGCCCTTTGTAAAGAATGCGGAGCGACCCAACGCCGGTGCACCCACAGCGAGGCCATTATCACCGTTGCCCCAATAATAAAGCTGGGCCAATGGGGTTTCTCCTGCCAGATGGCCAGATTCACCAGTAACCCAGCCGGAACATGCACGTTATTCATGATACCCAAGGTGCCGGCATCAACCTGTGTCGCGCCGTAGTTCCACATGAAATAGCCTAAGCCAGAAGCGCCTACCCCGAGCCATACCAGCACGCCCCACTGTAATTCCGTGGTCGGCAGTTTTTGTGGATTGCCAAAAGCAAACCAGGCAAAGACTGCCACTAAAAATGCCCCGACGTAGAACCATGAGAAGGCCACATGCTGCGGGATCGGGTGGACCTCCATTAGCCGCTTGTATCCCACCTGCCCGATGGCAAAACAGAGATTTGCCGCCTGTACCAGCACCAATCCCCACCAAAAATGCTCGCTCAGGTGGTCATAACGAATGATTGCCGCCCCCACTACCGCCAATAATGCACTGAGGGCATAACCCCAACGCAGGCGCTGACGGCGCAGTAAATCATAAATTAAGGTGACATACAGCGGGGTCATCACGGTGAACAGCAAAAATTCCGGCACCGTCAGGTAGAGATAAGCGCGGAAGCTGAATAGGTACATGATACCTAGCTGAATGGCACCCACCACCATGTACAGCAGGATCACCCGCCAGTGGATATTGCGCCAGCGCAGGAATGGCAAAAAGACCAGCGTCGCGAGTCCAACCCGCATCAACACGGAGAACCAGCTATCCACCTGCCCTGCCAGATATTCGCCAATCAGGCTAAAAGAAAATGCCCACAAAATGGTGGTAATGACCAGTAACGGCACGATAATTTGGCTCAATGAGATGATAAAGTGCAATTGTAACGGAAGCGGGACACAAGTTTTTCACCAAGTGCGTTTACATCAGTACAAAAAAGAAGCAATTAGTGTCTCCTCGCAAAAACCCTCAAATACCGGGGCAAGATAGTGAGCGAATTAGGGGTAATACCTGATATTAAAACTCAAGGGCCAGAGCCTACTATTTAGTTAGTGCATCAAGATCTGTTAAGAAGAATTGAGTATTGATTACTTACCTGCACCAGGGAGTACTTATGGATCATCGTCTTTCAGTAATGATATCCGACTTGAGCAAACGACTAGAAATTGAAGAGCTCTCTTTTGATGAAAGAGGTTGCCTGACTTTAGCCATTGGCGACAAAGCGCTTTTGATAGAGGAGGCTGGCGATGGGCTAGTGCTTACAGGGTATGTCGCCTCGCTTCAGGATTGTTTATCAGAACATTTGCTCACACTATGTTTAATATCGAACCTCAATGCCTTAAGACTAAGAGCCGCAGTGCTCTGCATTGAGGAGACCACAATGTCTTTGATCTTACAGCAGCGTGTTTACCTTTCCGATTATTCTGCACAAGAGCTACTGGCTGCAATTGAGTGTTTTATCAAACAGCTAGTACAAATGAGTGACACAATTAGCGATTCAAGTTTTTTGAGCTCAACTCCCCCCGCTTTGGCAGTGAAGTAACACCGTGAATATCCTTGATACGCGACTTAACACTGAAGCTAGCCCATCCATTACTCGGCATTGAACCCAATCATGAGCAAAATAATGCGAGCTTCAATAAGGTTATTGATGGGAAAATGGTTTCGCTAACCAAAAGCCCACCAGACTAAATCTTAGCAGCGACTATGTACCCATTGGGGGCTACATGCCAACCCCGATAATGGTCAAAATCAGCGGGGTGGTGACCGCGGCTAGAACCGTGGACATCACCAGACTGGCGGCGGCGGGGCCGGTTAGCACATTGAACTGGCGCGACATCAGATAAACATTCACGCCAGTCGCCATTGAACCCAGCAATACCACCACCTGCGTTTCCAGCACGGGTAGATTCATCGCCCACGCCAGCGCCCAAATCACCATCGGCTGAACAATCAATTTAAGGAAACAGATAGCACTGCTGATTTGCCAACCCTCGGTGACTCGATACTCCGCCAGCCCCATGCCCAACACGATCAGTGACAGCGGTGGCGCGACCTGCCCCAGCATGGTGACGGGCTGGTCGATAAACTGCGGCAGTTGCAAACCGGTCAGGCTGAATAAGGTGCCGGAGATAATCCCGATAATCAGCGGATTGGTCAGCACACTACGTGCCGTTTTCACAAAACCCGCCATAGTCGGCGATCCATTGCGCGCCCACTCCACCGAGATTGTCACCAATGTCCATAAAATTAGGCCGTTAAATACCAATACCAACGCCACTGCCGGAATGGATTTCTCCCCCAACATAATGGTGGCGATGGGCAGCCCTAACATCACGTTATTGGAGAAAATCCCACCGAGGGCAAATACCGAACCGGATACACCATCCAGATGAAATACCCGACTGGCGATAATTCGGCCGATAACAAACACCACCAGGCAACTGCCAAAAAAGGCGATCAGCAGGCGGGCATCCACCGCTGGACGCTCGGAGAAATCGCACATCATACGAAACAGCATGGCGGGTAGCGCGAGGGAGAAGACAAAGCGGGTCAGACCATCGGTGATAGTGGATGGCCACTTACCGAATCGCACCAAACAGTACCCCAGAGCAAGCAGAACAAATAACGGTGAAGACAATACAATCTGGTGCCAGAGCGAAATAACAAAGGCGGGCATGAGTCACGTCCTGTCAAACTGGGCCAAGTCAGCCCATAAGCATTAAGAATGGCTAGCCTGGCCTGGCCTGCTCTGTTTAGATCAAAGTCATTGGCGTTACAGGTAGGCAGCAAGCTAGCTAATCCCGATCAGCATACTCAAGTATGTGATTCGGATTAGTGCGCGCGGCTAACGCCCCTGTAGCTTCAAGGACGAGGATAGATTAAATCTATACGGTCGGTACAGACACAGTCAACGCCCCAATTTAACAATTCTTGCGCGCGATCAGGTTGGTTGACGGTATACACCAAAATACGCAGCCCAGCGGTCTTGATCAACGCCACTCGCTCAGCCGTCAGTTGTTTGTGGTTGATGTGCAATGAGGCGCAATCTAGCTGCTGGGTCAGGGCCCGCCAATTATCATCCCATTTATCCAGCAATAGCCCACGCGGCAGCTCAGGTGCAGCCTGCTGCGCGGCGGCTAAAGCCTCGAATGAGAACGACGACAGTAGCGGCGCTATCGCCTGATCTTGCCACAACTGACGAGCCGCCAGCGCGATAGCTCGCCCAGTGACCACTTCCGCACCGGTAGTCGGTTTAATTTCGATATTCGCCGCCATGCCGTACTGCGCACAACGAGCCGCCACTTCTGATAGCAGTGGTAAGTGCTCACCCCGAAACTTCGGGCTATACCAGTCGCCAGCGTCCAACTGAATCAGTTTTTCCCACGGCAAGTCGCCTGCGATGCCCCAACCATTGCTGGTCCGCTCCAGCGTGTCATCGTGCAGCAGAAATATCTGGCCGTCTTGCGATAGCTTGGCGTCGAACTCAATCATTTTGTGACCATGACGCGCGCCGACATCAATGGCCGCCAAGGTGTTTTCCGGTGCCAATGCGCCGCCGCCCCGATGGGCAACAATGGTCGGATAAGGCCAGTTTTTACTCATGATTCCATCCGTAGTCCGCTATCTGAATCAAAAAAGTGCAGCGCCGCTGGTGGGAGGGATAAGTGCAGCACACTGCCCGCTACCGGCATCTCTTCGTGGGATAAACGGGCGATGATACTTTGCCCGCCCCACTGGCCGTGCGCCAGATTGTCCGCCCCCAATAACTCCAGAGTTAACAGCTCCATCGGCACACCCAACGCTGAAGTGGTTTGCTGAATATGCTCCGGACGGATACCCAGGGTCAAGCGCCGAGCGGCCCATTGTGGCCGAGTCATTTCCAGTGGCAAGCGCATCCCATCCGATAAAATAAACGCGCTCCCGTCCGCACTGACAGTTCCGGCGAACAGATTCATGGCGGGTGAGCCGATAAAACTGGCGACAAACAGTGACGCGGGCCGCTGGTAAACTTCGCTCGGCGTACCAATTTGCTCCGCCACGCCTTTGTTCATCACAATGACCCGCTGAGCGAGGGTCATCGCCTCCACTTGGTCATGAGTCACGTACAAACTGGTGGTTTTCAGCCGACGGTGCAGCTGTTGCAGTTCCAGTCGCATCTGCACTCGCAACTTAGCATCCAGATTAGACAGCGGCTCATCAAACAAGAAAACCGCCGGTTCACGCACGATGGCACGCCCCATCGCCACCCGCTGTCGCTGACCGCCAGATAACTCGCGCGGTTTGCGTTTGAGTAGCGGCTCCAGCTCCAGAATCCGAGCGGCTTCGTCAACGCGCTGGCGGATCTGCTCTTTGCCAAACCCCCGGATTTTCAAGCCATACGCCATGTTGTCGAACACGCTCATGTGGGGATACAGCGCGTAGTTCTGGAATACCATGGCGATGCCGCGATCTTTCGGTTCCAGATCGGTAACCCGCTGATGATCGATATAGATATCGCCGCTGGTGGTGCGCTCAAGCCCCGCAACCATACGCAGCAGTGTCGATTTGCCACAACCTGAGGGGCCAACCATCACGATGAATTCACCGTCGGCGACATCCAAATCAATCTGTTTAATCACTGGCGTGATGCCATCGTAAGATTTAGTGACTGCCTGAAGCTTTAAACATGCCATATCAGATTACTTCTCACTGTCTACCAGGCCGCGTACAAACCAACGCTGCATTATAAGGACCACCACGACCGGTGGAATTAAGGTCAGAATCATCGCCGCCATCACCTGATTCCACTGGGTGGGTGCACCCGAGCTAGAGATCATGCTGCGGATCCCCGCCACCGCCGTGCCCATGGAGGCATCGCTGGTAATCAGGATTGGCCAGAGATATTGGTTCCAACCATAGATAAATGTGATAACAAACAGCGCGGCCAAATTGGTTTTTGACAGCGGCAAGACGATGTCCCAAAAAAAGCGCATCGCCCCTGCGCCATCGATGCGCGCGGCTTCCAATAGCTCATCCGGCAGGGTCATAAAAAACTGACGGAAGAGGAACGTGGCGGTGGCTGACGCCATTAGCGGCAGAGTCAGACCGGTGTAGCTGTCGAGCATATTCAGATCCGCAATCACCTGAATTGTCGGGAAAATCCGCACCTCGACTGGCAACATCAACGTCAGAAATATCAGCCAAAAAAACAGATTGCGCAGCGGAAAGCGGAAGTAAACGATGGCGTACGCCGAGAGCATCGACACCGTGATTTTGCCGACGGTAATCGCAAACGCCATCACAAAACTGTTCAGCAGCATCAACCCGAAAGGTGCGCTGTTATTGCCCACCCCCGCGTGCCAAATGTGGCTGATGTTCTGCCACAAATGTGGCCCAGGGATCAGGGTCATTGGCACCTGAAACACCTGAGTGTCATCCAGAGAGGCCGCCACAAAAGCCACATAGAGCGGGAACAAAATAAGAAGCACGCCGATAATCAGCATAATGTGGCAAAAAATATCCAGCCCACGACGATTTTCAATCATTGGTAACGCACCTTACGCTCAACAAAGCGGAACTGGATAACCGTCAGGCCAATCACCAGCAACATCAACACCACCGATTGGGCGGCAGAGCTGGATAAATCCAGTCCGGCAAAACCTTCGCGATAGATTTTATAGATCAGGGTGGTGGTCGCCTGCACCGGGCCACCGCCGGTCGCCGCGTCAATAACCGGGAAGGTATCGAAAAAGGCGTAAACCAGATTCACCACCAGCAGGAAGAAACTGACCGGGGATATCAGCGGCAAGACCAGATTGAAGAAGCGCCGCACCGGTCCGGCACCGTCAATAGCGGCAGCCTCAACCAGTGAGCGGGGTATGGATTGCAAAGCTGCGAGGAAAAACAGGAAGTTATAGCTGATTTGCTTCCAGACCGAGGCTAACACCACCAGAAACATCGCCTGCCCGCTATTCTGTGCATGGTTCCAGTTGTAACCGAGCGTAGCAAGGAAGTGGGTGATCAAACCCAGCCCCGGATTGAATAAAAAGATCCATAAAACGGCAGCCACCGCAGGGGCCACAGCATAGGGCAGAATCATTAAGGTTTGATAGATACGGCTGCCGCGCACCACGTAATCCACCATTGCAGCCAGAAATAGCGACACAATCAGGCCGATCCCCGCCACCAATGAACTGAAAATCAGCGTGGTGTAAAACGAGGCTAAATAGTATTCGTCCTGAAAGAGCTGAATAAAGTTGCTCAGCCCAACAAATTCACTGGAGAGGCCGAATGGGTCCAGCATTTGCACCGAATACCACAGGGCTTCACCCGCAGGCCATAGAAAGAAAACCGCCGTGATAGCCAGTTGAGGAAACACCAACAGGTAAGGCAACCAACTACAGGAGAAACCGGGACGGGAAGATGACATAAAATTAACCGTTTATCTGACAGGGTGCTCGTGCGACACAAAACCATTTGCCGTGACTGGCGCTGCCAGTTTGGGTACGAAAACCGCGCCCCAAACTGGCCAGTAACCTCGCTGAATAACCTTTACTTATTCGCTTGTTCGAAGCGGCGTAACAACACATCACCCCGTTTCACTGCAGCATCCAAGGCTTCCTGGGGTGTCTTTTTACCGGTCCACACCCCTTCCAGCTCTTCATCAACCAGGGTACGAATCTGCGGCATATTGCCCAGACGCAAACCCTTGGTGTAAGGCAATGGCGGCTTGTTCAGCATTTGGCGCGTAGCAACATCCGCACCGGGGTTCTTCTCATAGAAGCCCTGCTGCTTGGTTAGCTCATAGGCAGCGGTAGTGATCGGCAGATAGCCGGTCTTCTGGTGCCATTCGGCCGCGATTTCCGGTTGAGCCAGATATTGCAGGAATTCGGCCACACCCTTGTAGGTCTCTTTATCTTTGCCGTCCATCACCCACAAGCTGGCACCGCCGATAATGGCGTTTTGCGGCGCATCTTTCGCATCGGCATCGTAAGGCATCATGCCAACACCATAGTTAAACTTCGCATATTGGCGAATATCCGCCAACGAGCCAGAAGAGGCGGTGGTGATGGCGCAATCGCCATTATAAAACTTGGCAGTCGATTCATCTTTACGACCAAAATAGGTGAAATCCCCCTTCTTATTCATATCCGACAGCAATTGAATATGCTTCACCTGCAAGGGCTTATTGAACTCCAGCACTGCATCTGTGCCATCAAAACCATTATTACGGCTGGCGATGGGCTGACCATGCCAGGCACTGAAGTTCTCGATTTGGATCCACCCCTGCCAGCCACTGGCGTAACCGCAGCTCGAACCAGCAGCGCGTAACTTGGCGCTATCTGCCGCCAACTCTTGCCAGGTTTTCGGCGGTTGATCTGGGTTCAGACCGGCTTTTTTGAAGGCATCTTTGTTGTAGTACAGCACCGGAGTGGAGCTGTTAAAGGGCTGGGACAGTAAATGGCCGCTTTTGGCGTCAGTGTAATACCCGGCGACTGTCGGCACGAAAACAGACTCATCGAAATTAATATTGGCGTCTTTAAACACTTGGAATACGGGCTTGATCGCCTTGCTGGCCATCATGGTGGCCGTACCCACTTCATAAACTTGCAAAATGGCAGGCGCTTTACCGGAACGGAAGGCGGCAATCCCTGCTGCCAGACTCTGCTCGTAGTTGCCTTTATAGACAGGGACGATTTTATAATCGCTGTGTGATTGGTTAAAACGATCAGCTAATGAATCGACCTCTTTACCGAGCTGCCCTTCCATCGAATGCCAGAAAGGAATTTCAGTGACGGCCATGGCATTGGCACTGAATGCCAAGCTTAGTGCGATGCAAATCGACGTTTTACGGATGGTATTGTCAAACATATCTGGCCCCTGAATAAATCTGTATGGCTCACATTAATGAATAGCAGCAGGTGAGCGAAATAAATCAGTTTTTGTTCGGAAGCCAACATGACACCATTTCATTACAGAAATATAACTTTTATGTGACAGAAAAATGGCAATCCAATAAACATAAAGTGACGCTCTCCTGCTAATACGCTTTTTAATTAACATGGCGAGTAACACTAATTAACCACATCCTAGATCACAGAAGGGATTAACAATAGAAATATAAATTAGACATTCATTAAATCAATTATTTAAATTATTTTCTTTCCTTAATTTAATAATATGATTATTGAGCCACTTTAAATGACGTGTTAATGTTCCTCCGCTTTGTGAGTGGCACTCTATTAATACAGCATTATTAACACCCTGCTCATCGTTGTATATATATATGTGAATCACAAAAGGCATTAAGTAAATTAGTGTTATTCCAATTGGAATTAACCTCCATTCAAACAAGAGATTTTTAGGTATTCATGATGAAAAAGACTCTATTATCTATTATGACAGTTGCCGCACTAATTAGCAGCGCGAGTGTTTATTCTCAAACTGTCGATAAAAACATTCAAGTTGAAGCTGAAATACCAGGAATGATCACCATAACCAAGAGTGGTGGTGGTGTAATTCCAACGCTTAAGCTATTGCCTGTTGAAAATGGCGCCAAAAAATACACCGTTAGTGAAGATATTCAAATAGTAAATAATTTCAATAACGACACTAAGGTAAAAATTAGTATTAATGGAGACTTCGCACTGACAGAGAGCGTCGATAAAGTTAAAGTCTTTTCTGGATTAGAAGTGAAATTAAAAGATACTATATTAACAAACGCCGGGAATGAATTTTTATTAGCTGATGTCAATAACTCAGTTAAACTAGCTATAACGGGAGAATCACCAGACAATGTTTTAAGCGAGGAAAGATACACAGGAGAACTTAAACTGACTGTAGAGTCTGTGGCTTAATTATAAAGCAAGATCTCAAAGTGAGATTTTATTAGCAAACCCGGTCAAATAAACCAATATTTGGCCGGTTTGGGGTTTTTATTTCAGGGTTAGTGATTATATGAAGCACGTTTACAGACTGATGATTAGCACGGTGATATTACTCACTAGCACTACTGTTCACTCCGCACCAGTTGAGAAGATAATACCAGTTGAAGCAACTATTGAAGATGTAATCTTCATAACAAAGGCCGATGGCACACCACTCGATGTGATTAATTTAAAACATATACGCCATGAAAAAAGTGGAGATATTGCATTCGGTAGAATAGTACCTATTAAGATAACAACAGGTCTTAATACGTATTACTCTATTAAACTCAAGAATTATTTAATACTGAAGGCGAAAACACAGCAAGGAGTTGCGAGGGTTTGGCTTGACAATAATGAACTCAGCACAAGTAAGCTCAGTGGAAAATACCCATCAGGTGACCGCAGAATGCTATCGCTATATGCCTCCCTTCCAAATTCAGCAGGTGAAGTATTTAAAGGAACGCTTGAACTTATTATCGAATCTCAAGCTTAGCTATAGCTATAAGACTATATGATTAATTTATCAAAATAACTATTCGACTCATTTTTCGGCTAAATAAGCCCTTATTGTAAACATGCAAATAAACCTCATCTTTATAATTTAAAAATGGAATGGAATCCAATGGCAAAGCCCCTAAACATTAACCAGATAATTTCATCTATCTTACTTTTTTTCACGTTTAATTCAGCACGAGCAGAAGACCTCATTATTGAGCATCTGGTCCCCGCTGGGTTCTCAGCGCTTGAAGAACATAATACATTGCAGTTGTTGGGCGTATTAAATGGTAAAACACTGCCCGCCCCATTCTTATTCTCAGAAGAAGAACAACAATTAACCTTCGACAAGCAGAAATATCGGAATAACAATATTAATGAGCAATCAATTCTCTTGTTAGAGAATATTTTATCGCAAATTCCTTATTTACAATGCCAAACAGGTTGTGACTATATTTTGTCAGGTCATAACATCATGTTGGATAAAGCGAATAACGTTATCACTATAACCAATAACAGCAATCGCTACCTAATGCCAGCCACCACTTGGGGGCTGGTACATAACCAATCTTTTGACCTGCGCATGACGGCAAAAAACTACCGTGCCATGTCTGGCCGTGGGCAAGGCTATATTGGTTTACCTCTGCAATCTTATGGCTTTATTAATTGGTTCTATAACACCACGCGCTCGAAGAGTAGTTATCAACAGTGGGATAGCGCCCCATATCAACAGCAAACCCAAAAAGGGATTGATAGCTGGTATCTGCAAAAGAATTTTCAGGCACTCTATTTACGGGCGGGAAGGCAAAATAATCTGGATAACAGTGCAGGCAGCATTTACACCCTGATCAACCCCTCTTTAGCCCAATTTATGACCTTGGGTAGCCAAAGCTATCTGGCCCTTGATAAACCTTCAGCGGGTAGTTTGGTGTTATATGCCACCACTGACGGGGACTATGAGTTTTACCGCGATAATCAACTGATCCGCCGTATTCCCGCGCAATTGGGCCGCAATGAAATTGATTACAATCAGCTCCCCGGTGGCTATTACAACATTGAAATTCGCTTAGTGGACAATACCGGTCGCGTTATCAGTCAGGAGACCCAGATCATCAGTAATATTGGCACACCAAACAATAATGGCTGGTTTGTGACCATGGGCAAAGGGAGTGTCCAAAATGATAAAAATCATCCTCATTTGGTGCAATTTGGTCGCAGTATGAAGATACACAACCTACAAACTAATATCTCGCTACTGAAAGACAATGCCCACCATTGGGCCGCGGAAGGAAACATATCGCGCCCATGGGGTTTCTCCGATCTAACTATCACTCCCACTCTTGGTATGTTATCTGGCGAAAAACACGGTGGTGGCTATCTGCGCTTGAACGGCGGGAATACAACATTAGGCTATTTCTCTGTAGCCCGCTATCAAACGCCAGATGTATCAATATATGCGCCAAACTACGGCAGTACATCCGCTTCTTATAGTCGCCGTTTCGGACCAACCCAATTCAGCTATCAATTTAATCAATATAAGCACAACAGACAGCATCGCATCCAAAGCAGTTGGGATTGGCGGCGGCCACAGTTTGGCCTAAATCTGTCTCTCGGCGTGCAAAAGGGGGGGCAATGGATCAGCCAGAATAACGCTGGCACTAATTACTTCAGCGCTAGCAATTACAGTGTTTTTCTCAATACCACACTCTCTTTCCGCCAAAGCAGCGCCAGCATCAACAGCGCCTATGCGCAGCAACAGCTGACCACCAGTGCCAATTACCAGAAAGAGTTCACTGATAACCATGGCACCAGCTCTTTGGGTATCAACGGTAGCACCAGCGGGGGCAGCAATAGTATCGGCAGCTTTGCTCACCGTAGTGGAAGCCGTGGCGATATGTCTGCCCGAATGGGTATTGATAGCAAAATAGCCAACGGTGGGATCAGTTATAACGGCATGTTAGCTATCAGCCCACAAGGGGCGGCACTGGGGCGCAGCAGTTACAGCGGTTCAGCATTACTGATAGAAACACCTGAATTATCAGGTACGCCATATAGCTTCCAGGCAGAAGGTCATCCGATAACGGGCGAGGGTCTCTATGCCATCCCGCTTCCACGCTATCAAGATCGCTTCTTTATCCGTACACATAATGACCGCAGTGATCTGGATATGCACATCCAACTGCCGGTCAATATTGTGCGTGCGCACCCTGGACAGGTCTTCTCCAGCAAAGCCGATATCACCTTAGACCTGCTTTATAACGGATTCCTCAAAGATGTCAGTGGATTACCCATAACCGGGGTGATTCATGAAACTGGCGATAGGATTCACCCTAATGGGCTGTTCTCCATCAGCTCAAATACTATTCTGCGAAATATTACTGTCCAAAATGGCTCAATCAATTACCGCTGCGATATGCGCCAGCAACGTGATCACATTTACCTCTGCTACCCCGATAAATCTCAACAGGAATGACCATGAAACACCGTAAGTTATTTTTAAGCGCCATTTTACTGCTCACACCGATAACCGCGACGTATGGGCAGCTAGTCGCGATCCCTGTCCGCACCACGGTTGAGGCGCTGGATCAGCACCGCACAATACAAGTCTATAACAGCGGTGATAAGCCACTCTATTTGGATATCTCACTGCAACGGGTCGATAACCCAGGGGCGAACCCAGAGATTAAAACGCCAATTAGTGAGATTGCTCACCCTGAGATAATTTTTAACCCCAGCCGGATTACCTTAGGGCCAAAGCAGAAGCGGGATATCAAGTTGCTGCCATTAACATCACCGACACAGGAGACCTTGTATCGCCTGTATATCGACCCGATTGTCGAGACAAAAGTCGTTGGCAGCAGCGAAGATAAAAGCAAAATCCATGCGCCGATGACCGTCAGTATTGGCTATGGGGTACTCATTCACCACGTGCCCCCCTTAGCAGCACAGACTCGTCATTGGCAACATCAATGTATGCCTGACAACAACCTAATGATCAGCTCCACAGGTAGCGTTCACAGTAAGTTTAAGGAACTGATATCGCAAGATAATGCCAAGCTGACTGATAGCCTGAATTTGTACCCTGGCACACCGGTGACCTTGCCAGTCAAGCAACTTAGCGGAAAAGTAGATAATGAACCTTTTACTCTTCATTGCCGCTAGCTTGCTACCGTTCAGCGCTTTGGCAGCAATAGACATTCAACCGCATGTCTTGGAAATGCGGCAAACAAATGCCGTGGTGAACGTGATCAACCACAGTTCGATGACCGAGTATGTCACTGTTCAGTTGTATCAGATCAATAACCCCGGCGTATCACCTGAGCAAGAGTCATTAACCTCTGTTGGCGAGCAGCCACGACCATCGTTATTTGCCGTCCCTGCCAAACTGACACTCGGCCCAAAACAGAGCGGAAGAATATTGCTTAAAGCGCTACAACCGCCGGAGAAAGAACAGATTTATCGGTTATCCGTGGTTCCTGAAAAAAACCTAGGTATTAGCGGAGGGCATGGGGCGGTATTGGGCGTGCAGCTGAGTTACATGGGGTTAATCAGGCACTTGCCAACATCGCCGCAATATCAGTGGAAACACCGCTGTATCGAGGGGGCATTAGAATTGCAGAATACCGGTAATACCCGCCTACGGTGGCACCAGTTAAAAACCAAAGAGCAGGATATAGCGGATTTTAATCTCTATCCCGAGCAACGCCGGCAACTGGCGGTCAACGATGTACAGGGCATGATTGAGGATGAAACCTTTAGCCTGCGTTGTAATGCAGATCCAAAAACGGTGGATTAACGACAAGGAGCGTTATGAACATGATTAAAATAGTCGTCATATCACAATTACTCTTCTGGCAAGCGGCTTCAGCGACACTTCCGATTCCGCTCGGGAGCATTGATGTCAAATTAGAGGTCACCGCACAACCTAGAATTGAGATCAAAAAACCAGGAGGTGCAAGAAATGACTGGTATGACAATATTAAGCTGAATAATAGCCCGGAAAATTTGTCTCTCTTTCAGGTAGAAGTACCCGTGAATGTCACACTGCGGCGGCAAGAAGGGTTCAGGGTTTCGGTTAAAAACCCATTAATACTCAGTCGGGTAACAGGAGCTGCCCATCAAGTGCAACCGGCCTTCTCACCTGCCACAGTGAGTTGGGGCAGGGATCGCACTAATCTGAAGCCATTATCAGCGACACCAGAAATATTCACTGTCGAAAAGGGTGCCGTCGGTCAGACGAGCACTGACTATCTATTGCATATTTCGGCATTGGCACCGAGTGGGCAAGATATTGCAGGGAAATATCAGGGTCAGCTAACATTAATCTTTGAAACAAACAGCTAATAGTTATGGAGCGACACCAAGTGAAGGTTAAAAATAAGTCTTTATTTTTTGGGCTATTACTATTGATACTGTCCCCCACAGCAATGGCGGCACCCTATTTTTACAGCAACTACGTTAAAGGCTACTCCAATTGCTCAGTAAAACTATTAGATGATGACAGTGTGGAAGTGAGTTTTCTGGCAAATCTGGCAGATAATATGTCTGAACGACGACGAAAAGATGATGGCGAGTATATCAGTGAACATGATAATAATAAGTATGACCTTCATACTGAACATGCGCGCCAGTGGGGGAAGTTAATTGGTGAGCCTAATATTGAAGATATTACTTTGAAGCACCAAGAAGCTCTACTTTCGCTCTATTTTTATGACTCCAATAATTCTCCAGACACCAATATTCAACTTAATGATATTAGTGATATCTCGCTCAATAAAACACCGCCGATAAATTCAAACAATAGCATTAGAAACATAAAGTTTAAGACTATTAACCTTATAACTTATCGCGTCTCATTTAGGGTCTCCCCGCATGTGCTGAAGAGTATAAGAATCGGTGCAACGGTTGGCGGTACACTGGCTTCCAATAAGCAGGAATATCCTCTACTTTCAACAAGAGGTGTCTCTTTTCACCCATCAGGTAATGGGTGCGTATTTTTTGATCCTCAATCAGGTATTGCGCCACCCGCGTTGAAAGTGGATCCTAAATTCAGCTTAGCATCGGCGATATGGCAATTAAAACCTGTCGATCTAGATCACTTACTTAATAATACATCCGAAGATAAAGGTTTACATGCTCTGCTGGTAAACCCACAAGCTAATGAATTCTGTATCAGCTATCACGCCATGGGGACGAAAGACACCCGTTATATGATTAACGCTAGTAATAGCCATGGTTTGTCGGCAGATAATCAACAATTTAGATTAATTGAAAAATCAGGCAAGAATATAATTAACTACCATTTAGAACTAGAAGGAGGTGGAGGAACTAAATTAAGTTTTTCATTACCAGAAAATAAGAAATTTATTCAGTTGAGAGATACCGGTGGTGGAATGGAACAGATGTGCTGGTCACCCAAAATACGGCTTTACCGTACCGCAACCACGGATAAGGGTCACTATAGTGACACACTGAATTTTACGATTACCCCTCAGGCATAAGGTTAGTTACATTAGCAACAGGAATATTATTCATCAGAAAATAAGGCCCACAATCGGGCCTTAGAGAAGATTCAGTTTACGATGACTTCGCTACCTAAACCTGACTATCTATTGCAGATTTATGCATCGGCACCCAGTGGATAAGAGATCACGGGTGAATATCACAGACAGCTGGCACTACCTTATGAAACAAACAGCTGACAGTCATGGAGAGACACCAAGTGAACATTAAAAATAAATATTTTTTTATGGGGACATTACTATTAATACTGTCCCCCACAGTGATGGCAGCACCTTACTTTTACAATGACTATGTTAAGAACTACTCTAATTGCTCAGTAAAACTATTAGATGATAATAGCGTTGAGGTCTCTTTTCAGGCAAACCTGGCAGATAATCTCTTTAATCTGCAAAATGCAGGGAGACATTTAGGCCGATGGAAAGAATTAATTAAGCTACGGAAGTCTGTGCCTATGCCGGCATTGAATCGGCACAATGCACTACTTTCACTCTACTTCTACCATGCTGATGGTTCGCCAGATTTAAATATTCAACTTAGCCATATTAGTAATCTTACTCTTAATGGTGCTTTCCCCCGAAACTCTAATAACAACATTCAAGAGATAAGATTTAATAGCGGCTCTGCTCCATTCAACAGGACACACTATTCTGTGTCATTTAAAGTTGCCGCTAATGCACTAAAAAGTATCAGAATTGGAGCAACGGTGGGTGGCGTACTGATTGCCCGTTCCACTAAGCAGGAATATCCTCTGCTTTCATCAAAAGGTGTCTCTTTTAGCCCATCAGGTAATGGATGCGAACTTTTTGACCCTCAATCAGGCATTACGTCACCCGCGTTGAAAGTTGATCCAAAATTCCAATTAATATCGGGAGCTTGGCAATTAAAGCCTGTCGATTTAGATCATTTACTTGATCATATAGCAGTTGATCCTCCCACTCCCTTACACATCCAATTAGTTAACCCAAGAGCAAGTCGATTTTGTATCAGTTATCGTTCACTAGGGGTCGAAAATAACAGCTATATGATTAAAGCCACGAATCTAAATGGGATATCTACCAATAGTCAGTATTTTCAATTAAGGGAAAAAGCCGGAAATAATAGCATTAATTACAAAGTGAGAATGAAAAACACTGAAAATGCTGACACAGATTTCGAGCTACCAAAAGACCAAAAATTTATTAAGTTTAAAAATAGCAATAATGATACGGAACAGATGTGCTGGTCACCCAAAATACGACTTTACGGCACTGATACCACTATCGATAAAGGCAGCTATAGCGATACGCTGAATTTTACCATTACCCCTGAAGCCTAATATAACTTATTAACCCAGTGATAATGTCATCTTGTTGCCATAAATAAGGCCCGAAAACGGGCCTTATACCTATGACTTAACCGCCTAGATACGCTGAGCGTACAGCCTCATTCGCCAGCAGAGCAGCACCGGTATCTTCCAAAACAATATGGCCATTTTCCAACACATAACCACGGTCAGCCAATTTCAGTGCTTGGTTCGCATTCTGCTCAACCAAGAAGATGGTCATACCCTCTTCTCTTAGCTGCTGAATAGTATCAAATATTTGCAGAATAATAATCGGCGCCAGCCCCAGTGATGGTTCATCCAAGAGCAGTAACTTAGGTTGACTCATCAGCGCACGACCTATCGCCAACATCTGCTGCTCACCACCGGACATGGTACCCGCCCGCTGAATACGCCGTTCAAACAACCGTGGAAATAAGTCGTAAACGCGCTCAATACGCTGCTGATATTGTTGACGATCAGCGAAGAACCCGCCCATTGCCAGATTCTCTTCAACCGTCATGCGAGAAAATACTCGACGGCCTTCCGGTACAATCGCAATCGCCTCACGCATGATGCGAGCCGTCTGCCAATCAGTAATATCCTGCTCACCAAAAACGATACTGCCTTCAGTGGCGCGAGGCTCGCCGCATAATGTCCCCAGCAGTGTGGTTTTACCCGCACCATTGGCCCCAATCAGCGTGACAATCTCACCTTGTTGAATATGCAAACTGACCTGATGCAGTGCCTGAATTTTGCCGTAATGGGCTGAAACTTGATTAAATGACAACATGTTATGTTTATGCCTCGCCCGCTTTCCATTTACTCAACATAAGGTTACTCACCCAAATAGGCCCGAATCACATCCGGGTTGTCACGGATTTCAGCGGGGGTGCCTTGTGCCAACGGCGTTCCCTGATTCACCACATAAATGCGGTCAGAGATGCCCATCACCAGTTTCATATCATGCTCAATTAACAAGACTGAAACTTGATGCTCGCCCCGCAACTCCATAATCAGCTGATTCAGCTCATCAGTTTCTTTGGGGTTCAGACCTGCCGCAGGTTCGTCGAGCATCAACAACTCTGGCCGAGTCACCATGCAGCGGGCAATTTCCAAGCGCCGTTGCTGACCATATGCCAGATTCCCAGCCTGTCGGTTTGCCAACTCTAACAGCCCAACCCGCTCCAACCAGGTCGCGGCACGTTCTAAGGCATCAGCCTCTGCACGACGAAAAGCAGGGGTTTTCAGCAAACCGGCAAAAACACCGCTTTTAAGATGCTGATGTTGCGCCACCAGCAGGTTCTCTACCACCGTCATTTCGCGGAACAAACGCACATGCTGGAAAGTACGAATCACCCCCATACGGGCAATCATCTGGCCGGGTAATCCTTCCAAATGGCGATCACGTAATTTAATGGTGCCGCCAGTGGGGCGGTAAAACCCGGTCAAGCAGTTGAAAATGGTGGTTTTACCCGCTCCATTTGGGCCAATCAGCGAGACAATCTCCCCCTGATTCAGGGTCAATCCCACATTGTTGACCGCCAGTAATCCACCAAAACGCATCGACAGCCCTTCAACGGCTAACAAAGGTTGCGTACTCATGCTTTCTCCCCCTGTTTAGCGTTGATCTCTGCGACTTTCAGCTTCAGCTGTGGCCGTTTCATTGGCAACAGACCTTGTGGTCGCCAAATCATCATCAAGACCATCAATGCCCCCAACAGCAACATGCTGTAAGCATTGAGGTCACGCATTAACTCGCGTGAAACCACCAGTAATACCGCAGCCAGAATGACCGCGAACTGCGACCCCATGCCACCTAATACCACAATCGCCAGCACAAAAGCCGACTCAACAAAGGTAAAAGATTCTGGGCTAACAAAACCTTGCCGTGCTGCAAATAGCGTACCGGCAAAACCCGCAAAGGCCGCACTGATGGTAAACGCCGTCAGCTTGATTTTTGTTGGGCTAAGGCCCAGTGAGCGGCA
Source organism: Yersinia aleksiciae (assembly GCF_001047675.1). Lineage (GTDB taxonomy): Bacteria > Pseudomonadota > Gammaproteobacteria > Enterobacterales > Enterobacteriaceae > Yersinia > Yersinia aleksiciae. The sequence goes on along the minus strand of NZ_CP011975.1, from coordinate 2,301,993 downwards.
AGCAATTTCATCTTCGCGCAGCGCTTCCCATGCTCGGCCCAGCGGCATACGCAGCAGTCGGTTAATCACAAACAGGGTCAGAATCACTAATAGCAGCGCCACCATATAGAGGAAAATGATGCGGTCACTTGGGTCATATGTCAGGCCAAAGAAGTTGTGGAAGGTATCCCAACCGCCATCTTTCGCGGTGCGGCTAAACTCCAGACCAAACAGTGTTGGTTTAGGAATTTGGCTGATACCATTCGGGCCGCCAGTGATTTCGGTATTATTGAGCAGCAAAATACGCACAATTTCACCGAAACCGAGGGTTACGATCGCTAGATAATCCCCACGCAATCGTAGGACGGGGAAGCCCAGCAAGAAGCCGGAGAGCGCAGCGACAATTCCCGCCAGCGGTAAACTCTCCCAGAAACCTAAACCGTAATAGTGATTTAACAGCGCATAGGTGTATGCACCAATGGCATAGAACCCACCGTAGCCTAGCACCAGCAAGCCCGATAAGCCCACGACAACGTTCAATCCCAGACCCAACATGACGTAAATTAGCGTCAGGGTGGCAATATCAACTGACCCTCGAGAGACCAGAAACGGCCAGGCAATTGCGGCGATAATAATCGCGGCCGCTAATAATTTCTGGCGGGGTGTGGTGCCGTCGAAACTGGGCAATACCCAAGCTGGCCCCGAGATTTTTTTGATGCCTTGTTGTATGACTGGGCGCACTAACTGGAAGAAAAATACCACGATACAGGCTGCACCAATCCACAGCCAGCGGACTTCCGACGCACCTTGCACGATCAGTTTGGTACCATCCAACTGCAACTGTAGCCCCATGACAAACGAGGCGAGAACCAACAGGACGAAACTGGAGATAATGGCGTTGACGAAGTTGAGCTGCTTCATACTTTTTCAACCTCCGGACGACCTAAGATCCCAGTCGGCATGACTAACAGCACCACAATCAATAGTGCGAATGAAACCGCATCTTTGTATTCGGTGCTTAGATAAGCCGAGGTCAGTGCTTCGGCAACCCCTAGAATCAAGCCGCCGATCATCGCGCCAGGAATACTGCCGATGCCGCCCAACACTGCCGCAGTAAAGGCCTTCATGCCGGCCATAAAGCCGATGTATGGGTTGATGACACCATAGAACTGGCCGAGCAATACACCCGCGACCGCTGCCATCAATGCCCCGATCACGAAGGTCAGTGAGATGACGCGATCCGTATTAATGCCCAGCAAGCTGGCCATTTTCAAATCTTCAGCACAGGCACGGCACGCGCGGCCCATACGGGAGTAACGGATAAAGAGTGTCAGCGCTAACATGGCGAGGAAGGTGACTATCCAAATCGTCAGCTGCATGGTGCTGATCGTGGCGGCGAAACCATTGGTTTCAGCCAAGGTCCACTGGCCGGTCACCAAACTCGGCAGCGCCAGATCCCGTGAGCCTTGCGTCAGGCTAACGTAGTTTTGCAGGAAGATAGACATCCCGATCGCTGAGATCAATGCAATCAATCGCTTAGAGCTACGAACCGGCTTATAGGCTACCCGTTCAATACTCCAGCCATAAGCACTGGCTATCACAATTGAGACGAGGAAGGCACAACCAATCAATAGCCAGCTGGCATCAATCCCCATCATCATTAATGCGGCGATCACGATAAATGAGACGTAGCTGCTGATCATATACACTTCGCCGTGAGCAAAGTTGATCATGCCGATAATGCCGTACACCATGGTGTAACCGATGGCGATCAACGCATAGGTGCTACCCAACGTAACGCCATTGAACATTTGTTGCAGAAAATACAGAAACTGCTCTGACATACCCTAACCCTTTGATTCACTTGCCTGGCTGCCCTAGCCAATTGCGTCTAATCTACTGTGTGCAGAGAGGAAAATCCCCCCGGAATATGGGGGGATGCAATTGGTAAAAGGGGCCGGGTTGCTGCGGGAGCAACCCTACAACTTGATGTTTCTAATATTATTGTTATTTGACTGCGGTAGATGAACCATCCGCATGCCATTCAAAAATACCGAACTCAAACCCTTTCAGATCGCCTTTTTCATCCCAACTCAATGGCCCCATCACTGTTTCGACCGGTTTGCCGGTTTTCAGATCTTTGACCAAATCGGCTGGCTCCTGGCTACCGCTACGCTCCATCGCTGTGGTCAGCGATTGCAGTGCGGCATAGGTGGTCCAGACGAATGGGCCAGTTGGGTCCAGTTTCTTCGCTTTCAATGCATCAACGATAGGTTGGTTAGTCGGTACCTGATCATAACGTTTCGGTAATGTCACCAGCATGCCTTCAGAAGCATCACCGGCGATGTTGGACAGTGAGGAGTTACCCACGCCCTCAGGGCCCATGAAGCGTGCAGTCAGACCTGCTTGCTTAGCCTGACGCAGGATTTGGCCCATCTCTGGGTAGTAACCACCGAAGTAGACGAAATCGACGTTCTCTTTCTTCAGACGAGCAACCAGTGTGGAGAAATCTTTATCACCGGCAGTCACGCCTTCAAACAGCACAGGTTCTGTGCCTTGTTTTTTCAGGCTGTCACGCACTGAACGCGCCAGACCTTCACCGTATTGCTGCTTATCATGCACAACAGCGATACGTTTAGGTTTGATGGTCTCAAGGATATATTTAGCGGCGGTTGGGCCTTGATCAGAATCCAGGCCGGTGGTGCGCATAATCATTTTATAACCACGGGTGGTCAGATCAGCGTTTGTCGCGGCAGGGGTGATCATAATCACGCCTTCATCTTCATAAATGTCTGAAGCAGGCTGAGTAGAAGAGGAGCAAAGGTGACCGATAACGTAGCGGATACCGTCGTTAATCACTTTGTTGGCAACAGCAACGGCTTGTTTCGGGTCGCAGGCATCATCGTATTCTACGCCGACCAGTTTATCGCCTTTAATTCCACCTTTGGCATTGATATCAGCAATAGCCTGACGTGCACCGGTAAATTCCATGTCACCATATTGGGCAACCGGACCGGACATTGCGCCAACAATGGCAACCTTAATGTCTTTCGCCAGTACAGAATGGCTCATCGCCATCGCGATACACCCAGCCAGCAACACTTTACCTTTTGTTAATTTCATCCGCGAATTCCCCATCTGTCATTGTGAACGTGCTTGTTGTGTTGGTCTTAACGTTTTATCGTGCCGCTACGTTTTATTCATATGTAATAATGATTTAGTCTCAAAAGTGACACTTTTTTCTAATAAGACTTTATTTTTCATGTCATTAAACAGGAGTTTTATGCTGTAAATCAACTCAGACAAGCAGAAACAAGCGGTGTAAACAGCATAAAATTAGGATTAAATTGAATGGGTTTTACTCAAATGATAGTGGGTTATGCTGGTTATGTGATCATTTACTCAGTTAAAACTCGGAAAATGCAGTATCGAAAAAACATTTTCCCCCAAGGACGTACAGAAAAACTTACACAACGCTCTGGTCTGTGATCTAGTACAATAAACCACAGCACAATACCCTTTACTTTCCTATGGCCTCTCGACGATGAAACTGACTATAGAACGATTAACAGACCTGACTCATCAGGATTTTATCGATTTAGCGAAGATCTGGCCTGAGCAGCAGCAAGCCAGCTGGCAACAATGGATTATCGGCGGTAATCCGCTCTTTGCTGCGCGCTTTAATGAGCGCCTGTTAGGTGCAGTGAAAGTGGCCGTGGAGGGTCAAGAGGGCAAGCTTCAGGATTTGTGTGTCAGAGAGGTGACGCGTCGGCGCGGTGTGGGATTATACCTGATTGAAGAGACGCTGCGTCAGCTGCCAGCAGTTCAGTGCTGGGCGCTGAGTGATGAGCAGATCACAGCCGAAAATCGCGCGGCCATAACAGGTTTTATGCAGGCTTGTGGTTTTAGTCGTAGCACGCAGGGCTGGCAGCGATAACTCGCAGCAACCATAGCGGTAGAAGTGGCCGGATGAGGAGATGACCGGTTATTTTCACCAGCCCAGCCATGAATGCCAGAAAAGCAAAAGGGCGATATCTCTATCGCCCTTTCAGTCGTATCACAATCGCTGAATCGCCCTATTAGGCTTCAATTGCCATACGTAATTTTTTCATCGCATTTTTTTCAAGCTGACGAACACGCTCAGCGGATACACCGTACTGATCGGCCAGCTCCTGCAACGTAGACTTGTTGTCATCGTCTAACCAACGTGCGCGGATAATATGCTGGCTCCGCTCGTCCAAACCTTCCATCGCATAAGCCAGTTTGTCTGCTGCGTGGCCATCCCAGTTATCCTCTTCAATGCTATCGGCAAAATCAGAGGTTTTATCCTGCAAATACAGGACCGGGGCCATAGATTGGCCGTCACGTGCTTCGTCATCTGGAGATGGATCGAAGGTCATATCCTGTGCGGACATGCGGGACTCCATCTCGCGAACGTCTTTACTGGTCACACCCAGTTCTTTGGCAACCAACTCGACTTCATCTTGGTTAAACCAGCCCAAACGCTGCTTGGTTTTACGCAGATTAAAGAACAGCTTACGCTGAGCTTTAGTGGTTGCGACTTTAACAATCCGCCAGTTGCGCAGAACATATTCGTGAATTTCTGCTTTGATCCAGTGTACCGCAAAGGACACCAGACGCACCCCAACTTCAGGGTTGAAACGACGAACTGCTTTCATCAAGCCAATATTACCTTCTTGGATAAGGTCGGCCTGTGGCAAACCATACCCAGAATAATTACGGGCAACATGAGCGACAAAGCGCAGGTGAGACAGGATAAGCTGTTTAGCCGCTCCCAGATCGCCCTGGTAATGCAGCCGTTCAGCCAGCTCCCGCTCTTCCTCTGCAGTCAGCATTGGATAGGCGTTGGCAGCCCGAATATAGGCTTCCAGACTACCTTGGGGTACTAAGGCTAAAGTTTGCATTTCTTTGGTCATTCAAAACCCTCTCATTGCATTGGCTATAGTGCAGATTTCTCTCAGCGCCGATATTTTAGCATCTGCTTAGACAGATTCAAGCGCTGGGCACCTTATCATTTCACTGTGTTTTTCGACCGGATATTGCCATAAAAGTTCACGTTGGATCACATTTTTTGCAGTGGATCGTAGCAGATAACCGGTAATACACAGCAGGAAGCGTCGATGGGATTAACGGGCAAATAGCGCCTCTTTCCCTGCCGTAACTGAACACCGCAGGGAAAGAGTATAACAAACATTCTTTACTGCGGTGTAAATCGGCGTAAATGTTGCACCGTCGCCAGCCAGGCTGCGATCCAGCCAATCATAGCGGAGATCAAGACCAATAGCAGGCACTCATCCCAGCTTAGGCCATGCAGTGTGAAGCTGGTGCCGAACACCGTCGCCACCTGTGTGACCACTGAACCAAGCTTCCAAACCAGCGCTTCAGAGAGAATCAGCGACAAAACTGCGCCACCGAAGCCCAACATCGCGCCACCGTTCAGAAACGGCCGCAGGATGAATCCATCAGTAGCACCAATCAGCTTCATCACATTGATAGTATCGCGCCGACTGAAAATACTCAGACGCACACTGTTACCAATAACCAGGAACACGGCAACCACCATCAACACGCCAATCATCGCCGCTACCTGCCCAACCAAACCCGTGAGGGCGGCCAAACGGGCAAACCAGCTGTCGTCCATGCGGACCTCAGCGACCCCTTCCACTTTGCTGACTCGGTCACGCAAGGTATCCAGTGTCCCTGAACTTTGGAAATCCAACTTAGGTGTAATAATAGCGACAGCGGGCAGCGGGTTCTCTTCCAGCATATCCAGCGCACCACCAAAGCCGGACCAGTTACGGAACTCACCCATCGCTTCTTCCCGCGACAGGTAATTGACCTTCTCGACACCGGCTTCTGCTTTCAGCGTGGTGACCACATTTTCAGCCGCGTTATCATCCAGTGCTTTATCCAGATAAACCGTCAGTTGCGGGGTTGGATACCACTGTTCTGCCGCCTGACTGACGTTCTTCCACACGATATAGCAGACACTTGGCAGTGTCAGTGAGATGGCAATCACCATCACCGTCAAGAGTGTTGCCAGTGGTTGGCGCATCATATCGGCGATCGCATTGACCCACGAATAGCGCCACTGTTCACGCCAACCGCCTTTCAGCGCCTTGGTTTTAGCTTTCTGTGCATTATTCGCCATGGTGCGCTCCTGACATCCGCCCCTGACTCAGAGTCAGAATCGGGTAGCGCCGCCGGGCAATCAACGACGTATCGTGAGTTGCCATCAAGACGGTAACACCCACACGGTTAAACTCTTCAAATAAGCGCAAGATACCTTCGGATAACGCATCATCCAGGTTACCAGTGGGTTCATCCGCCAGTAATACCGCCGGTTTGTTCACTACCGCTCGGGCGATGCCAACGCGCTGTTGCTCACCACCGGAAAGCTGAATCGGGAAGTTCTTCGCCTTATCCAGCAGCCCCACCTTATCCAGCGCCGCTGACACGCGACGACGAATATCTTCGGTACTGGCACCAGCAATAATCAATGGCATGGCGACGTTGTCATATACCGTCCGGTCCAGCAACAGATGGTGATCTTGGAAGATCATGCCGATCTGGCGGCGCAGGAAGGGTACTTCGCGGTTTTTCAGGCGGCTGATATCGTGACCACCAAACCAAATATGGCCAGCACTGGGGCGCTCGATACCACAAATCAGCTTCAGCAGCGTACTTTTCCCTGCGCCAGAATGGCCGGTAAGAAACGCCATTTCCGCCGGTCGCAGATGAAAATCTACTCCTTGCAGCGCCTGTCGTCCGCCTAGATAAGCTTTACTGACCTGTTCAAAGCGAATCATCCGTATTAATCCTCTCGGGCAAAAAGAGCCTCAATAAAATCGTCAGCCTTGAATGGCCGTAAATCTTCTATACCTTCCCCAACACCGATATAACGGATTGGAATACCAAACTGATCTGCGATGGCGAAAATCACCCCGCCTTTGGCGGTACCATCCAGTTTAGTCAGGGTAATCCCAGTCAGACCCACTGCTTCATTAAAGAGTTTCGCCTGACTCACCGCATTTTGTCCGGTACTGGCATCTAACGTCAGCATAACCTCATGGGGGGCATCGCCGTCCAGTTTTTTCATCACCCGGACAATCTTCTTCAACTCTTCCATCAAGTGGGCTTTGTTCTGCAAACGCCCGGCGGTATCGGCCAGCAGCACATCAATACCACGGGCTTTAGCGGCTTGAATAGCATCGAAAATCACCGAGGCGGAGTCCGCGCCAGTATGTTGAGCCACCACGGCAATTTTGTTGCGTTCACCCCAAACTTGCAGTTGTTCTACCGCAGCGGCGCGGAAAGTATCTCCCGCAGCCAGCATGACGGATTTACCTTCAGCCTGAAATTGACGCGCCAGTTTACCGATGGTGGTCGTTTTACCTACACCATTAACGCCAACCATTAAAATAACAAATGGGTTTTTACCACTAACATCCAGTGGTTTGTCTACTTTAGACAGAATTTCGGACATTTCCTCTTTGAGCTTGCCATATAAGGCTTCGGCATCTTTTAGCTGCTTGCGGCTAGCATGCTCAGTCAATGAGGTAATGATTTTGCGAGTGGTTTCGACACCAACGTCGGCGATCAGGAGCTGTTCTTCCAACTCTTCAAACAGATCGTCGTCGATTTTTTTACCGCTGAACAGCCCCATAAAACCAGAGCCGAGATTCTGCTTGGTTTTAAGTAAACTGCGTTTTAACCGCGCGAAGAAGCCCTCTTTGGTTGGCCGCTCTTGTTCCTGCGCCACAAACGGAACAATGACCTCTTCAAGCTCTTCTTCCGGTTCTTCTTTCGATTCAATGTCGTCGTCAACGGCAGCATCTTCTTCAATAGCCGTATTTTTTTCAACGAGAGTATCTTCTTCAACGACAACCGTTTGCTCGATAATCTCAGTCAACGGCAGTTCCACAACAGCCTGTGGTACCACACTATCGGTAACGATATTCTTTTCTGTTATCGGCAGTTCTGGCGCGCTGACAGTCCCTTCATCCCATTCAGCAGCATTGTTATCATCACTCTGAGATTCAGAGAAATGATGCTGTAAGTACTCAGGTTCTGAAGATAAATTGATCGGCTCGTCGACGATTTGAGCAGTAGGTTCAGTACCCACCTCTGGCAGAGTTTCAGCCGCGGCTTCACTGATAGCAGCGCTATCCCACTCACCTGGCGTTACCGCAGATTGTTCATGTAGCTCTACTTCCGCAGGCGCACTTTCAGATGTTACTTCAGGTGCAACTTCGGCCTGTTTTTCGCTGATAACTTGCTCTTCAGCTGGCTCAGCAACACCTTTTTTCTCAGTAGCCAATGGCTCTACTGCTTGTTCTTCACTCTGACGGCCAAGACCCAGCCAGGAAAAAAATCCACGTTTTTTTTCTTTTGCCATTTTGGACTCTAATTACTTTGGGTTTGCATAAATAAGATAATAGTTCGCAAGTCTATCACTTTCCCCTGAACAGCAACACGCGCACGATGCTGCTTTCTATTGTGAATTCAATCAACAAAAGTTTAACGTTTCCCCCTAGGAGGAGCTATAGGTAGAATAGACGCTAACTCTCTTATCCAGTGCTGCAATACTGGCCGATTTTCAAGCAAAGCGATCTATGGCAAAACGACCGATAGCAAAAGAAAAACAAGCACCACAACAGTCCGCAGGACAGATCAGGATTATTGGTGGCAAATGGCGAGGGCGTAAATTGCCGGTGCCAAATAGCCCTGGACTGCGCCCTACAACAGATCGGGTCAGGGAGACACTGTTTAACTGGCTGGCCCCCATGATTCAGGGCGTTCGCTGCCTGGATTGCTTTGCGGGTAGCGGTGCCTTGGGGCTGGAAGCACTATCCCGTTACGCAGGCGAAGCCGTATTGCTGGAAGCCGATCGCCATGTTGCTAAGCAATTGAGCAATAATCTGACGCTCTTGAACGCCGAAAATGGGCAAGTGGTGAATACCAACGCCTTACAGTGGCTGGCCCAACCTGGGCAATCCTTTGATCTGGTATTCCTTGATCCTCCGTTCCGTAAAGGTTTGTTAGCGGAAACCATCAATTTACTGGAGCAATTTAACTGGCTGACGACCGATGCCTGGATTTATGTCGAAGCCGAGGCCGAAAGTGCCGCTACCGATGTCCCAGCCAGTTGGCAGTTGCATCGTGAGAAGATTGCTGGACAAGTTGCCTATCGCCTCTATATTCGTCGTAAAGGGGCTCACCAAGATGGTGGATCAGTTGAAGAACAGGAGCAACACCATGTGGATTAATCTCGGCCGATTATTGATGTTAGGAGTATGGTTCTTCTTGCTGCTGAATCTGTTCCAGCCATTCCCTACCCCCCTAAAATATTTTGTTAATGTTGCTCTGATTTTTATGGTGTTGATGCACGGTCTACAACTGATATTGCTCAAATCCACCCAACCAAAAGATCAACCGATCAGTGGATTGCAGCAATTTAAAATTTTTGTCTTCGGGGTGTTCGAATTGCTGGCTTGGCAAAAGAAACAACCGCCACTGCCTAAAAAATAGCGCTTCTGCCGCGATGCTGTTGCCTAAGCTGCCATTGCTAAGGGTTATGGCAGTACTGGCTTATTTAGCGGCTGAATTTGGGGTAAAACCAATATAGCGGGTGCCTTGTAAACGCAATGTTCCCTGCGCGCCTTGCTCTATACGGTTATATTCCTGTTTTGGCAGTATCATTTTGATTTTACTGTCATTTTCCACCATTATACCGCTGAGAAGTGGTTGAAAATAGACCTCATAGCGCTTCTCTTCGGCGACAATCTCTTCGCGCTGACGCGAGCGGCGATTAGGGGCCAATACTTCCCGCTTTTCGACCACTTCAACTTGTAGGCTGCGCACCGGTGCGCGGTCATTTTCTGCATCCTGCCGTTTTTTCTGCCAGTATTGACGAGTCGCCAGCACAGCGATCAATACCACCACGGCAATCAATAATAACGGAGGTTTACTCATAAGGGATTACCTGAAAGATCTCACTCGATAGCAATATTAGGTTTATGACCCAACCTTTAAGGCTTATTACCCGGCAAATAAGGGAAACTCATCACGTTACTGCCCAATTCGGAGATCCGGGCGCTGCCCTTTTCCGTCACGGCATCAATGCGAATAACCGAATGCAGGGGAATATAGCTACGGTTAACACCTGAAAACTCAGTCTTCAGCTTTTCCGTTGAGGGGTCGACCAGCAATGTTGATTGGCTATCGAAGACAAAATCAGCAATTTCAATAAATCCAAAGAGGTGACTTGGCCCTACCTCGCGGACATAGAGCTGATAATTCTTACCGTTATTTATAAACTGAATACGATAAAGCAACTGTTCATTGGCCATGGCGTTACCTGCCTCTATCCCTTGATTTAGCGAAAGGAAATCGGCGTTAACATAACATGTGAGCCAAACAAGACCAAGACCTGCACAGGTTGATTCTGCCGCTAAATCTGATTATGCGCACTGCCGCGCATTAAGTGTCATAAAACATACAAATCACTCTCGCATCGCTATCACTCTGCTCTTCCTTCCTTTACACTTATTCAGTGTATATACCCAAAGTTATTGGTGTTGCGTCTTTTTATTACAACCCAGGTATCTCGCTGAAACCTGCATAGAAAAAAGGATAAATAATGAGCTGGCCATTCCTTGCCGTATTCTTTTCTGGTTGGTTGTTTGTCGATGCTACTTATCGTGGCCCACGCTGGCAGCGTTGGGTATTCAAACCCGTCACTCTACTGCTGCTACTCTTACTTGCCTGGCAAGCGCCAATCCTTGGCCCTATGGGGTATCTGATTGTATTAGGCTTGTTGGCGACCTTGGCCGCCGATGCCCTATTGCTGCTACCCAGTGAGCGCTTACTTTATGCGCTAGGGGCATTTTTCCTCTCACATTTACTCTATACCGTCAGCTTTGCCAGTCAGATGACCTTCACGCTGTTTTGGCCACTTCCTCTGGTTTTGATCATTATCGGTGTATTGCTGTTAGCCACCATCTGGACAAAGCTGGCAGAGATGCGCTGGCCCGTCGTGGCGTTTGTTGGCATGACGTTATTGATGGTGTGGATGGCTGGTGAGCAATACTTTGCCCGCAGTACTGACCTGAGCTTCTCATTGCTGGCAGGGACAGTGTTACTGCTGATTTCACACAGTATTTGGCTACTAAACCGCTATCGTTTCTCTTTCCGGGCTTCAGACGCCATCGTCGCGGGATGCTATTTTGTCGGGCACTTCCTGATTGTCAGATCACTATATTTGTAACTGAGTAACTGAGTGAGTACAGCAATACATTATTTAGCAGATTGATGTGACTCATGGCTCCAGGGAAGGAGCTAAGCCCTAAAGCGTGGGATGCGCTCCCTTTAGTCATGCCCTTCCTGATAGTAAAAACCCTTTTTAGCAATTATTCTCATTTACACTATTGACTCTGGAGTTGACTCCAAGGTGTAGAGTGCCGTCATACCTGCTAAATCCTATTAAGGGGTCACTACTATGCATTCACATTCTGAACATAAGCACTCAACTGAGACACAGGGTAACTGTGACTGCGGTCATACTCATGCCAAAAAACAGGTCGGTTGCAGCAGTCAGCACGCAGCCAATACCAACAATGACAGTGTAAAATCAGTGAGTGAGCACTCACATAAGGATGGAGATTGCTGTAGTCAGAGCCATGCAGATGAAGGTGATGACGAAAGCGACATACCTGCGGCAGCTGTGCCTGCGGGGAGTCAGCGCTTTAGCTGGCAAGTCAAAGGGATGGACTGCCCAAGCTGTGCTCGAAAAATTGAGAATGCCGTCAGTGGTCAGGTTGAGATTGAAAATGTAAAAGTGCTCTTTGCCACGGAAAAACTGGTGGTGGACGCCCGCACGGATATTCGCCTGCAAGTCCAGCAGGCAGTTAAGCAGGCCGGATTCACTCTGGTAGATACCCAGTTATCTGCCGAAAATAAGGTCGATGCATCCGAATCGCGCCTTCGCGAATATCTGCCAATCGCGCTATTAACCCTGCTGATGCTAATCAGTTGGGGAATCTCTTTATTCAGCACCGAACTGGCGGAATTTGCCTTCGCCGCGACCACCATTGTCGGGCTGATTCCCGTGACCACCAAAGCCTGGAAGCTGATTCGCTCAGGCACACCTTTTGCCATTGAAACCTTGATGAGTGTCGCCGCTATTGGGGCGATGTTTATTGGCGCAACCGCTGAAGCAGCAATGGTATTGCTGCTGTTTATGATCGGTGAATTGCTGGAGTCCTACGCGGCAAACCGCGCCCGTCGTGGGGTAAAAGCGCTAATGGCGCTGGTGCCAGAAGAGGCGTTGCTACTGAAAAATGGCGAGCGAGTCTCAGTTCCAGTCGCCAGTTTACGCCCCGGCGACATCATTGAGATCGCACCGGGAGGTCGCCTACCCGCTGATGCCGAATTAATGACCCCATTCGCCAGCTTTGATGAGAGCGCCCTCACCGGGGAGTCAATTCCTGTTGAGCGCCTGCAAGGTGAAAAAGTTGCGGCGGGCTGCTTATCTGTCGATCGCGCCACTGAGATGCGGGTGATTTCAGAGCCGGGTAATAACGCCATTGACCGTATTCTGCAACTTATTGAATTAGCAGAGGAACGCCGTGCCCCCATTGAGCGCTTTATTGATCGTTTCAGCCGTATTTATACCCCTGCGATTATGTTGCTCTCGGTGCTGGTGATGCTGGTGCCGCCGTTGGCTTTCGCCGAGCCTTGGGAAAGCTGGATTTACCGTGGCCTGACGTTGCTGCTAATTGGTTGTCCGTGCGCACTGGTGATTTCTACTCCTGCCGCAATTACCTCCGCACTGGCGGCGGCAACGCGGCGTGGTGCACTGATTAAAGGGGGTGCGGCGCTAGAACAACTTGGGCGCATTCAAACCGTGGCTTTCGACAAAACCGGCACGCTAACGGAGGGTAAACCGAAAGTCACCGATATTCTGCCTGCCGCTGGTGTAACTGAAACCCGCCTGCTGGCCTTGGCCGCAGCGGTCGAAGGCGGATCACACCATCCGCTGGCGATCGCGATTATGCAGCGAGCACAACAAAACACCCCACTGCTGCCGCTGGCTGAAGGGCGTCGCGCCCTAGCCGGTATCGGCGTTGAAGGCCGAGTGAATGGTCTGGCGGTACGTGTCAGTGCACCTGGTAAATTGCCCGCAGGGCTATTGACCGATGAGTGGCAAACGCAGCTCGATCAGTTGGAGAGTCGTGGCAAAACTGCCGTGGCCGTACTGGAGGATGAGAAGTTTATTGGCTTGTTGGCGCTGCGCGACACATTACGTACCGATGCTAAGCAGGCTATTGATTCGCTGAAAAAACTGGGCATTAAAGGTGTGATGTTAACCGGCGATAACCCACGGGCGGCGGCGGCGATTGCCGGTGAGTTGGGAATTGATTACCGCGCTGGATTGTTGCCCGCTGACAAAGTTCAGGCGGTGATGGCGCTGAATGAAGCTCAGCCGACAGTGATGGTCGGGGACGGTATCAATGACGCACCCGCGATGAAGGCCGCCAGCATTGGTATTGCCATGGGCAGTGGCACTGATGTGGCACTGGAAACAGCCGATGCTGCGCTGACCCATAACCGGCTTACCGGGCTGGCAGAGATCATTCTGTTATCGCGGGCGGCAAATGCCAATATTCGCCAGAACATTACTATCTCGCTCGGGCTGAAAGGGATTTTTCTGGTGACGACACTGCTGGGCTTAACCGGCTTGTGGCTGGCGGTATTAGCGGATTCAGGCGCCACCGCATTAGTAACGGCTAACGCATTGCGGTTATTGCGAAAAAGAGATGTTTAAGCGCTGAGACTAAAGGGGCAAATTACCCCGCCTTTGCCCCTTTTTTCACCAGATACCGATAGGGGGTCTGTTGGGTATCTTGGGCCAGCAACTGGTGATCCATAAAGCGGCAGAAGCCGGGGATATCACGAGTGGTGGCTGGGTCGTCAGCAATGATCAGCAGTGTTTGGCCCTCTTCCATGTGTCGGACCGTTTTACGCACCATCATCACCGGCTCTGGGCAGCGCAGGCCCAATGCATCAAGTGTTTTATCTGGATGAGCAAAAATATCGGTCATGGCGGTTCTCTTGTGGGTCAGCACACGGTGGCGCGAAAAGTATAGGGGCTTATTATATTTGCTTGCGAAGTCGTAGAGTTTACGAAGCCGCCTAGTTTGCAAGGAGGCGTAGTTTGCAAGGAGGCATAGTTTACCCCGCTCATTTTTAGGTGCAAGTAGCACTCACCTTTGCGTTAAAATTAACCATTGCATTCGTTGCGCAAACGGGTATCATGCCGCCGCACCGTAAAATTACGGTACATTTTTTTTGGGTTCCCTCACCCCAATAACCAAAAAGGTCACATTTATGTTTTCGTTTACTCCCCAACAGCGGATGACCGCTTTGGTATGGCTGTCGCTATTCCATATTGTCATCATTACCTCCAGTAACTATCTGGTGCAATTACCGATCGCTATCTTCGGTTTTCACACCACCTGGGGGGCCTTTACCTTTCCGTTTATCTTCTTAGCCACCGACCTGACTGTGCGGATTTTTGGTGCCCCTTTGGCGCGCCGGATTATTTTGTCGGTGATGGTGCCGGCGCTGCTGATTTCATACCTGATTTCGGCCCTGTTTTATCAGGGAAGCTGGCAGGGATTCCCAGCGTTAACCACTTTTAATCTGTTCGTAGCGCGTATCGCGGCTGCCAGTTTTATGGCCTATGTGCTTGGGCAGATTCTGGATGTTCAGGTGTTTAACCGCCTGCGTCAGCGCAGTGCCTGGTGGGTTGCCCCAACGGCAGCAATGTTCTTTGGCAATATCAGCGATACCATGGCGTTCTTCTTTATTGCGTTCTACCGCAGTAGTGATCCGTTTATGGCCGCAAACTGGGTGGAGATAGCCCTAGTGGATTACAGCTTCAAGCTGCTGATCTGCATGTTGTTCTTCCTGCCAGCTTATGGCGTGATGCTCAATGTATTACTGAAATACTTTGCCCGCAAAACTGACCAGCAAGCATTGGCGACCGCCAGTTCTGCGACACATTAATGAGTATTCAGGCAGCCACGCCCCTGTGGTTGCCGCCCTCTTGCCAACCACCGCTGCTGGATTGTTCCTAAAACCGCCCGCCTCTTCGTGACCTGCTGAACAATAGGTTGCTTTTAGCGACTGAATAAGGTGCGATATACTTATTAATCATTAATAACTGATTAGTTATCGGTGACGGTGAGTCATCGCATTTAACACGCGCTCAGCATTAATAAGGAACTCCCATGCATAAAATTACCCAGTTTCTCGCCGTCGGCCTGCTGGTTGTCGGACTCAGTGCCTGTGATAGCGGCAGCGATAGCAATGTCGGCCAGCCGGTCAGCTTGATGGAAGGTAAAGTCGCGTTGAGTTTGCCCGCAGATTTATCGGACCAAAGCGGGAAGATGGGCAATCAAGCCAATAATATGTATGTTTTCGCCAATAAAACCGGTGATAAAGCGGTGATCGTGATTTTAGGCGATAGCACCGATGAAGCGCTGGATGTACTGACTGCCCGTTTAGCCGATCAACAACGTGCGCGCGATGCCAACCTGCAAGTAGTGACAAATAAAGCGATTAAAATAGACGGGCAGCCCTTCCAGCAGTTGGACAGCATTATTACCAGCGGCGGCCATAAAGCCTACTCATCCGTGTTGATGGGGAAAATCGATAACCATTTGATGACCATGCAAATTACCCTGCCGGCTGACAATCAGCAGCAAGCGCAAGCTGAAGCAGAGTCCATCATCAGCACCTTGAAACTGAAATAGCCTTCCTCAACAGAGCGCGGTCAATCGCGCTCTCAGACTGTTGACAAAGTTGATTGGCGGGGAAATGTGCCGAATGGGTCGTAACGGCGTGAGCCGTCGGAGCGCCCATCGGTGCAGTCGCCCCGCCCGTCACCGAGCTATAAATGAGGTTTGTCCGCAAGCTCAGAGCGCGGTCAATCGCGCTCTGTCCCCATAGTTCTATACCAAAGAGAGTGCTAATAGCGTAATAGGATGCTCACACTTCTTGCTGGTCGACATCTCAATCTGCCATTTGCAGGTTTCGCAGTCGGTAATCACCAGATCGACGCCGCTCTCTTCAATTTGCTGGAAGAGCGATGCGCCTATCCCTTGCGCTGTGGCGTAATTCTCTGATTTAAAACCATAAGTTCCGGCGATACCACAACACTGAGAATCCAGCACCACCAGCTCGATATTGGGGATCCGCTGCAATAAAGCCAAGGTATAGGCGGTCCAGCCCATTTTCTCCATGTGGCATGGCGTGTGGTAGGCGATGCGCAGTGGCTTGTTTTCTGAGGAAAAAAGAGGTTTTAGCGGTAATTCGCGCCCCTGATCCAATAAGCGGTAGAGGTAGCGCGTTGCCAGCTCCACTTTGTCGCGCACTGGCGCAGTATCAACATCCAACAGATGTGGATATTCATCGCGCAGTGTAAAGGTACAGCTGGAGGAGGTGGCAACCACCGGAATATCCCGCTCAATCACGGCGTCCGTCAGTGATTCCAGATTGACCCGCGCCTGTTTTTTCGCCTGCTCAATAAAGCCGTTGGCGATCAGCGGCACGCCGCAGCATTTCTCCCGCTTAAGCAGTTGCACGCCAATGTTCATCGCGTTGAATACGCTGACTAAATCTTTCCCCAGTTGCGGGTGATTGTAGTTAACGAAGCAGCCATGGAAAAACGCGACCTGCTCCGCATATTGCTGCTGTTTCTCGGCCTGTTTGTGATACCAACGGCGGAAGGTGCCGAACGAATATTTCGGCAATTCACGGCGGTGGTCGATCTTCAGCGCTTTATCCAGCAAGGTCCGCACCGGTTTCAAACCAGTGACTGCATTGATAACGGGCGCGAATGGCGTCGAGAGAGTCCCCATGAAGTCGGTATGACTGAGGATCGCGTCGCGCAGTTTCGGTTTATGGCTACTGTAATTGGCTTTAGCGCGCTGGATGATGTCACCGATTTTGACATCTGACGGGCAGGCGACCTCGCAGCGTTTGCAGTTGGTGCAATACTTCAATGCATCGTCGTATAGTGCCGGATCTTTCAGGCGCAGGCGCTCACCGTCGGGACCCGCTTGCTTCGGCCCTGGGTAGAGCGGGTTGACCTTCGCCACTGGGCAATAGGTGGTGCAAACGGTGCATTTGATGCAACTTTCAAAACTGTTATCCCGTGCCAAGTGCTTATCCTGCGGTAGATCCTGAGAAAAAGTGCCGCTCTCTTCATGCTGTGGCAACCCTGTCATAATGTCACCTCCATGGCGCTGACAATCTGCTCTGCGACGAACAGTGCGCTCGTCAGTGATACCCCCGCGCCACAGCCCTGTTGCAGCGGATCGTATCCCCCCAATACCGCACCGATCACATGCAGATTATCCAGTGCAACACCGCCACGCAGCGCCCGAAGGCGGTTGTCGGTGTTGACACCAAATTGCAGGTAAGGCTGCGGGGCAAACATATTGCTGCGGCTCCAGTCAGCTCGGTTCGGCAGCGATAAGATATCCAGATCCAGTATCGGCTCGTAGACATGCTCGAAGGTGGCGACCAGCCCATTGCTGAAGAAGCTGCCGCTGGCGAGCACTATTTGGGCCGCACGCAACGGAATGTCACCGTGGTTGCGGCTATACAGTCCGGTAATTCGGTTGCCCACCAGTTCGGCGCGCAGTACCGCGTCACCCGGCATGGTGATGCCACCCAATTGCTGGAAGCGCTGGCGCAACGCCTGATGTAAACGAATGCCGAGTAACGAAGGCGGCAGTGTCGGCAGCAGTTGAATGGGTTTGCCGACTGCCGCACGCAGGGCCTCCAGCGGCGCGGACTCATCCAGCCCGATACAGGCTGGCAGTAAAATCATTTCCGCATCCGATGATAAGCGCGACAGTTCATCGGCCAGTGGTTGCCGATTCTCCGGCAGATCCAACAGGCGGGCGATGTTCACCGCACGGAATTCACTGGGGTTATCGCGCAAGCGGTCGAGTGCCGGTAAGTGCAGATAATCCGCCGTGGCTTCGACACCCTGCTCCTGCAAAGCACTGGCGACCATCTGTGGCTGAAAATCGAGGAAGCCTTCGATGCCGATGACCGCGACATTTTGCCATGGCAGTGGGCCTTCCAGTGGTGCAACCGGAATATCCGCCGGGCTGAGCCAAGTGGGTCGGCAGCCGCCTAATGGCGTCAAGCGCAGGTGATTTTTTGCCGCACTGCCCACCAGTTTCAGGCCACAGCGCTGTAATAGGGCTTCGGCTTGCGGGGCTAATTCACTCAATTCGCCCACTGATCCGGCTTGGCGCATTTTGCTGTAGGGATGTTCAGGGGCCAATTCGGCCAACGCATTTATTGCCGATAACGGCTGGCTGACCGCTCGCCCGTCGGGTAATTTTGCCAATAGATCCAAAGAGCCAGAAGAGAAGTGCAGCGCATTTTGGCCCGCGCTGACAATCGCACAATATTTGCCTTGCTCGGCCAGTCGTATCCCACAAGCCAAGCCCGCTAACCCACCACCGATGATAATGACATCAAATTTCATCGTGTTTCTCCTGAACAGGGGCCACGGACGGGGTGTCATCCAGACCACACAATCCCTGATATACCCAATGGGTAAACTCACTCTCCCGCAGCGCATCGCCCCAAGCTATCGGGCGCACACCTTTCCAACGCTCATTGAGAAATTGCACCAGTTGTTCGCGGGATTGTTGCGGTGTCGTCACTTTAAAGTGGCTAAGTAAGCCAGCAGCCCGACAGGCGCAGAGTTCGCCCTGACAGGTGCCCATGCCAACGCGGGTGCGGCGGCGTAAATCCAGCAGGTTGTTCACGGAGAGCGATTCAACGGCATAACGCACTTCCCCCGCAGTGACCGCTTCACATTCGCAGACCAAGCTGTTATCGAGGCGATTCCCCGCTAACAGCTGTGTCGCGCGGTCACCGTGGCGATAGACCGCAGAACCACGAATGCTGGCAGGCAGCGAAATCACTTTGCTGAGGGTCTGTTCCGCCGATTGTTGCGAACCGGGTAGCGGCTCTTGGGCAGTGGTGCAGTTCGCGGTCACGCCCAGTTTTTCGCACACTTTGTCGGTGGCCCACTCCGCCATCAGGCGGTAGGTCATCAGTTTGCCACCCGTGATAGTGATGAAGCCCTCCAGCCCATCACGGCTGGCGTGATCCAGTAGCACGATGCCACGACTGACGTTGCGCCCTGACGGGTCATCATCACTGGCCACCAGCGGCCTAACACCCGCGTAAGCCCGTAGAATGCGAGTTTGCGCCAGTTGCGGCGAGAGTTTGGAGCCTTCGCGAATTAAGGTATCCACCTCTTGCGCGGTGACCACCATATTGTCGATTTGGTCGTATTCGATGTGTGTAGAGGTGGTGCCGATCAATGAGATGGTATCGCCGGGGACCAAAATGTCCGCATCCGCCGGTTTACGGCAGCGGTTGATCACCATGTTATTGATCCGATGGCCGAGGATCAGTAGCGCGCCTTTGGCAGGGAACATGCGGATACGAAGATCGGCATATTCGGCAATGTGTTGCCCCCAGATCCCGGCAGCATTTACCACTATCTGCGCATGGATTTCATATTGGCGGTGATTTTTATGATCGTAAACGCGCACGCCGCTCACGCGATCACCTTGGCGTAATAGCCCGATAACCTCGTGATAAGTCAGTACATTGGCACCGTGCTCACGGGCATCCAGCATATTAGCGGCGGTTAAGCGGAAGGGATCAACGGTGCCATCTGGGACGCGGACGGCGGCAATCAATGCAGGATTGACGGCAGGTTCCAGTCTTAGCGCCTGCTTGGGATCAATGGCCTGCGCTTCAATCCCCGCCTCCTGACAGCGGGCGATAAATTGCTGCTGATAGTCCAGAGAGTCTTCCGGCAGGGTGATAAACAGGCCATCGGTTTGTTCAATACAGTGGCGAGCAATACGCTTGAGAATCCGGTTCTCTTCAATACATTCACGAGCAGATTCGCCATCAGTCACCGCATAACGTGCGCCACTGTGCAACAAGCCGTGGTTACGGCCCGTCGCGCCAGTGGCAATGTCATGTCGTTCCAGCAGGGTACAAGCCAAACCCCGGCGGGCGCAGTCACGCGCGATCCCTGCGCCGGTTGCGCCGCCACCAATAATGATGACATCCGTTTCTGTGTAAGGAGAACTGTTCGTCATGAAAGACCCCGCATGATTAGACAGCCGCTTGGCGGCTAATTATGCGTCTATTGAGCCACAGTCTTTATGGGTATTGTTTGATAAGGAACAAAAACGAACCGAAAACGAAAATATTGTGGTGCTTTAAAACCATGATTGTGATCAAAGTCACAGGTATTTTCTCATTACTGGTTTCAAAATGTTAACCAATCGCTCAAAATTGCCCCCGCTTTCATATAACTGTAACAAATGCGCCATCACTCACAGATAAGTGGAGCGAATTTATCTAGCATGGTGTTCGTTATAGAACATAAACGAGAGCACGTTAGCCGTTTAACCACCGGGTAGAGACACCGGGGTAAAAAACAACAAAAAGCCATCGGAGGCACTCATGTTGAGTATTTTCAAGCCCGCGCCACATGTGGCACGGCTTCCCACAGACCAGGTCGATCCAACTTACCGCCGCTTACGCTGGCAAATATTCATGGGCATTTTCTTCGGTTACGCTGCCTACTACCTCGTGCGTAAAAACTTTACTTTGGCCATGCCGTATTTGATCGAACAGGGGTTCTCTCGCGGGGATCTGGGTTTCGCACTATCCGGTATTTCTATCGCTTATGGTTTCTCAAAATTCATCATGGGGTCGGTTTCTGACCGCTCGAATCCACGGGTGTTCCTCTCCGCGGGTTTGATCCTCTCAGCTGCCGTGATGCTGTTTATGGGCTTCGTGCCTTGGGCAACCTCCAGTATCGCCGTGATGTTCGTGCTGCTGTTCTTGTGCGGCTGGTTCCAGGGTATGGGTTGGCCGCCGTGTGGCCGGACCATGGTGCACTGGTGGTCGAAGAAAGAGCGCGGCAGTATCGTGTCAGTCTGGAACTGCGCCCATAACGTGGGTGGCGGTTTGCCGCCATTACTGTTCCTGCTGGGGATGGCGTGGTTTAACGACTGGAAAGCAGCACTCTATATGCCTGCTTTCGGTGCCATTCTGGTAGCATTGATTGTCTTTGGTCTGATGCGTGATACCCCTCAATCCGTGGGCCTACCACCGATTGAAGAGTACAAAAACGACTATCCAGACGACTACAGTAAAGAAGCAGAAGAAGAGCTGACAGCCAAGCAGATCTTCATGCAGTACATCTTGCCTAACAAGCTATTGTGGTACATCGCGATTGCTAACGTTTTTGTTTATTTGCTGCGTTACGGCATCCTCGACTGGTCACCGACCTACCTGAAAGAAGTGAAACACTTCGCGCTGGATAAATCATCGTGGGCATATTTCCTGTATGAATACGCTGGTATTCCAGGGACGCTGCTGTGCGGTTGGATGTCCGACAAAGTGTTTAAGGGCAATCGTGGCGCAACTGGCGTGTTCTTTATGACGCTGGTGACTATCGCAACCATCATTTACTGGCTGAACCCGGTTGGTAATCCGGGTATCGATATGGCCTGTATGATCACCATCGGTTTCCTGATCTATGGTCCAGTGATGTTGATTGGTTTACATGCCCTTGAATTAGCACCGAAAAAAGCAGCAGGGACGGCCGCAGGCTTCACCGGTCTGTTCGGTTATCTGGGCGGTTCGGTCGCAGCGAGTGCCATCGTCGGTTACACCGTTGACTACTTCGGTTGGGATGGTGGCTTTATGGTCATGATCGGCGGCAGCATTCTGGCCGTTATATTACTGATCGTCGTGATGTTCAGCGAGAAGAAGCATCACGAAGAGTTGGCGAGAAAGCAGGACTTATAAGTTCTGATAGTTCAGAGAGTTAAGTTGTATATGGGCTGTGCCGTTATTTATGGATTGGATAGCGACATAGCCTTTTTTTACCGTTTTTTCACACCCTAGCCTATACCCAATAGCTTTCGCGACGCAGCTAACACCGCTACTGTTTGAAAGATAAAGGGGAAAAATGGAGCACTATCAATGCAAACCCACATCAAAACCGTGTTGGCGAGTATTATTCTGGCATCCTCAGTCGCGAGCATCGCGCATGCAGCAGAGTCATCCTCCGCTGATAAATCTGCCCTCACAAAACCATCAGTAAATAAAGTCGTTATCGCGCATCGCGGTGCCAGTGGTTATCTACCTGAGCACTCCCTGCCCGCTAAAGCCATGGCTTACGCGCAAGGCGCTGATTATCTGGAGCAAGATCTGGTGATGACCAAAGATAATGAGTTGGTGGTGCTGCACGACCATTATCTGGATCGCGTCACGGATGTCGCCGATCGCTTCCCCGATCGCGCACGCAAAGATGGCCGCTATTACGCCATTGATTTTACACTGCCGGAAATCAAGTCACTGAAATTTACCGAAGGCTTTGATATCGATAAGAACGGTAAAAAAGTGCAGAGCTATCCGGGCCGTTTCCCGATGGGCAAATCTGACTTCCGTGTGCACACTTTCCAGGAAGAGATTGAATTTGTTCAGGGGCTGAATCATTCGACCGGTAAGAACATCGGCATTTATCCTGAAATCAAAGCACCTTGGTTCCATAAGCAGGAAGGCAAAGACATCTCCACTAAGGTGTTGGAAGTGTTGAAGCAGTATGGCTACACCAGCAAAGCCGATAACGTTTATCTGCAATGCTTTGATGCGAATGAGTTAAAGCGCATTAAAAATGAGCTGGAACCGAAGATGGGCATGAACCTGAAACTGGTTCAGTTGGTGGCTTATACCGATTGGAATGAAACCTACGAACAGAAGCCAGACGGCAAATGGGTGAATTACAGCTACGACTGGATGTTCAAGCCAGGCGCCATGAAGCAAGTGGCACAGTATGCTGACGGCATCGGTCCTGACTACCATATGCTGGTTGTTGAGAGCTCCACGCCGAATAACATCAAGTTGACGGATATGGTTAAGGAAGCCCATGCCAACAATATGATGGTTCATCCGTTCACTATCCGTGCGGATAAACTGCCTAAATACGCCACTGACGTGAATCAACTGTTCGACATTATCTACAACCAAGCGCAGGTTGATGGGGTATTTACCGACTTCCCAGATAAGGGTGTGCAGTTCCTGCAAAAGCAGGGGCAGCATCAGTAAGTTAACGTCCGTAAGTTAAAATAAGAAAGGGGTGCGATAACGATTATCGCACCCCTTTTTTGTTTACTGCCAATGATGGATTAACAGGAAAGCCGCCGTTACTTATCGGTGCCTAAAAACATCTTGCGCAGATAGTGTGGCACCGCATCATCCGCATTCGAACCAATCACTTCCAGATTCGGCAGCATATCTTTCAGGCGCTGATGTGCATCTTGCATGATACAACCTTTGCCGGACATAGAGAGCATCTCTAAATCATTCATGCCATCGCCAAACGCGATGCACTCTTTAAGTGAATAGCCGATGATTTTGGCAACTTGCTCCAGCGCATGGCCTTTGGATACCCCGCCCCCCATCACTTCCAAACAGGTCGGGAAGGAGAAGCTGACATTCACGCGATCGCCCCAACGTGCGTTGATGGCCTCCTCCAAAATCAATAACTTGTCATGATCTTCGCAAGTAAAGTAAACCTTGCACACCCCTTCGGTCGGCAGCAACGCCGGTTCAAATACCTGATAGTTGAACACTGATTCGCGGAAGAACTCTTTCTGCGCTGGGCTTTCGCGGTTCATGTACCAGTCATCGTTCAGATAGACGTTGGTCAGAATATCGGGGTTGTGGTGCTCAATATTGTACAAATCACGGGCAATGTCGGCATCGAGGTTATGGGTGAAAATCAGCTCCCCCTCAGTGTTATGTACGCGGGCGCCGTTGGAGGTGATCATAAAGGCGCTGATCTCCAGGCTGTCACGGATTTGCGCCACATCGATATGATGGCGGCCAGTGGCAAACACAAAGTGCACATCACGCTGAGTCAGTAACTTTAGGGTCTCTTTGGCATAAGGCGTCAGAAGGTGATCTGGTGATAGCAGCGTGCCATCTAAATCGGAAGCAACGACATGATACATAACGGTATGTTCTAACCTCTGGTGGCGTCGGGGCCTTCATGGCCGACTGATGGTTGATATGGCACAGAAAGTTGATGTTGCGCAAAAAAGCGCAATATGGCGCTGAGCGCCTCGGCACGCAGTGTGTCCCGCTCGAACAGGATCTCATGGCGTGCACCTTGAATGACCTTAGGCTGCCCCCCTTCGCAAGGGTGCCCCGCCAGCGTCATTGCCTGAGAAAAGGCATCATGGGCTGGGTTATGTACCACCCGATCTTCACTAGCCTGTAACAACAGTACCGGTGTGGTAATTTTATCTGCTTCGGCGATAATTTGCTCACCCACCAGCAGACTCTCACGAATCCAGTGATAGGTTGGCCCGCCGACGCGAATTTCAGGGGTGTCGGCATATTGGCGCAAATAGCGGCGATAGCGCTCACGGCTATGGGTCAGCATATTGACCACATAGGGCAGTGGCCGCCACTGCCCAGTGCCAATCGCGTAATAATCCCGCATCTTCTGATGCCGTTCGGCCCAATCAACAATCCGGTGCGCCAGCCAACCCGGCATCGGTAAGTGGATGCCAAACATCGGCGCACATAAAGCCACAGCATCAAAGGCTGTCGGCTCTTGGGCCAGAAAACGCGTCAGAATCGCCCCCCCCATGGAGTGGGCGAGTGCAAAACGCTGCTGATAATGGCTATGGGTAATTTCGCGCTGCACCAACAGTGCAAAATCCTGAATATAATCATCGAATTTGATCACATGACCACGGTGGTGATCGGCGAGCATCCGCCCGGATCGGCCCTGCCCGCGATGATCCAGCACGATGACATCATAGCCTTGCTGGAACAGATCATAAGCGACTTCAGGATATTTGACGTAGCTTTCGATGCGGCCAGGCACCACCACCACTACGCGAGTATGTTGCGGCGCGCAAAAGCGGACGTAGCGGATAGGGATATTATCGACGCCGATAAACTCATCTTCATCCCGCTGTTGCCAGAAATCCAATAATGGCCCGTTCACAAAAGCGGCAAACTGCGCTTCGCGGTTAAGCCAATTATTCATGTGATTATCTAACGGCATAGTGTGATTGATTGCATCCTTAAGCCGATGGAAACTGCGATTATGTGAGCCATAGCACAACAATGAGCAATGGAGTATTGTGGCATAAAATAACGCGTTCAGGGAACTTTGCCGATGACCTTAGACTGGTGGTTAACCTATCTGCTGACAACACTTATCCTCAGTCTCTCCCCCGGCTCGGGTGCCATTAACACCATGAGCACCACCATCAGTCATGGCACTCGCGGGGTTATCGCCTCGATTTGCGGCTTACAACTGGGGCTGGCCGTTCATATTGTATTGGTTGGCGTGGGACTTGGCGCACTCATTTCACAGTCACTACTGGCATTCGAAATATTAAAATGGCTCGGTGCGGCTTACTTAATCTGGCTCGGTATTCAACAGTGGCGGGCGGCGGGTGCACTGGATTTACATGCGCTAGCCAACAGCATGCCACGGCGGAAACTGTTTAAACGTGCGGTGTTTGTTAACCTCACTAACCCGAAAAGCATTGTTTTTCTCGCCGCGTTGTTCCCGCAATTTGTGCTGCCACATCAACCGCAAGTGGCGCAATACCTGATTCTCGGCAGCACCAGCGTGATTGTCGATATCATTGTGATGATGGGTTACGCCACCCTCGCCACCCGCATTGCGGGCTGGATTCGATCACCCCATCAAATGAAATTGCTGAACCGAATTTTTGGTGGCTTATTCATGCTCATCGGCGCGCTATTGGCAACCGCCAGAAAAGTGTAATGCGGCCATTAAAAAATGAGGCACCAACCGGGACAATCCACCGGTTGGAATATCATGACAGTCGCCATAGAATTTAGCGGGATAAAATCAGGTGGATACCAAAACCGGCGAACAAGACGCCAGCCAAGCCATCAATCCATTTGGATAACCGCTGATAACCACGGCGCATCACTGGCAGGGCAAAGACACAGGCCACCACGCTAAACCACACGAAGGTTTCAGCCACGATCAGTACAAACAATCCCCAACGCGCGCTGGCGCTGACATCATCGCCAACAAACAGTGAGAACACACTGCCGAAATAGATCACGGCTTTCGGGTTCGAGAGATTGGTCAGGAAGCCTCGCAGGAAAGTCCGGCCACGCGCAGGCAATGCCACTTGCACCTCACCGTCAATTCCATGACGTTTGGCACGGGCAGATTTCAATAATTGCCAGCCCATCCAGCACAGATACAAGCCGCCACCGACCATGATAATTTGGTGCAGCCACGCCATTTTCTGCAAGATCAGATTCAGCCCCATCAGTGCTACACCCGCCCAGACAACAATGCCGAGGGAGATCCCGATTACGCCTTTCATCGCCTCACTGCGCGAACGGCTGGCGGCGGTTTGTGAAACAAAAAAGAAGTCAGGCCCTGGACTCATCAGCGCGACCAAGTGAACCAGTGCAACGGTCAGAAATAGCATTAGCATGAGAATGTTCTCTTTGCAGGGAAAGCGGCATGTTAATCATCGTTGTTGTCGACATGGTCGCGGATCATTGCCATAAACGACGCACCAAAGCGCTCGAGTTTGCGTTGCCCCACACCCGTGACACTCAACAGTTCGCTGGCAGTAATCGGCATCTGTTCTGCCATCTCCAGCAAGGTCGTATCGTTAAACACCACATAAGGCGGAATATTGCCTTCGTCAGCGATAGATTTGCGCAATTTGCGCAATTTGGCAAACAACTTGCGATCGTAGTTGCCGCCATAGGATTTCTGATTGGCGCTGCTGCGCACCTTCAGGCTTTGAATACGCGGCACCGCCAGTTGCAGCGGCAATTCAGCACGTAATACCGGACGCGCGGCCTCGGTCAATTGTAAGGCTGAAAACTGGGCAATATTCTGGCTCAGTAGCCCCAGATGAATCAGTTGGCGCAATACACTGACCCAGTGTTCGTGGCTCTGCTCGCGACCCAAACCGTACACCGAGAGTTTGTCATGACCAAACTCGCGGATGCGCTGGTTATTGGCCCCACGTAGCACTTCGACGATATAACCCAAACCAAAGCGCTGCCCAACGCGGTAAACACAAGAGAGGGCTTTTTGTGCATCAGCCAGGCCATCGTAACGCTTGGGCGGATCGAGACAGATATCGCAGTTGCCGCACGACTGCTGTTTACCCTCACCAAAATAGTTGAGCAGCACTAATCGACGGCAGGTTTGCGCTTCAGCAAACGCGCCCATGGCGTTTAATTTATGCCGCTCGATATCTTGCTGCGCACCCGCCGGTTTCTCTTCCAGACAGCGGCGCAACCACGCCATGTCAGCCGGGTCATACAGCAGCACCGCCTCGGCGGGTAAACCATCACGCCCAGCACGTCCCGTCTCCTGATAGTAGGATTCGATGGTACGTGGGATATCAAAATGGACCACAAAGCGGACGTTGGGCTTATTAATCCCCATGCCGAAGGCCACGGTAGCGACCACCACCTGCAAGTCATCACGTTGGAAAGCTTCCTGCACCTGTGCGCGCCGTTCGTTATCCAGCCCCGCGTGGTAAGCGGCGACACTCAAGCCACGGCTTTGCAGACGGGCAGTGGTGTCTTCCACTTTGGCGCGGCTGTTGCAGTAAATAATGCCACTTTTTCCGCGCTGGTCTTGGACAAAGCGCCACAATTGATCGAGCGGTTTGAACTTCTCTACCAAGGTGTAGCGGATATTCGGGCGGTCAAAGCTGCTAACCTGAATCAGTGGCTGATCCAGATTGAGTAAACGCACGATATCGCCCCGTGTGGCTTCATCAGCCGTGGCGGTTAGAGCGATAACGGGTAGATTGGGGAAACGTTGCTTAAGCTGCCCAAGGGCGCGGTATTCCGGGCGGAAGTCGTGACCCCATTGGGAGATGCAGTGTGCTTCATCCACGGCTAACAGCGCAGGACGCCATTGATGCAGTTGATCGAGAAAACTCTCCATCACCAGCCGCTCTGGCGCAATATACAGCAGTTTAATCTGACCACTGCGGCACCCGTCCATCACCGCCAATTGCTGCTCGCGCGTTTGTGATGAGTTTAAGCACCCCGCACCCACGCCATAGGCCAGCAGTTGGTCAACCTGGTCTTTCATCAGGGAAATTAAGGGAGATACCACCAGCGTTAGCCCGTCGGTCACCAGTGCCGGGATCTGGTAACACAAGGACTTACCACCGCCCGTTGGCATCACGACCAGACAGTCTTGTCCTGATAGGGTGGCGTTGATAATTTCCTGTTGTCCGGGCCGGAACTGCTGATAGCCGAAAGTATCTCGCAATACTTGCACGGCCAGTAATTCCCTATTTATCACTGCTGCGGTCGACACACGGTTCCCCAACTATAAGATCTGCACAGGCCGGTTAACCGGCCTGTGTCTGAAACTTTTCTAACGCCGGATGACGTTAAAGGACATCATTCAACATGATACCCACACCCACCCGTGTTTGCCTAAAGTTATAGTCAATCATTGACTCACCATAGCCGCTGAACACTTGCGTGTAGAAGCGAACATGACTGGTGATTGGGTAGCTCCAGCCCATCTCCGCGCCACCGAAACCGGTATTCCAGTTATAGTGACCATCAATGCTGAACACGCTATCACCCAAGGCATAACCGACTTTCAGACGATAATAACCCATGTATTTATTGATATCTGGGTTGTCATCTTTGGCATCATTTTCCGGCAGACGATACCAAGGCTTCAGGTCAATTTCCAAATCGCCACGCTGTGCCATCACACGGGTATAAACGCGATCCCAGCTCCGTGAGGTGGGGTCTGCTTTCCCGTTGGATTGGTGGTTATAACCAAACTCCACTTCACGGAAGGTCCAGCCCGCCACTTCGTAATCTGTTGCCCATGCCAGGAACAGTTGCGGTTCATAGTTGGTTTCACGGAATGGCGAGGATTCATCGCTATTCGACGCCTGCCACCAAGAACGCTGAGTATAGGATGCACCCAGCAGTGAGTTCTCGCCGGCAATACCGCGCCAGATAGGGAAACCTAAACTCAGCTGAAATTTAACTTCATCTTTCTTGGCTTGCTGAGCCCAATCATAAGAGCTAATCGCGTCTTTATTGATATCGCTGGTATAGGTATATAACAGGTAGTTTGTTTCATACGGATAGAGCAGGAACGGATTATCGTGGTCCTGTAACATTGCCGCGATAATACTGCCGCGCACCGTAGGTGCATCATGAATCTTTTCAACCGTTGCTGGCTCCGCCTGTACCAAAGTGGGTACCAAGAATAACCCTATCAATATCCGCCACAATCTGCCCATTATCATCCCCTATCATCTTACGGATTATTTCTATTTGTAATGAAAACAGCTCATTCTACACACAAATGTTATCTGGCTTTAGCATTGTTTGGATTTATGGCTCAACGACTGGAAAACAACAAAATAGAAGCATAAAATAAACAATCAATTAACTTATGACTTTGTTACCCGTGGGTAATATCGAAGAGAAAAGAGCGCAATGTCAGTCACCCCCTTAACACTGGACGATGCTCGCCGCATGATCGGCGAAGTTTTTGTGTATCACATGCCATTTAATCGTGAGTTAGGGCTGAAGTTAACCCGTTTCGAGCAAGATTACGCTGAAATCACGTTTGATAATAATGACAAATTGGTCGGCAATATCGCACAACGCATTCTGCACGGAGGGGTTATCGCCGCCGTATTGGATGTCGCCGCTGGATTGGTTTGTGTCGGTAACAGTCTGGTGCGCCATGAACCGCTAATTCAAGAACAACTGCAAATGAAGTTAGCCAAAATGGGCACGATCGACCTGCGTGTCGACTATCTGCGCCCCGGCCGTGGCGAGCATTTTATTGCCAGCAGCAGTATTTTACGCAGTGGCAATAAGGTGTCTGTCGCCCGCGTCGAGCTGCATAATGACCAACAAATGCATATCGCCAGCGCAACCGCGACCTATCTGGTTGGCTGATTTGATTTTCTGCGGTGATGATTCGTAGCCAGAAGTTGAGTACACTCACAGCATCTCCTCTTGTTCTGAGCCACACCATGGATAAACAACGAACCCGTCAGGGCATTTTTTTTGCTCTGGCTGCCTATTTTATTTGGGGTATTGCCCCGGCTTATTTCAAGCTGATTCAGCAGGTGCCAGCAGATGAAATTCTGACCCATCGGATTATCTGGTCATTTTTCTTTATGCTGATTCTGCTTACGGTTAGCCGTAATTGGCCGCAAGTCCGCAATGCCTGTAAAAATGGTAAGCGCCTGTTATTGCTGGCGGTGACTGCAGTGCTGATCGCCAGTAACTGGCTCATCTTTATCTGGGCGGTGAACAATAACCATATGCTGGAAGCCAGTTTGGGTTACTTCATCAATCCGCTGGTGAATGTGTTGTTTGGCATGATCTTTCTTGGTGAGCGCTTTCGTCGTATGCAGTGGGTGGCGGTCTCATTGGCTTTCGCTGGGGTATTGATTCAGCTGTGGCAGTATGGTTCTCTGCCGGTGATTGGGCTGAGTCTGGCGATTACCTTCGCGTTGTATGGCCTGATACGCAAAAAACTGGGGGTTGATGCCCAAACCGGGATGTTGGTTGAAACTATGTGGCTGTTACCGATTGCCGCAGTCTATCTGTTCTTGATTGCCGATAGCCCAACCAGCCACATGAGCGCCAATGCCTGGTCACTCAACGTGCTATTAGCCGCCGCTGGGGTGATTACCACTATCCCGCTGCTGTTCTTCACTGCCGCCGCCTCACGTTTAAAGCTGTCGACACTGGGTTTCTTCCAATATCTCGGGCCAACCCTGATGTTTATTCTGGCGGTCACCTTCTACGGTGAAACCATTGGCAACGATAAAATGGTGACCTTTGTCTTTATCTGGGCCGCTCTACTGCTGTTCACTCTGGATGCGCTCTACACCCAACGCAAAAGGCGTCACGTAAAAGACGTCTCGCAAAAAAGCGCCTAATACTCGTCGCCCCACGCACCACAAAACAAAACGCCCGCTGACGAAATCAACGGGCGTTTTTTATCGCAGCAAAGGTTATAACCAGTTTTTGCGCTTAAAATAGAGATAGGGTGCCAGTCCCGCAATAATCATCAGCCCAATCGCCGCCGGATAACCGAACGACCAGCGCAACTCAGGCATAAACTCAAAGTTCATCCCGTAGCTGGACGCCACCAGCGTTGGCGGCAGAAAGACCACCGAGACCACCGAGAAGATCTTGATAATGCGGTTCTGCTCGATATTGATAAAACCCATGGCCGCCTGCATCAGGAAGTTCACTTTCTGGAACAGGGATTCATTGTGTGGCAGCAAGGATTCGATATCGCGCAGCACTTCACGGGCCTGCTCCAACTGACCGCTGGGCAACCGCGCCTTACGTACCAGGAAATTCAGCGCTCGCTGGGTATCCATCAGACACAACCGCACTTTCCAGCCGATATCTTCCTGCTCTGCCAAGGTAGAGAGCGCGGCATCATACTCATCACCCTGTTGGCCTTCCATTATGACGCGGCTGAGCGCTTCCAGATCGCTGTAAATGTTTTCGATTTCATCAGCCAACTGCTCAATTTTGGTTTCGAACAGATCCAACAGCAGCTCATAAGCATTGCCATCAACCAGCGTCTGATTACGTGCTCGCATACGATATAGCCGGAAGGCCGGTAATTCACGCTCACGCAGGGTATACAGGCGACCATCACGAATAGTAAATGCCACGGTTGAGTTACCGGCGTGGTCTTCCGCATCTTCGTAATAAAAGAAGGAGTGGATATGCAAACCATCTTCATCTTCAAAGAAACGGGCGGATGCTTCGATGTCGTCCAGCTCTGGCCGGGTTGCCAGGCTTTGCCCTAACTCAGACTGGACGCGTTCCCGCTCGCCCTCTTCCGGCTCGACTAAGTCGACCCAAAGTGAGGTGGTCAGGTCATCTGCTTCATCCAACTCCAAACGGGATAAGCGATTGTTGCTTAATTTAAATGCGCTTAGCATGTGCCAAAACTCCCTTGCGGTGAAGGATAGGGATAACGCATTGAAGCACAGAAACAGATCAGTATTGAGAAATACTCTATGTTTCAGACCATTAAGGAGATCTGACTCACAGCGACGATTTAGCGGGGCCGCTGACAACCACGAAGGCTATCAGCAAATAGGAGGATAGCCTTAGAAGTTGCACCATATGAACAGGTTATTGAGCCAGCATCTACTGGGTGTGTCCAAGGCGAATGTCCTCATAAAGAATAGTGCGCGCATGTTACGCCGAGAAGAAAAAGACTGTCAACAGAGCGTTCAGAATTCTGTACTCAATTCATTATGATAATGCGGGATTTTCTGCCTGCCGACACTCATCCTAATAGAATAGGATACCCCCAGCCGAGACTCGCTGGCACGACGGTCACAAAAATTTAATTAAAGAGTGATGTGTAAAGTTGGCGGGTTAAGGCTTAACGCCCGTAATAATACTGAAATAGCCTGCCGCAGGTAATATCTCGATATCACGAAACCCCGCGCTGTAAAGTATCTGTTTCATTTCGGAACGAGAATACTGCTTGCCTTGGCTCCAAATTAACATAGTGACATTTAATGCAGCGACCGCCAATGGGCCAGCTACATCATCATCAAATAACATTTCATGAATAATAATCCGGCCACCATGGGGTAAGGCGTCGTAGCTTTTCTTAGTCAGAAATAGATTTTTCTGCGCTGGCCAATCATGAAGTACATTGGAATAGAAATGAAGATCAGCATCGGGATAAGGTTCAGACCACATATCGCCAATATGAATTGAGATATTCTCTTCCAGGCCATAGGATTTTATAAATCCGGACGTAATACGTCCGACTGGGGCAAGATCATAAATAATGGCGCGAAGATGAGGCCAGCGAGTCACCGCCCCCACTGAATGCACCCCCGAGCCACCACCAATATCTAACATACAGTGGTAATCCGCTAAATTCAGTTTATCTGGCCACACACTCGCCGCGCCAACACTGATGCCATGCATCGCTTTAGTAAAAGCTTCTGCTTTTTCAGTGTTATATATGCTCTCTTCAAATAGTGTCACCTGCTCCTCATCTTGCGTTTCGCGCGTTCTCACCACCTGTTCTAAATTAGCCAGGGAGAAATTATCCCCAGTGCTATAAATCAGATCCCAATAATGGCCACAATAATTAGGACTTTTTTTAAGTAAAAACTCTTCGGTGACCTTGGTGAGTTTATAGCGACCATCCTCTAGCTCGACCAGTTCCAGCGCCACGACCACCGCCATGACGACCTCAACAGACCTCAATTCAATGCCAATAAACGCACAAATTTCGGAGGCATTTTTATTATCTTTAGCAATAAATTCAAATATACCGAAATGGTGCGCCAGTATTGCGGTCGGATATAAATATAAGCTGGTCGCTATATTGAATAGCGTTTTATCGTCACATTGTGCTTTCTTAATCACTCTAATCATATAATCTCCACAGTAATAGCAGTCATATAAATTAACTTTCGTGAAAAATAGCCTGAATCAATATCAGAAAATAAATCCTGATGCTGGATTGACTAATTCCAAACAAATGACGGTTAAAACTATACGTATATTTCTCATATAGCCGCATTACTCTTTTTTAGTTAAATTATGATATAAAAAAAACCGAGGTCATAATTGACCTCGGTTTTACGTATCCTGCATCTTCGTTTAGCCGATAACTTAGCAGAACTCAGACACAGGCTTTCCCTTAAGTATTGGCAAGAATATCAACGTTTTATTTTTTTAAACTGTCTGGTCGTGTCCGTCAGTGCAATTTCTGTCGGTAACCGTTCCATCGAACTGGCACCGTAGAAACCGTCACATTGCGGACAGTTATCCATAATATATTGGGCATCTTCAGGCGTAGATATTGGCCCGCCGTGGCACAGCACAATCACATCTTCACGTACCGCTTTGGCAGCAGCAGCCCAGTCGTTAATTAAAGGCACACAGTCCGCCAGCTTCAGCGCCGTATCCGCGCCAATATTACCGCCCGTGGTTAGCCCCATATGAGGAACAATAATATCGGCCCCCGCTTGCGTCATGGCGACCGCATCGGCGGCACTGAAGACATAAGGTGTCGTCAGTAAATCTTTTTCGTGGGCCAGACGGATCATATCCACTTCCAGGCCATAGCCCATGCCGGTCTCTTCCAGATTAGCGCGGAAGTTACCGTCGATTAAGCCCACGGTTGGGAAGTTCTGTACGCCAGAAAAACCCAAATCCTGCAAGTGGTCTAAAAAGTGGTCAAATTGGCAGAAGGGGTCGGTGCCATTAACACCGGCCAGCACTGGGGTGTTTTTCACCACCGGCAGCACTTCTTTCGCCATATCAACCACAATCTCATTGGCATTGCCGTACGCCAGCAGACCCGCTAACGAACCACGACCGGCCATGCGATAGCGGCCTGAGTTGTAGATAACGATGAGATCAATTCCACCAGCCTCTTCACATTTGGCTGACAGCCCTGTGCCCGCACCGCCGCCAATAATCGGCTCACGGCGGGCAATCATTTCCCGGAATTTGGCCAAGATGGCCTGGCGTTGAAATTTTGACATTTGCTTCTCCACAATAAATTGGCCCTATACCCGTCATACTTCAAGCTGCATGTGCGTTGGTTGCCTGCCTGCAACTCGAGTTATTTAGGGTGGGATGGGCTCTTTGCTATTTCTTTAAAGTTCTCTACCGCGGCTTGTGCGAACCGTGGGTCGTTAATGTTGAACGGATAATGCACCAAGCGGCGTTTATCAGTTTGAATCACAGTGGCTTCCAGCGTCTGGATAAAGGCGTTCAGCGCCTTCTCATCCCAGAAGAGCTGACCGAGAGCATCCAGTGCCGAGAACCCGCCCGTTGGAATCAGGAAGCGCACTTCGCCTTCGCAGCGATTTAACTTCTCGCCAATCCAGCGCGCCATTTGAATGTTCTCCTGCTCAGTGGTGCGCATCAGCGTGACTTGCGCGTTGTGCTTATAGAACAAGCGATCAGCATATTTAGCCGGAATGGTTGCCGGACTGCCGAAGTTGACCATATCCAGCGCGCCGCAGGAGCCAACATAAGGGATATTGGTATGGGCAATGGCATCGAAGCGCTCTGGACCACAGGCCAATACGCCATCAAATAACAGATCGCAGACTTCGGTGGTCGTCAGGTCAAGCGCCCCTGCCAGCAAACCACTTTCAGCCAGTTTCTCCATTGCTTTGCCGCCGCTGCCGGTGGCGTGGAACACCAGACAGTCATACTCTGCGGATAAGGCGGCGCTGACCGCCTGAATGCAGGGGGTGGTCACACCAAACATGGTCAAGCCCAGCGCCGGTTTGTCCTCAACCTGCGACTCTTCTTTGGCGAAATAGACCGCGCCAGCCATTTGGTGGGCTGCATTACTCAGCACCCGCCGCGAGATACGATTTAGCCCAGCAATATCAGTTACGGAATACATCATGGCAATGTCACTCGCGCCGATGTAGCCAGAAACATCGCCAGAAGCCATGGTCGACACCATCAGTTTAGGAATACCAATAGGTAAGCTCTGCATGGCGGGGGTGATCAGCGCGGTGCCACCGGACCCGCCCAAACCTAATAGTGCGGCGACATCATCTCGACTCACCAAAAATCGCTCAAATGCCACGGCCATGGCGCTAATTGCCCGCCCTCGGTCACCACAGAAAACCGCCTGAGCCCCATCAGGATGGTAGCTCGCGACGACCTGTGCGCTGATATCCGCGCCACTGTCGCGTTGACCCTCTTTGGTCGACAAATCAACCGTGACGGTCTTCAGCCCGGTTGCATTAATCAATGCGCTGACATAGGCCAGCTCTTCGCCTTTGGTATCTGTGGTAGTCGCGATAAAAATATGACGAGGCATCTGAACATCCTTCTATGAATGCGGAATGTCGCAAAAATTTAAGCAGCTCACTTCTTTTTTATTGGAGGTTTTTTTTTGCTTACAGCCGAACAACGAAGCGAGTTGGTTAAGATAGAATCATATTGAGACTAGCGTATCATTTCCGCAAAGAGCATTGCTGAAATATGAGACGGTAGTCTCAAAATTAATTTGAGCGCGGCATGCTTTCATAGTGGTTTGTGTTAGCGGTTTGCTATAGTGGGCGAAAATAGGATTTGTACTGTGGAGTGACCGTGAACAATCAAGATGAACAGGACAGCGCCCCTCCATCGTTAACCACCATCAGGGCGAGAACCCGGCGGTTACTTATCGATACCGCCATGTCGATGTACGAGCAAGGGACGTTTCCATCGATAACCGAGGTGGCAAACGCCGCCCAACTTTCCCGTGCCACGGCGTACCGCTATTTCCCGACACAAAGTGCGTTGGTCTCTGCCATGGTCGATGAAAGTCTCGGCCCGATACTGGCATGGCAACCCACCCAACCCGATGCACGGCAGCGCATTGCCGAGCTGCTCTCTTTTGCTTATCCGCGCATGTTGCAACATGAGGGCGTGCTACGTGCCGCACTGCATCTGTCATTGCAGCAATGGGCCGATAACCGCAGCAATCCGAACAATGAAGAGAAATTAGTCCGTGGCAACCGTAAGCGGTTGTTAAAACTGGCGGTAGAGCCGCTGGAGGGGAAGCTAACACCGGAGGCCCTACAACGGGTGGTCCACGCATTTTCGCTCATTTATGGCTCAGAAGTGTTTATGGTGCTGAAAGATATTTGGCATCTGGATGAGGCCGGGATTCAAGATGTTACCCAGTGGATGGGGAAAGCCATTTTATTGCAGGCCGAAACCGACGCCCAGAATGAGAGCCACTAACGCCGCTGCGGCGTCAAGGCCGAAGGGTGTTAGCCTACGGCTTCTAATCGCGCATAGGCCGCCACTAACCACTTAATCCCCTCGCCAGGGAACGCCACCTGCAAGCGGCTATGCTCGCCGCTGCCTTCCAAATTCACGATGGTGCCTTCGCCAAATTTAGGGTGGCGCACGCGCTGACCCAATGAAAAGCCGCTATCATTCTCATTCATCGGTGTCCCCATACTACGGTGATTCACCGGACGTGAGACTGTCGCGCGCAGCCGAACCTCCTCGACACACTCCGGTGGCAGTTCGCCAATAAAGCGTGAGGGGCGGTGATTCACCTCTTTGCCATACAACCGGCGGCTCTCGGCATAACAGAGTGTCAGTTTTTGCATCGCCCGAGTGACACCGACATAGGCCAGTCGGCGCTCCTCTTCCAGCCGCCCGCCCTCGTCCAATGACATCTGGCTTGGGAACATCCCCTCTTCCATACCCACAATAAATACCTGCGGGAACTCCAAACCTTTGGCTGAGTGGAGCGTCATGAGCTGCACCGCATCCTGATAGGCATCCGCTTGCCCCTCTCCCGCTTCCAAAGCCGCGTGAGAGAGAAATGCCTGAAGTGGCATCAGATCCTGATCTTCATCCTGATAGCTGTATTGGCGGGTCGCATTGACCAGCTCTTCAAGGTTTTCTACCCGCGCTTGACCCTTTTCGCCTTTCTCTTGCTCGTACATCGACCACAAACCGGAGTCACGGATCACCCGGTCAGTTTGGACATGCAATGGCATATCTGCGGTTTCATGGGCCAGTGAGTCCACCAGCTCGACAAAACGTTGCAGCGCAGAAGCGGCACGGCCCGCCAGCACTTTTTCCTGCAACATGGCACGGGTGGATTGCCACAAGGTTAACTGGCGGTCACGAGCGGTTTGGCGCACCACATCCAGCGTGCGATCGCCGATGCCACGGGTTGGCGTATTGACTACCCGCTCAAAGGCGGCATCGTCATTGCGATTAGAGACCAGACGCAAGTAAGCCAGTGCATCTTTGATCTCCTGACGTTCGAAGAAGCGCTGACCGCCATAGATCCGGTATGGCATCGCGGTCTGCAATAGCGCCTCTTCCAATACGCGCGATTGGGCGTTGCTGCGATACAAGATGGCGCAATCATTCAGCGCGCCGCCGTTGTCGCGCCAGGCGCGAATACGGCTTACCACAAAGCGGGCTTCGTCCAGCTCGTTAAAGGCGCAATAGATCGAGATTGGCTCGCCTTCGGCCCCTTCGGTCCACAGGTTTTTCCCCATGCGGCCATCATTGTGGGCAATCAGGGCGTTCGCCGCCGTCAAGATATTGCTGGTTGAGCGGTAATTCTGCTCCAGCCGGATGGTTTCGGCACCGGGGAAGTCTTTCAGGAAACGCTGGATGTTTTCGACCTGCGCCCCGCGCCAGCCATAAATTGACTGGTCATCGTCGCCGACGATCATCACATTGGCGCGGTCACCCGCCAGCAGGCGAATCCAGGCGTATTGGATGTTGTTGGTATCCTGAAACTCATCCACCAGAATGTTGGTAAAGCGTTCACGATAGTGGTTAAGAATATGGGGTTTGTTGAGCCACAGTTCATGGGCACGCAGCAACAGCTCGGCAAAATCCACCAGCCCCGCGCGGTCACAGGCTTCCTGATACGCCTGATAAATACGCAGCCACGTGGCTTCAACCGGATTACCGTAGCTCTCAATGTGCTGCGGACGTAATCCTTCATCTTTTTTGCCGTTGATGTACCACATAGCCTGACGCGGCGGCCACTGTTTTTCGTCTAAATTCAGCGCTTTGACCAGACGTTTTAATAAGCGCAGTTGGTCGTCGCTGTCCAGAATCTGAAAATCTTGCGGCAGGTTGGCATCCAGATGGTGGGCGCGTAGCAGGCGATGCGCCAGCCCGTGGAAAGTGCCGATCCACATGCCGCCCTGACTGGTGCCAATCAGATGCTCGATACGGTGGCGCATCTCCGCCGCCGCTTTATTGGTGAAGGTGACCGAGATAATTGAGTAGGGCGAGGCGTTTTCTACTGAGAGCAACCAAGCAATACGATGCACCAGCACTCTGGTTTTGCCACTGCCTGCACCGGCCAGTACCAACAGGTTGCAGCGTGGCGCAGCCACGGCTTCGCGTTGTTTTTCATTCAGGCTGTCGAGCAGGTCAGAAACGTCCATAGGCACCGTTTTTCGGATAAGAGAAGAGAGGAAAATCACCGATTATTCGGGTATTTTACCACCATTCCACTGTGAATTTATACAGAGTTATTGCAGGGGATTATAACAATGCTGTCAGGGATGCCAACTGAGAAATCTCAATATGGGGCAATAATCGGCTATCACTGGCGGTCATTAGGTTCTGTTGCCGGTCATTAATCCAGCATGCCTGCATGCCGCAACGCAGTGAACCAGCGACATCCGTGGTCAGATCATCCCCCACATGCAGGATATGTTTCAGCGGGATATCCAGATGATTCGCCGCTTTATGGTACATATCGCGGTACGGCTTGGCGCGACCATGGGGGCCGGAGCGCAGCACAAACTGAAAATAGTGGTCGAGGCCGCAGGCTTTAGGATCAGCATTGCCATTAGTGATCGCCACCAGCGGGTAGTGCTCAGCCAGCGCGCTCAGCGTGTCATGAGTCTCTGCTGGCACATAAATGCGGCTGCGCCACAGGGAGAAGTTCTCCATAGCAGCATCGGCCCCACATTGCGCCTCTGATTTGCTCAAGCCATGGCGGAGCAGGCCCAGCTCAATGGCATGCCAGCGCCACTGGGTGACATCGTGGTAGATATCAGGGTCTTGCGCCAGTAACTCGCTGCGAAAACGCTGGAAATCTGCTGCTTGCAACTGCGCCAAATTAGGATGGTACTGCTGCAAAAAAGCCACTGACTCTTGTTCAGTGCGGGTGATTACCGGGCGATTGTCATACAGCGTGTCATCCAAATCGAAGGTAATGGCGGAAATACGTTCAAGTGGACGATAAAAATGCATCAGGATTTGCCTCGTTTGGCCCGTGGATGAGCAGCATCATACACTGTCGCCAGATGTTGAAAGTCGAGATGGGTATAAATTTGTGTGGTAGTCAGATTGGCATGGCCCAGTAGCTCTTGTACTGCGCGCAGATCGCCGCTGGATTCCAGCATGTGGGTGGCGAAGGAGTGGCGCAATTTATGGGGGTGGATATGGCTACTGACCCCTTGCTTCACCCCCCACTCTGCAAAGCGTTTTTGCACATTACGCGCTGAAATTCGCTTGCCGGTATTGGCTAAGAAGATGGCGTCATCTTGCGGCTCAAACAGTTCGCGCAGCGCCAGCCAGTGATTCAACCAAGTCACTGCCGTTCTGCCGATCGGCACTTTGCGCTCCTTGCTGCCCTTACCTATCACCCAGACTTCACCGCTGGCGAGGTCCACGTGTTTGCAATTCATACCCACCAGCTCAGAGAGACGCAGACCCGCACCGTACATCACTTCCAGCATCGCACGGTCACGTACCGCCAGTGGATCGTTGAGGTCAATATCCAGCAGTTTATCCACTTCGTCGACATCAATGTTTTTCGGCAGATGGCGACCAGAGCGTGGCGTGCTCACCCCTTTGGCGGGATTGGCCTGCAATACGCCTTGGCTGACCAGCCAATTGAGGAAACTACGCAACGCCGAGAGCCGCAATGCCAGACTGGAGGAGTGCAATCCCGCACGTTTGCTGCGGGAAACCAGTGAGCGAACCTGCGCCGCATCCAGCGTTTGCCAGTGCGCAAGGCCCATCTGCTCGCCCATCGCCATAAGCGCCTGTAACTGGCGTCGATAACTGGTGATGGTGAGCGGGCTGAGTTGACGCTCAACTTTGAGATAACGCAGAAAAGCCTCGACCTGCGGGGCAAGCGAGGCGCTGAATTCGGTCATACCGGCTCGATCCAACGCTCCAGCAGGCTTGGCAATAACGTGGATAGCTGATTCAGCATCACGGTGCCCATGCCTTGCTGATAGTGCTGTGTGTCGCGACTGCTGAAGATAATCACGCCCAAATCGCCCGATTTACCCAGCAATGAGAGTGCCACCGAACCCACTTGCTTCGCCTGTGGCAATAGCAGCAGCAGTTCTGGCCCATTCAAGCTGCCGAGATAATGGTTATCGCTGCCTAGCCGTTGAATGCGGAGTGGCTCGAAGGCTTGGCGGGAAAGCCCTAGATGGGTGAAGTCAGAGGGCGCACCAATATGCCAGCGGTCGCTGAACAACCTAACATTGGCACCGCTCAGCCCGAAATCTCTGGCCCAGCGCTGTAAGCGGTTGAGCATATCTTGCAAGCTGCTGGCCGCCGCCAGATGACTTTGCAGTTGCAGTAAGCGGTTGAACAGCACTTCGTTCAGGCCAGCCTGCTCCATCAGCAAGGTGATCTCCTCTTCCAACTGGCCAATCTGGTTACGTTGTCGCCCCAGTTGCCACTCCACCAGCGAGACACTGCCTCGAACCGGATGAGGAATATGCATCTGTTCGACCAGACGAGCATTGCGGATAAAGAAGTCGGGATTTTGCAATAAGTACTGCATGACAGCGTCATCGTCTAACTCGATGGCCGCTAACGCCTGCTCCTCATAACTTTTCATGTCACACCCGTCATAATGAACACTTATACCCTAGATAATTCAAGTTGCAGGAAGGCGGCAACTGAGTAAATCCCCAGGAGCTTACATCAGTAAGTGACTGGGGTGAACGAAGGCAGCCAACGCACATGCAGCTTGAAGTATGACGGGTATATTATAAATGAATAAATCCGTCATAGACATGGGTTGCTGGCCCCGTCATATACAGTGGATAGCCTGGCCCTTTCCAACTGATCAGCAAGCTACCCCCTGGCAACTCCACCGTCACCTCTTCATCCAACAGCTCTTGCTGGATGCCGACGGCCACGGCAGCACAAGCGCCACTCCCACAGGCTTGGGTTTCACCGGCTCCGCGCTCATACACCCGTAAGCGGATATTTTCACGGCTCACCACCTGCATAAAACCAATATTGGCCCGCTCAGGGAAGCGCTCATGGCTCTCTAATACTGGCCCCAGCAACGCGACATTGGCAACCGAAACATCATCAACTTGCAGCACACAGTGCGGGTTGCCCATTGACACCACACCGCATAGTACCGTGTGTTCGGCCGCGCGGAAAATATAGGTTTTCTCCGCTTTAGCCGCGCGAAAAGGGACGCTTTGTGGGTCAAAATTGGGTTCACCCATGTTAACGCACACGTCTTCATCTTCCGTGACACTCAAGATCATGCGGCCAGTTTGGGTGCTCACACTGATGTCGCGCTTGTTGGTCAAGCCCTTCAGCCGGACAAAACGGGCAAAACAGCGCGCGCCATTGCCACACTGAGAAACTTCGCTGCCATCAGCATTAAAAATACGGTAGTGAAAATCCAGTTCAGGATCATAAGGAGGTTCAACCACCAACATCTGATCAAAGCCCACGCCAGTGTGCCGGTCTGCTAATCGGCGGATTAACTCCGGCGAAAAGTAAACATTTTGGGTAACTGCATCGACAACCATAAAGTCGTTGCCAAGACCGTGCATTTTGGAGAACTGCATTTCATACTCCGCTGACTTTCATTTTATTACTGGCTAAATTCGGTACTGGCTAAGCTCGGTACTGACACTATCTGGCTGCGATAGGGCTAATCACTGTGGCCCGGCGATCGTCTGGCTCTGTTTTGCGCCAGATAAATCCTGCTGATTACGTTCTGTCTTGCCACTATCGGGTTGCGCTGTTTCTGTTTTTGGTTTGTCTGACGGCGGAAAGTATAGCGGACCTTTCAGGCCACAGCCGGAGAGTGCGAGTACCATCATCGCCACCAGTGGCCAACCGAGTTCTTTTTTCATTTATAACGCCTGTAAATTGTTTTAGCGCATTAATGCCTGTGATTCATGCGCCCAAGGTCTCTATAATCGCAGGTGGATCATGAAAAGCAATAGGAATTGAATATGAACGATAGCGAGTTTCATCAGTTAGCCGATCAATTGATGCTTTGCATTGAAGAAACACTGGATGCTTTTAGTGGCGATAGTGATATCGATTATGAAACCAATGGCGGGGTGATGACCCTGACTTTCGAGAATGGCAGCAAGATTGTGATCAATCGCCAAGAGCCATTGCATCAGGTCTGGCTGGCCACCAAAGCGGGCGGTTACCATTTTGATTACCGTGATGGCCACTGGTATTGCTCACGTAGCGGCGTAGAATTTTTCACCAAACTATCTGAAGCCGCCACCACACAAGCGGGCGAAGAAGTGAGTTTTGGTTAATTGCGCTGGGATCAATAAGGGACACGATTTTTGCGTGTCCCTTTTATTTTTTATCAGATAATGACTTATCCGAGTGTTAGTGCAGTTGGAACTGCTGCACCGGCAGGCTGGCTTCTTTATCCGCAATATACAGATGAGATAACGTATTACTGCGGAACGGAATCACTTGCGTACGGCCATCTAACTGCACAATTTGGTAGAACTGCGGCAGGTTGAAGTTGATAAAGCTGGAGCCGTAAGTAAAGCGGTCATGGGAAGACGAATAGAACCTGCTGACGTCCCGCACCAACTCCTCTTTACTGCCCTCGCAGTGGTGATAAACCTCCACGCGGTTTGACTCATCCAATATGTAAATATTAAAGCCTTTTTCATCTGCGGTGCCTTCGAAGAAGAACTGAATGATCCCTTCGCTGGCAAAACCGTCGACAACCGGCGGCAGATGAATTTGATCGGTTTCGACCTGAATCGATAACCCATGCAGTTTGTTATTGGAGATCGCCCCGTAGAATTCGACCGCGTTTTCCAGCTTCTGCACTGACACACTCAGACGCTCGAAGAACAGCCCCCACGTCTGGCCGGAAACGCGTACCGCTTTGAAGCGGCCTGGCTCTTGACGAGTGCTGGATAAGCGCAGCTCAATGCATTCAGAAACCAGTTGCTGAATTCGGGTGCGAATCAAGCCACGTAAATGCTGGCTATAGCAGAATACATCCACCGACTCTGGTGGCGCGGCATCTTGATGCATCTTGCCTAAAATGGTTTTCAGCGCCTCCAATACCGCCTGTTCACCGCTGAAATGCAGGGTACGCACTTCGTTCCACGAGTTGCGGTACAGCAAATCGATACTGCCGACTAAGCACTGCTGCTGCTCGCCAAAACTGAATACATCCAGTTTACGGAAATCAAAATGCACCACCTGATTACGGAAAGCCGCAGTCGGATCATGTTCCAAATTGACGATAATCGCCAAGTGGCGAATCTCGCACGGGCTGTACAGTGCCTTCGGCGTTGGCGCAGGTAGGCGCAGCGGGAAGTGGTGGGAGATATCCGTCACCAACTCTTGCAGTTTGGTGGTATTGCACAGATTGGCGCTTTTAATGTGTAGTCGAGTCTTGCTGGTCAACAGGCCGTTGAAATAGGCCCACGACACCAGTTTGTTCAGGTAGCGGTTATATTCCAGCGGCTGATGGCTGACGATAGCATCCATGGAGGGCGCTTGATTATACAAGTACCAGCCAGGACGGTTTGCACGGCCAGCCGGCACATG
The DNA here is from genome assembly GCF_001047675.1 of Yersinia aleksiciae. Taxonomy (GTDB): domain Bacteria; phylum Pseudomonadota; class Gammaproteobacteria; order Enterobacterales; family Enterobacteriaceae; genus Yersinia; species Yersinia aleksiciae. Next base: position 2,257,446 of record NZ_CP011975.1, on the reverse strand, counting down.
AATAAAGGTCAGGTGCTCTTCTGAAAGATCCGGTGAAATTTGCGGGTTAACCAGCGTCACTTTACCTGGCAACGCTTCAAAAGCTGCGTAGAGTTTACGGGTCAGAACCCCGATATCTTGCGGGCTGGCGCTGACACTCAGGTTGTTGCGGCGGGCAAAGCGAATCAAATTACGATAGCTCTGCATCATCGCATCTAACAACTCGTTATGCGCTTCACGCACCCGTTCAATCTTCCAGTTGGCGCGATTATCCAGCACTGCCAGACTCTCATCGCTCCAGCCCCACTCACTGACCAGTTGGCTGAGGATTTCACGCCGCCAGCCGATGCTCGCTGGGGTGCGCGAGAGTTTTTCGCATACTTTCAGATAGAAGCAGCGGCGCACCAGATTCAGTCGGGTGGTGTCATTGATTTGGGTTAGATAGCGGGTGACGCGATCGAGCATCATGCAGTAAGCATCGAGGCCAAAGGCGACAATTTCACCGGCATGTAAGCGCTGTTTGATCTCCATCGCCAATAATTGGGAATTAGGATATTCCCAAGAGTAAGCTTCCAACAGCAGGGTTTTCAGCACCGCTTTATACGGCGAATCGATACTTTTATACAGTTGCCACAAACTGGCACCGAAATACTCTTCCGCCGACAGGGTGCTCAGGCCGCCCAAGTCCAGCCATTCATTCGGTGTTAATACGCCCTGCGCATAGAGCGACAGCACGTAATCATCGTAATTATTCTCTTCTTCAACCGGAACCATATTCCACAGAATACGTTTCCCCGCCAGACGAACCGCGCTGCGGTAAAATTCATCCAGCAATAAAATATGTTGGGTCGAACCGCAATCTTCGCCACCCAAACTGCCGCTGGCGTTGTGACGGAAGCGGTTTTCATCAATCAGGAAGAAGCTGACCTCAACCCCCATTGATGCCGCCCATTTCTCCAGCAGGCTGCATTTTTGCTGTAGGCGATGGCGCTCTTCAGTATCGAGCCAAGCCTGATGGCACACCCAGATATCCAGGTCCGAGGTATGGCACTGCCCAATGGAGGAGGTGCTCCCCATCGAATAGACGCCAGTAATCGGCAGTTCACCGCCAGCACTCTGCTCTAGAGGTGCGCCCGACTTGGCTTCAACCTCAGACAGATAATTCTGTTGCGTTTCATTAGGCGTGAAAATGCAGACGCCATGGGGAACGTTACCATCAAGGTAACCCGGCATCAGTGGATGATGATGATGTAGTAGGGTCGGTAGCAGACTGTAAACCTTTTGGAAGGCTGGCCCCATGGCCGCCAAGGCGCGATCGACTCGTAATTGGTTGATCGCATCCAGTCGCTGTTTCAGTGTCTCGATGTAGAGGTACAAGACGTCTCGCCTGATTGTTCCGGTGCTTAGAAAGAAACCCGCGTTCCACATTCGTTTGTTGCTTACTTGGCATTATCAAAAAATCTGTACTTTTTATTGAAATGACCAAAAAACAGTTTGTTTGAAGAATATTTAACGAATGATTGCTGGAAACGTGATCAATCTAACACCTTGCCGATTGACCGTAAAGAAAGTAAAGCTATCCCTACAATTATAACGTCTCTTTCTCTGAGCAAAATCATGGGCGTTGCAAGCGGGCAACGGGGCCCATGCATTTCAGCGAAAGCCGCTGGCAAGGCAGCAATGTGCGGAAGGAGAGTATAAACCCCTTATCCCGCCACACATTTGTTACAATAGTTGCTTTCTTGTACTCTTACCCGCCTTGATCATGTGGCTACCGCACTGACAGTACTCGTCGGTCAATGGTAGGATGGGCCGCAAAATAAATAAAACGGTAACAAGCAATGTTAGACAAAATTATTCGAATTGCCACGCGACAAAGCCCGCTCGCCTTATGGCAAGCACATTATGTTCAACATTTACTGCAAGTCAATCACCCCGGCCTGCACGTTGAGTTGGTCCCTATGGTGACTCGCGGGGATATCATTCTGGATACGCCACTGGCAAAAGTGGGTGGTAAGGGCTTGTTCGTCAAAGAGTTAGAGTTGGCGCTCCTGGATGGTCGGGCTGATATCGCCGTGCACTCCATGAAAGATGTGCCGATCGCTTTCCCTGACGGCTTGGGTCTGGTCACCATTTGCGAACGTGATGACCCGCGTGATGCGTTCGTCTCATCACATTATGCCCACCTGGATGATCTCCCGGCTGGCAGCATCGTCGGCACTTCTAGCTTGCGCCGCCAGTGCCAGCTGCGTGAACGTCGCCCCGACCTGATTATCCGCGATCTGCGGGGTAACGTCGGTACCCGCCTTGCCAAGCTGGATAACGGCGATTATCACGCGATTATTCTTGCCGTTGCGGGCCTTAAGCGCCTTGGACTGGAAACCCGTATTCGCTATGCCATGCCTGCCGAAGAGTCATTACCCGCGGTGGGTCAGGGTGCCGTGGGTATCGAGTGCCGTCTGGACGATGATTTCACCCGTCAACTGTTAGCGCCACTCAATCATCGCGACACGGAATTGCGGGTCTGTGCAGAACGTGCCATGAATACCCGCCTTGAAGGTGGCTGTCAGGTGCCAATTGGCAGCTATGCCGAATTGGAAGGTGACCAGCTGTGGCTTCGAGCTTTAGTGGGCGCACCCGATGGTAGTGAGATCATTCGCGGTGAGCGCCGTGGCCCGGCGGAGAATGCCGAGCAAATGGGGATCGAACTGGCCGATGAGCTGCTTTCACGAGGTGCGCGGGAGATATTGGCCGCTGTTTATCAGGATAACCCACCACTATGACCATTCTGGTGACCCGTCCCTCCCCCGCTGGGGAGCAGTTAGTCAGTCGCCTGCGTGCACTGGGTCGGGTTGCCTATCATGCCCCCTTGATTGATTTCTCACCCGGTGATGACCTGCCCAAACTGCCTGCCTTGCTGCAAGAAATGCAGGCGGGTGATCTGGTTTTTGCACTATCGCAGAACGCCGTGCGCTACGCTAACCCGCTGTTAAAAAGAAATAACCTGTCATGGCCTGCGCAGTTATCTTATTATGCTATTGGTCGTGGCACCGCGTTGGCACTGCATACCGCCAGCCGCTTGCACGTCACGTTTCCGCCGATGGGTGAGACCAGCGAGATGCTGCTATTATTGCCCGATCTGCAAAAACTGGCGGGTAAAAAGGCGCTGTTATTGCGCGGTAATGGTGGGCGCGAGCTGCTGGGTGAGAGCCTTGCGCAGCGCGGGGCAGAGGTGACCTTCTGCGAATGTTATCAACGCAGCCCGATCTTTTATGATGGCAGTGAACAAAGTGCTCACTGGCAACGTGCTGGCGTCAATATTCTGGTGGTGACCAGCGGCGAAATGTTACAACAGATCTATACTTTAGTTCCTGATTACTATCGTTCTTCCTGGTTGCTGCGCTGCCACTTAGTGGTGGTCAGTGATCGTTTGGCTACCTTGGCCGCCCAAATGGGCTGGAGTGATATCCGGGTGGCAGAGAATGCTGATAATGACGCGCTGATCCGCGCGCTACAAGACCTAAAACACACCTGAAACCTGACTATGGGATGCCCAATATGACGGAACAAAATACCCCATCCGCACCAGTGGAAGAGACAACCACTGCGGTTGAGAGGCACCAACAGCCAGCACCTGAAAACCGCCGGGAAAAACGCTCCGGGCCAATTCTGGGGGCTATTGCTATTGCACTGGCTATCGCGCTGGGTGCCGGGCTTTATTATTACGGACACCAGCAGGCCCAGTTACAAGATGCAGCGACTCTCACACTGCAAGAACAGCTGGCTGAACTGAAACAGAGCCAGTTGCAAGAAAAACAACAGCTTGAGTCATTATTGCAGCAGCAAGGCAAGGCGTTGGAGGCAGCCGATCGCCAACAGACCTCGCTGATTCGCCAACTCAATGAGTTGCAGGAAAAAGTCGCCACTATCTCAGGGAGCGATGCCAAAACCTGGCTACTGGCACAGGCTGATTTTCTGGTGAAAATGGCCGGTCGCAAACTGTGGAGCGATCAGGACGTCACCACCGCCGCCACATTATTGAAAAGCGCCGATGCCAGCCTCGCTGACATGAATGACCCGAGTCTTATTGATGTGCGCCGCGCCTTGACCGAGGATATCAGCGCCTTATCAGCGGTCAGTCAGGTGGATTTCGACGGCATCATCCTCAAATTAAATCAGCTCTCCAATCAGGTCGATAATCTGCGTCTGGCTGATAACAATATTGATGATTCGCCGATGGATGCCGATAGCGATGAACTCTCCAGCTCACTCTCTGAATGGCGGCAGAATTTGACCAAAAGCTGGCACAGTTTTATGTCTGATTTTATAACTATTCGTCGCCGTGATAGCAGCGCCGAGCCACTGCTGGCACCAAATCAGGATGTTTATCTGCGCGAGAATATCCGCTCCCGCCTGTTGGTAGCGGCACAAGCGGTGCCTCGCCATCAGGATGAGGTCTATAAACAGTCGCTCGAGACTATCTCCACCTGGGTTCGCGCCTATTTTGATGTGAACGACCCAAGCACCAAGGCTTTTCTGGATGAATTAGATAGCCTGAGTCAACAGTCCATATCAATGGATGTGCCTGATCAATTGAAGAGCCAGTCGATGCTGGAAAAATTGATGCAAACTCGGGTTCGTAACTTACTGGCACAAGCGCCAGCTGCCGCACAGGGGGAATAAGTATGCTGCGAGTTTTACTGTTATTCCTCATTCTGACCGCTGGGATCGTCCTTGGCCCCATGTTGGCTGGCCATCAGGGTTATGTGTTGATCCAGACCGACAACTATAACGTTGAGACGAGCGTGACCGGTCTGGTCATTATGCTGGTGCTGGTTTTGGTCGCGTTCCTGATCGTGGAATGGGTACTGCGCCGGATTTTCCGCACCGGTGCTCGTACCCGTGGCTGGTTTATGGGCCGTAAACGCACCCGCGCCCGTAAGCAAACCAAAGCCGCGCTGATCAAGCTGGCTGAAGGTGATTTTAAGCAGGTGGAGAAGTTGCTCACCCGCAATGCCGATCACGCTGAACAGCCGATGGTGAACTATTTGCTGGCGGCGGAAGCGGCCCAGCAGCGCGGTGATGAGTTCCGCACCAATCAATATCTGGAGCGGGCGGCAGAAGTGGCCGATAACGACCAACTGCCGGTGGATATCACCCGTGTGCGCATTCAGCTGGCACAGGGCCACGTTCATGCGGCACGCCATGGTGTCGATCGTCTGCTGGATCAGGCACCGCGCCATCCAGAAGTCCTGCGTTTGGCGGAACAAGCCTACCTGCGCTCTGGCGCTTACAGCTCATTGCTGGAGATTTTACCAGCGATTGGCAAGGTTCAGCTTCATACGTCAGAGGAGATCGCCGCGCTGGAGCAGCAAGCTTACATTGGCATAATGAATCAATGTATGGCAGAAGAAGGCAGTGATGGCCTGAAGCGCTGGTGGAAAGATCAGAGCCGTAAAGTTCGCAACGAGATCCCGCTGCAAGTGGCGTTAGCTGAGCATCTGATCGAGTGTGATGATCATGATGTTGCCCAGCAGATCATTTTGGATGGCCTGAAGCGCCAATATGATGAGCGCTTGGTGCTGTTGATCCCGCGTCTGAAGTCAGGTAATCCCGAGCCGCTGGAGAAATCATTGCGCCAGCAGATCAAGCAGCATGGCGCGACACCGTTGCTCAATAGTACTTTGGGTCAGTTGATGCTGAAACACGGTGAGTGGGAGAAAGCCAGAGAAGCCTTTGCCGCCGCCCTTGCGCAGCGCCCAGACGGGTATGATTACGCATGGTTAGCGGATGCCTTGGATAAGCTGCATCGCCCTGAGGATGCCGCCCAAGCTCGTCGTGAGGGGTTGTTATCAACCCTGCGGCAGAGTGGTGAATCACTCTAAGCATGGTGAACGCGGCGGAGAGTCATCGAGGTTTGTCAACATCAAGCTAGGTGGATGAAGGGGCGACTATCCCTAGGGGCGCTTACGCGACTACGACCCCAACGGAACATTTCCCCTTCAATCGACTTTGTCAGCGGTCTGAAAGCTCCTACGGGAGCTTTTTTGTTATCTCCTTTGCCAAAAAAAACGCTTGCCGGTTTCGGCAAGCGTCTAAAATTTTCAGGTCTACAGACAACATGTTGGCGCCTCACTCAACGTTATGTCCGGTATGTGATGAAGATATTCAACATCGTTTACATGGACAATAGGCACCCTAAAATCGGCTCTGCATCATCTCTGGGTTTATGAAGTGGTTATAAAGCCAAGCTGTCATAATAAGTGAGATGAGCATCTACGAGGTAGATATTGCAGTTAGCGTGCCAAATTGCGTAATCGGTGGCAGTTTCATCTAATCATCCGCAAATAATCCCCTAATTATCTGATAAACCATAGATTTATTTTTATGTCCATTTGGCATGCCATACCCTCCTCTGCCGACCCTGATGACGACACACCCCGAGTGATCTGTCGCTACAAAACGACGCTATCCGCCCTCATTAATTTTATTCTTATTTATCAATATATTATGTGTCTCTCTTTAGAGACAAAGCATGGGTCTTTTGTCGCGGAAAACCAACACTTATGATCTGAGAGGATAAATCACAGGCCAAGCCAGTCTAACCGTCTGATTTGATCAAAGGGTGGCAACAAAGTTTGGGGCAAAAGAAAATGAGCGTGATAGAGCGCCGTTAGCCGTGAACAAGGCTGGGATAGGATTAATGGATATGAGTGGTTATGGATGGGAATTATGGGAACGTGAGATTATCCAGACAAACTAGAGACGAAAAAAAACCCCGCATTGCGGGGTTTCTTCTGAAATTGGTCGGCGAGAGAGGATTCGAACCTCCGACCCACTGGTCCCAAACCAGTTGCGCTACCAAGCTGCGCTACTCGCCGATTTCTTGCTTCTTACTCTACAAGGTCTTTCGACCTATGTCCATGTAAATCTTAATAAAATCTACATGTTTGTGTGGTGCGAAGGGAGGGACTTGAACCCTCACGTCCGTAAGGACACTAACACCTGAAGCTAGCGCGTCTACCAATTCCGCCACCATCGCATGTTCCACAAAATTTGGGGTGGCTAATGGGGCTCGAACCCACGACAACTGGAATCACAATCCAGGGCTCTACCAACTGAGCTATAGCCACCATAACTTCTTTACAACTTACTTCGTACTCGTCGTACGCGGCAATCTTACCACCGCAGCTCTTGCACACAAAATTAATGGTGCGCCCGACAGGATTCGAACCTGAGACCTCTGCCTCCGGAGGGCAGCGCTCTATCCAGCTGAGCTACGGGCGCTTAGCGCCGTTGCGGGTGAGGATACTACGGTTTTAATACTTGGCTGTCTAGTGCTTTTTTAGAAGAAATGGCGTGTTTGCTTACGCTTTGCACAGTCTGCCACAAAAGTCAGCCATTGGTAGCCCTCACCTCACCTCGTTCGCTGGTTTTATAGGCGTTCTATCTCCTTCGTCCTTGAAACCACAGGGGTGTCAGTTGTGCGTACTTTTAGGCCGAAATAGCCTACCGTCACTAATCCTAAGAAAATTGCCCCCGCTAATAGCGATAGACGCGTCTCTGGGTTAATCCCCATCCCCACCAGAACACAAAGCAAAAAGGCGATGGTGAGGTAGTTGACGTACGGGAACATGATCGATTTGAACGGATGCTGTTTCAGTGCCTCTTTATGTACCTGCCGGAAACGTAGCTGGCTCACCAGCACCACAAACCACGGTACCATGCCCGGCAAGACGCTGGCGCTGTAAACATACACAAACACCTGCTGCGGATTTGGAATGATGTAATTGAGGCTAGAGCCCACCAGCAGGCACAAGATCGTGACTGCAATGCAGTTAACCGGAACACCATTAGCCGAGAGTTTCGTCAGGCAAGCGGGTAACTGGCGGTTTTTCGCCAAGGCATACAACATGCGTCCGCCACTGTACATGCCGCTATTACAGCCGGATAGCGCGGCGGTCAGCACCACAAAGTTGATAATCCCTGCGGCAGCGGTGATCCCTATCTTGGCGAAGGTCAGCACAAAGGGGCTGCCTTCCGTGCCGATGCCGTTCCACGGGAAGATGGTGACAATGACAAATATCGCGCCGACATAGAAAATCAGAATGCGCCACAAGATATTATTGATGGCACGTTTTAAGGTGACTTGCGGGTTTCGGGCTTCACCGGCGGTGATGCCGACCAACTCAACACCCTGATAGGATGCCACCACAATACACAGCGCGAACATAAACCCTTTCCAACCGCCCGCAAAGAAGCCGCCGTGGGCCGTCAGGTTATCAAAGCCAATGGGCTGGCCGTGATTGCCAAAACCGAAGAAGATGACCCCTAGCCCCACCAGAATCATCACGATGATAGTGGTAACCTTGATCATCGCAAACCAGAACTCTAACTCGCCATATAATCTGACCGCCGCCAGATTCGCCAGTGCGACTATGGCGACCCCCGCGATAGCAGGTAACCATTGGGGTATTTCCGGGAACCAAAACTGAACGTAGACGCCAATAGCGGTAATCTCGGAGATCCCCACCGCTATCCACATAAACCAATAACCCCAAGCGGTCAGATAGCCGAAATAGGGGCTGAGATATTTATGTGCATACACAGCGAAGGAGCCGGCTACTGGCTCCAGATAGAGCATTTCGCCCATTGCGCGCATGATGAAGAACACAAATAAACCAGCAATAATGTAAGCCAGCAATACCGATGGCCCGGCCCATTGCAATGTGCTGGCGGATCCCATAAACAGCCCGACACCAATAGTGCCACCTAGCGCTATCAACTCGATATGCCGAGCTTCCAGCCCACGGTGTAATCCTTTTTTCGCTTCGTTGTCTGCCATATATCCCTCTGTCAATCGACTGGTGTGTATCCGCTCCGGATCCCCGGTTGTAGTAGTTATAAAAAATAAATTACGCAGCTGAATAAGGTATTCAGCTTAATTATTAATAACGACAAATTAAAAACGTAATAAGAGCGAGTGACTGTAAAGCCCTAGCCGGCCCGTATCGTTCCGTATCTGCGGCAGATTAGCAAACAGGAAACTAAAACTTTATGGAATAAAAATAATTAAATTGATTCCATAATGGAATTACAGTGAGGGGGATTAGTGAGGGGGATAAATGAAATCGTTATCATTGCAGGGCCTTAGGTGGCCCTGCTTAGTTTAGAATATTACAAACGGCCACTGTAATAGTAACCCACAAACTTCAGCAGTTTGAATTGGCGACGGATGCGGCTGGGTTGTGCCAGTAGGCGATAAAGCCACTCCAGCCCCAGGTTCTGCCAGATCTTCGGCGCACGCTTGACGTGCCCCGTAAAGACGTCGTAAGTCCCGCCAACACCCATATACAGCGCATCAGGGTAGAATTTACGGCAGTCGCGCATAAACATCTCCTGTTTAGGTGATCCCATGGCAACCGTGACAATCGCCGCGCCACTGGCCGCAATACGGGCAAAGAGTGCCTCACGCTGTTCTGGCGTGAAGTAACCATCCTGACTCCCCACCAAATTCACATTCCATTGTGCTCGCAGCTTGGCTTCCGTTTCAGCCAGAATTTCCGGCTTGCCACCGACTAAAAAGACTGGCGTCCCTTGCTGGCCTGCGCGTTGCATCAAGGCTTCCCATAAGTCCGCCCCTGCAACCCGCGAGAGCTGCGCCTGCGGGTATTTGCGGCGAATAGCCCGCACCATGCTGATACCATCGGCATACAGGTATTCAGCCTCGTTAATCAGTTCACGTAGTGCGGCGTCGTCTTCGGCTTTCAGCAATTTCTCTGCATTCATAGCCACCAGTGTGCCGGTTTTGACCGGGCCGCTGCTCAGCAGGTGATCCAGCGTCTGAGCCATGTCACGAAAACCCCAGATCTCGAAACCACGGACATTATATTTTGGAATGTCAGTTTGTTGGGTTGGAATAGCAGTATTCGGTTCCATTACAATCCTTACAGTTGATTGCCCGCTTCAGGCATGGACAGGCGCTTAGATTTGCTAACACGACGCTGAACGCGCTGCGTGATCAAACCCGCCGTATCGAACAACCAGTACAACAATTTTGCCAGTACCAGACAGGCACCAAAAATCACGCAGAAAAACACCACCCGCGAGACAAAGGAGTCTAACCCTTCCCGTGCCAAGACGATGATGTTAAATATCGCACCAAAACAGAAGCTTTGCAGAATGGCCGCTTTGTAGCGATTCTTTTCCGCTTTGCCCTGTTCATAAAGCCAGTCGAACCATTTAATGATTAACCCAACCACAATGGCACCCAGCGGGATAAACAGTACCCCACCCATCACCACCAAAGAGCCTATCAGCGTGGGGGAGATTGCCAGTCCTGAGTGGTTATCCAGCACATCCCAGGTAAAGTAGTTGGCGGTATTCAGCACCAAGTCTGGCCGCTCCGGCCACAGGAGGCTGGGAATAAACACATAAAAATCACGGATTATCGGCGCTAAACCTTGGAAATCTATTTTGTCGTAGTTCTGGAGCAGCAAGCCGAGGTTTTCCCACGGCGAGAAGGTATCCCGCGTCAGGTAGAGGAAAGTGTAAAACGCCTCTGCCCCGTTAACATCCAGCCCATAACGTTTCAACGCCAGCCAGAACATCCCGACAATGCCAAAGACTCCCGCGGCCGCCAACATCCACAACGTGATCCAGCCGCGCACTATGCCGATAAACAGGAACAGTGAGAAGGCGATAATGATGTTAGCCCGCGTCCCACCGACGATAACATAGGTCAGGATGCCAAAAGCCACAGTGCTTGCGAGGAAGAAGAACCACGCGCGCATGTCCTGTTTCAGGAAATAGACCACCAACATGGCGGGGATAAAGAAGTAGAAAAAGCGCTTCAATGCGACGCCCGAGACATCACTGGAGAAGATTTTGCTGTAGGAGTCGAGCTTAAACAGCAGGAAACCATTCTGCATAAAGAAGATGCCCACGGTGCCGATCGCCACCAGCGCCAGCAGCATCCAGGTCAGATTGGTTTCCACCCGATTCATCGTGAAAATCGGGGTGCGCGGCTGAGTGCGTGGCTTGGTCAGCCGGGTTTTGTAGCTCACGTAGTAAATAGCATAAAACGCCGTGGCGGAGAGCATGGCATACAGCAAGTACTCAACCGGCACCACCGCCACCCCAAACTGGAACACCAGCATGCAGGTCAGCGGGAAGCCAAAATAGAAGGTCAGCAAGTAGAGCATGGAGAACAGCACGTTGAAGTTAAAGCGGACGCGCCGAAACTCCTGATACGTCAAGATCAGGATAAAAATGACCGCGATTAAGTAGACGCCGAACAGACCGCCAAATTGCCCCAGTGTCATGGGTGTTCTCCTGCGGCCATTGCCAGTGCTTGCAGCCAACCCTCAATGTAATTGGGGTTAAAGAAGGCGATCGCGTGTTTATCCAGCCCGGCTAATTGGCGCTGTGCCTCGCGAATCAACGGCTCATCCAGTGAGTCGCCATAGAAAAGCACCGGGATATGCTGCTCGGCCAAATCTTGCCAGAAGGGATTTTTACGGCTCAACACAAAAGGCACGCCAAATTGCGTTAACAAACACAGGGTGCCGATGCCTTGCTGACGATTGAAAATAAAATAGCCTAAATCGCATTCGCGCAGGATATTCAGGTAGTCATCAAAGGGGATCTGATCCGTCAGGATGCGCAGATTTTCGGGCGCGAAGAGTGCCAACCCCGCCTGCCTAACTTGCTCGATATACAGCTCATTATTTGCCGGATAACCCATCGGCAGAATCACTCTGGCATCCGGGCCAAACTGCTGATGAATCGCTTTCAGCGCTTCAATATGGCGGTTAGTGGTGTCGCCAGAGTTGCCCACTAAAATCGTCATTGGCCCCGCCAATGGCTTCTCCACACTGATACTGGTTAATGCTGGGTCCATGCGGGTCGGGAAGTAGAGCAGTGACGCTGGCACCCGAGGATGACGCTGCTGGAAATAGATTAAGTCGCCACGGGTCGCAAAGACATGGCCCACTCGCCCTTGAGCAAGGCGGCGCAAGACGTAAAACAGGCGAAACTTCCAGCTTTTGGCATCTTCATAAAGATCAGCACCCCAGACATGCCAATAGACCTGTCGTGGTTTGATTTTGCCGCTCAACAGCGCCAGCCACAAGGTGGCATTAAACTGGCCGTGCCAGAAGAAGCGCGTGCTGCGATCCGCCTGTGCGCGGGCGATCACCGCCTCGGCCAAGGTTTTCTTATTTTCGTGCGTTTCAATATCCAGCTGCGTGAATGATGAAAAAGCTGCCGTCTCTTTTGCCGCCACCATAAAGTGCCGCACCTGTTCTGTGGGCACACGCGTTGCCAGCACATCATTAAAGAAGCGCAGCACGGTCAGATTATGGTGCGGGATATCAGATCCCAGTACGTGAATCAGGGTTGTCATTTTTTTCTGCTGTAAAGAGTGTTTACGGTGATGAATGTCTACGATACATAATGAATACGCAGCTACAGAGCGCAAAATAGACAATATAAGTCGCCATATAGGCTTGTGCCGCGCCCAACGAGCCATTCATTGGGATTAACCAATGGGCAAACCCGGTCAACAGTAAGAACTGGCTCACTTCCGTCAAAATGTAAAAGCGCAGCGAGGCTTTGGCAATAACCAGATAGCCGAACACGTACGACCCCACTTTCAACACATCACCCACCAGCTGCCAAGCGAAGAGATCACGCATCGCCGTGAACTGATGTGAGAACAGCAGCCAGATAGCAAAGTCACGTAACAGCCAGACCATCAGACTGGCGGTCGCCACTGCCGGTAAGACAAATTTCAGTGAGCGCAGAATTTCGCGGGAAATATCTGCTTTCGCTTTGAGTCGCGACAGTGTTGGCAGCAAATAGACGGTAAATGACGCCGTAATAAATTGTAGATAAGCATCGGAAATACTGCTCACCCCTTGCCAGATCCCCACCGCATCCCAGCCATATTGGTCAGCCAGCAAGTTTCGCATCATCACGTAGGCTACCGGCAAGGTCACTGAGGTAATCAGCGCCATGATAGTAAATTTGCCTAAATGGCTGGCGATGGCTTTATCCCAGTTCAGTTTGAGATAGCTCAGCGGAATGGTTTTACGGCGAATCAGCATGGCTGCCGCAGGGATCACCACCAGCGCAGGGACCAATGCCAAGCCCACTAATGCGCCGGGATACCCGCCAATGCGGAAGCAGATATAGTAAGCCACCACCCCAATCAGGCTGCCGCCGATCACCGCTAACGCATTGCCCATCGCATCGCGATAGCCTTTGAGGATCGCCAAGAACAGGTTAGCGTAGGCAATCCCCATCTGGATAAGCGCTACCGCGCGCACCACATTCTGGAAATCACCATGACCAAATAACGCTATACTGACGGGTTTCGCCGCCAGCAGGAAAATCAGTGCCAGCAGTGTCGAGAACCCCAGCACAATGGCGGATGAGGTACCTAGAACCGCGCGCAGACGTTCAGGTTGCTGATGATATTCAGCAACATATTTGGTAATTCCGTTAAAGATACCCGCGCCAGAGAGCACGCCTAATACCGTAATTAGCTGGCGGAAATTCCCCGCCTGCCCAACACCGCTGGGGCCAAAGGTCACCGCCAGCAGTTTCACCACTAACAGCCCTACGCCGATCTTAATCAGCGTAGAGCCAGCAGTCCAAATCGATGCTTTTGCCAGAGACATATCAGGCGAAGTAACTCAGAACAGTATCAATGACCGTTTTCTGATTGATATCAGTCAGGTTATAGAAGATGGGCAGGCGAACCAGACGCTCACTCTCTTGGGTGGTAAAGCGATCTTCACCCGCCATGCGGCCAAACTCTTCACCCGCCGGACAAGCGTGCAGTGGAATGTAGTGGAAGACCGCCATGATCTCAGCTTCTTTTAGGAAGCTGATAAATTTAGAGCGATCGTCGATGTCGCGCAGTTTGAGGTAAAACATGTGCGCATTTTGTTCTAAATCGGCTGGAATCACCGGTAAATCAATGCGCCCAGCATCAGCCAGCGGCTTGAAGGCATTGTAATAGGTATGCCACAGCGCCAGACGGCGTTCGTTAATTTGTTGCGCAGCTTCCAACTGGCCCCACAGGTAAGCGGCCTGTAAATCAGACATCAAATAGCTGGAGCCAATATCACGCCAAGTATATTTGTCAACCTGACCACGGAAGAACTGGCTGCGGTTGGTGCCTTTTTCGCGGATGATTTCCGCGCGGTCAATCAGTGACGGGTCATTGATCAGCGTCGCGCCGCCTTCACCGCCTGCGGTGTAGTTCTTGGTCTCATGGAAGCTAAAGCAGCCAATATGACCAATAGTGCCCAGTGCTTTGCCTTTGTAGGTGGACATCACACCTTGAGCGGCATCTTCGACCACAAACAGATTATATTTTTTCGCCAGCGCCATAATGGTATCCATCTCGCAGGCAACACCCGCGTAGTGGACCGGCACGATCACTTTGGTTTTATCGGTGATCGCCGCTTCAATCTTGGTTTCATCGATATTCATGGTGTCTGGACGGATATCAACAAACACCATTTTCGCGCCACGGAGCACAAAGGCATTGGCCGTCGAAACGAAAGTGAAGCTTGGCATGATGATCTCATCGCCAGGCTTGATATCCAGCAATAATGCCGCCATCTCCAGCGAGGCGGTGCAAGAAGGTGTCAGTAAGACTTTCGGGCAAGCGAAATGCTGCTCCATCCACTGCTGACAGCGGTGGGTAAATCCACCATCACCACATAATTTCCCACTGGCCATCGCGGCCTGCATATAACCCAGTTCAGTACCCACTACCGGTGGAGCGTTAAATGGAATCATTTTATCCCCTGCATAACCAATACGCGGTGCTCTCAATCGACGCACCACTGCGAATATAAAGACGCAAAGCAGCAATATTGCTCATCTGCGTGGCCACCCGTAACCGTGGTAACCCGTGACGATGGCACCACTGCTTGGCCGCCAACATTAATGATGTACCTATACCTTTACCCTGCGAATCAGGGAATACCCCTAACAGGCCGATACGTGCGCTGCCATCTTGCAGATCCCGTAACGTCACAAAACCCGCAGGCTGCCCCAACGAATTCATCACCAATAAGCATTGATGATCGAAGGTGCCCAATACCGCCTTTTCAGCCCACAACGCATAAAATCGCCCGCTGTCTTGTGGGTCATACCAAGGTGCGCGAAAACGGCTTAATGCGAAGGTGCTAGCAGCGACACTGCGCAAGAGCGGAATATCCGCAGCAGTGGCGACCCTAGATTTGTCATCTGCCTCAGGTATAGCATTTTCCGTGCCAATCCCGGTGTTGATATCGACGGCCAGTGACAGATCGACTTCCCCTTCAACTAATTTGAAGCCGAGTTGACCAAGGGAATCAATGAGATCAAGGCGATGGGTAGGCACTTTGGCTTGGGTAAGGGTATAAGCATCCAACTCAGCCGGATTAAGTTGCGGGGCTGAGTCGGAGAAAATCAGTTTTGCACTGCGGCGCTGGAAAAATTCACTTTCCCAGGCCAAAGGCTCAATACTGGCGTGGACGGGCATGTAACAGATCCAACAAATATTTGCCGTAACCGGTTTTGGCTAGCGCGGTGGCTGCGCGTCTTACGCCGTCATCATCCAGCCAACCATTGCGCCAGGAGATCTCTTCCAGACAGGCGATTTTGAAACCTTGCCGTTTTTCAACGGTTTGCACAAAGGTGCTGGCTTCAATCAAGCTGTCATGGGTGCCGGTATCCAACCAAGCGAAACCACGGCCTAACAGTTCAACGGTGAGCTCACCGCGTTCCAGATACATCTGGTTGATGCTGGTAATTTCCAACTCACCACGGGAAGAGGGCTTAACCTGCTTAGCGAAGTCAACCACCTGATTGTCATAGAAATAGAGCCCAGTCACCGCCCAATTGGATTTCGGCTGGCTCGGCTTCTCTTCGATAGATAAGGCGCGGAAGTTGTCATCAAACTCCACCACACCAAAACGTTCTGGGTCCATGACCTGATAGCCAAACACTGTCGCCCCGTGCTCACGGGCCGCCACGGCTTTCAGTTTCGGGCTAAAGCCTTGACCGAAGTAGATATTATCGCCCAGCACTAAGCAGCATGGTTCATTACCGATAAACTCTTCGCCGATAATAAAGGCCTGCGCCAGCCCATCGGGGCTAGGTTGTGCGGCATAACTCAGATTAATACCGAACTCGTCGCCATTACCCAGCAAGCGCTGGAAAGATGGCAGATCTTCTGGCGTCGAGATGATCAGGACATCACGGATCCCAGCCAGCATCAGCACTGACAGCGGATAGTAGATCATCGGCTTGTCATAAACGGGAAGCAGTTGCTTAGAGACGCCACGGGTGATGGGGTGCAATCGGGTGCCAGAGCCACCAGCGAGAATTATGCCTTTCATTCGATCTCCTGAAACATACAATCTCCTGAAACCATCAGGCAGATGTTATACATCGGCAAAAACATCATGCAACTTACTGAATGACGTCATCCCAATGATTGATAGACTCCGAACCTATCGTCAGTCACGCAACGAGATACCCGTCAGCTTTCCAGGCCTAGACGCTCACCGGCGTAAGAACCATCCTGAACACGACGCCACCAAGATTCGTTATTCAAATACCACAGTACGGTTTTGCGGATGCCACTTTCGAAGGTCTCCTGTGGCCGCCAGCCTAGCTCACGCTCAATTTTTCCCGCATCAATGGCATAGCGCATATCGTGACCCGGCCGGTCTTTGACGTAGGTAATCAAGTCATGGTATTGAGTAATACCCGCAGGTTTTTCTGGCACCAGTTCGTCCAGCAGCGTACAGATAGTTTCAACCACTTCAATATTTTTGCGCTCGTTATGACCGCCAATATTGTAGGTTTCACCCACCACACCTTCGGTCACCACTTGATACAGCGCTCGCGCGTGGTCTTCGACGTACAACCAATCACGGACTTGTGCGCCATTGCCATACACCGGCAGCGGTTTGCCCGCCAAGGCATTCAAAATCACCAGCGGGATCAATTTCTCAGGGAAATGATACGGACCGTAGTTATTTGAACAGTTGGTCACCAGGGTCGGTAAGCCATAGGTTCGTAACCAGGCGCGGACTAAATGGTCGCTGGATGCTTTAGAGGCCGAATAGGGGCTGCTAGGCGCATAAGGGGTCGTTTCGGTAAACAGATCCTCGGTGCCATGCAGATCGCCATACACTTCATCGGTTGAGATGTGGTGGAAGCGAAACGCCAGTTTGGCCTCAGCACTGAGTTGCTGCCAGTAGTGACGCGCCGCCTCTAACATGGTGTAAGTGCCCACCACGTTAGTTTCGATAAAGGCCGCTGGCCCATCAATTGAGCGGTCAACGTGACTTTCCGCTGCCAGATGCATCACCACATCCGGCTGATATTGTGCAAAAACGCGGTCTAACTCAGCGCGATCACAAATATCGACCTGCTCAAATGCATAGCGCTCGTTTTTTGCAACCACCGCCAGTGACTCCAGATTACCGGCGTAGGTGAGTTTATCCACCACCACCACGCTATCTGGAGTGCCATCGATAATATGTCTTACCACCGCAGAGCCGATAAAACCGGCCCCACCTGTGACTAGAATACGTCTCAACGCCATACTCCTTTGGTGTCCACAATCCACGCTTGTTTCACATCTTCAGGTTTGATGGCCTTGAACTGGCTGTGATCGACCAACATCACCAGCACATCAGCCTGCTGTAATGCTGTTGCGGTATCTTTCAGGGTCACGTGGCCTGCCAGTGATTTTGGCAGTTGCTCTACATTGGGTTCAACCACCAATGTTTCGCCGGAGTGCCATTCAGCGATCAAATGAGCGATTTCAACGGCTGGGCTTTCGCGCAGATCGTCAATGTTTGGCTTAAAGGCTAAGCCAAAGCAGGCAATTTTCACTTCAGACGCGCGTTTGTCCGTTGCGGCCAGACAATCGGCCACTGCCGCTTTCACGCGGTCAACCACCCACAGCGGTTTGCCATCATTCACCAGACGTGCGGTGTGAATCAGGCGAGCCAACTCTGGATTCTGGGAAACGATAAACCATGGGTCAACCGCGATACAGTGACCGCCAACACCCGGGCCGGGTTGCAGGATATTCACGCGTGGATGACGATTCGCCAGACGAATCAGTTCCCACACATTGATGCCCTGCGCGTCACAAATCAGTGACAGCTCATTAGCGAAAGCGATGTTAACGTCGCGGAAGCTGTTTTCAGTCAGCTTACACATCTCAGCGGTGCGGGAGTTGGTCACCACACATTCGCCTTCCAAAAAGATTTTATACAGTTCACTGGCGCGAGCAGAACATTTTGGCGTCATACCCCCAATCACACGGTCGTTCTGAATCAGCTCAACCATCACCTGACCCGGCAACACGCGCTCAGGGCAGTAAGAGATGTTCACGTCAGCATCTTCACCCGCATTCTGTGGGAAGCTCAAGTCTGGGCGGGCTTCAGCCAGCCATTGTGCCATTTGTTCAGTGGCACCCACTGGCGAGGTGGACTCCAGAATGACCAAGTCGCCCTTTTTCAGTACCGGTGCGATAGATTTAGCGGCGGACTCAACATAAACCATATCGGGATCATGATCGCCTTTAAAAGGTGTCGGCACGGCAATAAGAAACGCATCTGCGGCCAGTGGCTTGGTCACCGCCTGAAGGTAGCCCCCTTCAACCGCAATTTTCACCACTTTGTCTAAATCGGGTTCGACAATATGGATCGCGCCGCGATTAATGGTTTCAACAGCATGGGCGTTGACATCGACACCAATCACTTTCTTCTTGCGCGAGGCAAACGCAGCCGCCGTTGGCAGACCAATATACCCAAGACCGATAACAGAAATAGTTTCAAAACTCATAGCGTCACCTGATGATTCTTTAAAGCTTCAAGGATGCGTTGACAGGCGTGCCCGTCACCGTAAGGATTATGTGCCCGAGTCATCTGATGATAGGCAGATTCATCAGTCAGCAAGCGGGTCACTGCATCGACTATCTTATTAATATTAGTGCCCACCAGCAGAACCGTACCTGAATCGACAGCTTCCGGACGCTCGGTGGTATCCCGCATAACCAAGACCGGCTTACCTAATGAAGGGGCCTCTTCCTGAATACCACCGGAATCCGTCAAGATCAGGTAGGCGTGATTCATCAGGTAAACGAATGGTAGGTAATCTTGCGGGTCGATCAGAATGATATTATCAATCCCTTTCAGGATGCGGTTGACCGGCTCACTGACGTTAGGGTTGAGATGCACCGGATAAACCACCTGCACTTCAGGGTGTTTACGCGCAATTTCCGCTAAGGCGCTGCAAATCCGCTCAAAACCACCACCAAAACTCTCGCGGCGATGGCCAGTGACCAGAATCATCTTTTTACTGGTATCGAGGAACGGGTAACGTTGCGCCAAGCTAGCCCGCAGTTCCGGGTTGTTCATCACCCGATCACGGACCCAAAACAGCGCGTCGATCACCGTATTACCGGTCACGAAAATGCGGCTATCTGGCACCATTTCACGTAACAGGTTTTGCCGAGAATTCTCCGTCGGCGCAAAATGGTACATAGCAAGGTGGCCCGTCAGTTGACGGTTGGCCTCTTCTGGCCACGGGGAGTAGAGATTCCCGGTGCGCAAACCCGCTTCGACATGGCCGACAGGAATGCGGTGATAAAACGCAGCGAGACTGGTCGACAGTGTCGTGGTGGTATCACCATGAACTAAGATCACGTCTGGCTTAAACTCAGCCAGCACCGGCTTTAACCCCTCCAGAATACGGCAGGTTATTTCCGTCAAGTCCTGTCCCGGTTTCATGATATTCAAATCATAGTCCGGCTGAATCTCGAATAAACGCAGCACTTGGTCCAACATCTCACGATGCTGAGCCGTCACGCAAACTCGCGATTCAAAGGCTTCATCCTGAGCCAAAGCATGCACCAGAGGAGCCATTTTAATGGCTTCAGGCCGGGTGCCAAAAACAGTCAACACTTTCACAGTGAATCTCTTTAAGGTCAGTTAGCCGCAGACAACGCCTGCAAGTTGGACGCACGATGCGCCCATTAGCGATTTATACGCTTCTTACCTGACGTCGCAGCATGACTTTTTTTGTCTGGCTGCAACGCCAATTTATTAAGATCTAAACCACACGGCCAATTACGGCTGTGTGCTGGTGCGACGAACCAATACCACACCTGCGCCGACCAATGCCCCAATCGCGCCCCACATAATCAGTAGGAATACACGACGTGGACTATCGCGAGTCACTGGATCTTCCGGTGTACGCAAGTAGCGGTAAGTTTGGAATGTTTTATCCAGTGTCGGACCCACATTCAAGGTTGCCAGCATGGCGCGGTTTTGATCGTAATCGATATCAAAACTTGGGCCGGTAGCCTGCAATGTCTCTAGACGAGCTTCAAGCATTGGCTTGCCTAACATAAACATTTTGGAGTCTGGCAACTGCTCAGCCGGGGTATCCGTTTGATTACGGTTAATCCCTTGCTGGCTCGCGACTTTCAATGCTTGTTTCACCGCAGTCACTTCACGATCAAATACCGCTTGTGCCACCGCTTCCTGCCGTTTGACTTGTGCTTTCATTGATTGAGTACGAGCAGCCCATGCCCCCTCAATCTCGTCATTCAAATGGCTGGCCGCACGTTGGCTGGCAAAATCAATGTAACTGCGAAGTAATTTGTTGGAATCTGTCGCCGTTTCTGCCGTCAGCTTAATGCTGTCGTTCAGTATTTTTTTGTCATCACGCGGAGTGAAAACAATGTTATTCACCAGCTCATCCAGTAATGCCGCGTCTGCTTTGGCATCACCTTCCAACCGTTGCTTGTAGTAATCACTTTGTAGCCAGAACTCACGACGGGTGTCGTAGGCCGCTAACTGGGTAATAAACTCGCTGTAGGCCTCGTCAGAAATTCCCGGCTGCTCACTGGCAACACCGCTATTAATCCGGGTATCCAGATTACGCAAAAATTGCTGCTGAGAATAAAAGCCACCCAGATTATTGACTGTTGGTCGGTCAGTAATGGCCGTTGCGCTCCACTGTTGCTTCACCAGATAGGACACCCCTACCGCCAGTGCAGCGAAAAGAATGGCCATACCGATAATCCACACCTTGCCACGCCAAAGCGTGCGGCACAGGCTACGGAGATCTAATTCGTTATCCACAGTAGGCTCATTATGGGTAGATCCTGTTTTATCCGACGACATAGATTCTGATTTCATCACTGCCTAAAAGCCTCTGATTAAGATTCATGCTTATTTTGCGATGCACGACGCATCCGGCGTTTCATACGCTTGATAAAACGCGCCACTCGCCATGCCCGTTTGATGCAGTAGTCGTACAACAGAAATGCAAGCAAGAATAATGCCAACATGACCCATTCAGGGATAAATGTTAGTCGTTCGCCAATAACACCTACCGCCGCTAACAGCGCCGCAGCCAGAGTGATTAAGACAAAAGCCTGCCGTGAGGTAAAACCCGCACGCATAATTAAGTGGTGGATATGCTGACGGTCTGGGGAGAAAGGGCTCATCCCTTTACGTAAGCGCCGATACATGATGGCGATCATATCCATCAATGGTATGGCGATAATCCATAATGCGGTAACCGGATTAATCGGGTGTGAATTCCCTTGAGTGGTTTGCAGCAGCATCCAAATCGCCGTGAAACCAATCAAGGTGCTACCAGCATCGCCCATAAAGACTTTATAGCGACGCCCTAACAACCCGAGGTTAAGCAAGATATACGGCAGGATCGCGGCAATCATGGCGAAACACCATAGTGCCAATGCCATCTGCCCGCTTTGATAGAGCAAAATACCCATCGCGCCGAAAGAGACGCAGGAGAGGCCGCCGAGCAAACCATCAATACCATCCACCATATTGAAGGCATTGATTGCCGCCCATACCGCGAACAGCGTCACGACATAACCGAAAGGCCCTAATACCATTTCCCATGGGCCAAAAGTATGCCCTAGGCTGCGCAAATAAAGCCCCCCGATCGCCATCATGGCGATGCCGACCAGTGCTTGAACAAAGGCTCGGATTTTTACGCTGATATCAAAACGATCATCTAACGCACCGACAAATACCAATAATCCGGCGCAGCCAAGATATAAACGGAAATGGGGGATCTGCTGATTGGTAACCAGAAAAGTAAAGCAAATACCCGCAAACACAGATATGCCACCCACTAATGGGATCAATCCTTGGTGGCGTTTACGATAATTAGGTTTATCGACTAATCCAATTCTCTTGGCAACTTTGCGAGCAACAAATAAAAATGCCAGAGAAAACAGGAAGATAACAAATATTTCAGTACTCATAGTGAGTAAGTTCACGTTTAACCGCTCTCTGCAAATAGATACAACAGCTTAGCATGTAGGTTGGCGCAAACCATGCCTTAGCCACGCTTTCAGTTATTTCTGAATATGATGACAGTCTTGCTTGTTATTCCCAACTCTATTTTTGGTATTTTCTCGCTGCCAGTGAGAATAAATATCAAAATAACCGTTAGTTCGATCTTGTAATCCGCTGAATGAATAGCAAACCCGAGTATCCTATATTCCAAAAGCAAAAAACGCCACGACTGAGCGTGGCGTTTTAACTAATTCCGAGAAACTTACGAACGTCTCATATTATCGAAGAACTGATCGTTTGTTTTTGCTGTTGCCAGCTTGCTGATGAGGAACTCCATCGCATCGATTTCACCCATTGGATGAAGGATACGGCGCAAGATCCACATTTTTTGCAGCTCTTCAGTGGTTGTCAACAGCTCTTCTTTACGTGTCCCTGAGCGGTTGAAATCAATGGCTGGGAAGACACGTTTTTCCGCAATTTTGCGGGACAGGTGCAATTCCATGTTGCCGGTACCTTTAAATTCTTCATAGATAACTTCATCCATTTTAGAACCGGTATCAACCAACGCGGTAGCAATGATAGTCAGGCTTCCGCCCTCTTCAACATTACGTGCAGCACCAAAGAAACGTTTTGGACGATGTAAGGCATTCGCATCCACACCACCGGTCAGTACTTTGCCTGAGGCAGGTACCACGGTGTTATAGGCACGGGCTAAACGGGTAATGGAGTCCAGCAAAATGATAACGTCTTTTTTGTGCTCAACCAGACGTTTTGCTTTTTCAATGACCATTTCAGCAACTTGAACGTGACGGGATGCAGGTTCATCAAAGGTAGAAGCAATCACTTCGCCTTTAACCAGACGTTGCATCTCGGTCACTTCTTCCGGACGCTCATCAATCAGCAAGACCATCAATACGCAATCAGGGTGGTTGTAAGCGATGCTGGTTGCGATGTTCTGCAACAGCATGGTTTTACCCGCTTTAGGCGGTGCCACAATCAGACCACGTTGACCGCGACCGATTGGCGATGCCAAATCCAGGACACGGGCAGTTAAATCTTCTGTCGAACCATTACCACGTTCCATGCGCAGACGAGAGTTGGCATGTAATGGGGTTAAGTTTTCGAACAGGATTTTATTACGGGCGTTCTCCGGTTTGTCATAGTTAACTTCGTTAACTTTCAACAATGCAAAATAACGCTCACCTTCTTTAGGCGGACGAATCTTACCGGCAACGGTATCACCAGTACGGAGGTTGAAACGGCGAATTTGGCTTGGGGATACATAGATGTCGTCAGGACCGGCGAGGTAGGAGCTGTCAGCAGAGCGGAGGAAACCAAATCCATCCTGCAATATCTCCAATACACCGTCACCGAAGATATCTTCTCCACTTTTCGCGTGCTGCTTAAGAATAGAGAAAATAATATCTTGTTTACGCATCCGGGCCAGGTTTTCCAGCCCCATATTTTCGCCAAGTGTTATCAGATCAGAAACCGGCGTGTTCTTTAATTCGGTAAGATTCATAATGGTGGGTTCTTAAACTCGGGGTATGTCTCGAACTATGGTCGTGAATGGTATGGCAGCGTCATCCGTGCCTGTTTAATGGGACATTCAATCACCGGCCTTAGGCAAACTACGTAAGTCATCACTTACGCGAGATTTGCGCGACACAACGGTAAAAAGATTGAAGGTGCCTTCGACTGATTTTGTAAAACCGTTAGACTGTCAAAAAACTGATTGAGTTCATAATTATTCTCAACACACATTATTTCGACATAGAGTAAAACGTTAGATTTAAACTTTTTAGATGCTACAGACTATTTATTAGATACTAAAGAATAAGCTAGATGCTACAAACCTGGACTCTGTACACAGGAATGTTTTATGCGCAGTGGAGTAAACTTAACACGCTTCTTTGCAGGCGTCTAGCGGTCAGTGTGAGAAATCACAACCGCCACTAAACTCCCCTACGTCCTTGACGCCACAGCGACGTTAGCGGCACTGACTCACCCGAATCACTGACCTGAGTCAGCTCATCGGGCTTTGTTCGTTTGCTGCCGTGCTGCAACGCCAATAACTTGGGTTATCGGCGGCTAATTACAGATTGGCATCCAAGAATGCTTTTAACTGGCCTTTAGACAATGCACCCACCTTGGTGGCGACCACTTCACCGTCACGGAACAATAACAATGTCGGGATACCACGGATACCATACTTAGGTGCCGTGCCCTGATTGTCATCAATATTCAGTTTAGTGATGGTCAGTCTGCCTTCGTACTCTTCAGCAATTTCATCCAAAATCGGAGCAATCATCTTGCACGGACCACACCATTCAGCCCAGAAATCGACCAGAACCAGGCCGCTGGCTTTCAGCACGTCAGTGTCGAAGCTTTCGTCACTCAGGTGAATAATTTTATCGCTCATGTTCTACTCCAAAGGATTGTGTCTACCTCGTTGGTGTAGCATTAACCAACAATAGGATGACTTTATTTCACCGGATACGCTTTCGTAAAGCAATAGTTAGCTGATATTCTACCACACTATGAGCAAAACACACTTGACCGAACAGAAGTTTTCCGACTTCGCCCTGCACCCGCTAGTTATTCAAGCCCTTGAAAACAAAGGGTTTGAGTATTGCACGCCGATCCAGGCGTTAGCATTGCCACTCACCCTCTCTGGGCGTGATGTAGCGGGTCAGGCGCAAACAGGAACCGGCAAGACGCTAGCTTTCTTAGCGTCTACTTTCCATTATTTGCTTTCTAACCCCGCTGAAGAGGGTCGCCAGACTAATCAACCACGCGCTTTGATTATGGCACCAACGCGTGAATTAGCCGTGCAAATCCACTCCGATGCAGAGTCACTTTCCCAGATGACCGGGCTGAAATTAGGCTTGGCTTATGGTGGTGATGGCTACGACAAACAGCTTAAAGTGCTGGAAAGTGGCGTTGACATTCTGATCGGGACGACTGGCCGTTTAATCGATTACGCTAAACAAAATTATATTAACCTCGGTGCGATTCAGGTTGTGGTCTTAGATGAAGCCGATCGGATGTACGATTTAGGCTTTATCAAAGATATCCGCTGGCTGTTCCGCCGTATGCCTTCCGTTGATAAACGTTTAAACATGCTGTTCTCTGCCACCCTCTCGTACCGGGTACGTGAATTGGCCTTCGAACAGATGAACAATGCAGAATATGTTGAAGTGGAACCGTTACAAAAAACCGGCCACCGCATTCAGGAAGAGCTGTTCTACCCTTCAAACGAAGAAAAAATGCGTCTGCTTCAGACGTTGATTGAAGAAGAGTGGCCAGACCGCTGCATTATTTTTGCCAATACCAAGCATCGTTGCGAAGAGATCTGGGGCCATCTGGCGGCTGACGGCCATCGTGTTGGTTTACTGACCGGTGATGTCGCGCAGAAAAAACGCCTGCGGATTCTGGAAGATTTCACCAAAGGTGATTTGGATATTCTGGTTGCGACTGACGTTGCCGCTCGTGGTCTGCACATTCCACTGGTGACCCACGTCTTCAACTATGATCTGCCTGACGATTGCGAAGACTATGTTCACCGCATTGGTCGTACCGGCCGTGCTGGCGAAAGTGGTCACTCCATCAGCCTGGCATGTGAAGAGTACGCACTAAACTTACCGGCTATCGAGACTTACACCGGCCATAGCATTCCGGTCAGCAAATATAATAGCAATGCGCTATTAACCGATTTACCAGCACCAAAACGTCTGGCCCGTACCCGTACTGGGAATGGCCCACGCCGTAACTCTGCCCCACGTCGTAGTGGTGCACCACGGAATAATAACCGTAAGCGACCGAGCTGATAAAACGATGCTAAGTTCCACCTCACTTTATGCTGCCATCGATCTTGGCTCCAACAGTTTTCATATGTTGGTGGTACGTGAGGTGGCAGGGAGTATCCAGACACTGGCCCGAATCAAACGGAAAGTCCGTCTGGCGGCAGGTCTGGATAGCCAGAACCACTTATCACAAGATGCGATGGAACGCGGTTGGCAATGCTTGAAGCTTTTTTCAGAGCGTTTACAGGACATTCCTCGGGATCAGATCCGCGTGGTCGCTACGGCTACCCTGCGTCTGGCCTCTAACGCTGAGGAATTCCTGCAAACTGCAACCGAGATCCTCGGCTGCCCCATTCAGGTCATCAGCGGTGAAGAAGAAGCTCGGCTGATTTATCACGGGGTAGCGCATACTACCGGTGGACCAGAGCAGCGTCTGGTGGTCGATATTGGCGGCGGCAGTACGGAACTGGTGACTGGCAATGGCGCGCAGGCAAATATTTTAGTTAGTTTATCAATGGGTTGTGTCACTTGGCTAGAGCGCTATTTCGGCGACCGCAACCTGGCAAAAGAGAATTTTGAACGTGCTGAACTGGCCGCACATGAGATGATCAAACCGGTCGCGGCGCGTTTTCGTGAGCACGGCTGGCAAATCTGTGTCGGGGCTTCGGGTACGGTTCAGGCCCTGCAAGAGATCATGGTCGCCCAAGGCATGGATGAGCTAATCACCTTGCCCAAATTGCAGCAACTCAAGCAAAGAGCCATTCAGTGCGGCAAATTGGAAGAGTTAGAAATTCCCGGTTTAACACTGGAACGGGCGCTGGTTTTCCCCAGTGGCTTGTCTATCTTGATTGCGATATTCCAAGAGTTGGCGATTGAGAGTATGACACTGGCGGGCGGCGCACTGCGCGAAGGGCTGGTCTATGGCATGCTTCATTTACCGGTTGAGCAGGATATTCGCAGTCGCACTATCCGCAATTTGCAGCGCCGCTATATCCTCGATACCGAGCAAGCCAAGCGTGTCAGCAAACTGGCCGATAACTTTTTGCTACAGGTCGCAAAAGAGTGGCATCTCGACAACCGATGTCGAGAGTTATTACAAAATACCTGTTTGATTCATGAAATTGGCCTCAGCGTCGATTTTAAGCGCGCTCCCCAACATGCGGCTTACCTGATCCGCAATCTGGATCTCCCCGGTTTTACCCCCGCGCAAAAGTTACTGCTCTCTGCGCTCTTACAAAATCAGTGCGATACCCTCGATCTGACGCTGTTAAATCAGCAAAATGCCTTGCCAGTGGATATGGCGCAGCACCTGTGCCGTTTGCTGCGTCTGGCGATTATTTTTGCTAGCCGTCGGCGGGACGATACACTGCCAGCCGTCAGATTGTCGGCCAAAGGTGAAACACTCTATGTGCTGCTGCCTCAGGGCTGGCTGCAACAGCACCCTTACCGAGCGGAAGCTTTGGAACAAGAAAGTCATTGGCAGAGCTATGTCCAGTGGCCCCTCTTCCTTGAAGAGTTTAACTAATTCTTTGCTGTTGGGCGGCTCCGGTCGCCCTCTCATTCTCTCCTCCCCCGACCCTCTGAGTGACTCCCCACAAAACCATCAGATTGTGATCGCCTTCAGTTTAAAAAAGAAACATTGTGTGTATTTTTATAAAACAGCGTTTCTTTTTAATAAGGGATCACAATGCGATTAACGTTTCAACGTCCATATACCGCCAGTCTGTTGGTGATAATGTCCAGTCTGATGGTCTGCACCCCTCTCGCAATGGCCGCTAAATCAAGTCACCACGACGCCCCTCAACAGCTACAAGTCCCCACTCTCGCTTATGACGAGAGCAGTATTGTGCTGGTATGGAAAGCCCCAGAAGACACCCGGAAGATTGTCGACTATCAAATTTACTCTGCGGGTAAATTGCTGGGTAAAGCCAGTGATAACAACGATAAATTCTCCCCCGCCAAGCCCTATATCGACCACTTCTATGCTAATGATAAAGACGATTTCCAGCATAAAATTGTGCTACAGAACTTCACCGTTGATGGCTTGAAACCCAACACCCGCTATCAGTTTACGGTCAAAGCCCAGTACGCCGATGGCTCGTTATCTGCCGCCAGCACCCCGATTAATGCAAAAACCACGGCTAAGCCACAGATTGTGAATGTGCGTGACTTTGGTGCCATCGGCGATGGCAAGGCATTGAATACCAAGGCTATCCAGCAAGCCATTGATAGCTGCAAACCGGGTTGTCGGGTCGAGATCCCCTCCGGCACTTACAAAAGTGGCGCGCTGTGGCTGAAAAGTGATATGACCCTCAATCTGCAAGCGGGCGCAACACTGCTCGGTTCAGAAAACCCGGATGACTATCCCGCCGGTTACCGCCTCTACCCTTACTCCACGATTGAGCGCCCAGCCTCACTGATCAATGCTATCGACCCCAATCACAGCCAGCCCGGCACCTTCCGCAATATCCGCATTACCGGATCGGGGATCATTGACGGCAATGGCTGGCAAAGAGCCAAAACCGCCGAAATTACCGATGAGTTAGGCCGCCCGCTGCCGCAATACGTGGCGAGCAAAAACAGTAAAGTGCAAGAAGATGGCATTTTGGCGAAAAATCAGGTTGAGAAGGCCGTTGCCGAGGGCATGGATTTAAAAAATGCCTACGGTCAACGCCGCTCCAGCCTGATGACACTGCGTGGGGTAGAGAATGTTTATCTGGCGGGTTTCACCGTCCGTAACCCCGCTTTCCACGGCATTATGAATCTGGAAAACCACAATGTGGTGGCGAACGGCTTAATCCATCAAACCTATGATGCGAATAATGGGGATGGTATTGAGTTCGGTAATAGCCAGAATGTGATGGTGTTTAATAACTTTTTTGATACCGGTGATGATTGCATCAACTTTGCTGCCGGCACTGGGGAAAAAGCGCAACAACAAGAGCCCATGAAAGGCGCATGGCTGTTCAACAACTACTTCCGGATGGGACACGGTGCCATTGTGACCGGCAGCCATACCGGTGCCTGGATTGAAGATATTCTGGCTGAAAATAATGTGATGTACCTGACTGACATCGGCCTGCGCGCCAAGAGCACCAGCACGATTGGTGGCGGTGCACGTCAAGTTACCTTCCGCAATAACGCGATGCGTGATCTGGCGAAACAAGTGATGGTCATGACACTGGATTATGCCGACAGCAACGCCAACATTGATTATCCACCGGCCAAGATCCCTGCCCAATTCTATGATTTCACGTTAGAAAATGTGACAGTGGATAACACCACCGGCAAAAGTGCATCAATTGAGATCAAAGGGGATACGGCGAATCAAGCTTGGCACCGGTTAGTGCACGTCAATAATGTGCAGTTAAAACAGGTCGCCCCAACCGCCATCAGCGACTTACGAGACAGTGAGTTTAACAAGGTGATCTTCACGGAACTGCGCGGCGAGACGCCATGGCATTTCAGCGACGTGAGAAACGTCACTGTTGATGGCAAACAGGTCACCCCATAATCAGGCTACGAATGGGCAGTACACCACCCATTACTGTTTTTTGGCGTTAGCTAACTGAGCACGAATATTGGCCAGATGACTCTGGCCTTTTTGCATCCGCTCTTGTGGGCTAACCACTTGGCGCTCATTGTCCCACTTCAAATCATCCTGCGGTAACTCCATCAGGAAACGACTGGGTTCTGGGCGAATCAACTCACCATACTGCCGCCGCTCTTTGCACAAGGTAAAGAACAGCTCACGCTGGGCGCGGGTAATCCCCACATACGCCAACCGCCGCTCTTCATCGACATTATCTTCGTCGATGCTACTTTGATGCGGCAGTAACCCCTCTTCCATGCCGACTAAGAACACGTAAGGGAACTCCAGCCCTTTGGAAGCATGCAGCGTCATTAACTGCACTTGATCCAGCTCGCCGTCACTCTCCCCCCGCTCCATCATGTCGCGCAGGGTAAAGCGCGTAACAACCTGCGTCAGCGACATTGGCTCATTCAGCTCAGACCCTTCCAACATTTCGGTCATCCAACTGAAGAGTAGATTGACGTTCTTCATCCGCATCTCTGCAGCCTTCGGGCTAGGCGAGGTTTCGAACAGCCAGCTCTCGTAATCAACACCGTGGATCAGATCTCGCACCGCCGCCACCGGCTCGCGTTCCACTAACCGAATAATGCCTTCCATCCAATGGGTAAACCGCTGCAATGACTCCAGACCCCGGCCTTTTAGATGCTCACCCAATCCCAAATCGAAGCTGGCACGAAAGAGGCTTTTATTACGCAGATTGGCCCATTCACCCAGTTTCTGGATGGTCGCTGATCCTATCTCGCGCTTTGGTGTATTAACGATGCGCATAAATGCACTGTCATCATCCTGATTGGTCAATACTCGCAAGTACGCCAGCATATCTTTGATCTCTGGCCGTGAGAAAAACGAATCGCCACCGGAGATACGATAAGGGATACGGTTTTGCATCAGCAACTTTTCAAACAGCCGCGACTGGTGGTTACCGCGATACAAAATGGCATAGTCACTGTATTGCGTCTTTTTAACAAAGTGATGGGCGATAAGCTCACCGACCACGCGCTCGGCCTCGTGATCTTCATTATTGGCGGTAATGACTTTTAACTCGTCGCCATATTCCAACTCAGAAAAGAGCTTCTTTTCAAAAACATGGGGGTTATTGGCGATCAAAATATTCGCGGCTTTCAGAATCCGGCCCGAGGAGCGATAGTTCTGCTCCAGCTTAATCACCTGCAACTGTGGGAAATCTTCATTCAGCAGCACCAGATTCTGTGGTCGCGCCCCACGCCATGAATAGATCGATTGGTCATCATCACCCACCACCGTAAAGCGCGCCCGACTGCCCACCAACAATTTCACCATATGATATTGGCTGGTGTTGGTATCTTGGTATTCATCGACTAACAGGTAACGCAGGCGGTTTTGCCAACGCTCTCGCACTTCTGGATTATTTTGCAGCAGCAATGTCGGCAGGGAGATAAGATCATCGAAGTCCAGCACATTACAGGCTTTCAAATGGGCGTCATATAAACCATAACAATGAACGAACAGCTTATCGCGCTCAGATCGTGCCAGTGCCGCCGCCGCAGCGGGATCGAGCAGATCATTTTTCCAGTTGGAGATCTGGGATATCAGCTGTTGCAGCAACGTTTTATCGTCTTCCAACCACTTGTGGGTCAGATCTTTCAATAAACCCAGCTGGTCCTGCGCATCAAATAACGAGAAGTTAGACTTCATCCCCAACGCGACATACTCTTTTTTGATGATCTCCAGTCCCAATGTATGGAAGGTGGCAATCATCAAACCACGGGACTCTTTGCGCCCCAACGTCTGGGACACACGCTCTTTCATCTCACGCGCGGCTTTATTGGTAAACGTCACCGCGGCAATGTGCTTTGGCTGATAACCGCACTGGCGAATCAGATGGGCTATCTTGTTGGTGATCACGCGGGTTTTACCCGATCCCGCACCGGCCAACACCAGGCAGGGTCCAGTGACAAATTCGACGGCTTGTTGTTGGCTGGGATTTAATCGCATGGGTGCAGAGTCGCTCTGTGGGTTATCAGGGGAACAGGATTGTAGCAGAAAGCCGCCGCCGACAAAGAATCGCCTGTGCTTTTGAATTGTAAAACCCGCGCCACAGTGGCCCCATCACCAGAAAAATAGGCTACACTGGCGCGCTTCTAGACCCTAATGAAGATAACCTTCGTTTAAATAACATTGTGGTGATTGTGACTATGGCAAACAAAGCTTCTGCGCTGCACATTCTGGTAGATGATGAAAAGCAGGCAAACGATATTCTGGCACAGTTGAATAACGGTGCAGATTTCCAGGAGTTGGCGAAAAAATTCTCCAACTGCCCGTCAAAACGTAACGGCGGCGATCTGGGCGAGTTCAATAAAGGGGATATGGTCCCGGCTTTCGATAAAGCGGTATTTAGCTGCGAACTGCTACAACCTTATGGCCCGGTAAAAACTCAGTTCGGTTATCACATTATTAAAGTGCTATATCGTAACTAAGTTAGCAGTGCGCCTCCTTAATAGGTGGCGCAAATACCCACCATCAAAATAGCTATTAACATAGCAACCTATAATTAATAACATGACAATATTCCTACATATAATTTCCCCGCCAGCTATTTCTATACAAAATCTTTACTTAACTATATAAAACGTTCGATGAATTAATATCAAAAATAGCCTACATTTATGGGCCAAAACAGCCATAAACAAGCATTATCAATAAAAACAACAAGAAAGATCTTATTAATGAATTCATTCGATCATCTGTAACTGATTGTAATGCAAGAAATTATCCAAAATAATCCTTCAAAATACCAAAGGTAGGAATTTTCCCACATAAATTGGTTCTCTTGTCTTATGTGCAATAACAGCCACCTTCTATATTATTGTCGTCATCAAGTAAGGGATGCAGCGGGAATAAATAACCACTGAATCACTTTAAATGAAAACCCTTGTGGAAAGCTGACGAATATAATCGAATAACATTCGCCATATAGTCATTCACCACTTCATCTTTATTAAGTTAAATTCTCAATATTAATTAGATACCCATGAGAGTCTGACCTATTTTAAATTATCGCATTGGAGTTTCAAATGAATAAAATTACTTTGGCTATGGCATTATTCGCAGCAACTACCACCGCTTCAATGGCAGCAAGCAATAATACCATTACTTTCCAAGGCGAAGTCACAGGACAAACTTGTTCAGTTACCGTAAATGGCCTTGAAGCTAACCCAATGGTTTTATTGCCGACAGTATCAAGCACTGATCTGGATGCTTCAGGTAAAACAGCTGGTAAAACAACCTTTACTCTGGGTGTTTCTGGTTGTACTGCCGATGCCGCAGATATTGATATCAAAACTGTTTTCGTTGGTAATCAAGTGTCTGCTTCTGGTAACTTAAAAAATACCGGCACAGCGGCGAATGTTGAGCTTCAATTATTAAAAGACGCGACAACAACAACTGGTATCGATTTAAATAGTGGTTTGGCGCAAGATGGTATCGTATTGGAAGCAGGCAAAACTTCAGCAGAACATGATTTTGCAGTTCAGTACTTTGCTACTGGGCAAACAGCACCAGGTACTGTAGTTGCATCTGTACAATATGCGGTTTCTTACCTGTAATATCTGTACTATCGGGTGGGTGACCCACCCGATAAATTTCTACAGAGGATATACCCATCATGTTTAATACACATAGCTACAGCTTTCGTTATCTGTTCGCCACTTTATTAATGTTTATGGGTATCTCTTTTGCCAACGCCAGTGTCGTCATGGGCGGCAGCCGTATTATATATTCGGCGGGTGAAAAAGAGCACACAGTACAATTAACCAATAATGACAATTTTCCTAATGCTGTTCAGGTTTGGTTAGACAGTGGGGATGCTAAATCCACCCCTGAAACGGGCAAAGCACCCTTTCTTGTCACCCCTCCCTTCTTTCGTATTGAAGCCAACGCTGGCCAAACATTACGACTGAAATATACCGGCAGCGGCCTACCAACAAATAAAGAATCTGTATTTTATCTTAACTTTTTGCAGGTGCCGCCCGTCAATAAAGCAGAGAAAAACAATAAAATGTTAGTCCTGCTACGTAACCGTATTAAAGTATTTTATCGGCCTGAAGGCATTGTCGGCCGGGCTGATCAGGTTCCCAGTGCACTGACGTTTAGTGTCCGTCAACAAGGCAGTAATGTGGTTGTCACCGGAAAGAATCCAACCGGTTTCTTTGCCACTATTGCCAGCGGTGAAGTGGTGGGGAGTGGTAAAAATCTTAAAATGAAATCAGAGATGATCCCACCGATGTCTCAAGTTGAGTGGGTTATTCCAAATTCATCAGCCCCAGCTAATCCAGTTATTAATTTTCGGGTAGTTAATGATTTCGGTGGACAAGATGCCGGTACTTATCGGAGTTAATTGTCATGTTCCGGTAAAGGAATATTTATGGGTTTCGCACGCATTATTCTAAAAAAGAGATTTTCCGGACGGAAGAAAGCATTAACATTATGCATCAGTTTAATCCTACATGTTGATACAGTATTAGCGCAGGAAGAGTCACAGAATCTTGAGTTTGATGAATCTCTCTTTTTAGGCACCAATTTTGCCTCTGGATTGAATCAACTGAATAAAGAGAACTCTGCGACGGCTGGGGATTACGATGCTGTAGACGTCCTGATCAATAACAAGCAGTACAAGCGCATGACCATTAGATTTGTTAAAAATTCTGACTCTTCAGAGGTTTACCCCTGCCTGAGTGATGAGTTTTTAATGGGCGCGGGTATTGAATTAACTCCTAAAGCGGGGGTTACTGCCAAAGATCCTCAAGCTGCCGTGGCAGATTCAACTCCTCCTGACACCGCGTCTGAAAACGCGGCCGAGACCGCAACTGATGTCCCAACAGGGCAATGCGTGCCGCTATCTGAACGAGTCAGAGGGGCCTCCTTCCACTTTGATCAGGCCAAATTGCGCCTGGAACTCTCTATTCCACAAGCGGTATTGAAAAAGCAGCCTCGCGGCTATATCGAGCGGACGGAGTGGCAAGAGGGTGAAAAACTCGCCTTCCTCAACTACAGCACCAACTTTTATCGTAGCGAGACACAAGGTCAGCAAAGTAATACTTCTGATTACGGCTTTATTGGCATCAAGGGTGGCTTGAACTTAGGCTTGTGGCAACTGCGCCAGCAATCAAACGTGCGCTATGCCAGCAATACCAATAGCAGCGACACACAATGGAATAATATCCGCACCTATTTGCAGCGCCCTATCCCACAATTGGATAGTCAATTAACGCTGGGCGAAACCTTCACCGACAGTTCATTATTCGGCACCATGTCATTTCGTGGCGCGAAAATGGCAACTGACCAACGTATGTGGCCAGAATCAATGCGCGGCTTTGCACCAGAAGTTCGTGGTGTTGCCAGTACCAATGCCCGCGTGGTTATTCGCCAGAATGGGCAGGAAATATATGAGACCAACGTCGCCCCCGGCCCCTTTGTTATTAACGATTTATACAGCACCACCAGCCAGGGTGATCTCAATGTTGAGGTAATTGAGGCCAATGGTAGCCGCTCAACATTTACCGTGCCATTTAGCGCCGTGCCAGACTCAATGCGTCCTGGGGTGAGCCGTTATAATGCCGTTATTGGGGAATCACGCGATTTCACCGATATCGATAATTATTTCACCGACTTTACCTATGAGCGCGGGCTGACCAACCAGTTAACGGCGAATACCGGTGTGCGCTTAGCGCAAGATTATACGGCACTGCTCGTGGGCGGTGTTATCGGCACCTCGGTCGGCGCTTTTGGTCTGAACACCACCTATTCCCACGCCAAAGTTGAAGATGATAAAACGCAGGATGGCTGGCGGATGCAGGCCACTTATAGCCAAACTTTCAGTGAAACCGGCACTACATTCTCATTGGCGGGATATCGTTATTCCACCAAAGGCTATCGCGATTTAAATGATGTTTTCGGTGTGCGCTCAGTAGAAAAAAATGGCGGGACTTGGGATTCATCCACCTACCAACAGCGCAGCCAATTTACCACCACGGTCAATCAGAATTTAGGTCATTTTGGCCAACTGTATGCATCTGCTTCGACCAATGATTATTATAACGATACGCAACGCGATACACAGTTACAGTTGGGCTATTCCAATAGCTATCGGGATATCAGTTATAACGTGGCGATTAGCCGCCAGCGCAGTGTTTATACCTCAACACTGTATAACTGGGATACCGACGAGACCAATCCAACGACGACGACAACACGCTACGGTAATACCGAGAATATCGCGACCTTAACTGTCTCTATTCCACTGAATATTGGCAGCAAAAATCAATACTTATCGATGTCAGCCAGCCGTAACCC
Organism: Yersinia aleksiciae; assembly: GCF_001047675.1. Taxonomy (GTDB): domain Bacteria; phylum Pseudomonadota; class Gammaproteobacteria; order Enterobacterales; family Enterobacteriaceae; genus Yersinia; species Yersinia aleksiciae. Next base: position 2,221,363 of record NZ_CP011975.1, on the reverse strand, counting down.
AAAAAGCGGCAACAGTTACCAGACAGCACTTTCAGGCACGGCGGGTGAACGAAATACCTTTAACTACTCCGTCAATGCCGGTTATGACGATAGCAATTTCGGCGGCAGCTCAAATACTTGGGGGGCGAATGTGCAGCAGCAATTCCCTAATGCCACGGTTAATGGGAGCTATTCTCGCGGCAATAACTACACCCAATATGGTGCAGGTGCGCGCGGTGCCGCGGTCATCCATAGCCAAGGCCTGACACTGGGGCCATATTTGGGCGAGACGTTTGGCATCATTGAGGCGGACGGTGCTCAGGGCGCAGCAGTGCGTAATGCACAAGGGGCGAGAGTTGATAGCAACGGTTTTGCCTTGGTGCCTTCATTAACACCGTATAATTACAATACCATTGGTTTGGATACCAAAGGCATTAACCGCAACACTGAACTAAAAGAGAATCAGGGCCGCGTTGTTCCGTATGCTGGGGCCGCAGTAAAAGTGAAATTTGAAACACTGACCGGTTATGCGGTGCTGATTCAGACCCAAACGACGGGGGATGACGGGTTACCACTGGGTGCCGATGTCTATAACGGCAAAAATGAGCTGGTCGGTATGGTGGGTCAGGGCAATCAGATCTATGCACGAGTCAAAGACAAAGAAGGTTCACTCTATGTTCGCTGGGGTGAAAACAGCAGCGACCAGTGCGAATTGCCTTATGCATTTGCATCTAAAGATACTGAGCAAGATATTATCCATTTAACAGGCAGTTGCCGCCGTTAACGATGTGAGAAAAATAATGTTAAGACCAACAGCGCCATTAATATCTTACGACGTTTCGCGGGCAGCCACTGCTGCCTATTCCCGCCGCCAGCGAGTTCTGGCTGGAATGGCACTAGTGATAGGATTATGCAGCACCTCTGCATGGTCCGCCTGTACCCGAATTACGGCGCAAAACCAACTGGGCGCGGGTGATGGTACGGCAGCAGCTTGGGCGGGGTCACTGGATTACAACAATGGTTCGCTTGGCTTACCGGGTATCATTGACCTCAGTACCAATGCAAACTTTCAACCAGATGGCACCTTATTGGCGGCAGCAACCTCTGACTTTACCTCTTTTGCCCTAAATACCGGTTATGACCCTGATCGGGTACTCTTCCGCTGTGAAGCTGCCGATGCCGATCAACTGTTCGAGATGTATGCCACTAACGGGGATAATGATTTTGGGGGTAAAAATGAAGATGGCTTAATTGCGGGCAACGTTCCCTCCGGTTTTGCCACCTATGTCCGCAACGTGGTTATCAGACTGACCAACCTCTCCACTGGTGAGTATTACTCTCGTCTATGGAAAGGCCGTCGCTTAACCGATCTGGATAAGGACAGCAGTGGGCGGATTTTAGTCAAAGCGAAAAATTTCAGTAATCTGTATACCGAACTGTTCCGCGTTGATTATGTCCGCACCAGTACCAATAATGCGGCCTCTTATCTCTATGCTTATACCCAACCGAACGCCTATATCGCCTTTAAAGGGCCTGGCGTCAGTGGCCCTATTGAAGGTACCGACTCAGTAACCAACTGGCCCGGTTGGTATACCACCTGGCCGGCCTCCATTGGGTTGTACAACTATGTCACTTTCCGCCGAACCACCATTTGTGCGGTCACCAATTTTACTCCGACGGTGGTATTACCCCGAATTTCGGTGGCCGAACTCAATACTGGCCATACCAGCGCCGCTGATTTTAATGTCGATTTTCAGTGTCAGACTGGCGTGACCTCGGGCGTAACCGCAGGCACGGTAGCGATGGGCTTTTTGGTCCCCGCCGCCAATGTCGCCAAAGCACAAGCATTGGGTTTAATCAACGGCAGCGGGGGTATCAGCCATTTAGTATCGGACAATTATGGTGCGGCGGGTATGGCAAGTGGAGTGGGCATCCGTATCTACCGTAACAATAGCCCAATGAATCTGCTGTCAAAAAACGTGACTCAAACAGGTAATAGTGGTGGCTGGTATGGCATATTCCAAGGCGCGCAACAGCAGACCGGCGCGGTGACGGGAGGGAATAGCTATACGGAGAATTTTCGGGCTGAGTTAAGCAAAATCAGCGGGCAAACTGTGACGGCGGGAGCAGTGAATGCGCATGCGCAAGTGGTTATACGTGTCCAATAATGTGCTTTTCAAAGGCATAAATCGCGGGATCAGCAGCGTGCTACTGTTGCTTATGATGGCCTGTAGTGTGCCGGCGATGGCGAGTGTGATTGCGGAAAGGACACGGGTTATCTTCAGCGGCGGCAGCACAGAAGAGTCACTGCAACTGGTGAATAGCAACAACTATCCGGTGGCCGTGCAGGTCTGGGTGGATGATGGCAATTTAATGGCGACACCGGAGAAAGCGATTTCGCCGGTATTAGTGCTGCCGCCGCTATTTCGACTACAGCCGCAGGCACAACGCAGTTTGCGGTTAATCCTATCTGGTGCCAGTAAATTACCGGAGGACAGAGAATCTGCATTTTGGCTCAACGTTTACGAAATTCCGCCTAAATCAACCACCAAAGTCGAGGATGAATCTTTCGTCACGCTAGCCTTACGTATGCAGTACAAAGTATTTAATCGCCCTAAGAGCATACCTGCGCCGGGGGACACGCTGGCAAAAGCGTTAACCTTTACTTTGGCACGTAACGCCGATAATGCCGTGGTTAAAGTGAATAACCCGACACCCTATTTTGCGTCATTAGCGTCACTTAAATTAGGTTCGGCAGAAGCCTTGCCGGATATGGTCGCACCTTTTTCAACACTCGATGTTCCACTTAATCACCCACCTGCTGCGGGGAGTGCTACCCTCAATTTTGTCTTAATCGATGATTTAGGCAACAGTAAGGCTTTTAGCAGCAATATAAAATAGTGGGGATGTGTTGTGAGGGGAGTTCAGAATAACGAACGACTTATATTTAAAGCTGATCTTAGCGCCTTCGGCTCGCCATTGACTGGTGAGCCAATGCTATTAATAGTCATAACCTCAGTCAAATCTATTAATTTATTCTCTTCTTTGGCCCATAAACTCAATCACCTCATCCAGTCGCCCTTTGCAAATCTGTAGCTCTCGTTTTAAAACCAAGGCATAAATTCCGCTGTCACTCCAACTCACACCCGTAAACTCTGGTATTTCACAGGTGACTAATGCGGATGCGGGTGGAAATAATCGAATGACTTCGGCGACTTTTGGTGCAGGTGGATTACTCTTGCAAGAGGTTAATAATAGGGTCTGGCATGCGCTGAACAGCACAAGGATCGCCAATGGCCTCAGCCCCAAACTGTCTGATTTTTTCCTCACTTTCATTACGTATCACCCTCTCACTCTCTAATTGACGGGTAATGGCAACGCGGTTGGCACTATTATTCTCCTGATAAGCATCGATAATATGACCCAATGTCGCGTTAATTGCCCGTTCTGCTGTTAACTCTTTTTCTGTTTTCTCTAGCCGATTTGACAGGCTATTCCAATGAACAAATAGCACCAGAAAAACGGCTACCAGCACGGTTATTATCCCACCGACAATTTTATAAGGCATAGCCCCCCTGTGAATTCATTGGTGATATATAAATAGTCAATATTTGTACTCTATGGCCCATGTACTCCAGAACTTTAATTCAATTTTAATATTTATCTGATTGGTTACTTTACATAATACAAACCGCCTTAAAGGCGGCCTGTATTATGATTTAGCAAACTTATTTATTCTTTAAAGCCAGGCTTGCCATTCTCGGCCCGCCATTTTTTTATTTCAGCTAAAATACCCTCAGGACTATCCTCTCGATCACTATTAGGATAATAAAATAAGTCTGAGCCATCTGGATGCTCTGTTAGATTTTCAAACTCCGCAACTGCGGCTGAATGTGCATTTTCCGTTGGAAAAACAACTTTATTTACATAGTAAATGTCTGTTAGAAAATCCAAAAATTCCAGTTCTGTATAATCGGATAACTTTTTATTTCCCATCTATGAATCCACCTTTTTTTGAATGAATCTCAATATGACGTTTAGGTGTGACTACATTAATATTATCAACATTGTAAACATCACCACCTTGAGATATTGGAATTTTATGATGAAGCTCATTCCTCACACGCTGGCCAGCTTTATCTGATTTCTTAACAAAAGGAGCATATTCATTCTTCATTAGCTCTTGATTACCCGGAATCTGCGGGGAACCAAATGATGTAATCGTGGAAATCCTGCTCCTCCAGCGCTGGCTGCGGGAACACAGTATGAATGACCGTATGCCGAATGACTGTTTCACCGGTGTGCAATATTCAGACTGTTAATATAATAATAGTCACCATAAATATAATACAAACCGCCATAAAGGCGGCCTGTATTATGGTTTCGCAAACTTATTTATTCTTTAAAGCCAGGCTTGCCATTCTCGGCTCGCCATTTTTTGATAACATTTAGGACACCCTCTGGGCTAGCTTCCGCCTCAGTCTCGGGATAAAAAAGAACCCCATTACCTTGTGGATGTTCAGTAATCTTTACAAAATGACGAATAAGATCATCATGTTCATTTTCAGAAACATCAACAGCAAAAATTTTATTTAAAAAATCTAAGAATTCAGATTCCGTATATTCAGCTATGCTATTTTTTAATTTCATGATTTACCCCCATTTTTTGAGTGAATATTAATGTGGTTTTTCGGCGTTACTACTCGTAGGTTGTCCGCATCATAAACTGCTCCGCCATCTTTAATTGGAATAAAATGATGAAGTTCAAACTTCTCTCTCCCAACTATCTGTTCAATTGGTACTGGATAAGGAGCATAACCCTTCTTCATCCTATTTTGGTTCAGAGGTGAAAACTGCCCAGATAGTTCAGGATCATGCCCGACGGCGAGCCAGAATGCCTCTCTAAATTTATCAAAAGTGCTGAAGCGTCTGCCGCGTAATTGATCCGCAATATGTGCGGGAATCGGTACGCCTGAATCCTTACCCGCCCCTGCCAACCAAATTCCAGAAACAGGTTGCCCGCGCCCCGTCACTGTACCCGGTTCATATCGTGGATTTTTAAAGTAAACATACACCGGCTCCAGCCCGGAATCTGCGGGGAACCAGATGATGTAATCGTGGAAATCCTGCTCCTCCAGCGCTGGCTGCGGGAACACAGTATGAATGACCGTATGCCGAATGACTGTTTCACCGGTGTGCAACGGAGCGGCGGGTGCACTCGCCGGTTGTGGTAAGGCCGGACTGAGATCCGTACCCGGTGGGGCTGTCGGTGTAAAGGTAAACGTCCGGGGTGGCTGGTTATCTGTGGTGAATGTATAACTATTTTTGTCTGCATCATATTGCGCAGCAACGACTTTGACTTTGGCAGGGACTCCCTCCATACCGGTTTTTACCGCATGGACCTCCATCAAGCCATCAGTGTCAGTGATTAACATTCGAACAGGGAGTTCAATGTCATCTTGCTTCGCTGACCCCGTTTCAGGTGCTAACCCCATATTGCTTAAAGGAATGCTACCCGCTAAAAGTGGCCGATCCCAACCCGGTGGTTGATCTGAGCCTTCGCCGACTTTCACGGGGTAGAAAGCAGCCGCAACAGTCACCGCCAGTGGGCCTGCTACCGAGAAGGTGGCAACCGCACTGAGTTTGACCAATGCCATTCGTAGTGAGGCAGCTAATCCCTGCATGACCTCTTGCCCTAGCGCCAGAGTACCCATTCCGGCGACAGCAAAACTGGGTGGGTAGGCACTCCCTGCCGGATGAGCAGGTAAAGAGTAGGTATTTTGACGAATGACTTCCTGTCGTTCGGCCTGTACTTTTGCTGTCTCTACAGCCAGCCGTTCGTTCTCAACACGCTGCCGTTCTGCTGCTTCTGCTGCCAGCCGTGCATTTTCAACACGCTGCCGCTCTGCTGCTTCTGCCGCCAACCGTGCATTCTCAACACGCTGCCGCTCTGCTGCTTCTGCTGCCAGCCGTGCATTTTCAATACGCTGCCGCTCTGCTGCTTCTGCTGCCAACCGTTCATTCTCAACACGCTGTTGCAGCGCCAATAGCGCTGCTTGCTTGGCTCCTAACTCCGCAATCCCTTGATTGAGAGTATTTACCTCACCTTGCTGGATCAGAGCGGTGGCCTTTAGCCTACGCATTTCGGGAACGTACTTGAATGTCCTTCTATTTTCAGGACTTAAAACGAAAGCAAGGCGCTGCTGCACCTTCGCAACTTCCTGGTTTAACAAGATCAGGTTTTTTTCCAGCAGCAGGATATGTGCTGCAACTTCTGCCACTTGCTTGTCTACCAAGGTTCTTTTCCGCCCCAGCTCCTCTGTTACTGAGTTGAAGGGCCCCTGCACCAAAGAACTTTCAACAGCTTCCCGCTCACCTCGCGCAATGTTATAGGCATTACGCGCTTCCTCCCTAAGCTCATGGTGGCTGATTATTCGAATCATTGAGATATACAAGGGTTCAATATTTGTGCCATCGGGAAAGACGATGATGGCATCGCGAGTATGGCGGCCCACAGAGACCGTCACCGATTTAACGGGCGCATTCTCAATCGGGGTTACGGTAGGCTTTCCGGCGACGACAGGGTGCGTTTGATGACCAGGCTCAGCACTATCAACCACATTAATATGTACCGGCGTAACTCCGGGAACCGGTGCGGTATAGACATTGGGTGTCGCTGTTGGAACAGCCCTCACCACCGGAACCCGTTGTGTAACTGTCGGATTCTTGATCAGAACCACCTGTTGCACGCCCTCTTCCATCACATCATTGAGCTGGACATTGACCACCACATCATCAAGGGTTTTTAGTGTCTCTTTCGGAATATCAGTGACTCTGTCGGCAGGAAGAACTGGGGTCGTAAAGTAATGTTCCATCGGAGGATCAGGAGCAATGCTTGAGGGCATCATGCCCATCACCACCACACCAATGGGGCTAGTGCGCGCTGCCCATTTCCCTATGCTAACTAAATTAGTTTCTATAAAGGTAGCCACAACGGACAATCGGCTTAAGGTTATGCCCCAACTCCCGTCAATTAATGTGACAACGGCAGGTACCCCCCCTACGGCCATATAAGCTTGCATATCAGGTCGTTGTGTCAGGCTCGGTGTCTGACTACCGCTTTGGGAATGACGATTCCCTCCCCGATTCCCCCTGCGATTGTTATGACCAAATTGGCTCGGGCTATAATGATGAAGCTTGCCGTAGGGCGTGTTTGAGGTTCCCCACCCACTTCCCCGATTCGAATTTCCACTGCCTGACCCTGTTGGCCCACCTTTGATGCCGCCAGTGGGACCTCGGCTGCCATGGCCTGTGACATTACTGTGTCCTTCACCCATATTTAATTTCCTTATTTAGAGTTGAATTTCATCACTAACGAAAATACCTATTAATCTATTTTTGTTTCATACCTCCTGATATTTCTGCACCATCTGAATTAGTCTTTATGCATTTCCAACGCGATATTTGATTGCGTCATGCACCCATCAATAAAACTTTCAGCGATCTGTAATTGACGCCGTATTTCCCGCTCATTACATTTTTTCAATCGGGCAATTGAAGTTTTAGATTGTCCATAAACATAGTGCCGGATAATAAGCTCCAGCTCTTTCTCTCTGGCCGCGCGTTTTAAATACCCCACTGTAATATCAATTACCAAACCATCATGATCACTACAGGACTCAAGCGATTTCCCTCCGGTGGTTATCCCCCTAAACCCACTGGCGATATGTGGGTAGTCTAGTCGGGTATTATCTCTGGCCCATACACCCCAACGCGCCAGCACAGTTTGAATATCACCCATAACATCTCTCCTTGTTATATTTGAGTCCTTTTGATTTATTTTTAATATAATCAGAAACCATTTACATAAACAAAAAGACCTCACTAATTAGCGAGGTCTTTTATTATTGATAATAGTTGTTGTGTTACTACGGGAATAAAAAGAATAGGTTGTTCGCGATGGGCTTAACCACGATTAACACCTTACAAGAGTTTTTTCGGGCCGTGATAGCATTAATTTAATAATTTTTTCGCCACGAAACAGACAAAATCTAAAATAAAAAAAACCGCCGCCATTAATCAATGGCAGCGGCTTGTTTTGACGAGCGAGAATACTCGACGTCATTGGCGTTGCAGTAAGGCAGCAACGCTCAAGGGCTCTAATATCTTAGCCAGCAACGGCGATACGTTTCATATCGGTCATATACCCACGCAGCTTATGGCCTATCGCTTCGATTGGGTGATTACGGATAGCTTCATTTGCATCACGCAGTTGGGCATTATCGACCGCCGTACCAGCAATACTTTTACCTAAATCGCCCGCTTGCAGTGAATCCATAAACTTGCCTTTCAGCAAAGGAACCGCAGCGTTAGCAAACAGATAATTACCGTATTCCGCAGTATCAGAAATAACCACGTTCATTTCATACAGGCGCTTACGGGCAATGGTATTCGCAATCAGTGGCAGTTCATGCAGGGATTCGTAATAAGCGGACTCTTCGATAATACCGGAGTCAACCATGGTTTCGAATGCCAACTCAACCCCCGCTTTTACCATGGCAATCATCAATACGCCGTGGTCGAAATATTCTTGCTCAGAGATTTTGCCTTCAAACTGGGGCGCATTCTCAAAGGCCGTTCTGCCGGTCTCTTCACGCCAGCCCAGCAATTTAGCATCATCGTTAGCCCAGTCAGCCATCATGCCGCTAGAGAACTCACCGGAAATAATGTCATCCATGTGTTTCTGGAACAGCGGAGCCATAATGCCTTTCAGTTGCTCAGACAACGCATAAGCACGCAGTTTCGCTGGGTTGGATAAACGATCCATCATCAGCGTGATCCCGCCTTGTTTCAGCGCTTCGGTGATAGTTTCCCAGCCGAATTGAACCAGTTTTTCAGCGTAGGCCGCGTCAGTACCTTCGGCAACCAGCTTGTCGAAACAGAGCAGAGAACCGGCCTGCAACATGCCACACAGGATAGTTTGCTCGCCCATCAAGTCAGATTTCACTTCAGCCACGAAAGAGGATTCCAATACCCCAGCACGGTGGCCGCCAGTGGCTGCCGCCCACGCTTTAGCGATTGCCATGCCTTCGCCTTTAGGGTCGTTTTCTGGGTGAACCGCGATCAGTGTCGGCACACCAAAACCACGTTTGTACTCTTCGCGCACTTCAGTACCAGGGCATTTTGGCGCAACCATCACCACCGTGATGTCTTTACGCACTTGCTCGCCCACTTCAACGATATTGAAACCATGGGAGTAGCCCAGCGCTGCGCCATCTTTCATCAATGGCTGAACCGCCTGAACCACTGCGGAGTGCTGTTTGTCTGGTGTCAGGTTAACCACCAAATCCGCCTGTGGGATCAACTCTTCGTAAGTGCCGACTTTGAAGCCGTTTTCCGTCGCTTTGCGCCATGAAGCACGTTTCTCGGCAATAGCTTCTTTACGCAGCGCGTAAGTCACGTCCAGACCGGAGTCACGCATATTTAAGCCTTGGTTCAGCCCTTGTGCGCCACAGCCCACGATCACCACTTTTTTCCCTTTCAGGTAGCCGGCTTCATCGGCAAATTCGTCGCGTGCCATAAAGCGACACTGACCTAATTGCGCCAACTGCTGACGCAGGTTCAATGTGTTGAAATAGTTAGCCATGGTATTACTCCGTTCAGATGCTGTTTTGTGGGTGTAGGGGATAACCTTGGATTCACTATATGACAGGAAACACATTGCTGAAATTGATATATTAACAATGTCATGTTGCAGATTCTGCAATACAGCCTATTCCTGATGCAATACAATGGACATTCTTACTCAAGAGGCGGTCGGTGATGGATTTACGTGACTTAAAATTATTCCTGCATTTGGCCGAAAGCCGCCATTTTGGCCGCACCGCCAAAGCCATGCACGTCAGCCCATCGACCCTTTCACGCCAGATCCAGCGGCTGGAAGAGACCATCGGCCAGCCACTTTTTTTACGTGATAATCGTACCGTGCAACTGACGGATGCGGGCACCCAACTGAAATCCTTTGCGCAGCAAACCTTGCTGCAATATCAGCAATTGCGCCATGCCTTAGGCCAACACGGGCCATCGCTGAGTGGCGAACTGCGGCTATTTTGCTCGGTCACCGCCGCATACAGCCATCTACCGCCGATTCTGGATCGCTTCCGCGCCCGCCATCCGCTGGTTGAAATCAAACTCACCACGGGTGATGCTGCCGATGCGGTCGATAAGGTGCAGTCCAATGAGGCTGATCTTGGGATTGCGGGCCGCCCTGAGGTGCTCCCCAGCAGCGTGGCCTTTACCCAAATTGGCGAAATTCCGTTGGTGCTGATTGCCCCCGCTCTCCCTTGCGCGGTGCGATCGCAGGTCTCCGTCGATCAGCCCGATTGGGCCACCATTCCTTTTATATTGCCGGAGCACGGCCCATCACGAAAACGCATTGATTTGTGGTTCCGTCGCCAGCGCATCACTAACCCCTTGATTTACGCCACGGTTTCCGGCCATGAGGCGATTGTGTCGATGGTAGCATTGGGCTGTGGTGTGGCACTGATCCCGTCAGTGGTGGTGGATAACAGCCCGGAACCGGTGCGCAACCGTATTTCCCTACTGGATGATGTCTCATTGGTGGAGCCGTTTGAGTTGGGGGTTTGTGTCACGAAAAAACGGCTCAATGAGCCGTTGATTGAAGCCTTTTGGGGGCTGCTGTGATGTTTACCCCTTAAACAGAGTAAGAGATAGGCTCGTAAGAGGGCGAATGTGAGTCACTCATCGTAATCCCAACGGCCGCACGATTTGGTTGCCCAATAGTGGCGACAACAGGCGCTCTGTTAAGAGTGCCAAAACCATTCATCGCACTCACCAATTGATCGGATTTCACTTCGAAACGAGCGTGACTGCTAACGTTAGACGTCATTTTTCCAGTAGCATCGTACGCACGATTAGAACAGGAAGTTTCCTCTCCAACAGAATTAAATTTTTGCGATAGCTCAGCTCTGGAGTTAAAAACTCCATCAGAGTCAAAGTTATAATTTTCTGTCATCTTGGAGATCAGATTTTCACTAGGATCAAATTGCTGAGATACCCGAACGACGCCAGTTCTTTCTTTAAAGAGATTCCACTTGAAACTCTGCACCTCCTTAAAGGTACTCACTAACTTTTCATTAGCATCATATGTTTCCTTCTCTTGCTGAGTCCGATAACCAAAAAAATTAAACTCCTGCTTTATTTTAACCATATCGACTAGATTTTGATGGCCATCAAAATTTTTCTCAGTGCTGGCAATCAACCGACCTTTTGAATCGACAGACTGATTTAAAACACTCTTCGACACTAATTTATCCGAAATATCATATTGGTTAGTTATAATATCTTTCTGCGTAAGCTTACCATTGTTATTATACACTTTATTGATTTCAGACTTTACAACACCGTTATTACCGTACGTATATTCATTTTCACTTAATATTTTCCCGCTAAGATCCATGGTCGTTTTAACTTCTGAGGCTACCTCGCCACTCTTTTGGTATATGGTTACAGTTCTTATTTTACCATTCTCCGTTTCTATAACTACCTCACTACTATTACTAATAGTAGATTCCACCTGCCGAAAGCCAGAGTAACTATTATTCATACAGATACCTATATAATTTATCAGATTAAAATAACTTTATTTTATGGATATAAACCATCTAAGCACACAATAAGCCAAAAGATGGGGCTATTTTGCGTAACTTATTGCGGCTAGATGCTAACGATTTTAGCTCTAAATATCGCAAAAAATTAAAATCCATAAGCAAACAAAGGAAATAATATAAAAAACAAGTAAAAAAAATAAGAGACATGAATTTATTTGCGTGATGATTTATCTATCATGAATAAAGCTGCCTATAAGCCATAGACTTAGCAGAGTTGAATTGAAGGAATAAAAAAGGCTCAATGGGCCGTTGCAGACAGTGGACAAAGTTGATTAGCGGAGAGATGTGCCGAATGGGTCGTAACGGCGTAAGCCGTCGGAGCGACCATCAGTGTGGTCGCCCCGCCAGTCACCGAGCTATAAATGAGGTTTGTCAGCAAGCTCAATGAGCCGTTAAGTGATATGTTTCTTAAGTTGCTAACTGTAAGGATAATGATATGTTAACAATGAATGTTCGAAAGACCCTTCGCCTCATAAATATATACCAATGACGGTACTCGAGAGAGTCGCCACATATCTGATATTACTTGCGATAAAAGTATTTTCGATGTCAATGTCGACGCCTTGTAGCGGGAAGCTATTAATTGATTCAGCTAATACCCCCCCTATTTCCGCAGTAGGCTCGGCAATAATATCACGTTGCATTCCACTTTTACCATGATCGTAATCGAGAGTGGTTCCATTTGCATCCAATTGACTCTCGACATAACCCAATATATTCCCTGTAGTATCAAACTCAGTATATCGAATATGATAGCCGCTTATACTACCGGAACTATATTGTGCTTCAATATAGATTCTCACTTGATTAATACCATTAGCACTCGCTTCTTCAGTAGCGTAGGAGTGGAAAGAGCCATCACTATTCTCTTGATAATGTCCATTAAGCTGGCTGATAGACTCTTTATTCTTCGATCTAATCGTTTCTAAATCAGACAAAATACGGTCTAAATGCCCTTCATTCACTTTTACCGCCGTATTATCTTCAGGAAACTGTGTTGAATTAATATCGGAGTGAGCATTTCCAGCCTGATTGTTTATATTATTCATAAATAGCCTCCATATATAATCATCATTTCCATGCCCGTATACGAGCACTAAAATTAATAACACAAAACCACCATCACTCAATAAACAACCATGGAGTAAAATGAAAATAATATTATTAAGGTTTGCGAGGGATTTATTGGCGAGTTAATTGTTGAGGCAGTGTCGGACAATGTGGATTGAGCCACTATCGATAATAAGATAGTGACTCGGCCCTTATGACGCTTAATTAACCCGCGAGGAAAAATTTAAATGCGGGGTTATTGGTCTCATCGTGGCAATCGTAGCCCAAGGCGGTCAGGTGCTGCTCAAATTGCGGTTCAGATGCCGACAACTCAAACCCGGCCAAAACTCGGCCAAAATCAGTGCCATGACTGCGATAGTGGAACAGCGAAATATTCCAGTGCGTGCCGAGCGTATGCAGGAATTTCAGCAAAGCCCCCGGAGATTCTGGGAATTCAAAACTGTACAGGCGCTCACGCAGCGGCTTGGATGGGCGGCCCCCCACCATATAACGCACATGGAGCTTCGCCATCTCGTCATCAGACAGATCCACTACCTGATAGCCCTTCTCCTGCAACTCGGACAAGATCTCAGCCCGTTCAGCATAACCGCGGGTCAAACGTACCCCGACAAAAATGCAGGCGTTATCCGCATCCGCATAACGGTAATTAAACTCCGTCACGGAACGGCCCCCCAGCAACTCGCAGAAACGCAAGAAACTGCCTTTTTGCTCAGGGATAGTGACCGCCAGCAAGGCTTCGCGCTGCTCACCTAACTCACAACGTTCTGATACATAACGTAAACCGTGGAAGTTAACGTTAGCACCCGAGAGCACATGAGCCAGACGCTCACCTTGAATATTGTGCTGCTGCACATATTTTTTCAGACCCGCCAGCGCCAGCGCACCTGAAGGTTCAGCAATCGCGCGCACATCTTCAAAGATATCTTTGACGGCTGCACAGATAGCATCACTGTCGACGGTGATCACCTCATCCAGATACTCTTGGCACAAGCGGAAAGGCTCATCGCCAATGCGTTTCACCGCCACCCCTTCGGCAAACAAGCCGACACGCGCCAGATCCACCGGCTGGCCTGCATCCAGCGCAGCACGTAAACAGGCTGAATCTTCCGCTTCAACGCCGATCACCTTAATTTGCGGCATCAATTGCTTGATCAGCACCGCGACACCTGCCACCAGCCCGCCACCACCAACCGGCACAAATATCCGGTCAAGATGGGCGTCTTGCTGGAGTAACTCCAGCGCCAACGTTCCCTGCCCAGCGATCACCGCAGGGTGGTCAAAGGGAGGAATAAAGGTATAACCCTGCTGCTGGGAGAGCGCGATAGCTTTGCCTTTGGCCTCATCAAAATTGGCACCAAACAGCAGCACCTCGCCACCAAAACCCCGCACTGCGTCAACTTTGATGTCAGCGGTTGCCACTGGCATCACAATCAGCGCCTTAATCCCCAACTTGCTGGCCGACAGCGCCACACCCTGCGCATGGTTACCCGCAGACGCGGTAATCACACCACAGGCTTTCTGCTCTTCTGTCAGACTCGCCAGCATCGCGTAAGCGCCACGCAGCTTAAAGCTGTGCACTGGCTGCCGATCTTCGCGTTTCACCAAAATGGTATTGCCCAAGCGGGAGGAGATCTTTTCCATCACTTGCAGTGGGGTGACTTGTGCCACCTCATACACTGGCGCGCGAAGTATCGCACGCAGATATTCTGCCCCACAGGGGGCAGCGGGTAAGGGTTGTGATACCGCCATGGGGATTAGCCTCCCAGCTTACTTTTGTCGCGCACCGCACCTTTGTCCGCGCTGGTTGCCAATAGGGCATAAGCACGCAGTGCATAAGAAACCTGACGTTCGCGGGCTTTCGGTGACCATGCAGCAGCGCCACGGGCCTCTTCAGTTTCACGACGAGCAGCCAGCTCAGACTCACTCACATCCAATACAATGCTACGGTTTGGAATATCGATATTGATAAAATCGCCATCCTGCACCAAACCAATCAAGCCACCACTGGCGGCTTCGGGTGAGACGTGACCAATCGACAAGCCCGAGGTACCACCGGAGAAGCGACCATCCGTCAGCAGTGCGCAGCTCTTGCCCAAGCCCATGGATTTCAGGTAAGTGGTCGGGTAGAGCATCTCCTGCATCCCCGGCCCGCCTTTCGGCCCTTCGTAGCGAATCACCACCACATCACCGGCCACCACTTTGCCGCCGAGAATCGCGGCTACCGCATCATCCTGACTCTCATACACTTTGGCCGGGCCACGGAAAATCAGACTCTCTTTATCCACGCCCGCGGTTTTAACGATACTGCCGTTTTCAGCAATATTGCCGTACAACACCGCCAAACCACCGTCTTGGCTGTAGGCATGTTCACGAGTGCGGATACAACCCTCTTCGCGGTCGGTATCCAGTGAGGGAAAACGACAATCCTGCGAGAAGGCTTTGGTGGTGCGGATACCGGCTGGACCGGCGGCGTACATCTGTTTCACGCCTTGGTCTTGGGTCAGCATCACGTCATAGGCTGACAACGTTTGTGTCAGATTCAGCCCCAAGACGTTTTTCACTTCTCGGTTCAGCAGGTTAGCGCGATCCAGCTCGCCTAAAATCCCCATCACCCCACCCGCACGGTGTACATCTTCCATATGGTATTTCTGGGTACTCGGCGCAACTTTGCACAGATGTGGCACTTGGCGAGATAAACGGTCGATATCGCTAATATCGAAATCAATGTCCCCTTCCTGCGCCGCGGCCAGTAAGTGCAGCACGGTGTTGGTCGAGCCGCCCATGGCGATATCCAGCGTCATGGCGTTTTCAAATGCCGCTTTGTTGGCGATGCTACGCGGCAAGGCAGTGACATCATCTTGCTCGTAATAACGTTTGGTCAACTCAACGATATGCCGACCGGCATCAAGGAATAGCTGTTTACGGTCAGCATGAGTCGCCAACAGTGAACCGTTACCCGGCAAAGCCAGACCCAGCGCCTCATTCAGGCAGTTCATCGAGTTGGCAGTAAACATCCCAGAGCAGGAGCCGCAGGTTGGGCACGCTGAGCGCTCAATCTGTTCACTGTCGGCATCGCTGACATTAGGGTTAGCGCCCTGAATCATGGCATCCACCAGATCCAGCTTGATAATTTGGTCTGACAGCTTGGTTTTACCGGCTTCCATCGGGCCGCCAGAGACAAAGATTACTGGGATATTCAGTCGCAGAGACGCCATCAGCATCCCTGGGGTAATTTTGTCGCAGTTAGAGATACACACCATGGCATCCGCGCAGTGGGCGTTAACCATGTACTCAACGGAGTCAGCGATCAATTCACGCGAAGGCAGAGAGTAGAGCATGCCGCCGTGACCCATGGCGATCCCATCATCCACCGCAATGGTGTTGAACTCTTTCGCCACACCGCCAGAAGCTTCAATTTGCTCCGCGACCAGTTTGCCTAAGTCGCGCAAATGAACGTGGCCCGGGACAAACTGGGTAAATGAGTTAACCACGGCAATAATTGGTTTGCCGAAGTCATCATCGGTCATACCGGTAGCGCGCCACAGAGCGCGGGCGCCGGCCATATTGCGGCCATGGGTGGTGGTATGGGAACGGTACTTAGGCATTGTCTCTTTACTCCGCGTTTTTTATTTTGCACATCAATTCGGTGCTGCAAATGATTCGGTGTTGCAAATGAATGTTATTTTTCAAAAGTAAGCTGTATGGCAGGTGGCGAACGAACCACCTGCGGTTTGCTACTAACAATTATTTCTATTTCGCTAATGACGCTTATTTCGTTGAAGACGCTTATTTCGTTGAAGACTCTGGGTAAACCTGATCCAACCAACCCCATTTGTCTTCAGTTTCGCCAGTAAACAGGCCGAAGAACGCTTGCTGGATTTTTGCAGTGATCGGGCCACGTTTACCAATACCCACCTGAATGCCATCAACACTGCGTACTGGCGTGATTTCTGCCGCTGTACCTGACATAAACACTTCGTCCGCCAGATAGAGAGACTCACGTGACAACACTTGCTCACGCACTTCCAGCCCCATATCTTTCGCCAGTTTGATAATGGCGTCGCGGGTGATACCCGGCAGCGCAGAAGAGGTGAATGGTGGCGTGAACAGAATCCCATCTTTCACTTCAAACAGGTTCTCACCGGCACCTTCAGACAGGAAGCCGTGGATATCCAGCGCAATCCCTTCTTGATAACCATGGCGGCGTGCTTCACTGCCCACCAGCAAGGAGGAGAGGTAGTTACCACCGGCTTTTGCTGCCGTTGGGATGGTGTTAGGGGCAACACGGTTCCACGAGGAGACCATGGCATCAATACCCTGCTCCAGCGCTTCTGGGCCAAGGTATGCACCCCATGGAAACGCCGCGATAATCACATCAGTCTTATAGCCATCTGGCGGGTTCACACCCATGCCCACATCACCGATAAAGACCAATGGGCGGATATAAGCGCTGGTCAGCTTATTGGTACGCAGTGTCTCGCGGCAAGCTTCCATCAGCTCATCTACTGACTGAGAAACCGGCATACGATAAATTTTGGCTGAGTCATGCAAACGCTGCATGTGTTCGCGGTGACGGAAAACCACTGGCCCTTTATGGGAGTCGTAGCAACGAACACCTTCGAAGACTGACGTGCCGTAGTGTAACGCGTGAGACATCACGTGAACTTTGGCCTCTGCCCACGGAACCATTTCACCGTTAAACCAAATAAAATCAGCTTTCTTCGTCATTCTTTTCTTTCCTTGTGGCGCATCAGGCGCGTATCTGTAATGAATTAGGTTGTAGGATCTCGACGCAGGCGACATCCATAAGCTTACTCAGCTGAGAAGACAGTAAATCGACAGGGCGTTGGCTGGCAACGGTCAATTCAATATTAATATTCTCAGCATTAATCATTGGCGACATATTCATAGCACAAACCTGAAAGCCGCGGTGCCGCACAACCCGCAATACGCGCTCTAACATCTCAGGGCGGAAGCGGGCTTGGATAGAGAGTTGATGTTGTATCATGAGACTTTCTCCAGCATGGTTTCATTACCTGCGCCTGGCGGCACTAACGGCCAAACGTTTTCGAGTTCGTCGATAGAAACCTGGAGCAAATAAGGGCCTTCGCTGTTAAACAACGCATCCAGTGCGGCTTCGACTTGGTCTTTTCGGGTGATACGTTGGCCGGGGATATTGAAAGCACTGGCCAGAGTGATGAAATCGGGATTATCAGAGAGATTGGTTTCGCTATAACGTCCATCAAAAAACAGCTGCTGCCACTGTCGAACCATCCCCAACCGCTGGTTATCCAACAAGACGATCTTCAGCGGTAACTGTTTTCGTTTGATCGTACCCAACTCCTGAACATTCATCATAAACGAACCGTCGCCGGAGACACAGATAACCATGTCATCAGGGCGGGCCATCTGTGCGCCAACCGCCGCCGGAACGCCGAAGCCCATGGTGCCCAAGCCGCTGGAGGTGATGAAATTTTCAGGACGGGTAAAGTTCATATGTTGCGCCGTCCACATCTGATGCTGACCCACATCGGTGGTCACCACGGTTTGCGGCGCTTTACGCTCAGAAATCTGCTTCAGCAACAACGGGGCATAGATCGCCTGCCCTGGGTGGTCGTAACGCCAGCTATGTTGCTGCTTTAACGCCATAACCTCATCACGCCACGGTTGGATATTCAGCGGCTGCTGTAAGGCGGGCAGTAACACCCTCAAGTCGCCCTGCAAAGCCACGTGAACCTGGCGCAATTTACCCAGCTCAGCCGGATCGATATCCATATGGATAACTTTTGCTTTCGGGGCGAATGTATTCAGCTTGCCGGTGACGCGGTCATCAAAACGGGCGCCAACTGCGATCAATAAATCACAATCCTGTACGGCAAAGTTCGCCGCTTTGGTGCCATGCATTCCCAGCATCCCCAGATAGCAAGGATGCTCAGTATCCGGTGCGCCCAAGCCTTTCAGAGTCGCCACCGCAGGCATACCGGTCGTCTCAATAAAATCACGCAGCGCGGGAACCGCCTGTGCCATACCAACGCCGCCACCAACATACAGCATCGGTTTTTTAGCCGCCGCCAGCATATCCCAGGCTTGTTGCAACTCGGCGGCAGAATCCACCAAATGCTCTTCAACCGGCATCAAATGCGGGGTCAATTCCCCCACTGCCAGCTGAATATCCTTAGGAATATCAATTAAAACCGGACCAGGGCGGCCACTGGTGGCGATGGCAAAGGCTTCAGCCATGATCCCCGGCAGCGCATCCAGTGATTCAACGAGAAAACTGTGTTTGGTGCAGGCCAGTGACAAGCCCAGTACGTCGATCTCTTGAAAAGCATCGGTGCCGATCAGCGCAGAACCCACCTGACCGGTGATCGCGATGACGGGTACGGAGTCCAGCAAGGCATCAGCCAAACCGGTGATCAGATTCGTGGCCCCCGGGCCGGAAGTGGCGATGCACACCCCGACTTTGCCGGTTGCACGTGCATAACCGATAGCGGCAATCGCAGCGCCCTGCTCATGGCGACAGAGTAGATGCTCGACGCCCCCATCATACAAAGCGTCATACACCGGCATAATCGCACCACCTGGGTAGCCGAATACCGTATCAACACCCTGCGCACGCAACGCTTGAACCACCCACTGAGCACCATTCATAGTTATTTCCCCGACCTTTTGCGGGAGGCACAGGATTTTATTCTGTTGTGCATTTTATGTTCCTCGCGTCTTTAACGTACCAATAAAAAAACCCCCGGACCTTTCGGTGCGGGGGTTCTCTTGAGATTAAGGCTTGATTTTTATGCCTTTCTTCGTCCAAGTGCAGCCCCGCACGGTGGGATAATAATCACCACCACGCTAATTAGGACTAGGTTAATCACTTGGACAATCGCTTTCATAATTAGGTTGTTCATCTGTCTAGTGTCGAACGAATACCTACAGAGTTATCACAGTTATCGGTTGCCTGACAATATTTATTTAAATTATTATTTTGTGAACCTACCCACGAAACGCCACAAACGTATTATTTATCAACCATTAAAACCCACATCGGCGAGCTGGTCTTTTTTGCGGGCCATACCGCAACTTTTAATTTTGGTGCAGCCGTTACACCGAAACTTCTCGCGATATTTCGCAAGTCCATCATTTCCCTGTGCACTGAAAAAAAACCTGAGGCACTCTCTGGCTGGCGGCAATCACGGCAAAGGAATGCATTATGTCACTGGCAACTATTCACACTCGCGCCACCTTGGGTATTCAGGCTCCCAATGTCACGGTAGAGGTCCATATCAGCAATGGGCTACCCGGATTAGTCTTGGTTGGCTTACCGGAAACCACGGTAAAAGAGGCGCGGGATAGAGTTCGGAGCGCATTAATCAACAGCGGTTTTAGCTTTCCCGCGAAACGGATCACCGTCAGTCTGGCACCGGCAGATTTACCCAAAGAGGGCGGTCGGTATGATCTGCCTATCGCATTAGCGATACTGGCGGCGTCAGAACAGATTCCTGCGGATAAGTTAGCGGGCTATGAGTTCTTGGGTGAACTTGCCCTGTCAGGGGCGCTAAGGCGGGTTAGCGGCGCAATTCCGGCAGCACTCGCCAGTCGTGAGGCCCAGCGGCAGTTAATCCTCCCCACCGCCAACCAGCTTGAAATCGGTTTGATCCCGCAAGGTAACAGTTGGGTCGCCGATCACTTACTGGCGGTGTGTGGTTTCTTGCAGGGTGAAAACAACCTCGCTCAGGGTCAACCCCTTGAATCTGCCCCATCTTGGGATAACAGCCTCGACCTGCAAGATATCATCGGTCAATCACAGGCAAAGCGCGCCTTAGAAATCGCTGCGGCTGGTGGCCATAACCTGCTACTACTCGGGCCTCCGGGAACTGGAAAAACCATGCTGGCTAATCGGCTTACCGGATTACTGCCGCCGCTCACCGATCAAGAAGCGCTGGAGGCAGCCGCCATCAACGGCCTGCTACACAGCAACGAACTCCCCGCCCAGTGGCGCTGCCGCGCTTTTCGCGCACCGCATCACAGCGCATCCATGGCGGCACTGATTGGTGGCGGCTCCATCCCCCGGCCCGGTGAGATATCGCTGGCCCATAATGGGGTACTGTTTCTGGATGAGTTGCCGGAGTTTGAGCGGCGGGTACTGGACTCACTGCGAGAGCCGCTGGAGTCAGGCGAGATCATTATCTCCCGCGCCGCCGCCAAAGTATGTTTCCCCGCGAAAGTGCAACTGATAGCCGCGATGAATCCCAGCCCTAGCGGCCATTATCAGGGCATTCATAACCGCACGCCACCACAGCAAGTTCTGCGTTATCTGGCAAAACTGTCGGGTCCATTTCTGGACAGATTTGATCTCTCGATTGAAGTCCCATTGCTACCCGCAGGTATGCTCGGCGCACAGAAAAGTCAGGGAGAGAGTAGCGAAACCGTTAGGCTGCGAGTTTTACAGGCGAGGCAAAGACAACTGGATAGAGCCGGAAAGATAAATACCCAACTGAGCAGCCAAGAAGTTGCTGAACATTGCTATTTAGCACCGGAGAACGCCGCTTTTCTGGAACAGGTTCTGCTGACATTGGGGTTGTCGGTGCGCGCATGGCACCATATTTTGAAAGTCGCACGTACCATCGCGGATTTGGCTCAGGAGAATAACATCCAAAAAAGTCATCTTTCGGAAGCACTAAGCTATCGTTGCATGGACCGATTGCTGTTGCAGCTACATAAGAGCCTAATGTGAATAGAGAGCAGAAGCCCCCTATTATCCATCACCGCACTTGTACTGCTGCGACTTCGAGAACGAAGGGTATACCCAAAGTCATTGGAGTCGCAGGAAGGCAGCAAGCAAGCAAATCCCGATGAGCTTACATCGGTAAGTGATTCGGGTGAGTGCGCGCAGCTAACACCCCTGCGGCTTCAAAGGCGAAGGGTACTAGTCGTCGCTATCCGTATAATCTTCCACCGCATCCATCTGCGGCTTACCGCCTGACAGCGTGTGGAAGCGCTTAGGACGACGAGTCCGGGTCACATATTTTGACCAGACTTTTTCCTCGGCACTGACTGGTTCACGTTCGCCGCGACAAACAGCCACAAACTGCTGCTCTTCTTCCGTTGCAGGCTCGCGCTTGCCAAGGTCGAGTTCGTTAAAGGCGTAACCATGACGCTCTAGCAATTGTGCCTCTTTAATGGTGAAATCGCCGTGACGCGAGAACCCGCGAGGATAATGTTTATTATCAAAAAAACGATTGGTCGTGATGAAGCTATCCGCCATCTGACACGCTCCTAATTCTCTCATGGTCGTGCTGTTTATGGCGCGGAGTATTAGATAGGCTTGACATCGTGTAAAACAAAACATTTAAATCTTAACGATAAAAAAAATTGGAGATGGGTGTGGATACTGAATTACTGAAAACCTTTTTGGAAGTCAGTAGAACTCGCCACTTTGGTCGCGCTGCTGAATCTTTGTACTTAACGCAGTCAGCGGTGAGTTTTCGTATCCGTCAGTTGGAAAATCAATTAGGTGCAAATTTATTCACTCGCCATCGCAATAATATTCGTCTAACACCGGCAGGTGAACGACTGGTTCCCTATGCTGAAACACTGATGAGCACCTGGCAACTGGCTAAAAAAGAGGTTGCACACTCACTGCAACATACTGAATTGTCTATTGGTGCAACCGCGTCGCTTTGGGAGGCTTACCTCACCCCTTGGTTGCAACAGTTATACCAACAACGAGGCTTATTGCGCCTTGAGGCACGTATTGCCCTGCGGCAATCGTTGGTGAAACAGTTGCACGAACGGCAACTGGACTTGCTGATAACAACCGAGCCGCCGAAAATGGACGAGTTAGCCAGCCAGCTATTAGGGCATTTTTCACTGCGACTTTTCTCGTCAATGGCTCTTGATTTGTCGAAAGAAACTGACGCCGAGAATGAGCATGAAAATGCAAATGAAGCGCCCTATATCAAACTTGAGTGGGGAGCTGATTTTCATCAGCAAGAGAATCGACTGCTTGATAGCGAGCAGATGCCAGTACTAACCACCACCTCGGCCCATCTAACCCGGCAGCTATTGGAAACCACCGGAGGTTACGCATTCCTGCCGGAACATTGGCAAAAAGAGTACCCTCAGTTGGCGCTTAACACGGATATACCCGCGATCGTGCGGCCACTGTATGCCGTTTGGTTGCAAAACAGTGACCAACAACCCTTGATCCGACAACTATTAAAAACCCCTATGAATAACGCCACCCAGAGCGCTATACCGGATTAAGAGGTGGAGACTGAGGGCGAGCTCGGCGATTCAAATAAAAGGCACTCATCATCTTCTGAATCGCAATAAAGCTAAACAGCAAAATTCCGATGACAATCTTGGTCCACCATGAGCTGAGCGTGCCATCGAAAGTGATGTAGCTCTGGATCAGCCCCTGAATCAGCACCCCAAACAGGGTGCCGAAGACTGTTCCGATACCGCCAGTGAGTAACGTGCCGCCGATAACGACGGCAGCAATAGCATCTAACTCGACACCACTGGCCGCCAGCGCATAACCCGCAGAGGTGTAGAGCGAGAAGACAATGCCCGATAACGCCGCAAGTGTGCTCGATAGCATGTAGATTTTAATGGTGGTTTTTCTAACAGGCACGCCCATCAGTGCTGCGGAAACACTGTTGCCTCCGATGGCATAGACGTTATGTCCAAAACGGGTACGGTGGGCCAGCAAGACCCCAAATACCACCACCATCAGCATGATGAAGGCGAGTAACGTAAATCGCCCGCCTCCGGGGACTTTCCAGGCATAGTTCGCTAGCGTGGCATAGATCGGGTGATCAATGGGAATGGACTCTTCAGACACGATAAAACTCATGCCCCGCACAAAGAACATTCCCGCCAAAGTGATAATGAAAGCTGGGAGTTTCAGGGAGTCGATAATCCACCCCATCAACGCGCCAAACATCGCCCCCATAAATAAGACGATGGCAAAGGCGTATACCGGATGAATACCATAAGTGCCGATTAACTTCGCCAGCAGCACGCCGGTAAAAGCAATGACTGAGCCAACAGATAAATCGATCCCACCCGATAAAATAACGAAGGTCATACCCACGGCAACAATGCCCAGAAAGGCATTATCGGTCAGTAAATCACACCATACGCGGGTGGACGAAAAGCTGGGGAATTGGCTAAGACAAAAAGCATATCCCAGAATAAAAACGGCGATAGTAATCAGCAAAGGAATATTACGCTTTAACATTATTTTCGCCTCCGGAAGACATGGCTAAACGAGATCATCGGTGACTGCACCACCAAGACGGCTAAGACCACAATGGCTTTA
Organism: Yersinia aleksiciae; assembly: GCF_001047675.1. Classification (GTDB taxonomy): domain Bacteria; phylum Pseudomonadota; class Gammaproteobacteria; order Enterobacterales; family Enterobacteriaceae; genus Yersinia; species Yersinia aleksiciae. Next base: position 2,197,300 of record NZ_CP011975.1, on the reverse strand, counting down.
AGCACCAGATTAAACTCCGGCTGATAACCTGAAAGTAAGATCCCAGTATTCATCCCTTGAATAATCAAAGCGCCGATCACCGAGAGCAGAAGATTAAAACGCCCCCCCATCAAGGATGCACCACCAATCACTACCGCCAGAATCGCATCCAACTCCAGCCATAAACCGGCATTATTAGCATCAGCACCACGGATATCTGCGGTCACAATAATGCCCGCGACGGCAGCGCAGATACCACAAATCACATAAACCGCGATCAGCACCAGCCGAGTACTCACTCCTGCATTTCTTGCTGAGCGTAAGTTAATGCCTACTGACTCAATAAATAGCCCCAGTGCTGTTTTGCGGGTCAATAACCACACAATAATCAGCATGCTAAATGCGATGACCACAGACATCGGCAAGTACATCAAGGTACTACTGCCTAACTTCGCCAGACCACCACTATCAAAAGTAACAATTTGCCCTTCTGTAATCAGTTGGGCGATACCTCGCCCAGCCACCATTAACATCAAGGTGGCAACAATGGGTTGGATTTGTAATACCGCTACCAAGAAGCCGTTCCATAATCCGCATAATGCGCCAACTGCAAGCGCGGCGACTAAGACGGTCGGTAAAGGATGCCCCGCACTGGTTAATGTCGCGGCTGTTGCCCCAGCAATAGCCATCACCGCCCCGACAGATAAATCAATGCCGCCAGTGGCAATCACTAATGTCATTCCCAGCGCCAATAACGCGACAGGCGCGCCTCGATTTAAGATATCAATGACACTGCCAAACAGCCGTCCATCCTGAATATGAATCGAGAAAAAGTGTGGAGCGACCAAACTATCAATTAATAAAATGACCGCCAGAGCGCCAAATTGAGTGGCACCTTTCGGTAAGACCCATTTAACTTTGCGCGGTCGTTGCGGCATCGATAGGCTCCTATTCACCATGAGGTAACTCCTTATTACACCGCAATTGCCTGCATGATGGCAGGAACGGAAATCTCACCATGCTCAAGCTGTGCAATATGCCGACGATCACGCAGCACAATGACGCGATCAGCATAACCCGCTAACTCTTCTAATTCAGATGAGATAATTAACAGTGCCAACCCTTCGTCACACAGTTTCTCAATGAGTCGAATAATCTCAGCATGCGCCCCCACATCAATTCCACGTGTTGGCTCATCCAAAATTAAAAATCGTGGTTTTGTGGCCAGCCAACGGGCGAGTAATACCTTTTGCTGGTTTCCACCGGAGAGATACTGAATTTGCTGCTCGGGGCCAGGGGTACGAATACCTAGTTGCTGAATGAACTCCTCAGCGATTTGAGTTTGTTCGCGCATTGAGAGAGGTCGCAGCCAGCCACGTTGGGCCTGTAAAGCCAGGATAATATTTTCCCGTACCGTTGCCGCCCCGACAATACCATCCGTTTTGCGATCTTCCGGACAATAGCCAAAACCGAATTTTGATGCTTTACGGGGGGTTCTGATTTTGACCGGTTTGCCCTGAATTTTGGCTTCGCCAGTATCCGGTGTGGTGACACCGAAAATGAGCTGGGCGGTTTCGGTACGCCCTGAGCCTAATAACCCTGCCAGCCCGACAATTTCACCGGGAGAAACCGATAAATCAAAACTCTCAACCACACCCCGTCGACCATAATTTTTAAACTCTACCAATGGGTTACTTGTCGCAATATTATGCTCACCGCGTTTCAGTAATTGCTCATCAAAACTGTGGCCCAACATCATCTGCACCAGATCAATGCGGGGGAGTTCTACGGTGTTTTTTGTGCCGACGAGTTTGCCATTACGAAAAACGGTAATGCGATCACTGATCCGATAGACCTGATCGAGGAAATGGGTCACGAATACCATGCCAATGCCTTGGTCTCGCAATTGGCATAAAATATCCAGTAACATACTGACTTCTTTGGCGTCCAGACTGGCGGTCGGCTCATCTAAAATCAGTACTTTTGCTGAGAGATCGACGGCTCGCGCAATCGCGACAATTTGTTGTATCGCAATCGAAAAGTTGGCTAAAGGCTGCTGCACATCTAATGCTAAGCCATAACCGGTCAGTAGCTTTTCCGCCTGCTGGTTCATCGTCCGGTGATCAATCATTCCCCAATGCAATGGCTCACGACCAATAAAGAGATTTGCCGCAACCGATATGTTAGGCAGTAAATTAACCTCTTGATATACAGTGCCAATCCCCATTTTTTGAGCATCAGCCGTATCAATCGGACAGATGGCTTTGCCATCCAAATAAACCTCGCCGGCGCTGCGCTTATAGACCCCAGTTAATGCTTTGATTAAAGTCGATTTTCCTGCGCCATTTTCCCCCAACAAGGCAACAACTTCACCGCGATGCAGAGAAAAATCCACCGAGTCCAATGCCTTAACACCAGGGAACTCAACTGACAAGCCACGGACTTCTAGCAGTGTATCCATCAGATGTACCTATGCTAAAAACGACTATTGCCCAAATACAGGTGACGAAAGTAGGCGGAGCAAGCCCCGCCTTTTGAATCAATAACCCAAGCTTTTCTTAGACTCATACTCCTGTTTAGCCGTGTCAGGTTGTAACAGGCGAGATTCTGTCTGGATAAATTTAGCCGGTTGAGTGCCGTCTTTCTTCAGAGCAATTAATGCGTCGAAAGCCGGACCCGCCATATTTGGCGTTAACTCAACGGTAGCGTTTGCTTCACCGCTACTCATTGCTTTGAAGATGTCAGGAACGCCGTCGATAGAGACGATTTTGATTTCTGTACCTGGTTTCAGACCCGCTTCTTTAATGGCTTGAATGGCACCAATCGCCATATCATCGTTATGTGCATAAACGGCGCAGATATTCTTGCCGTTTTGCTCAGCCTTGATAAAGCTCTCCATGACTTCTTTACCTTTACTGCGCGTAAAATCCCCGGATTGAGAGCGGATAATTTTCACGTTAGGTGCCGAAGCTATCCCATCCGCGAAGCCTTTTTTACGGTTAATGGCCACACTGGAACCCACAGTGCCTTGCAGTTCAACGACATTACAAGGTTTGCCTGCCACGTCTTTCAGTAGCCATTCACCCGCAACCTTGCCTTCATAAACGCTATCTGAGGCAACGGCAGCTGTGTATAAGGAGGGATCATTGACTTCAATCATACGGTCGAGCAAGAATACCGGGATTTTGGCTTCTTTCGCTTCCTGTAGTACTGGCGTCCAACCCGTTGCGACCACTGGTGCAATAAAAATGGCATCAACACCTTGAGCGATAAATGATCTTACTGCTTTTATTTGGTTTTCTTGTTTTTGTTGAGCATCCGCTATTTTTAATGTTATCCCGCGTTTTTCCGCTTCTTGTTTAGAAACCTTAGTTTCCGCAGAGCGCCAACCGGATTCTGAACCTATTTGAGAGAAACCCACGACTAACGGAGCCGCCTGAACTGCACCACACATTGCCGTTGTTACAGCTGCTGCTAACAGTAAACGCCTGTACATATTTATCTCCTCACTTGCCATCGTCGAGCCGTTGATTCATTACCATTCCAAAGAACAGTTCAGATAATCGTTCAGGCTATTAACTGCCCTGAAGTTCGGCCAATTTGCAGATAATGTCGTTCGAAAAACAGCTAATGTTTTTTAAGGTGAGCTTCCTGATAACTAAAATGTTAATTAGTTTTAGTACATTTTGTAAAAGTAATAATGAGCAGCGTCACACCACAGAATAACAATCGTTTTGTACATAAATTCAGCTAAATAGGTATACATTGGGAACGTTACCTTTTGAAATTTTGTGATGACAGGAAAAGAAATAGGATCAATAAGAGGAGTGTTCACGCCAAAGATATTTGCTGGATTAATCAAATAAGTTGGGGGATATAAGGCAAGAATAGAAGAGTAACGGTCATTACAACGATGAGGGAAAGAAGTAAGAATAGGGTGAGAACATGACTAGCAGACGAGACCAACGTTTTGGTACCAGTACAGAAATTAGTATTATCAGCTGATTTCAACTGTTTAATTAAACATCAGAAACAGGTGTGATTATGGACGATAAGATCGAAGATTCTTGTTTCTAGCCGCTAATTTGGAACAGCTAACAGGCGATAAATGACGTGATGATCGAGTTGATGCACATTTAGTGGTTATCTAAAACTTGAAGTCATGGGATGTGATGGCGATGGCGATGGCGATGGCGATGGCACAATATCGTCGTGCATAAACGTTGATTTTTGAACATAAAAAAAACCCCTCGCTTTCGCGAAGGGTTATTTATATGGCAGGGGCGGAGAGACTCGAACTCGCGACACCCGGTTTTGGAGACCGGTGCTCTACCAACTGAGCTACGCCCCTAAATTACGCTTAACATTATGCCTGCTAAGATAAGCAGGCATAATTTAAATAAGTGGCGGAACGGACGGGGCTCGAACCCGCGACCCCCTGCGTGACAGGCAGGTATTCTAACCAACTGAACTACCGCTCCACCGATTCTTTTACGTGTACCTTCCCGATACTTACCCTTGACAGGGCCAACGCTCCGCGCTGTGCAAAACCGCCTCTGGCGATTTTGTTAGTTACCAGATGTCACTCTGATAACTCGTGTTTGATGCCTGGCAGTGTCCTACTCTCGCATGGGGAGACCCCACACTACCATCGGCGCTACGGCGTTTCACTTCTGAGTTCGGCATGGGATCAGGTGGGACCACCGCGCTATGGCCGCCAGGCAAATTCTGTTTTAACCAACCCGTTCAGTATCAAAATACCAAACCAATTAGCTCAATCTCGGAACTTCGCTGAAAATCAAGAGTATACGTATCATACCGATACTCACCCCTTCGGGTTCGCCACTTATGGCGCTCAAAATCGTTTCACTCGATTTTGTCTCAAATAGCCAAAACACCTTTGGTGTTGTAAGGTTAAGCCTCACGGATCATTAGTACTGGTTAGCTCAATGCATCGCTGCACTTACACACCCAGCCTATCAACGTCATAGTCTTTAACGTTCCTTCAGGGGGCTTAAAGCCCCAGGGAAGACTCATCTCGAGGCAAGTTTCCCGCTTAGATGCTTTCAGCGGTTATCTCTTCCGAATTTAGCTACCGGGCAATGCCATTGGCATGACAACCCGAACACCAGTGATTCGTCCACTCCGGTCCTCTCGTACTAGGAGCAGCCCCTCTCAATCTTCCAACGCCCACGGCAGATAGGGACCGAACTGTCTCACGACGTTCTAAACCCAGCTCGCGTACCACTTTAAATGGCGAACAGCCATACCCTTGGGACCTACTTCAGCCCCAGGATGTGATGAGCCGACATCGAGGTGCCAAACACCGCCGTCGATATGAACTCTTGGGCGGTATCAGCCTGTTATCCCCGGAGTACCTTTTATCCGTTGAGCGATGGCCCTTCCATTCAGAACCACCGGATCACTAAGACCTACTTTCGTACCTGCTCGAGCCGTCACTCTCGCAGTCAAGCTAGCTTATGCCTTTGCACTAACCTCACGATGTCCGACCGTGATTAGCTAACCTTCGTGCTCCTCCGTTACTCTTTGGGAGGAGACCGCCCCAGTCAAACTACCCACCAGACACTGTCCTCACCCCGGATTACGGGGCCGAGTTAGAACATCAAACATTAAAGGGTGGTATTTCAAGGTTGGCTCCATGCAGACTGGCGTCCACACTTCAATGCCTCCCACCTATCCTACACATCAAGGCTCAATGTTCAGTGTCAAGCTATAGTAAAGGTTCACGGGGTCTTTCCGTCTTGCCGCGGGTACACTGCATCTTCACAGCGAGTTCAATTTCACTGAGTCTCGGGTGGAGACAGCCTGGCCATCATTACGCCATTCGTGCAGGTCGGAACTTACCCGACAAGGAATTTCGCTACCTTAGGACCGTTATAGTTACGGCCGCCGTTTACTGGGGCTTCGATCAAGAGCTTCGCCGTAAGGCTGACCCCATCAATTAACCTTCCAGCACCGGGCAGGCGTCACACCGTATACGTCCACTTTCGTGTTTGCACAGTGCTGTGTTTTTATTAAACAGTTGCAGCCAGCTGGTATCTGCGACTGGCTTCGGCGCCGAGAGCAAGTCTCTTTACCTAATGCCAGCGTGCCTTCTCCCGAAGTTACGGCACCATTTTGCCTAGTTCCTTCACCCGAGTTCTCTCAAGCGCCTGAGTATTCTCTACCTGACCACCTGTGTCGGTTTGGGGTACGATTTAATGTTACCTGATGCTTAGAGGCTTTTCCTGGAAGCTTGGCATCAACTACTTCTGCACCGTAGTGCATCGTCATCACACCTCAGCGTTGATAAGCAACCGGATTTACCAAGTCACTCCGCCTACATGCTTAAACCGGGACAACCGTCGCCCGGCTAGCCTAGCCTTCTCCGTCCCCCCTTCGCAGTAACACCAAGTACAGGAATATTAACCTGTTTCCCATCGACTACGCTTTTCAGCCTCGCCTTAGGGGTCGACTCACCCTGCCCCGATTAACGTTGGACAGGAACCCTTGGTCTTCCGGCGTGCGGGTTTTTCACCCGCATTATCGTTACTTATGTCAGCATTCGCACTTCTGATACCTCCAGCAACCCTCACAGGTCACCTTCAACGGCTTACAGAACGCTCCCCTACCCAACAACACCTAAGTGTCGCTGCCGCAGCTTCGGTGCATGGTTTAGCCCCGTTACATCTTCCGCGCAGGCCGACTCGACCAGTGAGCTATTACGCTTTCTTTAAATGATGGCTGCTTCTAAGCCAACATCCTGGCTGTCTGTGCCTTCCCACATCGTTTCCCACTTAACCATGACTTTGGGACCTTAGCTGGCGGTCTGGGTTGTTTCCCTCTTCACGACGGACGTTAGCACCCGCCGTGTGTCTCCCGTGATAACATTCTTCGGTATTCGGAGTTTGCATCGGTTTGGTAAGTCGGGATGACCCCCTAGCCGAAACAGTGCTCTACCCCCGAAGATGAGTTCACGAGGCGCTACCTAAATAGCTTTCGGGGAGAACCAGCTATCTCCCGGTTTGATTGGCCTTTCACCCCCAGCCACAAGTCATCCGCTAATTTTTCAACATTAGTCGGTTCGGTCCTCCAGTTAGTGTTACCCAACCTTCAACCTGCCCATGGCTAGATCACCGGGTTTCGGGTCTATACCTTGCAACTAGACGCCCAGTTAAGACTCGGTTTCCCTACGGCTCCCCTATTCGGTTAACCTTGCTACAAAATATAAGTCGCTGACCCATTATACAAAAGGTACGCAGTCACACCACGAAGGTGCTCCCACTGCTTGTACGTACACGGTTTCAGGTTCTATTTCACTCCCCTCGCCGGGGTTCTTTTCGCCTTTCCCTCACGGTACTGGTTCACTATCGGTCAGTCAGGAGTATTTAGCCTTGGAGGATGGTCCCCCCATATTCAGACAGGATGTCACGTGTCCCGCCCTACTCATCGAGTTCACAGAATATGCATTTTTGTGTACGGGACTATCACCCTGTACCGTGCGACTTTCCAGACGCTTCCACTAACACATAAACTGATTCAGACTCTGGGCTCTTCCCCGTTCGCTCGCCGCTACTGGGGGAATCTCGGTTGATTTCTTTTCCTCGGGGTACTTAGATGTTTCAGTTCCCCCGGTTCGCCTTGCATGGCTATGTATTCACCATGCAATAGTGCAACGAATTGCACTGGGTTTCCCCATTCGGGTATCGTCGGTTATAACGCTTCATATCAGCTTACCGACGCTTTTCGCAGATTAGCACGCCCTTCATCGCCTCTGACTGCCTAGGCATCCACCGTGTACGCTTAGTCGCTTAACCTCACAACCCGAAGGTGTCTTTACAGACATCTTGCGCTGTGATTATTTGAGAGACTCTAATACAGGTTACTCCTCATCTCAGTACATCTACGGAGAGATAAGTTTCAGCTGTATTGTTTCAATTTTCAGCTTGTTCCAGATTGTTAAAGAGCAATATTTCACAACCCACTGAGTCTTGCGACCGCAGTACGTTTTGAAATAGTTTTTTATATGGTGGAGCTAAGCGGGATCGAACCGCTGACCTCCTGCGTGCAAGGCAGGCGCTCTCCCAGCTGAGCTATAGCCCCATATAAAAAGCAAATCACCTTATTGCTGCAACTCAACAGGGAATGGTGAGTTGGTGGGTCTGAGTGGACTTGAACCACCGACCTCACCCTTATCAGGGGTGCGCTCTAACCACCTGAGCTACAGACCCAACAAGGTACTAAAGCCCGACTAATTTCTCAGTCCGGCCTTATTTGCTCGTTACTTTCTATCAGACAATCTGTGTGGACACTACGCAATGCGTATCGTTAGGTAAGGAGGTGATCCAACCGCAGGTTCCCCTACGGTTACCTTGTTACGACTTCACCCCAGTCATGAATCACAAAGTGGTAAGCGCCCTCCCGAAGGTTAAGCTACCTACTTCTTTTGCAACCCACTCCCATGGTGTGACGGGCGGTGTGTACAAGGCCCGGGAACGTATTCACCGTAGCATTCTGATCTACGATTACTAGCGATTCCGACTTCATGGAGTCGAGTTGCAGACTCCAATCCGGACTACGACAGACTTTATGTGGTCCGCTTGCTCTCGCGAGTTCGCTTCACTTTGTATCTGCCATTGTAGCACGTGTGTAGCCCTACTCGTAAGGGCCATGATGACTTGACGTCATCCCCACCTTCCTCCGGTTTGTCACCGGCAGTCTCCCTTGAGTTCCCACCATTACGTGCTGGCAACAAAGGATAAGGGTTGCGCTCGTTGCGGGACTTAACCCAACATTTCACAACACGAGCTGACGACAGCCATGCAGCACCTGTCTCACGGTTCCCGAAGGCACTTAAGCATCTCTGCTAAATTCCGTGGATGTCAAGAGTAGGTAAGGTTCTTCGCGTTGCATCGAATTAAACCACATGCTCCACCGCTTGTGCGGGCCCCCGTCAATTCATTTGAGTTTTAACCTTGCGGCCGTACTCCCCAGGCGGTCGACTTAACGCGTTAGCTCCGGAAGCCACGCCTCAAGGGCACAACCTCCAAGTCGACATCGTTTACAGCGTGGACTACCAGGGTATCTAATCCTGTTTGCTCCCCACGCTTTCGCACCTGAGCGTCAGTCTTTGTCCAGGGGGCCGCCTTCGCCACCGGTATTCCTCCAGATCTCTACGCATTTCACCGCTACACCTGGAATTCTACCCCCCTCTACAAGACTCTAGCTTGCCAGTTTCAAATGCAGTTCCCACGTTAAGCGCGGGGATTTCACATCTGACTTAACAAACCGCCTGCGTGCGCTTTACGCCCAGTAATTCCGATTAACGCTTGCACCCTCCGTATTACCGCGGCTGCTGGCACGGAGTTAGCCGGTGCTTCTTCTGCGAGTAACGTCAATCAATCGTGCTATTAACACGACTGCCTTCCTCCTCGCTGAAAGTGCTTTACAACCCGAAGGCCTTCTTCACACACGCGGCATGGCTGCATCAGGCTTGCGCCCATTGTGCAATATTCCCCACTGCTGCCTCCCGTAGGAGTCTGGACCGTGTCTCAGTTCCAGTGTGGCTGGTCATCCTCTCAGACCAGCTAGGGATCGTCGCCTAGGTGAGCCATTACCTCACCTACTAGCTAATCCCATCTGGGTTCATCCGATGGCGTGAGGCCCGAAGGTCCCCCACTTTGCTCTTGCGAGGTCATGCGGTATTAGCTACCGTTTCCAGTAGTTATCCCCCTCCATCAGGCAGATCCCCAGACATTACTCACCCGTCCGCCGCTCGCCGGCAGAGTAGTAAACTACTCCCCGCTGCCGCTCGACTTGCATGTGTTAGGCCTGCCGCCAGCGTTCAATCTGAGCCATGATCAAACTCTTCAATTTAAGATTTGTTTGATTTGCTATGAGTTAACATAGCGATGCTCAAAGATTACTTTCTGCAAATATGCATTCGAACCGAAGTTCAAATGTGTACTGCTTTGGTCACTCTTCAAGACTTTGATATTTCTTCTGCCTGTCGAAACAGGCTTCGATATCGTCTTGCGAGTGCCCACACAGATTGTCTGATAAATTGTTAAAGAGCGTTCGTTACCCGTTTGCCTTTCAGCGAATCTTACGGTAACGCGGGAGGCAGATAATACGCTTTCCCGCTGAAGAGTCAAGGTTTTATTTGATTTCTTTCGAACTCAAACGCGTTCTTTTCTCTTCCTGACCCGGCGAAGTATGTTTCGTTGTTCCCGGTCAGTGGAGGCGCATTATAGGGAGTTCCTGACAGGCTGCAACCCCTAATTTGAAAAAACTTTTCAACCGCTGTTTCTTTAGTCAAAACGCCGTTAAATTGGCAGTTTTTGCAACGTTGGGAAGCCATAACCCTGTAAAACGGGCAATAAAGCGTCAGTGTCTGCGTTAAGCGCCATGCAATATGCCATGTTCTCATCTTGCGAAGAAACCACATTTTCCTGAGAAGAGATCAGCCAGGCGGTTCGGCGAGCAATAGCAGCACCGGAATCAACCATGCGAGTGCCTTCCGGCAATACTTGCGCTAGCTCTTCTGTTAATAGAGGGAAATGGGTGCAACCCAATACAATGGTGTCTGGGGGTTCGCGCATTGCCAGCCATGGATGAAGGATTTTCTTTAAGGCTTCGGCAGGAACGATGCCGCCGTGCAGTTTGGTTTCTGCCAGCTCCACCAGCTCAGATGAACCCAATAGCTCAATTTTGCAATCTGTGGCAAAGCGCGCAATGAGATCTCGAGTATAAGAGGCATGAACTGTGCCACGGGTCGCCAGTAAACCAACCACACCATTGCGGGTGAGCCGCACGGCAGGTTTGATAGCAGGAACCACGCCAACGACGGGGAATGCAAAGCGCTCACGTAAAGCAGATAGGCAGACGGTGCTGGCGGTGTTACAGGCAATGACCACAATCGCCAGTGGATGGCGCTGCTGTACTGCGGTGACAATCTCTAATACGCGTTCAACGATGAATTCGCCGGACTTCTCGCCATAAGGGAAGGCGACGTTATCGAAAGCATATATATAGTGGAGATCCGGCAGTAACTGCCGAATCTCTTGATAGACAGATAGCCCGCCAACACCGGAGTCAAAAATCAGCGCTGTCGGGCGAGGAGCAGTATCAGCCTTAGAAGTTATAGCTTCCTGTGAGGTAATACTCTCGTCCAGCGGTTTTATAGCCATAAGCCGTTTCGTAATCTTTATCAAACAGGTTAGCAATTCTACCACGAACTGTTAGATGAGAAGTAACGGGATAAGCAATCGACGCGTCGACGGTGCTGTAACTCGGCAATTCGCGCTGAGTCGTACTATAAAGAGAGGTGTTATTGTCATAGCGCTTGCCGTAATACTGGTAAGACACATCCATATCAAAATTGAACATTGTCCAATCCAGTTGATACTTGGCCTGATGTTTAGAGCGGCGGGCTAAGACTTCGTTATTGAGATCATTACGCGGGTCAATATATTGCAATGTGACCTGATGGGTGAAGATGCCAGTATCGAAGTTTCCGTTCCACTCCACACCTTTTATCGTCGCGGAGTTAACGTTGTAATATTGCCCAATGTAAGTCACTGGGTTTGAGTCGTAGTCGATCAGGTTTTCAATTTTGTTGTGATAAGCAGACAAACGCCAGTCCAGCGGACCAGTCACCCCTTCTAGCCCGGCTTCCCATTGACGAGACTCCTCAGGCTTCAAATCGCTGTTTGATATAATGTCGAAACGCTGCGAACCATACTGTTGACCCAACGACGGCGCCAGGAAGCCAGTGCCATAAGATAAGGTCACGCGGTAGTCAGGAACGAATTCCCAGCCCGCTGCAGTTTGCCATGTCTCATGCCAGCCAAATTGTTCATCTTTATCGGCACGGCCCGAGGTTTCTATCGTTACGCTGTCGAATTTTTGCTGGCCGCTGAGGTATAAGCCGGTGTTATCCCGCTTATAACTGTCAGAAATCGTGGTATTGGATGAGGTCAAACGTTGCTGCTGCCAGTCAAGCCCTGCGCTTAGCGTCGCACTTTCGAAGCTATAAGTGTTGCCCCATTGCAGATTGCGCTGTTCCATATCGTCCAGTGTGGTCGCTACCCCATAGCGGCCATATTGGCTGCTGTAGTTGTAATCTTTATATTTCTGGTAGCTGGCAATTAATTGGGAAGAGTAAGCGCCCGCCGTATAACGCAGACCGGTATCATAAGTGTGGTTATATAACCGCTCTTTATCACCACTGTATTCAGGGAGGTAAGGTGTGCTGCCGACATCGTAATCCGTGCTATTGGTATAGCCATAACCTCGGATAAACCCAGAAAACGCTTGGTTGAACTGATGATCCAGCCCGGCCCAGAAGTTTTTATTGCGAAAGCCGTCGCGGTCACTGTCTACCGAGTAGTTTGAGCCCGGTTTGATATTGAAGCCGTTAGTGGTTTGATAACCCCCCGCGACCGTCGCCAATGTATCGCCAAAGCGCTGACGGACACTGCCATCATATTGCTGGTAGCCTTTAGACCCGACACCCGCATTAATTTGTGCGCCTTCTTTATCTGTTTGCGTAATCACGTTAATGACACCGCCAATCGCACCTGAGCCATACACCGCCGATCGCGGCCCACGGATATATTCAACTCGCTGCACTAAGGAGACTGGTATTTGATTAAAGTCGACGCTGTTGAGGATACCGGTGCGTGCAAGGGGAATACCATCAACCAGTACCAGTACATGCCGGGCTTCAGTGCCACGGATATACATAGAAGAACCCTGCCCTAAACCACCAAATTGCGCGATATCCACACCCGGTAAGCGGCGCATCACTTCATTGAGGCTTTTGGCCTGCCAGCGATCGATATCATCCCGAGTCACGACATCTGTGGGGGCCAATACGGTGGAAACTGGCTGTTTAAAACGGCTGGCTGTCACCACCATTTCGTCATTATTACCCGTGGTGGAGTTGCCCTGCGCCCAGCCAGAAAATGCCGTCACAGAGAGTGCTGTGAGCAGCGTATATTTTTTAATTGTCATAAAGCATCCAAACTCAATTGGCGGATGCCGCAGTGCCATGGCCGGTAGTACGCGACGACCACGAATATTGCGACGTAATACCGGCAGGTCTTCGGGCTTGGGATCTCTGAGAACAGAGCGGGCGATGACTTCCCATCCTTGCGGACAGTGTCTGGTTGAAACCTATCGCCGTAACTTCCCCTTACCGCTGCGCGTCAGCTCCGGATTTACACCGGATTCCCTTTTAACTCGTAGGTGTTTAAGTACCGCATGAGGCCGGACCGCAATGTTACGATTAAGTAAAATGGATGTCTAGACTTCCATTCTTGGAGCGAGGGATAAATACGACAAAACTGGACATCAGTGCCACTTTCCCTACAATCCGCAGGAATAACCCTCTTTTATTATGTGCAAACGAGAAGAAACATGACTCCCAACATCCTGCCGACTGACGGCTATGATTACCAATTGGCGGAGAAATCGGCCCGTCTTCAGGCAATGATGTTGCCGTTTCAGGCCCCTGCTCCGGAAATATTCCGCTCTCCTGCCGAGCATTACCGTATGCGGGCAGAGTTCCGCGTTTGGCATGATGAAGATGATCTGTACCACATCATGTTTGACCAACAGACCAAGCAGCGTATTCGGGTCGAGCAATTCCCGGTCGCTAGCCTGTTAATCAATCACCTGATGAGCGCGCTAATGACCGCCATCCGGGCCGAGCCGATCTTGCGCCGTAAACTATTTCAGATTGATTACTTATCGACGCTGAGCGGTAAGCTGATCGCCTCTTTGCTGTATCACCGTCAATTAGATGAAGAGTGGCGGCAAAAGGCGCTGGAATTGCGTGATCAGTTGCGCGAGCAAGGTTTTGATCTGCAACTGATTGGGCGAGCATCGAAAACCAAAATCATGTTGGATCACGACTACATCGATGAAGTGTTACCGGTCGCGGGTCGCGAGATGATTTATCGTCAGGTAGAGAATAGCTTTACCCAGCCGAATGCGGCGGTGAATATTCATATGCTGGAATGGGCGATTGATGTCACCCAACAGGCGACTGGGGATTTACTGGAGCTGTATTGCGGTAATGGCAACTTCTCGTTGGCATTAGCACGTAATTTTGATCGCGTTCTCGCGACCGAGATTGCTAAACCGTCAGTGGCGGCGGCGCAATACAATATTGCCGCGAATAATATCGATAACGTGCAAATCATTCGTATGTCAGCGGAAGAGTTCACCCAGGCAATGCAAGGTGCCCGTGAGTTTAATCGCCTGAAAGGCATTGATTTGACCAGCTATAACTGCGAGACAATTTTTGTCGATCCACCACGTAGCGGGCTGGATGACGAAACCGTCAAACTGGTGCAGGCTTATCCGCGCATCCTTTATATCTCCTGTAACCCAGAGACACTGTGCGCCAATCTGGAACAGTTGCAGCACACTCATAAAATCAGCCGGTTAGCGCTCTTCGATCAGTTCCCTTACACCCATCATATGGAGTGTGGGGTCTTGCTGGAAAAACGGGACTAACGCATCACTTGAATCGCAGATAAATAAAAGGGCAACGCTATGTTGCCCTTACTGTTTCTGCCGCCAATGAAGCCAGTCGCCCGAACGCTACTGCGGCTGCTGGGTATCGCTATTATCCGACTCAGATTCTGTGTTCGCCTGCGCCGATTTACGCGCTTTTAGCTTAAACAAGATCCAGAACACCAGCGCCACGCTAAGAATAGAGGGGACGAAGTTGGAGCCAATCGTCGGATGCTCGACCCGCACAATGGCGCTGTAGACTAAAATGCCTAGCAAGAAACAGGCTGAAGCCAGCACTGGTAAGCCCAGTGGCATAGCAAAATTGAGGTAGCGCTGATGCAAGCAATAAACCGCCAATATTAACGTCAGCAGCGGAAAGATTGAAAAAGGGACCAGCGCGCTAAATAGTGCATTAAATGAACCATTGACGGCTAAACCCGTGATCAATGCCAGCAGCAGAGTGCCAATTTCACGGCGAGACTGTTTTTCTGGGTTAGAGTGTTCCATCATTTTCCTCTCCTTATTAAGTTCGGGACACTGCAAGCTTCTCCTGCTCGCGACGATACCAATAATAAGCGCCTTTGGAGATCATCCGCAGTTGTAGGACCAAGCGTTCTTCTAACTGTCGCCGTTGTTCACTGTCCACGTCCAGCGCTTCTGCACCGGCACTAAAGACAATTGTGACCATGGCCTCAGCTTGCGCTTCGGTGAAGCTGCGCGGCATATGGTTTTCCAGCTCGAGATAATCGGCCAGCTCGGCAATAAAATGCTGAATTTCACGCGCAACAGCCGCACGGAAAGCCGCAGAGGTGCCAGAACGCTCCCGCAGCAATAAGCGGAAGGCATTGGGATTATTGCCGATAAATTCCATAAATGTAGAAACTGACGTACGGATAACACTGCCGCCCTTGGCAATCCGCTGACGTGCCTGACGCATCAGTTGGCGTAACATCAGGCCACTTTCATCGACCATTGTCAGGCCAAGCTCGTCGACATCACGGAAATGCCGGTAAAAAGAAGTCGGTGCGATACCAGCTTCGCGGGAGACTTCCCGCAAACTCAGGCTGGCAAAACTCCGCTCAGCACTCAGTTGGCTGAACGCCGCTTCGATAAGGGAACGACGAGTCCGCTCTTTTTGTTGTGCTCTGACGCCCATAATCGTGCCCAAGGGATATCCAAATTCTCAATCTAAGACATATAGTCAGCAATATACCAAACTTTATAGTAACAACCGTTATACAAACGTATCATCCCAAGACGGAATTGCCGCTTTACAGCACCCATCACGGTGATTTACCTATTGTTGATTGGGTTATACTTGGGATGATGTTAATATATCGTTGTAATTTTGTATAATAATAGGTCTCTCCTACATGCAACAGCACTTCCATTTTGATGCCATTGTCATTGGCTCGGGTCCTGGCGGTGAAGGTGCCGCTATGGGGTTGGTCAAGCAAGGCGCCCGCGTTGCCGTGATTGAACGGTACAATAATGTGGGCGGTGGATGTACCCATTGGGGCACTATCCCATCCAAAGCTTTGCGCCACGCCGTTAGCCGTATTATCGAATTCAACCAAAACCCACTCTACAGCGACAATGCCCGAACCATCAGCTCCTCTTTTGCTGATATTTTAAGCCATGCGGATCGCGTGATTAATCAGCAAACCCGTATGCGCCAAGGTTTTTACGATCGTAACCACTGCCAGATGTTCTCCGGCGATGCTAGCTTCATCGATGCCAATACCATCAATGTGCGTTATGCCGACGGCACCAGCGATACACTGCGCGCGGATAACATCGTCATTGCGACTGGCTCACGCCCTTATCGCCCAGCAAACGTTGATTTTACCCACGAACGCATTTACGACAGTGATACCATTTTGCAGCTCAGCCATGAGCCACAACACGTCATTATCTATGGTGCGGGGGTGATTGGCTGCGAATATGCGTCTATCTTCCGTGGTTTGAGTGTCAAAGTGGATTTGATTAATACCCGCGACCGCCTACTGGCTTTCCTCGATCAGGAGATGTCAGATGCTCTCTCGTACCACTTCTGGAATAACGGCGTGGTTATCCGCCACAACGAAGAGTTTGAGCAGATTGAAGGGACGGTGGATGGGGTTATCGTTCATTTGAAATCAGGCAAAAAGGTGAAGGCGGACTGCTTGTTGTACGCCAATGGCCGCACCGGAAATACCAGTGGATTAGGGTTGGAAAAGATTGGGTTGGAAGCAGACAGCCGTGGCCTGCTGAAGGTCAATAGCATGTATCAGACCGCGCTATCCCATGTGTACGCCGTCGGCGATGTGATTGGTTATCCGAGTTTGGCCTCCGCGGCTTATGATCAGGGGCGGATTGCGGCACAAGCGATGATCAAAGGTGAAGCTAACGTTCACTTGATCGAAGATATCCCGACCGGTATTTACACCATTCCCGAGATCAGTTCGGTAGGTAAAACAGAGCAAGACTTGACTGCGATGAAAGTGCCTTACGAAGTCGGTCGCGCGCAGTTTAAGCACCTGGCGCGCGCACAGATTGTCGGGATGAATACCGGCAGCTTGAAAATCCTGTTCCATCGGGAAACCAAGCAGATCCTCGGCATTCATTGCTTTGGTGAACGCGCGGCTGAAATTATCCATATCGGGCAGGCGATCATGGAGCAAAAAGGCGAAGGTAATACGATCGAATATTTCGTTAATACTACCTTCAACTACCCAACGATGGCTGAAGCCTATCGCGTTGCGGCGCTCAATGGGTTAAACCGCCTGTTCTAGCTTTTCGTTTATCACTTCTGGGCTCATGCGCGGTTGCATGTGCTCACGTATCGCCTCGGCAAGTTGCTCATAGCGGCCACGCAATGGGGAGCCGGGGCGGTAGACCAAAGCAATAGTGCGCTTGGGTACTGGCTTGTAGCACTCCAGATAGCATACACCGTCACGCTCTCTTTCATTTGGCACCGCCAGTGAAGGCAATAGCGTGATGCCGCTGCCTGCGGCGACCATATTGCGCAAAGTTTCTAAACTGGTGGCACGGAAATGGGTGTCCTCTTCAGCGCCAGCCTGGAAGCAAAAGCCCATCGCCTGATCGCGTAAACAGTGGCCATCTTCCAGCATCAGCAACTTCTCGCCAGCCAGTTCATGCATCTGTACCCGCTCACGACCTGCCCACGGATGATCAGCGTAGATCGCCAGTTGCATCGGTTCGTCAAACAGCGGGACTTCAATAAACGCTTCGGTCTCTTTGACCAGCGCCAAGATGGCACAATCCAGCTTGCCGCTGTCCAACTGAGCCAGCAGGTTTTGGGTCTGCGCTTCATGCAGATACATTTCCAGTTTTGGGAATGTTTGATGCAGCGTAGGAATGATTTGCGGCAGCAGATAAGGGCCAACAGTTGGAATCAACCCAATATGCAGCGGGCCAGACATGCTTTCACCCTGCAAACTGGCCATCTCTTTCAGTACCTTAACTTCCCGTAGCACCGTTCTGGCCTGCTCCACCAGCAACAATCCAGCCTGCGTAAACAAGACTTTACGGCTGGTGCGCTCTAACAGCATGACGCCCAGCTCATCTTCCAGTTTGCGGATCTGGCCGCTTAACGTGGGTTGGCTGACATGACAAGAGTCGGCAGCACGCCGGAAATGCCTGAATTCAGCCAGCGCCACCAGGTATTCTAGATCTCGAATGTTCATCGGTGCTCCGTTTTATGATAGCCATTGACGATAGATAAGATAGCAATCAGTGATTAGAACTATCAAGCGATAAAATGAATAATGTATCCCAACAATGAGACACACCGAAAAATTAAAATATTTTAGTTTTCAATTAAGGAGTTACAGATGCTCGCTAGCCAAGAAGGTAAAAAAATCCCACAGGTGACCTTCCATACCCGTCAGGGCGACCAGTGGATTGATGTCACTACCGACGAATTATTCAACAACAAAACTGTTATCGTGTTTTCACTGCCGGGCGCGTTTACCCCGACCTGTTCTTCCAGCCATCTGCCACGTTATAACGAGCTGGCCGGCGTGTTTAAACAGCACGGTGTTGATAGCATTCTCTGCGTGTCCGTCAATGACACCTTCGTGATGAATGCCTGGAAAGCGGATCAGAGCGCTGAAAACATTACCTTTATTCCAGACGGCAACGGTGAATTCACCAAAGGCATGAATATGCTAGTTGAGAAGGCGGATCTGGGCTTCGGGCCGCGTTCATGGCGTTACTCCATGCTGGTACGTAACGGCGTGGTTGAGAAAATGTTTGTCGAGCCAAACAAGCCAGGCGACCCGTTTGAAGTCTCTGACGCCGACACCATGCTGAAATATCTGGCCCCAGATTTTAAAGTGCAGGAATCTGTTTCTGTCTTTACCAAACCGGGCTGCCCGTTCTGCGCCAAAGCGAAACAGATGCTGCAAGAGCGCGGCATTCAGTATGAAGAGATCGTGCTGGGCAAAGACGCCACCACTGTCAGTCTGCGTGCCGTTACCGGTCGTGGGACTGTGCCACAAGTCTTTATCGGCGGACGACACATCGGTGGCAGTGATGATTTAGAGAATTACCTGTCTGCCTAATAGCATTAATAAATATGTGCATCATTAAAATGAAAATAGACCCAAAGTAATTGGATTTGGTAGGCTCCGGCCTACCCTTTTTTTCTATTTTTTCTGTTCTGGCTGTTTTCCCTGTTAGGAGTAGACATGAAAACCTTAAACGTTGATGTCGCCGTGATCGGCGGCGGCACTGCTGGGCTTGGCGCTTATCGCGCTGCCAAACTTTCGACCCCAAGTGTGGTGATGATTGAAGGTGGCGAGTACGGCACCACCTGTGCACGCGTCGGTTGCATGCCATCCAAACTACTGATTGCGGCGGCTGACGCCGTGCATCACATTGAACAGGCCCCTGGATTCGGGATTCATCCGCAAGGCGAGACCCTGATTAACGGCCGTGAAGTGATGGATCGCGTTAAGAGTGAGCGCGACCGTTTTGTCGGCTTCGTACTGGAAGGCGTCGATAACATTCCGGCGGCGGATAAAATTCAGGGCTATGCTCGCTTTATTGATGACAATACCCTGCAAGTTGATGATCACACGCGCATTGTCGCGCAACGAATCGTGATTGCTACCGGCTCCCGCCCAACCTGGCCTGCGGCCTGGAATGCGTTAGGTGATCGGCTGATCGTGAATGATGACGTGTTCAACTGGGATGATTTACCAAAATCAGTTGCCGTTTTCGGCCCCGGCGTTATCGGGCTGGAGCTGGGTCAGGCACTGCACCGGTTAGGTGTTGAGGTAAAAATGTTCGGCGTGGGCGGTGGTGTTGGCCCGCTGACAGACAGCATTGTGCGCAATTACGCGGCGAAAACGTTGGGTGAAGAGTTCTATCTCGATCCAGATGTGAAAGTTGAAGTGATGCAGCGTGAAGGGGATAACGTCTTTATCCGTTATCTGGATAAAGCCGATAAGCCCCAAGAGATAATGGTGGATTATGTGTTAGCCGCCACCGGTCGCCGTCCGAATGTCGATAAGCTGGGTCTGGAAAATACCTCGCTGGTTCTTGATGAACGTGGCGTCCCCCCTGCCGACAAACTGACAATGCAAACCAGCGTGCCACATATCTTTATCGCGGGTGATGCCAGTAACCAATTGCCACTGCTGCATGAAGCGAGCGATCAGGCTCGTATTGCTGGCGTGAATGCCGGTGGCTTCCCCGAAGTGGTGCCTGGCTTACGTCGCAGCCCAATCTCGGTGGTGTTCTCTGATCCGCAAATTGCAATGGTAGGCTCTACTTTCCGCGAACTGACGCAAAAATTCAGCGCCTGCGGTTGTTTTGACATCGGTGAAGTCTCTTTTGAAAATCAGGGCCGTTCGCGAGTGATGCTGAAAAACAAAGGTATTTTGCGGGTTTATGGTGAGCAAGGTACAGGCCGTTTCTTGGGTGCCGAGATGATGGGACCCAGTGCCGAGCATATTGCTCACTTGTTGGCTTGGGCACATCAACAACAAATGACTATCGACCAAATGCTGGATATGCCGTTCTATCATCCGGTGATTGAGGAAGGTTTGCGTACGGCGCTGCGTGATTTACAGTCCAAACTCAGACTGGGCGCCGATGAGGCCGAACGCTGCCTGCGCTGCCCTGGCGAATAGTATTTCTAGCTGACCAGGATCGTCTCTCCAAGCCGGGCTTTTATGCCCGGTTTTTTTATGCCCTATTTTTGCGCACCGTCTCCACAAATTTAATCGTCTTGCTTAGCAAGCCAGTCGGTAATGCTCACTGTTTGCCCAGTTCCAACCGCTTAATCGCGAGTTTGAACTGGGACATTGATTTGATATCGATAGTGTTCGCTGTCTGAATCGGAATTAACGGGAGTGACATTTGTCACCCCCGTAGCATTAAATCATCGAATTTATGAATTTGGTTTGTTCATAGCAACGTTCATCGGCTTTTGTTTTTCAGGTCAAAACCAATGGGTAGCGCCAATGTTATCTGCCCATGGGATAGCAGCTCGGTAGGGGGTTTGGGGAGGGGTTGAGCCCGTTTGATCAGTGCCAAGGCTTCGTGATCTAAAATAGCGACCCCACTGCTTTTGATCAGTTGAGCCGAGAGAACATGTCCCTCTTTATTGATCACAAAACGGATAACGGCGGTACCTTGTTGGTGCTGTTTTTTGGCCATAGGGGGATAACGTTTAAACCCCATCAAGTGCCCTTGTAAGCGGTTTCTCCAATTTATTTGGATCCGCTGCACATGCAAAGCATCACTGTTTGTCGCAGCTGTCATTCTCTTACTCTCACCAGACAATGCAGTGCTGGTTGTCGCTGCGGGGGGCGATGGTTGACTGCGGTTCACCGTTGTTTCTTCACTAATGGGTTTACGTGGTTTGATTGCGTCTGGTTGTGGCCGTTTTGCTTTGATCGGCTCTTTTTTAACGATCTCCCGTTTTTTTTCAACGATCAGGAATGCATTGGGTTGCTCGGGGGCGGTCAATTCGCTCACTTGCTCTGGCTGGATGTTCGAGGATTCAGCTGCCGGTTCGCTGACATTTTGAGTCATACCCACGACTGGGTTTTCCTCTACATTGGGGGTGAACTCTGGCTCAGCTGACAACCCGAGCACCACCGCCGCAGGATACGGGTATGGCGGCGTTACCGCTACAGCTGGGGAACTCAACCGCCAAAGCAGGTATACATGAACACAACTCGCAAATAAGGCACTTCCCAACCAAAGTAGAATACGGCTGTTATTCTGTCGTATGATCATCAATTAAATCACTATATTTCTTTATTATTAATAAGTTATAAAAAATCGCCACTACGATTACTCTTCGGTAAACGCGACATGCAGACGATCGATTAGCGGCTTAAACAGATAATTGAGCAACGAGCGCTCCCCTGTACGGATAAAAACATCAACCGACATACCCGGTCGAATTTTCAGCGGAGTTTGGTTGATATCCATCGCAATAGTTAAGGGGTAGTAAGGCTCTAAAGTCTGTGGATGCTGTATGCGATCAGCCCCGACCCGTAATACCGAGCCATATAATCGTGGGGTTGTGCTTTGATTAAATGCAGAAAAATTAAGGTCGACCGGTAAACCCACCATGGCTTTATCAATCAACGCCACTGGCAGTTGGGCTTCAACGAGCAAGGGTTGCCCACTGGGGACTAATTCCATCAATGTTTGCCCAGTACTCACCACGCCGCCTATAGTGTGTTGCGCGAGCGCGATAACCGAACCGCTGACGGGCGCGGTAATACGGGTATTTTTCAATTCAAATTCTGCAACGCTCAAACGCTGCGCTAACTCTTGGGTGCTTTGTTGCGCTTTGGCTAATTGTTCGCGATTCTCACTTTGATACTGTTCATGTCGCTGTGAAATATGCTGCTCTGTTTCATCAATTAGCTTATAAGTTTCGGCGATGTCGCTGGCGTCCTGCTCAACTTGGGTGCGCAATGAAATGGCCTGACGCTCCATTTCCAACAACTGATTTTTGGCAACGTGACCATTTATTGCCAGCGACTGCACGCCATGCAATTGTTGTTGGAATAGATCGAGTTGATGCTGGTTATTATCTTTCAGCCTTTGTAATCCACTCAGCCGACTCTGATGACGAGTAATTTGCGCAGACAGGCGTGCAATCTCGCTCAATTGGGCTTGGCGACGATGCTGAAAAAGCTGTTGCTGCAAAACAATAATGCGCTCTACCAGATGTTGCGCAGAGTCCTGAAGCAGTGCCTCAGGGAAATGAATATCAGTTAAATCGTGTTGCTCGGCGATTAAGCGGGACTCCTGAGCCAGCGCACTGAGGTACTGATGCTCTAGATTATCCCGATGGCTGCGTATTGCAGTATCATCCAGCGTGATGAGTAATTGCCCCTCAGTAACTTCATCCCCCTCGACGACATGTAATTGCTGAATACGTCCACCTTGCAACGGCTGGATCACTTTACGGTTTTCGGCAACGACAATTTGCCCCATAACAGCAATCCCTTTATCCAATGGTGCCAATCCAGCCCAAAGCAAAAAACCGATAAAGCCCGCCAAAACCAGTACGCCACCAAGGCTGAGATATTGCCCGCTATTGGTTTGCACTGATTGTGGGCTTTGCTGCTGGTTGCCCACCGCTGTCGCCGGGTCATGAGTTGTTTCAGGTGACATCGGTTACCTCCCATCCGTGGTTTGTCTATTTAACATCATGATTTTTGTGATGCCGTGCGAGCGGGTGTAACGCCATATGACATACCGTTGCCCCAACTCTTTTTACTGTTAAATGCTTTTACATCAGCGTTAGGCTTATCCTTAGCACCCTGTAAAACAGCCTGAGTACGATCAAACAACTCCATCCGCCCATTATTGAGAAACAACAGATAGTCACTGCCGGATAATAACTCTGGCTTGTGGGTAATCATCACAATGGTGCTACCCTGTTGTTTTAGCTGGATAATGCTTGCCAGTAGGGCCTTCTCACCCTCTTTATCCAAGCTGGCGTTGGGTTCATCTAACACGATAAGCCGTGGCATACCGTACATGGCTCGTGCCAAGGCAATTCGTTGACGCTGGCCGCCGGATAGCCCCTCACCGTCATCACCGAGTTGAGTGTCATACCCTTGCGGCATATGCAGGATTAGGTCGTGCACATCAGCGAATTTCGCTGCTGCGATGACTTTTTCGGTATCAATCTGACCAAAGCGCGAGATATTTTCAGCAATCGACCCACGAAACAGCTGGATATCTTGCGGCAGGTAGCCAATAAACTCCCCTAAGCGAGTTTTATCCCATTGCGAAAGATCAGCACTGTCCAAGCGAACCGAGCCGCTAAAGGCGGGTTTACAGGCGACCAACAGTTTTGCCAAGGTGGATTTGCCACTGCCTGATGGCCCCAAAACACCCAAAATATCACCGGGTTGCAACTCAAAATTGATGGACTGTAATACCGGAGTATGAGTGCCTGGTTTGCAAACAGTCAGCTGTGTCACACTTAGCTTCCCTGTCGGTGGGGAGAGAAGCATGCCCGTGTTTACCGGCGGGTGTTGAGCTAACAAATCGGTGAGGCGCAGGTAGGACAACCGCGCATGATTCCACTGCTTCCAGACGGCGATGAGTTGATCAATAGGGCTTAATACGCGCCCGATTAAAATTGATCCCGCAATCATGACTCCCGCTGTAATAGCACCATCAATAACCAGTAATGCGCCTAGCCCGAGCATCATTGATTGCAGCGCCTGACGGCTAGATTTGGATATCGCGGTCACTCGGCTACTCTTATCACTGGCAAGATTCTGCTGATAAAGAAAGTGGGAATGCTGCTTCAGCCAGCGCCCGCGCAGCGCTTTTAGCATCCCCATCGCTTCAATAGAGTCTGCATTCCGTAAATTTGCATTCGCCTGCTGGGTGGCTTGCGAAGTGATGATGGATGCAGCTTTCAGTGGTTTTTTACACACTTTTTGGTTAAGCCAAGCGAGGAAAATCAACAAGCAAGCTCCCGCAGTGGCTAATGCACCGAGCCAAGGGTGGAGCAGAAAAATCACCAGTAAATAAAGGGGGAACCAGGGTGCATCAAAGAAAGCGAAGAGTGCGTTGCCCGTGGCAAACTGACGTAAAGAGGTGAGATCATTCAATGCTTGGGCCGCTGGCGCTTTATGGCCCATAAGTTGGGAAGCAAAAGCAGCATTAAACACCTGTTGATTCAGTTGCATATCAATGCGCGTTCCCAAACGGATCACGACGGCACTGCGAACCCACTCTAATAAACCAATAAATGCAAATATGCCGAGCACCAGAATAGTGAGCATCAATAATGTCATGGTATTAGCTGAAGCAAGAACGCGATCATAAACTTGCAGCATATAAATCGCCGGGGCCAACATCAGTAAATTTATTACCGCAGTAAAGAGTCCGATACCCCAAAGGCTTTTTTTGTGATCGGCTAGGACAGAGAGAATAGTCGGAGAAGCCGACGAATGACCGGAGGGAGTTTTGCTAAATTCCATGGCGTCCATTTCCATACTGAAAGTAACGTGACAGTCAGATTTAAGTTCAGGTTGTTTGTTTTTCAACTTTCAAAGCTATGGCAATCTAAAATACCGCCAATATATATGCTCCAATTGAATGTCGATGACATTACCTATCCAGTTCAAAAAATAACCTTGCGGTTGATTTTGTTAAGCGGCTAATAATGCTTCGCTATCATCCACTACACCCACAGTGTTACTCATTGGTATATCAATAATAGAGTCGTACGGTTTGGCAATGTCCAGATCTTTAATCGCTGTATTCATATCAATACCTGCGCTCTGAATTATTTCCATTAACGGATTGATATCACCTCTTATTAATCCGTCAATAACCTTATGAACCTTGCCTTGGTGGTTTTCAGCCATTGTCTTACTAGCATCAAATTGGCTGGTAATATTCAACCCACTAAATTTCAAATGCAGTTCATCAATGTTCATACCATTAGAGCTAGGGCTAAAACCTTTACCTAGCAACACACTATCTATCTCGCCGTAAAAAGTATGTTGAGGTGCATTTGAATACATTATTCCCTCTTTGACTTTTCCTTTGATAATCATCTCATGGTCACTTTTGCAGCTACCATTTTTATTGATTCCAATAAACTCGTAGCCAACTGTGTCATTAGTCGAGCAATCACACATTCTGGCTAATGCCTCTGCTTGTTTGGCTGACTCTAGGGCTTGGATTGTCTCTGCGGCACTCCCATTATTATTGGTTGTTGTTGTTTGACTAACGCTTCCAATATTAAACTCCTCACTGTACTGACCGAGAGTATTACTCCCAACTTTAGGGCCAAAACTTATACTTATACTTATACTATTTTCATTAATCATAGTGACATTCCTTATTCAAGAATATAACACTCATTATTGAGCTATATTAACCAATAAAAATTTATATTTGAAAACAATCTAAATAGTTTAATCACGATTTTATTTAAAATAAAATGAACCACCACCATAGCCATATACAGAGTCACCTAGAGTACAGCGGTGATCCACTTTACCCAGCCAGAAAATCCTTTCCTGGCTGTCTCCCTAAGACTGCAATCAGCCTTAGGCTGCCATCAGCATTCCTTCGCTATCCTCATATACCCCAACAGTATCAACAATTGGTGCATCGGCCATAGTGTCAGTAAACTGGCTGGCGATCGCCATGTCTTTCAGTGGTGTCGTTGTTTCAATGCCTTTGGCTTTGAGTATTTCCAATAATGGATCTGCGTTGCCTCTCATTAAGCCATAGGTAGCTTTATGCATTTCACCTTCGTGGTTCTCTGACATTTGTTTTGCAGGGTCAAATTCACCGGTGATATCCAAGCCGCTCAATTTCAGTTGCACTTCACTCAACTGTTGACCAACACCGTCAGGGTTATTGATTATACCTTCACCCAACTCCAAACTTTCCATTTTGCCGAAGAAAGTATGCTGGGGCATAAAGGAGTACTTTAAGTCACCCTCTACAACCATCCCAGTGCCACCGTTATGGGAGCTTGGTAGAATATATTTGGTGCCTTCAAAAGCAGAACCACCTTCAAACTGGCCATACTTTCGTGCTGTTCTCGCTACCTCTGTGATATCCCCATGTTTTTCTGCCCACTCGTGAGTATAAGAAGTGAGAGTGTAATCAGCAAATTGGCTGTCATATTTTATTGTTACTGTCATAATAATTTCCTTATATTATTTAACAACGAATATGTGACTCTTCATTGAGTCACCGTGACCCACAGGCGAGATTTATTATCTCACCTGAAGACTAAAATTTTATATCTACATTAATAGTGCATATTGAATATTTTATTTAAATAATTAAAACTTATATTCAAACCCACCCTGAATCGTTCGGCCCCGATTTGGGGAGAAAGAGAGTGAATCACCATAACTAACAATATAGGCTCGATTGGTTATATTTTCTATTGAGCTACGTAAAATTAAATTATTTGTTAGCTTATAACTGGCATAAACATCAAATATAGTATATTTAGGCCAGTCGGCGACATAAGCGACATTAACATTGCCATCACTACTTAGCACCGTATCATCCTGACGTCCTTTGTTATAACGGATAATAGTGCCGAGATCCAGCTTTTGATCAAATATTCTTCCACCTAAAGTTAAACTGCCACGATCACCGGGTAAATATGCTGAAGAACCAAATAGATTATTTGCCTTCTTACAAACCACGAAATTATCTACCGCACCAAATTCAGTAGCATAATAATTATTATTTTTATCTCGTATGACTCCCTGCACACCGCCTAACCAAGCATATTTTGAGCAAATACTATTCACGCCAATCATTCTGGTATAATTTAAATTGGTATAAATAAAACCTGCATCATAATTTAACTGATATTCTAGTCCGCGAAATTGGGTTTTTAGTAAATTATTAATGTAGGTAGCATTAGCAAAAGAAACATCACCAAGCTTTGGTTTCCGCTTAGATAATTCAAGGTTTATATAATTAGTCACGCGAGTATCAAAGTATGCCAGCTTGGCAACCAAACGATCTTCATTGATAAACAGATTCTGGTGCTGAATATTAAGACCCGCCTCCCAAGCTTTGGCGTGCTCCGCCGCCAGAATAGGATTCGGCAAAATCCAACCGTGTCCATGTGCACTGCCGGTAGCTAGCACTTCAGTGATCGCCGGGGGCCGCCATGATTTACCGTAATTGCCAAAGAACTCCAGCCACTGCACCCCGGGCTTGATCCCCATCGCCAACGTTGGCGAAAGCTGTCGTTCACGGCGATCCACATCCCAAGTCATTTTTTCAGAAACGGTTGCATAACATGAAGGACCTTTCGGTACCTTGCGGCAGGGATTATCTCGGGTGTGGAGTGATATATCGGTCCACATCCAAGTATCGCCTTGCAAACGGAATTGATCGTAACGCAAGCCACCGTCCAAACGTAACCAGTTATTGTAATCGTAATTAAGCTGCGCAAAGGTACTGGTAATCGTACGTTTGCCCGGTGGCGTAACCCCCTGCATTGTCGGGTGGGTTGAGTTGCCCCTAGAGCGGTCACTAAACCACTCCAGACCATAATTAATACGGAATTGATGTTGATCGGCGGGGGTAAATAAGCTGGTATTTTGCAGTTGTAACCCGTGAGTCGTTAAACGGGTTTGTGTCCAGAATGGATCGCGGAAAACGGCACTTGCATTATGGGTATCGGTTTTATCATCAGTATCAACGTAATAAATTTTTGCCGTCATATCTAGCCAGGCGATATGCTCCGGCTTTAGGTTATAATCCAGCCCGATATTACTATTCATCACATCACTTACGCTGCTGCTTATCCAGCCAAATCGTGCAGTACGGTACGGATCTGCCTTATTATAAATCTTAGTGAACATGCCGGCATTCGGGCTATGTATTTGCGCTTGCAGATAATTAAATACTAAGCGCTGATCGGGGGATATATTCCAGCCAATTTTTGCCAACTGCGAATGCATTTTATAGTTGGTAAATTCTACTTTAACATTTTTTATTGCATCACCAAGTTTTGTTGAACCGGCTCCAAAACGAATTTTACCAATATTACCTTTATTTCCCGGCCAGTACTCTTTCAAATTACGTTCACTGGCAGCCAATAATATATCACCATATTCATTCCCCACCGCCAGTGCCGCGCTACCAATAAACTGAGTGCCGTTATCACCGGTTATTACGCGGACTTTACCGCCAATCTCTTTGCCCGGTTCGAGAAAATCACTGGCATTGATAGTCTTAAAAGTGGCAATCCCACCAATAACGCCTGCACCGCCAATACCACTGGAGGCACCCTTTTCAATCACGACATTACTCAATATTTCTGGGTCGATATACATTACACCATGGCGTTGCCCATGACCGCTTTTCATAAAATTCTGGCGCATACCGTCAATATTCATATTGATGCGGCCATAATCCTGCATGCCACGGATATTGACCGACAACCCAGGGTCTTGCTGGCTAACGCTGGAGTAGACTCCCGATGTTTGCTCTAATATATCCGCGGCGTGACGTGCTGGGCGGTTATCCATCTCTTCACGGGAGATTTCACTGACTGAGCGAATTTCATCATAGACCCAGTCACCCTCATGCGCATTGCTCGCCTCCTCGACTTTGAGCTTATCCAACACCATGTCATTTTTATTCGGCACTGCCACTGTGGTCTCTGCTTTAACACTCTCTGAATACCCTTGCGTTGTCAGCGCCAAAAATAGACCTAGTGTGATTTTATTCATCGAGATTATTGCTTTTTTTCCATTCCCAACTATATTATCCATTTATGATATCTCATCCTTATTAATACAAAACAATACATATGCTAATTATTATCTTAATGAAATTTACGATGATTTTGGCAATATAACACCGTGCCGAATAATAGGATTTTCGGGTAAATAATATGTTATTATTTGCTATAAAACAGACAAATAAATTAACCCACACAAAAGAAAGTTAAATATAAAAAATAAGCAGAAATTTTATATTAGTGGATAAATTAATATTTCCGATTAAGCTTTCCAGCTATTAAAATTGTGTTGAGTTTCTTTAATCTATTAATGCTAGTCGAGGTTTTACTGCTACGCCACCAATTGATAATGATTATCATAATCATTTGAGGTTATAAACTCAATGAGATTTAAGTATAAAACAGTATGTAACTGAGAATATTGATTTTATAGAAAGTTTAAATAATCACTAAATAAGCGTTGCTGTAACGTTAATTAATTTTTTCTAAATCGGATGATTAGCAGCGAGAACATATAATTAAGTGCCTATAAACAAAATGGGCCACTGTAAAAGTGACCCATTATCGATATTAATACTCGGCGAACTAAAACAGGCGCGCTTTAGCCTCAGCAATCGCCGAAGCCACCTGCTGTGGTGAAACCCCACCTTTAGCGACACGTTTATCCAGACAGGATTGCAGCGCCAGGATCGGATACACATCATCGCCAATGATTGCACTGAACTTCTGCAAGTCACTGAGTGATAACGCTTCTAATGCTTTACCCTGACGAATAGCTTCAACCACCGCCTCACCCACTATGTGGTGCGCTTCGCGGAATGGCACGCCTTTGGCGACCAGATAGTCCGCCAGTTCAGTGGCGTTGGCATAGCCCTGCTCAGCCGCTTCTTTGCAACGTGGGCGTTTGACCTGAATGCCATCCAATACCAGCGCGGCCATATGTAGGCAGTCGAGCCAGGTATCCAGCGCATCAAACAGCCCTTCTTTATCTTCTTGCATGTCTTTGTTATAAGCCAAAGGCAAGCCTTTTAGCGTCATCATCATCCCGGTCAATGCACCTTGGACTCGACCACACTTACCACGGATTAATTCCAAGGCATCCGGGTTTTTCTTTTGCGGCATCAGGGAAGAGCCTGAGGTTACGCGATCAGATAAGTCGACAAACGCCGCTTCGCCACTGTTGAAGAAGATTAAGTCTTCTGCAAAACGCGACAGATGCACCATACCGATACTGGCATCGGAGAGTAATTCCAGCACGTGGTCGCGGTCAGACACGCTATCGAGACTGTTGCGAGTTGCGGAAGCAAAACCTAACCAACCCGCCAGTTGTTCGCGGTCAATGGCATACGCCGTTCCCGCCAATGCGCCACTGCCTAGCGGGCTGACATCAAGGCGTCTTAGGGTATCTTGCAGGCGACTTTCATCACGGGCGAGCATTTCGACGTAGGCCAGACACCAGTGCGCAAAGGTCACTGGTTGGGCGCGTTGCAAGTGGGTATAACCCGGCATCACCGCATCCTGATTGGCTTCAGCGGTGATAACCAGCGCTTGCTGCAACTGCTGTACAGCAGTTTTTAATTCGGTTATCTGGAGTTTGCACCACAATTTTAGATCAGTCGCGACCTGATCGTTACGGCTACGCCCAGTGTGCAGTTTTTTGCCTAAATCGCCCACTTTGCCAATCAGTTTGGTTTCAACCCAGCTATGGATATCTTCCGCATCACTGGTCAAAATGGCCTGTGGATCGGACTGCACCTCTTCCAACAAGACTGAGAGTGCCTGCTCAAGTTGTAACTGCTCAGCAGCCGTTAATACACCCACCGTGACCAGTGCTTTCGACCAAGCAACAGAACCAATGATATCCTGCTCTGCCAGTCGGTAATCAAACCGCAGTGAATCATTGAATTGCTTAAAACGCTGATCTGCTGCCTGACTAAACCGTCCGCCCCACAATGCCATAATCTTGCTTCCCTAAGTTCTGAATAAAAATCGTTTTGATATGGAGATAATAGCCCGTTACGCCAGAATACGTGTACCAATTGGCACGCCGTTAAACAGTGCTGGCAGTTGATCGGCATGACGCCAGCTGGCGATATCCACCGGGCGGCCCAATGAGCGTGCGGCATCCAGCGCAGCATTCACTTTAACAATCATGCCATCAGTAATAATTCCTTGGGCAATTAATTGCTCGGCTTTCTGTGCCGTCATTTCAGCAATTCGCTGGCCTTTACCATCCAGAATGCCGCTCACATCAGACAGCAGAATCAGATCCGCCCCCAGTGTCGCCGCCAGTGCGGTTGCCGCCTGGTCGGCATTCACATTCATCAGTTTGCCATCTACAGTGATACCAATTGAGCTGATGATTGGCATGTAATCCGCTGCCAACAAGGTTTGCACCAAGGTCGGTGAGCCTGGTTGTGCTTTACCCACATGTCCCAGCTCTGCATCCAGCGGCGTGACCGAAACAGTATTGCCATCACCCAGACAGAGACCAACGGCATTAATCTGATGTTTTACCGCCCAAGCCAGCAGCGTTTTGTTGGCGGTTCCTGCCAGTGCGCCAGTGATAATGTCAATCTGGTCAGCCGGCGTCACACGCAGGCCATTTTTCTTCACCACCGGCAATGCGAGTTTTTTCATCAGGTCATCAACCAGACAGCCACCACCGTGCATAATCACAAGCGGGCGCTCATGCTTCTCACGATAGGTCACTAATGCAGTAAACAGGCGTTCCAGCGCTTCTTCGCTGTCCAGCAACACGCCACCTAATTTAATGACCAACGGGTTCATCATGTTTCGCCTCAATATAATTGGATAAAGTATCTGTCTCTGCCCACTCTGGCTCGGTTACCGCCCCTTTGCGACTCACAATAGGGACTGGGTTTCCGTAAAGCCAAAACGGATATTCATGCATTGTACGGCCTGCGCCGCTGCGCCTTTCAGCAGGTTGTCTTCTGTCGCGACAATGATTAAATGCTCGCCCTGTACAGAGAAACCAATATCACAGAAAGGCAGGCCGACCACGGCTTTTAGTGCCGGTACACCTTGCTTATATAGCCGCACCAGCGGTTTATCTTGATACGCGTTGTGGTACGCCTCGGCGATATCTTCCGCCGTGACACCGGCTTTCAGGCGACAAGTGATGGTCGCCAAAATGCCGCGCGCGAAATTCCCCAAGTGCGGGGTGAAAATCACCGGCGTACCGAGATGAGCAACAATCTCCGGCTGATGACGATGGTTAAACAAGCCGTAGGGTTGCAAGCTCACTTCGCAAAAACTGTTACCGATGCTGGCTTTACGCCCCGCACCGCTGACGCCACTGACGGCGTTAATCACTGGCCATTGTGCTTCATTGAGCAAGCCGCCATCGACCAACGGCTTCAGCGCCAGTTGTGAGGCGGTTGGATAGCAGCCAGGGACGGCAATCAATTGTGCCTGCTTAATCTCTTCGGCCTGCCATTCAGCCAGCCCATATACCGCTTTGTCTAACCAATCAGCATGCTGATGTTCAAAACCGTAATATTGAGTGTAAAACGCCGCGTCCTGAACCCGGTATGCACCAGAGAGATCAAACACTACGCAGCCCGCAGCCAAAAATTGCGGGGCCAAATCGTGGCTGACTTCATGGGCTGTGGCGAGGAACACCACATCAACGCCTTTTGCCATCTGAGCCACATCCACCAAGGGTTGCAGCGGAAGATCAATGATGGTTTTGAGCTGCGGATGCAGGTCAGAAAGTAATTTTCCTGCATCTGCACTTTGCGCTGAAACCGCTAAAGCGGTTATGTTCATATGTGGGTGACGATTTAGGTAAGCCGTAAGCTCCGCTCCGGCATAGCCGCTGGCACCAACAATCAGCGTATTTAGCATGGGTTCAGTTCACCTCAATGTAATCGGGTATAAAGACATAAGTAGTCAAAACCGGCATTTGGGTGGTCAGCAAGGTTTTACTGTTCCCCACGTGATTGAGCATTGACATTTTCGTAAGTTTAAGGGTGTTTTTAGGTTCCCTTACGCTTAAGCTTAATGTATTTTTATTCATAATTATTGCATGAATATTGATACTATCCTAACCAAAGGCTGTCAACAGTGAAGATGAAATTACCTCCATTTATTGAGCTGTATCGGGCGTTAATCGCCACGCCATCGATCAGCGCGACCGATAGCGCCCTCGATCAAAGCAATGAGGCGTTAATCAACTTGTTGGCCGGATGGTTTGCTGATTTGGGTTTTCGTATCGAAATCCAACCAGTACCCGATACACGCCACAAATTTAACCTGCTTGCCAGCATTGGCGAAGGCAATGGCGGATTACTGCTGGCCGGGCATACCGATACTGTGCCTTATGATGAGGGGCGTTGGACCCGTGATCCCTTCACGCTGACAGAGCACGATAACAAGTTATATGGTTTAGGCACCGCCGATATGAAAGGCTTTTTTGCCTTTATTCTGGATGCGGTACGCGATATCGATGCCAGCCAGCTGAGTAAGCCGCTGTATATTCTGGCAACCGCTGATGAAGAGACCACCATGGCAGGCGCGCGCTACTTTGCCGCCTCCAGCCAGTTACGCCCTGACTTTGCCATTATTGGCGAACCTACCTCACTGCAACCGGTGCGGGCGCACAAAGGGCATATTTCCAGCGCGATCCGCATTACCGGCCAGTCTGGCCATTCCAGTGATCCGGCGCGTGGCGTCAATGCCATTGATTTGATGCATGAATCCATTACCGAGCTCATGAAGCTGCGCACCACACTGCAAGAGCGTTACCACAATCCAGCGTTCACCATCCCTTATCCGACGATGAATTTCGGTCATATCAACGGCGGTGATGCTGCAAACCGTATTTGTGCTTGCTGTGAATTACATATGGATATCCGCCCGTTACCGGGTCTGACATTAAGTGATCTGGATGAATTGATGACCGAAGCGCTCGCGCCAGTCAGCCAACGCTGGCCGGGTCGCTTGAGCATTGATGAGCTGCATCCGCCGATTCCTGGCTATGAATGCCCGACAGATCACCATATGGTGGGGGTTATCGAAAAATTATTGGGTGAGCGCACGGCGGTGGTGAACTACTGCACCGAAGCGCCATTTATTCAGCAAGTTTGCCCAACATTGGTGTTGGGGCCAGGCTCGATCAATCAGGCCCATCAACCGGATGAATTTATTGATATGGCGTTTATTGAGCCAACTCGCGAGCTGATTGGTCAGTTAGTTGACCATTTCTGCCAGCAGAAATAACCCTAATGAGGTAGGCGGATCAATATTGTCCATAAGCCAGACTGATAACCTAACCTCGGTAATTAAATTTCAGAAATATCCCTAAAATTGATGTTTTTTTGCTGAAAATAGTGTCAATTGGGGTATGGAATTGAACGTGGCGAGTGGAATTGTCCATCTCAGCCTTTTGGGTGAAATTAATTTACAAAAAGAAACCATAAAAGTTTATACCCGAAGTCATTGGCGTTACAGGTCGGCAGCAAGTGAACGAATCTCGATGAGCTTACATCAGTAAGTGCTTAGGGTGAGTGAACGTCGCTAACCCCCTGCGGCGTCAAGGACGAAGGGGATAATAGGTCAGGGGTCATATGAACGAACAATATTCCGCAATGCGAAGTAACGTCAGTATGCTCGGCAAACTACTCGGGGAAACCATCAAGGAAGCGCTCGGCGAGCACATTCTTGATCGGGTAGAAACCATCCGTAAATTATCTAAATCTTCGCGTGCTGGTAATGAGGCGAGCCGTCAGGAACTGCTGACCACGCTGCAAAATCTGTCCAACGACGAGTTACTGCCGGTAGCCCGTGCTTTTAGCCAATTCCTCAATTTGACGAATACGGCAGAGCAATACCACAGTATTTCGCCACATGGTGAAGCAGCAAGTAACCCGGAAGCCCTGGCCCAACTGTTCACCCGCTTAAAAGATAAAAAGCTGAGCGAGCAAGATATGCGCAGCGCGGTTGATGATTTATCCATCGAACTGGTGTTGACCGCTCACCCAACCGAGATTACTCGCCGTACTTTGATCCATAAACTGGTGGAAGTGAACACCTGCCTGAGCCAGTTGGATCACAATGACTTGGCCGATTACGAACGCAACAAGATCATGCGTCGTTTACGGCAGTTGGTTGCACAATCATGGCATACCGACGAAATTCGTAAAATTCGCCCTTCCCCAGTGGATGAAGCCAAATGGGGCTTTGCTGTGGTCGAAAACAGCCTATGGGAAGGCGTACCCGCTTTCTTGCGCGAGTTTAACGAGCAGTTGCAGAACTCCCTCGATTACCGTTTGCCAGTTGAAGCCGTGCCGATTCGCTTTACTTCATGGATGGGTGGCGACCGCGACGGTAACCCGAATGTGACCGCTGAAATCACCCGCCACGTGCTGCTGCTGAGCCGCTGGAAAGCCACTGATCTGTTCCTGCGTGATATCCAAGTGCTGGTATCAGAGCTGTCAATGTCGGAGTGCACGCCGGAACTGCGTGAGCTGGCCGGTGGCGACGAGGTGCCGGAACCTTATCGCGAGCTGATGAAGCGCGTCCGTACTCAGTTGACCAATACCCAGGTTTATCTGGAAAAACGGCTGAAAGGCGAGCGGGTCTTACCGCCGACTGATTTGCTGGTCAGCAATGACCAACTGTGGGATCCGCTCTACGCCTGCTATCAATCCTTGAAAGCCTGCGGCATGGAGATTATCGCCAACGGTCAGTTGCTGGATACCCTGCGCCGTGTGCGCTGCTTTGGCGTGCCATTGGTGCGTATCGATGTGCGCCAGGAAAGCACTCGCCACACTGACGCCATTGCAGAGTTAACCCGCTATCTGGGCCTCGGCGATTATGAGAGCTGGTCCGAAGCGGACAAACAAGCCTTCCTGATCCGCGAATTGAACTCCAAACGCCCACTGGTCCCACTGAAATGGGAGCCGAGCGCCGATACGCAGGAAGTGCTGGAAACCTGTCGGGTGATTGCTGAAGCACCGGAAGGCTCAATCGCTGCCTATGTTATCTCCATGGCGAAAGTGCCATCGGACGTGCTGGCAGTACATTTGCTGCTGAAAGAAGCGGGTTGCCCGTTCACCCTGCCGGTAGCTCCTCTGTTCGAAACCCTCGATGACCTGAACAACGCTGACGACGTGATGACGCAGTTGCTGAGCATCGACTGGTATCGCGGCCTGATCCAAGGCAAGCAGATGGTGATGATTGGCTATTCTGACTCGGCGAAAGATGCCGGTGTGATGGCAGCGTCTTGGGCGCAATATCGTGCGCAGGATTCTTTGATCAAAACCTGTGAGAAAGCGGGGATCTCCCTGACGCTGTTCCATGGCCGTGGCGGTTCTATCGGTCGCGGTGGCGCACCTGCTCACGCCGCACTGCTCTCTCAGCCTCCGGGCAGCCTGAAAGGCGGTTTACGTGTGACTGAACAAGGCGAGATGATTCGCTTTAAGTTTGGTCTGCCAGAAGTCACCATCAGCAGTCTGGCGCTGTACGCCGGTGCCATTCTGGAAGCCAATCTGCTCCCACCGCCAGAGCCGAAGAAAGAGTGGGTTGAGGTGATGGAAATTCTGTCGAATGCATCCTGCAATATGTATCGCGGCTATGTGCGCGAAAATCCAGAATTTGTCCCTTACTTCCGCTCTGCCACGCCTGAGCTGGAGTTAGGTAAGCTGCCACTGGGTTCACGCCCAGCCAAACGTCGCCCGAACGGCGGTGTTGAGAGCTTACGTGCCATTCCATGGATCTTCGCCTGGACACAAAACCGCCTGATGCTGCCCGCTTGGTTGGGTGCCGGAGCCGGTTTACAAAAAGCGATTGATGCCGGTAAGCGCGATGCGCTCGCCACCATGTGCCGTGACTGGCCGTTCTTCTCGACCCGCATTGGTATGCTGGAGATGGTGTTCGCCAAAGCCGATTTGTGGCTGGCAGAGTATTACGATCAGCGTTTGGTAGATAAATCTTTGTGGCCGCTAGGTCAGCAACTCCGTGATCAGTTGGAAGCGGACATTAAAGTGGTGCTGGCAATTGCCAACGATGATCACTTGATGGCTGATTTGCCGTGGATTGCGGAGTCTATCGCGTTACGTAACGTGTATACCGACCCGCTGAACGTGCTGCAAGCGGAGCTGTTGCACCGTTCGCGCCAGCAAGAACACCCGGATGCCCGCGTTGAGCAGGCATTGATGGTGACCATCGCGGGTGTCGCGGCGGGGATGCGTAATACCGGCTAATTTTAGCGGTCAGACGTTAATCTTTGAGTTCGATGGTTAGGTCAGTGGGTATGTTATTTATGCCCACCGACCGCCAATAGCGAGATCATCAGCACTTACCAGTACTGCTCGCTGGTCATATGCCCCGGTTTACGGCGCAAATGTTTGCGCATCTCACGTTGTTCTTTCAGCAATTGCTGGGTGTCTCGCACCATTTGCGGGTTACCGCACAGCATCACATGACTATCCTTCGCGTCAATACTCAAACCAACCGCCGCTTCCAGTGAGCCATTTTCAATCAATGCTGGCACCCTGCCGGTCAACGAGCCGGGAGATCGCTCGCGACTCACCACGGTCTGGATGCGGAGCTTGCCGTTATAGCGCTGCTCCAGCTGTTGCATCAATGGCAAGTAGCTGAGATCACGGGCAAAACGTGCCGCATGGACCAATACCACATGCTTGAAGCGCTCAAGATCGCGCCCTTCCTGCAAGATAGAGAGATAGGGGCCAATAGCGGTGCCCGTTGCCAGCATCCATAAAGTATCGCAATCCGGTATTTCGTCCAGCACGAAGAAACCTGCGGCCTGTTTGGTCACCATCACTTCACTGCCCACGGCCAGTTGATCCAACCTTGGACTGAGTTTCCCTTCCGGCACAGTGACCAGATAGAACTCCAGATTGTCGTCGCTCGGTGCATTGACGTAAGAGTAGGCCCGTTGTACCCGCTCGCCATTAATATCTAATGCCAGCTTGGCAAATTGACCGGCGGTAAAGGGATCGACGGGTGCATTGACCCGAATACTGAACAGCGCGTCTGTCCAGTGCTCGACGTGAGTAATCTTGCCACTAACCCATTCAGCCATCGTTATGGTCCCCATTAGAAGTCATGCCAAAAGCGCAGGGGGTATTTTAGGGGATTTGGCTAAAAAGTATTATCGATTAAATGTTATAGCGCTGTTTTACTTAGCAGATTTACGCCGCCACTGTGAATTTGGACACTTTAGTTTACGTCAGTGGTGGTTTTATCTGCCAGTCGCCGACTTTGCAATATGTCGTGCTGACTCGCTAAAAAATCTAAATTTGTTAGCTTATGCGCCGATAGTGAGGTGTGCCGCAAAAAACGGCACGTATTACGGCTAATTGACGCATTAAGATAATGAAAAAAATAGAGAATTTTCACCTGCTGGTGATGTTGATCCTGTTGGTTGCCGTGGGTCAGATGGCGCAAACGATCTATGTGCCGGTTATCGCGGATATCGCCCGTGATTTATCCGTTCGTACGGGTGTGGTGCAGCGCGTGATGGCGGCCTACTTGCTGACCTATGGCTTCTCACAGCTGATTTATGGCCCGCTCTCCGACCGGATTGGCCGTCGCCCCGTCATTCTGGCGGGCATGATGATTTTTATGTTAGGCGCATTAGGGGCGTGGCTGGCTGGTAGCTTGACCATGCTGGTAGCGGCCAGCGCTTTGCAAGGCATGGGGACAGGTGTCGCGGGGGTGATGGCGCGAACCATGCCGCGTGACCTCTATTCCGGCACCGCCTTACGTTACGCCAACAGCATGTTAAACATGGGGATTCTGGTCAGCCCGCTAATGGCTCCGGTTATCGGCGGGGTGTTGGCGAATCTGTTTGGCTGGCGCGCTTGCTACGCATTTCTGCTGTTTTTATGCGGTAGTATCGCATTTTGTATGTTCCGCTGGCTGCCAGAAACCCGTCCGCAGCAAACCGAAAAACGGCGAATGTTAGCCAGCTTCCGTCTGTTGTTATCTGATAGCGCCTTTAGCTGCTATTTGGTGATGCTGATTGGCGCATTGGCGGGGATTGCCGTGTTTGAGGCCAGTGCGGGGGTGTTGATGGGCGGCGTGCTTGGGCTAAGCGGCGTGACTGTCAGTATTCTGTTTATCCTACCGATTCCAGCGGCATTTTTTGGCGCATGGTATGCCGGTCGCGACGGCAAAACCTTCCATAGCCTGATGTGGCATTCGGTTATCAGCTGCTTGTTAGCCGGGTTGATGATGTGGATTCCGGGCTGGTTTGGTGTGATGAATATCTGGACGTTGGTGATACCGGCGGCGCTCTTCTTCTTTGGCGCAGGGATGTTATTCCCACTGGCCACCACCGGAGCGATGGAGCCTTTCCCTTATCTGGCGGGCGCGGCGGGGGCATTGGTCGGCGGGCTACAGAATGTGGGATCAGGGCTGGCGACGTGGTTATCAGCCATGCTGCCGCAAACGGGTCAATTTAGTCTGGGGTTGCTGATGTTCGCCATGGCGATTTTGATTTTGCTCTGTTGGTGGCCGTTATCCCATCGGATGCAACCGCAAGAGCATCGCGTTTAAGCGATTGAAAATGTTGGGACTAAAACGGGTACTCAATGCAGTACCCGTTTTTTTACTGACATTTCCTGAGCCGAATTACAGTAAGAACTCGTGTAATGACGGGTCTTTGCGATCCAAGAAATGGGTCGAGCGGATGCGGCGAATGGTGCGGGATTTGCCGCGGATCAGCAGAGTTTCAGTGGTCGCCATGTTCCCTTTGCGATAAATCCCCTCCAGCAGGTCACCTTTGGTAATCCCAGTGGCGGAGAAAATGACGTTGTCATTGCGGGCCATATCCCCTAGTAACAAGACTTTACCCGCTTCGATACCCATAGATTTACAACGTGCCAACTCTTGCTCACCCATGCGGCGGTTTTCTTCGTTATCACCTTTCACCTGATGGCGCGGCAATAAACGGCCTTGCATATCGCCATCCAATGCACGGATCACCGCAGCAGAGATAACCCCTTCAGGCGCACCGCCGATGCAGTACATCACATCCACCTCGCTTTCTGGCATGCAGGTCAGAATGGAGGCCGCAACGTCGCCATCCGGAATGGCGAAGACTTTGACGCCAAGTTGCTGCATTTCGGCGATGATACCGTCATGACGTGGTTTGGCTAGTGTAATGACGGTTAACTCCACCAAGGGCTTATTCAGCTTATTGGCGACATTGCGCAGGTTCTGTTCCAGCGACAAGCTAAGGTCGATAGCCCCTTTCGCGCCTGGGCCAACCACCAGCTTCTCCATATACATATCCGGCGCATGTAAAAATGTGCCTTTATCGCCCACCGCCAGCACTGCCAATGCATTAGCCTGCCCCATGGCGGTCATGCGAGTACCCTCAATGGGGTCAACCGCGATATCAACAGCATCCCCTTGACCCGTGCCGACGTGTTCACCGATAAACAGCATCGGCGCTTCATCGATTTCGCCTTCACCGATAACAATCTGCCCATCAATATTGACCTGATTGAGCATAATGCGCATGGCCTGTACAGCCGCGCCGTCGGCGGCATTTTTATCGCCTCGACCCAGCCACTTATAACCTGCCAGCGCGGCAGCTTCGGTAACACGGGAGAACTCGATGGCTAATTCACGTTTCATGGTTAGACCTGTTGATTGCGGAATGGAAGATTTGAATTGAGTATGGGCGGGAATTCTACCACCCTTCGCGGTTGAAGTCGTAAAGGGGTTAAGGCGCAGCAGTGAGCACATAAAAAAAACGCGCCATCGGGGGACGATAGCGCGTTGATTGCAAAACACGTTCAGCGTAAAACAGGCGGACCGTTACTCTTCGTGCTCTTCCCATGCCTGAGCACGGGCCACGGCTTTCTTCCAACCTTTGTAGCGGAAATCGCGTTCAGTGGTTTCAATCCCTGGGCGGAATTCACGCTCAATGGTGGCCTTGCTTTTCACTTCATCCAGATCATTCCAGAAGCCCGTTGCCAGACCCGCCAAGAATGCCGCACCCAGCGCAGTACTTTCGCGCACAGCCGGACGCTCAACGCGTGTGCCCAGAATATCGGCTTGGAACTGCATCAGGAAGTTGTTGGCCACTGCACCGCCATCGACACGCAGTGATTTCAGGCGAGCACCGGAATCCGCTTGCATCGCATCCAGCACATCACGAGTTTGGTAAGCAATTGACTCCAGTGTTGCGCGGATAATGTGGTTGCTGTTAACACCACGGGTCAGGCCGAAAATCGCACCACGGGCATACGGGTCCCAATAAGGAGCACCCAACCCAGTGAAGGCAGGCACCACGTACACGCCGTTGCTGTCTTTCACTTTAGTCGCGAAGTATTCGGAGTCGGTGGCATCACTGATCAGTTTCAGCTCATCACGCAGCCATTGGATAGATGCGCCGCCGATAAATACCGCACCTTCCAGTGCATAGTTAACTTCACCGCGCGGGCCACAGGCGATAGTGGTTAGCAGCCCATGATTAGACTGAACCGCTTCTGTACCTGTGTTCATCAGCAGGAAGCAGCCCGTGCCATAGGTGTTTTTCGCCATACCGGGTTGCACACAAAGCTGGCCGAACAAAGCCGCTTGTTGATCACCGGCGATCCCCGCGATAGGAATACGCGTCCCGCCTTTACCACCAATGTTGGTCTGGCCGTAAATTTCTGAGGATGGGCGAACTTCAGGCAGCATGGCGCGCGGAATGTTCAGCGCCGCCAACATACGTTCATCCCACTCTTTGGTGCGGATGTTAAACATCATGGTACGTGATGCGTTGGTGTAATCCGTTACGTGTACGCGGCCCTGTGTCATGTTCCACACCAGCCAGGTATCCACGGTACCAAACAGCAACTCGCCGCGCTCAGCACGCTCACGCGCGCCTTCTACGTTATCGAGGATCCATTTCACTTTTGTACCGGAGAAGTAAGGGTCGACCACTAAGCCGGTATTGTGGCGAATGTACTCCTCCAGCCCCTCTTTCTTCAATTTTTCGCAGATATCAGCCGTACGACGGCACTGCCAGACAATAGCGTTATACACCGGCTTACCGGTCGCTTTATCCCAAACAATGGTGGTTTCACGTTGGTTGGTGATGCCGATACCGGCTATCTCATCAGAACTGATACCGGCTTTCGCCAGCACTTCAACCAGGGTGGAACTTTGCGTTGCCCAGATCTCCATTGGGTCATGTTCGACCCAACCCGCTTTCGGGTAGATTTGGGTAAATTCGCGCTGAGAAACACTCACGATATTAGCATCATGATCCATCACCACAGCTCTGGAGCTGGTGGTTCCTTGATCAAGCGCGACAATATATTTTTTTGGAGTCGTATTTTCAGTTGTCATAATAAGCTCACATTTTAAGTTGCCATTTATACCCTTAGTGCTTGAAGTCGCAGGGGTTAGCTGCCTATCTGCCACACCAATGACTTTGGGTATATTTCAATCTATTATTCGATATTTATGCTTTATGTTCTGTGGTCGTGACCGTAGTTTCTTCTTCTTCATCGGCCACACACACATCACATGGCAAATGGCGGCCAATCAGCGCACGATAACCGAATGCACCGAGCAATGCGCCAGCAATAGGCCCGAAGATTGGCACCAAGAAGTAAGGAATATCACGCCCGCCAGTGAAGGCGATTTCGCCCCAACCTGCCAGATAAGCAAATGTTTTTGGACCAAAGTCACGTGCTGGGTTTAACGCGAAGCCAGTCAATGGCCCCATTGATGCACCGATAACGGCGATCAAAATACCAATCAGCAGCGGAGCCAGTGGGCCACGTGGAATACCGTTGCCATCGTCAGTCAGTGCCAAAATCAGGCACATCAGAATGGCGGTAATCACGGTTTCAACCAGGAAAGCCTGGAAAACGGAAATGTGTGGATTTGGATAGGTAGAGAAGATACCCGCCAGATCCAAGCTCTCGGCGCTGCCGCGAACCATCTGATGGGTTTGTTCAAAATCGACGAACAGGTTGTAGTAGAGGCCATACACTAATGCGGCAGCACAAAATGCGCCGGCAACCTGTGCCAAAATATACGGAATAACTTTACGGCGATCAAAGCAGGCGAATAACCACAATGCGATGGTTACAGCCGGATTAAGGTGTGCACCTGAGATTGCTGCTGTCAAATAGATGGCCATGGCAACACCCAGGCCCCAAATAATACTAATTTCCCACTGCCCGAAACTGGCGCCTGCCAACTTCAACGCAGCAACACAACCCACACCAAAAAAGATGAGTAGACCAGTACCGAGGAACTCGGCAATACACTGACCCTTCAAGGTCGAACTAGCGGTTTGGCTCATAGTAGATGTCCTACAGACAGAGATTTATAGGGTATTTCTTATTTTTGCCCTTCGGACCGCGAAGGGAGTGATGTAAATTTATCGTTAACGAGCACAAACGAGAAATAGCGAAATCAAAATGTGTGTAGTACGTCATAAAAATGAGCGATTTCGCGTTATTCATGGCTGTTAAGAGACTTTAAAAGTGTGATCAGACCAGTGGTTTCTGTCCCGCTTGTTAAAAGAATGTATGATTTTACAAGATAGGCTGCCGCCGTCTTTCAGTTTTTACCGATATCTCCTTACACGAAATTGCTACAGAGTGTGGTTTGTGTCCGTATGGCGCTAGACAGGGGGAGACTGGCTACATACAATCGGTTTATCAAGAGCATCGTTTTTATCAAGCTGCGTTGCCTTTATGAAAGAACGCGTTAGAACATAGCGCTTGTTACACTAGTTCGATAGATATATAGCGCGATAAGTATTCACAGCAGTCTCATCTACCGAGGGTTGCTTTAGTCGATAGGGTTATGTCGTACATGGGGTAACTTCGGCGAAGAGTGATGACTGCGACTAAAAGTTGTACGCCTTGCTACCAGAAGGGGACCGAAGAATGTCATTTGAAGTATTTGAGAAATTGGAAGTTAAAGTTCAGCAGGCGATTGATACCATCACTTTGTTACAGATGGAAATTGAAGAGCTGAAAGAGAAAAATAACACCCTGTCCCAAGAAGTTCAGGATGTCGCGGGTGGCCGTGAAGCCTTAGTGCGTGAAAATGAGCAACTAAAGCAAGAGCAGCACGTCTGGCAGGATCGTCTGCGGGCACTGCTGGGAAAGATGGAAGAAGTCTAAGTACTGACTGGCTTTGACGAACTCTTCCTGCTTGAAGTGGCAGGAAAGCAGAAGGGCGATATTGATATCGCCCTTTTTTATGTTTTTCGCTGAGAGATACGTGGGATGTTATTCAATATCCAAGGGTTCTTCTGACA
The DNA here is from genome assembly GCF_001047675.1 of Yersinia aleksiciae. Taxonomy (GTDB): domain Bacteria; phylum Pseudomonadota; class Gammaproteobacteria; order Enterobacterales; family Enterobacteriaceae; genus Yersinia; species Yersinia aleksiciae. The sequence continues at coordinate 2,152,766 of NZ_CP011975.1, read as the reverse complement.
GGATGATACCTGTGTTGTCAGCGTACAAATGGTCACCGGAGAAGAAGGTCACACCGCCAAAGTTAACGCGGATATCACTCTCGCCAATGCCCTCATCGGCAGCACCGACAGGGATCGCGGCCATTGCCTGGATGCCAATATCCAATTCTGCCAGCTCATCAACCTGACGGACGGCACCGTAAACGACAATGCCTTCCCACTCGTTTTTCAACGCCAAATCAGCAAGTTCAGCATTGACTAATGCACGGCGCACCGAGCCACCGCCATCGACGACCAAGACGCGGCCCAGACCATTCTCTTCAAGCAGGTCAAACAACAAGCCGTTATCTTCGAAACATTTTACAGTAGTAATCTTGCCACCAAATGAAGTACGTCCGCCAAAATTGGAGAACAGTGGTTCTACCACATTTACCTCTTCGTGATAGATATCGCAGAGATCGGAAGTATCATATTTCATAGGATTAACGTCTGGTTGCGGCTGGGATGCTAAGTATATCCCTTTCTGGCGGCTGTTGGCAAAAGCATCAATTGTTAAATCTATCCGAGCTGGCCTTCGCATCAGCCCGCTCGGACAAAGAAAGCGGCGGGATTAACTGAATACTAAGCCGACAGCAAACAGGATATTGGTCAGGAGCGCGGCCTTTACCATATGTTCGAGCATCGGGCGCATGCCCGCCGCTGTTGGCTCGCGCAGAACAAACAGTGCATGTTTGACCAGCAATGGGACCGCCAGAATAAAGATCCATCCCGTCCAGCTATGCAGATTCAACGAGCTAAAGAGCGCCAGACAAAAAATAGCGGCGGCAATCAGCAAGGCATGATAATAACGCGCGACAACCGGGCCTAGCCGTACTGCCAGCGTATTTTTGCCATTCGCTCTGTCATTCTCGATATCGCGCAAATTATTGATATTGAGTACCGCAGTAGCCAGTAAACCACAGGCGGTGGCTGGCAGCATGACAATGCTGTCAAAGTGCCCGGCCTGAAGGTAGTAAGTCCCGGCGACACTCAGCCAGCCGAAGAACACCAATACTGAAATATCACCCAACCCCATATAACCATAGGGTTTAGTACCCACGGTGTAGGTAATGGCCGCCACTATGGCCATCAGTCCGAGCAATAAGAAACCTAAAACATCACTGGGTTTTTCACAGGCGATGGCGATAAGTGAGATACCAGAAATAACCGTTAGGCTCACAGTGACAATCAGCGCGACTTTCATTTGATGGCGGGTAATCATCCCTTTCTGCATACCACGCAACGGCCCAATACGCTCTTCGGTATCACTGCCTTTAATCGCATCGCCATAATCATTGGCCAGATTGGATAGAATTTGCAGCAGGCCAGCAGTTAACAAGGCAAGTAAAGCGACGGCGGGTTTAAAACTATCGAGCCAGACAGCCAGTGCTGAGCCAGTGACGATAGAGGCAAAAGCCAGTGGTAGGGTTCGTGGCCGTAGGCTTTCCAGCCAAGCCTGAGTTTGGCTGGTATTGGTTGATAGGCTCATTTTTCGCTTCATGTTATAGGAGTCTGGTCCGCCCATATTGGCGCGTTAAAAAGATTCATGTCTGCCAAGAATAATATCGTCAGAAATAATGTCATCAAAAACAAGAGTGGGAGGCTATGCCTCCCACTCGATATTTATCGGCGGACCATTTTATCCAGCATAAGACTATAAAGCGAATTATAGGATAAAACGACTCAGATCTTCATCTGCAACCAATTCATCCAGATGCTTACCAACATATTCCGCATCAATTGTGATGGATTGGCCATGGCTTTCGCTGGCGTCATAGGAGATATCTTCCATCAAACGCTCCAACACGGTATGCAAACGACGTGCGCCGATATTCTCGGTGCGCTCGTTAACCTGCCACGCTGCTTCGGCGATTTTGCGGATACCTTCGCGAGTAAACTCAACGGTCACACCTTCGGTCGCCATCAATGCTTTGTACTGCTCAGTTAACGAGGCACTCGGTTCAGTCAGAATACGTTCGAAATCATCCGTAGTCAGCGCCTGCAACTCGACGCGAATTGGCAAGCGGCCTTGCAATTCTGGAATAAGATCTGACGGGCTGGAGACCTGGAACGCACCGGAGGCAATAAACAGAATATGGTCAGTTTTTACCATGCCGTGCTTGGTTGAAACGGTGCAACCTTCCACCAGTGGCAGCAAGTCACGCTGTACCCCTTCGCGGGACACATCCGGGCCGGAAGTCTGGCCGCGCTTACAGATTTTATCGATTTCATCGATGAACACGATCCCGTGTTGCTCCACCGCATCAATCGCCTGCTGTTTCAGCTCTTCCGGGTTAACCAGCTTCGCGCCCTCTTCCTCAATCAGCAGTTTGAATGCGTCTTTGATTTTGATTTTGCGCGGTTTCTGTTTCTGACCAGCGATGTTCTGGAACATCGATTGCAGCTGGTTAGTCATCTCTTCCATGCCCGGAGGTGCCATAATCTCAACACCCATCGGTGAAGCAGCCAGATCGATTTCAATCTCTTTGTCATCTAACTGACCTTCACGCAATTTTTTGCGGAAAGCTTGGCGGGTTGCGGATGGCTCTTGGGTTTCATCCGGCTGGCCCCAGTTGTTTTTGGCTGGCGGGATGAGCACGTCCAGAATACGCTCTTCGGCTAACTCTTCTGCCCGATAACGCATTTTCTCAATGGATTGATGACGAACCATTTTTACAGCGGCGTCAGTCAGATCGCGGATAATCGAGTCCACTTCCTTACCAACATAGCCAACTTCGGTGAATTTGGTGGCTTCAACTTTGATGAACGGCGCATTGGCCAGTTTTGCCAGACGGCGGGCAATTTCAGTTTTACCGACACCGGTAGGACCGATCATCAGAATATTTTTAGGGGTAACTTCGTGGCGCAGCTCTTCGTTGAGCTGCATACGACGCCAGCGGTTACGCAGGGCAATGGCCACTGCACGTTTAGCTTTATCTTGGCCGATAATGTAGCTATCAAGTTCGCTGACAATTTCACGTGGGGTCATTTCAGACATGTCACTCTATCCTTACGCTTTGCTCGTTAATAACGCCTGGTACGTTAAAAATACTTAGTACGTTAATTCTTCAATGGTTTGGAAGCGGTTGGTATAGATGCAAATATCCCCCGCAATGCTCAGTGATTTCTCAACAATGTCCCGTGCACCTAATTCGGTATTTTCTAGCAGCGCACGTGCCGCAGACTGGGCATAAGGCCCACCGGAACCGATAGCAATCAGATCATCTTCAGGCTGAACGACATCGCCATTACCGGTAATGATGAGTGAGGCGGTTTCATCGGCAACAGCCAGCAGTGCCTCAAGCTTGCGTAGCATACGGTCTGTGCGCCAGTCTTTGGCTAACTCAACCGCCGCTTTCGTCAGATGGCCCTGGTGCATCTCCAGTTTACGCTCAAACAGTTCAAACAGCGTAAAGGCATCAGCGGTCCCCCCCGCAAACCCCGCAATGACTTTATTGTTATAAAGACGGCGCACTTTTTTAGCATTGCCTTTCATTACCGTATTACCCAGAGTGACCTGGCCATCACCACCGATAACAACATGACCATTACGGCGAACACTTACAATTGTTGTCACGAGCGAACCCTCGTTGCAGACTGAATGGACCCCCATACTGTCTTTCAGAAAAACAGTATGGGGTATATTGAGATTATAAATGGGGGAGGATTACGACTTTTCAACCCCCGACAGCGAGGGGAATGCATCCTGATTGACCAGCATCTTTCAAACGCTGCAAGGTTTTATCTGCCGCCGCTTTGCTGCTGTATGGGCCGAGCACCACGCGATTCCAGCCACCGCCAGCGGTAATGCGGCTTTCGATACCACCAAATGCCAGTTGGGCGCGGATAGATTCAGCCTGATCAACGGCTTTGAATGAACCACATTGCACCATCCAACGTTGCGCTTTTTCTTTCTCTTTTTCCGGCTTCGGCGGTGTAACAGCGGGTGTTACCGGCGCTACAGGCTGGGTACGCGGCGGTGTAGTCACCTGCGACGGTACTGGCGTCTGTGGCTGTGTGGTCACTTGACGTGGCTGCGTTAGCGGTTGTGTCGGTGTGGTCACTTGACGTGGCTGTGTTAGCGGCTGCTGCATATTGGTCGGCGGCGGAGTGATAGTCACCGCTGAACGTGGTACCGAGAGCCCTTGGTTATAAGGCACCTCTGACAGCTGTGTCGGCTGCTGACGCATATCCGCCTGCATCTGCTCAAGTAACTGCCGCTGCTCATTCGTCAGTTGAGTCTGGGAATTAACTTCGCCACCCGCAGAAGGCTCTGTCGGTGTCGGTACGCCAATTTGGCGATTTTCCAGCTCTTTAATGTAGCGCCAGCGCTCTTCCGGCTTAGGTGGTAGCCCATTGCCCGTGCGTGGGTCATGGCTGGGCAACAGCGGAAGTTCACCCGGTTTATTGTGGGTGATGAAATAGAGGCCACCAACAAATACCACTAACAGCGCGACGGCCAGCGCCACCACGGTTTTAGATATTGCTGGAGCACTGCGTTTTTTCCGGCTGGGGCTTTTGCGCCGCGCTCCTGAGCGCCCTCGGCTTACATAATCTCTTTGTGCCACTATCGTTTCGCTGCGTCGTAATGATGGGATAAGTCCGTCATGTTACTGAACCCCTGAATATTTGCCTAGCTTTTAGGCGCAGCAGTACTTTCCCTGATGATTAATTCGGTGTCTAACAAGCGGGAGCCACTTTGTACTGAATGCCCTTGTAACTGCTCGAGTAATAGTAACATGGCTTGCTGACCAATTTGATAACGAGGTTGCGCGACCGTGGTTAAAGGGGGATCGCAATACTGCGACAGCTTGAGGTTGTCAAACCCGACCAGCGAGACATCCTGCGGCACACTTAGCCCCATTCTCTTCGCCTGCCACATGGCCCCTATCGCCATCACATCATTGTGACAAAATATTGCTGTGGGCGGATTGGGTAGTGCCATCAGAGTTGCAAAGGTTTCAGCGCCCGCTTCATAGCTGAAGTCACCACGCAGAATATAGTCGCTATCGACTGCGATACCATTGCGACGCAGTGCTTGAATATAGCCCTGTAGCCGATAATGGCTCAGCGGCAACGTCTCAGGCCCCGCCACACAGGCAATGCGTTTGTGCCCCAACTCATGCAGATAGTTCACCGCTTCATAGGCGGCGGTCAGATTATCGATATGTACCGTGGGCAGCTCCAGCTCAGGTGAGAACTCGTTCGCCATCACCATTGGCGGCAGATTGCGCTGCTCCTCTTTGCTGGCATCAAACGGCAGATTAGAGCCTAACAGCAGCATGCCATCGATCTGCTTGGTAATGATCAGGTTAACAAAGGTGCGCTCTTGCTGGGTTTGTTGTGCGCAGTCGCCAATTAAGATCAAATAATCTTGTTGGGCTGCCGCATGCTCAATGCCCTGAATGATGTCGGCAAAAAACGGATCACTGATATCCGGTACGATGACCAGGATCGTGCGCGATTCATTACGTTTAATGTTGCGAGACAAAGCGTGAGGAGAGTAACCCACAGCCAGAACAGCTTGCTCCACCTTTTGCCGAGTCACTGCTGAAACCTTTTCTGGATTCATCAGTGCGCGTGACACCGTTGCAGTTGAAACGCCTGCCATTCCAGCAACGTCTTTCATGGTGGCTACCGTGAATTCTTTCTTCTCTTCCAACGCCTTTCTCCTTGCTTTGGCTCCCTGCCAGCACTAATTGTTTTGAGATATCCCGAGGCCAATGGCTCAGGATATTAACGAGTTGTCACACGTCAACCTTGGTTATCGGTTAGCCGCACTCATATCCTTTCATGGCAGTGTGGTTTCGGTTAAATACAGACTTTGCGACATTCTATACAGATAGTGGGGGCAATTTGTTACCTAATTTGCATTAAAAGTGTGACATAAGTAGGTTTTTTCGAACTGGCTCGCAGAAAGCAGGGTAAACGATTGCTTAGAGATACAGATCAAATCGCAAATCACCCATTTACGTGACAAATAAGACGAAGAGTTCCTATTACCCAAAGTCATTGGCGTCACAGCTAGGCGGCAAACGAATAAGTCCCGATGAGCTGACATCAGTCAGTAATTCGGGTGAGTGAGTGAAGCCAACAACGCTGTGGCGTCAATTAGGAAGGGTATTACCCAAAGTCATTGGCGTCACAGCTAGGCGGCAAACGAATAAGTCCCGATGAGCTGACATCAGTCAGTGATTCGGGTGAGTGAGTGAAGCCAACAACGCTGTGGCGTCAAGGACGCAGGGTAATTAGCTATCGATGGGATCGACGTCCAACGTCCACTTAACTTTTCGTGCTTGTGGCAACGTATTGATCAGTGGCTGAGAGGTTTTAATCAGCCGTTGCAGCAACTGCCTTGAGGGGTGCTGTAGCAAGAGTTGCCAGCGGAAGCGCCCACCCCGTTTGGCTTGCAAGGCGGGCACTGGCCCCATGATCCACAGGGCATCATCTTTGAGCGGGCTGGCTTCCAATAAATTGCGCAACTGTTGCAGGAAAAGTGCTGATTGCTGATTATCGTGGTCTTCACTGCGCACGATGATATGGCTGGTGTAGGGCGGTAAAAATACACTTTTACGCTCTGCCAGTGCCTGTTTAGCAAAGGCATCGTAGCCCTGTTGCAGCAGGATTTGCAGCAGTGGGTGCTCAGGGTGATGGGTTTGTAAAATGACTTCACCCTGCTTACCGGCGCGGCCCGCGCGGCCTGACACCTGCGTATAGAGTTGAGCAAAGCGCTCCGCTGAGCGGAAATCCGCCGAGAATAGCGCGCCATCGACATCCAATAATGCCACCAGCGTGACATCGGGGAAATGATGCCCTTTCGCCAGCATTTGTGTACCAATCAAAATACGTGCCCCGCCTTGATGGACATCCGCCAAATGCTGCTCCAGCGAACCTTTGCGGCTGGTGGTATCGCGATCGATGCGGGTAATTGGCGTGTCGGGGAACAGCGGAGCCAGCTCATTTTCCAACTGTTCAGTGCCGACGCCCACCGAGACCAGATGAGTGGTGCCGCATTTCGGGCATTGCTGAGGCACGGGCCGCTGGCTGTCGCAATGGTGGCAACGCAACTGGCGGTGATTCTGATGCAAGGTGTAATAGTGGTCGCAGCGCTGGCATTCTGCAATCCAGCCACACTCATGGCACAGTAAAGCCGGTGCATACCCTCGGCGATTCAGGAACAAAATCACTTGGTTATCAGCCTGCAAATGGGCTTTCATCCGTTTCAACAGGGGCTGAGAAAGCCCCACTTTGAGCGGCAGCCCTTTGAGATCCAGCAAGTGCTGCGCGGCGGGTTTGGCATTACCGGCTCGTTTGCTCAGTGTTAATTGGCGATATTTACCCATTTGCACATTATGCAGGGTTTCCAACGCAGGAGTGGCCGTGCCCATCACGATAGGAATGCCCTCTTCACGGGCGCGGAATACCGCTAAATCCCGCGCATGATAGCGCCAACCTTCCTGTTGCTTATAGGAGCTGTCATGCTCCTCATCGATAATGATGACCCCCAGACGGGAGAATGGCGTAAACAGTGCAGAGCGCGTACCAATCACAATCGCGGCTTCGCCATTACGCGCCCGCAACCAGACCGATAAACGCTCACTGTCGTTTAAGCCAGAGTGCAGCACCTCGACTGGCGCATTAAACCGCTCGCGAAAGCGGGCGATAGTCTGCGGGGTTAGGCCAATCTCAGGTACCAACACCAGCGCCTGGCGGCCCTGCGCCAGAATATTTTCCAGCACACTCAGATAAACTTCCGTTTTACCGGAACCCGTCACCCCCGCCAACAACCAAGCGGCAAACTGGGTATCTTCGCTGCGGATCGCGCCTACGGCGGTGGCCTGCTCGGTATTCAGCCGCAGGCGTTCACCCAGTACGGCAAAACCTTGACGCCAATCGGTGGTTGCCACTGCTTGCGAGCGCAGGTCAATCAGCCCCTTGCTGCGCAGAGCTTGTAACGCGCTTTCGGTTAATGCCATTTCATTCACTTGATGGCGATAGACCGGTTTTTGCAATAATGCGGCAAGCGCCTGTTGCTGCTTGGGCGCACGTTTTAAGCTGTCCGGCGGAGTCGCACGACCCTGCTCGGTGGCAAACCATTGCCACAAAGGGGCCGATTGCGCTGGCTTCCCTTGCCGCAACAAAATCGGCAGGGCATGAAACAGCACTTCGCCAATCGGGTAGTGATAGTACTCGGTTGCCCAGCAGAGAATGCGCCACAAGCTGGGTGGAAATAAGCTGCGATCATCCAAAATGGCATCAATGGCTTTCAGCTGCTCAAGGGGGAATACGCTGGTATCACTGATACCCACCACAATGCCGATAGCTTTGCGTTTACCAAACGGCACGCTGACACGAGCACCCACCACCGGGCAGGCCATGGCGCTGTCTAATCGGTAATCAAAGGTACGGGCCAGCGGTACGGGTAAAGCCACTTGAACCACGGACATGTGTTGTCATCCTGAATAAAAAATTGGCCTGAATAAAAAAGATTGAACAGTTTACACCGCATGCTTCACAATGTGCGGATTCGATTGCGCGGCTTTGGCAAATTCTGTATGATTCGCCGCCTTTGGTATAATTCGATATCAAATCCTGTTAACAAGCGTTGGTTACTTTATCAGCGATTGTTAGTTATCAATCGTGTGGTGTCTGGCGGAACAGGGCTGGATAGCGACACGGCCTAAATATAGAGGTTTCCATGAAACAAGGTATCCACCCTAAATACGATTTAGTTACTGCTTCTTGCTCTTGCGGTAACGTTATCAAGATCAACTCTACTGTTGGTCATGACCTGAATCTGGACGTGTGCGGCGAATGCCACCCGTTCTACACTGGCAAGCAGCGTGATGTTGCGACCGGTGGCCGTGTTGACCGCTTCAACAAGCGTTTCAGCGTGCCAGGTGCAGCTAAGAAGTAATCTCTGCCCGTCAGACGAAAAAGGCGCCTTAGGCGCCTTTTTTCATTTCTACTCCCCCATTCACATGCATTGATGAGCAGGGTCGTCGTGGGAAATCAATATTCCCAAGTATCGGGATCAACACCCAATTCACGCATTAAAATCTTCGCGGCTTCCGGGATTTCATCACTGCGCTCTTTACGCAGATCTTCGTCATTCGGCAGCGGCTGTCCAGTAAATGCATGCAAAAAAGCCTCACACAACAGTTCACTGTTGGTGGCATGGCGCAGGTTATTCACCTGACGGCGGGTTCGCTCATCCGTAAGGATTTTTAACACCTTCAGCGGAATGGATACCGTAATTTTTTTGACCTGTTCGCTTTTCTTGCCGTGTTCAGCGTAAGGGCTGACATACTCGCCGTTCCACTCAGCCATGGGACACCTTAAATTTATCGGAAAAATACTAAATTCTGAAAACGGGCCAATTATGCCCGATCTTCGCTGTTCTCACTAAGTAAATGTCAATTTTACTAGACTAACATCACTCATTTAATCATTTTCGCTATTTATTAATAGCCCATACCTTTCTCTGTCGCCTTTGCGATGAAACAAAACCTCACCGAAACCTGACTGACATCATTAAGATATCTAAAACCTCTATAATTTTAGCGGTTATTATTCCATTGCTCAATCTATACGCAAAGAAGTTTAGATGTCCAGATGTATTGACGTCCGTAATTTGTGCGTCTACTCTGACGTAACATTTTCTCGATCCCGGCTGGTGGAAATCCATATGACGCGTAAACAGGCAACAATAGCAGTCCGTAGCGGGTTGAATGACGACGAGCAATACGGCTGCGTTGTCCCCCCGATTCACCTCTCCAGTACTTACAACTTTATCGATTTCAATCAGCCACGCGCCCATGACTATTCACGGCGTGGTAACCCGACGCGTGATGTGGTGCAGCGGGCTTTGGCTGAACTGGAAGGGGGGGCCGGTGCGGTCATGACCAGCAGCGGGATGTCGGCGATTCATTTGGTTTGCACCACCTTTCTTAAACCGGGCGATCTGTTGGTCGCACCCCATGACTGTTACGGTGGCAGCTACCGTTTATTCGATAGCCTGAGCAAGCGCGGGGCGTACCGCGTGCTGTTTGTTGATCAGGGTGATGAAGTGGCCCTAAGCCGCGCATTAGCTGAAAAACCTAAGCTGGTATTGATTGAAACACCCAGTAATCCGTTACTGCGGGTGGTGGATATTGCCGCCATCTGCAAAGCAGCCCATGCTGTCGGCGCACTGACTGTTTGCGACAATACCTTCCTCAGCCCAGCCTTGCAGCAGCCGCTCGCTTTGGGCGCGGACCTGGTGGTGCACTCCTGTACCAAATATCTAAATGGCCACTCCGATGTGGTGGCCGGTGCGGTGATTGCCAAAGATCCTGAGCTGGCAGTCGAGCTGGCCTGGTGGGCGAATAATATCGGTGTCACTGGCGCGGCCTTTGATAGCTACCTGTTATTACGCGGTTTGCGTACCTTGTCGCCACGTATGGCTCAACAGCAACGGAATGCCGACGACATCGTTCGTTATTTACAGCAGCAGCCTTTGGTGAAAAAGCTGTATCATCCTTCTCTGCCACAACATCCCGGCCACGAAATTGCTTGCCGTCAGCAGTCAGGTTTTGGTGCGATGCTCAGTTTTGAGTTCGATGGTGATGAGCAGGTGTTACGTCGTTTCCTCTCTGCCCTTGAGCTATTTACCTTGGCGGAGTCTTTGGGCGGCGTGGAGAGCCTGATTTCCCATGCGGCGACCATGACCCATGCCGGTATGGCGCCAGAAGCGCGCACTGCCGCAGGGATTACTGATAGCTTGTTGCGTATTTCCGTGGGTATTGAAGACAGCGAAGATTTGATTGCCGATTTGGAAAATGCCTTCCAGTTGGCGGGAACGAGGTAAGCATGAATGCAACAGCGGTAGCAGCGGCGGTCACTGGCCGTCAGCTGCATAAGTTTGGTGGTAGTAGCCTTGCGGACGTGAAGTGTTACCTGCGGGTGGCTAATATTATGGCCAACTACAGTCACCCCGGCGATCTGATGGTGGTGTCTGCGGCAGGGAGTACCACCAACCAACTGATCAGCTGGTTGAAACTCAGCCAAAGCGATCGTCTTTCTGCCCATCAGGTGCAGCAAAATCTGCGGCGTTATCAGCACGACCTGATCAGCGGTTTATTATCACCAGAAATGGCTGAGCCACTGATTAGCGAGTTTATCCATGATTTGGAGCGACTGGCCGGTTTGCTGGATAACAAAATCGACGATGCAACTTATGCCGAAGTGGTTGGGCATGGCGAGATTTGGTCCGCCCGCCTGATGGCTGCGGTGCTGAACAAGCTGGATATGAAGGCAAGCTGGCTGGATGCGCGCAGTTTCCTGCGTGCTGAGCGGGCGGCACAACCCCAGATCGATGAAGGCCGCTCTTACCCGTTGTTGCAACAATTGATCACGCAGCACCCGCATCAACGTTTAGTGGTGACCGGCTTTATTTCGCGCAATAACGCCGGTGAAACCGTGCTGTTAGGGCGTAACGGCAGTGACTATTCCGCGACGCAAGTTGGCGCGCTGGCGGGTGTCGAACGGGTCACCATTTGGAGTGACGTTGCTGGGGTCTACAGTGCTGACCCGCGCAAAGTGAAAGACGCCTGTCTGCTGCCTCTGCTGCGGTTGGATGAAGCCAGTGAACTGGCCCGTTTGGCCGCGCCAGTGTTGCACACCCGCACATTACAGCCAGTTTCAGGCAGCGATATCGATTTGCAGCTGCGTTGTAGCTATCAGCCGGAACAAGGCTCCACCCGTATCGAGCGCGTATTGGCCTCTGGCTCGGGTGCCAAAATTGTCACCAGCCATGATGATGTCTGCCTGATAGAATTACAGATTGCCGGCCATCATGACTTCTCACTGGCGCAAAAAGAGATCGATTTGCTGCTCAAACGCGCGCAAATCAAGCCGCTGGCGACCGGTATTCACCCGGATCGCAACCTGCTGCAACTTTGCTATACCTCAGAGGTGGTGAACAGTGCGCTCCGCGTGCTGGAAGATGCCACGCTGCCGGGAAGATTATCCCTGCGCGAAGGACTGGCACTGGTGGCACTGGTCGGCGCGGGGGTGAGTAAGAATCCACTGCACAGCCACCGCTTCTACCAACAGCTTAAAGATCAACCGGTTGAGTTTATCTGGCAAGCAGAAGACGGCATCAGTCTGGTGGCTGTTCTGCGCCTTGGGCCGACAGAACACCTGATTCAGGGTCTGCATCAGTCGTTGTTCCGCGCGGAAAAACGTATCGGTCTGGTTCTGTTCGGCAAAGGCAATATTGGTGCCCGCTGGCTGGAGCTGTTTGCTCGCGAGCAAAAGAATATTTCAGCCCGCAGTGGTTTTGAATTCGTGTTGGCAGGGGTGGTGGATAGCCGCCGCAGCCTGCTGAGCTATGACGGATTAGACGCCAGTCGCACATTGGCCTTTTACGATGACGAAGCCATAGAGCAGGATGAAGAGTCACTGTTCTTGTGGATGCGCGCGCACCCGTTTGACGATTTGGTCGTACTGGATGTGACCGCCAGCGAGTCACTGGCAGAGCAATATTTGGATTTCGCCAGCTACGGCTTCCACGTTGTCAGCGCCAACAAGCTCGCCGGGGCGTCCAGCAGCAATAACTATCGCCAAATCCGCGATGCTTTCGCCAAAACGGGCCGCCATTGGCTATATAACGCCACCGTCGGCGCAGGTTTGCCAGTTAACCACACGGTGCGTGACCTGCGTGACAGCGGCGACAGCATTCTGGCAATCAGCGGTATTTTCTCCGGTACACTCTCTTGGCTGTTCCTGCAATTTGACGGTACCGTGCCCTTCACCGAACTGGTGGATCAAGCTTGGCAGCAAGGGCTGACCGAGCCGGACCCGCGGGTGGATCTCTCCGGTCAGGATGTGATGCGCAAGTTGGTGATTTTGGCCCGTGAAGCGGGTTACGACATCGAACCGAATCAGGTACGGGTGGAGTCGCTGGTGCCTGCGGGTGCCGATGTTGGCTCCGTGGATCAGTTTTTCGAAAACGGTGAAGCATTGAATCAGCAAATGGTTCAGCGCTTAGAAGCCGCGAATGAAATGGGTCTGGTGTTACGTTACGTGGCACGCTTTGATGCCAATGGTAAAGCGCGGGTGGGCGTTGAAGCCGTACGTGCTGACCATCCACTGGCTTCCTTGCTGCCGTGCGATAACGTCTTCGCCATTGAGAGCCGTTGGTATCGCGATAATCCGCTGGTGATCCGTGGCCCAGGCGCTGGCCGCGATGTCACTGCCGGTGCGATTCAATCTGATTTAAACCGCCTGTCTCAACTGCTGTAACCTGCATTAACTCGCCTCTTCTGCCCACCGCAGTCGAGGCGAAGCCCCCACTTTATCCCCTCGATCCACGTTGCAGACCTACAGCGCGTACACCGCTAATACCCCTATCGCGTTCAGGGCGCAGGGTGAACATGAATTTTCCGCGTAATGCGTGTGAATAATCATCATCGGCCTAAACTTATTTAAACGTTGACTCTTTAGTCAACTTCCGGCACCTTCTATTTAGCCATCTAAACGTATAGACGCTCACAAGTGGGCGGCAACAGATAACATAAGTCGTTATAGCGACAATGGAGTGACAGGGTATGAGTTTTTTTCACGCAAACCAGCGGGAAGCGCTAAATCAAAGTTTGGCAGAGCTGCAAGGCCAAATTAATGTTTCTTTTGAGTTTTTCCCGCCACGTACCAGCGAGATGGAAGAGACCCTGTGGAGCTCGATTGATCGTCTGAGCACCCTGAAACCGAAATTTGTTTCAGTCACTTATGGCGCTAACTCCGGCGAGCGCGATCGTACTCACAGCATCATCAAAGGGATTAAGGATCGCACCGGTCTTGAAGCCGCACCGCATCTGACCTGCGTGGATGCCTCTCCAACTCAGTTACGTGAGATTGCGGCTGATTACTGGAATAGCGGTATCCGCCACATCGTGGCCCTGCGCGGTGATTTGCCACCGGATAGCGGCAAGCCAGAAATGTACGCCTCTGATTTGGTGACCTTGCTGAAAGACGTGGGTGATTTTGATATCTCGGTAGCCGCTTACCCGGAAGTTCATCCTGAAGCGAAGAGCGCGCAGGCTGACCTGATTAACCTGAAGCGCAAGATTGATGCGGGCGCTAACCGTGCCATTACGCAGTTCTTTTTTGATGTCGAGAGCTACCTGCGCTTTCGTGACCGCTGTGTCGCCACCGGAATTGACGTCGAGATCGTGCCGGGCATCTTACCGGTTTCCAACTTTAAGCAGCTTCAGCGCTTCGCTACCATGACCAATGTGCGGGTGCCTAATTGGATGACCACCATTTTTGAAGGTCTGGATAACGACCCAGAGACACGTAAAATGGTCGGTGCTTCGGTGGCGATGGATATGGTGAAAATCTTAAGCCGCGAAGGCGTGAAAGACTTCCATTTCTATACCCTGAACCGCGCTGAGTTGAGCTATGCTATTTGCCATACCTTGGGGGTCAGACCTTAGGCGTTTAACGTATTTGGCTAATAGGAGGGGTTAGTCGCACCTGAACCCTCCTTCGCCTCTCCCCCGCGCAAACCGACCTTATGCTTTATCTGCCAGAAACTTTACCGGCACCGCCGGTGGGCCAAAACGGTTATCGCCGTCAGTCCCCAGAAACGCGCCACAGTCGATAAACATCATGACAATAATCAGCGTAGGGATAAATCGCCCGACGCCCCATTGCCAGATAGGGGCCAACATCTGCCAGTTACCCGCCATCAGCATCCAGGCCAGCACTACCAAGAATGCCCACCAGCCGGCTTTATTGCGATCATGTAATCGCTTGACCACCACTGCCGCCGTTGGCCACAGTAAAAAAACGATGGCAAAAGCGGCGGTCTGAATAGGTAGAAAATCTTGCCCGGCGAGCGTAAAAATAACCAGCATCGCCATAAGCCACAGGCCAATCCAGATCCAAAAATCCCGCCGCCCGATACGGCCTTTAAATGAAAAACACCACTGCTGTATTGTCATCGATGAACTGATCCACTGGCCTAATTTAATAGTGCCAGAGTGTAACTCAACCACACAGCCAACCGATAAACTTTGCAGCGAATTTTGACAATCACCCCCGATTACCGTTTTAATCCCCTCACACACTTCTAACGACGGCGTAAGTCATGAGAAAAGAAATTGCCGCAACGTTAACCCAACTGCTGCTAATGGCAACGGTTAGCCACGCTCATGCCGATCCCGCAGACGACAGTGGTCAACCAACGGAAGAGGCACAACCGACGGCACCATATCTGCTTTCCGGTGCGCCAACCTTTGATTTAACTTTGGTTAAATTCCGTGAAAGTTATAACCGCGCCAACCCGACACTGCCCATCAGTGAGTTTCACGCCATTATCGTCAAAGACGATGCGCCACCACTGACGCGGGCGGCCAGCAAGATTAATGAAAATCTCTACGCGTCAACCGCACTGGAAAAGGGTACCGGTAAGATTAAGACCTTACAAATTACCTATTTGCCGATAAAAGGGAGCGAAGAGAAAGCAGCCCGACTGGTGGCCGTCAACTATATGGCAGCCCTGATGCGGCAGTTTGAACCGACACTCACGCTACAGCAGAGCATTGAGAGCGTGCAGCAGTTGCTGACCAAAGGTAAAGGCTCAACTTTCTACACCCATGCTGTTGGCGCAATTCGCTATGTTGTAGCAGATAACGGCGAAAAAGGACTTACCTTCGCTGTTGAACCGATTAAGCTATCACTATCTGAAGCATGAACTCACCGCAATTAATGACGAAAAGCAAAGCCATTACCACTAATCATCTCTATACTGTTGGACAGGTAAACTGCCTGTCGGGCAGTCATTATTATTGACCCTCGTGTCCCTTTGTTGGAGGAAGAAACATGCGTCATCCATTAGTTATGGGTAACTGGAAGCTGAACGGTAGCACTCACATGGTTAACGAGCTTATCGCTGGCCTGCGTAAAGAATTGAGCACCGTTGACGGTTGTGGTGTTGCCATTGCCCCACCGGCTATCTATCTGAATCAGGCTAAACATGAGCTGTCAGGTAGCCGTATTACTCTGGGCGCACAGAACGTTGATGTGAATCTGTCCGGCGCATTTACTGGCGAAACCTCTGCTGAAATGCTGAAAGACGTGGGTGCCCAATACATCATCATCGGTCACTCTGAGCGCCGCACTTATCACAAAGAAAGTGATGAGCTGATCGCCAAGAAATTCGGCGTGCTGAAAGAGATCGGCCTGATCCCAGTCTTGTGTATCGGTGAATCCGAAGCAGAAAACGAAGCGGGCCAAACTGAATCGGTTTGCGCGAAACAACTGGACGCCGTGCTGAATACCTTAGGGGTGAAAGCGTTCGAAGGCGCGGTTATCGCTTATGAACCCATCTGGGCTATCGGTACGGGCAAATCAGCCACCCCAGCACAAGCTCAAGCGGTTCACAAATTCATCCGTGACCATATTGCTAAGCAAGATGCCGCGGTTGCAGAACAAGTGATCATTCAGTACGGCGGTTCTGTTAACGACAAAAACGCAGCAGAACTGTTCACCCAGCCTGATATCGATGGCGCGCTGGTTGGCGGTGCTTCACTGAAAGCAGACGCATTCGCGGTGATCGTGAAAGCAGCAGCCAAAGCTAAAAAAGCCTAATTTAGCTTTTACGCTACTGATTAAGCCGGGGCAGACGTTCCGGCTTTTTTATGGTCCGGCACCTCAAAATCTTTCTTATATAAATCAATTCCACCTGCCCCTACCGAGCCTAAGAAGCGACTTATCTCTTTGCCCCTCGCTGAGAGTTCCTCCTGCTTATAGCTTAAATACTTTCTCTTCTGCGTATCAAGAAAATGAATGGTATCGCTGTCTTTAAATTTAATCACATTGCAGGCATGTCCTCGAATCGCGCCAGGCAACATAGTCCATAAAGCCGGTCGATGAATCACCAGAACCCCAAAGAGTGCTGTATTGGGCTCATACTCTTTTAACTTGGTGATCAGTTCAGCCGCCGATTTAGCATCATCACATGGCAATCCCATGATTCCTTTTACATCCGCGCCTCTTAGTGTTGGCATCGCGAGATGCAATCTACCCTTCTCTAAAGTATCAATCACAGCAGTCGCACAAGATGCACAGTTGGTTTGCCCGAAACCATGAATACCGAACTTCGCCAGCAAATAGGCCAAAGGCCGCAGAATAAAAGGCGGTTTACCCTCGCGATTTACCTCTTTTAATAAGGCATCGAAATATTCTTTAGTATTTGTGGTGTAGTCCGGCAGTGTTACCGTCACATCTTGATGGTTTTGTATATTCACTGGCAATGGCGGTGGCGATGAGGGGGTTGAACTGCTTTTTACGTCGTCGTTGTGTGGAAAATACTCAAATGAACCAAAAGAGCTATTTCTTGTTAATGGCGCATTCGGGGGCATTGGTGCTGAAACAGGCGGAGTGGTTACCCCCCCAGAAATACGACCAATAGTCATAATCTTCCCCTATAAGCTATGTAGCCTTATTGGCTGATATAACTCAATAACGCATTTAGCACCGGTTGGCGAATTGGGGAGTGGGGATATATAAGAAAGGAAATAATTATGAAAATAAAAAATAGAGTTGGGGCGATTAATAAAACAAAACGCCCATCAGTATTAACCTACGGGCGCTTAGTTAGCAGGTAGTTATCAGTACACTCTTTTAACGTTTACTGATCTCATCGAACACCCCGCCAGTGGCGAAATGTGTCTGCTGTGCTTTGGTCCAGCCACCGAACACTTCATCGATAGTAAACAGCTTCAGTTTCGGGAACTCATTGGCAAACTTGGCAGCTACCGCCGGGTCACGTGGGCGATAGTAGTTCTTAGCCGCAATGGTCTGGCCTTCTGGTGAGTAGAGATACTTCAAATAGGCATCGGCAACGTCACGGGTGCCGCGCTTATCAACCACTTTATCCACTACCGACACTGTCGGCTCTGCCAGAATCGACACACTTGGCGTGATGATATCGAACTTGTCTTTGCCCACTTCATTTACGGCCAGCAGGGCTTCGTTTTCCCAGGCAATCAGCACATCACCAATGCCACGTTCAACAAAGGTATTGGTCGCCCCACGTGCGCCAGAGTCCAATACTTCCACATTCTTATACAGGGTTTTGACAAACTCTTGCGCCTTGGCCTGATCGTTATTGTTATGCTCTAACGCATAACCCCACGCCGCCAGATAGTTCCAGCGTGCACCGCCGGAGGTTTTCGGGTTAGGGGTGATCACTGAGATGCCTGGTTTTACCAGATCTGACCAATCATGAATTTGCTTAGGATTCCCTTTGCGCACCAAAAACACGATGGTTGAAGTGTAAGGCGCGGAGTTATCCGGCAGGCGCTTGATCCAGTTTTTATCAATGCGACCACGCTCAGCAATAGCATCGACGTCATAAGCCAGTGCCAGTGTCACCACATCGGCTTCAATACCATTAATTACCGAGGTCGCCTGCTTACCAGAACCGCCGTGGGATTGACGTACTGTCACCTTGTCGCCGGTTTGTTGTTCCCAGTGTTTACTGAACGCCTGGTTATATTCCTGATAAAACTCGCGTGTCGGATCATAAGACACATTCAGTAATTGAATATCTTTTGCCATGGCGCCTGATGCCAACAGCAGTAACGACAAACCCACACCCCATTTACGCATTGACCCGCTCCCCAGAATAATTGTTATGAACCTGAATGGTTTTAACTTAAATGGTAATCAACCCAATTGGTTGGCTTGATACAGAGCGTGCCAGAAACTATCCTTTCAATTAAAGAATAAAAAACTTCTGATTATATCAATACGAAATATACAGCCCCTGGAATGCAAAAAGCCCCCGCAAGCGGAGGCTCTGTTATCGCGTGATAGCCTGTTTTAGAACAGTTTTTTCGCGGTGTCGTACCAATCTTCTTTGAATTTACTTTTCTTGTTCTCTGGCGCGATACAAACGGAGATTAATTCATGCACCATTTTCTCGTTCTGTATACCGACGCAGAAGCCGCCTTGGGTGAAATCATGATCCTGCAACAGCAGATCAACCGCATAAGACCCCATACGGGAAGCCAGAATACGGTCATAAGCCACTGGTGCGCCGCCGCGTTGGATATGACCCAACACAGTGCCACGGGTTTCACGGCCGGTCTCTTTCTCGATGTACTTGGCCAATGAATCAATGTCATCCAGCTTTTCAGTAATCGCCACGATAGCGTGCTTCTTACCTTTCGCGATGCCAGCTTTGATTTCAGCGACCAAATCTTCACGTTTGAATTCAACTTCAGGGATAGCGATAAACTCGCAGCCCCCAGCAATGGCAGCAGCCAAAGTTAAATCACCGCAGTAACGGCCCATCACTTCAACGATAGAGATGCGCTGATGTGAAGAAGAAGTATCACGCAGACGGTCAATCGCTTCGACCACTGTTTCCAAGGCGGTGAAGAAACCGATGGTGTAGTCAGTCCCTGCCACATCGTTATCGATAGTGCCCGGCAAACCCACACAGTGAATGCCACCTTCTTTGGTCAGCAAATCTGCACCAGCATAGGAACCGTCACCACCGATAACCACCAGGCCATCGATACCACGGTCTGCCATATTCTTAAGGGCAACTTGACGCACTGCGGGATCACGGAATTCAGGGAAACGCGCAGAACCGAGGAAAGTACCGCCGCGGTTAATCATATCTGACACGCTATAGCGATCCAGTTTTCTCATGCGATTTTCATGCAAGCCAAGGTAGCCATCTTCAATACCGTAAACTTCCAATCCTGCTGACAAAGCGGCACGAACCACCCCACGAATGGCTGCGTTCATACCAGGCGCGTCACCGCCGCTTGTTAGTACACCGATTTTCTTGACCATGACTACCTCTGAACTTGTAGATGCGATTTTTTAAAATGCGTTATCTGCTGATTTATGTCTTGCACAGGTGAAGAGTACAGAAAATCAACTTTATGAGCTTAATATCGGATATTATAGCAAAAACACCAAGCTGAATTGATTCAAGTCATGCCATTTAGCGGTATTTTCTTCATGAACGAACCGTTAATGTAACCACAGTTTACCTGTCGTTAATGAAGCATTTATTTATTAAGCAATTATAGTTCCCAATGCGCGTGACGCTCTTTCGGCACCACCGAGCAGGGATCTTGATGGATAAGCACATCAGCGCCGGGAAAACGGTGTAGCAATGCACGCTCAACTTGCTCAGCTAAAATATGTGCCTCCATCAACGGCAGTATATCTTCCATTTCAAGATGGACTTGAATAAAGCGTGTTGGCCCCGACTGACGGGTTCGCAAGTCATGAGCGCCAATCACGCCCGGCCATGACATCACAATATCGATAATTTCCTGTCGCTCGTCATCAGGCAAAGCACGATCCAGTAAGGCTTGCACCGCTTCATAACCCATACGCAATGCACTGTAGAGAATATAAACGCCGATACCCAACGCAAACAGTGCATCCGCGCGATGAAAACCATACCAACTTAATGCCAACGCAATAAGGATAGCACCATTCATCATGACGTCAGATTGATAGTGCAACATATCGGCGCGAATCGCCTGACTGTGGGTTTTTCGTACCACCCAACGCTGAAAAGTGACTAATATCAGTGTACTGAATAGTGCGATTAACGTTACCCAGATACCGACACCGAGATCTTGCAAGGGCTCCGGTGACGCTAAATGCTGGAATCCGGTCAAGAACAGGAATAGCGCCGAACCGGAAATGAACATACTTTGCGCCAACGCTGCCAGTGACTCAGCTTTGCCATGACCAAAAGTATGTTCTTCATCAGCAGGTTGCAGTGAATAGCGCACCACAAAAAGGTTGGTCAGCGAGGCCGCGAGATCCACCAGCGAGTCAACTAATGCGGCCAATAAACTCACCGATCCAGTGTGCCACCAAGCAAAAATTTTAATCAGCAGTAAAATTGAGGCCAACACCGTCGCACTGAGCGCAGCAGCTTTAACCAGTCGCGCATATTGCGGGTCCATAAACTCATTCCGAATAATATTCAGGGCTTATTAGTATATACCCTAAATAATTTGAGTTGCAGCGAGAGAGCAATTGGGGGGCGTGACAAAAAAAGCCCTCCATCATGGAGGGCGAAAGACAGGGATGGTGTCTATGGCAAGGAAAACAGGGTATTACTTGGTACTACTTACTTCTGGGCAGAAGAGGGTTGTGCTGCTGGCGCCTGCTGCATTTTCTCAATGCGCTGCTGGTGCTTTTGATTCAGGGCCGCTTTTTGCTCTGGAGTGAGCAAGTTGTACATTTGGTTGCGAACTTTGGCCATTTCGACCTGACGTTCAACCTGATCTTTGGACATTTTCTCGGCTTGTGCTCTTACCGCGGCTTCGTCAAATTTATCGGCAGTAACCAGCTTGTGCATGGCTTCACGGTCAGCAACATCAAGGCGGGGCTGCCCTTGGCGAGACTGGCGCATCAGGTCACGCATTTGCTGACGCTGCTGCTCGGTCAGATTCACACCGTCAAACATGTTATGGTGACCACGACCGTCTTTCTTGTTCATCATCGCACCGTCACCGTTACCGTGGCACCAGCCATCTGCGGCTTCGGTCTTATCGGCGGCGAAGGCGGCTGAAGAGCCGAGAACTAACATTGACGCCATGATTAACGTTGAGACTTTAGTTACTTTGCGCATCATTTAACTCCTGGTTTCTATCTGCTAAGCGATTTACTGCTATGCGATTCATTGAGAAGCAGTCTATCGGTCCGGCTGCAAACATGCGTCAGCTGGATGTAAAATTGGAGTCAGGGCATGTAAAGCTAAGTAAAGTCATGGAATAGCGGCAATTGTTAACGTATTTTGCGTCAAGAGGAGAAATAAATATGCATAAAATCCTATTAGTTGATGATGACCGTGAATTGACGTCGTTGTTGAAAGAGTTGCTGGAAATGGAGGGCTTTAATGTTGTGGTTGCCTATGATGGCGAACAAGCATTGAACCAGCTAGACAGTTCTATCGACTTGTTATTGCTTGATATTATGATGCCACGTAAGAACGGTATCGAAACGCTCAAAGAGCTGCGTCAACATCACCAGACACCGGTGATTATGCTGACAGCTCGTGGCAGTGAATTGGATCGGGTGCTGGGTCTTGAGCTAGGCGCGGATGATTATCTGGCAAAACCCTTTAATGACCGCGAGCTGGTAGCACGTATCCGCGCCATTTTGCGCCGCTCTAACTGGAGCGAACAGCAGCAAAATGTCGATCAGGGGGCACCAATACTGGAAGTTGATTGCCTGCAATTGAATCCGGGCCGTCAGGAGGCCAGCTTTGAAGGCCAATCGCTGGAATTAACCGGCACTGAATTTACCTTACTCTACCTGCTGGCCCAGCATCTCGGTCAGGTGGTCTCGCGTGAGCATCTCAGCCAGGAAGTGCTGGGTAAACGATTGACGCCTTTTGACCGCGCCATTGATATGCACATTTCAAACCTGCGCCGTAAGTTACCGGATCGCAAAGATGGACTGCCGTGGTTTAAAACCCTACGTGGTCGCGGGTATCTGATGGTATCCGAAACATGATCAACAGTTTAACGACGCGAATTTTTGCTATTTTCTGGTTTACCTTAGCGCTGGTATTGATGCTAGTGCTGATGGTGCCAAAGCTGGATTCGCGTCAAATGACCACCTTGCTCGAGAGCGAACAGCGTCAGGGGACGATGCTGGAGCAACATATTGAAGCTGAATTGGCCAGCGATCCCGCCAATGACCTCATGTGGTGGCGCAGACTTTATCGCGCCATTGAGAAGTGGGCACCGCCGGGTCAGCATTTGGTGTTGGTGACCACTGAGGGCCGAGTCATTGGTGCTCAGCGCCACGAAATGCAAATAGTCCGTAACTTTATCGGCCAGTCAGATAACTCAGATCAACCGAAAAAGAAAAAATATGGCCGTGTCGAGATGGTCGGCCCCTTCTCTATCCGTGATGGGGAAGATAATTATCAGCTCTACCTGCTGCGTCCAGCCAGCAGCCCACAATCTGATTTTATCAATTTGATGTTTGACCGCCCGCTGCTGCTCTTGATTGCTACCATGCTGATCAGTTCGCCATTGCTATTGTGGCTGGCGTGGAGTCTGGCAAAACCAGCGCGTAAGCTGAAAAATGCCGCCGATGATGTCGCGCGGGGCAACCTGAAACAGCACCCTGAATTGGAATCTGGGCCGCAAGAATTTTTGGCAACCGGTGCCAGTTTCAATCAGATGATCAGTGCGCTCGATCGGATGGTGGTGGCCCAACAACGGCTGATTTCTGATATCTCCCATGAGCTACGCACCCCGCTAACCCGCTTGCAACTAGCTACTGCGCTGATGCGCCGCCGCCATGGTGAAGGGAAAGAACTGGAGCGCATCGAAATGGAAGCCCAGCGGTTAGATAGCATGATCAATGATTTGCTGGTGTTATCTCGCAGTCAGCACAAAAACGAGTTGCATCGCGAGCCGATTAAAGCAAATGATTTGTGGTCTGACGTACTGGAAGACGCCCAGTTTGAAGCTGACCAAATGGGTAAAACACTGGAGGTGACATCACCACCGGGGCCATGGACCTTATTTGGCAACCCTGCGGCCCTTGACAGTGCGCTGGAGAATATCGTGCGTAACGCGCTGCGTTATTCCCATCACCACATTGCGGTGGCATTCAGCTCGGATAATCATGGTGTCACTATCATTGTTGATGATGATGGGCCAGGGGTGAGCCCAGATGACCGTGAGCAGATATTCAGGCCGTTCTATCGCACGGATGAAGCCCGAGATCGTGAATCAGGCGGGACAGGTTTGGGACTGGCGATTGTTGAAACTGCCGTCAATCAGCATCGCGGTTGGGTGCGGGCGGAGGACAGTCCATTAGGTGGCCTGCGGCTGGTACTTTGGTTGCCACTGCATCCCCTTAAAGCTTAGTTTTTGAAGTGGCAAGGTGTTAACTGCCACAGCAATGACTTAAGAGTATAGCTTGCTGCCCGATCATTTTGGATCGGGCAGATCATGGGCTATCACCACTGCACCCTCTTTTTCCAGTAACTGCTTCTTGCGTTCAATGCCCCAACGATAACCTGATAATGCACCATCTTGGCGAATGACTCGATGGCAGGGAATGGCGACGGCCAGCATATTGGCCGCGCAAGCGCCAGCCACGGCACGCACGGCTTTCGGTGAGCCAATCTTAGCGGCAATATCGGCATAACTGGCGGTTTCACCGACCGGAATCTGCCGCAGCGCCTGCCATACCCGCTGCTGAAAAGCAGTACCTTGAATATCCAGCGGCAAATCAAGGCCGAACTTGGGTGCCTCAACCAATCCCACCACCTGCGCGAACCATTGCTCAAACTCGGCATCACCACCGATTAACTCCGCCTGCGGAAATTTATCCTGCAACTGCTGCACCAGTGGCGCGGGTGAGTCACCCAACAAAATAGCGCAGATGCCCAGCTCACTTTTCGCCATCAAAATCGCGCCAAGGGCACTTTCACCGACGGCAAAGCGCAGCGTCACATCGCGCCCACCGTTGCGATAACGGGTCGGCGTCATCCCCAAGAGCTGATTTGATTGCGCATAAAATCGGCCATTGGCGTTATAGCCGGCATCAAAAATAGCGTCAGTGACCGAGCCTTCCCCAGCCAATTGATCACGAACACGGGCGCTTCGCGTCGCATTGGCATAGGCCTTAGGGGTCAGTCCGGTCATGGTCTTAAACAGCCGATGAAAATGAAAAGCGCTGAGATTCAGTTCAGCGGCCAGTTCATCAAGCTTCAGCGGCGTTTCCGCCTGCTCAATTAAGCGGCATGCCTGACTGATTTTTTCTGCGTGCTGCAACGCCAGTGGCAACTGTGTCGGCTGACAACGTTTGCAAGGCCGATAGCCCGCTTGCTCTGCGGCGTGATTATCGGCAAAGAATTCAATGTGTTCGGCTTTGGCCCGGCGGGATGGGCAAGAGGGTCGGCAATAGATACCAGTGGTTTTCACCGCATAAACAAACTGACCATCGGCGGCTTTATCCCGCGTCATCACAGCGACCCAGCGTGGGTCCTGCGTGTTGTCGATCGATCCTTTGGCTGATGACATGATGAATCCCCTATTCATACTGACTGTGGCGGCCAGCATATAAAATAACCACGACTCGCACTCTCCGCTCCTTGCTTTTAAATTTTGTTTTACGCCACCCGCATCGGCAACCACTGCACTGAGAGGGGGATTCTGATATCCTGCGCCCCTCATTATTGGGGGACATATGCTTAATATCGTTTTATTTGAACCCGAAATCCCGCCCAATACCGGTAATATCATCCGGTTATGTGCGAATACCGGTTGCCAACTCCATCTGATTAAGCCTTTGGGTTTCACCTGGGATGACAAACGCTTACGCCGCGCGGGTCTTGATTATCATGAGTTTGCCAGCATCAAGCATCACCATGATTACCAAGCCTTTTTGGACAGTGAAAACCTCGATGGCGCGCAATCTGCCGGGGCAACACCTGCTCGTTTATTTGCGTTGACCACCAAGGGGACACCCGCCCACAGCGCCGTCAGCTATCAGGCGAATGATTACCTGCTGTTTGGCCCTGAAACCCGAGGTTTACCGCCTAGGGTGCTGGATGCATTACCCGCTCAACAGAAAATTAGAATTCCGATGCAGGCCGATAGCCGCAGCATGAATCTGTCCAATGCCGTGTCGGTGGTGGTGTATGAAGCCTGGCGGCAGTTGGGTTATCCGGGTGCGTTACTGAAAGAGTAGTTGAGGTTATTGACCCAGTGCCAGCAGCGGAGAGAACAGACGGATCGTAAAGATGCCGTAAAATCACCCCTGATGGCGCGGACGCTTTACTCTTCAGTCAGTCCTCACCATTCCAGATCGAGTCATTAGGGTTTGTCATCAGCTTGAATAGTTGCTTTATGGCGATAAAAGAAACTACATCAAAACTGCATACCTAAAGGCATTGGCGTCTCAGCAAGACAACTAGCACAGCGACAGTTTCAAGGACGAAGGGGGTCAGATGCCGTCGCCGTACTCAAAACCGTGTCCGACCCCATTGAAGTGCTGATCCATATCCAGCGAGGGTTTATCGCTTTCTGGTTTACCTACAATGCGAGCGGGTACGCCAGCGGCGGTGGTATGGGCGGGGACGGATTGTAACACCACTGACCCCGCGCCAATTTTGGCACCACGCCCGACTTCAATATTCCCCAGAATTTTCGCACCAGCACCAATCATCACACCTTCGCGGATCTTCGGATGGCGGTCGCCGCTGGTTTTACCGGTACCGCCAAGGGTGACGGATTGCAGGATAGAGACATCATTCTCAACGACGGCAGTTTCACCAATAACAATACCGGTGGCGTGGTCAAGCATGATGCCACAACCAATGGTCGCCGCAGGGTGGATATCGACACCAAAAGCGACAGACACTTGATTTTGCAGGTAAATAGCCAGCGCTTTACGATCCTTCGCCCACAACCAATGCCCGATACGGTATGCCTGTAACGCGTGGAAACCTTTGAGGTACAGCAGCGGCGTGGAGTATTTATCAACAGCGGGGTCGCGCAGGCGTACAGCCAAAATATCGCGAGCAGCAGAGACAATCATCTGTTCATCCGCGCGATAGGCATCTTCTACCACCTCACGAATGGCAATCGCCGGCATGATTGGATTAGCCAGTTTATTCGCCAGAATATAGCTCAGCGCACTACCCAAATTTTCATGCTTCAATAATGTCGCGTGAAAAAAACTTGCCAGCATCGGTTCACACTCAGCCAGTGCTCTGGCTTCTGATTTAATGCTACTCCAGACCAGCTCTAACTCTTCTGACGACATTGCATACTCCTGCCCATAAACAGGTCACTTCGGGGAACGGCCGAAGCAACTGATATCCTGACTCACTAAGGCCACAGCCTCAGTGACGTTGGATATATCGTTATTATTTTATTTCAGCCCCGATCTTATTGCAGGCACATAGCCTCATTGGCTAGATGCCGCTTTTTTCATCTTTTTTGGTCCGACCCAACAGAGTCAATGCCGCTTCGCGGGCATTTTTTTGGCAATACAACACCTGATAAATCTGCTCGGTTATTGGCATCTCGACACCATGACGCTGCGCCAATGCCAGAACTTCCTTGGTGTTGCGATAACCTTCAACCACTTGACCAATTTTGTCCTGCGCTTCTTGTACACCTAAGCCCTGACCCAGCATGATACCAAATCGGCGGTTACGGGATTGGTTATCGGTGCAGGTTAGCACCAAATCCCCTAATCCTGCCATGCCCATAAAGGTGGAGGGATCCGCGCCCAATGCAGAACCCAAGCGTGTCATTTCAGCCAAGCCACGGGTGATCAGCGCAGTACGGGCATTAGCACCAAAGCCAATACCATCAGACATCCCCGCACCAATCGCAATCACGTTTTTAACCGCTCCGCCCAACTGCACCCCGATAAAATCAGGATTGCTGTAGACCCGGAAACTTTTGCCACAGTGCAACAGCTGTTGCAGGTCTTCGCTGAACTTCGCATCAGTTGAGGCCAGGGCGATCGCGGTCGGTAAACCAGCGGCCAGCTCTTTGGCAAAAGTGGGGCCTGAAACAACAGCCAGTGGGATACTCTCACCCAACACTTCCCGCGCGACATCTTGTAGCAAGCGCCCTGTTTCCGCTTCAAGCCCTTTAGTTGCCCAGACGATACGCGCATCTTTGCGTAAATACGGTTTCAACTGATGTAAGACTGCGCCGAAGACATGGCTTGGTACGACGACCAAGACATCACGGCTGGCTGCCAGCGCACGTGCCAGATCCGTTTCCAATAGCAAAGTATCAGGGAAAGGCACATCGGGCAGGAAAGCTTGGTTACAACGATCTTGTTGCAGAACCTGAATGTGTTTAGGGTCATGACCCCATAACACAACTTGATGGCCATTACGCGCTAGCGTAATGGCTAATGCGGTGCCGTAAGATCCGGCACCGATGACAGTCATTGAAGCATTGATGGTGTTCATCAGGCATCCTGACGTTGTTCAGCACCTTCGCCTTCAGCCTGCTGTTGCAGATAGTTCATGAACAGGGCATCAAAGTTAACCGGTGCCAGATTCAGCTGTGGGAAAGTACCACGAGATACCAAGCTGGTGATGCATTCACGAGCATACGGGAACAGAATGTTCGGGCAGTATGCGCCTAAGCAATGAGCCAGTTGGGTACCGTCGATACCTGCGATGGAGAAGATACCGCCTTGCTGAACTTCGCACAGGAATGCAGTTTCTTCGCCTAAAGAGGCAGTGACCGTTACACGCAGTACCACTTCATACACATCTTCAGCCAGCTGACTGGAAGCAGTATCAAGATCAAGTTTAACTTCTGGCTGCCAATCCTGCTGGAAAACCTGCGGAGCATTAGGTGCTTCGAAGGAGATATCCTTGGTGTAGATACGCTGGATCTGGAAAGCCATCTCGGTGTTGTTTTGTTCTGACATGTGTATAGATACCCTAAAGTTAGACGTCCTTATTAAACTGCACTGCCGCCGTGGGCTCTTTCCATTAATGACTTTGGCCCACTGACGAGTTAAAGCAGCGGGTCTAGCCCACCGCGCGCATCCAGGGCGTGTAAATCATCACAGCCGCCGATATGCTGCCCATCAATAAATATCTGAGGCACCGTCGTCCGTCCGCTACGAGCAATCATCCCTTCACGTTTGGCCGGGTCATTATCAATTGCGATTTCATGGAAAGCGGCACCTTTGCTGTTCAGCAGTGCCTTGGCACGGTGGCAGAACGGGCAGGTTGCTTTGGTATAAATCTCAATCTTCGCCATGGATACACCTCAGTTAACTTCATAATTTATTGATATAGCGAAATTTGTATCGTAATTACTTGCCGCGTGCCAGTGGCAGATTCTCACCACTCCAGCCGGAGATACCCTCTTTCAAGGTAAACACCCGCTCAAAACCGGCTTTATTCAGCAGGTCAGCAGAAGCACGGGAGGTGGTTCCTGTGGCACAAACTACAATAATAGGCTGTGCTTTGTGCTTTTCCAAATCAGCCAGGTTACCGTTTTTAATGTCGCTCGGAAGCAAATTAAGGGAACTGGCAATGTGACCTTTGCGATAATCATCACGTGTGCGGATATCAACCACAACCGCATCTTCTTTGTTAATCAGACGCGTCGCTTCACCACGAGTGATCTCTTTCACTTTGGAGAGAGAACTTTTGAAGGTGGTGAAAATCACGGCGACGAGTAACGCCACCCAGGCCAGACTCAAAACTGGATGCTGGCTAATGAATTGCATAATCTCTTGCAACATGGGGGTAAAAACTCCCGTTAGTTAGGGGATAATATTCAAGGCCACAGAGTATACCTGCGCGATGCGGCAAATACAGCCAATATGCAAGCGCTATTGCAGAAACTGCGAGCAGTCTCGGGAAGTTTTGTCGCCTAAATAATGATTTTTACGCAAAACCCCGCACCAATGTTGATCTCTTTGGGCTATTTTTAACCGGTTTTATAGTAAATTACCGCCTTTCTACATATATACCCAATAGAACAAGAAAGAGGTTATGCAATGTCGAGCACTAAAAAACCACTGGTTCTGACTATTCTGGATGGCTACGGTCACCGCGAAGAACAGCAGGATAATGCCATTCTGAACGCCAAAACGCCGGTTATGGACCGTTTATGGCAGCAACAACCTCACACATTGATTGCTGCTTCTGGTCTGGATGTCGGTCTGCCCGATGGTCAGATGGGTAACTCTGAAGTCGGTCACGTCAATCTGGGTGCTGGCCGTATTGTCTATCAGGACTTGACCCGCCTCGACAAAGAGATCAAAGACGGTGACTTTTTCACCAACCTGACCCTGACCGCCGCCATTGATAAAGCGGTTAAAGCAGGCAAAGCGGTTCATATCATGGGCCTGCTCTCTGCTGGTGGTGTTCATAGCCACGAAGACCATATTCTTGCCATGGTTGAGTTAGCCGCTAAGCGCGGGGCGACCGCCATTTACCTGCATGCATTCCTTGATGGCCGTGACACCCCGCCACGCAGTGCTGAGTCTTCGCTGAAACGATTCACTGAGAAGTTTGCCGAGCTGGGCAAAGGCCGCATCGCGTCGATTATTGGCCGTTACTACGCCATGGACCGTGATAACCGCTGGGATCGTGTGCAACTGGCCTACGATTTGATGACGCAAGCAAAAGGCGAGTTCACCGCAGATAATGCCGTCGCTGGCCTGCAAGCTGCATACGCCCGCAATGAAAATGATGAATTCGTTAAGCCGACTGTGATTCAAGCAGCAGGTGAAGCTGATGCCGCCATGAACGATGGCGATGCATTAATCTTTATGAACTTCCGTGCTGACCGCGCCCGTCAAATTACCCGCGCCTTTGTTAACGCCGATTTCGACGGTTTCAAACGCGATAAAGTGATTAACTTCGGCGATTTCATCATGCTGACGGAATACGCTGCGGACATCAAAGTCGCCTGTGCTTATCCACCGGCATCACTGGAGAACACCTTCGGTGAGTGGCTGATGAAGCATGACAAAACTCAGTTGCGCATTTCAGAAACTGAAAAATATGCTCACGTGACTTTCTTCTATAACGGCGGCGTTGAAGAGCCATTTAAAGGTGAAGACCGCATTTTGATTAATTCGCCGAAAGTGGCGACGTATGACCTGCAACCTGAAATGAGCTCAGCAGAACTGACGGAAAAGCTGGTCGCGGCTATTGGCAGCGGCAAATATGATGTGATCATTTGTAACTATCCAAATGGCGATATGGTCGGCCATACCGGTGATTATGATGCCGCAGTGAAAGCAGTAGAAACACTGGATAATTGCATTGAGCAAGTGGTTGCGGCAGTAAAGGCTGCTGACGGTCAATTGCTGATCACCGCTGACCATGGCAACGCTGAACAGATGCGCGACCCAGCAACCGGTCAGGCGCACACTGCCCATACCAGCCTGCCTGTGCCACTGATTTACGTTGGCAATAAAGGGGTGAAAGCGGTTGAAGGTGGCAAACTTTCTGATATCGCACCAACCATGCTGTCACTGATGGAAATGGAAATCCCGCAAGAGATGACTGGTAAGCCGCTGTTCATCGTGGAATAATCCTTCGTTATGAAGGAAAAAGCGACATTCACGATATCAATGGCTTCGGCCGACGTCATTACTGGCAGCAAAGAGTTAATCTCTCTGTTGCCAAATAAGTTTGTACGTCGTCCATGGTCAGCACTGTACGCCAGCGTTTTTTGCGCTGGCGTATTGCTATTGCCATTATCCGTCAGTGCCGCCGATGCTCCTGCGACCGCGAAAACAGCAGAGAACAAGAACCAGCTAAAAACACTTCAGCAGGATATCGCTGAGAAAGAAAAAAGTGTTCAGCAACAAAAACAGCAACGCAGTTCATTGTTGGATCAGTTGAAACAGCAGGAGAATACCATTGCTCAGGCCAGTCGTAGCCTGCGTGACACCCAAGGTACCCTGACCACGTTAGACAAAGAAATTTCTCATCTCACCGCCTCAATTGCTAAACTGCAAAGCCAGCAATCCCAACAACAAAATATACTGTCAAAACAACTTGATGCCGCCTTTAAGCA
Source organism: Yersinia aleksiciae (assembly GCF_001047675.1). GTDB lineage: Bacteria > Pseudomonadota > Gammaproteobacteria > Enterobacterales > Enterobacteriaceae > Yersinia > Yersinia aleksiciae. Next base: position 2,121,150 of record NZ_CP011975.1, on the reverse strand, counting down.
AGGCCAGCACAGTGGTTTACAGCTTATTTTAAGTGGTGAAGAGAGTCAGCGCAGTGAGCGTATTTTGGCCTATTTCAGTTATCTCAATGAAGCCCGCCAAAAATCCATTGAGGAGCTGAAACAGACTCGCACGGATCTCTCCGCTGAGAAAAAGACGCTAGAACAGAAGCAAAATCAGCAAAAATCGCTGTTAGATGAGCAAAAAAACCAGCAACAGCAGCTGGAGCAGGCGCGGACTGCGCGCAAGAAGACCCTAACCTCGCTGGAAGCCTCGCTGGAAAAAGATCAGCAAGGTCTGGCGGAGTTAAAACTGAACGAATCACGTTTGCGCGATCAGATCGCCAAAGCAGAACGGGAAGCCAAAGCCCGTGCAGAGCGGGAAGCGAAAGAGGCCGCCCGCGTGCGTGAACAGGTGAAAGCCAAAGAGCAGCAAGCCAAGAAAACCGGCTCGAGCTATAAGCCAAGTGAAAGTGAGCGCTCATTAATGGCGCGAACCGGTGGCCTCGGTCGCCCTGGTGGCCAAGCGGTTTGGCCAGTGCGAGGTAATGTGACCCATCGCTTCGGTGAATCCTTGCAAGGGGAACTTCGCTGGAAAGGTATGGTTATCTCTGCACCAGAAGGCAGTGAAGTCAAAGCGATAGCAGATGGACGAGTGCTGCTGGCAGACTGGCTGCAAGGCTATGGGCTGGTCGTGGTGATCGAGCACGGCAAAGGGGATATGAGTCTGTATGGCTACAACCAGAGTGCGCTGGTCAATGTCGGTGCTCAAGTGAAAGCCGGTCAGCCGATCGCGCTTGTTGGCACCAGCGGCGGTCAAGGTGAGCCATCACTCTATTTCGAAATCCGCCGTCAGGGGCAAGCTGTAAACCCACAGCCTTGGTTAGGAAGATAGAGAACAACGTTAGGGAGCACCACCTATTGCGCTATTTCAACGCACACCTATTTATCATCGTAAGCACCCTAGTGATCGCCAACGCCGCACAGGCGGGCAAACTTTCAATCGTGATTGATGACTTTGGTTATCGCCCCCAGAATGAAAACAAGGTGTTGCAGATGCCGCTGCCGATTTCAGTCGCCATCTTGCCTAATGCCCCCTACGCCCGAGAGATGGCGGTCAAAGCCCATAATCAAGGGCGTGAAATCCTGATTCACCTGCCAATGGCCCCCCTGAGCAAGCAGCCATTGGAGCGCGATACATTGCAGCCATCAATGAGTAGCGAAGAGATTCAGCGCATCATTCGCCAAGCCGTGAATAACGTTCCTTATGCGAAAGGGATGAATAACCATATGGGCAGCGCGATGACCTCCAGTTTGCCGGGTATGCAGAAAGTGATGCAGGCGCTGGAACACTATCAGCTCTATTTCCTCGACAGCGTGACTATTGGCAATAGTCAAGCCAGCAAAGCCGCCGAAGGCACTGGCGTCAAAGTGATTAAGCGCAAAGTCTTTTTGGATGACTCACAAAATGAAGCCGCGATCCGCCAGCAGTTTAACCGCGCAGTAGAACTGGCGCGCCGAAATGGCTCAGCCATTGCTATCGGGCACCCGCATCCTGCGACCATTAAAGTGCTGCAACAGATGTTACCTCAGTTGCCGTCTGACATCGTCTTGGTCAGGCCCAGCGCACTGCTCAATGAACCAGTACACAATAATAGTGGCAGTGGCGCTGTCTCACCGGGCAAGTCAAAACCGCGTGATCCGGCGAAAAACGATCGCCTGAAAACCATCAAGCAATGCAACGCGAAAGCCCGCTACGTACCAGAAAAAATCTACGCAGACAGGATGTTTAGCGTCATTGGCGAGAGCCTGATGCAAAGCCCGGCGGTAAGCTTTATTCAGCGCTATTTTACGCGGTCAACCCCCGCAGTGCCGGTTGATGAACCGAAAGCAGATGCACCGAAAATCGATATTCCAAAAGTGGAGAAGCCCAAAACGGATAACCCGTAATTGGCTAATAACAAACGGGGCAACCATCAACTGGTTGCCCCGCTTTTGATTCTATAACGTCAAATGATTTGTAACGTCAAAGACGCAGGAAATATTAATCCCAGCTCAAGATTACCTTGCCTGATTTCCCTGAACGCATGGCATCAAAGCCTTCTTGGAACTCATCAATAGAGAAACGGTGAGTGATGATCGGGGTTAAATCTAAGCCGGATTGAATCAGTGCTGCCATTTTGTACCAGGTTTCGAACATCTCGCGGCCATAAATTCCTTTGATAAACAGCCCCTTGAAAATCACCTGATTCCAGTCGATGGACATATCAGAAGGAGGTATTCCCAGCATCGCAATACGCCCGCCATGATTCATTGAGTTAAGCAATGAACGGAACGCAGGTGGTGCACCTGACATCTCTAAGCCCACATCAAAACCTTCCGTCATGCCCAGCTCAGCCATCACGTCATTCAGGTTCTCTTTACTGACGTTAACCGCCCGCGTGACACCCATCTTGCGCGCCAAATCCAAGCGGTACTCATTCACGTCAGTGATGACAACATGACGAGCGCCCACATGCTTACAGACAGCGGCAGCCATGATACCAATCGGACCAGCGCCGGAAACCAATACATCCTCTCCCACTAAATCAAAGGATAAGGCGGTATGCACGGCATTGCCGAAGGGGTCAAAAATGGCGGCTAACTCGTCAGAGATATTGTCTGGGATCTTGAACGCATTAAAGGCCGGAATGACCAAAAACTCAGCAAAAGAGCCGGGGCGATTCACGCCGACACCCACAGTATTACGGCAAAGGTGGGTTCGCCCCCCACGACAATTACGGCAATGCCCACAGGTGATATGGCCTTCGCCAGACACCCGGTCACCAATATTAAAGCCTTTCACTTCCTGACCAATGGCGACCACTTCACCCACATACTCATGGCCGACCACCATAGGGACGGGGATCGTCTTTTGCGACCACTCATCCCAGTTATAGATATGCACATCAGTACCACAGATAGCGGTTTTGCGAATTTTGATCATGATGTCGTTGTGGCCCAGCTCTGGCTGTGGCACATCGGTCATCCAAATACCTTCTTCTGCTTTCAGTTTGGACAGAGCTTTCATGACATTCCTTACGCAATAACGTTAAGTTGCTTACCAATACGCACAAAGGCTTCGATAGCCCGCTCGACCTGCTCTGTCGTGTGGTCTGCCGACATCTGGGTACGGATACGAGCCTGACCTTTTGGCACCACCGGATAGAAGAAACCGGTGACGTAAATCCCCTCTTTCAGCAAGGCATTGGCAAATTCTTGCGCCAATGTCGCGTCACCCAGCATCACAGGAATGATGGCATGGTCGGCACCGGCCAAGGTGAAACCGGCTGCACTCATTTTCTCACGGAATAAGCGGGCATTCGCCCATAGACGATCACGCAGTTCAGCACCGTCTTCCAATAGTGATAACACTTCAATTGAAGCCGCAACAATTGCTGGCGCTAATGAGTTTGAGAACAGATAGGGCCGCGAACGCTGGCGCAACCACTCAACCACCTCTTTACGGCCAGCGGTGTAACCCCCTGATGCCCCGCCCAGCGCTTTACCTAAGGTGCCGGTGATAATATCAACGCGATCCATCACTTCGCAGTATTCATGCGTACCACGGCCATTAGCACCGACAAAGCCCACCGCATGGGAGTCATCGACCATCACCAGTGCCTGATATTCATCGGCTAAATCACAGACGCCTTTCAGATTGGCGATCACCCCGTCCATGGAGAACACGCCATCAGTGGCGATCATAATATGGCGCGCGCCCTCTGCTTTGGCTTGTTTTAGCTGTGCTTCCAGCCCGCTCATGTCGTTGTTGGCATAGCGGTAGCGCTTGGCTTTACATAACCGCACGCCATCAATGATGGAGGCATGATTCAGCGCATCAGAGATAATGGCATCTTCTGGCCCGAGCAAAGTTTCGAACAAGCCGCCGTTGGCATCAAAACAAGAGGAGTAGAGAATGGCATCTTCCATACCGAGGAAACTGGCGAGCTTCTGTTCAAGCTCTTTGTGTGTGTCTTGAGTACCGCAGATAAAACGCACTGAGGCCATGCCAAAGCCATGAGTATCCATGCCTTTTTTGGCCGCCGCAATCAGTCGCGGGTGGTTTGCCAAGCCCAAATAATTATTGGCGCAAAAATTAATTACGCGATTCCCATCAGCGACAGAAATATCGGCTTGCTGGGCAGAAGTGATGATCCGTTCGTTTTTATACAACCCTTCAGCACGGGTAGTTTTGAGTTGTTGTTCTAGTTGCTGATAAAACGGGTTTCTCTCAGAAGGCAGGGACATTCAGTTATCTCCAGAATTGGCAGTTTCGCCTAACATTTTACTGCCTGCTGAGTGAACTGACGAGCAACCTTGTCTTATATTGCAAAAAATGCAGCACATATCACGGTGAACAATCCTAAAGCAGCATAGAAAACGAGAGATTAACCCCCTTCCGGCTGTGCGCTATCCGATGAAATGTTATGATAACGCCAACTAGCGTGTCGGGTATTGTGCCCGACCAAGCAAATTAACAAGGGTGAACCTGATGATTATCGTCACTGGCGGCGCCGGCTTTATTGGCAGCAACATTGTTAAGGCACTGAATAATATCGGTTATAAAGATATCTTGGTCGTGGATAACCTGAAAGACGGTACTAAATTCGTCAATCTGGTTGATCTGGATATCGCGGATTACATGGATAAAGAAGATTTTGTTGCCAGCATTGTTGCCGGTGATGATATGGGTGATATTGACGCGATCTTCCACGAAGGTGCCTGCTCCTCCACCACCGAGTGGGATGGCAAGTACATGATGGATAACAACTATCAGTATTCCAAAGATATCCTGCACTTCTGCTTGGATCGCGGCATTCCTTTCTTGTACGCCTCTTCTGCGGCCACTTACGGCGGGCGTACTGATAACTTCATCGAAGATCGCCAGTACGAACAACCCCTTAACGTTTATGGTTATTCCAAATTCTTATTCGATCAGTATGTGCGTGAGATCCTACCGCAAGCTGATTCACAGATTTGTGGATTCCGTTACTTCAACGTTTATGGTCCACGCGAAGGCCACAAAGGCAGCATGGCAAGTGTCGCTTTCCACCTGAATAACCAGATCAATGCAGGGGAAAATCCTAAGTTATTCTCCGGCAGTGAAAACTTCAAACGTGATTTCATCTATGTGGGTGATGTGGCGGACGTTAATCTGTGGTTCTGGCAAAACGGCGTCTCCGGCATTTTCAACTGCGGTACCGGTCGCGCGGAATCCTTCCAGGCGGTCGCCGATGCCGTGGTGGATTTCCATCACAGCGGGCCGGTGGAATACATTGAATTCCCAGAAAAACTGAAAGGCCGCTATCAGGCATACACGCAAGCTGACCTCACTAATTTGCGTGCCGCCGGTTATGACAAGCCGTTCAAAACTGTCGCTGAAGGCGTCAAAGAATATCTGGCGTGGCTCAATCGCCCGATCTAAATCACTTGCTGCAAGGAATTGATAAACGGTATGAAAATACTGGTCATCGGCCCTTCTTGGGTTGGCGATATGATGATGTCGCAAAGTCTTTACCGCACCCTGAAGGCCGAATATCCGGCAGCAGATATTGATGTGATGGCACCCGCGTGGTGCCGTCCGCTTTTGGCCAGAATGCCGGAAGTGCGCCACGCAATCCCAATGCCATTAGGGCATGGGGCTTTTGCTTTTGACGAGCGACGCCGCTTGGGTCTGGCCTTGCGTGAAACTGGTTATGATCGTGCCTATGTTCTGCCAAATTCGTTTAAATCTGCCCTGATCCCTTATTTTTCAGGCATTAAGCAACGTATTGGCTGGCGTGGCGAGATGCGCTACTTCTTGCTCAATGATATGCGCATTCTCGATAAAGAAGCCTTCCCTATGATGGTCCAGCGCTATGTTGCTCTGGCCTATGATAAAGAACGTATTCAGTCGGCCGCTGATTTGCCGCAGCCTTTGCTCTGGCCGCAATTGCAGGTTCGCGACGAAGAGATCGCCGAAATCACCGCATCATTCAATCTGACGGATAACCGACCTATTATTGGATTCTGCCCCGGAGCCGAGTTTGGCCCAGCGAAACGCTGGCCACACTATCACTACGCCGCACTGGCGCAGAAACTGATTGATACGGGCTATCAAGTCCTCTTATTGGGTTCGGCGAAAGACAATGAAGCTGGCGAGGAGATTCGTCAGGCGCTGGGCGAAGATGCGCGCGAATATTGCCTCAATCTGGCGGGTCAAACATCGCTGGAACAAGCCGTGGTGCTGATTGCCGCCTGTAGCGCGGTGGTCAGTAATGACTCCGGTTTAATGCATGTAGCCGCCGCATTAAATAAGCCATTGGTCGCCCTGTACGGCCCAAGCAGCCCAGATTTCACCCCGCCCCTGTCTGACAAAGCCACTGTTATTCGCCTGATTACCGGTTATCAAAAAGTGCGCAAAGGCGATAGCGCGCAGGGCTATCATCAGAGCTTGATTGATATCCAGCCAGAGCTGGTGATGGATGCACTTGAGAAGCAGCTTGCCGCGCAAAAATGCTCAGCCAAAGAGGAGGATTAATGCACGTATTGATCGTTAAAACCTCTTCCATGGGTGACGTTTTACATGCGTTGCCCGCGCTAACAGACGCCATGCATGCCATTCCGGGCATTCGCTTTGACTGGGTGGTCGAAGAGGGCTTCAGCCAGATCCCTACTTGGCATCCGGCGGTGGACAAAGTGATTCCAGTGGCTATCCGCCGTTGGCGCAAAAACTGGTTTGGCACTGACACCCGGCAGGAACGCTGTGATTTTAAACGTGTGGTGCAGCAGCGCAGTTATGATCTGGTGATCGATGCGCAGGGGCTGATTAAAAGTGCTGCGCTCATTACCCGTATCGCCAAGGGCATCAAACATGGTGCGGATTGCAAAAGCGCGCGCGAGCCGTTTGCCAGTTGGTTCTACAACTGCCGTCATGAGATTGATCCCAAACAACATGCGGTCGAGCGTACACGCCAGTTGTTTGCCAAAAGTCTGGGCTATGCCAAGCCAGAAAGTTATGGCGATTACGCCATCGCACCACGCTTTTTAAGCCAATTACCCGCCGATGCAGGTCAGTATCTGGTTTTCCTGCATGCGACAACTCGCGACAGCAAACACTGGTCTGAAAGTCACTGGCTGCAACTGATTGAACTGGTGGCCCCAACAGGGTTAAAAATCAAACTACCTTGGGGCGCAGATCATGAGTATCAACGCGCTTTGCGGTTAGCGGAACATGCACCTCATGTTGAGGTATTGCCTAAACTCAGCCTCCAGCAGGTGGCCGAAGTTTTGGCGGGCGCAAAAGCGGTGGTGTCCGTTGACACTGGCCTCAGTCATCTCACCGCAGCACTGAGTCGTCCCAACATTACGCTGTACGGCCCCACCGATCCTGGCTTGATTGGCGGTTACGGTGAAAATCAAATCGCCGTTATTTCTGAACAAAAAAGCATGGATACCATTACCGCTGAAACCATTATGGCGCGATTGGAAACATTGCTTTGATAAGCGATAACTCCTTATTTTCCGTGATGTACTTGCGCTTAAATTTTCGCCAATCAGTATTTATCCTGTAATAACAAACGGCTCTGGTAAATATCAGGGTCGGTTGTTGTCGGCTTTGTGATTGTTAAATATTACTAATAAATTATTTAAGTAATTGAGAAAATCAAATCACTCACATATTGCGAATAATTCCGCATAAATTTCTCTGCCTACGTGGTTAATAACGAAATACATTACCGATAAAACGTAACGCTAATTACCCACCGATAACCCACTGGGTTAATACCTAATATCAGGCAGAAACACCTCCAGTGCATGAGCGGACAGCATCTACCGCCACATCGTTAATTGCCCACAGACACTAATGAAACCCATTCTCATTATTGAGTCTATTAAATCAAGTTTACGGCCTTCATTTACTGAAATTGTTAAAAAATTATATTCTTTTTTATGAATAGCCTGGCTCTATTCTGGCTATCCGCGTGGCCCAGTCGAAAAGAGCCTTTCTTACACAAATATGGTATTATTCTTAGCAATCCATATAAATGAAATTGATAGAATGTTGCTGCGTTTATATCAGGTACTACTCTACCTTATTCAACCTCTGATTTGGTTACGATTGCTGTTACGTAGCCGTAAAGCCCCCGCTTATCGCAAGCGCTGGGGAGAACGTTATGGTTTTTGTGCCGGTAAAGTTGTTGCTGGCGGCATCATGCTGCATTCAGTTTCAGTCGGTGAGACACTGGCTGCGATCCCGTTAGTGAGGGCATTACGTCACCGCTACCCGTCATTGCCCATCACTGTGACTACCATGACACCCACGGGCTCCGAGCGTGTCCAGTCCGCTTTTGGCAAAGACGTTCACCACGTTTATCTGCCCTATGATCTCCCCGGCTCTGTGAATCGCTTCTTGGATCAGGTCAATCCAAAGCTGGTCATTATCATGGAAACAGAACTGTGGCCAAACCTGATAAATGCACTGCATCGCCGCAAAATACCACTGGTGATTGCCAATGCGCGCCTATCTGCCCGCTCTGCCGCTGGCTACAAAAAGATCGGCAGTTTTATCCGTAATATGCTGCAACGTATCACGCTGATCGCCGCACAAAATCAAGAAGATGGCGATCGTTTCATTGAGTTAGGCCTTAGACGTTCACAACTGACGGTAACGGGTAGCCTAAAATTTGATATTTCTGTCACCCCTGAATTAGCCGCCAGAGCGGTAACATTACGCCGCCAATGGGCAGCACATCGTCCGGTGTGGATAGCGACGAGCACCCATGATGGCGAAGAAGCCATTTTGCTGGACGCCCATAGCCAATTACTGCAACACTTCCCAACATTACTGCTGATTCTGGTACCACGTCACCCTGAGCGTTTCCCGAAAGCGGTCGAACTGACACAAAAAGCGGGGTTGAGTTACACCTTACGCAGCAAAGGCGAAATCCCTTCCGCCAGTACACAAGTCGTGATTGGCGATACCATGGGCGAGTTGATGCTGCTGTACGGCATTGCCGATCTGGCCTTTGTAGGCGGCAGTCTGGTTGAACGTGGTGGTCATAATCCGCTGGAAGCAGCGGCCCATGCGATACCCGTGCTGATGGGGCCACATACGTTTAACTTTAAAGACATCTGTGCCAAGCTGGAACAGGCCGAGGGGCTGATTACCGTCACCGACACCTTGTCGCTGGTGAAAGAGATCACGATGTTGCTGACTGATGAAGATTGTCGCCTCTATTATGGCCGCCACGCAGTTGATGTATTGCATGAAAATCAGGGCGCGCTACAACGGCTATTACACTTGCTGGAGCCTTACCTGCCGCAACGGAGCCACTAATGAGTACCAAGAAACGTCTGTCAGTTGTGATGATCACCAAGAATGAAGCCTCACTGCTGGCAGATTGTCTGGCATCCGTTAGCTGGGCTGATGAAATAGTCATATTAGATTCAGGCAGTGAAGACGAAACCGTTGCTCTGGCCCAACAATATGGCGCGAAAGTGCATAGCAACACGGAATGGCCCGGTTATGGCAAACAGCGGCAATTAGCCCAGCAATATGCCAGTGGTGACTACATTCTAATGCTGGATGCTGATGAACGTGTGACTCCTGAGCTAAAAGCGGCAATCGAAGCGGTGCTATTGGCCCCAGCAGAGGGTGCCGTTTATAGTTGTGCTCGACGGAATCTGTTTTTAGGCCGCTTTATGCGCCATAGCGGCTGGTATCCCGATAGAGTCACCCGGTTATATCCGCATCACCAATTCCGTTACAACGACGATTTAGTTCATGAATCACTCGCCAGTGGCTCTGCCAAAGTTATCCCCTTGGCGGGTGATTTGCTGCATCTGACTTGCCGTGATTTCTTTGCATTCCAACGTAAACAGCTCAATTACGCTGAAGCATGGGCGACCCAACGCCATCAACAAGGCAAAAGTTGCAGCTATTTTTCAATTCTTAGCCATACTCTCGGGGCATTCTGTAAGACATGGTTGTTCCGTGCCGGTTTCCTCGATGGTAAACAAGGGTTCTTGTTGGCGGTGGTTAACGCGCAATATACCTTTAATAAATATGCGGCTCTGTGGGCATTGAGCCATCAACATCAGAAAGGCGAGAACTCATGACCACCAAAGCCATCTATCCTGGGACGTTTGACCCAATGACTAATGGGCATTTGGACCTAGTGACACGGGCCTCAGCGATGTTCAGTCATGTGATTCTGGCTATCGCCGACAGTTCCAGCAAAAAACCGATGTTTACCCTCGACGAACGGGTAGCCTTGGCCAAGCAGGTGACTGCGTCACTCAAGAATGTTGAAGTGTTGGGGTTCAGTGAACTGATGGCGGAGTTCGCCAAAAAGAATAATGCGAATATTTTAGTACGGGGTTTACGTTCAGTTTCGGATTTCGAGTATGAATGGCAACTGGCAAACATGAACCGCCACTTGATGCCAAAACTGGAAAGTGTGTTTCTGATGCCATCAGAGAAATGGTCGTTTATCTCTTCTTCACTGGTGAAGGAAGTGGCACGCCACGGCGGCGATATCACCCCTTTCCTTCCCGCACCCGTGACTAAGGCGCTATTGGCTAAGCTGGCTTAACCTGCGGCTCATTCAAATTAATGTTGGCAGTGGCGGCAAAAAAACGTGCTGCGCTGCCCATGCTTCGCGATTTCAATCAGTTGCCCGCAGCGGCGACAAGGTTCACCCGCCCGTCCATACACCTGCAATTCTTGCGCAAAGTAACCCGGTTTACCGTCCGACTGTAAAAAGTCGCGTAGTGTGGTACCACCCTGCTCGATAGAGTGCAGTAACACCGCTTTTATCGTGGCGACCAGCAGTGCGATTTCAGCTTGGGTCAATGAACCGGCGGCGCGATCAGGCAAAATACCGGCAGCAAACAAAGATTCGCTGGCGTAGATATTGCCAACCCCAACCACGACTTTGTTATCCATCAACCACGGCTTAATCAATGTGCGTTTGTTCCGTGATTTATCAAACAAGTATTGCGGGGTAAATTCGTCACTCAGCGGCTCTGGGCCTAGATGTGCCAACACGCTACTGGTCTCAAGGTCCTTCGCCCATAACCAGGCACCAAAGCGGCGTGGGTCGGTATAACGTAATATTTTGCCGTTACTGATCACCAGATCGACATGATCATGTTTTTCCGCTGCAGTCTCTTCAGACAGAACGCGCAAACTGCCCGACATCCCCAAATGCACGATGATCCAGCCCGTGGGTAGCTCTAGCAGTAAATACTTTGCCCGACGCTGAACACTCAGTACCGGCTGGTCACTGAGCGCCAAAATTTCATCGGACACCGGCCAGCGCAAGCGGGCATTTCTGACTACCGCATACAAAATCGTCTGGCCGACAAGATAGGGTTCGATCCCGCGTCGGCTGGTTTCAACTTCTGGTAATTCAGGCATCTCCCCTCCCTTCAAGGTATCTCACTGTACTTTATATAATAAAAAACCCGGCCGGAGCCGGGTTTTTCTTAATCCACTAAAATTACTTAATTTTAGCTTCTTTGTAGATCACGTGTTGACGGACAACTGGATCGAATTTCTTCAGTTCCAATTTTTCCGGCTTCGTACGCTTGTTCTTCGTAGTGGTATAGAAGTGACCAGTACCAGCAGAAGAAACCAGCTTGATCTTCTCGCGAACACCTTTAGCCATGATTCAGTTCCTTAATACTTCTCACCGCGGGTACGAAGTTCGGCCAAGACCGTTTCAATACCCTTCTTATCAATAACACGCATACCTTTAGCAGATACACGCAGAGTTACAAAGCGCTTCTCGCCCTCAACCCAAAAACGGTGAGAGTGAAGGTTCGGCAGAAAACGGCGTTTGGTCGCGTTCATTGCGTGGGAACGGTTGTTACCGCTCACCGGGCGCTTGCCAGTAACTTGGCAGACTCGGGACATGTCTATTCTCCAAAAATCAAATCAGCTCGAGCTTCGTATAGGATTTGGCCGCCTCGTCAGGCTTTAGAGCCCATCTCAGCAAATTCACTGAGAAGACTCACTGTCATCAGGTCAGAAACCCCTGTCACCAGGTTATAAACCTGCTGAGATAGGCTCTTCACGCCAAACCCAAGATTCTCAAAGGTGGCGTAGTATACGCTCTGAAGCGTAAGTGCTCAAGTCCCGAACAGCTAAAGATCCTAAAAGGATCAATTATTATTTCACTAAAGCCATCCGCGTTCGGCAAATGAGACACATTCACCCCGACCGACTACCAAATGATCGAGCACCCGAATATCTAATAATGAACAGGCTTTTATCACCTGTGTTGTCATCAAACGGTCGGCTTGGCTCGGTTCAGCCTTACCCGAAGGGTGATTATGCGCCAGAATCAGCGCGGCGGCATTCGCCTTCAGCGCTTCACGCACAATTTCTCTCGGATGAACCTCAACGCTGTTGATGGTACCAGTAAACATCTCCTCATGGCGAATAACACGATGCTGATTATCCAAAAACATGACTAAAAATATCTCACGCTCACGGTGAGAAAGAATATTTTGCAGAAATTGTTGGGTAACCACGGGATTGAGCAAGACACTTTCTTGCATCAGATGGGATGAAAAGCAGCGACTGGCCAGTTCTGCAATCGCCTGAATCTGGCTGTATTTCGAGACACCAATCCCCTTTTGGGCGCATAACGTCTGATAATTCGCCGACATCAGCCCGTGCAGCGAGCCGAAGGTCTCAATCAAACATTCCGCCATCTTCATGACGTGCATCCCCGGAATGCCAGTACGCAGAAAAAGTGCGAGCAATTCGGCATCTGACAGCACAGCGGCACCGTATTTTAGTAATTTTTCTCTTGGGGCGCTCTGCCCGTACCACTCATCCATTCCTTGGCTCCTGTAATCCCTGAACAGCGCGGACAGCATGACAGAAGGTTTTATGCCCCGCGACCTGATGATTCACAGCATGCGTAACGTCTCGCAAATTTGATTATTGATGGCATCAGGAGATGCCCTGATAGCTAATCTGCTCAGCTGTTATGCTAAAATATCGTCTCTTACAGCTTTCATTCGGACAATCATGATGACGGGACTTTCCGGCAAACATATTGTGCTCGGGATTAGTGGGGGTATCGCCGCCTATAAATCACCTGAGCTGGTACGTCGCTTGCGTGATAGAGGCGCGGAGGTTCGTGTGGTCATGACCACCGCCGCCAAAGCGTTTATTACGCCACTCACATTGCAGGCAGTCTCGGGTTATCCCGTCTCTGATGATTTGCTCGATCCTACGGCAGAAGCCGCTATGGGCCATATTGAGCTGGGTAAATGGGCTGATTTAGTGATTATGGCTCCCGCCACCGCCGATCTGCTGGCCAGAGTCGCGGTAGGCATGGCTAATGACCTGCTGACCACTCTTTGCCTGGCAACAGCGGCACCTGTCGCAGCTGTTCCAGCGATGAATCAACAGATGTATCGTGCCGCCGCGACCCAAGCGAACTTACAAACGCTCGCACACCGCGGCGTGCTGTTATGGGGGCCAGACAGCGGCAGCCAGGCTTGCGGTGATGTCGGGCCAGGCAGAATGTTGGACCCGCTAGAAATCGTCGCACTGGCCCATGATCATTTTTCTGCAAAACAAGACCTGCAACATTTGAGTGTCATGATTACCGCCGGGCCAACACGTGAAGCACTTGATCCTGTGCGCTTTATCAGTAACCAAAGTTCGGGCAAAATGGGGTTCGCCATTGCTCAGGCAGCCGCCGCAAGAGGGGCAAAGGTCACGTTAGTCGCCGGGCCAGTGAATCTCCCTACGCCCGCAGGTGTTGATCGTATTGATGTTGTCAGTGCGCTTGAGATGCAGCAAGCCGTTCAGAATTTAGCCGCCCAGCAGAATATTTTTATTTCTTGTGCTGCGGTAGCGGATTACCGCGCCGAGCAAGTTTCTGACGAGAAAATAAAAAAACAGGGCGATGAAATTACCCTTAAGTTAGTGAAAAACCCAGATATTGTGGCTGGAGTGGCTTCGATGGCTAAAAATCGACCATTTGTTGTTGGATTTGCTGCCGAAACCCAGAATGTGGAAGAATACGCGCGACAAAAACTGGCGCGAAAGAATCTGGATCTTATTTGCGCTAATGATGTATCGCTCGCAGAGCATGGTTTTAACAGTGATACCAATGCCCTGCACCTTTTTTGGCTAGCTGGAGAGAAACGTTTACCGCTCAGCGATAAGCACCTCCTCAGTCAGCGTTTAATAGACGAGATTGTCAGCCGTTATGATGAAAAAAATCGACATTAAAATTCTGGACCCACGTGTTGGCAATGAATTTCCGCTGCCAACTTATGCGACAGAAGGTTCTGCTGGGCTAGATTTACGCGCCTGTCTGGACGAGGCAGTTGATTTACTGCCGGGTCAAACCACCTTGTTACCGACCGGTTTAGCCATACACATTGGCGATAACGCACTGGCAGCGGTAATTTTGCCTCGCTCAGGGTTAGGGCATAAACACGGCGTAGTATTAGGCAATCTGGTTGGGCTGATTGACTCTGACTATCAAGGGCAGTTGATGGTGTCAGTCTGGAACCGTGGTCAGCAGCCTTTCACTATCGAACCCGGTGAGCGCATCGCACAGATGGTGTTTGTTCCTGTTGTACAAGCAGAATTCAATCTGGTTGAAGATTTTGACCTGAGTGAACGTGGTACCGGTGGTTTTGGTCATTCTGGGCGCCAATAACCTACCCTAGACCTCGATACCGTAAAAAAGCTATCACATAAGCCGCCGGGGCTTGGTCCCCAGTGCGGCCGGTATTTGGGTTTTTGTTATTAAGTCATTTTTAGCAAGGGTCTACTCGGACATGGCAGAAAAAGAGAGTACGAAAAGGAACAGGCGCGAGGAAATTTTGCAGGCTTTGGCGCAAATGCTGGAATCCAGCGATGGCAGCCAACGCATCACTACTGCAAAACTCGCCGCCAATGTGGGAGTGTCTGAAGCTGCGCTTTATCGGCACTTCCCCAGCAAAACGAGGATGTTTGATAGCCTGATCGAGTTTATTGAAGATAGTTTGATGTCCCGCATAAATTTGATTCTGCAAGATGAGAAAGAGACGTTCAATCGCCTCCGTTTGATCCTGCTGCTGGTATTAGGGTTTGCGGAGCGTAATCCAGGGCTAACCCGGATTATGACTGGGCATGCGCTGATGTTTGAACAAGATCGCTTGCAAGGCCGCATTAACCAGCTGTTTGAGCGCATTGAAGTCCAGTTGCGTCAAGTGCTGCGCGAGAAGAAACTGCGCGATGGGCAAGGCTTTATCCATGATGAGGCTCTGTTGGCAACGCAGCTGCTGGCATTTTGTGAAGGGATGTTGTCGCGCTTTGTTCGTTCTGAATTCCGCTATCGGCCAACACAAGAGTTTGATGCCCGCTGGCCGCTGATTGTGGCTCAGTTGCAGTAGATTAGGGCGATAACGCCGTTGCAGTCGCTTGGTTGCAGCAGAGGTCGTTCAAGATGGGGGCCAAGACTCGCCCCCGAGGGGAAAAGCGCCGAGCAGATAGACCCTGGGAAGCCATTGCTCGGCACTTTTTCCAACAGCAACCCCAGCACGGGCCGCCGTTGGAACTATTTACGACCGTTCGGTTGCAGCTTCTCACCAACATTGAGCAAGAACAGCTCATTATCGCGGGTTGAAATCCGCGCTGAACCATCGTCCATTCGGTAAGCTCCCTCGGTAAAGCCAGCGCCATTCAGGAAAGGTGCAACGGCTTGTGGCTTATTGCGCAGTGAAGCTTCCAGCGCCAGTAACGCGTAAGGCTCGATAGCATCGATATCGGCATATTGGCGGTCCGGTGAGGCCATAAAGAAGCCGTCGATATAGCGGGTTTTGATGATATTATCACCGATTTTCTCTGCCAATAGCCGATACTCAGCAACCTGACTGGCGTTGTAGAGGTCCAGCAACGCGAACAGAGCATAGGGATCACTGTTGGTGGTATCCAGTTTGACCCTCATCGCTTTACCCGGTGCGGTGCCGATATCACCCAACCCCTGATCGTTGGCGATGCCGCGTGCCACTTTCCACAGCAGCGGATCATTATCAATGGCGTAGGCGCGGGCATAAGAGATCAGGAATTCGTTGCCTGCTTTGTACGGCTTAATCACCGTGCCTTTTTTACCGTAATAGCCATCACGTGGCAGCGTGTAATTTGATAAATCCTGTCCATTGGCAATCATCGGACGGAAAGTATTGTCCTGATCGTTATAGGCGTATTTGGCGAACGCTTTCAGGCCATCCACAGTCCATTTCTGCAAATCCTGCCCTTGCGCCCCCAAATCCTTACCCAGTTGCAACTGCATCAGCGCATTTTCAGAGTAAAGCGTACTGGTGCGCCCTTTGAGCATCATATTGCCCTCCAGCGCGGTTGGGCCAAACTCAGGACCAAACTGGCGTTGTGCGCGATCGCCAAACTTGGAGTGCGTATCGGCATCATCCGTTGGCTCTTCGCGTTTCAGCGCCTGGGTAAACTGATAGACGCCCAAACCGGTTTTAGCATCACGCGGCAGCACATATTGATCTGCCAGACGCTTAGCCCACACCAATGCGCCTTGATCCTGCTGATGTTTGTAGAGCAGCGAAGCCGAATAGATCAGGTCATTACCCGCATTGAGGAAACTCAGCCCTTTGGTGGCAAAGAAAGGCGGCTGTTGCTCAAATTTGCTCTCCCACAACTCTCCCATCTTCTTGCCATATTCACCGTGGCGGCTGGTTTCAAGGATGCGCCAGTCATAGACATGAGCGTTCCAGAAGCCGCGAATAAAGCGGGTGGTGGCATCGCTATCGACACTAAACATCAGGTCATAGTAGGGATAGGCATTTTTCAGCTCATGCACCATCTCTTTTTCGCTTGGCCCTTCGGGTTGCAGTGTTTTCAGATCAACAAAACGGTGACCGCCCCAGTAGAGTAAGCCGCTTGGGTCCTGATAATTCTGGAAATGGTAGCGGACAATATCTTCAGCTCGCTTTTGATAGCGATTATCCCCACTGAGCTGGCTCAGACCACTCATGACTCGCATCAGATTTTGTTGTGCAGAGAAGTTTGATAATACGGCCCGACGGCCATCGGGGAATATCCACTCCAGTTGCTGCCCAGTACGGGGGTCAACACCATCAGCCAGCAGCGGGCTAGGCTTATCACCATGATAAGTGTCCGATGCTTTGCTCAACACATTGTCGACATACTGCTTTACCACTGTCAGGCGATCGGTATCCGCTGCTTGTCCGGTGGGTATATACAGCGTTGCCAGCGCCGCCATGCTCAAAAATAACGCGCTTTTTTTCATGACTTTTACCTGTCAAAAATCGTTATGGTGAGGTGTGACCCCAGAGATCAGAATCTGATGATTTCAGTGATAAATCAGAAGCTGTATTTTATCCCTACACGATAACGAGTTTGGCGCTCGCTGGTTTCTTTACTGCCAGCGACATTACCGACCGCCATATAAGGAGACCAGCTCTTATCCCACTTGTAAGTCAATTTTAAATCGTGAGTCCAGTCATAGCTCTCTTTATTCGCTAATATGACTCCCGCTTTATTGGCCTTTTTGTAGTCTATTTCATAATCTAATTGGTAATCTTTGGCGAGTTTATAGCTAATAACACTCGTCAAATTATAACCATTTTCAGATGTGTCTTTTGGTGTATTAATATTGGCGCTGGTGCGTTTGTAATAAGGACGATAACGTAATGAAACAGAGAGATCGTCAATGATATTTGCCTTGCCGCGCAGGTAAGGACGATAGCTGTTAGCAGTAGAACTTGAATCTAATGAGAAGCCGGGTTCAATAGAGAATGTTTTATCAATTTTATAGACATAACTGGCAACCACTTCAGTTCCATTACTGACTGTTTCGTTAAATGCTTTATCTTTATCTTGAGCGCCTTTCCACTTGCCTTCTAGCGATAATCCAAAGCCATTAGCGAAGCGGTGAGACATTAATAAGCGGTCTTTATGGGTGTTGCCACTTTGGTCTTGCATTTCATGACGATAGTCAATAGTTACGGCCATTGCGCTGGTGCTGAGAAGTGATGCTACTGCCAGAGATAATAATTTAATATTCATTTCAATTACCCTATTTTAATAAAAATACACTTACCCCAAAAAATACCAAAAACAGTTATGGAACAGCATTCTATTTATTTTGATATAAAGTTCCGAGATCCATGGCTAATAGTTTGAAATTAATTAATCCAATATCTGTTTATGTGACTAGCTTCAAAGTAAATAGTTTTAACTAATGTCTTGTTACTGTGGTTTTTTCGTTATATCGCAGGTGTGGCAAGGGATTGACGCTATTTTTGATGGGATTATTTTAGAGGAAAATATCCTTGACGTGGCAGGTAACAATATTGTAGACCCACTTGAAATAGGGAAAATAGATTTCAGTCCAATATTTTCTTATCGGTATTATTATCAGTTTTAAGTACTTTTATATAATTGCTATTATTTTTCTTTTTTCTGTAGGAAATGGCCTGGTCGATATATATGCCAGCCCAGGGAATAACAGGTATCTTTGCTTAAATATAAGTATTATTTAATATAAGTAAGGACAATATTTTGATATTTACCCATCAGAATTAAAGGCTGATAATTTAATTTATTGCAGTGATTTATCCAAAGATATATCAAAAACGAAGAGTAACACCCAAAGGCATTGGCGTGACAGCTAGGCAGCAAATGAACGAATCCCGATGAGCTGACATCAGTCAGTGATTCGGGTGAGCGAGTGTAGCTAACAACGCTGTAGCGTCAAGGACGCAGGATAAAGGGTGATACCCAAAGGCATTGGCGTGACAGCTAGGCAGCAAATGAACGAATCCCGATGAGCTGACATCAGTCAGTGATTCGGGTGAGCGAGTGCAGCTAACAACGCTGTAGCGTCAAGGACGCAGGGTATAGCGTGCCTCAAACACCTCACGCGGTAACGGCTCCGCAAACAAAAAACCTTGCCCACACTGAATACCGTGCTTCAACAACCACTGGCGCTGCTCATCGGTCTCGACCCCTTCTGCCATCACTCGTAGCTTCAGCACCTCGGAGATGGTGCCAACAATACACGCCATAGCATCATCTTCTGGCAAGTGCTTCACAAAGCTCTTATCCAGCTTAATCATGTCGATTGGCAGGCTCTTCAGATGGTTGAGATATTGTAGGCTTGAATACCCCATACCAAAGTCATCCAAGGCGATAGATAAGCCAAGCCCCTGCAATTCACGCAGTAATCTCAATGCTTCATCAAGATCTTGAATACGGGCGGTCTCAGTGATTTCCAGTAACAGCTGGCGCGGATCTATCTGATACTGACTGATTAGGTTTTGCAGATGCGGCAGAAATTGGTCACTTTGTACCTGCAAGCCGGAAATATTCACCGCCAGTGACAAAGTGATCCCTTGGGCCTTCCAGTCTGCCAGAATGCGGCACGACTCCTCCAGCACCCAGTTCCCCAGCGGCATCATCATGCCACCCTCTTCTACCCCTGGGACAAATTCGGAAGGCGAGCGATAGCTGCCGTCCGGTTGACGCCAACGCAGCAGTGCTTCTGCGCCGATGACCTGCTGCTCTTGCATGTTCCATTGTGGCTGTAAGAAGAGCGTGAAATCGCGGTTTTCAATCGCCTGTAGAATGTCGTTTTCGTGTGTCAGCCGCTTTTGTGTTTTCTCAATCAAATGCGGTTCAAACACAAAAATCTGGTTTCGCCCTTGATGGTGGGCGGCCATCATCGCCGTACTGGCATTGCGCATCAAGGATTCGGCAGTTTCACCTTGGGATTGGTAATCGGCAATCCCAATACTGGCACTGGGGCGCAGTTGGATATTGCCGAAGAGCAATGGCTGGGTAATTTTCAGCATTATTTGCCGCGCCAGTTGCATGGCTGGGAAGGGGCGGCTGATGCCTCTGGCCAGTACCGCAAATTCGGTTTTACTCAGTTGCGCCAATAAGCTGTTTTCATCAATGCACTGCTCGAGGTTTTGCGCCATTGTTAGTAATAGCTGGCGGTGTTGCTCTTCGCTCATCACGCCGGAAACCTCTTGCAAGGTTTCGATGCCAATCACCAGCAGATGGAATTTTTCACTCCGTATACCACCGTTAATTTCCTGCTCAAGCAGCTGCTTAAACAGCACGCGGTTAGGCAGTTCAGTGACCGGGAATCGGGTACTGATCCGGCTCATATCCGAATAGGCTTCGGCCAATAACTGTTGGTTACGGTTGTAATTGTGCACCAAGACCCCCAGCTCATCATCTTGATGGTGGGCGGGTAAGGTGAGTTGGTGATGCAGTACGCCTTGCTGACCAATTTTTTCCAGCTCTTTAGCCATCGCCCGTAGCGGGTGAATAATCAGCCGATTGATACACCAGGCGATAGAGACCGAAAGCACCAATGCCAGTAACAAATAGGTCGAGAGCATGGCTGACAGTGCACTGAGAATAAACTGGTACATCCGATAGGAGTCAGCCCGCAACACTAAATGCGCCAGTGGTTGCGGATTGGCGGAGACTCTCTCCAGCGCATACAGCGGCACCGTGATCTCGACGGGCAGGGAAAAAATGCGCTTAGCCCAGCGGGGAACAGGCCGTTCCGTAGGGAAGTTGGCGTGTAATACCTGAATTTGGTTCGGCAAAATGACTTCAGCACGGCTGAGAATGCCAATCGGTAGCAGACTATTGAGGATCTTTTTGGCTTGCGGGACATCAACACTTAATATGGCTTCGGACAAGGGTTGGCGAACTGAATAAGCGATGCTCTCCAACTGCTTGGCGTAGTCATCCTTGCGCTGTTGCACAAAGTGGAATAACTGAAGGACGATAAAAATGCAGATGGTCACCAGTGCAACAACTGCAACTGCCGCCATTTGTTTAATCGTTAATGAACGCCTTACCCGCAAACTCGCTCTCCGCCAATGCCGACTGAATAAAAAAAGTGGTTGCCGCATCATGGGGCTACCCGTCGATTCTGTCTGAGTATACTCGATCGCTTTCAGATTTTATCTGGTGATACCAAACCGGAGGGGAAGGATACCGTGGGTTTCGGTGTTTTCCTATCAGGATCGCAGCATCAGAGTGCTATTTCTCACTCTGATGCTGTTTTTTCATGCAAATCAATATGGCACATTACTTAAAATCGGCGTAAGGCACTAGGGGTTGCGGCGGCATATCCAAATCGCCCTGCCATCCTCCCATCGAGTAACGCAGATAGAGCAGCGCATGACTTGGGGTGTAGTCCTTCGCTTGCTGAATATCCACTCCAGCACCCAATGTCCAGTGTGAGCTTAGGCGGCGCTCAATCAATGCGCGCAAGGTATAACCGACGCCATTGCTGCTGTCGCCACTCTCAGGCGCATCCCTGTCGCTGATATCTCGAATAGAGTTTGTCAGTAAGCTTTTGAGTGGGTAACGCTGCCCATCACTGATCGCCGAATGTGACAGCGACACCGAGCCGCCCAACTCCCATGACCAGTTATCTGTCCGCTGCCGGTAGTTGACCGGAATGGCGAGCGACAGGTATTTTTGCGGGCTGTAGTAGCCCCCCTGACCCAGGGTGTAGCCGCTGAGGTCTTTTTGATAGTGCCACCACATGCCATTTAGCCCGACGGTAAAGCGGCGGTTATTTTCATTGATCAACTTGTAATAGTAGCCGGTCATCAAGCGCACCCGCTGGTTATCCGCGACATTTTTCCCGGTCAGATAGTGGTAGCTTAAATCACTCCAGACCCCATGGGCCTCGCCACGGTCATAGCTGTTACCCAGACTTACGCCACTGGCGCGCACGCCCCCCCAGGTAATATTGGTATTGGGATCGCGGGTGCCAGCGAAAGCCAGCAACGAGCTGGATATGGGCCGCCGTGATGCGGTCGCTGTCCAGCCAACATGGTTCCAGCTGTTGCTATACGCCAGTCCGCCAACCACATCAGCGACATCAAACCCCATGGGGGTGGTGCCGATATCCGTGGCCCAGTGGTCGTTTTCCCACCCCATGGCAAAACTGGTGCCGCTGGCACGCTGGCGAATATCGCCTTCACAACCCGCCTTAAAGCAGGTGCCAAACTTTTCGTTATAGACGCCTTTGGTATTGGCAAAGGTGCTGGCATCCATCTCAATGATGTCACTGCGGAAAAAGGCGCGGCCATCGGCCAGTGGCATATCGGCCTGAATCATGGTGTTAAAGGCGCTGAGATCAGACATCCCGCCAGTGCCGCTGGAGCCCCAATAATCTTGATCGATGGTGATGCGGGTGTCCTGTTGGCGATAAAGATCGGCGGCATCTGAGCGAATGCCCCGTTTGAGCCAATCATCCGTCGCCTGATTACGTGTCAGCAAGGTATAGCTGTCGTTATCGCCGGGTAGAGTGGCCGTGATACCGCTGGCGACCATAGCCTGTTTGAAATCATCTTGTGCGACTGCTGGCTGCCCCTGCCATTGCGCTAATCGGGCCGAGTCACGGAAGATCAGTGCGTTATCCTGTGATGGCACACCTTGGGCGGCGGCAGCTTTCAAACGCTGGAAGATATCCGCCGCTTTTTGGGGTTCGCCGACCTCACGCCAGGCATTGGCGACTCGCCGCTGGCTGTTTAAGGTGGCCCCTTCGCCGGTTAGCGGTTCGGTTTGCAGATGCTGGCGAGCCTCACTGAGGCGGCCCTCAGCTATATAAGCTTCAATCTCGCCTAAACGGGCATCGGGGTTTTGCGGTTCCCGCGCGCGGATGCGCTGATAACCCGCCAGTGCTTCGCGGTAATCGCCACGTTCCAATGCCCAATCGGCCAACGTCAGCTCAATTTGCGTGTTGGCGGGTTGCTGGCGTAATGCGGTAATGGCGCTGACTTCATCGCCACTGGCCCGTAACTGGCGGGCCAACGTCAACACCTCATCCAATTTCAGGCGCTGGTCCAACTCACGGATATTATCATTCCACTGCGCGGTGGGCAGTGTTGCCAAATGCGCCACGGCCTGACTGTCGCGGCCAGTGCCGGAGAGATAAAGCGCATAGGCGTAGACCTGTTCGGAGTCCGCAGGTTTACGGTTTGCCAGTTGGTTAAACTGCGCATCTGCCTGCGCCACTTGGCCCTGTTGCGCCAATGCTTGTGCCAGTCGGTAGGTTATCCAGACATCATCTGGCGCCATTTTTTGCGCCTGCCGATACTTCTCAGCCGCCTGATGCCACTGCTGTTTTGTCGCCAAGGCTTCGGCCTGCTGCTTCAGATTATCCAATTGCAGGCTATCTAATGTGTCGCGCATTTTTGCCTGTTGGCTACGGGGCAGGCTGTTGAGGTAATTCAGGGCTTTTTCCGGGGATTCACGCTGATAAATATTCGCCAGTCCGCGCACTGCGCTGCTGTTGGCGGGATCGACGCGCAGCGCCTGCTGGTAGTGCTGCTCGGCGCTTCTGTCATCATGGCGCGCCACTGCCACGTCACCCAAGCCAATCAGTGCATAGCTGTCGCTGCCGTCAATTTGCCGCGCTTGCTGATATTTCTGCTGCGCCAGTGCGGTATTGCCCGCTTTCAGCGCTTTATCGCCTTCATCATTCAGTAGCCAGTAGCGGTTGGTTTTTATCAGGCTGCGCCATTTATCACTTTTCAGGCCATCAGTATCTGATGCCTGCGCCTGCTCAAACAACCGCAATGCCTGCGCCCGATTGCCACTGCGGGCATAGGCCAGACCCAGCGCCCCCAGCAACTCCGGATCATTGGGTGAAGCAGCCAAGGCTTTTTTTAGGGTCGGAATGGCCGCCGTGCCGCCGCCACTGTCCACTTTTGCCAGCCCAGTTAACCGCGCCTGATAAGCAGGATCAGCGAGCATCGCCTGCTGATTAGCCAAGGTTTTACGGGCGATATCTGCCTGTGGAGTGGCCGAGAAGAGCGCAAGGAACTGAGTCAGTGCCGCCACACTTTGTGGGCTCACCGTCATCCCCTTGATGGTATCCAGCCACAAATCAGCCGCCTCCGATACCCCTGCGGGGTCCGAAGCCACTTTCTCCAACATGGCGTAACCTTGCGCAGGTTTTTGCTGGCTGAAATAGAGTCGCGCTAGTGCCATGCGCAGTGGGACATTGCCGGGATATTGTTGATCGAGGGAGGCGAGTTGTTGGGTGGCGCTCGCCTCTTGCCCCGGTAGCCGCGCCACCAGCCGCCAATACTCAACGGCGAGATCCAGTGTCGGCGGTTTGCCTTGTAGCAGTTGGTCATATTGCGCTTTTGCTTCAGTGACCCGCCCCGCCGTTGCCAGTAGACGCGCTTGCTGTAACTGCTGGCGCACTTCCGGTTGGGTCAGCGCCAGCATCACTTTAGAGCGCTGATAAGCCTCTGAGTCAGGGGCCAATTGTTGCAGCTTATCCAGCTGTTTTTGGGCTTCCGCCAAGTTACCCTGCCGCAGTGCCTGACGCATTCCCGCCGCCACCACCTCCGGATTATTGGGGTCCATCGTGTTCAGCCGATAGAGTGACTGTTTAATCAAATCGTCGCGATTGGTTGCCTCCCCCAGCCGCACTTGTTCCAGCAAGAACTGGGTCGGCGAGACGGATTCAGCCGCCAGTGCCTGCAAGGAGAAAGTGGGGGGAAGCAGCGCCAGAGTTAACAGCCAGCTTATTTTGATGTTACGCATTGGCTGCCCCACGCAGGTTGAAGCTCACCCAGACGATTGAAGCGATAACGCTGCTGCGTCCAGCCCTGACCAAACAGGGTCAGTACCGCGCTGAAATAGGCCTCTTTGTCTGGCGGCGCATCTTGCACCCGTTGTTGTTGCTGATTAAACGTCTGTCGATTGAACGGCGCAGGGCTGCTGGTGAGCAATGGCAGTAACGCCGCGGAGAATCCTACTGGCCCCTCACCTTGGGTTTTACCGGTAAGTGCATTCGTGGTCTCGGGTGGCAGGCCCTGCTGCTGAGTGGCGGCGGCCATCGGCTGGAAGCGCTGGATCAGTGCCGCCTTTTGCGGGCTGTTATTCGACAGCATGCCGGCCCACAAATAGGTGCGAATAGCGTCGTAGCTGCCAATGTTCGGCTTGGTCTCATCCGGCTGCCAACCTTTGCCGGTTTGCCAAACCACCCAATCGGGTGAGAAACCATGAGGCGCGGTTTCCAGCCACATCCGCTGATTGACATCTACCATCGCTTTCCACGGCCCCGCCATTGAGGAGAAGCGTGCCAGCAATTGTGGTGGTAAGTAGCTGGGGTTGAGTCGCCAGCGGTCCTCATCGTGAAAACCAATTTTGCCCGGCAATAGCATCTCGCCAAGGCCCGGAATATTCACTACCTCCTCCTTGGCGATGCGTTGCAGCAGCAAGGTGCCCATGGTCTGGTAGCGGCGGCTATGCCATAACCGTCCTGCCTCTAGTAGATCGTAGGCAATCCACAAATCAGAGTCGGAGGCGGAATTGGGGTCGAGAATATCCCAGTTATTTTGCCTGTGCTGCCCCCATAGCCATGCGGGTAGGTGGGCGGTTAAATCCCCTGCGGCCAGATTGTTCTCCGTCCAGGTGAGTAGCCGATCAAAGGTTTCGCGATCATTGGCCACCAAGGCAAAAAACAGCCCGTAGCTCTGCCCTTCGGAAGTGGTGATCTTTTGCGGGCTGCTAGGGTCAATCACCCGCCCAGCGTCGCTGATATAGTCTTGTTTGAACTGCTGCCATGCGGGCCAATCGCAGGCCGCCGTGGCCTCAAAACTGATCAGCAGTAGTAGGGGGCATATCCATTGCTTAAGCATTGCGACCATCAGCGTTAATCCCTCTCATCAGGTGATAAGCGGCGGCGACTGATCACCCGTAACAAGCGCCAAGCCATCATGGCGGCGATAACCACCACCAGCACCGCCATCCCCGCCAGTACCACCGGATGGGTGGATAGGGTGTGCCAGATACGTTCCCACCAAGGTAAGTGGCCGACATCATAGGTGTCGCCGACCCGCAGGCTATTCACGCCCGACTCACGGATAACCGCCACTGAGCCAAATATCGCCGCGCGTTTACCGGTATCTAGCAGGGCATTATTTAGCAAATCATAGCCGCGGGGGCTGTCGGCCAAGAGCGCCACAATACTGCGCTGCGAGAAGTTTGGTGATTGTACGCCAATAATCGCCGACATCGCCCCTTCCGAGTTGACTGTCGCTTTGCTGTCTGCGACCCAATCTGATGCGGGTGTCATCATGCTCGGCAAGCCGGTTTGACGATTGGGCATTTTCACCCAGCTTTGGGTTTGATCCACCAGCAAGTTAATCTGCTGGTCACCCCGCAGTTCTGGCGGGATGGTGCCGATAATCAGCAGGTCGGCATCTTGGTTTTTCGCTTGTGACCAGTCATCGGTGATGCGGATGCCCACGGCCGGATAACCTAGCTGCGCCCCAATATTCCCTAGGGTGTTGAGTAGCGTGGTTATCTGTGACGGCGCAGGTTTTGGCGGCATCAACACCAGCGTTTCAGAGAGATCCGCCATGCGGCTGAATGGGAAGCCTGCATTGGCAAACGCCCGCAGATTTGGCATCTCCATAAAGTGGCGATAGCCGGAGAAATCGATGGTGGAGCTGCCATCAATCACCGCGTGATTCGGCGCGGTGGAGTAGGTTTCGCATCGCCCCGCGGCACCGCTCGCCAGCAAGGTGCTGTAGTCAAAATCAAAGCGCAGTTGGTTGGTTTCACCCAATTTCAGTGCAGGAATAGTCAGCCTTTTTGCCGCGTCCTGTAAGCCCTGTAGCAGTGACAGGCGCAGGATCTGGCTATCTTCTGGTTGATTCGGTGATAGCGGGTAGTCCTGCACAAATTGATTGTTCAGGCTGATACTTAGGCGGGAACCATCCATCAAGCGCGTTGAGGTGTAGCGGTATTTCAAGCGCATATCAATACCGGCACTGCGGATCAGGAATAAGTCCGGTGGTAGGTTCATCGACAGTGAGATAGGCGGTGGCAGTAATCCGGTGGTTTGCAGTTGATCGGGATATTGCTGCAATTCAGCAAAGGTCATCGGCCGGTCAGTGCGTACCCAGTTTGGCGCATCATAAGGCAGGCGCGGGGCCAGTTGCTCGACCTTATCCACTGTCACATTCTGACCACGGAACAGAATATTACCCTGCGCGATACCCTGTGCGGCGGTAATCAGGTCATTGTCATCGCGACCCAAGATCAGCAGCAGCTTCACATAGGGGTTATCCGGATGATTGATGATTTCGACTGTAGGCGCAGTGGCTGGCGGGTAATCTTTCAGGAAATCAGGGCGCTGCGCATTGGTAGCAAACACCACCCCATGCTGGCTCGGCAACTGGTTAAAGAGCACGGGGAAGTTCTGCCTCCGCCACTGTGCCTTATCCCCCAACCACGACGCCAGAATAGAGGCGGCTCGCTGCTGCGCCACATCAGGCGAGCCGGCAAAGACTATCGGCAGGGTCAGTGGGCGGTTATCCCTGGCATCAAAGAAGGGCTCGGGGAAGTGGGAGAGATCATTTTTCACTGGCAGCGATTGGTAGCGCAGATCCAGTGAGCTGGATTGACTGACATCCAACCACAGCGTGTTACTGGCGGGGTTTTCGCAGATATTCTGATAGTGACCGATAAACACCAGCCGTAAGCGGTTGAAATCGCTAATGTAGCGCGGGTCAATGGGTAACCGAATGTGGGTGGGTTTACCCAACTGCTCTTTGGTGATCGCGATAACGCCCATCAGTTCGTCATTCAGGAAGATTTTCATCTGCGACTCCACCGGAATCAGCGACGGCGACGGCGTAAACTCAAGATTCAGCACCGCATTAGTGACCACTTCGTCACTACGCACGCCAAACTCAATCACCCCTTCTGGATTGGTGCCACGCAGTGAGAAAGTTCCCGGCGGTGGGGCAATCTTGGCAAAGGTGTATTGCACATCCCGCACCGGGACATCGAGTGGTGCAACAGCAGGGGCCAGATCCGCCGTCGGCGCAGCGGCAATAGCCGATTGAGGTGACGGCGTGGCGGAGGTTTCGGCATGGGTGAATGGCGTCAATCCCAAAGCCAGTGCGGTAAACCAGGTTATTTTTCTCATCATCATTTCATCATCAATGTTGGGCCACTGTCTGGCTTTGGCGACTCGGAGCCTGATTTTTGTCTACGCCATGAGGAACAAATGACGCAATCCAAGCAATTAGTGAGGTCAATCCAATCAAGAAATTTCGAATGATCGGCGGCGCGTAGCTGGCCATACGGACATAGCCCCTAAAGCCCAGCGCCAGTACATCACGCAAGCTCTCAATGGGTTTGTCTTCTGGGAAGCCATCCTGCCACAGCGCCCAGGTATCGGCGCGAGCAAAGGTACACTGTATAAAATCAATATGTTGCGCCAAGGTCAGCTGATGCATGCGCATCCCGACTTTGGTGCCAAAAGCGCGCGTCACTTCACAGGGGAAGGTGTACTCCTGCGCGCCCCGTTTCAGCAGTAAATGCACCGCTTCACCCTCTTTCAGCAATCCGGCTTCGCGCATCTCAATCCCAACGCCACCGTCGGAATAGTCGCGCAGAGTGCAGGAGAAGAGATGTCCATCCGTGCGAGCCACGGCAGCGGGCATGGCAATTTCAACGCGGTGTGACTGGCGTACTTGCTTGGCTTCCACCGCCACCGCCACTGCGCCACCTAAAATCGTCATGTTATAAATGACCCATACCAGACTGATTACCACGGTCATGATTTCAGTGGTGGGGCCGTAACCCAAGCGCCACAAGCCGGCAATCAACCCCGCCAGATTCAGCAGCACGAGCACCATGTAAGGGCGGGTGATCACCCAATCCACATGTTGCTTCGCCACCAGCCCCCCTTTCGCTGTCACGTTAAAGGTGCCTTTGTGCGGGTTGAGCAGCGCCACGGTGGTCGGGCGGGCGATATACCAGGCCAGTACCGTTTCGTAGATTTCACTCCAGAATGAATGGCGGTATTTGCCCTGTAGGCGGGAGTTGGTCAGGCTGGCGTGGATCATGTGTGGCAGCACATAGAGCGCAATTGCCAAGGCGGGCGCAAAGATGATGTAGGCATGGAGCAGCAGAAAGGCCAGCGGGGCGGTGAGGAAGATCAGCCGTGGAATTCCGGCCAAAAAGTGCAACATGGCGTTGGCGTAGCATAAGCGCTGGACGAATTTTAGCCCTTTGCCAAACAGCGGGTTATCCAGCCGGAAGATCTGCACCATGCCACGCGCCCAGCGGATGCGCTGCCCGATATGGGCCGATAAGCTCTCCGTCGCCAGTCCCGCGGCCTGCGGAATGCGAATATAGGCCGAAGTGTAGCCCTGACGGTGCAGGCGCAATGAGGTGTGGGCATCTTCGGTGACCGTTTCCACCGCAATACCACCGATGACATCCAGTGCGCTGCGGCGTAGCACGGCACAAGAACCGCAGAAGAAGGTGGCATCCCACATGTCGTTACCGTCTTGCACCAAGCCGTAGAACAGCGTGCCTTCGTTTGGCGTCTGACGGAAACGCCCTAAATTGCGCTCAAAAGGGTCCGGGGAGAAGAAGTGATGCGGCGTCTGAATCATGCCCAGCTTTTTGTCTTTGAAGAACCAGCCCATGGTCAATTGCAGGAAAGAGCGGGTTGGCACGTGGTCGCAGTCAAAAATAGCGACAAATTCGCCGGTGGCCTGCTTCAGCGCATTGTTGATGTTACCGGCTTTCGCGTGCTCGTGGGTAGGCCGTGCAATATAGCGAACCCCCACTTCCGCCGCGAAGGCTTTAAACGCGGGCCGATTACCATCATCCAGAATGTAGATATTGATTTTATCTTTCGGCCAATCAATACCCAACGCGGCATACACCGTCGGTTTTACCACGCCGAGATCTTCGTTGTAGGTCGGAATCATCAAATCAATAGTGGGCCAGCGCGTGATATCTTCCGGCATCGGCACTGGCTGGCGGTTTAACGGCCAAATCGTCTGGAAATAGCCCAACACTAGCACTATCCAAGCATAGGTTTCAGCTAACAGCAGCAGTAATCCGCACACCAGACTGACCGGATCATCCCAGTTAAGGGTTTCGGTGTAGCGCCACCACAAGTAGCGGCAGGACACCGTCAGCGACAGCACGATCAGCATCAGCGTGGGTAAGCGGCCCGGCAAGCGCCGCACCACCATGGCAATGGCCCACAGCAGCAGCACAAAGACAAATTGCGCCATCATGCCAAACGGCTGCGAGATGCACAGCAGCGCCAGAATACCCGTAAAAATACCCAAGATAATAAACAGGATACGGCGAGTACGGCGGGAGAGCCGACTTAATCGCGTCATCGCTGATTGCTCGATCCGCTGGAGTTGGAAGCGCTCCGGGGCACTGCCTAGCCAGCTAATGTAACCTCGCCTACGATTTTTTACCCAGCCCTTACCTGCCGCCGCCTGACGCGGTTTCTCGCGATTCGATTGTGGGCGGACTAATAGCAACCAGAGCCCTTGCAGCAGATAACGTAAACCATCCCCCAACCGTGGGCGATGGGGGGAAATTTGTGGGAACCAGTAGGTGCGGTGTTGTATCACCTGCTGCCAACAGGGGGACTCCAGGCGCAGGAAGATCCAGCACAGCGGCAGTGCCAGCGTGGTGAGGAGTGCGGTGAGCACAGTGCAGCCTTGCTGCATGTAGTGATGGTAGCGGCGGCGCATCCCCTGATAAATTGGGGTGATAAATAGCATCCGCATCAGGCGATTCATAGGCCGCGATCCGCAACGTTAATCAAGCACCAATTCGCCAGTGTCACCATCTCTTCCGACGCCAAACTTTGTGCGCTGTACTCCCCCAATGGTTGCTTGGCGGCCAAGGCTTCCGCCATCGCTTCATCGCGATGAATAAATATCGGTAATAAAGTATCCAGACTTTGTAGCCAAAGCTGATGTAAATCCTGCTGCAAGCGGCTGCTGGCAGTGAACTGATTCAGCAAGAAGTGGCATCCAACTGGTAGATTTTGCTGATGTAGGCGAGTATGGCAGTTGGCATCGGCATGGAGCAGGACGAAGACTTGATCCGCTAACGCCAGTGCCTGATGGGTTAATAGGCTGTCGCCCGCCGGAATATCCAACAAAATCCAGCGATAGGCCCCACGGGTGCGCAGCGCAGAAAGATTTTGCTGCCATTGGCTGGGCTGTTGCTGCAAGGAAGCATTCAGCTGTTCGGTTTCCGCCTGAGTTAATTCACCAAATGGCAAAAAATCCAGTCCCTCGAGATAGCGCATCGCCCCCTGTTGCCAGCCCTCACCGTCGATTTCAGCTCTAGCCCAACCACGGGATTGCGCAAAAGGCATGTTGAAATGCAATCGCAGTAAGTTATCCGCTGAAAAATCAATCACCAACACCGACTCATCCAATTGATGTAGCGCCCAGGCCAGTGCAGCGGCGACGGATGTGGTGCCAATGCCCCCTCTTACACCTTGTAATGCCAATACCGGCATAACTTATTCACTCCCTGAGGATTGCGCTAGCTCAGCGAGCAATGGCCAGCGGGCCATCATTTGGGCTAATCGTTCCTGACGAACAATGTCGATATAACTTAACTTAGGTAACGAAAAAGCCTGAATTAAGGCAAAGAGATCATCCTGAGCTTCAAGTGACGTTTTTTCATGAAATCGATTTATTATAGTTTTCATTTTTCCGCCATCAGAAAATAGGCAATATTAATTAAGTCTATTAGTATAGAGAGTATACTTTCTCCCGTAGGATGAGTCTTAGATTAATATCAAGGTAAGGTCGTTGGTTAATACTAGCTGTAATGTTACGATTGTTCTTTGAATTTATCCAGTGATTGGCCTGATAGCACTTTTACGAAAGAAGATAAAGAATCTATGTCGCAATCTTTCTCATTAGGTGTTCGAAAAATTTGGGATGAATTAGCCGTAATACAGGCGCCTGGGTTCTATTGGGTCAATATTGAACGTCAAATTGATGCCCACTTATTTTGTCAGCAAATAATTCGTCATCAACCTGAAAATACTCGGGCAGCATTGATTTGCTCAGGCGTAAAACCTGAGCAAATACTGAACAATATTATGGATTATGGCCCCGCTAAATTACCGCTATTTACGTTACCTGCTCAAAGAAACGCCTTGCGGCATTTAACCGGTGATTTAATGCGTTCGCTACGACCACAACAGCGCCTGTTTATACTGTTAGCCCCTGCCACTCTCTGGCAAACCCACACCAGTGAAGAGATGCAGCAGTGGCTACAGCAGATTCAGCAATGGCTGGATGCACAGCAGTGCGCATTGATCGTGCTTTGCCACGGCACCGGCGTAAATAAAATTAAAAATCAATTAGTTAGTCAGCATCGTTACCTGCAAGGACTCGCCAGTCTGCAATGGCAGCAAGATAATGCGCAGTATGTGGTCTCTTGGTGGAGCACCGCCAAAGGGGTGACCGCCAATCAGCTCGTGCTGCTGGATGCGGATGAGCAAGGCTGGAGTATGGCGGATGAAGTCCAGCAAGTGCTGCCACAGTCACGTAATGATGAGCATCTCTATCTGGCCGAAACCCACATTCTGGAAGGCGCGCCACCACTTTCCACACATTGGCAACTGCTGGAGAGCAATGCAGCACTGGCCCAGCGGGCAATGAACGCCCATGCCGCTACTTTGATTTTTGCCCTCAATCAGAGTGAGCAAATTGATGAAATGGCGCATCAGATCCACAACATACGCCGTCAACGTGGCGATGCCATAAAAATTGTGGTGCGCGAAATGCACGCCAGCCTACGGTATAGCGATGAGCGCCTGCTGTTGGCCTGTGGGGCCAATCTGATTGTGCCTCACGTTGCGCCCTTGTCCCGCTTTCTGACCATGCTTGAGGGCATTCAGGGGCAGCGTTTCTCGCGTCATGTCCCCCAAGATATCAATACCTTACTGGACGCATTGCGCCCTCTTCAGCTCAAAGGGTATCTGCCCCCCGCCGAGTTCTGCCAGTCCGTATTGCAACTGATGAACAACACCCTGCTGCCCGAAAATGGCAAAGGCGTCTTGGTGGCGCTGCGGGCAGTGCCGGGGCTACAGGCGCGGCAAGCGCTGACATTGTGTCATCTGCGCCGCTATGGTGATGTGGTGACCGTGGCGAACAATCGCTTGCTACTGTTTCTTTCTACTTGCCGGGTCAATGACTTAGATACCGCACTGAACCATATCTTCCGGTTGCCAGTGGCTGAAGTCTTCAGTAATCAGCTGGTGTGGTATCAGGATCAGGACATTATCTATGAGATTAACCGGATGAATACCCCCGATGCAGGGCAAACGGCCGGAGCGAGAAAAGCCTATACGCAAGACGCTGGCGCAGTTGAGCAGCCGGAA
The DNA here is from genome assembly GCF_001047675.1 of Yersinia aleksiciae. Lineage (GTDB taxonomy): Bacteria > Pseudomonadota > Gammaproteobacteria > Enterobacterales > Enterobacteriaceae > Yersinia > Yersinia aleksiciae. The sequence continues at coordinate 2,087,863 of NZ_CP011975.1, read as the reverse complement.
GCCGCTCGGCGTGTTCCCGTCCCTGTGACACTCAAGATCAGCCATAACAAGGAGGTAGCCCCATGAATCTCAACGATATCTGGCAAATCCTGCTGCTCGGTGCGGTGATTTTCTTCCCGCTGGGTTATGTGGCCCACCGCTGGTTTCCCCAGTGGTGGGAGAGAAAGCAGCATCTGTTCTTATCCGCGCGCGACTTAAAATCAGCAGGGGTCTGGTCGCGCGATGGCTCCATCTCACAGACTAAGAAATAACCATGAATGCAAAAAATAAGCAGCAAGAATCGCAGAGTCCATGGGGCTATTGGCGCGGCCTTGGCCTATGGAACTACTATTTTCTGCTGAAGTTTGCCCTGCTGTGGTTCGGTTATCTGAACTTCCATCCGCTGGCCAATCTGGTGTTTCTGGCGTTCCTGCTGTTTCCGATCCCCGCCTATCGCGTCCATCGCTGGCGTCACTGGATAGCCATCCCGATAGGGATTGGCTTGCTGTATCACGACACTTGGCTGCCAGGTGTCAGCAGCATCATGAGCCAAGGCTCACAGTTAACCGGCTTTAGCTTCAGCTATCTAACTGAATTATTTGGCCGTTTTATTAACTGGGCCATGATCGGGGCGGCCTTCGTGATTCTGGTGGGTTACCTGTTTATTTCGCAGTGGATCCGAGTGACTGTTTTTATCGTCGCCGCCATGGTTTGGCTGAATATTGCGAGTTTGGCGGGGCCTGCATTTTCACTGGCGCCTGCCGCTGAAACGGCGGCAACAACAGTGCCAGCCGTCGCCAATACTGGGCTGCCAGCATCAGTCAGTAGTCCAGTCGTCACCAGCGTACCCCCGACAGATGCCAACCTGACGGCTTATCTGAATGCGTTTTATGATCAAGAGAAAACACGCCACACCACCTTCCCCGCTTCACTGCCGGGAGACGCACAGCCCTTTGATTTACTAGTGATTAATATCTGTTCGTTGTCATGGTCAGATATTGAAGCCATCCAGTTGGACCAACACCCACTGTGGAAGAAGTTCGATATTCTGTTCAAGAATTTCAACTCCGCCACGGCTTACAGTGGCCCAGCCTCTATCCGCCTGTTACGCGCCAGTTGCGGCCAGTCATCACACAAAGAGCTGTATCAGCCGCAAGATCAACAATGCTATCTGTTTGATAATCTGGCAAAACTTGGCTTCACTTCTCAGTTGATGATGGATCACTCTGGGGTGTTTGGTCATTATCTGCAAAACATTCAGGAAGACGGCAATATGCGCGCGCCGCTGATGTCACAAAAAGGCATCAGTAATCAGTTAGCCTCTTTCGATGGCGAGCCCATTTATAACGATCTGGAGCTGCTGAACCGTTGGCTGGAGCAGCAGAAGAAAGGGGGCGACGCACGCAGTGCAACCTTCATGAATATCATCCCGTTACATGATGGTAACCGCTTTGTTGGCACCAATAAGACCGCAGATTACCGCGCCCGTGCCAAAACCCTGTTTGATCAACTGGACACCTTTCTGGATGAGTTGGAGAAATCAGGCCGCAAGGTCATGGTGGTGGTAGTGCCAGAGCACGGGGCGGCCTTGGTGGGCGATAAAATGCAGATGTCCGGCCTGCGGGATATCCCCAGCCCGAGCATCACCCATATTCCGGTGGGGGTGAAGCTGATGGGTATCAAAGCACCGCAACCCGCCAGCCCCGTGGTGATCAGCACGCCAAGCAGCTATCTGGCGATCTCAGAGTTAGTGTCACGTATGGTCGATGGCAAAGTCTTTACTGCCCCCAATATCGACTGGCAAACCCTGACGCAAGCCTTACCGGAAACCGCCGTGGTATCAGAAAATGATAATGCGGTGGTGATGCAATATCAGGGTAAACCTTATATTCGGTTGAATGGGGGTGACTGGGTGCCTTATCCACAATAAATAGCTGTATATAAGTGTTGGATTATTGGATGAAGGGCGCATTGATTGCGCCCTTTTTATTCATTTTGCATACGCCATATTATGTCGATTCACGCCTGGTACAGGCTAAAAAAATTAAGCGCAATAATTAGCCGGAATTTTATTTACACTCATTTTAGGCTGATTCTTACAGCGTAAATTAATAATAAAGTCTATGGCATTATTTTATTGATCCATAATGATCATTATTAACTGTTTATTTACAGAGCAAGCATTCTATTTACAGGCTAACTATTAGAGTCACAGCGGCGGTTATTAGGTTATAACGAAAATGCTAATGGCTTTACTCAGTTATAAAAAAACGCCGGATATCCAGCGTTTTGAGTTTTGATATTATCTTGCGATGTTGCAGGATTAGCTGGTTTTCTCCGCTTCATCCTGATCAACCGCAAAACAGGCCACCATTTGGTCACCGTACTGTTTCAGCTGCGGTTGCAACTGGCTACAAGTGCCAAAAGCTCGACGGCAGCGCGCATTGAACGCACAACCCGGCGGCGGGCTCATCGGGCTAGGTAATTCGCCTGTCAGTTTAATACGCTCGCGACGCATATCAGGATTCAGGCGCGGTGTTGCCGAGAGCAATGCCTGCGTATAGGGGTGGCGTGGATTGTTAAAAATGGCCTCTTTGCTGCCTTTCTCAACACAACGGCCCAGATACATCACCATCACTTCATCGGCGATATGCTCAACCACAGACAGGTCATGGGAGATAAAGACGTAAGACAGCCCCAGTTCCTGCTGTAAATCCATCATCAGGTTTAATACCTGCGCCCGCACGGAAACATCCAGCGCTGAGACAGGTTCATCAGCAATCACCACATCCGGATTCAGCATCAAGCCGCGCGCAATTGCGATACGCTGGCGCTGACCACCGGAGAACATGTGAGGATAGCGGTCATAGTGCTCGGTTTTCAGGCCGACCTTCGCCATCATCGCCAATGTTTTCTCGCGGCGCTCTTTGCTGTTGAGCTTGGTATTGATTTGCAGCGGCTCTTCCAGTATCTGCCCCACTTTCTTCCGTGGATTCAGTGAGCCATAGGGGTTCTGGAACACAATCTGGATCTTCTGGCGACGCAGTTTTTCCGCACTTTCATCCGGCTTGAGCAAGTCCTGCCCTTGGTAGTAAAGCTCGCCGCCGGTTGGGATCTCAATCATGGTCAGTAAGCGGCCCAGGGTGGATTTACCACAACCAGACTCCCCAACTACCGCCAAGGTTTTGCCGCGCTCCAGGGTGAACGACACCCCATCCAGTGCCTTAACCAAGCGCTCTGGAGCAAAGAAACCTTTTTTGACCGGATAGTATTTCTTCAGATCAATGGCCTGTAATAGCGGCTTGCCGGTTTGGGATTCTGGCTTCATTTCAGTGTTATTCTGGCTCATAGGGTCGGCCTCCCCGCATCATCGAGCGGTGTATGGCATTTAACCTGACGCCCTGCTGGTCCCAGCAGTTCAGGCTCTTCACGGCGGCAACGATCAGTGGCATACGGGCAGCGTGGATTGAGCAGGCAGCCTTCCGGGCGGTCATATTTACCCGGCACCACCCCCGGTAGTGAAGCTAAGCGCGCTTTATCCTGAGCAAACTCCGGTAAGGCTCGCAGCAACGCCTGCGTATACGGATGACGCGGAGCGCGGAAGATTTCCGATGACTTACCGGTCTCCACCACTTGGCCGGCATACATCACAATAATGTGATGAGCGGCCTCGGCCACCAGTGCCAGATCATGGGTAATCAGCAACAGCGCCATATTTTCGCGCTGCTGTAACTCCAGCAGCAGCTCAATAATTTGCGCCTGAATGGTGACGTCCAGCGCGGTTGTCGGCTCATCGGCAATCAGCAGCTTGGGTCGACAGGCAATCGCCATGGCAATCATTACACGCTGGCTCATCCCACCGGAAAGTTGGTGCGGATAGACATCCAATCGCGACGCCGGATCAGGGATGCCCACTAACGTGAGCAGGTCCACCGCCCGCTGAAAACGGGTTTTACGGTTGCCGCCCTGATGCACCTTCAGCGCTTCCATAATCTGGAAACCGACGGTGTAGCATGGGTTGAGGCTGGTCATTGGGTCTTGGAAGATCATCGCCACTTCCGACCCAACCAACTGACGCCGCTCTTTTTCAGAGATTTTGGTCAGGTCGCGGCCATTAAATTCCAGTTTATCGGCCATCACTTTGCCGGGGTAATCAATCAGCCCCATGATAGCCAGTGAGCTGACTGATTTACCGGAGCCGGATTCACCGACAATCCCAACCACCTGCCCTTGATCAATGCTGTAACTGATACGGTCTACGGCCTTGAACGGCGCACCTTCGTCGCCGAAGTGCACCGACAATTTATCTACATTTAAAAGTGCCATCTCTCTCTACCTCTGTTACTGCTTGAGTTTGGGGTCGAGAGCATCACGCAGGCCGTCCCCCATCAGGTTAAACGCTAGAACCGTTAGCAGGATCGCCACACCTGGGAAGGTCACGACCCACCAGGCGCTTTGGGCGAACTGCAACACGTCAGAGAGCATGGTGCCCCATTCCGGTGTTGGCGGTTGCGCACCCATGCCGAGGAAGCCGAGAGCCGCCATATCCAGAATGGCGTTAGAGAAGCCGAGAGATGCCTGCACGATTAATGGCGCAAGGCAGTTTGGCAATATATTGATAAACATTTGGCGCATCGCACCCGCACCGGCCACTCTTGAGGCCGTCACGTAGTCGCGGTTAACCTCAACCAGCACCGCTGCGCGGGTTAAACGCACATAATGCGGCAGGGCGACAAAGGTGAGCGCTAACGAAGCATTGACAATCGAGGGCCCGAATACCGCCACCAAGACCAGCGCCAGTAACAAGCTTGGCAGTGCCAGCATGATATCGACAACACGCATGATGATGGCATCGACGATGCCGCCAAAGTAGCCGGCCAGTAAGCCGAAAACGACCCCCATCACCAGAGACAGCACCACCACCAGACAGCCGACTAACAGCGAGAGTCGTGCGCCATACATCAGGCGGGATAAGACATCGCGGCCCACATCATCGGTACCCAGAATAAACTTCCAACTGCCGCCCGCCTCCCAAACCGGAGGTTTCAAGAGTGCGTCGCGAAATTGCTCTGCTGGCCCGTGCGGGGCTAACCAAGTGGCTCCAGCAGCGATGACTAACATAATAATGATGTAAAACAGGCCAATCACGGCCCCTTTGTTGCGCTTGAAATAGTGCCAAAACTCCTGCAAAGGAGTCATCGGCTTCGGCGCACTTTTTACTGTCGACTCAGTAAGTTGAGACATTCTGCGCCCCTTATTTCTTGTGACGAATACGCGGGTTAACTACGCCATAGAGCACATCTACCAGCAAGTTAACTAAAATAATCATGATCGCGACCAACAACACACCGCCCTGTACCACGGGGTAGTCACGGCGTTGCAGTGCATCCATCAACCAGCGGCCCAAACCTGGCCAGGAGAAGATGGTTTCCGTCAGAATCGCCCCAGCCAGCATGGTGCCGACCTGCAAGCCGATCACAGTGACGACGGGCAGCAAGGCATTGCGCAGTGCATGAACCACAATCACGCGCATCCGGCTCAGCCCCTTGGCTCGCGCAGTGCGGATATAATCCTCACCCAACACTTCCAGCATGGAGGAGCGGGTCATGCGCACGATAACCGCCAGCGGAATGGTGCCCAGAACGATGGCCGGTAAAACCATATGCATTACCGCATCTTTAAAATCACCCGGTTCGCCCCAGATAAGGGTGTCAATCAGCATAAAACCGGTGAGGGGCAAACTGTCATCCAAGAATACCGTATCACTGACACGTCCGGAAACTGGGGTGAGGTTCCATTGCACCGACACCAACATGATCAGCATGATGCCCCACCAGAAGATCGGCATCGAGTAGCCAGTAAGGGAGATCCCAACTGCGGTATGATCGAATATTGAACCGCGTTTGACTGCCGCCAGCACCCCGACCGGTATCCCCACGGCGATAGCAAACAGCATCGCGCAGATCCCAAGTTCTAGCGTGGCTTTAAAGCGTGGGACAAACTCTTCCCAGACGGCAATACGGCTTTTCAGCGAGATGCCAAGGTCGCCATGTAATACGCCATTCACATAATGGAAGTATTGTTGATAGAGAGGCTTGTCCAGCCCCATTTCTGCCATGATTTGCGCATGACGCTCGGTGGAGATACCGCGTTCCCCGGCCATGATGGTCACCGGGTCGCCCGGGATCATATGAACAAAAGCAAAGGTCAGCAAAGTAATGCCGATAAACGTTGGGATAACTAACCCCAAACGTCGGAGTATGAACTGCAACATATCCCGAACTCTCTGTGTAGAATGCCGAGCTGCTCGTGGGCAACCCCGCTTATATGGCTCACATCTGTATCTGTCTTAACCTAAACAAAGAAACCGATGAACATGCTGTTTGCACATTCATCGGCTGTCTAACGGGTTAAAATTAATCCAGGGACACGTTCTCGAAATGGTGTTTACCCAACGGATCGACAACATAACCTTTCACTTCTTTACGCACTGGCTCGTACACGGTTGAGTGAGCAACAATCAGCGCTGGCGCTTGATCATGCATCACAACCTGAGCTTGTTTGTAAAGTGCGACACGTTTGTCATGGTCAGACTCAGCACGGGCTGGCTGGATCACGTCTTCAAACGGCTTATAGCACCACTTGGAGTAGTTGGAGCCTTGTTTGGCTGCATCACAGCTGAACAGGGTGGCGAAGAAGTTGTCTGGGTCCCCATTGTCCCCGGTCCAACCCATCATCACAGTTTCATGCTCGCCGTCTTTAGCACGCTTGAGGTATTCGCCCCACTCGTAGGTCACAATCTTGGCTTTCACGCCCACTTTCGCCCAGTCGGACTGGATCATTTCAGCCATACGACGGGCATTCGGGTTGTACGGACGTTGAACTGGCATTGCCCACAGGTCGATGGCGAAACCATCTGGCAGACCCGCTTCTTTCAACAGCTCTTTCGCTTTAGCAGGATCGTAAGCGTAATCTTTCACATCATCGTTGTAGCCCCACATAGTCGGTGGGATCAGGTTCTTAGCCGCTTGGCCTGCGCCTTGATAAACCGCATCGATAATCGCTTGCTTGTTAACCGCCATGGTCAACGCCTGGCGAACCTTAACGTTATCCAGTGGTTTCTTCTCAACGTTGAAGGAGAGGTAACCGACGTTCAGGCCCGGTTGCTCCATCAGATTGATGGTTTTGTCTTCTTTCATGCGAGCAATGTCAGCCGGGTTAGGGTACGGCATAACCTGACACTCATTTTTCTGCAATTTGGCGTAGCGCACTGACGCATCTGGGGTAATAGAGAAGACCAGACGATCAATTTTTGGCTTAGTGCCCCAGTAGCCATCAAAAGCTTTGTACAGGATACGGGAGTCTTTTTGGTACTGCTGTAACTGGAACGGGCCGGTGCCGATTGGATTCAAATCGACTTTTTCCGGTGTGCCAGCTTTCAGCATATTGTTCGCATATTCGGCAGACAGAATTGACGCGAAGTCCATCGCCAAGTCAGCCAGGAATGGTGATTCTGGACGGGCCAGTTCGAAACGAACGGTGTTGTCGTCAACTTTAACGATATTGGTGATCAAATCACCCATACCCATACCCTGGAAGTACTCATAGCTGCCGCCAGAAACTTTATGGTACGGATGTTTATCATCTTTCTGACGCATGAAGGAGTAGATCACATCATCAGCGTTGAAATCGCGAGTCGGCTTAAAGTCTTTGTTATCTTGCCACTTCACGCCTTTACGCAGATGGAAGGTGTAGCTCTTACCATCTTCACTGACTTCCCACTTCTCAGCCAGACCCGGTTCAATTTCGGTTGTGCCGAGTTTGAATTCAACCAGACGGTTGTAGATTGGGACGGAGCTTGCGTCATACGTCGTGCCCGAAGTAAATAGCTGCGGGTTGAAACCTTCCGGAGAACCCTCAGAACAATATACTAATGTTTTCGCTTGTACACTGGCCGCCACGGTCAGTGCAATCAGCCCAATACCGAATTTCAGTATCCCTGTTTTTCCCAAGGAAATCGTCATCGCTTGTGCTCCATTATGGTGATGTGTGTTGTGTGTACGGCCAGACCCTATAATTTTTTCGCCCGTGGTCAGTACCGTTTTGGCTCATTAGCCGCAGGGATGCGGGATTGAGATGTCGGATAAATATCATCGCAACAGCAATTTTGGACGTGTGGAATCACCCAAACTGCACTCGATTACTCCCCCTGAGGGTACCAATTTGGCAACAGTTGGTGGCAACGTCAATACGGTCTGAAAGGTTTTATCAAGACAATGAGAAACAGCATGCAAACATAAAAAAAACTTCTCGTTAACATTATTAGCATTAAAATTTATGCTAGCGGCAATATGCCAGCGCGATTAACTGGGTAATGAAAATAAAGCAGTGGTAACACCCAATGACAAACCAAAAAACTTTGTTGCTAAATGATGCATATCCGTTCAGATTTTTTTGCAATCTCGACAGAAAACAGGAGGAAATGCTGCTATGACAGCCGATAAGTGACGTAAGGCTTGTCACATCCAGCCATAATCGGACACATCTTGCGTGCCGTTAAAAAAGCAAAATAAGGTTGCTCCCCACTCGTCATCCAAGTGATAGCAAGGCTTGCTGAGGGAGAGCACGATAATGACGCACCAAAATAGGGCAGACTATTGACGCAGCGATAATGGGAGATAATCTCGCCCCGAATGATGGCCAGAAGATCATCACATTGGGCGAGGATTTTAAGGGTTAAAACGGCTCATGATAAAAGCGCTGTGCATCGACGAAGCTAGGGTTTAACCGTTCTATGCACATCAATGCCACCATGAATTTCCCCCAGATTTTCAGTGATTTTCCAATAAGACAAATCGACTTTCCCCATGAAACTGACAATCTTGCCTCGGTAATTCTTTAAGTGGCCGGTATCAATGTCGATATCGCTAGAAGTAATGATCCCCCCCATTGAGTTATTCATTCCCTTTGATTTTATCTTTATATTCGCAGCTCCAGATGTCATATTTGACTTAATCGTCCCATGTACATTCTCAACGAGTTCGCTGGCCTGTATTAAGATATGACCACTATTAGCGTAAATACTGCCATTCCTATTGAGAATATCGCCCCCAGACATTCTGATAGAGAATCGGTTATTAGCATCATAAGGCAAAGCCTGTCGCTCAGCCTTTATACGCCCCCCCATATTATCAATAGAAGCCAATCCTCTTAATATCACTTTTTGAGATGTTATTTTTCCGCCATTATTTTTGACCGATGCACTAGACGAGATATTGACAACGGCTTCTGCATCGATAATACCTTTGTTCGATACACTCCCCCCTCTTGTCGTGATAAATATTCTATCCGCATACATCCCCCCTAATTTACTCACATCAACATTCACTTTCTTTTTATAATCACTCGTAAATCCCCCCATGGTTCTAATATTGATCTTTTCACCCACTGGGGCAAAACTGACTGCATGCTGACCAATAATAGATACGATATCGTCACTTATTACCTCCCCATCAATTTTTAATGAGTTAGCAAAGAAATCCAGGAAGGTATAAAAATGCTCATGATGATCCAGCCCACCTTTTTTAATGTGGATAGTCCCACGATTCACATCGTAGCCAATTAGCGTGCCTGCGTGAACCACAGGTATGCCGGTGGTTAACGTTACATGCTCTGTATTGCTGAAACTACAGCCATCACAACTGATCCCTGATGGATTGGCAATAATGACGTGAGCTTTATCTCCCGCAACGACAAGAGAACCATGTAACTGGCTAGGTTCCTTCGATGTGACCTCATTTAAAATGACTTTTGCCGTTTTATCGATTAAGAAAGGGTTACCGGTTAATTCTTTACTATCCGCGAGAACATTATTAAATGTAATTTTGTTGTATCCTTGACCTCTTTCATTATTAAACTTTTTATATTTATTATGTGACAACCCATTTTTATCCGGACTAATAATATCGATATTCGTAAAGGTCGCCCCCTGACAGCGCGCATTTTGTTCCTTACACATTTTTTTAGCTTCAATATATTTGGATACTTTGACCTGTTTCCCCAGGAGCACAGTGGTATCAGCAATAACATCAGCATATAGATAGGGTATACTCGCTAAATAAGCACAACCAATAAACCCAAAGCATATATATTTACTCTTACACCTCACATCTAAGTGTAAATTAATCATTCGCACCCCCTTTTATAATAGAGTAGACGTTGAAATGTTTATACTCTCAAGCAGTCAATGCGATCGTGCAATATTAAAAAAAGAGATCCGATATTCTATTTTTAATACAAAAATAAAACCTGAATTAATATTGCCAGGAAACGGTAAACCCAAAGACCAATGGATCGGCATGTGATTTAGCAGGTTTGAGTATCGGAGTACTAATATTAAAATCATAACTGAACGGGTTATAATTCCCACGTATCCCCACAACGGCCCCCATCAAACGTTCGCCTAAAAGCAACTGATGGCCTTTCTCATTCATCTCACCATAATCCATACCAACATACATTTGTATGCCACTTATCGGGGGACTCCAGGCAACATCATTTTTAAAATACCATCCTCGCGGCCCCACTACAGCACTGCGCTGATTAAAACCACGAACTGAATCGCGGCCACCAATGGAAAATCTATCCTGCACACTAATATCCGAATAGGTATGTTGATGACTGAAGACAGGCCGATAATTGAAGTTCTGCGCCCCCAGCGTGAAAGGAATATCCAGTGAGCCAGTGATAACCACCAGCCTTGCCGGTGCCATATCCGTTTTACCGGGAATAGGCTGAGCGCCAAACCAGGACGCCCCTTGTTGATAGCGAATCCCCCCCTTGAAAGTTGCCCACGGCATATAGTGCAAATGCTCAAATCCCAATTGCCAATCTGTGGTCTTGAGTCGTTGGACCCCAAGCTCATTATCGGCAAAATAACTGGCAGATTTCCGCATCAAGACCCCAACATAACCCGTTGTTTTATAATTAACCCCCCGTGAGAGTAAGCGCTGAATCTGAGCGTCCAACATCTTCCAGCGAGTGCGATAGTGAAATGAACTCTCTGCAAGTAATAGTGATTGGTAACGGTGACCTCGGCTTCCTGTCATATTCAATAGCCAATTGCCATAGGGGACCGAGTAATGAAGCGCATAATTGCCATAGCCTCTGTCAAATTGACGATCAATATCACGATTACCGGAGAAGTAGAGTAAGTCGCTAAGGGATAGCGGATTATCAAGGGAGAGTATTGCACCTGTACGATAGCGGCCAACGGCGTATGGCCCTGCATCATCAACGTAAGCATTCACACGCCAAAAACGTGATTGTTGGCGGTTAACCTTAATCTGGCTAGTTAAATCCTCCTTGTTAAGCTCAATATCCATGGAGGCGCTCACCGAAGGCAAGCGTTGCAGATTTTCTAGTCCTTGCTCAATATCACGCAAATTAACCAACTCGCCGGGCTGACTCGGGAACTGCGCATTGAGATAAACATGACCGACACTCTGTTTATCGAGTCTGATATCTTCAATGCGGCCAGGTACGAGCTTCAGATATAGCGTGCCGTCGGTATAATGTTCATCGGCAAAAATGACCCGTGATGTAATGTAACCGTCAGACACTAACTGCGACTGCAATTTAGCCACCAGCGATAACAGCCCTTGATCCCCCAGACAGAGCCCGTACACACTCGACGCCTGATCTTTTAAATTAGCTGCATTGGGGAAAGTAGACAGATGGCTTAACTCAATATGATTAATTGTCACGCAAGCAGGTTTATCATCATAAGATCTGTTGTCTGGCGGTGCTGACTCAGCAAAAACCTTAAATGGGAATATCCCAATAGTCATCAGAAAAAAGATATAATACGGCAGATTAAAATGGTGATTTTCAATTTGTTTCACTTTTTTTGTTCTTTTTATAATTTTAAATGTCACGGTAGTTAGCCCCATTTAAATTAAAATAAGTGAGCAATGACTGACCACAACAAAGTGGCAAATCATTAAGATATAATTAGGTATTTAATTGAAAACAATAACTTTAATGATAATTGCCCGTCAGAGTTATTTATGACGTCATTGACGTTGACGTTCATTTTATTTAATTCCTCAAATGAGAGGGTAAGTTTCGCTTAGTGTTGTGAATACGACGCAAACAACAGATATCAATTAACGGTTCTTCGCCATTGAAAGTCAATAAAACAAGTGAGTTATAAAATATTAAAAGAATACTAAATATCTATGAACAGTCGCCAATAGTATTAATGAGATAAAATGAGAACCCTCATAAAATAAAGATATTATTTATTAAGTATAAGAGCGCTAAAAATAGAAACTTATTCCTTAACTCGTGATGGCATAAAATGCTAATCGGCTCAGTGGAGAAAAAACACAAAAAAAAACCCTGACATTTCTGTCAGGGTTCTTAAATTTGGTCGGCGAGAGAGGATTCGAACCTCCGACCCACTGGTCCCAAACCAGTTGCGCTACCAAGCTGCGCTACTCGCCGAATTGGGGCGCATCTTACTGCTACGATCCTAGAGCGTCAATCACTTTTTAACAACCCGCTGGCGACTGTTGCTTATATCATCACCAGCGGTCAAAACGGCATCACTTTAAGCTTAAATCAAGCTTCCACTGGCTTCAGCTGTGGCGACTGTGCCCGCAAGAATGGCAGCAAGAAGAAAGCAGATAAGCAGGCAGCAACGGAAATCACCACAAAGAAACCATTCCAGTGCCAAATCTCCATCACGCGAGCAATAGGGTAGCCAGATAAAGCCGCACCTAAGTATGCAAACAACCCAACAAAACCGGTGGCAGCACCTGCGGCGTCTTTATGTGAGCATTCAGCAGCAGCCATGCCAATCAGCATCTGCGGGCCAAAGATAAAGAAGCCAATGGCAAAGAAGCAGCCCGCCTGTAAGACATAACTGATCCCCGGCATAATCCACAACGACGCCACCGAGAGGAAAATACCAATGGCGAAAATCAGGTTCATCGGTCCACGATTACCGCGGAACCACTTATCAGAACCCCATCCCGCCACCAGCGAACCAATAAACCCACCCACTTCAAATAATGAAATGGCCGAGTTGGCGGTCATCAATGAGTAGCCTTTCTCTTGCGTTAAATAGAGATTGCCCCAGTCATTGATTGCCGTACGAACGATATAAACCAGCACATAGGAAACCGCCAGCAACCAGATATATTTATTGGTTAACACATAGCGTTTCACTATCTCTTTATTCGATAGCCCTTGGCCTTCTGATTCTTGCACCAGCTCCATGGCATCATTGCGCCACTGACCCACACTCGGCAGCCCCATGGTGCTTGGCTTATCGCGCAAGCGCCAACACATCAGTAAACCAATCACCACACCGATAATACCGGGGATAATCATGCCGTAGCGCCAGCTAAAGTGCAGGGAGATAAAGCCGACTAACAGTGGGATTAATGCGCCACCAAAGTTATGGGAGGTATTCCAAACGGCCCACCACCCCCCGCGCTCTGAACGTGAGTACCAGCTGGTAAGAATTTTGGAGCATGGCGGCCAGCCCCAGCCCTGGAAGAACGCATTAAGAATCCACAGCGTACCAAACACCAAGAGTGATGAACTCATGCCAAACAAGATATTGATAATCCCAGTCATGACCAGCCCTATCCCCATAAAGTAGCGCGGGTTTGAGCGGTCGCTGATCATCCCAGAGATAAATTTTGAACAGCCGTAGGTGATATAAAACAGTGTGCCTAAGATCCCAACATCCGACATCGTAAGACCCAGATCGCTGAGCATGGCGGGCATGATGAAGGTGAAGCTTTTGCGAGTAAAATAGAATGCCGCGTAGCCGATATACATCGTCCACATTAATTGAATGCGCCAATATTTATAAGAGGAATCAATCTGCGCTTGATTCGTTACTGGCGGTACGTTATCGCGGCTTTTGAGGAAAGACCACATGTTGAACCTCAGGAAATTGTGACAAGTACCATCATCATGATGCGCGCGCGCGCGAAACCCATTAGCGAAATTCCCGCCGTATCCGAGAATATTTCTTAGTTTTCATTAGCTGTCGAAGAAACTGTGGGAAGGATCACATTTAAGCAGGTTCCCTGATTGACACTTAGACTAAAGCTGCCCCCCAGCGCGCTGACTCGAGATTGCATACCCCGTAGCCCATAACCGGGTGTTAATGTGGCCAAATCGATACCTTTTCCGTTATCACGAATCGTCAGATATATGTTCTGGTCATCTTGCTGCGCATTAATCTCAATCCGGCTAGCAGCACCATGCCGATAGGCATTAGTCACGCCCTCTTGGCAGATGCGGTATAGCGTGATTTTCAGCGTTTCGTCTATCGGGTGATCATCCAGTTGCCAATTCAATATGCCCACTACAGATTGGTCTTGCGGGATCAGCTCGCGCATCAATGCCGCAACCGCCGCCGATAACGGCAAGTTATTTAATGCCGCAGGCCATAATTTGGCTAACACATCGTGGACGCCATCATAAACCCGTAATGCCAGCGTCTCTATCATCTCGGCACTGGTTAGCACGGGCGGTTCTGCCGTCAACCGCTTGATAATACTGGCTTGAGTACGGATCACGGTTACTGTCTGCCCCACTTCATCATGCAGCTCTCGCGCCACATCTCGGCGGGCGTGTTCTTCAGCCACCACTAATGCTTTAGCCAACTCACGATTTTCATTCAAGCGTATTTGCAGTTGTTGATTCAGTTCCCGCTGACGCTGAATGCCCGCCCCCAAGAGTAAACCGGTCAAACTCTGCGCAAGCAGTGACAGCAGCAGGTCTCGATGGGAGTCCAATAGCGCTGGCGTATTAATCAATAACACCACGCCATTCAGCAGCGTCGCCACCGCGCCCCCTTGCCAGCCATAGCGGTAAGACATAAAAACAATCGGGATCGCCAAACAGAATGGCGCAAAAAGATGTAAGTCCGTTTCGGTGACTTCATACTGCAACCAGATACTCAGCGCGAATAGCAGTAGATACCACATGATATGCTGCAAACGCAGATTAATCGGTTTATGAATCAACCCCGGCTCTAAGGGTAACCAAATCTGACGTGTAAAATAGTGCCATAACAACAAGCAGGTAGGTGCAATGGTAAACCCCCCTACCAGCCCAAGCAATAACGCCATCGCCCCCTGGTTGCTGGCAATTTGCCATCCCAATGCCTGTATCAAGGCGGCAGCAAGAATCACCGCACCTTGCATCAAAGGCCACTGCCATTCACTGGTACTCTTCTGATGGCGCAATAACCAAGGGGAAGCAAAAACAGCCAATAAGGTGGTCGTCAGCAGAAGGGGGATCGCGTACCACAACAGATCGACGTAGCCAAATTGATCCGTTAACAGCCACCACAATAGTGCGTCCCCCAGCAGGATGCCCGGCCAGTACTGACGGGGGCTTTGCAATAAAATGCCCATCCGCAGGCCAAAGGGGAATAGCAGCAATGCTTGTAATGGCCGATCAACCAGTTGTGTGCCGATTGACCATAAGCAGAAAGCCGCAGTGGTGTAGATAAAGAGCAGCGCGACTGACATGATCACGCGCTGCATCATAGGTTCAGAACCTGTTTCGCCAGCTCCACATTATTGCTGACACCCAACTTGGAGAATAGATTGGCGCGATGAACATGGACGGTTTTAGGTGACAGGCCGAGCGACTCGGCAATCTCGCGGACTTCCATCCCCTGGGCCAGTAACACGGCAACTTCACGCTCACGGCGGGTCAAAGGATCGACGGCAATACGGGCCAATTGTTGGGCAATTTCAGGCATCAAATAGACGCCACCACTTCCAACGGTACGGACGGCTGAAACCAGATCTTCCGGTTTACAGCGTTTGGAGAGAAATCCGAGCGCCCCGCGCTCTAAAGCCATCTCGACCAGCGCAGGACTGTCATGCATCGACAGCATAATGACGGCAAGCCCTGACGGCAGATCTTGCAATAAATCTAAACCACTCTCATCGGGCATGGAGATATCACAAATACAGATATTGGCCTGTAAACTCGGCAGTCCAGCGCGAGCCTGTTTTGCCGAGTTGAACTCCCCCACCACCTGAATATCCTCTTCCAGCGAGAGTAGCTGGGCAAATCCTGAGCGCACAATGTCATGATCATCAATAAAGACAACACGGTAAGTCATGGAAGACTCCAGCCAATGAGGGATCGAGGCTGGAGTATACCGCAAGCTGATTATCTCAATGGAGATTGGTATCAAAAATCAGGCCAGAACGGATTATTCTGAATACTAATCGGTCATATTACTGGCTGAGCGTGCTTAGCGGGTGCCTGACACCAGTTATTTTGTTCATTAATTCCACCATCCGGTGAGGTATAGCCTAAACAGCCCAAAATGGAGTCAAACAGTTCGACATGGCGGTGAGTTTTACCCACGCGCTGCTCTGCTTGCAGTTGCTCAAATGCAGCGAGGTGCTCAGGTTGGGCCAAAAACTTGTCTGAAGCCCAAACCATCAATGGCACGCGGAATTGCTCCGGCGGTGCCATTTCGCGCGGGGTACCATGGAAATGAGAGTTATCGTCAATGGATTCACCGTGATCAGCGGCATAGAACACCAAGGCTTTCTTATCGCGCATTTGGTCAATCACATTGGCGATAAACGAATCGGTATACAACACACTGTTATCAAAAGCATTCACTAGCTGTTGCTTGCTGCAAAAATCATCCACACCCATACATTCTGGCTGGTAGCGAGCATAGCTGCGGGGGTAGCGTTGGGAGTAAAGATAGTGTGAGCCTTTGGTATGCAGAATGACTAAATGTTTACCTTCCGGATAACGTCCAAGTGACTCTTTCAATTCATCGACCAATAGCATGTCATCTACCGGCTTATCATCATTACGTTTCTCCGAGGCAATCAATTCGCGGAACGAATAGTTATCGGTGTTCGCATTATTGTAGAACCACATCTCGCTCTGCATGGCGAACAGTTCAGAGGTGAAACCCAATGATTTCATCACGGCGAACACATTTTGCTCTTTCAGTGTGCGTTGCGGGTTATCTTCCGCGCCACCTTCGCGCACAAACATACAGCGCAACGAGAGTTTGGTAGAGGTATCGCAGGATGTACCACGGAAAGCGACCAGATTCTTCTCTTTACTTAAACGAGGGGTGGTATCACGTGAATACCCCAGTAGCCCCATATGATCCCAACGGGTCGTTTCACCAATGATAAACACGACATAGGTCTCATCAATACCTGCGGGGGCGACATAAGTATGGTGCTCAGTCGGGTTATACAGTGTAGCCGCATCATACTTTTCGTTGTATTGCGTATAAGCGTATAAACCCAATGCAGCCAGCCAGTTAGAGGGTAAATAGGAGTGAGCAACCACCCCGCCATAGCTCGGTAAATCCACAGTTCTCAGTTGCTCATTGGCGGTCTGCACATTATCCAGATAACGAAGAGGCAGCCAAACCAATCCCACCGCAGCCATCATCAATAAAATAGGTTTAATCCGCTGACCGGGGGTTTTAAATTGCTCTAGCAGGGTGAGTCGTAGGGTGTTTTTCCAGATAAGTAGCAGTGGCAATGCACTGACCAGTACCATCCAGATCACAAAATGCAGCCCGATAACCTCTTTCGAGAGATCGGTATCCGTGGTTAATACGGAGATCACGATGCCATAACCAATCACGACATTGAAAAAAGTCATGTAATAGCTGGCGGCGACAGAGATTAGCACCAATAAGCTCGCGACCACACGATAAAACCATCGGCCACCGAGTGAAATCACCCGCATCACAAAAAAAGTGAAGAGGATAATGACCATCACTTCGATGATAGCGGTCAATACTTTTATGCCTTGGATACCTTGGCTGAAGGAGTCAAAACGACGATAAAAGACAGAAATATTCAGGAAAATTCCAATATAAACAGCCAACAACAAAGAAATACTTTGCTGTGATAAAGATTTCACTCTGTCCATAAAACGCCAGGTCTCCAAAGACACTATTTGCGGCTTGAATCAATCAGACAGTGAACCCCCTTTCAGGTTCAGTGTTATATCAATAAGCAAGCTATTGATTTTTGATCTGAGAATTATCTTAGCGGCTATTAGTGGACCAGTCCGCGAGCTAACGCAAACTCTATGCAGCCCATAGTGGCATAACTGTTCAAAAACAGCACAAAAGAGAGAAAGGAAGGGGATAAAATGGGCACAGCCCATAAGAGAATTCCTATGGGCTTCTGTGAAGGGTCTTGGCTTATTTAATATTTAACGTGACATCAATATTGCCACGAGTTGCATTGGAGTATGGGCAGACAACATGCGCTTTTTTCACTAAATCTTCGGCAACACTGTGCTCAATACCCGGCAAACTGATATCCAGTTGAACTTCAATGCCGAAGCCGGTCGGAATGGCACCAATGCCGACAGTGCCTTCAATGCTGGCATCATCAGGGATTTTCACCTTCTCTTTTGATGCAACGAATTTCAGTGCGCCGAGGAAGCAGGCAGAGTAACCCGCAGCAAACAGTTGCTCAGGGTTAGTCACCGCACCACCCGCACCACCCATCTCTTTAGGC
The DNA here is from genome assembly GCF_001047675.1 of Yersinia aleksiciae. Taxonomy (GTDB): domain Bacteria; phylum Pseudomonadota; class Gammaproteobacteria; order Enterobacterales; family Enterobacteriaceae; genus Yersinia; species Yersinia aleksiciae. Next base: position 2,069,312 of record NZ_CP011975.1, on the reverse strand, counting down.
ACACCTAATTTCACATCCAATACGCCATCAGAGGATGTTGCCCGTCCGTCACGACCACCGGTGGCTTTTGCTTTGGCGCGGTATACAACTTTTTCGATAGACATAGTGCTTTCCTTTCAGGGTCAATAAATATGAAGACTAAGTACAACTTGAAAGTATGGCACTCATTATGAAAAAGCCCCCAACTTTGGGGGCTTCAAAAGCAATCTTACTGAGCGGGAGTATCTATCTTGTCATCTATCCGCTGCAACATATACGGGTAGAACGGGTTGGATGAAATACGCATCAATGAATCCAAGCCGACCACCAGCACAGCACGTTCACCACGCGCGGCAAAGGTCCCCAAACTGATACCGTATTGGTCACGGGGATCGGGGTAGCGACCATACAGCGAATCACTCATCGGGAATGGCAATGCGACGTGAGACAACGAGAAGATATCCGGTGGATAGATCAAGCCCGTTGGCACTGAAGTCTCGTTGGTTTGTCCTGCCAGTGTGGTTATCGCCACTGTTTCATTACTCTGCGGTGAAACATTGGTAATCACCGTGGTATTGTAATTACGCGGTGGCGGCGGCAACAAACGAGCCAGTGCGGTATAAGAAGATGTTCTCAGTAATGGACCGAAGCTGGCTGCGCGGTTCAAATCAAACAGCACCACTTCACTGCCATTTTTCGGCAAGTGATTGTAGAGCGCGGTAACAACCGCACGAGTGCTGACCGTTGAGTCCATTAATGACTGGAAAGTCAGAATTGGCGGCAGCTCATCCATTTTATTGTTTCTGGCATCACGTGCAATTTGCTGCTGTAACACAGAAGTGAGCAAATAGGACTGACGCGCAGCATTGACCGGGAACGAGTTATATTTGAAAGGATTAAACTCAGGCACGATCCCCAACCAGGCTGCTTTGGCAAAGGCGGGGAAGATAGCAGGCCAACCAGCAACACCGGCAAAACGCGCAAAGCTCGTCACGCCAATCATCGGAGAGATCAATATCACCCGCGCAGGTTTCGCCAGTGTCGGGTCATCCATCGAGTCCAGCGTGTATTTCATTGCCAGCGCACCGCCATTGGAGAAACCAACGACATGCAAGGGTAAATCGGGGCCGCTAAGCGTTTTGGCCTCACGTACTGCCAGACGCGTTGCTGCTAACCAATCCTGCCATTCAACATCTGTCAGCGCTGCGGGGACAGATCCATGGGCTGGCAAGCGAACACCAATGGCAACATAACCACGCTGACGATAATTTTCAGCGATATGGCGCAAACTATAAGGGGTATCGGTCAAACCATGCAGTAATACGACAGCACCTTTAGGCTTCCCATCAGGTTGCAGAATATAAGAACGATTCCAGTCATTTTTAAAATGCGGTGGATAGATCGAACTACCCGAATAATAACGGTTTAGTGGAACCTGAGTTCTTGGTTCCAATTTTTCAGTAACATTTATCCGAACTTCATCGAAAATGTTATTTTCAGCTTTGATGTAATCCGCCCAACTGGCTTTATCAATCTCAGCCGCGCGCATTTCATGGGGAACGAAAGTGTGCCAAAGCTCAAGCTTCGGACCACGTTGTGTGTCGTAAATACGTATTGCCAGTATGGTAACGGACATTACCACCAAGACCAGTATAATCCGTTTAATCCACCGCTTAATGGCTATGCCAAGCATGGGCCGTTACTCCGTAGGTCTATAATTTTTCACAATTGAGGTCAGTTTATCACCATCTGGCCACGCCGCTACGTTAAACGCAAAATATTCTCTTGGTGTAGCGTGCGATATAAATAAATCAGCATCCAGTTATTGCTGTCAAATGAATCTCAGCAAACAGCTTAATTATCCGATATCTCTTGAATGTCATAGTGGCATTAAATATGCCCGTGGAATTAAAAATATCTGATTTAATCTTGTGTCGATGCAATATCGAGATAATCATGCTGAACTATCAATTAATGACCAAGGTTGCCATTAGTTTTTTGATATTAGGCCTAACGTGGGAGTTAATTTGTGCAAGGCTAGCGGCTCATTCGTAACAACATAAATTTAGCCGCTGAATTCTCTACCAGCGGCCAATCATTATCCTAATCCCATTATGCTTCAGGGCTTTCTACCTGTGTATGAAGGGGTCGCACGGGTGACTTACGTAACCAAATCCACCAAGCAAGAGTCATTAAGGCAACCCACGCCAAGCCAACATACAGGGCAATGCGGGTGTCAGGGAAATATCCCAGAATCGCTATGATGAATGCCATAAAGATAATGGTCAGAATCGGTGCCAATGGCCAAAACGGCACAGGGAAGGCCAGCTTGGCGACATTTTCTTTGCTCATTGAACGGCGCATCGCCACTTGCGATATCAGAATCATCAACCACACCCAAACCGTGGCGAAGGTCGCAATCGAGGCGATAATCAGGAACACATTTTTCGGGATCAGATAGTTCAGGACCACGCCACATAACAGCGCAATTGCCATCACCAAAATCGTCATCCAAGGCACGCCATTTCGTGTCAGGCGGCTAAAGCATTTAGGTGCCAGCCCTTCCTGCGCCATACCATACATCATGCGGCCAGCGCCGTAGATATCACTGTTAATCGCCGAAATAGCGGCAGTGATCACCACCAGATTGAGAATATTAGCGGCAGAGCTGATACCTAAGCTGCTGAAAATCTCGACAAATGGGCTGCCATTTTGCCCAATGCTATTCCACGGATAGATCGCCATCAGAACAAATAGTGTCAAAACATAGAACAGCAGAATACGCACTGGCACGGTATTAATGGCACGGGGTAATACTTTTTCCGGATTTTTCGCCTCACTGGCCGTCACCCCAATAATTTCGATGCCACCAAATGCAAACATCACTACCGCAAATGAGGCAATCACCCCCGTGATACCATTTGGCATAAACCCTTGGTGGGACCATAAGTTACTGACGCCAGTGCTCTCATGACCTGCACCAAAACCAAACATCATAATGCCCAAACCAGCGGCAATCATGGCAATAATCGCCGTTACTTTTAGCAAGGATAACCAGAACTCCATCTCGCCAAAAACTTTGACTGAGCAGAGATTTAGCGCACCAATAAAGAAAATAATACTCAGCACCCAAACCCACTGCGGAGCATCTGGGAACCACAGCCCCATATAGATGCCGAATGCAGTGACATCAGCCAGCGCCACGATAATCATCTCAAAGGTATAGGTCCAGCCGGTCAGAAAGCCCGCCAGTGGCCCAAGATAGCGGCTGGCATAGTGCCCAAACGAACCGGCAACCGGATCATGCACCGCCATCTCACCCAGTGCGCGCATCACCATAAACACAGCCGCACCACCAATCAGGTAAGCGAGTAAAACTGCTGGCCCCGCCAGGCGAATTGCCTCGGCAGAACCATAAAATAAGCCAGTACCTATGGCGGAACCTAACGCCATAAACCGGATATGTCGCGCACTGAGGCCGCGTTTCAGCGTGGATGAATCATTCTTCATGGTACATTCTCGCAAGATTTGTGCCCTTTCAGGCAGGGGTTCAGAGAGGGTGATCCCGTTAATCAGGATCACCTATAGGCAAAAATAATGACTGCTTTTTATTTATTAGAGGCTGGGTAGAAGATGCGGTGGCATCAACTCATTCATATGTCGCTGTGCAATGAGCTGGCTTGCAGCTTCAATATCGGGGGCAAAGAAACGGTCTTTTTCGTAGTAGGCCACATGCTGGCGCAATAGCTGGCGGGCTGGCTCCAATGCATCTGACGTTTTCAAGCCTTTACGCAAATCAAGTCCCTGACACGAGGCCAGCCACTCCACGGCCAAAATACCGCGTACGTTTTCAGCCATTTCCCACAAGCGTTTACCTGCGCGGGGAGCCATAGAGACATGATCCTCCTGATTCGCCGAGGTGGGAATACTGTCGACGCTGGAAGGGAATGCCAGCCCTTTATTCTCACTGGTTAGAGCCGCAGCAGTCACCTGCGCAATCATAAAGCCAGAGTTTACGCCGCCGTTCTCCACCAAGAATGGCGGCAACTGCGACATATGTTTATCCATGAGTAGCGAAATACGGCGCTCTGATAATGAACCGATTTCTGCCAGTGCCAACGCCAGATTATCTGCCGCCATCGCCACCGGTTCAGCATGGAAGTTACCACCAGATAACACATCGCCTTGCTCAGCAAAGACCAGTGGGTTATCTGATACCGCATTAGATTCGATAGCTAACACTTCAGCGGCCTGACGCATTTGAGTGAGACAAGCCCCCATCACCTGCGGCTGACAACGTAGAGAGTACGGATCTTGTACTTTATCGCAATTACGATGAGACTCGGACACTTCGCTACGGTCACCTAACAGATGACGGTAAGTACTGGCAGCATCAATCTGCCCGCGTTGGCCTCGTGCCGCATGGATACGGGCATCAAATGGGTTGCGAGAGCCTAATGCCGCTTCAACCGTCAAGCTGCCAAAGACAGAAGCCGCAGCATAAAGGTCTTCCGCCTCAAATAGGCCGCGCAGTGCATAAGCGGTAGAGACCTGAGTACCATTAAGGAGCGCCAGCCCCTCTTTTGCTGCCAGCGTGAGTGGCTGCAAACCGGCTTTGGTCAGCGCAGTGCGTGCATCCAGCCACTCCCCTTGATAACGGGCCTTGCCTTCACCGAGCAACAGCAAGCTCATATGGGCCAAGGGCGCCAGATCGCCAGAAGCACCTACAGAGCCTTTTAGCGGAATATGAGGGTAAACTTCGGCATTCACCAAGGCTATCAGTGCCTGAATAACCTCCAGTCGAATGCCCGAGAAGCCACGAGCCAGGCTGTTGATTTTCAACACCATAATCAGACGCACAATTGCATCGTCATTGGGTTCGCCAACACCCGCAGCGTGGGAAAGAACAATCGAGCGCTGTAGATTTTCTAAATCCTCCGTGGCAATACGGGTGGATGCCAATAGGCCGAACCCGGTATTGATGCCGTAAGCGGTGCGTTTCTCTGCCAATATGGCTTGCACACAATCCACACTTTGTTGAATGGGGGTGTAAGCACTATCATCCAGCATGATATGTACCGGATGCTGGTAAATATGCCGCAAATCAGCCAATGTCATCTGGCCTGGGTGCAGTGTCAATGTTTCCATGCTTGTTTTACTGTTTGTTTTCATGAAGGTTTCCTCTGGGTTGCGGCAACCATTGGCAGATTCAACCCCTGCTCTTGTGCACATTGAATGGCGATGTCATAACCCGCATCGGCATGACGCATCACACCAGTCGCGGGATCATTATGTAATACCCGGGCGATACGTTCGGCAGCTTCATCGCTGCCATCACACACCACCACCATGCCAGAATGCTGAGAGAAGCCCATCCCAACACCGCCCCCATGATGCAGCGAGACCCAAGTCGCGCCGCTGGCGGTATTCAGCAATGCATTGAGTAGCGGCCAGTCAGAGACGGCATCAGAACCGTCTTGCATGGCTTCAGTTTCACGATTGGGGCTGGAGACCGATCCGGAATCAAGATGGTCGCGACCGATCACAATCGGGGCCGACAGTTCGCCGCTGCGTACCATTTCGTTAAAGGCTAAGCCTAATTTAGCGCGCTGACCTAGACCGACCCAGCAAATACGCGCCGGTAGCCCTTGGAAGCTGATACGCTCACGAGCCATATCCAACCAATGATGCAAATGTTCATCATCAGGGATGAGTTCTTTGACCTTAGCATCTGTTTTATAAATATCGTCGGCGTTACCCGAGAGCGCGACCCAGCGGAATGGGCCAATACCACGGCAGAATAACGGCCGAATATAGGCGGGGACAAAGCCAGGAAAATCAAAGGCGTGAGTCACTCCCATGTCTTGCGCCATCTGACGAATATTATTACCGTAATCAAACGTTGGGATGCCCATATTGTGGAAGGCCAGCATCGCTTCAACATGTTCGGCCATCGAAGCCTTAGCGGCATTCACCACCAGCACTGGCTCACTTTGAGCGCGTTGGCGATACTCTTCCCAGCTCCAGCCTCTCGGCAGATAACCATTCAACGGATCATGCGCACTGGTTTGATCGGTCACCATATCCGGGCGAACACCACGGCGCACCAATTCAGGTAAAATCTCAGCCGCATTACCGCACAAGGCAATAGAAACTGCCTCACCCGCAGCGGTGTATTTCTTGATTCGCGCTAACGCATCATCCAAATCTGTAGCTTGTTCATCTACATAACGGGTTTTCAGACGAAAATCGATGCGGCTCTGCTGACACTCAATATTCAGGGAACAAGCACCGGCTAAAGTTGCCGCCAGCGGTTGTGCGCCGCCCATGCCACCTAGCCCTGCGGTTAATACCCAGCGCCCTTTCAGGCTACCGCCAAAATGCTGTCGTCCCGCCTCAACGAAGGTTTCATAGGTGCCCTGCACAATGCCTTGGCTACCGATATAGATCCAACTGCCCGCCGTCATTTGGCCGTACATGGCCAACCCTTTGGCGTCCAGTTCATTAAAATGCTCCCAATTAGCCCAATGAGGAACCAGATTTGAGTTGGCAATCAATACCCTAGGTGCATTACTGTGGGTTTTGAAGACACCGACGGGCTTACCAGACTGAATAAGTAAAGTCTCATCATCATTTAGCTGCGTCAGGCTTTCTACAATTTGGTCATAGCATTCCCAATTACGAGCTGCGCGGCCAATACCGCCGTAAACCACTAATTCTTTTGGATTCTCAGCCACTTCAGGATCAAGGTTGTTCATTAACATGCGCAGCGGGGCTTCGGTCAGCCAACTTTTGGCAGTAAGTTTTGTACCACGTGCGGCTCGAATCTCATTATCACGGAATCTGTTTTGGGCAGTCACGGCAATTTCCTTCAACCAGTTTTTCAGGTATCGACGACATTACTTCTGTTAAGCATTTATTAACATATACTCGTATAGACAAGTACAATCAAGTTCAGGAGAAACTGCAATACGCCATCAAACCCATAAAAAATAATTACGTTAATAACCTTAAAAATTAATCTGTTAGCTTTAATTCCATTTTTGACTAAGGTAGAAGAAAAGGATTTTTGACGTGTTTTTCTCTATAAAATCAGCATAAAATTGGTGTGTTTTTGCGCACGAAGTCACATATGGTTCACACATATTTTACATTACGACATCCTAAATGCGCGATACCTCGCAGCTGATTTGAGTGCTCGCCATTACCCGATTCATTATCTCTCCCCTCAGTTGGAATCAAAAAACAGACCTATTTCGCGCAAAATAAGTCAGAGATAAAAATCCGATCAGCGATACACACGAAAAATCATGCCGAAATAATAAATGGCGGGGGCTGCATACAGGGACAGGGATGATTTATAGATCTATAGATGACAGATGTATTCATACATCTAAAGCGGGTCGTTGGATGTGGTAATAGGTAAAGGTTTTCTCTAATAGCCGTTACCAGAATGATAAAAGCCCCAACTGCGTTAGTCAGGGCTTTTAAGGTACTACAAATTTAAAATTAAACATTAATCAACTTAATAACGTGATACTTATCTTCGTACTGTTTATAACGATGTACATGTTTCTACAGGAATATTTTCGCTTATTACTCACTTCCCTCCAATATATTAACTGAATGGTAACAATTCCCGTTTAGTTCATTTTAGCTATGTTCATGATAAGACAAGCTAAATTAGTACATCCCCTCGCGATATATACTCTTTGTTACGTGGCTTTACTTTCGTCGCGATATCCTCGATCTCATACCTATGTACACAAATCGCGAACATTACTATTAACAACAAAGCCTTAACTCATCGCGTTATCGTCCACAAAATGCGATTGTACAAATTTACTGCGTGGCCTTAAAACATCATCACAAGAGTTAATTATAAAAAAACCGTTGTGAATCTCACATAAAAAAATATTTCGTGACCTTTATCGCATTATTTAAATCTTGCTACATGGACACCGGCTAAATAAAATGTTTGCTACTAATTGCACCGGTGTTGAATTCCAATCTACTTGTTCTATATGAGATGTCAATACTGTTTTTAAGAACATGGTTTTATTATCAGTACTACTCTAAAATCACCATTTTTTATTAGCTCGAATTGTGCGCTAACTCATTATCTTAGCATGATAATTTTCAATACCCCTGCGTCACATCCATGTTGAGCTTTTTATGCTGACGCGGGGGTCTAATAAGCAGCAGAGTCATACGATGGTCTTTTCGTCTTAGTCAATTTTGAATAAATAGAACCCGTCGTAATATTTTTCAGTAATTTATACTTCAGCAAAAAATGTCCTGTATATAGTCGAGAATGATACCACGTAAAGAAAATGTGATTGACCCTGAGCAGCTTCACTTCTTTTAAAATGAAATACGCTGATTACATACCACTTCATGCTTTGGTGGTACTAACCCGCTAAAATCTTACTTCTCTCTACCGGTTCACTTAAGCACACGGCTACCTTCTATATTTCATCAATTTTAGGAATTTACTTAAATGAGCATAACAATATAAAAAATATCGTGTTTTATTATTTTTTTCATGCTTAACTTTCGTCTTGTGTCAAAATCTGAGAGTAGAAAGAACATTTAATATGATTATCGCTACTATCTAATCTCAGCTATGAAGAAATTACACATATACTTTATCAGTTGGATGGTCACGAGAGCGTCATGCTATAGAGGCCAAGATAACCATAATGATAGAGCAAGCCAGGGAAAGGACTGTTTTAACTACTGGCGAAGGTAACTAAAAGACACATAGATACTTTTTGGGGGATCGCGCATGTTCGAAGACCAAGACACATCGATCCTCAATACCTATTTTGGTACCCATAGTCCTTTTTGGCGACTCGCTTTTGACAGCCAAGCATTAGAGTTGTCTGCGATTAAAGGGACAACCAATATTGCGATTCCCCTTAATTCAGTTCAAACAATGAAAATCCGGGGCTTAACCGGTATTACTGCCAGTTTAGATGTAGAAATTGAAATTTATGGTCATCCACTCCATTTACACCTTGTCGGTCGCAAAATTAATGACAAAGAGTGGGGAGGAACAGCCTCCGCCTATGCTGATACCGAATCTGTCGCTCGCGATTTAGTGATGGGACTTTCTTTTGCAGAACAAGTCGTTTCCGAAGCGAATTCAGTTATCGTTATTCTCGATAAAGATGGCTACGTCCAACGCTTTAATCACCTCAGCGAAGAATATACCGGCAAAAAAGAACAAGATGTCATTGGCAAAAATGTCTATGACTTATTTATGACTGCCAAAGAGGGTGCATCCTCACGTAAGAATATTGAAGGCTTCTTCCAACGCGGCGCATCTTATGAAGTTGAACGTTGGATTAATACGGTAAAAGGGAAACGCCTCTTCTTATTCCGCAATAAGTTTGTTCACAGTGGCAGTGGCAAAAATGAACGTTATCTCATCTGTTCTGGAACTGATATTACCAAAGAGCGACGAGCTCAAGAGCGCCTCAGGATTTTAGCTAATACCGACATGATTACTGGTCTGCCTAATCGCCACGCGATTCATGAACGGATTAATAGCGCGATCCAAACTCGTGGTGACACCTCGGTGGGTATTATTTACCTCGATCTTGATAACTTTAAAAAAGTGAACGACCATTACGGTCATATGTTTGGCGACCGATTACTCAAAGATGTCTCGCTGGCTATTTTAAGTTGTTTAGAGGATAACGAAATGCTTGCCCGATTGGGCGGCGATGAGTTTATTGTGCTGGTCGAAAATGCCACCATGCAGGAACTAGAGGCAACCACACAGCGCATTCTCAACCGTATGAAGTCGCCTTTTAGAGTGGGATTGATCGAGGTATATACCGGCTGCTCTATTGGCATTGCATTATGCCCTGAGCACGGCGAAACACTGGAAAATATTATCCGCAGTGCGGACACGGCCATGTACACCGCGAAAGAACATGGCAAACGGACCTACTCAATCTTTTCACAAGAGATGAATAAAAAAGTATCTGAGTATGTATGGCTAGATACTAATCTGCGTAAAGGCTTAGAGCAGCATCAGTTACAAGTCTTTTATCAACCAAAAATATCCACACAAACCGGTAAAGTACATAGTGTCGAAGCATTAGTCCGATGGCTATCCCCTGAGCGCGGCTTAATCGCGCCTTTAGAGTTTATCTCATATGCAGAAGAGTCTGGGCTGATTGGGCCGCTAGGTAAATGGGTCCTGCAAACATCAATGCAGCAGGCAGTCGATTGGAAGAATCGAGGAATTAATCTGCGGGTAGCGGTAAATGTCTCTGCTCGGCAATTAATTGACGAGGCGATCGTCACCAGTTTTATTGAGTCTCTTGAAGCCAGCGAACTGGAATCTAGCTTAGTTGATGTGGAACTCACCGAAAGTTGCTTAATAGATGACGAAGATGCCGCTATCAACATTATGAAGCAGTTGCGCCACTTAGGGGCTCAAGTTCATTTGGATGATTTTGGTACAGGTTATTCTTCACTTTCCCAATTGGCGCGTATCCCTATTGATGCCATTAAGCTGGACCAAAGCTTTGTGCGCGGCATTGATAATAATCCTATCTCACAATCTCTGGTTCGAGCCATTATTGTTGTCGCCGAAGCCCTTAAAATGCGGGTCATTGCCGAAGGGGTGGAAACGACAGGGGAAGAGGAGTTCCTGGACTCTATTGGTATTAATGAAAAGCAGGGATTCCTTTACGCTAAACCAATGCCCGCAGATGAACTGGAGCATTGGTTGGTAACACAACACCCTCACCTTTTACTGGATTAGGTGCCAAAAACTATATTGCCTTTGGCATTGTCGAGGTATGGCGATCTTGTAACATCACCAAACGTTCAATATAGGCGATATCTTTTGGCTCAATAGAGAATGCAGAATCAACCCAATCCTCAGTAATATCCATTAATTCAGAACGTGTTAATTGCAAAACACGCTGCCGGACCCTAATCATGGCTCTCATACCATTTAGCTTAGGTCTTATCGTGTCTATAAAGGTGCGAGTTGCGAGGTATGCATCGCCCGGTTGAAATAATTTATCCACTAACCCACGGCTCTCATACCATTCAGCAGCATGGGGTTCACCGGTCCAAATCAGCTCTTCAGCCACTCGCATTCCGGCTTTTCTCGCAACAAGTGAATACCCCCCCATGCCAGGAAATAGATTAAAGGCAATCTCCGGAAAGCCCATTCTGGCAGTTGTTTGTGCCAGCACGAAATGATGGGCGAGTGCGGCTTCAAATCCTCCACCTAACGCACTGCCTTCAATCATCGCAATAGATATTGCACCAGTATCAAACCCGCGAGATGCCGCATGAACACAATCGACACAAGCGCGTGCATAGGCCATTAGCGCTTCACGCTTACGGCTGCGAATCATTTGTGCAAAAAAGCTTAAATCACCTCCCACATTAAACATATTGGGTACTACTGAGCCGGTTACCCAAAAATCAAAAGGTAATTTTGACTCTTTAGCGGCCTGAACTAACGTCATAATATTTTCAATTAATTCCAGGTTAAAACAAGGGCGCGGATGAGCACGCAGTAACATCCACATGATATTGCGCTCCTCTTCATAATAAGCCGATATTTGAGATAAATGACCGGCTTCAGTAAAAGGGCGGCAGCTAGGCAGATTAATCATATTCATATTCCATCCAATGAGTTAGTTGAACACAGAGAGTACTTTTTTAGCCTGAGCCTCCTTGAGGAAGCGCTAAACATGCCGCAATCGCAGCAATTTAAGCTGGCAGATAAATAGTGAGTCACTCAATGGATAAATGATGAAAAAGCAATAAAAATTTAAGTAACCGGAATTTTTTGGATACCGCTATACGATGCGTAGAATATATATTTTTAAGAGAGTTGAATTTCAGATGAAAAAAATCTGTTATTGCAGATAAAATGCTGACTGAATTTTATCCCTAACGGATTTCTTATGTTGCAAATTCTGCACTTTCTTCTGGCGTTGATTACGATTGCAATACTGGCATTACTGGCTAGCCGTGACCGTAAAAGCATCAGGCTACGCTATATTTTTCAATTGCTGATTATAGAAATTGCACTCGCGTATTTCTTTTTACACTCAGAAAGTGGCTTGGCCGCGATCACCTATTTTGCTGGATTATTCGAAGTATTGATGAAATTTGCCGCAGTAGGCACCAGTTTTGTTTTTGGTAACATGAATGAACAAGGATTAGCTTTTATATTCTTGAATGTTCTTTGCCCAATCATTTTCGTTTCCGCGCTAATTGGTATTTTGCAGCATTTTCGCATATTACCACTCATCATCCGGGTAGTCGGTACCTTACTGTCCAAAGTTAATGGGATGGGTAAACTAGAATCTTTTAATGCCGTAAGCACATTGATTCTAGGGCAATCAGAGAATTTTATTGCCTACAAAGGCATTATTGCTGATATATCGCCGCGTAGAATGTACACCATGGCGGCGACAGCGATGTCGACAGTATCCATGTCAATTGTAAGTGCTTATATGACCATGCTTGAACCAAAATTTGTGGTAACGGCGCTAATATTGAATATGTTTAGTACTTTTATTGTTCTTTCTATTATTAACCCCTATCCAGCTACTGATGAACCCGAATTAAAGCTCAATAAGCTTCATGAAGACCAAAGCTTTTTTGAAATGTTGGGGGAGTATATTCTGGCTGGATTTAAAATTGCGATGATTATAGCCGCAATGTTAATCGGGTTTATTGCTATCATTTCTGCTATTAATGCTTTATTTAGCAGCTTATTCCATATTAGCTTCCAAGGTGTACTGGGATATCTATTTTATCCACTGGCGTTCCTGATTGGCATCCCTGCGCAAGATGCCTTGCAGGCTGGGAGTATTATGGCAACCAAACTGGTCGCTAATGAATTTGTTGCCATGATTGAGCTGAAAAAGGTTGCGGCTGAAATGTCTCCGCGCGGTTTAGGCATTCTTTCTGTGTTTTTAGTCTCTTTTGCTAACTTTGCCTCTATTGGGATAGTGGCAGGTGCTATTAAGGGGCTAAACGAAAAACAGGGGAATGTGGTCTCGCGCTTTGGGTTAAAACTGGTATATGGTTCAACATTAGTCAGCTTACTTTCCGCTGCCGTTGCTGGACTTATTCTGTAGCCGGACATAATAGATGATGCTCTCGGCCTTTTACCTCTCGTCAATTAGAGATAAAAGGCCGAATATTCGCACGAGAACATCACTGCCGGAGCTACACTGCTAGAAATTCACTGCTAAAAATCGACGCACACGCGAGTATCAACCCGCATTACCGACTCTTGCGCAAACTGCTGTTTATAGCGGGAGCGCAGAGCTTCAATATCAGCGTCTTTATCATTTTTATGGATAAGCACCAACGCCTTGCTACTCTCTTTGGCGACACGACCATCATTTCCTAACCATTGCCCTTTAGCATCAATGACGGTCAGCCCCTCTTTAAAGCGACTGGTCACATCATTATCCACAAAAGACTGCCATTCCGTCGTAGTAATAGCGGGGCCATGAGGGCGATTCAAGCCGAAATAGAGTGTCGTTTGTGCCATCGGCTCACCTTTAATACAGACCGGAGGTGAGACTTTCTCTGTTGCTATGTCAGCATGGACAGGGCGATCAATACAACCACTCAGTAATACGCCAGCAGCAATCATGCCGGTAAACAATACAGCCCGATAGTGGAACCGATTAACCCGCTTATCCATGAACAAATCTCACTGAAATAAAAGATAAAAACTACCATCGGATAAGGAGCTCTGCAATCAGACTGAGCGATCATGAAATAGGCTCGCCAGCTCCCGCGCCGAATCCAAACCGCTACATTTACCCTAGAAATATTAATGATAAATGATTATATACATGATTTTTTATCTATATGTATTAGATAGATAGTTAAAAAAAAGATTAGATTAAATAATCATAAAATCATGACTTAGAAAATCTCAGTCGCGACAACCAACCTGAGTGATTACTCTGCGACCTTTGCAGCCCTTAAGAAATTTGACTCATTATGCTACTTAGCGTGCTTTATATTATTGGTATTACAGCCGAAGCCATGACAGGGGCGTTGGCTGCTGGCCGTCGCCAAATGGATATGTTTGGCGTCATTATCATTGCGTCTGCCACGGCAATCGGCGGTGGTTCGGTTAGAGATATGCTGCTGGGTCATTATCCACTTGGTTGGGTTAAGCACCCTGAATACATTGTGATTGTCGCCGTTGCTGCGATTGTGACAACCTGGATGGCGCCTTTAATGAAACACTTGCGTCACTTATTTCTTGTGCTTGATGCTATTGGGCTGATTGTTTTTTCCATTATTGGCGCACAAATTGCCCTCGACATGGGCCATAGTACGATTATTGCTGCCATTGCCGCAGTGATTACCGGCGTCTTTGGCGGTGTCTTACGCGACATGTTTTGTAACTGCATCCCATTGGTGTTTCAGAAAGAGATCTATGCCGGTATCTCATTTGCTGCCGCTTGGATCTACATTGCTCTGCAATACACACCGCTCTCCCATAACTGGGTGATCATCATTACCCTTATCACTGGACTAAGCGCTCGATTGTTGGCATTAAGATTCCGCCTTGGTCTGCCCGTTTTCAAATATGATCACTCAGAACACTGAGCCAGACTCGCAGAAGTTTTACTCTTCGGGCCGGAACCCCGCAATATGTTGTTTCGATAAGAAATCCGCCATCGCTTGCACCTCTGGGTGATGTAAGAAATGATTAATCTGTTTCGCCCGCATCGGCCCGATACCCGACCTTAAGCGCCACTCGTCGATGCTTTTTCGCTGCAAAGAGTCCCAATGGGCATCACTGGATGCCAACTGGGGGAATCCCAATGCCTGTAGCCACTGAGAAAATGGCTTCTGCGTTGTGCGTTGAAACTGTTGATAAATATTCTCTGCTCGCTCACGACTTACCCCAGGAATATCCGCTAGTTGGTCTGTTGTCAGTGATAACCACCCGACCAAATCTTTGACCAGCCCATGGTGGATAAGCTCTCGCCAAAGCCCACCGCTAATGTTATGCATATCCAGCCCTTTTGGGCCACTGAGCCATATCAAGCGAGATAAAAATTGTGGCTCGCACTCGCGTGGCAAGTGACGAAAGCAACTCAATTGATGAAACTTATCTCCATTTGGCGGGGTGAACTCATGGCGCTGGCTGACTCGCCAAACGACATTATCTAGCCTTGGAATACCCTGCCCAGCCAGAGTAATGGTGACTTGATCTCCGGTGGTGATATCCCATTGTCGCCAACGCGCAATAGAACCAATATTCACTCGCCGAATCCATTTATCATCAATTTTTACCGGTGAAACCTGCAAAACCACGGTGATTTTACCGGTGCGGCCAATCGTAAAATGGATATCTTTTATTTCCGTCATTTGCTGCTGTGGCGGGTATTTCCACGCCACCGACCATGGCCCTGGAACAGCCTGCCAATAGCGTCCGGCCGGCTCTTCCTCTTGTCGGATAACAATACCATCAGTCACAAAAGGCAGAGGGGTTTGATGCCAGTGCTCCCGCCACTGAGCAACATCCATGACTGAAGTGACGGATTTGCTGTATTCCGCGGTCAAAGGGAAGCCCATTTCCTGCAATTGCGTGTTTTTTTCCATTATGCTGTTCGGCCCGTCGGGCCACGCCCAAATAAAAATGCCAAGTTGAGCCAGTAAAGGGGACGACGATTTGCGCATCAGCGCACCCGCGACTGAAGAACGAGCATTGACACCGCCAAACTGGGCTTGGTTATGCCCTTCCATCTGTAGAAACAACTCCCCTTGCAGTGTTAGTAAAGGGGGAGCTGCTGCAATCGAGTGAGGAATGGCAGCAATAAAGGGAGCTTTGTCGCTCCAGTTCTGGCCCTTCAATCCATCTCCCCGGCTGAGAAGTTGCGTCAGCTTTCCGTTCTGGTAAACCAGTGTCACTGCAACGCCATCGACTTTGGGTTGCACCCAGAGTTTTTCCCGCCGCTGCATCCAATTAGTCAGCTCAGCTTCATCTTTCAGTTTTTTTAATCCGGTATGGGCAACAGGATGAGAAAACTTCCCGTGACCCGGTACTCTTTTGCTTTCCGTATCGTCGGGCTGACCACGGCAAGCCTGCCATCCCTGTAATTTAGCCTGTAATTGATCGTAGATATCATCCGCAAGTAGGCTAACCCCCTGTTGATGGTATGCCGCATCCCATTTATCCAACTGCTTTTGGAGAGAATTGGCCTCAAGCGACACTCTTTCTGCTGACCACTCTGAGCAGCCAGATACCGCACTGGCCCCCCAACTTATAAATCCAATCATCAGCAAGCTTAGTATTTGTATATTCGACATATTCATAGGCACCTTTCCTTGGAGGAAGGCAGTAAACCCTGAAATGTCTTATCCGTCGAAGGCCAAAAACGTTAAATGCGCAGGCTACCGAACAATACTTTTCTATTTGCTGCAACAAGTCGAAATTACGCAATCTTCCCCGCAAAATCAGAAATCCGGGCTGTTTATAGACAAAACATTCAGGTGAAATGTGTTGTAACGCTGCATGACGCGTAACAGCCGTGTATACTGTGCGGAGATTCACACTTCTGCTTTCTATATACACCCAAAGTAATTGGAGTTACGGGTAGGCAGCGAGAGCCGCTAACACCGTTGCAACTTCGAGTAAGAAGGGTATATCAACCTAATCAACTGAAACGTCATCATGGTCCAAGGCACGCTATACATTGTTTCCGCACCCAGTGGGGCAGGGAAATCAAGCCTGATTCAGGCTTTGTTAAAAACACAACCGTTGTACGACACGCAGGTTTCTATTTCTCATACCACGCGTGCTAAACGTCCGGGTGAGAATCACGGTGAGCATTACTTCTTTGTTTCTGAAGAAGAGTTTTGCCAGATGATTGATGACGACGCTTTTCTTGAACATGCCAAGGTTTTTGAAAACTACTACGGCACTTCACGTTTGGCGATTGAGCAGGTTCTCGCAACCGGGGTTGATGTATTTTTAGATATCGACTGGCAAGGCGCGCAGCAAATTCGCGCAAAAATGCCAACCGCGCGCAGTATTTTTATTTTGCCCCCCTCCAAAGAAGAGTTGGATCGCCGCTTACGTGGCCGTGGGCAAGATAGCGAAGAGGTTATCGCAAAGCGTATGGCGCAAGCTGTCGCCGAGATGGCTCATTATGCAGAGTATGATTATTTAATCGTAAATGATGATTTCAATCTGGCATTATCGGATCTGAAAACCATTATTCGCGCAGAACGACTGCGTTTAGGCCGCCAGAAACAGCGGCATGACGCTTTAATCAGCAAATTATTGGCAGACTGAACAGAGTTTCAGTATCATGCCCAGTCATTTCGTCACCTGTGGAGTAGCAGAATTATGGCACGCGTAACTGTTCAAGACGCTGTAGAGAAAATTGGTAACCGTTTTGACCTGGTGTTGGTCGCTGCTCGTCGGGCACGTCAAATCCAGTCCGGCGGCAAAGACGCACTGGTTCCAGAAGAGAACGATAAAGTTACTGTGATTGCGCTGCGCGAAATCGAAGAAGGTCTGATTACTAATCAGATTCTCGATGTTCGTGAACGCCAAGAGCAGCAAGAGCAGGAAGCCGCAGAGATCCAAGCGGTTACCGCGATTGCTGAAGGTCGTCGTTAATTAGACTGCGAGTCTGCCTTGTACCTGTTTGAAAGCCTGAATCTGCTGATTCAACGTTACCTGCCAGAGGAGCAGATTAAGCGCCTCAAACAGGCATATCTTGTTGCA
The DNA here is from genome assembly GCF_001047675.1 of Yersinia aleksiciae. Classification (GTDB taxonomy): domain Bacteria; phylum Pseudomonadota; class Gammaproteobacteria; order Enterobacterales; family Enterobacteriaceae; genus Yersinia; species Yersinia aleksiciae. Next base: position 2,051,563 of record NZ_CP011975.1, on the reverse strand, counting down.
CGTGATGCTCACGAGGGGCAGACACGCTCCAGCGGTGAGCCTTATATCACTCACCCAGTTGCTGTGGCCTGTATTCTCGCGGAGATGCGGCTCGATTACGAAACCTTAATGGCGGCGTTACTACATGACGTCATTGAAGACACCCCTGCCACATATCAAGATATGGAGCAGTTGTTTGGGAAGAGCGTAGCCGAACTGGTCGAGGGTGTATCTAAACTCGATAAACTGAACTTCCGTGATAAGAAAGAGGCTCAGGCGGAAAACTTCCGCAAAATGATCATGGCAATGGTGCAGGATATCCGCGTCATTTTGATCAAACTAGCTGACCGCACACATAATATGCGAACGCTGGGTTCATTACGCCCAGATAAACGTCGCCGCATTGCCCGCGAAACCCTTGAAATATACAGCCCACTTGCTCATCGGCTGGGTATTCACCATTTAAAAACCGAGCTGGAAGAGCTGGGTTTTGAAGCGCTCTACCCCAATCGCTACCGCGTCATCAAAGAAGTGGTGAAAGCCGCGCGCGGTAACCGCAAAGAGATGATTCAGAAAATCTTGGCGGAGATTGAAGGGCGTCTGACTGAGGCGGGGATCCCTTGTCGGGTCAGTGGTCGTGAAAAGCACCTCTATTCCATCTATTGCAAGATGAACCTGAAAGAGCAGCGCTTTCACTCCATCATGGACATCTATGCGTTCCGGGTTATCGTCAAAGAAGTTGATACTTGTTACCGCGTGCTGGGTCAGGCTCACAGTCTGTATAAACCTCGCCCTGGTCGAGTAAAAGACTATATCGCCATCCCTAAAGCTAACGGCTATCAATCGCTACATACCTCATTAATCGGTCCTCATGGGGTGCCGGTCGAGGTGCAAATCCGTACTGAAGATATGGATCAGATGGCCGAAATGGGGGTTGCTGCACACTGGGCTTATAAAGAGCAGGGTGAATCCGGCACCACCGCACAAATCCGCGCTCAGCGCTGGATGCAGAGCTTGCTGGAGTTACAGCAAAGTGCGGGCAGCTCATTTGAATTTATTGAAAGCGTGAAGTCCGATCTCTTCCCTGATGAGATTTATGTTTTCACTCCGGAAGGTCGCATTGTTGAGCTACCTGCCGGTGCGACACCTGTCGACTTTGCCTATGCCGTGCATACCGATATCGGTCACGCCTGCGTCGGTGCCCGTGTTGACCGCCAACCCTACCCACTTTCTCAGCCCCTTAGCAGTGGTCAAACCGTTGAGATCATTACCGCACCGGGCGCACGGCCAAATGCCGCTTGGCTGAATTTTGTTGTCAGTTCAAAAGCGCGCGCCAAAATTCGTCAGTTACTGAAAAACCTGAAGCGTGATGAATCGGTGAGCCTTGGCCGTCGGTTACTGAATCATGCATTGGGCAATGGTCGTAAGCTGGCTGATATTCCTGAAGAGAATATCAAGCATGAGCTGGAGCGCATGAAGCTGGCGACGCTGGATGATTTGCTGGCAGAGATTGGTCTTGGCAATGCGATGAGTGTGGTGGTGGCTAAAAACCTGTTGGGTGACCCATCTACACTGGCAACTTCCGGAACACGCAATCTGGCCATCAAAGGTGCTGATGGTGTATTGATCACCTTTGCCAAATGCTGCCGTCCGATTCCAGGCGACCCGATTATTGCCCATATCAGCCCGGGTAAAGGTTTGGTCATCCATCACGAATCTTGTCGTAACATCCGTGGCTACCAAAAAGAGCCTGAGAAGTTTATGGCGGTTGAGTGGGATCAGGAGACTGAACAAGAGTTTATCGCTGAAATTAAAGTCGATATGTTCAACCAACAAGGTGCGCTGGCAAATCTCACGGCGGCAATTAATGCAGCCGAATCTAATATTCAGAGCCTGAATACCGAAGAGAAAGATGGTCGGGTATACAGCGCCTTTATTCGCCTGACTACCCGTGACCGGGTCCATCTGGCTAACATTATGCGTAAAATTCGTATCATGCCGGATGTGGTTAAAGTCAGCCGAAACCGTAATTAACGCCTATGAATCCTCAACGCTATGCGCGGATTTGTGAAATGCTTGCGACCAGACAGCCGGATCTGACGGTCTGTCTGGAGCAAGTACATAAACCCCATAATGTATCCGCTATCATTCGCACCGCCGATGCCGTCGGTATCCATCAAGTCCATGCCATTTGGCCCACCACCGAAATGTATACGCGGCTCTCTTCTGCTGCCGGTAGCAATAGCTGGGTACAGGTCAAAACACACCCCCATATCACCGATGCCATTGCCCATCTGAAATCGCAGGGTATGCAAATACTGGCGACGCACCTATCTGATAAAGCAGTGGATTTTCGCGAAATCGATTATACCCGTCCCACCTGTATCTTGATGGGGCAGGAGAAAACCGGTATCTCTGAAGAGGCATTGGCGCTGGCGGATCAAGACATCATTATTCCGATGATCGGCATGGTGCAATCCCTCAATGTTTCCGTCGCTTCCGCACTCATTTTATATGAAGCCCAACGGCAGCGGCAAAATGCGGGCATGTATCAGCGGTCGCAGAGTGTTCTGCCACCGGCTGAGCAACAGCGGCTGTTGTTTGAGGGCGGTTACCCCGTATTGGCGCAAGTTGCCAAGCGAAAAGGGCTACCTCAACCCCATATCGATGAGCAGGGCCAGATTATTGCCGATCCGCAATGGTGGTCTGCCATGCAATCCACGGAGTCTTAGATGAAAGGCCGCCTACTGGATGCCGTACCCCTCAGTACTCTTTCCGGTGTTGGCGCAAGTCAGGCTGGGAAACTGGCTAAAATGGGTCTGGAAACCATTCAAGACCTGCTGCTTCACCTCCCGCTGCGTTATGAAGATCGCACTCAGCTGTACCGCATTGGCGATCTACTGCCGGGTCTTTCGGTGACCGTTGAAGGTGAAGTTCTGCGTTCTGACATCACTTTTGGCCGCCGCCGCATGATGACCTGCCAAATCAGTGACGGCAGCGGCGTTCTTACTCTGCGCTTTTTTAACTTCAATGCCGCGATGAAAAACAGTCTGTCACCGGGCAAACATGTCATTGCCTATGGCGAAGCTAAGCGGGGAAATACTGGCCCGGAGATCATTCACCCTGAATATCGGGTGCATGGCGAAAATATTGGCGTTGAATTGCAGGAGTCGCTAACCCCCGTTTATCCCACCACGGAAGGCATTCGTCAGGCCACGCTACGCAAGCTTATCGATCAAGCGCTGGCGATGCTGGATACCTGTGTTATTGCTGAATTATTACCGATTGAACTGAGCCGCTCGCTCATTAGCTTGCCGGAAGCCATTCATACTCTGCATCGCCCACCAGCGGATATTCAGCTAGCCGATTTAGAGAAGGGCAAACACCCCGCGCAGCGGCGGCTGATTATGGAAGAGCTACTGGCCCATAATCTCAGCATGTTGGCTGTCAGGGCTGGGGCGCAAAGTTATCGAGCACTTCCTTTATTGGCGGAAGAGCAACTTAAGCAACGTTTTCTGGCCGCGCTGCCGTTCACGCCAACCCGCGCACAACAGCGGGTGGTAGCAGAAATTGAGCAAGATATGACGCACAACTACCCGATGATGCGACTGATTCAAGGGGATGTTGGCTCGGGCAAAACACTGGTTGCTGCGCTGGCAGCACTGCGTGCCATTGCTCACGGTAAACAGGTTGCGTTAATGGCCCCCACAGAATTACTGGCAGAGCAGCATGCAAATACCTTCCGCCAATGGCTGGAGCCGTTGGGCCTGGAAGTGGGCTGGCTGGCTGGGAAGCAAAAAGGCAAAGCGCGATTGGCACAGCAGGAAGCTGTCGCCAGTGGTCAGGTTTCAATGGTTGTCGGCACTCACGCGATGTTTCAGGAGCAGGTGAAATTTTCTGGATTAGCGCTGGTTATTATTGATGAACAGCATCGTTTCGGCGTTCATCAGCGCCTCGCACTATGGGAAAAGGGCGAGGAGCAAGGCTTCCACCCACACCAGCTCATTATGACGGCGACCCCCATTCCGCGCACCTTGGCGATGACCGCTTATGCGGATCTCGACACCTCGGTGATTGATGAGTTGCCTCCCGGTAGGACACCGGTCACCACGGTCGCCATCCCAGATACCCGCCGCAGTGATGTTATTCAGCGGGTTAAAAATGCCTGTCTGGAAGAGGGCCGCCAGGCTTACTGGGTCTGTACCCTGATTGAGGAGTCTGAGCTGCTGGAAGCGCAAGCCGCTGAGGTGACCTGCGAAGAGTTGAAAATTGCCTTGCCAGAGATAAAAGTTGGCTTAGTGCATGGGCGCATGAAAGGCCCAGAAAAACAGGCTGTTATGCTGGCATTTAAGCAGGGTGAATTGCAGCTATTGGTTGCGACCACGGTTATTGAGGTGGGGGTAGATGTTCCTAACGCCAGCCTGATGATCATCGACAACCCAGAGCGTTTGGGGTTAGCGCAATTACACCAGTTACGTGGCCGCGTGGGCCGTGGCGCTGTTGCGTCCCACTGCGTGTTGCTCTACAAAACGCCGCTCAGCAAAACCGCCCAGATGCGTTTGCAAGTGCTGCGTGACAGTAATGATGGCTTTGTTATTGCTCAGCGAGACTTAGAAATCCGTGGCCCCGGCGAGTTATTGGGTACTAAGCAGACGGGGAGTGCTGAGTTTAAAGTGGCTGATTTGCTGCGCGATCAAGCAATGATTCCGGAAGTGCAGCGAGTCGCTCGCCATCTGCATCAGCAGTATCCCGAACATGCGCAGGCATTGATTGAGCGGTGGTTGCCAGAGCGGACGCGCTATACCAACGCATAATCCACATCATCGTTCAAGTCGCAGGTGTGTTGGCTGCTCTCACGCGCCCGAATCACTTACTTATGTAAGCTCATCGGGACTTTCTCGATTGCCGCCTTCCTGCATCTTGAAACCTATTGGGCATTGAATAAGTTAGGGCGAGTCTATAATTAAACTATAGGCAGCCCCAAGCACCATTACCCGATTGCCGTAGGGAAGATCGGCAGTAACAGATAAAGCTTAATCACAATCACATTAACAATATCAATAAAGAACGCGCCAACCATCGGCACTACCAAGAAGGCTAGATGAGATGGGCCAAAGCGGTCAGTAATGGCCTGCATATTGGCAATCGCGGTCGGTGTCGCGCCTAAACCAAAACCACAATGCCCTGCCGCCAATACTGCCGCATCATAGTTTTTCCCCATCACCCGATATGTGACAAAGATAGCGTACAGCGCCATCGCCAATGCCTGCGCCGACAAAATCACCAGCATCGGTAGAGCTAATGAGGCCAGTTCCCAGAGTTTTAGGCTCATCAACGCCATGGCCAAAAACAGTGACAAACTGACGTTGCCCAGCACCGATACCGCGCGATCAAAGACTTTATAGAAACCTATCGTCGACAGGGTGTTACTGAGAATCACCCCGACAAATAACACACAGACGAAAGTGGGCAGCTCAAACATCGAGCCCTCTAGCCAGCCAGAGATCAGGCGACCCGCCATCAGACAAATGGCAATCATGGCGATAGTTTCGACCAATACCAGCGAGGTAATCATGCGACCAGCTGAAGGTTTTTCGAAGGCGGAAGGCACCTCGCTATCCTCTGGCGTGCCATCTGGTGTAGAAGAGTGCTTGACCAGATAACGGGCAACCGGCCCCCCAATCAGCCCACCGAGCACTAAGCCGAAGGTCGCACAAGCCATGGCAACTTCAGTCGCATTTTCAAAACCATAGCGCTCAACGAACACTTTACTCCATGCCGCACCGGTACCATGGCCGCCCGATAGGGTAATGGAACCAGCCAATAACCCCATCAATGGGTCTAACCCCATCAATTTCGCGAGGGCGACACCGATGGCGTTCTGCACCAACAGCAAACCAACAACCACAAAGACAAATATACTCAGGGCCTTGCCGCCAGCACGTAGGCTCGCCAAATTGGCGTTCAAGCCGATAGTGGCGAAAAATGCCAGCATCAGGGGATCTTTCAGCGACATATCAAAACTGATTTCCCAGCCAAGGGTCTTTTGCATCAGCAGCATCATAAAAGCCACGAGCAAACCACCGGCGACCGGTTCAGGAATTGTGTATTTCTTCAGGAAAGGGACAGTTTGTACGAGTTTACGGCCTAACAATAAAACCAAACAGGCCGCGACTAGCGTGCCATAGGTATCGAGATGAAACATCTTGGTACTCCATGCGATTAAAATATCGAATAAAAATATGACGTTAGACAGTTCCTTAATAAACGCCAAAGCCGTTAAGGGGGGATTAGAAAAAAAAACGCCACTAATTACAAGTTTAGTCGTTAAAAATGCAGGTTTACGCCAAATAGAAATATTTAAAAAAATGCAGCGCAACCGATTGCTTTTGTGAGGCGGATCATTAAAATGCCCTCTTTGCCGATCAGGGTATCCCACTCCATGTCTACGCAATCCGCCGAACTTGATACGCCACAACCCGTCACCACTCGCCCTAGCGAATTGATTTATCGTTTAGAAGACCGCCCACCACTCGCCCAAACACTGTTTGCTGCCTGCCAGCATTTATTGGCGATGTTTGTCGCGGTGATTACCCCCGGCCTGCTGATTTGTCAGGCGCTCGGATTACCGGCGGAAGATACCCAACGCATTATCAGCATGTCCCTGTTCGCATCAGGACTGGCATCGCTGCTGCAAATTAAAACCTGGGGGCCGGTGGGCTCTGGCCTGTTATCGATTCAAGGCACCAGTTTTAACTTTGTTTCTCCACTGATCATGGGGGGCTTGGCGTTGAGAAATGGGGGCGCAGATATCCCAACCATGATGGCGGCACTGTTCGGCACTCTGATGGTGGCCTCCTGCACCGAAATTATTCTCTCCCGCTTCCTGCATCTGGCGCGTCGCATTATCACTCCGCTGGTCTCCGGTATTGTGGTGATGATTATCGGCCTGTCATTAATTCAAGTTGGGCTGACATCTATTGGTGGCGGTTATGGCGCGATGAGCGACCATACATTCGGCGCACCGAAAAATCTGTTATTGGCGGGAGCTGTGTTGGTGGTGATTATTCTGCTGAATCGCCAGCGCAACCCCTATCTGCGAGTCGCCTCATTAGTGATCGCGATGGCCGTGGGTTACCTGCTGGCTTGGTCGCTGGGTATGCTACCTGAAAGCCGCCCAGTGGTAGACACCGCGCTGATTACCATTCCTACGCCGCTCTATTATGGCTTGTCTTTTGACTGGAATCTGCTGGTGCCGCTGATGCTGATCTTTATGGTGACCTCACTGGAAACCATTGGCGATATCACGGCCACCTCAGATGTGTCCGAGCAACCGGTTCATGGCCCGCTCTATATGAAGCGCCTGAAGGGGGGTGTACTGGCGAATGGCTTGAACTCCATGCTGTCAGCCGTGTTCAACACCTTCCCTAACTCCTGCTTCGGCCAGAATAATGGGGTGATTCAGTTGACCGGCGTTGCCAGCCGCTATGTCGGTTTTGTGGTGGCGCTGATGCTGATTGTGCTGGGCCTGTTCCCTGCCGTTGCTGGGTTTGTGCAGCATATCCCTGAACCCGTGTTAGGTGGTGCGACCCTCGTGATGTTCGGCACCATTGCCGCCTCTGGCGTGCGTATCGTGTCGCGCGAAACCCTTAACCGCCGCGCCATTATGATTATGGCCCTGTCATTGGCAGTTGGTATGGGTGTGGCACAGCAGCCATTGATTTTGCAATTTGCTCCTGACTGGATCAAAACCCTGCTCTCTTCTGGGATTGCTGCCGGTGGTATTACGGCCATCGTCCTTAACCTGCTCTTCCCACAAGAAAAATAATCTTTGCACTAGCACGTCACTGAAATGGCCGATCGTAAAGGATATCGGCCATTTTTTTATGCATGGATAATGGATTGTCTATTGAGCTAATGGACGATTTGCGGCATAAACAGGGTTCCGTATACCGACAGGCGTGAATTTACCAGATGAAATTTCTCGGGAAAGTGCTGCTAACGTTATTACTGCTCTTGGTGCTATCCGTAGTGCTCTGCTACGTCTTGATCCAAACCAGTTGGGCCGCTGGATGGCTAAGCCGTTGGGTCAGTGATAACAGCGAATATCGCCTCTCCCTGGGGAAAATAGATCACTCATGGTCCACACCTGGGCAAGTCAGTATTAAAGATGTCACGTTAGGGCGCGATAATCAGCCGCCCTTCCTTATCACCCAGCAGGCGATCATTGGCCTCAGCTGGCGGCAACTGACCGAGCCTCGCCATCTTCTCAGCCTGAATTTGCAAAATGGCAGTTTGACCCTCAACAACAACACATCGCCATTACCTTTGCAGGCAGATACCTTGCAATTGACCAATATGGCGCTGAATACCACTATTGAGCCCAAAAACTCAGCGGGCCAATGGAAAGTGACTGGCGAGCAAGTCACCGGTGGGTTAGTACCGTGGCAGCCTTTGGCGGGGAATAGTTTGGGTGAGAATGCCCAATTTCAGTTCAGTGCCGGTTCTTTAGCGATCAATGGCATCACGGCACAGAAACTTTATGTGCAGGGTTCGATACAAAAAAATGCGCTGACACTGACCACCTTCGGTGCCGATATTGCACAAGGGGAGTTGACGGGCAATGCCAGCCAATCCACTGATGGCAGTTGGATGGTTGATCGCCTGCGCCTGAGTAATATTCGTCTGCAAACTCCCGCAACCGTCGATGATGTTTGGAATACTTTCTTAAAACTGCCGCCGATAACACTCAAACGCTTTGATTTAATTGATGCGCGGGTCGAAGGGAGTAATTGGGCATTTAATGATTTAGATCTGACGCTAAAAAATATCACCTTTAAGCAGGGCGATTGGCAAAGTGATGAGGGTGAACTCTCCTTCAATGCGGGGGATATTATTAAAGGTAATATTCATCTGATTGACCCGATCGCCACATTGGCTTTATCACCTGCTGGCGTGGCAATTAATCAGTTCTCCACCCGCTGGCAGGATGGGCTGTTAAGAACACAGGGGCAGTGGGTGCGTGATACCCGTCGCTTGCAGCTAGATGAGCTGACACTGGTGGCGCTAGTCTATACCCTCCCTGCTGATTGGAAGCAGCAATGGCAACAAACACTGCCAAACTGGTTGTCAGAGGTCTACGTCGGCAAGCTAAGCGGGAGCCGTAACTTGTTGATTGATATCAGCCCTGACTTCCCATTCCAGATTACCTCGTTGGATGCCGCAGGTACTGAGTTACTGCTGGCTAAAAACCATCAATGGGGCGTGTGGTCGGGGTCACTGATGTTGAATGCTGGTAACGCGACCTTCAATAAAAATGATGTTCGCCGCCCATCACTGGCGCTCAGCGCCAATGAACAACAGATCACCGTTAGTGATTTAAGCGCCTTTACCAAAGAGGGTTTGCTGGAAGCCACCGCCAGCATTGACCAAACCCCTGTCAGAGCTTTCTCTTTGGGGCTAACTGGCCGTTCTGCTGAGCTGGATATTTTGCAAAACTGGGGCTGGCCAGCATTGCCACTGCAGGGGTTGGGTAATGTGAAGTTGCAGATAAAAGGCAGTCTGGCGGCTGATACCACGCTAAAACCAACCGTTAACGGCTCCCTACAGGCAACTGATAGCCACGGACAGCAAGTTAATCAAATCATGCAGCATGGTGAGGTGCATAGCGCAGCGGCTCAATAAGAGGGCTAACGGAGCGGCAACAGAATACCGACTCAGTAAGCTGAAACTCTCCGGTTACGTCAATGGAAAAGATCCAGACTGCTCGAAGAAGCTCTGTGGAACGTAATTATTGATTTTGTTTTCATAGCAATACTCAATGATCTGCCGTTTACTGGTGACACCCGCTTTGCGATAAATGCTTTGAGTGATATTGCAGATTGTCCGTGTGGATAAGAACAGCTGTTTAGCGATCTCTGGGCTTGAGAAGGCATGCAAAAGATAAAACAGCACCTCCCACTCTCTTTTGGTGAAGAAATCTGATGGTGGAGTGAATGTCAGTGAGGTGGGGATTTTTATTTTTGTTAAGCGGGTTAACATGGTGTCAGTTACCGGTTTCCCATGAAAAATAACACCCTGAGATACGCCATTCGCATCAATTAACGGGTATTTATCGCAGAAATAAGGTTGGAAATAGGAGCGTCCATCGAATAAGTGTATTTCAACTGTTGTAATGCGATCTTGTAATAATTCTACCTGCCGATCATGTGCCTGCCACTCATCTTGAAACTCTGAAACAGGTGAAGGAAGCTCACCATCTAATCGTCCTTCCATAGTAAAATTAGCAGGCAAGTCATATAATCGGTGTAATCTAGGGTTTGTATAAATGAATCTTGATTGATTATCTTTTACCCCCCAAGGCTCAGAACTGTGTTCCCAAAATCGGATTAACATCTCTAGTGAATCAGTTAGCGACTTATCCATTATTTTCCCCTTCTAACTTTCAATTTCCCTTACATTAATGGGAAAGAACCTGAGTATTCGAAGAAGCTTTGCGGAACATAATTATTGATTTTGTTTTCATAACAATACTCAATGATCTGCCGCTTACTGGTGACACCCGCTTTCTTATAGATACTTTGGGTGATATTGCAGATTGTCCTTGTGGATAAAAACAGCTTTTTAGCAATCTCTGGGCTTGAGAAGGCATGCAAAAGATAAAATAGCACCTCCCACTCTCTTTTGGTGAAGAAATCTGATGGTGGAGTGAATATAAGTGTTGTGGGGATTTTTATTTTACTTAAGCGAGTTAACATTAAATCCGTCACAGGTCGATCATGAAAAATAATACCTTGAGACACCCCATGCTCATCTATTAGTGGGTATTTATCGCAGAAATAGGGCGTGAAATAGGAATTGCCATCATATAGTTGTATGTCTACTGATGTAACTCGCTCTTGTAATAATTCAACCCGACGATCATGCCGCTGAAATTCAGCCTGAAACTCTGCTGCTGGTGTAGGTATTTCACCATCTAACAACCCTTCTATACTATAATTATCGGACAAGTTAAGTAATTTATTAACTCGACGATTTGCATAAACAAATATTGATTGGTTATCCTTTATCCCCCATGGCTCAGAACTGTGTTCCCAAAATCGGATTAACATCTCAAGTGAATCTGTTAGTGATTTCTCCATTACGCCCCCATTTATATATCAACTTTCTTTCACTAATGGAAATGGCCCTGAGTACTCGAAGAAGCTTTTCGGTACAAAATTATTTATTTTGTTCTCATAGCAATAATCAATAACCTGACGCGTACTAGAGAAACCTAGTTTTTTATAAATACTTTGAATAACATTGCAAACGGTTTGTGATGACAGACAGAGTTTTTTAGCAGTATCAGCATTTGAGAAGGCATGTAAAAGATAAAATAGCACTTCCCATTCTCTTTTAGAGAAAATCTCTAATGGAGGCATTAATACTAATGATGTGGGCATTTTTATTTTATTTAAGCACGTTAATATCACATTGGTAACAGGTCTGGCATGGCAAACAACGCCTTGGGATATACCTTCTTCGTCGATTACCGGATATTTATCGCAGAAATAAGCCGTGAAATAAGAAAGTCCATCAAATAAATGTATTTCAATAGAGGTGATACGATCTTGCATTAACTCAACCTGTCGATCTTGTTGCTGAAATTCAGTCGCAAACTCTGCTATGGGTGTCGGAAGTTCACTATCGAATCGCCCTGCCAGGCAAAACTCATCAGATAAACCGAGCATCTTATTAACGCTACGATTTGCATAAACATATCTTGAGCGATTGTTTTTTACATACCATGGCTCTGAACTCTGCTCCCAAAAACGCTTAAAAAACTCAAGTGATTTGAATAATTCTTTTTCCATTGTATTTCTCCTATTATGCTTAATTTCCCTTACATTAATGGAAAGGATCCTGAATATTCAAAAAAACTTTGTGGGACATAGTTATTAATTTTCTTCGCATAACAATATTCAATGATCTGCCGCTTACTGCTAACATCTGCTTTCTTATAGATGCTTTGGGTAATATTGCAGACAGTCCGTGATGACAGATGAAGTTTTTTAGCAATCTCTTTGCTTGAAAACGAATGTAAAATATAGAACAACACTTCCCACTCTCTTTTTGAGAACAACTCTGTTGGTGGCGTAAATATAAGTGATGTTGGGACTTTTATCTTATTTAAGCTTGTTAATATTATGTCTTGTACCGCTCTTGCATGAAAAACAAGTCCCTGGGCAACCCCCTGTTCATCGATTAAAGGATATTTATCGCAAAAATAAGGCTGAAAATATGAGCGCCGTTCAAAGGCATGTATTTCGATTGTTGTTGCGCGCTCTTGCGATAATATTGCCTGCCTATCATGCTCTTGAAACTCGGTCTGAAACTCTGCTGTAGGTGCAGGAAGTTCACCATCTAATCGACCTTCGACATTAAATCCATTCGGTAAACCTAATAGCTCACTAAATCTATCATTCGCATAGATAAATACTGATTTGTTATCCTTTACTCCCCAAGCTTCTGAACTGTTATTCCAAAATGGAATTAACATTTTAAGCGAGGTCAACAATGTTTTCTCCATGATTTCACCCTCTTAATCTTGGTTTTTTCTGACTCTTCTAATAATTTCATGACCTCTATAATCGATGAATCTGCTGGGCCATATCTCTTGAGGTGAAATACCAATGGCGTTTGCGATAATCATTTCACCTTTTGGCCATGGGCGAGTGAGTGCGTTAGATAATGTGCATGGGGATAATCCATTTTCTCTTGATAATTCGGCAAGAGAACCTTTTTCCTTTCGTATCGCAGCTAAAATATCTTGTTTATGCCAGTCTTTGTTCATTTTAATTCACTCCAAATAATGCTAATGGAATATAGTTTGTTATATTTATTTAACATGCCGTTAAATTATCTTATGACAATATTAAATTGACTTAGCCTATAGAATACCAAGCAAGTAAATAATAATTAGTCAGCCGATATAAGGCAGCCGATATAAATTAATCATCAGCAACGGTTTAAAACTTATTAAATATCTATTTCCAGTAAACGTCCAGTGCACTTAATACTCGAATTACAATAAACATTACTACGGCGGAATATCACAGAATAACCCCACCAGCTTTTAACTAATATATATATATTCTATAGTAGCCCCATAGTTGATATATTAATCATGGGAGTTTTTAAGAAAGACGAATTGATTTTTATGGCGAAATAGTGGGATAGAGGAATACGTAGGCGGCGGGTGAACCGATAAACAACCATAGGGGAGCTGTTTACCGGTTCACTATTTTACAATGCTTGTTCACTAACTGATGGTTAACCATAAGCCGACAAATTCATAGCCACTGTGCTGCTCAAATGTCGGCAGTGTTGGATTACCCCAATCGTTATTACGAATACCCGTGCCGGGATCGTAATAAAGCCCGTCGGAGCCACGGGCAAGCATATGAAGCGCTTGCGGGCCAGAGGCCACACAAATCAATTGAACTTGCCCACCGTTGGGGTCGGCATAAGCGGCAGCTGTATGCACATTTTGCTGACCGACCACGACCTCACAGGCGACCTGTTCATGCGGGTACAACATACCTAAGGCAAATAAGCCCGCAGTGGTGATACTCACCGATACCGTGCGAGTGAAGTCCATTGCCACGGCGGCCATAGCGGCCGGAGAGTTATATCCCCCCGCCGCCACATTGGCCCCACCATCGGGGTTGAGTATGCCCGTCAGACCATAGATTTTATTCTTAGCCGTCACAAAATCATCAAGTTGGTAAATCACATTGGTGTTTTCCAAATAGGTGATAATGGTACTTTCCGGCCAGTCCGCAAAGGCAGCCAGTGTGGCCGTTAGCGCGTAGGCACCACACTCATTACTGAGTGGTGGCTGAGTCAATTGACCCACAGGGTCATCGAATTGGCCTAACAAGAGATTGAGTGGAATGCTGGTTGTTAGATTAGGCATAGAGCCTCCTCATAGAAAATTTAGGATTAACAATGTGTTGTCGCAAAAAATACGGCGCAGTTGATCAGGCTGCCCGTATACAGGTTGCTGCTATCAAGCCGACGTTACCGTCCAAGTGCCTTGCGGGTTGTAAGTCACGTTAAATGCGGTCACCCCTTGAGTGGTATCGCATATTGCAGAACCGACCGACGAGGTGGAGAAATTGATCACCGTCCCCGGCTGGTAAGTCCCGGTTTGGACATAGAAGCTCAGCACCGGCTGACAATCGATATTTTTACTCGGTTCCGCATTGATAAAGCTCGATAAGACTGTGCCGCCGCTGGCGCTTTGTACCGCTAACCCCGCATTCAATACTTCCGTAATCGGATTGAAGGCTGGGGTGATAATGCGATAAGCGCCGGGCTGGACGCCCTCGGTATAACTGGCAGGTGACAGACCTAGCGAAGGGTCAACGGAAAGTAGCGTGGTGTTGGCCGTTTGTACTCCTGCCGTCGCAGAGGTTAAATCGACCGCCTGGCTGGAGGTGATGTATCCCGAGTCTTGCCCGACGCTCAAATTAGGTAGCTGAGTTTGGGCGCCAGCATAGAACTGCATTAAGCATTCAAAGGTCAGCACAGAACCTGAGTTCGCATAAGGCTGCAACACTTCTTGGTAGATACTGTTGGAGTAGACTTTAGCGCCGCCGGTATAAATCGCCGGTTTTTGGAAGAAGAAGAAATCCTGCGCTGTTGGGCTGTTATTGATTACGTTAATTGTATAGAGAGTACTCATATTGTGTTCCTTAATAGATAAGAGAGAAACATCATTAGGTAGTACATCTGATACTCTACCCACAGTAGAAATTGCAACCTGCGTGCCAACCAACTAATTGATTGAATTATCACTATTAATTTAATTTTCGCGTGCTAAAAACTGGCGAATATGGACGATTCCGTCCAGAGAAAAAAGAGCATTGGCCGAAAACGACCATGGGCGCGGATGTCGACTCATTCCGGCTGAAGCCACTCAGATAGCCGCTGAGTCGCTCGGCTAACAAAAGGGGGGGCTCCATGGAGATCGATGCTTTTCAGCATGCTGGATAGCAGGGTAATAGCTTCCGGTTTTCGCCGCGTTTGGGCTAACAAGTTGGCCAGTTCGTGGGTCGCAACCAGTTGGGCAGGCACGACCCCCAATGTTTGGGCGGTCGCAATGGCGCACCGAAAACCTTGTTCTGCGCCAATAAGGTCATTCAGTGCTTCTCTGGCGCGGGCTTTAACGACCATCAATTCGCTGAGATAGGCGCGCTCTTGGTGCTTGAAGGCGAGTTCCAGCGCCGATGAAATCAGGGTGTCGCACTGTTGTGGCTGCCCAGACAGCAGTAATAACTCACCACGTTTCCATGCTTGAAAGGAGTGAAATAGCTTACCGCCCTGGCAAAATAGATAGGTTTCATCGCCATCCAGCATATGCAGTTCTGCTTGAGCATAATCATGCTGCATCAGTAGATGGCACCCTTTCAACAGCTTCCCCAGCCCCTGATAAAACGCAAAACCATATTGCTGCGTCACTGTTTCTAACCCATGGGTCAATCGGCCCAAACTGTCACTGTCTTCGAATAGACAGGCCAGCCATGCCGCCCCACGTAGTGAGATAACGCGATGAAAAGTAATAATATTTTCATCAGCGGCGCGTAACTCCAATTTTTTAGCGATCTCTCTGGCCCGCTTAAAGTTGCCCAGTTGCAAGAGTGCCAGCCCTTCCAGCGTCAGCGCCATGCCGACCAAATCCAAACCCTGTTGATCGGTATATTCGCCAGGCGTACTCAGCAATTTGCTGCGCAATAGGCAGGTCAAAACTTCCTGATTATCCCCAAGCCAAAACAGGGTACTAGCCAGTGCAATGTGTGCTTCACGCCATATCTGCGCTGTTTTTTCTGTCTGACCACGTTGCAGTAATTCCTGAGCCAGTGTGCGGACCAGAGGCAAATCAAGGGCCATGAGCTGCGCTGACCAGCGCCAGAAAGATAGCTCGGCCAACTCGGACTCATCGCCAGTCTTTTTACCCAATGTGATCGCATCATTATGATATTTCAGAGCATCATGACTTAACCAGCCATGCAGCATTTGATAGCTGAGGCTGAGTTGACGATAGAGGTTGTAATGGAGCTGCCGCACCTCCTCATCTAACGTAATCCCCACCAGCAGTTGTAATCCTTTTTGCAAATCGGCAATGGCTTCATGGTAGGCAGCACACTGCATCAACCGCATTCCTTCCTGCAAATGCTGTAGGGCGATGGGCCGTTTATCCATCCGACCTTGAATGCGCCGCTCAACCGATTTACGGCTGATACCCAATAATTGGGCTGCGGCGGTTTTATTGCCAGTGGTGCGCTGTAGTGCGCGCTCGATCAACAGCTGTTCCACTACCACCAACTTATCGCTCCCCGGCAGGGCCAGCATGGCGTCAGCCAGTAGATCTGACGACACTTTCACCTCCAACTGCGCAGTTGGCATAAAAGTGTCCAGCACTTCGCGAGTGATTAAGTGGGTATCCGATAATGCCGCTAATCTGTCGACTAAATTGCGCAATTCCCGCACATTGCCCGGCCACGGATACTGTTGTAAGTGGGACATCGCATGGGCGTTGAAAACGAGTCGGTGAGTTTGCAGTGAGGCGAAATATTCAATTAGGGCGGGGATATCTTCTCTGCGCTGGTTGAGTGCGGGAATATCCAGCGTGATGACCCCTAAGCGGTAGTAGAGATCCTCCCTGAAAACACCACTTTTGACTTGGGTCAGCAGATTCCGGTGAGTCGCCGCGACCACTCGCCCTTTAAAATGACGCACATCACTGCTGCCAATCGGGCGAAATGTGCGCGTTTCCAATGCGCGTAGCAACTTGGGCTGCACCGATAAGGGCATTTCACCGATTTCATCTAAAAACAGAGTGCCACTGCCGACCATTTCCAAATGGCCACGCCGGTCACCTGATGCCCCGGTAAAGGCGCCTTTAACATGACCAAATAGCTCCGCTTCCACCAAATGCTCTGGGATCGCGCCACAGTTAAGATCAATAAAGGGGGCCGAGGGATTTTTACTGTGTTGATGGACCAACTGAGCAATCACCTCTTTGCCGCACCCCGTGGGGCCACAAATCAGTAAGCTTTGCTGTGATGGCGCGACCCGCTCAACTAAGCGTAAAAGCTGACTAAATGCCGGGGACGAACCTATAACATTAATTGATGAATTAACCTCAGATGCTGGCATGACTCCCTCCTTGACACCAAGGATGGAGAGAGAGAATCGAACCATCTGGAGGTGATTGCTGTGATTACACTATGGGGAAAAATGAATGTCTCAGTGGTTTTTATCTAATAATATCAATAATATTTAATGCACTAGCGCGTAATCTGCACATCAGGTAGGCGGTGTTCACCCTGCCTTTTATGGCGAAAAATCAGGGCCATGAATATATAACTGTAAGTTATCTATTAGATATTGCACATTTCTCGGCAAACAATTCGGTGAAATAGTGCGAGCGGTCACAGGAAAGCAGCACAATGACAGGGGGAAGGAGTACAGTAACCTTATTTAGACAGTTCAAGCTCCTCCTCCGTGATTTCAGCAAAGCGTATAAAGGCGTTCTTACCGGTGCGTCCGTTGCAGCATATTCTGGATCACAAGGAACTCGCAGTTGCGCTGAACCTCGTTAAGAGTGAATTTAAACCCTATTGGTGTTCGAGGTATGGGTTTCTTCACCAACGAAATTTCATGCAAAAAAAGGACTTCCAGAGGATCCTTTCATGATCGTTTTCTTTACTTCAAAGATAGTAGTCTTTGATAATCAGGTTTTACCTTACGAACATGCTCGATACTCCCATCCGGATAAGTTATCACCATCCCGACTCCACGTTCCTCATCCCCCTCAAGCAACACTCCTTTTTCAGCATGAAATATCGGTTCTACAACTATCTTTTGAGTATTTTGAAGCCTGTAACGTCTGCTCCATTCTTCATAATCCGTATCGCCACCAAACAGCTCAATAGAGGTTTCATTAAACATTTTATTGATGATCGTTGTAGGGAAAAAATTGGTTTTTAAGTCGAGATTGCCTGTGGCCTCTTTCGCCCTTCCGGTACCGTAGCCGTCACTGAGTCCGTAATCATCAAAATCAAAGATATAACTGGATGCAATTACCTTTTTACCCTTCACCAGAGGATTGTCATCAGACAGCTTAAAGCTGACACGGAGGGAGTTAAGCTGCCACTGGCACGGACCACCGCCATCTATGGCGATACCGGTCTGCCAGATATCACTGTATCCCTGCCGAACAAAGGGCTGTGTAAAGCCATTGTATCCCCGTACCGGATAAGACTCATAATTTGAGTTGTAGCTTTTGTCCATACACTTGTCAGAACGGTACAGCACCTGCATCGGCATCAGTGTGGTGCCATCCGGCACTCTAAATAACACCGTTATATGGCGGGCATTTTCAGGCGGAGAAAGCGTCTGGTCTGTCTTGTCGCCACATCCATAAAGCAGTGCACTAAAGAGCACAAGCACTGACATTTTAGTTAGAAAGTTCAACTTCTTCCTCCGTTACCGCCGCAAAGCGGAGCAGGGCATTCTTCCCGGTCTCTTCTGCCTGCGTTCGTTGCAGTGCCACCGACAGCATGTGCTGCAGCGCCAGAAACTCTCGGTTGCGTTGAACCTCATCAGGATTACCCTGCCCGGCCGCACCGTTCTCAATCTCCCGACTGAACCGCTCCCGCATCGTTTTTCTGTTCATCGGAAGATCCGGGTCGGCCAGCTCCAGTACCTGATTATGGATATAGGGCAGGTAGCGGCTCGCCATCAAATGGTTAAGAGGTTTGCTGGCAAAACCGCCAGAGTTGGGGTTGGTATTCTTCGGGAAGCTTTTTTCCAGGCTGGTCGTATCCAGACACTGAATAAACTTAGCCTGGTGCTCACCTATCGCTTTCAGGCACTCATCATTCAGGGATGGCACCAGGAAGAGCTTCACCGCCAGATGATTGACATACGAAATTGTCACCGGAAAAGGGTCACTAGGATTGTATGTCGACCTCTTGCTTATCACGCACTGCTGCGCCTTGAAAAAGACCACTGTATTACCGTGATGCCAGTATGGGTCCCTTTTCAGCTTAATTCCCAGCTCCATTTCCATATTTCTCTGCCAGAGCAGCGGATAAATACCGGCTACGGACATCGCCAGCCAGTTAAATCCCAGCTTGTCGCCCAGCGGCCCCAACTTCTGATAGAACAGGCTGTCCATATCGGCTTCCAACGGCACCTGCGGTATGGTGTCGTTATCATTGACGTGACGGTAGTGGGTAATGTTGTTCAGACACTGAACGGCTGCACGGGTGAAGGTGCGCGGCATGCCGTAGGTATACAGCACCGGATGACTCTCTTTCATTTCGGCGGCATAGATCAGCGCCAAAGAGCCTCCTAGACTGTGGCCACAGACAAACAGTTTTTTCGTTCCTTGGGCTTCATAAATAGACGTCTTTACTTGCTGAAATACAGTCTCAAATCTCTGCTTCGCTAGTTCATAGGCTTCCAGAAAACCGCCGTGAATATTGCCCGCACCGGCAAGCTCCGGCAGACACTTTTTAGGCGCAAAAGAAGCATCCGTCAGCGCATTTAACAGGCTGTCCGTACCGCACCAGGCAACCAGCACGTGCGCACTGCACTCCACTGTAAACAGTCTGGTATCACCTTCCGATTGATCGCTATCTTTCGTGTTCAGGTACACCGGCGCAAGATAGCGATCGCGGAACGGCACATCCACTGCCAGCGTGTGGAAGTAATTAGGATATTCAGCAAACTGCGGGATAGCGGACAGATCCTGACATTTCTGCCGGAAAAAATAAGTGACGGTTTCGTTCTCTTTTTCGGCGGCATAGGCCAGATCCGCCATAATGCCGAGGTTAAGCCCGTTGGCAAGGTCGTATTCTTTGGTGTCATGCAGTGCCAGCACCCACGCCCGGAAGGGGCAGATCTCAATAATGTGCCGCTGGTCTAGCGCTTCCCGTACAACCTTAGTTCCTTTCAGCGAACGACCAGAAGGAAAGTGAAACTCTGGGGGTTCCGGCTCATCCCAGCCCGACATATCCGGCAGCCGGTCGCAGAGTTCGCCGATGGTCACATAGTGATGGGTGTGGCCGGCGGCCTCGGTTTTTTCCTGCACCTCAGAACGCCAGCTTTTGTCGCGCGTTTCCCGCCGGAAGGCGTTTTGACTTACCGGCTGGCTGTTCGGATTGCGTTTGATACCCAGCGGACGGGTTTCCATCTCGTCGGCCAGTTGCTGGGCGTCAGTTTTCACGCTGACCGTCACCCAGTACAGATCGTCGAACCGAACCAATCCCTGACTGTCGGTGACACCCGCGGGCGGATTCGGCGGCGGTGTGGGGTCGTACTGGTAGGAGCGCCTGTCCCACTGAGCAATCTCCTCCGCTGAAGCCAGCGGACGATACTCCAGCCTCACATTCAGCCCAGTTACGGGTGTGTTGTTCTCATCAACAAACTGCAATTCCAACCAGTATTTATGTTGATCTCCACGACAGTAAACGACTTTACCTTTGGGGTTTATGCTGGTTATGCAGGTGTTGTCACCTAAGGTTTCCATGCTAATTCCTTGCACTTGATGAGATTGTCCTTGGCAAAACACTCGATAAA
This sequence comes from Yersinia aleksiciae, assembly GCF_001047675.1. Lineage (GTDB taxonomy): Bacteria > Pseudomonadota > Gammaproteobacteria > Enterobacterales > Enterobacteriaceae > Yersinia > Yersinia aleksiciae. The sequence goes on along the minus strand of NZ_CP011975.1, from coordinate 2,030,947 downwards.
ACCGCCTCTGAGGCCCTCACTGCGATTTTCAGCCCTCGGGAATAAGATAGGTTGGAGTCACACAATGCAATGATTGGGTTCGCAGGGGCTGTTCACCTTAATGATACCGCTCTGTTTCCTCACGCATCATACATGAAGGATGACTTAACCCAAATTTCTCTAGTTTCAGGATGCTCATGGCGGTACAGCACCGGAACGCCCCACACTCATCTGCCCGTCATTCGCGAAGGATTGTGTCTCAAATACGGTGTCTGGCGATCGGTTTATTTCAATAAGAAAATCGTTGAACGGGCGGCTTAAGAATGATGCTTAGCGTACCGCGTCATCCCCGGCGGCAACAGGGAGCACCATGTAAGTGCCTGAAAAAACAGAACCCACATCTTCATCGCCAAATAATTTGACATCTAACTGCACTCTGGCACGGCGGCCACGGGCCAGTCGGTCCAGATCGCCACTCAGGGAACTCAACTCAGCAACGGCTCTGGGTCTGCCAGTCACTGGTGCACTGTAACGAATGTGGGCATCGACAAGAATAATGGTGCCACCTAAATGGCGCTCGCGCAGTAATAGCCAAATTAACCCCCAGCCAGTCAGTGTCGCCAGCGAGAACAGACTGCCAGCGAATAAGGTATGGTGCGGGTTTTGATTGCCCGCCTCCGGCATGGTGGTGACAAAACGCTGGCCGGTATATTGGCTGATGCGGACGCCCATTTTTTCACTGAGCGGAATATGGTCGTACCAAGCTTGCTGCAACTGACCACACCAGTCGGGCCGATGCAAAATGTCATCCATGGTCGCGACGGGTTTGATCATCAAGAAGTGGCGCACCGGTGTGGTTTGCGGAGCGGTTATCTCCCCTTGGCTGACAAAACCCAGTTTGGCAAAGAAATCGACCGCATCCTCACGGGCGCTACAGACCACCCGCTTCACCCCTTCCTGACGCGCCACCGACTCTAAGGTCATCGCCACCAGCGTTCCTAGCCCTTTATCACGGACTGAGGGATCAACAGCCAGAAAGCGAATAGCGGCCTCATTATCAGCATTAATATACAGCCGACCAATGGCGACGGGTTTCCCCTGTTCATCCACCACCATTTGGTGATGGGCCATTGCGTCGTAGGCGTCTTTTTCTGAACCCACCGGTTGGTGCAATGGCTTGCGTAACATCTCCCAACGGAATTGATAATAATCTTTGAGTTCTTGTTCTGTTATGGGCACACGCAAGTGGTACATAGGCACATTCTCTCTTTATAATTATCAATAAAATCTATGACATAACCCTCAATCCCTGTCGTCAGCCTTGGCAATATCCTGCCCCTAGACTTGTAACCAGAAAGTCACTGGACCCTCGTTTACCAGACTGACTTTCATGTCTGCTGCAAATAATCCCGTTTCAGTTTTTACACCACGCTCACGGCACTGAGCAACAAAATACTGATATAAGCGGTCAGCTTCTGCAGGTACTGCACCGCGGGAAAAGCTCGGTCTCATGCCCTTTTGGGTGTCGGCAACCAGTGTAAATTGCGAGACCACCAGCACGCTGCCGCCCGCTTGCTGGACATTGAGGTTCATTTTGTCGTTCTCATCGCCAAAAATCCGATACCCCAAAACCCGATCACATAAACGCTGCGCTTTTTGCTCGCTGTCCTCTTGTTCGACACCAAGTAAGATCAGCAGTCCGGGGCCAATCTCCCCGACAATCTTGCCGTCTACCACGACATTGGCGCTCAGCGCCCGTTGAATCAACGCAATCATAATGCCTTACATCTCCTGACTCTGGCTCTCTTCCCCCTTCGGTTTCTGGCGTAGCGCTCGATACTCGCCCAAGGTGACGGTAATTTCCGCCCCCAATAACACGATGCACCAGCTCCAGTAAACCCAGAGGAATAGGATTGGGATGACGGCCAGCACCCCGTAAATCAACTGATAAGAGGGGAACAGCGTGATATACATCGTGAACCCTTTCTTACCTAACTCGAACAGCAGTGCCGCGACCAATGCGCCGATCAGTGCGTCTCGGGCCGGCACCCGCACGGTGGGTACCACACTGTACAATAACCAAAAAGAGACCCAGGAGATCAATAGCGGAAACACCCGCAATATCTCATCGATCATGCTGTCGACCTGCGCATTTGCCAGCCATTGCAGTGACAGCAAATAGGAGCTGATCACCATACTGGCCCCCACCAGAATCGGCCCCAGTGTCAGCACCATCCAGTAGACCGCGAATGAAAACACCAGTGAACGCGGAGTTTTGCTGCGCCAGATCTGGTTAAGTACGCTGTCCACGGAGTAAATCAGCAGCAGCGCGGTGACAATCAAACCGCAAGTGCCGACGACTGTCATCCGATTGGAGTTCGCGACAAACTGCTCAAGATAGTTTTGGATGATGTCGCCAGTAGCAGGCATAAAATTGGAAAATATGAAGGCTTTCAATTTTATGCTGATATCGGCAAACATTGGGAAAGCAGCGAACAGAGCAAAAACCACGGTGATAAGTGGCACCAGCGAAAGCAATGATACATAGGCCAAATGCCCAGATAGCATCGTTAACCCGTCTTTATCAATTCGGGTGTAGAGCATTCGCCCAAAGGTGATACAGGGTTTTAGGGAGGCAGCTAAGCGAAAACGCAGAAATTTTGCCATGTTCGTCTCTCGGTCAACACGATCTGGCCCAGTTTTGGGCCAGCGTGACCACTAAGGCTAACCCATTAATGATTGGAGTAAGAACTTATCAGGAAAAATAAGTGGGAATGACATTTCGGTCAGTGACATGAATGGCGGTAATCCCTTCGATTCTGGCCGCGATGATATTCGCCTCGACATCATCGAAGAACACAGCCTGTTCCGCCGGAATATTTTCCGCATTCAGGACATGTTGATAGATTCTGGCTTCCGGCTTACGCATCCCCAAATCTTGGGACAGATACATGTGGTCAGCGGCAGCGGCAACTTCAGGGTAGTGTTGTGGCCAGTGATTACAGTGCAGGCGGTTCGTATTGGATAGCACCACCACCCGATGGCCGTCCTCGCGCAATTTATGCATAATCGCGATCACTTCTGGCCGTAACGCGACAAATACCGCCTGCCATCCTTCGGCAAACTGTTCAAAGCTGAGGGAGACGCCCATTTCATCACTGAGCTGACGAGCGAAGTCTTCATCACTGACTTCCCCACGCTCATGCTGCTGGAATACTTCGCCCATCGTAAAGCGCTCACTCAGTGTCGCCAGCGGGACACCGCTTAATTTGCTCCAGACACCCAACACGCGTTTAAAGTCGATATCAACAATCACATTCCCTAGATCAAAGATATACAGCATAGCGCTCTCCCAATTAGATGGTGAGTTTCACTGTAACGGGAAAAGGTAAAACTGAACAGAGAGAGGAAGAAAAAGGCAGGGCTCAGTCAGGAAAAATAATATTTTTACAGAAAAAATAGACCCAATAGATTTCGAGACGCAGCAAGGCGGTGAGTGAATGAATCCCGATGAGCTTACACACGTAAGTGATTCGGGTGAGTGAACGAAGCTAACGCAGCAGCAGCTTCAAGGACGAAGGGGGTTTTTGTCAGCCGTGGGAAGTATCCCCAAAGACATTGGAGTTGCGGCAAGGCAGCAAGTGAATGAATCCCGATGAGCTTACACACGTAAGTGATTCGGGTGAGTGAACGAAGCTAACGCAGCAGCAGCTTCAAGGACGAAGGGGTTTTTGTCAGCCGTGGGAAGTATCCCCAAAGACATTGGAGTTGCGGCAAGGCAGCAAGTGAATGAATCCCGATGAGCTTACACACGTAAGTGATTCGGGTGAGTGAACGAAGCTAACACAGCAGCAGCTTCAAGGACGAAGGGGATAAAGAACTCAGGGCGCCGTGAGCGCCCTAAGTATCAGCAGAACAAAGAAGAATTAACCTTCTTTAGGACCGCGACCTGCACGCTTACGATCGTTTTCCGTCAGGTGACGCTTACGGATACGGATTGATTGCGGGGTCACTTCAACCAATTCATCGTCATCGATGAATTCCAGAGCCTGTTCCAGTGTTTTCTTCAGGAAAGGAACCAGAGTGGTTGCTTCGTCAGTACCGGATGCACGCATGTTGGTCAATTGCTTACCGGTCAGGCAGTTTACAGTCAGGTCGTTAGAACGTGAGTGAATACCGATGATCTGGCCTTCATACACTTCTGTACCGTGACCGATGAACAGCTTGCCACGGTCTTGCAGTTTGTACAGTGCGAACGCAACTGCTTTACCCTGACCGTTAGAAACCAGTACGCCGTTTTGACGTTGGCCGATTTCGCCCGGACGCACATCATCATAGTGACTGAATGTGGAGTACAGCAGGCCAGTACCAGAAGTCATGGTCATGAATTCTGTACGGAAGCCAATCAGGCCACGGCTTGGGATCATGTAATCCAGACGAATACGACCTTTGCCGTCTGGGATCATGTCCTTAACGTCGCCTTTACGCTCACCCATGGCTTGCATCACTGCGCCCTGGTGCTGCTCTTCGATATCCAAAGTTACGCTTTCAAATGGTTCTTGATGGCGACCGTCGATAATACGGTTAATAACTTTAGGACGAGATACAGCCAGCTCGAAACCTTCGCGGCGCATGTTTTCGATCAGAACCGACAGGTGAAGTTCACCACGGCCTGATACGCGGAATGCGTCAGCATCTTCAGTTTCTTCAACACGCAGTGCTACGTTATGGATCAACTCTTTGTTCAGGCGGTCAAGGATTTGACGTGAAGTCACATACTTGCCTTCTTTACCACAGAACGGAGAGGTGTTAACGCAGAAATACATGGTTACGGTTGGTTCATCAACAGACAGCGGCGGCAATGCTTCAACCGCATTCACGTCACAGATAGTGTCAGAGATGTTCAACTCGCCCAGACCGGTGATAGCAACGATGTCGCCCGCTTCAGCCAGTGTGGTTTCGATACGTTCCAGACCCATATGGCCCAGCACTTTACCGACTTTACCGTTGCGAGTTTTGCCTTCGCTATCGATAACAGTCACTTGCTGGTTAGGCTTAACAACACCACGTTTGATACGACCGATGCCGATAACACCAACGTAGTTGTTGTAGTCCAACTGGGAGATTTGCATCTGCAATGGACCGGTGCTGTCTACGTCTGGCGCAGGCACATGGTCAACAATTGCTTGATACAGCGGGGTCATGTCCGGCGCCATATCATTGTGGTCTTCACCCGCAATACCCATCAATGCAGATGCATAGATGATAGGGAAGTCCAGTTGTTCGTCGGTTGCATCCAGGTTAACGAACAGGTCAAATACCTGATCCACAACCCAGTCAGGACGCGCGCCAGGACGGTCAACTTTGTTGATTACCACGATAGGTTTCAGACCATGAGCAAAGGCTTTTTTGGTCACGAAACGGGTCTGCGGCATCGGGCCATCCATTGCGTCGACGACCAGCAGCACAGAGTCAACCATAGACATTACACGCTCAACCTCACCACCGAAATCGGCGTGTCCTGGGGTATCCACGATGTTGATGCGGTAGTCTTTCCAGTTAATGGCGGTATTTTTCGCGAGGATGGTTATCCCACGCTCTTTCTCCAAATCGTTGGAGTCCATTACACGTTCAGTTGCTTCAGTACGTTCACCGAAAGTACCAGATTGTTGTAGCAACTTATCGACCAGGGTAGTTTTCCCATGGTCAACGTGCGCAATAATGGCGATGTTACGCAGATTCTCGATCACAGCTTTTTTGCCTCAGGCATTTAGAAATAGCGCGCTATTGTACACGTAATAAGCGAGGGACTAAACAAGATCACAAACTTCTCTTATAAACAACCTGACGGCGGTTAGTTTGTGATCCCTTTCACGGTGCAAAAATAGCCTCTCGGCCCACTTTTGCACCAACATAGTGCTCAACGGCGCAAATGAAGCACCAGAATAGTGCAATATAGCTATCCTGGTGCATACTGAATATCAGCAGACCCCTATGATATGGCATAAACGGGGGGTTTGGAAAGTTGGCATAGATTTCGCAATGTATTTTAGCATGAATGACTGAACATCATATACCCAAAGAAATTGGTGTTGCAGGTAGGCGGCAAGTGAATGAATCCCGATGAGCTTACTCTGGTAAGTGATTCGGGTGAGTGAGTGCAGCCAACACCCCTGCAACTTCAAGTTCGAAGGGGATAACACGGTAATCGTTCCACGACGACGACTATGACAAATCCAGGAGATATAAGTATGTCCGCTGAACATGTTTTGACGATGCTGAATGAGCACGAAGTGAAATTTGTTGATTTGCGTTTCACCGATACCAAAGGTAAAGAACAGCACATCACTATTCCAGCTCATCAAGTCAACGCTGACTTTTTCGAAGAAGGCAAAATGTTTGATGGCTCCTCGATTGGTGGCTGGAAAGGCATTAACGAATCCGACATGGTACTGATGCCAGACGCCAGCACCGCTGTTATGGACCCGTTCTTCGAAGACTCCACACTGATTATCCGTTGTGACATCCTTGAGCCAGGCACTCTGCAAGGCTATGACCGCGACCCGCGTTCTATCTCCAAGCGTGCAGAAGAGTTCCTGAAATCATCTGGTATCGCCGATACCGTGCTGTTCGGGCCTGAGCCAGAATTCTTCCTGTTCGACGACGTTCGTTTTGGTAGCAGCATCCGTGGTTCCCACGTCGCTATCGATGACATCGAAGGCGCATGGAACTCCAGCACTAAATACGAAGGCGGCAACAAAGGCCACCGTCCAGCAGTGAAAGGCGGTTACTTCCCAGTGCCTCCGGTCGACTCTTCACAGGACCTGCGTTCTACCATGTGTTTGACCATGGAAGAGATGGGTCTGGTGGTTGAAGCGCATCACCACGAAGTGGCAACAGCAGGTCAGAACGAAGTGGCTACTCGCTTCAATACCATGACCAAGAAAGCTGACGAAATTCAAATCTACAAATACGTGGTGCACAATGTGGCACACGCATTTGGTAAAACCGCGACCTTTATGCCAAAACCTATGTTTGGCGATAACGGCTCAGGTATGCATTGCCATATGTCTTTGTCCAAGAACGGGACTAACCTGTTCGCGGGTGACAAATACGCGGGCCTGTCTGAAATGGCGCTGTTCTACATCGGCGGCATCATCAAACATGCTAAAGCTATCAACGCTTTGGCTAACCCGACGACTAACTCCTACAAGCGCTTGGTCCCAGGCTACGAAGCACCTGTTATGTTGGCATACTCTGCCCGTAACCGTTCAGCTTCTATCCGTATCCCAGTGGTTGCTAGCCCGAAAGCGCGTCGTATTGAAGCTCGCTTCCCTGACCCAGCGGCTAACCCGTACCTGTGCTTCGCAGCACTGCTGATGGCTGGCCTTGATGGCATCATCAACAAAATTCACCCAGGTGATGCGATGGACAAAAACTTGTATGACTTGCCGCCAGAAGAAGAAGCAGAGATTCCAAAAGTGGCTGGTTCACTGGACGAAGCCATGGTTGCACTGAACGAAGACCGCGAGTTCTTGACCCGTGGCGGCGTGTTCACTGACGACGCTATCGATGCTTATATCGAGCTGCGTAAAGAAGAGATGGACCGCGTTCGTATGACTCCGCACCCAGTTGAGTTCGAACTGTATTACAGCGTTTAGTTTTTTTACCCAATAGATTTCAAGGTGTAGGAAGGCGGCTAGCGAGAGCAGCCAACACACCGACAACTTGAAAGATGACGGGTTGTTGCCGTGGAAACTTTTGGCCCATCTCAGGATGGGCTTTTTTCTCCACCATTCAAATAGCTAATAAATTATACCCAAAGTCATTGAGTCCGCAGATAGGCCGCGAATCTCAATAAAAAAGGTATTGATGCACCCAAAGTGTGCAGGAGTCTGCGTAATGGCAACAGGCACGCTGCCCGATGCTGGGCAGATCCTCAATTCCCTCATTAATAGTATTCTGCTATTAGATGACACTCTGGCAATTCATTATGCCAATCCCGCTGCACAACAACTGCTGGCGCAAAGCTCCCGTAAACTTTTTGGTACACCACTACCCGAATTATTAGGCTATTTTTCCCTGAATATCACCTTGATGCGGGAAAGTCTGGAGGCCGGGCAGGGTTTTACCGATAACGAAGTGACGTTAGTGGTTGATGGTCGCGCGCATATTTTGTCACTGACGGCACAAGCACTGCCGGAAGGTTTTATACTGCTGGAAATGGCTCCGATGGATAATCAGCGTCGGTTAAGCCAAGAGCAATTGCAGCATGCTCAACAAGTTGCCGCCCGTGATTTAGTGCGAGGGCTGGCCCACGAGATTAAGAACCCGTTGGGCGGCTTACGGGGTGCGGCGCAATTATTGTCAAAAGCACTGCCTGATCCGGCCTTGCTGGAATACACCAAAGTGATCATTGAGCAGGCTGACCGCTTGCGTAATTTGGTTGACCGTTTATTAGGCCCACAGCGGCCTGGCCAACATGTGACGCAAAGCATCCATCAGGTTGCTGAACGAGTCTGTCAGTTAGTCTCGCTGGAAAAGCCCGATAACGTGACGTTAATTCGCGACTATGATCCGAGTTTGCCTGAGCTGGCCCATGATCCAGACCAAATTGAACAAGTGCTGCTAAATATCACCCGCAATGCATTGCAAGCACTGGGTGAGGCCGGTGGCACCATTACGCTACGCACCCGAACCGCATTTCAGGTCACTCTCCATGGTATGCGCTACCGTTTGGCGGCGCGGATTGATATTGAAGATGATGGCCCCGGTATCCCCACGCAATTACAGGATACGGTGTTCTATCCGATGGTCAGTGGCCGCGAAGGGGGGACTGGCCTTGGCTTATCCATTGCCCGTAATCTTATCGATCAGCATTCGGGTAAAATTGAATTTAACAGTTGGCCGGGACACACCGAATTCTCGGTTTACCTGCCTATTCGCCAGTGAGGTTTCTATGCAACGAGGGATAGTCTGGATCGTCGATGACGATAGCTCCATCCGCTGGGTGCTCGAACGCGCACTGACTGGAGCAGGTCTAAGCTGCGCAACATTCGATAGCGGTAATCAGGTGTTGGATGCATTGGCGACGCAAACCCCAGATGTGTTGTTATCTGATATCCGGATGCCCGGCATGGATGGGTTAGCACTGCTTAAACAGATTAAGCAGCGTCATCCGATGCTTCCGGTCATCATAATGACGGCACATTCTGATTTAGATGCGGCGGTCAGCGCTTATCAGCAAGGGGCGTTTGATTATCTGCCCAAGCCCTTTGATATCGATGAAGCGGTCGCGCTAGTTGAGCGCGCGATCAGCCATTATCAGGAGCAGCAACAGCCACCACGTAGTCAGCCGGCCAGCGGCCCAACCGCCGATATCATCGGTGAAGCCCCAGCGATGCAGGACGTTTTCCGCATTATTGGCCGCTTGTCCCGCTCCTCGATCAGTGTGCTGATCAATGGTGAGTCGGGCACCGGTAAAGAGTTGGTGGCCCATGCTTTGCATCGCCATAGCCCGCGCGCTAAAGCGCCTTTTATCGCGCTGAATATGGCGGCAATTCCGAAGGATTTGATTGAGTCTGAGCTGTTCGGCCACGAGAAAGGCGCGTTTACCGGTGCCAATCAGGTGCGTCAGGGCCGCTTTGAGCAAGCCGATGGCGGCACACTGTTTTTAGATGAAATCGGTGATATGCCGTTGGATGTGCAAACTCGCCTACTACGTGTGCTGGCTGATGGTCAGTTCTATCGAGTCGGGGGCTATGCACCGGTCAAAGTGGATGTGCGCATTATCGCCGCGACCCACCAAAATCTGGAGCTGCGTGTTCAGGAGGGGAAATTCCGCGAGGACTTATTCCATCGCCTGAACGTAATTCGGGTGCATTTACCGCCGCTGCGTGAACGTCGTGAAGATATTCCGCGTTTGGCTCGCTACTTCTTGCAAGTGGCCGCCAAAGAGTTGGGGGTTGAAGCCAAGAATCTGCATCCAGAAACCGAAGTGGCGCTGACTCGCCTGCCTTGGCAGGGTAATGTGCGCCAACTGGAGAATACCTGTCGCTGGCTCACCGTGATGGCCGCGGGGCAGGAAGTGCTGGTGCAGGATCTCCCGTCTGAGCTGTTTGAAACCAGCACGCCGGATGCGACGGGTCAGCGAACGCCGGATAACTGGTCAACACTGCTGGCACAGTGGGCTGATCGCGCACTGCGTTCCGGTCATCAGGATCTGTTGTCTGAAGCACAGCCAGAGATGGAGCGGACGCTGTTAACCACCGCCTTGCGCCATACGCAAGGCCATAAACAGGAAGCCGCGCGCTTGCTGGGCTGGGGTCGCAATACCTTAACGCGGAAGCTGAAAGAGTTGGGAATGGAGTAGTTGGACTCATCATTCTGACGTGAAAGTCACCCTCAGCGATGAGGGTGACATCATCAGATCACGCGGGAGAACTGCTGCCTGCGCGCCTGTTTACGTAAATAGATATCGAAGCACATACAGATATTACGAATGAGTAAGCGCCCACGCGGCGTGACACGAAGGCCCTTTTCATCCCGCTCCACCAGCCCATCTTGTTCGAAGGGGGCCAGCAGCTCGAAATCTTCAGCAAAATAATCCGCGAAATGAATCCCATAATGCTGCTCAATCGGCTGATAACTGATTTGGAAATTACAAATCAGCGTTTTAATCACATCACGACGCAAGCAATCATCGTCGGTCATCGTCAAACCGCGCCACAGCGCATTGCCCCGTTGTTCCACGCAGGTGTAGTAGGTTTTCAGATCTTTTTCGTTCTGCGCGTAGCTGTCACCCAACATGCTGATCGCCGAAACCCCTAGCCCGAGTAAATCACTCTCACCTTGGGTGGTATAGCCTTGGAAATTACGGTGTAGTTTCCCTTCCCGCTGCGCCAACGCTAACTCATCATCTGGGCGAGCGAAGTGATCCATCCCAATAAACTGGTAACCGGATTCGGTGAGGAAGCTGATGGTGTGCTGCAAAATATCCAGCCGTTGCTCGGCGCTGGGTAGATCCGCATCTTTGATTTTGCGCTGCGCGGCAAACAGGCTAGGCAGGTGGGCGTAATTAAACACGCTCAGGCGATCAGGATTTAGCTCAGCGACTCGTTTGAGGGTAAAAGCAAAGCTTTCCGGTGTTTGCTTGGGCAAACCATATATCAAGTCAATATTGGTGGAGTTAAAACCGAGGGCTTTCGCGCGCGCAATCAGGGCGAAGATAAAATCTTCATCTTGCTCACGGTTAACCAGCCGTTGAACCTCTTTATTGAAATCCTGCACCCCCATGCTCAGGCGGTTAAAGCCCTCAGCACGCAGATGATCGAGCACATCCAGTTCAATTTCCCGTGGGTCCACTTCAATTGACTGCTCTGCACCGGGCAGAAAATCAAAGTTTTCACGCAGCAAATTCATCAGGTGGGTAATTTGCGTTTTATTCAGGTAGGTGGGCGTACCGCCACCCCAGTGCATCTGGCTGACCTGACGCCCCGCGAACAACACCGCACGCTGGCGGATCTCTTTTTCCAAGACCGTCAGATATTCATCAGCCTTATGTTGCTGACGCGTCACCAGCTTATTGCAGCCGCAGAAGTAGCACAGCTTATGGCAAAACGGAATGTGCACATACAGCGATAAAGGCCGCTGCGGGTAGCGCTTCACCGCCTGCTGAAAAGCCGCTTCGTTATAATCTTCACTGAACTCAAGGGCGGTGGGGTACGAGGTGTAGCGCGGCCCTGAATAATTATATTTTTGAATCAGGGACAGATCCCAAACTATAGCGTGCTCAGACATGTTCATTCCTTCCGATATTTGCGCCTACCGGGCCGGTTAGAGGGCAGATGTTTTCGTTGTCTGGCCGCAGTAGCGCTGCGCAACCGTGATCGTCGTTGCGACAGCCGCCATAGTTTACCCAATAACCACAATAGATAACATGTCAATAGTAGGGCTATTGTTGGGATAACCCACTGCATCACTTAAAATGCGTCTTTTGGATTACCGCCCTTCAGTAATTTCAAAATGTCTTCCGGCTTCTCTTCTTTCTCTTCGTCATCTTCATCGTCGCCCAATTCAATACCCAACTGCTCCATCAGGGCATCAATGCGGTCCAATGTCAGATCAACGTAAGCCTGATCTTCTTTGCTTAATACTTCGTCGTTATCCAGGCGATCCAGCAATGCATCCAGACGCTCATCGTTTTCCAACTTGGAAAGCTCTTCTTCCGGCGTCAGACGTGGCTTGGCTTCGACTTTGACCACCGGTTTAGTGGTTGGCTTGGCCTTAACGTTGCTCTCCACCACCAGCGGTACAGGCACCTTACTGCCGAAGCGCGGATCTTTCTCTTGCGCTGGGGTCTGGCCCTTCTTATTGGTGCCTTCAACGTTGCTTCTCGCACCGGAGCGATTGCCGCTGTGTTTTTTCTGGCGTTTACGTTCGCGAGCTTCAATATCCAGCTCTACACGGGTCTTTTTAATGCGCTTTGGCGTTGCAGTGCCTTTTGGGGCTGCGCGTGGTGCTTTAGTTGGCTGCTTCATAACCTGTGCTCTTAAATGAGTATGGGATTGGATTGAGTATATACCCGTCATCTTAAAATTTATTGGGTATAGGTTTGGGCCGGAATCTAGCAGAAAGCAGAGAAAGAAAAAAGGCGGCAGATTAACCTGTCGCCTTTTTTCGCACCTTCTGCCGAAGGATATCCTTACAGCGCACTCCCTGCACTTACATAACGTCCCAGTTTCTCCCTCCTGCAATACGCCATCCTTACTGTCCCTTCAGCCCTGAAAGCGACTCACCCAGCGCTCCGGCCTGTGTCCCTGAACATCCTTTTACATTAGCTCCGTTTATCGTCCCTGGCTCACCGCATATCCATTACGTTCCTTAAGCATAGGTCACTCATCCTAAGTGATTTTGCTCCCTGCTAGCACATCCAGCACTATTGGTAATACAAACAGTCATTTGTTTTTATTCAAAAAAATAAATATAAAAACATATTATCTGTTAATCATATTAGCTGACTTTAATGAAGTTTTTCTTAACAATCGCTCAATGATAGGCTTTTAATTTTCTCGACAATGACCGCCAACTCACAAAAATGGCAATTTTTTGGGAAAGCACAGAATAGAGCAGTCAAAGATAAACCCCCTTTTTTCGTCCTGATGCAGTTATAATCGCCCGATGTAAGCTATCTCTCACGGAGACGACAAATTTTGACTATCAGAAACTATAACTACCACATGACTCATTTCGTCATCAGTGCTCCGGATATCCGCCATCTGCCACGCGATGAAGGTATTGAGGTGGCATTTGCTGGCCGCTCTAATGCCGGTAAATCTAGCGCACTCAATACGTTAACTAATCAGAAAAGTCTGGCCAGAACCAGTAAAACCCCAGGCCGTACCCAGCTGATTAACTTGTTTGAAGTGGTCGATGGCGTACGCTTGGTTGACTTACCGGGCTATGGTTATGCCGAAGTCCCAGAAGAGATGAAACTCAAGTGGCAACGTGCGTTGGGTGAGTATTTGCAGAAGCGTAACTGTCTGAAAGGATTGGTTGTGTTGATGGATATTCGTCATCCACTGAAAGATTTAGATCAGCAGATGATTACTTGGGCTGTGGCTGTCGGCACGCCAGTGATGTTGTTACTGACCAAAGCCGATAAGTTGGCATCAGGCGCTCGCAAGGCCCAATTGAATATGGTGCGGGAAGCGATTATTCCCTTTATGGGCGATATTCAGGTTGAAGCTTTCTCATCATTGAAAAAGATTGGTGTCGATAAATTGCGGGAAAAATTGGATACCTGGTTCAGTGAGATCCCACCAGAAGTGATGATTGATGATTATGACGAGCATGATGATCAAGGTGAGTAATTAATCCCACCCAAAACGTTGAGCGGCGGGGAGAATAGGCAAACCGTTAAGACGCCACCTGTTTATTTATAAAACTCGCCATCTCTATCGGCTAGAGCCGCGCCAGCCCGGCGCGGACGCTTTACTCTTTCGCCTATCCCACAGCCCGTAATCACATCCCTTTTCAGCAAAAGCCCAATAAAAAACGCCCCAGTCAACAAGTGACTGGGGCGGCTAATATATAGCCAAATCCGATTACGTGAAGTAAAAGGTCTGAAAGATAGAACATCTTACCTCTGTACCCTACGTCTGTAACTCTACATCATTTTTTCACAGGGCAAAAGAATTTTTTGTTGTATAGTTACACAAATTGGCACGATTCAGCGCACTTCTTCACAGCATAATCGGCAATAAATGTAGCTTAATTACATAAAGTGCTTTATTTATCGTCACTTACCCTTACAACTAATGAGCCTGATCCCAGTTGTCGCCAACGCCTACGTCGACCTTCAGTGGCACCGCCAGTTGCATACTCTGTTCCATCAGCTCACGAATTTTCTGTTCAGCGCTTTCCAATACACTTTCGTGCACTTCAAACACCAATTCATCGTGTACCTGCATGATGACCCGCACCAAAGGTTCAGGCTCTTGCTGTAACCAGGCATCGACGGCAATCATCGCACGTTTGATAATATCTGCGGCCGTGCCTTGCATTGGGGCATTGATTGCTTCACGTTCAGCGGCCTTACGGCGGTTGGCATTACGCGAGTGAATATCTGGCAGATAGAGGCGGCGGCCATCCAGTGTAGTGACGTAGCCTTGGTCAGCGGCTTGCTTACGTGTGCGCTCCATATATTCCAGCACACCCGGATAGCGCTCAAAGTAGAGATCCATGTAGCGTTGTGCTTCACCGCGAGGAATATTCAGCTGCCGCGCCAGACCAAAAGCACTCATACCATAAATCAGACCGAAGTTAATCGCTTTGGCACTACGGCGCTGTTCGGTGGTGACTTTTTCCAATGGCAAGCCAAAGACTTCTGCCGCTGTTGCGCGGTGAATATCTTTACCCGCAGCAAACGCCGCCAGCAACCCTTCATCCTGCGACAGATGCGCCATGATACGTAACTCAATTTGTGAGTAGTCGGCCGCCATGATGCGATAACCTTTCGGCGCAATAAAAGCCTGACGTATACGACGCCCTTCTTCATTTCTCACCGGTATGTTTTGCAGGTTAGGATCACGGGAGGAGAGACGCCCAGTGGCCGTCACGGCCTGATGATAAGAGGTATGGACTCGGCCCGAAACCGGATTAATCATCAGCGGTAGCTTGTCGGTATAGGTGCTTTTCAGCTTCGCCAAGCCGCGATATTCTAGGATCACTTTCGGCAGAGGATAATCCAGCGCTAACTCCGCCAGCACTTCCTCGTTAGTGGACGCCGCGCCGCCTGGCGTTTTTTTCAAGATAGGCAGTTGCTGCTTTTCATACAAAATCACCTGTAGCTGCTTAGGTGATGCCAGATTGAATGGCTCTTCCGCCAGCTCATGGGCCTGCTTCTCCAGCTCATCGAGGCGAATGGTCAGCTCTTTTGAGTGTGCAGCTAATATATTTTGGTCAATCAATACGCCGGTGCGCTCAATGCGGGACAAGATCGGCAGCAGTGGCATCTCAATCTCTTGGAATACCCGCTTCAGACCCTCACTCTCCTGCAACTGAGGCCACAGCACCAAATGCAGCTGTAGGGTAACGTCGGCATCTTCTGAGGCGTAAGGCCCCGCTTCCTCCAGCGCAATCTGGTTGAAGGTCAGCTGATTTTTGCCTTTACCGGCAATCTCTTCAAAGGTGATGGTTTTATGGTTGAGGTAACGCTCCGCCAAGCTATCCATATCATGACGGCCAGCAACGCTGTTTAAAACATAAGATTCCAACATGGTATCGAATGCAATTCCGCGCAGCTCAATGCCATAACGCGCCAGCATACTTTGATCAAATTTGAGGTTTTGCCCAACTTTAAGGGCCTTGTCATCTTCCAGCAGCGGTTTTAGGGTCGCGAGTACCCAGTCACGATCAAGCTGTGCAGGAGCATCCAGATAATCATGCGCTAATGGCAGATAAGCCGCTTCACCCGGTGCGACCGCGAAAGAGAGGCCAATCAAGTTGCTGCTGAGGGTATCAAGGCCGTCGGTTTCAGTATCAAACGCGAACACGTCCGCCTTTTTAAGGCGTTCGATCCAGTCAGCTAAGGATTTTTCATCCAAAATAGTTTGGTAGTTTTCTTGCGACAGCACGGCGGTAACTTCAGCCGCAGGGGCGGGTTCTGCGGCGACAAAGGCTTTATTACTGGTCTGCCCCGTTGGCCGCTCTTTTTTGCCGTCTAGCCATTTGCCCGCTTCGACATCGGCCAGCCAGCGCTTGAATTCATAACGGCTGAATAATTGATGCAGTTGCTCATCATCCGGCGGTGAAACAGTTAGCTCATCGCAAGTCACATCCAGTTCGACATCCGTTTTGATGGTGGCGAGTTTATAGGAGAGATAGGCGACATCTTTATTCTGCTCTAATTTGGCAGACATGGTTTTAGCACCACGGAATGTTAGCGTGGGTATTTTATCCAAATTACTGAATAGCGAGTCCAATCCACCCAGACCTTGTAATAAAGCCTGTGCGGTCTTTTCACCAACGCCAGGGACGCCAGGAATATTGTCTGATGAATCCCCCATCAGGGCCAGAAAATCAATAATAAGTTCAGGAGGAACGCCATATTTTTCGCACACTTCCTGTGGCCCTAAAATAGCGTTGTTCATTGTATTAATGAGAGTGATATTTGGCGTAACTAATTGCGCCATATCTTTATCACCGGTACTAATTAATACCGAATGACCTGCTTTTTCTGCTTCTTGCGCCAGAGTGCCAATAACATCATCCGCTTCAACCCCGGAAACCACCAATAAAGGCAATCCCATCGCCTTGACCATTTGATGAAGCGGTTCTATTTGCGACCGTAAATCATCGGGCATAGGTGGGCGGTGAGATTTATATTCGGCGAACAACTCATCACGGAATGTTTTACCTTTAGCATCAAAAACAACCGCGACATGGCTTGGACGATATTGCAGCAACAGACTGCGCAACATGTTCAACACGCCATACATCGCGCCCGTTGGTTCGCCGCTGCCGTTGGTCAACGGTGGGAAGGCATGGTATGCGCGATAGAGGTAAGAGGAACCGTCAACGAGGATCAATGGGTTTTCTGCAATCTGGGCCATAGAGTTTCTTCATCTTTATTCAGCAAGGTCTGACGCTAAGAATGCCATAGCTGGCGGCAAGAGACGAATCTTAGCGTCCATTCTTGTGCGAAAGAGAGCATTTTTGCTCAGAGATCTTGAAGATCCTTTCTGTGGATAACTTTGTGAGTAAAAGCATGTGCAGATTATATTTATTTGTTACTCTTCAAAGGGGTAATAATTAAAACAAGTATAATCATATAGTTATGATTGCATTTTTCTTATTTCTCTGTCATTTTT
Source organism: Yersinia aleksiciae (assembly GCF_001047675.1). Taxonomy (GTDB): domain Bacteria; phylum Pseudomonadota; class Gammaproteobacteria; order Enterobacterales; family Enterobacteriaceae; genus Yersinia; species Yersinia aleksiciae. Next base: position 2,013,596 of record NZ_CP011975.1, on the reverse strand, counting down.
CTTTTATCTAAATTGTGGATATTACTTATTTAGTCTCGAGCTTAAGATAAATAAATTTCACTTATGGGTGAATTATCTCGCACCTTTTTTTTATTAGGCTTAGCAACCCATTTTGGCATTTTCACATCATGAATATTCACACTCAACCATCACAGAAATAGATAAATGGATTGAAAGCAACACTCCTAAAAATAGATAGTCAGTGTTCAGTTACGCACCTATTACTTTAGATAATATGATGATTTTTCGGCAGAGAAAGAAATAAAATGGCGAAGTAAAGGACTGTGCGAGGATTGGAAAGTAAAAGAGACGCTAACTAAAGCCAGCGCCTCTTTACGTATAATTACTTTTGGGTCAGCAGGAACTTAACAACATCCGCATACTGTTTGACATAGGTATCCATTGAACTGGTATCCATGCCATCGTTCTTAATCATATATTTGCCATTAACAAACATAGCTGGAACACCACGTAATTCTAAATCTTCAGCGGCTTTTTGCTGTTGAACAACCAATGATTTAACCACGAAGCTGTTTAATGCCGCATCGTAGTCTTCACCACTCACACCCGCTTTGATAAAGACATTGCGGATGTCATCTGGCGTCTGAACAGTTTGGGTTTTCTGTACGCCTTCAAACATCAGTGGGGTGATCTTATCTTCAACGCCAAGCGCCATGGCAACAGCCCATGCCTGAGTCAGTTGCTTACCCAATGGGCCAAGGAACTCAACATGATAACGGGTCATTTTAGTCCCTTCCGGCAGCGCTTTTTTGACTGCCTGAGGAACATGGTAAATTTCTTCAAACTGGTAGCAGTGTGGGCAATAGAAAGAGAAAAACTCTAATACCTGAGGCTCACCCGTTACCGGTTTGTTTAACGTCTGGTACTGAGTACCGTCAGTAAATTGTGCGGCCGATGCACTGAATGCCATCACCATGCCAACGAGAGCTAACCAAACATTTTTCATACTATAACGATCTCCATTATCTTAGCTTTAGTACATCAATTTAGCTTTAGTACATTGGCATCAGCTGTAAAGGCGGAGCCTGCAACAGCTTAACCTGCTCTGTAAATGATGCAGTCTGCTGTAACCAAAAATCAGACTCCGCCATCCACGGAAAACTTTTAGGGAATGCTGGGTCCTGCCAACGTCTGGCGACCCATGCAAGGTAATAAACCATCCGCATCGCGCGTAAAGGTTCAATTAGTGCCAGTTCACGCTGATCAAAATCAGCAAACTCGCCATAGGCTTCCAACAGAATATCCAACTGGATCAACTGCTCACTACGTTCACCGTGTAATAGCATCCAGAGATCCTGAATAGCTGGACCATTTCTGGCATCGTCAAGATCGACAAACATCGGCCCATCACGCCATAAAATATTACCTGGATGGCAGTCGCCATGTAGCCGCAGTGGCTGCCAGTCGGTATGCCAATACTGATTAATGGTGCTGATCAAAAGATCGGTCGCAGCCAGAAACTTATCCCGCTGTTTTGCTGGCACCAGACTACTGCTGGCCAACAACCGACGCGGTTCCGTCAGATATTCTTCGATACCGATCGTTGAACGGACAGCAAAAAGTTTATCGCTACCCACCTGATGAATTCGCCCCAGAAAACGACCAACCCACTCTAACTGGTCAAGATTATCTATTTCATATTGGCGGCCGCCGACACTTGGGAACACCGCAAAGAAAAAACCATCATGAGTATGTAAGGTATGCCCATTGAGCAGCAATGGGGCAATCACCGGGATCTCCGACTCTGCCAAATCAAGGGAGAACTGATGTTCTTCGGTGATTTGTTCGCTGCTCCAGCGCTCAGGACGATAAAACTTCACCACGTAACGTTTACGATCTTCGTCCATAAACTGATAAACACGGTTTTCGTAACTGTTAAGCGCGGTTAATCCTGAATCCACCCGTAATCCAACCCCTTCAAGGGCATCCATAATCAGGTCAGGAGACAACGTCTGAAAATTAAAGGCAGAGCTGTTCATAGCAACATTCAGTCTATATAAGTGACAGCGACGCGCTGAGAATAAGAAATAGTATCATCAAAGCCCTAATCTACGCAGATAAGGAGTATGACTAATCTTTAATGACGCCACGAGCACGCAATATGGCTGTTTTAAAATCTTCTTCGAAATCTTTTTTCAGTCCTGGGATCACTTCTGTCGACGCCGAACCGCGCATTTTCAGATGATAAATAAGAATATCGTCAGTTAGATCTGAAAACTCGCCTTCGAAACCGGCTTCAGTGGCCAGTTTTTGTAAAAACTGAACCAAATTTAAATCAGGCTCTTGCTGCCAGGCCGGATGTAAAAGCTCAATCAGTTCATTCACACGATGGCATTTCATAGCAAATTTATCCTATTCAGAAATATGCAGACAAAGTAGCAGGGATATTCACACAGGGAAAGAGAGCCTACTGTCAATAAAAGTAAATCCTGACCGATCCTCCTATTTAAAGATACAATTCGTCAGTCAGTTGAAAATAGCGGAGTGATAGAAATGCAGCCCAATATAACAGGCGTTATTCTTGCAGGCGGTCGTTCTTCCCGAATGGGCGGAAACGATAAGGGACTGATTCTTCTTCACGGCAAACCACTATTTCAACATGTGATTGACCGATTAAAGCCTCAGGTTGACCACGTACTAATTAATGCTAATCGTCATCAGGCGTTGTATCAAGAAAGTGGTATACCGGTCATCAGCGATATCATCACTGGCTTTGTAGGCCCACTGGCAGGTATGCATGCCGGATTGAGCCATTCATCTACAGAATGGGTTGTTTTTGCGCCCTGCGACGTTCCTGCGCTGCCTATCCATTTGGTTTCTCAGCTGTGGCACGGGAAAGGGCAAGCACTGGCGGCTTATGTCTACGATGGTGAGCGAGCACATCCAACATTAGCCTTAATGCATGTCAGCTTGAAGTCACTCCTCGCTGAATTCCTGGCGAAAGGAGATCGTAAGTTAATGATATTGATGGAGAGCGTGAATGCTCAACCCGTCATTTTCAGTGGGCAAGCCAACCTATTTAGCAACCTAAATACTCCCGCAGATTGCGACTTATGGGAACAAGGTAAAAGAGGGTCGTTATGAGCCAAAAGAGACCGCCGCTATTAGGTATCGCCGCGTACAGTGGTACAGGCAAAACCACGTTACTAAAAAGCCTGATCCCCTTACTGCAACAGCGCGAAATCCGAGTCGGCTTAATCAAACATACACACCACAACATGGAAATTGATACGCCAGGGAAGGATAGCTATGAATTACGTAAAGCAGGTGCCCATCAGACTCTGGTTGCTAGCGATTGCCGTTGGGCATTAATGACAGAAACACCTGAGCAAAAACCCTTAGATCTTCATTACCTTGCCAGTCGGTTAGATACCTCGACCATCGATCTCATCTTAGTTGAAGGTTTTAAGCATGAACCGATCAGCAAAATAGCGCTTTATAGAGAGGCTGTGGGTAAGCCATTCACTGACTTGATTGATGAATATGTTATCGCTTTGGCAAGCGACAAACCGGTAGCAAGTACCGTAGAGCAATTGGATATTAATCAGCCAGAAGAGATCGCAGAATTTATTTGCAGTTGGTTAGAGAGAAGCGATAGGAATTGAAACTGAATGGCGATATTACCTAAGTGATAGCAAGTTTCTGCTCCACTCGTATTTTACTTAAGTGAAGACATAAAAAAACTGCCTCCTGGAGTACCCTCTATTCCATAGACAAAAAAGCTATCCGTTAGGGTATGCTGACAAATCTCATTTATAGCTCAGTGATTGGCGGAGCGACTGTACCGATGGGGCGCTCCGACGGCCTATTTCCCCACTAATCAACTTTGTTGACGGCCTGAGACCATCCGTTAGGTGTGCCATTTTACTTTTGTATTTTGCACATAGCAAAAACCCCACGCTTTTGGCATGGGGTCTCGACTTTATTTGATGCCTGCCAGTGTCCACAGTATTCGTCTCATCTTTAAGATGAGTCTCACCCCTAACGGGGCCAGCGCAGACGCTGTTCAAACTGCGTTCGCAGTTTGTCGCATGTCATGCTCCAGTCGCTCTCTGTTAAAACCCATAAACAAAAAAGGCCACCCGTTAGGGTAGCCTGTTTTGTTTATTTGATGCCTGGCAGTGTCCTACTCTCGCATGGGGAGACCCCACACTACCATCGGCGCTACGGCGTTTCACTTCTGAGTTCGGCATGGGATCAGGTGGGACCACCGCGCTATGGCCGCCAGGCAAATTCTGTTTTAACCAACCCGTTCAGTATCAAAATACCAAACCAATTAGCTCAATCTCGGAACTTCGCTGAAAATCAAGAGTATACGTATCATACCGATACTCACCCTTTCGGGTTCGCCACTCATGGCGCTCAAAATCGTTTCACTCGATTTTGTCTCAAATAGCCAAAACACCTTTGGTGTTGTAAGGTTAAGCCTCACGGATCATTAGTACTGGTTAGCTCAATGCATCGCTGCACTTACACACCCAGCCTATCAACGTCATAGTCTTTAACGTTCCTTCAGGGGGCTTAAAGCCCCAGGGAAGACTCATCTCGAGGCAAGTTTCCCGCTTAGATGCTTTCAGCGGTTATCTCTTCCGAATTTAGCTACCGGGCAATGCCATTGGCATGACAACCCGAACACCAGTGATTCGTCCACTCCGGTCCTCTCGTACTAGGAGCAGCCCCTCTCAATCTTCCAACGCCCACGGCAGATAGGGACCGAACTGTCTCACGACGTTCTAAACCCAGCTCGCGTACCACTTTAAATGGCGAACAGCCATACCCTTGGGACCTACTTCAGCCCCAGGATGTGATGAGCCGACATCGAGGTGCCAAACACCGCCGTCGATATGAACTCTTGGGCGGTATCAGCCTGTTATCCCCGGAGTACCTTTTATCCGTTGAGCGATGGCCCTTCCATTCAGAACCACCGGATCACTAAGACCTACTTTCGTACCTGCTCGAGCCGTCACTCTCGCAGTCAAGCTAGCTTATGCCTTTGCACTAACCTCACGATGTCCGACCGTGATTAGCTAACCTTCGTGCTCCTCCGTTACTCTTTGGGAGGAGACCGCCCCAGTCAAACTACCCACCAGACACTGTCCTCACCCCGGATTACGGGGCCGAGTTAGAACATCAAACATTAAAGGGTGGTATTTCAAGGTTGGCTCCATGCAGACTGGCGTCCACACTTCAATGCCTCCCACCTATCCTACACATCAAGGCTCAATGTTCAGTGTCAAGCTATAGTAAAGGTTCACGGGGTCTTTCCGTCTTGCCGCGGGTACACTGCATCTTCACAGCGAGTTCAATTTCACTGAGTCTCGGGTGGAGACAGCCTGGCCATCATTACGCCATTCGTGCAGGTCGGAACTTACCCGACAAGGAATTTCGCTACCTTAGGACCGTTATAGTTACGGCCGCCGTTTACTGGGGCTTCGATCAAGAGCTTCGCCGTAAGGCTGACCCCATCAATTAACCTTCCAGCACCGGGCAGGCGTCACACCGTATACGTCCACTTTCGTGTTTGCACAGTGCTGTGTTTTTATTAAACAGTTGCAGCCAGCTGGTATCTGCGACTGGCTTCGGCGCCGAGAGCAAGTCTCTTTACCTAATGCCAGCGTGCCTTCTCCCGAAGTTACGGCACCATTTTGCCTAGTTCCTTCACCCGAGTTCTCTCAAGCGCCTGAGTATTCTCTACCTGACCACCTGTGTCGGTTTGGGGTACGATTTAATGTTACCTGATGCTTAGAGGCTTTTCCTGGAAGCTTGGCATCAACTACTTCTGCACCGTAGTGCATCGTCATCACACCTCAGCGTTGATAAGCAACCGGATTTACCAAGTCACTCCGCCTACATGCTTAAACCGGGACAACCGTCGCCCGGCTAGCCTAGCCTTCTCCGTCCCCCCTTCGCAGTAACACCAAGTACAGGAATATTAACCTGTTTCCCATCGACTACGCTTTTCAGCCTCGCCTTAGGGGTCGACTCACCCTGCCCCGATTAACGTTGGACAGGAACCCTTGGTCTTCCGGCGTGCGGGTTTTTCACCCGCATTATCGTTACTTATGTCAGCATTCGCACTTCTGATACCTCCAGCAACCCTCACAGGTCACCTTCAACGGCTTACAGAACGCTCCCCTACCCAACAACGCCTAAGCGTCGCTGCCGCAGCTTCGGTGCATGGTTTAGCCCCGTTACATCTTCCGCGCAGGCCGACTCGACCAGTGAGCTATTACGCTTTCTTTAAATGATGGCTGCTTCTAAGCCAACATCCTGGCTGTCTATGCCTTCCCACATCGTTTCCCACTTAACCATGACTTTGGGACCTTAGCTGGCGGTCTGGGTTGTTTCCCTCTTCACGACGGACGTTAGCACCCGCCGTGTGTCTCCCGTGATAACATTCTTCGGTATTCGGAGTTTGCATCGGTTTGGTAAGTCGGGATGACCCCCTAGCCGAAACAGTGCTCTACCCCCGAAGATGAGTTCACGAGGCGCTACCTAAATAGCTTTCGGGGAGAACCAGCTATCTCCCGGTTTGATTGGCCTTTCACCCCCAGCCACAAGTCATCCGCTAATTTTTCAACATTAGTCGGTTCGGTCCTCCAGTTAGTGTTACCCAACCTTCAACCTGCCCATGGCTAGATCACCGGGTTTCGGGTCTATACCTTGCAACTAGACGCCCAGTTAAGACTCGGTTTCCCTACGGCTCCCCTATTCGGTTAACCTTGCTACAAAATATAAGTCGCTGACCCATTATACAAAAGGTACGCAGTCACACCACGAAGGTGCTCCCACTGCTTGTACGTACACGGTTTCAGGTTCTATTTCACTCCCCTCGCCGGGGTTCTTTTCGCCTTTCCCTCACGGTACTGGTTCACTATCGGTCAGTCAGGAGTATTTAGCCTTGGAGGATGGTCCCCCCATATTCAGACAGGATGTCACGTGTCCCGCCCTACTCATCGAGTTCACAGAATATGCATTTTTGTGTACGGGACTATCACCCTGTACCGTGCGACTTTCCAGACGCTTCCACTAACACATAAACTGATTCAGACTCTGGGCTCTTCCCCGTTCGCTCGCCGCTACTGGGGGAATCTCGGTTGATTTCTTTTCCTCGGGGTACTTAGATGTTTCAGTTCCCCCGGTTCGCCTTGCATGGCTATGTATTCACCATGCAATAGTGCAACGAATTGCACTGGGTTTCCCCATTCGGGTATCGTCGGTTATAACGCTTCATATCAGCTTACCGACGCTTTTCGCAGATTAGCACGCCCTTCATCGCCTCTGACTGCCTAGGCATCCACCGTGTACGCTTAGTCGCTTAACCTCACAACCCGAAGGTGTCTTTACAGACATCTTGCGCTGTGATTATTTGAGAGACTCTAATACAGGTTACTCCTCATCTCAGTACATCTACGGAGAGATAAGTTTCAGCTGTATTGTTTCAATTTTCAGCTTGTTCCAGATTGTTAAAGAGCAATATCTTAAACACGACTCGTTAAAGTCATCTTTAAGATATTCAGTGATAATGTCTTTCACACATTATCGGATTGGCGTCCCCAAGGGGATTCGAACCCCTGTTACAGCCGTGAAAGGGCAGTGTCCTAGGCCTCTAGACGATGGGGACACGAAGTACCGATTAAACCGAAATCTAACCGTTCGCGTCAGCATGAGTCGAAACTCACGACATCAACAGGTGCTCTTGCTCATTACATTCATCAGACAATCTGTGTGGACACTACGCAATGCGTATCGTTAGGTAAGGAGGTGATCCAACCGCAGGTTCCCCTACGGTTACCTTGTTACGACTTCACCCCAGTCATGAATCACAAAGTGGTAAGCGCCCTCCCGAAGGTTAAGCTACCTACTTCTTTTGCAACCCACTCCCATGGTGTGACGGGCGGTGTGTACAAGGCCCGGGAACGTATTCACCGTAGCATTCTGATCTACGATTACTAGCGATTCCGACTTCATGGAGTCGAGTTGCAGACTCCAATCCGGACTACGACAGACTTTATGTGGTCCGCTTGCTCTCGCGAGTTCGCTTCACTTTGTATCTGCCATTGTAGCACGTGTGTAGCCCTACTCGTAAGGGCCATGATGACTTGACGTCATCCCCACCTTCCTCCGGTTTGTCACCGGCAGTCTCCCTTGAGTTCCCACCATTACGTGCTGGCAACAAAGGATAAGGGTTGCGCTCGTTGCGGGACTTAACCCAACATTTCACAACACGAGCTGACGACAGCCATGCAGCACCTGTCTCACGGTTCCCGAAGGCACTTAAGCATCTCTGCTAAATTCCGTGGATGTCAAGAGTAGGTAAGGTTCTTCGCGTTGCATCGAATTAAACCACATGCTCCACCGCTTGTGCGGGCCCCCGTCAATTCATTTGAGTTTTAACCTTGCGGCCGTACTCCCCAGGCGGTCGACTTAACGCGTTAGCTCCGGAAGCCACGCCTCAAGGGCACAACCTCCAAGTCGACATCGTTTACAGCGTGGACTACCAGGGTATCTAATCCTGTTTGCTCCCCACGCTTTCGCACCTGAGCGTCAGTCTTTGTCCAGGGGGCCGCCTTCGCCACCGGTATTCCTCCAGATCTCTACGCATTTCACCGCTACACCTGGAATTCTACCCCCCTCTACAAGACTCTAGCTTGCCAGTTTCAAATGCAGTTCCCACGTTAAGCGCGGGGATTTCACATCTGACTTAACAAACCGCCTGCGTGCGCTTTACGCCCAGTAATTCCGATTAACGCTTGCACCCTCCGTATTACCGCGGCTGCTGGCACGGAGTTAGCCGGTGCTTCTTCTGCGAGTAACGTCAATCAATCGTGCTATTAACACGACTGCCTTCCTCCTCGCTGAAAGTGCTTTACAACCCGAAGGCCTTCTTCACACACGCGGCATGGCTGCATCAGGCTTGCGCCCATTGTGCAATATTCCCCACTGCTGCCTCCCGTAGGAGTCTGGACCGTGTCTCAGTTCCAGTGTGGCTGGTCATCCTCTCAGACCAGCTAGGGATCGTCGCCTAGGTGAGCCATTACCTCACCTACTAGCTAATCCCATCTGGGTTCATCCGATGGCGTGAGGCCCGAAGGTCCCCCACTTTGCTCTTACGAGGTCATGCGGTATTAGCTACCGTTTCCAGTAGTTATCCCCCTCCATCAGGCAGATCCCCAGACATTACTCACCCGTCCGCCGCTCGCCGGCAGAGTAGTAAACTACTCCCCGCTGCCGCTCGACTTGCATGTGTTAGGCCTGCCGCCAGCGTTCAATCTGAGCCATGATCAAACTCTTCAATTTAAGATTTGTTTGATTTGCTATGAGTTAACATAGCGATGCTCAAAGATTACTTTCTGCAAATATGCATTCGAACCGAAGTTCAAATGTGTACTGCTTTGGTCACTCTTCAAGACTTTGATATTATTTCTGCCTGTCGAAACAGGCTTCGATATCGTCTTGCGAGTGCCCACACAGATTGTCTGATAAATTGTTAAAGAGCGTTCGTTACCCGTTTGCCTTTCGGCGAATCTTACGGTAACGCGGGAGGCAGATAATACGCTTTCCCGCTGAAGTGTCAAGATTTTCTTTTCAACTTTCGTTTTAAGAACCGGCGTTACCGCCTACTAAACTCTTCCTGACCCGGCGAAGTATGTTTCGTTGTTCCCAGTCAGTGGAGGCGCATTATAGGGAGTTCCTGACAGGCTGCAACCCCTAATTTGAAAAAACTTTTCAACCGTGTTTTTTTTCAGCAAATATGGGGTAATAGCCGGGTTTTTAAACAATTATTACGCTAAACATTCAGTCCCTGAGTGAATCTGTAGAGTAAAATGGAAGTATAAGAAGATAGATAGGACAAATCACCATGCAACTCAATACCCAACAACAAGCCGCCCAACGCAATCTTTCATATCTATTGGCCGAAAAAATTGGTCAGCGTATTCTCGCAGGTGAATATGTAGCCGGTAGCATACTGCCTGGCGAGATAGAGTTGGGTGAGCAATTTGGTGTTAGCCGCACTGCCGTGCGTGAAGCAGTGAAAATACTCGCCGCAAAAGGGATGTTATTACCGCGCCCACGCATTGGCACACGAGTGATGCCGCAAACAAATTGGAACTACCTTGATCAGGAGTTACTGACCTGGTGGATGAATCGAGAAAACTTTGATCAAGTGATGCAGCACTTTCTTATATTAAGGACATCACTTGAGCCTCAAGCTTGTGCACTGGCGGCGGTGAATGCCGATGATAAGCAGCGGGCGCTGTTAGCTTCATTAATCACAGAGATGCGCACGCTGCATACTCACTTTAATCGTGAACGATGGATTCAGGTGGATGCCCAGTTTCATCAATTAATCTATGAAGCCAGCGGTAATCCGTTTTTGACCTCTTTCGCCAATTTGTTTAGTTCGGTTTATCACAGCTATTTCCGGGCCATTACTGGCGATGAAGTGATTAAGCTGCAACACCATCAGGATATTGTCGATGCGATTCTGGCAAAGGATAGCCAAGGCGCTTTATTGGCCTGTCAGGTGTTATTAGAAGGGAAAGACTAGCAGCGAGATGTTATTTATATCTATATATAGAGAGATAGAGGGTACTCACGCCCACTCAATTTAATCGGGACGGACAATGATAAAATCTGCGCGCAGCATGGCGGGTCTTCCTTGGATAGCCGCCATGGCTTTCTTTATGCAGGCTTTGGATGCCACCATACTGAATACGGCACTGCCATCAATTGCCGAAAGTCTTAATCGGTCGCCACTGACCATGCAATCCGCGATTATCAGCTACACCCTGACGGTCGCCATGCTGATCCCGGTGAGTGGTTGGCTAGCGGACCGTTTTGGCACTCGACGGGTTTTCATTTTGGCGGTCTCTCTCTTTACGCTGGGGTCGTTACTGTGCGCACTTTCAGGTTCACTGCCATTTCTGGTGGCCTCCCGCGTGATTCAGGGTGTCGGCGGGGCGATGATGATGCCCGTCGCTAGACTGGCACTTATTCGGGCTTACCCGCGCAGTGAATTATTGCCGGTATTAAATTTTGTCACTATTCCCGGATTAATCGGTCCAGTGATGGGGCCGCTGTTGGGCGGGCTGCTGGTAACCTACGCCACCTGGCACTGGATTTTTATCCTTAATATACCAATCGGCATATTGGGGATTATTTACGCACGTAAATACATGCCCGATTTCACTATGCCCAAACGCGCCTTTGATTTTATCGGCTTCCTGTTATTTGGTAGCAGTTTAGTTTTGATATCTGTGAGTTTGGAAATCATGGGGCGGCCAGACATCGCGACTTACCTTCCCGCCGCAACACTGGTCGGCGGCTTATTGATGTTGCTCTTTTATATATTCCACGCCAAGGGTCATCCAAATCCATTAATTGGTTTGCCGCTGTTTAAAACCCGTACATTCTCTGTCGGGATCGCCGGTAACGTGGCCTCACGACTGGGGACTGGCTGTGTGCCGTTCTTAATGCCGTTGATGTTGCAGGTTGGTTTTGGCTATTCCGCCATTATTGCTGGTTGCATGATGGCACCGACCGCCATTGGCTCGATGATGGCGAAATCCGCCGTGACGCAGGTATTACGTTCGCTGGGTTATCGCACCGTGTTAGTGGGCATTACCGCCATTATCGGCGTGTTGATCGCCTTGTTTGCCCTGCAATCACCGGGGATGTCACCTTGGTTGATGATCTTGCCACTATTCGTATTAGGTATGGCAATGTCGACTCAGTTCACCGCGATGAATACCATTACGTTGGCGGACTTGACCGATAACAATGCCAGCTCAGGCAACAGTGTTCTGGCCGTCACCCAACAGCTGGCGATCAGCTTCGGGGTGGCTATCAGCGCGGTGGTATTGCGGTTTTATGATGGGTTGTCGTTTGGTGGTAATGTCGATCACTTCCACTACACCTTTATTACTATGGGCGTGGTGACACTACTTTCATCGATGGTGTTCCTATTACTAAAACCCAAAGATGGCGACAATTTGATTCAGGGACGCAATGTGAAAAAAGTCTCACGCCCCGCTGAGAGTGAGGTTTAACGGATAGCGACCGACCCACGCTCAATTAGCTCGGGAGTGAGAATCAACACTTGTGGTTCCGCTTCCGGGTTATTCAACCGATGAATCAGCGTATCAATTGCCAGCTCGCCAAGGTCATCTTTTGGTTGATGGATGGTGGTCAGTGGCGGCGTCATATATTGTGCGATTTCAATATCATCGTAACCAATCACCGCCATATCTTGCGGGATCGATAATCCAGCTTGATGCAACGCCTGATAGACCCCCACCGCCATGGCATCATTGCTGGTAAAGACGGCATCGGGCGGTTCCGGCAGCGCAAGTAATTGTTTCATCGCCACCAACCCACCACCAAATTCAAAATCACTGGCGACTTCATAACCGGCAAGCACAGGTAAACCGGCGCGCGTCATCGCTTGGCGGTACCCTTCCAAACGTTCTTTGGCGGGTGTTTTGTCCTGTGGGCCCGCGATGCAGGCGATTCGGGTATACCCTCTGGCAATCAAATATGAGGTTGCCATTTCACCGCCAAATAACGAGTTATCCTGAATCACATCGTTCACCCCTTCAAACGGGGCCCAGTCCATCATAATGATCGGCAGTGATGGGTAACAGCGCAGAATATCTTGGGAAGGGCGGTGGCTTTCAGTGCACATCAGCAGCAAACCATCGACACGTTTTTGCATCAGAGTTTCAATGCTTCGGCTCATGCGATCAATATCGCCTTCGGTATTACACAGAATCAAACTATAACCGCGCTCATAACAACTGCGTTCCACGCCACGCACCACTTCAGCATAAAACGGGTTGCTACTGGCGGTGACCAGCATACCAATGGTGCGGGTTTGTTTGAGTTTCAAACTGCGGGCTAATGCAGAAGGGGCGTAGTTGAGCTGTTTGATGGCAGACTGCACTTTGTCGCGAATAGGATCGCTGACAAAGCGGTTTTTATTAATCACATGCGAGACAGTTGAGGTTGATACGCCCGCTAAACGGGCGACATCTTTCATAGTGGCCAAAGTTATACCTGGCCTTGTAAGAAGCTATCGATCTCGGCACGCCATGGAATGGACGGTTGCGCGCCAGGGCGAGTCACAGCAATCGCGGCAGCAGCATGAGCAAAGCGCACGGCTAAACCCATCGATTGGCCTTCCAATAGAGCAGTCAGTAATGCGCCATTGAACGTATCACCGGCAGCAATAGTATCCACCGCATCGACTTTGAACCCTGCGACTAATTTACCGTTGCCCTGTTCGCTGAGCCAGACACCACGACTGCCCAAGGTAATGATCACGGTAGCGATGCCTTTATCATGCAGAATTTGTGCTGCTTTCGCCGCATCATCATCCTGCTCAATATGAATGCCCGTTAAACGCTCAGCTTCGGTTTCATTCGGGGTAATCATATCCACCAGCGTTAACAGTTCATCGGGGAGCTCACGGGCCGGGGCCGGATTGAGAATCACCTGCGTCTGATGCTGTTTTGCCAGTTTAGCGGCGGCAATCACCGTATCGAGCGGGGATTCCAGCTGCATAAGGAGTGCATCGGCATCAATCACTTGCTGCTGATAGCGGCGAAGATATTCAGGTGTCACTGCCGAGTTAGCCCCAGCATTGATACCAATGACGTTTTCGCCTTCACCATTGACGAAAATCAGCGCCACGCCGGTAGTCGTTCCTGCAACCGCCTCAATAGGGGCAGTATCGATATTATCGCTGGCTAACTGCCGACGTACCCGTTCACCAATATCATCTTCACCCACACAGGCAATAAACGCGATTTTCGCCCCACTACGGCCAGCGGCAACAGCCTGATTAGCGCCTTTACCACCGAAAGCAACGTTATACTGCTTCCCGATCACCGTTTCACCCGGACGTGGAAACTGCTCAATATTCAGAATATGGTCGGCATTGATGCTTCCCAAGACCACCAGCTTACCCATCGTATTTATTCCTTTGTGAATGACGCCACCGCCCAGATTACCGCGACGGTGACGTAATGCCCTGCTTTTCTTCTTTTATTATTTGGTGACTAATTTCAAGTCAACTGGGATAACAGCTGGCACTTTTTCGCCTTTCAACACTTTGTCCGCAGTTTGGATGCCGATGACACCAATCTGGTCTGGGCGTTGAGCGATGGTAGCACCCAATTTTCCGCTCTCAACCGCTTTGATCCCATCGTCGGTGCCATCAAAACCGACCACTAGCACATCGGTTTTGCCCGCAGTTTGCAAGGCGCGCAGTGCACCCAGCGCCATTTCATCGTTCTGAGCAAATACCGCTTGTACAGTTGGATGCGCGGTCAGCAAGTTCTGCATGACGTTCAAACCCTTGGTGCGGTCAAAGTCAGCAGGCTGGCTGGCCAACAGCTGGAATTTGTTTTTTTCCATCGACTGCTTAAAGCCTTCGCCACGTTCACGAGCCGCAGAGGCTCCTGCAATCCCTTCCAGCTGAATAACTTTGGCATCACTACCCAATTTCTTGGCAATGAAGTCACCGGCCATTTTGCCGCCGAAACGGTTATCAGATGCCACGTGGCTCACCACGGTGCCGGCGTTAGCCAGACGATCAAGGGTGATGACCGGAATGTTCGCCTGATTAGCCATTTTCACCGCGTTACCCACCGCATCAGAGTCAGTTGGGTTAATCAGCAGTATTTTTGTGCCACGAACTGTTAAGTCCTGCACATTCGCTAGCTCTTTAGCTGGGTTGTTTTGTGAATCCAATACCACCAGGTTATAACCCAGCTTATCGGCTTCTTTTTGCGCACCGTCTTTCATTGAAACAAAGAATGGGTTATTTAGCGTGGAAACCACCAAGGCGATAGTGTCTTTTGCCAGCGCGTTAGCACTCACAGTCGCGCTCAATGCAACAACAGAGATCAAGGTAGCCAATTTCTTCATTTTCATGGTCACAATTCCTGTAGGGAGAGAGGTTATTTGCTGCTTTTGTTATCTACCAACACCGCAAGCAAAATAACCACTGCTTTGACGATCATTTGGTAGTAAGAGGAGACACCCAATAAATTTAAGCCGTTATTTAAGAAGCCGAGGATTAGCGCGCCGATCAGCGTGCCGACGATCCGCCCTTTCCCCCCAGCAAGACTGGTTCCGCCCAGAACCACCGCGGCGATTGCATCCAGTTCATAACCGGTACCGGCTGTGGGTTGTGCTGACGACAAACGGGCCACTTCGATAATCCCCGCCAGTGCCGCTAACAATCCACATAGTGAATAAACAATAATTTTAACTTTATCGACGCTGATACCAGAGAGCCGTGTGGCTGACTCATTACCGCCCAAGGCATAGATATAGCGGCCCAAACGGGTGTGGTGCAACATGTACCATGCGGCAATAAAGACGATAGCCATCAACCAGATAGGGGTTGGAATACCAAAAGGACGACCAATACCGAACCAGCCAAAGGTATCTGCCACCTCAGTAAAACCGGTATTGACCGGGCTACCATTGGTGTAAACCATGGTCACACCACGCAGTAACAGCATCATGACCAGAGTGGCGATAAACGCCTGCACTTTACCTTTGGCGACAATCACCCCGGTAATGCCGCCAATAAACGCCCCCAATGCCAATGCAGCAGCCACCGCTACCATGGCATTCACTTCTAAACCGACAATCGAGGCCGCCACCGCGCCAGTCAGCGCCAGTAATGACCCCACCGACAGATCAATGCCAGAAGTCAGGATAACCAGCGTCATCCCCACCGCCATAATGGCGTTGACGGAGGTCTGCTGGAGAATGTTAAACAGGTTATTCAGGGTGAAAAAGTTTGGGCTTAGTGACGAAACCACAGCAATCAGCACCAGCAGCGCAATCAGTGATTTTTGTTCTAATAACCATTCTTTGCTGAACCAGCGTTTTGTCTGGATCGTCTGGGAACTCATATCTGATTACTCCTGCTCACTAAGCTTTTGCTTATCAAAAGATTGCTTGCCAACGGCAGCTGCCATCAACACTTCTTGGGTCGCCTGTTCAATCGAGAACTCGCCGCTTAGCTGGCCTTCATGCATCACGAGAATACGGTCACTCATGCCGAGCACTTCCGGCATTTCGGAGGAGACCAGAATGATGCTCAGCCCTTCTTGCTTGAATTGGTTGATTAACTGGTAGATCTCTTTTTTAGCCCCGACGTCTACCCCGCGCGTGGGTTCATCGAGGATCAGCACTTTCGGACGGGTCATCAAGCCGCGCGCAATCGCGACTTTCTGTTGGTTACCGCCGGATAACAAACCAATCGGCTGTTCCATCGACGGCGTTTTGATATTAAATAAGCGAATGAAATCCGCGACCGCCAGTTGTTCATCTGCGTGCTTGAGCGAACCGCCCGCACGGCTGAAATAACGTAATGCCGTCAAAGACATATTCTCTTTCACTGACATTCCCAGCACTAAGCCATCCCGCTTACGGTCTTCAGAAATATAAACGATGCCGTTTGCCAAACCATCCTGCGGTGAATGGGTCACCACTTCGCGACCATCCAGCATAATAAAGCCGGACTTACGTGGCAGCGCACCGTAGATGATTTTCATCAGCTCAGTGCGACCTGCGCCCATCAAACCCGCCACGCCGAGGATCTCGCCACTGTACAGGGTAAAACTGACATTTTTCACGCCAGGGCCGCACAGCTGTTTGACCTGTAAACGTTTTTCGCCACGGGGTAAATTTAGACGCGGGTATTGCTCTTCTAATTTTCGGCCAACCATCATCTCAATCAGTGAGTTTTCCGTCAGCGCGTTAACCGGTTTTTCCGCGATAAACTGCCCATCGCGGAAGACGGTAACGTCGTCACAAATCTCAAAAATCTCTTTTAGCCGATGAGAGATATAAACAATGCCGCGACCTTCTGCTTTCAACTCGTTGATGACATTAAATAAAGAGGCGGTTTCGGTATCGGTTAAGGCGTCGGTTGGCTCATCCATGATGATGACTTTGGATTCAAAGCTCAGCACTTTGGCGATCTCCACCATCTGCTGATCACCAATGGAGAGCTCACCCACCAGCCGGTGGCTGCTGTAATGAATATTAAGGCGCGCCAGCAGTAAATCCGCTTCGGCATACATCTTTTTCCAGTCGATGCCGCCAAAGCGATTAACAAACTCGCGCCCTAAGAAGATATTTTCTGCAATGGTTAACTGCGGGATCAGGTTAAGTTCCTGATGAATAATGCCAATGCCCGCTTCCTGCGACGCTTTTGGCCCATTAAACACCACTTCTTGCCCCATGAAATGCTGACTGCCGGCATCCTTACTGTAGATGCCGGTCAGCACTTTCATCATGGTCGATTTTCCGGCCCCATTTTCGCCAACCAGTGCCATCACCCTGCCAGGATAGACACTGAGCGCCGCACCGGAGAGTGCTTTGACGCCGGGAAAGGCTTTATCAATCCCTTTCAGTTGCAGCAAAGGTTGCATAAATGCCTCAGAAGGTTACGCCGGAGCAAAGAATGATGTTAGCAAAGGGGGAACACTCCCCACTACGAATCACTGCCCGGCTTTGTTTGGTTTGCTCTTTAAAAGCTTCATGGCTGATATAGCGCAAAACAATTTGGTTTCCCTGGTGTTGCTCAAGTTGTGTTAACTGGGCGAGTAACGCTTCATGGAGTTGCGGATTATTTTTAACGATCTCCTCCGCAAGGTACGCACTCTCAACCTGCATTTCTTGCGTCACCACCTCAAGAACCTGGAGGAAACCAGGGACGCCTCGTGTCAGTGCCAGATCGATACGTGTGGTGGTTGCCGGTATGGGCAGCCCCGCATCACCTATCACAACCTGATCGGTATGACCCAAGCGGGAGATAACAGCGGAAATATCAGAATTCAGTAATGCGCCTTTTTTCATTTTCGACTCCAACAGCGAAACGTTTCGCTGATACTGAGTTTAGAAAAATGGCCGCAGAAGGCAAACTCAATTTGATGAAATTGTGATCGCCATCGAAACGTTTCGCTGCACAAAAGAAAAGTGGAAGTTATAGATGTGAAAAAGGCCGCTATGATTAACGGCCTTTCAGGTTAAATCTCTACCTGCGTCCCTAACTCAATGACTCGGTTAGGGGGGATTTCAAACTGATCCGCAGCGCGTAGCGCGTTACGGCTGAGGGCAATAAACAGCTTGCCGCGCAGGAACAGATACCATGGCCGCCGAGTCAGGATGAGCGACTCGTGGGACATAAAGAACGAGGTTTCCATCATCTGGCACGGCAAGCCTTCCAGACCGCAGCGATGGAAGATCTCCTCCACATTCGGCGTTTCGCGCCAACCATAACTCGCCACCACCCGCCAGAAGGTCGGCGAAAGCTGCTCGATGGTCACCCGCTTCACGTTGTGAACGTAAGGGGCGTCCTCGGTTCGCAATGTCAGTAAGACCACGCGCTCATGGAGCACTTTGTTATGTTTGAGGTTATGCAGTAGCGCGAAAGGAATCACATTCATTGCCCGCGACATATACACCGCAGTTCCAGTGACCCGCACGGGGGGTGATTTCTCCAACGACGCAATCATTGCTTCCAGTGAATGACCGTGTTCATGCATACGACGCAGCAATCCGAAACGTTCGCTCTTCCAGGTAGTCATGATGATAAACATCACCAGGCCCAGAGAGAGCGGCAACCAACCGCCGGAGAACAATTTCAATGCGTTGGCTGAAAACATCGGGATATCTATAATCAGCAAAACCACCAGCAAGCAACCGACAAAGGCGCGGTTCCAGTGCCAGTTTTTCAGCGCCACGGTGCAGAACAGAATACTGGTTATCACCATGGTTCCAGTGACCGCGATTCCATAAGCGGCCGCCAGATTACTGGAGCGCTCGAAGCCGACAATCACCAGCACCACCGCCAGATACAGAGTCCAATTAATAACCGGAATATAGATCTGGCCGGACTCCATTTCGGACGTATGGATAATGCGCATCGGTGGCAAATAACCTAACCGCACGGCTTGTCGAGTCAGTGAGAAGACACCAGAAATAACCGCTTGAGAGGCAATCACTGTCGCCAACGTCGCCAGAATTAGCAGTGGAATCAATGCCCAGTCAGGGGCTAACAAGAAGAAGGGGTTTTTGATGGCTTCTGGGTTTTTCAGCAGTAGTGCGCCCTGCCCAAAATAGTTCAGCACCAATGACGGTAAAACCACGGTAAACCACGCCAAGCGGATAGGGAATTTACCAAAGTGGCCCATATCGGCATACAGCGCTTCCACCCCAGTTATCGCCAGCACCACCGCGCCAAGGGCATAGAACGACACCGCTTTATATTCCGTAAAGAAACCGATCGCCCATTTGGGATTCAGCGCAGACAGAACTTCTGGATTGGCGATAATACTGCGTAGGCCCAACAGTGCGATGGTCAAAAACCATACCAGCATCACTGGGGCGAATAATTTACCGACGCTGCCGGTGCCGTGTTTTTGAATCACAAACAGCAGGGTTAACACCGCAATAGAGCAGGGGACAATATAGGGATCAAGTGCCGGTGCGGCAATTTCTAGCCCTTCGATAGCTGACATCACCGATATTGCTGGGGTGATGACCACCTCACCATAAAAGAAGCTGCCGCCTATCAACCCAAGAATGACCAGTATTGAGGTGGCTCGGGAAGACGTATTGCGCCCGGCCAAAGACATTAACGTTAAAATGCCCCCTTCACCGGCGTTATCCGCACGCATGACATAGGTCAGATATTTAACCGAGACGATCAGGATGAGCATCCAGAAAATCAGCGATAAAAAGCCAAACACCACATCCGGGCGGACATCAAAACCATAATGACCAGAAAAGCACTCTCTCAAGGTATAGAGCGGGCTGGTACCAATATCACCGTAAACCACCCCTATTGCTGCCAGGGTTACCGCCGATAAAGACTGTTTATGTTCTGTGCTCATAATTAATTTCTTTTTGCGAGAACATCCATAAGCTGATGCGGGCGTTAAAGAACCGCATTAGCCGACGCTGTATTCTTAATATGCCCATCAAAAGGCGCACAGTATGCACGATTTCAATGGATTGCCTACTCTTAAATAAGGCGACTAAAATACCCCAAAAAGGCCAACCACAAATCACTTATGACATAAAAATTCTACGAATCAACGAGCTATCCCATTAAGAAAAACAAGCTATCCCACTAAGAAAAAGAGGATTTATTCCCCTATATCAGGTAAAAATCAATCAACTAATGGAACATGTAGAGCAATTATGGCGCAATCATCGCAATTAGCAGAAAGAATCTCCCGCTTGAGCAGTGCCCTTGAAAGTGGTCTGTATGAAAGACAGGAAGCTATCCGCTTGTGTTTGCTGGCTGCGCTCAGTGGTGAGAGTGTATTCCTGCTCGGCCCGCCGGGCATTGCCAAAAGCTTAATTGCTCGCCGCCTGAAATTTGCCTTCCGCAATGCCAGAGCATTTGAATACCTGATGACCCGTTTTTCGACGCCAGAAGAGGTGTTTGGCCCACTCTCTATTCAGGCGCTGAAAGAAGAGGGGCGCTACCAGCGCATGACCGCCGGTTATCTGCCGGAAGCTGAAATCGTCTTTCTTGATGAAATCTGGAAAGCCGGCCCCGCCATCCTAAACACCTTGCTGACCGCCATTAACGAACGGCGTTTTCGTAATGGTGATCGGGAGGACAGCATCCCGATGCGCTTACTGGTGACCGCCTCCAACGAATTACCAGATGCGGACAGCAGTCTGGAAGCACTGTATGACCGCATGCTGATCCGCCTGTGGCTGGATCGCGTGCAAGAGAAGCAAAATTTTCGCTCATTACTGCTCAGCCGCCAAGATGAAAATCATAATCCAGTGGCCGAAAATCTCAGCATCAGCGATGACGAGTTTTATCAGTGGCAGCCGCTGATCGACAAAACCGCCTTACCCGATCACTGTTTTGAGCTTATTTTCCAGTTACGTCAACGGCTCAGTGCGCAAGAGCAAGCTCCTTATGTCTCTGATCGACGATGGAAAAAGGCACTACGCCTACTGCAAGCCAGCGCCTTTTTCAGTGGCCGAAATGAGGTGACGCCCATCGACTTAATTTTACTGAAAGATTGCCTGTGGCATGACCTTAGTTCCCTGAAGCTGCTACAACAACAGCTTGAGCAGCTGTTAACTGAGCAGGGATATCAGCAGCAAAATCTATTAATGAAGCTGCAACATATTCAAGGCCAATGGTTGCAGCACCAGCAGCAACAAAGTGACCATCAAGCGCTCACCGTGACCAAACAAAGCGGCATGTTTAGCCGTAAACCACAATATGGGCTGCCCGATTCACTCACCGAGAGCACGCTGACACTTTTGCTGCAAAAGCCCCTGACCTTACATGATATTCAGGTCAATCATCTGCAAATAGAGAAAGATGCGCTCGCTCAATGGTTGAACAAAGGGGGCGTGTTGCGGGCGAAATTAAATGGGGTCGGCTATGCCCACTCCATTGATGCAGAAATTGATGAGCAGCTTCATATCACGGTGCTAGATGTCAGCCGCCAGACATCGATACTGTCACAACCCGGCGTGGCGACAACCAGTGTGCCGCCAGAGTTGCTGGTGGCATTAACTGAACTGGATAAT
This sequence comes from Yersinia aleksiciae, assembly GCF_001047675.1. GTDB lineage: Bacteria > Pseudomonadota > Gammaproteobacteria > Enterobacterales > Enterobacteriaceae > Yersinia > Yersinia aleksiciae. The sequence goes on along the minus strand of NZ_CP011975.1, from coordinate 1,991,972 downwards.
AGCCTGACCGAGCAACGGCGCTTATTCAGCCAGCATCAACCCTGCCTGTTCACGCCATCCGCTTGGCTGGCCAAAATAGAAGCCAGCTTGTTGCAGGTTGCAGATCAACTGAAGCAGCAACAACAAAAACTGCGCGGACATTGATCGATGCTCAGCCTGGCTACACTGGATCTGCTGCTATCAATAAGTGAAGGCGAGCTTATTGAAGAGATGGTGGTGGGATTACTGGCGTCACCACAACTGGCGCTATTCTTCGAAAAATTCCCGCGCATTAAGCGGGCGTTAATGAAGGATATCCCCGGCTGGAAGCAAAACTTGCAGCAGCGTATCCGTGAGGCAAAAGCGCCCCCCAGTCTGGCGAATGAGTTTGCTTTATACCAGCAGAGCCAGTTGGAGAGTAGTCCACTATTTTATGCCCACTTGCCGGATATCGTGGCACAGCTACAGCAAATGCATTCGCCCTTTGCGGTACAAGCGAACACATTGCTACAAAGCGCGGATCTAACGAGAAATCCGCAAACGGGCGATAGCCTGCAAGCCCTATTTTTACAGCGCTGGCGTGTCAGTCTGACACTACAAACCATCACTATTCACCACCAATTGCTGGAGCAAGAGCGAGAGCAACTGCTGGCTGAATTACAACAGCGATTGGCGCTCAGTGGTGCATTGGAACCGATATTGGCCACCAATGACGGTGCCGCTGGGCGGCTTTGGGATATGAGTCATAGCCATTTACAGCGCGGTGATTATCAATTGTTGCTGCAATACGGCGACTTTCTGCAACAACAACCGGAATTGCAGCAATTAGCCGAGCAACTGGGCCGCAGCCGCTCAGCCAAAGCACAACCTACACCAGATGCCCGCTATGAGCCTTACACTGTGATGGTACGCCAACCGGATACCGTGCCAGAAGAGGTTAGTGGTATTCATCAGAGCAATGATATTTTGCGATTGCTGCCCACTGAGCTGGTGATGTTGGGGATGAGTGAATTGGAGTTTGAGTTTTATCGCCGCTTGCTGGAACGGCGCTTGCTCACCTACCGCTTGCAGGGTGATAACTGGCAGGAAAAAACCTTACAACGGCCGGTCAGCCTTAAAAGCAACGACGAACAACCCCGTGGCCCATTTATCATTTGCGTTGATACCTCAGGCTCCATGGGGGGATTTAACGAGCAGTGCGCCAAGGCATTTTGTCTGGCACTGCTGCGTATTGCGCTGGCGGATAATCGCCGCTGCTACATCATGCTATTTGCCACTGAAATCATTCACTACGAGTTATCATCAGCCAGTGGCATCGAACAGGCGATTCGTTTTCTGAGTCAACATTTTAGTGGCGGTACTGATCTGGCAGCCTGCTTAGCCAGCACCCTCAGTAAAATGGAGGAGAGAGAGTGGTATGACGCTGACGCGGTGATCATTTCAGATTTTATTGCCCAACGCCTACCTGACGAATTAATTCGAAAGATAAAAATCCAGCAGCAAGCCCACCAGCACCGCTTTCATGCGGTGGCGATGTCAGCCTATGGCAAGCCCGGTATCATGCGTATTTTTGATCATATCTGGCGCTTTGATACCGGTTTGAAAAGCCGTTTAATGCGCCGCTGGAAGCGCTAATTTAGCAAGCCAGCACCCACATTAATCGACAACCCCAAGATCGTCATATTAAAAATGAAGGAGAGTACGGACTGCAATAATACGACGCGACGGATATCTGATGTGCCAGTGGAAACATCCGCAGTTTGCGAAGCCACGCCAATAGTGAATGAGAAATAAAGAAAATCCCAATAGGAAGGCGTGGTGATCTCTTTGGGAAAAAGAAGAGGGAGGATCGTCTCTGACTTATCCCGAGGCAGATAAAATAAGTGGGCATAATGCATGGTAAAAGCGGTCGGTAATAATAGCCACGACACCAACAACGTCATCCCCGTCAATATTAAGTGAAATGCCTTAGCTGAACCCGACAGCTGATTGGCAGTGCTCAATTCAAACAAAATCACCAGAATACTGGCCAGACACGCCATGCTGACAATACTCAGTACCATACTGGCACTTTCATCCTGTACCTTGGCTATCTTGCTGATTTTCGCTGGATTGGTCCGTAAAAGTTGCAGCCATAAAAAGAGTAAATAGAGCCAAGCTGAGACATTCCAGCTCACCATCAGACGCAGTAATAGCGTGTAATGCGTTGGCAGCAGGAAATAAGTGACAACTCCCGCACCAACGGAGAAAAGCAATCTTGGGCGGGCATGCAAATAGTGTTTAATGGGATGAATTAGGGCCATAACGTTAGCGACCTTGCATGTAGTGATATATAAAGAAGACATTATATGAGGCATGTCATTATGCCATCTACAGCATAGAGTAAAAACGGGCTAACATTAAAAACCCGCTATGCTTATGCAACAATAGCGGGTTGGGAAAATAGAGAGATATCAAACCTAAAAGTATTACAGTAGGCCAGCGACTTTCTCGCTAATTTCTGGCCCCCACACGCCACATTGAACCTGACCAATATGTTGCTGTTGCAGCAATAACATGACTAAGCGGGATTGACCGATACCACCACCGATAGTTTGCGGCATTTCGCCATTCAGCAGTGATTGGTGCCACTCCAGTTTCAGACGATCTTCATCAGCAGTCAGAGCCAACTGACGTTTCAGCGCTTCGGCGTCGACACGAATCCCCATGGATGAAATTTCAAAAGCGTCTTCCAGTACTGGGTTCCAGACAATAATGTCGCCGTTCAGCCCAGCAAAACCTTCCGCACTCGGCGACGTCCAGTCATCATAATCCGGTGCACGCACATCATGAGATTGACCATCAGCCAATTTGCCACCGATACCGATCAGAAATACCGCCCCCAACTCTTTGGCAATAGCACGTTCACGGCCTTTGGCATCCAAATCAGGGAAGCGAGAACGCAGGGTTTCGCTATGCACGAAGTGAATCTGTGCAGGTAAGAAAGGTTTGATATCGAATTCGGCGCTAACAGCGGCTTCCGTCTCTTTTATGGCGGCATAAATTTTGTTAACGGTGGACTTCAGGTACGCTAGGTTACGTTCGCCGTCACCCATTACGCGCTCCCAGTCCCACTGATCAACATACACCGAGTGAATAGCACTTAGGCGATCTTCATCAGGGCGTAATGCTTTCATATGGGTGTACAGACCTTGGTCAGCACCAAAATCGAAGCGACCTAAGGTTTTGCGTTTCCATTTAGCTAATGAATGTACAACTTCAAAAGTAGCATCTGGCAAGGTTTTCACTTTGACCTGAACCGCTTTTTCTGAACCGGAAAGGTTATCTTGGGTGCCATCGCCTACGCGGCTCAGAATAGGTGCCTGAACTTCAATCAGACCCAGTTGTTGTTCCAACTGGCGAGAAAAGAAAGATTTTACGAAGCTGATTTGTTGTTGTTTTTGGATAAATTGTTTTTTCATTGCCGTTATCTCAATTCGTTATTGTTTATCATGCAAATTAGGTTGTGCCGTTTGGCTTGTCATCGATTAAGCAACAGAATGAGCACTAAATTCAATATCCAATAACAAATATTGCCTTTTCACTTTTAATCATTCATTTTTATGGCGCTATAATTAAATAATCGATAAAAAAAGGGGGCTAATATGAGTGAAATTTATCAAATCGATAATCTCGATCGCGGCATCCTAAACGCATTAATGGAAAATGCGCGCACACCTTACGCTGAATTGGCGAAAAACTTTGGTGTCAGCCCAGGCACCATTCATGTGCGGGTGGAGAAAATGCGTCAGGCAGGAATCATCACCGCGGCTTGCGTTCACGTTAATCCAAAACAGCTGGGTTATGACGTGTGCTGCTTTATCGGCATTATCTTGAAAAGTGCGAAGGACTACCCGTCAGCGCTGAAAAAACTGGAAAGTTTAGAAGAAGTTGTCGAGGCGTATTACACAACGGGTCATTACAGCATCTTTATTAAGGTGATGTGTAAATCGATAGATGCGCTCCAACAAGTACTTATCAACAAGATCCAGACTATCGATGAGATCCAATCAACTGAGACGCTAATCTCCCTGCAAAACCCCATAATGCGTACCATTGTGCCTTAAACCTTAAATAACTATACCCACATTATCCACAGGTAGATCCCAGCTGATTCACAGCGTACAATACCGGCTCATTACTTCGGTTGGGTTCTTTATGGCTGACATTACCTTGATCAGTGGCAGTACGCTCGGCAGTGCTGAATACGTTGCTGAACATTTAGCTGAGAAATTAGAAGAAGCGGGTTTCACCACAGAAACGCTTCATGGTCCTGAATTAGACGAACTGACACTTAATGGTATGTGGTTAATTGTCACATCAACTCATGGCGCAGGCGATCTCCCAGATAACCTTCAACCATTATTAGAAAAAATCGAAGAACAGAAACCGGATCTCTCTCAAGTTCGCTTTGGTGCTGTTGGTTTGGGCAGTTCTGAATATGACACTTTTTGCGGTGCTGTAAGACAATTGGATCAACAGTTGATCCTTCGAGGAGCAAAAAGGTTGGGTGATATTTTAGAAATTGACGTCATTCAACATGAGATACCGGAGGATCCAGCAGAGGTTTGGGTTAAAAATTGGATTAATTTACTCTAATTTGCTTAAAGATCACGCGAACGAATGTGTATAAGTATGCTTGAAAGCAGGGTAAAACCAGTACATATCCACATAACAACCTTGTGACCTCAAAGTGCCTGTGCATAACATGCCATTTAGATCCCAGCTTATACGCAATAGGATCACCGATCATTCACAGCAATCGATCGTCCTTAATCCTATGATCTTTCATGTGAATAAGCACTTATCCACAGAGGATCAGGATCCTAATAAGAGATCTAATAAAGAGATCTTTAAATAAAAAGATCTTCTTTTAATTAAGGGGGATCCTAAGCTACTTGGTCGATCGTCTAAACTTGAGTAGAATCCCCCACCCTAGGGCAAACACAGAAATTCGCATAACGGCGAGGTGCAGTACCATGTTTTATCCAGATCAATTTGACGTCATCATCATTGGTGGTGGCCATGCCGGCACGGAAGCTGCAATGGCAGCGGCACGCATGGGACGTCAGACCTTATTGCTGACGCATAACATCGACACACTGGGACAGATGTCTTGTAACCCAGCGATCGGCGGTATCGGTAAGGGACATTTGGTCAAAGAGATCGATGCTCTAGGCGGCCTGATGGCGAAAGCAACCGACCTCGCCGGGATTCAGTTTAGGATACTAAACGCCAGCAAAGGGCCAGCGGTAAGAGCGACCCGTGCTCAAGCTGACCGCGTCCTGTATCGCCAAGCAGTTCGTACTGCACTCGAAAATCAGCCTAACTTGATGATCTTCCAGCAACCGGTAGAAGATCTGATTGTTGAAAATGATCGCGTTGTTGGTGCGATTACTAAAATGGGCCTGAAATTTCGCGCTAAAGCGGTGGTTCTCACCGTCGGTACTTTCCTTGATGGCAAAATTCACATTGGGCTGGAAAACTACAGCGGTGGTCGAGCTGGTGATCCACCGTCAATCTCATTGTCACAGCGTCTACGAGAATTACCGTTACGAGTCAATCGCCTGAAGACGGGTACACCACCGCGTATTGATGCACGAACAATCGATTTTAGCCAGTTAGCCCCTCAGTTGGGCGATACGCCAATTCCAGTTTTCTCCTTCCTCGGCAATGCTGAGCAGCATCCTGAGCAGATGGCGTGTCACATCACCTACACCAATGAAAAAACGCATGAAGTGATCCGCAATAACCTGGATCGTAGCCCAATGTATGCTGGGATCATTGAAGGGATCGGGCCGCGATACTGCCCATCGATCGAAGACAAAGTGATGCGCTTTGCCGATCGTAATTCACATCAGATCTTCCTTGAACCAGAAGGTTTGACCAGTAATGAGATCTACCCGAACGGTATTTCGACCAGTTTGCCTTTCGATGTCCAGATGCAAATTGTTCGTTCGATGAAAGGGCTGGAAAATGCACGCATCGTTCGGCCAGGCTATGCCATTGAGTATGATTTCTTCGATCCACGTGATTTGAAACCGACACTGGAGAGCAAATATATTCATGGTCTGTTCTTTGCTGGGCAAATCAATGGCACTACCGGCTATGAGGAAGCTGCGGCTCAAGGGCTGCTTGCGGGGCTTAATGCGGGCCGTTTCGCTAACGATGAAGATGGATGGTCACCTCGTCGCGATGAAGCTTACCTTGGCGTGCTGGTGGACGATTTAAGCACCTTGGGAACCAAAGAACCCTATCGCATGTTTACCTCACGGGCTGAATATCGCTTGATGTTACGTGAAGATAACGCGGATTTACGCCTGACTGAGATGGGCCGTAAATTGGGGCTGGTTGATGATGCTCGCTGGGCACATTTCAGCAAAAAAATTGAGCAAATCGAAAAAGAACGCCAGCGTCTGCGTGATATTTGGGTACATCCTCACTCCGAGAACGTATCTGAGATCAATGCGTTGCTGAAAGCGCCGTTGTCAAAAGAAGCCAATGGTGAAGAATTACTGCGCCGCCCTGAAATTGACTACCGCTTGTTGACGACCTTACCCTCTTTCGGCCCGGCATTAACGGATCCTCAAGCTGCGGATCAAGTTGAAATTCAGGTCAAATATGAAGGTTATATTGCCCGTCAGCAGGAAGAAATTGAAAAACAGCTACGCAATGAGAACACGCTATTGCCAGCGGATCTTGATTATCAACAAGTGTCTGGGCTGTCGAATGAAGTCATCGCTAAGCTGAATGATCATAAACCTAACTCGATCGGGCAAGCTTCGCGCATTTCGGGAATCACCCCAGCGGCCATCTCTATTTTGTTAGTTTGGCTGAAAAAACAGGGGTTGTTACGCCGCAGTGCATAACAATCAGATTTGGCTGTGCTGCGAAAGATAGACAGCACGGCCGATTATGCTCGATTTTCAGACCACAACTAACGATTCAAACTACTGCTAAGCTAGATTATCATTCCTCGTATTGGCCCTTTACATGCTGACTAAACACTTTTTGGTCAGGGGAAATTGTTGTGTTAAAAAAATTAAATTCTCTACTCAACGCCGCAGATATTGAGTTACCCGATCAGCAAAAATTACAGCTGATAGGCTATGTGGAACTGCTGCATAAGTGGAACAAAGCCTATAATCTGACTTCTGTTCGTGATCCACAGCAAATGTTGGTCCGGCATATTCTGGACAGCATTGTGGTTAATCCACACTTGCAAGGTAGCCGGTTTATCGATGTTGGCACCGGTCCAGGACTTCCTGGTATCCCACTGGCCATTGTGCGTCCTGACGCGCATTTTACGTTGCTCGATAGTCTGGGTAAGCGCGTGCGCTTTCTCCGCCAAGTACAGCACGAATTAGGCTTAAGCAATATCGAGCCAGTACAAAGCCGGGTTGAGGAGTTCGCCGCACAACTGCCATTCGATGGCGTAATAAGCCGTGCATTTGCATCACTACAGGATATGCTGTCTTGGTGTCACCATCTGCCAGCTAAACCTGAAGGGCGTTTTTATGCGCTTAAAGGGGTAAGGCCTGATGATGAATTAGTGACACTGCCCGCTGGAATAGCCCTTGAGTCGGTTGTGCGATTGCAAGTGCCTGAGTTGGAAGGTGAGCGTCATCTGGTCATTCTTAAGTCAAACTAACTTTGCTATTTATCAAAAAAATGTAATAAATCCTTAGTGGGCTACCGTACATTTATCTGATTTATTGTTTTCAATGTTGGTGAGTATTTATTCTCTTACTCTCGTTTGGATCGATTATATTTCACGTGTTGTTTACAAAATCAGCAGTAACATGTGGTATGACTATATTGAAAGCGGTCAAATAATAACTTTAGTCATTACTTTACTCACACATGGCCTCTTTTTATGTATCCATACTGTTACAAGAATATAATCGGAAATGTCAATGGGACGTTTTTACTAAGTAGCTAGGTTGTTCGATAATGTTTTAATTTTAACATTATGATTTATAAAAGTTTTAATGGCTCTTTTCGTTAAAGACAAAGTGAAGCTTTATGGGATATAAATCTGTTTTGTTTTAAGTTATGTGATCGATACGACGATTTATTGATAATGGTTGGAATCGTCAGACAAATAAATGAGATATTTATTCCGAGGCTTTTCTTGTGAAAATAGCCGTAAAGAATAAAATTTAAATAATTGTTCACCTTTTCGCTACTTATCGATTGAATTCGTTTGAGTGGCCCGTATAATTTGCTCGTTTTTTGCTGCTTGACTCAGTGGGGTAAAAAGCAGTTTTATACCTCACTCAGCATACCCTTAGTGTGGTTCAGAGAGAACAAACGTCATGCCTGTGTCCCTTTACAGTGGGAAAATTGCACGAAAGTTGCTGTTACTGCAGTTAATGACTTTTGTTGTTCTCAGCGCTGCTTTTGGTTTTAAAAGCCTGGAATGGAGTGCTTCTGCTCTGGCAGGAGGGCTGGCAGCCTGGTTGCCCAGCGTGATGTTTATGTTGTTTGCTTGCCGCCATCAAGTAGACACAGCTGCTCCAGGTCGTGTTGCGTGGTCGTTTGCCATTGGCGAAGGGTTAAAAGTTATCGTGACGATAATTTTGCTGATTGTGGCATTAGGGCTGTTTAAAGCAGCATTTGCCCCACTTGGCTTAACCTATTTAGCGGTGCTGATTGTGCAGATATTGGCACCGGCCGTGATTAGCGGCTACCGTACTTAACAGTTATCGTATTTAGCGGTTATCGCATTTAACTACAAAAGGGTAAGAGGCATCATGTCTGCATCAGGAGAAATCTCTACTCCAAGGGACTACATAGGACACCACCTGAATAACCTTCAGTTGGACCTGCGTACCTTTGAGTTGGTCAATCCCCACTCACCTGGCCCTGCAACGTTCTGGACGTTGAACATTGACTCTTTGTTCTTCTCTGTCGTGCTGGGGTTAGCTTTTCTGTTTGTATTCCGCAAAGTTGCGGCGGGTGCCACCAGTGGTGTACCTGGCAAATTGCAGACAGCTGTTGAGCTAATTATCGGTTTTGTCGATAACAGTGTTCGGGATATGTACCACGGCAAAAGTAAAGTCATCGCACCATTAGCCCTGACCGTGTTTGTTTGGGTTTTATTGATGAACATGATGGACTTACTGCCAATCGATTTACTGCCTTACATCGGCGAGCATGTCTTTGGATTACCAGCACTGCGTGTGGTTCCTACTGCTGACGTGAGCATTACCTTGTCCATGGCATTGGGTGTATTCATCCTGATCCTGTTCTATAGCATTAAAATGAAAGGTGTAGGCGGTTTCGTAAAAGAATTAACTATGCAGCCGTTCAATCACCCGATATTTATTCCAGTTAACTTAATTCTGGAAGGTGTCAGCCTGCTGTCCAAACCGGTTTCACTCGGTCTGCGACTGTTCGGCAACATGTATGCGGGTGAGTTGATCTTCATCCTGATTGCTGGCCTGTTGCCGTGGTGGTCACAGTGGATGCTCAGTTTACCTTGGGCTATCTTCCACATACTGATTATTACGTTACAAGCCTTTATCTTCATGGTTCTGACGATTGTCTATCTGTCGATGGCGTCCGAAGAGCACTGATTTTCTTAATATACTCTAAATAATTCGAGTTGCAGGAAGGCGGCAACTGAGCGAATCCCGAAGAGCTTACATAGGTAAGTGACTGGGGTGAACGAAGGAAGCCAACGCACAGGCAGCTTGAAGTATGACGTGTATAAACACTACTACGTTTAACTGAAATAACTGGAGACTGTCATGGAAAACCTGAATATGGATCTGCTGTACATGGCTGCCGCTATAATGATGGGTTTAGCGGCAATCGGTGCTGCGATCGGTATCGGCATCCTGGGTGGTAAATTTTTGGAAGGCGCTGCACGTCAGCCTGACCTGATTCCTCTGCTGCGTACACAGTTCTTTATCGTCATGGGCCTGGTTGACGCCATCCCTATGATCGCTGTTGGTCTGGGCCTGTACGTGATGTTTGCTGTCGCGTAAGTAGAGTTTTCTCTACTGTGAAACTACACCAAACTATTAACTTTGAAAGAGGCATTGTGCTGTGAATCTTAACGCAACAATCCTCGGCCAGGCCATCGCGTTTGTCCTGTTTGTCCTGTTTTGTATGAAGTACATATGGCCGCCGATTATGGCTGCCATTGAGAAGCGTCAAAAAGAAATTGCTGACGGTCTCTCTTCTGCAGAGCGTGCCAAAAAAGATTTGGACTTAGCGCAAGCCAATGCGACCGACCAACTGAAGAAAGCTAAAGCAGAAGCACAGGTGATCATTGAGCAGGCAAGTAAACGCAAAGCTCAGATCCTTGATGAAGCTAAAGTAGAAGCTGAACAGGAACGTAACAAAATCGTGGCGCAAGCGCAGGCAGAGATCGACGCCGAACGTAAGCGCGCTCGTGAAGAGTTGCGTAAGCAAGTCGCGATGTTGGCTATAGCTGGCGCCGAGAAGATCATCGAACGTTCCGTGGATGAAGCTGCTAACAGCGACATCGTTGATAAACTGGTCGCTGAACTGTAAGGAGGGAGGGGCTGATGTCTGAATTTGTAACTGTAGCTCGCCCCTACGCCAAAGCAGCTTTTGACTTTGCTGTTGAGCACCAGGCGGTTGAGCGTTGGCAGGATATGCTAGCGTTTACTGCCCAAGTGACTCGCAATGAACAGATCGCTGAATTGCTTTCCGGTGCAGTCGCACCAGAAACAATGTCTAAGACGTTTATTGCAGTCTGTGGTGATCAGCTCGATGAACCCGCACAGAACTTCATTCGAGTTATGGCGGAGAATGGCCGTTTACTGGTTCTTCCTGAGGTGTTGGAGCAGTTTATTCAACTGCGTGCCTCATTGGAGTCAACCGTCGACGTTGAAGTGAGCTCAGCGAGTCCACTGAATGACGAACAGCTGGCTAAAATTGCCGCTGCGATGGAAAAACGTCTGTCACGCAAAGTTAAGCTGAATTGCAAAATCGATAAGTCTGTAATGGCCGGCGTAGTAATACGTGCGGGCGATATGGTGATAGATGGCAGCGTTCGCGGTCGTCTAGAACGCCTGGCGGACGTCTTGCAGTCTTAAGGGGACTGGAGCATATGCAACTGAATTCCACCGAAATCAGCGAACTGATCAAGCAGCGCATTGCTCAGTTCAATGTAGTGAGCGAAGCTCACAATGAAGGTACTATTGTTTCCGTCAGCGACGGGATCATTCGTGTACACGGTCTGGCCGACGTAATGCAGGGCGAGATGATCGCACTGCCAGGCAACCGTTACGCAATCGCACTGAACTTGGAGCGCGACTCCGTAGGTGCTGTAGTTATGGGTCCGTACGCCGATCTTGCCGAAGGCATGAAGGTTAAATGTACTGGCCGTATCCTGGAAGTTCCAGTCGGTCGTGGCCTGTTGGGTCGCGTCGTCAATACTCTGGGTGAACCTATCGATGGTAAAGGTCCGGTAGAAAACGACGGCTTCTCAGCTGTTGAAGCTATCGCACCTGGCGTTATCGAACGCCAATCTGTTGATGAACCTGTTCAGACTGGCTATAAGTCAGTCGATGCCATGATCCCAATCGGTCGTGGTCAGCGTGAATTGATCATCGGTGACCGTCAGACAGGTAAAACTGCCCTGGCGATTGATGCGATCATCAACCAGCGCGATTCCGGCATCAAGTGTGTGTATGTTGCTATCGGCCAGAAAGCCTCTACTGTTTCTAACGTAGTGCGTAAACTGGAAGAGCATGGCGCATTGGCTAACACCATTGTGGTTGTCGCTACTGCCTCTGAATCTGCAGCATTACAATACTTGGCTCCGTATTCCGGTTGTGCCATGGGTGAATATTTCCGCGACCGCGGTGAAGATGCGCTGATTATTTATGATGACCTGTCCAAACAGGCTGTTGCATATCGTCAAATCTCCTTGCTGCTCCGTCGTCCACCAGGTCGTGAAGCTTATCCTGGCGACGTATTCTACCTTCACTCCCGTTTGCTGGAACGTGCTGCGCGTGTTAACTCTGACTACGTTGAAGCCTTTACCAAGGGTGAAGTGAAAGGTAAGACCGGTTCTTTGACCGCTTTGCCAATCATTGAAACTCAAGCAGGGGACGTTTCCGCGTTCGTTCCGACTAACGTAATTTCGATTACCGATGGTCAGATCTTCTTGGAATCTAGCCTGTTTAACGCCGGTATTCGTCCTGCGGTTAACCCAGGTATCTCCGTATCCCGTGTGGGTGGTGCAGCGCAAACCAAGATCATGAAAAAACTGTCCGGTGGTATCCGTACCGCTCTGGCACAGTATCGTGAACTTGCTGCGTTCTCCCAGTTCGCATCCGATTTGGATGATGCAACACGTAAACAGCTGAGTCATGGTCAGAAAGTGACCGAGCTTCTGAAACAGAAACAGTATGCGCCGATGTCTGTAGCGCAGCAGTCTCTGGTTCTGTTCGCAGCTGAACGTGGTTATCTGGGTGATATCGAGTTGGCGAAGGTAGGTAGCTTCGAAGCTGCGCTGTTGGCGTTTGCTGACCGTGAGCACGCCGAGCTTCTGCAACAAATCAACCAAACTGGTGCGTATAACGATGAGATCGAGGCCAAGCTGAAAGGCATCCTTGATACATTTAAGGCAACCCAGTCCTGGTAACGCTATGCGGCCCTGCTTTTCATTAGGAAAGCAGGCCGTCTGGCAATGAGGAGAAGCAGAAATGGCCGGCGCAAAAGAGATACGTTCCAAGATCGCCAGCGTGCAAAACACGCAAAAGATCACCAAAGCCATGGAGATGGTCGCCGCCTCCAAAATGCGTAAATCGCAGGAACGCATGGCGGCTAGCCGTCCTTATGCAGAAACAATGCGTAGTGTGATTGGTCACCTCGCGTTAGGTAATCTGGAATATAAGCATCCGTACCTGGAAGAGCGCGACGTTAAGCGTGTCGGGTATCTGGTGGTTTCTACAGACCGTGGCTTGTGCGGTGGTTTGAACATTAACCTGTTCAAAAGACTGTTGTCTGAGATGAAAGGTTGGTCTGAAAAAGGCGTTGAGTGTGATTTAGCGCTGATCGGGTCAAAAGCGGCTTCTTTCTTTGGCTCCGTGGGCGGCAAGATTGTTGCTCAGGTTACTGGCATGGGGGATAACCCTTCTCTGTCAGAACTTATCGGACCGGTTAAAGTCATGCTGCAAGCCTATGATGAAGGTCGTCTGGATAAACTGTATATCGTGAATAACAAGTTTATCAATACGATGTCTCAGGAACCACGGATCATGCAGCTACTCCCTCTTCCGCCAGCGGAAGACGGTGAGCTGAAGAAGAAATCCTGGGATTACCTGTATGAACCCGATCCTAAAGCACTGCTGGATACCCTCCTGCGTCGCTATGTGGAATCGCAAGTTTATCAGGGCGTCGTTGAAAACCTGGCCAGCGAACAGGCCGCGCGAATGGTAGCGATGAAAGCCGCCACCGATAACGGCGGTAGTCTGATCAAAGAGCTGCAGTTGGTTTACAACAAGGCTCGTCAGGCCAGCATCACTCAGGAACTCACCGAGATCGTCGGGGGAGCCTCCGCGGTTTAACCAGGTTATTACCCTAAATAGTTCAGATTGCGGGAAGGCGGTCAACGCATCAGCAATTTGAAATATGACGGGTAAACGTATTACGTAGAGGATTCAAGATGGCTACTGGAAAGATTATCCAGGTAATCGGCGCCGTAGTGGACGTCGAATTCCCCCAAGACGCTGTACCAAAAGTGTACAACGCCCTTGAGGTTGAAGGCGCGGCTGAGAAGCTAGTGCTGGAAGTTCAGCAACAGCTGGGCGGTGGTGTTGTTCGTTGTATCGCAATGGGCTCGTCCGATGGTCTGAGCCGCGGGTTGAAAGTCATCAACCTGGAACACCCAATTGAAGTGCCGGTTGGTAAATCAACTCTGGGCCGTATCATGAACGTATTGGGTGATCCAATCGACATGAAAGGTCCAATCGGTGAAGAAGAGCGTTGGGCAATCCACCGCGAAGCGCCTTCTTACGAAGAGCTTGCCAGCTCACAAGATCTGTTAGAAACCGGTATCAAGGTAATGGATCTGATTTGTCCGTTCGCTAAGGGCGGTAAAGTCGGTCTGTTCGGTGGTGCGGGTGTGGGTAAAACAGTAAACATGATGGAGCTGATTCGTAACATTGCGATTGAGCACTCAGGTTATTCTGTATTTGCCGGTGTGGGTGAGCGTACTCGTGAGGGTAACGACTTCTACCACGAGATGACTGACTCCAACGTTCTGGACAAAGTATCCTTGGTTTATGGCCAGATGAATGAGCCACCAGGTAACCGTCTGCGCGTTGCACTGACCGGCTTGACCATGGCGGAGAAATTCCGTGATGAAGGTCGTGACGTACTGTTATTCATCGATAACATCTATCGTTATACCTTGGCTGGTACAGAAGTATCTGCACTGCTGGGTCGTATGCCATCAGCGGTAGGCTATCAGCCCACGCTGGCAGAAGAGATGGGTGTGTTGCAGGAACGTATTACTTCCACCAAGACGGGTTCAATCACCTCCGTACAGGCCGTTTACGTACCTGCGGATGACTTGACTGACCCATCACCAGCAACCACCTTTGCTCACTTGGATGCAACCGTCGTTCTGAGTCGTCAAATCGCCTCTTTGGGTATTTACCCAGCGGTTGACCCACTTGACTCCACCAGCCGTCAGCTTGATCCGCTGGTTGTTGGTCAGGAGCACTACGATGTAGCGCGTGGCGTGCAGTCTATTCTGCAACGTTACCAAGAGCTGAAAGACATCATCGCGATCTTGGGTATGGACGAGTTGTCAGAAGATGACAAACTGGTTGTATCCCGTGCGCGTAAAATTCAGCGCTTCCTGTCTCAACCGTTCTTTGTGGCAGAAGTCTTTACCGGTTCTCCGGGCAAGTTCGTGTCGCTGAAAGATACCATTCGTGGTTTCAAAGGCATCATGAACGGCGACTACGACCACCTGCCGGAACAGGCGTTCTACATGGTTGGCACCATTGAAGAAGCAGTGGAAAAAGCCAAGAAACTGTAACGCTGTTGACTGGAGGGTGACATGGCTGCAATGACTTACCATCTGGATGTTGTGAGCGCAGAGAAAAAGATGTTCTCTGGCGTGGTACAAAAAATTCAGGTGACGGGTAGTGAAGGTGAACTGGGGATTTTCCCTGGCCACGCCCCACTGCTCACTGCCATTAAGCCTGGCATGATACGTATCGTTAAGCAGTTCGGTGAGGAAGAGTTTATTTATCTTTCTGGCGGCATCCTTGAGGTGCAACCGAGTGTTGTGATCGTATTGGCTGACACTGCTATTCGTGGGCAGGATTTGGACGAAGCTAAGGCGCTGGAATCTAAGCGCAAAGCAGAAGCCCATATCAATAACTCCCATGGTGATGTCGACTATGCTCAGGCATCCGCTGAATTGGCGAAGGCGATTGCGAAATTACGCGTAATCGAGCTGACCAGGAAAGCGATGTAATTTTATATCATGTGGTTTTTTAGATTATCCTTATGGATATCTGATTGACAATACATTGATTTATAAAGTTATTACATTACGATGTATAGAATGCCAGTCAGTACAGCTGATTGGCATTTTTTTTACTCCCATTTAGCACAACAGCGACGAATACCCTAATCTACTCTCTGACATTACCCGCCCAATCACCCATTCTGTGTTTAATTAATCCTAAGCTAAACTAAAAGAGTTTCTTTCTGAAAATTCTTGTTTCTTATCGTAAAATAAGTGGTTAATAGTCTGAATGAGTGAATGTATTTTGACAAAATCAGGTCAGAAAACGTCGCTGATCGCAGACACTTTCTGCCACATTTTTTCGTTACACGGCTAGTAGCTACAACCCTTTAACCACGCGGGTTGAGTCCATTTTTCGCTGAGAAATATGTAGTAATTATTTCGCCAAACAGGTTTACTTCCGTCTATTAAATTGGAGTTATCAGGTTGCTTATGTCTAACAGCTCAATGAGTGTAGTCATCCTTGCCGCAGGTAAGGGAACTCGCATGTATTCCGATCTTCCTAAGGTGTTACACCCATTGGCAGGTAAGCCGATGGTCCAGCATGTTATCGATGCGGCCATGAAGCTGGGTGCAGAAAATGTCCATTTGGTTTACGGACATGGTGGCGAGTTGCTGAAAAAGGCGCTGTCTGATCCGTCCTTGAACTGGGTATTGCAGGCTGAGCAACTGGGTACCGGGCACGCGATGCAACAGGCTGCACCCCATTTTGCTGATGATGAAGATGTGTTGATGCTATACGGCGATGTGCCATTGATCTCTGTTGATACTCTCCAACGGTTGTTGGCCGCTAAACCGCAAGGCGGTATTGGCTTGTTGACGGTGAAGCTGGATGACCCAAGCGGCTATGGCCGCATTGTGCGCGAAAATGGTGATGTGGTAGGAATTGTTGAGCATAAAGATGCCAGCGATGCGCAGCGCGAGATAAATGAAATCAACACCGGAATATTGGTGGCGAACGGGCGTGATTTGAAACGTTGGTTATCGCGACTGGATAATAACAATGCTCAGGGTGAGTTTTATATCACCGATATTATTGCCATGGCCCATGCTGATGGTCAGAAGATTGCTACTGTTCATCCTACTCGCCTGAGTGAGGTTGAAGGGGTCAATAACCGCCTGCAATTGGCGACTCTGGAGCGGGTATTCCAGTCCGAACAAGCAGAAAAACTGCTGTTAGCGGGGGTTATGTTACTGGACCCTGCGCGCTTTGATTTGCGCGGAGAATTAACACATGGTCGCGATATCACTATTGATACCAATGTCATTATCGAAGGCCATGTGACGTTAGGTGATCGCGTGCGTATTGGTACGGGATGTGTACTGAAAAGTTGTGTTATTGGCGATGATTCAGAAATTAGCCCTTACACGGTTTTGGAAAATTCCCGTTTGGATGCTGGCTGTACCGTTGGCCCATTTGCCCGCTTGCGCCCTGGGGCTGAGTTAGCGGAAGGCGCACATGTCGGCAACTTTGTCGAAATCAAAAATACTCGCTTGGGCAAAGGCTCGAAAGCGGGACATCTCTCCTATTTAGGCGATGCTGAAATTGGTTCTGGCGTAAATATCGGCGCAGGAACCATAACTTGCAACTATGATGGAGCTAATAAGTTTAAAACGATTATTGGCGATAATGTCTTTGTTGGGTCTGATACTCAGCTGGTGGCTCCTGTCACTGTCGCCAACGGTGTCACCATTGCTGCGGGGACAACCGTAACCCGCGATATTGCTGAAGATGAGTTAGTACTCAGCCGTGTTAAGCAGGTACATGTTCAGGGCTGGCAGCGTCCGGTTAAGAAAAAATAAGCTATACCCGTCATACTTCAAGCTGCATGTGCGTTGGCTGCTTTTGTTCATCCCAGTCACTTACCGGTGTACGTTCCTGGGGATTCGCTCAATTGCCGCCTTCCTGCAACTCGAATTATTTAAGGTATATATATTAAAACAACCCCTTTAAGGTGAGTTCTTCTGCTTTGAAGGGATGTTTTGCCCTGTGTTTTTGGTTTATAGATTTAAGCTGAGAGTACAGAACAAAACATAATAATCCCCAACTCTACAGGCTCGGGGAACCCGGAAAATCCGGATCAATCAGGTCACTGACATCGACAAGGTTCTAAAAGAACCTTACATAGGAATAAAACAGATGTGTGGAATAGTTGGCGCAGTAGCGCAACGTGATATCGCTGAGATTCTGATCGAAGGTTTACGTCGTCTTGAATACCGTGGCTATGACTCTGCGGGTTTAGCCGTGGTTGATGCCGAAGGTCACATGACCCGTTTACGTCGGGTGGGTAAAGTTCAGGCACTGTCTGACGCGGCCGAGAATCAGGCGCTGCACGGTGGTACTGGAATTGCACATACCCGCTGGGCTACCCATGGTGAGCCATCAGAGGCGAATGCGCACCCTCATGTTTCTGACTATATCTCCGTAGTTCACAACGGCATTATTGAAAACCACGAACCTTTACGTGAATTACTGATTGGCCGTGGTTATCGTTTCAGTTCTGAAACCGATACTGAAGTTATTGCTCACTTGGTGCACTGGGAGCAAAAACAGGGCGGTTCGTTGCTGGAAGTGGTTAAGCGCGTCATCCCACAATTGCGCGGCGCTTACGGCACTGTGGTAATGGATAGCCGTGATCCAAGCCGTTTGGTTGCAGCTCGTTCAGGTAGCCCATTAGTGATCGGTTGTGGCGTCGGCGAAAACTTTATCGCCTCAGACCAATTGGCCCTGCTGCCGGTAACTCGTCGCTTTATCTTCTTGGAAGAGGGCGATGTGGTTGAAATCACTCGTCGCAGCGTCGCGATTTTTGATAAGCAGGGTAACGCGATTGAGCGCCCTGAAATCGAATCTCAAGTGCAATACGATGCCGGTGATAAAGGTGTTTACCGCCATTACATGCAGAAAGAGATTTATGAACAGCCAATGGCGATTAAAAATACGCTGGAAGGCCGTTTAAATCATGGTGCAATTGATCTGTCTGAGCTTGGTCCAAAAGCTGATGCTTTGCTAGCTAATGTACAACATATTCAAATCATTGCCTGTGGGACTTCTTACAACTCAGGGATGGTTTCACGCTATTGGTTTGAGTCATTAGCCGGTGTGCCTTGCGATGTGGAAATTGCGTCTGAATTCCGTTACCGCAAATCCGCTGTGCGCCCTAATAGCCTACTGATTACCCTGTCTCAATCGGGTGAAACTGCTGATACACTGGCGGCTCTGCGCTTATCAAAAGAGCTGGGGTATTTAGGTTCGCTGGCAATTTGTAACGTAGCCGGCTCCTCGTTGGTTCGTGAATCAGATTTAGCGTTAATGACCAAAGCCGGTACTGAGATTGGCGTGGCTTCAACAAAAGCTTTCACCACCCAGTTGACGGTGTTACTGATGCTGGTAGGCCGTATTGGTAAGTTGAAAGGGGCTGACGCTAGCCTGGAGCAGAATATTGTTCATGCGCTACAGGCACTGCCGGCCCGTATTGAGCAAATGCTGTCTCTGGATAAAACCATTGAAGCACTGGCTGAAGGTTTCTCAGATAAGCACAATGCATTGTTCCTTGGCCGTGGTGATCAATACCCGATCGCGATGGAAGGTGCATTGAAACTGAAAGAAATCTCCTATATTCATGCGGAAGCTTATGCCGCCGGTGAATTGAAGCACGGGCCATTGGCATTAATTGATGCTGATATGCCTGTCATCGTGGTCGCACCAAACAATGAATTGTTGGAAAAGCTGAAATCTAACATCGAGGAAGTGCGCGCGCGTGGTGGTTTACTGTATGTGTTTGCCGATCAAGATGCCGGTTTCAGCGATAGCGAAGGCATGAAAATTATTCAGTTGCCTCACGTAGAAGAGATTATTGCCCCTATCTTCTACACTGTGCCGCTACAGTTATTGTCTTATCACGTCGCCTTAATTAAAGGCACTGATGTGGATCAGCCACGTAACTTGGCAAAATCTGTCACGGTTGAGTAAATCGTAATAGAACTCGCATCAATCTAAGCCGGTATATGCCGGCTTTTTTGTTTGGCCGTTGAGTAAAAGATTGTCATTTTCGACTAAAAAATAAACGTATTTTTGGCGTTTATTGAAACGATAAACTAAACTTTTTGCGAATGAAAAGATAAAATAACCGCTCAGAAATAGAAGTAAGATCATGATAAATAAAAAAATTATCTTAACCTTAAATCTCTGTCATATAACTGTAATATTTCGTACATTTTTCTGTCATTAAAGTGTCCTATTTTCCCTCCTGCACCATACTTAATCTGATGAAAACAATTTATACACTTTGTACTTAAAGCAGCAGGGTTGTTAGCTACGTTCACTCACCCGAATCACTTACATGCGTAAGCTCATCGGGATTCGTTCGCTTGCTGCCTACCTGCTACTCCAAGTTCTTCGGTATAGAGTTAATTCTAATATCCCATTAGGAGGGATTATGAAACTGATGCGTACCACCGTAGCCAGCATTGTGGCAGCGACTTTATCTATGACAACCCTGTCCGCGTTCGCTGCTGCAAGCCTGACAGGTGCAGGTGCGACATTCCCCGCGCCGGTGTATGCCAAGTGGGCAGATTCTTATCAGAAAGAAACAGGTAACAAAGTTAACTATCAGGGGATCGGTTCTTCAGGTGGCGTGAAACAAATTATCGCCAACACAGTTGATTTCGGTGCCTCTGATGCGCCATTAGCAGACGACAAACTGGCTGCTGAAGGTTTGTTCCAATTCCCAACAGTGATTGGCGGTGTGGTACTGGCCGTGAATATCCCTGGCATTAAATCCGGTGAACTGACATTAGACGGTAAAACACTGGGTGATATTTATCTGGGCAATGTTAAAAAATGGAATGACCCGGCAATCGTTAAATTGAATCCAGGCGTTAAATTACCTGATCAAAATATCGCGGTGGTGCGTCGTGCTGACGGTTCTGGCACGTCATTCGTTTTCACCAGCTATTTGGCGAAAGTGAATGCAGATTGGAAAGAAAAAGTGGGCGCAGGCTCTACAGTTAACTGGCCAACTGGTTTGGGTGGCAAAGGTAACGACGGTATCGCGGCATTCGTTCAGCGCCTGCCAGGTGCCATTGGTTATGTAGAATACGCTTACGCCAAACAGAATAACTTGGCTTACACCAAACTGGTTTCTGCTGATGGTAAACCGGTTAGCCCGACTGAGCATAGCTTTAGTGCTGCGGCTAAAGGCGTAGACTGGAGCAAAACATTCGCTCAAGACTTAACCAATCAGAAAGGTGATGATGTCTGGCCAATTACCTCAACGACCTTCATTTTGGTGCACAAAGAGCAAAAAAATGCAGCTAACGGCACTGAAGTTCTGAAGTTCTTTGATTGGGCTTACAAAAACGGCGCTAAACAAGCCAACGCACTGGATTACGCAACATTGCCAGATGCTGTGGTTGAGCAAGTCCGTGCTGCCTGGAAGACTCAAATTAAAGACAGCAGCGGCAAGCCAATCTTCTGATTGAATTTAGTTTTTGCTTGTAAATTGATTTATAAAATACCTTAAACCCAAAGTAATTGGAGTTGCGGGTAGGCGGCAAGCGAACGAATCCCGATGAGCTTACTCGTGTAAGTGATTCGGGTTAGTGAACGCAGCTAACACCCCTGCAACTTCAAGTACGAAGGGGGTATCCACCCGGATGAGAAGAGAGTCTATGGCTGCTTATAAGCCGACAATCAAAGCACCGAGTAAATACGGTGACATCATTTTCAGTGCGCTAGTTAAACTGGCTGCACTGATCACCCTATTTCTGTTGGGCGGCATCATCATTTCACTGATTGTTGCTTCCTGGCCTAGTATTGAGAAGTTTGGTTGGGCCTTCCTGTGGACCAAAGAGTGGGATGCCCCAGCGGAACAGTTTGGTGCCTTAGTGCCCATTTATGGCACTGTCGTCACCTCGGTGATTGCCCTGATCATTGCGGTTCCGGTCAGTTTCGGTATTGCCTTGTTCTTAACTGAACTGGCACCGAACTGGTTAAAACGCCCGCTAGGTATCGCCATCGAACTGTTAGCGGCGATCCCCAGTATTGTTTACGGCATGTGGGGCTTGTTTGTCTTCGCGCCCCTCTTTGCCCGCTATTTCCAAGAGCCGGTCGGTAACGTCATGTCTGGCATCCCGATTGTCGGAACGCTGTTCTCTGGCCCGGCATTCGGTATCGGTATTTTGGCCGCCGGTGTCATCTTAGCCATCATGATTATCCCTTACATTGCCGCAGTGATGCGTGATGTGTTTGAACAAACGCCGGTGATGATGAAAGAGTCGGCTTACGGCATTGGCTGCACCACCTGGGAAGTTATCTGGCGCATTGTGCTGCCTTATACCAAAAACGGGGTGATCGGTGGCGTGATGTTGGGGCTGGGCCGTGCATTAGGGGAAACCATGGCGGTGACCTTTATTATCGGCAACACCTATCAGCTCGACAGCTTCTCGCTGTTTATGCCGGGCAACAGTATCACCTCGGCGTTGGCGAATGAGTTTGCCGAAGCTGAGTCTGGCTTGCACACCGCAGCACTGATGGAGTTGGGCCTGATCTTGTTCGTCATTACCTTTATCGTGCTGGCTTTATCTAAGTTAATGATTCTGCGTCTGGCTAAGAAAGAGGGGCGTTAAGATGGCGACGATGGATATGCAAAGTGATGCGACGCTGCTGGAAACCCGCCGTAAAAAGCAGGCATGGCGTCGCCAAAAGAACCGAATTGCCTTGTTACTTTCAATGGCAACGATGGCCTTTGGTTTGTTCTGGTTAGTGTGGATTTTGTTCTCGACGATTACCAAAGGTATCGATGGCATGTCGCTGGCGCTGTTTACCGAGATGACGCCACCACCGAATACCGCGGGTGGCGGATTGGCGAATGCGATTGCCGGGAGTGGGTTGTTAATCCTATGGGCGACAGTGATTGGTACGCCGCTGGGTATCATGGCAGGGATATATCTGGCCGAATATGGTCGTAAATCCTGGTTGGCGGAGATCACCCGCTTTATCAATGACATTTTGTTATCAGCGCCCTCTATCGTAGTCGGCCTGTTCGTCTACACCATCGTAGTCGCCAAGATGGAGCACTTCTCCGGTTGGGCTGGGGTGATTGCACTGGCGCTGTTACAAGTGCCAATTGTTATCCGTACCACGGAAAATATGCTGAAGCTGGTGCCAGATAGCCTGCGTGAAGCGGCTTATGCACTGGGAACACCGAAGTGGCGCATGATTTCGGCTATTACGCTGAAAGCCTCTATCTCCGGTATTTTGACCGGTATCTTGTTGGCAGTGGCGCGTATTGCTGGCGAAACGGCACCCTTGCTGTTCACATCGCTCTCCAACCAGTTCTGGAGTACCGATCTGACTCGGCCGATTGCTAACTTGCCGGTCACCATATTTAAGTTTGCCATGAGCCCGTTTGCCGAATGGCAACAACTGGCTTGGGCTGGGGTGCTTCTGATTACCCTGTGTGTACTGTTACTGAATATTCTGGCTCGCGTTGTTTTCGCTAATAAAAAGTATTAATTGACTGAGAGAACATCAGCGATTAGCAAGAGAAAATACCGATTCGCCAATAAATTCCAAGATGCGGCTTCGGCGGCATTGGCTAAAAGAGAGAAGTCTTGATGAGTATGGCTACTGACACCAACAACAGCAAAATTCAGGTTCGCGATCTGAACTTCTACTACGGCAAATTCCATGCGCTGAAGAATATCTCGCTGGATATTGCCAAAAATCAGGTCACAGCATTCATCGGCCCATCAGGTTGCGGTAAATCGACACTGCTGCGTACATTCAACAAAATGTATCAGCTCTATCCGGATCAACGTGCTGAAGGCGACATCTTGCTAGATGGCCAGAATATCCTGACCGATAAACAAGATATTGCGTTGTTGCGGGCGAAGGTGGGTATGGTTTTCCAAAAACCGACGCCATTCCCGATGTCGATTTACGATAACATCGCTTTTGGCGTAAAACTGTTTGAAAACTTGTCTCGTGCGGATATGGATGAGCGAGTGCAGTGGGCGCTGACCAAGGCGGCACTGTGGAATGAAACCAAAGATAAGTTGCAACAGAGCGGCTATAGCTTGTCAGGTGGACAGCAACAGCGTCTCTGTATTGCGCGCGGTATCGCAATCCGCCCTGATGTCTTGCTGCTCGATGAGCCTTGCTCGGCGCTTGACCCGATCTCCACCGGCCGAATTGAAGAGCTGATCAGCGAATTGAAGTCTGATTACACGGTGGTGATTGTGACCCACAACATGCAGCAAGCGGCTCGTTGCTCAGATCACACAGCATTTATGTATTTGGGCGAATTAATAGAATTCAGTGATACCGATACGCTGTTTACTGCGCCACAGCAGAAACAGACGGAAGATTATATCACCGGCCGCTATGGTTGATCACTTGACTCATGGGCTACTACACTAATTTCGCCTACTGCTTCTGGGATAGGCTATACGTACGGGAAGTATCATGGATAACCTGAATTTAAATAAACATATTTCCGGCCAGTTCAATGCTGAACTTGAGCATATCCGCACCCAAGTGTTAACCATGGGTGGGTTGGTGGAACAGCAATTATCTGACGCGATCACCGCTATGCATAATCAGGACGGTGAGTTAGCAAAGCAGGTTATTGCCGGTGATAAAAAGGTCAATATGATGGAAGTGGCCATTGATGAAGCCTGTGTGCGCATCATTGCCAAACGTCAGCCAACTGCCAGCGATTTGCGTTTAGTGATGGCAATCATCAAGACCATTTCTGAGCTGGAACGTATCGGTGATGTGGCGGATAAAATCTGCCGCACCGCATTGGAAAAATTCTCCCATCAGCACCAACCGTTGCTGGTTAGCCTGGAGTCCTTAGGCCGCCACACGGTACAGATGTTGCACGATGTGCTGGACGCTTTCGCGCGGATGGATTTGGATGAGGCTATCCGGATTTATCGCGAAGATAAGAAGGTCGATCAGGAATATGAGGGCATCGTACGCCAATTGATGACCTATATGATGGAGGATCCGCGCACTATTCCCAGTGTGCTCACCGCGCTGTTCTGTGCTCGCTCGATTGAACGTATCGGTGACCGCTGCCAGAATATTTGTGAATTCATCTTCTACTTTGTCAAAGGCCATGATTTCCGCCACCTTGGTGGTGATGACTTAGAGAAACTGCTTTCCAATAAGACTGAAAAATAACATTTTCCCCAATCAGGTTGAGCGTTGAAGCTTGATTGGGGTAACTACCTGAGTGGATATCCCCCTGCATTAACCTCTACGTTATTATCTCAATAGGTTAATTCCATATTGTTTTGCCTCTGTTTATATTACTTCGCCAATTGATTGACATAATGTAAGAGTCTTATGTTGCCTTGTGTTGACATTATTTCTGAGTTCTTGTTTTGCTGGAAATATAATTTCCGCTATAAGGGAAGATGCTTTTCCTTATTATAAATTAAAACTCAATTTAATTTCCTATCACATGAATTCATATCACTCTTAATGCGTTTTTACACTGGGCGGGATAAGTGAATATGCGTCTGTATATGCCAAGAAATGTAGTCCTTAGCCTGTTATGGGTACTATGGAGTGCAGGTTTAGCGGGTTATATAGTCTACAATCTATTTTTTTATCTTCTTCTTGCTCCTACTTTATTCCTTATCTTTATTCTGATAACCATTATGTTTAAAAAGAAAGAAAGCAGTCATAACAAGGTATCCAATGTGGTCAGTTCTGCCCAGCAATCCAATGCGCCATTATCTAACTCCCCCACAGACTCCACGAAAACCAACACTATTATCGCGGCGGGAACAAAAATAAAAGGTGATATTAATCTTGATGGTGATATTCAAATCTACGGCATGGTGATTGGGAATATTACGGTAAATGAAGGTACGATAAGGTTGATGCGCAGTGGCAAGATTGAAGGGAATTTAACGGCCCCGTACATGACGGTTGATGGACGCATTGACGGCGTTTGTCTTTCCGATCATCTGGAGATTTTAGAGAATGGCCGCTTAAACGGCATTGTGAAAGGCAGTAATTTCTCCATCAAAAAAGGCGGCATCTTTATTGGTCAGTCAGAGATTACAGAAGAGTCAGTTAGTCTGCCAAGGAAAATCAAACCCGCCGTCATGGCGACTCAGGAAAAGCCCAAAACAGAAGAGATCAAAGCAGAAATGGCAGCATCCGATGCCCGTACTGGCAGTAAATAATTCTGCTAGATTACATTTTAATAACATATGCTAATGATGCGATGAGGCCGATATGTGCGGCTTAAATCGTGTTGTTAGCCCATGGCACCTGATCGCCATCTGATAAATATTCATTATTTTTATATGGATAGATTAAAATTTAGGCTTTATGGATACGTCACTACCCTGAGTTTCGCTCACCACCGATCCCACTCTTTTTCGTAAAATAATCAGACTCATTGACTGAGACCAATTGGTTATAAACATATCGTTTTATATTATTTCCTGACCTAACGATGAATTGATAGCTTATCCATATCGCAACATCTCAATCATCTTAGGAGCTTTCAATGAAGCAATCTCTGACCACCAAAAAAAGCGCACTAGCATTAACATTGCTTGCTGGCCTGGCAACCCTTTCTGGTGCCGCCCACGCTGATAAGTTGGATGATATCAAGCAAGCGGGTGTGGTGCGGATTGCCGTTTTTGATAGTAATCCACCTTTTGGTTATATCGATCCGCAGACTAAAAAGCTGGTGGGTTATGACGTCGATGTGGCGAACGCGATTGCGAAAGATTTAGGTGTAAAAGTAGAACTGCGGGCCACTAACCCAGCCAACCGTATTCCTCTGCTGACCTCGAAGAAAGTCGATCTGATTGCAGCTAACTTCACCATCACTGACGAGCGCGCCAAAGAAGTTAACTTCAGCCTGCCGTACTTTGCGACCGGTCAGAAATTTATCGCCCATAAAGGGGTGCTGAAAACGCCAGAAGATATCCGTAAGTTACGTATCGGGGCGGATAAAGGCACCGTACAGGAGATCACTTTGCGTGAGCATTATCCAACAGCAAAAGTGATCTCTTATGATGATACGCCACTGGCCTTCACTGCTCTGCGTAATGGCAACGTTCAAGCCATCACTCAGGACGATGCAAAATTAGTGGGCTTGTTGGGTAACCTGCCCGCAGCACAAAAAGCTGATTTTGAGATTTCACCGTTCAGCATCACCAAAGAGTACCAAGGTGTGGGTATTCCTAAGGGTGAAGATCGCTTAACAGCAACAGTGAACGAAACTCTGGTTAAGCTGGAAAAAGACGGCGAAGCAGCAAAAATTTATGACCGCTGGTTCGGGCCGGCAACCAATGCCGCTCAGCCACGTGGTGAGTTTAAATTTGCACCGTTAGATCAACAGCCTAAGGCCTGATTTAACGCGTGAAACACCCAAGCCCCGCATTATTATGATGTGGGGCTGTTTGCATTTAAGCGGGTATAGGGATATATGAATCTACATCATCTCACTGACTGGCTGCTGGCCCCGCAATATCTCGGCTGGCTGTGGGACGGTTTTCTGCTCACTTTGTGGATCTCCGCCTGCACTCTGGTGGCCTCGACATTATTGGGATTTTTATTGGCGGCGGCCAGAGATAGCGAAAACAAAGGGTTACAGTGGTTCGCCATGGGTTACAGCACGTTATTTCGCAATACGCCTCTGCTGATCCAGCTGTTCTTTTGGTATTTTGCTGCCAGCCAATTCCTGCCTGCCGCTTGGATTCCTTGGCTGAACTCTCCCCATGAAATCACCCTATTCGGGTTGCCTCTGAACTGGCCCTCTTTTGAGTTTTTAGCCGGTTTTATTGGGCTGACCCTCTACTCCACGGCGTTTATTGCTGAGGAGTTACGCTCCGGCATCAGCGGGGTAGCGAAAGGGCAAAAATATGCCGCACAGGCGCTGGGGTTAACGGGCTGGCAATCGATGCGCCATGTGGTGTTGCCGCAGGCGTTGAAAATAGCGATGCCACCGTTGCTGGGCCAATACATGAATATTATTAAAAACTCTTCTCTGGCTATGGCGATTGGTGTGGCTGAACTCTCCTATGCATCCCGTCAGGTGGAAACCGAGACACTGCGGACGTTTCAGGCATTTGGGGTGGCAACGGTGCTGTATATCGCCATTATTGCGCTGATCGAGGCGTGGGGCATGTGGCGTCAACAACGAACCACCGTCAGGGGACATTAAGATGGATTTTACGATTATTGCCGATAACTGGACTTATCTGCTGTGGGGCACCTACCCGGATGGCCCACTGGGTGGGGCGGCACTCACCGTGCTGATCAGCATTATGGCAGGAGTCGCTTCCGCTATTTTAGGCACAATATTGGGTGTGGCGCTGGCGATGTCTCGCGGTGTTTGGGCGGGCATATTAGCGGCTGTTTTAGGCTTTTTCCGCGCTATTCCGGTGATTATGCTGATTTTTTGGACCTACTTCCTGCTGCCCATTGTGTTTGGCGTGGATATCCCGGAAATCACCACCGTGGTGTGTGCGCTGGCGCTGATCGCGTCCGCCTATCTGGCTCACGCGGTGAAAGCCGGGATTGTCGCGATCGGTGCGGGTCAGTGGCAGGCGGGTTTGTCGCTCGGTTTTAACCGCTGGCAGGTTTTATGGTTTGTGGTATTGCCGCAAGCGCTGCGCATGATGGTGCCGTCGTTTATTAATCAATGGATCTCATTGATTAAAGATACGTCACTGGCTTACATCGTTGGGGTGAATGAGCTGACGTTTTTGGCGACTCAGGTCAATAATCGCAGCATGGTTTACCCGATGGAAGTGTTCCTGTTTGTGGCGCTGGTTTATTTTGTGTTATGCCTCGCGCTGGATCTGCTGGCGAATGGCCTTAACCGCCGTTTCAGTCCGCAGCACGCCATTAAGAAGCAAAGCGCCATTAAACGGTCATGGCGCTGGTGGCGAAATAAAGTGGCGCTACCCGCCACTAGTCGCGGGTGATGCGCCAGCCTTTTTGTCGCCATAAATCAGGCAGTTGCTGCATATCATCGAACATAGTGACCAGCGGGTGATGGATCGGCTGATTATGTGGATCGGCGCAGTAGTAAAAGACCGGAATACCTGCCGCGATACCGGCATGTGTTCCGGCAGCGGAGTCTTCCACCAGAATGCAGCGCTCAGCCGCAACCTGCATCTCTTTTGCCGCATGGTAAATCAGCGCCGGATCAGGCTTCCAGCGTTGAATGTCATAGCCGCTATAGAGTCTGTCTTCAAAGAAAGGGCGTAAGCCCGTCAGGCCAAGGGAGTGCTGCATTTTGCTGACCGGCCCGTTAGAGACCACACAAACCGGCAAGATGATCTGTTCCAGCAGGCCTTTTGCACCAGCAATCGGCTGTAATTCGGCATCAAATAAGCGGGCGACTTCTGCGCGATAGAGTTTTTCCAGCGTTTCAATCGGTTGATTCAGGCCGTTCTCTTTGCTCACCAACGCGACGATTTCATTCAGTTTCACGCCTTTGAAGCGTTTAATCACCTCTTCCAGTGATAAGTGAATGTCGTAATGGGCAAACATCACCACATAAGCTTGGCAGCACAGCACTTCGCTGTCGACCAAGGTGCCATCGCAATCGAACATAACGCAATCTATCTGGTTCACTCAATTCCCTTATTTTCGAATGTATTGATCGAGATTGATACCCTTCCTACTTTAATCATCCTGACTCAGAATGCGATACATTATTACCATCCCCTTCTTACTTGCAGTCACGGGGATGTTAGCTGAAACTCCAATTAATTTGGGTATAAGCCATATTAAACAAATAAAATTCAACGAGTTGAATGACGTGGGTTCTGGGGATACAAATGTTGCGCAACAGTGGCGATAAAAAAGCCACAAAAAAGAGTGTGATCCCGCTCAAAACAAGGGTTTTTTGTTATAGGATGTTCCCAACTATCACTCCCTTCTGTGGAACTCCTTAAATGAGTAAACCAAACCTTGATACTGAGCAGGGGCTGCTCGAACGTGTTTTCAAACTGAAGCAACACGGCACCACGGCACGTACTGAGCTGATCGCCGGTATCACCACCTTCCTGACCATGGTCTATATCGTGTTCGTTAACCCGCAGATTTTAGGCGTGGCGGGGATGGATGTGCAGGCGGTTTTCGTCACCACCTGCTTGATCGCCGCCTTTGGTAGCATCTTTATGGGCTTATTGGCGAACTTACCGGTAGCACTGGCACCGGCGATGGGGCTTAACGCGTTCTTCGCTTTTGTGGTGGTGGGTGCGATGGGTATTTCATGGCAGGTTGGCATGGGTGCGATTTTCTGGGGCGCAATCGGTTTCCTTCTGCTGACCATTTTCCGCATCCGTTATTGGATGATTGCCAACATTCCGCTGAGCCTGCGCGTGGGGATCACCAGCGGTATCGGCCTGTTTATTGCCATGATGGGGCTGAAAAATGCCGGTATCGTGGTCGCCAACCCAGATACCTTGGTTACCGTGGGTAATCTGACCTCCCACAGCGTGCTGCTGGGTGCGCTGGGCTTCTTTATCATCGCGGTACTGGCCTCACGCAATATCCATGCGGCGGTACTGGTCTCTATCGTGGTGACCACCCTGATTGGCTGGGCGCTGGGTGATGTGCATTACTCCGGCATTTTCTCCATGCCGCCAAGTGTGACCTCCGTCGTTGGGCAGGTTGATCTGGCTGGGGCGCTGAATATTAGTATGGCGGGGATCATTTTCTCCTTCATGTTGGTTAACCTATTCGATTCATCCGGCACATTGATTGGTGTGACGGATAAAGCTGGCTTAACCGACGATAAAGGCAAGTTTCCGCGCATGAAACAGGCGCTGTACGTCGATAGCATCAGCTCGGTTGCCGGTGCTTTTATCGGTACTTCATCAGTGACCGCTTATATCGAAAGCTCCTCCGGGGTTTCTGTCGGTGGTCGTACCGGCTTAACCGCCGTGGTGGTGGGGATCTTGTTCCTGCTGGTGATGTTTATTTCGCCACTGGCGGGTATGGTGCCAGCTTATGCTGCTGCGGGTGCGCTGATTTATGTGGGCGTGCTGATGACCTCCAGCTTATCCCGCGTGAAATGGGATGACCTGACCGAGGCGGTTCCAGCATTTGTCACTGCCGTCATGATGCCGTTCAGCTTCTCTATTACGGAAGGTATCGCGCTGGGCTTTATCTCTTACTGCGTGATGAAGTTGGGCACTGGCCGCTGGCGTGAAATCAGCCCATGCGTGGTGGTGGTTGCACTGCTGTTTGTGCTGAAAATTGCTTTTGTTGATCACTGATCGCCAGTGATTAGCCACTGATCGTCAAAACGCCCCCTTTTCGACACCGAGGGTGGGGGCGTTTTATCGATAATATTAAGCTTTCAGCTGAGCGCTGATCTGCTCCAGTGCCTTGGTGGCACATTGCGCATCCAGATGCCCACCCGGCGCACCGGCAACACCCACCGCACCCACCACTTCATCACCCGCTTTCACTGGCACACCGCCACCCAACAGCAAGAAGCCCGGAATATCTTTCAGGTTATTGGCCGCAGGTGTTTTTTGGCTGTTTTCCATCACTTGTCCGCTTGGTGTTTTAGTCGACAGTGCAGTAAAGGCTTTCTGTTCGCTGGCTTTAACCGTATGTGGCCCGGCATTATCTGCGCGTAAGACAGTTTTGATGATACCGGCGCGGTCCACCACTGTGACCGCCACGTTATAGCCATCAGCCTGACAAACCGCGAGGGTACGGCTCGCCAAGTCTGTTGCCAAGGCCAGAGAAATATTACGTTCAGTGTTGAGACCCGCAGCAGAGGCTTGTGTTAACAGGCCAATGAATAAGGCAGAGGTGAGGGCAATAGGCTTGATCATATAAAAATCCTTATTGTTAGCGACGTGATTTCATCACAGTGCCGTCATCCTACGGCGATACGTAGTGAAAAAACATTCGGCTAACTACCCGTTTTGCTCCGTAGATCTACCTATTCCGACCATTCCAGCTAGGAATGGCTACCCATTAATGGCGCGTAATAATGGATCAGTAATGCCAGCGAGCTCACCTCCAGCTTGGCAAAGATATTGGCGCGGTGAGCCTCCACGGTTCGCGGTGACAGCGACAAAATATGTGCAATTTGTTTGCTGGTCTCCCCCTGAATAATCAGGGCAGCCACTTCTCGCTCGCGGGCAGAGAGTTGGCTGAGCAACTGCTGATAGCCTGTCTGCAGTTGCTGTGTTGTCAGCGCCTGCTCATGTTGCTCTAGTGCCAGACTGACGGTTTCGATCAGTACATCAGCATCAATGGGTTTGGTCAGAAACTCCAATGCACCACCCTTAAAGGCGCGACGGCATAACTCAATGTTGCCGTGCCCGGTCATTATGATGACCGGTAGCGAGCTATCACGAGACTGAATGGCTTCCAATACTGCTATCCCACTTTTACCCGGCATTCTGATGTCCACCAGCACACAGCTGGGTTGGGTGATCGCTAAGGTGTCGAGGAAATCCTGACCGTTGCTGAATGCTTTAACCTCCCAGCCCATGGTGGCGAGTAGCGCGGCGAGTGCGGCGCGTACCCCCTCATCGTCATCAATCAGATAAATATGTTTAGTCATGGGGTCTCCCTGCTGAATTTATGGGAAAAGTCAGGGTAAAGCAGGCGCCCCCCTGTTCACTGTTTCCTGCTTTTATGTCGCCTCCCATTCGTTGCACCAATGTTTCGCACAGGGTCAGCCCCAGTCCCAATCCGCTCTCGCGGGTGGTATAGAAAGGGGTAAACAGATTGTCCAACTGCTGTTGGCTTAGCCCTGAGCCATTATCTTCGATTTGGATAACCCACTGTTTTGGCTGATGGTTAACCCGAAAATAGACTGTCGGTGCGGGCGTATCTTGCAGCGCGTGAATCGCATTGCTGAGCAAATTATGAAAAACCTGCTCCAGCCAGAGCGGATCACTCTGGAGCGGCGGTAAATGGGCGGGGATGTCGCTGTGCACCCTCAGGTTGGCGGCGGTAACTTCTTGTTTTAACAGCATATTAACCCGCTGCCAGACATCTGCCACCATCACCGGTTGTAAGTTGACCTGCCCACGGCTGAGCAGTGTTCGTAGGCGGTCGAGCAGCGCGGCGATGCGCTTAATCTGCTCAACCGAGGCCACCAGTAATGGCGCGACTTTTTCATCCTGCGGCGGTAATAGTCGCAGCGCGGTCTGGTTATAAGTCAGGGTGGCGGTGAGTGGCTGATTCAACTCATGGGCGATGCCGGTGGCAATCTCCCCCATGGCATTGAGTCTGGCTTGATCGGCGAATTTGGCCCGTTGTTCGGCGTGCAAGCGGTACTGGGCCAACTGTTGCCAGCGGTGCCAACCATACAAGGCAGCGGCGGTGATCAGTGAGAGTAGCAAGGCGGTTAACCAAGGTAAATTACGCCAAATCGGGGTGGCATGGCCGATTAAGGTGAAGGATTGCGCCCCCTCTCCCAGCGGTTTTTGCCACTGCCAGAAACTTTCAGGTGTTGAATGGCCCAGCACCGCGAGTTGATGCTGCTGATAGCGCAAGACCACGCTGTCAAAATTAGCGGGCAAACCCACCACTTGCAGCAAGCGCTGGCCGTTAACCTGCAAGCCACTGCCATTGTAGGAGTTAGATAAGCGGTAATCGCCGCCCTGAATATGCAGGCTGAGCTGGCCTGGTTTTGAATGGTCGGCCGCTGTTTGGCTGATGGCCGCCAGTTGCGGTAAGTGGCGCTGTAGTTGCGTCAGTTGGCTCGGTTCCAGCGTCAAAAACAGAATCGCCTGCTGCTGGGCCAGTTGTTGGCTCAGTTCGCGGTGAGTGATGCGAAAATCCGCCTCACGTTCGGCTTGTTGTGTGTTTAGCCCGTACCAACCCAGCCAAAGTGTGGATATCAGGGTCAGGGTCAACCAGACAGTGATTTTAATGGCCATCGGTCAGCAGCATCCGCAAAAGAGAGTGGCAAGTGTGGGTAGAGAGTGGCTCCCCAGTGCCCGTAGGTTTGTGGGGAGCGTTAGAATTACTGGGGTAAGGGCTTACTTACTTCACGCGAACACGATCAATGTAAGTGGCGAAGGCCGCCAACTGGCCGCTCAGGAAATCCAGTGTCCCTTGCTCGATCAACTCTTTGGCTTGCTCATCCACTTTGGATTGAATCACTCCGCCCATAAATTCAGGCTTATTCATCACCATCGCATCGAGGAACACCAAAATCTGGCGCAGATGATATTGGCAACGTGCGCCACCCACAGGCCCCATTGAGCTGGTTTGGATCGCCACCGGTTTACCCGCCAGCGGTTGATTGGGTAAACGGGATAGCCAGTCGATCGCATTCTTTAAGCCGCCGGGGACAGAATAGTTATATTCCGGCGTCACGATAATCACGCCATCCGCCTGACGGATTTGCTCAGCAATGGCCTGAACCGTTGTTGGGAAGCCATCTTCCTGTTGTACGTCAGCATCATAAAGCGGAATGTCGCGAATAGACGGCAGGGCTTCGATGGTGACGCCGGCGGGCGCTAATTTAGGCAGCGCGCGGGCTACCATGGCATTGTAAGAACCACTGCGCAGGCTACCCAGCAGGGTAACGATTTTAAGGGGTTGCTGTGACATGACATACTCCCATTCAGTAAATGAATATACCCGTCATACTTCAAGTGGCATGTGCGTTGGTTGCACTCGAATGACTTAGGGTCGTAACAGGGTTTCCCCCCCAGAGTAGGACAAACTTGCGCGAGATAACAATGACTATCTGCCGCCAGCCCCCTGAAAATTTCACTTAACTCTTTGTCAGCCGCGGATTAATTACACTGAAATTGTGATCGCCGGAGAGAAACGGAAAAATCGTTTCAATCCGTTATCAAGTCTGCGCGTGGAATGCCGTTAATAGATCTGGAGCTATCCAGCTCTCTGACATTGAGCGACACGATAATGCTAAAAACCACTCAAGCCCGATTCACCTTACTCGTTAGTGCGTTTTTCATTCTTTTGCTAGTCATCACCGTGGTGGTTATTCAGCTGTTTATCACACCACAACTTAAACAATCTGAAAGCACGATTGTCGGTAATAGCGTTGACCAAATTGCGACGGCCATCACCGCGCAAATGAATAAAGTTGAAGCCCAAGCCCGCAGTATTACTCAGGCGGTTGCCATTATGGACAGCAATACTATCGACCCATTATTACCGGGGTTGGTGGATCAATACGGCGACAGCAATGTATTTGGCGGCGGTATTTGGCCTCTGCCCAATAAACGTGAGCCAGGGGTGACTAAATTCAGTACCTTTTTTGCCCGTAATGGGGAAAACAAGCTAACAGTTAACACCCACTGGAACTCCCCAGAATCGCAAAACTACTTTGAGCAGTCGTGGTACAAAGATGGCTTAAATGCGCCGAAAGGCTTCTGCGCTTGGGCTAAAGCCTATCAAGATGATGCCAGTCCACAGCCGAGAACCAACTGCGCGATGGCGATTTATAAAGGCGGTGAGGCATATGGTGTTTCAACCATTGACGTCACTTTAGGTTTCTTTAACCGCTTGGTTAAAGAGATGGAGCAGAAAGTGAACGGCACCATTCTGATTGTCGAAGCGGATGGCAAGATTGTGGGCAGCAGCGCTTTGGCTGACGGCAAAGCAGAGCTAAAAAATCTGTCTGATTTTGCGGGTAGTTTGCCGATGGCTGCCGAGACACAGCGGTTGTTGCCGCAAATGAAAGAGCAAAAAGCGCTAGAAAGCGAATTTGATGTCGATGGCACCTCGCACACCCTGTTTATCCGCCCGATCGCCAATAGCCCGTGGTATTTGGTCACTGACCTGCCAACGAGCTTATTGGTTAAACAGAGTCACAGCATCCTGATGCATCTGGGATTGGTGCAGATTCCGATCATGTTGTTGCTGCTGCTATTCCTGGTGTTCTCCATCCGCGTCTTTATGAAGCGCTTAGCGAATTTGAAAGAGAATATCACCGCATTGTCTGCGGGCGGGGCGGATTTAACTCAGCGCTTGCCGGAGAGCAGCAGTCCGGAGTTCAATGCCATTAACCAGAGTTTCAATGCCTTTATCGACTATTTGCAGCAAATGATGCGTCAAGTCGGTGAGAGCAGTCTGGCGATTGCCTCGGCATCACGTGAGATTGCCAGCGGCAATCTGGACTTGTCTGCCCGTACCGAGGATCAAGCCAGTTCAATTGAAGAGACGGCGGCTTCGATGGATGAGTTGACCAGTACCGTGAAACAAAATGCGGATAACGCCAGCCATGCCAACCAATTGGCGATGGAGGCTTCCGCTGTGGCGGTAAAAGGCAGTACGGTCGTGAAAAAAGTGGTGGATACCATGGGTTCCATCAATCATTCATCGAAGAAAATCGTCGATATCATCAGTGTGATTGACAGCATTGCCTTCCAAACCAATATCTTGGCGCTGAATGCGGCGGTAGAGGCCGCCAGAGCCGGTGAGCAGGGTCGTGGTTTTGCGGTGGTGGCATCGGAGGTGCGTAATTTGGCGCAGCGTTCGGCAACCTCCGCGCGCGAGATTAAAAAGCTGATTGAAGATTCGGTGTCTGATATTGCGATTGGTACCGGTTTAGTGGCTGATGCGGGTACTACCATGGATGATTTGATGAGTGGCGTTTCCAATGTGGCGGCATTGATGAATGAGATTATGTCATCCAGCCAAGAGCAGAGTTTGGGTATTGAGCAGGTTAATTTGGCAATTAATCAGTTAGATAACTCGACTCAGCAAAATGCGGCGCTGGTGGAGCAAGTGGCGGCAGCAGCTCAAGCCATGCAGGATCAAACCTTGCAGTTGGAGAATGTGATTAGCGGATTTAAGGTTTAATGCACGGCTGTGACTTATTTGAAAAATGAGTGAGTGTGTGAAGGGGAAGGGGGACTGCACCTAGGGGCGCTTCGGTGGCTTACGTCACTATGCCCCAACGGCAGGTTTCCCCCTTTCATTTTACTTTAGACGTCAGTCCGGAGACGGGTGCTCCGGCGGCTCACGCCGCTACGCCTCATTCGGCACATTTCCCCGCTTATCAACGGATCATCAGTCTCGGATTTTTACGCATTATTTATTCGCGGCGAATTTTACTGGCAAATAAATTGCCCAGTGATTGGATAAGTTGCACGGTGATAATTAAGACAATGGCGGTGGTGACTGTCACAAAAGTATCAAAACGCTGATAACCATAAGTGATGGCTAAATCCCCGATCCCCCCACCACCGACTGTCCCCGCCATTGCCGTTGCACCAATCAAACCAATGGTGGCGGTGGTCAGGGCCAATATTAACGATGATAAGGCTTCGGGTAACAGAAAATACCAAATCGCCTGTAAAGGGGTCGCGCCCATTGATTTTGCCGCTTCCAAAATACCGGGATTCACATCCAGTAATGAGTTCTCTACCAGCCGACCAATATAGGGCGCGATAAAAATAATCAACGGTACAATCGCTCCCGGTGTCCCGATAGTGGTATTCACAATCAAGCGGGTGAGCGGAATAATCGCCACCATCAGAATAATAAAGGGCAGTGATCGGATGATATTGATGACCGGATTGAGAATATTATAAAAGGCGCGGTTTTTAATTAACCCGCCCGGACGGGTCACTACCAATAATATCCCCAGGGGTATACCAATAAGAGAACCGATCACCAATGAGATACTGACCATCACCAGTGTGTCGTGCAGCGCTTGAACAAATTGGTCCAGTGTAATGGCGGTTTCGATCATCAATTTATTTCCTGTATATCAATACCGGTCCCTGTCAGATAACTGACGGCGTCATCAATGGTGTGATTCTCACCGGTTAATAACAGCACCATGTGGCCGAGAGTGGTGTCCTGTATCTCTGACATGTTGGCAAACAGAATATTAACGCCAATGTCATACTGCTTGATGAGCTGATTGATCACCGGTTGAGTGGCGATTGAACCCATAAAGGCTAATCGGAATTGGCGACCTGCATGGCTGTTATCCAACAGCTTTTTTACGCTCTCGGGTAAACTGTCTTTTATGACGGTGCGGACGAAATTAAGGGTAGTGGGGTGCGTCGGATGACCAAACACCGTTAATACGGATCCTTGCTCAATAATTTGGCCGTTCTCCATAACCGCCACCTTATTGCATATTTTTTGAATCACTGACATTTCATGGGTAATCAGCAAAACCGTAATGTTGTATTGCTGGTTGATTTTCTTCAGCAATAATAAAATCTGGGCGGTGGTTTGTGGATCCAGTGAAGAAGTGGCCTCATCACATAATAGAATCGACGGATTGGTTGCCAGTGCGCGGGCAATACCCACTCGTTGTTTCTGGCCACCCGATAATTCGTTAGGGAAGCTGTGGCTTTTATCGCCTAAACCGACAAAATCTAACAGTTCAGCGACGCGATCCTGAATGAATTTTTTGTTTTTTCCTAATAGAATTAGCGGCATAGCCACATTTTTAAAAACTGTCTTTGATTCCAGTAAATTGAAATTTTGGAATATCATGCCAATATTTTTTTTCAGCAGCCGGAGCTGCTCATGACTAAAATCATGCAGGTTCTTACCATCAATAATGACATTACCTGATGTCGGGCTCTCCAGCGAGTTGACCATCCGCAATAAGGTGCTTTTCCCTGCACCGCTATAACCGATGATGCCAAATATATCGCCATCTTCGACGGTTAAATTGACATTATTCAATGCCTGTAGCTTGATACCTTTGCGCTCAAAGGTTTTAGAAATATGCTGAAGCTCAATCATCAGGTTATCCCGTTAGTTCAGATAATCAGGCAGCATATAACCGCTATATTTTTCGTTTTCTAGAATATATTTTTTGAACTCAGGCGAGTGATATCCAGCAATAATATCTTTGGCAAACTCAGCATCTTTATTTTTACCGGCCACGGTCACTACATTAACAAATTGCGTAGTGGGTTTTTCAAGTTGCAGAGCGGAGGTGAGTTTGATTCCGTTGGATACGGCAAAATTACCCTGAATAGCACCAAAATCGACATCAGGCAGCGCCCTGACTTGCTGGGCATTATCCATCTCTTTGATCACTAGATGATACGGATTTTCCGCAATATCCTTCTGTGAGAAGGTCGCTGGATCAATTCTCTCTTTCAGCTTTATCCAGCCAATAGATTGCAGCAAGAGTGCCGCACGATACTCATTTGAGGGTTGGTTTGGGACGGAAATCCATGCACCATCTTTGGGCTTATCTTCTTTCTGATGCTGATTGGAATATAGCCCCATAGGCGGCGTTGGCACCTGAACAATACCTGTATTATCAATACGTAACCGGTCATTTATGGCTTGCAGATAAATCGGATGCTGCATGATATTGCCATCAATTTCACCGGTACTGACAGCATTATTGACCTGGATGCCATCATTGAAATCTTTATATTCAATGCGGTAGCCTTTGTTTATCAGATAGGGGGCCACGCCCTTTTCGAATTGTTCTTTATAAGGGCCGGGATTAAATCCTAATTTAATTAATTTCTGCTCCTCACTGTGAGCGTTCAGTGACGTTAAAATAATTAAGCTAAGGAGAGGCGCTGCCAGTGAAGATATTCTCATCATCATTTCCCTGTGGAGTAAATATTAATTCAGTATCTAAAGGAGAATTTATTCACAAGGTTGCAGGTGATTGCGTTTGTGGTAAACGAAGAATATAGACTTAGCTTATCTATTATAAAGCTATAGCACTATCAGGAAAGTATAAGGGCGGGGAGTCATAAGAAGATGATTAACCCACTGCGCTGTGGTGTTGCAGCGCAGCGGGTTTGAGTACGGTAAACCTGAGTTTAGCCCTGAATCAGATTCGGGATTTTTACGTCAGGGTTAACATCGGCGTCATAGTCCACACCGTCGACTGAGAAACCGAACAGATTGAGGAATTCGGTTTTATAGCCAACGAAATCAGTCAGTTGATAGATGTTGTCATTAGTGACTTGATCCCACAACTGCTGCACCTGGCTTTGAACTTCAGGAGCCAGCTCTTTGTAGTCAGCGCGCAGACGGCCCTCTTGGTCCATATGTGGCGCGTTACCACACAGGCTGTCTTTATACAGCGAATAGACCTGCTCGATACAACCTTCGTGAGTGCCTTTCTCTTTCATCACTTTGAATAACAGTGACAAATAGAGTGGCATCATTGGAATGGCAGAGCTGGCTTGGGTCACAACAGCTTTCAGCACAGACACACGGGCATCGCCGCCGCCGTGGGCTGCCAAGCTATCGCGGATAGCCAATACTTTTTGGTCCAGATCCTTTTTAGCTGCGCCAATGGAACCGTTCCAGTAGATATCATGGGTGATTTTCTCGCCCAAGTAGGTGAAGGCAGTGGTTTGTGCACCTTCAGCCAACACACCTGCTTCCAACAGTGCATCAATCCACATCTGCCAGTCTTCGCCGCCCATGACCGCGACCGTGTTGTCGATCTCTTCTTGGGTTGCCGGTTGCAGCACGGCTTCTTTGATCACTTCTTTATCGGTATCAAGACCACGGAATTTAACTTCATGGCCGATAGGTTTCAGTGTGGAGTTAAACACTTCGCCAGTTTTCGGGTGAGTACGACGTGGCGAGGCCAGGCTGTAGATCACCTGATCAACTTGACCTAAATCTTGTTTGATCGCGTCAATGGTCAGTTGCTTAATCTGATCGGAGAAAGCATCGCCATTGATGCTCTTCGCGTACAGGCCTTTTTGCTCGGCAAACTTATGGAACGCCGCGCTATTGTACCAACCAGAGGTTGCTGGTTTGTTCTCTTCACCAGGACGTTCAAAGAAAACACCCAGGGTATCGGCACCACAACCAAATGCTGCTGTAATGCGAGCTGCCAGCCCGTATCCAGTTGACGCACCAATCACTAATACTCGTTTTGGGCCGTTAGCGATTGGGCCTTCTGCGGTGACATAATCGATTTGCTTTTTGACGTTGGCTTCACAGCCCGCCGGGTGAGCAGTCACACAGATAAAGCCGCGTACACGTGGTTTTATAATCATGGATACCTCAAATTTAGGGATAGAGTTAAGTGTTCGAGCCACTGTGCAGTACTGATTTTGATAGCTCAAGCCGCTGCACAGTTCAGACACATAGAGCAAGATTATCAAAATTAGCGATAATCTGCTCTCGCGCTAGCGAATTACACTCATTTTCCGATACAAAAACTGGAGAAAATGCGCCCCAGTAAGTCATCCGAGCTAAATTCACCGGTAATTTCACTCAATGACTGTTGTGCTAAACGTAATTCTTCCGCCAGTAGTTCACCGGCGTAAGCGCTTACTAACTGTTCATTGCCCTGTACCAAATGCTGTGCGGCTGTTTCCAGTGCCTGCAAATGGCGGCGGCGAGCCAGAAAACCGCCTTCCGTGTTGCTGGTAAAGCCCATACTCTGCTTCAAGTGGTTACGCAGCAGGTCAATACCCTCGCCAGTTCGGGCGGACAAGCGAATTAGTGAGTGACCATTCACTTCTGTTAGCCCTAACGTCTCACCGGTGATATCCGCTTTATTACGCACTACAGTGATAGGGAGTGTCGAGGGCAAACGCGCCATAAACTCCGGCCAAATCGCGGCGGGCTCGGTGGCATCTGTGGTGGTGCCATCAACCATAAACAGCACTCGGTCGGCTTGTTCAATCTCATGCCACGCCCGTTCGATACCAATGCGCTCAACTTCGTCACTGGCTTCGCGTAAACCGGCGGTGTCGATGATATGCAGTGGCATCCCATCGATATGAATATGTTCCCGTAATACATCACGGGTGGTTCCGGCAATATCGGTGACAATCGCGGCTTCACGGCCTGCTAACGCATTGAGCAGACTAGATTTACCGGCGTTAGGGCGACCTGCAATTACCACTTTCATCCCTTCGCGCAGCAAACTGCCTTGGCGCGCTTCAGTGCGCACCTGTTCCAGGTCGGCCATCACGCCGTTCAACTGGCCTTCAATCTTGCCGTCAGAAAGGAAGTCAATTTCCTCATCTGGGAAGTCAATGGCAGCCTCGACGTAGATTCGCAGGTGAGTAAGTGCTTCCACCAATTGATGGATACGAAGGGAAAATGCTCCCTGCAATGAGTTCACCGCCGAACGCGCGGCTTGCTCTGAGCTGGCATCAATCAGGTCGGCAATCGCCTCTGCTTGTGCCAAATCCAGCTTGTCGTTGAGGAATGCGCGCTCAGAGAACTCACCCGGACGGGCAATCCGCAGCCCTGGCAGGGCTAGAATGCGTTTTAACAGCAGATCCAGTATTACCGGGCCGCCGTGACCTTGCAGTTCCAGCACGTCCTCGCCAGTGAAGGAGTTCGGGCCGGGGAAGTAGAGAGCAATACCTTGATCCAGCGTACTGCCATCGACGTCTTTAAACGGCAGGTAATCGGCATAACGTGGTTTGGGTAATTTACCCAAAACCGCCTGCGCGACGGCAGCGGCGGCACGACCAGAAACACGTAAAATACCCACGCCACCACGGCCTGGCGGCGTTGCTTGTGCGACGATAGTATCAGTGGCGCTCATGGTTGTTTCTCTCTTTAACTTATTGTTTTTGCACAAGCCTGAATCACTAAAATCAGGCTTCTGTAAAAAGAATAAGGCGGTCATATTGACCGCCTTGAGCTTGCTGACAAATCTCATTTATAGCTTGGTGACTGGCGGGGCGACTGCACCGATGGGCGCTCCGACGGCTTACGCCGTGACGACCCATTCGTCACATTTCCCCGCTAATCAACTTTGTCAACGGTCTGCTTGATACCCTGCTGACTTGACGTTACCGCGTTGTGAGTGGTTTATCTACTCGGCCCATCCTTGGGCTTTACCGCTGCAACTCCAATTAATTTGGGTATCTCTCTATTAAGACTGTTTTTTCTTATCGCGGCTGTGTAAGCCACGTTTTTCCAGACCACGATAAATCAACTGCTGTTGCAGGATGGTCACCAGGTTACTGACGATATAGTACAGAACCAGACCCGCCGGGAACCACAGGAAGAACACAGTGAAGATGACTGGCATGAAAGTCATGATCTTCTGCTGCATCGGGTCAGTCACGGTGGTTGGTGACATCTTCTGAATGAAGTACATGGTGATACCCATCAGAATTGGCAGAATGTAGTACGGGTCTTGTGCTGACAGGTCATGAATCCACAAGATGAACGGCGCGTGGCGCAATTCAACCGAGCTCATCAACATGTAGTACAACGCCAGGAAGATTGGCATCTGAATGACCAGCGGTAAGCAGCCACCCAGTGGGTTAACCTTCTCAGCTTTGTACAGCGCCATCATTTCCTGACTCATACGTTGCTTATCGTCGCCGATACGCTCACGCATGGCAGCCAGTTTAGGCTGTAGCAAACGCATTTTCGCCATCGAGGTGTATTGCGCCTTCGTCAGCGGGTACATGATACCGCGCACGATAAAGGTGATAACAATGATGGAGAAGCCCCAGTTACCGACAAAACTGTGAATGAATTTCAGCAGTTTGAACAGTGGCTGAGAGATAAACCATAACCAACCATAATCAACCGTCAGATCCAGATGTGGCGCGATGGCCGCCATTTTGTCCTGAATTTCCGGGCCAACCCACAAGGTGGCACCCAGTTGTTTCTGCTCACCGGGTTGAATGACGACAGGCGTACCTTTGAAGCCGATAGCAGCCAGACCGTTACCCAAGTCAGCGGAGTAGAAGGTGTTGGTTTCGTTAGCCGCTGGGATCCACGCCGTTGCGAAATACTGCTGCAACATCGCAACCCAGCCACCTTTGGTGGAGATGTCTAAACTTTTGTCTTCAATGTCACTAAAGCTGTATTTTTTATATTTAGTGTCATCAGAAGAGTAAGCCGCACCACGATAAGTATGCAGCGCAAAGTTATTGCTGCCGGTATCACGGTGTTTAGGCAAGTTGATGCTTTGCTTCAATTGGCCAAACAGCGTCAGTTCCAATGGGGCATCTGAGGCGTTTTTAACGTGATAATCCACGCCAATGGCGTAATCGTTACGTTTTAGCACGAAAGTTTTGGTGAAAACGGAGCCGTCTTTGCCGGTGAAGGTCAATGGAATGCGCAGTTCGTCCTGACCATCAGCTAATACAAAGCTGGTCTGTGGCGCTTCAAATAGCGGGCGCTCACCGTTAGCTGGATTATCCGGGCCGCTTTTGCCTGTCAAGCCGCTTTGCGCCTGATAAACGAAAGCTGGAGTGGTTTCCAGTAATTCGAAAGTTTTGTCTGAACCCAGAGCATCCGGGTAAGCCAGCAGGTTAGCCTGCTCGATGTCACCGCCACGGGTATTAATGGTCAGAGACAGCACATCAGTTTTTACAGTAATCAGTTGACCCTGACCACTGGCTGGCACGGCCTGACTTGCTTTATCACCGGTAGCAGTATTCGCAGTCTGTTGCGTGGTCTGGGCCGCAGGTTGTGGATTGTTATCCACTTGCCAGGCTTGCCAGATCATGAAAGACACGAACAGCAGAGCGATGAGTAGAAGATTGCGTTGCGAATCCATCGTTAGTGTTCTCTGTTATCGTCGGGTTTCGGCGGCACGGGATCATCGCCACCTGGGTTCAAAGGGTGGCATTTTAATACGCGTTTCAGTGTTAACCAACTGCCTTTTATCATGCCAAACCGGCGCAATGCCTCAATTCCGTAATGAGAGCACGTCGGATGGAAACGACAACGCGGCCCCAACAGCGGACTTATCACGAGCTGATAGCCCCTGATTAGCCCGATCAGGATGCGGGAGCCTGGCGACAGTGGCGACGCCATAATTTTTCCAAAGCTTCCGTCAACGCACGGTTATCGAGGTCAGCCACACCCTTTTTCACCAAAACGACAAAATCCATAGACGGTAACGTGTGCTGATGCAAACGGAAGCTTTCGCGGGTTAGGCGCTTTATCCGATTACGTTCGTGAGCACGTTTGACATGTTTTTTGGCGACGGTAAGACCGATGCGGGGATGCCCCAGCTCGTTCAGGCGGCCGAGGATGGTGATTTGCGGCGTGCCAGCCCGTAGTGGCTGCTGGAAGACGAAAGTGAAATGACTGGGAGTTAACAAACGTAACTCCCTAGGAAATGCTAGCTTAACCACTGAGATGGTTAGCTTTTATTACTTAGAAACAGTCAGACGAGAACGGCTTTTCGCACGACGGCGAGCCAGAACTAGACGACCATTTTTGGTGGCCATACGAGCACGGAAACCGTGGCTACGGTTGCGCTTCAATACGGACGGTTGGAAAGTGCGTTTCATAGCGATTTCTACCTAAACTTAAAATAATTACTGAT
The DNA here is from genome assembly GCF_001047675.1 of Yersinia aleksiciae. Lineage (GTDB taxonomy): Bacteria > Pseudomonadota > Gammaproteobacteria > Enterobacterales > Enterobacteriaceae > Yersinia > Yersinia aleksiciae. The sequence continues at coordinate 1,947,176 of NZ_CP011975.1, read as the reverse complement.
TCAGTAAACGCGTTTGGCTGCTCGGAGTGAAGACACCGACGCCTCAATCGCAACATATAAAGAAGCGGGATTGTAATAATTGTACAGTCCTGAGTCAATTGACATTGCGCACGCCCGCACAGAAGTTTTCTGTATCGGGAGTTTACCAAGAGCCTGTCCGTGTTTACTGCTGGTCTCTTTTTGACCGAGGCCATCAAGATAACAGTCATCACACGTAGGGCTGAGGATTATACGGACTCCCGAATAAATCGCAAGGATCGCCGTGAGATCCTTTGTGGAATAATGGGGATCAGTTGCCGGAAAAGGGGAAGGTGATACCAGTATAATCTGAAATATTTCGGGATCCTTGACGATGAGGCGCACGAAAAGCTGTGCGCTGGGTTACACTCCCAGCAGAAGTTATGCCCTGTGGATAAAAAGGATCTAATCTGTGAGGAAGGGGAGGATCTATTGCTCCTTTTGCGCTATGATCCGCCATTCCGATCGCATCTATTACTCTGGGATCACTACTCCGGGATCTTGGGGAGATGTTAGTCGTAAAAACAACCGAAAAACGGTTCGCATGTCACCTTGGCTTGCTACAGGCCATATTGGCGTGTGTCAAAAACGATGAGTTGCAAAAATCCTGATTTCTTTCTTTTATTGATCTTGTTCGAGTGGAGTCCGCCGTGTCACTTTCGCTTTGGCAGCAGTGTCTTGCCCGATTGCAGGATGAGTTACCTGCCACAGAATTTAGTATGTGGATACGCCCCCTACAGGCGGAACTGAGTGACAATACTCTGGCGCTTTACGCACCTAATCGCTTTGTGCTGGACTGGGTCCGTGATAAGTACTTAAACAATATCAATGGCTTACTCAATGACTTTTGTGGCAGCGAGGTTCCCTTACTGCGTTTTGAAGTTGGGAGTAAACCAGCGGTAAGAGCAGCACAAAGTCATCCAGTTACAGCCAGCGTTAGCGCGCCTGTCGCTCCGGTTACCCGCAGCGCCCCTGTGCGTCCAAGTTGGGACAGTTCACCCGCTCAGCCTGAACACTCTTACCGTTCGAATGTTAACCCGAAGCACACATTTGATAACTTCGTTGAGGGTAAATCGAACCAACTGGCCCGTGCAGCAGCACGTCAGGTGGCTGATAATCCGGGCGGAGCGTACAACCCGTTATTCCTCTATGGCGGTACAGGTTTGGGTAAAACTCACCTGTTACATGCGGTGGGGAATGGCATCATGGCCCGTAAAGCCAATGCCAAAGTGGTTTACATGCATTCAGAGCGTTTTGTGCAAGATATGGTCAAAGCCTTGCAGAACAACGCGATAGAAGAGTTTAAGCGCTATTATCGTTCGGTTGATGCACTGTTAATCGATGATATTCAGTTCTTTGCCAATAAAGAGCGTTCGCAGGAAGAGTTTTTCCACACCTTTAATGCCTTGCTGGAAGGTAATCAGCAGATCATTCTGACGTCAGATCGCTATCCAAAAGAGATCAATGGCGTAGAAGATCGCCTAAAATCGCGGTTTGGCTGGGGCCTAACGGTGGCGATCGAGCCGCCGGAACTGGAAACCCGAGTCGCGATCCTGATGAAGAAAGCGGATGAAAATGATATTCGCTTGCCAGGTGAGGTTGCGTTCTTTATTGCCAAGCGTCTGCGTTCTAACGTGCGTGAGCTGGAAGGAGCATTGAATCGTGTGATCGCTAACGCCAATTTTACTGGCCGGGCAATCACCATTGATTTTGTGCGCGAAGCGCTGCGCGACTTACTGGCATTGCAGGAAAAGCTGGTGACTATCGATAATATTCAAAAGACTGTCGCAGAATATTATAAAATTAAGGTCGCTGACCTGCTCTCCAAACGGCGTTCACGTTCGGTAGCCCGCCCACGCCAAATGGCGATGGCGCTGGCGAAAGAGCTAACCAACCACAGCCTGCCTGAAATCGGCGATGCGTTTGGTGGCCGCGACCATACCACGGTGTTGCACGCTTGCCGCAAGATTGAGCAATTGCGTGAGGAAAGTCACGACATCAAAGAAGATTTCTCTAACTTAATCAGAACATTATCCTCCTAGCGCTATGAAATTTATCATTGAACGTGAGCATCTGCTAAAACCGCTGCAACAGGTCAGTAGCCCGCTGGGTGGACGCCCTACGTTGCCTATTTTGGGTAACTTGTTGCTGCAAGTGACGGAAGGTTCTTTGCGCCTGACCGGGACCGATCTGGAGATGGAGATGGTGGCCTGTGTTGCCCTGTCCCAGCCCCATGATCAGGGTGCTACAACAGTGCCCGCACGGAAGTTTTTTGATATCTGGCGTGGTTTGCCGGAAGGGGCTGAGATTACCGTTGCATTAGATGGCGATCGCCTATTGGTGCGCTCTGGTCGCAGCCGCTTCTCGTTATCCACCTTACCGGCGGTAGACTTTCCGAATCTGGATGACTGGCAGAGTGAAGTTGAATTCACTTTACCGCAAGCCACTTTGAAGCGTCTGATTGAGTCCACTCAGTTCTCGATGGCCCATCAGGATGTGCGCTATTACTTGAACGGCATGCTGTTTGAAACCGAAGGCGAAGAGTTGCGCACTGTCGCGACAGATGGTCACCGTTTGGCGGTATGCTCAATGCCGATTGGCCAGACGCTGCCGTCACATTCGGTGATCGTGCCACGTAAAGGCGTGATGGAGCTGGTGAGGTTACTGGATGGTGGTGATACGCCACTGCGCCTGCAAATTGGCAGTAATAACATCCGCGCCCATGTCGGTGATTTTATTTTCACCTCCAAGCTGGTTGATGGCCGCTTCCCTGATTATCGCCGCGTATTGCCGAAAAATCCGGACAAAACGCTGGAAGCGAGCTGTGATTTGCTGAAACAAGCTTTTGCTCGAGCGGCTATCTTGTCTAACGAGAAGTTTCGTGGCGTTCGGCTCTATGTTAGCCAAAATCAGCTCAAGATCACCGCTAATAACCCTGAGCAGGAAGAAGCGGAAGAGATCCTCGATGTCAGCTACGATGGGACGGAAATGGAGATCGGTTTCAACGTCAGCTATGTGCTTGATGTGCTTAACGCACTGAAGTGCGAAGATGTGCGCCTGTTACTGACTGATTCGGTTTCCAGTGTGCAGATCGAAGATGGTGCTAGTCAGGCCGCGGCCTACGTTGTCATGCCAATGCGGTTGTAATATTTATCGGGCTATCTTACTTGCCCCTTTGCGATTGGGCAGTGCTCGCCATCCTCACGTACAATAAGTACGCTCCGGTGGCTGTGCGCTGGCCGCACGCAAATGGCCTGCGACGATAACGCCCTTGATAGTTTGATTACTTCGATAATGAAGAAATTTGCAGCATGGCTTTGACGCGTTTACTGATTAAAGATTTTCGAAATATCGAATCGGCAGACTTGGCGCTGGCGTCGGGTTTTAATTTTCTAGTTGGCCCCAACGGCAGTGGCAAAACCAGTGTGTTGGAGGCGATTTATACCTTGGGTCATGGCCGCGCTTTTCGTAGTTTGCAGGCCGGTCGCGTGATACGTCACGACTGTGCTGAGTTTGTGCTGCATGGGCGGGTTGATGTGAATGAACGTGAATCATCGGTCGGCCTGAGTAAAAGCCGGCAAGGTGATAGCAAAGTGCGTATCGATGGCACTGACGGTCATAAAGTGGCTGAATTGGCGCAAATGCTGCCGATGCAGCTGATTACCCCCGAGGGCTTTACGTTATTGAATGGCGGGCCAAAATTTCGGCGCGCTTTTCTAGACTGGGGTTGCTTTCATAACGAACCCGGTTTTTTTACGGCCTGGAGCAACCTGAAAAGGTTACTTAAGCAGCGTAATGCCGCGCTGCGCCAGGTTAGTCGCTATGCGCAAATCCGACCATGGGATCAAGAAATCATCCCACTGGCTGAGCGTATTAGCGAGTGGCGGGCGGCATACAGTGACGCAATTGCGGCAGATATTTCAGCCACATGCGCCCTGTTCCTGCCAGAGTTCGCCCTGAGTTTCTCTTTCCAGCGCGGCTGGGATAAAGAGAGCGACTACGGTGAGTTGCTGGAACGCCAGTTTGAGCGTGACAGAGCGCTAACCTATACCGCCATCGGGCCACATAAAGCGGATTTCCGCATTCGGGCCGATGGTACGCCGGTAGAAGATTTGCTATCGCGCGGTCAGCTAAAACTGCTGATGTGCGCACTGCGGTTAGCGCAGGGTGAGTTTCTCACCCGACAGAGCGGGCGGCGTTGCCTGTATCTGCTTGACGATTTTGCTTCCGAATTAGACACCGGCCGTCGTCGTTTATTGGCCGAGCGTTTGAAAGCGACCCAGGCCCAAGTTTTTGTCAGCGCAGTCAGCGCTGAGCAAGTGGCCGACATGGTAGGCGAAAAGGGCAAGATGTTCCGCGTGGAACATGGCAAAATAGAGGTTCAACCACAGGATTAAAAATGAGCGAGAAACGTTGATGTCGAATACTTATGACTCCTCAAGTATCAAGGTATTAAAAGGGCTGGATGCGGTTCGTAAGCGTCCGGGCATGTATATCGGTGATACTGATGACGGTACCGGTCTGCACCACATGGTATTCGAGGTTGTGGACAACGCTATCGACGAAGCCCTCGCTGGCCACTGTAAAGAAATTATCGTCACCATCCATTCCGATAACTCGGTTTCTGTACAGGATGATGGCCGTGGTATCCCAACCGGTCTACATGAAGAGGAAGGGGTATCCGCAGCTGAGGTCATCATGACCGTGCTGCATGCTGGCGGTAAGTTTGATGATAACTCTTACAAAGTTTCCGGCGGTTTGCATGGCGTGGGTGTATCAGTCGTTAACGCCCTGTCTGAGAAACTGGAGCTGGTGATCCGCCGTGAAGGTAAAGTTCACGAGCAGACTTACAAAATGGGTGTGCCGCAGGCACCGCTGAAAGTGGTAGGTGAAACGGATCTGACCGGGACTACCGTGCGTTTTTGGCCGAGTTTCCAGACCTTCACCAATAACACCGAATTCCAGTATGAGATGCTGGCTAAACGTCTGCGAGAGCTGTCATTCCTGAACTCCGGTGTTTCCATCAAGCTGAAAGACAAGCGCAACGACAGAGAAGATCACTTCCATTACGAAGGTGGTATCAGGGCGTTTGTTGAGTATCTGAGCAAAAACAAAAACCCGATCCACCCGAAAGTGTTCTACTTCTCCACCGTGAAGGATGACATCGGTGTGGAAGTGGCCTTGCAGTGGAACGATGGTTTCCAAGAGAACATTTACTGCTTTACCAACAACATTCCACAGCGTGATGGTGGTACCCATTTGGTTGGTTTCCGTACGGCGATGACCCGTACGCTGAACAGCTACATGGATAAAGAAGGCTACAGCAAAAAAGCGAAAATCAGTGCCACCGGTGATGATGCCCGTGAAGGTCTGATTGCCGTGGTTTCGGTGAAAGTGCCAGATCCTAAGTTCTCCTCACAGACCAAAGATAAATTGGTCTCTTCTGAGGTGAAAACGGCGGTTGAAACACTGATGAACGAGAAGCTGGTTGAGTATTTGCTGGAAAACCCAACTGACGCCAAAATCGTTGTCGGTAAAATCATTGACGCAGCCCGCGCCCGTGAAGCTGCGCGTAAAGCGCGTGAAATGACTCGCCGTAAAGGTGCGTTGGACTTGGCTGGCCTGCCGGGCAAACTGGCTGACTGTCAGGAACGTGACCCAGCGTTGTCCGAACTCTACTTAGTGGAAGGGGACTCTGCGGGCGGCTCTGCGAAACAAGGCCGTAACCGTAAAAACCAGGCCATTTTACCGCTAAAAGGTAAAATCCTGAACGTTGAGAAAGCGCGCTTTGACAAAATGCTCTCTTCGCAAGAAGTGGCAACGTTGATCACCGCGCTGGGCTGTGGCATTGGTCGGGATGAATATAACCCGGACAAATTGCGCTATCACAATATCATTATCATGACCGATGCCGACGTCGATGGTTCTCACATCCGTACGTTGTTGTTGACCTTCTTCTATCGTCAGATGCCGGAAATTATTGAGCGTGGTCATGTGTTTATCGCTCAGCCGCCACTGTACAAAGTGAAGAAAGGCAAGCAAGAGCAATACATCAAAGATGATGATGCGATGGAAGAGTACCAGATGTCGCTGGCACTGGATGGTGCAGCACTGCACATCAATGCCCATGCACCCGCACTGGCAGGTGAGCCATTAGAAAGATTGGTTGCTGAGCATTACAGTGTTCAGAAAACTATCGCCCGCATGGAACGCCGTTTCCCGCGTGCTCTGCTGAATAACCTGATTTATCAGCCCACTCTGCTAGAAGAAGATTTGAGCAATAAAGAGGTTGTGACGCAGTGGATTGATTCGCTGGTGGTCTTGCTGAACGAGAAAGAGCAACACGGCAGCAGCTACAGTTCAGTGGTGCGTGAAAACCGTGAGCGTCAGTTGTTCGAGCCTATTTTGCGTATCCGTACCCACGGTGTGGATACTGACTATGAGCTGGACTTTGATTTCATCCACGGTGGCGAATATCGCAAAATCTGTCTGTTGGGCGATAAGTTGCGTGGCTTAATCGAAGAAGACGCCTTTGTTGAACGTGGCGAGCGCCGTGTACCGGTTTCAAGCTTCGAAGATGCACTGGATTGGTTAGTGAAAGAGTCCCGTCGTGGCCTGGCAATTCAGCGCTATAAAGGTTTGGGTGAAATGAACCCAGAACAGCTGTGGGAAACTACGATGGACCCAGCCAGTCGTCGTATGCTGCGAGTGATGGTCAAAGATGCTATTGCCGCAGATCAACTGTTCACCACCCTGATGGGTGACGCGGTTGAACCTCGTCGTGCCTTTATCGAAGAGAATGCGCTGCGTGCAGCCAACATCGATATCTAATCTGCGGATAAGATAAGCGATAAAAAATCCAGAGCAGGCAACTGTCTCTGGATTTTTTTTGCCTGAAAACAGCCCCTATCGCCGTAACCATTGTACGGCACACAGACTTACTAGCATTTGAGCGCTGAATCGCGTTAGCATGAGGTATTAGTTAAATAAATCTGAGGACTCTATGGCTATTGAATTGATCGCTATCGATATGGACGGCACGTTACTGAATCCGCAGCATGAAATCACACCACGGGTAAAGCAGGCCATTGATGCTGCTCGAGCGAAAGGTGTTTGCGTGGTATTGGCCACGGGTCGGCCTTATATCGGGGTCCAACGTTATTTACGCGAACTAAATATGGAGAACAGTGGCGATTATTGCATCAGCAATAATGGTGCATTGGTCCAAAAAGCCGCCACTGGTGAATGTATTTTGCAGGAAACCCTCAGTTTCGAAGATTATCTCTATTTTGAAGCTTTATCGCGCAAAATGGGCGTCAGTTTCCAGGCTTTTGATTTTGATACCTTATATACCGCCAACAAAGACATCAGCAAATACACCCTGCATGAAGTGTTATTGACCGGTATCCCATTGAAATATCGTGCTGTGGAAGAGATGGACCCGACATTGCGCTTCCCGAAAGTGATGATGATTGATGAGCCTGAAATGCTGGATCGTGCATTAGCGATGATGCCTGCCGAGGCTTTCGAGCGTTTCACCATTATGAAGAGTGCACCTTTCTACCTGGAAATTTTGAGTAAGCGTGTCGATAAGGGAACCGGCGTGAAAATGCTGGCTGACCATTTAGGCATCGCACAAGAAAATGTGATGGCGTTGGGTGATCAGGGTAATGATATCGCGATGGTTAATTACGCTGGCGTGGGAGTGGCGATGGGGAATGCTATTCCTGAGCTAAAAGAGATTGCGCAGTTTATTACCACGACGAATAGTGAAGAGGGTGTGGCAGTGGCAATTGAGAAGTATGTCGTGTGATTATCGAGTCGGGCCGCTGCCGCTGGTGGCCCGGAAGAGGAGATTTACGAGTAACACTTTAAGGGATATGAATATTTGCTGACGCCGCCGCGCTTGATATTCAGCCGCTCATCATCCATCACAAAACCTTTAATCAGATATTCCTGCAAGGTTTGCGTAGCCCACTGGCGGAACTGCTTGGCACGACCCAATCAGCGGTATCTCAATGGGAGGCCGTAGATTCTTGCCCACAGAAGAAAACCAGAGAGCAACTCGCCGCGATTTATAACTGCCGAGCGGCGCAGATGATTTTGTGAGACCAACTTTGGCGGAAGACCACAGGAGTCGAACCTGCCGAGGACCGCTGGCGGCCCCATCTGGATTTGAAGTCCAGCCGCCCCACCGGGGACGATGATCTTCCATAGATATGCATTATCTAAGTCGGTGATTATAGCGCGTTTATTGTATGGCGCTATCCATTCGATAGAGATGGTGAATAAATGGCTTTATTGCATTAACGGAAGTCAGTCAGCAACCGTGGTGTTGTCGCAGAATAAGTGCAGCCTGTTGCCAGACTGCACTTATATCCAACTAAGGGGGTCAGTCCGTAATAGCTCTCAACGCAATGCCTGAAGAATATGATAGGCAGCTTGCACGCGGACAGGATTAGGGTAGTTCTTGTTAGCTAACATCACTATGCCAATATTCTCCTCTGGGATGAAGACAATATAAGCCCCAAAACCATTGGTAGCACCAGTCTTATGCACCCAAGATGCCGGTATTGCAGGCTGTGCAGGCTCCAGTGCCTCAACCTTACGCGGTTTCAACGCGATATCATTGCCACTGTCGGCAATGACTCTCTGTGGATTGATAGGCCAGTTGTACATTTCCCACCCCAACCCCTGGAACATCTCTCCCGCCTGAAAATAGCGAGACTGGGATGCGATGATCGCTTGTTTTAACTTATCGTTACCGGCAGGTAAGCTGTCTGGGTCCATATTGGCCTGCATAAATCTCACCATATCTTGCGAGGTGGATTTCACTCCATAGGCTTCTTCACCCAGCATGCCCAATGTGACACGTACCGGCTGACCATCCTTATAGCCCCACGCATAGCTTGACTGCATGGATTCAGGGACAGTGATAAAAGTATGTTTCAGTTGTAATGGCTGGAACACATTTTTCGTCATGTAGTTTTCAAATGTTAACTGACTTTTCTTCACCGCCAGCGCACCAAATAAACCAATGCTGGCATTAGAGTAATTTCGCATTACCCCTGGAGCCCATTGTGGCTGCCATTGTTGATAATATTGCCATAATGATTTCTGGTCGGTGACCGAATCGGGGAGTTGAAGAGGAAGCCCGCCCGCAGTGTAGGTCGCCAGATGCAACATTTTCACCTGTTTCCACTGCTCCCCCGTTAGCTCAGAAGTGTATTCCGTCACGGGATCATTAAGGTTCATCATTCCGGTTTGCACGGCATACTCCCCGGCAACGCCGGTAAAGGTCTTACTCACCGAACCTAGCTCAAACAGGGTATTTTCGGTTACTCGGCGGCCAGTTTTTATATCCGCGACGCCATAGTTAAAAAATTGCGGCTTACCGTCATAAAATACCGCGACGGCCATACCGGGAATATCTTGTTTTTCGATCAACGGCGTAAGGGTGTTATTGACGATAGCTGCAACCTGCTGTTTCGTCAGGATTGTTTTTGCTGAGGTACAAAGTGGGAAAGCTGCGATGGCGGTAAAGACCAAAGTAGTGATTATAGACTTTTTCATCATTGGGGAATCTTCCATAGACTGATAAATGACACGCAGTGTGGCTCCTTCTGCGGCACAAATTCTGCAAGGATTGACTATGGATCACAATCGATTATATTTGGCATTTGATAATAGAAAAACTAACAGATAAACCTATGGTACGCAGTTATATTCCGCTAAATGCACTTCGTGCCTTCGAAGCCGCAGCCAGACAGTTAAGTTTTACTAAGGCTGCTATCGAATTAAATGTTACCCATGCCGCAATAAGCCAGCAGGTCAAAGCGCTGGAGCAGCACCTCAATTGTCGCCTCTTTATTCGTATTTCACGCGGATTAGTGCTAACAACGGAAGGTGAGAATTTACTCCCCATCCTTAACGACTCTTTTGATCGCATAGCTGACACCCTAGATCGTTTTTCCGCTGGGATGATGCATGAAAAAATCAGAGTGGGCGTTGTCGGCACCTTTGCCACCGGTTATCTATTACCGCGCCTGAAACATTTTCAACAGCGTTACCCCCATGTGGATATTTTACTTTCCACCCATAATAATCGCGTCGATGTTGTGGCTGAAGGGCTGGATTATGCCATTCGCTATGGTAATGGAGCCTGGCATGGCACGGAGTCGCAATTTTTATGCGATGCACCCCTTACGCCTTTGTGTGCACCCTCATTAGCGGGGTATTTACGCAATCCTGATGACCTCCAGAAATTTACTCTGCTTCGCTCCTATCGTCGTGATGAATGGTCGACATGGTTTACCGCAGCAGGGGGATCTGTGCCTTCACCTTCCCAACAAATCATCATGTTCGACTCGTCGGTGAGCATGCTGGAAGCGGCGCAAGAGGAAATAGGTATCGCGCTGGCCCCGCCGTCCATGTTTATGCACCTGCTACGCAGTGAACGCATCATTCAACCTTTTAGCACGACGATTAACCTCGGGGGATATTGGTTAACTCGCCTACAATCCCGCACAGAAACTGCCGCGATGCGGGATTTTGCTCTGTGGTTATTATCTGAGATGAAATCTGAGAGAGTCGAATCGCGCTGACAGATTCTGCTGTATTCGCGGAGGTCACTCAGCAGCAGTTGTGTGGCCATTTCTTTACAGTGACTTAGCGAGGGTTAATAACTCACTTCGCCATATTTATCGCGGTGTTCTTTCGGGGTGATGGAGTAGCCTTTTTTGAATACCGAATAGAAGTATTGCAGCGACGGATAGCCACACATTTGCGAGATTTCATTGATAGGCAGCGAGGTGGCGGCCAATAAATTGCGCGCCCGATCGAGTTTTTCTTCATGAATCACGCCATGAATCGTCTGCCCGATATCGTCTTTAAAGCGCTTTTCTAAATTCGAGCGCGACATCCCTACCGCATCCAGCACCTGCTCGACCTTAATTCCCTTGCAGGCGTGATGACGAATATAGTGCATCGCCTGAATCACCGCCGGATCACGTAGCGAACGAAAATCCGTTGAGCGGCGGGCGATCACTTTCACTGGGGGAACCAGAATGCGCTGCAACGGTGGGGCCTCTTGTTGCTTTTGGCGTTGGTTAAGGCGCTGATGCAGCAACTTAGCCGCCCGATAGCCCATTTGTCGCGTCCCTTGCGCAACCGATGAAAGTGCCACTCGCGATAAATAGCGGGTTAACTCTTCATTATCGATGCCAATAACGCTCAGTTTTTCCGGTACCGCAATATCCAGATGCTCGCACACTTGCAATAAATGACGCGCCCGTGCATCGGTCACGGCGATAATCCCGGTCTGATGTGGCAAGGTTTGTACCCAATCGGCCAGCCGATTTTGGGTGTATTGCCAGTTGGCTGGCGCGGTGGCCATACCTTGATAAACCACCCCTTGATATTGCTCCGCCGCCACTAATTGGCGGAATGCATACTCCCGCTCCTGCGCCCAGCGCTTATCACTGCTGGCCGGTAGCCCGTAGAAAGCGAAGCGATTTAAGCCCTTCTCTTTCAAATGCATAAAAGCCGCCTCGACCAAGGCCCGGTTGTCGGTCGCTATATAATCGACTGGTGGGTAATCTTCCGGCTGATGATAAGACCCACCGACGCCGATGATCGGGACATCGACATTCACCAGCAGTTGCTCTATCTGCCGATCATCAAAATCAGCTATAACGCCATCACCTAGCCAATCGCGGATATTATCGATACGGCAGCGAAAATCCTCTTCAATAAAAATGTCCCAATCACATTGCGAAGCCTGTAAATACTCGCCGACACCCTCTACCACTTGCCGGTCGTACACTTTATTAGCGTTAAACAGCAAGGTTATCCGGTAGCGTTTCTCAAACATGGGAGTGGCTCCTGAAATGGGTGGGGTATCAAAACGGCATCCGCAGAGAGATCAATGCAGTATGGCACTGAACGCTCTGCGGTGGGATAGGGTTAAACCCGACGTTTGGTGGCGGAATCCATCCACACGGCCAACAGCAAAATCGCGCCTTTGACAATGTACTGCCAGAATGTCGGCACATCTAGCATGCTCATCCCATTATCAAGAGAAGCCATGATAAATGCGCCCATGACCGCACCGGCCACACTGCCGATCCCACCGGCAAGGCTAGTGCCGCCAATCACACAGGCGGCAATGGCATCCAACTCAGCAATATTCCCCGCCGAAGGCGAACCGGCCCCCAGACGTGAGCTAAGAATCAAACCGGCGATGGCCACCATCAAGCCATTGATTGCAAATACCGCCAATTTAGTGCGCTCGACGTTCACCCCAGATAAACGGGCAGCATCGATATTGCCGCCAATGGCATAGATCCGGCGGCCAAATGCCGTGCGGGTCGCCATAAATATCCCTGCCAGCATCAACGCCGTCAGAATCAATACCGGAGTAGGCACACCGCGATAATCATTCAGTAAATATATGGCACCAAGCACAATGACGGCGGTAATGGATTGACGGGTTACATCCCCCTGTGGCGCGGCGACAGGTAAACCGAGCCGGATACGGTGGCTGCGGCGATGCCACTGCCAGGCCACAAACAGCATCAGGCCAATCGCGCCGATGCCAAATCCAAGACCATTGGGCAGATAACTTTGACCAATCTGCGACATGGCATTACTGGTGGGGGATACCGTGGTGCCGTTGGTGATGCCAATCAAAATGCCGCGAAAAGCCAGCATTCCCGCTAGCGTGACAATAAATGAGGGCACTTTGCGATACGCCACCCACCAACCATTCCATGCTCCAAGTACCAGCCCTAAACCCAGGGTGACCACAATGGTCAGGGGCAGCGGCCAGCCAAGCCATACGTCAAAAATCGCCGCTATCCCACCCAACAACCCCATCATTGAGCCGACGGACAAATCAATTTCCGCCGAGATAATGACAAATACCATGCCGACAGCAAGGATGCCGGTGATCGCCGTCTGACGCAGCAGGTTCGAGATATTTCTGGCGCTGAGATAGGCCCCTTCGGTGGTGAAAGTGAAAAACAGCATAATAATGGCGATAGCCGCCAACATGACAAAAACTTGCAAATTAACGGATTTTAGTCGAAATAGTGGCTTTTTAGCGCCATTTTCGGCTGTATTCACTTCTGGTTGATTAGCTTGCAACATGGGTTTCACTCCTGAGTGCGGCTTCCATGACCTTTTCTTGAGTCAGGTTCTGGTTAATGAGATCGGCTTTGATGCGCCCCTGATGCATGACCAGCACCCGATCGCTTAATCCCAAGACCTCCGGCAGTTCAGAGGAAATCACAATCACCGCAATCCCCTGTTGGACCAATTGATTGATAAGTTTATAAATTTCATATTTTGCACCAATGTCGATGCCGCGTGTCGGTTCGTCGAGGATCAAAATTCGTGGGTTCAGTAATAGGCATTTAGCCAGTATGGCTTTTTGCTGATTACCCCCACTGAGACGGGCAATGGCCAGCTCCGAAGAAGACGTTTTCACTTTCAATCGCGCCAGAGACTGCACAATCGTCGATTGCTCTTTAGCATCATCCAGCACGCTAAAAGCACCGGTAAAATCATCCAGCGCAGCCAGTGTGATATTGGCCCCAACCCCCATCACTGGCACGATGCCATCCTTTTTTCGGTCTTCCGGCACCATGGCAATACCCAGCTTCATTGCTTGCTGACAATTGCTGATGGTGACGGCTTTGCCATCGATAAAAATCTCGCCCTGCCAGCGGCCCGGATAGACGCCAAACAGGCATTGCACCGTTTCGGTTCGACCCGAACCAACCAATCCGGCCACCCCCAAGATCTCGCCCCGTCTCAATGAGAAAGAGACGTCATCTACCCGACGAATATGGCGGTTTACTGGATGCCAGGCGCAGAGATTTTCTACCCGTAGAATTTCCTCGCCGATGTGGTGTGCTTCGTGGGGGTAGAGTTCTTTAAGTTCGCGGCCCACCATCATGGCGATAATGTCATCTTCGCTCATGGTCGCCGCAGGGCGAGTGCCAATATGACGACCATCGCGGATTACACAGATATGATCCGAGATGGCTTTCACTTCGTTCAATTTGTGCGAGATATAGATGCAGGCTATGCCGTGATTGCGCAGATCACGGATAATATCCAGCAAAATGGCTGTTTCGCTCTCTGTTAGCGAGGCCGTTGGCTCATCCAACACCAGCAGTCGCACTTGTTTATTCAGCGCTTTCGCGATTTCGACCAATTGTTGCTGCCCAAGGCCCAACTCACCGACCAATGTATGGGGATCGACCGCTAGCTTTACCTGTGCCAGCATTCGTTGGCAGCGTAAATACATGGCGTCGTAATCCATGATGCCGAAGCGGCCCCACTCTGAGCCGAGAAACATGTTCTCCAGCACGGACATTTGTTTCACTAAGGCCAGTTCCTGATGAATTATTGCAACACCCTTTTGCTCTGTTTCACGAATATTTTTGGCCTGAAGCGTTTCACCTGCAAAAATTATTTCCCCTTGATAGGAACCTGTGGGGTAAATACCGCATAACACTTTCATTAGTGTGGATTTTCCCGAGCCATTTTCGCCGCATAATGATAATACTTGCCCAGCCTCCAGTGTCAGGCTGATATTATCGACTGCCTTAACGACGCCAAACTGCTTGGTTATCTCTTTCATTTCGAGCAGGTAGGCCATTGATCCCTCCTGTACCTTTATTAATTAAAGTTGCAGCTTTGTCAGCTGCAACTCCAATTGCTTGTGGCACATATGAAATAGCAGCAACTTTAATAATCTGGAAAAACTCACCACTTATTAAAATTAGCAATACAAACTCAAAATAAACTTAATCAGTAAATGTCTGCTTTTTTATGGAATCCATCGGCGATAATTGTGCTATCAATATTATTTTTATCGACTTGAATTGGTGTTAATAAATAAGCCGGAACATCTTTTATGCCATTATTTAACTGACTGTTAGCTTTGGGTTGTTCACCTTTACCCAGGCTCACTGCAATTTCTGCGGCGTCATTGGCTAATTTACTGATTGGCTTATATACGGTCATGGTTTGCGTACCCGCAACAATACGTTTTATTGCTGCCAAATCAGCATCCTGACCAGAAATAGCCACCTTACCCGCCAGACCCTGCGCAGCTAATGCCTGAATAGCGCCGCCTGCGGTGGCATCATTTGACGCCACAACAGCATCAATCTTGTTATTGTTGGCTGTCAGCGCATTTTCCATGATTTTTAAGGCATTTTCAGGTAACCAGGCATCAACCCACTGGTCGCCCACAATTTTGATTTTACCCTCTTTTATCAGTGGATTAAGCACTGTCATCTGCCCCTGGCGGAACAACTTGGCGTTGTTATCTACCGGCGAGCCACCCATCAGGAAATAGTTGCCTTGTGGCACTCGTTCAACCAAGCTTTTGGCTTGTAATTCACCCACTTTTTCATTGTCGAATGAGATATAAAAGTCGATGTCCGCATTATTTATCATGCGGTCATACGCCAATACTTTTATCCCTTCCCGTTTAGCTTCGGCGATCACATTACTTAATACTTGACCGTTATAGGGAATAATAACCAGCACATCAACACCACGGTTAATCATATTCTCAATCTGCGACATTTGTGTTTCTTCATTGCCGTTTGCCGATTGAACAAATACTTTAGCGCCGAGGGACTCAGCCTTGTTAACAAAAATATCGCGATCTTTCTGCCAGCGTTCAAGACGAAGATCGTCTATCGCCATACCGATTTTAATTTCTTTACTGAATCCTGGCTGACTAAACATCACCAGTGCGGCACATGCGGAGAGTAAAATGTTCTTAAATTTCATCTTTTGGTACCTTTCTTATTGTGCAAGCAGGGTAAGAGAAACGGTAAACATCAACTACAATAGGGATTGTTGACGCTTATTTGCACATCAGCAATTACAGATTTTCGTCCGCCAATTATGTTTTTTGGTTTAATGTTAATTTTATGATAACGATCATGTTTTCTTCCCTGCAAAATGCATAATTCCACAGAGAGATGTTATCCGCACGATAAGTATTAGCGTGTTTCTATAATTAATCGGTTATTTATGAGATCTACACCACAATTAATAATTCTCTGAATTTGAGTGTGAAATAACGTAATTGAGAGAATAGCAAACAACTCCGAAGATAAAAGCTCACCCGCCCAATAATGCGGGCCAGCTTCCAAGGAGTATTGCATGCAATCTTATTTTGATGAATTAGAACAAGTGCGTTACGAAGGCAGCCAAAGCGCTAACCCGCTGGCGTTTCATCACTACAATCCGGATGAAATTATCCTTGGTAAGCGAATGGCCGATCACCTGCGGTTTGCCGCCTGCTACTGGCACACTTTCTGCTGGGGCGGGGCAGATATGTTCGGCAGCAATGCCTTTGAGCGCCCGTGGCAGCAGTCTGGCGATGCACTCGCGCTGGCAAAACGCAAAGCTGATGTCGCTTTTGAGTTCTTCCATAAACTGAATGTGCCTTACTACTGCTTCCATGATGTGGATGTCTCCCCTGAAGGTGCGTCATTAAAAGAGTATCTAAATAATTTTGCGGTCATGACCGATGTCTTGGCTGAGAAACAAGCGAGCAGCGGCGTCAAACTATTATGGGGTACCGCCAACTGCTTCACCCACCCGCGCTACGGTGCCGGGGCGGCCACCAATCCTGATCCCGAAGTTTTCAGTTGGGCGGCGACCCAAGTCTTTACTGCCATGAATGCAACACAGAAACTGGGCGGCGAAAACTATGTGTTATGGGGCGGGCGCGAAGGCTACGAAACACTGTTAAATACTGATTTACGGCAGGAGCGCGAGCAAATTGGCCGCTTTATGCAGATGGTGGTGGAGCATAAACATAAAATCGGTTTCCAAGGGACATTACTTATTGAGCCAAAACCGCAGGAGCCGACCAAACATCAGTATGATTATGATGTCGCGACTGTTTATGGTTTCCTCAAACAGTTCGGGCTGGAAAAAGAGATAAAAGTGAACATTGAAGCCAACCACGCCACACTGGCTGGGCACTCTTTCCATCACGAAATTGCCAGTGCCATTGCATTGGGTATTTTTGGCTCCGTGGATGCGAACCGTGGCGATCCGCAGTTAGGTTGGGATACCGATCAGTTCCCGAACAGTGTGGAAGAGAATGCATTGGTGATGTTTGAGATCCTCAAAGCGGGCGGCTTTACCACTGGCGGTCTGAATTTTGATGCCAAAGTGCGCCGCCAAAGTACCGATAAATATGATCTGTTTTATGGTCATATCGGGGCGATGGATACTATGGCATTGGCACTGAAAATTGCCGCCAAAATGATTGAAGATGGTCAGTTGGATCAGTTAGTTGCCAAGCGCTATGCTGGCTGGAATACCGAACTGGGCCAACAGATTCTGCAAGGTAAGATGTCACTGGAAGATCTGGCCCGCTATGCGGGTCAACACAATCTGAACCCACATCACCAAAGCGGTCATCAGGAGTTGCTGGAGAATCAGGTTAATCGCTATATCTTTGGTTGATAATAATATTTGTTAAAAACAACAGTGATAGACGGGGAAATGTACCGGATGGGTCGTAACGGCGTGAGCCGTCGGAGTGCCCATCGGTGCAGTCGCCCCGTCAGGCTCCGCACGATAAAACAGCCTACATGAAGGAAAATATATGTACCTTGGCATCGATCTAGGCACCTCCGGCGTTAAAGCAATCCTATTGGCCGAAAATGGGCAAGTGATTGCCAGCCAAGGTGCTGCATTAACTGTCTCACGTCCCCACCCCTTATGGTCAGAACAAAACCCAGCTGATTGGTGGCAGGCAACTGATCAGGCGATGCAAGCGCTGGCCGCAGCCCATGATTTGCAGCAGGTAAAAGCCCTCGGACTAACGGGTCAAATGCACGGTGCGACCTTGCTGGATAAACAGCATCAGGTGCTGAGGCCTGCCATTTTATGGAATGATGGCCGCAGTTTTGCCCAGTGCCAAACGCTGGAACACGCGGTGCCTGCATCGCGCCACATTACCGGCAACCTGATGATGCCGGGTTTTACCGCCCCTAAACTGAAATGGTTAGCGGAACATGAGCCAGAGGTTTTCAGCCGCATCGATAAGGTGCTGTTACCCAAAGATTATCTCCGTTTTCTGATTAGCGGTGATTTCGCCAGTGATATGTCCGATGCCGCCGGAACAATGTGGCTGGATGTGGCTAAACGCGACTGGAGTGATGAGATGCTGGCCGCTTGCGATTTGACTCGCCAGCAGATGCCCGCGTTATTCGAGGGTAGTCAGATAACCGGCCATGTCAGCGCAGAGATTGCACAGCGCTGGGGCATCAACATCATCCCCGTGGTTGCGGGTGGGGGCGATAACGCCGCTGGCGCGATAGGGGTTGGCCTGTATCAAACTGGTCAGGCGATGTTGTCGCTGGGGACTTCCGGCGTCTACTTCGCGGTTAGCGACGGTTTTCTCAGCAATCCAGCCAGCGCAGTTCACAGTTTTTGTCATGCACTCCCCAACACCTGGCATTTGATGTCAGTGATGCTCAGTGCCGCCTCCTGTCTGGATTGGGCCTGCCAGTTGACCGGTGCCGACTCCGTTCCCGCTCTGATCGATGAGGTGGCAAACACGCCTGCCGCCACGACACCTGTATGGTTCCTGCCCTACCTTTCCGGCGAACGCACGCCCCATAATAATCCTAATGCCAAAGGGGCATTCTGGGGTTTTACCCATGAGCACGGCCGCGCAGATTTAGCTCGCGCCGTGTTAGAAGGTGTGGGGTTTGCTTTAACCGACGGTATGGATGCCCTGCATGCCAGCGGATTACAGCCAAAATCGGTCACATTAATTGGCGGCGGTGCACGTAGCGCCTATTGGCGGCAGATGCTGGCAGATATTAGCGGTCAAACACTGGAGTACCGCACTGGCGGTGATGTCGGCCCGGCGCTAGGCGCGGCGCGACTGGCTCAAATTGCGTTGAATCCGCAGAGGCCTATGGCTGATTTACTCCCCACGCTGCCACTGGAACAGACCCATTTACCTGATGCGCAGCGACATCAAGATTATGCCGCTCGTCGGATAATCTTTAAAAAGCTATATCAGCAATTACTGCCATTAGCGGTATAAGCACATAGATAACAGTGTAAATAGCAATAAGGGGCGATGGGATAAAATATCTCTCAGCCCCTTAGCGGCATCAGTAGTAGTTAATTTTAACAATCGCGGTAGCATCAAATTGCCCCAGCTGTATTGATTGTCCAGCAATAGCATTCAGGCTGGCGGTATAGGTTTTTGTCACCTGATTGACATCATTTAGCTGTGCAAAGTTACTATAGCTGTTGTAGACAATCGCCTGATTAGCATCGTTATAGATCGTGAGTTTCGTGCCATTTTGCATATCAATGGCATTATCCCCCACTAGCGGATTGGTCGTAGAGAACTGTGCTTGAATAGAAAAGTTCGATAAACAACCCTGCTTCACCGCCGTAATAGAGAAGGGCTGGCTGATATTATCACCACTGTTCTGTAGTAACGCTTTATTGAATACACCAAAATTCACAATTTGTGATTCTGGATAAACTACTAAATCCGCACCACAGGCAATAAAGCGCACGCCAGTTAATCCCGATAATGCGTAACGTAAGTTCTTAGCTCCCGCAACCAAATTCAAGCCAGTTGAACCATCAAGTTGGAATACCGTAAAATTATCCGCCCCGACATAAGAACCACTGGAGGGTGGGTTACCGGTCACTTTAATATATAACCGAAAAGTCACCGTCACCGTCACGTTCTGCCCTCGGACTATCGGAGTCGTGTTGGTATTTAAGCGTGCCGCATTCGTTTCCAAATCTTGACCATTATAGCTGACACCTAATTGTAATCCTTGCCCCAGTGACTGATGCAGTGGATTAAAATAGAACCAGACTTGATCGACTGTTGAACCCAAAACATTATCGCAATAGGCCGTGACCGTAATCTCGTTAGACTCCCAGACTTTAGTCCCTGCCGCGACATTGGACGGTATTGCCAGTTGCCCGATAGGGATAGCAGGCTTAATCACCACGCCGGTCCCACTCTCAACACAATCAAGTGCATAGGCGGTCGGTGATAAGAGTAGTGCCACCAATAACATCGTCAGCGAGCCACCTATCCGGCCCATTTTATTTAACATAGCATGAGTCATTGTTATTCCTTTGCCAGTGCCGAGACAGGATGAGTGCATTATTTATTCTTTTCTACCGGCTGAATTTGGCAATCAACCGCTGAACAATTAACGATACGCATTTTCATACCACCAAAATCATCCATATAACCAAGGGTATAATGGCTACCGCTATAGCCCGGCGTTTTTACCGTCTCAGTACCAAAAGGCGCAATCATCACGCTATCGAAACCGGGGAAATTACCGCGATTGTCCTGACTTAAATACCCTAACGTAATGTAATAGGGGGTCGGATTATGAATTTTCAGGCTTTCACCTTGCTTGCTGAGCTGTAATTTCTCCTGCCAGATATTGCGATAATCGGCTTTGATAGCTACGGGCCGATAAAATAATTTCACTCTATTTTGAATGGCGATTTGCACCACATTGGTCATTTCACTTTTAGGCGGAACTTCCCGAATATTGAAATAGAATAATGTTTCGCGATCAGTGGGTAATTTGTCGGCATCGGGTAGCTTCATAATCCGTACCTGGCTTTTTTGTCCGGCATCAATTCGTTGCATCGGAGGCAAAGCAACCAATGGACTATCCACTTTCTGACCTGCGGCATTTTCCAACCATGACTGCGCCAGATAGGGCGATGATTTACTCTGATTCAGCAAAATAACACTGGCGGATTTGTCGCTATCATTAAAAATAATCCGAGTGCGATCCAGATTTATCGCCGCCTCACTTACCATGGCGGTAAACAACAATGCTATGCCTACTATGGCGATATTTATGGGCGAACTTTTTCTAGTACGCATCGGGTTATCAAGATTTCTCATTCTCTGCTTCGCTCTAATGTATGCCGTTATGCTGTGATTAACGGCTTTAATAAATAATGGCTTACTGACAGGGAAGCAGAATTTTTCCAGAATTCATGCCGCTGTTGTTTGGCAATATTATCCTGCACTGATCTTTGCCCCACTGAACCGTTAATTTGCCGCCATCTTCTAATCCAGCGAGATAAGTCAATCCGTTCTCTCCCACAATACCCACCTCTGCACCCGTTTTATCAGCGATAACCGATGAGCCCAGTGGTGGAAAATGACCCTCTTTTTGGCGGATTATGGCCATAATTTGCCGCCCTTTGACCGCTCTTATTTCGCGGTAGCCAATCGCTCCTTCAGTCAGCGTTTTTTGAATTACCGTACTGTAAACTTCAATATCTTCCGGCAAATTTTGTACATCGACTCGGATATCTGACTGCTGATAACTGGTGATGCCATTCACCACCGCGATACCAAATCGGTTGGTCATTGCCGAGTTATTATTCAGGGACACACCAGAGACATCGCCGGTATCAATCATTATTCTCGGTTCATTGCCTGACTTATTTTGATGAGCGGAAATACCCCGAGTCGTGGCGGTAATCGAGCCATACCAGTTGGAGTTGACTGAATTGTATTCGTTGTTTTTATGGCTGCCATCAATACCAAACTCACCATAAGGGGAGCTATGCTGATAGCCACCGCGGAAGACGCCATTACCTTGCTGCAATTCCGGACTAGCGCCACCGGCACTGACACGCCAAATGTTTCTCGGATCTTGGCTGTTAAAATAAGAGATATTTTGCGAGTAGCCGCTGTTTTTATCGTGCTGGGCGTCATAGCTAAGCTGCTGCCCGCTCCCTATTGGGAGGGTGAATGAGAAGAAGATCTGATTCTCATTTTCATACTGATAATTCACTTTATTGGCCGAAATTGTTGTCGAAATGCCCTTAAAAGTGCCGATATCGAAGATTTTACTCACAGAAACACCATAGTTGTTGCTGGAGGCATCATTCCAATAGGTTTTATGGGTTGCCGAGAGATACAGGGTAATATCCGGCCAGGCCAAATATTGGTTAGCGGTCACCGTGTATGTTTGCTTATCGTTCTGTAGGTAATTATTGCCATTGAGCCGATCCAGATACTGATTCATGCTCATAAAGTTCTTCTCCGAAAAACGGTATCCGGCAAAGGTAATCTGGCTATTGGTCTGATCAAAACGTTTGGAATAGTTAATTCGATAACTTTCGCCGCTTTTTTTCTCTTCATTGGGTATTTGAGCGCGCGAATGCGTGACATCGACAGAAAGCGCGCCAAAACTATGTAAATTCTGCCCAGCCCCTACGGCAATAGCGGTGTAATCCTGCGAAGTCGCAATCAACCCGCCATACAGGGAAACATCATTAAATGCTCCCCATGAAAGCTCGCCATTAAAAAAATTTGGATCACTGACCGCATGATGACTGCCCTGTGTTGGACGACCCAACGCCGTTTTATAGCGAATAGCGCCTTTACGGGTTAAGAACGGCACCGTAGCAGCACTCACCTGGAAAGTAGTAACGCGACCATCTTCCTCTTCTACGCGGACATCAATATTTCCCTGTACCGCCTCACTGATATCCTGAATGACAAAGGGTCCAGGCGCGACGTTGGTTTGATACAGCGTCCGGCCATTCTGACTCAGAATGACTCTGGCATTGGTGCGGGCAATCCCGACCACCTGAGGCGCATAGCCACGCAGGGTCGGGGGTAACATGCGCTCGTCGCTGGAGAGTGATACCCCGAGAAAACGAAATGAATCAAAAATACTGGAGCTGAGATAGGTCTGGCCGCCAACGAATTTAGCCTCTATCGACGGGATAGCCCGGAAAGCATAAACTTGCGACCAGTCAAAATTGCCGTAATGTGAACCGTCGGTTTCATTATTGATATATTGATAGTCAGCACGAATGCGCCAGGGTCCCATATTGGCACCCGCAGTACCGTAGCTGCTAAAATTCGTCGTGCTATCGCCATTTTTCGGCGCATAACGATTAGCAAACAGGTTGTAATCTAATATCACGCCAGGAATACCCTCATCCCATTGTGAAGGCGGTACCCAATTCGGATCACTGTAGGCCAACCATGCTTGTGGGATAGAGATAATTAAATACTGTTTTTCTTTATCGTAATTTGCGGTTATCTCTTCTTTTTCATCAATAGAAACACACTTACCGTCATTCCATAATGTCAGTGATTCACGAACGGCAGGGGATAAACCCAATAGGTCAACCAACTCTGGGGATAAACATAATCGGGTTGACTTTCCGCCTTCAATAGGCAGATAGGTTATTAAGAAACGCTCGGGTAACAATCGGCCATTAATAAGGATATCCAGCAGATAGTGTCCTGCTGGCGTGTAATCATCAACTTCAAAACGCGAGAGATCGATATTATCGCGGTCTTTCGCATCGATAATATTGGTATTGAACTCTACAGCCTCGGCCCATCGAGGCAAAAATAAGCTCATGCCTGCCAATGTTAATATTTGCACTATTCGAAAGATCATCTCTTTTCTTTTAGAATGATATTGCATAAATAAATCACTGTCTTATGGCAAGATATTAATAAAGGGGAGTGGCCTCCCCTTAAATTGCAGCAAGGAATGAACCGCTAGTCATACTGCAACTTTCAGCACGCAGGATAATTTTATTTATAGTTCAGCGCGTAAGTCGCCTGAGACACAATAGTCCCTGTGGTGACGGGGGCGCCAGTTGCTTCAACACGGGCGGCAAATACGATCTGATTAGGGCCAGTGACTAGGTTAACATCAGCACCGCTATCACCGACTTTCAGCAGCGCACCGTTAGTGTCAATCAGACGAATGCCAGCACCACCCGCGCTACCCGTATTAGCCAGCAATTCTGAGGCTGTCGCATCAGAAATACCGCCAAATGTTACGCTCACTTTTGATTGTGCTGGATAAGTCACGCTACCCGCGGTTTGCTCAGTCAAATCACAGTCTTGCAGATCGATGCTGTACTGTACGTTCTGAGAATATTTATTCCCGGTTTCCAGTACCTTATTTGCTACTTGCCCCATATCGACGTTAATATCAGTAGAATTTGGTGCAATGCTACAAGGTGCATTAATCACCGTACCGGTGAAATGAATACGGCCATTACCTTCATCCGCAGCAAATGCCTGAGAAATGAAAGCTGAAGATGCTAACGCAATAACCAATGCACTTTTCTTAAAATTGGACATATTAAAAACCTTTATTTAGACACTACATTTGAAGAAATTCGTTGATTGAAGGTTTCAACGACTCATGTCACTACCGGTGAACATCGCCACGGTAAATAAGATAAAATCAAACAGAAGAATGGGGGATCATAAAGTGATACGGTAATTTTTTTACAAAAACTCATTCCGGAATAAATAACCCCAGAATCCTATTTCATAATTTTCGTTATATCTATTAATGATCTGTTGTTATCAAATACGAATCCATATCATTAAGAAATTAATTAACAGGGAAAATAATATCCTGCTGACTTCAATATTTTTATACCACTTTGCTGATTTACTCATTTTTGACACGGGAAAGTATACGCGATCTTTTTATCTAGTAAATTGTCATTTTGTCGACGAATCGATCGCTATATGTAATATATGCAGCGTTTTATTCTAAAAAATAGATAGATATGTGGTGTTTTAAGCTAGTGTGAGATCATTAAGTAAGGTTATACTTCAAATAGTTTTATAATTGTAGCTATAAATATTATCGGCATCTATTCGATAAATCAGAAGCTTCATTCAAATAAAATGAAATTTCGTACAAAAATGAAGGAAAAAAATATTTTTATTTTTCTAAGTTTCCTATTCTCATTATTAAATAAATGAAACGCGAAATCAGTTTATTTATATAAGATGGCGATAAGAAGCCAAATGAGAGGCTGAATGAAGATCTGGTCCTGATTATCCCCTACGATGGCCTGATTTGGCATTCCTCTTGGTTTGAAACCCGCGCATGATGGATTCATACCCATACGGCGGAGGGCCGAAAATGACTCACAGCGCACTTTTGATCATCGATGTTCAGCAATCATTCGAACATAAACCTTTTTGGCAACTGCAAGACGTACCTGCCTTCTCAGCCGCACTGAACCAGCTCATTAGTGGTTGCAAGCAACGTGGCGTTTCACTGGTGGATGTGTTCCATGTTTCACCCGAGGGGCCATTCTCATTGGCTTCCGGTTATGTTAAACCGATGTCGCTGGTTTCCCATCAGGCCGATGTTTCCGTGCAAAAGCGGGTGCATAACGCGCTAACCGATTCAGGGCTAGATCACTGGCTCAAAGAGAGAGAGGTCGACCACCTGATTATTGCCGGTATGCGAACCGAGCAGTGCTGTGAGACCACCGCCCGCGTGGCGTCGGATCTGGGCTATCAGGTCACCTTTGTCACCGAGGCCACTCTGACCTTCCCGATGACGCAGCCAAATGGTGTGGTGCTGAGCAGCGCAGAATTGAAACTGCGCACTGAAACGGTCTTGGCTGACCGCTTTGCGACTATCCGCACTGTCGCAGAGACACTGGATGCGCTGGATTCACAATCTGTCGCAGCGACCGTCGAAGAAACGGTCAGCTGGCAACCACAGCCTTATTTGCCACGGGCCATCACGCCAGCAGGGATCAAAATTCTCAACCAATGGCGATTAAAGCGCTATGTGATTCGCTACTCGCAGGCGCAGGGTGCCACGCCGGATTACAGCCCCGCTTATCAACTCGTTGGGCAGTGGTTACCGCATGATGCAGAGACCGTCAATCGCCCTGGCGTAGGTTTTGTGATTGAGCATCAGGGGAAAACGCTGAATTACCTGATTGTCGGATGGTGGGATAACGAAAACGAATTACGAGTGAAAGTGTGGGTGCAGGAACAGGGAATGTGGCGCGCGGCGCGGGATGAATCATTCTGTGTGTGGGATTTGCAGGTAATGGCCTTTGAGCGCGACGCGTTTGTTGGTACTTTGCTACAGCATACTCCGGATATTCCGGCTTATATGACCCGTTATTTGACGGTAACTGTGGATTAACCATGCAACGAAATGTCTATTTTCTCTTGCTGCCCGGCGTGCTGTCGCTGGATTTAACTGGCCCTGCTGAGACTTTACGGCTGGCGGGGTCGTTTAACCTTTGCTATATCAGCCCGCTACCAGAAGTGATCTCTTCCACCGAAATGTTGCTGGGCCAACTGCAACCACTGCCCGCGCATTTGCCGGAAGGCAGTTTACTGGTGGTACCGGGTGTGAGCGATTCGCATCACTATTTTGCGACCGAAACGGCGGCGGTGGCGCGTCAGTGGTTACAGCAGCAGAAAAAAGCCATCGTGCAGCAAAAAATCCTATTGGTCTGTGTCTGCTCCGGTGCGTTGCTGGCCGCGCAAGCGGGGTTACTGGACGGTTATCAATGCACTACCCATCACCTTGTGCTTGAGCGGTTGCGCCAGCAGGCACCGGCGGCACAAACCAAAGAGAACCGCATTTTTGTTGAAGATCGCGGGGTGTATACCAGCGCCGGGATTACGGCGGGGATTGATCTCTCTTTGCATCTGATCAGCCGCTATTGCAGCCCACAAATCGCGCTGGAAGTGGCGCGGGAGATGGTGGTTTACTTCCGCCGTTCGGGGGATGACCCGCAACTTTCGCCTTGGTTACGTTACCGCAATCATCTCCACCCAGCGGTCCATCGCGCACAGGATGTGATGTCAGCAGAGCCACAAGCCGAATGGTCGCTGCTTCAGGTGGCGCAGAAAGCCCATGTTAGCAGCCGTCACTTAACCCGCTTGTTCCGCGAACATGTTGGCATCAGTGTGCGCGAATTCCACGAGCAACTGCGGGTCGCGGTCGCTGAAGTGCGCTTGCAAGAGGGGTTTAATCTGGAGAAAGCCGCGCTGGCCGCCGGATTCTCCTCCGGTCGCCAGCTACGGCGCGCACAACAGCGCGGGTTAGCGATGGTTAACTGACCAAACGCCGCCGATCAATGCGCTGTAACCCCATCGATAGCAAGGTGCTCAATGCGAGGGCCAGCGCAAAGACATAGAAAATATCCAGCACCGGATAAGCGGTGAAATCGTAATGATGGGTGCGGATAAAATGGATAATTAGCGCGTGGAAACCATAAATCGCCAATGAATGGCCCGCCAACCAACTTAGCCAGGCAATTTGCTGGTTGAGGCAGTTTTTAAACCACACCAGCATCGATACTGCCGCCACAAAGACCAATGGGCCGCAATACATATAGAAAGTATCGGCAAAGCTGCCATTAATCCGCGTCTGCTTTTCCGTTGAGATGGCAATAAATATCACGCTCAGGATAAACAGTGCAGCTGCGCTCCAACTGATGATTCGCCCCTGCGTTTCCAGCATCCCAATCGCCCGTCCCAACAGCGCGTACAGCAAATAATAGAAAGTATCGCCATAGATATAGAGGTTGATCGGCAGTAAATGGAAGCCGCCAATCGAGAATTTGCTGGCCTGTGGATTGGCGAGTACCGCCAGCAGCAGGATGATCACCGCTAGGTAGCGGCCCGACACCGGTTTGACGTTTATCAGCGGTGAAACCAGGTAAACCACGATAATGGCGTAGAAAAACCAGAGGTGATAAAACACCGGTTTTTGCAGGATATTCTTCAGTGAGGCCCAGCCATCGATGGGGGTGAGTGTCGAGATATAGATCAGCGCAATCAGGCTATAGAACAGCAGACACAATCCGATGCGGGTAAAGTGCTTCTGTTTGGCGCTTTTTTCACCAAAAAACAGGTAACCGGAGATCATAAAGAACAGCGGTACACAGGCACGGGAGGCTGAATTTAGCAGATTGGCAATATCCCAGTTCACTTCCCCCACCTGCGCACCACTGGTCACGTAATAGGTGGTGGCGTGGATCATGACCACCATAATGCAGGCCACCGCCCGCAGATTATCAATCCAGCCAATCTTATTGGTCATGCATACTCTCGATCGCCTTAATATGAGTCTGAAAACAGTTACTTCACGAATAATAACGTAAGTTTGGGGATATACACAGGGATCAGGGGGATTAGGGTTTGCCTCTGTAGTGGAACGGATCTGGTTTCGGTTGGTAGTCGACTCGGTGATCGGTTCGGTTGACATGAGATCGGCGTTTATTTGGCCTCTAACGCCTCAACCGCCAAGGGGGTTACAAGCGCGTAACCCCCTTGGAACCCCTGCGCTAGCGCACGTATCGCTTGCCCACTTCGTGGGTACCCTCGGCTCATCATATCGCTGGCGGGACGGTGTGATTCGCAATCCATTGCTCAAGCACACCTCAACCCGCCGTCCATGGCGGGTTGCCCTTGCGACACTCTTCACTCGGCAGCTCAAATGTGCTTTTAACTTCAAAACCTAAAAACAGGATTTTGAATTGGCTTTTGACGTTGAGCGCAATCAGGAATATTGCCGACAAGGATAGAGGGTAGAGTGAGCGGGCAGGACGCCCGCGAAAAGCGCGCTTGAGCAATGGATTGCGAATCGCGCTGGCTCGTCAGCCCGAAAGACGTGGGAGGTTGACCCGCAGGGCAATATTTCGCGCAAGGCGCGGGTGTTGGGCCGCCGCCCTGCGGCCCGACTCGGTTGAGGCCACGAGGGTAAGGTGATCACTGAACAAATATCAACCGAAACCTGATCCATTCCTACCTTCACTCTTCACTCGGCAGCTCAAATGTGCTTTTAACTTCAAAACCTAAAAACAGGATTTTGAATTGGCTTTTGACGTTGAGCGCAATCAGGAATATTGCCGACAAGGATAGAGGGTAGAGTGAGCGGGCAGGACGCCCGCGAAAAGCGCGCTTGAGCAATGGATTGCGAATCGCGCTGGCTCGTCAGCCCGAAAGACGTGGGAGGTTGACCCGCAGGGCAATATTTCGCGCAAGGCGCGGGTGTTGGGCCGCCGCCCTGCGGCCCGACTCGGTTGAGGCCGCGAGGGATAGGTGGTCACTGAACGAATATCAACCGAAACCAGATCCATTCCTACCTTCACTCTTCACTCGGCAGCTCAAATGTGCTTTTAACTTCAAAACCTAAAAACAGGGTTTTGAATTGGCTTTTGACGTCAGGCGCAATCAGGAATATTGCCGACAAGGATAGAGGGTAGAGTGAGCGGGCAGGACGCCCGCGAAAAGCGCGCTTGAGCAATGGATTGCGAATCGCGCTGGCTCGTCAGCCCGAAAGACGCGGGAGGTTGACCCGCAGGGCAATATTTCGCGCAAGGCGCGGGTGTTGGGCCGCCGCCCTGCGGCCCGACTCGGTTGAGGCCGCGAGGGATAGGTGGTCACTAAACGAATATCAACCGAAACCTGATCCATTCCTACCTTCACTCTTCACTCGGCAGCTCAAATGTGCTTTTAACTTCAAAACCTAAAAACAGGGTTTTGAATTGGCCTTTGACGTTGAGCGCAATCAGGAATATTGCCGACAAGGAGAGAGGGTAGAGTGAGCGGGCAGGACGCCCGCGAAAAGCGCGCTTGAGCAATGGATTGCGAATCGCGCTGGCTCGTCAGCCCGAAAGACGCGGGAGGTTGACCCGCAGGGCAATATTTCGCGCAAGGCGCGGGTGTTGGGCCGCCGCCCTGCGGCCCGACTCGGTTGAGGCCACGAGGGTAAGGTGATCACTGAACGAATATCAACCGAAACCTGATCCAATAATCGAACAGATAACATAAACACCTATCAACCGAAACCAGATCCGATCCATCACTCCCATCTATTGTGGTAATTGTTGCCATAACGTTATATTGACGGCAAAATAGCCGACCTGACGCGCTCTGACTGGCATCCTGCCTGAGTGCTTCCCATTTTTTACGTTTATAATTAATAGCTTAATCTATGCAAACTTCATTTTCACCCGCGACGCGTTTAGGTCGACGGGCGCTTTTATTTCCGCTGTGCCTGGTATTATTCGAATTTGCCGCTTATATCGCCAACGATATGATTCAGCCCGGAATGTTGGCAGTCGTGGCCGATTTTAATGCCAGCGTTGAGTGGGTTCCAACATCCATGACCGCTTATTTGGCGGGTGGGATGTTCCTGCAATGGCTGTTGGGGCCACTGTCAGACCGCCGTGGGCGTCGTCCGGTGATGTTGGTCGGCGTGGCGTTCTTTGTGGTGAC
The DNA here is from genome assembly GCF_001047675.1 of Yersinia aleksiciae. Classification (GTDB taxonomy): domain Bacteria; phylum Pseudomonadota; class Gammaproteobacteria; order Enterobacterales; family Enterobacteriaceae; genus Yersinia; species Yersinia aleksiciae. Next base: position 1,917,028 of record NZ_CP011975.1, on the reverse strand, counting down.
CTGTCTTGCTATTTTGCTGGTCAATAACATTGAGCAATTTATCGCCATGCGCTTCCTGCAAGGGATCGGTTTGTGCTTTATTGGCGCAGTCGGTTACGCCACGATTCAGGAGTCATTCGAGGAAGCGGTGTGTATCAAAATCACTGCGCTGATGGCCAATGTGGCCTTGATAGCCCCGCTGCTTGGCCCATTGGCCGGTGCGGCGCTGATTCACGTCGCGCCATGGCAGTGGATGTTTGTACTGTTCGCGGTACTGGGCGCAATTTCCTTTGTTGGCTTGTGGCGTGCCATGCCAGAAACCGCGTCGCTGAAAGGCGAGAAATTGTCAGTGGCGGCGATGTGGAGCGACTATAAGCAAGTGCTCGCCAACCGCCGTTTCCTGTGCGGTTCGCTGGCCTTGGGCTTTGCCAGTCTGCCATTGCTGGCGTGGATTGCTCAATCGCCGGTTATTTTGATCAGCGGCGAGCGGCTATCCACTGTCGGGTACGGGGTGCTACAGGTACCGATTTTTGGCGCGCTGATTGTGGGTAACCTGACACTGGCGCGATTGAGCGGCAAAACCTCCATTCCACGGTTGATCCGCTATGGCGCAGGCCCAATGATTATCGGCCTGCTGATTGCAGCCGGTTCCACACTCTACTCATCCCATGCTTATCTCTGGATGACGGCAGGGTTGAGCCTGTATGCCTTTGGTATTGGGCTGGCGAATGCCGGTTTGGTGCGGCTGACACTGTTTGCCAGTGATATCAGCAAAGGGACGGTCTCTGCGGCGATGGGGATGATCAGTATGATGGTCTTCACCTTCGGCATTGAGTTTGCCAAGTTGGCTTACCTGTGGGGCAATAGTGGTATCTTCAATTTATTCAATTTGATCAGCGGCTTGCTGTGGCTGGGCTTGGTGATGATATTTATTCGCCGCCAGCCAGAGACACTCGCGGCAGAATAAAGCGGTGTGAGTTCCCCTCGGAATACCAAGATATCCCGAGGGGAGTCACCGCGTTTTATTGCCTGTTCCCGGCCAATTGCACGACTCGATCCAGTCATTCGCCAAGAATAAAGTCATTAATGATGCTGTCAAAATCCTTATCGCTAATGAAGCCAAGCGCCTTGGCGTAGTGCGCCTCGAAATCCCCCGGCCAAGAGTTGACGATTTTCTCGATCGAAGGGTCTTGCTGCACTTTAATACGATCCGCCACTGCATCCCCCGCGATACGCCGCAAGGCATCAATCATCTGCTGCACCTTGATGGATAACCCCGGCAGGTTAATCACTCGCCCAGATTTCAGCTGGCTGGCACTCAGTTGATGACCGAGGATCAAGTTATTAATCGCCATTTTTGGCGAGAGCAACCACAGCGGTGTTTGCAGGCTAACTGGGCAAATCACGTCGATGCCTTGCAGCGGCTCGCGGATAATACCGCTGGCAAAACTGGAGGCGGCGCGGTTCGGTTTACCGGGGCGAACCACAATAGTTGGCATCCGCAGACTGCGGCCATCAATAAACCCCCGGCGGCTATAATCGGCCAGCAATAAGTCGTTTAAGGCTTTTTGCGTGCCATATGAGCTTTGCGGCGACCACACCTGTTTATCAGGTACTACCGTCGGTAAATCACCGCCAAAGACTGCCACCGAACTGGTAATAATGACTTTCGGACAGTGGCCTAGCTGACGCGCTTGCTCAAATAAATTGCGGGTCGCGTCGAAGTTAACCCGCATACCCAAATCAAAATCTTCCTCAGCCTGACTGGAGACAATCGCCGCCAGATGAAAAACCGTGTCGATCTGTCGATCTAAAACGGTGGCTAGCCATTTGGCATCTGAAATATCACCACAAACGACCTGCACTCGCTCATCCGCGATACCACTCAGCGGTACCACATCACAGGCGATAATTTTATTGATACTGCGCTGATTGCCTTGGCTGTCCGCCAGATAATCTAGCGTCAGTAAGCGCTCAATCAAGCGGCGACCCAGAAAACCTGCGGCTCCCGTGACCATTATGTTCATTGTTTCATCCTTTTTATCTGTGCCGTTAGCGGTTTACTGTCTTGGCCGGCACCAGGAAGACCAGTGCTGCGCCAATAAAGAGCATGGTGGAGATAATCAACATCCCGGTGGTGGTGCTTTGGGTGAGATCTTTCAGGTAGCCCATCATGTAAGGTGCGACAAAGCCCGCCAGGTTGCCCCAAGAGTTAATCAGCGCGATACCGGCAGCAGCGGCGGTGCCACCGAGGAAGGCGGTCGGTAGGCTCCAGAACAGTGGCAACGTACTTAATGCGCCCATCGCCCCCATGGTTAGACCAATCATGGCGATGACGATATTGTCGCTGAAGCTGGCGGAGATAATCATCCCAATCCCCCCCAAGGTGGCGGTGAGGGCTAAATGCCAGCGCCGCTCCCGCAAGCGGTCAGCACTGCGCGATACCACAATCATGGTCAGCGCCGCGGCAGCATAAGGAATGGCACTCAGCAGGCCGATACTCAAGATGCTGGTGACACCGCTGTCTTTAATCAAGGTCGGCAACCAGAAGCCAATGGTGTAAAAACCGGCGATCAGGCAGAAATAGATCAGGGTTAACAGCCACACGCGGGGTTGCAGGAAGATCTCTTTCAAGCTGCTGTGGACGTGATGTTGGGTGTCGTTATCAATATTGGTCTGTAAGATTTTTTTCTCTTCGGCGGTTAACCATTTGGCATGGCCGATGCGATCTGTCAGCTTAAAAATCACCAAAATACCGATTAATACCGAGGGAATGCCTTCCAGAATGAACATCCATTGCCAGCCCGCAAAGCCGTGGAAGCCATTAAAGGCATCCATGATCCAGCCGGATAACGGCGCACCTATCACGCCAGATAATGGCACTGCGGTGGCGAATAGGGCATACATGCGGCCACGACGGTTGGTCGGGAACCAATATGAGATATAAAGAATCACCCCTGGGTAAAAGCCCGCCTCGGCAATCCCCAGTAAGCAGCGCATCACGTAAAATGACATTGGCGTGGTGACGAAAGCCATCCCCGCCGAGATGATGCCCCAGGTGATCATGATGCGCGCGATCCACAGCCGCGCGCCGACCCGATGCAGCATCAGGTTGCTGGGTATCTCCAGAAAGAAGTAAGCGATAAAGAAGATGCCCGCCCCAAAGCCATATACCGCCTCGGAGAACTGTAAGTCATCGGCCATTTGCAGTTTGGCAAAACCGACGTTAACTCGGTCCAGATAAGCGACGACATAACAGAGCATCAGTAAGGGTAAAATGTGCCATGCCGCCTTACGGTAGGCATGATTCTCTGCCGGTAGCACCGTCGGTATCACTGTTGGTTCAGTGGATGTTTCAGACATGATAGAGCCTCATTTTTAATTATTTGTAGGGAACAAGGTTCAGCGATAATCCTTTGGGCTATGGCTGCAGGCGTTGGATAAAAACAAAATGTTAAATTTAGTTATTTAATGTTTGATAAAGTTAAATCTAAGGGATTGGATAACAACTAAATGCGAGTTGACTCACAAATATTAACAGTCGATAACTTAACATCCGTTAAGATACTGATTGTTAGTGTTATTTAAACTTCGAGGTGTTCACGAAAAGCAACATTACTGAGGAGATATCTGCCATAAGCCGCCGCAGGCACCCATAAAGGCGGTGAATAACAAGACCAATGCAATAGAAAATGCCACTGCATTGGCCGATGATGCATGAAAGAATCAAGGGGTGGGGGTTTTGGCGATCAGCAGATGGATGCCCGTATGCTCAAGGGTTTCCAAGGCGGTGAGTGGTATGCCCTCATCAGTAATGATGGTGTCGAAGACGGTCATCGGCAGCGCCAGATAGGTGGCTATCTTGCCGTATTTCGAGGTATCGCACAGCAAAACCCGCTTACGGCTGGCTTCAACAATGGCTTTTTTTACCGCGACTTTATCTTCGCTGGGCGTTGAAAGGCCGCGCATACTCCACGAGGAGGCCGAGATAAAAGCGATATCTATCGACAGATGCCGCAGCGCTTGGGCCGCCGCCTCACCCACGCAGGAGCGGTTTTCACGGCACACCCGCCCACCGGTATGAATCAGCTCACACTGGCTGAATTCCATCAGGTAGTTGGCAATCACAAAATCATTGGTGACCACCAGCAGATCTTGCCGCTCAGCCAGATGCCGCGCTAAGGCCAATGTCGTGGTCCCCGCATCCAGATAAATACAGCTGTTATCCGGTATCTGCTGGGAGGCCAATGCACCAATCGCGGCCTTCTGGCGGCTGTACATCCCCTCTTTATCCTGATGAGAAGGTTCAAACACCAATTTTTCCGGTAGCTGAATCCCACCGGAAACCGAGAGCACCATCCCTTGCTGCTCCAGTTTTTGTACGTCACGGCGGATGGTCATATGGGAGACATGCAGGCGCTCGGTCAGTTCGGCAATGCTGATTGCGCCACGTTCGGCCACCAGTGCCAGTATTTGTTGATGCCGTTCAACAGGGATCACGATGACCTCTTGGTTTGCTCAGAGTGGTAAATAATGTGATTTTACGTCAATTTTCACAAATAAGTGGTGAATTTTTTCGCAACATCACAGGGTTAGGAGGTTTCTGACAGAGTTAACATTTTTTCCCTTGCTGAAGGAAACCAAAATAACATTCGATAAAACAATCAACTAACGTAATTCTCTCCACCTAAAAATAGATTTTCACGTAATTTAAGCTATCTTTAAATGTTAATAACTGTGATGCTGGTCACCGTACCTGCGGGTTAAAGCCCTTACATTTAACACATAAGAACAAATGGCAACTAAAATTAACAAGCATCATGGGGGGGGTTATGAGATTAGGTGTCATTGCTGATGACTTTACTGGCGCGACCGATATTGCCAGTTTTCTGGTCAATAATGGGATGGCGGCGATCCAATTCAATGGCATCCCTGAGAACCCGCCACAGGTTAATGCTCAAGCGCTGGTTGTCAGTCTGAAAACGCGCTCTTGTCCGGTTGATCAAGCGGTATCGCAATCGCTGGCCGCCTTGCAGTGGCTACAACAACAGGGCTGCACTCAGTTTTATTTCAAATACTGCTCCACCTTCGACAGCACCCCGCAAGGCAATATTGGCCCCGTGATCGATGCATTGCTGGCGGCACTTGGGGAACTGCACACGGTTATCTCCCCTGCGCTGCCCGTCAATGGGCGCACAGTTTATCAGGGCTACCTGTTTGTGATGGATCAGTTGTTGGCTGAATCGGGGATGAAAAACCACCCAGTGACGCCCATGACAGAGAGCAATCTGCTGCGGCTGATCGAAGCGCAAGCCTGTGGTCGTGCAGGGCTGGTGGCTGCTAGCGTGATGGATCAGGGAGCCGAGGCCGTTTGCCAGCAACTCCAACAACTGTATGACAACGGCGTCAGTTATGGGGTGCTGGACTGCCTGAATGAGCAGCATCTGCTGACCCAAGGCCATGCGCTACACAAGATGAAGCTGGTCACTGGCGGATCTGGGCTGGCGCTGGGTCTGGCCCGTCACTGGGCTAGCACCGCCCCGCAACACTCCTTCGCCACCGCAGCGGGCAAACCACAAGGGCAGCGGGTCGTAGTGCTCTCTGGCTCCTGCTCCACCATGACCAATCAACAAGTGGCGCTCTATCAGCAGAAAGCCCCCGCCAAAGCCATCGATATTGCCCAGTGTATGGGGAGCGAGGAACAGCGGGCGGCTTATGCCGAACAACTCAGCCAGTGGGTGCAATCTCATGGTGCGGAGACCCTTGCCCCATTGATCTACGCCACCGCCCAACCCGCTGTTTTGCAACAGATTCAGCAGCAGTATGGCATGGCGATCGCCAGTCAGGGTATTGAGCAGCTGTTTGCTCTACTGGCGGTGCGCCTACAGCAGGTGGGGTTCTCACGCTTTATTGTCGCCGGGGGTGAGACCTCTGGCGTGGTGTGTCAGGCACTGGCGATCGACGCTTTCTACATTGGTCCCAGCATCTCCCCCGGCGTGCCTTGGGTGAGATCAATCAACCCCAACGTCCCAATTTCACTGGCCTTAAAATCCGGCAATTTTGGCGACGAGGACTTTTTCGCCAGAGCACAATTGGCGTTCCCAGTATGACTGACGTTTCCACTATATGACTGACGTTTCCACTATATGACTGGCGTTTCCACTACGATTGGAGTGACCACAATGATTGAAGATTCCACCGTCCATGAACAGCAGGCGCGTGACAGTTTGGTGCGTTTGGGGGCCTCGTTCTTCCAGCGGGGTTATGCCACCGGATCCGCCGGTAATCTCTCCCTGCAACTGGCTGATGGCTCGATTCTGGCCACACCCACCGGATCATGTCTGGGGGAGCTGCAACCGGAGCGGCTATCGAGGGTCAGCTGGCTGGGGGAGTGGTTATCCGGCGATAAGCCCTCGAAAGAGGTGAGTTTCCATCTGGCGCTCTACCATAATAACCCCGAATGCAAAGCGGTGGTTCATCTGCACAGCACCTATCTGACGGCGCTTTCCTGCCTGCAAGATTTGGACCCGCACAATGCCATCAAGCCCTTCACCCCTTATCTAGTGATGCGGGTCGGCAAACTGCCCGTGGTGCCTTATTATCGGCCGGGGGATAAGCGTTTAGGTGAGGATCTGGCGCGGCTAGCCCCCCATCACACCGCGTTTTTGTTAGCGAATCATGGTTCGGTGGTGATTGGCAAAGATCTGCGCGCGGCGGCAGACAATACCGAAGAGTTGGAAGAGACCGCCAAGCTGATTTTCACTCTCGGCAACCGCAAAATACGCTATTTAACTGACGAAGAAGTTGCCGAATTACGGAGTTGAGTCATGCCCAAGTTTGCTGCTAACTTATCGATGCTGTTTAACGAGGTGCCGTTTCTGGCGCGTTTTAAAGCTGCTGCCGATGCCGGTTTTAAGGCGGTGGAGTTTTTGTTCCCTTATGACTACCCCGCCGACCAATTAGCGGCGCAATTGCAGCAGCACAGACTACATTTGGCGCTGTTTAATACTCCGCCCGGTCAGCCACTGAGTGGCGAGTGGGGGTTGGCGGCGCTGCCAGGGCGCGAGGCGCAGGCGCGGCAGGATATCGATCGGGCGCTGGAGTATGCCCTCGCCTTAAACTGCTCTTCGATACATGTGATGGCGGGTATTGTGCCGCCGAGTGCCGATCGCGCTGCGTATCAGCAGACATTTATCGACAATATCCGCTATGCGGCTGAGAAGTGCGCTCCGCATCAAATCAACATTTTGATTGAAGCGCTCAGCCCGCAGGTGAAGCCCCACTATCTGTTCTCCAGCCAATATCAGACCCACGAACTGCTGTCGTTAATTGACCGTGGCAATGTGTTTATGCAGTTGGATTTGTTCCACGCACAGTTGGTGGACGGCAACCTCACGCAGTTAATCGAGGATTTCGCTGGGCGCTACGCCCATATCCAGATCGCCTCGGCCCCCCATCGCCATGAACCGGATGACGGGGAGATCAACTACACCTATCTATTTGATTTGCTAAATAAGGTTGGCTATCAAGGCTGGATTGGTTGTGAATATCACCCCAAAACCGACACCTTGGCGGGATTGGGGTGGATCAAGAAATATCTCAATTCATAGCCGAAAACAGCCCACTGTCGCGCAAGATATGGTCATTGCCTCGGCGGCGGGTAAATCCGCTGCGGTCAAAGAATTCGAGGATTTGAATCGCCAGCTTGCGGCCCACACCTAATCTGTCGCGGAAATCCGCGGCGCAGGCGCTGCCCTGAGTGGCATCCAACTCTCGGACCAAATCGGCGAACTGCTCAATACGCTGACTCAGATAGTAGCGATCCGGCACGATGGCCGTGATGTGGCCCAGTTGCGCCGCTTTACGCAGTAGTGCGCGCATCTCGCCTTCATCCATCTGCAACTCCGCCGCTAAATCACGCACCCACCACGGAGAATCCGCAAAATAGGGGGCGACTCGCTGCCACTGCGCCTGCTCCTGCTCGGTAAACCCCAGCCCGTGCGCTGGCAGATGCAGCCAGCCACGACTATTTTTTAGCTCCCCTTGCGTCAGCAAGTGATCGATCAGCCGGAAGACCAGTCCTTCATCCAACGTCGGCAAGGCCATGCGCCGCAAGCGCGCGCGCCCTAATCCCAACTGGTCGCCATGCTGCTGATGATAAAGGCACAAGACATGCAGCAGGGTTTGCTGCGCCTGCTGAGCATGGGGCTGCGACAGCACGATATCACCGGCGACCACGCTCTCCGTTCCCGCCAGCAGTGCCGCCATATCAGGTTCAGTCAACTGGCGCGCCCAACTGAAGCTACGCAAGGAAACTGGCCCTTGCGCCAAGTGTAAATCCAGTACTTCGTGGTCAGTATTAGCCTGCGCCAACGCCGTTAACCAGGCTAAATAGGCGGGTTGACGTTTACCCCGTTTCGGCACCGACAGATGGATCACCCGTGCGCCGCCTAAGGTTCTCTTCGCCGCGATATCCCGCAAAATAAGGCGGTCGTTTTCGGCCAGCCACAGGGGGTGATCCAGCAGTAGCTCAGCCAGTATCAGTGGGGATGAGTTATCCGTGGATGGGTGATCAATGGATAGGTTGTCGTCAGGGGAGGGTGGATTCGTCAGCAGCGAAAAACGTCCGGTAATGTGGCTGGCGGCGTGGTGCAGATGCAGCGGCTGCCAGTGCTGTATTGGCAGGTCGGCATCGACCACCACCAGCACCCGCTCCACCGCTTCAGGGGGTTGTTGCGCTAACAGCCAGTCGCCGCGATTGATCTGCGCCTTGCTGATATCACCGCTGATATTCAGGGCAATACGTTGGCCTGCCTGCGCCTGTTGGGTATCTTGATTTTGGGCATGAATGCCTCGCACCCGCACCGGACCATCACTGCCGGTGAGCCATAAGGTATCACCCACCGCCACTTTGCCTGCCAGTGCGGTGCCAGTGACCACCAAACCGGCCCCTTTCACGCTAAATGCCCGGTCGATCGCGAGGCGAAAACGCCGTTGTAATCGGCCATGGGCGTTGTCTTGCTGATGACATTGCGCCAGATGTTCGCGCAATTCACTGATGCCACGGTCAGCGGTGGCGGCGGTCACAAACAGGGTCACTTGCTCTGGCTGCCAGCCTTGCGCAATCAGTTCCGCCATCACCTGCTGGCGCACCTGCGCGATGCGCTCATCATCCACCCGATCCGCTTTGGTTAGCGCAACAGTGAGGGTCGGGCGACCCGTGAGCCGTAAAATCGCCAGATGCTCATGGGTTTGCGCCATGACGCCATCATCACATGCCACCACCAGCAAGGCATGATCAATACCGCCCACGCCCGCCAACATATTGGCTAAGAATTTTTCATGACCGGGAACATCAATAAAGCCGAGAATGGAGCCATCAGGCTGCGGCCAATAGGCATAGCCGAGATCAATGGTCATCCCACGCTGTTTTTCTTCCGGTAAGCGGTCAGCATCGACCCCGGTAATCGCCTGTAAAAGTGTGGTTTTGCCATGGTCGACATGGCCTGCTGTAGCAATAATCATGGTGCCAATTCCCTGAGCAACGCTGTTTCATCCTCCAAACAGCGCAAGTCTAACCATAAACGCCCGTCAGCCACTCGGCCAATCACTGGCTTCACCAATCCACGCCAGCGTGCTGTCAGTGCTTCCAACGTGCGCCCGCTGCCATCGTTAGGCGCAAAGGTTACGGCCCAACTGGGTAAGCGGTCAACCGGTAATGAGCCGCTACCGATCTGCGACAAACAGGGTTCCACTGCCAAGGTAAAATCAGCGCGATAGCGATCACTCAGTGCCGCCAGTACCCGTTGTGCACTCTCGGCGATAGCGTCTATCGGGCGGGTCAGTAGCCGCATCGTGGGCAGCAGCTCCGTGAGCCGATCGGGCTGTTGATAGAGGCGTAAGGTGGCATCCAGCGCGGCGAGCGTCATTTTATCAGCCCGCAGTGCTCGCTTGAGCGGATGCTGCTGTAAGCGCTCAATCCACTGTTTTTTGCCGAGGATAATCCCCGCCTGTGGCCCGCCCAGCAATTTGTCACCGGAGAAGGTGACCAAATCCACCCCTGCGGCAATCAATTGCTGTGGCATCGGTTCTGCGGGTAAGCCATAGCGGGTCATATCCACCAGTGAACCACTGCCGAGATCGGTGGCGGTCGGAATGGCGAACTCTTGCCCCAAGGCCACCAGTTGCGGCTCGGCAACGGCAGCGGTGAAGCCTGCAATGCTGTAATTGCTGGTGTGCACTTTCATCAGCAGGCCAGTCTGCTCATTGATGGCCTGGCGGTAATCTTTTAGGTGGGTGCGGTTGGTGGTGCCCACTTCAACCAGTTCACAGCCCGCCTGTCGCATGACATCAGGGATGCGAAACGCGCCGCCAATCTCCACCAGCTCACCGCGTGAAACCACCACTTGCTTGCCCGTCGCCATCACCGTCAGCATCAACAGCACCGCCGCAGCATTGTTATTGACGATGCAGGCATCTTCTGCGCCAGTCAGTTCGCAGAGCAGATCGGCCACCGCGCGATCACGATGCCCACGGCCTGCGCCGCTCAGGGAGTATTCAAGGGTGACCGCACCGCGCATGGCATCATTCACCGCCGCAATGGCCGATTCCGCCAGTGCCGCACGACCCAAATTGGTGTGCAGGACGGTGCCAGAGAGGTTAAAGACCGGTTTTAATGCGGGCTGACGTTGATTCAACCGCTGACGTAAGGCCGCAGGCCAGTCCGTGCACCAATCCGCCAGCGAATGAAACTGGCTTATGTATTCACGGGCTTCGCATTGCATCTGACGCAGGGTATCGGTCAATAGCGCAGGACCATATTCTGCCAGTAACGGGGCCATTGCTGGCTCCCGTAGCAGGCGGTCAATGGCCGGTAACTGGCTGTAAAGGTGGTGTGGTTCAGTGCTCATAGTCACGCAGGTCGCCAAATCTGGGGAATAGGTTATTCTCCGGGAAACACAAACGGATTGATACTGCTGCGCGCGAAACCTTCGCCTTCCATCTTAGCGTCTAGGATCAGCGAGGCCAGATCATCCGCCACCGCTTCTACCTGCGGATCTTTTTCCTGATACAGAATTTTCAGGTAAGTGCCACAATCGCCACAACTTTCCGCTTTCACGGCGGCATTCTCGCTGTCCAGCGACCAGTAGTTCAAATCGCGGGTCTGTTCGCAGTTGCTGCACTTAATCCGCACCACATGCCACTCGCTTTCGCACAGATTACAGTGCAAATAGCGTAAGCCATTGTGGGTGCCGATATGGACCACACTGGAGACCGGAATACTGCCGCATACTGGGCAGAATTGACGGTGCTCACCATATTCCGCGCGGGCTTTGCCGGGAATTTGGCTGGCCATCTGCGCCCAGTACAATGATAGTGCAGCCCAGATAAAGGGCGCCTTTTCGCTGCCGATCTGCGCAAATTCGCGATTTAACAGTGCATCGGCATAGAGTTCAAGCTCATGGACCGACGCTTTCTCCAGATTATCCAGCACCGCCAGAATATGATCCGGTGCATCAGGGCGCAGTTCGGCAATTAACGCGGAGAGCAGCTTGCGCCAATGTTCGGTGCGTGGAAAGACGCTCAAATCCAGTGGCGGTTTGCCGCTGGCCGCGGACTGTTCCAGCTCGGCTTTCATGTCCAACACCAACGGATGGTCATGGAGTGCCTTTTGCTGCGCTTGGGTAATTTTAGCCGCAAAATCCAGATAATCTGACAGCGGGTTATCCAGCGCCAACTGCTGTAAACGTTCAGTGCGCCGGGTATACAGGCTTTTTAAATTCGCGAAAAGTAACGGCGGGATATTCCCCGCCGTTGTACCTTTTTCGCTTTGTTTTCCCAACTGATCTTTAGGGACAATGCGAATACTCATCAGGGTTTCTCTTCCTGTTTTTTCTGAAGTTGCCGTTTGGCGTTCACCTCACGATACCAGCGCGGATGGTGCTTTTTCGCCCATGCTGCCGGTACCCAACCTTCGACCATCGCGGTTATGGTGCCCTTCACCCACAGGGCGGCGTAGATATGCACCATAATCACCAGAATCAACACTACAGCCGACAGCGAATGCACCAGCAACGCCAGACGAATCAGCGGGATGGGGAACGAGGGCGCAAAGTAAGGCCGCCAAATCACCACGCCACTGGCCAGCAGCAGCACCAGACTGATAATAGCAGCCCAGAATACGCATTTCTGTCCGAAATTATAGCGTCCAGTATCGCCCACTTCCTCATTCATGGCGATTTTATGGATATTTTTAGCCCACTCCAGATCTTCCTTGTTAATCAGGTTATGTTTCCAGTAGCGGAAAAACATGATCAGGAAGGCGGCGAACATAATCACCCCGGCGAAGGGGTGAAGGATGCGTGCCAGCTGTGGTGTACCAAAAATATTCATCAGCCAGTTAAATGACGGGAAGAAGAACCCCAAACCACTGATCGCCGCCAGCATAAAGCAGAAGGCCACTATCCAGTGGTTGATACGCTCCGGCGCACTGTAGCGCTGGATCCGTTTCTCTTTTTTCATTTCCGCGTCTCCCCGTCGTCTGAGTGTTCAGCGGTGGTTGCCTCTGGTGCCTTGTCGGTGGTTTCGGTTGGTGTGGCGTCCGGCTTATCGCCTTCCTCCTCTTCTTCCTCAACCCGATTCGGGCCGACCCCCACGTAGTGGAAGATACTGGCGGCAAAGGTGGCCGCAAAGCCAATCGCTGCCAGTGGTTTCCAGATGCCCTTCCAGAAGGTGATCGTTGGGCTGATGGTGGGGTTGTCCGGCAGGCCATGATAGAGCTGAGGTTTATCCGCATGATGCAGCACATACATCACGTGAGTACCGCCAACGCCCGCAGGGTCATACAACCCGGCGTTATCAAAGCCACGGGTTTTCAGCTCCGCGACACGGCCAGCGGCTACCTCTTTCATCGACTCTTTGGTGCCAAAGTGAATCGCGCCCGTCGGGCAGGTTTTCACACAGGCGGGTTCCTGGCCGACACCCACACGGTCGACACACAGGGTACATTTGTACACTCGGTTGTCGTCTTTGTTCATGCGCGGCACATCGAACGGGCAACCGGCGATGCAGTAGCCACAGCCGATACAGTGTTCTGACTGGAAATCGACGATACCATTCGCATACTGAATGATAGCCCCTTCCGACGGACATGCCTTCAGGCAGCCCGGATCAGCGCAGTGCATGCAGCCATCCTTACGGATCAGCCACTCCAGCTTGCCGCTCTCTTCGTCTTCGATTTCAGAGAAACGCATCACCGTCCATGATTTAGCGGTCAAATCGGCAGGGTTATCGTACACCCCGACGTTATGGCCCACTTCATCACGGATATCGTTCCACTCCGAGCACGCCACCTGACAGGCTTTACAGCCGATACAGGTGGTGACGTCGATAAGCTTCGCCACCTGTTCCTGATGGTTACGATCCTGTGGCGGCGGCGTAAGGGAGTTGGTGCCGGAGCGCCGGATAATGTCTTGAGTTTGCAGTGACATAGATTCTCTCCGTTACACCTTTTCCACGTTGACCAAGAACGCCTTGAACTCTGGCGTTTGCGTATTGGCATCACCGACAAATGGCGTCAGTGTGTTAGCCAGGAAGCCTTTTTTCGCTACCCCCTCGAATCCCCAGTGAATCGGGATGCCAATGGTGTCCACTTCTTGTCCGTGGACATTCAGTGTGCGAATACGTTTGGTCACCACCGCCTTGGCTTTGATATAGCCTCGGTTGGAGCTGACCTTCACGGTATCTCCCTGCTTGATGCCCTTCTTCGCGGCCAGTTTTTCGCCAATTTCCACAAACTGTTCCGGCTGAGCGATGGCATTAAGCAGCGCATGCTTGGTCCAGTAGTGGAAATGCTCAGTCAGACGATAGGTAGTACCGACGTACGGGAATTGCTCATGAGAACCCATCGCGGCCAGATCGTCTTTAAAGACGCGGGCGGCCGGGTTGGATATCACATTCGGATGCAGCGGGTTGGTACCCAGCGGCGTTTCGAATGGCTCATAGTGTTCCGGGAATGGCCCTTCCGCCATTTTGTCGATGGCAAACAGGCGGCCCATCCCTTCAGGCTGCATGATAAACGGCCCAACATCACTGCCCGGTGCGGCGGCACTGTAGTCGGCAACATCAATACCGGTCCACTTGGCCCCATCCCACTCCAGCAACTGACGCTTTGGATCCCACGGCTTACCTTGCGGGTCAGCGGAAGCACGGTTGTATAGAATGCGGCGGTTAAGCGGCCATGCCCACGCCCAGCCCAGCGTATTGCCGAGGCCCGATGGGTCGGCGTTATCGCGGCGTGCCATCTGGTTACCGGCGGGTGTCCAGCTACCGGCAAAGATCCAGCAACCGCTGGCGGTGGTGCCGTCATCACGCAGATGTGCGAAGGTACTGAGCTGCTCGCCTTTTTTGACCAGTACTTTGCCGTCGGCATCAGTGATATCAGCTAGCGCACGACCATTACTCTCCTGCGCCACCTCTTCTGGCTCTGGATTGTCCGGTGTCAGGTAATCCCAGGTCATATTGAGCACCTGTTCTGGCACCGCGCCACCTTCGCGGCGGTACTGCTCACGCAGACGCATAAAGATGCCCGCCAGAATGGCGCCATCGTTTAGCGCCTGTCCCGGTGCATCTGCGCCTTTCCAGTGCCATTGCAGCCAGCGGCTGGAGTTGACGATAGAACCGTTCTCTTCAGCGAAGCAGCTGGATGGCAAGCGGAACACTTCCGTTTGAATTTTCGATGGATCGACATCGTTAAATTCACCGTGGTTTTGCCAGAAGTTCGCGGTTTCCGTATTGAGCGGATCAATGGTGACCAGGAATTTCAGTTTCGACAGTGAAGCGACCACTTTGTTTTTGTTCGGGAACGACGCCAGCGGGTTAAAGCCCTGGCAGATATAGCCATTCACTTTACCCTGCGACATCATTTCGAAATACTGCAAGACGTCGTAGCCTTTATCCCACTTCGGCAACCAGTCGTAACCCCAGCTATTCTCTTTCTGGGCTTTATCGCCGTAGAAACTTTTCATCAAACTGACGAAGAATTTCGGGTAGTTACTCCAGTAGTTCACCTGGCCCGGCAGCAGGGTTTTTGGCGTATTGGCCTTGAGATAGGTATCAATGTCCGGCTGCTTTTCTGACGGTAGATTCAGGTAACCCGGCAGGCTTTGTGACAGCAAGCCAAGGTCGGTTAACCCCTGAATGTTGGAGTGACCGCGTAAAGCGTTAATGCCGCCGCCCGCCATCCCCATATTGCCCAGCAACAGCTGAATCATCGCCATGGTGCGGATGTTCTGCGCGCCGACCGAGTGCTGTGTCCAGCCCAAGGCATATAGGAAGGTGGCGGTTTTATCGGACACACTGGTTTCGGCGAGATATTCGCAAACCTGCAAGAAATCGTCTTTTGGTGTGCCGCAAATGTTGGATACCACCTCCGGCGTATAGCGGCTGACATGCTGTTTCAGCAGGTTCCACACGCAACGCGGGTCTTGCAGGGTGACGTCCCGTTTGGCAAAACCGTTCTCGTCCAACTGATAGTTCCAGCTGGTTTTATCGTATTTGCGGTTTTCGGCGTCATAACCACTGAATAAACCCTCTTCGAAGGTAAAGTCTTCCCGCACCAGCAAGCTGGCGTTGGTATAGGCTTCGACGTATTCACGGTTAATTTTTTCGTGGGTCATCAGGTACAACAATACGCCGGACAGGAACGCAATATCGGTACCGGAACGGATTGGCGTATAGAAGTCAGCCACCGAAGCAGTACGGGTAAAGCGCGGGTCTATCACCAGCAGCTTGGCATTGTTGTGGATTTTGGCTTCCATCGCCCAGCGGAACCCCACCGGATGCGCTTCTGCCGCATTACCGCCCATGACGATAATCAAATTCGCGTTCTTAATGTCAACCCAGTGGTTGGTCATCGCACCGCGACCAAATGTTGGAGCAAGACTTGCTACCGTTGGTCCGTGTCAGACACGTGCTTGGTTGTCTACGGCAAGCATGCCGAGAGCGCGACTAAATTTCTGGGTCAAATAACCCGTTTCGTTACTGGATGCCGAAGCACACAGCATACCGGTGCTCAGCCAACGGTTGACGGTCACGCCCGCGTCGTTGGTCTTAATGAAGTTCGCATCCCGGTCCTCTTTCATCAACTTGGCAATGCGGTCAAAGGCATCATCCCAGGTGATTCGCTGCCATTTGTCCGAACCTGGCGCGCGGTATTCTGGGTATTTCAGGCGGCTTTCGCTGTGGATGAAATCCACCAGCCCTGCTCCTTTTGGGCAAAGTGCGCCACGGTTGACCGGATGATCTGGGTCCCCTTCGATATGGAAAATACTCTCTTTAGCGTTTTTCGCGCCGTCGCCGAGGCTATACATCAAAAGCCCGCAACCGACAGAGCAATATGTGCAGGTATTCCGCGTTTCACGGGCACGCAGCAATTTGTAATTGCGCGTTTCCGCCAGCGCCACTGACGGCGCAAAGCCGAGTGCCGCGACCGTGGTTCCCGCCATACCGCCAGCGCAGATCTTAAAGAACTGCCTTCTGCTGACCTGCATGGGTCTCTCCTTCATCTCACGATTGTCACATTGTTGAAATTTAAAATTCAGTTCGCGCTTCCCTCAACGAAATAGGAGACGCTAAAATCGCTTACGCGATATCACGCTTTGCAGTGTGGGATACATTTCTAAAACAACGATACGTAGCCACACTATTCTTAATGTGAATGTTACCACATTGTGATTATGGGTTATAACTTTCAGGACCGCATAGTGAGCCAGATCAAACCTTCAGAAAATGACCTCACCACCGAAATTTGCGGTGCCAAGCGACTTAACGTGCTACAGCGCCATCAAATGACAGCACCACAATTGGATTGGCTGGCGGAAGAAGTGCCGGTAGCTCTGGTCTATAATGGTATTTCTCATGTGGTGATGATGGCAACCCCGAAGGATTTGGACGCCTTCGCGTTGGGATTTTCGCTGTCGGAAGGCATTATTAGTGCACCGCAAGAGATCTATGCCATTGATGTCACCCCAGGCTGTAACGGCATAGAAGTTAACATTGAGTTATCAAGCCGCCGTTTTGCCGGGTTGAAAGAGCGCCGCCGAGCGATGGCAGGCCGTACTGGTTGTGGTGTCTGCGGTATTGAGCAACTGGAGGATATCTTCCGCCCAATCTCCCCGCTATCTTTCACGCAAACCTTCAATTTGAATCAATTAGACAGCGCCCTTGCGCAGCTCAAGCAGGTGCAAACCGTGGGTCAGTTGACGGGGTGCACCCATGCTGCCGCGTGGATCACTCCGCAAGGTGAATTATTGGGGGGGTGCGAAGATGTGGGCCGCCATGTGGCGCTGGATAAGCTGCTGGGAATACGGGCCAAACAGCCGTGGCAACAAGGCGCGGTGCTGGTCTCCAGCCGGGCCAGTTATGAAATGGTGCAGAAAACCGCTATGTGCGGCGCAGAGATTTTATTTGCTGTTTCAGCTGCCACAACCTTAGCGGTTGAAGTCGCCGAGCGCTGTAATTTAACCTTGGTTGGCTTCAGTAAACCGGGCCGTGCCACGATTTATACTCATCCGCAGCGAATTTGCGAATAGAAAGACCACATTATTAGTACGGCATTGATAATCATTTTCAATATCATTTAATTAACTATAATGATCCGAACGCTTACGCGGTGCTCACTTTTTTGCACCGCCCTACACCTACGGAGACGATGATTATGAGTTACTCACTGCCATCCCTGCCTTATGCTTATGATGCTTTAGAACCCCACTTCGATAAGCAGACGATGGAAATCCATCACACCAAACACCACCAAACCTATGTTAACAATGCAAACACGGTGTTGGAGAGCTTCCCTGAGCTGACTAAACTGAGCGTTGAAGAGCTGATCCAAGATCTGGATAAAGTCCCAGCTGAAAAACGCACCTTTATGCGTAACAACGCCGGCGGTCACGCTAACCACAGCCTGTTCTGGAAGGGCCTGAAACTGGGCACCACTCTGACCGGTGATCTGAAAGCCGCTATTGAGCGCGATTTCGGTAGCGTAGAGAAATTCCAAGCCACATTTGAGCAAGCTGCCGCCACCCGTTTCGGTTCTGGCTGGGCTTGGCTGGTACTGAAAGCTGACGGCAAACTGGCCGTGGTTTCTACCGCTAACCAAGATAGCCCGCTGATGGGTGAAGCCGTTGCTGGCGCGTCAGGCTTCCCAATTGTGGGCCTGGATGTGTGGGAACACGCTTACTACCTGAAATTCCAAAACCGTCGCCCAGACTACATCAAAGCTTTCTGGAACGTGGTTAACTGGGATGAAGCAGCAGCGCGTTTCGCTCAAGGCAAGTAATTAATCAGCACCGCGCATTCGTGCCTTAACCCGCACGTTTCCGGGACTCGATCGATGCCAGCAAGGTTCTCCTTGCTGGCATTTTTATTGCCCATTTCATTGCTAAAGTTTAGCCAATTCCTGCCGATAGATTGTACAAGAGGGACACTGATATTTATGGCATGAGTCTATGAGTCATGGCCCCATAAATGTCGCCACATAAACGTTAGGGAAAGCACTCTTGCCAAGGCCGATCCCACGTCCAGCGCCCCTCCATTCTTCTAATAATTAGACCTACCCATTCACCTACGCTGATTGATTTGCAGCAAAGACACCGCATAACGGAGATAACATGGCAGCATTGAGCAAAGTTTTTGGCAACTTTGAAAACGTGAAAGTCGGTAAAAAGCTGGGATTAAGCTTTTTCCTGATGTTGTTGTTGGTTGGGATCATCGCAGGAACGACCGCCTATCACTTCTCCGTCATTGAAGAACATGCTTACAAAGTCGATCTGAGCTACAAAATTAACGATGAAGCTAATCAGGCAAAATATAATCGTGCGTTATACGAGCGCACCTATGACTTGAAATACATCAAAGAAAACTCGCAACACATCAACAATATAAAAAATCTGCTGACTCAGAGCGAGGGGCTGAGCTGGTCAGAAGATAACCGCAAAACGATAGGTAGCATTGCCGATGTGGTAGACGAATACCTGCAACAGCAGAGTAATTTTGTCAATGCTGTGGCACATAAAGATGATGTGCGCAAAAGCTGGAATATCTCCGAAACACAGAAGAATCTCAACGAGTTACAACAAAGTTTGCTCAATGAGGGCGCGGATACCAATACTCAAATTCTGCTCGCTGAGATGAACCAGAAGCTGATGACCGTGCGTTATAACGCGCGAGGCTTATTGCTGGATCGCAACCAAGAAGCCGAGTCGTCGCTGATTACCTCGATCAATATTGCCAACAGTGCAGCCAATGCATTTATGCCCGTGTTATCGGCGGATCAACAAAAATTGCTCGCGCCGGTTATCACCAGTCTAGGCACCTACAAAGACAACGTATTGGCCTATTTACCGGCTTATCAGCAAGAGCTGGAAGTGGGTAAAGTGATGGAAGCCAATGCCAATGAATTGAATAAGCTAGCAACTCATCTGTTCACCCAAGAGCTGCAAGGTACTCACGACGAAATCAATAATGCGCAATTGCAGTTAACTATTGCGGCCATTGCCGCTCTGCTGTTTGGTTTGCTGATTTCATGGCGTATGACCCGCCAAATTACCGTGCCATTACGTACCACGCTGGCGATGGCAGAGCGCATCGCTACCGGTGATTTAACAGCGGCGACCACCTCCAATCGTACCGATGAGTTGGGCCTGCTGATGAATGCCGTGGCGCGGATGAATGAGAACCTGCGCGCCATGATTGATGAAATCCGCATTGGCGTCAGTCAGGTGTCCCATGCCTCCGGCGAGATTGCTGCGGGTAATACCGATCTCTCCTCCCGCACTGAGGAGCAAGCTGCTGCCGTAGAAGAGACCGCCGCCAGTATGGAGCAGCTAAATGCCACGGTGAAACAGAATGCCGACAATGCTCACCACGCTAATCAACTGGCGACGGAAGCATCACAAACCGCGCAACAGGGCGGTAAGCTGGTTAGCGATGTAGTGCGCACCATGAATGACATCTCCGGCAGCTCTAAACGGATTTCTGAAATCACCTCAGTGATTAACAGCATTGCGTTCCAGACCAATATTCTGGCGCTGAATGCTGCCGTTGAAGCTGCTCGCGCTGGCGAGCAAGGTCGTGGCTTTGCGGTGGTTGCCAGCGAAGTGCGCAATCTGGCACAGCGCAGTGCGCAAGCTGCAAAAGAGATCGAGGGGCTGATTGGCGAATCCGTATCCCAGGTGAATGCCGGCACCTCGTTGGTGCAAAACGCCGGTCAGACGATGGAAGAGATCGTCCGCTCAGTGACCCACGTTCGCGATATCATGGCAGAGATCGCCTCAGCATCTGATGAGCAAAGTCGTGGCATCACGCAAGTCAGCCAGGCGATTTCCGAAATGGATAGTACGACGCAACAAAATGCCGCCTTGGTGGAAGAGTCTGCTGCTGCCGCGGATTCACTGGCGGAGCAAGCTATTTTGCTGGCGCAAGCGGTCGCGGTGTTCCGTTTGTCCGACGCGGAGACCCACTCCGTTCAAGCGAGTGTCTCCGTGCCAGTGGCGAAAGAGAGTGCATCAACACCACGTCCGGGTCCAGACAGCCGTCGCGTCAATCAGCAAGATAATTGGGAAACGTTCTGATTATCCATTGAACGTGATTATCGAGCAGGAGTAGTCAATACGGTTATTCCTGCTCATCTCATCGTATCTATCGTGCTATCAATAATCCCTTTTGCAGCCCAGCAGTCAGGCAGGTATTCTGGCTCTCCCTTCCGCACGCAGACAAGGAGAGCAGATGAAATATCCACAGGTTTATATCGGTCAAATCGAGCCTTATAACGGCAGTTCCCCGAGCGCCATTGGTAAACGTCAGGTCGAGGGCGGGATCATGCTCACGCCACTGGGGTTGGAGGGGGATGAGCAAGCTGAAAAGCGCTTTCATGGCGGCCCAGATCGCGCATTATGTCACTACCCACGGGAGCATTATGCTTACTGGGCGCAGCAGTTTCCTGAGCAAGCCGACATCTTCTCGCCACCCGCTTACGGCGAAAATATCTCAACCCTAGGTATGACCGAACAGAGTGTCTATATGGGGGATATTTACCGCTGGGGCGAGGCCATGATTCAGGTCACCCAACCACGCTCCCCTTGCTACAAACTCAACTTCCATTTTGCTATCGAGGATATGTCGGTGCTGATGCAGCAAACCGGCTACTGCGGCTGGCTGTACCGAGTGATCTCCCCCGGTAAAGTCAGCGAGAGTCATCCGCTGGAGCTGTTAGCGCGCACCAGTGATATCTCCGTCGCTGAGGCCATTGGTATCGCCTGGCACATGCCGTTCGACGAAGAGCAATATCAGCGCTTGCTGGCTGTTGCCGGATTATCCGCCAGTTGGAGCAAAACCATGCTGACGCGGATTGCTGAAGGGAAACTGGAGGATTTTAATCGGCGCTTGCTGGGGAATAGTTAAGTGACATCATTGATAATGATGCCAAAAAGCCGATAGCCGTAGGGAAATCAAAGTCAATGCCAAGGATGGCAGTCAAGACTAAATCCCCCCAATATGAACATTTATTAGAGAGAGACAATGAGTTTTCTGAGCCTATTATGTTTACTGGATATATTGAGCTTATAAATAATAATTAATTAACCCAATCCTCTATTCGTAACTTTTTAACTCGTTCGAACTCTCTCACATTATTAGTAACTAATATTGCACCGGCGGAAATAGCATGCCCGGCTATTGCTGCATCATTCCCACCTATTGGTGTACCCTGCTTTGCCAGCTCTATTTTAATATTTGTTGTGGCATCAATAGCCGCGACATCCCACGGCAATATAGCATCCAATCGTTTCACGAACTCATCAACTAAGTAGGTATGTTTTGGTGACGCTTTCTTACCAATAGCGCCAAAGCGCATTTCTGAATAAGTGATGGCTGAAACAACTATCTTATTCTGATGCTCAATACATTTTTGTAATCTTATAATTATTTCAGCTGGCCGTTCCCGCATAATAAAAGAACAAATGTTTGTATCAAGCATATATATTTTTTTGATCATAACTCGAAGCGTCCCTCTTCGATAACATCTTGTCTTTCGGCAAGAAAATCATCATCTGCTTTATCTTCATCCATAAATGACACCCACGTTGGTCGTATTGGGCGTAAGATTATATTATCGCCATCTTTGATTATTTCTAGTTCCGTGACCCCCTCAAAATCCATATCTTTTGGCAAACGAATTGCCCGATTCTGTCCATTTTTAAAAATAGATACGGTTCTCATATTTTTTCTCCTGATAGAAGTGTTACCAAAAACACTAGCATATGCCTAACATATGTCAAGAGAGAGTGGTGTGAGTGTCTTGGTCTACGTAGAACAAATCTGCACTATTTGACTGGTAATACTCACAAAAAACCGGGTGGCGGCGATGCCACCTACCCGGATTTATTCGACGCGGTGATCAGAAGGCTTTTTTAGCGTAACCCGTCACTTCTTTCAGGCCCATCTCGCGGCCTAATGCCGTCATTGGGTGGACGACAATGATGCCGCGTACCGCTTTCTTCAAGGTACCCATATCTGCCTGCTCTTTCTTGGTAATTGCGCGGCTGAACGGCAACTGAGCCAGTTTCTGAGCTTCGGCGCTCAGATTTTTGACTCGCACTTCTTTCAGGCGCTGAATTTCAGCCGCCAGTTTCTCTTTCTCTTTCATATGCTGCGCGATTAAATCCACATTGCCCTGCTGGATAACGCTTGGGTCTTTGTGGTTCATCGCATCCAGCAGATCGCTTAGACGTTTGATTTCTGCATGTTCTTTCATAGTATTGGCCCGTACATGCCGCTGATGGGCACGATATTTCGCTAAAGTTGGAGATAGGATAGCACTGATTGTGCATCGATATAGATAGTGTATCAGGATGCTGGCCTTTCGGCAGCAACCTCCTCTACCGGCTGCCACTGCATTCCCGCGGGCAGGCCACTGATTTCACAGGCTACGGCTCCCAGCCTCGCCAATGCCTCGGTATAGCGATTGTTGAACGGATAACAGCACGAGAGGCGGAAGGCGTTGCGATAGCGGCCACTGGGCGAATAGAGCGTTCCCGGTGTCAGGCAAATCTGTTCTTTCAGCATTTGATGGAACAGTGCAACGGTATCGACGCTCTCGGGGAATTCGACCCAGAATACAAATCCCCCGGCCGGTTGGGTCACTTTGGTGCCTTGTGGGAAGTAGCGCGTAATCAGCTGCTGGGCTTGCTGTACCTGCTGAGCATAACGGCGGCGCAAGCTGCGCAGGTGGTGGTCATAGCCACCGGACTCAAGAAACAGCGCCAGTGTTTCCGACAACAGCGCCGGTTCTGCCATTGAAGAGACCGCTTTTAGCTTGTGCAAGGCTTCGGCGAAACGACCACCGTCTATCCAGCCGACGCGAAAATCTGGGGCCAGTGTTTTGGTGAAACTGGAGCAAAACAGTATCCAGCCGTCGCGATCAAAGGCTTTGACCGCCGGGGATAAGGTGGAGCCAAATTGAATTTCGGCATATAAGCCGTCCTCTATCAAAGGCACTTGATGATCGTTCATCAGCTGCGCCAACCGCTTTTTTGCCGCCAATGGCATGGTATAACCCAAGGGATTTTGCACCGTGGGCATGGCGATCAGTGCATTCAACCGCCCCTCCTTAAGCAGCAACTCCAGCACATCCAGCGATAAGCCCTGCTGCGGATCAGTTGGAATCTCCACCGCTCTCAAGCCGAGACTCGCCAGCAATGGCATCAGGTAGAAATAGGTCGGTGACTCCAGTCCGACGCAATCCCCCGGCTTGGTAGTGACCCGCAGCGCCAGTTGCAGCGCCTCCATACAACCATGGGTAATAGTGATATCCGTTGGATTGGCCAGCATCCCCAGTGTCATCGCGCGGCGAGCAATCTGCTGGCGTAGGCGCTGGCTGCCGGGGGGCAGGGCGTATTGGCTGATCAATTGCGGCTCACGGCGCAGCAACGAGGCCATAATGCGCCCCAATTTCGCGCTCGGATAAAAATCACCCGTCTGCGGGCAGGCCAGCGAGATATTGGTAAAGCGCGGATTTTGTTGCGCGGCAAAAACGGTATCAATCAAATCCAGCACTTCATCCACTGGTTTACCCACCGTGGCCGTCGGCACCACCGCCGTCGAGGGGCTACAGACGTAGAACCCAGACTGCGGGCGCGCCTCAATCAGGCCGCGATCTTCCAGTGTGCGATATGCCGCCACCACCGTATTGATGCTCACCTGATGGCTCTGAGCATAACCGCGCACCGATGGCAGGCGGCTCCCCGCCAGCAAACTGCCATTGTTAATGGCTTGCGCCAGATTGTCTGCCACCTGTAAGTAGCGAATTTCATTCATAACAAGGGACATGGTGACAGTTCTCCGCAGGATCAATGGGTACAGTTTGGGCACACTTAAACTGTACCCATAACAATAGATAACTTCTGCTTCTGACGCCATCACGGATTGATGTTTATGCTGAATCTCTTGGTTGCACGCTTTTTGAAAAATAAGAAAATCGGGGTTTATATTATGCTAGACAGCGCTTTCATCAGTTACGTCACCGTCATGTCGATCACGCCCGGCCCGAACAATCTGTTGTTGGCGGCATCCGGCGTTAACTTTGGCTTGCGCCGCACCTTCCCGATGATGTTGGGGATTACCTTTGGTTGTGCATTGCAATGCGCGTTAATGACCACGCTGCTGGCCTTAATCCTCAGTTGGGTGGGGGTGATTCGCCTGCCG
Organism: Yersinia aleksiciae; assembly: GCF_001047675.1. Classification (GTDB taxonomy): domain Bacteria; phylum Pseudomonadota; class Gammaproteobacteria; order Enterobacterales; family Enterobacteriaceae; genus Yersinia; species Yersinia aleksiciae. Next base: position 1,892,287 of record NZ_CP011975.1, on the reverse strand, counting down.
CTGGTGACACTGGGTTGCGGTTATCTACTGTGGTTATCGTGGAAGATTTATCATGCCGGTAGCCCCAATGCCAAAGAGGGCGAGCAGCCGATGGGGTTTGCTCAGGGGGCGCTGTTTCAGGCCATCAATCCGAAAGCATGGTTGATGGCAATGAATGTCGCCATCTTATTCACCCCACGTGAAGGTGCAACACTGAGCCACACGTTGCTGATTGTCGTCGGCTTTGCGCTATTGAATCTGCCTTGTGTCGCCGTCTGGGCCGTGATGGGTGATCAATTGCGTCATGCACTGCGGGTTAATTGGAAATTGCGGTTATTCAATGGCGTGATGGGAGGGTTGATGGCAATCACCGCACTCTGGCTGTTGGTGGATGAGTGGCTGAGTGTGTTGCGTTAATTTAGGCGTGGCCGAGGGGGGAGAGCTTGGAGACTTGTTTCAGGCTGATGCGGGAGAGCAGTTCAGTGATCGACAGTACCATGGTTGAGCGCACCATTTGCTGATAGCGCTGACGTTGCATGGCAATTAACGAGGCGTCTGCTTCATCGGGGCGCAAAAACGTAGGGACTGGGGGCAGCTCCGCGACACAATGTAATTCACCAAATGGCCCGAGGATTTCGTCGTCAGTGAAGCGATACTCGGTGCCATCGTGGTTGAGCTCTTCACGGAGCGCCATCAATAACTCAGCATCTTCATATTCATGACGCGTAATCACACCCAAGGCATAAACCAGCTTTAACCGCACTGATAACTCACCCAGCGGCCCATCCCCGACCAGCAATGGCTCCACGGCATATTTCACCGCATAGTCATCTTTACGAAAAACCTGCACCACGAGAATATTCAGCGCTTCTGCCAATAATTCGACAGCGGCCATCAGGAAACTCCGAACCGTCTTTCCGGCGTTCAGATGTTCCAGTACCCGATTCTCAAATGCCTGTGTTTTCTCAATCATCGCTTGTCACTGGGGTGGTTGGTGAATACTAAATGCGTCATCATTGGCCTGATAGTACTATCAGGCCAAGACTGAGAATCAGTGCGCCCGCTTATCCTGCATGGCGTTATACACATTCACCGCCTGTTCGACAACCTCGCTATCTGCAGGTAACGCTGAAATTTGCGCTAACGCAGCTTTCGGCCCTAATTTCGCCAGTAACTCAACTAATTCCTGTGCTTGCGGGTCCTGCTCACTGCGATAGCTCATGGCAGCGGCGATGCCGGTGACCAGATTATCGTGCGGCAATTGGTACTCCAGCGTTCCCAGCAGCGGTTTGATCAACCGATCACCGGCACTCAATTTACGCAGTGGCTGACGGCCAACGCGCTCAACATCGTCATGCAGGTAAGGGTTTTCAAAACGGGAGAGAATTTTGTTGATATAAGCGGCATGTTTTTGTGGATCAAATGCATAGCGCTTAATCAGTACCGCGCCGCTCTCTTCCATCGCGCCTTTCACTGTCTGGCGCACCGCAGGATCCAGAATCGCATCACGGATGGTCTGGTGACCCGCAAGTTGGCCCAAATAGGCGGTAATGGCATGACCGGTATTGAGGGTGAAGAGCTTACGCTCCACAAATGCCATCAGATTGTCAGTCAACTCCATACCGGCGATTTTTGGTGGTTGTCCTTTAAACTGGGTGCCGTCGACAATCCACTCGCTAAACGTCTCAACTGTTACGGCCAGAATATCGGTGCTGCCTGCTTCTGATGGCGGCACAATGCGGTCAACCGCAGAGTCGACGAAACCGACATGTTGCTCAACCCAGGCCTGCTCACTTTCCGGCAGGGCGGCAAAAACATGTTGTTTTAACTGACTGGTGCCACGCACCATATTTTCGCAGGCAATAATATTCAGCGGGCGGGTATTACCTTGTTGATGGCGGGCAATCAAACCCTGTGCCACCGTCCCGGCGATGCGGGCCAAAATTTGCGGGCCAACGGCGGTGGTGACAATATCAGCGTCGGCAATCAGTGCCACCACTTCTGGGCTACCACTGTTGACTGCGCTGACATTGTTGACTTCCTCGACTCGGGCCTGCTCGCCAACTACGTTGACCTGATAACTTTTGCGCTTATTCAGCTCATCCAGCAGCGGCTGGTTAACATCAGCGAAGGTCAGTTGCGCGCCAGCATCAGCAAGAAGTTTACCGATAAAGCCTCGGCCAATGTTACCTGCGCCAAAATGTAATGCTTTCATATTCGTTACCTTTTTTTGCTGTAAAAGGGCCGTTTGCTCCCAACGGCCCTATTCAGTTATTGCGGGTTTACTTCTTACCGCCAAGCAAATCCAACACTTCTTGCACGCTGGTGGTTTTGCTTAAGCGCTCAATCACCGACTCATCGTCCAGCGCGTTTGTCAGGCTGGTAATCACTTGAATGTGCTCGTTATTACGGGCAGCGATACCAATCACCAAACGGGCCACTTCATCTTCTTCATCGCCAAAGCGCACGCCATCAGGGTATTGGCAGAACACCACACCGGTTTTCAGCACACGGTCTTTCGCTTCAATCGTCCCGTGAGGCACGGCGATAGATTCGCCCAGATAGGTGGAGGTCAGTTTTTCACGTTCCAACATCGCCTCAACATACTCTGGCTCGACATAACCGCCTTTCACCAACTGTTCACCGGCGAAGCGGATAGCTTGCTCTTTGGTCGTCGCATGTTGATTGAGGAAGATATTCTCTGCGCCCAAGCGGAACAGATTGGCTTCAGATGCTTCAAAGCTATCGTCCAGCGTTTCAATCACTTTCTGAGTGGTCGCTGTCGCAATACCGGCTTCGACCAAACGTGTTGTCAGATTGGTGTACAGCTGGCTGTCGAGGAAGTTAGTCAACGAGATATGTTGTGCCTGCGGTGCGTGACGCATCGCTCGCTCGGTCAAATCACGGTGCGTGATCACCAGATCCACATCATCCGGCAAGTTGTTGATGGCGCAGTTAGTCACGGAGATATGTTTCAGACCTGCGTCTTGTACTTTTTTACGCAGCACACCCGCACCCATCGCACTGGAACCCATACCGGCATCACAGGCAACGATGATTTTACGCACGGTGCTTAAGTCACCCGCCGCGGCAGCAGCATTCGCCGCTTGTGCGCCTTTGGACTGCGCTTTCATGTCTTGCATACGGCGAGTGGCATCTTCCAGACTGTCTTCTTCGTCATCTTTCACTTTAGAGGTTTTCAGCAGGATAGCGGAGACGGCGAAGGAGACGGCAAACGCCGCAGCAACCGCAGCAATGTTGGCAAAATAGGCACCTTTCGGGGTCATCGCCAATACCGCCAGGATAGAACCTGGGGACGCAGGTGACACCAGACCGCCATTCAGCAGGGTCAGGGTGAACACGCCAGTCATACCGCCCAGAATCACCGCCAGCAATAAGCGTGGGTTCATCAGCACGTATGGGAAATAGATTTCGTGAATACCACCGAAGAAGTGGATGATCGCCGCGCCGCCAGCAGATTGCTTAGCGTTACCTTTACCGAAGAACATATAAGCCATCAACACACCCAAGCCTGGACCTGGGTTCGCTTCGATCAGGAAGAAGATAGACTTACCGGTTTCAGTCGCCTGCTGGATGCCCAGTGGTGAGAAGATACCGTGGTTAATCGCGTTATTCAGGAACAGGATTTTTGCAGGTTCAACAAAGATCGAAGCTAATGGCAGCAGGTTGTTCTGCACCATGATATGCACGCCAGCAGCCAGTACTTTAGACAGCACTTCTACCAGTGGGCCAATCGCCATAAAGGCCAGAATCGCCAACAGCATACCAATGATACCGGCTGAGAAGTTGTTAACCAGCATCTCAAAGCCACTTTTGATTTTGCCGTCTACCCAGCGGTCAAAGCGTTTGATTGCCCAGCCACCCAGTGGGCCTGCAATCATCGCGCCGAGGAACATTGGCATATCCGCACCAACGATAACCCCCATGGTGGTTATCGCACCCACCACACCACCACGATCGCCACCCACCAAACGGCCACCGGTAAAACCGATCAGCAGTGGTAACAGGTAGGTGATCATCGGGCCGACCAGTTTGGCTAAAGTTTCATTTGGCAGCCAGCCGGTAGGAATAAACAGTGCGGTGATAATACCCCAGGCGATAAATGCGCCGATATTGGGCATAACCATATTACTGAGGAATCGGCCAAAATTTTGAATTCTGACCTTTGCGTCTGGTGAAAACATAAAACACCCCTATTGGTACGCGCTAACAATAAGAGCGCGATATAATTGTTTTGTTGAGGCAGTTCTGCAAAACCCGCCGATGCTATCGAATACAAACACGCTGTATGCAAAACAAACTCTAGCACGCTCCTTTACCCACGCGTAGCTCACGGGATTTATGTGATAGAAGTCACACCAATCACCCCGTCATAGGGGGTTATTTGTTGATGGAGATCACATTATTGGGCTGTAAGAAAGTCACGGCGGAGAATTTTTAAGCTAAAAACCCTGAAAAAGGTGATTTTTATCACACTTAAAGTGTGGTGGTTTGTTTTTAAAATGTGATGTTAATCACAAGTTATTTTTGCTCGCAGAGGAGAGATAAGACATTTGCCTGTTCAATGCTTGCCTGGTGGGCAAGTGGCGGGGGAATGTGTAATAAAATGACAGGGGGATTAGGGGCCAGTTGGTGACGGTTTGGTGATTGAGTTTCGGTGATTGGTTCTGTTGTTAGAGTTTCATGGTTCACCTTGCCACCGTAATGGCTCGGATCAGGTTTCGGTTGATGGTCGTTAAGTGTTCATTTTAGCTACGCAGCCTCAACCGAGCAGGAGGGCAGGCCGGCCCTCCTGCTCCTGCGGCTTGCGCGAAATATTGCCCTGCGGGTAAACCTCCCACGTCTTTCGGGCTGACGAGCCAGCGCGATGGGCATCCCTGCCCAAGCGCGCTTTTCGCGGGCGTCCTTGCCCGCTCACTCTACCCTCTATCCTCGTCGGCAATATTCCTAATTGCGCTCAACGTCAAAAGCCAAAAACCATGGGGTTGACCTTGATGTTAAAAGCACATTTGAGCTGCCAAGTGAGCGCCGATCTCATGTCAACCGAACCCGATCACTAAGCTAAACCATCACTGAATAACACTCATCACACTCTTCTGTGCCGCCATCATCGCCGGGTATTTGGCGACCAAATTAGCCATCATAGTGTTGTACAACGCCGCTTGCTGTGGAGTCTGGAACTGAACGCCGCCATTATTAAAAGTGACCTGCGTTCCCTGCTGTTGTAGGAAATCCCCAACTTGGGCCAAATCTTGCACAAAAGCAGACACCACCGGAATGGCGGGGATCAGCACATTGGCGGGCTGAGTCACAATATTATCAAAAGCTTTACTGAACACCGCTTTCAAGTCATCAGGCTGTTTCAAGGCGGCGACAGCACTATCGGCCTGTGTTTTGGCCGTGCGAATCTGCTGCACCAACAGGTTCAAGGCACCCGCTGACTGCTGCAATGCATCGCGCTTATTGAGATAATCCTGCGCTACACGAATCTCATTGATTTGTGCGATAGCGGGCGTCAAGCTGGCATCTACAGATTTAGTCAGTTGCTGCGAAAAAGTGACTAAAATCGCATAATCGCTGACATAAGGGCCAAATTTCTGCTTTTGATCTTCACTCAGTGTGGGCAGCTTCATCCCGCTACGCATTACTGTATTTTGCAGATAATCAATAAACGCCTTACGTTGTTCTGGCTCTTTATCCCCGCAGGCAGTGAGTTGAAACACTACCAGTAACGCCAAAAATGGCGCGAACCAACGTGAATATCGGGTCGTTTTCAATGCAAAAGTCATGTGAAACTACTCCTGTAATAGGTACTTATCTTCACAACATCCCACTCTTATCACCCTGTGTCAGTGTTAAGAATAGCTAAGGGGAGCAAAAAAGCTCCCCTGTGACGAGCCAAATACCAGACTTACTGTAACAGCGAAATATCAGCAACCTGCAAGAACAGCTCGCGCAATTTACTCAGTAATGTCAGTCGGTTAACGCGAACTGCGTCGTCTTCTGCCATCACCATCACGCTGTCGAAGAACTCATCGACTGTCTCTCGCAGCGCAGCCAGTTCCACTAGCGCCTCTTTATACTGACCGGCAGCAAATACCGGTTCCAGCTTGTCGCGTAAGACCACCAAGTGTGTGGCCAGTTTCAGCTCTGCCGGCTCTTTAAGCACCGAAGCATGAACATGGTCATTCAGGGTATCCGTCGATTTCGCCAGAATATTCGACACACGTTTGTTGGCGGCAGCCAGTGTGGCTGCAGCATCCAGTGTGCGGAAATAGGTCACCGCTTTCACTCGGGCATCAAAATCAGCGGGTCTGGTTGGACGACGCGCCAGTACCGCCTGAATGGTATCGACACTATGACCTTCATCCTGATACCAGGCGCGGAAGCGGCCCAGCATGAACTCAATCACTTCATCGACTACTTTGGCGTTGGTCAGCTTGCTGCCGTATAGACGCGTGGCCTCTTCGGTCAGGGTTTGCAGATCCAGCGGTAAGTTCTTCTCAACGATAATTCGCAGCACACCCAAGGCCGCACGGCGCAGAGCAAACGGGTCTTTATCGCCTTTTGGATGTTGACCGATACCGAAGATACCCGCCAATGTGTCCATCTTATCGGCAATCGCCAGTGCACAAGCCACTGGGTTAGAGGGCAAGTCATCGCCCGCAAAACGAGGCTGATATTGCTCATTCAGCGCGACCGCAACGTCTTCAGCTTCACCGTCGTGGCGAGCATAGTGCATCCCCATCACACCTTGGGTGTCGGTGAATTCGAAGACCATATTGGTCATCAGGTCACACTTGGAGAGCAAACCGGCGCGCGTGGCGTGGTTAACATCGGCACCAATTTGCGCAGCAATCCAACCCGCCAGCGCTTGGATACGATCGGTTTTATCACGCAAGGTGCCCAGTTGCTGTTGGAACAGCACGGTTTCCAGACGCGGTAAATTATCTTCCAGCCGTTTTTTGCGGTCGGTGTTAAAGAAGAACTCTGCATCGGCCAGACGTGGGCGAACCACTTTCTCATTACCGGAAATAATCTGCTGAGGATCTTTGGATTCGATGTTGGTGACGAAAATGAAGTTTGGCAGCAAGTTACCGGCGGTGTCGTAAACCGGGAAATACTTCTGATCGCCTTTCATGGTGTACACCAGCGCTTCCGCCGGGACAGCCAGGAATTTCTCTTCGAATTTGGCGGTCAATACCACCGGCCACTCCACCAGTGATGCCACTTCTTCCAGCAAGCTTTCACTCAGATCGGCGACGCCGCCAATCTTCTGTGCTGCCAGCTCTGCATCGCGCTTGATGATCGCTTTACGCAATTCATAATCGGCAATCACTTTGCCGCGTTCCTGCAAAACTTGCGGGTATTGGTCGGCATTATCGAGAGCGAATTCTGCTTCACCCATAAAGCGGTGACCACGGATAATGCGGTCTGAATCGATACCTAACACGGTGCCAGGAATGACTTCAGCGCCCAATAGGAGGGTCACGGTATGAACCGGACGAACGAATTGAGTCTCTTTATCACCCCAACGCATCAGTTTAGGGATCGGCAACTTACTCAGTGCGGCATTAACCATGCCTGCCAGCAACAATTGAGCCGATTGACCTTTTACATGAGCGCGATACAGCAGCCATTCGCCTTTATCTGTGACCAGACGTTCAGCTTGGTCAACGGTAATACCACAACCACGAGCCCAGCCTTCAGCCGCTTTGCTTGGTTTACCTTCAGCATCAAATGCTTGTGCAATTGCGGGGCCGCGTTTTTCGACTTCGCGATCCGCCTGTGCAGCACTCAAATTCATTACTTTTACCGCTAAACGGCGCGGTGCAGCATACCAAATCACCTCGCCATGAGGCAGGTTGGCGTTATCCAGCTCGGCGGTAAAATTGGCAGCAAAAGATTCGGCCAGAGAACGAAGAGCCTTCGGCGGCAGCTCTTCCGTGCCGATTTCCACCAGGAAAGTCTGTTGAGTCATGACAGCCTCTTAGTTCTGATTCTTTTTGCACATAGGGAAGCCCAACGCCTCGCGGGAGGCATAGTAAGCCTCGGCGACAGCTTTGGTCAGTGTGCGGATACGCAGGATATAACGCTGACGCTCAGTCACTGAGATAGCTTTGCGGGCGTCCAGCAAGTTAAACGTGTGGCCTGCTTTCAGAATGCGTTCGTAAGCCGGTAGTGGTAGCGGATTTTCCAGCGCCAGCAGCGACTTAGCTTCTTTCTCATACTGCTCAAAGCAGGAGAACAGGAAGTCCACATCGGCATATTCGAAGTTATAGGTGGATTGCTCCACTTCATTCTGATGATAAATATCGCCGTAAGTCGTTTTGCCCAGCGGGCCGTCGCACCAAATCAGGTCATAAACGCTGTCTACGCCCTGGATGTACATCGCCAGGCGCTCCAGACCATAGGTGATTTCACCTGTGACCGGTTTACATTCCAAACCGCCGACTTGCTGGAAGTAAGTGAACTGAGTCACCTCCATCCCATTGAGCCACACTTCCCAGCCCAGACCCCAGGCACCCAAGGTTGGGTTTTCCCAGTTGTCTTCGACAAAGCGAATATCGTGAATCGTCGGGTCCAGACCCAGCTCTTTCAGTGAACCTAAGTACAGCTCCTGAATGTTGTCTGGCGAAGGCTTAATGATCACCTGGAACTGATAATAGTGTTGCAGGCGGTTAGGGTTCTCACCGTATCGGCCATCGGTCGGGCGGCGTGAAGGTTGTACATAAGCGGCAGCAATTGGCTCTGGGCCAAGTGCGCGCAGGCAGGTCATTGGGTGGGAAGTACCCGCGCCGACTTCCATGTCCAGTGGTTGAACAATGGTGCAGCCTTGGCGCGCCCAATAGTCCTGTAACGTCAGGATCAGGCCCTGAAAGGTCTTGGTATCAAACTTTTGCATGTTGGATTCGCACGCGATACAAGTGGATTAAAATAGAATGAGTTAGTATACCCGTTGACCGTAAGATATACAGCCAGAATCCGGTAACACATGCGAATTGGTGTGAAAAATAACGTTAACTATTCAGCTACTGCCCTACCAAACAATCGGTGGCGGTGCTAAAAAACGCAGGTTATTGACTTTGGGCTTCATTCTCGCCCCTTTCCAAGGGGGATCGAGATCACAATTAGTTGTACCCGGCTCCAATACACAATCATCATCTCTGATGTCGGAATCATCCACATGGCACTGGGCCAAGGTGGGGCCGACACTCGCAAAGAATATTGCCAACGCCATCATGGCGGTAATCGGCGCTAGTTTTAAATATTTAACATTCATACTAATTCCTCATAATAATGCTAATTAATTAAGTTTGAATGGAATTTAATTTCAGTTATTGATCAATTATTGTACAAATATATTTTCCGTCAAGAAACGCGCAATATAAAATAGATAGGTTGCATATCACCTACTGAACAGCGACTATCGTTGCCAAATGAAGCGCTGGAATGGGGTACGACTATGGAGTTACAACGTTGCGGCTGGGTCACCAGTGATCCGCTCTATCTCGCTTATCACGACACTGAGTGGGGGATTCCTCGCACTGATAACCAGGCGCTGTTCGAAATGCTCTGTCTTGAGGGCCAACAAGCGGGGCTGTCGTGGATAACCGTGCTGAAAAAGCGTGAACGCTACCGCCAGTGTTTCCATAATTTTGATCCGGTTCGAGTGGCTAAAATGGGGCCAGACGACATCGAAACACTGATGCAGGACAGCGGAATTATCCGCCATCGGGGCAAAATTCAAGCCATCATTACCAATGCCCAAGCCTATTTGGCAATGGAAGCTAAGGGTGAGGACTTTTCGCAATTTATCTGGAGTTTTGTCGATGGCGAGCCAAAAGTGAACCATTGGTGGTGTCTGGCAGAGTGTCCCGCCAGCACACCGACCGCCGATGCGATGTCAAAAGCGCTGAAAAAACGAGGCTTTAAGTTTATCGGTGCGACCATTTGCTATGCCTTTATGCAGGCCAGCGGTCTGGTGAACGATCATCTGGCAAGCTGCTTCTGTCACCCAGATAACACAGTGAAATGATTAGAGATTACCAACCGGACGATCTCGATGCCCTGATGCAATTATGGCTAACCAGTACCATTGCCGCGCATCCTTTTGTGGCAGAGCCATACTGGCACGAGAGCGCCCCGCTGGTCCGTAATACCTACCTTCCGGCGGCAAGAACCTGGGTGTATTGTTCGCAGGAAGGTCTGCCCGGGAAAAATTCCATTGTCGGATTTGTTAGTATTTTGGAAGAGCAGTTGGTCGGGGCGCTGTTTGTCGCCCAGGCCTACCACGGCAATGGCGTGGGTAAGGCGTTGATGGACCACGTGCAGCAGCACTACCGCGCACTGACACTGGAGGTTTATCAACTCAATCGCCGCGCCTACCGTTTTTATCGTAAACAGGGTTTTACGGTGACCGGGAAAACCTATAACGCCGAAACCAAAGGTTATATTTTGACGATGCATTGGCAGCAACCTTTTATTTAATTCATTTCACTTATTTCATCTATGACTTGATAAATTTTAATAACGCCTCGGATTAACAATAGTATTACGCTATTGCTGATTATCATTCCCAATGGGGAAATAAGAGGAGCGTTACATGAGAAATAAAAGGATTTTATTATCACTACTAATCTATTTATCATTCACAGAAATGACTTTAGCGAAAGAAAAAATAATCGATATATTAAAGTTTAAAGGTCTTGAACTGAAAATAAAACCTGAAAACACGTCACCTATCTGTTTCTATTATGAGAATTATTTCCAAGGCAAGAAATTCTGTTTAAATTCATCAGAGGTGATTGATTTTAAAATCAAAAATAACATTGGTGTTCGCGCCGATGAAATACATTCAATAAAAATACCTGAAACCCATCAGATAATCGTTTATCAAGGTGAGCATTCCTTCACCTTAACCGACAGTATTTTGCAGGAAGCATGGCAAAAAATAACGGGAAAAAATGACGTCACGGGAATCGTCGCCACAACTAAAAAACGGCTCAGTTGTGACACCAATTGTATTATTGCACAGAAAATGATAATTCCACTTTCTGCTATTTTCGCGCCTTATAGCGCAGACACTCAACACCAAGAAAGATCGGTATTACTCAGTTTTGAAAAGAGTCATAATACCTTTGATTTGAGTTTTAATAATTTTATGGAGGTGACCGTTGATAATGGCTTGGTTTCAATTCTGCCTGCAAAATCACAACAAATTGATTTTCCACTAAACCAAGATACGACCCATATTTCCTTTCTGTTCTCTTGGCATAACAACACATTGTCCCTCAGTTTCCTGGAAACAATGGAAGGTAAGTTACTCCATCTATCTCCGACGATTTCAATGTCACCTGATGATTCAATTCATCAGCAAGATATTTATTTAGCCATCTTTAATAGTGATGATCGACAACCACTGTCCATGCCAAAAGTGCTGATGGCAGTAAACAATGAGCCTGGCAGAGCGAAACGTGGCACCGCAGGGATCCTGGGCTGTTTTTTGTCTGGCCCTTTGGCACTTTATAACGTCATTACCCAAGGTCGTTGTAATCAGGTTGAGTCTGCATGGCATCATATTAAGACATTTTTCAGTGGGGAGGACCCGTCAAATAGCGTCATAGCGGGCACGGCTGGGCCTTTAAAACCCAAGTCTCTTACGACGGCCACTTTACCGGAAATAACCCCTCCAACACTCATGTTAACGCAGTTAAATACTGACCTTCATGGTCAATCATTGACCCTGCCAGCAGTGTCTCACTATTGCCAGACACCACTAGAACATGTGGTCGGTGCTCGTTTTCCCCGCCAAATTAAGCACTCCTGTTACACATGGATGTCATCAGTATTAGCCGACTTTACCTTGCTGTTCGGGCGCAGCTTGCATACTTGGTCAACGGAATATCTGATTCAAACCCTGAATGGCATTTTGGACAGAAGAGCCATCGACAGTGATCATGATGCCATTGATGCCTTTATTCGTGACCCACGGGCGGGGAATCGCTTAATCCAAACCATTAATGATGTTGCCGAGGAGTATGGCCGATCGGCGCTAATCGATAGCCTCACGCAAGCCTTTGTCTACGCTGAACAAAATTATATGCAGTATGCAATGGCTAATAGCCCACCGGGGCCGAGCAGCGGAAATTCTGCTGCCAGTTGCCATAGCCAAAGTGAGTACGATAGCGAAAGCTCTAGTAGCAGTGATAGTGACAGTGACACCGCATCACCGCTGCAAACTCAGCAATACCCACTGGGGACTTACCAGATGCCAATCTCCTCCTATGTGCATCAAGATGTATTACCGCGTGTGCTACATAATGGTGAATGGCAGGTGTCACAACAGCGATTTGATATTGAGGTCATTCAGGGTACTTATGAGCAAACCCGTCGCAGCATCTATAATTTACTCGAAACCATCGCCGCATGGGAAAACACCTATCAGGAACAGCAGGTTCACTGTAATCACCATGGCATCTTTCCGACTGAGATAGCGACCAATAGATATGCAGGCCAGGTCACCAGCCGACTGATAACCAGCCACGCACGGCACCCTCGTGCGAATCAAATCATTATCGTGGTGAGATTCAATCATCAGATTGTCAGTGTCAGCGTGGCGGACAGTTATTTTATTGATGGCAATCCAGCGATGAAACACGGCACGATAAGGGCAACATTAACCAACCCCGCCTATGTGTTAACACCGCAAATTGAAGGCGCGATTAGAGGTGCGGGATCAGCCGCACTGCACACCATGATCCAGCACTTAATAGCCGATGGTATCTCGGTGATTGAAGCGGAAGTGATCTCTACCCCTTCGGCCGTGATAAAAAAACGCATTGGTTTTGTTTTTATCCCTGACCCCTATGACAATTATCAATTCCCAGCCACAGACATACCCACTCCCGAACCTGAGCTTTAGGCTATTCCCCATTGAGCACTGCCCCCCTATTGCCGCCCATAGGGGGAAATCATAAAACAGCAGATCAATTGATGGCCTTTCCGTGCCTATTTTGCTGATAAACCGGCCAAATAACCCTTTGTGCTGAAACTATGAGAGTTTTCTCAATGGTATTCCCCCATCTTTTACCGGATAACGATGGCACACAAATACCGGTCGATAAGATGACGGCGGGTTAATGATTTTTTTAGTTAACTATTATTGGGCGACATTGCTGGATTTTCGCCGAAATAGAGCGCCATTTAAGGAAAAATTGATGAAAAAATGCATTCTGGCCACGGTGGCCGCCATTTCTGTTGCGCTCACCCTTTCTGCTTGTACTACCAACCCTTATACCGGTGAATCACAGGCAGGGAAATCGGGCTATGGCGCAGGGATCGGTGCCGTTTTAGGGGCAGGGATCGGCATGTTGTCATCATCCAAACATGACCGTGGCAAAGGGGCGTTAATTGGTGCCGCAGCAGGGGCCGCTCTGGGTGGCGGTGCGGGCTACTACATGGATGTGCAGGAAGCTAAATTGCGCGAAAAAATGAATGGTACGGGGGTCAGCGTGACCCGTCAGGGTGACAATATCGTGCTGAATATGCCGAATAACGTCACTTTTGATACCGACAGCAGCAACTTGAAACCGGCAGGGGCCAATACCCTGACTGGGGTCGCTATGGTATTGAAAGAGTATGAAAAAACCGCCGTCAATGTGACAGGTTTTACTGATAGCAGCGGTGCCAGAGCCCATAACATGACACTTTCGCAGCAGCGGGCTGACAGTGTTGGCAGCGCACTGATTGTGCAAGGCGTGGCCGCCAACCGTGTCCGTACCAGCGGTGCAGGTCCGGATAATCCGGTCGCCAGCAACAGCACCGCCGCCGGTAAAGCACAGAACCGCCGGGTAGAAATCACCCTAAGCCCACTGTAATCCTCCACCATGCGGTATGCGGATAAGCGCTCAGGTTTATCCGCACTTTTCTGACGGCCGCAATCACCCGGTCATCATAACTAATCTGTCATCACTCTTCTGGTTTGATGCGATAAGTGCAGCGGCGGGAACCCGATAATATGTGCTCTACGCGCTCAACGGGTGCGCCTAACGCTTGCTGAAATACCGCCAGTTCGGCGCGACAAAACCCCTGACAACGGGTAGCTGCCGCACAAATAGGGCAGTGATTTTCGATCAACAGCAGCGTGCCATCCGCCTCCACCTGCATCTCTGCCATATAACCTTCGCGTGTGCGAATCGCCACCAGCCGCTCAACACGCTCGGTCACATTTTCAGCCCCTACCATCGCCTGACAATATTGATTGCGGGTCTCTTGCTCACGGCTATCAATCAGCAGCTCAAGGGCGCTGTCACCCAATTGGGTGCGAATCAACCGCAGCAATTGCACGGTCAGTTCGCCATGAGCATCAGGAAATTGCGCGTTACCCGCCTCGGTTAACTGCCATAGCTGAATCGGGCGACCCACCCCCTGCGTTTTCGCTTCGGCGACCACCAGCCCCTCTTTGGCCAGTTTGACAAATTGCTGTCGGGCCGCTTCACCGGTCGTCCCCAGCAGCCTCCCTGCATCAGTCGATTGCAGCGGGCCACGGGTCTTGAGCAACATCAGCAAGCGCTCCGCAACAGACTGTGGCGGGCTGGCTGTATGATCGATATTCATATCTTCCCCACTATCATTCATTGCAACTTTATTAATTTTTGATGAATTATTGTCAGCATAACATTTCCCAAGTAGATGCTTGACTTATTATCGATGACTGGCCTACCTTATTCCAAGAATATTCTTGTTTAACTTTATCGTAACAACTTAATGAACTCAACAACCAGACTTCTGGCAGGATGGAAACGTGATAATGAATGATGCAAGCCGTTGGAGTGACCTGTTCTCCGGTAAAAATGCGGCCTTTGCCATAGCCCTGTCGGGGGGCGTTGTATTGCATGCGATCAATATTTATATCGCCACCACCATTTTGCCCTCCGTGGTGCTAGAGATTGACGGCCTGAGCCTGTACGCCTGGAATACCACCCTATTCGTCACCGCCTCCATCCTCGGCTCGGCGCTCTCTGCCCGCCTGCTCAGTGGTTACGGCCCCCGTAGCGCGTACCTGTTTGCCTCACTGGTCTTTATGTTGGGCAGCGCCTTATGTGCCATGGCACCCAACATGCCGATGATGCTAGTGGGCCGAACCGTGCAAGGTTTGGGGGGCGGCTTCCTGTTTGCACTCTCTTACGCCATGATTAATCTGGTCTTTCAGCAATCGTTGTGGCCACGAGCCATGGCACTGATTTCCGGCATGTGGGGCGTTGCGACCCTGATTGGCCCGGCTATCGGCGGCATTTTTGCTGAAATGGACGCCTGGCGCTTTGCCTTCTGGACGTTGCTACCAGTGACCTTGATTTATGCCATTTTTACCTGGCGGATCCTGCCTGCGGGCCGATCCAGCACCGACGCCGCCTCGACCCTACCTGTCACCCAATTAGTGTTATTAACCGCCATTGTCCTGACCATCTCCGCCAGCAGCATCGCCAGTAGTGGCCTGATAAACATGGCGGGAATGGCGCTGGCGGTGGTGCTGTTACTGCTGCTATTTCGCATCGAATCTCGCGCCACTTCGCGTCTGCTGCCAAAAGGGGCGCTGCGTCTTAGCTCACCGCTGGCGGCACTCTATATCACCATCTCTCTGTTGGCCGTCGGCATTACCTGTGAGATTTTCGTCCCTTACTTCCTGCAAACCCTACACGGCCAATCGCCACTGATTTCCGGCTATATTGCCGCCACCATGGCAGCAGGTTGGACGATTTCGGAGGTGATGAGTGCGGGCTGGAAGAAATCAGGTGTTCGCTGGGCCATTATCAGCGGCCCCATCATAGTGCTGGCGGGGATTGTGGCACTGGCGATCCTGATGCCAGCCGCCTCACTGGGGAGCTGGCAACAGATGGCCCCGATCGCCATCGCGTTAACACTGGTGGGTTTTGGCATCGGCTTTGGCTGGCCGCACCTACTGACCCGCATTCTGCAAGTGGCCGCTGACGAAGATAAGGACATTGCCGGGGCGTCGATTACCACGGTACAGATGTTTGCGACGGCCGTAGGTGCCGCGATGGCAGGGATGGTCGCCAATCTCTCCGGCCTGAACTTCCCAGGTGGCGTTGCGGGGGCGGAGAACACGGCCCACTGGCTGTTTACCCTGTTTTCCATTGCCCCTGCACTGGCGATTATAACCGCGCTACGTTGTGCCGCGATTCGCTCGCACAGCCTGACGGTGAAGAGTATCGCTAGCAGCGAAGCGTGATTTTTTAATTAGTCGTAACATTATGAGCGCGATTAGTGCTTGATCTCGCTATCGTGTTCGCTGTTATGCTGGCTTCAGATCTCACTTGCCCAAATTAATTGGAGTTTGCGATGAAGCCTTCCATTGTGCTGTACAAAAGTATTCCTACCGACCTGCATCAACGATTAGCGCAACATTTTACCGTAAATAGTTTTGATGGTTTAACGCCAGAGAATCAGCCCGAATTATTATCGGCGCTGCAACAGGCGGAGGGATTGATCGGTTCCGGCGGCAAGATTGATCAGGCTTTTTTGCAGCTAGCGCCACAGTTGCGTGCGGCTTCAACCATTTCTGTCGGCTATGATAATTTTGATGTGGATGCGCTAAACCAGCGTGGTGTGGCACTGATGCACACGCCAACCGTCCTAACAGAAACCGTGGCCGATACCATGATGGCGCTGGTGCTCTCTTCGGCACGAAGAGTGGTGGAATTGGCTGAGCGAGTCAAAGCCGGCGAGTGGCAAGAGAGCATTGATGATGAGTGGTATGGCGTGGATGTTCATCATAAAACCATCGGCATTCTTGGCATGGGCCGCATTGGCATGGCGCTGGCTCAGCGGGCGCATTTTGGTTTTAGCATGCCGGTGCTGTACACCAGCCGCCGCCCCCACGAGGAGGCTGAAACACGCTTTGGCGCACGCCGTTGCGATTTAGATACCTTGCTGGCGGAGGTGGATTTCCTCTGTATTACCCTGCCGATGACCGAGCAGACTTACCATATGATTGGCCGCGATCAATTGGCAAAAATGAAGTCCAGCGCCATCCTGATTAATGCAGGCCGTGGGCCGGTGGTGGATGAGCAGGCGCTGATTGCCGCCCTGCAAGATGGCACTATCCATGCCGCTGGGTTGGATGTTTTTGAGCAAGAGCCGCTGTCCGTGGACTCGCCGCTCCTCAAGTTACGCAATGTGGTTGCTGTGCCGCACATTGGTTCCGCCACCCATGAAACCCGCTACAACATGGCCGCCTGCGCCGTGGATAACCTGATTGCCGCACTGACCGGCAGCGTCACAGAAAACTGCGTCAACCCACAAGTTTTGCAGAAATCGTAAACTGACGCTACTGGCCTGCTTGCAGCTCAGTAGCATTTCACAGATGAATAGCTACCATTTATCTTTCGGTGGCTCTCGATGCGTATAAAAGACACGTAGTATTTGTATTTCATTATTTATCCTTCCCCTGAACGACCCCTCCCATTCTTTTAAAAAGTGAATTCATCTCATTTTCGAGAATGAAATCTTGCTGCTCGCTTCGATAATTGCTTGTTTTATTTCTGCAATTTGCCATGCCTCACGATCCAGAAAATCTTGGATTGCCTGTCCGGTCAGATTCTCCTCCTCCACCGCTCTCATCCCGACAAAAACTGTGCAGGGATGAGGTTATTTCTTCACCAAACGGCACACTGATACGTATCAAACTTTATTCAGATTTAAGGAAGATGTGCCATGAAACATCTCACTGTCCCTTTGCTATTGCTCATATCTCCGGCGGCGATGGCGAATTGGTCACTCCCCCATTTCCCCACCTTTACTGAGCAGGATAGCGGGGTCTTTCTCAGCAGCAGCGCATTGACCAAAGGTGAATATCCGCTCAAGTTTTATCAGGATAAGCAGTGCTGGCAACCCACCAGCGCGGTGAAGTTGAATCAGACTTTTTCGCTGCAACCCTGCCAGAATCAGGCCGATATCTCGTGGCGGCTGTTCCGCGATGGTCAGTATCAGGCGCGTATTGATACCCGTAGCGGCACCCCAACCCTGACCCTCAGTCTCCAAGAACCGGTGGTAGAAACTGCCAAAGTCGTGGTTCACAGTTGCCAGCGTTGGGATGGACAGCCAGTGACCATTGATGTGAGCAAAACCTTTGCTGAAGGCGAAATGGTGCGGGATTTCTACTCCGGCCAAACGGCAAAAGTCTCTCTCGGTAAAATCACCTTGCAACCCGCGCCCGAGAGTGGCGGCTTACTGCTGCTGGAGTCGGCACAAACCCAACAGGCCGCGCCGTTCAGTTGGCAAAATGCCACTGTCTATTTCGCCCTGACTGACCGCTTCGAAAATGGCAATCCGGCCAATGACCACAGCTATGGCCGCCACGGTGACGGCATGCAGGAGATCGGCACTTTCCACGGTGGCGATCTGGCGGGATTAACCGAAAAACTGGATTACCTGCAACAACTTGGTGTCAATGCACTGTGGATAAGCTCGCCACTGGAACAAATTCACGGCTGGGTCGGTGGCGGCACCAAAGGTGACTTTCCGCATTATGCCTATCACGGCTATTACGGGCTAGATTGGTCGCGGCTGGATGCCAATATGGGCACCGAACAGGAGCTGCATACTCTGGTTGAACAGGCGCATAAACGCGGTATTCGTATTCTATTTGATGTGGTGATGAATCACGTGGGTTATGCCACGCTGGCAGATATGCAGAGTGACCAATTCGGCGCGCTCTATCTGCAAGGCGATAAGCTGGAGAAAACCTTAGGTAAAAATTGGACAGATTGGACGCCCGGTAGCGGTCAAACTTGGCATAGCTTCAATGATTACATCAATTTCGGTGATAAAGCCGCGTGGGATAACTGGTGGGGTAAGAAATGGATTCGCACGGATATTGGTGATTACGACTCCCCCGGCTATGACGATCTCACCATGTCGCTGGCTTTCCTCCCGGACATCAAAACTGAATCCACCCAAGCTAGTGGCTTACCGGTGTTTTACCGTAACAAACCGGACACCGCCGCACGGGAAATTCCAGGCGCAACCCCGCGTGATTACATGACGCATTGGTTGAGCCAATGGGTTCGCGATTACGGCATTGACGGTTTTCGGGTTGATACCGCCAAGCATGTGGAGAAGCCTGCCTGGCAGCAACTTAAGCAACAAACTACCGCTGCGCTGGCCGCATGGAAAGCTGCTCACCCCGATCAAGCGCTGGATGATTTACCGTTTTGGATGACCGGCGAGGCATGGGGTCATGGGGTGATGAAGAGCGATTATTACCAAAATGGCTTCGACGCCATGATTAACTTTGATTTTCAGGATCAGGCAAAACAGGCGCTCACCTGCTTCTCATCCATTGATGGCACTTATCAACAGATGGCAGATAAACTGCAAGGATTCAATGTGTTGAGCTACATCTCCTCGCACGATACTCGGCTATTTTTTAAAGATGACGCGCAGCAATCATTGGTAAAACAGCAGCGAGCGGGTGATCTACTGCTGCTGGCACCAGGGGCGGTGCAAATCTTCTACGGCGATGAGAGTGGGCGCGAGTTCGGCCCCACCGGTTCTGACCCACTCCAGGGTACTCGGTCCGATATGAACTGGAATGAATTATCTGGTGAGAAAGGTGCGCTGTTGGCGCACTGGCAGAAAGTCAGCCAGTTCCGCGCCCGCCATCCAGCCGTTGGCGCGGGCGAGCAAAAATCGCAACAAACCGCTGATTATTATGCCTTTAGCCGTCAACATCAGGGCGATAAAGTGCTGGTGGTTTGGGTGGGTGACAAAAAAGAGTAGATCAGGGTATTATCCCGCAATAACCCTTCCTGTCGATATTTTCGCTCGGCAGGAAGAAATCCTTTCGCATTGCACCCGCTTTTATCTGCGAGTATGGTACTTGTTCACTTACGGATAACAATAAATTTTCATTTATGAAGTTCTCACTTTTCGGCGACAAATTCACCCGCTACGCGGGGATTACCAGATTGATGGACGACCTCAACGACGGCCTTAGAACCCCAGGTTCTATCATGCTCGGCGGGGGTAATCCGGCACATATTCCAGAGATGGATGCTTACTTCCAGCAACTGTGTCAGGAGATGCTGGAGCGCGGGCAATTGACCGAGGCACTGTGCAATTACGACGGGCCACAAGGCAAAGATTTGCTGTTAACCGCCTTGGCGAAAATGCTGCGCGACGAGCTGGGCTGGCAAATTGAGCCACAGAATATTGCACTGACAAATGGCAGTCAGAGCGCATTTTTCTACTTATTTAATTTATTCGCAGGCCGCTATGCTGATGGTAGCCGTCGTCGGGTTTTGTTCCCGCTGGCCCCTGAGTATCTCGGTTATGCCGATGCCGGTCTGGACGAGGACTTATTTGTCTCCGCTAAACCCAATATTGAGCTGCTGCCAGAAGGCCAATTCAAATATCACGTTGATTTTGATCACCTCAATATTACCGATGATATTGGTCTGATCTGCGTCTCGCGCCCCACCAATCCCACCGGTAATGTGATTACGGATGAAGAGTTAATTCGCCTTGATGCTATCGCTCAGCAGCGTGATATACCGCTATTGATTGATAACGCCTACGGCGTACCTTTCCCCGGCATCATTTTTACCGACGCCACTCCGTTGTGGAACCCGAATATCATCCTGTGCATGAGCCTGTCGAAGCTGGGCCTACCGGGTTCACGCTGTGGCATTGTCATTGCCGATGAGAAAGTGATCTCGGCCGTTACCAATATGAATGGCATCATCAGTTTGTCGCCGGGTAGCATGGGGCCAGCAATTGCCGCCGAAATGATTGAGCGTGGTGATTTATTGCGTTTATCCAACGAGGTGATTCGGCCATTCTATTTTGAGCGGGTACAGCAGACCATCGCTATCTTGCGCAAATACCTGCCGCCTGAACGCTGCCTGATCCACAAACCCGAAGGGGCCATCTTTCTCTGGCTCTGGTTTAAAGATCTGCCGATCAGCACCGAACTGCTCTATCAGCGCCTGAAAAAACGCGGCGTACTGATGGTACCGGGCCACTACTTCTTCCCCGGCTTGGGATATGACTGGCCGCATACCCATCAATGTATGCGGATGAACTACGTCCCTGCACCAGAAGAGATTGAAAAGGGCGTGGCGATACTGGCTGAAGAGATTGAGCTGGCGTTTCAGGAAGCGAAGTAAGCGACAAAATGCAAAAAAGGGCAGCTTATTCAGCTGCCCTTGAGGTTATTGATAAAGTGTCAGTGGCGGAGAGAACAGGCCGATCGCGTCACCGAGCTATAAATGAGGTTGATAATCACCTGTCTCGGGCGACATCACATTGTTGTCCAAAACAACACGGCCAAAATCTGCGGCGACATAATACGTAAAAACATCGCCAGTGGATAAACCGTGGCATAAGAGAGCGCGGCCGCACCGCTGGTCGGATGCAGGCCATTGGCAAACGCTAGCGCCGGTGGATCCGTCATGGAACCGGCTAACATGCCGCACAGGGTCAGGTAGTTCATCTTGGCTAACATGCGCGCCAGAATCCCCACGGTCAGCAATGGTATACCGGTAATCATCGCGCCATAACCAATCCACGCCAGCCCATCACCATTGACCAGTGTATTGATAAAATCACCGCCAGACTTCAGCCCAACCACCGACAAGAACAGTACAATCCCCAGTTCACGCAGCGCCAGATTGGCACTCGGCGGCATAAACCAATACAGCTTGCCGATACTGCCGATACGCCCGAGAATCAGCGCCACCACCAGCGGACCACCGGCCAGCCCCAAACGTAATGCCGCAGGGAACCCCGGTATAAACAGTGGGATAGACCCCAGCAATACACCCAGCCCGACGCCGATAAAGACCGGCAACATCTGCACTTGTTGCAACTTCTGCTGCGCGTTCCCCACTACAGCGGACACCGCCTCGATAGCTTCCGGACGGCCCACCAGATTCAGGATGTCACCAAATTGCAGGCTGGCACTGTTACTGGCGACCAACTCAATACCCGCACGATTCAGGCGGGTGATCGCCACGTCATACTTCTGTTTCAGATTAAGATCGCGGATTTTTTTACCTAATACCGCCTCATTGGTCACCACCACACGAGCGGTTTGCAATACCGTCCCCGCAGTGGACAGGGTGACATCGACCTCTTCACCCACCACCAGCCGCACTTTCTCCAAGGCTTCGCGCTGCCCGACCAAATGCAGATAATCTCCTAGCTCAATCACCGTGGCAGGCAGCGGCACCATCAGCAGGTCACCGCGTTTCAGCCGAGAGCAAACCACCTCATCACTGTTGAGTAACGGCACCTCTTGCACTGACAAACCATTCAAATTGGGGTTACGTACCGCGACATTCATAGTTTGCAGCAATTCACGGTTCTGCCCGTTATTGCTGTCAAAATCTTTTGCTTCGCGGTCGACGTTGATTTTAAAGAATAGGCGGATCAGCCACATCACCAGCAAAATGCCGCAAATGCCGAATGGATAGGCCATGGCATAACCCATCCCCATTTGGCTGACCAATTGTGGTGGCGACCCTAAATCAGTGAGAATTTGTTGTGCTGCCCCGAGTGCTGGCGTGTTGGTCACCGCTCCCGAAAAAATACCCAAAATGATGGGCAGTGGCACCGCAAACAGCTTATGGATAATCGCCGTCACCAAGCCGCCGACCAGCACCATCAGAATGGCAAAACAGTTAAGTCGCAGTCCTGAGACGCGCAGTGAAGAGAAGAACCCCGGCCCGACTTGAATACCAATCGTGTAAACAAACAGAATCAGGCCAAATTCCTGAATGAAATGCAGCATGTCTCCGTTAAGAACAACTTCATATGTTTGTGCAAAATGGCCCACAATAATGCCGCCAAATAACACCCCGCCGATACCTAACCCAACACCATAGATCTTCCAATTACCGATCCATAACCCCAATACGGCGACCAGCGCCAACATACTGACGGTAAGGGCGATAGCACTCATAAATCACTTCCTTGCCTAAGTTTAAAAACTGGTCGGCCAAGTGGATGGTGACGAAACACATGGCCTTAAATTCTTACAATTAGTAAGGATTCTGTCAGAAGGGAGGGCGGTTGAATGTGGGATGCACCACAAAATGCACCGGAGAGCGGGGAATCTCTCCGGTGAAAAACTAAACAGCAAAAAGCTTAACGCTAAAAGGACAACATAAGGAGAGGGTAATCGCTACCGACACCTCATGTGGAGGTGCCGGTCATCATTATTACTGCTGGTCAGTCGTGACCGGACTATCTAATACTTGCTGCTCTTGAGGAGCCGCACTGCCGATAGTAATACGCTGTGGTTGCAGCGCTTCAGGCACCTGACGCAACAGATCTATGTGCAGTAGACCATTTTCAAACTGTGCATTATCAACATTCAGATGCTCAGCCAGCGTGAAGGTCAGGGAGAACTCTTTACGCACCAAGCCCTGATGCAGATATTCAACCTGTTTTTCAGCCGCTGCTGGCTTACCGCGTACGGTCAGGCGTGGGCCTTCAACTTCGATATCCAGTTCGCTCTGTTTAAAACCGGCCAATGCCAGTGAGATGCGATAGTGGTTATCGTCAGTTTTTTCAATGTTGTATGGCGGGAAGCCTTGGGCATCCTGACTGCCTTGCATTGAGCTAGCCAGCTTATCAAAACCAATCCACTGACGAAGTAAGGGTGACAAATCATAATTACGCATAGATATACTCCTTCTTTGAAGCGAGATATTCCCATTATCTTTCAAACCACAGGTGTGTTAGCAGTTTGAAATCTATTGGGTATTAAAGCGGTCACGAATTAGTGATATAAATAGCCCTAACGCAAGAGAGTGGCGTTATATTATTTAAGTCTATCACTCCGTGACCGGTTAGCCCCCGATTACGGCAGGCTGAACGCTGTATTAAATAAAATCACTTACTCTAGATATAAAGGTTCATTATTTAATTTCAATACGACGTGGTTTTAAATTTTCAGGTACAACACGTTCGAGGTCGATATACAGCAAACCGTTAACCAAGTTGGCACCTTTAATTTTAACATGCTCAGCCAACTGGAATTTACGCTCAAAGTTGCGCTCAGCGATACCTTGATATAGATAGGTGCGCTGCGCAGGCTCACCGGCATGAGAACCACGAACAATCAATATGTTATCTTGAGTGGTGATCTCTAACTCCTGCTCCGCAAAGCCTGCCACCGCAATCGCAATGCGGTAGTTGTTGTCATCAACCAACTCGACGTTATAAGGAGGGTAACCCCCATTACTTTGATTCTGCCCTGACTCTAATAGATTAAACAACCGATCAAAACCGATAGCTGAACGATACAGTGGAGCAAGCTCGGAATTACGCATAAAAACTGCCTCCTAAATAGATTAGCAAGGGTGTTATCCTATTTTAAATAAGGCCCTCCATTATGGACAAGCCTATAGTCAGAATACCCTGTCGGCGTATTCTCTCTGACCTGATAATAAGATGGTATCGGTCTGCCTCTTTTCAAGAGCAAAATAAAAAATTTTTCTAAAAAAAATCTCAATAGGGCTTTTACTCGACTCATATTCGATAAATCAGCTGCTATAACTTACACTTAAGTGAAATCACGTCATAGGATTGAATCTTTGACCATAGGAACTGTCTGTAAGAGAGTGTAAAAGTTCACGACAAAACCTGACACTATGTAGTGTGATCGCCTGGCATGATGATGAGAGCTGAAAAAACAATGAGAAACACCGTTATCCCTTTTGTTACTGGCTGTTCGCTGCTGTTATCCAGCGGCTGCTCTAGCATTATGACGCATACCAGTAGCAGTCAGGGTTACTACTCCGGCACAGAAGCCAACGTGGCGATGCTCAAAGATGACAACACTGGCTGGGCACTGCGGCCCTTGCTCGCGGTAGATCTGCCCTTCTCTGCGGTAATGGATACTCTGTTGCTGCCGTATGATTATTTACGTTCAGACGGTGAAGATAAAATGGCCAGCTCGCCACGTGAACGGGTTCGCCAAGCTGAAGCCGCCAATCAGCCAACGGCACATATTGGCGAAACGCCAGCGCAATAATCTAACCCGCATTTACGGTAAAGATTTGAGCCAGCCCCGCTATTTCGCGCATAAATGCAATCTGGGTGCCGTCCGGTGAAAACACCACCGCGTCTGCTAATGGGGCGGTGGCACTCCGCGCAGTCAGTCGCCGAAGTTGGCCGCTCGTACTATCACACCGCATCACGCTGTTATCACAAACAAACGCCAAACTATGTCCTTGCGGATGCCAGCTAAAGGCAGATTGAATCCCCCATTGACTGTAGGTCAATTGCCGTGGTTCTCCGCCATTCGGGGAGACCAGCCACAGCTGCACAACACCATTATCATCTCTCATCAAGCAAGCAATAGTACTGCCATCAGGTGAGGCGCGTAGCCAGTGACGCGGGCTAGTGACAAGCCCAGGAAAGCGGCGCTCTGTGGTATGAGTGACCCGCCGCTGACTGACACCCGCAGGTGGTGCAGGCAGGGTGGTTGGTGTCCCCTCAAGTGGTGCATCGCCTGCGCGAGCATAATCTCGGTCATGCTCAGGTAGATCAGCAACAAAGATTTCTGGGATTTTCTCCCCTTGCGCCGAAAGGGTATCGCCAATAAAGGCGAGCGCCCAGCGCTGGCGGGTGCCATCTTTTTTCAGGTACCCCTGTGTGCCAATCCACCCCTCTTCATAAGCGCGATTGATTTGATCACTGCCCGCCTGCGGTGTGGGCGTGGTGCGGCTGATCAACACACAAAAATGGCTACCCTCATATTCACGTGGGTGCTGCTTGGGCGGATTGACTCCATGCAGCGGCAGCGCAATGCCGACATTGCGGCAATCCAGCGCAGGGTCTAACTCATGCAACACATGGTCGTTATAGGTAAAGCTCAGGCGGCTACCGTCTGGGCTGAAAACGTGAACATGTGTGCCACCGCGCAAAGCGCCCGGCGTATAAGGTGCCGTGATATCCATCGCATCCAGTGTCACCACCAGCTCTCTGTCCGGCTCAGCAACAATCACCCCGCGCCGATGATGAAAATCATAATGCCAATGGCTGTCTGGATGCTCTGGGCCGTGGATAAACACATAGCGCGCGGGCTGATCAGGGCTAACCGTCACCACCCCAACATGAGCGCCATGCTGAGCACGATAGATCACCTCAATATTGCGGGTGACACAATTAACTCGCTCAATGGTTAAGCCGCTAAAAGTCCCGCCATTGGGCCGCACGTCGTACACCAGCCACTGGCTGTCCGGCGTCCAGACATTGATATTAGTGAGCTGATGCCCTCTGGGATCAAAGGTGAGCTGCTGTTCCTGACAAGAGGCATCTTTCTGGCTGATCATGCTGACTCCGGTGATGCGACGGGTTAAATTATTCCATAAAATTATATCACTAATAACCTTCTGCACATCGGCATGAAAGATTTAGATGCAGTAAGATCATTGAGCAAGTAAATTACAGTAAAAAAAATTTATTAAGCTGTTAAATTCAGATTTCATGCAGAAATGATAACTCTGGATAGCCTAGTCTCTGCTGAGTATGTTATAGATACTAAATTACTCTAATTATTGACTGTAACTTACTCATTAGTCTTAAAATACTCGCTAAGGGGAATAGTTGTGTCTGCTTTCCATAAGTGGTTATCTGAAAAATCATCTGGCGAATGGCATATCTATATTAAGCGCCTTTCCGGTAATGATACTGGCGCAACAGGTGCGCATCAGGCTGGGGTCTATATCCCGGCGGAAGTGATTGAGAAACAATTCTCTTCAATTGTCCGAACTGATGTCAGAAATCCGGATATTCTTTTGTCAGCAAGAATAAGTTCGCATGGCAATCTTGAGAGTGTCGTAAGAGCTATTTATTACAATAACCGTCATTTTGATGGTACACGAAACGAAAAGCGAATTACTCGTTGGGGTAAAGGTAGTCCATTGTTGAATAAAGAAAACACTGGAGCACTGACTGTCTTCGCTTTTCAGTGTGTACCCGATGGCGTCTGTGATTTTATTGATGTGTGGCTATGTAATTCTCTGGCAGAGGAAGAGCTGCTGGAATCTATGACTGGAGAAATCATTCCTGGTTTTTCAGTTTCAGGCCCATCGAATCAGGTCTTGGGTGGTTTTGCTATAGCAAGCTATAGTTGGAAGTCTGGTAATTATCCGATCCCAGAACAATGGTCTGTTTCATTCCCATCAGGCGTTGAAATCATTCGTTATCTCCCCGAAGTATTCCGGTTTAAAAGTTTAAACCCTGATGAACTATTGCTCGAAAAACGCGATGCTGAATACTCTCTGTTTCGCCGAATAGAAGAATTACATGTTTTGGAGAGAGTGCAGGCAGGATTTTCTTCAGTAGATGATTTTATTAGCTTAGCAAATTCAGTAAGTAATCGCCGCAAGTCCCGAGCAGGAAGATCTCTGGAATTACACCTAGAGAATGTATTTATAGAAAATAACCTTACTGATTTTGTTACTCAAAGTGTTACTGAAGGCAATAAGAAACCTGATTTTTTATTTCCCTCTTCTGAAGCTTACTATGATGCTAAATATCCTTCAGATAAATTAAGAATGCTTGCGGTAAAAACAACATGTAAAGATCGCTGGCGTCAGGCACTCAATGAAGCTAACCGAATTGATAATATTCATCTTTTTACTCTTCAGGAAGGGGTGTCTGTTAATCAGTTTCAGGAAATGAAAGATGCAGGTGTCCAATTAGTGGTTCCTAAACCTCTTCACGAAAAGTATCCTAAATCTATTCGTGATGAGTTGATTTCTCTCTCTGATTTTATTGAGAAAACCAAAAGTATATATAATCATTAACGCCCAAAAGACTGAATTCTTACTTATTTCTAGTTAGAATTCGGTTAATTACTTATCATTTGACTAATTCCTTGTGTATTAATTTGAGCATTTTTTTCACTGGTACAAATCCACTCCTCTACTCTTGCTGAAATATCATTATCTGTAAGTTTATGCTTACCTCGCAATGCACATTCCCAGACCACTAAAACTTTCCAACCAACGCCTGAGAGGTGTTTTATAACATCATTACCTTTTTTTACATTCCCCTGTATTTTTTTAAGCCAAAAATCGGTACGTGTTGCTGGAGTCTTAAACAAATAGCAATTATGTTTATGCCAAAAGCAGCCATGAACGAATATTATTGCCCGATACTCATCAATAACAAAATCGGGTTTACCAGGGAGCTCGCTGGCCTGAACGCGGTAAGAAAGCCCTAACTGGTCAAGTGTTTTTGCTAACTTAATCTCTATGGCTGTATCCTTGGTTCGGATGGCCTTCATATTTTTACTACGAGTTTCCGAAGAGTGAACATCAGCCATAATTATCAAGCCGCCTTATCTTTTCGTTCTTTTTCCATTTTTACTATTTTTGCTATGAATGGAGCCAATAATTGAGCTACCGCAGCAAAAACCGGAACAATAACAGAGTTGCCAAATTGCCGATAAGCTTGTGTATCAGATACAGGAATACGAAACGACTCCTTACCAAGGGTTTCGAATCCCATCAAACGAGCACACTCTTTGGGTGTAAGGCGACGGGGGCGTTTTACCTGATTTTTTTTATCGTCAAAATCTATTTCTCCTAAAACTTTATCCCACCCTCGGTCAATCAAAATCTCTGAACCATCTTTATGGTAACGGGCTGATAATGTCCTGGCTACGCTTTCGCTATTTTTTGGATCAACTAATCCAAATCCAAAACCATTCCCTTTTGCCTGATGCTTTTTGGCATAATTATATAAATACTTCCACAAGTGTGGGGTCAATATATATTTATCATCAACAACTGGCTCAAGTAGTTCGCCAAATGTTGGCCGTTTTTCAGGGAAATATTTATGGATGTCTTTTAATGTAAAACCTTTATCAATATTGAGATCTTTACGAAAACCGACTAAAACGATACGTTCCCTATGTTGGGGGAGAAAATTCTTTCCATCCACGATTTTAGGATCTTGTGATCCGACCGCATCAGCATCAGCAACTGAATAGCCCAACTCATTGAGTGTATTCATAATAACCCGAAAAGTTTTACCCTTATCATGACTTTTCAGATTCTTAACATTCTCAAGTACGAAAATAGCGGGTTTCTTTGAGGCAATAATTCTGGCGACATCAAAAAATAATGTACCCTGGGCTTCACACTCGAAACCATGCGCACGGCCTAAAGAGTTTTTCTTTGATACCCCCGCTAGCGAGAACGGCTGACAGGGAAAACCGGCAAGTAAAACCTCATGATCGGGAATGTGTTGATTTATATATTTATAGGCTTCTTCATCTGATATTTCCGTATTTTCACTGAGTGTAATTTCGCGTATATCTGAATTAAATTGGTGCTCAACAGGATCACAATACCAATTAGCTTTATATGTCCGAACCGCATAAGGGTTCCATTCGCTGGTAAAGACACACTGTCCGCCAATAGCCTCAAATCCTTTTCGGATGCCGCCAATTCCAGCAAAAAGATCAATAAAACGGAATTGATAATTAGGATGGTGTTTTGGTGGTGAAGGTAGCATATTTTGTAGCATATCAATTTCGGCCTCAGTCAGAGGCTTCTGCATGGATTTCCCGTTATACCAGCGATTGAGAGCTTCACGAGTCCATTCACACTTACTGACTTTCCGCAGAACTTCAGCAACAGCTTTTTGATCGTAGATTTCTAGTACACGTCGAACAAGTTCTTTATCCTGTTGTAATCTTTGCTGTTCTTTCTGTTGTGCTTGTTCAGCAATCTGATTTGCGATTAAATTCAACTCTTCCATACTTAGGATTGCTCAGTTAGGGAATTTCATATGTAAGAATATCACTCATTTTACCCAGATGAAATAAGGCTGTATAAAAAAACAGTGTATCAATAATGAAAGTCCTCACCTTTTTCTCGCATTGTGGAGTGCCTTTATTAGACTGATTTTAGATAACTTTCAGCTGCTCATACATAATTTTCAATATCTGACCCCTTTCTCAAATTAGCTAGATTTCTAGAATAATAAGTCTAATATAGATTTTTTATTCTAAATGATGTGACCTATGCTTAGCCGCTACCAACCCATTGCCGATGCGATCGCCATGCTTTTTTCTCCTTATGCGGAAGTCGCCATTCACGACTTAGCCAGCCAGTCGCTGGTCTATATCGCCAATAACTATTCACAGCGGGAATTAGGCGAGGACTCCAACCTCAGTGATCTGCAATTTGACCAACATTCGCAGGTGATCGGTCCGTACCAAAAGCGTAACTGGGATGGCCGTCAACTGCGATCCATCAGCACCGTGCTGCGGGATGACCAAGGGCAATCTATCGGGCTACTGTGCATCAATCTGGATATTACGGTGTTTGAAAGTGCCAAAGCGGCGCTGGATATGTTTCTATCCGGCCATCAACTGCAACCACAACCTGATGTCCTGTTTCAGGATGATTGGCAAGAACGCATCAATACTTATATCCATAATTGGCTACAACAGCAGCAACTTACACTGGCGACCCTCAATAATGTCAGCCGTCGACTGCTGATTGAAGCGCTCTATCAGCAAGGGGCATTTAACGGCAAAAATGCGGCAGGTTACGTCGCAAAAATCCTTGGCATCGGCCGAGCCACTGTTTACAACCAGCTGAAAAGTATAAAAAACCGCTGAAGAATCTTAAGGGACCGACATGAATACACTATTTGATGCCATCAAAGAAGCCCATCAGGTTTTACGACCACAAGTGAGGGTGACACCGCTGGAGTACAGCCCGCTGCTGTCGCAACACAGCGGTTGCGAAATCTATCTCAAATGTGAGCATCTGCAACACACCGGTTCTTTTAAATTTCGCGGTGCCAGTAATAAGTTGCGGTTATTAACCGATGAGCAGCGCCAGCAGGGGGTTATCACGGCCTCCACCGGCAATCATGGTCAGGCGATGGCGCTGGCGGGGAAATTGGCGGGGGTTAAATCCACCATTTATGCACCGGAGCAGGCCGCGGCGATCAAGCTGGAGGCCATTCGTGCACTGGGCGGCGACATTGAGCTGATACCGGGGGATGCTTTGAATGCGGAGTTAGCCGCGGGTATCGCCGCGCAACAGCAGGGAAAAACCTATATTTCCCCTTATAACGATGTGCAGATTATTGCCGGACAAGGCACTTGTGGCATGGAAATGGTTGAGCAACAGCCGGATCTTGATGCGGTATTTGTTGCCGTCGGCGGCGGTGGCCTAATTTCTGGCATTGCGACTGTGCTGAAGAAACTCTCTGATAAAACGCAGGTTATTGGCTGCTGGCCCGCCAATGCCACTAGCATGTATACCAGCCTGCAAAACGGGCAGATTCAGGAAGTGGCAGAGCAAGAGACGCTGTCGGATGGAACCGCCGGAGGTGTTGAGCCGGGGGCAATCACCTTCGCGCTTTGCCAGCAGTTAATCGATCAGAAAGTGCTGGTCAGTGAGCCGGAAATTAAAGAAGCGATGCGCCTGATTGCCCGCACTGACCGTTGGATGATTGAAGGTGCGGCTGGCGTGGCGCTCGCCGCAGCCCTGAAGCTGGCACCACAATGGCAAGGTAAAAAAGTGGCAGTGGTGCTGTGCGGGAAGAACATTGTGCTGGAAAAATATCTGGGAGCGGTCGGCGAATGATTATCCTTAATAAGCAACAGATTCTCGACAGATTCGATGCCGATGCCGTCACGTTGCTACTCAAACAGGGCTTTATTGCTTTTAGCCAAAAACAGGTACAAATGCCGCCGGTACAGCATTTACTCTTTGCGCAAGCCAATGGTGATTGTTGCATTAAAAGTGGTTATTTGCAGGGCGACGACCAGTTCGTGGTAAAGATTTCCGGTGGATTTTACGATAATCCCGCGCAAGGACTCGCCAGTAATCAGGGGTTGATGATGGCATTTTCGGCCCAGACTGGTGAGCCGCAAGCCATTTTGCTCGATGAAGGTTGGCTGACCGCACTGCGCACTGCACTGGCTGGACGTATTGTCGCTGAACTTTGCGCCCCCCAGCATATCGGTGCCATTGGCATCGTCGGCACCGGTATGCAGGCGCGGTTACATCTGATGTATCTGAAAAGTGTTATTTCATGCCGTCAGCTGTGGGTTTGGGGCCGCAGTGAAACGGCATTAGAAGAGTATCGTCAATATGCGCAAGAGGAAGGTTTTGAGGTCAATATCACGCAGAATGCCGCTGAATTAGCCGCTCACTGCCAGTTCATCGTCACCACTACTCCCAGCCGAGAGGCGATTCTGCACGCTACCGATATCCAGCCTGGCACACATATTACCGCCGTCGGCGCCGATGGTGCGGGCAAGCACGAACTGGCACCCGAGTTAGTGGCGAAGGCCGATAAGATATTGGTGGATTCATGGGCGCAATGTACTGAATTTGGTGAGATTTCACCCGCATTTCAGCAGCAGTTGTTGGCGCACCTTACGTTGACCGAAATCGGGACTGTTTTAGCGCAAAACGCCTTTTTCAGAGACAATGATCAACAGATTACCTTGGCAGATTTAACCGGGCTAGGGGTGCAAGATGTGCAGATTGTGAAGGGGATTTTGGGAGGGTAAGGGGCTTTTAATCCCGGATGTTGAGGTTGATTAGGGAATGGATCTGGTTTCGGTTGATATTTGTTCGCAAGCCCGCGAATCTGCGGGCTTGCTGGTTTTATGCTTTCTGGTGATAGCTTGTGAAAGCTTACTCGATATTCTGAATCTGTTCGCGCATTTGCTCGATAAGCACTTTCAGCTCGATGGCTGAGTTAGTAACTTCGGCATTGATCGATTTTGATGCTAGCGTATTCGACTCGCGGTTGAATTCTTGCATCATAAAATCAAGGCGGCGACCCACGGCTTCTTTCTTCTTCAGAATATTGTGCGTCTCTTTGACGTGCGCTTCGAGGCGATCCAGCTCTTCGGCGACATCAACACGCTGCGCCATCAGCACTAACTCTTGTTCCAGACGGGTATTTTCCAGCTGGACCTGCGCTTCTTCTAGTTTGTTTAGCAGCCGCTCACGTTGCCACTGCAAAATGTTGGGCATGTGCGCACGGACTTTGACCACTTCCGCACTCACGCCGTCAAGGCGCTGTTCGATCAGTGTTTTTAATGCCGCACCTTCGGTCTCGCGAGAAACGATAAAGTCATCAAGGGCGATATCCAGTGCTTGCATCAGTTCAGTGCTGATGGCATCCAGATCCTGCTCTTCTGCTGACATCACGCCCGGCCAGCGCAAAACATCCAGCGGGTTGACCTCGCCTTCATCACTTTGCATTTTGACCCAGTTTGCTGCTTCAACCAGCTGTTTTGCCAGTTTTTCGTTCAGAATCAGCGAACTTTGCGCGGTGGCGTCCAGTTCAAAGCGCAGGCTGCACTCAATTTTGCCGCGAGTCAGGCGGCTGCGGATACGTTCGCGGATGACCGGTTCCAGGCTGCGGAACTGTTCTGGTAAGCGAATATAAGTTTCTAAGTAGCGTTGGTTAACGGAACGCAGCTCCCAAGCTGCGCTGCCCCATTCACCCTTAATGTCACGCCGGGCGTAGGCGGTCATGCTGCGGATCATTGTGCGTACCCGTTTTAATAAAGAAAAGATGCAGGGATTATAGCCTCGCAGGCGCAGGCAGGATAGGCATTACATCACTAAGGCCGTATAATGCGCGACCAATATCGATTTAAAGCCGGAGAAAGCCCATGCGTCCAGCAGACCGAGCAGCACAACAAGTCCGCCCATTAACCCTGACCCGTAATTACACGAAACACGCTGAAGGTTCAGTGTTGGTTGAGTTTGGCGATACCAAAGTATTGTGCACCGCCACGGTGGAAGAGGGTGTTCCGCGCTTTCTAAAAGGCCAAGGCCAAGGCTGGATTACCGCTGAATACGGCATGTTGCCACGCTCCACCCATAGCCGTAATGCCCGCGAAGCCGCGAAAGGTAAGCAAGGTGGCCGTACCTTGGAAATTCAGCGCCTGATCGCCCGTTCTTTACGTGCAGCAGTGGATTTGAAGAAGTTGGGTGAGTTCACCATTACTTTAGACTGCGACGTTTTGCAGGCTGATGGCGGCACCCGTACTGCTTCAATCAGCGGGGCTTGTGTGGCTCTGGCTGATGCGCTGAATAAATTGGTAGCCAGCGGTAAATTAAAAGCTAACCCAATGAAAGGGCTGGTTGCTGCGGTTTCTGTGGGGATCGTGAAGGGCGAAGCCCTTTGTGATCTGGAGTATGTAGAGGACTCTGCGGCAGAAACTGATATGAATGTCGTGATGATGGAAGACGGCCGGATGATTGAGGTGCAGGGTACTGCAGAAGGTGAGCCGTTCAGTCATGAAGAGTTATTGGCGTTGCTGGCATTGGCCCGAGGGGGGATAGAGACGATCTTCCAGGCGCAGAAGGCGGCGTTAGCGCAGTAATTGATTTAGGCGACTCGGTAGTCGCCTTTTTTTTGCCTGCAATTTGAGGCACCTAATAAATAACCCAAGTGATTAACGAAAGCGGTCACAATCTGGAGAGGAGAGGTCCCCATGAAAGCCTATCAGCGCGAGTTTATTGAGTTTGCGCTTAACAAGCAGGTGTTGAAGTTCGGCGAATTTACCCTGAAGTCTGGGCGAATCAGCCCCTATTTCTTTAATGCAGGGTTGTTTAATACCGGGCTTGATCTGGCAAAACTCGGGCGTTTCTACGCCGCTGCATTAATGGATTGTGGCGTGGAGTTCGATCTATTATTCGGGCCTGCCTATAAAGGTATTCCGATTGCGACCACTACCGCTGTCGCGTTGGCAGAACATCATGAGCGCGATGTGCCTTACTGCTTTAACCGCAAAGAAGCGAAAAACCACGGCGAAGGTGGCAGTCTGGTGGGTAGCCCGTTACAGGGCCGAGTCATGCTGGTTGATGATGTGATAACCGCAGGTACTGCAATTCGTGAATCAATGGAAATCATTAATGCGCAAGGCGCGACGCTGGCTGGCGTGATGATTTCATTGGATCGTCAGGAGCGTGGCCTTGGTGAAATCTCAGCGATTCAAGAAGTTGAACGTGATTATCATTGCAAAGTGATCTCTATTGTTACCTTGAGTGACGTGGTCAGTTATCTGGAAGAGAAGCCGGAAATGGCCGATCATCTGGCGGCGGTGCATCGTTATCGCGAACAGTATGGGATCACCCTAGGTCGTTGATCATAAACAGTAATAGCTGAGTTATCATGCCGTACTCCTCCCTTGAGGCGTTGTGCGGCACGATTTTCAGTTTCTTGATATTCCCCCAAAAAATACATCCCACTCCTGCTATTGATTGCAGACATCGCGCCATAAAACCCTCAGTTCTTTGACCGCACACCCTGTTAACTGCTGCTTTTTATCCATCACCATGATTAATCATTTCTGGTTAATTGTCTGGTTGAACTCTGTGTATTTCTATTGTTGCGTCCGCTTGAAGCGTTTCAGTTCTTAATTTCGAACGAAGGGTGCAATCCAGTGCAACTAATAATTTTCATATTGTTATGAGGGTGTTATTTTCCGCGCAAGCACGGATAAAAAAGAAGTGTCACTCAATCATTACTGAGAACAAAGCGACAGGCTGCCGTGTATTTCTCCAAAAGGACATAGTTATGAAAGCGTCAATATTTAAAAGTCTTTATTTTCAGGTGTTAACGGCGATTACATTAGGCGTCTTGTTAGGTCATTTCTACCCTGACCTTGGCGCTCAGATGAAACCTCTGGGTGATGGATTTGTTAAACTAATTAAAATGATTATCGCACCCGTGATTTTCTGTACCGTCGTAACGGGTATCGCGGGTATGGAAAGTATGAAGGCCGTTGGCCGTACCGGTGCAATAGCTTTGCTCTATTTTGAGATTGTCAGCACCATCGCACTACTGATTGGTCTGGTGATTGTGAACGTGGTGCAACCCGGTGCGGGTATGAATATCGACCCGGCGACACTGGATGCCAAAGCGGTTGCACTCTATGCCGAGCAAGCCTCGCAGCAAGGGATTGTGCCGTTCTTGCTTGATATCATTCCCGGCAGTGTGGTGGGGGCTTTTGCCAGCGGCAATATTCTGCAAGTGTTGCTGTTTGCGGTGTTATTCGGCTTTGCCTTGCACCGTTTGGGTGAGAAAGGCCAGATCATCTTCAATGTTATCGAGAGTTTCTCCCGTGTTATCTTCGGTATCATCAATATGATCATGCGCTTAGCGCCAATCGGGGCTTTCGGTGCCATGGCCTTCACTATCGGCAAATACGGTGTCGGTAGCTTGGTGCAACTGGGTCAGTTGATCATCTGCTTCTACGCCACTTGTATCCTGTTTGTGGTGGTCGTGCTTGGCTCGATTGCCAGATTCAACGGCTTCAATATTTTCAAGTTTATCCGCTATATCAAAGAAGAGTTGCTGATCGTGTTGGGGACTTCATCCTCTGAATCCGTGTTGCCGCGCATGCTGGACAAGATGGAGAAAGCGGGCTGTAAGAAGTCCGTGGTGGGTTTGGTTATCCCGACCGGCTACTCATTTAACCTTGATGGCACCTCTATTTACCTGACCATGGCGGCGGTATTTATTGCGCAAGCCACCAACACCCATATGGATGTGATTCATCAGGTAACATTATTAGTGGTGTTGCTGCTCTCCTCGAAAGGGGCGGCAGGGGTGACAGGCAGTGGCTTTATCGTGTTGGCTGCCACCATTTCTGCGGTTGGGCATCTGCCACTGGCTGGTTTGGCGCTGATCTTGGGTATCGACCGCTTTATGTCTGAAGCTCGTGCGCTGACTAACTTGGTGGGTAATGGTGTTGCAACCATCGTGGTTGCCAAATGGTGCAACCAGCTGGATAACGATCAATTACAAGCGGTGTTATCCAATAAAACACCACCGAATAGTGAGATAAAGGGCAGCATTTCTTCTTCTTGATCGGTGAGTCATAAAGATTCAGACAATTCACATAAAAACCGCCAGTGGCTCGCTGCTACTGGCGGTACTTCCCGCAAAATAAGTCCCCGATCCCCGTTTTCTTGTATTAATTACCCTTTAGATACTATTTTTTACTCTGATGAGTGACATCCGCAAAAGCACGCGGTCTAACAGAATGGTACACTCCCACCTCCAGTTTTCACGGTGGCGATGGCCGTTGATTTTTAGCCCAAAAATGCGGGTATTGCGGCCTGTCTTTGAACGCTAGCGGGTTTATGCATGTCTTTATGGCTGCGATATATGGCGTTGGTCGCTGACATGCTCAGCATTGGCCGTTCACGTGAAACACAAGTGACTTACGTAAAATTGTATTGTTTATACCCAAGGTAATTGGTGTTGCAGGTAGGCAGTCAGCGATGCACTGACCCATGTCAGGGAAGGCAGCTAACAGCACTGTGGCTTCGAGTAAGAAGGGTTAAAATTGGATAGATTATTAAGTAGGGGTTCACATGCAGGGCACCAGAATTCGTCTCATCGTGGGTGGATTATTGTTGGCTGCCGCCAGCAGTAATGTGCAGGCTGAAGCACTACAACCCGATCCTGCCTGGCAGCAGGGGAAGTTAGAAAACGGGTTTTCATGGCAGCTGTTGGCAACGCCACAGCGCCCAAGCGACCGGATCGAGTTACGTCTGGTCGTCAATACTGGCTCATTAGCAGAAAGCGCACAGCAAATTGGTTTTGCCCATCTGTTGCCACGTCTGGCATTAATGAGCAGCGTGAGCTTTACGCCCGCCCAACTTCAATCGCTGTGGCAGCAAGGGGTCGATAACGAGCGCCCGTTGCCACCGGCGATTACATCTTATGATTTCACTTTATACAGCCTCAGTCTGCCCAATAACCGCCCTGACCTGATGAAGGAAGCGCTGGCCTGGTTATCTGATACCAGTGGCAAACTGGCAATAAATGAACAAACCGTTAATGCGGCACTGAATAGCGCGACTGATCCGATAGCCACTTTCCCGCAAAACATTCAGGAGCCTTGGTGGCGTTATCGGCTGAAAGGCTCTTCGTTGATTGGGCATGATCCGGGCCAGCCCGTGGCGCAACCCGTTGATGTCGAGAAGCTAAAGCAGTTTTATCAGCAGTGGTACACTCCGGATGCCATGACGTTGTACGTGGTGGGGAATGTGGATAGCCGCAGTATCTCCGCCCAAATCAGCAAAACCTTCTCCGAGCTGAAAGGGAAGCGCACGACACCCGCGCCTGTAGCGATGTTAGCGCCATTACCGCCAGAACCGGTGAGCTTGATGGGTGAACAGGCCACGCAAGATACGTTATCACTGATGTGGGACACTCCATGGCACCCGATTCAGGACTCCATCGCATTAAGCCGTTACTGGCGCAGTGATTTAGCCCGTGAAGCGCTGTTCTGGCATATCCAACAAGTACTGAATAAAAGTGATCAGAAGAACCTGAAGCTGGGCTTTGATTGTCGGGTACAGTATCAGCGTGCCCAATGTGCGATTCACTTGAATACGCCGACAGAGAATCTGACCCCAGGGATGAGTTTTGTGGCTCGCGAGCTAGCTGCATTACGCACTAATGGTCTGAGTCAGGCGGAATTTGATGCATTGATGGCGCAGAAAAATGATCAGCTCAGCAAGTTGTTTGCCACCTATGCCCGCACCGATACCGACATTCTGATGAGCCAACGCCTGCGTTCACAGCAGAGTGGTGTGGTTGATATCGCGCCAGAGCAGTATCAAAAGCTTCGGCAGGCATTCTTGTCTGGCTTGACGCTGGCAGAGCTGAATCAGGAATTGAAGCAGCAGTTGTCGCAAGATACCACGCTGATTCTGACGCAACCGAAAGGCGAGCCGGAAGTGAATGTGAAGGTGTTGCAGGACGCTTATAACGCGATTATGACGCCACATACCGTGGTGCCTGAGGATGCAGTGCCGGTAGTGAGTGCAGCGGAAACTGCACCGCCAACACCTACGACGGCACAGTAGGGATATTTTCTGGTCGGCCACTGCGCTTTGCCATCTTAGGATTGGGCAGTGCTCGTCATCCTCACGTACTAGACTGCACCAACAACAGCTCGGTCATTAAATCGCCCGGATGCGGTATGCTCCGGGCTGACTAATGGCTATTGCTGAACGAAGGGGACGCGTGCCGTTGGAGGCGTAGCGGTGTAAACCGCCGGAGTGGCCCGAGGTGCGTTAACCCCTTCGAACTTAATGCTGAGTCAATCAGACCGCCGGCATGGCCGCCAGTGGGATGATGGCACCACGATACTGAATCACAGTGCTGGCGGTTAAATGGCCACGCACTGCGGCGTCATGGGCGCTGCCACCGGTCAGGCGAACAGCCAGATAACCGGCACTGAAAGAGTCCCCGGCTGCCGTGGTATCTACCACTTTCTCTTTTGGCAGTTTGACTGCCGGAACATCGTATCGCTGAGCTTCAAAGCCCTCTTTGACCCAGACGATGCAGGAGTCCGCGCCACGCTTGATGATAATCTCGCTCACACCTAATGCTTGAGTGCGATCAATCACCTGCTCCAATGGCTTCTCGCCCCACAACATATCTTCATCATCCAGTGTCAGGAAGGCGATATCAGTACAAGCCAGCATGTCGCGGTAGGCTTCCTGCGTCTCTTCCTTGCTCTGCCACAGACGTGGCCGGTAGTTGTTATCAAAGATAACTTTGCCACCGTTAGCACGGCAGGCGCGTAGCAATTTCAGTAACCGCTGACGGGAAACGCTGTCCAGAATCGCCAGACTGATACCACTGAGATACAGATAATCAAATTTTTCCAAACGTTGGCAGATTTCATCCGCCGCCGGGCTGGTCAGCCAGAAACGGGCAGCGGCATCATTGCGCCAATAATAGAATGTGCGCTCACCCGTACTGTCGGTTTCGATGAAATAGAGCCCCGGTAACTTATTATCCATACGCTGAATAAGGTCAGTGTGGATCTGCTCCTGCTGCCAAGCGGTCAGCATCTCTTCGCTGAAGTTGTCAGTACCTAATGCGGTCACATAATGCACATTCAGGGCCTGCTCAGAAACCTGACGGGCAACATACACTGCTGTATTCAGCGTATCACCGCCAAAGCCCCGGCTAAGGTCGGAACCTTTTTGTGATAATTCAATCATGCATTCGCCGATAACGGCAATATTTTTGCTGGTCATGGAAAGCTGGCCTATTCCTGAATGTGTGTCAGTGATGGGAGTGATTTAGGCTAGTCTCACTGCTGGCTTAGTCAGAGTCAATAGTATTAAAACGACGTTTTAAATTTTTTATGATATAGGTTGGGAAACTGACAAGTTTCCCGCTGTTCCGAGCCCAATTATGACGATTTTCGTAGGTCAGTGACACTCTGACCACCAATACCCCAGTTATCGGTCTCCACTTCATCGATTACCACCACGGTGGTCGCCGGGTTTTTGCCCAAGGTATCGACTAACAGTTGCGTAACGCCCGCGATCAGCTGTTTTTTCTGTTCCGCCGTCGCCCCTTCGCGAGTAATTTTAATATTTACATAAGGCATATTCATCTCCATTAAGAGTAATGGCATTATTGAGTTAAGTAATATAGATGGCTTAAATGTGTCGCGCCAGCTCATCCTGTCTGGGACCGTAATCTACCGGGAA
The DNA here is from genome assembly GCF_001047675.1 of Yersinia aleksiciae. Lineage (GTDB taxonomy): Bacteria > Pseudomonadota > Gammaproteobacteria > Enterobacterales > Enterobacteriaceae > Yersinia > Yersinia aleksiciae. The sequence continues at coordinate 1,851,707 of NZ_CP011975.1, read as the reverse complement.
ATAAGAATCTGTCATGCCGCAATATAAAGTTATGGTCACACGAGTCGATAACATCTCCAGAAGGAATCACCTTTACCACAGGATGTCATCGGACTGGCGGCAATACACTCCACCATTACGGTCTGATGTCCTGAAACATGGCGACTAAACTGATGATGACTAATAAAGTATCAGGTTTACTTGCGCCATCCTTTGCCGCCATTGATCGAAATAAAGGACAGAGCTTCTGGCGGCAATGTCAGCGTCGGTACACTTTTCAACCTATCTATCGCACATCCGGGGCGTTGCTGGCGATTGAGTTGCTCACGGCTGTTTTTCACCCTTCCTCACCGGATACCCGTCTGAACCCCGAAGATTACTTCAGTTCCATTAGTATCCGCGATCGTCTGGATGTGGTGCTGGAGCAGCTGAACATGATTAAGCAGTGGCACGCGATATTTGTTCATCACTCGGTGCTGGTTTCGATCAATATTGATGGTCAGGCGCTGATGGCGATGCAGGATGACCGGCAGGCCAAGGTGCTCATCGACGGCATGCCCTACATTCGTTTTGAGTTGCTCGAACACGTTGATACCTCCCTTGATACCCCCTTTGCACGCATTGCCGAAGCAGACCGACTGTGGCTGGATGATTTTGGCAGCGGGCTAGCGAATTTCACTTCATTCATTAGCTGGCGCTATGAATACATCAAAGTTGCCAGAGATCTGTTTATCCTATTGCAAGAGAGTGATGTCGGAAACCAACTGTTCTTCACGCTAGTCACCTTAATGGACCGCTACAGCAAAGGCGTGATTGTGGAAGGTGTTGAAACCTCGCAGGAGTGGGCCATGGTGCAACGCTCTGACGCGGCAGCGGCGCAAGGTTATTACCTCTCCCGTCCAACCTCATTTGACCGATTGCAGGCGCTACCTATGCTGTTTTGTGGCTAATACTCTCTGAGCACTATTATCTGATTTTCCCTGTGTTGCCTCCCTCCGCGCCACCGCATTGAGCTGCCCAAATAATGGACTCTCCCCCATCATCGACTATGGTTAGTGTAGTCTTCTGAATCCGCAATATTCATCGGTTAACGATTTTTCTGACTGATTTTTCGACTAAAATACCGCAAGCTGACGCGCGTTTAAGCACCTCTTGGTGGTGGGTTTAGCGTTATCTATCAGATTACTGGCATGGAGCTAATATGACCAAAACCGGAAAAGTGCTCACCGCTGTTGGTGGGCTGATTCTGCTGCTATTGGCGGCGATTATCGTGTTTGTGATGACCTTCGACTGGAATCGACTCAAGCCGACGATTAACGAAAAAGTCTCCGCCGAGCTACAACGGCCTTTTGCCATTCGTGGCAATCTGGGGGTCGATTGGGCACGAAAAGGCGATGAGCCGGGTTGGCGCGGTTGGGTTCCCTGGCCGAATATCCACGCAGAAGATCTGTTGCTGGGCAATCCGCCGGATTTGGTCAGTGATAAAACCGCCGACGATAAAACAGCCTCCACGGCGTTCCCTGCTGGCGAGATGGTCACCCTGAAACGGGTCGATGCCAGTATCGCCCCCTTGGCCTTACTGGCGAAAGAGGTCTGGATACCTCGTATCTGGCTGACGCAGCCGGATGCCAACCTACTGCGGCTGGCTGATGGTAAGAATAACTGGACATTCAATCTCGCCAATAGCCCGAAGGAGGGCAAGCAGTCCTCTTCTTGGTCAGTCAATATCGACGATATCGTCTTTGATCGTGGCGAGATAAGTCTGAATGATGCCATCCTGAAAGCGGATCTGCACGCCGTGATTGACCCTCTGGGCAAGCCCTTGCCCTTTGCTGAGGTGACGGGGACACGCACGGAGAAAAAGGGCCAGACGCCTGCGGATAGTGCGCAAAGCAACACGGCAGATTATGTTTTTGGTTGGAAGATTGACGGAAAGTATCAGGGCCAGCCACTCACTGGCAGCGGTAAAATCGGCGGTATGCTGTCGATGAGTGATGCGAGTCGGCCATTCCCGTTGCAGGCTGATCTGCGATCGGGCACTACTCGAGTGGCGGTGGTGGGTACCCTAACTGACCCCGGCAATCTGGCGGGGCTGGATCTGCAATTGAAATTCTCGGGTACCAGCCTGGATAATCTCTACCCGCTGATCGGCGTGTTACTGCCCGCCACCCCACCTTACAACACCGATGGCCGCTTAGTAGCGAGCCTCAAGCAAACCGATGGGGCAGTTTATCGCTATGAAAACTTTAACGGTAAAATTGGCGACAGCGATATTCGCGGCAATCTGACCTATACCGCCAGTCAGCCACGGCCAAAATTAACCGGTAACATGGCATCAGAAAAATTGCGCTTTGCGGATTTAGCGCCATTGATTGGGGCTGACTCCAATCAGGAAAAAGCCAAGCGCGGCGAGCGAAATCGGCAACCCGCAAATAAGGTATTACCGACTGAACAGTTTGATACCAAAAGCTGGGGGGTGATGGATGCGGATGTTACCTATGCTGCAAAACGTATCGAACGCGATAAATCATTACCCCTAAATGATTTGTCGACCCACGTGGTGCTGAATAATGGTGAGTTATTGCTCGATCCGCTGCGTTTTGGTATGGCGGGAGGAAATCTGAATGCCACGCTACGGCTGAATGGCAACAAAGATCCGATGCAGGGCAAAGTGGATTTACATGCCCGTCGGCTGCAATTGAAGGCACTGTTGCCACAGGTAAAAGAAATGCGTAACAGCTTGGGCCAATTGAATGGTGATGCCTCATTTACCGCAACCGGTAACTCGGTGGCCGCGCTACTGGCGACCAGTAATGGCAGCCTGCGCTTGCTGCTGAATCAAGGATTGATCAGCCGCAGCTTGATGGAGCTGCTTGGCCTGAATGTGGGTAACTATCTGGTGGCGAAGTTGTTTGGTGACGATCAAGTGAAGATTAACTGTGCGGTGGCTGATATTCAGCTGCGCAATGGGCTAGCAACACCGCGCCTGTTTGTTATTGATACCGAAAACGCCATTATCAACATTACCGGTAACATCAACTTTGCGACCGAGCGACTGGATTTATCCATCAATCCAGAAAGCAAAGGGCTGCGTATTCTGACCCTGCGCTCCCCGCTCTATGTGAAAGGCACATTTAAGCAGCCGGATGCAGGTGTGAAAGCGGGGCCATTGATTGCCCGAGGTGCTATCGCCGCCGTGTTAGGGGTGGCACTGACACCCGCAGCGGCACTGCTGGCGCTGATCTCCCCCAGTGAGGCAGAGGAGAATCAGTGCACCCCATTCCTACAAAAAATAAAGCAGAAAAAATAATCGGTTAGTGCACCGGTGGTGGGGAAAGCAGCTTACATTCGTGATCCTGCAACTCCTCCACTGATGCACGATGAAGCTTCGTCAGGCTCGCTTTACTGGCTAACAGCAAGAACTCCCCGTTCGGCAATGCGGTCATGGCTAAACCATAATGGCCCATGTGACCTTTCGCGCCTGGGACTTCGTCGGCAAGCAGGCGAAACGCACCTAAATTCTGTAATTCCGTTGTCGTGGTACGCCGCACCAGATAGTCATTGCCTAGTAGACCGCCAGGCAAGGGCTGCCATTGCGGGCTGAAGTCCGCCGTATGTGCTGCTAGCGCGGTTTTTACCTGTGGTTTCAGGCAAGAGATATGGACATGTAATTGATCCTGAGAGCGACCATATTTTGAGTTAATGGTGAGTGAGATATCCGCGTCATCAATGGGTGCGCCATATTTATCAGCCATAAAGTGGCGGGCCTGCCAGGCATCCAGAAAATAGTTAGGGCTGTTAGCGGCTAATATCTCAGGACTTTCTATGCCGCTGATTTTTGCTGTTGGCATGAGTAAATATTGTAATGGCCCGTCTATGGACTTATACACCACAAAGCCAGCGGGCATATTGACCTCAATACAAGGCTTCGGGTCATTATTGGCCTCCATATTGGGCACGCATTGTTGGCTAACAATTTTCCACAAGATGTCGGCACGGCTGTTAAATCGCGATTGATAGGTCGCGATCAGCGTGATAATCACCAGTAACCCCAATACTAACCATCTAAATCCTGCTTTTTTTATATAACGTGACATGTGTGCTCCCTCACTTTCAACGATGGGTCATCAGTGTAGTGACAAATCAGAAATGGGGGCAAACCTTATAGCCCTTATTTATCATTATGGGGTATTCACCTTACTTGGCAGCAGATAGGCTCAAAGCGTCAGCCTGCCTTCTTACCCGGATTTTGGGGTAGGGTTTCATCCTCAATATAGTGGGCGGTGGCTATCCAGGCGGCGCAGAAGAGGGTCAGGCGAGCAAAGAAATAGAAAAAGGCCATCAAGCCAATCACGGAACCAAAAGCTGCACCGGAAGGCGAACTGGCAAGGCGTGGCAGCATCATGGTCATGACAAACTTGATAATTTCAAAGCCGATGGCAGCAATCAGAGTGCCGCGCAGCAGGGCTTTTTTCTTCGGCTTATGCCGTGGCAGAATCCAAAATATCCACAAAAATAACAGATAGTTAGCCGCGATAGAGATCGACATCGCAATCAGTGTCATTGCGGGCCGTAGCCACTCAATCCCCCCCAGCCCTAAGGCGTTGACGATGGCAGACTGCGCAGCACCCGCTATCGACGTCAGTGACAGCGTGATAATCAACGCGACAACCAATCCGATAAGCGAGATAAAATCACGGGCATAGCGGTAATAGAATTTTTCCTGATCCTGCGGATTACGCTCCCACACCTCCCGTGACTGAGCACGAATGGCTTCACGCAGATTACCCATCCAGCTAATGCCGGAATAGAGGGCAATCGCTAAACCGGTCAGCCCGACGGTGGTACGCTGCTGAATGGCGGTATTAACGGTATTTTTAAGTGTGGCGGCTAACGTGGGATCACTGATGGTATTAACAATTTTGTTAATTAATTCAGCTAATAAGTCAGGGTTTGAGGCCAGCACAAAACCGACCGCGGCAAAAGAGACCATCAAAATAGGGATCAGCGACAAAAATGAAAAATAAGTAATGGCCGCCCCGAACTGGCTGCCCAGTCGATCATTAAAGCGATCCGTGGCACGGATAATATGAGCGACAGCCGGGTAAGCTTTCACTCGGTTACTCATTCGCGTCATATAGGAAATCGCTTTCTTTCCGGTTTCAATACCCGTTGTCAGTGGCGCTGAGCTGTTTTTCGGTGCGTTCGGCATAATTCTCCTTAATTGCGTTAATCCATGCCTTATGCAGATGATTCTTCTACAAAATGTGACATAAAATGGCGAGTAGTCTGTTGATAATAGCAGAGTCGATGGCTATCACAAACGCAGTGGATAAATCTCGCGCTTATGGCCCCCAAATTTATATTCAATATTCTTATTAAAAAAACCTAACGTCTTGATTAAGATCTTAATTTCTATTTCATTAGGAAAAATCCTACATATTAGGTGGTGCGGTCTCATATTAAATGAATTTTTAAGGGATATATTGGCTATAGGCAGAGTCAATTATTTATCAATAATTTAATTCGGCAATAAATATAAGTAATTCAAAGCAAAAAAAATAAATAGATTAAAAATTCTTCTTTATTTAGAACATCTTGTTAAACACCAGGTTATTAATATGAAAATAAATAAAATAATGCTATCGCCTTGTTCTCGTAAGAGACTACTGGTCAGTTTACTGATTCCTCTTTTTAGTCCGCTTTATTGCTGGGCGGCGCAAACTATCAGTGTCACTAATGGTAGCTCTGTTCCTATCTCTGGCGATTACGGCACAGAGGATAGCTCCCAACCGGCTGTCGAAGTGAAAGGTTCTGGTAGCACCGTCACCGGGGGAGCCGATCTCTCCATTTATACCACCGGGCGGATGGCCAATGGCGTCGAAATATCGAATGGCGGTGCACTCAATTTGAAGGGTTCTACCATCAAGACCGATGGCGTGGTTGCCTATGGTATCCGTAATAATAGTGGTACGGTGAATTTGCAGGGTGGGGAAATAATGACCACTGGCTCCAGTGGTAATGGTATTTATTCCTCTGGTGCGGGGAGCCGTGTTGATATTAATGGCACAACATTCACTATGTTAGGTGGATCCGCTAACGCGGTGTCAGGTTATGGTGGCTCGGCATTAGCACTAAATAATACGACGATAAATATCAGTGGTGGGTATGGTATTTATCTGAGTGATCTTGGGAGTACATTAACTGGCGAAAATAACGTCATTAATAATACCAGCCCCTATAGCGGCACGGGTGTTTATATTTCCAATGGCGGCTTAAATGCCACACTGGATAACACGACACTTAATATGACCAACGCTTTTGCGGGGGTCGGTGTGGGTAAAGGCTCGACTATTACGATGGATGGCCTGACTGCTACCGGTAATATCAATAACGTTTTCGATATCAATGGTAGCGCCAATATCAGTAACGCCAATATTGATTTAGCGTCTGGTGCGGTATTGCGAGCCATGGGTAGCAGCCTGACCAACAAGGCCGTCATCGTGTTAAATAACGTCAATGCCATCTCTCGCAGCGGTAACGCCACCTTGGTTAACGTGAATATGAACGCCGATGTCACGATTAATGGCGGCTCTTACCACTCCCAAGGCACTTATGCCATGGGGATTTGGGTGCCGGACAACACCTCGTCTGTGAGAGTTAATAACGCCACGGTGATGACAGATGGAAACAGTGCGACCGCCATCGAGAATCGGGGAACGGCGATTGTTGACCATACGACGGTAAAAACCACAGGCAATAGCTCTCACGGTATTTACTCGGAATCGATTTTTAATGCTACGAACATGGCTATCTCGACTGCGGGTGTCGGCAGTATTGGTGCTACCGCTGCCCGAGGCGGTAACCTGAATCTTGATGGGGCGACTATCGAAACTACCGGTGCTTCCGGCATGGTGCTGGGGACGTTCATCGGATCATCCATCAGTGCCAAAAATGTGATCGGTACTTCTACGGGAGCCAGTGCCTATGCGCTGTGGACTCAAACCAGCAGCTCTATTTTGCTGCAAGACAGCCAGATCACCACTACGGGGATGAATGCTGGCGGTATTTACGCCGCAGGTTCCGATACGATTTATAGCAAGGTGACCTTGGATAATGCTCAGGTGCTCAGTGAGCAGGGGGCGGGCGTTCGGGCCTATGGTGCCAATATAAATATTGACGTGAACAATGGTTCGCAACTCAGCGGTGGTAACGGGTTGCTGGTCAATGCCAGTACCAATGTTGGCACCACGACCACCCCGCTGAATATTATCAGCAACGTCAATTTGAATGCCGATAACCATTCCATTTTGGTGGGGGATATTCAAGCCGATACCAATAACAATGTCAGTCTGGCGCTGAAAAATAGCTCAGTTTGGATGGGGGCAGCGCGTAACGCCAAACGTATTGATATCGACAACAGCAGTGTTTGGAACCTGAACGGTAATGCGGATGTTGGGTCAATGAATGTGCTGGGCCAAGTCAACTTTGTAATAACGCCTACGATCCCAGGTTCAAATGTATCGAACAATGGTTTCAGCACCTTAACGGTGAACGGCGACTTAACCGGCAATGGCAGTTTTGTCTTTAATGCGCAATTGGGCGATGACAGTTCACCGGCTGATAAGCTGCATATCACGGGTAATGCGACAGGTGAACATTACGTGAAAGTCGTGAACCAAGGGGGGCTGGGCGCGTTAACCACGGGCTCTGGGATCAGTCTGATTCGGGTTGATGGTGATGCACTCTACAGTCAATTTTTGATGAGCGACTTGGTGACCGCCGGTGCTTATCAGTATTTTTTATATCAAACTGATGAAAATAGCTGGAATTTACAATCCTATCTGGCTCCGGTTGGCCCAACCGATCCGGGTAAACCCATCGTCGTTAATCCTAGCCGTCCGGTAATACCTGAGATCGCTTATCGTAATGAAGTGCCGAGCTATATTGCCGCACCTTGGCTCAATACCTTTTACGGCTTCGCAACATTGGGCCGCTTACACGAACGCCGTGGTTCGGCAGAAGGCGGGACGAATGGTTTTAATCAGGACTCTTGGGGCCGGATCAGCGGGCAGCATAATACCTTCGAAGCAGGGCGTTTTAGTTACGATTCAGATATCTGGTTCGCACAATTGGGCCATGATCTCTTTCAGGGAGAAAATGCGGCCGGAACGCAGGCAATAGCGGGTGTGATGATTACACTCGGTAAACAGGAAACCGATGCGCAGGATAAGGCACGGGCAGTACGTCCAAGTTTATCAATCGATACCGGTAAAATCAAAACTGATGCCTATGGTTTGGGCGGTTATTACACATTAATGACGCAGCAGGGCGGCTATGTTGATCTCGTCGGCCAGGGAACGTTATACCGCAACAGCTACCAAAGCCAGCATGATGCCAAGCAGAATGGTTATGGTGTGGCGATGTCTGCCGAAGTCGGTCAAGCATACCCTGTCGTTGGCAGTTGGAAAGTGGAACCTCAGGGGCAGTTGAAATATCAATATCTGAACCTAAGCAGTTTCAGCGATGATATTTCTGGGATTAATGGTACTTCGTCCTCTGTCGGACAGGCCCGCGCGGGTGTGCGAGTGTTCAGTGAGGCCAACAAACAGCAAACCATTAAGCCTTATTTGTCAACTGATGTGATCTATCAACTGGGTGATAACCCTGAAGTAACTATTGATACCGCGAACCTGCGTCCTGAATTCAGTAAAACCTACTGGCAGGGGGGCACGGGTGTTAACGCTAAAATGAATAACAACGTTGATATTTATGCGGATGTTAAATACCAAAGAGCCTTTGATGGCAAGATGGACGGTTACACCGGGAACCTGGGTGTGAAAGTCAGTTTCTGAGTGATCCCTTGGTAATTAAAAATAGAGGCTAGAAACGACGAAGCCCACCGGAGGTGGGCTTCTAAACTCGCTTTGCCTATTATGTACGCAACGAGTACCTACTGAGTAGGGGAAGTAGACAGCACAAGCTCTTGGCTCTAAGGACAGGGGCCTATGACGGGGTCGTCAAGCCAAAAATTTGTCAGTATGCTTAGCGCATCGTCACAAACTCTTCGGCAGCCGTTGGGTGGATAGCGACAGTGTTGTCGAAATCTTTTTTGGTCGCGCCCATCTTCACTGCCACGGCGAAGCCTTGCAGGATTTCATCCATGCCGAAGCCGATACCATGGATGCCAACAATCTTCTCTTCCGCACCGACGCAGACTAGCTTCATCCGGCATGGTTGGCGGTGCTGAGTGACAGCGCTGTACATCGCGGTGAATGACGATTTGTACACTTTTACTTGATCGTCGCCAAACTTCTCGCGCGCTTGTGGTTCAGTCAGACCAATGGTGCCGATAGGCGGGTGGCTGAATACCACGGTCGGGATATTGCTGTAATCCAGATGCTCATCCGGCTTGTTATTGAACAGGCGCTCAGACAAACGGCGACCTGCTGCCACAGCCACAGGGGTCAGTTCAACCGCGCCAGTGTTATCGCCGACGGCATAGATGCCTTGGACGTTAGTATTCTGGAACTTATCAACCTCGATGTAGCCTTTTTCATTGGTTTTGACGCCGCTGGCAGCCAGATTCAGGTTGTCGGTTGCGGGTTCACGGCCAATCGCCCAAATCAGGTGATCAACAGTCACTTCAGTGCCATTTTCCAGCTGCAGTGTCAGGCTGCCATCGGCATTTTTGATGACCGCTTTTGGCACCGATTCGGTATGCAGCTTCGGCCCTTCGGTGTTCATCACTTCCAGCAGGGTTTCTACAATCAGCGGATCAAAAGTACGCAGCGGCGCATGTTTACGAACAAACAGATGCGTTTCTGTACCTAATCCATTGAGTACACCGGCAATTTCTACCGCGATATAGCCTGCACCCACGACGGCAACACGTTTTGGCATTTCGTCCAATTCAAAGAAACCATCGGAATCTATACCGTATTCAGCGCCTGGAATATCTGGATGGCTCGGACGGCCACCGGTGGCGATCAGGATGTGGTCAGCGGTGATTTTCTCACCGTTAACTTCCACGGTATGGGCATCAACAAAACGCGCATATCCATGAATCACATCAACTTTGTTATTACCTAAGCCACGCTCATAAGACTGATGGATACGATCGATGTAAGCAGTACGATTGGCAATCAGCTTTTTCCAATCGAAATGATTCACTGTGGTGTCGAAACCGTAGTCTGGGCCATACAAATGAATAGCTTCCGCAATTTGTGCGGCATGCCACATCACTTTTTTCGGCACACAACCGACATTCACACAGGTGCCACCGAGCTGTTTAGCTTCGATCAGTGCACATTTTTTGCCGTACATGGCAGCCCGGTTGATCGACGCGATCCCGCCACTGCCACCGCCAATTGCTAGATAGTCGTAATGTTTGGTCATCAGGGTCGTTTCCCGTTTGTTTAAAATTTGCCTAAGAGTTTAACCTTTGCTGGCGTTTTGTCGCAAAGGTTGCATCAATGGCTCTGATTCGCGTGACCAATTGGTTTAGGTCGCACTTATTCCGGTACGACCCATTTCACCAGTGTATGACCATGGCCTGATGGTACGAGTGCTTTGTGCAGCCACGGCAACAGCGTGTTCATTTGCTGTTCCAGTTTCCACGGTGGATTAATCACAATCATGCCAGAAGCCGTCATGCCGTGCTGGTCGCTGTCTGGGCGTACCGCCAGTTCAATTTGCAAGATACGGCGGATGCCCGTGGCTTCCAGATCCCGTAGCATGCGCTTGATTTGCTGACGTAAAACCACTGGATACCATAATGCATAGGTGCCGGTTGCAAAGCGCTTATAACCTTCCTGAATACCTTTTACCACGTCCTGATAATCAGTTTTCATTTCATACGGTGGATCAATCAGAACGAAACCACGGCGGGACGCAGGGGGTAACTGCGACTTAAGCTGTTGATATCCATCGGCACGCTGAACTTTAGCACGCTCATCTTTGGCAAATTCATTGCGCAGCAGCGGGTAATCGCTGGGGTGCAGTTCGGTCAGATGAATTTTGTCATCTTCACGCAATAAATGACGCGCAATCAACGGCGAACCGGGGTAATAACGCAGCTTCTCGGCACGGTTAAAATAGTGAATAGCACTCATGTATGGGGCTAAATCATCAGGTAAGTCATCGCGTTGCCACAGTTTGCCGATACCTTCAAGGTATTCACCCGTGCGCTCGGCATGCTCGCCGCTTAACTGGTAGCGACCGGCCCCGGCGTGGGTATCCAGATAAAGGAAGGGTTTCTCTTTCTCTTTCAGAGACTCGATAATCAAGCTCTGAACGGTGTGTTTAAGGACGTCGGCATGGTTGCCAGCGTGAAAACTATGGCGATAACTTAACATTTTATATTAACCAATTGATATTAATGATGAATGTTTCATTCACCGAAAATATATGCTGTACATTGTGGCAGTGCTTTTTGCGGTTTCTCTTTGTCGATGCAACAAAACATCACAGTCAGAAGCCGCAGCCAGCACATTATGGCAACTAGTATAAACTGTCTGGTGGATAAAAAGTGAAAAGCATTAATTTGCGGTGAATATCTCATCGCCACTCAAAAAGTAAAATTACGTGAGTGAAGCCGTCTGCCATTGATTTTCATGCTGGCAGACCTCATGTTAATTATTCAATCATCATTTATTCTCCGACGCTGGACAGGTTTTGGCGCTGGAATTCAAAATCATAATCAGGACTGCCCTATGACAAATCCGCTGTTGACCCCGTTCTCCCTGCCGCCATTTTCTGCTATTCGCCCTGAAGATATCGTGCCTGCGGTGAAATCCGCACTGGATGAATGCCGTCAAGCGGTGGAGCGGGTCGTTGCCCAGCCGGGGCCTTTCACTTGGGATAATCTGTGCCAGCCACTGGCTGAATCGGATGACCGCTTATCACGTATTTGGTCACCGGTCGGGCATTTAAACTCGGTGAAGAACAGCCCGGAATTGCGCACTGCTTACGAGCAAAGTCTGCCATTGCTGTCGGAATACGGCACTTGGGTCGGGCAGCACAAGGGCTTGTACCAGGCTTATGTCAGCTTGAAAGAGGGACCGGGCTTTGAAACATTGACCGCTCCACAGCGCAAAGCAGTAGAAAATGCGCTGCGTGACTTCCAGTTATCCGGTATTGGCCTGGAGCCTGAGCAGCAAAAACGCTATGGCGAAATCGTGGCCCGTCTGTCTGAGCTGGGTTCGACGTACAGCAATAATGTGCTCGATGCCACTATGGGTTGGAGCAAGCTGATTACCGATGTCGAGCAGCTGAAAGGGTTGCCGGAAAGCGCACTGGCGGCGGCTAAAGCCATGGCGGAAGCCAAAGAACAAGATGGCTGGTTGCTGACGCTGGATATGCCAAGTTACCTGCCGGTGCTGACCTACGCTGATAACGCCGAATTGCGCGAAGAGATGTACCGCGCCTTTGCGACTCGCGCTTCTGATCAGGGGCCGAATGCTGGCAAATGGGATAACAGCGAAATCATGGCTGAGATCCTCACGTTGCGACATGAGTTGGCACAGTTACTGGGCTTTAATAGCTATGCGGATAAATCGCTGGCGACCAAGATGGCTGAAAGCCCGCAGCAGGTGTTGGGATTCTTAAATGATCTGGCTAAACGCGCCCGTCCGCAGGCGGAAGCAGAGCTGGCGCAGTTACGCGCATTTGCTGAAAAACATTATGGTGTCAGTGAATTAGCCGCTTGGGACATCACCTATTACTCCGAGAAACAAAAACAGCACCTGTTCTCAATCAGCGACGAACAATTGCGCCCTTATTTCCCTGAGCAGCGCGTAGTCGAAGGGCTGTTTGAAGTGGTTAAACGCATCTACGGCATCACCGCCAAAGAGCGCCACGATGTGGATACTTGGCATCCAGATGTGCGTTTCTTCGAACTCTATGATGCCAGTGGCGAACTGCGCGGCAGCTTCTATCTTGACCTGTATGCCCGCGAACATAAGCGCGGCGGGGCTTGGATGGATGATTGTGTCGGCAGCCTGCGATTAGCAAACGGCCAGTTGCAAAAGCCGGTGGCGTATCTGACCTGCAACTTCAATGGCCCTGTTGGCGGCAAACCGGCACTATTTACCCATAACGAAGTGACCACGTTGTTCCATGAGTTCGGCCATGGTTTACATCATATGCTGACCAAAATTGATACTGCGGGTGTCTCGGGTATCAATGGTGTGCCGTGGGATGCAGTCGAATTGCCGAGCCAGTTTATGGAAAACTGGTGCTGGGAGCCGGAAGCGCTGGCGTTTATTTCTGGCCATTACGAAACCAACGAACCGCTCCCGCGAGAGATGTTAGATAAGCTACTGGCGGCGAAGAACTATCAGGCTGCGCTGTTTATTCTGCGCCAACTGGAGTTCGGGCTGTTCGATTTCCGCATGCATTACGAGTTCGATCCGCTGACTGGCGCGCAGATCCTGCCGATCTTGTATGAAGTGAAAAAGCAGGTCGCTGTGGTGCCCTCACCAACATGGGGCCGCTTCCCCCATGCCTTTAGCCACATCTTTGCCGGTGGCTACGCTGCGGGTTACTACAGCTACCTGTGGGCGGAAGTGCTCTCTGCCGATGCATTCTCGCGCTTTGAAGAGGAGGGGATTTTCAATGCGGCTACTGGCCAATCCTTCCTCGACAACATTTTGTCCCGTGGTGGTTCAGAAGAGCCAATGACACTGTTCAAGCGCTTCCGTGGTCGTGAGCCGCAGTTGGATGCTATGCTGCGCCATTACGGTATTAAGGGCTAGAATGTGTCACAGGTAAGTATTTGTTTATTGTCTGAAGCAGGCGCCGATCCCGGCGCCTTGTCTATTCTGGCTGAGCGCTGGGGATTGGTGTCTGACGAGCAGGCCATTATGGCGCTGGTGCTCACACCTGAACGCCTTGAGCTGCGCAAGCGGGATGAGCCGAAACTTGGCGGCATTTATGTTGATTTCGTCTCTGGCACACTGGCCCATCGTCGCAAATTTGGCGGCGGCCGGGGTGAAGCGGTTGCCAAAGCGGTCGGCATCAAAAAAGGCTACATTCCGCGCGTGGTTGATGCCACTGCAGGTTTGGGGCGCGATGCTTTTGTGCTCGCCGCACTCGGCTGTCATGTGCAAATGCTGGAACGTAATCCGGTGGTGGCGGCCTTGCTGGATGATGGTTTACGCCGTGGGTATCAGGATGCTGAGATTGGCCCGTGGTTGCGTGAGCGTTTGACGCTGCTACATGCTTCCAGTTTGACGGCGTTAGCGGCCATTGAGCCACGGCCGGAAGTGGTGTACCTCGATCCCATGTATCCGCACCGGCAGAAAAGTGCGCTGGTCAAAAAAGAGATGCGGGTATTCCAATCGCTGGTGGGGGCGGATGAAGATGCCGATGGTTTACTGGCACCGGCCCGTGCATTGGCGACCAAGCGGGTGGTAGTTAAGCGCCCAGATTATGCCGAACCGCTGGCCGGAATCGCGGCACAGGCGGCAGTGACCACCAAAAGCCACCGTTTTGACCTCTATTTGCCTTAGCGGTTTTCCTTGAAATAACAGGCTGTGGCACCCGCATGTCAGCAGCCTGTAATAAATAGTCAGGCTGTCAGCTGTGGTACACAAATAAAATTCTGAGTAGTCAGTTGATGCTTACCTACTATTTTGATCACAATATCTGTCTTATCGGTATAATAAAAATCAATCATTAGGTAAGTGATATCACTCACCGCACCATAAAATTGCATAATTTCCGTACCGCCATTACGATTTAATGTAGAACTAAATGAATCAACCAGCGTAATGTCACCATGCGCCAGATACGATAAATCGATTTTATCGAGACCAGACTCGAAATCATATATTGTATCCGCAGCATTTAGGGTTGAATCATTTATATTACGGTAGCTAAATATATCTTGCCCTTTCCCGCCCCATAGATGATCTGCCCCCCCCCCTCCGGTCAGAATGTTATCAGCATCATTCCCCCATATTCTATCATTGCCGTGACCCCCAATCGCATTTTCAATGATGACGCCGACAGCAATAGAAATATTTGCCGTGAGTCCACCTGCATCAGAAAAACTCGCTTGGTTAAGATTAATATTTTGATTTTCGGTATAGCCGGAGAAGTCGAAAGTATCCATGCCGCCAGCATCCCAAACACAGAATATCAGTTTATCTGCGGAAGTCCTGGCCGTTAGAAAATCTCTGTCACTATTGGAGTTAAAACCATAAATGGAATTACCTGTGCGGGTATTCATGTTCGGCCCATAGAGATATTGGGCAGCTGCAATATCATATAATTGCGCTGCCGACGCTAAATTACCGCCATGATCAGCACCTGAATACCATACCTCGCAGTAGCTCATCACGCTGACTTGCTGAGTATCACGTTGGTCATCCGGCATATCTGTTGGGCCGTGGGTGTGTTTTAACCCAAGTGTATGGCCTATCTCATGGGCCAATACAAAGCCGCCAAAGTTTGATTTGGTGGGTGTATTATTCTCACTGAGTATGTACTTAATATATATTGGAGTGCATCTCGAACTGTTTGGATAGTAGGCAAATCCATGTGGGGTGATATCTTCTGAGAAATTATAAAAGACAATGTTGGGGTCATCATATCCCGATGTTTCAATAAAATGAATGTTAGCCACGTCAGCCCAGGATTGCATAATTTCTTTGGTTAAGATTCTCTGTAACCCATTGAATGGAAAAACATCTACAACATTATATTCATTAAGGTTTCTTTTATTAAGTGGAGCATCGAATGTGTATGATAGAGTAATACCACGGCCATAATTCCTCCAACCGTTCCATGTGTCGTCTTTGACTATACTTGGCGCTATATATCTTTTTATTTCATATTGAAAATTTATATTTTCTTGCTGATTTATTGATTTAGAGTATTTATTGCTGCGACGCATGGCTAACTTTACCTTATAAACAATACTGATAGATGCCAGTTAAAATAGAATGGTATATTAACAATCAATATTGTTTTTAAAATTCGGATAGTCTTAAATTGTTTGTGTAATCATTACTCACAAAATTATAAATCATTATATAGATGGACACCCCATACTCTTTATCGATGCAGCTTAAAGAATATGGGGATAATCATGCCTTATTTACAGCACGCCTTGGGCCAACATGGCGTCTGCTACTTTGACAAAAGCAGCAATGTTCGCGCCGTGTACATAGTGGGTCTGTTTGCCTTCACCGCCGTACTCAACGCAAGACTGATGAATATCCAGCATGATGTGATGCAAGCGAACGTCCACTTTCTCTGACTTCCAGCTTAAGCGGGCCGCATTTTGCGCCATCTCCAAGCCAGATGTGGCAACGCCACCCGCATTGGCCGCTTTGCCTGGCGCGAAGAGCACACCCGCTTCCAGGAATGCATCTGTTGCCTGAATGGTTGTTGGCATATTTGCGCCTTCAGCCACAGCTTTAACCCCATTGGCAATCAACTGACGTGCCGCAGGCAGGTCCAGTTCATTCTGTGTCGCGCAAGGCAAGGCGATATCGACCGGCACACTCCATGGCTGCTGACCCGCTAAATAGACCAGATTACGTTCACGGGCATAATCTTCGATACTGCCGTAACGTTTGTTTTTAATTTCAGCCAGATGAGCCAGTTTTTCCGGTGTGAAGCCCTCTTCATCAACCACTGTGCCACAGGAGTCAGAGGCGGTAATGACTCTGGCACCCAGTTCCATCGCTTTTTCAATGGTGTATTGCGCCACGTTCCCGGCACCGGAAACTGACACTCTTCGACCTTCAAAACCTAAACCGTGGCGTTTTAACATGGCGTCGGTGAAATAGACCAAACCATAGCCGGTCGCTTCTGGGCGGATCAGGCTACCGCCAAAGGACAACCCTTTGCCAGTGAAGACACAAGCGGTGTTATTCGATAGCTTTTTCATCATGCCGGACATAAACGCCACTTCGCGGCCACCAACGCCAATATCACCCGCCGGAACATCAGTATCCGGGCCAAGATGGCGATACAATTCAGTCATTAGCGCCTGACAAAAACGCATCACTTCGGCCTGACTTTTCCCTTTCGGATTAAAGTCAGAGCCGCCTTTACCGCCACCCATGGGTAACGTTGTCAGGGCATTTTTGAACGTTTGCTCAAAACCGAGGAACTTAAGAATTGATAAGTTGACTGATGGATGGAAGCGCATTCCGCCCTTATAAGGACCAATCGCTGAGCTAAACTGAACGCGCCAGGCTCGGTTGACTTGCACCTTACCCTGATCGTCTGTCCAGGCAACACGGAATTGAATCACCCGTTCTGGCTCGACTAAACGCTCCAGTAGGCTCTGTTCACAGTAATGCGGGTTTTGCTCCAGAAAGGGCCAAAGCGAGGTGAAGACTTCACGCACGGCTTGGAGATATTCTGGTTGGTTGGCATCACGTTTTTGTAACGATTCTAAAAACGACTCCAGAGAGATTAAATCATTCATTACTAATCATTCCTTGTACCAATTAAGACTCTCCTGATAATTATTTCTAACTATTATTTTTATAAAAATAGTCAGGAGACGATGTTGTGCGTCATCGACTATATCATTGGTTTATATTCATACAGCAAGGGATTTTGAGAAAAAGTTAGCAGGGTTATCAATGAGTGGCGATGGGGTATACCAGCAAAAGCACCATAAAAAAACGCCCGCAAAAGGCGGGCGTTAGCGGTGACAACGTTAAGCTAGATTGAACGGACGCTTAATCGTCTTCGCCATTTTCGTCATCGCGCAGAGGCACGATCAACATATCGACATGCACGGTGTTGATCAGCTGACGCGCTGAAGACATCAACTTACTCCAGAAGTCCTGATGATGGCCGCATAATACCAAGTCCATATCATATTTCTTAATGGCATCAACCAGCACTTGACCCAAGTCACCGCTACCACTCAGCGTTTGCTCAATCGGGTAGCCCGCATTCTGTGAAAGCTCAGTGAGCGCATTATGTGTTTCTTCCGAGATGCGTTTTTGCATATCGCCAAGATTAACGTCGATCAAGCCGGTATAAAGATCTGAGTAGTTAACATCGACATGGATCAGGGAAACTTTGGCATTGTACGGTTTAGCCATGGAGACCGCTTTTTCCACCAACACCTTGCTTTCCGGAGATAGGTCAACCGCAATCAGAATGTGTTTGTAAGCCATAAGTAAACTCCTTCCATAATGTTAATTAATGGGTAAGCAAACATTCAACTGTTGAACGGGTGCTAACGCGATATCGACATAGTAGCATTATGACCCCTAACTGAAGTGTTTCACGGATCACAACACACTGTTTTGACGATGATCACTAAAGTAACCCTATGTCGTTTTACATCTATTTGTGCCGAGGTGTAACTCAATTCTGCTGTTTATAGCCTCGGAACCTTATCCGGTCACTCGAATTTGAAACAGATCATTATCTTAAGTATAGCGCTGATAAAGTACCCCAATGAACGGAATTTCATATTTGTGATGCAAATATAATTCAGTAAAAGCTGCAGTCAAGTTAATCTAATTTAGTTAAGTGAGATTAATGTTTGAGCGGTTTTTGTGTGAATATAACGCGTTTCCAGCAAGTAAGATTCAGTATAAGTTAGTGCTAATCGATAGTTAACAAAGGCTCAAATAGGCATAATTTAGAGATTATCAGGCTATTTCCCATTTCATTTCCTACACTCATAAAGGGAGTCCTACACGTTCGGATGCGGTGTCGAGCGAATAACACGTCGAACCACCATGAGAAAGCGAACGATAGGGGGTGGTTTTTTAGGCCCTGGGGGTGTTTGTATCGGCTAGAGTGAGCGATAGCGCAAAGGTTCAGGTAACTGACCCAATGTGTGAAATATCGCTGGGAGGATGATTATGATCAGTACCGTCGCGCTTTTTTGGGCTTTGTGTGTGGTATGTGTGATTAATATGGCACGTTATTATTCATCACTACGTGCTTTGTTAGTGGTATTACGTGGCTGCGACCCGTTGCTGTATCAATATGTTGATGGCGGTGGATTTTTTACCTCCCACGGTCAGCCGAGCAAACAGATTAGGTTAGTGGGTTACATTTTTACTCAACGCTATCTCGATCATCATGATCCAGAGTTTATCCGCCGCTGTGAGCGGTTACGTGGGCAATTTATACTGACCAGTGCATTGTGTGGTTTGGTCGTAGTGAGTCTGATGGGGTTAATCTTGTGGTATTAGCATGAATGATGGGCAGAGAAGGATTTAAAAAGGCGACCTGTTAAGGCCGCCTTTTTGCTTATTACCACCGTTCAGTGCTATGCACCGTCCGATATTATCATCGTGTTGAATATAGACGCACGGTGATAGTAAAACGTCTCGCTTGGCTTAAATAAACTTCAATGCGACCCAGTATAACCCACCGGAAAGAAGAATAGAGATCGGTAGGGTTAATACCCATGCCAACATAATGTTCTTAACCGTCTTACTCTGCACACCACCGCCATCAACCAACATGGTCCCGGCAACAGCTGAAGAGAGCACCTGCGTTGTCGATACGGGCATACCGGTATAACTGGCAATCCCGATGGAAACCGCCGCAGTCATCTGGGCCGAAACCCCTTGCGCGTAGGTCATGCCTTTCTTACCGATTTTCTCACCAATTGTCACAGCAACACGTTTCCAGCCAATCATGGTCCCCAAAGAGAGGGCCAGAGCGACGGCAACGATAATCCAGGTCGGTGCGTATTCCACAGTTTCCAGCAAATCAGTACGTAGATTATTGAGGAAACGACGGTCTTCAGCACTGGTTTCTGGCAGCTTGGCAACAGTCCCAGCCGTTTCTGCGACACACATCAGCAAGCGACGCATATGGCTGCGTTGATCAACCGTTAAGTTGTCATAGCTTTGCAGATTGGCCAGCAGAGTTTGCGCATGATCAATGGCTATCATGGCGCGTGAGCTATCACAGTGGAACTGTGCAGGTGTATTTGGCAAGGTTTCTGGTGTCGGTACCAGTGGTTTCAGCGCGACGGCATGAGGCAATACCTCAACATGTTGCTGATAATATTGTTGCAGATGAGTTACTGCATCGCGGGTGCGGGCAATATCATAACCGGTTGCATTCATATTCACGACAAACCCAGCCGGAGCCACGCCGATTAATACCAGCATGATCAAGCCAATCCCTTTCTGACCATCGTTAGCGCCATGAGAGAAACTCACACCGATAGCCGAGATGATCAGCGCTGTACGGGTCCAGAATGGCGGTTTACGTTTACCGTCTTTCTTTTCACGCTCAGCGGGTGTCAGGTGAATACGTTGCTGCTTCTTGGTTCCGTTCCAGTAACGACGTAACAGGAACACCATCAAACCGGCAATAACCAGACCCACAATCGGGGATAAGATCAATGACAGGAAGATTTGAATCATCTTAGGAACGTTCAGCGCATCGACAACGGATGTACTGGTCATTAATGCATTGGTTAAACCAATGCCGATGATAGCACCAATCAGCGTATGAGAACTGGAGGCTGGGATACCGAAATACCAGGTGCCCAAATTCCAGATAATCGCCGCCAGTAGCATGGAGAAGACCATAGCCAACCCATGTGCCGAACTGACGTTTAACAGCAGATCAGTAGGCAATAAGTGAACAATGGCGTAAGCCACGCTCAAACCGCCCAGCATCACGCCGAGGAAGTTAAACACCCCTGCCATCACAACAGCAACCTGTGAACGCATGGCACGGGTATAGATTACGGTCGCAACCGCATTGGCTGTATCATGAAAACCATTAATGGCTTCGTAAAACAGCACGAACATCAAAGCAAGAACTAACATAAGGCCGGTATGGAAATCCAGGCCAGCGAAAAGATGTAGCATAAGCGTTACGCCAGTTTGTGGACATGAACGCGGCGCATTATCAGTGACAATGGGGGGTGGGGAAAAGGAAAATATGACCTTTTTTTGACATGACCGCAGACGAACTGCTCTTTTTAAGCCACATATGTATGTTATATCAGCAAGTTACTTAATTTTACCGTATGAGACATTTTCTTACTATGGCGATCTTCCAGCCAGCGACTTACAATCCCCCGCCGCTAATTTGTCGGTTGAATGCCCTAAACAATATAATAAGCAGCCAAATATGGGCAATTTTGCAGCAATGATGATTTTACTCAGTGAGGCCCAGTGTGGAACAGTTTGATGTGGTCGTGATAGGTGCAGGTGCTGCGGGGCTATTTTGTGCCGCTCAGGCCGGGCAAGCAGGGTGTCGGGTGCTATTGGTCGATAATGGCAAAAAAGCAGGGCGCAAAATATTGATGTCCGGTGGTGGCCGCTGTAATTTCACCAATATGTATGCAGAACCTGCCGCTTACCTGTCACAGAACCCTCATTTCTGTAAATCTGCCTTGGCGCGTTATACCCAATGGGATTTTATTGATCTGATGAATCGCCATGGCATCGCCTGGCATGAGAAGACTCTGGGGCAACTTTTTTGTGATGATTCCGCGCAGCAAGTGGTGGAACTTCTGCTGAAAGAGTGTGAATTGGGGCAGGTGACGATCAGATTGCGCAGTGATGTGCTGTCAGTTGAAAAAAGCGAAGCGGGCTTTTTGCTCCAGATTAATGATTTAAAAGTGAGCACTCACTCACTTGTTGTCGCTTCTGGTGGGCTATCAATGCCTGGCCTTGGCGCTTCTCCATTCGGTTATAAGCTGGCAGAGCAGTTTGGTTTGAAAGTGTTGCCAACCCGCGCGGCATTGGTGCCTTTTACCTTGCATAAACCCTTGTTGGAACACCTGCAAACGCTATCTGGTGTTTCAGTCCCGGCGGTGGTCACGGCAGAAAATGGTGTTAGCTTCCGCGAGAGTATTTTATTTACCCATCGTGGACTTTCTGGCCCGGCTATTTTGCAGTTATCAAGCTATTGGCAGGCTGGCGAGTATGTGAGCATTAACTTACTTCCTGACACTGATCTGGACGCTTTCCTAAACAACGAGCGGCAAGCGCATCCTAATCAGACGCTGAAGAATACCTTGGCCCAACTGTTACCCAAGCGCTTGGTGGAGTGCCTTCAGACATTGGAGCAACTGCCGGATGTCACCTTGAAGCAATTAAATGCACCGCAGCAGGCAGTGCTGGTGGCCCATCTCCAGCAATGGCGCGTACAACCCAATGGGACAGAAGGCTACCGAACTGCCGAGGTCACCATTGGCGGCGTAGACACTCAGGAGCTCTCATCCAAGACGATGGAAGCCCATAAAGTGCCGGGATTGTACTTTATTGGCGAAGTAGTTGACGTCACCGGCTGGTTAGGAGGGTACAACTTCCAATGGGCCTGGAGTTCCGCCTGGGCTTGTGCGCAGGCAGTGTCCGCTAAAAGCGGGAGTGAGTGAAAGTCTCGAAATAATAATGGGATATAGAAAGGGTAGACTAAATAACAACCTCCTCAATATAATCAGGTTATTCATACCCCAATGTTATATAAGGAGGATTGCCATGTTGACCCGTGAAATGTTTTTAGTTTCGCTCGTCCTTAGCGATCGTCATAGCTCAAGCATTATCGGTATCGTGCTGCGATAACCTGCTGGTTGATCCACCAACGACGGCTTGAAGAGTGGCATGACCTGGCTCCGGTTTACGCCATTCTGGCCGATAATCCGGTTATGGCACCGAGTTCGACTTCAGCTGTTGTAACGGAGGTCATTACTGCACCAATATGACCAATAAGCCTCATCATTTCCTGATGAGGCTTATTTTTTGGCACTGGCAGGTATCAACGGTGAGTAACGGACGGTTGCTGATCGCCATCTACCTCAGTTGACGTTGTCTTGGTGGTCACATTTTATTGTCCAATTTTACCCTTACGGGCCGACTTTACTGTTTCTGCACAGTAGCTAGCTTTTAGAAATTGCTATGACTTACAAACGGTATTACTGTAATAAAATTACGAGGGTGCATTATATTCTAGTACAGATAAAGACTGGAATATTGAAGGTTGTAAAGACATACCCATCTCCTTGCTGATAAATGCGGATCCGCAACCCTCGATCTTTAAATAGATAGAAATCAGGAACGAACGAAACCAGCATTCTAGCTTGGTCATCGTTCAATGCTGAATTTGTAGATAACATAACAATTTCATTACCATGACGAGTGTAATTAAATGATAATTGCTGCGAGATTCGTCGGATCATCTTTCCTGATTTGCTGAGTTCACCCACGGCGACTACTTCACCCTTATCACCATCAAAAGTGTATTTAACTTGTGCGTTATAGCTTGTGTCATCATAGATGAAGTTGATTCTCCCCTTGCATGAGAAGTGATCTGAATGATAGTGATAGACTACCTTTGCGATATAAGGAGAAAAGGCGAGCACCACTAAAAAGGCAAATAGAATGAGCGTCCTTTTACCGTTCATTTTTACTCTCTATAATATATAGTTTTGTTAAGCAGGATGTAGTATTACTCACGCTTTCATCACAAACATGGATGAGTACACGTGTTCTAAATATATTTATCGTTATGTAGGCTACCTGTTCGGGTTGGCAATGAATGTTTTTATTATGGATGAAATTTAAATACTCGTTACGGGGCCACAGAATAGATGTATTGCTGGCATAAACCTTACACTGGTTCACTTCACCAATTAGCTGATAGTTTGAAAAAAATTCTGCGTTTTGGCTGGTGTCATTCTGGAAGTTTAACAAAAGAGAAATGAACACACTCAATAGACTGAGTATCAAAAAAATTTTGACATATAAAATAATCTGACTAGAAAAGAGTGGCATGGATGGTGGCTCTATTTCCACATCAATCACGTCGGGAGTCAGTATATCCGTTGATGCTTTGGTGGAGATATTCCTTGTATCGTCCTCCGTGGACTCAGTAGTAGATCCTGAATTGTCTTCATTGAGGTATGTTACTGTGCCTGTAAATCGGATCCCTTCCTTTGGTACCGTTTTAATGATGTTTTCTTCAATGCCAGAATTCTTCAAAGCCTTGCGTAATAAATGTATATTTTGAAAATAGGTATTGGCATTAGCAAACTGTCCTTTACTTTCCCAAACTTCATAAACAAAGTCACTTTGACTGATAACGCTTCCTTTGCGTTGAAGTAGTAATAATAAACACCGACTAGCAGGTACGTTCAAAGAAATGGCAGACCCTTGCTCTCCTATCGGCTCCAATCGATGCTCATCAGATAAAAAGCAAACCTTGCCATTAATAATAAATTTAGTGTGCATTTTTAATACCCTGATTAAAAATAAATTATTCTACTGTGGATAAATTCTGCCTTATTTAAGTGTAATTCAATATCTAATGGGAAAGGCGAAATTTATTAATAAGATAAATTAATTAAATTAAAACAAGTGGTTAGATTGTCTCTATCAATGGCTCTCCCTATTCTTTAGCCATGAACTCTATGCCTTGCTGGTAGAATCTTCCTACCTAGAATTAACTAAACATAAGTTTTAATAAACTTAAATAAAATTAATTAAAAAAAGTTAATTACGATAATTCCAGATTGTCTCTTAGTATTCATCTCACACAACAGAACGAGCGAAAAGACTGTTGTATGACAGAATGAATTGAGGAGGAGTACTGCAACAAAATAGCAGATGACGTATCAACGATACTGTCTGTTATAACAGATTACTTATGGGTTTTAGCTTCATAGAATGATGCTTTCATCATATTTTTGATAAAACCCTATGACTACCAGGGGTTAACACTGGAAATATACATTAAAATAACTTTTTATGCTAGCAAGAAAAGTGGAGAGATTTTAAGATGAAAAAACCAATAATTTACACATAAATGAACAAATTAACTGCAATATGCAGAATGATAATAAAAAATACTAAAAATACCAAGTTGGCATGAAAATACTTTGCCATATGTATGTGATTGCTTTGAGATGAGGATACCCTATATCATTAATAACCAATCGGAATGGAAATTGAATACTATACGTATTTGAATAAGGCTGTATGATTTATGGAAAATGGACTTTTTGGTTTTATTATTGATGATGATATTCAATTTGATATTGCCAATAAAAGATTAACGAGAATCTCGGCAGTGTTTCCTGAGCGCTCAATGATTGTGGGTGCCGTTGCCCTCAATGATGTGATGGTAAGGTTTTTGAAATGTCTTTTAACTCGAGTGTCTAAAGGTGAACACACAGTTTCAAAAGAAACTTTCCTAAAGGAAGTGTGGGAAGACCATAACCTGGTTGCATCTAGTCAGCAATTATGGAAAACGATACGAGAATTAAAATTCAAACTAACTTCGATTGGTTTAAATCAGGATTTTATTATTAATGTTGGAAAGGTTGGTTATTCGTTAAAAATTCATACTGTTACACCATTGTTTTATCGCCTAATTTCGTAGCAACTAGAGTTGCTTCAGTTGGCTGTGCGATTGATCCTGCAATGATTCTAGCTAGCTAATAGCATCTGAAGTATTGGATTTAATTGTAACCCCTTATGGGATATATAACATCTAGCTTGATAATAAAATTTGCATTTCGTGTTCGTAAATACCCCGTCAGGGGTGGGAGTTTTATCGAAGTGTATTCTAACGGCATTTAAAATAGACTTCGCTAATATAACCGAATATTAAAAACAGAACAGATTTACTGTTTTGTTTAAGGTTAACTTTATCTTATTTTTCACAACATCAATATATAGAAGGTATTCACATGAAAGTACATAATAAATCTCTGGCCAAGAAGCTGTTACCGTGCAGCTTGTTAGCACTGATTCCTCTGGCGGCCTCTTCCTTTGCTGCGGAAGTTGCAGGTGGAACCATTAATTTTAACGGTTCCGTTGTGACTACCGCCTGCGCCGTGAGTAGCAACAGCGCTAACATTAACGTAGATATGGGGCAGGTAAGAGCTGCGACTTTGAGTGCCGCAGCCAGTGAAGCACCAACGCTGAAGAAATTCTCTATTGTTTTGGAAGATTGCGACTCTTCAGTCTCCCAGGATGTTGCCGTCACCTTCAGTGGCACGCCAAATAATGATGATCCTACCAGCTTGGCAGTAGGTTCAAATGGCGGTACTGGTACTGCGCAGAATGTAGCTGTTCGCCTTTATAACGAAGAGGGCACGGCTGTTAAATTAGGTGAAGCCTCAAGCGCGGTGAACTTACGTGATGGTGTCAATACATTAAACTTTGGTGCGAAATACTATTCACCGAATGGCGGAGCTACTGCAGGTGATGCGAGCACTGTTGCTACTTACACCCTGACTTACTCTTAATCGACAGGTCTGGCAAGGATGGCTGGACCTTAAATTTTATTCCAACATCTAGGTTTTTTATTATGCGTATTCTGACTATATTTATTTTATTGATCACTTCTCTGTGCACATCTGCAGTCTATGCAGGGGGAGTAGGATTAGGTGTAACCCGGATGGTTTATTCAGGGTCAGTCTCACAATCTTTATTAGACGTCAGAAATACGGATAAAGAATTATCTTTTCTTATTCAGTCATGGGTTGAAAATTCCCAAGGGCAACGCTCGAGTGATTTTGTTATCACGCCACCTCTATTTGTTCTGAAACCGGAAATGGAAAATGCGGTTAAGGTCATGTTTAATGGACAGCAATTACCTCAAGATCGTGAAACACTCTATTGGATAACGGTAAAAGCGATTCCTCAAACGGCTAAACAAAGTAGTACTAATACCTTACAGTTTGCTTCTGCGAGTCGTATTAAGTTGTTTTATCGTCCTGATGCCCTGACAAAGAAAGCCAATAATGATGAGTGGAAAAATCTTAGTGGCGAATTTCATAACGGTAAAATAAAACTTACTAACCCGACTCCTTTTCATATTACGACTATAAATATGAAAGTGGATGGAAAAGCGGTCAAACCGTTAATGATTCCACCCAAAGATAGCGTGATACTTGAAGAGTCATTCAGCAACGCTCGACAGCTTACTTACCAGGCGATCAATGATTATGGCGCCTGGACGTCGGAAACTTCTCTTTCGTTAACAACACATTAAGTTATAACAATTCAGAGTAAATGAGAGTGTATAGAGTGAGGATGAAAATAAATTGCGTTCTGCTTTCCCAATTTTTATTTGGAAGCGTAGTTCACGCACAGAATGATATTCATTTTAATCCCGCATTTCTTAATGGCGAAAGTGATAGTGTTGCGGATCTATCTTGGGTTAATGATGGGCGTGAATTACCTCCAGGTGAATATAATGTCAGCATATACGTAAACGAAGAATACGTATTTACAGGGGACGTAAAATTTAGCACTAACAAAGAGAAAGATAACTCCGTACTTGAGCCATGTTTGACATTAGAACAGATGAAATCAATGTTAATTGATATCACTCAAACACAAGGTAATTTCTCCCCAGTTGATGACCAATGTTATTTTCTAGGAGATCATTTTCCAGACGTGCAGATCTCTTTTGATCAAAATAAGTTGTCTGTTTATTTTAATTTGCCACAGCGATATATGTTGAATGTGCCTCGGGGTTATATCAACCCAAAGAGTTGGGAAGATGGCATTCGTTCTGCTTGGCTGAATTACGTCGTTAATGGATCTCGTAATGAATATCATCGTGAGAAACGAGAAATAGACAATCAGATGTTTATTGGTTTGAACAGCGGAATGAATTTTGGTCCATGGCGTTTTCGTGATTATTCGACATGGACAAAAAATACGGATGATGGCCTGACGCATGTCCGAACGTGGGTTCAACGGGATTTACCCGCATTACAGTCTCAGCTCTATTTGGGTGAAACCAACACCTCCTCACAGATTTTTAGCTCAGTGGGGCTAAGAGGTGTGGCAATGAATACTGACGATAATATGCTGCCGACTAGCCTGAGCGGCTACGCCCCTGAAGTCCGTGGCATCGCGCGCAGTAACGCCACTGTCACTGTGCGTCAGAATGGCAATATTATTTATCAGACCTCCGTATCCCCCGGAGAGTTTGTATTGAACGATCTGTATCCGACGTCTTCTGGTGGCGATTTATCCGTTACGATCCAAGAAGCTAACGGTACTGAAACGCATTACACGGTGCCTTTTGCTAGCGTGCCGAATCTGGTACGTCCGGGCCAATTTAAATATGCCGCTGGAGTTGGCTATTTCCGCTCGAACGAAAACCAGGACTCCCCCCTTATTATGCAAACTGAAGCATTTTGGGGCTGGAAATATGGCTTGACGCTCTATGGCGGCGCTCAGTTTTCAGAAAATTACACTGGGCTGGCGATGGGGATCGGGCAAAACGTTGGGCGCCTAGGGGCCTATTCCATTGATATGACTCATGCCCAAAGCGTGTTGGCTGACAGAAATAGCTACAGTGGTGATGCGTTGCGTCTGCGCTACAACAAATTGGTGAACGACTATGGGACAAGACTCAATTTAAATTCGTGGTTCTTCTCCTCTGATGGCTTCTATGAATTGAGTGATACCACCTATAAAAGGATGCAAGGTGGAAATGTGGCGCTGATAACAGAGGCTGATGGTTCCATCAGCACTAATTATGAGAATGTCTACAATCTGGCCTTGTCACGTAAATCCAGAAATCAGGTGGTTTTGTCACAAAGTATGGGAGAGGCTGGCGCGTTATCGTTGTCGTGGGATAAACAGACTTACTGGAAATCAGATAAATCCGCTGAAAGTGCTCAATTTGCGTGGAATAGCACGCTCGGTCGTGTTTCCTACGGTGTTAGCTACCAGCGAAGTACCAGTCTGTATGACAGCAAAAAAGAGAATATTTTCTCGTTGTCGCTATCGTTACCGTTAGGGGATCCTGCGCTGTCAACGCGTGCAAATTATGCTCTGACGCACTCTGATTCATCCGGCACCATAAGCAATGTGGGTCTTAACGGATATGTGCCGGGGCAGGAAAATTTATTCTATAGCGCCAACCAGCGTTACAGCGCCCAGCAGCAGTATGGCGGTGATCTGGCCCTTCGTTACCAAGGGGCAAGGGGTGATTACAACCTCGGTTATGGTTATTCCAAAAATGCTCGCAACCTGAGTTACGGTATGAGTGGTGGTGCAGTGCTACATGAAGATGGCCTGACATTAAGCCAACCATTGGGTAATACCAATATTCTGATTAAAGCGGAGGGCGCGAGTGATGTCGCTATCCGTAGCCATCGAGGCGTTAAAACCGACAGCCGTGGTTATGCCGTGGTTCCGTTTGCCACCCCTTATCGTGTAAACCGGGTCGAAATGGATGCTACGACGGCAGGCGAAGGCGTTGAACTGGACAATACAATTATTAGCAAAACACCAACCGAAGGCGCACTGGTGAGAGCGACTATCTCCACCAAAGTTGGTATGAAAGCGATGTTTTTCGTTCGCTATAAAAATGGTGTTCTTCCATTTGGCACTATTGTCTCTCTGACTGATGAAAGCACTAACAGCAGCATCATCGGTGATGAGGGAAGTCTTTATCTATCCGGGCTACCGCAGCAAGGAACACTGCGGGCGGTATGGGGAGCTGGCAGTGATAAATCCTGTACAGCCCGTTATCAACTGGATAAAAAATATTACAACCCAAACACGGGCCTCTATTCGCAGGAGTTGGTATGTCAATAATCTCAAGAATGCCATTACTGACAATACTGGCGCTTTCGTTTTTACCGCCCCCTGTGCTGGCTTACGATGTGCTGGTATCAGTGACGGGAAAACTGATTGGTAACACCTGTACTGTGTCAACGGATTCGAAAATGCAGACAGTCCCGTTGGGAAACATCGCCACAAAACAGTTCGGTGTTAGTCATGGGGTTAGCAATATTAAAACCCCCTTTTTTATCAATCTGGAAGAGTGTGGGCCAACGTTTACGGGGGTGAAAATTCGTTTTGTCGGCACTCCGGACGGTGATGCGGCAGATCTTATTAAGGTTGATGACGGTAGTGCCACAGGCGTTGCCGTTGAATTACTGAATAAAGACGAACAGCCTCTTGCACTAAATAGGCAAACAGATGTTCTGGGAACACCCGGTGCGGAGAATGTTCAGATGAAATTTCACGCACGTCTTGCTGCAACCGGTTCACCAGTCAGCCCCGGACCTGTCTCAGCCATTGCCACTTGGGTATTGGAGTATCAATGATACGATTATTTTTCACTATTATTCTTTCGCTTTACTGCATAAGTAAGGCTTATGCGTTGGATTGGAAGTCCGATATTACGTTATCTCCACAGCCGATGAACTATTCAGGACCTGCTGATTCGGTGAAGCCCGGTAATATTATAGGCTCTACCTGGAGTGCGACTGCATCTGTTCAGCAGGTATTCTGGTGCGGTTATTTCGTTTATTGTACAAAAGGCACAATGATGCCAGGTAGCGGTGCAATCTCTACAGGTGCATCGGTAAATGTCGATGGTGTTAATTACACCATTTTTGAAACTGGGGTGACTGGCGTAGGGTTTATTATTGGAGTGAAAGATTTCAATAGCTCAGTCTATATACCGCTTCAGGACGGACTGACCCAGACGTATCCAGCACCAGGGACCAGCAGTTCCAGTCCGGATCTGGGCTGGTCAGCAAAAGTGACGTTTATCAAAACAGGTAATACACTCACCTCCGGCGTGTACCAGACTCGCTCTATCGATGCCGCAGTACTGACGGCTTATAACAATGAGGTGAAAACTGCGCGTGTGATCATCAATCCTGTCACTATCACGGTGAAGGCATCCGGATGTACGGTCATGACCAAAGCCGCCGATGTGGATCTTGGGGTAATTGATGTCCGCACACTTCCCTCAGTCGGCAGTACATCCGCCTTTGGTAGCTTCAACGTTGCATTGGGTTGTGATGAAAACATTGCCGTGAACGCAGTGATAACTGATCAGGCTAACCCCGCGAACAGCTCCTCTGTCGTCTCATTAACCAGTGACTCAACCGCCGCAGGTGTCGGTGTGGAATTTTTCTATAACGGTAATGGTCCGCTTATGCTGGGGCCGGACAGCTCGGCCTCAGGGACGCTCAATCAATTTTTTGTTCAAACCACCGGCCAGGCACAAACACTGAATCTGCCTTTCCAGGCGCGGTATATCCGCAAGGGCGATCTACGGCCAGGCACCGCGAATGCACTTGCCAGTATTACTTTTTCTTATCAATAGATAAGCATGAATTAAGCATTGTTACAAAAGGAGCTTGAACCGAGCGGTTAAGGCTTCCAAAAATTAGCGTAATTGCCGGTGCCGTTTGTTCATACTGAATGCCATTACGGGTAAAAACAGGAACCGCGAGTAAGAGGTCGGCTCCGGCACTCATCATCAGAAACTCGCGACGTGTTGGCATCACTTCTCTCCTTTAACTTCGTTTGAATCGCGACAGTTTGGTTGGGCTTTGTGTTCCGGCTAGACTCGGCATGGCTTGGCGCATAATATCAAGAAATGCCCGCAGTCTGGCGGGGTAAAAGCTGGCATGGGGATAAACCAGATATATAGGTAAAGGTAGCCCCTGCCAATCTGGCGTCAAATGCACTAACCGTCCCTGTGCAAGGTCATCGCTTATCACCCAGGTTGAGGCGATCCCCGCACCTAGCCCAGCCAATGCGGCGTTACGTAATGCATATAGGCTGTCGGTGCTAAGTTGTGGCTGAATGGCCAGCCGATAGATTTCACCATCTGTTTTGTGGCTCAATACCACTTCATTACGGTAGAACGAATTTAATGCTAGCCACTGAAAACCCTGCAATTGTTCAGGATGCGTCGGTATTGGCTTACCGGCCAGCCGTTCAGGTGCGGCAACCACAATACGCGGTATTTCGGCTAGCAAGATCGCCACCACCGAAGGGTCGGTTACCGCGCCGACTTGAATGGCACAATCAATGCCTTCTGCAATAAAATCGGGCCGACGGTCGTTGAGCATCCACTCAACACTCATCTTCGGATAACGGCGCAGATACTCTTTCAGTGGCTTGATTAACTGGTCTTGCCCGAAAGCGTGTGGAACCAAAACCCGCAGCAACCCTCTGGGTTCATCTGTCGCACCACGCAAGTCATCAGCCATGGTATTCCAGCTATCAATCAGTGACTTAGCATGGGAATAGCAGCGCTCGCCATCGTCGGTCAACTTCATGATGTGGGTCGTGCGCTGTAATAACTTTAGACCCAGTAAGCGCTCCAGTGTCTGCAACCGGCGGCTGATAGTCGGCTGGCTGGTACCCAAGCGCACTGCCGCCCCGGATAAACTCCCCGCCTCGACAATACGTATAAATGTTTGCATCAACTCTATACGATCGATGCTTGCTAAATTAGGCTCAGTCATACGTTAAGCGTATAACAGTTTTACTCCCCAAGCGACTACCAAGATAGGGCTGCGCACGCAAAAATAGCGGCTCAACATCACTATAGGTAGCCATCATGTCAGTCATTCAAACCACCTCTAGCCATGCAGAAAGTACCGAGCGCCCTCTTTCTGGCCGCACAGTTCTGATGTTGGCAACTGGCGCGGGCCTCAGCGTCGCATCAATTTATTACAGTCAGCCACTGTTGGGTGTCATGGGTACTGACTTGCAGGCTAGTGTCGGGACGGTGGGCATGGTGCCGACATTGACACAAATTGGTTATGCATTGGGCATTTTGTTACTCGCCCCATTAGGCGATCGCCATGACCGTCGGATGATCATTTTATTGAAGGGCATTTTGCTGACTGCCGCGCTGCTGTTCAGTGGTTTTGTTCCCGATATCCATGGCTTGTTGGTCACGAGTTTTGTTATCGGGGTGGCTGCAACCATGGCGCAGGATATCGTGCCAGCATCCGCTACGTTGGTTTCGGCAGCACAACGAGGGAAAACAGTCGGAACGGTGATGACAGGTTTACTCTTGGGCATTTTGCTGTCTCGAGTGCTCAGCGGTTTTGTCGCCGAATACTTCGGATGGCGGTCGCTATATATGGGGGCATCGTTATCCGTCATTTTGATTACTCTCGTCATATGGCGCCGCTTGCCGCAGGTCCCCGCAACCTCGATACTGAGTTATCCGGCACTGTTCGCATCGATGAGCCATTTATGGCTCCAGTTTAAAGATTTACGTCGGGCAGCGTTGTCACAGGGCTTACTGTCCGTCGGGTTCAGCGCATTTTGGTCAACGCTGGCTGTAATGTTACAAGACACATACCACCTTGGAAGTGCGGTCGCAGGTGCATTTGGTTTGGCAGGTGCTGCTGGTGCATTGGCTGCTCCTTTAGCGGGTACATTGGCCGATCGCCGTGGGCCACAAGTTGTTACCCTTATCGGTTCTGGTCTGGCAACTCTGTCATTTGCTGCTCTGTTCCTCTTGCCCTTGTTACCGCTTCATTTTCAAATAGGGCTTATTGTGATCAGCGCAATTGGTTTTGATTTTGGTGTTCAAGCCTCGTTGGTGGCACATCAAACCATTATCTATAGCTTGGAGCCTGCGGCTCGCAGTCGGCTTAATGCTTTGTTATTTACTGGTATGTTTATAGGCATGGCGATGGGGTCCGCCTTGGGTAGTTTGATGTTGGAACGATTTGGTTGGACTGGGGTTGTCGTTTTGATTACCTTGGCCGGTGCCGCAAGTTTGGCTGTTCGTTGGGGGGCGCAGCATCAAATAGCTAGGGCACTGATGGCAAAAGGGTAGCAATACAATCTTATCCAAGGTGGTTAGCATTATCTGATCTGTATCCATGTCGTTAGCGTTACCCAGTATCGTGAGTACTTCCCAAAATCGTCACTGTTTCGGGATGGCTGCTCCTACAGACATCCCGAAAATATCCCTTAAGCTCTGCGATAACACGCCCAGCCAGACCATCACTCGCAGTGCTGTTACTTGTTCTGCCTATTCGCTTGGCTTATTAACTTTGCAAATAGGCAATGCTCTGGCGAATCTCTCTTTCAATATCGGCTTCTGACCAAGTATTCAGCTGTGAGGAGAATGGCTCAAAAGCATATATTCCCTGATAACCCAACCGTTCAAGATTGGCTACCTGCTGCTTGCTGTTCAATTTATCCTTATCACTTAGCATGATGCGGTCTTCATCAGTTAATGTGGACTTCAATCTTGCCTCTTCGACACCGGAAAGATGCACCAGTCCAATCGTATTGACGTCAATATGCGCATCAAACTCAGCCTGAGCGATATCACTCAGGTAGTAGTGGAAGGTATCTAATACCATTTTGTAGGGCGCGGCTGATTTGTGGATGATGGATTGCGTCAGCAGATGAGAGCGTAATGAGCTGATGCCGAAACCTAAAGGTTCTACTAAACCAGTGACCTGATATTTTTTAAATAGCGGTGCCAGCAACAGTAGGGCATCCAGTGTGTCTTGCTCTTTTTGCTCGGCTGAACGCTTATCACTGGTACTACAATTTGGGCACAGGATAACTCCATGGCAATGAATCGCTTGCGCCAGTTTTAGCATCTCTTCTGCCTCTTGCAACAGCACAGAACGGCGCTCAGGCAGGTTGAAATATTGCAAGGCATTGATAGTGACAATCTCAATATCATATTCATTTGCCAGCGCATTAAGTTGTGCGGTGGTCAACTCGTCAGTCACTTTCCCACTTGGCATGTCATTGCGTAACTCAACCTTATTTAAGCCACATTTTTTAACCAGACGGAAAAAGCTTTCAATACTTAAATTGGGGGCAATTTTACGATTAATACAGAAACGATTTTGTGCAATGGACATGATATTTGCTCCTGCTATGGTGACTGCTTGAGATATATTTATTTTCCGAGCCAAGAGACCCGGAAATTAACCGTTCAATAAATAATGGCCGATAGAAAAACTTACTCGATAAAGATGTTACTTACTCTCACTAGGAACCACTGGTATGGCCTCTGCTAATGATTTTTTCGATCGTTTTGCTAGCATGGTCTCTTCCATATGTTCCAGTGCCACCCCTTTGGTTTCTGGTACAAAGCGGCAGATAAACCAATAACTGAATAAACAGCAAATGGCGAAAATCCACATTGGGAAGGCACCGTGGAATTGTGATGAAAGATAAGGTTGGTCATTCATCATCGGGAAGCTTTGTGAAACAGCAAAGTTGGCCACCCACATGCAACCGACTGCAATGCTCATACCTTGCGCTCGCATGCGGTTCGGAAATATTTCAGAAATCAGTACCCATGTCCCTACGCCCCATGAAAGTGCGTAGAAAATCATGAAGAACAGCATACCGAACAGTGCCAGATAACCAGTCGACTGGTTGTAGAGGGCAAATGAGGTAATCAGTAATCCGAGGATGGTGCCGATAGTGCCAAAGCGCATTAGTGGTAAGCGTCCCATGCGATCCATTAACACCGCACCAATAACCGACCCAACCAGTTGAAGTACGCCGAGCCAGATGGTTTGGAATAGCGCTTCTTGCATGCTACCGGTGACGACTTTCAGCACGACTGGCGCGTAATACATCATGACGTTCACGCCAGTCACTTGTTGCAACATTGCCAGCATACAGCCGACAAAAATAATAAAACGCACTCTGTAATCTTGGTAGTTCAGTCGATTTTTATGCTGTTGCCGATCTTCTGCCAGTGACATTTTTATTTCGTTCAGCACATTCTGAGCATGGCTGGCATTGGAGACCTTGGTGAGCATCGCTAATGCTTGAGCTTCTCTTCCCACCATTACGCTCCAGCGCGGAGATTCAGGAATAAAGAAAACAAAGATACAAAATAGTGCACAGGGAATAACGGCTGAACCAATCATCCAGCGCCAGCCATATTCAATCAACCAAAGCTCTGTGGCTTGGCTGGCAATTTTATAGTTAACGTAAAAAATCACGATCTGCCCAAATACAATGGCAAATTGTTGCATGCTCAGTGCTCGGCCACGCATATTTTTAGGGGAGACCTCCGACATATACATGGGAGAAACCGTTGAGGCCAATCCTACCGCCAATCCGCCGATAATTCGGTAGATGACAAATACCGTGAAAGTGGTTGCAAGTGCAGCGCCGATAGCGGAAATAGTAAATAGAGCCGCAGCCAGCATCAACGCTTTTTTGCGCCCCCAACGGCCTGCTATCGGGCCTGAGATAAATGCCCCAATCACACAACCAATGACAACATTGGATACTGCCCATCCGGTTTCTGCTGGGCTAAGGTTAAAGTAACTTTTCAGTGAATCGATCGCACCTGAGATAACCGCAGTGTCGTAGCCGAATAAGATGCCACCGAGAGCGGCGATGCCGCAGATCCGTAACACATAGCCGGTATTCCTTTTTTGCTGATATGCCATAAAAACTCCGTTTAGTGTCCCTTGTCGCCAACCTGCTGCATTAACCTGTTGAGAGAAATAGGCAGGGCAAGAGTTGGATTGAAGTAACGTGCATACTGATTTTAATAAGAACATTCATTTCATTTTTATTAAATAACGGAACATTAATTTTTCGATCCAGCTCAAATATCGAGCTAAAAAAAATCTTACAAAGGCGACTTAAGGCGACAAAGAGCCAACTGATTGCGTTTGTTTTTTTTTACATTAGCAGCTTATTCAAGCGGAAAAGATGAGAAATTGCAGGCGGATGAACACAATGCGGAGATGATCTGGACATTTTCATGATTGCTTGGAAGGCTTGCAGGAACTTGCGAGGTATCGCACAAAACAAAATTTCTAAAGAAAGTTATTTGAAACTTTTTTTTCAATAGAATAGAGTCTGCATATCGGCTGGTTTTTCGCCTTTCTGGCGGCTGGTCGCCTTGCGGGCTATCTTGGCTCAACAACAAGATAACCCTTACTGATTGAGCGCATGGTCCGTTAGGTGTCCGGCATATAGCCATTTTCAATGACCCTTGCGATAGCCGCTATTAAGAAGAGGGTGAGACATGAAAATTGTGAGTAACTTTATTGGCGGGAAGAATTCTCTGAGTTCCAGCAACCAGACTGCCGATATTCATAATCCTGCCACCGGTAAGGTTGAGGGTCGGGTGACGCAAAGCACTGCTGAGGAAGTTTATCAGACCATCGGGGTTGCTCATCATGCGTTTGCCGACTGGTCACGTACTACTCCTCTGCGCCGCGCCCGTATCATGTTCAACTTTAAGGCATTGATTGAACAACACCGTGATGAACTGGCTGAATTGATTGTCCGCGAGCATGGCAAAGTCTATTCCGATGCATTGGGAGAGATCACTCGCGGCTTAGAGGTGGTCGAGTTCGCCTGTGGTATCCCACACTTATTGAAAGGTGAATACTCCGCAGATGTCGGTACTGGTGTCGATAGCTTCTCAATGATGCAACCGTTGGGTGTCGTGGCTGGTATAACGCCATTCAATTTCCCAGCAATGGTGCCAATGTGGATGTTCCCTGTCGCATTAACTTGCGGCAATACTTTTATATTGAAACCGCCTGCGCTAGACCCTTCTGCTTCTGTTCGTTTGGCTGAGTTATTAACTGAAGCTGGATTACCGGATGGTGTGTTCAATGTTATTCACTGTTCAAATGAAAGTGCTGCCCAACTCTGCACTGACTCACGAATTCAGGCAGTCAGCTTTGTTGGGTCATCCACCGTTGCTGAACATATTTACACGACGGCCAGTGCTCATGGGAAGCGTGTACAAGCTTTTGGCGCCGCAAAAAATCAGGCGATCATCATGCCGGATGCTGATCTGGATGCCACGGTAAATGCATTGATGGGTGGCGCATTTGGATCCGCAGGTGAGCGTTGTATGGCATTGCCTATCGCGGTTGTCGTTGGCGATAGCACAGCAGATAAGTTAATCGAAAAGCTAAAACCACTTATTGCTCGATTGCGTGTTGGCCCTGGTATTCAGCAAGGTGGGGAAGAGAATGAGATGGGGCCGTTAATTTCAGCCACCCACCAGGAAAAAGTCATTGGTTACATTGCTCAAGGGGTTAAAGAGGGTGCGACGTTAGTTACAGATGGCCGTAATTATAAAGTTGCTGGCTATGAGCAAGGGTATTATGTCGGTGGCACATTATTTGACCATGTCACTCCTGATATGAAGATTTATCGGGAAGAGATCTTTGGCCCAGTACTGGGTATTGTCAGAGTTCCTGATTACCAAACAGCAATTGATACCGTGAATAGCCATGAATTTGGTAACGGGAGCGCTATTTTTACCAGCAATGGCCATTATGCTCGGCAGTTCGTCCATGAAGTTCAGGCTGGAATGGTGGGTGTCAATGTGCCGGTTCCAGTTCCAATGGCATTCCACAGCTTTGGTGGCTGGAAGCGGTCTGTATTCGGTGCATTAAATGTCCACGGTACTGATGGTGTGCGTTTTTATACGCGGATGAAAACAACCACAGCTCGTTGGCCTACGGGGCAACAAACTGTTTCAGAATACAGTATGCCAACGCTGGGTTAATGCAATAGATGGTGTTTTTTCGAATAATTTCATGCTGTTAATAGGAGAGTCATTATGCCTTCACTGCTTGCCAAATGTCAGTCGCCGGATGCGAATGAGCGTATTCAGCATATTTCACCAGAGAATGCGGGCTGGCGTTTTGTTGGGTTTGATGTTTATCGCCTCTCGGCGGGTAAGACATTAATCCTGGACAGTGGTGACAATGAACTTTGTCTAGTACTGATAGCAGGCATTGCTTCAGTTTCAACACAACGAGCTGAATATCCACATATTGGCAAACGCATGAGTCCGTTCGAGCGAACACCACCTTATTCTGTATATGTCCCTCATCATGATCATGTGAAAGTCGTGGCAGAGACCGATCTGGAGTTGGCTGTATGCCGTGCCCCAGCAAAAGGGCATTTACCTTCCCGTTTGATTACACCTGCAGATGTCAGTGTTGAGCAGCGCGGAAAGGGGCGTAACCAACGGTTGGTTCATAATATTTTACCTGACAGCGAACCTGCGGACAGTTTGCTGGTGGTTGAAGTCTATACCGATGAAGGGAATACCAGTTCATACCCGAGCCATAAGCATGATCAAGAAGATGCAACAGATGAAACCTATCTGGAGGAAACCTATTATCACCGGCTGAATCCAGAACAAGGCTTCTGTATGCAGCGGGTGTATACCGACGATCGTTCGCTGGATGAATGTATGCCGGTTTATAACCGTGATGTGGTGAAAGTGCCAAAGGGTTATCACCCAGTGGCAACATTGGCAGGCTATGACAGCTATTATTTAAATGTGATGGCAGGGCCAGTACGGCTATGGAGATTTACTTGGGAGAAAGATCACGCTTGGATCAATAGTGATCAGTATCCGGTAAAGAAAGGCTAATTCACGGCTATTAGAATAATGCGGATGGGTAGAAAGAATTCTACCCATTGATGAATCTACTGAGATCATGCACTTCCTGGCAGGAATAGCTAGAGCCGCGCTTTAGACGTTATGCCTTTGCGTTATTCAGCGCCAATGAAACCGCCAGTGTTTGCGCCAGGCACATAGATGCAACTTGCGAGCGGAATCCATCAACCTGAGCCTCCCGCACCACAAAGCACACATCGCTGAAAGCCGCTAATGGGCTAACCTGACTATCCGTAATCGCAATCTGCTGGGCACCACTTTTAGCGCCTAGCTCCACCAGTTCTAGTGCTTCTTGCGCATAGGGCGAATAGCTGATGGCGATCACGACATCTTTAGGTTTTACCATGCTCAACTGTTCAGCAAACATGCCACCTAATCCATCAATCAAGAAAGCGCGCCGTTCCAAATGGCGTAGCGCATAGGTTAGATAAGACGCGACGCTGAATGAGCGACGTAAGCCAATGACATAGATATTTTCGGCGTTTTTCAACAACTCAACTGCTTTATCCAGCTGTTCTGCACTGGTTTGTACTGCCAATTGTTGCAGAGCTTGCGCATTGACCATGGTAAATACATTCAGTATTTCAGACGGTTTCTCTGGTGCAGTATTACCATCTGTGGAGGTTTGGCGGAACAACCGAGCACGCTCGGTATAGTTCACCGTCTCTTCCATCAGGTGTTGACGAAATACCTGTTTCATTTCGTTAAAGCCACTGAAACCAAAGGCATTGGCAAATCGAATTAAGGTCGAAGGTGGCACACTGGCTTGAGCCGCAATGGAAGCAACCGTATCAAAAGCAATGCTATTACTGTTATCCAAGATATAACGGGCAACCTGTTTTAGGCGTTTGCTTAACGTCTCATAACGATGACGAATTTGGTCTTGTAACAATGAAAGTTGAGTAGGGTTATTCATCCATTCGGCCCACGGCAGAGGAAAATTAAGGTGCTATCTGTCAGGCATTCTAACAGATGGTTTGAAAATTTCATTTACTGATATTGGCATTTTATTTTATTTCATTACAACTTGAATCAGTTCACAAAACCATCTTAAAGGAAATGCGGTTAACCTAAAGAGTTTACTTTATTAAGTTTGATAAAAATCAGGATTTTTTCGGGCGTATAAGGAGTAAATAGCGTAGATAGCGGCATAATGGCGCCGACGTATTCACACGTCAGCGCCTATAAGGCAGTGTTAGATTCAGACTGTTGGACGATAGTCACGCCAATACCCAATTAGCGTTTGGTAATTTTGTTTCACTTGTGCAATCAGCTGTGCATCATTCAACTCACCCTGTAACCAGTGGCGTGATGCCTGCCCAAAAATGGTCCGGCCGACGGCAAAACCCTTCACCCATGGTGCCTGTGCAGCTGCGGCAAAACCTGCTTTTAACATGGCTTCTGGGGAGTCTAAACCCAGAATGAGTACCCCACGGCAATAGGGGTCTTGCGCTTCAATCAATTTGCCAACTTGTTGCCAGTTCTCGGCGCTTAGCGGTGGTAGTTTCCACCAATCCGGCTGAATACCGAGCTGATAGAAATGAGCCATAGTTTCAATATAATAACGCTCATCTTTATCATCATTATCTTCAGGTAAGATCACTTCCAATAGCAGTTCATGCCCTGTTTTACAGCATCCATGATAGACATCAAGAATCAGTTCATCTTGTTGCTGGCGTAGCTTTGCACTGTCTTTGGGGTGATAAAAAACTAGGCACTTCACAACATGTTCCAGTGGCCAATCGATAAGTTGGGAACCAATATTGCCATGTTCGAGCTGTAACGGTCTTGAACTGGGTAACTCAATGGGTCGGCCTATCCACCACCCTTGCCCGGTAATGGTATTGAGTGCTTCCTGACCATAAGTTGTATCCGCCAGAATGCCACTTTTATGCTCTAAGCCAGATTCTTGAGCCGCCTGTTGCGCGGCCTGTAGTAGTAATGTTTTGAGTTTAGGGATCCGTTCTTCACCAACGCCGGCCTCACGGGCCATATCAGCCAGTTGCTTGCGGTGATCAAAGGCGAAGACACAAAGTTCAGGCCATTGCTGTTTACGTGTGGTCACTCGGTGCAAATGATTAAGGCGGGCATCACGATCTGGGCGTGGAACAGAATTTTCACGGCTAAGATAATCATCTAATTCGATTTTGGTCGGCATGGCTGGCGCACAACCATGACGCGAAACAACCAGCGCTCCACAGGCATTAGCATAACGGCAAGCCTGTTCCCAGCCCTCATCATTAAGATAACCACGAAGTAGGCCAGACATAAATGCATCGCCAGCACCCAGCACATTGAGGACCTCGACCCGGACACCTGAGTGCAGTTTTACGACTTCCCAATTTGTGGGGATGTCTCCTTCAAACACGGAACAACCTTGTGCTCCCCGCTTGCAGACCAGTGTTGCCTGTGTGGCCTTACGTACATTTTGCAGTGCTGTCAGGGTATCGGTGCTACCACCTGCAATGTGGAATTCTTCTTCAGTACCGACGATTAAATTGAAATGATGCAGTACTTCCTGTAATTCCTGCGTCACTTTTTGCGACTCAATGAAACGTGTTTCACCATCTCCGAGTGATGTTAGATCCCATAATACTGGGCGATAATCAATATCCAAGGCCGCCCGTAAACCATGTTTATGAGCATATTCCAATGCTTTTAGCACTGCTGCACGGGTGTTTGGGTGAGAGAGGTGTGTGCCGGTAATTGCCAACGCTTTTGATGAAGCGATATAAGATTCGTCAATATCGTCCGGCGTCAGGGCCATATCTGCACAGTTTTCACGATAAAAAATCAGAGGAAAAGTCTCTTGATCTTTGATACCGAGAATAACCAACCCGGTCAGGCGCTGTTTATCAGTAATCAGAAAACGAGTATCGGCCCCAACACGCTGTAATTCCTCGCGTAAAAAACGGCCCATATGTTCATCACCTACACGTGCCAGCATGCCTGACTTTAATCCCTGAATCGCTGTACCATAAGCAACATTACCTGATGATCCGCCTAAATATTTGGCAAATGTACTGGTATCTTCCAGACGAGCACCAATCTGTTGCCCATAAAAATCGACGGCAATGCGCCCGATACATATGACATCCAGCACTTTGTGTTGTGTACCCATCCCCATTTCCTTCTGTATTAAACCAAGCCCCGACAATGATCGATGAAATGAATCTGTAATGGCGTTTCGAAAAACAGTATGAGGAATAAAAATTTCAAGTTCAAGGTTAAATGGAATTTATTCCCCGGTTATGTGACGCGGATAAAAGCCTTATATCACCCAAGAATATGGGACTTAGGCTAAACCCTTACGCAAGTTATTAGTGGCTTTTTCGGTGAGTAGAAGTAGAGATTAAAGTGCAATATAACTGAATAATATCAATGTAATATATGTTGATTTTGATGCGTAAAGGTAACGCTGCATAGAACGGGTCGCGAGTGGTTCAGTAGTTTCAGCGTTTACTGGATTATTTGATCTTCATCGCATAATGAAATGTTTCTTCTGTAATGTTATTTTATGAAAAAAATATTTGTTTATAATCCCTACTATGTTTCAACTTACTGTCGCCAGCATAGTGGAAGCCACCAAGTTTGCTTCCTCTCTTGGCTACGTATCCTTAGGGGCTGGATGTATTTCGGTCACCATGGTGTCGCGCAAACAGAGCAAAGGATGGGTAAATGAATAAGATTCGGCTAACCACTGCACAGGCATTAGTCCGATTTTTGGACAATCAATACCTGCAAGTTGATGGTCAGGAAATCAAATTTATCAAAGGGATTTTTGCTATTTTTGGCCATGGTAACGTGCTGGGGATTGGGCAAGCACTGGAACAAAATTGTGGTGACTTAGTGGTTCATCAGGGGCGAAATGAGCAAGGAATGGCCCATGCTGCAACCGGTTTTGCCAAACAAAAACTGCGTCAGCAGATCTATGCTTGTACATCGTCTGTCGGGCCAGGTAGCGCTAATATGATTACTGCGGCAGCGACGGCAACGGCTAACCGCATTCCACTGTTATTACTTCCCGGCGATGTGTTTGCATCGCGCCAACCTGATCCCGTGCTGCAACAAATTGAACAGTCTCATGATCTTAGTATCAGCACCAATGATGCATTCAAGCCGGTCAGTAAATACTGGGATCGCATAACGCGGCCAGAACAGCTGATGAGTGCGTGTATAAATGCGATGCGGGTACTGACCGATCCCGCAGAGACTGGCGCGGTGACACTTTGTCTGCCGCAAGATGTTCAAGCAGAAGCCTATGATTACCCAGACTATTTCTTCCAAAAACGAATCCATCGCCTTGATCGGCGACCTGCCAGTGCTGCAATGCTGGCTGATGCCATTGCTCTGTTGACCTCAAAGCGTAAACCGATTTTGGTGTGTGGCGGAGGGGTGAAATATTCGCAAGCGGGTCAAGCATTACAACGATTTTCTGAATGCTTTGGTTTGCCATGGGTAGAGACGCAAGCCGGTAAAGGCACTATCAGCTCCGAACATGAATTGAATCTCGGCGGTATTGGTGAAACAGGCTGTTTGGCCGCGAATACATTGGCAAAACAGGCTGATCTAGTGATCGGTGTTGGCACGCGCTATTCCGATTTCACAACATCATCAAAATGGTTATTCCAGAACCCGAACGTTTCATTCCTCAATATTAATGTTAGCGCTTTTGATGCTGGCAAACTGGATGGTTTGCAATTGCTGGCTGATGCGCGTGAAGCTCTGTCAGCATTGCATCAACAGCTTGGTAGCACCGGTTATCAGGCTGGCTGGGGTGGTGAAATCGCCCGGATGCGTGCTGAACAATTGGCAGAAACACAGCGAGTCTATCAGGTAGAGTACTGCGGTGAGGATTTCATCCCTGAAATAAATGACCACTTGGATCGTGAACACGTTTTTGCTGAGTTTATCCAGAAAACTGGCTCATTCTTGACGCAGAGCCAGGTGCTGGGTGTACTCAATAATCAATTGCCTCATGATGCCGTCATTGTTGCGGCAGCCGGTAGTCTACCCGGTGATTTACAGCGAGTTTGGCGTACCAAAGGGATCAATGGTTACCACGTTGAATATGGCTATTCGTGTATGGGTTATGAAGTCAGTGCGGCATTGGGTGTGAAGCTGGCCGAACCTAGCCGTGAAGTCTATTCGTTAGTCGGCGACGGTGCCTTCATGATGCTGCATTCCGAACTGGTCACCTCTATCCAAGAGCGCTGCAAAATCAACGTGATACTGTTCGATAACATGACCAATGGCTGCATAAATAATCTCCAGATGGAACATGGCATGGATAGCTATGCCACTGAATTCCGCTTCCGCAATCAGGAAACTGGTCAACTGGATGGTAATTTTGTTCCAGTAGATTTCGCCATGCTAGCTGCTGCCTATGGTTGTAAAACATACCGTGTTTCCACCGAACAAC
This sequence comes from Yersinia aleksiciae, assembly GCF_001047675.1. Lineage (GTDB taxonomy): Bacteria > Pseudomonadota > Gammaproteobacteria > Enterobacterales > Enterobacteriaceae > Yersinia > Yersinia aleksiciae. The sequence continues at coordinate 1,807,141 of NZ_CP011975.1, read as the reverse complement.
AATTGGTCGACGCATTGGCCGATGCCCGTTTACAGACAGTTTCTACCTTGATTGACATAAAAGTGCTGCCAAAGACCATGGTACATAAGTACCTGAGTTGGTGGCGGGTAGGGGTTGCTCAGGTATCTGAAGGTGAAAGGACTGACGCCGTAGTCCGTGTATTGGAACAGAATATAGCCAAAGCTCGCGACTATTAGCGCTAGCCCAATGAGTGGTAAAGAGCAGCTCTAATCGTATGTGATCTGGATGTGAAGTCATAAAACGAGCAGGTATCACCTGCAAACCGAAACTTCATGAGGAAAATAATATGTCGTTAAATATTGGTGTGATCGGAACGGGTGCTATTGGTCAGGATCATATTCGTCGTTGTAGCAAGGTTTTGCAGGGCAGCCGCGTAGTCGCTGTGACTGATATCAATCGTGAACATGCTACTAAAGTTATTCGCGACCTAGGTATTGAAGCGAATGTTTATGCTGATGGCTATGAAGTTATTAATGCAAAAGAAGTGGATGCGGTGCTAGTCACGTCCTGGGGCCCGAGCCACGAAGAGTTTGTTCTGGCCGCCATTGCTGCGGGTAAATATGTATTCTGTGAAAAACCATTGGCTGTGACGGCCGAGGGGTGTAAACGCATTGTAGAAGCTGAAGCTGCACAAGGTAAGCGTTTGGTTCAGGTCGGGTTTATGCGCCCTTATGATCAGGGTTATCGTGCACTGAAAGGGGTGATTACCAGTGGGAAGATTGGCGAGCCACTGATGCTGCACTGCGCCCACCGTAACCCAACTGTGGGTGAGAATTATACGACTGATATGGCTATCACGGACACATTAATCCATGAGATTGATGTATTGCGCTGGTTACTCGATGATGACTATGTTTCCGTACAGGTTGTTTTCCCACGTAAAGCCAAACATGCCAAAACACACCTGAAAGACCCGCAGATCGTGTTATTTGAAACGGTGAAAGGGACGCGTATTGATGTCGAAATTTTCGTGAACTGCCAATATGGCTACGACATTCAATGTGAAGTCGTGGGTGATATAGGTATCGCAAAATTACCGGAGCCATCATCAGTGTTGCTGCGCAGTGAAGCTCGTCTGTCACATGAAATTCTTACCGATTGGAAAGATCGCTTTATCGACGCCTATGACGTGGAGCTGCAAGCTTTTATTAACGATGTTCTGGCTGAAAAACTCACCGGGCCTTCTGCCTGGGATGGCTTCGCCGCCGCAGTGACTGCGGATGCCTGTATTGCCGCTCAGCTCAATGGCGAAATTGTTCCTGTTGATTTGCCACAACGGCCTGCTTTTTATAATAAATAATACCGATATCAGCCGCCTGTGCGTCAGTCATCATGCTGCCGCATAGTCAGACCTTTTATTGCAAACCGGGCTTATTTCAAGTTTGCGCGCATCACATGTGAAATCGGGGGCGTTATGAAGATTGCATTTGACGTTGATGTTATTAAAGAGCTCGGTATTACCAAGATGGTTCGCCAAGTTGCGGAGTGGGGATATGACTATATAGAGCAGTCACCACATCCACAGATTAATCCCTTTTATAAACATCCAAAAGCGGGCCGCGAAGTTGTCGCAGAATATAAGAAAGTCCTAAAAGAGACCGGAATCGAAATATCATCTTTTATCGTGGTATATCGCTGGGCTGGACCGCTTGAAGCACGGCGGCAAGCGGCGGTAACCAACTGGAAGAGAATGATTGAGGTTGCGGTCGAAATGGGTGTTTCAGTGATTAATACCGAGCTCTCGGGTGATCCGAATGAACCCGAGATTTGTGAAGAGATGTGGTATCGCTCAATGGAAGAGTTATTGCCAATTATTGAGCGGGAAGGCATCCGGGTAGAGATTCAATCTCACCCGTGGGATTTCTGCGAAGAAAATAATGAAACTGCGGATTTAGTGAAATCATTACGCAGCGATAATGTGAAATATCTCTATAGCGTGCCTCACACCTTTTTCTACGATAAAGGCAAAGGGGATGTCGCCAGTATGCTGAAATATGCCGGTGATGACCTCTCTCACGTATTGATCGCCGATACCATGAATCACACTAAACACTGTCGCTATATTGTTAATCCACCAGGGGTTGATGCTGTTATTCATCAGCATGTGGGAATTGGTGAAGGGGAGGTTGATTTCTCGGCACTATTCCAAACCCTGCGTGATATGGATTTCGCCAATCGCACTTTTAAAGTCGGCGGCGAATCAATTATTGCGACGTCTCTTTTTGGTTATCCGGAAAAAATGGTGCATCAGGCGGTTGCTACCCGCGAACGAATTGAGCGTGAACTATTGGGCAAATAGCATCGCTTGATGGCCTGAATATTAGGCGCCATTAAGACCTATTACTTTTTGAATAAAGACTATTTCTTGCATTAAAGGACGGCAATTAATCACCTTTTAATTGTATTCATCTGTATTAATTGGATGTATCGGCGAGGTTTATTATGAATAAAGATCGTGTGAAGTTGGCAATCGCTCCTATTGGCTGGACGAATGACGATATGCCAGATTTAGGCAAAGAAAATACTTTCCAACAATGCATTAGTGAGATGGCATTGGCCGGATTCACCGGCAGTGAAGTTGGCAGTAAATATCCACGAGATCCTAACGTATTGAAACCTATGCTTGAACTGCGAGGTATACAGATCTGTAATGCCTGGTTCAGTACTTTCTTTGCTGATGATCAACGCGCTAAGACCATAGATGAATTCACAAATCATATGAACTTCCTCCATGCTATGGGGGCAAAAGTGATTGGTTGCTCAGAACAGAGTAAGAGCATTCAAGGAACAACAAAAGCAGTCTTTGAAGAGAAACCCTACTTTACTGATGTAGAGTGGCAGCGTGTGGCGGAGGGTTATAACGAGTTAGCTAAAATTGCAGCGACCAAGGGTATGCAAGTCTGTTTACACCATCATATGGGGACTGGTATTCAAACTAGCGAAGAAATAGATCGCTATATGAGCATGGTTAACGATGATGTCTATCTGCTATTTGATACGGGTCATGCCTATTATTCCGAAGGCAGCCAAGAAGCCATGTTAGCCATTTTAGAAAAGTATTTACCGCGTATTAATCATGTTCATCTGAAAGACGTTCGTGATGACGTTGTCGCTGAAGTTAAAGCTAAAAAACTCAGCTTCCTTGATGGCGTTAAAAAGGGCACATTCACTGTACCCGGCGATGGCGTTATTGATTTTCGACCTGTGTTTAAATTACTGGATGAAAAAGGCTATCAAGGTTGGATGGTGGTAGAGGCGGAGCAAGATCCCGCTATTGCTAATCCATTTGAATATGCAGTGAAGGCGCGGCGTTATATTAAGGAGGCTGCTGGGATTTAGCCATACCCGTCATCTTTCAAATTGCAGGTGTGTTGGCTGCACTCACTCACCCGAATCACTGACTTGAGTCAGCTCATCGGGATTCGTTTGTTTGCCGCCTTCCTGCACTCTGAAGTCTATAGGGTATGAATACCCGTCATCTTGCAAATTGCAGATGTGTTGGCTTGCACGCTTAATTATCTGTTAGGGGATAGAGATAGGCTTGCGCACTATCCCCTGATGGTTAAGCGGGTATCTTGAGCCGGCCCATATGATGAGCATCAACAAACTGACCGTCGCGGAAAGCAAAACGTGGACTGGTACCTTCAATTTCAAACCCAAACTTATGATAAAGCGCGATAGCTGCTGCATTATCGATAAATACAGTTAGCTCAATACGTTGTATATTCAGCCAGTTATCACATAAATCTATCATGGCAGCCATCAATGCACTGCCGACACCTTTCCCACAAAAATTCGCGTCAACAGCAATACCAAAGGTAGCGACATGACGGCGGCGTGCCCGTTGATTCGCATCAACAGTAAGTTGCCCGACAATTGTTCCATCAATGCATGCCACCAGATTATGAACTCCTGCCGGAAAATCTTTAATCCTTTTAGCCCACATCTCTTGTGAAGGTAGGGGTAGTTGTAACGTGTCGCGATAAACCTGTGGATGAGAAAATAGCTGCTGCAAGGCTTGGTAGTCGGTGGATTCCACGTGGCGTATCTGCACATTCTTCATAAGCATACCCTTACTCTTAGCGTTTGAATAACCTGATAAAAAGTCCGTTTATTGACTCGATTCAATAATATTGCAATTGGCTAAAAAAAACACTTTACAAGTGAGAGTGATAATGATTATCATTGTCGTGCTTTCAGATGAGACCACCAAAGTTTAGGTGTTCGCATTACGAAGGCACGACATTGCTCACATTGCTTCCAGTGTTTACTTAGCCAGCCGGGTGCTGGCTTTTTTTTAGCTGTTTTTAGCTATTTTCTCTGTGAATCATGAGTCTGCAAACTACCATACCCAACTTACCTCGACGTTTCCTCTCTCTAATGACTCCAAATTCAAATCATTTGTATTTCAGCTGACTAATCAGTCGAATTTTTTGAACAGAGGAGTGAGTATTTTGCGCTTTCATATTCTCCAGCGACATCTAGACTAAAGAAAACGTTGAGGAGAACTGAACATGATTTTTTTACGCAAAGCAGAAGAACGCGGCCATGCTAATCACGGTTGGCTGGATAGCTGGCATACCTTCTCATTCGCCGATTATTACGATCCAGAGTTTATGGGTTTTTCAGCGCTGAGGGTGATTAACGAAGATGTTATCGACGCAGGTCAGGGATTTGGCACCCATCCACATAAAGACATGGAAATCCTGACTTATGTACTGTCCGGTACTGTAGAGCATCAAGACAGTATGGGTAACAAAGAGCAGATTCATGCTGGTGAGTTCCAGATTATGAGTGCCGGTACCGGTATCCGCCATTCAGAATATAATGGGCGGGATGATCAACTACTGCACCTATACCAAATTTGGATTATTCCAAATGAAACAGGTTTAGCGCCGCGTTATGAGCAGCAGATGTTCGACATCCCACAAGGGCGGCAGCTCGTGCTGTCACCGGATGCCCGTGATGGTTCGCTGAAAGTGTTCCAAGACATGACATTGTGGCGTTGGGCATTGAAGCGCGAAGAGCAGTCGATTTACCAGATTCAGGCAGAGCGCCGCATTTGGATACAGGTGGTGCGCGGTAAAGTGTCTATCAATGGTCACCATGCTGGTGCCAGCGATGCATTCGCTATCTGGGATGAAACAGCGCTGTCTATTCATGCAGATGAAGATAGTGAGATCTTGTTGTTTGATCTGCCACCGGTATAAGTTTTCTGCCTAATTAATAAAGGGTATGCGCATCGCGTTATACCCTTTTTAATCGACGCGACAGCGTTATTCTCGGCTCTTGTTACTCGTTTTCTGCCTAACTGTAACGCCAATTACTTTGGGTATATCCCCTTATTCTTTGCTAGAATGACATCCCGTTTACTCTGCCTCAGTTCATTGATAATGAAGAAAAAAAGGCCAGTGCTACAAGATGTCGCTGATATGGTGGGGGTCACTAAAATGACCGTCAGCCGCTATTTGCGTAATCCAGAACAAGTTTCCGCACTCTTGCAGGAAAAAATCGCGCTGGCACTAGATGAACTAGGCTATATCCCCAACCGCGCCCCCGATATCCTTTCAAATGCAACCAGTCATGCCATTGGTGTATTGCTGCCATCATTAACTAATCAGGTTTTTGCCGAGGTTTTGCGCGGTATTGAGAGTGTGACGGATGCGCATGGTTACCAAACCATGTTGGCACATTATGGCTATCAGAAAGAGCGTGAGGAGCAGCGATTGACCTCGCTACTCTCCTACAATATTGATGGCCTGATTCTCTCTGAGCGCCATCATACTGCCCGCACATTGAAAATGATTGAGGTCGCGGGCATTCCTGTTATTGAGCTGATGGATTGTTCTTCGCCGTGTATTGATTTGGCTGTGGGGTTTAATAACTTTGAAGCCGCGCGGCAGATGACGCAGCAAATTATCGCCAAAGGCCATCAGTACGTGGTCTATTTTGGCGCGCGTCAGGATGAGCGGACGGTGATTAAGCAGCAAGGTTATGAGCAGGCGATGCGTGAGTCAGGTTTGGTGCCGATGAGTGTCATGACCAGCCGATCTTCATCCTATTCTGCAGGGGCTGAGCTATTGATTGAGGCACAGTCGAGTTATCCGCAGATTGACAGTATTTTCTGTACCAATGATGACTTGGCAATAGGTGCGGTATTTGAGTGCCAGCGTCAGGGCCTATCTATCCCTCGTGATATGGCGATAGCCGGTTTTCATGGTCATGATATTGGGCAGTCGATGGTGCCGAAGCTCGCCAGTGTGCTGACTCCACGCGAAAGAATGGGGCAAATCGGTGCCGAGCGTTTATTGGCACGGCTGCGCGGAGAGGTGGTCACACCCAAGATGGTTGACGTAGGTTTCACCATCCTCCCCGGCGGCAGTATTTAACGCACTATTTTCTGAACTATTATTGCCTAGATCACCATCGACAACAGCAGGCAACCGACCAGGCCGCAGACTGAAATAATAGTTTCCAGCACCGACCACGATTTAAAGGTTTCGACGATGGTCAGGTTGAAGTACTCCTTGAATAGCCAGAAACCCGGATCGTTTACGTGAGAGAAAATCACGCTGCCGGAACCGACGGCAATCACCATCAGCTCAGGACTGGCACCGGTGGTGGCGATTAAAGGTGCCACGATACCGCCTGCGGTAATCGCCGCAACTGTTGCCGAACCCAGCGCGATACGCAGAACCGCCGCAATGGTCCATGCCATCAAAATTGGTGATAAGCCGCTGCTATTCATCATGCCAGCAATGTAATGGTCAACGCCGCTGTCGACTAAAACCTGCTTGAAAGCTCCGCCCCCGCCAATCACCAGCAACATCATCGCGATGATTTTAATGGAGTCGCTGACGGTATCCATCACCGACTCCATTGAGCGGCCACGGTTTAAACCAAAGGTGAAAATTGCGATCAGCACAGCAATCAGTGTGGCGATGACTGGGTCACCAAAGAACTCAGCATAAGAGAGAATCGGGTGGCCTTTTGGCAAAATCATCTCTGCCACTGCCCGCAGCGCCATTAAAATGACCGGAACCAGCGCCGTACTGACACTGACACCAAAGCTCGGCATCTCTTCGTCGGTGAAGGTTTTCGGGTTATACAGCCCTTCAGGAACCGGCTTATCGATCCCTTTCAGGAAACGAGCAAATACTGGGCCGGCCAGAATCACCGTTGGGATTGCCAGTAATGTCCCGTACAGCAGGGTCTTACCCATATCTGCGTGGAAAATGGTGGCAATGGCGGTTGGGCCTGGATGTGGTGGTAGGAAACCGTGAGTCACCGACAGCGCGGCGGCCATTGGTACGCCCACATAAAGTAGCGGAATACGTGCTGAGGCAGCGATACTGAATACTAATGGTAGTAACAACACAAAGCCGACTTCATAGAACAGGGCAAAACCCACGGTGAAGCCGGTCAGTACCACGGCCCACTGAATATGTTTTTTACCGAATTTATCAATCAGGGTGGTGGCAATTCGTTGAGCGCCGCCGCAGTCGGCCAGTAATTTACCGAGCATGGCACCGAAGCCCATGATCAGCGCCAGACTGCCCAGTGTTCCGCCCACCCCAGCTTTGATTGAACTGACGACTTTATCGACGGGCATTCCTTGCATGACACCCACCGCCAGCGCGACCAGTATCAGGGAGATAAATCCGTTGAGCTTGAAACGGATCATCAGTAACAGCAGCATGGCAACGCCAACCGCAACAATGACTAATGGCATGGTGTTTCTCCACTTACGTTAAGTATATATCTGTTTTAGTTATCTTTTTTAGCCATCTTCACCGGTGGTAGGGGAAGGAAGGTGACCCTTGTTTTATTATTTACACCCAGCCTTTCGGTCTGTGCGATTGTGCGATTGAGTTCAATAACGATGTTCTATCCTATGTGATAAAAGTCACATCTCCATTTGTTACCGGTATCATGATACCGGTAACATGGTAAAATACGGAACCATAGAGCGCGGTAAAATTCCTATTCTGAGATAGAGATCAAAATTATGGCAGGACATAGCATTATCGTGATGGGTGTATCGGGCAGCGGTAAAACCACGGTGGGAGAAGCTGTGGCCCGCCAAATTAATGCCAAATTTATTGATGGCGACGATCTGCATCCTCGCGCCAATATTCAGAAAATGGGCAGTGGGCATCCTCTCAATGATGAGGACCGTATGCCGTGGCTGGAGCGTCTGAGTGATGCGGCCTACAGCCTGAATCATAAAAATGAAACTGGCATTATTGTCTGCTCAGCACTGAAACGCCGCTATCGCGACCGCCTGCGGGAAGGTAATCAGGGCATGGTCTTTGTATATCTGAAAGGCAGTTTTGACGTCATCATGGCGCGACTCAAAGCCCGGTCCGGCCATTTTATGCCGACCGACCTACTGAAAAGTCAGTTTGAAGCACTAGAAGAACCCGGTGCAGATGAGCCGGATGTGATTTGCGTGGATATTGATGCGGATATTGATGAAGTGGTGCGACGCTGTGTGTCAGCATTGGAAGGGCAGGGTTGAACCGCTTTCTTATCGCTAAATGCTGAAAATCCAAAGCGGGCAGCGCGCCCCGCTTTGGTCATCACATCTGTGGGTAGAGCTTATTTACTCAGGTAGGCTCGCACGCCATCCAAAAACATCTGCGTCGATAGCATCACCAAGATCAACCCCATCAGCCGCTCCAGCGCACTGACTCCTTTACTACCGAGCAAACGCAGGAACAGATTCGACATCAATAAAATCGCAGCGGACAGACCCCATGCAATCATCAGTGCCAGAACTAAGTGGCTGATTTGATTTGGATATTGATGCGATAACAGCATCAGTGTCGCCAAAATGGACGGACCGGCAACCAAGGGAATCGCCAGTGGTACCAAAAAGGGTTCCTCCCCAGCCGATAGCCCGGTGACGCTGCTTTCGGGTGAAGGGAAAATCATCTTAATGGCGATTAAAAACAAAATGATACCGCCAGATATCGACACGGTTTCTGTTCGCAGATTCAGGAACGCCAAAATCTTCTCACCAGCGAACAGGAAAATCAGCATCAATACGAGTGCGATCAGCAATTCGCGGATCAATACCACTCGCCGCCGTTTCGGCTCCAGATGCTTGAGCACCGACATAAAAATCGGCAAGTTTCCTAGCGGATCCATAATCAAAAACAGCAACACAGTTGCTGCAATCATCTCTGTCATTATTACCTCAAAATAATCAAAACGACTGGCGTTTCCAGCCAGTCAAAGTCACATATTAGGAAGATTGCTTTGAATCATTCTGGTATCGAATAATTTAACTTGCCACTTTGTCCATATTTTGTAAGGTGGTATGACGTCTATCTTAGTCAGTCTGCCATACCCTACTACAACGTGTAGATGACAAGACAGCCATTCCATTAATCAGTGTCACCCTCCAAGGCAGGACAGTAAACATGAAAAACGTTGGTTTTATCGGCTGGCGCGGTATGGTCGGCTCAGTCCTCATGCAACGCATGATTGAAGAACGCGACTTTGACGGCATTCGCCCAGTCTTTTTCTCTACCTCGCAACACGGTCAGGCTGCACCGACATTCACCGGTCAGCAAGGCACGTTGCAGGATGCTTTTGATATTGATGCATTGAGTGCATTGGATATTATTATCACCTGTCAAGGGGGGGATTATACCAACGAAGTTTATCCAAAGCTGCGTAAAGCGGGCTGGCAGGGTTATTGGATTGATGCGGCTTCTTCACTGCGCATGCAAGATGACGCGATTATCATTCTCGACCCAGTTAACCACGATGTCATTAAGCAGGGTTTGGATAAAGGCATCAAGACCTTTGCTGGTGGTAACTGTACTGTCAGCCTGATGCTGATGTCTCTGGGGGGGCTGTTTGCGAATAATTTGGTTGAGTGGGCATCTGTTGCGACTTACCAAGCGGCATCCGGCGGCGGCGCGCGTCATATGCGCGAGTTGCTGACGCAAATGGGTATGTTGCATGCTGGTGTGGCAAAAGAGTTGCAGGACCCTGCATCAGCCATTTTGGATATTGAACGTAAAGTGACTGCCGCCACCCGCAGCGGCACTTTGCCGACGGATAACTTTGGCGTACCGCTGGCTGGCAGCTTGATTCCTTGGATCGACAAAGCGCTGGATAACGGCCAGAGTCGCGAAGAGTGGAAAGGTCAGGCCGAGACGAACAAAATTCTGAATACCGGTAGCGTGATTCCAGTTGATGGTCTGTGTGTCCGCATCGGCGCACTGCGCTGTCATAGCCAGGCATTCACTCTGAAACTGAAAAAAGACGTGCCGTTGCCGGAAATCGAGCAATTGCTGGCGACGCACAATGACTGGGTTCGTGTTATTCCGAACGATCGCGAGCTGAGTATGCGTGAACTGACCCCTGCGGCCGTCACTGGCACACTGAATACCCCTGTTGGCCGCCTGCGTAAACTGAACATGGGGCCGGAATATCTCTCCGCCTTTACCGTCGGCGACCAGTTGCTATGGGGCGCGGCAGAACCACTGCGCCGTATGCTGCGGATTCTGCTGTAATCAACTATTCAGAGTTATCGAATAGCAAGAGATAATAATAGAGCCCTGATCTCATGGTCAGGGCTTTTTAATTTATGATATATATGCAGGTTTGGTGTTCTTATTTTTATGGTGAATGCATAATTAAATAACCCTTCGCTTTATAATTAAGTTATTAATACTAATAATATGCTCATTTATTTTATTCATGCTATTTTTATGAGAGGGTAAAAATAAATAAAATTATGACTTGGATGAAAAATAAATTAGCGGTAACGTAATGGCTGGTTCGGAATATTCTAATGTTGTTGAGTTGAGTTCTCATTTGATAAAGTTAGCTACATCACCGTGCGCTATTCACTTTATGAATGTTATAAGGCGCATTAAATACAATATTATCTATTGTATCTGATCTTGTGTAGGGCGTATGAATGGTTATAAGCTTTTAATTATTGTTTTTAATATCCTTATCAAACTGTCATGTTATGTATTTTTTTTCGTTGCAATGATGTATTTGTCCGACGTTGTATTAGATTGGAGAGTCCCAGTCCTTGGAACTAAGCTCTATGTTTCTTTATTTTTCTCCGTTATTTGTACGTTTGTTCCTTTTTTTGACTTTATGGGTAAGTATATAAAACCCATACTTAAATAAGCAATGATGGGTGTGACAACGTAAGTTACTTTCAATAAAAGGAATTATCATATGAAAAAACTATCTATATTTGAAACTAAAAAAGTCAGTGGTGGGGATTCAGGACGAGAATTAGCTCAGGCCGCTGGTTCAGTCGCAGGAGGAGCAATAGGGGGGCGCTTAGGTGGCTCAGCAGGTATGACCGGAGGGGCCGCACTTGGTGGTGTAGTAGGAGGAAGAGCTTATGATGCAGCATCTAACGCCATTAACTCATCGCCACAAATTACTATTCCCGCGATGAGTTACGATCCTGCAACACTGGGAAGACCCGCTTATCTTAGTGGTCCTGACAGTTATTATATTTGTAGAATGACAGGAAAATTAAATTGTGGTTAATTCATTGGATCTAAAATAAAAAATCAAAAAGTACGCTATGTTTATTTTGTGCTATTGGCATTGGATGTGGTGTGCTTTTATTAATGGTTTAGATGACTATTAATAAAAATAACAGGATAGTATATGTTCAGGCAGGAAGTCTTTGATTATCAGAAGACAAAATGGACAGGAAAGGCATTGCTTATATCTGGTGTTCCCCCTTGGGTGGTCGCAACGGTATCATTGACAATTATTATTGTTTTTATAAGTGCTATCATGTTTGGTAATTACACTCGAAGAATAAATGTTTCTGGTGAAGTGACAACCCTCCCACGATCAATCAATATTTTTGCTTCTCAGCAAGGGTATATTACTAAAACCTTGGTTAAGGTGGGTGATGACGTCGTAAAAGGACAAGCTATTTACCAAATAGATATCGGTAAAGTGACTGACTCTGGCAGAGTCAGTCAAAATAACCAGCAAGCTATTGAACGTCAATTAACACAGGTTGATAGTATTATTAAAAAACTACAAAGCAATAAAACGGCCACTCTCAGTAATATTCAGGATAAAAAGAAAAAGTATGAAGCTGCTTATAAACAATCGTCTCAATTGGTAAAAGATAGCCAAGAAAATGTTGAGTCCATGCGCAAGATAGCAGAGAGCTATAGTGAATATCAGCGCCAAGGCCTTATCACTAAAGAACAGGTCAATAATCAAACCTATTCATATTATCAGCAACAAAGTGCTTTTCAGGGGTTGTATAACCAAAATATGCAAGAAGCACTACAAATTACCAATCTGGACAGTGAAATTATTACCCGTTCGGCTGACTTCGATAATCAGATTTCAAAGTATCAATTACAGTATGGGGATCTACAACGGCAGTTAGCTGAAACTGTTGCTACAGGGGTATTGGTCATTAATGCGCCAGCCACTGGACGTATAGAATCTCTCAGTGTGACAACTGGGCAAATGGTCAATATGGGGGATAGTCTGGCACAGTTGGTTCCGGGTACTGACGCCACATATTACTTGGTACTTTGGCTGCCGAATCATGCACTCCCCTATGTCACTACGGGCGATCGTGTCAATGTTCGTTACGATGCCTTCCCATTTGAAAAGTTTGGTCAATTTTCCGGTCGCATTGATACGCTCTCCACCGTACCAGCCTCTATCCAGGAGATGGAGAGTTACAATAACGCTCCGCTTCGCCACCCCGAGATGGACACAGAGTCTTATTATAAGGCTTTGATAGAGTTGGATAAGGTTCAATTCAGCCATAAAGGCAAAACACGTCATCTGGCTGGTGGTATGAAAGCACAATCCACCCTTTTTCTCGAAAAACGTCCTCTCTATCAATGGATGTTTTCACCTTTCTATGACATGAAAAAAAGTCTGATGGGGCCTGTTCATGAATAGCGGTCTCTTTTCCTCGTTGATTGGTAAGTTGAATCTGGCATGGAGAAAAAAGGTTCCACAGATTTTACAAACTGAATCATCCGAATGCGGTGTGGCAAGCTTAGCCATGGTATTTCACTATTTTGGCTTAAATATCGATCTATTTTACTTGCGGCAGCAGTTTGGTACTTCAGCACGTGGTGCAACGCTTAATACGCTGATGGATATTGCCAGTTCACTCAATTTTAAAAGTCGTGCTTTATCGCTTGATATCGATGAACTTTCAGCACTTAAAACTCCCTGTATCCTGCATTGGGATCTCAACCATTTTGTGGTGCTGGTGGCTGTTCGGCGAAATGGTATTGTTATTCATGATCCTGCCTTGGGGCGCAGAGTTATTGGTGTGCACGAGTTATCTCAGCATTTTACGGGTATTGCGTTGGAGCTATGGCCTGATAGCAATTTTACGCCAGTGACTCAACAAAACCGGTTACAACTGCGCCGTTTACTCTCTAATATCAGTGGATTAAAGGGGGCATTAGCCAAAATATTTTGTCTCTCACTGGTTATTGAAGCCGTTAGCTTGTTAATGCCTGTAGGTACACAACTGGTTTTGGATCATGTGATTCAAGCCAGCGATCATCACTTACTGGCTCTCATTTGTACTGGTCTACTGTTTTTTATTGTGTTCCGAACGGCTGTAGCGATGTTGCGTTCGTGGACCACAATTGTGATGGATTCACTGATAGATGTGCAGTGGAAGGCGGGTATGTTCGACCACCTTATGAGGCTCCCGCTGGCCTATTTTGAAAAACGTAAATTAGGTGATATCCAGTCGCGTTTTGGCTCTCTGGATACCATCCGCACGACTTTTACGACCAGCATTGTTAACAGCATTATCGACTGCATTATGTCTGTCGGTGTACTCGTCATGATGCTGTTATATGGTGGCTGGTTGGTCTGGGTGGTCGTGGGATTCACTGCTATTTATATTGGTATGCGCCTGATGACTTATAACTACTATCGGCAGGCTTCTGAAGCGTTACTGGTTAAGGAGGCGAAGGCAAGTTCGCACTTTATGGAAACGCTATATGGGATCGGTACACTGAAAGCGCTGGGAGTGTTAAAGACTCGCTCTCAATTCTGGTTGAACCTGAATATTGATACTACAAATGCAGGTATTCGTATTACGCGACTGGACATGCTATTTGGTGGTGTGAATGCCTTTATCGCGGCCTGTGATCAGGTCATCATTCTGTGGCTAGGGGCATCACTGGTTATCGATAATCAGATGACGTTGGGGATGTTTGTCGCTTTCAATGCCTATCGTGGCCAGTTCTCTGAGCGTGCAAGCAGTTTGATTGGTATGGTACTGCAACTGCGGATGCTCAGTCTGCACAATGAGAGAGTCGCGGACATTGTTCTGTCGGAACCGGAAAAAGAGAGTCCATCGCGCCAGCTGTTTCCCCCCAATACTGCGGTAACTTTTACAGCCCGTGATTTGATGTATCAATATGACGGTCTCTCTAAGCCAATCATTAATCAGATGAATTTTGAGATTAAGTCCGGTGAAAACGTGGCTATTGTCGGGCCATCTGGCGTGGGAAAAACCACGTTAATGAGATTGATGAGTGGGCTGTTGGAGCCGAGTGCTGGGAGTTTGTTGGTTAATGGGCTTGATATTCACACCATCGGTATTAATAACTACCGCCAATGTATCGCCTGTGTTTTGCAGGATGACAAACTGTTCGCCGGTTCTATCGCCGAGAATATTGCCAGTTTTGATGCTTCTTTAGATCGGGATTTGATTATTCACTGTGCCCGTCAATGCAATATTCATGACGATATTATTCAGATGCCCATGGGGTATGAAACGCTACTGGGCGAGTTGGGTGGCAGCTTATCCGGCGGACAAAAGCAGCGCTTATTGATTGCTCGGGCCTTATATCGCCGCCCCAGCATTCTTTTTATGGATGAGGCGACCAGTCATTTGGATTTGAAAAATGAAGCCTATATTAATGCCAGCATTGCTGCATTAGAAATAACCCGAGTGATCATTGCTCATCGTCCATCAACAATTGCTTCAGCTGATCGTGTTATTACATTGGCTTGAGTGGGTCATTTACTCACTCGCCGTGATAAAGGGTAATTTAATAATAATGCGAGTGAATTTCTCCACCTCGCTGATGACGGTGACACCATACTCCTTGCCATAGCGGACTTTAATTCGTCGATCGACCAGATTCATCCCCAAGCCATCGCCATTAGGGCGCGGTTGATACAATCCGGCATTATCTTCCACCGCCAATATAAGTACGCTGTCATCCAGCTTGCCGTGCAAGATAATTCGCCCATGGCTGAACATCTGTGATGTCCCGTGCTTAATAGCGTTTTCGACCACCGGTTGTAGGGAGAATGCGGGTAATCGGGCCTCCATCAGTTCATCTGGCAATGATATTTCGACACTCAGGCGATCAGCAAAACGCGCCTTTTCTATCTCCAGATACGCCTTCACATGTTCTATTTC
Source organism: Yersinia aleksiciae (assembly GCF_001047675.1). Taxonomy (GTDB): domain Bacteria; phylum Pseudomonadota; class Gammaproteobacteria; order Enterobacterales; family Enterobacteriaceae; genus Yersinia; species Yersinia aleksiciae. Next base: position 1,791,675 of record NZ_CP011975.1, on the reverse strand, counting down.
ATCGCTTAGCGTCACCACATCGTGGCTACGTTTAAGATTCTTGCGGAAGAATGTCGAGAGTGAGAGCACCAGCTTGCGGGCATGATCTGGATTACGGCGGATCACCACCGATAACGTATTGAGCGCATTAAACAGAAAATGAGGGTTGACCTGTGCGTGGAGCAATTTTATTTCGGATTGTGCTAGCAGTTGTTTCTGTTGTTCAAATTCACCGGCCAGGATCTGCGCCGATAACAGGTGCGCAATACCTTCGCCCAGTGTGCGGTTGATACTGGAGAACAATTTACTTTTCGGCTCATACAGTTTGATACTGCCAATCACCCGATGCTCTTCGCCCCGTAAGGGAATGACCAGTGTGGAACCCAGTTTGCAGGTGGGGGAAATGGAGCAAGTATAGGGCACAGCATTACCATCGGCATAGACCACCTGATTCAGCTCAATCGCCCGGTGGGTATGGTCTGAGGTAATGGCGCTCCCCACCCGATGATGGTCAGAACCGGTGCCGATAAAAGCCAGTAGTTTCTCGCGGTCAGTGATGGCGACTGCGCCAACACCCAGCTCCTCATACAATATGCGCGCCACCCGCATGCTGTTCTGCTGGTCAAAACCATGGCGTAGCAACCCCTCCGCCCGCGCGGCAATTTGCAAGGCTTTGGCCGAGAATGCCGTGGTGTATTTTTCGAAAATAGCCCGTCGATCCAATAAGATGCGCATAAACATAGCAGCACCAATGGTATTAGTGATCATCATCGGTAGGGCAATGTTCTCAACCAGTTCGACGGCCTCATTGAATGGGCGTGCCACCGCCAGAATAATCAGCATTTGCAGGACTTCAGCCAGCAGGGTCACCCCGGCCACCACCAGCGGTTGGAACAGCAGATCGAGGCGATTCTTACGGATTAGATAGCTGTGGAGAAAGCCCCCCAATAGCCCTTCGGCGACAGTAGATAACATACAGGCGCTGGCAGTCATCCCGCCCATGGAGTAGCGGTGTAACCCGCCAGTCAGCCCTACCAGAAACCCAACCGACGGCCCTCCCAGCACACCGCCCAATACGGCCCCAATGGCACGGGTATTGGCGATCGAGTCCTCAATATGCAAGCCAAAATAGGTACCCATGATGCAAAACATGGAGAAGGTGAGATAGCACACCAGCTTATGAGGCAACCGAATTGTCACCTGCATTAAAGGGATAAACAGGGGCGTTTTACTTAACAGATAGGCAATAACCAGATACACACACATCTGTTGCAGAAGGGAAAAAATCAGTTCGACCTGGCTGACGCCCATGTAGATGACCACAATTTTGTCTGGGAGGGGTTATTTTGGGCGCGATTATACCCATATTTTGGCGCGGAAAATTTTAACTGCCGCCCCTTTTAAGTAAAAAAGGCGTTATCTCGCCAAACCTCAGTCCAGCTCCCTATTTCTACTCTTTCTTAAGGTGAATGCTGACCCTCACTATTTTCACGTCATGACTTAGGATTTTTATGTCACTGGCCCACATCTTACGCAGTGCAAACGTCGTTTTTATGCCCAATTTACGTGAGAAAAAATTTCATTAAGCGTAAGCCAATTTTTTTAGCGTCCTTTGACTATGCTTATATACCCATCATCTTTCAAACTGCAGGTTTATTGGCCGCGCATTAGCGTTAGAAAAAACGTATTTGAGCATTAAATCAACTTATTGGTTGATCATTGACCTTAGTCACGCTTTAAACATTAAATGGATTGCATGATGAAAAGGTCATTTTCGAATGAAATTGTTCGGAATTTGTCCAATAATCATGTCATTAATCATAGGAAGAATGCCATGCCAGTACTTCCCGATCGTCAGGTGATTAATCAAATTATTTCCGGCCACTATGCCGATCCTTTTTCCATATTGGGAATGCATCAAACTGCACAGGGGTTACAGATCTGCGCACTGTTACCAGATGCTAAAGAAGTCTGGTTGGTTGAAACGGAAACGGGGCGCAACCTTGTTCAGCTAACCCGTGAAGACCCACGTGGTTTTTTTATTGCTAAACTTCCTCGCCGTAAAAGTCCATTTCGTTATCAACTCGCTGTGACCTGGCAAGAAAGCGCACAAATCATCGAAGATCCCTACCGTTTCGGTACATTATTGCAGGACATCGATAGCTGGCTCTTAGCTGAGGGCACCCATTTACGCCCTTATGAGCGGCTGGGCGCGCATTTGATGAGTCTCGATGGTGTTGCTGGTGTCAGCTTTGCGGTTTGGGCTCCCAATGCCAAACGGGTCTCGGTGGTGGGTGAGTTTAACTTTTGGGATGGTCGCCGCCATCCAATGCGGTTACGCCGCGAAAATGGCATTTGGGAGCTATTCCTGCCCGGTGTAGAGATTGGACAGTTGTATAAATTTGAGATCATTGACAGTAATGATCAAATGCGGCTGAAAGCGGACCCTTATGCGTTTAAAGCACAGATGCGGCCAGAAACCGCATCGATCATCAGCCCACTACCTGAGGTGGTGCCCAACACCGCCAGACGGCAAAAAGCCAATGATTTGCGCTCACCGGTTTCTATCTATGAAGTGCATCTTGGCTCATGGCGTCGCCATACTGATAATAACTTTTGGCTCAGTTATGGCGAATTAGCCGATCAACTGGTCGAATACGTCAAATATATGGGGTTTACCCATGTCGAGCTGTTGCCGATAAATGAGCACCCCTTTGATGGTAGTTGGGGTTATCAGCCATTGGGATTGTATGCCCCTACCCGCCGCTTTGGTACGCCACAGGATTTCAAAGATTTCGTCGCCAAATTCCATGAGGCGGGGATTAACGTCATTCTGGATTGGGTGCCCGGCCACTTCCCTAGTGACGAACACGGCTTAGCTCAGTTTGATGGTACTTCGCTGTATGAATATGCCGATCCGCGTGAAGGCTATCATCAGGATTGGAATACCCTGATCTATAACTATGGCCGCAATGAAGTACGTAACTATCTGGCGGGGAATGCGTTTTACTGGATGGAGCGTTTTGGTATTGATGCACTGCGTATCGATGCCGTGGCTTCGATGATTTATCGCGATTATAGCCGGGCCGAAGGGCAGTGGGTGCCTAACTATTACGGCGGGCGGGAGAATTTGGAGGCGATTGCTTTCCTGCGTTACACCAATCACACCATTGGTGTTGAGCGTCCCGGTGGCGTGACTATGGCTGAAGAGTCGACGGACTTCCCTGGGGTCACATTGCCGCCGGATGCCGGTGGATTAGGTTTCAACTACAAATGGAATATGGGCTGGATGCACGATACGCTCAATTACATGCAGTGTGATCCGGTTCACCGCAAATACCACCATAATTTGATGACTTTCGGGATGTTGTACGCCTATACCGAGAATTTCATCTTGCCTATTTCTCATGATGAAGTGGTTCACGGCAAGCGTTCCATGCTGGATCGTATGCCGGGGGATGCATGGCAGAAATTTGCTAACCTGCGCGCCTATTACGCCTTTATGTGGGCGCATCCCGGCAAAAAACTGCTGTTTATGGGCTGCGAGTTTGCGCAGGGGCGCGAGTGGAATTTTGATACCAGTCTGGACTGGCATCTGCTGGATGATGAAAACGGCTGGCATGCAGGTGTGCAACGCTTGGTTCGTGATCTTAACCATTGCTATCAGCAGCATGCACCACTCTATGAGCTAGATTACCAACCCGCCGGTTTTGAATGGCTGGTGGTGGATGACCACGAAAACTCGGTGTTTGCCTTCTTGCGCCGCGACGTGAACGGCGGTGAATTGATCGCTATCAGTAATTTCACCCCCGTCCCGCGCTATAACTACCGTGTGGGCATTCCGCAGGGCGGCCACTACCGTGAAGTGCTGAATTCTGACTCTGGATTTTACCGTGGCAGCAATATGGGTAATCAGGGTGGGATTCATAGCCATAATGTGAGTAGCCATAATCATGCGCATTCATTGCTGTTAACCCTGCCACCACTATCGACGATTTATCTGTTGCGGGAGGGGTAGGATGGTCAATCTTACTCAAGGACTCCCGACCCCAATGGGCGCGCATTTTGATGGGGCGGGGATAAATTTCACCCTGTTTTCAGCTAATGCTGAACAGGTTGAGCTGTGTCTGTTTGATGATGATAACCAAGAGCTGCGGATTTCATTGCCCGCTCGTACCGGTGATATTTGGCATGGCTATCTCCCCGGAGGAAAACCGGGGCAGCGCTATGGCTATCGGGTCAGCGGGCCATTTGATCCGCGCCAAGGCCATCGTTTTAATCCGCATAAGTTATTGATAGATCCCTGCGCCCACGCACTTGATCACAAAGTGGGTGATGACCCACGTTTAAGCGGTGGGGTCAGTCAACCTGACGAGCAGGACAGTGCGGCCGCTGTGCCTAAATGCATTGTGGTGCACGAAGAATATGATTGGCAGGGGGATAGATCTCCCTCAATTCCTTGGGGCAATACGGTGATTTATGAAGCCCATGTCCGTGGCTTAACCCAACTGCATCCAGATATCCCCACAGACCTGCGCGGGACTTATGCCGGTTTGGCCCATCCGGCCATGATTAATTATCTGAAAAAATTGGGCATTACCACGTTAGAGCTGCTGCCAGTGCAATTTCATGTCGATGAGCCGCGGTTGCAGAAAATGGGGCTGGGTAATTACTGGGGCTACAACGTGCTGGCTCCCTATGCCGTCGATCCGGATTACGCCTCGGGCCGTGAGGGCGTCTCTCCGCTACAGGAGCTGCGGGATGCGGTCAAGGCGCTGCACAAAGCCGGTATCGAAGTGATTCTCGATGTGGTGTTCAACCACTCCGCTGAATTGGATGTTTTCGGCCCTACGCTGTGCCAGCGCGGTATCGATAATGCTAGCTACTACTGGCTCACCCCCGAAGGCGAGTACGACAACATGACCGGTTGCGGCAATGCGCTGCGCCTTAATCACCCTTATGTGACGCAGTGGGTTGTCGAGTGCCTGCGCTATTGGGTCGATAGCTGCCACGTTGATGGTTTCCGTTTTGACTTAGGGACGGTTCTGGGCCGCACTCCGGCGTTTGATCCGCACGCGCCGCTGTTTGCCGCGTTAGCCGCTGACGAACGACTCAGCGCTTGCAAGATGATTGCCGAGCCTTGGGATATCGGCTTGGGCGGCTATCAATTGGGCCAATTCCCCACCGGTTTCAGCGAGTGGAATGACCAATATCGCGACGCGATGCGCCGCTTCTGGTTGCGCGATGACTTGCCGCTAGGGCTGTTTGCCCAGCATTTTGCGGCGTCCAGTGCGCTGTTCGAACAGCGGGCGCGCTTGCCCTCCGCCAGCATCAATCAAATTACCGCCCACGATGGTTTTACCTTGCTGGATTTGCTGTGTTTTAACCAAAAGCACAATCAAATCAATGGCGAAGAGAACCGTGATGGCAGTGATAACAATCTTAGCAATAATTTTGGACGTGAAGGTTTAGTGGCTGACGAGGCTATCTGGCAACGGCGTAGATCGTGCCAGCGGGCTTTACTGGCTACCTTGTTGCTGTCGCAGGGAACGCCGATGTTGCTGGCCGGTGATGAGCATGGTCATAGCCAGCAAGGTAACAATAATGCGTATTGCCAAAACAACATCCTCACTTGGCTCGATTGGGGCAGTGCGGATAACACATTGACGGCATTTACCGCTGAGCTTATCCGGTTGCGCCAGCAAATTCCGGCCCTGATTAAAGATTCATGGTGGCAGGAGGGTGATGGCAGTGTGCAATGGCTGGATAGCCAGGGGCAAGTATTGAGTAATGCAGCTTGGGAGCAGGGTCGCCAGAAACAGCTGCAAATCTTGCTGTCCCAGCGCTGGCTGGTGGTGATTAACGCCACAGACCAACCCTGTGACATGCACTTACCTGCGGGAGAGTGGGAGGGGATTCCTCCTTTTGGGCCATCAGCGCATCAAGGGCCATTAACCGTATGGAATGGAGCCGCGCATGATATTTGCGTGCTCGTACAGAAATCTTAAGGAGTCAGCCATGGTTAAATTCGAAAATAAAGACCCGTTGATGTTGGCCAGACAATTACCGAATAAAACGGTGGCGCTGATTTTAGCGGGTGGTCGTGGTTCGCGGCTGAAAGATTTGACCGCCACTCGTGCCAAGCCGGCGGTACATTTCGGCGGCAAGTTTCGCATCATCGACTTTGCGCTGTCTAATTGCCTGAACTCCGGCATCCGCCGCATTGGCGTCATTACCCAGTACCAGTCTCATACGCTGGTTCAGCATATTCAGCGCGGTTGGTCATTCCTTAATGAGGAGATGAATGAGTTTGTCGATCTCTTGCCGGCCCAGCAGCGCCTCAGCACTGAGCAGTGGTACAAAGGCACGGCAGACGCGGTTTACCAGAATCTGGATATTATTCGTCGCTATGATGCGGAATATATCGTTATTCTGGCCGGTGATCACATCTACAAGATGGATTACTCGCGCATGTTGATAGACCACGTCGAGAAAGAGTCAGAGTGTACAGTTGCCTGTATTCCGGTCCCCATTAATGAAGCCAATGAATTTGGGGTGATGGAGGTCGATGACGATTTTCAGGTGACCGCTTTTTATGAAAAACCGGCAAACCCACCCGCCATGCCAGGTCGCCCGGATATGGCGCTGGCGAGCATGGGGATCTATATTTTCAATGCCGACTATCTGTTTAAGTTATTAGAAGAAGACCGGAACACCCCCGGCTCTACCCATGATTTCGGCAAAGACTTAATCCCGAAAATCACCGCGCAAAAAAGCGCGTGGGCGCATCCGTTTGATCTCTCCTGCGTGACTTCTAATGCGGATATGCCCCCTTACTGGCGTGATGTCGGGACCTTGGACGCCTACTGGCGGGCGAACCTCGATTTGGCGTCGGTCACTCCTGAATTGGATATGTATGACCGCGCCTGGCCGATCCGCACCCATATGGAACCCCTGCCGCCGGCCAAATTTGTGCAAGACCGCTCCGGCAGCCATGGCATGACCATGAATTCGCTGGTCTCCGGCGGCTGTATTGTCTCCGGCTCAGTGGTGGTGCACTCGGTGCTGTTCCCTCGAGTGCGCGTGAACTCGTTCTGCACCATCGACTCCACCGTGCTGCTACCGGATGTCAATGTCGGGCGTTCGTGCCGCTTGCGCCGCTGTATTATTGACCGGGCATGTCACATTCCCGAGGGGATGGTGATCGGGGAGAACGCCGATGAAGATAGCGCCCGTTTTTACCGTTCTGAGGGTGGGGTGGTGTTAGTGACTCGGGCGATGCTCGCCAAGTTGGCTGCCAAATAGGCCTATTTGAGTGATTTTTAGCTAATTAGACGTACAGGTAAGTGATTCGGGTGAGTGAGCGCAGCTAACAACCCAGCCACTTCAATTAAGAAGGGTATAATTAGGAGCCACAATGCGGGTACTACACGTATGTTCTGAGCTATTTCCTTTATTAAAAACAGGGGGATTGGCGGACGTTGTTGGTGCTTTACCTGCCGCCCAAATTGCTGAGGGGGCGGATGTGCGGGTCATGCTGCCCGCTTTCCCTGACTTGCGTCGCGGTATTCCGGATACCGTGCTAGTGAGGGAAATTGATACCTTTGCGGGTCGGGTCTCGTTACGTTACGGCCAATATCAGGGGATTGGCATCTATCTGATTGATGCCCCCGCTCTCTATGATCGGGCCGGTAGCCCTTATCACGATCAATCGTTATATGCTTATTCCGATAACTATCGTCGCTTTGCGTTACTGGGATGGATGGCGTGTGAGTTGGCTTGCGGACTGGATGGCTACTGGCGTCCGGAAGTGGTACATGCTCACGATTGGCACGCCGGATTGGCCTGCGCGTATCTGGCGGCGCGGGGTCGTCCTGCACGATCAGTATTTACCGTCCATAATTTAGCCTATCAAGGGCTATTCTCAGGGCATCACTTGGCTGAGCTACAGCTGCCTGCGGCATTTTTCCAAATGTACGGGCTAGAGTTCTACGGCCAAATTTCCTACCTGAAGGCAGGGTTGTTCTTTGCTGACCATGTCACTACGGTCAGCCCGACCTATGCCAAAGAGATTACCCAGCCTGCGTTTGGCTACGGCATGGAGGGGTTATTACAAGAGCGTGCCAGTCAGGGAAGATTGACTGGGATACTCAATGGGGTAGACAGTGACATTTGGGACCCACAGACTGATACCTTGCTGCATGCACGTTATGACACGGAAAACCTGCAACAGAAAGCCGTCAACAAGGTACACCTGCAAACCACCATGGGGTTGGAGGTGACGGAAAAGAGACCTATTTTTGCGGTAGTCAGCAGATTGACCGAGCAAAAAGGGTTGGATTTAGTGTTGGAAGCCTTGCCCGAATTACTGAAACTGGGGGGACAGTTAGCGGTTCTTGGTGCAGGGGATGCGATTCTACAAGAGGCATTTTTGGCGGCCGCAGCGGACTACTCTGGTCAGGTTGGGGTGCAAATTGGTTATCACGAGGCATTTTCTCACCGAATCATTGCCGGTGCAGATGTGATTCTGGTGCCAAGCCGTTTTGAACCCTGTGGACTCACGCAATTGTATGGTTTGAAATATGGCACTTTGCCACTGGTCCGGCACACGGGCGGGTTGGCAGATACCGTGGTGGATTGCGCACTGGAAAATCTGGCAGATGGCAGCGCCTCGGGGTTTGTGTTTGATGAATGCGATGCGCAGGCATTGGTACGGGCAATGCGCCGTGCTTTTGTCTTGTGGAGCCGGCCAAAACATTGGCGCCATGTCCAGCGCCATGCCATGGGGTTGGACTTCGGTTGGCAAGTAGCAGCGGCAGAATATCTGTCACTTTATCGGCGTCTTTAGTTGCTGATTGGTTAGAAATACGATGGCTTATCTACCCTAAATAATTCAAGTTGCAGCAAGGCAGCTAACGCACATGCAGCTTGCAGTATGACGGGGATAACCACGAACTTGGGAAAACCGCTATGACATCACCGTTCAGTTATACCTCACCCGTTGTCAGTGTGGATGCACTGAAACATTCCATTGCCTACAAATTGATGTTTATTGTCGGCAAAGATCCCACCATTGCGACTCAGCACGATTGGCTGAATGCGACTTTATTTGCAGTACGTGACCGTATGGTTGAGCGCTGGCTGCGTTCTAACCGCGCACAGTTATCACAAGATGTCCGGCAGGTTTATTATCTGTCGATGGAGTTTTTATTGGGTAGAACGCTCTCTAATGCACTGTTATCGATGGGCATTTATGAAGATATCGAGCAGGCGTTAGATGAGATGGGCCTCAATTTGTCCGAGCTGTTACAGGAAGAGAACGACCCCGGTTTAGGTAATGGGGGGTTGGGCCGTCTGGCGGCGTGCTTCCTCGACTCGCTGGCAACCTTGGCACTGCCGGGGCGCGGCTATGGCATTCGCTACGAATATGGGATGTTCAGCCAGAAAATAGTCAACGGCCAACAGATGGAGTCGCCGGATAACTGGCTGGAATACGGCAATGCCTGGGAGTTCCCACGGCACAATACCCGCTATAAAGTGCGATTTGGTGGCCGTATTCAGCAAGAGGGCAGCAAAACCCGCTGGCTGGAAACCGAAGAAATTCTCGCCTGCGCTTATGATCAAATCATCCCCGGTTTTGATACTGATGCGACCAATACGCTGCGTTTATGGTCTGCGCAGGCCAGTAATGAAATCAATCTAGGGAAATTCAATCAGGGCGATTACTTCGCGGCGGTTGAAGATAAAAACCATTCAGAAAATGTATCGCGGGTGCTCTACCCCGATGACTCAACCTATTCCGGACGCGAACTGCGTTTGCGGCAAGAGTACTTTTTAGTGTCAGCGACGGTGCAGGATATCCTCAACCGCCACTGGACCATGCACCAGACGTTCGACAATCTGGCCGACAAGATTGCCATTCACCTGAATGATACCCACCCAGTGCTTTCTATCCCTGAAATGATGCGTCTGTTGATCGACGAGCATAAATTTAGCTGGATGGATGCGTGGGATGTGGTGCAACAAGTCTTCTCCTACACCAACCACACTTTAATGAGTGAGGCGCTGGAAACCTGGCCAATCGACATGATCGGCAAGATCCTGCCACGGCATTTACAAATTATCTTTGATATCAATGATCATTTCCTCAAGCTGGTACAGGAGCAGCACCCAGGCGAACCTGAGCTGTTAGCGCGGGTATCCATTATTGATGAAACCCATGGTCGGCGAGTGCGTATGGCTTGGCTTGCGGTGATCGCCAGCCATAAAGTGAATGGCGTATCCGCCCTGCATTCGGAGTTGATGGTGCAGTCACTGTTTGCGGATTTTGCCCGCATCTTCCCTAACCGCTTCTGCAATAAAACCAATGGCGTCACGCCACGGCGTTGGCTGGGGTTGGCTAATCGGCCACTGGCGGCGGTATTGGATGACAGTATCGGCCACAACTGGCGCACAGATCTGAGCCAACTCAGCGAGCTGGAAAAGAATCTCGATTACCCGAGTTTCCAGCTTGCGCTACAAAAAGCTAAGCTGGAGAACAAAAAACGGTTGGCAATCTATATTGCTGAAAAGCTGAATATTGTGGTGAATCCAGCGGCGTTGTTTGATGTCCAAATCAAGCGTATCCATGAGTACAAACGACAATTATTGAATGTGCTGCATGTGATCACCCGCTATAACCGCATCCTTGAAGCGCCTGACGAAAAGTGGGTGCCACGGGTGGTTATTTTTGCCGGTAAAGCGGCCTCGGCGTACTACAACGCGAAGCAAATTATCCGTCTGATCAATGATGTCGCCAAGGTGATCAACAATGATCCACGAATCAATAATCTGCTGAAAGTAGTGTTTATCCCGAACTACAGTGTCAGTTTGGCGCAGCTGATTATTCCGGCGGCTGATCTCTCTGAGCAGATTTCGCTGGCAGGCACCGAGGCATCGGGGACCAGTAACATGAAGTTTGCCCTGAACGGGGCGCTGACGATCGGCACACTGGATGGGGCGAACGTCGAGATGCGCGAACATGTGGGCGAGGATAATATCTTTATCTTTGGCAACACCACCGAGCAGGTCGAGGCGCTGCGCAACAGTGGCTACAACCCACGGAAATATTACGATGAAGATCCTGAGCTGCACCTGGCCCTGACGCAGATCGCCACCGGTACCTTCAGCCCGGAAGAGCCTCAACGTTATACCAGCCTGTTTGATTCGTTGGTGAACTTGGGTGATCACTATCAGTTGCTGGCGGATTATCGCAGCTATGTGGACACGCAGGATAAAGTCGATGCGCTCTATCGTCACCCTGATGAGTGGACGCGCAAAACCTTACTCAACATTGCCAATATGGGCTATTTCTCTTCCGATCGGACGATTCAAGAGTATGCCGATGAGATTTGGCATATTAAGCCTATCCGGCTATAAATGGGGTTTGCCAATAACTCAAACCCCTCTTCAGCTGTGAAGAGGGGCTTTTTGAAGCTAAAAAAGCGTAAATACTCGCGTTCGCTATCAGGAAACCAGCGACAGCGTCTGCTGTTTCTTGCCCTGTTCTGCGGCTAACCACTCAGCAACGCGTTGTTTTTGCGCTTCGTCCAAGGTCATACCCAGTTTGGTGCGACGCCAGATAGCATCATCCAACTCGACCACCCACTCTTTCTCGACTAAATAGCGTAATTCAGCTTCGTACAAGCCATGGCCGAAGTGTTCACCCAGATCTTCGATGCTAGTGGCACCCGCTAAAATTAGCTCACTGTGGCTGCCATAAGTGCGGGTATAGCGACGGGCCAGCGCTTCGGGTAACCAGTTATAACGATGGCGCAACTGCACAGTATAGTTATCACGGTTACCGCCAATATCGCCACCCGGTAACGCGCCGGTTTTGGTCCATGCTGGGCCGACATTCGGATAATAGGCCGACAGTTTCTCCAGCGCATGCTCTGCCAGTTTGCGATAGGTGGTCAGTTTGCCACCGAATACTGACAGCAGTGGTGCCTTGCCATCTTCGTCAGCCACATCCAGCGTGTAATCGCGGGTCACGGCTTGCGGTGCATCTGATTCATCATCACACAGCGGGCGCACACCTGAGTAAGTCCAGACGATATCGTCGCGGCCCAACGGCTTCTTAAAGTGGTCGTTATAGACTTTAAGCAGGTAATCAATCTCCTGATCGTCGATCTTCACCTCTTTCGGATCGCCGTGGTACTCCACGTCTGTGGTGCCGATGATGGAGTATTCGTCCAACCAAGGAATGACGAACACAATGCGATTATCTTCGTTTTGCAGAATATAGGCTTGTGGCTGGTTATGAACCCGTGGCACCACAATATGGCTGCCCTTGATCAAGCGGATACCATAAGGTGATTTAAGCTTCAGGCCATCGTCGAAGAACTGTTTAACCCACGGGCCAGTCGCATTCACCAAACCTTTGGCTTGCCAGGTATAGGTTTTGCCGGTGCTCACATCCACGGCTTCAACCATCCATAAACCTTGCTCACGCCATGCACGGGTCACTTTAGTGCGAGTGCGAACTTCCCCCCCACGCTCGACCACTTCCTGCGCATTCAGTACCACCAGCCGAGCATCATCTACCCAGCAGTCAGAATATTCGAAACCGCGCACCAGTTCGGGTTTCAATACCGACTCTGGTCCAAAACGCAGCCCTTTACTGGCAGGCAAGGTGGTGCGTTTACCTAAATGATCGTACAAGAACAGGCCCGCACGAATCATCCAGGCGGGGCGCAGATGGGGCTGATGCGGTAGGCGGAAGCGCATCGGGAAGGCGATATGCGGTGCCAGTCTCAGCAGCACTTCACGTTCGGCCAGCGCTTCGCTTACCAAACGGAACTCATAATGTTCCAGATAGCGCAGGCCACCGTGGATAAGTTTGGAGCTGGCGGAAGACGTCGCACAGGCCAAATCTTGTGCTTCCAGCAGCAGAACGGACAGGCCACGCCCTGCAGCGTCAGCAGCGATACCGGCACCATTAATGCCGCCACCGATCACGATCAAGTCTTTGGTTTCCATGCTTCCTTCCTCCAGATGTTCGAAACAGCTCTTTAATGTTCGTTTTCGCTCACGATTGTAATCAAAAACCAACAAACAAGCCAAGAGTTAACCAAAAAAAAACATTCACCCGTGATGGAGGTAACAGTTTTGTTATCAGGATGTGGGATGAATTGGGGAAAGGGAGTTGGGGTTGGTTGATATTTGGTTTGGTGATCGGTTCGGTTGACATGAGTTAGGCGCTCACCTTGGCTCCGATGCCCCAACCGCCAAAGGGGTCACAAGCGCGTGACCCCTTTGGAATCCCCGCGCTTGCGCACGTATCGCTTGCCTGCTTCGCAGGTGCCCTCACTCATCGTTTCGGCTGACGGACCGCCGTGATTCGCTCCTGCTCAAGCACGGCTCGCTCGGCATCCATGCCTCGCATCCTACCTTCACTCTTCATTCGGCAGCTCAAATGTGCTTTTAAACATCAACGTCAAAACCATAATTTTTGGCTTTTGGCTTTTGGCTTTTGGCTTTTGGCTTTTGGCTTTTGGCTTTTGATGTTGAGCGCAATCAGGAATATTGCCGACAAAGATTGCAGGCCGAATGAGCCGCATGGACGCGGCGAAAGGGGCTGTCGAGCTGGGAGCGAGTCAGCTCCGGTTCGATTAGCCGGCAAGCTGCCGGAGGGAATGGCGCAGCCACAATATTTCGCGCAAGGCGCGGGTGTTGGGCCGCCGCCCTGCGGCCCGACTCGGTTGAGGCCACGAGGTCAAAGTGACCGCAGAACGCCTATCAACCGAAACCAGATCCGATCTTATTTTGAAATTGAAATTGAAATTGAAATTGAAATTGAAATTAAAACTCCACCCTCAACACAACTCCAATTGAACCTCATGCTGCTCGATAATCTTCATCACGCTGGCGGGGGGCATCTGATCGGTAAACAGATAATCAATCAAATTCATATTCCCCAAGTTCACCATCGCATTACGGCCAAACTTGGAGTGGTCGGTCACCAACATCACGCAACGGGAGTTTTCGATAATCGCCCGCTTAGTGCGCACTTCATGGTAGTCAAACTCCAACAGCGAGCCGTCCATATCGATGCCGCTGATACCGAGGATGCCGTAATCAAGGCGGAACTGAGAAATGAAATCCAGCGTGGCTTCGCCAATAATCCCACCGTCGCGGGTGCGGACTTCACCGCCAGCCAAAATCAGGCGGAAATCCTCTTTGGCTGTCAGCAAGGTTGCCACATTAAGATTGTTGGTCACCACCCGCAGACCTTTATGGTTCATCAGGGCGTGAGCAACCGCTTCTGGCGTGGTGCCGATATCGATAAAGAGTGTCGCCCCATCGGGGATCTGGCTGGCAACACGTTGCGCAATACGGGCTTTCTCTTCCGACCACATCACTTTGCGATCGTTATACGCTGCGTTAACCGAACTGGACGGTAACGCCGCACCACCATGATGACGATGAATCTTGTTTTGATCCGCCAAATCATTCAAGTCGCGGCGGATGGTTTGCGGGCTAACGGTAAAATGCTCCACTAACTCTTCAGTACTGACGTAACCTTGTTGGCGTACCAATTCAATAATCGCATCATGCCGCTGCGTTTGCTTCACGATAATCCCCTAATGCGCCTGGTTATTCCAGGCAGTTATTGTGCGGTTCTTACGCTGCTGCGCGTATCCCAGAATGCCATTAATAGCCCAATAATCAAACCTGAGACATGAGCGGCGTTGGCAATCGATAAACCTAACATATCGAAATATCCGGCAACCAGCCAGAGAACAGAAAAAGCCATCAAACCGCGGGGTAGCGAGATACCACGCTCGGGTGCGCGTTCGCCAGTCAGCCAAACATAGCCCATTAAGGCATAGACCACACCAGAAAGCCCCCCAAAGTTCGCGCCGCTAAACAGCGACTGCCCCCAACCACTGAACAAAGCGGAAACGATAGTTAATACCAGCAATTTGCCGGTGCCAAGTCGTTTTTCCATCTGCCCACCCAGATACCACCACCACATCAGGTTAAACAGGATATGCAGCAGTGAAAAGTGGAGGAAGGCAGGGCTAACCCAACGCCAGATTTGCAGATATTGGCTGCTATCGCGAGGCCAGGCAAGCCAAGACATCACGGCGTTATCGCCGAAGATCTGCATCAGTATATAGATGGTGATGCATAGCACCATCATACTCAGGGTCAGTGGCCCAGCCTGACTGCGCAGAGTCTGGAGGTAGGAGAAGCGCTGATAGGACAAGTTAGAGTGTAAATTACCCGATTGCCAGCTGGCCGCTTGATAACGTGGATTCAGTGGATCAAGCAAAAATTGCTCCAACTCATGCTGCACCAGAGGTAATTGCTCATCATCGGCGAGCCAGATCTCAGCACCCTGAGTATCTGGTCGCACTTCCAGTGCCACATTACGGGTGGCCATGTAATCAACAAAGGCCTGCGCCAGACGTTGATTAGATATTGCTATCACACGAATCATATTTTTTTCATTCTAATGTGAGGTTATAAATCTTATAAATGCGATTAAAAATATCACAGTCGGGTGAGAATTGGCTAACTGGCAGACACCACATCTTGTGGGTAGCTTCTGGCCCAAGCTTCAAAACCACCGTCAATGCTGTAAACCGCTTCAAAACCTTGTTGGAGCAAATACTGTGCAGCACCTTTGCTGCTGTTGCCGTGATAGCACATCACCATCACGGGTTGTTCAAAATCGGTTTGCTGCATAAAAGTATGCAGGCTGCTATTGGTCAGGTGGAATGCAGTTGGTACATGACCTGCCTCGTAACTTTGTGGGTCGCGAATATCGACTAATACCGCGCTATTCTCTTTCAAGCGGGTATACGCTTGCTCAACACTGATGGTTTCAAACTGTTCCATATCGCCATTAAACCCTGATGCAGATAAATGATTTTAATGCGCTATTGTAAGCGATTTTTGACGGACAAAAACCAACAACTTATGTATGGGTATAGCCATTATCTAAAAAAGGTAAAATAAGGTGTTATATAAAAGAATTTTCTATGGCAAAGCATAAAATCATATAAAAATGTATGGGGGTATTTCTAATGGGTGATATTACTACGGCAGGGTATTTTGCCAATCATCAATTAAGTGAAAGTGATTTCTGTTCTCTTCAGGCAAAACCTGAGGAATTTAAACCGAAATTAACACCTTACGAAGCTATTGCTGATTTTTTAAGAATGATATTCTGCTGTGAAATGAAAAGAAGTGCACTAGTTAATTTAAATTATTTTATGCATGAAAATTATTTAACAAACAACCCAATTGAAATATTGACTGTATTCGAAAAAATACTTCCAGATGAGATAAAAGAGAAGGTTTTTTATTCTATTCATTATGAGGGTAGTGAGAGTAAACTAAAGAGTATAGTGATACAATACAATGAAAAGTCTATAGAAATAAGCCCCAATCACTGTTGGTTAACGGACTCAGATAAAGAGATAATAAAAAAACTAAAGTCAAATGTGATTATATTCCATACTGGAAATAGTGACATTATCAATGCAGATGAAGTCAATGAAACTGAAGGGAAAGAAAATAGCAACAGCAAAAGAGAGAACTTCATTAAGAATGCGTTGAATAGAGGAGTTAATGAATTATCAAGTGAAAAAAAATGCGTTAACTTAATTTACGATATTGATAGTAAGGATTGTGTGGTCGAAAGGGTAGTTCTAATCAATAATGGCCTTCCTTACTTGGAAATACCTCTCAAGTCAGGAGAGAACATAATCATACAAAATAGTCTTTCCGAAAGAATCGCTATTGAAAATACATACACTAGTTCACCATATAAAAAAATAACCCGTGAATTAAGATCTCTTGACGAAAAATTAGCATATTTAGATGATGATCAATCACCAGCCACGCCAAGGTTAATTGATGAAGTTGCTAAAATAATAGTGGAATTAAAGGAGTTGATTCAATTTAATGATATAGTTAGGGCGATAGATATCGATATTCAGTCAAAAAAGTGTAAGTATTATATTTCTAAAGCCCTAGATGCGATTAATAATATTAAAGATAATAAGTTAAGTCGTAATGATTTCAATCTTGAAGTTTTAGAAATAAAGAATAATATAATGTTTTTTAAAAATAACATAAGCACTGAAAATTATCATGATCCGCATAACCCAGAACAAACCATTACTTATGCTGAACGTGCTATTAGAATTACTGAGAAGAAAATAAAAGATTGGCAAGACAGACTAGGGCTAATCGATGTTAATTCAACCGTATCTACTATGACAGAATTCGTTAAGTACTGCGCTGAATATCTAAACGTAAAGACTCCCAAAGTTCACACCAAAAATATCGTTGATGTACAGGCGTTAGATGATCTTGAACGACAAAACGCCATGAATGCTGCATTTAATAACCTGTATAATTTTGCTTCTAATGATGAGGAGAATTCAAAATTAATTTCAATTAATAAAATTGAAGAATTCTTATTAGAATATCAAGGGAATAATTTAATTAACAAAGGAAATCAAGATATATCAAAATTTAGCGATGAACTTTATGGTTTCAATCCTAATTTATTTATTCCAAGAGACTTACTTAATGAGTATTCTGCTGCTAACAAGACATTAACCGAAGAAATAAAAAGTTCGCTTAACCTATCACTTCATAACTCGGAGGAATTTAGAGCTAAGGCTATGGGTTTATTAAGTAAAGTCCATGTAATGAAATCATTATTTTTAGATAAATATATGAAGTGTTTTGATGCGCAGCGAATGAGTGAAAGCCAAGATATGTTAACGGTGTTTAAGACTATTCTAAATCGAATCGAACAAAATAAGACTATCGATGAGGATAAAAAACACACATGGCTTCTACAGGCTAATAAGCGGTTACTGGATGAAATCAACCGCAAAATAGGGGCAAGCGCCACTATACCGGAATAATGAAATAGCAGGGCGATCTCACCCTGCGGCTAACTTAAATATACCCCATCATCTGTAATAAACGCTGCGCCTGCTGTACCGCTTCTTGCCGGTGGGCGACACCCAGTTTTTGGTACAAATTACGGATATGAGTTTTAATGGTGGTGGCCGCCACCTCCAACTCCCCAGCGATTTGGTCATTACTGTAACCGGAGTAAATCAGCCCCAATACCTGCCATTCACGTTGTGTTAGCGGGCTGGTGCGAATCAACTCCGGCACTTGTGGATGAGTCAGCAACTTATCGACGAAGATCTCGTCAAAATGGGCGAATTTATGCCGATGGTGCTGGTTAAGGTCTTTCAGAATTCGTTGGGCGCGGAATTGTTCCAATTCAGGCAACGCATTAAGTTGAATCAGTTGGCGCAGCTGTTGCGCCATGGCTTCACCTTCAATGACAAAATGGCTGATAAAGCCGGTGCGATTGGCCAGTGACAGTGATTCAATCAGCGCTTTCTGCGCCTCGCTTTTACGTTCGGTTTGCCAATAGAGCGTATTACTTAACAATAAGTTACGGTTAAGATCGCTGGTTAAGCGCAGGCGGCGAGCATTTTCATTTAGCTCATCCAACACCACTTCGGCTTCATTATAACGCCCCAACATAATCTGAATCCGGGCAATATTGCGCCATTGGCCCTGCAAAAAGTGGTTATCGGCCATGCCCGGTTTTTCCGCCTGACGCAGCCAATTTGCCGCCGCGGCTTTATCGCCGGTCATCTGCCAGTGAATTACCCGTGGCTTATCGGCATTGGTTATCCAGTCGAGATGATACTGGCTGCCATGTTGCAGCGCCTCGCAGCGCTGGATATACATATTAGCGTTATCCAGATCCCCACGGGCCAGTGAACACTTCGCCAGCATCGCCAGACACTGCAACTGCTGCTGCGGCTGGTAGTTAACCAAGATTTCGATGCCTTTACGTGCGGCGGCTTCTGCCTCATCCAGCCGTGACCATGACCACAACACCTGTGAGCGAATGCGCAGCAGGAATTCATGCATTGGCAGCTGCTCAAGATGTTGCTCATGAATCAGCTCAAAGGCTTTATCTTGTGTCTCATAGGCCGCTTGCAAGAAGCCCTGAGCAATCAGTATTTCACTCTGCTGCAGCAACGCCCACAAAGCGTAGTGATAAGCTTCATGGCGGCGTGCCATCTGCTCGGTTTGCTGCATCATCGGCAGCGCACGGCTCAGCTCCCCCTTGCAATGATGTACCTCTCCGGTGACGGAGGTGGCCACGATCCGGCTGTAAAAGTTCGCCATGGGGAGATATTTCAGGGCATCGGTCGCCAGTTTTTCGGCTTCGTCTGGTTTACCGGCATTGATTGCCACCTGAGCACGCAGCGCATCAAATTCAGCGCGCAAAATTTCATCGATCGGAATTTTACGCTCCTGCATCGCCGACTCCGCGCGCTCGAGTAGGGTATTGACCTCGCCGTAACGGTGTTGGCTCTGGGCCAACCAGGCTTGCAGCAATGCCAGTTCCGGATTTTGCACCAATAACGAGTAAGGCAGGGCGACCAGACACTGCTCCAGTAACGCCAACTCACTATGGTTAAATAACGTCCAGGCATGTTGCAGTAAAATATCGCGCAGCATGCCGACATCACCGGCCGCCAGCGCGTGGTGAATAGCTTCAGCGGGGTAGCCCAGCGCCATCCAACCTTCCGCTGCCGCATGATGCAGGTCCGGCAGTTCCAGTGCTAATTCCCACTGGCAGCGCTGGCGCAGGAAAGTGGCAAATAATGGATGGAAGCAGAACCACTCACCGCTGTCATCCATGCGATGAATGAATAGCCCCTGACGCTCTAACTCTTCCAGCCGCTGTTGGCCGTTGTCTTCACCGGTCAGGCGCACAATCAGGGCATCATTCATGGAACGTAATACTGAGCAACGCAGTAGGAAGGCGCGAGCATTGCTATCAACCTGATCCAGTACCTCATCGACCAGATAGTCTGACAGATGGCTGGCATTCAACCCCGCCAAGCGCTTGGCCGATTTTTGCGCCGAGGAGTTGGGCTGACGTGATGACAGCGCAATCAGTTGCAGCGCGGTAGCCCAACCTTCGACTTCATCACACAGGCGGCTACTGTCCCCCTGCTCCAGTGGCGCGGGCAGGCGGCAATCGAAGAATTGCTGTGCTTCCTGATGATTAAACGCCAGCTGCTGCATCCCCAACTCCAGCAATTGATCGCGCACTCGCAGGTTAGCAATACCCAGTGGCGGCAAGGTTCGGGAGAGCAGAATTAGCGTCAGATTTTCGGGTTGATGGCGCAAGAAGAAGCGCATGGCTTCATGAATGGCGTCAGTGGTAATCAGATGATAATCATCGATGACCAGATAGAGCGGGCCGTCCCAATCGGACAACTCGATGAATAATTGAGCAAACAGCGCCGAAAGGCTGGCATATTGATGCTTCTGGCTGAGAGCTTCACTTTTACTGCAATGGCCGCCAGTGGCTAGCTGTACCGCCGCGACCAGATAGGTGGCGAAGCGTTCTGGCTGATTGTCACTTTCATCCAGAGAATACCAGCCGAGGCAGGATTGGTCCGCAGCCCATTGGGCGACCAACGTGGTTTTTCCGTATCCCGCCGGGCAATTGATTAACGTCAGACGATAATTCGCCACACCTGATAACTTAACCAACAGGCGGTCACGTATCACGGTATTTTGTAGCCGTACCGGGCGGCTCAGTTTTGATGGGATCAGCATGCTGTGTCCGGTTTTAAATAAATCCGGTGAAAAGACGTCCTGGTGATTGATATGTCCATTTGTAGTGAGTTGTTACAGGCATTCATAAGAGTAATTATTTTTAGCCTCGTAATTAATCAGCACTGCTAAGGTCTGATAACAGCCATCTTATTGCAACAGAGTTAATGTTTCCTATGGCTGTAAGTTGCACCGGATCACAATTTTAGCTACGCCCTGCGACTCATCCCCAGCTAATCCTCCGGCAGGATGATGCCCTTGCCGGTTCTCCTTGGCAGGATAAGGGTAAAATTACCTAACCCACAGGATAGAGATCCCCCTATGTCACAGCCTATGCTTAAAAAGGACGATTTCCTGGCTGCACTGACCCGCCAGTGGCAGCGCTTTGGCTTAACCTCCGCTCAGCAAATGACCCAACACCAATGGTGGGAAGCGGTTAGTGCAGCGTTAGCCGAACAGTTATCTGCTCAGCCCGCGCCAGCGAAGGCCACGAAAGTACAGCGCCATGTTAACTACATTTCGATGGAGTTTTTAATCGGTCGTTTGACGGCAAATAACCTGATTAACTTGGGTTGGTATGAACAGGTGGAAGCCGTGCTGGCTGAACAGCAGATTAACTTGAGTGACCTGCTAGAGCAGGAGACCGACCCGGCACTGGGCAATGGTGGATTGGGGCGTTTGGCGGCCTGTTTCCTTGATTCGATGGCGACGGTTGAGCAATCCGCCACCGGTTATGGCCTGAATTATCAATATGGCCTGTTTCGTCAGTCGTTCAGTGAATGTAAGCAGCAGGAAGCGCCAGATAACTGGCAGCGTGAGAGCTATCCGTGGTTCCGTCACAATAGCGCACTGGCGGTGGATGTCGGTTTTGGTGGCAAGCTGGAAAAACAAGCGGATGGCCGTCAGTTATGGCGTCCGGCGTTTGCTTTGCGCGGCGAAGCTTGGGATCTACCGGTGTTGGGCTATCGTAATGGCGTCACCCAACCACTGCGTTTATGGCAGGCGACTCATCAGCATCCCTTTGATTTAACCAACTTTAATGACGGCAAATTCTTGCTGGCAGAACAAAATGGCGTTGAAGCCGAAAAACTGACCAAGGTGCTGTATCCCAATGATAACCACTTGGCTGGTAAGCGCTTGCGACTGATGCAGCAATACTTCCAGTGCGCCTGTTCGGTGGCCGATATCCTGCGTAAGCACCATCTGGCGGGCCGTAAAGTGGCGGAACTGCCGGATTATGAAGTCATTCAGCTCAATGATACTCACCCGACGATCGCTATTCCTGAAATGCTGCGCGTACTGATTGATGAGCATCAGCTAAGTTGGGATGCTGCTTGGGCGATTACCAGTAAAACCTTTGCTTACACCAACCACACCTTGATGCCAGAAGCCCTTGAGTGCTGGGATGAAAAGTTGGTCCGCAGCTTGTTGCCGCGCCATTTTGTCATCATCAAGCAGATCAATGCGCAGTTTAAAAAGTTGGTCGATAAGCAGTGGCCGGGTAATGACGAAGTTTGGGCCAAACTGGCGGTACATCATAATAAGCAGGTGCGCATGGCCAATCTGTGTGTGGTCAGTGGCTTCGCTGTCAATGGTGTCGCACAGTTGCACTCGGATCTGGTTATCAAAGATTTGTTCCCTGAATACTATGAGTTATGGCCAAATAAATTCCACAATGTGACTAATGGCATTACGCCGCGTCGTTGGTTGAAGCAATGTAATCCGGCGCTGTCTGGTCTGATTGATGAAACGCTGAAAGTTGAGTGGGCGAATAATCTGGATGCATTAGCTGGCCTTGAGTCTTATGCCGACGATAAAGCGTTCTGCGAACGCTATCAGCAGATCAAATATGACAACAAAGTTAAGCTAGCTGAATATGTTAAGCGTGTGATGGGGCTGACCATTAACCCAGACGCCATCTTTGATGTACAGATTAAGCGGCTGCATGAATATAAGCGGCAGCATTTGAATCTGTTGCATATTCTTTCTTTATATCGCCAGATTCGCGATAACCCGAATCTGGATATGGCGCCGCGCGTGTTCCTGTTTGGGGCCAAAGCTGCGCCAGGTTACTATTTAGCCAAAAATATCATTTATGCGATAAATCAGGCTGCCGATAAGATCAATAATGATCCGATCGTTAAAGATCGCCTAAAAGTGGTGTTCATCCCCGATTATCGGGTATCAGTTGCGGAATTGATGATCCCAGCCGCCGATGTCTCTGAGCAGATTTCAACCGCGGGTAAGGAAGCTTCCGGTACGGGTAACATGAAGTTGGCGCTAAATGGTGCTTTGACGGTGGGCACGCTCGATGGGGCTAACGTTGAAATTGCTGAACAGGTGGGCGACGAAAATATCTTTATTTTCGGTAACACCGTGGAGCAGGTAAAAGCCATTCTGGCGAAAGGTTATCAGCCACAGAAATACCTGAAAACGGATAAACACCTGAAAAGCATTCTGGATGAGCTGGCCAGTGGGGCATTCAGCCAAGGTGATAAACACGCATTTGACATGATGTTGCATAGCCTGTTGGAAGGGGGTGACCCTTATCTGGTGCTGGCTGATTTTGCCTCATATTGTCAGGCACAGCAGCAAATTGATGCCCTGTACCGCGATAAGGATGAATGGACCCGCCGTACCATTCTTAACACTGCCCGGGTAGGGATGTTCAGTTCTGACCGTTCAATTCGCGATTACCAATCGCGTATCTGGCAAGCCAAACGTTAAGGAGAAGACTGCATGGATCGTAAATCGCTCGATCAAGCAGCGACACTGGCAGGGATCGCCGCCAGCTATATTAATGCTCATGGTAAGCCGCAGGCTATTTTGCCGGAAACCAAGCAACAGTTGTTGGCGGCTATGGGGCGCATGAATGCGTCCCATGTTACCCAGACAGAAAAAGCACCATTACCGGTGGTAAAAGTATTTATTTTTGGTAGCCCAATGCAGCTGCCAATGGCGGGTTCAGGCGATTATCATTGGCAGCTTCAGACAGAAAAAGGTGAGTTGCATCAAGGGCGTATCAGTGCGAAAAAAACGCTGACCCTGCCTGCATCCCTGCCTCAGGGTTATCACCGTTTGATTCTGGAGCAAGGCTTACAGCAGTGGCAGTGCTCGGTTATCGTCGCGCCGAAGCGCTGCTATGAACCGGATGCGTTACTGGCCGGGAAAAAGCTGTGGGGAGCCTGTGTGCAGCTCTATACCCTGCGCTCTGAGCGCAATTGGGGTATCGGTGACTTTGGCGATTTAGCCCAGATGTTGGGGCAGGTCGGGGAACGGGGCGGGGCTTTTATTGGTTTAAATCCGATTCATGCGCTCTATCCGGCTAACCCACAAAGTGCTAGCCCTTACAGCCCCTCATCCAGACGCTGGCTGAATGTGATTTATATCGACGTCAACAGCGTGGATGAATTTACGCACAGTGAAGCCGCACAAATTTGGTGGCATCAGCCCGAAACACAACGCATCTTGGCTGAGATCCGTGCCAGTGAATGGGTCGATTATCCGCAGGCCATGGGGCTTAAACTGACCGCCTTACGTTTGGCATTCCCGCTGTTTACGGCGCGGAAAGCAAAAGACACGCGGGTGCAGGCATTCCATCAGTTTTTTGAGCAAGGTGGCAGCAGTTTACATCAACAGGCTGCCTTTGACGCCCTGCATGCCCATTTGAGTGAAAATGATCCCATGATGTGGGGCTGGCCAGTATGGCCTGCCGAATATCGCGATGGGCATAGCAGTGCCGTGGCTGAATTTTGCCGCAAGCACGCGGATGACGTGAACTTCTATCTGTGGCTACAGTGGCTAGCCGCCAGCCAGTTTGATGACTGCTTTCGTGACAGTCAGGCGCGTAAAATGCCGCTGGGCCTGTACCGTGATTTAGCGGTGGGTGTGGCTGAAGGGGGGGCTGAAACTTGGTGTGATCGCGAGTTATATTGCCTGAAAGC
Source organism: Yersinia aleksiciae (assembly GCF_001047675.1). GTDB lineage: Bacteria > Pseudomonadota > Gammaproteobacteria > Enterobacterales > Enterobacteriaceae > Yersinia > Yersinia aleksiciae. The sequence continues at coordinate 1,767,073 of NZ_CP011975.1, read as the reverse complement.
TTCAGTGGGCGCGCCGCCAGATATTTTAGGGCCGCTTGGTCAGAATTGGGGCTTGCCGCCGATGGACCCGCATGTGATGGTGGCTCGCGCCTATCAGCCGTTTATTGATTTGCTGCGCGCCAATATGACCAGTTGTGGCGCACTGCGTATTGACCATGTGATGGCGTTACTGCGCTTGTGGTGGATCCCTTACGGTCACACGGCGGATCAGGGGGCTTACGTCAAATACCCGGTCGATGACCTGCTGGCGATATTGGCGCTGGAGAGTCAGCGTCATCACTGTATGGTGATTGGCGAGGATTTAGGTACTGTACCGGTTGAGATTATCGGTAAGTTACGTGATAGCGGCGTGTACTCCTATAAAGTGCTCTATTTTGAGCATGACAGTGAAAATACCTTCCGTGCGCCGCAGTCTTATCCGGTTCAGGCGATGGCGACCATTACCACTCATGACCTGCCGACGCTGCGAGGTTATTGGCAAGCAGATGATCTGACTCTGGGCAATAAGCTAGGGTTATATCCGGACCAACAAATATTGAAGCAGCTCTATCTTGATAGGGAGCGTGCCAAGCAAGGGTTGTTGGAAGGGCTACATCATTATGATTGTGTGCCAAAGAAGGTGGGTCACAAAGCGTCGTTACTGGCGATGAGCCCGGTACTCAATCGTGGCTTGCAGCGTTATGTTGCTGACAGCGCGAGTGCGTTATTGGGCTTGCAGCCGGAAGACTGGCTGGATATGGCGACCCCGGTCAATATTCCCGGAACCAGCGATGAGTACCCAAACTGGCGACGTAAGTTGACGGTCACGCTGGAAGAGATGTTTGCTGACAGCCAGATTAATCGCTTATTGAAGGACTTGGATAAGCGCCGTAAGAATGTTTCTGCGGGGTGACTTTTTAGGTCGTACAAAGGGTCATTAGGTGATGGGTTCGGTTGATATGAGATTGTCGCCCACCCAACCCTTGATGCTTCAACCGGTTAAGGGTGTGTGGGTGCACACCCTTAGCAATCTTGCGCCTTGCGCGAAATATTGTGGCTGCGCCATTCCCTCGAGTCGCCGCTAGCCTCATCGAGCCAACGCGATGGGCATCTCTGCCCAAGCGCGCTTTTCACCGCCGTTCGTGGTGGCTCACTCGGGCCATCGTCTTTGTCGGCAAAATCTCTGACTGCGCTCAACGTCGAAAGATAAACTCGTCACATGCTGCAAGCACATGCGCTCTAGCGAAGCTAACACCGCTGTAGCGCCAAGGACGCAAGATAATTAGTAGTAAGAGTGCTCGCCGCGCTGATGCTCGGTCAAATCCCTCACGCCCTTCAATTCTGGGAATTTCTGCAACAGTTCTTTCTCAATGCCCTCTTTCAGGGTGACATCAACCATAGAACATCCGTTACAGCCGCCACCAAATTGCAGGATAGCCAAGGCATCTGGTGTGATTTCCATCAAGGTGACACGACCGCCGTGACCAGCCAATTGCGGGTTAATCTGCGATTGCAGTACATACTCGACCCGCTCCATCAGCGGCGCATTGTCGTCCACTTTGCGCATTTTGGCATTCGGGGCTTTCAGGGTGAGCTGCGAACCTAGCTGGTCGGTGACAAAGTCGATTTCCGCGTCTTCCAGATAGGGCTTGCTCAGCTCATCAATATAGGCTGATATCTGCTCGAATTTCAGTTCAGTATCTGTTGCTTCAACCGCATCCGGTGGACAGTAGGAGACACCGCATTCAGCGGTTGGCGTACCGGGGTTGATAACAAATACGCGGATTTGGGTGCCTTCTTCTTGATTTGCCAACAGTTTGGCAAAATGAGATTGTGCTGCGTCTGTTATTGTGATCATGGCATCTGCTCAATAGTTGACTACTCTTGTCGGCTATAATACGCCCATTGTTAGGGTGACTACAAGGTTCGGCAAATACACCAAACCTGTAATGAGGCAATCCCCTCAGCCCATAATAGCTTGGCAATCTCATTCAGCGTACTGCCAGTGGTGACAACATCATCCAGCAGGGCAATATGTTGACCCCGAATCGGCTCCATACAGCGAAATATTCCCTGCATATTTTTACGCCGCGCCGTGGCGTTGAGTTGCCGCTGGGGAGGCGTCGCGCCAATGCGCTGTAAGGTCATATTGCTATAGTGGCAGTTAAGCCAGCGAGCCAATGGCTGGGCTAACAGATCCGTTTGGTTATAGCCGCGTCGCCAGTGACGCCCGCGGTGGAGCGGTACACTGATAACTCTTTCTGGCTTGATGACCTTGCCCTGACGCCAGGCATCAAGCCAGCGCAGTAATAATAAGCGTGCTAATGCCGGGGCCAGTTGGGTGGATCCATTAAATTTGAGTTTTTTTATCAGCCCATTCAATGGGGGGGCATAATCACTGACAAAAGTGAGGCTTCCCCAGTCTGGTGGTTCACGCAGGCAGCGGCCACAGGGGAGATCAGGGCTGGAGCTGGGCAAACCACAACGTGGGCAGCAGGGCGGTAACCTGGGCAGATGGCGGCGGCAGTAGCAGCAGATACCGTGCCATGGGTGGTATAGCATTTGTTGGCATAGCCAGCATTGGCTGATGAGGGTTAGCATGCATATCTCCTTGGGGATCTATCTTCTTCGTCCTTGAAGTCGCAGGGGGCACTGCTCTATTTTCGTTAAGCCATTGAGTCAGGCAAGATGCCTGACAGGATTAAGGCGACAGGATATTAACGTATGAAACAACTTTATTGGAACATCTGCGGTGAAGGCGATCGCGATCTTGTGCTGTTGCACGGATGGGGGCTGAATGCAGAGGTGTGGCATTGCATCATTGATCGACTCTCCCCGCATTTTCGGCTGCACTTAGTAGACCTTCCCGGTTATGGGCGCAGCAAAGATTTTGGTGCGATGTCATTGTCTGATATGGCTGCCATCGTTTTGCAGCAAGCGCCTGAACAGGCGTTGTGGCTGGGTTGGTCGATGGGCGGGTTGGTTGCCAGCCAGATAGCCTTGAGTCATCCAGAGCGCGTCAATGGGTTGATCACCGTCTCTTCCTCACCCTGTTTTACTGCCCATGACGAGTGGCCGGGTATCCGACCGGAAGTGCTGGCAGGCTTCGAGCAGCAACTTAGCGAGGATTTCCAACGTACGGTTGAGCGCTTTTTGGCGTTGCAAACGTTGGGCACTGAAAGTGCGCGGCAGGATGCCCGCTTATTGAAAGCGGTGGTGCTGCAACACCAGATGCCGGAGGTAGAGGTGCTGACCGGCGGGTTGGAGATTTTGCGTAATGAGGATTTGCGCGAAGCGCTGGCGGCATGCGATCTACCATTTTTGCGTATTTATGGTTATCTGGATGGGTTGGTGCCGCGCAAAGTGGCGTCGTTATTAGATAGCGCATGGCCGCACACGCAATCAGTGGTGATGAAAGGGGCCGCCCACGCGCCGTTTGTTTCTCATCCTGATGATTTTTCGAATTTAATTTTGGATTTCGCACAACAAAACAGGCGCTAACACGGCGAATATCCCCTCGGCTCACCATGGGATCCTAGCCTCGCGCATTCTGAATATGCAGATGAATTTAATTTGTCATTAAATGGCTAAATATCAAATTTGTTTAATAATTAAGTCTGCTTTACTGGTATTACCCATTCATTGACGAGGTATTTGGTATGAATTTATTGAAAAATTTGGCTGTGGCTCTGGTGGTGACGGGTATCTCTTTTGGCGCAATGGCGGCGAAAGAGATCACTAAAGATGAAGCGAAGAATTACGAAAAAATCGGCACGATCTCAAGTTCTGGCGAAGCAACATCGCCAATGGACGTGAAAGAAGAATTATCAAAATTAGCTGATGAGAAGGGCGGTAAGTATTACGTGATCACCGCCGAGCGTGAGAAGAAGAAGTTTGATGCCACTGCTGACGTCTATAAATAGTCAATATAAGGGATGCCCGTCTGGGCATCCTGAGCTTGCTGACAAACCTCATTTATCGCTCGGTGACTGGCGGGGCGACTGCACCGATGGGCGCTCCGACGGCTTACGCCGTGACGACCCATTCGGCACATTTCCCCGCGAATCAACTTTATCATCAGTCTGGGCATCCTTTACCGATATTCTTTACCGAGATTACGGCTGCCCTTTTAACTGATAAATCACGGTATGACATTGATTCTGCCCCTCAGGGCAACTTTTGCAACTGCCCGTCAGGCACCCGCTGTTATCTTGCTCAATGCGTTCAATCTTGCCCATCGCCGCCAATCTTTCCAGCATCGCCTCAACCAGCGGCAAAGGTGCTGCCAATTGCTGGCTGAGTTGATGTGCGTCCGCGCTGCCACTGAGGGCGATTGCATCGCGTAATTGCAGTAAGCTTGCCATGGCATCTCCTCTTTTAGCCAAAATAGCCGTGAATGGCGATCATCAATTAATGGCAGTCGCTGCCTGAGCTTTGGCAACAACTGGCCGGGGTGCTGCTTTGTAATCTCATGGTGACCCGACTGCGCGCACGGCGTAAGCCAAAGAGTATCAGCGTATTAATCACAATCACTACTGCAATGATGCTCAGGCTTTGCTGTGGATGCTCGTGGAAGGTGGCTGCCTGATAGAACAGGGTCGCCAGTGAGTAAGCCACATTTAGCCCCCACAGTATCGAGAACGTCATCCAGCCACGGCTGGTTTCGCGCGCAATAGCCCCCATTACTGAGACGCAAGGCACATAGAGCAGCACAAATATCAGGTAGCTGTAGGCGGCAATGCTGGAGCCGAATTTGCTGCTCATCATGCCCATTGAGCCGGCAGCCATTTCGCCATCCCCTTTGCTGGCTTCAATCGGGTTGGCTAACACACTGAGACTAAAAGTGTCTTTTAACCCCTGCCACGTGGTTTGCGCCGCACCAGTCAGTTCTGCCAACAGGTTGAAGTTCTTTGCATCAAACGGCTGATTCTTGATCTGCTCAGCGGTGTAAAGGGTGTTGAGTGTTCCCACCACCACCTCTTTCGCCATGGCACCTGTCACCAATCCGACGGTGGCCTGCCAGTTATCGCTATGAACCCCCATTGGCGTCAGCATGGGCGTTAGCACTTTACTGACCGAGGCCAGCGCCGAGTCATTGATGCTATCCACCGCTTTGCCGCTGAAGGAGAAGCTATTCAGACCACCAATGAAGATACTGGCGATAACAATGACTTTCCCCGCTCGCAGTACAAAGCCTTTCAGCCGTTGCCAGGTTTGCAGTAATAAGCTTTTCAGATGGGGAACATGATAAACCGGCAGCTCCATCACAAAGGGAGAGGCTTCACCGCGCATGATGGTGTATTTCAGCACCAGCCCGGTGAGGATGGCGACCAGGATACCCAGCAGATAGAGAGAGAACACGATGCTGGCCCCGTCTTGCCCGAAGAAGGCCGCCGCGAAGACGGCAAAAATCGCCAGCCGCGCCCCGCAGGACATAAAGGGTGCCATCATGATGGTGATTAGGCGCTCGCGTTGTGCATCCAGTGTGCGTGCGCCCATGATGGAGGGCACGTTGCAGCCGAAGCCGACAATCAGCGGCACGAAGGATTTACCCGGTAAACCCAGCGCTTGCATTAAGCGGTCCATCACAAAGGCGGCGCGGGCCATATAGCCGGAGTCTTCCAGAAATGAGAGAAACAGGTACATCATGCCAATTTGCGGCACTAATGGCAGCACGGTATTAATCCCGCCCCCCACTCCTTGAGCGAGGAAGATGGTGAGCCACTGCGGGAAATGTAGGGTATAGCCGACCCATTGCAGCCCCTGAATAAAGATAGCCGCAGAGCCGATATCAAATATCGGCTGCAATGCCCCACCAATATTGATAGCCAATACGAACATTAAATACATCACAAACAGGAATATCGGGACACCCAACCAGCGGTTAAGGATCACCTTATCCAGTGCTTGTGTCAGGCGGTTGGGCTCCGCCTGCTGCGAGTTGCCGACGATATCGCAAATACGGGCAATGCTTTGATAGCGGGCATCGGCGATCACCAGTTCTGGGTCTTCGTGCTGGCTCTCTCGCAGATGATTACGCGCCAGCTCCACCATAGCGGGTGCAATATTCGCGCGGGCCAAACTGTAGATGTCGCCTTCCAGTATTTGCAGCGCGAGCCAGCGGCGCTGTTGCTCGGGCCAGGATTCCGGCATGGCCTGTACCAGCTTATCCACCTCGCCGAGTAGCACTGGCGGATAGTTAACCAATGCCTTGAAGGTGGCAGGTTGAAATTCATCAATACTGTTTTTTAATTCATTGATGCCATGCCCACGGGTAGATACCAGTGGAATGACCGGACAACCTAATTGCTGCGATAACGCATTGATATCAATCTCGATATTCTGACTTTTGGCGATATCCAGCATATTGAGTGCCACGATGCAGGGGATGCCTAACTCGACCAGTTGTAGTGTGAGATAGAGATTGCGTTCCAGATTCGCCGCGTCAATCACGTTAATCAGTAGGTCAGCTTCGCCACTCAGAATGTAGTGACAGGCAATTTGCTCATCCAGCGAGGTTTGCTCTGAGATGGTCGTCAGGGAGTAAGTCCCCGGCAGGTCAACCAAGGTCACCTGATGCTGCGCAGTGGTGAAGTGGCCCTCTTTGCGCTCGACAGTGACCCCCGCCCAGTTACCCACCCGCTGACGAGCGCCAGTTAACTGGTTAAAAAGCGTGGTTTTACCCGCGTTGGGGTTGCCGATCAGACCGATTGTGAGTGCTTTCATGATCCAACGTGATATCAGTAAATTAAAATTAAGCTGCACCCAGGCATTTTCACCGGCCACAAGGCAGAAAAAATCGGCAGCGAACCTGAGGTCTAGGGCTGTAGATCCAGTGTGAGCAGGTCTAAATCTTTTTTGCGTACCACCAGACTGACCCGACGGGTTTCTATCTGAATAGGATCACCTAAGGGTGCGAGACGAACAACATTAAATGAGGAACCGGGTAACATACCCAGTGATAACAGTTTTTGCCGATAAGCTGGGCTGATTTCAGGTGAGAAGCCCACGATTTTGTAGGAACGCTTCGGGATAAGATGCATAGGAGCCTCTTGAAATATCGTTATTGGCGTACCGGAGTTCAGAATAATGACATTCTAAAAACGAATGGATAAAATAATGATAGTAATAATCGTTTTCATATTCAACTAAAGCCAAATACTGAACAGTAAATATTCGTTACGCTTCTATTTTTAAAATTAATTAGTTTGATTTCTATTTGTGCTTGTTTTACCACCAAATCGACGTGATCGCAAATGCGAATGATGAGTTAAATCAGTTAACTAAATGTATCCAACACGTACCAGATGTACTGTGATACGCCGATCAGTAACATAATCGATGCACTCTGAATTGAATCAAATAACATTCACATTTTAATGAATTGGTAGCATGCCATCGTAATTATTTATAAATTAATGGTAATTTCTTTTAGATTAATCACTATTGTTAAATAGATTGTTAAATTGGTTTTATTTCTACCGCACACCGAATTGTTCGATATAAGCATAATATTGATTTGTTATTTTTTGTGTCGACGGCAATGCGATGCGGTGATGAAGGTATCGCCGTCATTAATATCTGTGCAGCAAGACCAAAATAATGAAACGTTGAGAATAGCATGGGCAAAAAATAACCCCCAATATCAGATGAGTATCCAATATTGGGGGTTAAGTGAATCAGCCGGACAAAAAGCTAGCGCTTTTTAAACGCTGCCGCCAGTGCATCACTCATGGCGCTGTTACCGCTTGAGCTACTCTCGGCGCGCCCTTTTGCCGGTGGGCGATTATTTGAGTCATTACTGTTGCGTGGGCGGCTGGCACCACGATTATCATTATTGGTGGTGGCGCGGTTTTCACCACCACTACCACGGCGCGAGCCGCTTTCACCCGGCTGCTCATCAAGGCGCATGGTCAGGGCAATACGCTTGCGCTGTAAATCCACTTCCATGACTTTCACTTTGACGATATCACCGGCTTTCACCACTTTATGCGGGTCATCGACAAACTTATCCGCCAGTGACGAGATGTGCACCAAACCATCCTGATGAACGCCGATATCCACAAAGGCACCAAAGTTGGTCACGTTAGTGACTGAGCCTTCGAGGATCATTCCTGGCGTCAGATCATTCATCGTTTCAACGCCTTCGGCAAAGGTCGCCGTTTTGAACTCAGGACGCGGATCACGGCCCGGTTTTTCCAGCTCGCGCAGGATATCCGTGACCGTCGGAACACCAAAACGCTCGGTGGTGAAATCACGTGCGTTGAGATTGCGCAGTGCCGCAGCATTGCCCATTAACTCCTGCAAAGCTTGCTCAGTGGCGGCCAAAATGCGCTCGACCACTGGATAAGCTTCCGGATGCACGGTAGAGGCATCCAGCGGGTTATCGCCGTGATTGATACGTAAGAAGCCCGCACACTGCTCAAAGGCTTTTGGCCCAAGGCGGCTGACTTTTAGTAATTGCTCACGGTTATGGAAGCGGCCATTCTCATCACGCCAGTTAACAATGTTTTGCGCCATCATGCGGGTCAAACCGGCAACGCGGGTCAGCAACGGCACCGATGCGGTGTTGAGGTCCACGCCGACGGCATTTACGCAGTCTTCCACCACCACGTCCAGCTTTTTCGCCAGTTGGCTTTGGCTGACATCATGCTGATACTGGCCGACCCCGATGGATTTTGGATCAATTTTGACCAGTTCGGCCAGTGGGTCTTGTAAGCGGCGGGCAATCGAAACGGCACCACGGATAGAGACATCTAGATCCGGGAATTCCAGCGCAGCTAATTCAGAAGCAGAATAAACGGATGCCCCCGCTTCGCTGACAATCACTTTTTGTGCCGTGACTGCCGGATACTGCTGTTGCAGCTCAGTAAAGAAGCGCTCGGTTTCCCGCGATGCGGTGCCGTTACCAATGGCCACCAGTTCAACCTGATGTTTGATGCACAGGGCGGCGACAGTGGCGGCGGCTTTGGCTGCCTGCCCTGTGTGAGGGTAGATAGTGTCATAGGCGACCAGCTTGCCGGTGTTATCCACCACGGCCACTTTCACCCCAGTACGCAGCCCTGGATCGAGGCCCATGGTGGCGCGCATCCCAGCCGGTGCGGCCATCAGCAGATCTTGCATGTTGCGGGCAAACACGTTGATGGCTTCGTCTTCGGCCCGCTCGCGCAGGGTGCTCATCAATTCGGTTTCCAGATGCATCAGCACCTTGATACGCCATGTCCAGTTAACTACCGCTTTGCGCCAGGTGTCGGCGGGGGCGTTATTTAATCGCAGGTCCAGATGGTTGATGATGATCTGCTCGCCCTGACTCTCGCGAGGGGGTTCATCAAACTGTGGATCTGGGTTTAACGCCAGTTGCAACACCCCTTCATTACGGCCACGGAACATCGCCAATGCGCGGTGAGACGGCACTTGGGAGATCGGCTCATGGTGGTCAAAGTAGTCACGGAATTTAGCGCCTTCCTGCTCTTTACCTTCCACCACTTTCGAAACCAGATGCGCGTTCTTCCACAAATATTGGCGCACTTTCGCCAGCAAAGTGGCATCTTCAGCAAAGCGCTCCATCAGGATATAGCGTGCGCCATCCAGTGCGGCTTTGGTGTCCGCGACGCCTTTATCGGCATCGACATAGGTCAGTGCCACCTGTTCTGGATCTTGTTGCGGGTCACTCCATAAGCTGTCCGCTAATGGCTCCAGACCGGCCTCAATGGCAATCTGCCCACGGGTGCGGCGCTTCGGCTTATAAGGCAGATAGAGATCTTCCAGCTCGGTTTTACTCATGGTGCCCTTGATGGCACCGGCGAGCTGTTCGGTCAGTTTGCCCTGATCGTCGATGGATTTAAGAATGGTTTGGCGGCGATCTTCGAGTTCACGCAGATAACCCAAACGGCTTTCCAACTGGCGCAACTGGGTATCATCCAACCCGCCGGTAACTTCCTTACGATACCGCGCAATAAAGGGCACGGTATTACCTTCATCTAACAGGCTGATGGCGGAGCTAACTTGCTCCGGTCGGGCCTGTATTTCGCTTGCAATAATGCGGCTCAGTTGTTCATTCATAAGTCTAATGTCAGTTCTGATAGAGGAGTAGGGGAAAATCATAGAGGACAGTTATACGGATTGCGGCAAAAAATTGCCAGTGCTGCGGTAATACCTGCGAGCCAGAGAAAGTATTGCTGTATATCTCCACTTTGCAGCAGGAAAGCAAACCCCCACATTCCTAGCATGCTGCCGAAAGAATCACCGAGTGTTGCTGAGAGTGAGGCCAAACCAAAATAGGTAGCGAAACTGCCAGGGCTGGCAAATGCGGCATTGCTTGCATCGGCGCTGGGCATAAAGACCATACGGGCAAGGGCGAAAACGGCACCTGCCAAGAGAAGCAATACCATGCCTTGAGCGAGATAAATCAGGAAAAAAGAGAGGGAAAATAGCAGCAGAACCACGGCAGGGTAATAAGGCTGAATGTGCTGATTAATATAGAGACTGACCCAGTGCTGCAACACCATGATGCATAGCGCTTCCACGGTAAAAAATAGGGTCAGATGATTTTCGCCCCCCAGCGTTTCGCGGATATAGAGCGGTATGGTGGAATAGAGCTGGGCATGTAACATCCACAATAGGCTGTTGATAAGCAGAAAGCGGCAATAACGTCGCTGCTTAAAGGGCATCAGCCAATCGGCGAGCGTGGGTCGTGGTGTTGGGGCGTTTGTGTTCTCAGGCCCCGATATATATGCCAGACAATAGATCAGGAGCAATAAATAGAACCCGCCTATTATCCAATAGAGCCCTTGGGGCAAATGGCGCAGTATTTCAAAACCGATGAACGGTGCCACTAATGCGGTGCCATTCATCAAAATATAGATAAAAGAGTAATCCGCCGGGGTGGTCACGCGGCGTAATTGAGTCTGTTTTTGGTTGGCAATAAATGACTGAATGAGCAGGACAACCGAGGCTGTACCCACCCCAGCAATACACAAACACCAAGGGGCGAATTTGCCCATGATACTGTTCGGTGATGCCAATAAAAATCCACCAGCGGAAATGCTCAGGGCAAAAATCAAGCCGGAGCGAAAAGTCCGGCGATCAAACCACGGCCCCAACGCCACTTTGGACAACCGCGAAACGAAAATATACCCAAACATAATGGCGCTAACAGTCGTAACAGGAAAATTCAAATAATCATGGAGATAAGTGGATAACGTCGTCATCAGCACGTAATAAGCCAAGGATGAGCCGATAAAAACAATCACCATTGGCTGCATCGATTTCGGGCGTTTCCATAAAGGCATCAATGAGTGACCTAAGCAGACCGACGGCTACGGTGGCCTTGACCCAGTGGCTGATGCAAATAAATATCTAATAGGTGACACTGCCAGAGATAAAGTGCTTCAGTAAAGCGATAGGCGAGCCTCAGCGCTTCCCCAACGATGGCTATCGGCAAGGCACCATAGCAGGCGGAGAATAGGCTTAATGAATTAAGGTGATCATACTCTTCATCGGTTTCGGCATGTTTTATCAGCGGGGCAACAACGTTGTCAGGCAAAGCATGTTGGGCCGCTACATGGCGATAAAACTGGCGAGTCTCTTCAACTCGCTGCGCCGTTTTCTCCAAAACGGCCACGCAACTCTTATAGACAAATGGGTGTTGTTTAGCCGCCATCTGTAAGAACAGGCAAATACCTTGGGTGCTGGGCAGTGGCAGTAAGTTTTCCTCCAATGGGGGTAATTGATGAGCATGGCGAAAACGGGTGGCGCTGATTTTAAATAGGTAAGGGTGATCCCACTCTTCAGCTAAATGAGTTATACACTTATTAATCAGCAATGGCTCATTTGTGTGGGCTATTACGGCTCCCAGATGTTGGATCACACTGTGGGTATGGTGATAATTCTCTATGGCCCAAGCGTAAAGGGTATTAAGGTTGCCGGGATAATCCGGATTATTCATTCTTTGCCAAAATGGATCACAGTACAAGGCATCAGCCCAAAGATGCAGCTCTCCGTTAAGGGCGTCAGCAGCCAGACTGGCATCAATGTAGTCGGCATCGGGTGGAAAAGGGTAGAGCATCCTATTTTTGTCCAGAAACGCCATAAAATCGTTGCTGAACTCCTCGCCACAATCCGCCTCTTTCAGTGCCTGCTCGGGATCTCTGTGTGTCATAAGCTGAGCGATAAAATAGGCACTGATATCGGTATGAACCAACTCGACAACCTGTAGCCTTGAGGTCAGGCGCAGCCTGTGTTCCTGAAGAGACTCAATGATAATCGAATTTTTCAACATCATGATTTCCTCCTGTTGTTACTCGGTTGGATGTTGCCTGGATTACACGCCGTGTAGCCAATCCATTTTTAGGTGAGGGAACGGCAATGCTTTATTGACATAAAAAATGCTTATTCCCCGATAAAACAAGTGAAATTGATCCCCTAAAGCGGCCAGGTTAATCAAACTTGCCTCTAAGTCCCGTTGTAAATGAACGCCCATAATTTGGGTGCAGGCTTTGCCATAACTGCCGCTATAGGGGTAGCCATAGTCGTGGGTCACAGGAATGCTGGCGAAAGATATTTCGTTACTGGTCGCCTCGGCGACCCATAAAGTGAGCTGTTTGTTCACTTCCGGATGAATAGACAGAAGCTCGAAAAATTGCGCCATGGTGTTAAGCGAATCTATATCGCCCGGTGATCCAAAAAGGCCCAAGGCGTAAGAGAATGCCAGCGGGTCTTTTACTGCCATGTTTTCCAGCGCCAGTTGAAACATCTGAGTGGAGGTTAATGGCTCAAGATCAGTGATGGGGATGTGCGTCAGTTTCTGGCAGATGAAATCCCAGTATTTATGCATGTGGTGCGAATGGAATGCGTGGCGGATAAACAACTCCTGTAACTGTTTATCCTCCGTCTCTGCCGCACATCGTGCGAGGGTTTTGTCCAATCCGTACAGCAAATGGCACATTTCAACCATCAGTTTGCAGTTGTGCGGCGTTAATCCGTAGTATTCACTGAGTTTGTCTCCCTCCAACCAGCCACGTAATAACTGAAGGGTAGCAGTAAGATGTTCGTCTATCTCATCGGGTTGGGCAATATCCCAAGCTTCTTTAGTCAGAGATAGATCATGTGGAGATATCAGTGGGATAGCAGGGGCGATTGCAGTGGTTTCCATACATAGACCTCGAACAGTAGGTGTTAGCCGTCAACTCCTGACGACTGATGTTGATGAGATGTTTTTTGTGGGGTGTTGTGGTTGACTGAATAGGGCGAGTCTGACTGCCGATAGTGCTGATAAATATCGTCATTCCATATCTCAAACCATTCAGCCAACCTATGGCAGCTTGAGAATATCGAGGCCACGGTGGATGCTGGCAGCATCGGATAGTCCTCCAGCAGCTGTGCGAAAATATCGATATGTCCGAACTCTTTATCGACCATCAGGTGGTGAACCAACTCATCGGTGAATGTCTGGGGCAAGTTGTGCCGTTGGCCGACGGTTTGGTAAAAATCCACCACGGTGCGCCCATTATCCGTGGTCGCCTCCAGTAGTGCCTCGCATGCGTTATATACCAGTGTCCCTAGTGGGGCGACGCTGCGCATAAAGAGTGTGATATTCAATGTACTTGCCAGTGGGCGGCTTTGATTGAGGCTCTCTTCACTGACTCCCGTGGATTGGCAGGCGGTCATAAACAGCCGATAGTGATCCCACTCTTCGCTGAGATGGCGGAGCTGTATTTGCCGCTCCTTTGCCGTATTGGCGTATTGGACTGCGAGGGGCATATGTGCCATCACGCTACGGGTATAGTGCATATTCTCCTGTGCCCAACCAATCATTATTGATGCGGGTTCATTGCCCTCATACAGGCCTTGCCATATCATCGGCTGGTCGTACATCTGGTGAACCCAGATGGGTAGCCAGCGGTTAAACTCCTGTAGGAATAAAGACGTTGGGATGGCGTGGTAATCCGGTAAACACCAAATAAACCCCGCTTCTTCCAGAGAGTTGAGAGTGTTATTCAATGTGGAGATATCGAGAGAAAGGGTTGTGGCGATTTGTTCTGTCGTGTGTTTGCCATCACAGCATTCAAGCAGGCGATTGAAACGATCCCATTCACCAAGGTCGGCAATGGTCAGCAGAACCCCTGCGCGTGAAGCCGTGTGGGTTGATAGTGTTATATGGGGTAACAATAAGGGTTTAGAACCTTCCATAGGAGCACGTTCTCCATTCCGTAAAACGTTATATGGGCCGAGGTATATATAACCTCCCCAGATGCACCAGGGAGGCCTCGGTCATTATTGGTCAGCGGCTGGGCGAGGGATGTCTTGCGCTGGCAATTTGGTTTCAAGAATAATTATTTCCATTTTTATACTCTCCATAATGTGAGTTAACTTACTAATAGTATTGCGTTTACTTAATGTTCACGAGTGCTTAACCACTCATTTCTTTTTTTAAAACTCAAGGTGTATAAAGTCAAGATGGCCCGTTTTAAATAAGAGAAACTATCGCGTCCGATGAGTGAAGTGCTCATGAGGGGCAACACATTGGCGAGTGAGGAAATCAACTTATTGATAGAAAGTTGCGTTATATTGCGGTAGCAGGGAACCCAACCGATATTGATTGGATAATTTTATGGCTAAAAGCAACTATATTACCCGTGAAGGCTGGCAGGCGCTGGATCGTGAGCTGCATTATCTGTGGCGGGAAGAGCGCCCAGTGGTCACGCAGGCAGTATCTGAAGCAGCAGCGATGGGTGATCGTTCGGAAAATGCCGAATATATTTATGGTAAGAAGCGGTTGCGGGAAATTGATCGCCGGGTGCGCTTTCTTGCCAAGCGCCTTGAGGTGCTGAAAGTGGTCGATCCGGACCCACGTCAGGAAGGCAAAGTCTTTTTTGGGGCTTGGGTGCGGGTAGAAAATGAAGCTGAAGAACAGCGGATCTTCCGTTTGGTCGGGCCGGATGAGTTCGATCCCGCGAAAAAATGGATTTCTATCGATTCACCGGTGGCTCGCGCTTTGATTGGCAAACAGGTGGATGATGAGGTGACGGTTCAAACACCCAATGGTGAGGCGACCTACTGGATTTTAGAGATTCGCTATCACCCATTCGACGAAAGTGTTGATAATTAGGCACAACAATAAGCTTTGTAACAATTTCGACTAGAATGTATACCATTAATCGCTGTCTGTTATACCCGTCATACCTCAAGCTGCATATGCGTTGGCTGCCTTCGTTCACCCCAGTCACTTACTGATGTAAGCTCCTGGGGATTTGCTCAGTTGCCGCCTTCCTGCAACTCGAATTATTTAGGGTATGGAGTAAGTATTTCTAACAATGTTCAGATTCGGGCAATACGGCCTTTGGGAGTAATAAAATGCAAGAGAATCACAAGATTCTGGTCGTTGATGACGATATGCGCCTGCGTGCGCTGTTGGAACGTTACCTAACAGAGCAAGGTTTCCAGGTGCGCAGTGTCGCCAATGCTGAACAGATGGATCGCTTGCTGACCCGTGAGTCTTTCCACCTCATGGTGCTTGATCTGATGCTGCCGGGTGAAGATGGCCTGTCTATCTGCCGCCGTCTGCGTAGCCAAAGCAACCCGATGCCGATCATTATGGTGACGGCGAAAGGTGAAGAAGTTGACCGTATCGTTGGGCTGGAAATTGGTGCTGACGACTATATTCCGAAGCCATTCAACCCACGTGAGCTGCTGGCGCGTATCCGTGCGGTCTTGCGCCGTCAAGCCAATGAATTACCGGGCGCACCGTCGCAAGAAGAGGCGATTATTGCGTTTGGTAAGTTCAAGCTGAATTTGGGTACCCGCGAGATGTTCCGCGAGGATGAGCCTATGCCACTGACCAGTGGTGAATTCGCTGTGCTGAAAGCCTTGGTGAGTCACCCACGCGAGCCGTTATCCCGCGATAAACTGATGAATTTGGCCCGTGGTCGTGAATACAGCGCGATGGAACGTTCTATCGACGTACAGATTTCGCGCTTACGTCGTATGGTGGAAGAAGATCCGGCGCACCCGCGTTATATCCAAACCGTGTGGGGCTTAGGTTACGTATTCGTCCCG
Source organism: Yersinia aleksiciae (assembly GCF_001047675.1). Lineage (GTDB taxonomy): Bacteria > Pseudomonadota > Gammaproteobacteria > Enterobacterales > Enterobacteriaceae > Yersinia > Yersinia aleksiciae. The sequence goes on along the minus strand of NZ_CP011975.1, from coordinate 1,751,038 downwards.
GACGGCAGTAAAGCATGAGGCGATGGCGCTTTTCTCCCCGTAGCTCATTTGCCCGCACCTTATTACTGATTGTGACCTTGCTGTTTGTCAGCTTGGTCACCACTTATTTGGTGGTGCTAAATTTCGCTATTTTGCCCAGTTTGCAGCAGTTCAATAAAGTGTTGGCCTATGAAGTTCGTATGCTGATGACGGATCGGTTGCAACTGGAAGATGGCACGCTACTTGAAGTCCCGCCAGCATTTCGGCGTGAGATTTACCGTGAATTGGGGATTTCGCTTTATACCAATGCAGCGGCAGAGGAAAGTGGCCTACGTTGGGCGCAGCACTACAAATTTCTCAGTGATCAAATGGCCCAGCAATTGGGTGGGCCTACTGATGTTCGGGTCGAAGTTAACAAAAACTCGCCAGTTGTCTGGCTGAAAACTTGGTTGTCACCGGATATCTGGGTGAGAGTGCCACTCACCGAGATCCATCAAGGCGATTTCTCGCCACTATTTCGTTATACCCTCGCGATTATGTTGCTGGCCGTTGGTGGGGCCTGGCTGTTTATCCGTATTCAGAATCGACCCTTAGTGGAGTTGGAGCACGCGGCTTTACAGGTCGGGAAGGGGATTATTCCGCCACCACTGCGGGAGTATGGTGCCTCGGAGGTGCGCTCGGTCACTCGGGCATTTAACCAGATGGCTGCTGGCGTGAAGTTGTTGGCGGATGACCGAACTTTGCTGATGGCCGGGGTGAGCCATGATTTGCGCACGCCGTTGACGCGTATCCGTCTGGCGACCGAAATGATGAGCGAAGCCGATGGCTATCTCTCTGAGTCGATCAATAAAGATATCGAAGAGTGCAATGCCATTATCGAGCAATTCATCGATTATCTGCGCACTGGGCAGGAGATGCCGACAGAACCGAGTGATCTTAATTCGGTATTGGGTGAAGTGATTGCGGCGGAAAGCGGTTATGAGCGGGTCATTGAAACGGATCTCTGCGAAGGCGAAGTGCTGGTGGATATCCATCCGCTATCGATCAAACGCGCCTTGGCGAATATGGTGGTGAACGCGGCTCGCTACGGTAATGGCTGGATAAAAGTGAGCAGCGGCACCGAGCTACAGCGGGCGTGGTTCCAGGTAGAAGATGATGGTCCTGGCATCAAGCCAGAAGAGTTAAAGCATCTGTTCCAGCCTTTCGTCCGTGGCGATAGCGCCCGTAGCACCAGCGGTACAGGACTGGGGCTGGCGATTGTGCAGCGGATTATTGATGCCCACGCCGGTTCGTTAGATATCGGTACCAGTGAACGAGGTGGGTTACGGATTCGGGCGTATATTCCATTGCCGTTGGATGTGAAGTCTAAGTTACCGGTGGTGGTTTAGGTTTCCTCTGGTTATCTGGTTATCAAGAACTTGCTTACCCCCCCATCCACTAAAAACCAGACCAGATCTATTCTTGATTTGCGAGAAACAAAAAGGGGCACCAATGTGCCCCCTCGATCTTCTGTACTCAAATAACCTAATCTAAATCAGATCTTCGGCCCTGCACTCACCAACGCGGCCCCGGCTGGGGTATCGGTATACTTATCAAAGTTGGTGGTAAAGCGTCTTGCCAAATCTTCCGCTTTATCCTGCCATTGTGCGACATCTGCGTATGTGTCACGCGGGTCGAGAATCGCTGGGTCTACACCCGGTAATGCCATTGGCACTGCCAGATCGAAGATGGGTAAAGTGAAGGTTTCTGCCTTATCGATTTCGCCGTTCAGGATGGCATCAATGATGGCGCGGGTATCCTTGATGGAAATACGTTTGCCAGTCCCATTCCAGCCAGTGTTGACCAGATAGGCTTGTGCGCCCACAGCCTGCATGCGTTTAACCAGCACTTCAGCGTATTGCGTTGGATGCAGCGACAAGAAGGCTGCGCCAAAACAGGCGGAGAAGGTTGGGGTCGGCTCGGTGACTCCGCGCTCAGTACCGGCCAGTTTAGCGGTAAAGCCAGACAGGAAGTGATACTGGGTTTGATTTGCGGTCAGACGTGATACCGGCGGCAACACGCCGAAGGCATCGGCCGTCAGGAAAATGACCTTGGTCGCATGACCCGCTTTGGAAACCGGCTTAACGATGTTTTCGATGTGATAGATCGGGTAAGAAACACGGGTGTTTTCAGTTTTGGAGCTGTCATTGAAATCAACCGTCCCATCTGGCAGCACAACCACGTTTTCCAGCAAAGCATCACGTCTAATGGCATGATAAATATCGGGTTCAGCTTCTTCGGATAACTTGATGGTTTTCGCGTAGCAGCCACCTTCAAAGTTAAAGACGCCGTCATCATCCCAGCCGTGCTCGTCATCGCCGATCAACTTACGTTTCGGGTCAGTAGACAGCGTGGTTTTACCGGTGCCGGACAGGCCGAAGAAGATGGCGACATCGCCTTTTTCACCGACGTTGGCCGAGCAGTGCATAGAAGCAATGCCCTTCAGCGGTAGCAGGTAGTTCATCATCGAGAACATACCTTTTTTCATTTCGCCGCCGTACCATGTGCCGCCAATCAGCTGCATACGTTCCGTCAGGTTAAAGGCAACAAAGTTCTCGGAATTCAGGCCCTGCTCTTTCCAGTTCGGGTTAGTGCATTTAGCGCCATTCATGACGATAAAGTCAGGCTCGAAATCGGCCAGCTCTTCATCTGTTGGGCGGATAAACATGTTTTTGACGAAATGCGCCTGCCAAGCCACTTCAGTGACAAAGCGAACTCGCAAGCGACTGTCGGCATTAGCACCGCAGAAGGTATCCACAACAAACAGACGTTTACCTGACAACTGCTCGGTGACCAGCCCTTTCAGGTGGCTCCAAGTCTCTTGGTTCAGCGGCTTGTTATCGTTTTTACCTTTGCCCTGATCAGCCCACCACACGGTATCCTGTGTAATTGCATCGCGGACAATATATTTATCTTTTGGCGAGCGACCGGTAAAGATGCCGGTATCGACCGCTATTGCTCCTGTGGTGGTGAGGGTTCCGCGCTCGTATCCTTCAAGCGTGGGTTTGGTCTCTTCCTGGAACAGTAAATCATAGCTTGGGTTGTAAACAATCTCGCTGACGTTATGGATGCCATAGGCGGCGAGCTCCTGCGGGGTAATTCCTTTAACACTCATGTCATAACTCCTGGATCGTCAATTTTCTACCCGCGATTGTAAATCCTCATCCCTGATTAACAGCGATAGCGTTCAAATATTTCAACATATGACCTATTTTTCGCTAGGTTATGAGAGATAGAACACGGATTGTCGCAAGTATGAAACGGCAGAAGCGCTGGGCACGAGTCAGCACCCAGCTAAATATTACTAGAATTAATGAATTTGTTCAGAAGACGCGCTATTGCCATTCTTGATTGAGGCGATATCTACCGCATCAAACAGGTAGTGACTGCCGCAATACTCGCAATGCATATCAATATTACCGTCTTGCGCCAGCATTTCGTCGATATCATCTTCGGACAACGTGACTAATGCATCGGCGCAACGCTCGCGCGAGCAGGTACAGCGAAAGCTCACGTTTTGTGGCTCATAGAGCGTCACTTCTTCTTGATGGTATAAACGATACAGCACCTCATTGGCCGGCAGGGTGAATAACTCTTCGGCTTTGATGGTGGTGGTCAGTTGTGCCAGATGATCAAACTCATCTTCATTGCGCTCTTGCGCCGGCATCACTTGCAGCAGCATACCACCCGCGGCCGCTTTACCTTCCACTTCGCCGGTACGGATAAACAGGCGAGTTGGGAGCTGCTCAGATTGCATAAAGTAACTTTCGAGGCAGGCACCGATGGTTTCGCCCTCCAATGCCACCACGCCCTGATAGCGCTCACCTTTTGCTGGCGTAATGGTGATCACCAGATAGCCATTACCGACCATCTCCTTTAGCGTGCTTTCATCGTTGATTTCACCTTTGAAACGGGCCACACCACGCATCTCTTGCTGGTTATTGCCGTTAATCACCGCCAGTGTCAGGGGGCCATCGGTGCTCTGCAATTGCACGGTGATATCACCATCAAATTTCAGGGTCGCGGTCAGCAAGCTGGTGGCGACCAACATTTCACCCAGCAGTTTTTTTACCGCAGGAGGGTAATCGTGATTGGCTAATACCTGCTGGTAGGTTTCATTCACTGAAACCAGCTCACCGCGCACAGCATGGTTAGCAAATAGATAGCGGTGCAATTGGTCGTGATTAGACATAGGTTTCTCTCATTCTGCTTGCCACTACTCTGGCTCGCCTTGTTTAAATTTGATTAGGTTGCGACGCTCTTTTTTATCCGGCCGCCGATCAGGGTGTGGCATGGTCAGAGCATTCAGTTTACGCGCTTGCGCCACTTTCTCGCGGTTGACGATACTGGCCTCAGTCTCTTCATACATTGTCTGTGCCTCACTGGCACCTCGGCGCTGGCCCTGTAACGCCAATACCCGCACCCTGCGCTCGTCATTGCCCTGACGCAGACGAATTTCAGCATTGACTTCAACTAGCTTGCTGGGTTTCCCGCGCTGACCGTTGTAGTGGACTTTGCCACCATCCACCATTTCACGGGCGATGGCTCTGGTTTTATAAAACCGGGCCGCCCACAGCCATTTATCCAGCCGAACCGATTCGTCAGCGGCTGTCTTATCCTTCATGAAGACTCCTGCCATTAGGCTGATTGATTCTTTGCACCACTATTGTTCATCACGCAACTATTGTTCATCACGCAACTATTGTTCATCACGCAACTATTGTTCATCACGCCACTTTATTCAGACCGTAAATGCAATGCGGGCAATAGTTTACGATAGTCATTGATTGCCGGATGGCTGTGAAAAATTTTGTCAGCACAGCTAGAGTCTGGGTTCTCTATCCCCAAACAGTAGCGAATACCAAAGGTACGCGCGGCATCCAAAATGGCTTCACTGTCATCAACAAATAGGGTTCTGGCCGGATTCAGTCCGGTGTGCTGCGCGACAGCTTGCCACAGTCGTTGATCTTCTTTCGGATATCCAAATGTATGGGTGGAAAGTAATAAATCAAGGTGCTGATCCAGTGCGGTGTGCTCAATTTTTACCGCGAGGCTGTGTGGGTGGGCGTTGGTGAGCAAAATTGTTTGCAAACCTCGTTCACGCAAGCTGGATAAAAACGGCTCAGTATCCTGGCGCAAGCGGACGCGGCTACCTGCCTCGGTGGTCATGGCGTAAATATCCAAATCCAGCCGTTCACTCCAGTAATCGAAGCAATACCAATTTAAGGTGTGCTGCACAGCGAGATATTCGTCGTGAATAATTTTGTGCGCTGACTCAAGCGGAATTCCCCGACGTTGGCTGAGTGTCTCCGGCACCTGTTTTAGCCAGAAATGGCTATCGAACTCCAAATCCAGCAGGGTGCCATCCATGTCGAGCAGCACGGTATCAATTTCTTGCCAATTAAGTTCAGGGGGCATAGCGACTCCACAATCACAGTAGTGGTGATAAATTATACGCGCAATAGACGAAAAAGGGCTAACGCAGGAAAGGGGGCGGGGTGAGGGTTTGGTTAAAGCAGCTATCATAATAGCGCTGAATATTATCCATGCGGCTACGATTTTTCAGTATCCGCTGAATTAATAGGGTGGTATTCACCACTAAGCAGACAATCAGTGCCAGCAGTAGCAGGCTGGTGCCCAAATAGCGGCTGAGCGTCATAATATCCGGCTCGCTATGTAGCGCAATATGCCGAGTGCCATTCGCGTCGACCGTGATATTGGTAATGATGCCTTCGGCCTTAAACGGAGTATTGAGCAGTAGTCCAGAGAGCCGCTGCAACTCCCGCCACTGTTCCAGCGCGCTGTAATCAAACAGTGGCACGGCAGGTGCTGGGTGATTCACTAACTGCTTACCTTCATCGCTGGTGATCAGGAAGCCACCCGGCGGCGGGCTGTTTAATGCTTCTGTTGCCAAATGTGTTTCACGGTAAACAAAGGATGAAGTAGCGGTTTTAACCAGATTTTCCAGAGTATCGGCACTGACTGGGCGTAACAGCACATTCATGCCCTTTAAGGTGCCAGACTGCGCACGTTTGACCAGCCCCGACCAATTCTTGGCATTGCCCAAATTCACCAAGGCATTCTTTAGGCGAATACAATCGCTATCTGCGCCACATAATGCCTGCGTTTTTAAGACGATATCCGCAAAATCATCCAGCAAAATCATGCCGGATTTTTCAATCGCTGTCGCCAACTGTGGGTTGACGTTGGCATCACTGCCCTGTGGGTGTAACTGCTGATTGACCGTCGCCATCAGCGACGCGGCTTTTTCAATCGTGTCAGACTCAGGGAGTGGCAGGGGAGCCGCGTTATTCCAATAGATGCCGGAGCAGTCAAATGGCGTAAACACAAAGCTGTGTGGGTTTTGTGTATTCGGCGGGACATAACACATCCCTGTCCCCTGAGCCTTCAACATATCGCCGATGCGCAGTGGCATTTTTTCCAAGGCTTCGACACTGGTTACCTGCTGACTTTGCGCGCCTTGCAACCAAGCAACACTTAATTTTAGCGGCAAGCCGAGGGGAACATAGATCAACAATAAGGTCATCACCAGCAGGGAACCCGCAATCAGCGTCAGGTTTTTCCCCCAGCGCTGCAATGGGAAATGTGTCATCTCATCATGCAGGGATAAAAAACGCCCTTGGCGGATAACTTGACGATTGAGGTAGATATCAATATTGGTTTTTTTGCCCAAGTCATGAGCAAAATATGGCCCCCAATGGGCAGGGTAGATCAGGTCAACAACCCCGAGCGAGATATTGCTCATCTGCCCCTGATTTGATTCACCAAAAAGCCCCCAGCGCTTTGGCGTACCACTCAAACAATGGACTTCCCGCAGATCTTTTTCAGACAGTGGGCGGAACATATTCCAGCATGCCCAGCCGGTTAATGTCGCGGCGACAATCACCAGCCAAGGGAGAGTGACCGCCGGGCCGATCAGCGCGAAAAACAGCAAGAGCAACGCCAGACAAATGGCGATGGCCTCTTTTAAGTCATTTGCGCCATGTAGGGCATACTCTTCTGCTGTTTCCTTGCGGATACTCAGCAGCTCAATGTGTTCGCTATCTGCTTTGCGAATCGAAGCATTTTGCGTGGTGGACGGCAATATAGGCTGATAGGTGCTCTCCGGCTGATGGTTTTTCAGCGTATGACCATTGAGGGAGATGACCAAAGGAATGCTCTGGGTTTGGATAAGTTCGACGTCATTATCCTGAGTGATGTACTGCTCCCACGACGAGGGCAGATGGACTTCAATCGAATCAAGGTAATAGCGCCATCTATTGGGTTCATCACTCGCCACGCCGTAGCGGGTAATAGCGCGGGTAACCGAATACACCTTTTCGCTTTGGGGCGTTAGAATGAGTTTGACTGGCGCAAGATCGCGGTTGGTCAGGGTGTTGGGATCAAAAGTTGACAGGGTTTTGAAGCCAGGATTTTCGTGCTGGCTGAGCAGATAATTCTCAATATTTACCCGCTCTTCCGGCGTCAGTATGCGGTGGGTGGGTTTCGCGAATGGCAGTGTTGCAGCTACGCGAGAGCTACGGCGGAATTTAAACCACCACAGCAAGCCTACTGTGATCAGACTGGTCAACAGCAAGGCCAATATTAAAACTATTGTGCTCATCCCATCCCCATCCGAGCGCCCCTGACTTACGTCAACTCTATGAAAGAATGCATATAATGCGTAAATACAGTGCAGAGGCCGATCGCAGAGTTATTCAGTGAACTAGCTATTTCGATCGCTATTATTCATTAAAATAACTAATACAGTGCTCTTAAACTGCCCGTAGACTGATAAGGATAGCAAGGTTAAAACATCGGTAATATCAGCATAATCCTATTTTCAAACACAATTTTTACCGTGCATTGAGTGGGGATAGGGCGAGAGATTTCACCGATTGAATCTTGACTAAACTGGTCGTCATGTTAAAAACAGGTAAATTATATCTAACTGACATTGCGATAAAGGTTCTCATTAACGCACAATGTGATCAAGTTCTAATAAATTTCATTACAAAGTATCAGGTTAATCCCGATGGGCAAAAAATGGCTGATTAATTAACCATAATAAGACCCGATTATCCCAGTGCGAGTCCGTTCGGCGGTGAGTTTTTAATTTGGGGCTATCATGAAACATCTGCAAAAACCTAAAATTCTTAAAATAGAAACGGTTGCCCGCTCCCGCTTGTTTACGGTCGAAGCGGTAGATTTGGCATTCAGCAATGGCGTGCAACGTGTTTATGAGCGCATGCGCCCATCCAATCGTGAAGCGGTGATGATTGTGCCGATTATCGGTGATGATTTGTTGCTGATTCGCGAATATGCGGTCGGTATTGAAGAGTATGAGTTGGGCTTCCCCAAGGGGCTAATTGACCCAGGAGAGGGGGTGCTGGAGGCTGCAAATCGTGAGCTGATGGAAGAGGTGGGGTTTGGTGCTGAGCATTTTGAATATCTCACGAAGCTAACGATGGCACCGTCCTATTTCTCCAGCAAAATGAATATCGTGATCGCCCATGGTCTCTATCCGCAAAGTCTCGAGGGTGATGAGCCGGAGCCTTTGCCACAAGTGCGTTGGCCCATTGCCAATATGATGGCGCTGCTCGACGAACCTGATTTCTGTGAGGCGCGTAATGTCAGTGCGCTGTTTTTAGCGCAGGTATTTCTTAATCGCGCTGACGCCACTTAATCCGTGACACTCGAATAATTTGTTGCTGCATATAAAAAGCCGGGATGATCTTGCGATCTCCCGGCTTTTTCATTTGTGACGATCACGACTCTTCCGTCAGAACAACTCGTGGGTCTGACCGTTATCCATCAGTGTCGTCCCCGCCTCATGCACCGAATACTCGGTGGGTTGTGTCCCTTCGATAAAGTACTCTGAGCGGCTACCTGGCCCACCACTAGAGAGCTTACCGGTCTGCTTATCAATCACCACACTGACGATACCAGGCGGTGGTGTGACGGGTTTCTCCGGCAAGCCTTCAAGGGCCACTTTCATAAAGTCATCCCAGGCTGGTTGAGCTGTCTTCGCCCCACCTTCAGCACCGGCGATCTGGTCTGGTATTGCGCCAGATGCCGAACTGCGGCCTAAGTCACGGCGATGATCATCGAAACCAATCCAGACCGAAGTCACGGTCTCTGGGCCATAGCCAGAGAACCAGGCATCTTTCGAGTTGTTGGTGGTACCGGTTTTGCCGCCAATATCTTTGCGCTTCAAATCACGCCCAGCCCGCCAGCCCGTTCCCATCCAGCCCGGTTCCCCGAAGATGTTGGAGTTCAGTGCATCACGAATCAGGAACGCCAGCGGTGTACTGATCACATGTGGCGCATATTGCTCATCACTATTGAGCTTGGCCTGTGCTGGGGTGACTTGTTCCAGTTCAGGCATTGGCACATTGCTGGCACTGTTGGTCTGTGATGTCGCGACATTTTCGGTGTTATCGTCCGACAGCACCACCGAGCGCTGAGTGTCACCATAAATGACCGGTAAATTGCACTCTTGGCAGACAATTTTGGGTTTCGCCTCAAACAGCACATTACCGACATCATCAGTGATTTTAGTGATGAAATAGGGGTCAACCAAATAACCGCCATTTGACAGCACCGCGTAGCCGCGGACTAACTGCAATGGTGTGAATGAGGCTGAACCCAATGCCAGTGACTCCGAATGCACGATATTCTGTGCTGGGAAGCCAAAGCGTTGCAGGTATTCAGCGGCGTAATCCACACCCATCGCGCGCATTGCCCGCACCATCACCACGTTCTTCGACTGACCTAGACCTTGGCGCAAACGAATTGGGCCATCATAAGTTGGCGGTGAGTTTTTTGGCCGCCAGTCAGTACCGGCACCGGCATCCCAACGGGTAATGGGCAAGTCGTTGAGGATAGTCGCCAGCGTCAGCCCTTTATCCATCGCAGCGGTATACAGGAAAGGTTTGATATTCGAACCCACCTGACGCAGCGCTTGGGTGGCACGGTTGAATTTACTCTGGTTAAAGTCAAAACCGCCCACCAAGGCTTTAATCGCACCATTGTTTGGATCGATAGAGACCAAGGCGGAATTGACGTCCGGCACCTGTGCCAGCCACCAATTATCCTCGACTTTTCTGACCCAAATCTGCTGACCCGGCTGTACCACATCGGTGACTTGTTTCGGTGTCGGCCCCTGAGCGTTATCCGACTTAAACGGACGCGCCCAACGCATACCGGACATCGGTAAGGTCACGTTAGTGCCATCCGCCAGCATGGCCGTGGCTTGTGCCGCATTGGCTTCCGTCACAACGGCTGGCAGCAGCGGGCCATAGACCGGCAGTGTTTTCAGCGAATCAATAATCTGTTCACGGCTCCACGCACCTTCGCCCACCTTCCACAACACATTGGACGGGCCGCGATAGCCATGGCGCATGTCATACGCCAACACGTTGGCGCGCAAGGACTCAACCGCTGCTGTTTGGAGCTTTCTGGTGATGGTGGTATAGACCTGATAGCCGTCGGTATACGCATTCTCGCCATAGCGCTTAATCATCTCCTGCCGCACCATTTCGGACAGATAAGGTGCAGAGAAGGCAATTTGCGGCGCATGGTAGTTGGCAACCAGATCTTCACTGCGCGCCTGATCGTACTGCGCTTGGGTGATGTATTTCTCATCCAGCATCCGCGACAGCACGACGTTGCGGCGCGCGACCGCTCTATCGTGTGAGTAGAGTGGGTTGAAGGTTGACGGTGCTTTTGGCAAACCGGCAATCATCGCCATCTGGCTGAGGGTCAACTCGTTGACCTCTTTACCGAAATAGACCTGTGCCGCCGCCCCGACGCCATAGGCACGGTAGCCGAGATAAATCTTGTTCAGATACAGCTCAAGGATTTCATCTTTGCTCAATAACTGTTCAATACGAATGGCCAGAAATGCTTCCTTGATTTTACGCATCAAGGTCCGCTCTGGGCTTAAGAAAAAGTTTCGCGCCAATTGTTGGGTAATGGTACTTGCCCCTTGTGAGGCGCGACCAGAAACCATGGCAACTGAGGCGGCACGTAGGATACCCACTGGGTCCACACCGTGATGCTCATAGAATCGGCTATCTTCCGTCGCAATAAACGCATGCACCATTTCTGGTGGGATCTGTTTTAGTGTCAACGGGATACGGCGTTTCTCACCGTATTGGGCGATCAATTCGCCTTCGGCGCTATACACCAGCATCGGTGTTTGCAGCCGGACATCTTTCAGCGTGGCAACGTCGGGTAGCTGAGGCTCAATATATTTGTAGAGACCAAATATCGAGGCTGCTCCCAGTAAAATGCAACACACTGTAAGGATCAAAAAATACTTTACGAACTTCACCTGAGATTTCCCATTCAATGTCAATTGGGCAGTTTATAAACAACCGCGCCGTAGTATAAAGGCAAGCCCTTAACATGGATACGTTCTTTTATTCTCTCTCGACACGGAGGTCGACAAAAATGTACACACAATATTGGCAGGTTGGGCTGGATATTCAAATGGAGGCCATACGCGCCTTGGCGGTTGTCAGGCGTCGCCATGGCTGGCAACTGCGCTACTGGTGGTATCAGTCCTTACCTGCTGGCACGTTGCGCGAAGGTATTTTACAACAGCCGGATATCGTTAGCGACAAACTCAAATCATTACGAAAACAATTACCACGACATATTTCATTACGTATTGCATTGCCCGCACAGCGGATATTGCAACATGCCATGGCCGCACCAGATCGACGTCTGCGTGAGCCAGAACGTGAAGGCTATATCAACGCGGCGGCCAGCCGGGCATTTCCGCTAAACAGCCAGGAGTTGGCGCTGGATTATCGCACCGCAACGCCATCCGACAGTGAGCTATTAGTTACTGCTGCCCGTCAGTCAGAAGTTCAGCAATGGCAAAGCTGCTTACATCAGGCCGGTTTGCCATCACACATTATTGATATCACCCCCTGCGCTTTGCGCTATATGGCCACAGCGGCAGGGCTATCCGGTCAATATTGGTTGATCCATCGTCTGGCGAATGAGTGGCTGTGGGTCTCTTCCCGCGAGATGCCGTTTGAGTTCGGTGTGGTAGCCATTGACGCAGATGATGATGTACCTGAAGGCCATTCGCCTAATGCTGTCGACCCGCGAGCGGCATTGCTGTCGCAGCTTCAGAGCCGTTATCCCGAACAGGATGCGGTTCCGATGAGGGTGTACTACAGCAGCACGATGGATGAATCCTCGCCTGAAAACACCCTCCATTGGTCACCCTTCGCGGCATTTACCCAGTATCAACCGCCACTCCCGTCCTTACCTGCCGCCTACATTCTGGCCGGAGGGCTGGCACTGCGCCCAGCGGACTATTGATGTATCAGGTTAACTTATCATCATGGCGCGCTGAACGCCTGCTCGCCCGCTACCGTTTTTGGCGCAATACGAGTTTGTACCAGTGCTCATTTTTAGTCATCGCACTGGTGATCGTGTTGATGCAATCCCATGGGGTGCAAACCCGCCAACGGGGCAGTTTGGCTGAGTTAACACAGCAACAGGCGGCATTAAGCCAGCATCACCAAGAGGTGCAGCACGCCATGACACAGTTGCAGCAAGCAGAGCAGCGCTTGCTGATCTATCGTCAGGCACATCAATCTGCTCGTCGATACGCCACATTATTGCAGCAGCTAGCACAGCACATCCCGGATAGCTGTTGGTTGGTCAACTTAGTGCCACAAGACGACAAGGTCATTTTCGAGGCGATTAGCCAAGAGTATGCCGCCATTAACGGCTTTTTAGTGCAACTCGGCCGTCAATCGCTACTCGTGAATGTGCGCTTACAAAAGATTGCTCAGCAGGATGACGGTAATTTCCGTTTTGCGGTTTGGGCTAAATGGCAGAGTGGGGAGGCGAACCATGGATAAGTCATTACAACGTTGGCTGGATAGGCCGGGCTGGCAGCTCTGCTTATGGCAATGGGGTGTTCTGGGGCTACTTGGTGCGGCCACTTATGGCATGTTGTTGCGCCCTGCATGGCAGCAGCAGAGTCTCACTGAAAATAAAATTATTCAGTATCAGCAGCAAGTTGCGCATCAACAATCGGTTTTGGCGACACTGCCCGCACTCTCCCTCATTAGCCAGCAAATCGCGGCGATGAGATCTGAGGAAGCAGTATGGCGGCAAAATAATAGCTCGATGGCCCATCTGGTCGGTGAATTGATTGCACCCTTTGGCGGGCAGGTTATCCATTGGCAGCGGCAATCTGAACCGGTAGTGGAGGCAGAGCCGGATGCCGTGCCACATCAGCAGTGGCACGCGACTTTGCGGGTCAATTTCTATGGGTTGCTTCACTTACTTCGCCAACTATCTGAGATATCCGCCCCGATTCAGGCCCAACTGATTGAGATTAAAAGTGATAACGCTGTGCTGGTGGTGAAAATAAGCCTGAAAGAGTACCTCGCGGAGGGCAGCAATGAGTAATCGCAGCAAAGGATTGGGCGTGGGGCTACTGATAACCGCATCACTGGTGCCTAGGGTTTATGCTGATCCCGTATTGACTACGACGGAGCGTAACCCTTTTCAAAAAGTCTCGGCAGAGTCTTGTCGCAGCGATCGAGAGCGGCTAGCCAGTTGGCAGCTACAGGGCATTGTCAGTGGCGCAGATTACCGCTCCAGTTGGGGGCGGTGGCCCGGTGGCAGCGGACAACGACTGGTGGTAGGGCAGCAACTGCTGCCCAATTGGCAGGTTACCCAGATTAGCGCGCAGCAGATGAGCCTACAGCATGTCAGACCAGATAAGAGATGCGCAGAGGGCTCTGCGCCAGTGGTGCTGGTCATGCGCTGAGTTAACTATTTTTCTGATGGATGATAGCCAGTATTAAAAGGAATTGATCTAATGGATATGGATATAACTAAAGCCAAAACTGAAACAACAGGTTGGCTAACACTGACACTCAACTTCGCGCGCAGGCTCCTGCTGCTCAGCCTATTACTCACGAGCACCGTGTCCTATGGCACAAAAGGAGGGCCGCCTGTCACATTGGCGTTTCAGGACGCCCCGGTCTCCGTTGTGTTACAGGCGCTGGCTGATTATCAGCAATTGAATTTGGTGGTTGCGGCAGGGGTCAGTGGCAATATTAGCCTTCGACTAGTTGATGTCCCTTGGGAGCAAGCGTTGACTATCATTTTGCGCATGGCGAATCTGAAAGTAGAGCGTGAAGGGGCAGTGATGATGGTGTTCACTGAGCAGGATATAGAAGAGAGGCAGCAGCGAGCCAAACAAAAAACGGAGCCGGACTCTCTAAATAATCTGACACTGGCTTTACAGCATGCTGATGCCGAGCAAGTGGCGAACGGTTTGGAGGAGGGGAGCCTACTCTCTCCGCAGGGTAGCGTAGTGGTCGATAAACGCACGAATACATTACTCATTCGCGACACTCCCGCATCATTAGCAATATTGAAAGGCTGGCTGGCAGAGATGGATCTCCCCTTACAGCAAGTCCAACTCGCTGCGCACATTGTGACCATGAGCCGTGAAAATTTGCAGGAGCTGGGCGTGCGCTGGGGCATGGGAGAGTCGCAACCCGCCACGTCGCTGAGAGTGAATGGTTTCAATGTCAATTTACCGCTGGCAAATAGTGCCGTCAGCGCAGGCTTTAATGTCGCTCGTATTGGTGGGCGGCTATTGGAGCTTGAACTGAGCGCATTAGAGCAAGAAAATCAGGTCGATATTATTGCCAGCCCACGTCTGGTTGCCTCCCATCAGCAAACCGCCAGTATCAAGCAAGGTTCTGATATTCCTTATACTGTCTCGCGGGGGAAGAAAGAGGTGGCTTCTATCGAATTTAAGGAAGCGGTATTAGGTATGGAAGTCACACCTAAAATACTGCGTAATGGCAAAATTACTCTAGACTTGAAAATTAGCCAGAATATGCCTGGAATGACAATTAAGCGTGGCGATACTGAAGCCTTGCTAATAGATAAGCAGGAGATAAAAACCCAAATAACAGTAAATGATGGGGAAACTATTGTGCTGGGGGGCATTTTCCAACAAAAAAACAGTCAGGCAGTAAATAAAGTGCCCATATTGGCCGATATTCCTTGGTTGGGGGCACTGTTTAAACAAGACGCCCAGCAACAAAGTCGACGGGAACTGGTGATTTTCATCACGCCAAGGCTAGTCAGTGCTTGAGCTCAATAAGGTGCTGTTTTATGAAAACAGGTCAATCTTGGTGACTTTCTACAACTTTTTGTGTGATAGAAGGCTTCTAAATTTGACGCTGCGTCAGATTTAGCTTACAAGGGTTACCGAATTGAGCGCCGAGGTTTTTAATAACGTTGATACGCCGATAAAAACGTATGGTTTCCCTCCCACGACGTGTACAACGATTTATTCGGTTGCCAAACTACCAGATGTGCTGAGATAATTTTCCGTCTGATCTCGCACTATCGCTCATGAGGTTTCAGTTTAGGTCCCGCCGCTAATTTGATTGGCGGGGCGGGTTATCATTAACGAATAGTCTTAGTAATACCAAAAACATGGCAGAGAAACGCAATATCTTTCTGGTTGGGCCTATGGGTGCCGGCAAAAGCACTATTGGTCGTCAGTTAGCTCAGCAACTCAATATGGAGTTCTTCGACTCCGATCAAGAAATTGAGCGACGTACCGGAGCTGACGTGGGCTGGGTATTCGACGTGGAAGGCGAAGAAGGTTTCCGCGATCGCGAAGAAAAAGTTATTAATGAACTGACGGAAAAACAAGGCATTGTTCTGGCAACCGGTGGTGGATCTGTTAAATCCAGAGAAACCCGTAACCGTTTGTCAGCCCGTGGCGTTGTGGTGTACTTGGAAACCACAATCGAAAAGCAGTTAGCCCGTACACAGCGCGACAAAAAACGTCCGTTGTTGCAGGTTGATTCGCCTCCGCGTGAAGTGTTAGAAGCACTGGCAAGAGAACGTAATCCGTTGTACGAAGAAATTGCAGATGTCACCATCCGCACTGACGATCAAAGCGCGAAAGTTGTTGCTAACCAGATTATCAACATGCTGGAAAGTAACTGATTTTAGCATTTTACTAATGCCTACGGGCGTAAGTTAAGAAGGTTACTGAGCGCGACATGGAGACGATTACTGTCACGTTAGGGGAGCGTAGCTACCCCATTACGATTGCTGCTGGATTGTTCAATGATCCGGCTTCTTTTAAGCCGCTAAAGGCGGGTGATCAGGTTATGCTGGTCACCAACCAAACGCTGGCTCCACTCTATCTGGACTCACTCCGGATAGTGCTGGAACAAAGCGGCATTAAAGTTGATCAGGTGATTTTGCCTGATGGCGAGCAGTATAAATCTCTGAGCGTTTTGGAGCAGGTATTTTCTGCCCTTCTGGAAAAACCGCACGGTCGTGATACTACGCTTGTCGCCTTAGGTGGCGGTGTAGTAGGCGACCTGACCGGTTTTGCCGCAGCTTGCTATCAACGTGGTGTCCGCTTCATTCAAGTCCCTACGACCTTACTTTCTCAAGTGGACTCTTCTGTCGGTGGCAAAACCGCAGTAAATCACCCCTTGGGCAAGAACATGATTGGTGCTTTCTACCAGCCCGCATCGGTGGTGGTTGACCTTAATTGCCTTAAAACTCTTCCTCCACGTGAACTTGCTTCTGGGCTGGCTGAAGTGATCAAATACGGCATTATTCTTGATGCTGCATTCTTTGATTGGTTAGAAGATAATATCGACGCATTACTCGCACTGGATATGTCAGCATTAGCTTACTGCATCCGCCGTTGCTGCGAATTAAAAGCCGATATTGTTGCCGCCGATGAACGCGAAGAGAGCGGAATGCGCGCTTTACTCAATTTGGGTCATACTTATGGTCATGCCATAGAGGCTGAAATGGGCTATGGCGTCTGGCTACATGGTGAAGCTGTTGCTGCTGGTATGGTGATGGCGGCACAGACTTCTCGTCGATTGGGCCAATTCGCAGCGAGCGATGTTGAGCGTATCAAAAAACTACTTTTACGTGCCGGTCTGCCTGTCTGCGGGCCACAGGAAATGACACCAGAGTCCTATCTACCGCACATGATGCGCGATAAAAAAGTGCTGGCAGGCGAGCTTCGTCTGGTGCTGCCGACGGCTATCGGTCAGTCAGAAATCCGTAGCGGTATTGCACACGACATGGTGTTGGCGTCGATCGCTGATTGCCAGCAATAGGAAATGGCAAAAGTACGATATTCATAAGATCTATGCTCATAAGCCCTATGATGCTGTATCATAAGTACATCATATTCCTTTGCTGCGGGCGGTTTAGCCTGTTTGCAGTCAGTAAATTCAATCAGCCGAATCGCAGTGATAAACGCGGTAGGCTTTTGCCTCTAGTTGGAGGGTTTAGATGGATGATTTAAAGCCGGAAGACGATCTGAAACCAGATAGCAGTGACCGTCGTCCTACACGCGCTCGTAAGTCCTCAACAGGGCCGAAGCTGGCTGTTTCACGCCAACACATGATGATTGGTATCGGCATTTTAGTGCTGCTATTGATCATTATTGCCATCGGCTCAGCTCTGAAAGCGCCGACAGAGCATGAAGCCTCTCAACAGAATCCCAATGTTGATGCCGCGAAAAACATTAATCTATCTGATTCATCTTCACTCACCAGCGGTAACAACGCGCAACCGGGTGTGGCGAACAATGCCAGCGATGGTCATGATGCCAATGGCGTGAAGAACACGGCTCAACCACAAGATATCAGTGTTCCGCCGATTTCGCCGACCCCAACTGAAGCCACAGCACAACCGTCAGCGAACGGCCCGACTCAGCGTGTCGAGTTACCGGGCAATATGTCTGATGCGCTTTCTCAGACTCAGGGGCAAGTCGATACACTGTCTCAGAATATGAATGACGGCCAGACATCAACCTTACCGACAGCACCAGCAACGGTTTCTGGCTCAAAAGGGGCGAAAGCGCCAGTGACGGGTGAAACCATTACCCACCCATCACAGAAGCCAGGCACGGTGGCCTCTAAACCCTCAACTGCCAGCCATAAAAAACCGACAGCAGTGGTCTCCCCAGCAGCATCTGCGGTTGCTAAAGCAGGTTCGGCGGGTGGCAGTAGCAGTGCGTTGAAAAATGCACCAGGCAGTCACTTCACCTTACAACTGAGCAGTGCATCTCGCTCAGACACGCTGAATGCCTACGCCAAGCAGCAAAAATTAACTGACTATCATGTCTATGAAACTAAACGTGATGGCAAGCCTTGGTACATTTTAGTGAGTGGTAATTACGCCTCTTCTGCTGATGCAAAAAGGGCTATCACCACACTACCAGCCGATGTTCAGGCGAAAAAACCGTGGGTTAAACCTGTACAACAAGTACAGCAAGACCTTAAAAAATAAATCATTCTTATTTGTGCGCTGATGTGCTGTTTGAAACAGAGTACAATCTGCGGCTCTGAATTATTAAGTAGCTAACTGACGGCATGAAGAAAAACCGCGCTTTTTTAAAATGGGCTGGTGGGAAATATCCGCTGGTTGATGACATTCGACGCCATCTTCCAGCGGGAGACTGCTTGATAGAGCCATTCGTCGGTGCGGGGTCGGTGTTTCTTAACACTGAGTATGAGTCTTACATACTGGCCGATATCAACAGTGATCTTATCAACCTCTACAATATCGTAAAGGAACGCACGGATGACTTTGTGCGTGACGCTCGCGTTTTATTTACGGGCGATTTCAATAATTCCGAAAGTTTTTATATTCTACGTCAAGAGTTTAACTCCAGTACCGATACCTATCGCCGTGCATTATTGTTCCTCTATCTGAATCGCCATTGTTATAACGGTCTGTGTCGTTATAATTTGAGCGGTGAATTCAATGTGCCTTTTGGTCGCTACAAAAAACCTTATTTCCCAGAAGCGGAGCTGTATTGGTTTGCTGAAAAATCACAACATGCTGTTTTTGTTTGTGAGCACTATCAGGAAACTTTATTAAAAGCCGTGCACGGGGCCGTGGTTTACTGCGATCCTCCGTATGCACCGCTGTCGGCGACCGCCAATTTTACGGCATATCACACCAACAATTTTGGTATCGCGGATCAACAGAATCTGGCGCGTCTGGCTTACCAGCTTTCGGCTGAAAACCAGATTCCGGTTCTGATCTCTAACCACGATACAGAACTGACGCGCGATTGGTATCATCAGGCGTCACTGCATGTAGTGAAAGCGCGCCGAACTATCAGCCGTAATATCCTAGGCCGTAGTAAAGTGAACGAGCTTTTGGCGCTATATAGCTGAGCGGAATTATCCGCTCGGTAAAGATTCAAACCCCGTGGTTTATGAAACAGACCGTTTGATGTAGAGGGTTAAATCTACAAAATGGATGCTTCATAAAACAAAGAGATACGTTTGGAGAAGCGGATGAAAAAGTTTTTAATTGCCCCATCTATTCTGTCAGCAGATTTTGCCCGCTTGGGTGAAGATACTGCCAAGGTGCTCGCGGCTGGCGCTGATGTTGTGCACTTTGATGTGATGGACAATCATTACGTTCCTAATCTGACCATCGGCCCAATGGTGTGTCAGGCGCTGCGTGACTACGGTATTACCGCCCCGATTGATGTGCATCTGATGGTGAAGCCGGTTGATCGTATCGTGCCGGACTTTGCCAAAGCCGGTGCCACTTATATTTCATTCCATCCTGAAGCCTCAGAGCATGTCGACCGCACGCTGCAACTGATCAAAGAGAGCGGTTGCAAGGCGGGTCTGGTGTTCAATCCAGCCACGCCTCTGAGCTACCTTGACTATGTGATGGATAAGCTGGATGTCATTTTGCTGATGTCGGTAAACCCTGGTTTCGGCGGGCAATCATTTATCCCCGAGACACTGAACAAACTGCGGCAAGTGCGTAAGCTGATTGATGACAGCGGTTATGACATCCGTCTGGAAGTGGATGGCGGGGTGAAAGTGGATAACATTCGCCAGATAGCCGCGGCGGGTGCCGATATGTTTGTCGCCGGCTCGGCTATCTTCAGCCAACCGGATTATGCTGCGGTCATCGATGCAATGCGTAGCGAGCTGGCGATGTCTGCCCATGACTAAATTCAGCGCTATTCGTGGTGTGGCTTTCGATCTGGATGGCACATTAGTCGATAGCGCACCGGGGCTGGCCAGCGCGATTGATCTGGCGTTGGTACATCAAGGCTTACCTGCTGCGGGCCAAGATCGGGTGTCTACCTGGATTGGCAACGGTGCCGATGTTCTCGTCGAACGCGCGTTGCATTGGGCTGGCGGTGAGCCTAATGCTCAGGCGGTAGCCCATACCCGCGAGCTGTTTGACCACTATTACGCTAAAACGGTTGAGCAGGGCAGTCAGCTATTCCCGCAGGTTAAAGCTACCTTGGAACAGCTGGCAGCCAGTGGCTTACCCATGGGCCTGATTACCAATAAGCCCACGCCCTTTGTTGCGCCCTTGCTGGCATCACTGGGCATTGCTGATTACTTCTCCGTCATTATTGGCGGTGATGATGTAGTGGTGAAAAAGCCCCATCCGGCCCCACTCTATTTGCTGTTGGCTAAACTTGGCCTGCATGCCCGCGAAATGCTGTTTGTCGGTGATTCGCGCAATGACATTATGGCCGCACAGGCCGCCGGTTGTCCCAGTGTTGGGCTGACCTATGGATATAACTACGGTGAAGCTATTGCTACCAGTCATCCCGACTGCGTGATAGATCACTTTGCCGATCTGTTGCCCGCTATCGGGCTACCATCTTTAAAAGATCAGGAAGTATAAAATGAGTCATCCCACTGAATTAGGTCAACCTGTTGTGTCCAATAAACCTATCGTATTTAGCGGCGCGCAACCGTCCGGTGAATTGACCATTGGTAATTACATGGGTGCGCTGCGTCAGTGGGTACAGATGCAAGATGATTATGATTGCATCTATTGCATTGTTGACCTGCATGCCATCACCGCGCGTCAAGACCCGGCGCTGTTAAGAAAAAGAACGCTGGACACACTGGCGCTCTATCTGGCTTGCGGCATCGATCCGAAGAAGAGCACCATTTTCGTTCAGTCCCATGTACCAGAACACTCTCAACTGAGCTGGGCGCTGAACTGCTATACCTATTTTGGCGAACTGAGCCGTATGACCCAGTTCAAAGACAAGTCAGCCCGCTATGCTGAAAACATTAATGCTGGTTTGTTTGATTACCCAGTGTTGATGGCGGCAGATATCTTGCTGTATCAGACCAATCAAGTGCCAGTGGGTGAAGACCAGAAACAGCATTTGGAGCTGAGCCGCGATATCGCGAATCGCTTCAACAATCTGTATGGCGATATCTTTAAAATTCCTGAGCCGTTTATCCCTAAAGCCGGTGCGCGGGTGATGTCGTTGCAGGATCCAACCAAAAAGATGTCCAAATCTGATGACAATCGCAACAACGTCATTGAGTTGCTGGAAGATCCTAAATCGGTGGTTAAAAAGATTAAGCGCGCGATGACTGACTCTGATGAGCCCGCAGTGATCCGCTATGACACCGAAAAGAAAGCTGGTGTGTCTAACTTGCTGGATATTCTCTCTGGTGTGACAGGCAAATCAGTTCCTGAGCTGGAAGCGCAGTTTGAAGGCCAAATGTACGGCCATCTGAAAGGGGCTGTTGCCGAGGCGGTTTCTGGCATGCTGAGTGAACTACAGGCGCGTTATCACACTTATCGTGAAGATGAGGCTTTCTTGCAGGAAGTGATGCGTGAAGGGGCAGCCAAGGCCCGTGCTCGCGCCCAAGCGACATTAGCGAAAGTGTACGAAGCCATTGGTTTTGTGGCACATCCGTAAGTAGAGCAATAAGCCATTCGAAGGGGGGGATCTCTCTCCCCCTCAGACTGCTGACAAAGTTGATTGAAGGGAAATGTTCCGTTGGGGTCGTAGTCGCGTAAGCGACCGAAGTGCCCCTAGTGACAGTCGACCCTGCGTGCACCTGGCTTAATGCTGGTTTTGTCATTAACCTCAGGGGAGTTATCCCCCCTTATGAGTCAACTCAGCTTAACCCACTCTTTCAGCCTGCTCCTTTACTGCGACTTTGCCGTGCTCGGCGCTGGAAAACCAATTCAGTTTTTCACGTAAGCTGACCACGCTGCCGACAATAATCAGGCTAGGGCTGCTGACCTGCTGGGAAAGTAGCGCCAACTGGCTCAGTTCGCCGCTGACCACTCGCTGATGGCGCGAGGTGCCATTCTCCACCAGTGCCACTGGCGTCGCGGCAGGCATACCGTGTCGAATCAGCTGCTGCTGGATCTCTCCGGCCTGCGACAACCCCATATAAAACACCAGTGTTTGCTTCTCTGCCGCCAGATTAGCCCAATCCAGCTGAGCCTCTTTTTTGGCATGGCCAGTAATTAGCCGTACACTC
The DNA here is from genome assembly GCF_001047675.1 of Yersinia aleksiciae. Classification (GTDB taxonomy): domain Bacteria; phylum Pseudomonadota; class Gammaproteobacteria; order Enterobacterales; family Enterobacteriaceae; genus Yersinia; species Yersinia aleksiciae. The sequence goes on along the minus strand of NZ_CP011975.1, from coordinate 1,728,665 downwards.
TGCGCATGATCACGATGGGTTAGGGGAATGCCACTATAAGCAGAGCAGCCCGACGCGGCAGTGATTCCCGGCACCACCGAGAAAGGAATGCCGTATTCCGCCAGCGTTTCCAACTCCTCGCCGCCCCGACCAAAAATAAACGGATCGCCACCTTTCAACCGCACCACCCGTTTACCCAGCTGCGCTTGCTGCAACAAGATTTGATTGATTTGATCCTGCGGAACACTGTGATGGCCCGACTGTTTGCCGACAAAAATCCGCTCGGCATCGCGCCGTACCAGATTCATCACCTCATCGGAAACTAAGCGGTCGTACACCACCACATCGGCTTGCTGAATCTGTTGCAAACCTTTTAAGGTCAGCAAACCGGCATCACCCGGCCCAGCACCGACTAACACCACTTCGCCACGATCAGAGAGCGGCGCGTTGAATAACTGTTCGATATGCTGCTCGACTTGCATCTGATCGTCATTCGCCAGTGACTGCGCCAAACGATCGTGGGTCAGCAGCTTTTCCCAAAAACGACGGCGATCGGGCATGGCGGCAAAATGTTGCTTTACCCGTTGGCGCAAATCACCCGCCAACTGTGCCAGTTGCCCCAAATGCAGGGGCAATATAGCCTCGAGCTTTTCCCGCAGCAGTCGTGCCAGCACTGGCGCTTTACCGCCAGAAGAGATAGCAATCATGATGGGTGAGCGGTCAATGATTGATGGCATGATAAAGCTGGTACGCTTGGGATCATCCACCACATTGCAGAATACTCGCTGTTGGTTAGCGCTCTGATAGACCAATGCATTCACCGCCACTTGATCGGTGGCGGCAATCACCAGCCACTTCTCTGCCAGCAACTCAGGGACAAACTCGCTGCTCACTAAGGAGAGCCGCCCCTGCTCAGCCCAATCGTGAAACTGTGGCGTAAACTCGCAGGCGTTGGCGGTGACAACCGCCCCCGCCTCCAGCAGCAGGCGGGCTTTGCGTTCGGCCACTTCACCACCACCGACCAGCAGGCAGGCTTTGTTTTGCAGTTGGCAGAAAATCGGGAAGTAGTCCATCGGCAATCCTTCAGATTAAGGTAGCGGGGTGATAAAGCCCGCCCTTGCGGACGGGGAAATGCGGGTAACCGTTACTCTTTCACCGCGTGTGGCGCGCTGATGATTGCGGGCTGTGGGCGCTGATCCCGTGGCGTGGCATACCAGTAGCCCAGCCCCATAAACACCGCACCCGACAGGGTATTCCCCAGTGTGACCCACAACAGGTTGTGACCAATGCCACTTAGGGTGTAAGCCTCGCTGTGATGACCAAACCATGACAGCGCGAACAGCGTCATGTTGGCGACTGAGTGCTCGTAGCCAGAAGCAATAAAGGCCAGCAGACACCACCAGATAGCAATAAATTTCGCCGCACCTTCTACGCGGATTGCCATCCAGATCGCCAGACAAACCAGCCAGTTACATAATACACCTTTGAAGAATAAGGTCATAGCAGGCGCAGAGGTTTTTGCCAGCGCGGCGGTGTGCACCAAGCTGGTATCTACCGTGAGCAAGCTGCCGCCGCCGTAGTAATAGAGCAGGGCCACAAACACTGAGCCCAGCAGATTCCCCAGCCAGGTTTGTGGCAAGACCGCCCACATTTGACTGGATTTGATGACGCCCGCTTTCACGCCGAAGGTTAGGAACATGGTGTGACCGGTGAACAGCTCAGAACCGGCGATAATGACTAAGGTCAGCGCCAGACCAAAGGTCGCTCCCATCACCAGCGGACGGTAAGCCGGGTCGATCAGGTTTCCTAAGGTGAAAATCAGAATAATGCCAAGGCCCACATAGGCACCGGCCATGGCGGAACCAATCCAGAAGCCCAGTGGGCTCTCTTTGGCCAGTTTGACGATTCGCGCCGCGTTAGCCGCGCATTTGTTGATGGTGTCGCTGTACATTTTTAATCCCAATCCTAATCCCTTGCTCTTGACGCCGCAGCGGTGTTAGCTGCAACGTCAATCACTTTGGGGATGATCAATCATTCTCTATAGGCATTCGGATTGACCGAATTCACCCGCTATTTATCACGCTTTGACTTGCACCATGCCGTCGCGGACTCGCACGTCATAGTGGGTTACCGAGCGCGTTTCATCTTCCAGACAGAGGCCATCATGCAGGCGGAAGTGCTGTTTTTTCAGAGGGCTGGCGACCCACAAATCACCTTGATGCTCGGCAATCAATCCGCGTGACAGCACACTGGCCTGAGCGAAAGGATCGATGTTACTGATGGCGAAAACCTGCTCGTCAGTGTAAGGGCGGAAAACCGCGATGTGTTGTTCGCCGATCAGGCCACATACGCCGCTGCCGGGCAAAATATCGTCTAACAGGCAGAGTGGGATCCACTGGCTCATAGGTTCTCCTCCAGCACTCGCACTGGGATGCGCTCATCCGGGCGGGCTGGGCGATGTTGTTCACGTTCAGCCACCACTTGCACGTTCGGGTCGCGCAGCGGGCTATTGATAAAGTGGGCAAAGCGAACTTGTGCCGCGGGGTTCTCGACGGTGGCTTTCCATTCGCAGGTCACTTTATCGCGCAGACGGGCGATATCGGCTTCCAACTGATCGTTGATGCCCAGTTTGTCGTCGAGGATAACCGCCCGCAGGTAGTTAATGCCGCCTTCCAAACTCTCCAGCCACACCGAAGTGCGTTGCAGCTTATCGGCGGTGCGGATGTAGAACATCATAAAGCGGTCGAGATAGCGCATCAGCGTCTCTTCATCCAGATCCGCTGCCAGTAAGTCCGCATGACGTGGCTTCATGCCGCCATTACCACAGACATACAGATTCCAGCCGTTTTCGGTGGCGATAATCCCCACGTCTTTGCCCTGTGCTTCGGAACACTCGCGGGTACAGCCGGAGACACCAAACTTCATTTTGTGTGGTGTGCGGATGCCTTTGAAGCGATGCTCCAGTGCGACACCAAAACCGACGCTGTCACCGACACCAAAGCGGCACCAAGTGCTGCCGACGCAGGTTTTGGCCATGCGCAGCGCTTTGGCGTAGGCGTGGCCGGTTTCAAAGCCCGCTTCAATCAGTTGCGCCCAGATAGCCGGCAGGTCATCTTTTTGCGCGCCAAACATCCCCACTCGCTGCGAGCCGGTCAGTTTGGTGTACAAATTATACTCTTTGGCAATGCGGCCGATGGTGAGCAGGCCATCCGGTGTGATCTCGCCACCTGGTGAGCGCGGGATGACCGAGTAAGTGCCGTCTTTCTGGATATTGCCGAGGAAGTTGTCATTGGTGTCCTGCAACGGCGTATGTTGCGGCGCCAAAATATAGTCATTCCAGCAGGATGCCAGCAGTGAGCCAACCGTCGGTTTACAGACTTCACAGCCGTAACCTTTGCCGTATTTCTCCCGCAGGGCATCGAAGGATTTAATCCCTTCAACACGGATCAAGTGATACAGCTCTTGGCGCGAATAGGCGAAGTGCTCACACAAATGGTGATTGACTTCAATGCCTTGCTTGCTGAGTTCCGCATTCAGTACTTGCGTGACCAGCGGAATACAGCCGCCGCAGCCGGTGCCTGCTTTAGTGGCGGATTTCAGTGCCGCAACCGTATGGCAGCCCTGACCGATGGCCTGAATAATGTCGCCTTTGGTGACATCAAAACAGGAGCAGATCTGTGCGGTATCGGGCAGTGAGTCCACCCCCATAGCGGGTTTACTGCCCGCGTGGGCAGGGAGGATCAGGCTATCTGGGTTGTCTGGCAGCACAATATTGTTCAGTGCCAGTTGCAGCAGATTGCCGTAATCCGAGGTATCCCCCACCAGCACTGCGCCCAGCAGGGTTTTGTTGTCAGCGCTGACCACCAAACGCTTATAAATTTCTTTATTTTCATCCAGATAAACGTAGCTGCGCGCGCCTTCAGTGCGGCCATGGGCATCACCAATTCCGCCCACATCGACACCCAGCAACTTCAGCTTGGCGCTCATGTCGGCACCCTTGAAGGCGTTTTCGCGGCCTAACAGGTGATCGGCGGTGACCTGCGCCATTTTGTAGCCCGGCGCAACCAGCCCGAAGGTCCGCTCTTGCCACGAGGCACACTCACCAATGGCGTAAACATCTGGGTCGGATGTCTGGCAATAATCATTGATAGCAATACCACCACGGCGTGCTGTGGCTAAACCGCATTGATGCGCCAGTTTGTCTTGTGGGCGAATCCCGGTGGAGAAGACAATAAAATCGACTTCCAGCTGCGAACCATCAGCAAACTGCATGGTTTTGCGGCTGTTTTGGCCTGAATGAATAATTTCCTGGGTATTTTTGCCGGTATGGACCCTGACGCCCATGCGCTCAATCTTCTGGCGCAGTTGGTCGCCACCCATGGGATCAAGCTGCTCGGCCATTAATACTGGCGCAAATTCAATTACATGGGTTTCAACGCCGAGGTTTTTCAATGCCCCTGCCGCTTCCAGCCCGAGCAGACCGCCACCGATAACCGCCCCACGTTTGCTGCGGCGGGTACAGGCTTCGATAGCGTTCAGGTCTTCAATGGTGCGATAGACAAAGCAATCTTGCCCTTCGCTACCTTTGATGGGCGGGATCCACGGATAGGAGCCGGTCGCCATAATCAGCTTGTCGTAATAGAGAGTACGGCCGCTGTTGGAGTGAATCACTTTCTCGGTGCGGTTGATGGTAATGGCGCGTTCGCCCACCAGCACTTTGACACCGTGTTTTTCATAAAAGCCTTCACGAACCAGTGACAGTTCTTCGGCGGTATGGTGGGAGAAGTAAGAGGAAAGATGTACCCGGTCATAAGCGATGCGAGGCTCTTCGCAAAATACGGTTATCTCAAATTGGTCTTTATCCGCTTTATCCAATAAGTCTTCGATAAAGCGGTGGCCGACCATGCCGTTGCCAATGATGGCAAGTTTGACTTTGCTCATTTTTGCCTCAATTTTTAATTTTCTACGCTTACCTTAATCTTCCCAACATGGCGCTTCTTGATGTAAATCAATTAGCGTTCCATATACCTCTAAGGTGGTAGATGAATGATTTTAAACGATTTTTGATAAGTTGCGGATTTCATTCATCTTTAGCTGAAAGGTTTCAGTTTTGGCTGTTTTTTTGATTTTATGATAGATCCGCATTTAAAAAGAAAATCGGGCGGGCCACTGCTGATCGGATAAGCTAAGAGCAAATAAGGCCGAAGGTGGCAAAGGGATAATGGAGGCATCAATGTCAGCGCAATCCTCAACACAGCATTTACTGACGAGCATCAATAATGTGCGCCTTGTCGGGCAAACGGGGCTTTGGCAGCTCACTGTCGCCGACGGAAAAATCAGCGCGATTGTGCCACAACCGGAGCAACTGCCCACCGGCGCGGGCGTGCTGGATGCACAGGGCGGTTTGGCACTGCCTCCCTTTGTCGAGCCACATATTCATTTGGATACCACCCAAACGGCGGGGCAACCGAGCTGGAATCAGTCAGGCACCCTGTTTGAGGGCATCGAGCGCTGGGCTGAGCGCAAAGCGCTGCTGACGCGCGAGGATGTTAAGCAGCGGGCATGGCAGACGCTGAAATGGCAAATTGCCAACGGTATTCAGCATGTGCGCACCCATGTGGATGTCTCCGATCCCAGCCTGACGGCCCTGAGCGCAATGCTGGAAGTGAAAGAGGAGGTCAGTCCGTGGGTGGATATGCAGATTGTGGCCTTTCCACAGGAGGGCATCCTCTCCTATCCCGACGGTGCGGCGTTGTTGGAAGAGGCGCTGCGACTGGGCGCGGATGTGGTGGGGGCCATCCCGCATTTTGAATTTACCCGCGAATATGGCGTTGAATCACTGCATATCGCCTTTGCGCTGGCGCAGAAATATCAGCGGCTGGTGGATGTGCATTGTGATGAAATCGATGATGAGCAGTCGCGCTTTGTCGAAACGGTAGCGGCGTTGGCGCACCGTGAAAACATGGGGGCGCGGGTGACTGCCAGCCACACTACGGCGATGCACTCCTATAATGGCGCTTATGCCTCACGTTTATTCCGTCTACTGAAGATGTCCGGCATTCATTTTGTCGCTAATCCCTTGGTGAATATTCACCTGCAAGGGCGCTTTGATACTTATCCGAAGCGGCGCGGCATTACGCGGGTCAAGGAGATGCTGGCGGCAGACATTAATGTCTGCTTCGGCCACGATGATGTGTTCGACCCGTGGTATCCGCTGGGCACCGCCAATATGTTGCAGGTGCTGCATATGGGGCTGCATATTTGTCAACTGATGGGATATGGCCAAATCAATGATGGTCTGAATCTGATAACCCACAACAGCGCCAGAACGTTGAATTTATCGGATTATGGTTTGCAGTTAGGTAATAGCGCCAATCTGATTATTCTGCCCGCCGAAAGCGGTTTTGATGCGGTGCGGCGACAAGTGCCAGTGCGCTACTCCATTCGTCATGGGGTGGTGATTGCCAAAACGCAACCGGCCGAGAGTCGGATCTATTTGGGGCAGGAGGAGCGGGTTAACTTTAAGTAGGGAAACTGCCCTGCTACCGCAATGGCAGCAGGGCAGTTTGTACATCAATCAGTGTGTTGCATGACCGTGGCTACGGTGCTTGGTGAAGAAGCCCAGAATCAGGCACATCACGAATACCGCCAGATACAGACCGTTTGCTGTGGTCAACGCGGCATGAACACCACTGTTCGCCACAATCGGGCCAGTGACAACGAAGGTCAACATGGTCCCTACGGTGCCGCAGGTCAGAATGAAGTTCACCAGCTTGGGTGAGGACACTTTGGTTTGCAGCGATCCGAGCGTAATCAGTGTGGTGTAGATGGCACTGGAGACAAAACCTAACGCCAGAATGTAGTAGCTCAGATAGGCCGGATTATCGGTGCTGACGAACAGGTACATTGCCAGTGTTGCCAGCGCAGCCAGCACGGTCACGATACGTTGCAGGTCAAAGAAGCGCAGAATAAAGCTGAACACCCACATCCCAATCATGTAGGAGATCCAGAAGTTACTCACCAGTTGGCCAGCCTGGCTGATATCCATATTGAAGGTTTTGGTGGCGTATTCCGGCACCCATTGGATGAAGCCGAGTTGACCCAAGATGTAGCACAGTGCAGCAATCGACAGGAATAGCACGCCAATGCCCCATTTCTCTTTCGCTACTGGCTTGTTTTCACCGCTGGCTTTATGGCCCAGAACCGGGAACTCAGAGCAGAGTGTCAGTACGAAAATCCCCACATACAGCAGGCCGATGCAGGCATACACCCAGTACCACTCGATATGACGTGCCAACAGCATCGCCGCCGCCACAGGGAAGATCATCCCCGCCATACTAAAGAATGAGTCGGTAAACAGCAGGCGGGAGCCACGCTGACGCCCTTCATACATATGGGTTATCAGGAAAGTCCCGATCGACATGGTGATCCCGCTAACCACCCCGAGGATAAACATGCTGATGGAGAAGACCATCAGATTATGACCCACCATCAATCCGGCAATCGCTATCAACATCAGAATAAAGCCAAATACCAACTGACGTTTTAATGGAATGATTTCCATCAACCAGGCATTAAGGAAAATGGAGATCAGAATACCTGCATTGAGGAAAGTAAATGTGTTACTCATACTGGCAATAGGCAGATTGAAATACTCTGCGATATTCCCCATCACCATTCCGGTGACAATAACTAACGCACCGGTTAGGGCGTAAGAAAAGTAACTTATCCAAGTGAGTCGAAGGCGATTGCTGTCATTCATAGATGGGGCCTGTTTCAGCATAGAGTTAATACGACCATAGTTAATACAACCATAGTAAGCACATCAATAAAAAGGGTTCTAACCCATTCACTTCTCAGGCGGCGGATCCTAGCACAGGCATAGTGAGTTTTTGTGATTTACATCCAACTTTTAATGTAATGAATGAAATGTGATGGAGAATAATAGTGAGGCGTCACATATTCCGGCTCAGAGATTATGAGAAATACTCTTAATTTAATGAGATTTAACGCCGCATTTAGATGGGTTCAGATATGATCCTCCCCGCGACCTTGACACCTCAGGGTTAACAAAAACTGTTCATAAAACAGAGAGTAATCAATCGTATTCTATTAGTTGTTATTGAGATAAAGGAACTATCGTGATGAAAAGTGGGATCATGGCTGCAATGCTATTGGTGCACTGGTGCCATTAGGTCAAATTTTTTATCGCAGCAGGCGCTATTCTGCCTGGCTAGGGATAGCCGCGATTCTGATGTTATTTATTGCCCCGGTGGTTTCAGTCTCACTGACGCTTTCCTACGAAAGAAACACGTCCGCCATGACCATGACCATGGCTGATGGTGCGATGGATATGGCGAGTCACCACGGCAGTGGGCCTGATGTCCATCATGACGCTAAAACAACCGATGCCGATGAGCACGGGGGCAGTCATGACGGCATGATGATGAACCATGCCGCCTGTGGATATTGTGTCTTACTGACCCATCTGCCCTTGCTCAATACCGCATTTAAAGCGGACATTCGCTCTGCATTACTGCTGGCTGAGTTATCTCCGCCGCTATTTATCTATACGCTTGTCATCAAAGGCCGCTATTCCGAGAGCCAACCCCGCGCACCGCCTGCCTTTTATTCCTGAACATTCAATAAAAAATCAAAACCACTTATTTGCTGTGGATTATCTGGTGTGAGTTCTCTGGTATGAGAAATCTCCACCGGACTCATTTCTATTGCCCAAGGAATAATTATGTCTGGTAAGAATAACGGTTATAAAAAAACTTTATTAGCGTGTGCAGTGACTTCCGCGCTTTCTGTATTGACCTTACATGCGACGGCAGCGGCACCGGATCATCTCGTGGCGGCAGATCATGCGACGAATCACGGCACCGATAATCGCGGCGATAAAAAAACCAATGACGGCGAGGTGATGACGGTCACCGCCCCTCAGTATTCGCCGCTCACCATCGTCACTTCCCCTAAAACGCCGCGTCAGCCCGTCCCAGCCAGTGATGGTGCGGACTACCTGAAAACTATCCCCGGTTTTTCGCAAGTCCGTAATGGCGGCACCAACGGCGATGTGGTTTTCCGTGGCATGTTTGGTTCGCGCATCAAGATTCTGACTGATGGCGCTGAAACACTGGGTACCTGCCCGTCACGGATGGATGCGCCCACCTCCTATATTTCACCGGAGAGCTTTGACCTGCTGACGGTAGTGAAAGGGCCGCAATCGGTGCTATGGGGCCCAGGCGCTTCCGCTGGTACGATTCTGTTTGAGCGCGAACAACCCCATTTTGATCAGGCGGGCGTCAAAGGGAATGCCAGCTTGCTGGTGGGTTCCAACGGGCGCTGGGATAAGAATCTCGATGCCAGTCTGGGCAACGAGCAGGGCTATCTGCGCATGATGGGGAATCAGTCTCAAGCGGGGAATTATAAGGATGGCGACGGCACTCGAGTGCCATCGAAGTGGGACAAATGGAATGCGGATGTTGCACTGGGCTGGACACCAGATAGCGATACTTTGCTCGAACTGACAGCAGGCAAAGGCGATGGTGAGGCAAGCTATGCTGGGCGCGGCATGGACGGCTCTCAGTTCTTGCGGGAAAGCCTAGGGGCGCGCTTCGAGAAAACCAATATTGGCGAGGTGCTGGATAAGATTGAAGCCAAGGTTTACTACAACTATGTCAATCATATTATGGATAACCATACCTTACGTACCCCGCCGATGATGGCGATGACCAGTAATCTGGACCGTCGCACCATTGGTGGCAGAGTGATGGGAACCTGGTTGTGGGAGGACCTGAAATTAGAAGCCGGCAGTGATATGCAAACCAATACCCATCGCAAGAACACACAGAATACGTGGAACAAAAATGCCAGCTTCGCGAACTATGGTCTGTTCGGCGAACTGACATGGACGATGAGTGAGCAAGATAAGCTGATTACCGGCACTCGTCTGGACCATAATCAGGTCACTAATTATACCCGTGCTAATGAGCCATCGCGCTCTGCCACACTCCCCGCAGGCTTTATGCGTTTTGAGCATAATCTGGCCGATGCTCCGGTGATGTGGTATGCCGGAGTGGGCCACACCGAGCGTTTTCCCGATTATTGGGAGCTATTTTCCCCGACGTTCGGGCCAACAGGGTCAACCAGTGCTTTTGAGGGGGTAAAAAGTGAAAAGACCACCCAGCTTGATATTGGCGCGAAGTACAGTGGCAAGCAGCTAAACGGTTGGGTCTCTGCTTATCTGGGCCGGGTGAATGATTTTATTCTGTTCAAGTATGATCCCAAAAACCTGCGTATTAGTCAGGCGGATAATATCAATGCAACCATCATGGGCGGTGAGATGGGGGCAGGATATGCCTTCAACGACCACTGGAAAGCAGATGCCAGTCTGGCCTACGCGTGGGGCGAAAACACCAGCAATAATCGCCCACTGCCGCAAATTCCCCCTCTTGAAGCACGGCTGGGGCTGACCTATGAAACTGGCAACTGGAGCAGCACCGCACTATGGCGTCTGGTCAGCAGTCAGCATCGGGTGGCGATTAACGAAGGCAACGTGGTCGGTAAAGATTTCGCCGACAGCGCGGGCTTCGGTGTGCTCTCGGCCAATGTGGCCTACAAAATCACGCCACAAGTGAAGGTCAGCGGGGGCATCGATAATCTGCTGAATAAAGCCTACAGCGAACATCTTAATCTGGCGGGTAACAGCGGGTTTGGTTATTCCGTCAATACGCCAGTGAATGAGCCGGGCAGGACACTTTGGGCGAAGTTGAATGTGACGTTCTAAGCGCTATCTTCGTCCTTGACGTTGGAGAGAGCCATTAGCCATAAATCAGCGTGGCAGGCAGTTGCTTGCCACGTTTTTTCAATCAATGGAACTCGTTGGGTGGCATCACCGAATCGCGCATGATAATCGCTGGTGGGAAGTTGGCTGGTGGGAGTTGCGGGTTAATCAGTAATTGCGTGGCGTATTGCGCCATTTCGACAATGGGAAAATGCAGGCTAGTTAATGCCGGGCAGACAAAAGGTGCGCGTTCGCCACTGTCGTAGCAAATCAATGAGATATCCTGCGGTACCTGCAAATGATGCTTATTGATAGCCAACAGTGCACCAATGGCCATCTCTTCATTGCAGCAATAAATCGCCGTCGGCAAATGAGGCTGTTTGAGGATCTCGTCAGCGCGCTGATAGCCACTCTCCAGATCATAAACCCCCTCCACACAGGCGACGGGTGTCAAACCAGCCGATTGCATGGCATCGATAAACCCCTGACGACGCAACTCGCTGGAGTGACGCTGTGCGGAACCACTGATGCACGCAATGTGCCGATGACCCGCATCGATAAGTACCTGTGTCGCCATTTGGCTGGCGCGGCGGTGATCGAAGGTGACACAGCGAGCTTCAAGACCGGGAACTAACCGATCTAACAAGACGAATGAGCGATCTGCGGCAGCCAACTGGCGCAATCTTTCATCACTGAGAAAACGGACATGGAGGATTAAGCCGTCACAGCGTAAGTTATACAGGCGCTGAATAGCCTGCCACTCTTTATCCGCATTATCCCGCCCCTGAGTGACTAATAACTGCTTACCCTGAGACTCGGTTTCCGTTTGCACAAAATCCATCAATGCGCCAAAGAAGCCGCCACGATAGGAGGTGGTCACCAGCCCGAGTGTATTACTTTGGCTCGATGCCAATGCCCGTGCGGCAGGGTTTGGGGTGTAACCCAACACCGCGACCGCTTGTTCTACCTTTTCGCGAGTCAGGGCTTTGACATTGGTATCACCGTTGACCACGCGGGAAACCGTAGCGCGGGAAACCCCGGCTAATACCGCGACATCTTCCAGTGTCACCATCTGCTACTCCTGATATACCTGCCATCTTTCAAGTTGCAGCTGTGTTGACTGCAACTCCAATAACTTTGGGTATCAATTAGTTAACATCACAAATCTGCGAACTGAGGCAAGTAAGGTTTATTGACCTGTAGAACCTCTTCCAACAGTGGCTGAGCAATGCTGGCGTTAGCAATCAGTGGGTTAGTCACTAGTGCCAACAAGGCACTGCGGCGATCACCGTGCACCGCCGCTTCAATGGTCAGACGTTCATAGGCTTTGACTTGCTGCGTTAACCCATGCATCGCCACAGGTAAGGGGCCGAAAGTGAGTGGATGAGCACCTTGTGCATCGACAATACAGTTAGTTTCTACCACAGAGCCGTCGGATAAACCGCGAATCGCACCACGGTTTGTTGTATTCACAACTAATTGTGTCCCTAAATTATTATAAATAGCACGAATGAGTTCTAATGCAACTTCAGAATAAAATGATCCGCCACGGAAGCTGAGCTGCTCAGGTTTGCTGTCCAGATGGGGATCAGCGTACAGATCGAACAGCTCTTTTTCTACTTGCATCACCTGCTCCGCGCGCGTACCCCGCTCAGCGGCAGCGGCCATCTCTTCTGCCAGCATATCCTGAGTCTGGTAGAAATAGCGATGATACGGACAAGGAATTGCTCCCATTGCTCGCAGGAATTCCGGTGGCCATGGTGCTTCCTTAATATTGTTCATGGTCAGCGATGCACCGTCACACAGCATGTCCATCACATCGGCGGTGACATTCTTACCCTGCTGCAACACCTCATGCACCCACACCATATGGTTTAATCCAGCAAAGCGCAGTTGGATATCTTCATAAGGTGCTTGCAGTAAATTGGCAATCATATGATGCATGCTGATCGGGACATTACACAGACCGATAATTTTCGCGTTGCTATAACGGGTCACCGCTTCGGTGACGATCCCGGCGGGATTGGTGAAGTTAATGATCCAGGCGTCCGGTGCCAGTCGCTCGACTTTAGCCGCAATATCAAGCATCACTGGAATGGTGCGCAGTGCTTTGGCAAAACCGCCGACCCCCGTGGTTTCCTGCCCGAGCAGGTTATATTTTAGCCCCAAACGTTCGTCCGCCGCCCGCGCAGGGAGCTGGCCGACACGGAACTGGGTCAGCACAAAGCTGGCTCCTTCGATGGCGGTATCCAGTGAGAAGTGAACACTGACTTTCACTTGCTCCAGCCCGTGGCGATCCAACATTCTGCGGGTCAGTGCGGCAATAATCTCCACTTTTTGACGACCCAATTCGACATCAGCCAATGCCAACTCGGTGACCGGTAACTGGTCAATGCGCTGAATCAGCCCATCAACCAACTCAGGGGTATAGCTACTACCGCCACCAATAATGGCAATTTTAAAGGTTTTCATAATTTGGCCTCAAAATGGATGAATTAGAAATGAGAGCGCTCTCATTTGGAGGCAGATTAACGATTAGCCAGAAACAAAATGGGATGTTTCTCCCAAAAACGACAGATAGTGGGTAAGAAAATCAGCAAGACGTGATCTTGGTTGCAGAATTTCACTGTTGCCGTGGAATGCCTTGATGGGTTAATTTGGCTAATTGATCGCTATTGTGCCGCTTATTCATCGTAGTGACGCGTTTTCAGCGAAAATGCGCATTTTGTTACGTAAAAATCGGTAAATGGGTGGCATTACGCGGGTTAGCTCTCTAGAATCAAAGCGCTTTTCCGCTGTTTGTACCCCACAGAAAGGAACCGTTAATGTTCAAACGTACTTTAGTGACCTTCATCGCACTTTGTTCCCTCAGCGCCGTGGCACCCGCTGCTTTAGCTGCCGGTGAACCTCATGTGTTGTTAACGACATCGGTTGGGAATATTGAGTTGGAACTCAATAGCCAGAAGGCCCCGATTTCAACACAAAACTTCGTTGATTACGTCAACAACGGCTACTACAACAACACTATTTTCCACCGTGTTATTCCTGGCTTTATGGTTCAAGGTGGCGGCTTCACCGCTGATTTCAAACAAAAAACCGCTAAAACGCCAATCAAAAACGAAGCGGATAATGGCTTGCGTAACCTGCGTGGCACCATCTCGATGGCCCGTACCGCAGATAAAGACAGCGCCACCAGCCAGTTCTTCCTCAACGTAGCAGACAATGCGTTCCTCGATCATGGCCAGCGCGACTTTGGTTATGCCGTGTTCGGTAAAGTGGTAAAAGGCATGGATGTGGTAGAGAAAATCTCCCAGGTTCAGACGGAAAACGTCGGCCCGTATCAGAATGTGCCGGTTAAGCCGATAACTATCCTGTCAGCGAAAGTGTTGCCTTAATCAGTTATGCCAGCTTTCGTCCCCCGAAAGCTGGCTTATCCCTACCCAAATCCCATTCCGATATAAATTAATCCGTTTGCGCCAATGGCATGCTTATAATCAATTATCTAGCAGCGATGGGGTGAAAGGTTTATGAGCGAAACATTACTTATCGGCAAAGCACTGCCGGCGCAAGACTTGGTGATTCTATCGGCACTGGCAAACCGCCATGGCTTGATTACTGGGGCGACGGGGACCGGTAAAACCGTCACTTTGCAAAAGATGGCCGAGCAATTCTCCCGCATTGGCGTACCCGTATTCCTGGCGGATGTGAAAGGGGACCTCTCCGGCATTGGCGCTGAAGGTGTTGCTTCGGAGAAACTGGAATCCCGGCTGGCCGCGATAGGTGTCACTGACTGGCAGCCACAGGCATGCCCGATTGTGCCTTGGGATATTTTCGCGGAAAAAGGCCATCCAATCCGCGCCACCCTCTCTGACCTTGGCCCACTGCTGCTAGGCCGTCTGCTTGATCTGAATGACGTGCAAAGCGGCGTACTGCAATTAGTGTTTAAGATCGCCGACGATAACGGACTACTGCTGCTGGACATGAAAGATCTGCGCGCTATCGTGCAGTTCGTCGGCGACAATGCCAAACAGTTCCGCACCCAATATGGCAACGTCACTCCGGCCTCGATTGGGGCCATCCAGCGGGGTCTGCTGACCCTGGAAGAGCAGGGGGCGAATCAATTCTTTGGTGAGCCGATGCTGGATATCCACGATTTAATGCAGACCGACAGCAACGGACAGGGGATTATCAACCTGCTGGCGGCGGATCGGCTGATCAATCAGCCCAAGTTATACGCCATTTTCCTGCTTTGGTTGCTGGCTGAGCTGTTCGAGCAGCTTCCGGAAGTGGGCGATGTCGAAAAACCTAAATTGGTCTTTTTCTTTGACGAGGCCCATCTGCTCTTCACCGATGCCCCTGCGGCGCTGGTGGACAAAGTTGAGCAAGTGGTGCGGCTGATCCGCTCAAAAGGTGTCGGCATCTATTTCGTGACGCAAAACCCGCTGGATATCCCGGATAAAATTCTTGGTCAGTTGGGCAACCGCGTGCAACATGCCCTGCGTGCCTTTACCCCGCGCGACCAAAAAGCGGTGAAAGCGGCAGCACAAACCATGCGTGCTAATCCTGCCTTCAGCGCCGAACAGGTGATTACCGAATTGGCTGTCGGTGAAGCGTTGATCTCCTTCCTCGACGAGAAAGGACGGCCCAATGTGGTGGAGCGAGGCATGGTTATCGCGCCACAATCAAAAATGGGTGCATTGGATGCAGCAGCACGCAATCACGCCATCAATCATTCACCCCTCTATGGTCGCTATGAAGAGATGGTCGACCGTGAATCTGCCTATGAAAAATTATCCGCTGGCGGCTTCTCGACTATGGGGAGTGCGGCGCCAGGGGAGGCGGCAGCGCCTCAGCAACCGGCTGAACAGCAAAATAGTGGCGGTGGTTTGATGGGCGGACTGAATGATTTACTCTTTGGTTCTACCGGCCCACGGGGCGGCAGACATGATGGTATCGTCCAGACCGCAGCGAAAAGCATGGCGCGTGATCTCGGCCGACAAATTCTGCGTGGCGTTCTGGGGTCAATTACCGGTGGGCGTAAGCGTTAAGCTGATCAGAAGCCATCTATCAAGAAATCAATAGCATTTTTTATACGGCCTCTATCCGATGATGCGTTACCTGCAACATCCCCAAGCAAGCTACGTCGGATACTGGCCATTTCGTGGGTCATGACAACAAATCTGTCTCCGCATACATCAATTACCGGACATAGACGTTCGGGGGGCTGCGCTCGGATTTTCCTGATGGGAAATAGTGGGATGACGAGTCGAGTTGTGAGCACATCAATAAGATCACTTTGTACATCAATCAAGTAAGGGTAATCGGTGCTGTTGCTTAAGTTATTATAGATAGTAAATTGCATCCTCAGAACGTCCTGTAATCGTCAGAAAGTAATCCGTGCTCTTCTGTGATTCTATTGAGCTCTTCCAAGCCAACTCTGTTATCTGCTTGCCATTTTGCCATTTCAATTTCATGAATACGGCTTTTCACTTTTTCGGCCAATAATTGGGACAAGTTTAATCCTGCCAGCTTGGCTCTCTCATACAGATCTGGATCAAGAGTGACATTCACCGAACGCTTTGTTGCCATCGCTATTTACCCCCGTGGTCATGCGCATTACTCACACGCATGATTGCACCATTGTCTAAACAGCGCAACAAGTTGATTGACTCAAATTTCATAATAATGGGCATGTGTGCAAAAATACGCACATCCAAATAATCGGCGCTAAATAGAATAACCTGACTCGTCTACAGATCAGTAGGATGAAATAACATGCTGTTATTAATCGATAATTACGATTCATTTACCTACAACCTGTACCAGTATTTTTGTGAGCTGGGCGCGCAGGTGGTGGTGAAGCGTAATGATGAAGTGCAACTGGCTGATATTGAAAAGTTATCGCCGTCGCATTTGGTGATATCGCCCGGCCCTTGCACGCCGAATGAAGCGGGGATCTCATTGGCGGCCATCAGCCATTTTGCCGGTAAATTGCCAATACTGGGGGTTTGTCTGGGTCATCAGGCGCTAGGGCAAGCTTTTGGCGCGCGCATTGTGCGGGCGCGGCAGGTGATGCATGGCAAGACCACGGCGATTTGCCACAATAATCAAGGCGTCTTTCAAGGGCTGAATCAGCCGCTGACGGTGACTCGCTATCACTCGTTAGTCATTGACGCCGATTCACTGCCTGCGTGTTTTGAGCTAACCGCATGGACGGAGCAAGAGGGGGTGATGGATGAGATCATGGGCATCCGCCACCGCACATTGCCACTGGAGGGCGTGCAGTTTCATCCAGAGAGCATCCTCAGTGAGCAGGGCCATCAATTGTTGGCTAATTTTCTTAAAAATTAATGAGTTGAGATTGATTCATCAATAAAGTGATCTTTTTGTTTGCTTGATTGTGATTTTTTATGCATATTTTGTGATTATATTCTCACTCGTCAGTAATTGGCGGCTCAATGGATTATCTTAGGTGGGCAGTGCAATGGCAGATAAACTAGCAGTTAATCGCAGTACATTCGATCAGGTTATCTTGCCTGTTTATGCACCAGCGCAGTTTATTCCGGTAAAAGGAAAAGGTAGTCGAGTATGGGATCAGCAAGGCACGGAATACGTTGATTTTGCTGGCGGGATCGCGGTGACTGCGCTCGGCCACTGCCATCCGGCATTGGTAGCGGCATTGCATCAGCAGGGTGAGACGTTGTGGCATACCAGTAATGTATTCACCAATGAGCCCGCGCTGCGTTTGGCGCAAAAACTGATTGCTGCGACCTTTGCCGATCGGGTGTTTTTCGCCAATTCAGGCGGTGAAGCGAATGAAGCTGCATTTAAGTTGGCCCGTCATTACGCCATTGAGCGCCATAGCCCGTATAAAACCAAAATCATTGCTTTCCACAATGCATTCCATGGCCGGACCTTGTTTACCGTATCCGTTGGTGGTCAGCCAAAGTACTCCGATGGTTTTGGCCCAAAACCAGCCGACATCATCCATGTGCCATTTAATGATCTGGCCGCAGTGAAAGCTGTGATGGATGACCACACCTGTGCGGTGGTGCTGGAGCCGATTCAAGGGGAGGGCGGGATTACCGCCGCAACACTTGAGTTCCTGCAAGGGGTGCGCGATCTCTGTACCCAACACAAAGCGCTGTTGGTGTTCGACGAAGTACAAAGCGGCATGGGCCGTAGCGGCAAGCTTTTCACCTATATGCACTATGGCGTGACGCCCGATATTCTCACTACGGCGAAAGCCTTGGGCGGCGGTTTTCCGATCAGTGCGATGCTCACCACCGAAGAGATTGCCTCGGTAATGGCCGTAGGCACCCATGGCACCACTTATGGCGGTAATCCGCTGGCTTGTGCGGTTGCTGAGGCCGCGCTGGATGTGATTAATACCCCAGAGGTCCTTGAAGGTATTGAACAGCGCCATGGCCTGTTTGTGCAGGCTCTGCAAGTGATTAACCGTAAGTACTCTGTGTTTAGTGATATCCGCGGCATGGGGCTGCTAATTGGTGCTGAGTTAGCGCCGCAATACCGAGGCCGTGCGCGGGAGTTCCTGACGGCAGCGGCGGCGCAGGGTCTGATGATTCTCAATGCGGGGCCAGATGTGCTGCGCTTAGCGCCTTCGCTGGTAATTGAGCTAGATGATATCCAGCAAGGAATGGCGTGTTTGGAGAGAGCCATCGCCAGTCTGGTGAATGGGAACTAAATTTACTCTCCGGTAATGTTATCGAAGGGAGGCGCTTGGCCTCCCTCTCTTGCTTCTTTTTACGTCTGATCACGCAACTTGTGACTGCGCCAAATACCATGGTGGGGCTGCTGCTGCCAGGCCATCGACGAAACGGTATGCATAACACTTAAATGTGACAGAATCCGCCGCAAATTACGTTCCAGTTCAGAGATTTGTGTATCGGGGGCGACATCCGGCGCTTGCACAAAATCATCATCTCCCCCGCTGCTGTCTGACTCCAGCCGCTGCTGGCACTGCTGAATTGCCATCTCACATAACTGCAAATATTCTGTCGCCAGCGCAGCATTCATGCGGTTGTGATCCTCCTCAGACGGCGTGGTTGATTCAGTCAATGGATGATCCCGCGTCAGAATAGTCATTTCGTTGATATGCCCAACAATCAACTCGCTATGGGTCGCCCACAGCCGCATATCAGCCAAATATTTTGAGTTGAAACCGGGTTCTTGCATCGCCTGATTCAGTGAGCTTAAGACCGTGTTACTGGCTTTGTTCACCTGAATGCGTTCATAGGAGAGCTGGACAATATCAGGGTGAGGGGTCAGCAACAAACGTAGAATCTTCTGGTAAGCTCCCAACGCCTGATGCGCATTCTTACGCAGTAACCCGCTCTGCCACTGGGGCCACAGCCATAAGGTGCTGCCAAAGGCCAACGCACAACCGATTAAGGTATCCAACAGACGCGGGACTAAAAAGTCAGCGCCTTCGCCGGTTAATAGCTGCAAGATATACACCGCAGTGATGGTTCGACCGATCACCGCCAGCCCGTAGTTCTTACGTTGCACCAGATAGGATGCCAGTGTGATGAGCAACATAATGCCCAGCGTCACCCCTTCCGGCATCCGCAAATGCAGCAAACCTGCCGCCAAAATCAGCCCGATCAGTGTTCCGAGGGCACGGTGGTGGATACGCACCTTGGTGGCGTTATAGCCGTTTTGTACCACCAGCATCACGGTGAGCAAGATCCAATAAGGTTTTGGCAGGTGCATCAAGGCACCAATATAGCTGCCTGCCGCCAGCGTTACCCCCAGTCGCGCTGCATCGCGCAACGCAATCGATTTAAATGACAGGTAACTGACGAAGGCGGGCCAAAACGGCTGCTGTTGCTGGCTGGACATTAACTCGCGGTCATACAGCGGGCGTCGGTCACTCAGGATTTGGATAATGTGACTGATATGGTAGTAGGAAAATTGCGCCACTGAGTTATTGGGGTGCTGTTGGGCTATCTCTTCCAGTTCAACCAACGCATCACCAGCGGTGAAATGTGTCTTAGCATGGTGGTGGTAGAGAATATCATCGGCAATAGTACGCATCTGAGCCGAGATAATCTGCATATTGCGCTGAAGTACCGCCTCAATCTGACTGTGCTCCAACAGGTCTTGCACTTTATCTGACTGATTCAGCGCCGCAGTAATATGCTCTTGCAGGTCGAGCGCCATCTGGAATAGCCCCAATAGCCGTTTTCTCTCGGCCTTGGTGGCATTGCTGATTAAGTTGAATTGCTGATAAAGCTGGTTAATTTTGTCCATTATCCCCTGTTGCCGATCGAGCAATGGGGGGATCGCCTTTTCCGGTTCAACATGCTGAGAGAGTAGGTTGTATTTAGCATCGCAATAATCAGCCAGCAAATGATAAAGCTGGCTTAATGGCTCGCGGATCGGCTGGTCTCTGCATAATCGGAACCACAGCCAGTTAAAGACCCCATACCAGAGTGTCCCGACGGCGCACAACAGCGGCGCTTGCCAAATAGGTGCGCGACCAACCATGCTGAGGCTGAATATTGCGGCGATTAACGCGGCAGGCAGTAAACGGCCATGAAGGGGGCTGATCGTACCGTTTACACCGAGTACCAGTGCCAGTCCGAGCATGATCCACGGCAAGGGAATGTGCCACAGCAACAGCTGCTGAGTCAGAAAGCTGCTCAGTGTAAAGAGCGCGCCGCCTATAATCAGCCGCCGGAAGAAGTGTTGGTGCGGTGTATCCAGCGAGGCAATATTGCAACACGCAGGTATCAGGGAGAACATCAGTCCGAGTCGCAGCTCGCCTATGGCAAAGCCTAGAGCTGCTGGCAGGCAAAGAACCAATGTTTGGCGTAATGCGTAGTTTACTTCAGGATGATAAATAACCCGTTGCCAATTCATGTAGGCCCCAGAAATTTATTGATCACAAAAGATTAAGAAAACCGGTGCCGAGGGTTATCGGCACCGGTTTAGAGGGAATTAACGGGTGCCGTAAACGACAATCGTTTTACCGTGTGCGGAGATCAGGTTTTGATCTTCCAGCATTTTTAGTATCCGCCCCACAGTTTCGCGGGAGCAGCCAACTATCTGACCAATTTCCTGGCGAGTAATCTTAATCTGCATCCCATCTGGGTGGGTCATGGCATCAGGTTGTTTTGCCAGATTAAGCAGCGTTTGTGCAATGCGCCCAGTGACATCAAGGAAAGCGAGGTTACCCACTTTCTCGGATGTAATCTGAAGGCGGTTCGCCATTTGTGAAGACAGGCGCATCAAGATATCTGGATTTACCTGAATCAGCTGACGGAATTTTTTGTAAGAAATTTCAGCCACTTCACAGGCGGTTTTTGCTCTAACCCAGGCACTACGCTCTTGGCCTTCTTCAAATAATCCAAGCTCGCCGATGAAATCCCCCTGGTTTAAATAGGAGAGAATCATCTCTTTACCTTCTTCATCTTTGATCAGCACCGCAACGGAGCCTTTCACGATGTAGTAAAGCGTTTCGGCCTTTTCACCTTGGTGAATTAGCGTACTCTTCGATGGATATTTGTGGATATGGCAATGAGACAGGAACCATTCGAGAGTCGGGTCTGTTTGTGGCTTGCCGAGAACCATTCGCTGTTATCCTCTGTTGTTATCGCTGCCTAACTTAACAGGGCTCAGAGTTCCCTGTACGGCGTGCTTTTAAAATACACTTTCTATTAGCATATTAATTTGCTCAACTGCCGAAAGGTATAGCCAATATACGTACCGGATAGAAACCCTTCACTGAGTATTGATCACTACCCTATTTAATTCTAGAACAACACTTTCGGTTCTGTTTGTAGCACAGGATGAGGTCAGTGTCTTGTGTTGTATCGCTTCAGCATGATGAACATCGGGTTACATTGCGAGTTTCTAAATGAAAGGGTAGTCTGGATCAGGAAATTTAACTGGGAGCGAGCGTTATGCAGGCACGTGTAAAGTGGGTTGAGGGGCTGACATTTTTGGGTGAATCGGCGTCAGGACATCAAGTTTTGATGGATGGAAATGCCGGCGATAAGGCACCTAGCCCGATGGAAATGTTGTTGATGTCAGCCGGTGGCTGTAGCGCGATTGATGTGGTGTCGATTTTGCAAAAAGGGCGTAACGATGTGCGCGATTGTGAGGTCACGTTAACTTCTCAGCGTCGCGAAGAAGCGCCGCGTCTGTTTACGCAGATCAATTTGCACTTCATCGTCAGCGGTAAGGGCCTCACCGACAAAATTGTTGAGCGTGCAGTTGAGTTGTCAGCAGAGAAATATTGCTCCGTTTCCCTGATGCTAGGTAAAGCAGCGACTATTACCCACAGTTTTGAAATCCGCGAAATCGGTTAATTAACCAGCAATTTAGTCATGTCCAAAGTTATTGGTGTTGCAGCAAGGCAGAAAACACCGCTGCAACGCCAAGAACGGAGGAGATTAGCCTATCTTCTTACCCTCTAATAACTGCTGTACCAACGGTGCCATAATCAGCTCCATTGCCAACCCCATCTTCCCGCCAGGCACTACCAAGGTATTGATATTGGAGATAAATGACCCTTGCAGCATTGCCAGCAAGTAGGGGAAGTCGATCTGATCCAAACCTCGGAAATGAATGACAACAAAACTTTCATCCAGCGACGGAATAGCTTTAGCCGCAAAGGGGTTTGAGGTATCAACGGTCGGCACGCGCTGGAAGTTAATATGGGTGCGTGAGAACTGTGGCGTAATGTAGTTAATGTAATCGTCCATCGATCGCACCACGGAATCCATCACCGCTTCACGGGAGTGACCGCGCTCGCCGGTATCGCGCACTAGCTTTTGAATCCATTCCAGATTGACGATAGGCACTACGCCCACCAATAAATCGACGTGCTTTGCCACATCATGATGCTCGGTCACGACACCGCCGTGTAGCCCTTCATAAAACAGCACATCGGTGGGTTCTGGCAGTGACTCCCACGGAGTGAATGTCCCTGGAATTTGGTTATAAGGCACGGCTTCATCGTAGGTATGTAAGTACTTACGCGAACGCCCAGTCCCGTGCTTGCCGTATTCCGACACACTCTGCTCCAACTGACCAAAGTCATTGGCTTCAGGGCCAAAATAGCTGATATGTCGGCCTTGATCCCGCGCCTTACGGATAGCAGCATCCATTTCGGGGCGGGTATAGCGATGGAAACTGTCACCTTCAATTTGTGCCGCGCGAATATTCAACTGCTGAAATATTTTACGAAACGCCAGACTGGTGGTGGTGGTCCCTGCGCCACTTGAGCCGGTAACGGCTATGACTGGATGTTTAGTTGACATATTAGCGGTAACTCCATGGGGTGAGAGCCTCAGTGGCCGGGCGGCATTTGCCTGTTCATCTTATCGGTAAAGGTTATTTTTAGGGCAAAGTGTCCGGCTTGTCACCTTGATTTTCATCAAATCTGTTTACGACCAGAAGACGATTATGGCTGCTCTTCTGCATCGGCGCGGAAAGAGCCTCGGGGCATGATATTGATGGTTTCGTGTAACTCGGACCAGACTAAAACGGCGTCACCGCTCACCAGTTGGCGGCGGACATCCTCAACTTTTTGCGCCAATGAACGCTCATGTTCGCCGTAATCGGTGCCTTCACGCAGCACAAAGGCTTCCAGCAGATTATCCAGCGTTTCGCCGTCGACTTGCTGCCAGGGAATGATCATTGCTGTTGCTCCAAATAAGGGGAAAGCCAGGCGGGAATGCGTTGTTCCAGCCACATTTGAGGGTGTTGCAAGGAGCCGCCGACAAAACCGACGTGGCCGCCATGCTCAGTTAACTGATAATCAATATTGCTCGGCAGCGTATCGAGGTTGGGAATGACTTCCGCCGTCATAAAAGGGTCATCTTTGGCATGAATGATCAGCAGTGGAATCTTAATCTGCGGCAATAGCGGCAGGGCGCTGCAACGGCGATAATAATCCAGTGCATCATTAAAGCCATGTATTTTGGCGGTGATTGCTTCATCGAAATCTCTGACTCGCCGCAACTCTTTCAATTGCGGCAGCCCCAGCGGCAAGCTACCGGGGTAACGTAACAGCTTACGGGTGGCGTTTAACTTCAACTGCCCCAGTAAATAGCGCTGATAGACTCGCGAAAAGCCTTGTTCCATACGGTTCGCGCAAGGCTCCAGCATCAGTGGCGCTGAAACTACCACGGCGGCTTGCAATAGACTCTCCTGTCCTTGTTGCGCCAACTGCCCTTGCTCCGCCAAATACATCGCCAACATATTGCCGCCCAACGAGACGCCCACGGCGGCGGTGGGGACCTGACCATAAGTTTCCCGCAGCCAACGCAAAAAGAAGCGCGCATCTTCAGTTTCGCCAGAATGATAAATGCGTGCCTTACGATTCGGCTCGCCACTGCATCCACGAAAATGCATCACCACTCCCAGCCAGCCTTCGGCTTGCCATGCACGCAGTAAACCATGGGCATAAGGGCTGTAAAAGTTTCCTTCCAGGCCATGGAACAGCACCACTCGGGGCTTATCCCGCGCCAGCTCGGGGTTTTCACTCCAGGCCAGATCGACAAAATCGCCATCGGGCAATTCCAGACGTTGCCAAAAAGGTTGCAGCTGCACACGCCGCCTAACCAATCGGGGCAGCAGCGTTTGCAGATGTGGATTACTGGCTCCGGCCAGCGGACGAAATAATTCATGCATATAGTGAATGGAAATCATGTCGTTGCTCTTGTGTGATCAATAGCACACTGTTAGCTTCATGGGTATATCGCGCATCATTTTGGGTGGGAGGCACCCGTCTCATGGAACTGAGTTTATTTCTCTCAATGGTAGGTTTTCTCTGGGTTGCTGCTATTACCCCTGGTCCGAATAATATGTTGCTCACCTCTGCGGGGGCCAATTTTGGTTTTATGCGCTCTATCTGGCTGATGTTAGGCATTATGTTAGGTATGCAGAGCATGCTGATATTGGTGGCTTTTGGCGTCGGCGGCCTGATTCTGATCTACCCCTCCATCCACCTGATTCTGAAAATTCTGGGTAGCCTGTATCTGCTGTGGCTGGCATGGAAAATTGCCACTTCCGCCTATGAAAAGTTGGAAACCAATGTCGTGCCGCCAAAGCCGCTACGTTTGTATCAGGGCTGGTTATTACAATTCCTGAATCCAAAAGCTTGGCTGATGGGATTAGGCTCAGTCGCCAGTTTTAGTATGGCAGGCGCGGCTTATAACCACTCCATCGTCATGATTAGCTTAGGTATGTTTATGGTGAATCTGGTGGCGGGCATTATTTGGCTGGGTTTTGGCACCTTGATTGGCCGCTTGCTGCGCAGCCGTCGCGCCTGGTTTACCTTTAATATCTCAATGGGCTTGCTGACGGCAGCTTGTGTGTTGTTGATTTGGCATTGACCAATCACTGGAGCTAATTGATGGCCTGTAACTATTTTCATGTTGATGCGTTTATCGGCGCGGGGCTTTCCGGTAATCCGGCTGGCGTCTATTTGCTGAAAAAACCGCTCTCTGCTGAGCAGATGCAGCGCATCGCTGCCGAGATTAATCTGCCAGAAACCAGTTTTGTCTGGGATGAAGGGGATAAATCGGCGATCCGCTGGTTTACGCCAGAACGTGAGGTGGATTTGTGTGGTCACGGCACCTTGGCTGCGGCGCATGTGATGTTTAGCATGGTGAATCCCGGCTTGCATGATATCTGCTTTCGCAGCGCCAGCGGTGACCTATACGTCACGCGTGATGCCGATAACTTTGGCCGATTGGCCCTGAATTTCCCCTCGTTACCCCCTGAGCAAATCGCGATTCCGGCAGCGCTGCCAGCCCTGATCGGTGCGGATATTCAGCAGTTGTGGCAGGCAAAATCCCTGCTGGTCGTGCTGGAAAGCGAGCAACAGGTGCGGCAGTTGCAGCCCGATATCGCCGCGCTGATTGCTTACACAGGCCGTGGTGTGATTGTCACCGCACCCGGTGATGAGGTGGATTTTGTCTCGCGCTACTTTACCCTCAGCAGCAATGAAGATCCGGTGACTGGCTCAGCCCATTGCACCTTGATGCCCTACTGGGTGGCCCGATTGGGCAGGGTGTCATTGCATGCTCGCCAGATATCAGCACGAGGTGGCGAGCTATTTTGCACGTTAGCGGGTGATCGCACCCTAATTGCCGGAGATTCCCATATTTTCATGAGTGGCAGCATCCTGCTCTAAGTGAGCGTCATAGCCGATCCTTTCCCAACTCAATTATCACCAAAAGGAATAAAGAATATTTTTTTATTCCTTTTACCTAATTCCTCCTTCAGGTAACACTGTCATCTCAAAGCGCCGGGTGCGCTTCGGGTCGCAACAACAGCGAATGAGACAGTTAACTGAGCGGAGTCAACCAATGGCGATAACCTTTTCTACTGCGCATCTTGCCACCGCAATTCGCGGTTTCTTACGGCCCACTGGCGCACTCTTGGCCCTGTCACTGGTCGCGACCAGTGCCCACGCTGTCGATGTCACGGTGGCGTACCAAACTTCTGCTGAACCGGCGAAAGTCGCGCAGGCGGATAACAGTTTTGCCAAGCTATCCGGTGCCAATGTCGATTGGCGCAAGTTTGATAGCGGCTCCAGCGTGGTCAGAGCATTAGCTTCTGGGGATGTGCAGATCGGCAATATAGGCTCCAGCCCGCTGGCGGTTGCCGCTAGCCAAAATGTCCCGATTGAAGTCTTCCTGCTGGCCTCACAGCTGGGGAGTTCTGAAGCGCTGGTGGTGAAAAAAGAGATCAAAACGCCACAAGATTTAATCGGCAAGCGCATTGCCGTGCCCTTTATCTCCACGACCCATTACAGCCTGCTGGCCGCGCTGAAACATTGGGGTATCAAGCCGGATCAGGTCACCATTCTCAACTTGCAGCCTCCCGCCATTGCGGCGGCCTGGCAGCGGGGGGATATTGACGGCGCTTATGTCTGGGCTCCTGCCGTTAACGAACTCGCTAAAACTGGCACGGTGCTAACTGATTCCGCCCAAGTGGGCCAATGGGGCGCGCCAACGCTGGATGTCTGGGTGGTGCGCAAAGACTTCGCCCAAGCCCATCCTGAAGTGGTGACCGCCTTTGCCCGCAGTGCTTTAGCCGCCCAAGGGGCCTATCTGGCGCAGCCGGATCAGTGGCTCAAAAACCAGCAGAATCTCAGCCAACTGGCGCGCTTAAGTGGTGTGCCGACGGATCAAGTCCCGGAACTGGTGAAGGGCAACACCTATCTGCCAGTCACCGACCAGATAACGCAGCTCGGTCAGCCAGTGGATCAGGCGATCCGCGACACCGCCGCATTCCTCAAACAACAAGGCAAAATCCCGCAAGTGGCGAGTGATTATCATGATTTCGTCACTGACCGCTTTGTGAAAGCCGTGCAGGCCACGCCGCAGTCTTAGGAGCCATCATGCTAAACGTGCGCGGCCTGTGGGCCGAATATCAGGGCAAACCTGCCTTACAGGATGTGTCGCTACAAATCGCATCGGGCCAGTTGGTCGTGGTATTGGGGCCATCGGGCTGCGGTAAAACCACATTACTGAATTTGATTGCCGGGTTTATGGAGCCTTCAGCTGGCAGCATCACTCTGGATGACAAACCGGTTCACGGCCCAAGCGCCGAGCGGGGAGTGGTGTTCCAGCATGAGGGTTTACTGCCGTGGCGTGATGTGGTCAGCAATGTGGAGTTTGGCCTGCAACTGGCGGGATTAAGCAAATCACAGCGGCGGGCCACGGCGCTGAAAATGTTGAATCGCGTGGGGTTAGCCGGTTTCGAGCATCACCACATTTGGCAGCTGTCTGGCGGTATGCGTCAGCGGGTGGGGATTGCCCGCGCACTGGCGGTCGACCCGCGCTTATTGTTACTGGATGAGCCCTTCGGCGCTCTGGATGCTTTTACCCGCGAACAGATGCAAGAGCTGTTGCTGACGATTTGGCGTGATACCGGTAAGCAGATTCTGCTGATCACCCACGATATCGAAGAAGCAGTGTTTCTGGCCAGCGAACTGTTGTTGCTGTCACCGGGGCCAGGGCAGGTGGTCGAGCGGTTATCTCTGAACTTTGGTCAGCGCTATGCCGATGGAGAAGCGTGCCGCAGCATCAAATCTGATCCTGAATTTATCGCCCGCCGTGAATACGTGCTGGGCAAAGTCTTCCAACAGCGGGAGGCGCTGGTATGAGTCTACACGGGACGTTACGCGACAGTTCATTACCTGACAGCGCATTACCTCATCCATCGGCCGCTGATGCACCGCTAACTGCGCGCGCCGTCGCCAAGAAGCCGCCGCGCCGCCGTTCATCGGTAGCGAATGGTTTGTGGCTCAGCATTGGCACAGTGATTACTGTGGTGGCGCTGTGGTGGTGGGTGACGGCGTTGCAGCTGATCAGCCCGCTGTTTTTACCCGCACCGCAGCAGGTATTGCATCAGCTATTGGTGATTGCCAGCCCGCAGGGATTTATGGATGCCACCTTATGGCAGCATCTGGCCGCCAGTTTGGGGCGCATTTTAATCGCCCTCTTCGCCGCTGTGGCGCTCGGGGTGCCAACCGGTATTGCGATGGGCCTCAGCAGCAGAGTGCGTGCGGTGCTGGACCCGCTGATCGAAATTTATCGCCCAGTACCGCCGTTAGCTTATTTACCGCTGATGGTGATCTGGTTTGGTATCGGTGAAACCTCAAAAATTCTGCTGATCTATATGGCGATATTTGCTCCAGTGACCTTGGCCGCCGTGGCGGGAGTGCGCAGTGTGGCCGAGGTGCGCGTTAGAGCGGCCCGTGCATTGGGGGCCAGCCGCTGGCAGGTGTTACGTTTTGTGGTGCTGCCGAGTGCACTACCGGAAATTTTAACTGGCATCCGCATTGGGTTGGGTGTGGGTTGGTCAACCTTGGTGGCTGCGGAACTCATCGCCGCCACACGCGGATTGGGCTTTATGGTGCAATCCGCCGGTGAGTTTCTCGCCACCGACGTGGTGATTGCCGGTATCAGTGTGATCGCCATTATCGCTTTTGGGATGGAATTGAGTTTGCGGGCGATTCAACGCCGGTTAACGCCTTGGTATGGAGCACAGCAATGAATGAACGTTTGGTCGTGACCCCTTTGGGGCCGCATATTGGCGCGTTGGTTGAGAACATTAATATTGCCCGCCCGCTGGGCGACGGTCAGTTTGAGCAGCTTTATCATGCGCTGCTCAAGCATCAGGTGCTCTTTTTCCGCAATCAGCCCATCACGCCCTTGCAGCAGCGCGAGCTGGCAGGGCGTTTTGGTGACCTACATATTCATCCGGTCTATCCGCACACCAAAGAGTGCGAAGAGATTATCGTGCTGGATACTCACGACAACAATCCGCCGGACAATGACAACTGGCACACTGACGTGACCTTTATCGAGAATCCGCCCTTGGGCGCGATTTTGGCCGCCAAGCAGCTTCCCGCCACGGGTGGTGATACCTTGTGGAGCAGCGGAGTGGCGGCTTATGACGCACTGTCTGCGCCATTCAAGCAGCTTTTAGCGGGGTTGCGGGCTGAGCACGACTTTGCGCACTCCTTCCCAGAGCACAAAAACCGTGGGACGCCGGAGGAACATCAGCGCTGGTTACTGGGCAAAGAGAAGAATCCACCCCTGTTACATCCAGTGGTACGCACCCATCCGGTGACCGGACGTCAGGCATTGTTCGTCAATGAGGGATTCACTACGCGAATTGTTGACCTGAGTGCAAAAGAGAGTAACGCGATACTGCGTTTCCTCTTTGCCCATGCCACCAAACCGGAATTTCAAGTGCGCTGGCGCTGGCAGCAGGACGATGTGGCTATCTGGGATAACCGCGTCACCCAGCACTATGCCAATGCCGATTATCTGCCGCAGCGGCGAGTGATGCACCGCGCGACGATTTTAGGCGACAAGCCCGTATTCCGGCCTTAACAGGCTACTTTTTGGTATAAAAGCCCAAGGTCAGATTGCAACGTAACGCCCGCCAAAACTCACTGAAGGTGGTACTGCCACGGAACAGCGCGGCGGGTAAGCCGAGGGCGAAAAACCGTTTGGCTAACGTACGGCGAGCAAGAGGGTCCGTTATCTTCTTACGTATCAGCCCCAGCAGATGACCACTCTCGCGGTTGGCATGGCGCAGCAGCGTTTTGCGTAACGCCGATGGGCTACTGGCCGCAATCTCAACCAGCCCATGAATGATATCAAGATAACTATTCGCGCGACGCAGTAATGCTTGTGGCGACGGCGAGTTGGTGATGGATTCCGGATTGGTGCGATAGCCGTAAAACGGCTGCTGGCAGAACCCTATCCGCTTGGCGACCCGCGCCAGTTGGGTAGTCCACAAGATATCCTCATGCACCATGTCGCGGATAAAGGCCAGCTGATTGTCGGCGATCACCTCGCGGCGAATCAGTTGCAACCAAGCAAAATGCGGCCACTCATCCTGTTCGACACTGCGCATAATCCACTGTTGACCATCCAACACCTCGCCCCATGGCTGTTTATGCAGTAAGGGCACTTCTGTTTGTACCGCAGGATGAGTGGTGAATCGATAACCGTTGCCAATGAGTAAATCCAGCGACTGCTCTTTGGCTTGTGTTAACCAGCGGTGCAGCGCATTGGGTGCGAGCCAGTCATCGCCATCGACAAAGGCGATCCACTGGCCCTTGGCCTGCGCGATACCGGCGTTGCGGGCGGCGGACAGACCTTGATTCGTCTGATTGATAATCACCAGTCGGCTATCATTGCGGGCAATGTCTGCGAGCTTCTCTGGGCTGGTGTCCGTCGAACCATCATTCACGGCGATGATTTCAAATGAGACATCTGCTTGGCTTCTCAATGAATCCAGCAACTCGACGAGATAGGTTTCACAGTTATAAACCGGAACAATGATACTGACTTCAATTGGCATCATGCTGATTACTCCGCCTCAAATTGCTTGGTGATATCTTCCAGTTGCTCCTGCGCGTCCAGCCACTGCATTTCGGTCTCTTCCAGCTTGGACTTCACCTGAATCTGCTGCTGTAGGCATTGGGTCAGATCCGTCTTACGGGCGATGTCGTATAGTGCTGAATCGGCCAGTTGTTCTTCGATGGCGGTTAACTCGGTGGTGAGCTTTTCCATCTGTTTTTCCAGCGTCATAATCTGCTTACGCAGTGGCTGAGTCTGGCTGCGGAACTCGGCATCGCGGCGTTTTTGATCTTTACGCTGCTGGGCGCTATTGCCCGATAGCTCTTTGGCTGGGCTGTCCTGCTGGCTTTGCTGGCGCTGCACATCCACCAAAAACTGCTGGTAGTCTTCCAGATCGCCGTCGAACTGCTCCACTTTGCCATCGTGCACCAAATAGAGGTCATCGGTGGTAGATCGTAGCAAATGACGGTCATGGGAGACCACCACTAATGCGCCCTCAAAATCAATTAGCGCCTCAGTCAGTGCCTGACGCATATCAAGGTCAAGGTGGTTGGTCGGTTCATCCAGCAGCAGCAGGTTAGGGCGCTGCCAGATAATCAGCGCCAAGACCAGTCGCGCCTTTTCGCCGCCAGAGAAGCGAGCGGTAGGGTCAGTCACCTGATCGCCCTGAAAACCGTAGCCGCCTAAGTAGTCACGTAGCTGCTGTTCCGACTCTTTGGGGGCCAAGCGACTCATATGTTGTAGCGGAGATTCATCTGCGCGTAAGAATTCAAGTTGATGCTGGGCGAAGTAACCCAGTTTGATGCCTTTGGACAGGCCAATCTCGCCGCTTTGCGGTTCCAGTGTGCCAGCCAACAACTTAATCAGGGTGGATTTACCCGCACCGTTGCGGCCCAGCAGGCCGATACGTGAACCGGGCACCAAGTTCAGCTTGATGGATTGCAAAATAGTTTTATCGCCGTAGCCCGCGCTGACTTTATCCATCCGTAGCAGAGGGTCTGGCAAGCTCTCTGGCGTGCGGAAGCTGAAGTGGAACGGGTTATCGACGTGAGCAGGGGCAATCAGCTCCATGCGTTCGAGCATTTTAATGCGGCTCTGGGCCTGCTTTGCCTTGGTGGCCTGCGCACGGAAACGGTCGATATAGCTTTGTAAATGCGCGACTTTTTCTTGCTGATGCTGATACATCGATTGCTGCTGCGACAGTTTGGTGGCGCGCTGGCGTTCGAAAGATGAATAGTTACCGGTATATTCATTCAGCGTCTGCTGTTCAATATGTAAGATCTTATCAATAATAGGATCAAGGAAATCACGGTCATGGGAGATCAGCACCAGTGTCCCGCTGTAGCTCTTCAGCCATTTTTCCAGCCAGATAACCGCATCCAAGTCCAAGTGGTTGGTCGGTTCATCCAGCAGCAGCAGATCAGAGCGACAAAGCAGCGCCTGTGCCAAGTTAAGGCGCATACGCCAGCCCCCTGAGAAGGAGCGCACTGGCTGCTGTAATTGATCTTGGGAGAAGCCCAGCCCATTGAGCAAACTGGCGGCGCGGGACTGAATGGTCCAGGCATGGATGGCGTCGAGCTTGCCGTGCACGGTGGCAATGGCATGACCATCATTTTTTTCGTTGGCAGCCTGAAGCTCAGCCTCCAATTGACGATATTCACGGTCGCCGTCGATGACATACTCTATCGCCGGAATATCCAGTGCCGGGGTCTCCTGATTAACCCAGGCCAGCGCCCAGTTGCTAGGGAAAGTTGCATTGCCCCCATCGGCGCTCAGTTCGCCTTTGAGCAGCGCCAGCAGGGTGGATTTACCACAACCGTTTTTGCCGACTAACCCAACTTTCTGGCCGGGGTTAATCGTTGCTGTAGCGTTGTCCAGCAAGACGCGGGTACCACGTCGAATTTGAAGCGAAGAAAAAACAATCATAGAGTGCCGTATGTTTAGAGTATGTTAAATTGTTATCCCCTTCGTCCTTGACGTTGTAGGGGTTTTAGCGGCGTTGACTCACCCGAATCACTGCTCATATCGGGGGTCGCTCGCTTTGCCTGACTGCAACACCAATCACTTTGGGTATAAATCTTAGTCTTTTTAGTCTTTGCGAAGCATGGTAACGGAAAAACCGGACCCTGACGACGCTTTGGAGGGGAATGATGTCGCAGCCACCGAAGGTTTTGCTGCTGTATGCCCATCCGGAATCACAGGACTCGGTCGCTAACCGGGTTTTGCTGCAACCGGTGCAGCAGTTAGAACATGTCACCGTGCACGATCTTTATGCACATTATCCGGATTTCTTTATTGATATTCACCATGAGCAGGAATTGCTGCGTGAGCATCAAATTATCGTCTTTCAACACCCCCTTTATACCTACAGCTGCCCGGCGTTGCTGAAGGAGTGGCTGGATCGGGTGCTGGCGCGTGGCTTTGCCAATGGCGTCGGCGGACATGCTTTGACCGGCAAATATTGGCGTTCGGTGATCACCACCGGTGAGCCGGAAGGTGCTTATCGGGTGGGGGGCTACAACCGCTATCCGATGGAGGACATTTTGCGTCCCTTCGAATTGACGGCAGCTATGTGTCATATGCATTGGATGAATCCCATGATTATTTACTGGGCGCGGCGTCAAAAACCGGAAGTCCTCGCCAGCCATGCGCAAGCCTATGCACAGTGGTTGCAGTCACCGCTGCCTACAGGGGGGCACTGATATATGGAAGGTTCAGCGCTACTGACTGCCATTTTACTCTTTCTCTTTGCCGCCGTGGTGGCGGTGCCTATCGCCCAACGGCTGGGGATCGGCGCGGTATTGGGCTACCTGATAGCCGGTATTGCCATCGGCCCATGGGGCTTGGGCTTTATTCGTGATGTTGACGAAATTCTGCACTTCTCCGAGCTGGGTGTGGTCTTCCTGATGTTTATCATTGGCTTGGAGTTGAATCCGGCCAAGCTCTGGCAGCTGCGGCGCTCGATTTTTGGTGTCGGCGCGGGTCAGGTGGTGATAACCGCCAGCGTGTTGGGGGCATTGCTCTATTTCACCCAATTTGCCTGGCAGGCGGCGGTGATCGGCGGTATCGGTTTGGCGATGTCCTCAACGGCGATGGCATTGCAACTGATGCGCGAAAAGGGCATGAACCGCAATGAAGGCGGGCAGCTCGGTTTCTCGGTTTTGCTGTTTCAGGATATGGCGGTCATCCCCGCATTGGCGCTGATCCCGATTTTGGCTGGTAGCGGCGGTGAGACCAATGATTGGGTCAAGATTGGCATCAAAGTTGCGGCCTTTGCGGGCATGCTGATTGGTGGCCGTTATCTGCTGCGCCCCCTGTTCCGCTACATTGTGGCCTCCGGCGTGCGGGAAGTTTTCACCGCTGCGGCGTTACTGGTGGTGTTAGGCTCTGCCCTGTTTATGGATGCGCTGGGTCTATCGATGGCGCTCGGGACATTTATCGCTGGAATATTATTGGCAGAAAGTGAATTCCAGCACGAGCTGGAAATTGCCATCGAACCCTTTAAAGGGTTGCTGCTTGGCTTATTCTTCATTTCTGTTGGCATGGCGTTGAACCTTGGTGTTCTGTTCACCCATCTGCTGGATGTATTATTGGGTGTTCTGGCGTTGGTCTTTATCAAAGGCGCAGTGTTGTATGGCCTGGCACGGACCTTCGGTTTGCGCCGCTCGGTGCGGCTGCAATTCGCTGGCGTGCTCAGTCAGGGTGGTGAGTTCGCCTTCGTCTTGTTCTCTGCGGCCTTCTCTCAGCACGTTTTTAACGCGGAGCAACTGGCCCTGCTGCTGGTGGTCGTGACGCTATCTATGATGACTACGCCACTCTTGATGCAGGTGATTGACCGCATTTTGGTCCGCCGTTACAACGCGCAAGAAGAGAGCGACGAGAAGCCGTTTGTTGAGGATAATGATCCGCAGGTGATTATTGTTGGCTTTGGACGATTTGGTCAGGTGATTGGCCGTCTGCTGATGGCGAATAAAATGCGTATTACCGTACTGGAACGCGATGTCAGCGCTGTCAGTGTGATGCGCAAATATGGCTATAAAGTGTACTATGGTGATGCCACTGAGCTAGAACTGTTACGTGCCGCTGGCGCGGAGAAAGCCAAAGCCATCGTGATCACCTGTAATGAGCCGGAAGACACCATGACGCTGGTGCATTTGTGTCAGCAGCACTTCCCGAACTTGCATATTCTGGCCCGTGCCAGAGGGCGTGTTGAAGCGCATGAATTGTTGCAAAACGGCGTCAAAGACTTCACCCGCGAGACATTTTCCAGTGCGCTAGAATTGGGCCGAAAAACCCTATTGGGCTTGGGGATGCATCCCCATCAGGCGTATCGGGCGCAACAACATTTTCGCCGTCTCGATATGCGCATGCTACGTGAATTGGTGCCACAGCATCACGGCGATGTGGCGCAAATCTCCCGAGTTAAAGAAGCCCGCCGTGAACTGGAAGATATTTTCCAACGGGAAATGCTGCATGAAAGTCGGCAGTTAGATGGGTGGGATGAATATGAATAATGTCGGAGAAAACGATGACAATGGCGCTAAATAACAAGGCAAACACCCGCAAAAGGTTTATCGCTGGAGCGGTTTGTCCGCAATGCAAGGCATTGGATACACTGGCTTTATGGCGTGAAGATCAGGTCGAAGTGGTGGAGTGTGTGAAGTGCGGCCACCATCAGCGTCAGACGGACAAACAGGTCAGCCAACACGTTCGCCAACATGAACAAGTGATCGGTATTTTCAATCCGAAGTAGCGTTATCCTTCGCGATTTTTTATGCTGGAGGGTACAGCGGTGCAGATTTCCGCTACAATCTGTGCCAATTTTTGTTCCAAGGGTAGGAGATATCATGAAAGTAGCAAAAGACTTGGTGGTCAGCCTGGCTTACCAGGTACGTACAGAAGACGGTGTTTTAGTTGATGAGTCTCCGGTGAGCGCGCCGTTGGACTACCTGCACGGTCACGGTTCTTTGATCGCAGGTCTGGAAAAAGCGCTTGAAGGCCATGCAGCTGGCGACAGCTTTGATGTGCGCGTCAATGCCGACGAAGGTTACGGCAACTATGATGAAAATCTGGTGCAGCGCGTACCGAAAGACGTCTTCATGGGCGTTGACGAGCTGGAAGTGGGCATGCGTTTCCTGGCTGATACCGATCAAGGTCCAGTACCGGTCGAAATCACTGCTGTGGAAGACGAGCACGTTGTGGTTGATGGTAACCACATGCTGGCGGGTCAGGATCTGAACTTCCACGTTGAAGTGGTTGCTATCCGTGAAGCGACAGAAGAAGAGCTGCAACATGGCCACGTCCATGGCGAGCATGATCATCACCACGAACACGGTGACGGTTGCTGCGGCGGCGGTCATGACCATGGTGATCATGACGCAGGTCATGAACATGGCAAAGGCGGCGGTTGTGGTAAAGGCGGCTGTGGCTGTCACTAAAATCTGACGTTAGTTGTCAGTCAAAAGCCAGCCTTGCGGCTGGCTTTTTGCTATTAGCTCTATTGTGGCCAGCAGCGCTAGCTAAGCGACTGGTGCTAACAAAACTAATAGTGCGGAGGAGGTGTTTCTTCCGCTTCGTTTACCAGCATTGACGGCTGGGATGCGCGTAGTTTGTCGGTCAGTAGGCGCAAATGCTCACGCAGTTTGGTCATTTCCATCTGATGCTCTGTCACGATCAAATTAAGTTCTTCAATCGTCACTTCCTGAAATGCCAAACGACTTTCCAGCATTTCCAGTCGTTGCTCAAACAGGGATTGTTCCATTTTATTTCCTCTCATGACTGCTAAACGACACAGCTACACTTGGCATAGCTGCAAACCATACCTTTTGGTTATTTTCCGCTCGATGGCAGTATAGCTAAAATAGCAGGACGCGCTAGATTCTACCTGTAAAAGCTTATGATTGCGCTGCGAGGGTCAAGATATCTATAAAAACGAAACTTCTTGTAGTAAAAAAAGTCTTAATATCACTTAATAGCATGAGTACTGAGATTGTTTTGTGTTCACACTGGCAGTTATAGTACCAATTACTCTTAAAAATCGTTGCTTGGGGTAAGAGTCCTTAAGCCAATGGAGAAATGGATGAAATCACTGTTTAAAGTAACGCTACTGGCTACCACCATGGCGCTGACCCTGAATACCTCTGCGGCTTTCGCTGCTGAAGCAGCAAAAACTGCCACTGCAGCTGCACCAGCAACGACAAATAGCGCATTTAAGAATGATGATCAGCAATCTGCATATGCTTTAGGCGCATCATTGGGGCGTTATATGGATAACTCCCTGAAAGAACAAGAAAAGCTGGGGATTAAGCTGGATAAAGACCAGTTAATCGCGGGTGTACAAGATGCTTTCGCTAGCAAAAGCAAATTGACTGACGAAGAGATCGAAAAAACCTTGCAAGGTTTTGAAGCGCGCGTAAAAGCGTCTGCTCAAGCCAAAATGGAGCAAGATGCGAAAGAAAACGCCGATAAAGGTGCTAAATATCGCGAGACTTTCGCTAAAGACAAAGATGTGAAGAAAACGGCATCTGGCCTGCTGTATAAAGTTGAGAAAGCTGGCACTGGCGATGCGCCAAAAGATAGCGATACCGTTGTCGTGAACTACAAAGGCACCCTGACTGACGGTACTGAGTTTGATAACTCATATAAGCGTGGCGAGCCACTGTCATTCCGTCTGGATGGCGTTATCCCAGGCTGGACTGAAGGTCTGAAGCAAATCAAGAAAGGCGGCAAGATCACTCTGGTTATCCCACCAGAACTGGCTTACGGCAAAACTGGCGTCCCAGGCATCCCTGCTAACTCTACGCTGGTATTCGATGTAGAACTGCTGGATGTGAAAGCGGCACCTAAAGCTGACGCACCAGAAGAGCAACCTGCTGCTGCGGACACCAAAGCGAAGAAGTAATTTAGCTTCGTTATCCGGTCCTACTGATAACCGCTGCGATAATTGTCGTGGCGGTTTTTTTTGTGGTACGTCTATCAATTTGCACTTCTGTTCGTTGATAACTTGACGGTTTATGGCTTGTGGGCTTAACGTCAATATCACGCGCAAACGCAAGGATTTTATCTCAGCATATTTGCTAGACTTAAAATCTAAGATATTGAGTTATGAGTCTGCCAACGATATTGAGACAGGCTTTACCTAGAGGATGGTGTCTTCGATGTCTAATTCGCTTCTCAGTAGCGAAACCAGTGAACTGGATTTACTGGATGAACGTCCGTTCAGTCAGACGGACCATGAAATACTAAAATCATACGAAGCTATCGTTGATGGTTTGGCGATGCTTATCGGCAGTCACTGCGAAATTGTGCTGCATTCACTGGAAGACCTAAAAAGCTCAGCGGTAAGAATTGCTAACGGTGAACACACCGGGCGGCAGATTGGTTCGCCGATAACTGACTTGGCCCTACGGATGTTGCACGATATGGCTGGTGCCGACAGCAGTGTTTCGAGAGCTTATTTCACGCGCGCCAAAAGCGGCGTGCTGATGAAGTCTGTCACTATCGCCATCCGTAACCGCGACCAGCGCGTTATTGGCCTACTGTGCATCAACATGAATCTGGATGTGCCTTTCTCGCAAATCATTCAGACTTTTATGCCGCCAGAAACGCAAGAAGTGGCCTCTTCGGTTAACTTTGCCTCATCGGTCGATGACCTGGTGGCGCAAACACTGGAATTTACCATCGAAGAAGTGAACGCGGATCGCAACGTTTCTAACAATGCGAAGAACCGCCAGGTCGTACTCAATCTGTATGAAAAAGGTATTTTTGATATTAAAGATGCCATCAATCAGGTTGCTGAACGACTAAATATCTCTAAGCACACGGTTTATCTCTACATTCGCCAGTTTAAGAGTGGCGATTTTGTGGGACATGATCGTTAATGTCAGGGGAGAATGTAGCGAAATATTGCCTGATGGTCACGGGGCCAGCTTATGGCACGCAGCAGGCCAGCAGTGCTTATCAATTCGCACAAGCTATTGTTAATTCAGGGCATAATTTGGTCAGTGTTTTCTTTTACCGCGAAGGGGTGCTGAACGCGAACCAATTAACCGCGCCAGCCAGTGATGAATTTGACCTGGTCCGAGCGTGGCAACAATTGGCAGCCAAGCATGCTGTAGTGCTGAATGTCTGTGTGGCGGCGGCGCTGCGTCGTGGCGTGACTGACCAACATGAAGCAGAGCAACTCAATCTGGCAACGGCAAATTTGCAACCAGGTTTTACCTTGAGTGGCTTGGGTTCACTGGCTGAAGCTGCATTGACATGCGACCGCATGGTGCAATTTTAATGACGATGAAACGCATTGCTTTTGTTTTCACCCAAGGTCCACATGGCAGTTCAGCAGGGCGGGAAGGGCTGGATGCATTGCTGGCGGCTTCGGCATTGAGCGAAAACATCGGTGCCTTCTTCCTTTCGGACGGCGTTTTGCAATTGTTACCTCAGCAGCAACCCGAAAAAATTCTCGCCAGAAACTATATTGCGACTTTCGGTGTCTTACCTCTGTACGATGTCGAGAATTGTTATATTTGCGAAGCCTCGTTACAGCAACGCGGATTGAGCGAAGTCACAAACTGGGTCCTTGATGTCGAGGTGCTATCTCCGGTAAATTTACGTCGCCAACTGGCGACTTATGATGTTGTGCTGACTTTTTAATTGAGGTTTGGGCCGCTATAATGCTTTATACCGTCAGTCATTCTCCTTATCGTTGTGATTTATCTGCGTTGTTGAGATTAGTCACATCGGAAGATGAGATTCTCTTTCTGCAAGATGGGGTGATGACTGTTTTGAAAAACAGCGAAAGCCTTAAGCTGTTGTTAAATAACCCTGCTTCTTTCTTTGTATTGGAAGATGACGTTATTGCGCGCGGCTTATCTGGTCAAATTTCAGACAGCGCTACTCTAATCGGCTATACTCACTTCGTGGATTTGACCCTAAAACATCAGCAACAACTGGCATGGTAATGCGAGTAATGCTGTATATTTCTTGACACCTTAGATAGTCAGCCATAAAATTCTGCGTCCTCGTTCTCTGCCAGT
This sequence comes from Yersinia aleksiciae, assembly GCF_001047675.1. GTDB lineage: Bacteria > Pseudomonadota > Gammaproteobacteria > Enterobacterales > Enterobacteriaceae > Yersinia > Yersinia aleksiciae. The sequence continues at coordinate 1,689,000 of NZ_CP011975.1, read as the reverse complement.
AGTGCAAACGAGGGGGATTTATCACGTGTTTACGAAGCAAAAAACCAGGAGCTTTTTTAATAATGGCAACGATTAACCAGCTGGTTCGCAAGCCACGCAGCATGAAGGTTGCTAAAAGCAACGTTCCTGCGCTGGAAGCATGCCCGCAGAAACGTGGTGTATGTACCCGCGTATATACAACCACCCCGAAAAAACCTAACTCCGCACTGCGTAAAGTTTGCCGTGTGCGTTTAACTAACGGTTTTGAAGTCACCTCCTACATCGGCGGTGAAGGTCATAACCTTCAGGAACACTCCGTGATCCTGATCCGTGGCGGTCGTGTTAAAGACTTGCCAGGTGTGCGTTACCACACCGTCCGCGGCGCGCTTGACTGCTCAGGTGTTAAAGACCGTAAGCAATCACGTTCTAAGTACGGCGTGAAGAAGCCAAAGGCTTAATGGTTCTCCGTTAAGTAAGGCCAAACATTTTCACATTAATGTCAAAATAAACTCTTAGAGTTTTGGACAACCCTGAATTAACAACGGAGTATTTCCATGCCACGTCGTCGTGTAATTGGTCAGCGTAAAATTTTACCAGATCCTAAGTTCGGATCTGAATTGCTGGCTAAATTTGTAAACATCCTGATGGTAGATGGTAAAAAATCTACTGCAGAAGCAATCGTCTATACCGCGCTGGAGACCCTGGCTCAGCGTTCTGGTAAAGATTTTCTGGAAGCTTTCGAAGTAGCTCTGGATAACGTGCGCCCGACTGTCGAAGTTAAGTCTCGCCGCGTTGGTGGTTCTACTTATCAGGTACCAGTTGAAGTTCGTCCGGTTCGTCGTAATGCCTTGGCAATGCGTTGGATCGTTGATGCTGCTCGTAAACGCGGTGATAAATCCATGGCTTTGCGCTTGGCGAATGAACTGTCTGACGCAGCAGAGAACAAAGGTTCTGCTGTTAAGAAACGTGAAGACGTTCACCGTATGGCCGAAGCTAACAAGGCGTTCGCCCACTACCGCTGGTAATTACCACGCAGTAGTCATGCTAACCATGCGGGCTGTCTTCTTGAAGCGCCCGCATGGGTTAACCGAATGAACGCCCTAGGAATAGAGGAATCAAATGGCTCGTAAAACACCCATTGAGCGCTATCGTAATATCGGTATCAGCGCTCACATCGACGCCGGTAAGACAACCACTACCGAACGTATCCTGTTTTACACCGGTGTAAACCATAAAATCGGTGAAGTTCATGACGGCGCAGCCACCATGGACTGGATGGAACAGGAGCAGGAGCGTGGTATTACCATTACTTCTGCGGCTACTACCTGCTTCTGGTCTGGTATGGCTAAACAGTTCGAACCACATCACGTCAATATCATTGACACCCCTGGGCACGTTGACTTCACCATCGAAGTAGAACGTTCCATGCGTGTTCTTGACGGCGCGGTAATGGTTTACTGTGCAGTTGGTGGTGTTCAGCCACAGTCTGAGACCGTATGGCGTCAGGCGAATAAATATAAAGTTCCGCGTATCGCGTTCGTTAACAAAATGGACCGTATGGGCGCGAATTTCCTGAAAGTTGTTGGTCAGATTAAATCTCGTCTGGGCGCGAATCCAGTTCCATTGCAACTGGCTATCGGCGCGGAAGAGAAATTCACCGGTATTATTGACCTGGTGAAAATGAAAGCGATCAACTGGAACGAAGCTGATCAGGGCGTGACCTTCGAATACGAAGAGATCCCTGCTGATATGGCTGAGCTGGCTGCTGAATGGCACCAGAATCTGGTTGAATCTGCTGCAGAAGCGTCAGATGAGCTGATGGATAAATACTTGGGCGGCGATGAGCTGACCGAAGAAGAGATCAAGAAAGCTCTGCGTCAACGTGTTCTGCGCAACGAAATTATCTTAGTTACCTGTGGTTCTGCGTTTAAAAACAAAGGCGTACAGGCGATGCTGGATGCGGTTATCGAATATCTGCCTGCCCCGACTGACGTTGAAGCAATCAACGGTATTCTGGACGACGGTAAAGATACTCCGGCAGTTCGTCACTCATCTGACAAAGAGCCGTTCTCTGCGCTGGCATTTAAAATTGCTACCGACCCGTTTGTTGGTAACCTGACGTTCTTCCGTGTGTACTCTGGTATCGTAAATTCCGGTGACACCGTGCTGAACTCAGTACGTTCACAGCGTGAGCGTCTGGGCCGTATCGTACAGATGCACGCAAACAAACGTGAAGAGATCAAAGAAGTTCATGCTGGCGACATCGCAGCAGCAATCGGTCTGAAAGATGTGACGACGGGTGACACTCTGTGTGATCCAGCTAATCCGATCATCTTGGAACGTATGGAGTTCCCGGAGCCAGTAATCTCTGTTGCTGTTGAACCAAAAACCAAAGCTGACCAAGAAAAAATGGGTATGGCTCTGGGTCGTCTGGCAAAAGAAGATCCATCATTCCGCGTTTGGACTGACGAAGAATCTGGTCAGACTATCATCGCTGGTATGGGTGAGTTGCACTTGGATATCCTGGTTGACCGTATGCGCCGCGAATTTAACGTGGAAGCAAATGTCGGTAAACCTCAGGTTGCATACCGTGAAACTATCCGCGACACCGTTAAGGACGTGGAAGGTAAGCACGCTAAGCAGTCAGGCGGTCGTGGTCAGTACGGTCATGTTGTTATCGACATGTCTCCGTTACCACCGGGTGGCGCTGGGTATGAATTCGTCAACGAAATCGTTGGTGGTTCTATTCCTAAAGAGTTCATCCCTGCTGTTGATAAAGGTATCCAGGAACAACTGAAATCTGGCCCTCTGGCAGGTTATCCGGTTGTTGACGTTAAAGTGCGTCTGCACTACGGTTCTTACCATGACGTCGACTCCTCAGAATTGGCATTTAAATTAGCCGGTTCTATCGCCTTTAAAGAAGGTTTCAGAAGAGCTAAACCAGTTCTGCTTGAGCCTATCATGAAGGTTGAAGTCGAAACCCCTGAAGATTACATGGGTGACGTAATGGGCGACCTTAACCGTCGTCGCGGTATCATCGAAGGTATGGAAGATACTGCTACCGGTAAAACCGTTCGCGTCAAGGTTCCGTTGTCTGAAATGTTCGGTTATGCTACTGACCTGCGTTCTCAGACTCAGGGCCGTGCTTCTTACTCCATGGAATTCCTGGAGTATGCTGAAGCACCTAGTAACGTCGCTAAAGCCGTTATCGAAGCCCGTGGCAAATAAGCTTTCGGGTTTAAAACAATGATCCAGTGCTCTCTCATAAGTGGGAGAGCACAAGAGTAAGGAATATAGTCGTGTCTAAAGAAAAATTTGAACGTAACAAACCCCATGTAAACGTCGGTACTATCGGCCACGTTGACCATGGTAAAACAACTCTGACTGCTGCAATCACCACCGTACTGGCTAAAACCTACGGCGGTAGCGCTCGTGCCTTCGATCAGATCGATAACGCACCAGAAGAAAAAGCACGTGGTATCACCATCAACACTTCTCACGTTGAATATGACACCCCGACTCGTCACTATGCGCACGTTGACTGCCCAGGGCATGCCGACTACGTTAAAAACATGATCACCGGTGCTGCTCAGATGGACGGCGCGATCCTGGTTGTTGCTGCAACTGATGGCCCTATGCCACAGACTCGTGAGCACATCCTGTTGGGCCGTCAGGTTGGCGTTCCGTACATGATCGTATTCATGAACAAATGTGACATGGTTGACGATGAAGAGCTGCTGGAATTGGTAGAAATGGAAGTTCGTGAACTTCTTTCTGCTTACGATTTCCCAGGCGACGACATCCCAGTAATCAAAGGTTCAGCGCTGAAAGCACTGGAAGGCGTTCCTGAGTGGGAAGCTAAAATCATTGAACTGGCTGAAGCACTGGATAGCTACATTCCACTGCCAGAACGTGCTATCGATAAGCCATTCTTGCTGCCTATCGAAGACGTATTCTCTATCTCAGGCCGTGGTACTGTTGTAACTGGTCGTGTAGAGCGCGGTATCGTTAAAGTTGGTGAAGAAGTAGAGATCGTTGGTATCAAAGATACTGTTAAATCTACTTGTACTGGCGTTGAAATGTTCCGCAAACTGCTGGACGAAGGTCGTGCTGGTGAGAACGTTGGTGTTCTGCTGCGTGGTATCAAACGTGAAGACATCGAACGTGGTCAAGTTCTGGCTAAACCAGGCTCAATCAAACCACACACTACCTTTGATTCAGAAGTTTATATTCTGAGCAAAGAAGAAGGCGGTCGTCATACTCCGTTCTTCAAAGGCTACCGTCCTCAGTTCTACTTCCGTACAACTGACGTAACAGGTACCATCGAACTGCCAGAAGGCGTTGAAATGGTGATGCCAGGTGACAACATCAACATGGTTGTTACTCTGATTCACCCAATCGCAATGGACGACGGCCTGCGTTTCGCAATCCGTGAAGGCGGCCGTACTGTAGGCGCTGGTGTTGTTGCTAAAGTAATCGCTTAATTGTTTTATTGATTAATTATTATATTGATCAAGTAAAAGGGTGCTTCGGCACCCTTTTTTATTGAACTGCTAGATAATCTTAATTGAAATAACTCGTATTCTTATTTAGACTTGAGAGATTGGTTAAGAAGTGAGTCTCTCTATGTATGTTTGTCTATGTAATGCGATCTCTGACAAAGTTATCCGTAAAGCTGTACGTCAGCACCATCCACATACCATTAAGCAGTTGTGTCAACTCGTACCTATCGGTACTGACTGCGGAAAGTGCATTCGACAGGCCAGAGAAATCTTGATTGAGGAACGCGCTAACATTCCAGAAATGAATGATGTTGCCTAATAGTTAGTAGGGATAAGTTTTCCCCACACTTTGCCATCTGGTACTACACTTTTAGTACTGGAAGCGGAGGGTATAACTATGAAAGGCGATAAAAAAATAATTGCACATCTCAATAAACTACTCGGAAACGAGCTAGTTGCCATCAATCAATATTTTCTTCATGCCCGAATGTTCAAAAACTGGGGGCTGATGCGCCTTAATGATAAGGAGTATCACGAGTCCATCGATGAAATGAAACATGCGGATAAATACATCGAGCGCATTTTATTTCTCGAAGGTATTCCTAACCTGCAAGATCTAGGTAAGTTGAATATCGGTGAAGATGTAGAAGAAATACTGAAATCTGACTTAGCTCTCGAGTTATCCGGAGCGAAGGACTTGCGCGAAGGTATTGCGTATGCCGATTCAATCCATGACTATGTCAGTCGCGATTTGTTGAAGGAAATCTTGACTGAAGAAGAAGGCCATATTGATTGGCTTGAGACAGAGCTCAGTCTGATCGAACGTTTGGGGATACAAAACTACTCGCAGGCTCAGCTGGCGAAAGACTAAATCCTCGCAAGACAGTTTCTTTATCAGTCATAGCGCTGTTCAGTTAAAAGGAGTGAGAACCATTATGGGCTCACTCTTTTCTTATTGCTCTCTCAAAAAGTCCTCTTAATCCTCATTAATTAAATTATCTGGCAAGTTTCCGCATAGATTTCCAACAGCGGCTTGCTTCCTGCTGGTATTTACGTATAATGCGCGGGCCTACCTAATCTTGATAGGTCAGATTGAAACTAATCTGTCAGTTTCAGCCTAGTGTTGCAACTGAACAATACTCCCGATATGGGGGTTATATGTTGAACGATTACACTCCCCCATCAATCGAAATGGGTGCGAGGAGTAATCATTTACGTTTATAAATAATTGGAGCTCTGGTCTCATGCAGAACCAAAGAATCCGTATCCGCCTGAAAGCGTTTGATCATCGTTTGATCGATCAATCAACTGCGGAAATCGTCGAGACTGCCAAGCGCACTGGTGCGCAGGTTCGTGGTCCGATCCCGCTGCCAACTCGCAAAGAGCGCTTTACTGTTCTGATCTCTCCGCACGTCAATAAAGATGCGCGCGATCAGTACGAAATTCGCACTCACAAGCGTCTAGTTGACATCGTTGAGCCAACCGAGAAAACCGTTGATGCTCTGATGCGTCTGGATCTGGCTGCCGGTGTAGACGTGCAGATCAGCCTGGGTTAATCAGGTCATTGAGCGATTGAGAGGTTGAAACAATGATTGGTTTAGTCGGTAAAAAAGTGGGCATGACTCGTATCTTCACTGAAGATGGCGTTTCAATCCCAGTAACTGTTATCGAAATTGAAGCGAACCGTGTAACTCAGGTCAAAAGCCTGGAGAACGACGGATACCGTGCTGTGCAAGTAACTACCGGTGCTAAAAAAGCTAACCGCGTTACTAAACCAGAAGCGGGTCATTTCGCTAAAGCTGGCGTAGAAGCTGGCCGTGGTCTGTGGGAATTCCGCCTTCCAGAAGGTCAAGAGTTTACTGCTGGTCAAGAAATTAGCGTCGAAATTTTTGCAGACGTTAAAAAAGTCGACGTTACAGGTACGTCTAAAGGTAAAGGTTTTGCCGGTACTGTTAAGCGCTGGAATTTCCGTACCCAAGATGCTACCCATGGTAACTCCTTGTCTCACCGTGTTCCGGGTTCTATCGGTCAAAACCAGACTCCGGGCAAAGTGTTCAAAGGCAAGAAAATGGCTGGCCACCTGGGTGACGAGCGTGTAACCGTTCAAAGCCTGGACGTAGTACGTGTTGACGCTGAGCGCAACCTGCTGCTGGTTAAGGGTGCTGTACCGGGCGCAACCGGTGGCAACCTGATCGTTAAACCAGCTGTGAAGGCGTAAGGGGATAGCAATGGAATTAGTATTGAAAGACGCGCAAGGCGCGCTGACTGTTTCCGAAACTACCTTCGGTCGTGATTTCAACGAAGCGCTGGTACATCAGGTTGTTGTTGCTTATGCAGCAGGTGCCCGTCAAGGTACTCGTGCTCAGAAGACCCGCGCTGAAGTAACAGGTTCCGGTAAGAAGCCGTGGCGTCAAAAAGGCACCGGCCGTGCGCGTGCAGGTTCTGTAAAGAGCCCAATCTGGCGTTCAGGTGGTGTGACCTTTGCTGCGAAGCCTCAGGATCACAGTCAGAAAGTAAATAAAAAGATGTACCGCGGCGCGCTGAAAAGCATTCTGTCCGAATTGGTACGTCAAGATCGTCTGATCATTGTCGAAAAGTTCTCTGTTGAAGCACCTAAAACTAAGTTGCTGGCGCAGAAACTGAAAGATATGGCTCTGGAAGATGTGCTGATCGTAACGGGTGAACTGGACGAGAACTTGTTCTTGGCAGCTCGCAACCTGTACAAGGTTGACGTTCGCGATGTAGCCGGTATCGACCCAGTTAGCCTGATCGCCTTCGACAAGGTGGTTATGACTGCTGATGCTGTGAAGCAAGTTGAGGAGATGCTGGCATGATTCGTGAAGAACGTCTGCTGAAAGTACTGCGCGCGCCGCATGTATCTGAAAAAGCGTCCGCTGCGATGGAAAAGAATAACACCATCGTTCTCAAAGTTGCCAAAGACGCGACCAAAGCAGAAATTAAAGCTGCAGTGCAGAAACTGTTTGAAGTCGAAGTCGAAGACGTTAACACCTTGCTGGTTAAAGGCAAGAGTAAGCGTCACGGTCAGCGTGTTGGTCGTCGTAGCGACTGGAAAAAAGCTTACGTCACCCTGAAAGAAGGCCAGAATCTGGACTTCATCGGCGGCGCAGAGTAAGTCGGAGGAGTAAACAATGGCAATTGTTAAATGTAAACCTACATCTCCGGGTCGTCGCCACGTTGTTAAAGTGGTTAACCCTGAGCTGCACAAGGGTAAGCCTTATGCCCCGTTGCTTGAGAAATTAAGCAAAAGCGGTGGCCGTAACAACAATGGCCGTATCACTACCCGTCATATCGGTGGTGGCCACAAGCAACATTATCGTCTGGTTGACTTCAAACGCAACAAAGATGGTATCCCTGCTGTGGTTGAGCGTCTGGAGTACGATCCGAACCGTTCCGCGAACATCGCGCTGGTTCTGTACAAAGACGGCGAACGCCGTTATATCCTGGCGCCGAAAGGCCTGAAAGCTGGTGACCAGATTCAATCTGGCGTTGATGCTGCAATTAAAGCAGGTAACACCCTGCCTATGCGTAACATCCCAGTTGGTTCAACGGTTCATAACGTAGAAATGAAACCAGGTAAAGGCGGCCAATTGGCTCGTTCTGCTGGTGCATACGTTCAGATCGTTGCTCGTGACGGTTCCTACGTTACTCTGCGTCTGCGCTCCGGCGAGATGCGCAAGGTTCTAGCTGATTGCCGCGCCACCTTAGGTGAAGTCGGTAACGCTGAACACATGCTGCGTGTCCTGGGTAAAGCAGGTGCTAGTCGTTGGCGTGGTATTCGTCCTACCGTTCGCGGTACGGCGATGAACCCGGTAGATCACCCACACGGTGGTGGTGAAGGTCGTAACTTTGGTAAGCACCCGGTAACCCCGTGGGGCGTTCAAACCAAAGGTAAGAAGACCCGTAGCAACAAGCGTACTGATAAGTTCATCGTACGTCGCCGTAGTAAAAAATAATTAGAGGATAAGCCATGCCACGTTCTCTCAAGAAAGGTCCCTTCATTGACCTGCACTTGCTGAAGAAGGTAGAGAAAGCGGTGGAAAGCGGAGACAAGAAGCCAATTCGGACTTGGTCCCGTCGTTCAACGGTCTTTCCAAATATGATCGGTTTGACCATCGCTGTCCATAATGGTCGTCAGCACGTTCCTGTATTTGTTTCCGATGAAATGGTCGGTCACAAATTGGGTGAATTCGCGCCGACCCGTACTTATCGCGGCCATGCGGCCGATAAAAAGGCTAAAAAGCGCTAAGGTAGGAGGAAGAGATGGAAACTATCGCTAAACATCGCCACGCTCGTTCTTCTGCTCAGAAGGTTCGCTTGGTAGCGGACCTGATTCGCGGTAAGAAAGTGTCGCAAGCTCTGGAAACTCTGGCCTATACCAACAAGAAAGCTGCTGGTTTGGTTAAGAAAGTGCTGGAGTCTGCCATTGCTAACGCAGAACACAACGATGGCGCTGACATCGATGATCTGAAAGTCACGAAGATTTTCGTAGACGAAGGCCCTAGCATGAAGCGCATTATGCCGCGTGCAAAAGGTCGTGCAGATCGCATCCTGAAGCGCACCAGCCACATTACTGTGGTTGTGTCCGATCGCTGAGACTCTGGAGACTAGCAATGGGTCAGAAAGTACATCCTAATGGTATTCGACTAGGTATTGTCAAAGCTTGGAACTCTACCTGGTACGCAAATACCAAAGAATTCGCTGACAACCTGGACAGCGACTTTAAAGTTCGCCAATTCTTGACTAAAGAATTAGCGAAAGCTTCCGTTTCTCGCATCGTTATCGAGCGTCCAGCGAAGAGCATCCGTGTGACTATTCACACCGCTCGTCCTGGCATCGTTATCGGCAAGAAAGGTGAAGATGTCGAAAAACTGCGTAAGGTCGTAGCGGATATCGCTGGCGTTCCTGCACAGATTAACATCGCCGAAGTCCGTAAACCGGAACTGGACGCAAAATTGGTTGCTGACAGCATCACTTCACAGCTGGAACGTCGTGTTATGTTCCGTCGTGCTATGAAGCGTGCTGTACAGAACGCAATGCGTCTTGGCGCTAAAGGTATCAAAGTTGAAGTAAGCGGCCGCCTTGGCGGTGCTGAAATCGCGCGTACCGAATGGTACCGTGAAGGTCGTGTTCCGTTGCATACACTGCGTGCGGATATCGATTACAACACATCTGAAGCGCACACCACTTATGGTGTAATCGGCGTAAAGGTATGGATCTTCAAAGGTGAGATCTTGGGTGGTATGGCTGCTGTTGAACAACCGGAACCGGCTGCTCAACCTAAAAAGCAGCAGCGTAAAGGCCGCAAGTAAGGAGAATCGCTGATGTTACAACCAAAGCGTACAAAATTCCGTAAGATGCACAAAGGCCGTAACCGTGGCCTTGCGCAAGGTACGGATGTTAGCTTCGGTGAGTTCGGCCTGAAAGCTTGTGGCCGTTGCCGCCTGACGGCTCGTCAAATCGAAGCAGCCCGTCGTGCGATGACACGTGCAATTAAGCGTCAAGGTAAGGTCTGGATCCGTGTATTCCCGGACAAACCGATCACCGAGAAGCCGCTCGAAGTGCGTATGGGTAAAGGTAAGGGTAACGTAGAGTATTGGGTTGCCCTGATCCAGCCAGGAAAAGTTTTATTTGAAATGGCTGGTGTGCCGGAAGAAACTGCTCGCGAAGCATTTAAGCTCGCTGCAGCGAAACTGCCTGTAGGAACCACCTTTGTAACTAAGACGGTGATGTAATGAAAGCACAAGAGCTGCGTGAAAAAAGCGTTGAAGAGCTGAACACTGAGCTGCTCAACCTGCTGCGTGAGCAATTTAATTTGCGCATGCAGGCGGCTAGTGGCCAGCTGCAACAAACTCACCTGTCGAAACAAGTGCGTCGTAATATCGCACGTGTTAAGACTTTACTGACTGAAAAGGCGGGTGCGTAATGACTGACCAAATCCGTACTCTGCAAGGTCGCGTAGTTAGTGACAAAATGGAGAAATCCATGGTTGTTGCTATCGAACGTGTGGTGAAGCACCCGATTTATGGGAAATTCATCCGTCGTACGACGAAATTGCATGTACATGACGAGAACAATGAATGTGGTATCGGTGACGTGGTAGAAATCCGCGAATGCCGTCCACTGTCAAAGACTAAGTCTTGGACACTTGTTCGCGTTGTAGAGAAAGCGATTCTGTAATAGAGTAGCTGACTCGAACATAATAAGCGGCTCAGAAAGTGGGCCGCTTATTTTTTCTACCCATAATCTGGAAGCGGTGTTATAATGCTGCGCCCTCGTTATTGGGGCTTTTAAACGACCTATTCTGGGTCCTAAAGTAGTAGTTGACATTAGCGGAGCACTAACATGATCCAAGAACAGACTATGCTGAACGTGGCCGACAACTCCGGTGCACGTCGCGTAATGTGTATCAAGGTTCTAGGTGGCTCGCACCGTCGCTACGCAGGCATCGGCGACATCATCAAGATCACCATCAAGGAAGCAATTCCTCGTGGCAAGGTGAAGAAAGGCGATGTTCTGAAGGCGGTAGTGGTGCGCACCAAGAAGGGTGTACGTCGCCCGGACGGTTCTGTCATTCGCTTCGATGGTAACGCTTGTGTTATTTTAAATAATAACAGCGAGCAGCCAATCGGCACGCGTATTTTTGGGCCGGTAACTCGTGAACTGCGTAATGAGAAGTTCATGAAAATTATCTCTCTGGCACCAGAAGTACTCTAAGGAGCGAACCATGGCAGCGAAAATCCGTCGTGATGACGAAGTTATCGTGCTAACCGGGAAAGACAAAGGTAAGCGCGGTAAAGTAAAGAATGTCCTGTCTGCTGGTAAGGTCATTGTTGAAGGTATCAACCTGGTTAAAAAACATCAGAAGCCGGTTCCGGCCCTGAACCAACCAGGTGGCATTGTTGAAAAAGAAGCTGCAATTCAAGTTTCCAACCTTGCGCTGTTCAACGCGACAACCGGTAAGGCTGACCGTGTAGGCTTTAGATTCGAAGACGGTAAAAAAGTCCGTTTCTTTAAATCTAACAGCGAAACTATCAAGTAATTTGGAGTAATACGATGGCGAAACTGCATGATTACTACAAAGACGAGGTGGTCAAACAACTGATGTCTCAGTTTGGCTACAACTCTGTCATGCAAGTCCCTCGGGTCGAGAAGATCACCCTGAACATGGGTGTTGGTGAAGCGATCGCTGACAAGAAACTGCTGGATAATGCAGCAGCTGACTTGGCAGCTATCTCCGGCCAAAAGCCGTTTATCACCAAAGCACGCAAATCTGTTGCAGGCTTCAAAATCCGTCAGGGCTATCCGATCGGCTGTAAAGTGACCCTGCGTGGCGAACGCATGTGGGAATTCTTTGAGCGTCTGATTACCATTGCTGTTCCGCGTATCCGTGACTTCCGTGGCTTGTCCGCTAAGTCATTCGATGGTCGTGGAAACTACAGCATGGGTGTGCGCGAGCAGATCATCTTCCCGGAAATCGACTACGATAAAGTCGATCGTGTACGTGGTTTGGATATTACCATTACCACTACTGCGAAGTCCGATGATGAAGGCCGTGCATTGTTGGCTGCTTTTAAATTCCCATTCCGCAAGTAAGGTAGGGTTACTGATGGCTAAGCAATCAATGAAAGCACGCGAAGTTGTTCGCGTGAAACTAGCTAACAAATACCGCGCTCAACGCGAGGAATTAAAAGCTATTATCTCTGGTGTGAACTCATCCGACGAAGATCGTTGGAATGCTGTTCTGAAGCTGCAGTCTCTGCCGCGTGATTCCAGCCCGTCCCGTCAGCGTAACCGCTGCAACCAAACTGGTCGTCCGCATGGTTTCCTGCGGAAGTTCGGGTTGAGCCGTATTAAAGTCCGTGAAACCGCAATGCGCGGTGAAATCCCGGGCCTTAAAAAGGCTAGCTGGTAATTGTCACCAATTGAATCACGGGAGTAAAGACAGATGAGCATGCAAGATCCGATCGCGGATATGCTGACCCGTATCCGTAACGGTCAAGCCGCAAACAAAGTTGCGGTCACCATGCCTTCCTCCAAGCTGAAAGTGGCAATTGCCAACGTTCTGAAGGAAGAAGGCTTTATTGAAGATTTTAAAGTCGAAGGCGACACCAAGCCTACTCTGGAATTAGCACTTAAGTATTTCCAGGGCAAGGCAGTGGTAGAAAGCATTCAACGTATCAGCCGTCCAGGTCTGCGCATCTATAAGAAAAAAGATGAGCTGCCAAAAGTTATGGCCGGTTTGGGTATCGCTGTTATTTCTACCTCTAAAGGTGTTATGACCGATCGTGCAGCTCGCCAAGCTGGTCTTGGTGGCGAGATTATCTGCTACGTAGCTTAATTCGGGAGGAAAGAATGTCTCGTGTTGCAAAAGCACCCGTCGTCATTCCTGCCGGCGTAGAGGTAAAACTCAACGGTCAGGTTATTTCGATAAAGGGTAAGAACGGCGAGCTGACTCGTACCGTCCATAGTGCTGTTGAAGTTAAGCAAGAAGGTAATACATTGACTTTCGCTCCACGCGAAGGCGCTGTAGACGGTTGGGCCCAAGCGGGTACCACTCGTGCACTGCTTAATGCAATGGTCATTGGTGTTACCGAAGGCTTCACCAAGAAGCTTCAACTGGTAGGCGTAGGCTACCGTGCCGCAGTTAAAGGCAACGTGGTGAATTTAGCCTTAGGCTTCTCTCACCCAGTTGACCATGAATTGCCGGCTGGCATCACTGCCGAATGCCCGACCCAAACTGAAATCGTGCTGAAAGGCGCTGATAAGCAGGTGATTGGTCAGGTTGCAGCAGATTTGCGTGCCTACCGTCGTCCTGAGCCTTATAAAGGCAAGGGTGTCCGTTACGCCGACGAAGTCGTGCGTACCAAAGAGGCTAAGAAGAAGTAAGGTAACACTATGGATAAGAAAGCAGCTCGTATCCGTCGTGCGACCCGCGCACGCCGCAAGCTCAAAGAACTGGGTGCGACTCGCCTGGTGGTACATCGTACCCCACGCCATATTTACGCGCAGGTTATTGCACCAAACGGTTCTGAAATTTTGGTAGCCGCTTCTACTGTAGAAAAAGCTATCAATGAGCAATTGAAGTACGCCGGCAACAAAGATGCCGCCGCAGCTGTAGGTAAAGCTGTTGCAGAGCGCGCATTGGAAAAAGGGATCACGAAAGTATCCTTTGACCGTTCCGGTTTCCAATATCATGGTCGAGTCCAGGCACTGGCAGATGCTGCCCGTGAAGCTGGCCTTCAGTTCTAAGGTAGAGGTGTAAGATGTCACACATCGAAAAACAAGCTGGCGAACTGCAGGAAAAGCTGATCGCGGTAAACCGCGTATCTAAAACCGTAAAAGGTGGCCGTATTTTCAGCTTTACCGCACTGACAGTAGTTGGTGATGGTAACGGTCGCGTTGGTTTTGGCTACGGCAAAGCACGCGAAGTTCCGGCAGCGATCCAGAAAGCGATGGAGAAAGCCCGTCGCGCTATGATTAATGTTGCTTTGGATAACGGCACTCTGCAGCACCCAGTTAAAGGTGCTCACACGGGTTCTCGTGTATTCATGCAACCAGCTTCTGAAGGTACCGGTATTATTGCCGGTGGTGCAATGCGCGCCGTCTTGGAAGTTGCAGGGGTTCATAACGTATTGGCCAAGGCATATGGTTCTACTAACCCGATCAACGTGGTTCGTGCAACTATTTTAGCTCTGGAAGATATGAAATCCCCAGAAATGGTCGCTGCTAAGCGTGGTAAGTCCGTCGAAGAAATTCTAGGGAAATAACCATGGCAAAGACTATTAAAGTAACTCAAACAAAAAGCAGTATCGGTCGTTTGCCGAAACACAAGGCAACTCTGATCGGTTTAGGTCTGCGTCGTATTGGTCATACTGTAGAGCGTGAGGATACTCCCGCTGTACGTGGTATGGTCAACTTGGTTTCCTACATGGTTAAAGTTGAGGAGTAACAGATGCGTTTAAATACTCTGTCTCCGGCTGAAGGTGCCAAGCATGCGCCGAAGCGTGTAGGTCGTGGTATTGGTTCTGGCCTGGGTAAAACCGCTGGTCGTGGTCACAAAGGTCAGAACTCACGTTCTGGTGGTGGCGTACGTCGTGGTTTTGAAGGTGGTCAGATGCCTTTATATCGTCGTTTGCCGAAATTCGGCTTCACCTCTCGCAAAGCTATGATCACGGCAGAAGTTCGTCTGTCTGAACTGGCTTTAGTGGAAGGCGACGTAATCGACCTGAACACGCTGAAAGCCGCTAACGTTGTTGGTACCCAGATTGAGTTCGCGAAAGTTATGCTTTCAGGCGAAATCACTCGTGCGGTAACTCTTCGTGGTCTGCGTGTCACCAAAGGCGCTCGTGCTGCTATCGAAGCTGCTGGCGGTAAAATTGAGGAATAAGTAGCAGATGGCTAAGCAACCAGGATTAGATTTTCAAAGTGCTAAAGGCGGATTAGGCGAACTGAAGCGCAGACTTTTGTTTGTTATCGGTGCGCTTATTGTTTTCCGTATCGGCTCTTTTATTCCGATTCCTGGTATCGATGCCACTGTGCTTGCTAAATTGCTCGAGCAGCAGAGAGGGACCATCATTGAAATGTTTAACATGTTCTCTGGTGGTGCTCTCAGTCGTGCTTCTATCTTTGCCTTGGGTATCATGCCGTATATTTCGGCATCAATTATTATCCAACTGTTAACGGTGGTTCATCCAGCGTTAGCTGAAATAAAGAAAGAAGGGGAGGCTGGCCGTCGTAAGATTAGTCAGTATACCCGTTATGGCACGTTGGTATTGGCTATATTCCAATCGATCGGTATTGCTACCGGTCTACCGAATATGCCTGGGATGCAAGGTCTGGTAATAAATCCAGGCTTTGCCTTCTATTTTACCGCTGTTGTTAGCTTGGTCACTGGGACAATGTTCCTTATGTGGCTTGGCGAACAGATTACTGAGCGTGGTATCGGTAACGGTATTTCAATCATAATCTTTGCTGGTATTGTTGCCGGTCTACCACCTGCAATAGCCCATACCATCGAGCAAGCTCGGCAAGGCGACCTGCACTTCCTCCTGTTGCTGTTGGTTGCAGTATTAGTGTTTGCAGTAACCTTCTTCGTTGTTTTCATTGAACGTGGTCAACGCCGTATCGTCGTTAACTATGCTAAACGTCAACAAGGTCGTCGTGTTTATGCAGCACAGAGCACACACTTACCGTTGAAAGTGAATATGGCCGGGGTTATCCCAGCAATCTTTGCTTCCAGCATAATTCTGTTCCCTGCCACGATTGCATCATGGTTTGGGGGTGGGACAGGTTGGAACTGGCTGACGACTATTTCGATGTATTTGCAGCCAGGACAGCCGCTTTATGTGTTACTCTATGCGTCTGCAATCATCTTCTTCTGTTTCTTCTACACGGCGCTAGTTTTCAACCCGCGTGAAACAGCAGATAACCTGAAGAAGTCCGGTGCATTCGTGCCAGGAATTCGTCCGGGAGAGCAAACGGCGAAGTACATCGATAAAGTAATGACGCGTCTAACCTTAATTGGTGCGATGTATATTACTTTCATCTGCCTGATCCCGGAGTTCATGCGTGACGCGATGAAAGTACCATTTTACTTTGGTGGTACCTCCCTACTTATCGTAGTGGTGGTCATCATGGACTTTATGGCTCAAGTGCAAACTCTAATGATGTCGAGTCAGTACGAGTCTGCATTGAAGAAAGCAAACCTGAAAGGCTATAACCGCTAATCAGGGATGTTTGAGAAGTTACGGAGAGTAAAAATGAAAGTTCGTGCTTCCGTCAAGAAATTATGTCGTAACTGCAAAATTGTTAAGCGTAACGGTGTCGTTCGCGTAATCTGCAGTGCCGAACCAAAGCATAAACAGCGTCAAGGCTGATTTATCTTGCATATTTTTCTTGCAAAGTTGGGTTGAGCTGGCTAGATTAGCCAGCCAATCTTTTGTATGTGACTGCAATACTATTTGAGTATCCTGAAAACGGGCTTTTCAGAATGGTATTGCTGTATAAAATAGTAGGAGTGCATAGTGGCCCGTATAGCAGGCATTAACATTCCTGATCAGAAACATACCGTTATCGCATTAACTGCGATCTACGGCATCGGTAAAACTCGCTCACAGGCTATCTGTGTTGCAGCGGGTATTGCTGAAAATGTTAAGATCAGTGAGCTGTCTGAAGAGCAAATCGAGAAGCTGCGTGACGAAGTTGCCAAGTACGTTGTAGAAGGTGATCTGCGTCGTGAGGTGACCCTGAGCATCAAGCGTCTGATGGACCTTGGGACTTATCGTGGTTTGCGTCATCGTCGTGGTCTACCAGTTCGCGGTCAGCGTACTAAGACCAACGCACGTACCCGTAAGGGTCCGCGTAAACCGATCAAGAAATAATCGGGGTGATTGAATAATGGCAAAGGCACCTATTCGTGCACGTAAGCGTGTAAGAAAGACAGTCTCTGACGGTGTGGCTCATATCCATGCTTCTTTCAACAACACCATCGTTACCATTACAGATCGTCAAGGTAACGCATTGGGTTGGGCAACAGCAGGTGGTTCCGGTTTCCGTGGATCTCGTAAGTCTACTCCGTTTGCAGCGCAAGTTGCAGCAGAGCGCTGCGCTGACGCAGTGAAAGAATACGGTATCAAGAATCTGGAAGTTATGGTTAAAGGACCTGGTCCGGGCCGTGAGTCTACTATCCGTGCGTTAAACGCGGCTGGTTTCCGCATCACTAATATTACTGATGTGACTCCGATCCCTCATAACGGTTGTCGTCCGCCGAAAAAGCGCCGCGTATAACGCTGCTTTTAGGTTTGTTGGAGAGAGAAAATGGCAAGATATTTGGGGCCTAAGCTCAAGCTGAGCCGTCGTGAGGGCACAGACTTATTCCTTAAGTCTGGTGTTCGTGCGATTGACACCAAGTGTAAGATCGAACAACCACCTGGCCAGCACGGTGCGCGTAAACCGCGTCTGTCTGACTACGGTGTGCAGTTACGTGAAAAGCAAAAAGTTCGCCGTATCTATGGTGTTCTAGAACGTCAATTCCGTAACTACTATAAAGAAGCAGCACGTCTGAAAGGCAACACCGGTGCAAACCTGTTGCAACTGCTGGAAGGTCGTCTGGATAACGTAGTTTACCGTATGGGCTTTGGCGCAACTCGTGCTGAATCACGTCAGCTGGTTAGTCATAAAGCTATCATGGTAAATGGTCGCGTTGTTAACATCGCTTCTTATCAGGTATCTCCGAATGACGTAGTCAGCATCCGTGAGAAAGCTAAAAAGCAGTCTCGTGTTAAGGCAGCTTTGGAGCTGGCTGAGCAGCGTGAAAAGCCGACTTGGCTGGAAGTTGATGCTGTCAAGATGGAAGGTGTGTTCAAACGTATTCCTGAACGTACTGATCTGTCTGCGGACATTAATGAACACCTGATCGTCGAGCTTTACTCCAAGTAAAGCTTAGTACCAAAGAGAGGACACAATGCAGGGTTCTGTGACAGAGTTTCTAAAACCGCGCCTGGTAGATATCGAGCAAGTCAGTTCGACGCACGCCAAGGTGACCCTTGAGCCGTTAGAGCGTGGCTTTGGCCATACTCTCGGCAACGCACTGCGCCGTATTCTGCTTTCATCTATGCCGGGTTGCGCGGTGACCGAGGTTGAGATTGATGGTGTACTGCATGAGTACAGCACCAAAGAAGGCGTACAGGAAGATATCCTGGAGATCCTGCTCAACCTGAAAGGGCTGGCGGTGAGAGTTCAGGGTAAAGATGAAGTTATTCTTACCCTGAATAAGTCTGGCATTGGCCCTGTGACTGCAGCCGATATCACCCATGATGGTGATGTCGAAATCGTCAAGCCGCAGCACGTTATCTGCCACCTGACCGATGAAAACGCATCTATTAGTATGCGTATCAAAGTTCAACGTGGTCGTGGTTATGTGCCGGCTTCTGCCCGAATTCATTCGGAAGAAGATGAGCGCCCGATTGGTCGTCTGTTAGTAGACGCATGCTATAGCCCTGTAGAGCGAATTGCCTACAATGTTGAAGCAGCGCGTGTAGAACAGCGTACCGACCTGGACAAGTTGGTTATCGAGATGGAAACCAATGGTACGATCGATCCTGAAGAGGCGATCCGCCGTGCGGCAACTATCTTGGCTGAACAGCTTGAAGCTTTCGTTGACCTACGTGATGTACGTCAGCCGGAAGTTAAAGAAGAGAAGCCAGAGTTTGATCCGATCCTGCTGCGCCCTGTTGACGATCTGGAATTGACTGTCCGCTCTGCTAACTGCCTCAAGGCAGAAGCTATCCACTACATCGGTGATCTGGTACAGCGTACCGAGGTTGAGTTGCTGAAAACGCCGAACCTGGGTAAAAAATCTCTTACTGAGATTAAAGACGTGCTCGCTTCACGTGGTCTTTCTTTAGGCATGCGCCTAGAAAATTGGCCGCCAGCTAGCATTGCTGACGAGTAACCGGATCACAGGTTAAGGTTTTACTGAGAAGGATAAGGTCATGCGCCATCGTAAGAGTGGTCGTCAACTGAACCGTAACAGCAGCCATCGCCAGGCTATGTTCCGTAACATGGCCGGCTCTTTGGTTCGTCATGAGATAATCAAGACGACCCTGCCGAAAGCGAAAGAGCTGCGTCGCGTTGTTGAGCCGCTGATTACTCTTGCCAAGACCGACAGCGTAGCTAATCGTCGTCTGGCATTCGCCCGTACTCGTGATAACGAGATCGTGGCAAAACTGTTTAACGAGCTAGGCCCGCGTTTCGCGAGCCGCGCCGGTGGTTACACTCGCATTCTGAAGTGTGGCTTCCGTGCAGGCGACAACGCACCGATGGCTTACATCGAGTTAGTTGATCGTGCTGCATCGCAAGCAGAAGTAGTTGCTGCAGAGTAATCTGTAAACGCGTAAAAAAACCGGGCTTGCCCGGTTTTTTTACGTCCATAATTCAATGACCTGATATTACATCCTCGCGCTTTGCCTCTTTTCTCCTATTATTTATCCGCGAATCCATTAATCTTAACTAACCTTCGGCTTTGCGAGATCTCCTCACTTGGGTGCGATATGGCATTAATTGATGAATGGGCTGAAAGACACATTATCCAAGCCCTAGCAAATGGCGAGCTCGATAATCTGCCAGGAAATGGCAAACCCCTACAACTCGATGATGATGCCCTTGTTCCTCTTGATCTGAGAGTCGGGTATAGAATACTGAAAAATGCAGGATATCTTCCTTTTGAATTGCAGGACCGCCAGGAGGCTCTTACTATTGTTGACTTGCTATTGCAGCTAGATGAACAGCATGATCATCATCCCAAACTACATAAGCGGTTGGCCTTGTTAGAAATGCGATTAAGGCAAGCGGGGCTTAGCACTGATTTTCTGCATCTAGAGTATCAGTATAAGGTGGCTGATAAGCTGTCAAACGAGGGATAAGCAATGTTAAAAATTGGGCAACTCGCCAAACTCGCCGATGTTACACCAGATACTATTCGGTACTATGAAAAGCAAGGCATGATGCAACACGGTGAACGGACGGAGGGCGGTTATAGACTTTACAATGAACAAGATTTGCAGCGCTTGCGCTTTATTCGTTATGCGAAGCAGCTTGGCTTCACATTGGATACTATCGCTGAATTGCTGTCGATCCGCGTCGATCCTGCGCATCATACATGTCAAGAGTCTAAGGCGATTGTAGATTCGCGATTGCATGATGTGGAAAGCAAGATTATTGAACTTAAAAAAATGCGTGAGTCACTAAAACGTCTCAGCAATGCCTGTTGTGGAAGTTCACATGCGACGACTTATTGCTCTATTTTGGAAGCTTTGGAGCAAGGGGCGGCTGAAGAATTAGTTTAAGACTACATTTTTTCGATGAGGAGTTTAAATCGGTTCAAACAAACAGTATTATCTTGTTGGTATTTTAATCTACACCATCATTAGTGAGGCACTATTATGACGACATATCGCCATACCAAAGGAAAGATAAAAGATAACGCATTAGAAGCGCTACTCCATGACCCACTTTTCAGGCAGCGTATTGAGAAAAATAGTAAGGGGAAAGGGAGTTACCAGCGTAAAGATAAACATGCAAAGGGTGGTAACTGGGAGACCAGTGGTAAGCAATCAATAGATTCTTTACCACTGGTCTCCTGATTTACGGTAATAAAAACGCCATCGGGTTGATGGCGTTAATGTCTTACTCAATCTGAATTATTTTGATTGCTGTGCTTTCAGCAAATCACGAATCTCGGCTAACAACTTCTCTTCAGTTGTTGGTACTGGCGCTGCTGCGGGTTCTTCCGCTTTTTCACGGCGCATTTTATTCATAAGCTTAACTGCGGAGAATATTGCCAGGGCCACAATAACAAAATCAAAAATACTTTGGATGAAGGTACCGTAATTCATTACAACTGCGGGTATCGTGCCCTCAGCAGCACGTAATACGAAATGGAATTGTTTAAAATCTACACCACCGAGTAATAAGCCCAAGGGGGGCATGATAATATCGGCAACAAGTGAAGAAACGATTCTGCCAAATGCCGCACCAATAATGACACCGACAGCTAAGTCGACCACATTGCCACGCATGGCAAATTCACGAAACTCCTTCATAAAACTCATAACCTACACCCCATTTCAAAATGAATGACTTAATCTTAGCTAAATAAAACTCGGTACGAGCATAATTATAGGAAATTTTTCCTAATACCCCATGGGAATAGTTTTAATTTATAAGCCAGTTTGGCTAACTTAATTGTTATTTATTACAAAAAGAATGGACTTGGTTGGAACAGTCGTTCAACGTCGGGAACAAATTTCTTGTGAGTAATAAACATCACCACATGATCGCCCTGCTTAATGACTGAATTACCGTTAGCAATGATAACTTCATCGCCGCGCACAATGGCCCCAATCGTCGTACCTGGTGGCAGTTTGATATCTTCAACCATTCGGCCAACAACTTTTGACGTGCTTTCATCACCATGAGCAATAGCTTCTATTGCCTCGGCGACACCACGTCTCAACGAGGACACGCTGACAATATCCGCTTTACGGACATGACCCAACAGTGCGGAAATAGTGGCTTGTTGTGGCGAGATAACAATATCAATAACACTTCCCTGTACCAAATCCACATAAGCGCTACGTTGGATTAATACCATCGCCTTTTTTGCACCCATACGTTTTGCCAGCATCGCTGACATAATATTGGCTTCATCATCATTGGTAATCGCTATAAAAACGTCAACCTGCTCGATGTGCTCTTCTGCTAGTAATTCTTGGTCTGATGCATCGCCATAAAAAACGATGGTGTCATGCAGCATTTCGGCTAATTCGGCAGCTCTCTGCTGGTCGCGTTCGATTAATTTTACGCTGTAATCTTTTTCCAACCGTAGGGCTAAACCTGCGCCCACATTCCCGCCGCCAACAATCATAATGCGCTTGTAGGGTTTCTCTAAACGCTGTAACTCACTCATTACTGCGCGGATATGTTGCGAAGCGGCGACGAAGAAGACTTCATCACCTGCCTCAATGATCGTTGACCCTTGTGGGCGAATTGGACGATCTTGACGAAATATAGCGGCAACGCGGGTATCAATATGCGGCATATGTTCACGTAGGGATGACAATGCATTCCCCACAAGAGGCCCGCCATAATAGGCTTTAACAGCGACAATACTGACTTTACCTTCCGCAAAATTGACCACCTGTAATGCGCCAGGATACTCGATTAACTTATAGATATAATCGGTAACCAGTTGCTCTGGCGATATTAGATGGTCAATAGGGACGGCTTCCGGAAGAAATAATTTGTCGGCTTCACGGATATATTCAGCTGAACGAATACGAGCAATACGGTTTGGTGTATTAAATAGCGAGTAGGCGATTTGGCATGCCACCATATTGGTTTCATCAGAATTCGTCACTGCAACCAACATATCTGCATCTTCTGCCCCCGCTTCTCGTAACACGCGCGGGTGTGAGCCATGCCCTTGTACTACACGTAGATCAAATTTATCTTGCAACTGACGTAGGCGGCTAGAGTTAACATCAACGACAGTGATGTCATTGTTTTCTCCCACCAAGTTTTCCGCCAGGGTTCCGCCAACTTGCCCCGCCCCAAGAATAATTATTTTCATAGCGTTCTCTGTTTCACACTGAAATTAGGTTTGAGGCATAGCAAAAGCCACGACTATCTTTTGATCAACTTCGCATAAAAGAAACCGTCGCCATCCTCAGGGTGGGGCAGGTTCTGTTTACCGGGCGCCACAGTCGTCCCTGTTTCAACCAATTCGGCTTCAGAATGACGCTGCAAGAAAGCGGTAATCTGTTGCTGATTCTCTTCCGGCAATATAGAGCAGGTAGCATAAACCATTACGCCACCTTTTTTCAGTTTAGGCCAGATAGCTTCAATGATCTCAGATTGCAATTGAGCTAGCTCAGCAATGTCACTGTCTCGGCGTAACCATTTGATATCGGGGTGACGGCGGATAACCCCGGTTGCAGAGCAGGGGGCATCTAACAGAATACGATCAAATTGTTGATCTTCGCACCATGCCTCTGGGGTTCTACCATCGCCGACGCGCACTACAGCATGGAGCTGTAGGCGCTGTAAGTTCTCTTTCACTCGGCTGAGGCGTTGCTCATCAATATCAACCGCCAATACATGCGCCTTTGGTGCAGCTTCCAGAATATGGGTTGTCTTACCGCCGGGGGCTGCGCAGAGATCAAGGATCTGCTCGCCATTTTGTGGATCAAGCAGATCAACACAACCTTGGGCCGATGCATCCTGCACGGTGACCCAGCCAAGTTCAAAACCAGGTAGCGCACTGACGGCACAAGGAGTGATCAGGCGCAGCGCATCGGGATAAACCTCATGGGGCGCTGCATCTATATCGACTTGTTTTAACAGTTCGAGATATTCATTGCGAGTGTGATGTAGGCGATTAACACGCAACCACATTGGCGGCTTTTGGTTATTCGCATCCAAAATCTGCTGCCACTGATCGGGATATGCCAGCTTGATCCGTGCCAATAGCCAGCTTGGATGTAGATAGCGGCTATCATTATTTGCCGCACGCTCCAGTAGTTCAACTTGTTGGCGCTGGAATTGGCGCAATACACCGTTAATCAGCCCCTTTAATTGTGGGCGTTTTAGCGCAGTAGCACCCTCAACGGTTTCTGCCAGAGCGGCATGAGGAGGAATGCGCGTGTAGATCAACTGATACAGTCCAACCATAATCAGATAATGGAAAACGCGCTGCTTACCCGTCATCGGGCGAGCCATCAACTGCTGGATACACCACTCTAATTGCGGCAAGACACGCAAAGTGCCAAAACACAACTCCTGCAGCAATGCGCGATCTTTATCAGAAATACTGTTGTGTAACCCAGGCAAAACGGTACTGAGCGATTGCCCCTGATCCAATACTTGGCTAATTGCTTTGGCAGCGATGCTGCGGAGATTATATGTGTTTTTCATAACCAAAAAAGCCGACAAACGTCAGCAAATAAAGGGAAAGTGGCCCGACGATGAAGTATCGGGCGATGAAATTTATAGTGAGTAAATCTATTATGCTAGCTGACTTCCGGACGTAAACCACTCGCGACGCGAATTTAATAAGTCAGCGGCAGACATGGTTTTTTTCCCGGCAGGTTGCAGCTGCGTGATATTTAAAACACCCTCTGCGGTTGCTACTTGGATACCATGCTTATCTGCATGAATGATGGTACCGGGCTGAGTATTATCAACCGCAGGGAGTACCTGTGCTTGCCAGACTTTGACCGGCTGTTCATCAACGACAAAATAGCTAACTGGCCAAGGATTAAAAGCACGAATACAACGTTCTAACTGAGCAGCAGAAAGTGACCAATCCAATTTAGCCTCTTCTTTGCTGAGTTTTTCTGCGTAAGTCACGTGTGCTTCATCTTGTACTTCTGGCTGCGCACGGCCTTCGGCCAATTGTTGCAGTGTAATCAATAAGCCTTGAGGGCCTAATTGTGCCAATTTATCGTACAGTGTCGCGCTAGTATCTTCCGGCTGAATATCACATTCAATCTTATGCAACATATCGCCAGTATCTAGCCCAACATCCATCTGCATGATGGTTATCCCAGTTTTTGCATCTCCAGCCCATACTGAACGTTGGATAGGTGCGGCACCACGCCAGCGTGGCAGCAGGGAACCATGGACATTGATGCAGCCTAACCGCGGCATTGCCAATACAGATGCTGGTAAAATCAGGCCATAAGCCACCACGACCATAATATCTGCATTAAGATCGGCAACTAAATGTTGGTTCTCTTCTGGCCGCAATGATTTTGGCTGAAAAACGGGGATACCCTGTTGTTCTGCCAATACTTTAACCGGGCTAGGGGTGAGCTTATTGCCTCGTCCGGCCGGGCGGTCTGGTTGAGTGAAAACACCAACAATCTGATGCTGGGAAGACAACAACGCGCCGAGATGGCGCGCTGCAAAATCAGGAGTTCCGGCAAAAATAATCCGCAAAGAGTCAGACACGTAGATTTCCTGCATTAGAAAGGGTTAGTTGTCACGGGCATTCAACTTGGCCAGTTTCTCCAGCTTTTGGCGGATACGCTGACGTTTCAGCGGTGACAAATAGTCCACAAACAGTTTTCCAACCAAGTGATCCATCTCATGCTGGATACAAATCGCTAATAAATCATCGGCTTCCAGCTCGAACGGTTTACCGTCACGGTCCAGCGCTCTGATTTTTACCTTTTCGGCTCGAGGCACTAATGCACGTTGCTCAGGAATTGATAAACAACCTTCTTCGATGCCAGTTTCACCGCTTTTTTCCAACAACTCTGGATTAATCAGCACCAAACGTTGGTCACGGTTTTCCGAGACATCAATGACGATAATTTGCAGGTGAACATCCACTTGTGTTGCGGCAAGACCAATACCTTCCTCTGCGTACATCGTTTCGAACATGTCGTCCACAATGCGCTGGATTTCACCATTGACTTCTTTTACCGGCGCAGCAATTTTGCGCAGCCGCTCATCTGGGTAATGTAATACTTGTAATACTGACATAAATATCTAGATCTGCGTCCGAGTAGTGAATGATATTCAATCTCTATTCTAGACATTTCTCGCTCGGATTGACAGCATTGGCTACCAATTGAACTAATCGGTGTCAGCTTAGGAAACAAGCCAGGGAGGCGATATGTTAGCAGCAGAATTATGGCTCAGGATGAGCAAGGTTAAGGGATTTGGCGTAGCGAAGAGCAGTGGATTGGTCAGGCGATTACTCACCAGTGGTGATATTCATCCTGGCAGATTGGCCGCTTATGGGCTAAATCCACAACAATGTCAGCAGTTTTATCAGGTAGATCCCCACTATATTGAAGCGACATTAACCTGGCTGAATCACTCCTCTCATCACTTATTAGCTCATGGTGAACCAGGCTATCCACCCCGCTTAACCCATATTTCGGGCGCACCCTTGATACTTTTTGTTTCCGGTGAACTGGACGTTATCTATCGCCCACAGATCGCCATGGTCGGGAGCCGCCATTTTAGCCATTATGGCGAACAGTGGGGCCGTCATTTTGCTTCGGAACTGGCCCGAACTGGATTAGTTATCACTAGCGGCCTCGCCATGGGGATCGATGGGATTTGTCATCAGGCGGCGTTGAGTGCGAAAGGGAAGACTATCGCAGTATTAGGCAGCGGATTAGAAAATATCTATCCACGGCGACATAGTCAGTTAGCCGAATCGATTGAACATCAGGGCGGGGCATTGGTCTCTGAGTTTTTGACGACGGCATTACCGATTGCTGCCCATTTCCCTCGAAGAAACCGCATCATCAGTGGATTAAGCTCGGCTGTACTCGTTGTCGAAGCCACACTGAAAAGTGGCTCTTTAATTACTGCCCGCTATGCTATTGAGCAAGGGAGAGATGTTTTTGCTCTGCCGGGGCCATTAGGGAGTGCAACCAGTGAAGGTGTGCATTGGCTGATTCAGCAAGGAGCCTACTTGGCGAGTTCGGTACAAGGGGTCGCCGAGCAGCTAGGCGGTTCACTTCAATGGATATCATTACCTGAGAAAGCAATTATTTCTTCATCAGAGGGGCAAGTTGAATTGCCATTTGCTGATGTGTTGGCTAACGTAGGAGATGAGGTGACACCCGTTGATGTCGTCGCCGAACGTGCCGGCCAACCTGTGCCAGACATCGTAAGCAAATTGCTCGAGCTGGAGTTAGCAGGGTGGATCGCAGCAGTACCCGGCGGCTATGTCCGATTAAGGAGGGCAGGCCATGTTCGACGTTTTAATTTACTTATTTGAAACTTATATGCATAACGAGTCGGAAATGCTTGTCGACCAAGATAAGATTACCGACGATCTTGCTGACGCAGGTTTCTATCGTGAAGATATCAACAACGCTCTGAACTGGTTGGAGGCTCTGGCTGACCTACAAGAAGGGCAGAAAGCACCTTATCTCTATGCCGCCGATCCACAGGCGTTACGCATTTATACTGTGGAAGAGTCTCAACGTTTGGATACCACTTGTCGTGGTTTTATCCTATTTCTTGAACAAATTCAGGTACTACACTTTGATACCCGCGAAATGGTTATCGATCGTATTATGGCGTTAGATTCTAATGAGATTGATCTGGAAGATCTTAAATGGGTCGTGCTGATGGTGCTGTTTAACATACCGGGTTATGAAATTGCCTACCAGCAGATGGAAGAGCTACTTTTTGAAGTCAATGAAGGTTATTTGCACTAAGTGGTAACATGACGGGCTGATAACTTTAATACAGAAGGCGTTATGACGAAAACAGTTACTGCCAAGGATAATGGGTCGTGTCCTGAATGCGGATCGGCTTTAGTCATTCGCAGCGGTGGCCATGGCCCATTCCTTGGTTGTTCGCATTATCCTGACTGCCAGTATATGCGCCCGCTGAAAGCGCAATCTGATGGTCATATCGTGAAAGTTCTGGATGGGCAGTTCTGTCCAGAATGTGGGTCAGAAATGGTATTGCGGCAAGGGCGTTTTGGTATGTTTATTGGTTGCAGCCAATATCCACAATGTGACCATACCGAAGTGATTGATAAACCTGATGAGACGACGATCGACTGCCCGCAATGCGGCCAAGGAAAACTGCTACAGCGCAAGTCACGGTTTGGGAAGGTTTTTCATGCCTGTAACCGTTATCCGGATTGCCAATTTACCATTAACCAGCAGCCTATCGCTGGAAACTGTGGCTATTGCCACTATCCATTATTAATGGAAAAGAGAACAGCACAAGGCGTCAAACGTTTTTGCGCCAGCAAGTTATGTGGGAAGGTCGTGGCAAGTGAGTGATAACAGTGTAAGCATAAAAGAGAAGAGTGACGTTTTGGCTGATGTGCTGCGGGCATTGCAGCAAGAAGAGGTTATTGCCTATCCGACAGAAGCTGTTTTTGGCTTAGGCTGTGACCCTGATAGCGAAAAAGCAGTGAATGCCTTATTAGCCTTAAAACAGCGACCATGGCAGAAAGGTTTGATCCTGATTGCAGCCAATTATGAACAATTGAAACCTTATATTGATGACTCGGCGTTAAGTGACTCACAACGAGAGACTATTTTTTCCTGTTGGCCAGGGGCGGTAACGTGGGTCATTCCTGCTCGAGCTGAAACACCACGCTGGCTAACGGGTAGCTTTGGTTCATTGGCCGTGAGAGTGAGTGACCACCCACTTGTACAACAGCTTTGCTTGCAATATGGCAAGCCACTGGTTTCAACCAGCGCCAATTTAAGTGGTCATGAGCCTTGCCGTACCGATGAAGAAGTGAGAACACAATTTGGCCCTTCACTACCGGTGCTCTTTGGTAAGGTGGGTGGTCGTTTAAACCCATCTGAAATCAGAGACGCCTTAACTGGTAAGCAATTTCGTCAAGGGTAGGAAATAGCATGGATCAGAAGTTCGCAGTGTTTGGTAATCCCATTGGGCACAGTAAATCGCCGAGGATCCATGCGCTTTTTGCTGAGCAAACAGGTATAGAGCATCAATACGGTAAAGTACTTGCACCTAATGATACATTTGAGGACGTATTGGCGTCCTTTTTTGCGCGTGGCGCAGCGGGTGCGAACATCACCACGCCGTTTAAAGAACGCGCGCATGCTAAATGTGATGAGCTGACGGATCGTGCATCATTGGCAGGGGCGGTTAATACGATCAAGCAATTAAAGGATGGCCGCTTATTAGGTGACAATACCGACGGCATTGGCTTGCTTAGTGATCTTCAACGGCTGGACCTGATCCAAGAAACCGACACTATCCTGTTAGTGGGGGCGGGTGGGGCGGCCCGAGGTGTTATCCTCCCTTTACTCTCATTCGGGTGCAAGGTGGTGATGACTAATCGCACTTATTCGCGTGCGCAGCAGCTTGCTGAAGTATTCCACCATTTAGGTGATATCGATGCTGCCGAAATGCAAGCTCTGCATGGACAGCAATTTGATTTAATCATAAATGCCACTGCTTCAGGTATTCATGGCGAGGTTCCAAACTTACCTACGGATATCATCGTCCCGCAAACACGCTGCTATGATATGTTCTATCAAGCTGATGACACCCCATTCATAGTCTGGAGCAAGAGGCTCGGTGTGACAAACTACGCGGATGGTTTGGGTATGCTGGTGGGACAAGCGGCACATGCTTTCCAACTCTGGCATGGTGTGATGCCTGACATTGCGCCGGTCTTAAATCAGTTGCGTGATGAGTTAGGTAAATAGAAGAGCGCAGAATAATGCAGGAAAGATAATGGCCTATTTCCTGCATCGTCCATGACTACTTATTGAGTTTCAGCCAGATAGTCATCTTTCCAGCGCACATAGTTACCGGCAGAGTAGAGCAGACCTTTAAATTCTGCTGGTGTTAATGGGCGGACTTGTTTAGCGGGGCTGCCCATATAGAGGTAACCGCTAACTAACCGTTTCCCTGGAGCGACTAGGCTGCCAGCTCCAATCATCACATCATCTTCTATTACGGCCCCATCTAACAGGATCGATCCCATTCCAACGAGCACTCGGTTGCCGATAGTACAACCATGAAGCATGGCTTTATGCCCAACGGTCACGTCCTCGCCAATAATCAGCGGGTTTCCTTCAGGATTATGTTCAGACTTATGGGTCACATGTAACACACTACCGTCTTGAATATTTGAACGTGCGCCGATGACGACCTGATTGACATCACCCCGAATTGCGACCAGCGGCCAGACACTAACATCATTGCCCAGAACAACATTGCCAATGATCACACTGGATCCATCGACCATGACGCGATCACCTAGCGTAGGTAAATAATGTAAATACGGGCGAATAGCATCAGACATAACAATAACCTCTTT
Source organism: Yersinia aleksiciae (assembly GCF_001047675.1). Lineage (GTDB taxonomy): Bacteria > Pseudomonadota > Gammaproteobacteria > Enterobacterales > Enterobacteriaceae > Yersinia > Yersinia aleksiciae. Next base: position 1,659,144 of record NZ_CP011975.1, on the reverse strand, counting down.
TATACGGTCACATTTTACTGGCAATACTAGCCTTTGTTGCTGGAATTACAACCAATCGGTGGCGGGGAAGTCAGTGAAAATGCGACGGATCGACCAAGATCTGCGCGTAAGGAGTGAAAAGTATTCAAACAGTAGAAAAAGACGAAAAAAGAGTTGTGCAAAAAACTCGACTCCCTATAATGCGCATCCATCGAGACGGCACACAACGAATCAAGTAGTTAAGTGACCGGCAAAGAGAACAGAGAAATTCAACGAAATAAGTAGTTGACTCTGAGTGAGGAAAGCGTAATATGCGCACCTCGAGTTGATGACCGGAAGGTTGCTAACTCACTGCTCTTTAACAATTTATCAGACAATCTGTGTGGGCACTCGCAAGACGATATCGAAGCCTGTTTCGACAGGCAGAAATAATATCAAAGTCTTGAAGAGTGACCAAAGCAGTACACATTTGAACTTCGGTTCGAATGCATATTTGCAGAAAGTAATCTTTGAGCATCGCTATGTTAACTCATAGCAAATCAAACAAATCTTAAATTGAAGAGTTTGATCATGGCTCAGATTGAACGCTGGCGGCAGGCCTAACACATGCAAGTCGAGCGGCAGCGGGGAGTAGTTTACTACTCTGCCGGCGAGCGGCGGACGGGTGAGTAATGTCTGGGGATCTGCCTGATGGAGGGGGATAACTACTGGAAACGGTAGCTAATACCGCATGACCTCGCAAGAGCAAAGTGGGGGACCTTCGGGCCTCACGCCATCGGATGAACCCAGATGGGATTAGCTAGTAGGTGAGGTAATGGCTCACCTAGGCGACGATCCCTAGCTGGTCTGAGAGGATGACCAGCCACACTGGAACTGAGACACGGTCCAGACTCCTACGGGAGGCAGCAGTGGGGAATATTGCACAATGGGCGCAAGCCTGATGCAGCCATGCCGCGTGTGTGAAGAAGGCCTTCGGGTTGTAAAGCACTTTCAGCGAGGAGGAAGGCAGTCGTGTTAATAGCACGATTGATTGACGTTACTCGCAGAAGAAGCACCGGCTAACTCCGTGCCAGCAGCCGCGGTAATACGGAGGGTGCAAGCGTTAATCGGAATTACTGGGCGTAAAGCGCACGCAGGCGGTTTGTTAAGTCAGATGTGAAATCCCCGCGCTTAACGTGGGAACTGCATTTGAAACTGGCAAGCTAGAGTCTTGTAGAGGGGGGTAGAATTCCAGGTGTAGCGGTGAAATGCGTAGAGATCTGGAGGAATACCGGTGGCGAAGGCGGCCCCCTGGACAAAGACTGACGCTCAGGTGCGAAAGCGTGGGGAGCAAACAGGATTAGATACCCTGGTAGTCCACGCTGTAAACGATGTCGACTTGGAGGTTGTGCCCTTGAGGCGTGGCTTCCGGAGCTAACGCGTTAAGTCGACCGCCTGGGGAGTACGGCCGCAAGGTTAAAACTCAAATGAATTGACGGGGGCCCGCACAAGCGGTGGAGCATGTGGTTTAATTCGATGCAACGCGAAGAACCTTACCTACTCTTGACATCCACGGAATTTAGCAGAGATGCTTAAGTGCCTTCGGGAACCGTGAGACAGGTGCTGCATGGCTGTCGTCAGCTCGTGTTGTGAAATGTTGGGTTAAGTCCCGCAACGAGCGCAACCCTTATCCTTTGTTGCCAGCACGTAATGGTGGGAACTCAAGGGAGACTGCCGGTGACAAACCGGAGGAAGGTGGGGATGACGTCAAGTCATCATGGCCCTTACGAGTAGGGCTACACACGTGCTACAATGGCAGATACAAAGTGAAGCGAACTCGCGAGAGCAAGCGGACCACATAAAGTCTGTCGTAGTCCGGATTGGAGTCTGCAACTCGACTCCATGAAGTCGGAATCGCTAGTAATCGTAGATCAGAATGCTACGGTGAATACGTTCCCGGGCCTTGTACACACCGCCCGTCACACCATGGGAGTGGGTTGCAAAAGAAGTAGGTAGCTTAACCTTCGGGAGGGCGCTTACCACTTTGTGATTCATGACTGGGGTGAAGTCGTAACAAGGTAACCGTAGGGGAACCTGCGGTTGGATCACCTCCTTACCTAACGATACGCATTGCGTAGTGTCCACACAGATTGTCTGATGAATGTAATGAGCAAGAGCACCTGTTGATGTCGTGAGTTTCGACTCATGCTGACGCGAACGGTTAGATTTCGGTTTAATCGGTACTTCGTGTCCCCATCGTCTAGAGGCCTAGGACACTGCCCTTTCACGGCTGTAACAGGGGTTCGAATCCCCTTGGGGACGCCAATCCGATAATGTGTGAAAGACATTATCACTGAATATCTTAAAGATGACTTTAACGAGTCGTGTTTAAGATATTGCTCTTTAACAATCTGGAACAAGCTGAAAATTGAAACAATACAGCTGAAACTTATCTCTCCGTAGATGTACTGAGATGAGGAGTAACCTGTATTAGAGTCTCTCAAATAATCACAGCGCAAGATGTCTGTAAAGACACCTTCGGGTTGTGAGGTTAAGCGACTAAGCGTACACGGTGGATGCCTAGGCAGTCAGAGGCGATGAAGGGCGTGCTAATCTGCGAAAAGCGTCGGTAAGCTGATATGAAGCGTTATAACCGACGATACCCGAATGGGGAAACCCAGTGCAATTCGTTGCACTATTGCATGGTGAATACATAGCCATGCAAGGCGAACCGGGGGAACTGAAACATCTAAGTACCCCGAGGAAAAGAAATCAACCGAGATTCCCCCAGTAGCGGCGAGCGAACGGGGAAGAGCCCAGAGTCTGAATCAGTTTATGTGTTAGTGGAAGCGTCTGGAAAGTCGCACGGTACAGGGTGATAGTCCCGTACACAAAAATGCATATTCTGTGAACTCGATGAGTAGGGCGGGACACGTGACATCCTGTCTGAATATGGGGGGACCATCCTCCAAGGCTAAATACTCCTGACTGACCGATAGTGAACCAGTACCGTGAGGGAAAGGCGAAAAGAACCCCGGCGAGGGGAGTGAAATAGAACCTGAAACCGTGTACGTACAAGCAGTGGGAGCACCTTCGTGGTGTGACTGCGTACCTTTTGTATAATGGGTCAGCGACTTATATTTTGTAGCAAGGTTAACCGAATAGGGGAGCCGTAGGGAAACCGAGTCTTAACTGGGCGTCTAGTTGCAAGGTATAGACCCGAAACCCGGTGATCTAGCCATGGGCAGGTTGAAGGTTGGGTAACACTAACTGGAGGACCGAACCGACTAATGTTGAAAAATTAGCGGATGACTTGTGGCTGGGGGTGAAAGGCCAATCAAACCGGGAGATAGCTGGTTCTCCCCGAAAGCTATTTAGGTAGCGCCTCGTGAACTCATCTTCGGGGGTAGAGCACTGTTTCGGCTAGGGGGTCATCCCGACTTACCAAACCGATGCAAACTCCGAATACCGAAGAATGTTATCACGGGAGACACACGGCGGGTGCTAACGTCCGTCGTGAAGAGGGAAACAACCCAGACCGCCAGCTAAGGTCCCAAAGTCATGGTTAAGTGGGAAACGATGTGGGAAGGCATAGACAGCCAGGATGTTGGCTTAGAAGCAGCCATCATTTAAAGAAAGCGTAATAGCTCACTGGTCGAGTCGGCCTGCGCGGAAGATGTAACGGGGCTAAACCATGCACCGAAGCTGCGGCAGCGACGCTTAGGCGTTGTTGGGTAGGGGAGCGTTCTGTAAGCCGTTGAAGGTGACCTGTGAGGGTTGCTGGAGGTATCAGAAGTGCGAATGCTGACATAAGTAACGATAATGCGGGTGAAAAACCCGCACGCCGGAAGACCAAGGGTTCCTGTCCAACGTTAATCGGGGCAGGGTGAGTCGACCCCTAAGGCGAGGCTGAAAAGCGTAGTCGATGGGAAACAGGTTAATATTCCTGTACTTGGTGTTACTGCGAAGGGGGGACGGAGAAGGCTAGGCTAGCCGGGCGACGGTTGTCCCGGTTTAAGCATGTAGGCGGAGTGACTTGGTAAATCCGGTTGCTTATCAACGCTGAGGTGTGATGACGATGCACTACGGTGCAGAAGTAGTTGATGCCAAGCTTCCAGGAAAAGCCTCTAAGCATCAGGTAACATTAAATCGTACCCCAAACCGACACAGGTGGTCAGGTAGAGAATACTCAGGCGCTTGAGAGAACTCGGGTGAAGGAACTAGGCAAAATGGTGCCGTAACTTCGGGAGAAGGCACGCTGGCATTAGGTAAAGAGACTTGCTCTCGGCGCCGAAGCCAGTCGCAGATACCAGCTGGCTGCAACTGTTTAATAAAAACACAGCACTGTGCAAACACGAAAGTGGACGTATACGGTGTGACGCCTGCCCGGTGCTGGAAGGTTAATTGATGGGGTCAGCCTTACGGCGAAGCTCTTGATCGAAGCCCCAGTAAACGGCGGCCGTAACTATAACGGTCCTAAGGTAGCGAAATTCCTTGTCGGGTAAGTTCCGACCTGCACGAATGGCGTAATGATGGCCAGGCTGTCTCCACCCGAGACTCAGTGAAATTGAACTCGCTGTGAAGATGCAGTGTACCCGCGGCAAGACGGAAAGACCCCGTGAACCTTTACTATAGCTTGACACTGAACATTGAGCCTTGATGTGTAGGATAGGTGGGAGGCATTGAAGTGTGGACGCCAGTCTGCATGGAGCCAACCTTGAAATACCACCCTTTAATGTTTGATGTTCTAACTCGGCCCCGTAATCCGGGGTGAGGACAGTGTCTGGTGGGTAGTTTGACTGGGGCGGTCTCCTCCCAAAGAGTAACGGAGGAGCACGAAGGTTAGCTAATCACGGTCGGACATCGTGAGGTTAGTGCAAAGGCATAAGCTAGCTTGACTGCGAGAGTGACGGCTCGAGCAGGTACGAAAGTAGGTCTTAGTGATCCGGTGGTTCTGAATGGAAGGGCCATCGCTCAACGGATAAAAGGTACTCCGGGGATAACAGGCTGATACCGCCCAAGAGTTCATATCGACGGCGGTGTTTGGCACCTCGATGTCGGCTCATCACATCCTGGGGCTGAAGTAGGTCCCAAGGGTATGGCTGTTCGCCATTTAAAGTGGTACGCGAGCTGGGTTTAGAACGTCGTGAGACAGTTCGGTCCCTATCTGCCGTGGGCGTTGGAAGATTGAGAGGGGCTGCTCCTAGTACGAGAGGACCGGAGTGGACGAATCACTGGTGTTCGGGTTGTCATGCCAATGGCATTGCCCGGTAGCTAAATTCGGAAGAGATAACCGCTGAAAGCATCTAAGCGGGAAACTTGCCTCGAGATGAGTCTTCCCTGGGGCTTTAAGCCCCCTGAAGGAACGTTAAAGACTATGACGTTGATAGGCTGGGTGTGTAAGTGCAGCGATGCATTGAGCTAACCAGTACTAATGATCCGTGAGGCTTAACCTTACAACACCAAAGGTGTTTTGGCTATTTGAGACAAAATCGAGTGAAACGATTTTGAGCGCCATGAGTGGCGAACCCGAAAGGGTGAGTATCGGTATGATACGTATACTCTTGATTTTCAGCGAAGTTCCGAGATTGAGCTAATTGGTTTGGTATTTGATACTGAACGGGTTGGTTAAAACAGAATTTGCCTGGCGGCCATAGCGCGGTGGTCCCACCTGATCCCATGCCGAACTCAGAAGTGAAACGCCGTAGCGCCGATGGTAGTGTGGGGTCTCCCCATGCGAGAGTAGGACACTGCCAGGCATCAAATAAACAAAACAGGCTACCCTAACGGGTGGCCTTTTTTGTTTATGGGTTTTAACCGAGAGCGACTGGAGCATGACATGCGACAAACTGTGAACGCAGTTTGAACAGCGTCTGCGCTGGCCCCGTTAGGGGTGAGACTCATCTTAAAGATGAGACGAATACTGTGGACACTGGCAGGCATCAAATAAAGTCGAGACCCCATGCCAAAAGCGTGGGGTTTTTGCTATGTGCAAAATACAAAAGTAAAAAAAACTCTGCTACTGAACTGCACCCTGAAAGTTGGACACCCAACGAGTAGAGGGCGTTTTTTATGTCTTCACTTAAAACAAAATACAATATGCGTATTATGATCGGTTAGACTAGCGCCAGAGCTAGTTAGAATGAGTATCTAATGTAATGTCGAATCAAGGTTCCCCGCTAAAACATCTCAATACTTTCGCGCTATCAGCTTACGCGAGCAACGTAATCAGTGCCAATTCGCCTGAGGAATTGATCAGCGCATGGCGTGAATCAGTCTCTAAGCATCAACCCGTACTTTTGCTTGGTGAAGGTAGTAATGTTCTATTTATCGAAAATTATTCAGGAACAGTATTACTTAATCGCATAAAAGGCATCATTTCTACTGAAGATGATACTGCTTGGCATCTGCATGTTGGGGCTGGGGAAAACTGGCATCAATTGGTCTGTTATTCATTGCAAAACAACATGCCAGGCTTAGAGAACCTAGCGTTAATTCCCGGCTGTGTCGGCTCTGCACCGATTCAAAATATCGGTGCCTATGGCGTTGAACTGCAAAAAGTATGCGAATACGTTGATTTACTTGATATGGATAAAGGTACCGTTTTGCGCCTTTCAGCTCAAGAGTGTCAATTTGGTTATCGCGATAGCATATTTAAGCATCAGTATGGTGATGGATTTGCCATCGTCGCTGTGGGTATCAAATTAATGAAATCATGGACGCCGACACTGGGCTATGGTGATTTAATCCGCATGGACCCATCAAGTGTTACCGCGCAAGACATCTTCAACTCTGTCTGTGCGATGCGCCGTAGCAAACTGCCAGACCCAACAGTGACCGGTAATGCAGGTAGCTTTTTCAAAAATCCGGTAGTAGATGCTGCTGTCGCCGAAGACATTGTAAAACATTATCCTAATGCACCTCATTATCGACAACCCGATGGATCGATAAAGCTGGCCGCCGGTTGGCTTATCGACCAATGCGCACTTAAAGGACACCAGATCGGCGGGGCGGCGGTACATCAACAGCAAGCTCTGGTTCTGATTAACCTTGCAGAGGCCACAGGTCAGGATGTACTTGGTCTTGCCAGTTATATCCGTCAGCAGGTCGCAAAGAAATTTTCAATCTGGTTAGAACCAGAAGTGCGCTTTATTGCCAGTAATGGTGAGGTTAATGCTGTGGAGCGTTTGTCGTGAAAGATTTTAAAATCCCTTTACGGTTAATCGGTATATTAGCGGATGGTACTTTTCACTCTGGCGAGCAGCTAGGTACAATGTTTGGCATGAGCCGTGCCGCGATTAACAAGCATATACAAACGATCAGAGAGTGGGGATTAGATGTTTTCACGGTTCCCGGCAAAGGTTATAGCCTACCTGCGCCTATTCAATTGTTGGATGAACAAAAAATATTGAGTCACTTGCCTACAGGGCAGGTGGCCGTATTACCTGTTGTTGACTCGACTAACCAATATCTACTGGACCGCATCGCCGAACTTAAATCAGGCGATGCCTGTGTGGCTGAATACCAACACGCTGGGCGCGGCAGACGCGGGCGTCAGTGGATATCGCCTTTTGGTGCTAATCTCTACCTCTCCATGTTCTGGCGTCTGGAACAAGGCCCTGCGGCGGCAATGGGGTTAAGCTTGGTTGTTGGGATAGTCATGGCTGAGGTGCTACACAAGCTGGGCGCTGAAAAGGTTCGAGTTAAGTGGCCGAATGATCTGTACTTAAATGATAAAAAATTAGCAGGTATATTAGTCGAGCTAACGGGGAAAACAGGTGATGCTGCCCAGTTGGTGATTGGTGCCGGTATCAATCTGACAATGCGTGAATCGACAACCAATGCTATTAGCCAAGACTGGATTAATTTGCAAGAAGCGGGTGTTATTATCGACCGTAATAAGCTAACGGCTGAGTTATTATCCGAATTACGACTGGCAGTGGTTAAATTTGAAAATGAAGGCTTATCGGCCTTTATTTCTCGCTGGCGAGAAATGGATAATTACCTTGATCGTCGAGTGAAATTGATTATTGGAAATCAAGAGATATATGGGATAGCTCGAGGTATCGATCAGCAAGGTGCATTACTATTGGAGCAGAACGGTGATGTAAAACCTTATATTGGCGGCGAGATATCTCTTCGTGGTGCTTAATAAATAATTACGCGGGCAGTGATTGACTGCCCGCAATTTTTTATTTTCTTAGGCGCACACTTTCGACTGCATGATTGGCACTCTTGGTCATTATCAGGCTTGCCCGCTCACGCGTCGGTAATATATTCTGCTTTAGATTCAGTCCATTAATCTCTTTCCACAACTGGGTTGCGATCTTGACGGCCTCGGTCTCAGGCAGTTTCGCATAGTTATGGAAGTAAGAATCAGGATTAGAAAATGCACCCTGACGAAATTTAAGGAACCGATTAATATACCAACTTTGAAGTAGTTCCTCAGGCGCATCAACATATATCGAGAAATCTACAAAGTCAGATACAAATACACGATGGGGATCGTGAGGGTAATCCATACCACTCTGGAGTACATTTAATCCTTCTAATATCAGGATGTCTGGCTGCTTAATAATCTTATTACCATCAGGCACGACATCGTATATTAGATGAGAATAAACTGGTGCAGTCACATGGTCAGCGCCTGATTTTACTTCAGAAACGAATTTCACCAAATTATGCATATCATAGGATTGCGGGAATCCTTTTTTCTTCATCAAACCGCGCTCATTAAGCACCTTATTTGGATAAAGAAAACCGTCTGTAGTAATCAGCTCTACACTGCGATGTTCCGGCCAGCGGCTCAGCAACGCCTGCAATAAACGGGCGGTTGTACTTTTACCGACAGCAACACTGCCTGCAATACCAATAACATAAGGAATCCGCTGACCATCGGTTCCAAGGAATTGCTCCAGAACAGCCTGGCGACGCAGGTTAGAACTGATATAAAAATTAAGCAGGCGCGAGAGTGGTAGATAAATCTGTGCCACTTCATCTAATGAAAGATCTTCGTTAATCCCTTTGAGCTTAACGATCTCTTCTTCTGTGAGTGTCAATGGTACTGAGTCACGTAGAGCTGCCCACTGAGTACGATCGAACTGTAGATAAGGCGTCGCTAAAGATTGATCTCTTTTTGTCATAAGCCAAATTCTGCCTGTTAACGCAGGTGGACAAGGCGCTGGACGCCAACTCCAGATAAGAAATAAGCTGCATATTATAGGCAGCTGGCTTTTTGGCGTAGAGATTTTTGTGCTTAGTGAGTGATTTCTTTGAAGTGTGTTGCTATTCCAATCAATTCGGAAGACTTATTGTAAGCCCTGACCTTTTTACTGGCAGCGGTTTCAACAGTTAACTTGCTACCGCCGTATGTGATTGATTAACAGTAAATAAACGCTTGAAGTAAATCGCTGTCGGGTGATAATTACCATCCGGTGTGCAGGCATAATCAGGAATCTCTCCCATGCAGAAATAGCCTTGCGCACGGTAAAAGGATTCGGCAGGAGAACCCGCTTGGGTATCGAGATAAAGCAGTCCTCGGCGCAGCTGAACGGCCACTTTCTCCATTTCTACAATCAATTTATGTCCAATACCAGCACGCCGACTACGGCTGTGTACTAATAACTTCTGTACTTCAGCCCGATTTAAGCCATTCGACTTTTGACAAAGATCTAACTGGATAGTCCCTGTGATTCCTGTTTCATCACGAGCTATCCATAATAAAAGTGATCCTTTTGCGATAGCGGGGCACAGGCCACTAAAATAGTTCTCGGCTTCTTCCTGTGAAAGGGAGCGAGTGTTATAGCCAATAGAGGCGCCATGAGAGACTGCATCCATCAATAATCTTGCCAGCTCACTGTGGTAGACAGGCAATGTAGCCGCATTAAGTAAAACTATCTTCATGATAAAACCTCTCAAAAATCCTTAATCGCGCAGATATTTATCTGTAAGCAATAAACAGGCCAAATATATGACGGTACAATTACCCTTATATGACGGTACAATTACCCTTAAATGGGGCAGACCGTTTTTAACAGATAAGCACTATACTGGGGCGAATTGCTCTATTTTGGGGAGGTAGCTCAAATTATATTCAGTCAGCGGCGATAAGATTGCCGGGATGTAAGGAACATCTGGTTTTTTTGGATAGATTTTCATTTGCGGTGTCGATTACCATCGCTAATGTGCTGGATGCAAATTAAGCTAATCGCGGTTAATAATGCTACGTCCATTTAAAAAATGGCCGTTTTGTGAGCAAAAAGGTGACTAATGCAATTTTTTTGTTGCATCATAGGCCAGCTCTACCTAGAATGCGCAGCACTTGATGCCGGCATAGCTCAGTTGGTAGAGCAACTGACTTGTAATCAGTAGGTCCCGAGTTCGACTCTTGGTGCCGGCACCATTCAAGTACTTACAATTAGGTGGGGTTCCCGAGCGGCCAAAGGGAGCAGACTGTAAATCTGCCGTCATCGACTTCGAAGGTTCGAATCCTTCCCCCACCACCATATTTAACCTTGAGCCTCAAGCTGATTTCGCATTAGGAATTCAGATGAGCACTTAAGGGGAAGGTGAAAACCTTCGATAAGGTTCGAGCCGAGCGTAGCGAGACAACGACGCAAAGCGGCGGCCCGAAGGGTGAGGAACGAAGTGACGAATAATCCTTCCCCCACCACCATATTTAACCTTGAGTCTCAGGGTGATTCAGAAGATCGAACTCCCAATACACACTCAAGGCGAGAGCAACGCTCTCGATGAAGAGTGAAGTGGCCAAGCCCTTCCTTTCAAGTTTCTGCAGATTAAGTCAGGTAGCCGAGTTCTAAGATGCGGGCATCGTATAATGGCTATTACCTCAGCCTTCCAAGCTGATGATGTGGGTTCGATTCCCACTGCCCGCTCCAAGATGCGCTGATATGGCTCAGTTGGTAGAGCGCACCCTTGGTAAGGGTGAGGTCGGCAGTTCGAATCTGCCTATCAGCACCATTTCTCATTCTCTCGTCCCCCTGATTTTTCTTTCTGTGTTATGGATTCATCAAGCATGCGCTTGGTTGATGTGGTGAAACCACCGATTCCGTGTCTTAGAGGGACAATCGATGTCTAAAGAAAAGTTTGAACGTACAAAACCGCACGTTAATGTGGGTACTATCGGCCACGTTGACCATGGTAAAACTACCCTAACTGCTGCAATTACTACCGTATTGGCTAAAACCTACGGCGGTAGTGCTCGTGCATTCGACCAGATCGACAACGCTCCGGAAGAGAAGGCCCGTGGTATCACCATCAACACTTCACATGTTGAATATGACACCCCGGCGCGCCACTATGCGCATGTTGACTGCCCAGGGCATGCTGACTACGTTAAAAACATGATTACCGGTGCTGCGCAGATGGACGGTGCTATTTTGGTTGTTGCTGCAACCGATGGCCCAATGCCACAGACGCGTGAGCATATCCTATTGGGTCGCCAGGTTGGCGTGCCTTACATTATCGTCTTCCTGAATAAATGTGACATGGTTGACGATGAAGAATTGCTGGAGTTAGTTGAAATGGAAGTGCGTGAACTTCTGTCTCAATACGATTTCCCAGGTGATGACACTCCGGTTATCCGCGGTTCTGCGCTGAAAGCGTTGGAAGGTGTGCCAGAGTGGGAAGCCAAAATTATTGAGCTGGCCGAAGCGCTGGATAGCTACATCCCACAACCAGAACGTGCGATTGATCGTCCGTTCCTGCTGCCAATTGAAGATGTGTTCTCTATCTCCGGCCGCGGTACTGTGGTGACGGGGCGTGTAGAGCGCGGCATCGTCAAAGTCGGTGAAGAGGTCGAAATTGTGGGTATCATCGATACCATCAGAACGACTTGTACCGGCGTTGAAATGTTCCGTAAGCTGCTTGACGAAGGTCGTGCTGGCGAAAACGTCGGTGTTCTATTGCGTGGTACTAAACGTGATGATGTGCAGCGTGGTCAGGTACTGGCTAAACCAGGTTCGATCAAGCCACATACCAAATTTGAATCAGAAGTTTATATTCTGAGCAAAGATGAAGGTGGCCGTCATACGCCATTCTTCAAAGGATACCGTCCTCAGTTCTACTTCCGTACAACTGACGTAACCGGTACTATAGAGCTACCAGAAGGCGTTGAGATGGTGATGCCTGGTGATAACATTCAAATGGTTGTTAACCTGATAGCCCCTATCGCAATGGATGACGGTCTGCGTTTCGCCATTCGTGAAGGCGGTCGCACTGTTGGTGCGGGCGTTGTTGCAAAAGTCATTGAATAAGATTTGACGCGACATGCGATAAAAGGGCATCATTTGATGCCCTTTTTCTACGTTGTCATACTAGAACCTATCTCATCAGTAGTTTTTTATCATAATTACCGGTGAGATGGGCTCTGGAAGTACGGCGAATAGTGCTGAATGGTGCCGATTAGAGAGTCTCTAGAGCATCCTTCGGCTTGGTTTGCTTTGCGATGCGAAGCAAAGTTGTTTGTTTTGAATCATAGTGACAGGTTGGTTTATGAGTGCGAATACCGAGGCTCCAGGGAGCGGACGCGGCCTGGAAACGGCTAAATGGCTAATCGTTGCTGTATTATTAGTTGCAGCTATTGTTGGCAATTATTATTACCGTGATTTCAGCTTGCCGCTGCGCGCGTTGGCAGTTGTAGTAATTATCGCTGTTGCCGGTGCTGTTGCGCTGATGACGGCAAAAGGTAAAGCCACTGTAGCGTTTGCTCGTGAAGCACGCACGGAAGTGCGCAAAGTGATTTGGCCTACCCGTCAGGAAACGCTGCACACAACGTTAATCGTTGCTGCGGTAACTGCTGTAATGTCACTGATTCTATGGGGGCTAGATGGTATCCTGGTCCGCTTGGTATCATTTATTACTGGCCTGAGGTTCTAAGATGTCTGAAGCACCAAAAAAGCGTTGGTACGTCGTTCAGGCGTTTTCCGGTTTTGAAGGCCGTGTAGCTCAATCGCTGCGCGAGCACATCAAGTTACATGACATGGAAGAGCTGTTTGGCGAAGTCATGGTTCCAACGGAAGAAGTCGTCGAGATTCGCGGTGGTCAACGCCGTAAAAGTGAACGCAAATTCTTCCCAGGTTATGTACTGGTTCAGATGGTGATGAACGATGCCAGCTGGCACTTAGTGCGTAGCGTGCCACGTGTTATGGGCTTCATCGGTGGTACATCCGATCGCCCAGCACCAATCAGTGATAAGGAAGTTGATGCGATTATGAATCGCCTTCAACAAGTGGGTGATAAGCCACGTCCTAAAACACTGTTTGAACCAGGCGAACTGGTACGTGTTAGCGATGGTCCGTTTGCCGACTTCAACGGTGTCGTTGAAGAAGTGGATTACGAAAAAAGCCGCTTGAAAGTGTCTGTTTCCATCTTTGGTCGTGCAACACCGGTCGAACTGGACTTCAGTCAGGTAGAAAAAGGCTGATTCATTTTTCGGCAATGGTTGAAATTTGAGTCTTGTCTTAGGCGCGAAATTACAATATAATTTCGCGCCTTTTGTTTTTAGATGTTTTGCTTTTGTCATCCGTGGCAAACCCTAAGCGAGACAAAACACGGGGAGCCTCAAGCGAGGCGATATTACCCAAATCGAGGAAATCGTAAATGGCTAAGAAAGTACAAGCCTATGTCAAGCTGCAAGTTGCGGCTGGTATGGCGAACCCAAGTCCACCAGTTGGTCCAGCTTTGGGTCAGCAAGGTGTTAACATCATGGAATTCTGTAAAGCGTTCAATGCTAAGACTGAAAGCATTGAAAAAGGCCTGCCGATCCCTGTTGTTATTACTGTTTATTCTGATCGCTCTTTCACTTTCGTTACTAAAACCCCGCCAGCAGCAGTTCTGCTGAAAAAAGCGGCAGGTATTAAGTCTGGTTCCGGCAAGCCGAACAAAGACAAAGTAGGGACCGTGACCAGTGCTCAGGTTCGTGAAATCGCAGAAACCAAAGCTGCGGATATGACTGGTGCTTCAATTGACGACATGATGCGTTCAATTGAAGGTACTGCTCGTTCCATGGGCCTGGTAGTGGAGGGTTAATAAATGGCTAAGCTGACCAAGCGCATGCGCGTGATCCGTGACAAAGTTGATGTTACTAAGCAATACGATATCAACGAAGCTGTTGCCCTGCTGAAAGAGCTGGCTACTGCTAAATTCGTAGAAAGCGTGGACGTTGCCGTTAACCTCGGTATCGACGCACGTAAATCTGACCAGAACGTTCGTGGTGCAACTGTGTTGCCACATGGTACTGGCCGTTCAGTACGCGTTGCTGTTTTCGCTCAGGGTGCAAACGCTGAAGCTGCGAAAGAAGCAGGCGCTGAATTGGTAGGTATGGAAGATCTGGCTGACCAAATCAAGAAAGGCGAAATGAACTTCGACGTTGTTATTGCTTCCCCGGATGCAATGCGCGTTGTTGGTCAATTGGGCCAAATCTTGGGTCCACGTGGCCTGATGCCTAACCCTAAAGTGGGTACTGTTACTCCTAACGTGGCTGAAGCAGTTAAGAATGCTAAAGCAGGTCAGGTTCGTTATCGCAACGACAAAAACGGTATTATCCACACAACAATCGGTAAAGTTGATTTCGACTCAGAGAAATTGAGAGAAAACTTGGAATCACTGATTGTTGCGCTGAAGCGAGCTAAACCAGCTACAGCGAAAGGCGTTTATATCAAGAAAATCAGCCTGTCCACTACCATGGGCGCCGGCGTTGCTATTGATCAAAGCGGCCTGACTGCAGTAGTGAACTAATCACTATTTGCTTTTATCGCTTTACGTGGGCGTAAGGTTTGTCTAGAATCTTACGCCCATGCTTCTGTTGATGGTGTTTTTTCTCTCAACAGAAAACAGAATTTTTCGGTTGGAGCTTGGCCTTATCCAAGCCTCCGTCCAAGACCGCAGGTGTTCTGCAAAGAACTTAATCTCCTGCGTAGACGGTGACAGAACCTAAAGAAATTTTTTCTCTTTTTTATAAAGAATTGAAAAGAATAGTCTTTGCTGGATTCTGCTCACCGTGTTTCAACGCCCGTTCGCTGCATTTTGTAGTGTGTTGGGTGACGTGAGTTCCGGGGAATTACTCCCCGGTTAATCCAGGAGCAAGAACTAATGGCACTAAATCTTCAAGGCAAACAAGCGATTGTTGCTGAAGTTAAAGAAGTAGCCAAAGGTGCGCTGTCTGCGGTTGTTGCGGATTCTCGTGGCGTTACCGTTGATAAAATGACTGAACTGCGTAAAGCAGGTCGTGAAGCTGGCGTTCACATGCAAGTTGTTCGTAACACCTTGCTGCGTCGCATTGTTGAAGGCACTCCATTCGAATGCCTGAAAGACACGTTTGTTGGTCCAACCTTGATTGCATTCTCTACTGAGCACCCGGGCGCAGCTGCTCGTCTGTTCAAAGCATTTGCTAAAGATAATGCAAAATTTGAGGTTAAAGCAGCAGCCTTTGAAGGCGAGTTAATCCCTGCGGCTCAGATCGACCGCCTGGCAACTCTGCCGACCTACGAAGAAGCAATCGCACGTCTGATGGGAACCATGAAAGAAGCCGCTGCTGGCAAATTGGTTCGTACTCTGGCTGCGCTGCGTGACCAGAAAGAAGCTGAAGCGGCTTAATCGCCCTCACTTTTTTAGTCATTGCTTTTTAACGTATTAACTATTTCTGTATTTTAGGAACACTTGTTATGTCAACTATCACTAAAGACCAAATTCTGGAAGGCGTTGCAGCTCTGTCTGTAATGGAAATCGTTGAACTGATCTCTGCTATGGAAGAGAAATTCGGCGTTTCTGCTGCTGCTGTTGCTGCAGGTCCTGCTGCTGCTGCTGAAGCTGTTGAAGAACAAACTGAATTCAACGTTGTTCTGGCTTCATTCGGCGACAACAAAGTTGCAGTAATCAAAGCTGTTCGCGGCGCAACTGGCTTGGGCTTGAAAGAAGCTAAAGACCTGGTTGAATCTGCACCTGCAGTTCTGAAAGAAGGCGTGAACAAAGACGAAGCTGAGTCTCTGAAAAAATCTCTGGAAGAAGCTGGTGCTTCTGTTGAGATCAAGTAAGTTTAGCTTTGAGTTCGCAGCCTAACTTATAGGCTGATGGCTGGTGACTTTTTAGTCATCAGCCTTTTTGCGCTGTAGGGCGTCAGTTGCATTTCACACTGTTTAGCGACTGACTAACCCCCAATATTCCTTTCTATTTGACGACTTAATATACTGCGTTCTCAGCTACGACCCACTCGGGTAGCTCGGTAGTTAAAGTAACGCGATGAAATGGTTTAAGAGTGATAGAAAAGAGTATTCCGAGAAGTGTTTCGACTTCTCGATCAAAATAATAGTGTTGCATGACCTGTCCTAGTGTTAGGGCGGACAGAGTGGGTCACTGATCAGCGAGCTGAGGAACCCTATGGTTTACTCCTATACCGAGAAAAAACGTATTCGTAAGGATTTTGGTAAACGTCCACAAGTTTTGGACATACCTTATCTCCTTTCTATCCAACTTGACTCGTTCCAGAAATTTATCGAGCAAGATCCCGAAGGGCAGCACGGCCTAGAAGCAGCATTCCGTTCTGTTTTTCCAATCCAGAGCTACAGCGGCAATTCGGAGCTGCAATACGTTAGCTACCGTCTTGGTGAGCCAGTATTTGACGTCAAAGAGTGCCAGATCCGTGGTGTGACTTATTCCGCACCGCTGCGCGTTAAGCTGCGTCTGGTAATCTATGAGCGCGAAGCTCCGGAAGGTACGGTTAAAGACATCAAAGAACAAGAAGTCTACATGGGTGAAATTCCACTCATGACCGAGAACGGTACCTTTGTCATTAACGGTACTGAGAGGGTTATCGTATCTCAGCTGCATCGTAGTCCTGGCGTATTCTTTGACAGTGATAAGGGTAAAACCCATTCATCGGGTAAAGTGCTGTATAACGCACGTATCATCCCTTACCGCGGTTCATGGTTAGATTTCGAGTTCGACCCGAAAGACAACCTGTTTGTCCGTATTGACCGTCGTCGTAAACTGCCTGCAACCATCATTCTGCGTGCATTGAATTTCACCACTACACAGATCCTGGATCTGTTCTTTGACAAAGTGGTTTTTGAGATTCGTGACAACAAGCTGCAGATGGAGTTGGTTCCAGAGCGTCTGCGCGGTGAAACGGCATCCTTTGATATTGAAGCGAATGGCAAAGTTTACGTCGAGAAAGCGCGTCGTATTACTGCTCGCCACATTCGTCAGCTTGAAAAAGACGGCATTGATCGCATCGAAGTTCCGGTTGAATACATTGCTGGCAAAGTGGTCGCAAAAGACTACATCGATGAGAACACTGGCGAACTGATCTGTGCAGCCAACATGGAGCTGTCACTGGATCTGCTTGCTAAGCTGAGCCAGTCTGGTCACAAGCAAATCGAAACATTGTTCACCAACGACCTGGATCACGGTGCTTATATTTCCGAGACCCTGCGTGTTGACCCAACCAGCGATCGTCTGAGCGCTCTGGTTGAGATTTACCGCATGATGCGTCCTGGTGAGCCACCAACACGTGAAGCAGCTGAAAATCTGTTTGAGAACCTGTTCTTCTCTGAAGACCGCTACGATTTGTCTGCGGTTGGCCGGATGAAGTTCAACCGTTCACTGCTGCGTGACGAGATCGAAGGTTCCGGTATCCTGAGCAAAGAAGACATCACAGAAGTGATGAAAAAGCTCATCGATATCCGTAACGGTAAAGGCGAAGTGGATGATATCGACCACTTAGGCAACCGTCGTATTCGTTCCGTTGGTGAAATGGCTGAAAACCAGTTCCGTGTAGGTCTGGTTCGTGTTGAGCGTGCAGTTAAAGAGCGTTTGTCTCTGGGCGACCTCGACACTCTAATGCCTCAGGACATGATCAACGCCAAGCCAATTTCGGCCGCGGTGAAAGAGTTCTTTGGTTCCAGCCAGTTGTCACAATTTATGGACCAGAACAACCCGCTGTCTGAAATCACGCATAAGCGTCGTATTTCTGCATTGGGCCCGGGTGGTTTGACCCGTGAACGTGCTGGCTTTGAAGTTCGAGACGTTCATCCGACTCACTACGGTCGTGTATGTCCAATCGAAACGCCAGAAGGTCCAAACATCGGTCTGATCAACTCCTTGTCCGTGTACGCACAGACCAATGAGTATGGTTTCCTGGAAACTCCATATCGTCGTGTACGTGACGGTGTGGTGACTGATGAAATCAACTATCTGTCTGCTATTGAAGAAGGCAACTTCGTTATCGCTCAGGCGAACTCCAACCTGGATGATGAAGGTCGCTTCTTGGAAGACTTGGTCACTTGTCGTAGCAAAGGCGAATCAAGCCTGTTCAGCCGCGACCAGGTTGACTACATGGACGTATCTACCCAGCAGATCGTATCCGTTGGTGCTTCTCTGATTCCATTCCTGGAACACGATGACGCCAACCGTGCCTTGATGGGCGCGAACATGCAACGTCAGGCGGTTCCTACTCTGCGTGCTGATAAGCCGCTGGTAGGTACTGGTATGGAACGTGCAGTAGCGGTTGACTCAGGGGTAACCTCTGTAGCCAAACGTGGCGGTACTGTTCAGTACGTAGATGCATCCCGTATCGTTATCAAAGTTAACGAAGACGAAATGTATCCGGGCGAAGCAGGCATTGATATTTATAACCTGACCAAATACACCCGTTCTAACCAGAACACCTGCATCAATCAGATGCCGTGTGTGAATCTGGGTGAGCCAATCGAGCGCGGCGACGTGCTGGCAGATGGCCCATCAACAGACTTGGGCGAACTGGCATTGGGTCAGAACATGCGCGTAGCCTTCATGCCTTGGAACGGTTACAACTTCGAAGACTCCATCTTAGTCTCCGAGCGCGTGGTGCAAGAAGATCGCTTCACGACTATCCACATTCAGGAATTGGCATGTGTGTCTCGCGACACCAAGTTAGGGCCTGAAGAGATCACCGCCGACATCCCTAACGTGGGTGAAGCTGCGCTCTCCAAACTGGATGAATCCGGTATCGTGTATATCGGTGCTGAAGTGACTGGCGGCGACATTCTGGTAGGTAAAGTGACACCTAAAGGTGAAACCCAACTGACCCCAGAAGAGAAGCTGTTACGTGCGATCTTCGGTGAGAAAGCGTCTGACGTTAAAGACTCTTCTCTGCGTGTACCAAACGGTGTTTCCGGTACGGTTATTGACGTGCAGGTCTTTACTCGCGATGGCGTAGAAAAAGACAAGCGTGCGTTGGAAATCGAAGAGATGCAACTGAAGCAGGCTAAGAAAGACCTGACTGAAGAGTTGCAGATCCTGGAAGCGGGCCTGTTTGCACGTATCCATGCAGTACTGGTTTCTGGTGGCATCGAAGCTGACAAGCTGAGCAAGTTACCACGTGATCGCTGGCTCGAACTGGGCCTGACCGACGAAGACAAGCAAAACCAGCTGGAACAGTTGGCAGAGCAGTACGACGAAATGAAATCCGAATTCGAGAAGAAGATGGATGCCAAGCGTCGTAAGATCACCCAAGGTGATGATTTAGCACCAGGCGTGCTGAAGATCGTCAAGGTGTATCTGGCCGTTAAACGTCAGATTCAACCGGGTGACAAGATGGCCGGTCGTCACGGTAACAAAGGTGTTATCTCCAAGATTAACCCGATCGAAGATATGCCTTACGATGAAAACGGTACGCCGGTAGACATCGTTCTGAACCCGCTGGGCGTACCATCGCGTATGAACATCGGTCAGATTTTGGAAACCCACTTAGGGATGGCAGCGAAAGGCATCGGCGAGAAAATCAACGCCATGCTGAAGAAGCAGGAAGAAGTTGCCAAACTGCGTGAGTTCATCCAGAAAGCCTACGATCTGGGCGACAACGTTTGTCAGAAAGTTGATCTGAGCACCTTTACCGATGATGAAGTACTGCGTCTGGCTGAGAACCTGAAAAAAGGTATGCCAATCGCAACTCCAGTCTTCGATGGCGCGACAGAGAAAGAGATCAAGGAACTGTTACAGCTGGGTGGCCTGCCAACTTCTGGTCAGATTACTCTGTTTGACGGCCGTACCGGTGAGCAGTTCGAGCGCCAGGTTACTGTCGGCTACATGTACATGCTGAAACTGAACCACTTGGTTGATGACAAAATGCATGCGCGTTCTACCGGTTCTTACAGCTTGGTTACTCAGCAGCCGCTGGGTGGTAAAGCTCAGTTCGGTGGTCAGCGCTTCGGTGAGATGGAAGTGTGGGCGTTGGAAGCTTATGGCGCCGCGTACACATTGCAGGAAATGCTTACCGTCAAGTCCGACGATGTAAACGGCCGTACCAAGATGTACAAAAACATCGTGGATGGCGATCACCGTATGGAACCAGGCATGCCGGAGTCCTTCAACGTATTGTTGAAAGAAATCCGCTCGCTGGGCATCAATATCGAGCTGGAAGAAGAGTAAATCTTCACCAGACGGCAAGCTCTCATAGCCGGGAGTTTGCTGGTGGTTCGCACTGGTCACAGGGGCGCTCAAACCTAGGTTTTTATATTCTTAGGTTTGGGCGCCTATCAGGTCTAACTCCGACAGGAGCCAATCCGTGAAAGACTTATTAAAGTTTCTGAAAGCGCAAACTAAGACCGAAGAGTTTGATGCGATCAAAATTGCTCTGGCATCGCCAGACATGATCCGTTCCTGGTCGTTCGGCGAAGTTAAAAAGCCGGAAACCATTAACTACCGTACGTTCAAACCAGAACGTGACGGCCTTTTCTGCGCCCGTATCTTTGGCCCAGTAAAAGATTACGAATGCCTGTGCGGTAAGTACAAGCGTTTGAAACACCGTGGTGTTATTTGTGAGAAATGTGGCGTTGAAGTGACTCAAACCAAAGTACGCCGTGAGCGTATGGGTCATATCGAGCTGGCTTCTCCAACTGCGCACATCTGGTTCCTGAAATCCTTGCCTTCACGCATCGGTTTGTTGCTGGATATGCCATTACGTGACATCGAACGTGTTCTGTACTTCGAATCCTATGTGGTTATCGAAGGCGGCATGACCAACCTGGAACGTCGTCAGATCCTGACTGAAGAGCAGTATCTGGACGCGTTGGAAGAGTTTGGTGATGAGTTCGACGCGAAAATGGGCGCCGAGGCTATTCAAGCCCTGTTGAAAAACATGGATCTGGAAGCTGAGTGCGAGATCCTGCGCGAAGAATTGAACGAAACAAATTCTGAAACCAAGCGTAAGAAGCTGACCAAGCGTATCAAGTTGCTGGAAGCGTTCGTACAGTCTGGCAACAAGCCAGAGTGGATGATCCTGACCGTGCTGCCTGTATTGCCGCCAGATCTGCGTCCATTGGTTCCATTGGATGGCGGTCGCTTTGCGACTTCTGATCTGAACGATTTGTATCGTCGCGTGATCAACCGTAACAACCGTCTGAAGCGCCTGCTGGACTTGGCTGCTCCTGACATCATCGTACGTAACGAAAAGCGTATGCTGCAAGAAGCAGTAGATGCATTGCTGGATAACGGCCGTCGCGGTCGTGCGATTACCGGCTCTAACAAGCGTCCGTTGAAGTCACTGGCTGACATGATCAAAGGTAAGCAAGGTCGTTTCCGTCAGAACTTGCTGGGTAAACGTGTTGACTACTCAGGCCGTTCGGTTATCACCGTGGGTCCATACCTGCGTCTGCATCAGTGCGGTCTGCCTAAGAAAATGGCTCTTGAGCTGTTCAAACCGTTCATCTACGGCAAGCTGGAACTGCGTGGTCTTGCTACCACCATCAAAGCGGCCAAGAAGATGGTTGAGCGTGAAGAAGCGGTTGTTTGGGATATCCTGGATGAAGTTATCCGCGAACACCCAGTACTGCTGAACCGTGCACCAACCCTTCACCGTTTGGGTATCCAGGCGTTTGAACCGGTTCTGATCGAAGGTAAGGCAATCCAGTTGCACCCATTGGTTTGTGCGGCATACAACGCCGACTTCGATGGTGACCAAATGGCTGTTCACGTACCGCTGACACTGGAAGCTCAGTTAGAAGCACGTGCGTTGATGATGTCTACCAACAACATCCTGTCACCAGCGAACGGCGAGCCAATCATCGTTCCTTCTCAGGACGTTGTATTGGGTCTGTACTACATGACTCGTGACTGTGTTAACGCCAAAGGCGAAGGCATGGTTCTGACTGGCCCGAAAGAAGCTGAGCGTATTTATCGCGCTGGCTTGGCATCTCTGCATGCCCGGGTAAAAGTCCGTATTACTGAAGAAATTCGTAATATCGAAGGCGAAAGCACAACACGCACCAGCATTATCGATACGACTGTCGGCCGTGCCATTTTGTGGATGATTGTCCCGAAAGGTCTGCCTTACTCTATCGTTAATCAGCCGTTGGGCAAAAAAGCCATCTCCAAGATGCTGAACACTTGTTACCGCATCCTGGGCTTGAAACCAACGGTTATCTTTGCTGACCAGATCATGTACACCGGTTTTGCTTACGCAGCACGCTCAGGCGCCTCTGTAGGTATCGATGACATGGTTATCCCAGATGCGAAAGCAGGGATCATCGAAGAAGCTGAAACTGAAGTTGCCGAGATCCAGGAGCAGTTCCAATCCGGTCTGGTGACAGCAGGCGAACGTTATAACAAAGTGATCGATATCTGGGCCGCGGCCAACGAACGTGTTGCCAAGGCGATGATGGATAACTTGTCTGTAGAAGACGTCGTTAACAGCAAAGGCGAAATCGAACAGCAGGTCTCCTTCAACAGCATCTTTATGATGGCCGACTCCGGTGCGCGTGGTTCTGCTGCACAGATTCGTCAGCTGGCAGGGATGCGTGGCCTGATGGCTAAACCAGATGGCTCGATCATTGAAACGCCAATCACCGCGAACTTCCGCGAAGGTTTGAACGTACTTCAGTACTTCATCTCAACGCATGGTGCGCGTAAAGGTTTGGCGGATACCGCATTGAAAACTGCGAACTCCGGTTACTTGACTCGTCGTTTGGTTGACGTGGCACAGGATCTGGTTGTAACCGAAGATGACTGCGGTACCCATAATGGTATCGTGATGACTCCGGTTATCGAAGGTGGCGATGTTAAAGAGCCACTGCGCGATCGCGTTCTGGGTCGTGTGACCGCTGAAGAAGTTATCAAGCCGGGTACGGCTGATATCCTGGTTCCGCGTAACACCCTGTTGGACGAAAAATGGTGTGATCTGTTAGAAGAGAACTCCGTCGACAGCGTTAAAGTTCGTTCAGTTGTAAGCTGTGAAACCGATTTCGGTGTGTGTGCTAACTGCTACGGTCGCGACCTGGCACGTGGTCACATCATCAACAAAGGTGAAGCGGTTGGTGTTATTGCAGCACAGTCCATCGGTGAGCCGGGTACCCAGCTTACGATGCGTACGTTCCACATCGGTGGTGCGGCATCTCGTGCGGCGGCAGAATCAAGCATTCAGGTTAAGAACAAAGGCACGCTGAAACTGAGCAACGTCAAGTTCGTCACCAATGCAGCGGGCAAGCTGGTTATTACTTCTCGTAATACCGAGCTGAAGCTGATTGACGAATTCGGTCGTACTAAAGAGAGCTACAAAGTGCCTTACGGTGCCGTAATGGGCAAAGGTGATGGTGCAGAAGTGGTTGGCGGCGAAACTGTTGCTAACTGGGATCCGCACATCATGCCAGTTGTGACCGAAGTGAGCGGTTTCATTCGCTTCGCGGACATGGTTGACGGCCAGACCATTACTCGCCAGACCGATGAACTGACTGGTTTGTCTTCTCTGGTGGTTCTGGATTCAGCAGAGCGTACCGGTAGCGGTAAAGACCTGCGTCCAGCACTGAAAATCGTTGATGCCAAAGGTAACGACGTATTGATCCCAGGTACAGATATGCCTGCTCAATACTTCCTGCCAGGTAAAGCGATTGTACAGTTGGAAGACGGCATTCAGATCGGTGCGGGTGATACCTTGGCGCGTATTCCGCAAGAATCAAGCGGTACCAAGGATATTACCGGTGGTCTGCCACGTGTTGCTGACTTGTTCGAAGCACGTCGTCCGAAAGAGCCTGCAATCCTGGCTGAAATCAGCGGGATCATCTCGTTCGGTAAAGAGACCAAAGGCAAGCGTCGTCTGGTGATCTCACCGTTGGATGGTAGCGATGCATACGAAGAGATGATTCCGAAATGGCGTCAGCTCAACGTGTTCGAAGGTGAAATTGTAGAACGCGGTGACGTGGTCTCCGACGGTCCAGAATCTCCACACGACATTCTGCGTCTGCGTGGCGTTCATGCGGTTACTCGTTACATCACCAACGAAGTGCAGGAAGTTTACCGTCTGCAAGGCGTTAAGATTAACGATAAACACATTGAAGTTATCGTTCGTCAGATGCTGCGTAAAGGCACCATTGTTGACGCAGGTAGCACCGACTTCCTGGAAGGCGAGCAGGCAGAAATGTCTCGCGTTAAAATCGCTAACCGTAAGCTGGCAGCTGAAGGCAAAATCGAGGCCACGTTTACCCGTGACCTGCTGGGTATCACCAAGGCATCCTTGGCGACCGAGTCCTTCATCTCTGCGGCTTCGTTCCAGGAAACCACGCGCGTTCTTACCGAAGCGGCAGTTGCCGGTAAACGTGATGAACTGCGTGGCCTGAAAGAGAACGTTATCGTGGGCCGTCTGATTCCAGCCGGTACCGGTTACGCTTATCATCAGGATCGTGCGCGCCGTAAAGCTCAAGGTGAAGTACAAGCTGTTCCGCAAGTTAGCGCGGATGAAGCAACGGCTAACCTGGCTGAATTGCTCAACGCCGGTTTCGGTAACAGCAAAGACTAAGCTCTTTGTTCGTCACCAAGCTAAAAACCGCTCCTTCGGGAGCGGTTTTTTTTTGTTATGCGCGGGCATGGCGCGTAGTGTCTTGACGGCGCAGCCCTTTGGCTGTGGTGAATAAAAGGCGACTTGGCGGTGAAAGCCCCTACACACCCGTAACCCTATTAGCCCACTTATTCCACCGGGCGATTTACATTTTTTGATGGGGCGCTAATCATAAATAGTCGAAATAATAAGCTGTTAAAATATTAAATCAGCCAAACCACAATAAGATTTTCACCCCAAATTGCGTAGGCTAATGCGTGAGTTGTTCTCTCCGGCTCACGTGCTGTTTGCCTGTCAGATAGCGAGTTTGCTGATAACCCACGCAACACCAGGAAGGTGATCTTATGGAAGGAAATGCTTATCGATTTAGGCGTCTGGCCAGCTGGCCAGCTGGCTACTGATTTATCTTACCGCAATACAACCCCTCCACCCGGTCATCGCCGCTCAGCAAACACCGGCGTTTCTGCCAGTGATTGCTATCCGTGCGCCCGATGCGAATGGAGTTTCCCATACCCCCTATAGCGAACTTAATGTCGGCGCTAACGGAATCGTGCTGAATAATGCCACAGAGGCGGGGCAGTCTGTGCTGGCAGGTCGGTTGGCAGCCAATCCCCATTTTAATGGCGAGAGTGCGAAATTAATCATCAATGAAGTCATCAGCAACAAGCCGACAACACTGGCGGGTAAGCTGGAGATCTTCGGCCAGAAAGCCGATGTGATTATCGCCAACCCTAATGGTTTGACTTGCAATGGTTGTAGTTTTATCAATGCCAGCGGCATCACCTTAACCACGGGTACACCGATATTGAGCCCGCAAGGTGAGCTGGAGCGGTTCAATGTGATGGGCGGAACCATCACCGTCGGTGATAAAGGGTTCGATAGCCAATCACAAGATTATGCCCAACTGATCAGCCGCTCTCTGGCACTTGAGGGGGAAGTCCGGGCCAATCACCTTGATGTTATTTTGGGCGTTAATCAGGTTGATGACCAACTGGGTCGTATTAAGCCACAAACAGCAACGGGTGCGGCTCCGGTCTTGGCACTGGACACCAAAAACGTGGGCGGCATGTACGCCAATCGCATCCGACTGGTTATCACGGAAAAAGACGTTGCTGCCAATCTTAACAATATCGTCAGTCATCAAGGTGATATCACTATAGATACTGCGGGGGATCTGACTTTCGGCAATGTGACGGCGAAAAAAGATCTCAATGTTATTGGCAAAAAGACCACTGTCGCTGCGGGCAGTCAATTACGCAGTGGGCGTGATATTACCTTAGCGACGACTGAACTTAATAATTTTGGTCAGGTGAAAGCCGAGTGTGATATGCGGTTATTCAGTCATCAGGTACGTAATACGGGGCCATCGGCTGAACTGTATGCGAATAACCAGATGTGGATACAAAAAGATGCTGCAGGGAATAAAAATGCACTGGTTGAAAATAAGTCCGGCAGCATTAAAACCGGCGTCGGTGATTTAATTATTCGTACAGATAAGCTGGAAAATACCCGTCAGGTATTTAACGCAGAATGGAGAGAATTAACACCAGATTCGACCAGCGCAATGATTTATGCTTACGATGAGAATCATTACCCATATAAGACAGTAGCAACATTTTCTAAACAACAACTTCACGGTGAAGGTCCTACAGGATGGTTCGGCATCGCAGATTTCAGAACTGTTCATATACTTGGGCAATGGTCTTTATATAAATTAAATACAGAGAGAAGTTTGTATGAGATAACAGCGGAAACACCTGCTGCCACACTCTACTCCGGTAATAATCTGTATATCAATTCTGACCAGCTAACTAACAATGTCAGTAATGTTGGGGCAAAAAAAGATATTTTTCTCACAGGGAATGACTTTTTAAACCGTAGCCACAGTAACTGGGTACAGGATGATATTTATGATTATGAAGTACGAGGAGTAATGCGTGATGAAAATTATGGGAGGATAACTGAGTGGTACGCCCCATGGAGTGAAGCTGAAAAATATCCTGCCGCCATCACTGCTGGGGGGAATATTGTGCTTGATTTTAATAGCCGTATTAATTTATCCACGGAGATCCCGGAAAGTGATAATAGGTTCTATACAATCTTAGAGTTAAAAGAACTGACTCAACCTATCCTACAGGGTAAAAACATCCTATTAAATGCCAATACTATAACCACCAATAATGAACTGATACATGCCAGTGGTGATATCACGTTAATTGCTGAAGATAATATTTATTTAAATAACAGTGCGCTGCGAGGTAGAGATGTCTCCCTTGCAGCACTCAATGATATTAATGGGATACACGGTGAAATTTCTGGACGGGATATCACGTTGCTTAGTCGCCAAGGGAATGTTGAATTCAAGCCAATATATGACAGAGCACATTATCTTCAACCTGATCAACAACGAATTATCAGCCAGATCAATGCAACTGGTGATTTCACTGCGATGGCCGGTAATGATATTAATTTGATAGATACGCTTTTGCATCCTGCCGGTAATATTAACTTATCGGCAAGTCAAGATATTAACATTACGCACAGCAAAGATCTGATAGAACCCATTCATGACAGAAAAATTTTCACTCGCGAGCAGAATATACAGCTGTTTAATCAATTGCTCACGTTACCGGGGAAATTAAAAAGTCGTGCGGATATTAATATAAATTCCGGTAATAGCCTGTCGCTAAAGGGAATCACGCTGGACGCGGGGAGAGATATTAACCTGCACTCTACTCACGATATTGATCTGACGGCGCGCGATATCTCATTTATATCTGATAACCCTGCCACAATAGAAGAGTACAACTATCCACATGATGATATATACCTGTTCTTCCCCGACTCACGCACCCCTGAACTCGATACTAAGATAAGTGCCAACGGCAATATCCTAATCAATGCCGGCCGCGATATTCTGGCTCAGACCACGGAGATCACCGCGGATAATAATATGACTTTGCTGGCCGGTCAGAATATCCAACTGGCGGCGGTACCTTATCCGGCTGTTGCCCCACGTCGGGATCGCCATAGGGTCACCCGCTTGCAGGCGGGGGGAAAACTCAACGCGGCAGCGAACCATCAACTGCTGACCTATGGCGCTGAACTGGCTTCCGGCCACGACATGACGCTAACCTCTGGCAACAATATGCGTTTTGAGTCGTTGCTTAACGAAGAGCATCAGGGCGGCGGCGATAATTTCAGTTATAGAAAGCTGCAACAGCCGACGCAACTGAGCAGTGGCGGTGCGCTGACACTGATTTCAAACGGCAGCATTCTGTTTCAGGCCACTCAACTGGTGGCTAAAAGTGTCATGGACATCGCCGCTGAAGGCGGTTACTTATTCGCCCAAGCGATGGAAGAGACCAGCCACTCGGAAGCGCACTGGACCACCCGCACATGGTATGGGCGGAAAAAGTCGCACCATAATGTCAGCCACTCCAGCATCAATAAAGTCACGGAATTCACCGCCGAAGGTGATATTAGCCTGTTAAGCCGCGATGACAGCACCTATCAGGCCAGCAAAATCGCCGCCGGGCAGAATGCCAGGCTCACCAGCACCCACGGCAAAGTGATTTTCGACGCGGTAAAAGACGCCACTTTCGCGCAAAAAACCACGCTGGCGAAAGGTTTTTACATCAAACAGACCGATAACGGCTATCAGCAGGGCAAATGGGTACTGCCCGCCATCTATACCGGCGGCGAGTTAACCGTTAATGCCGCACAAGGTATCAGCGCTGATGTTAAGGCCAGAAATAACCAATCGGTCCAGGCGGCGGTTAATGAACTGGCAGCCCTCCCCGGTAACCAATGGCTGAAACAGCTGTACCTGCGCGATGACGTGCAGTGGCAAAAAGTGATGGATGCCTACCACCACTGGGATCACCAAAGCGAGCACCTAAACCCGGTGGTTGCTGCGGTCATTGGTATTGGTGTGGCCGTCGCCACTGCGGGATCGGGGCTGGTTGCCACCGCCAACAGTGCTGTGGGCGGCGGTGTCGCGGGCGGCGCAGTGACTGGGGGGATCTCCGCACTGGCGTCGCAGGCCGCGGTCGCACTGGTCAATAATCAGGGGGATCTCTCCCAAACCTTCAAAGATCTGGGCAGTCAATCATCGGTAAAATCGTTGGTCACCTCGATGGCACTGGGTGGCGCACTGAGCGGATTTGATGGGCTGATGGGGTGGGAGAGCGCCGCTGACGGAGCCACTGCCGCCAAACTGCCACGGCTGAGCAATGGCGACTGGAGCAAAGTTGCACAGCGGGTCGCGGGTCAATCTATCATCAGTTCCAGCCTGAACACGGGCATCAACGGCGGCAGTTTTAAAGATAATCTGACCGTGGCGCTGCTCGCCAATATTGGCGGCCAGTTACACGCCGAAGGGGCCAATCTGATTGGCAATAACGGTGCGGTGTTGGGCGCGCCCGGCAAAGCGGTCAGCCATGCGATGATGGCCGGTATCGCTGCAGAAATCGGCGGTGGCAATGCCAAAGGTGCCGCCGCAGGCGCACTGGCAGCAGAGCTGGCTGGGGTGGTGATGGGGGAAAACTTCATCGGCTCGCAACAGTGGCAGGCGAAGTCTGAGCGTCAAGCCCAGCTAACTCGGTTCTTCGGTGGTGTGGTAGGGGCGGTATTTACTGGCACATCGGAAGGTGCCTACAGTGGTGCCAATGCCGCCGAAACTGCATTTCGTTATAACTATCTCAGCCACCATCAACAAAAGCTGATGGAAGCTGAAATGGCGGCGGCTGAAACATTGGCGGATAAGGGCAAAGTCTTTATTGACTGGGGGCTGACCAGCACCACACAGGACGGGGCTTTTGCGGCCGGCATTGTTGCAGGAGTGCCAGAAGGGCTCTACGACAGCGCCGTTGAATTGCTGGGGATGCTAAAAGAGCCTCGGCAGGCTATTGCCGCACTGAGAGAGCTGGTTAACAGTGATGATGTTATTGTCACGGTGGTGCAAAGTGTTAAGCAAGACTGGCTGGCCCGGATTAACAGAATGGAGGCCCACTACCAGCGGGCCGGCGTGAGGGGAGCCTATGATTCAGGAAGAGAAGCCGGTAAGCTGCTGTTGGAGTTTGGTGGCTACGCCACAGGCGCGGTCGGTGCCACCGCGGGTGCTGCGAGTATCACGGCGAAAGGTGTGCGTTTTGCCAGTAAGCAGGTTGAGAAGTTTGGGGTAAAAAAAGCACTAGCTGAAATTGATGACGTTGCTCCAGCATCGCGCCCTGCTCATAGGCAGTCAGAAGTTGATGTAGGGAAAGACTTGGGGGATGGATGGCGGGAGCAAATCTCCTTCAAAGATGGTCAGGAAGTTCCTTATGGTACTAAAGGTAGCGTTCGGCCAGACTGGTGTCATGGCAATGTTTGCAGTGTCGAAGTAAAAAATTATAACATTGTCACAAACAAAAATGGCTTGATTAATAATGTTGCCGCACAAGCGATTGAAAGGCAGAAAAACCTTCCCACAGGGATGCGACAAGAGGTTGTCATTGATGTTAGGGGACAAGTGGTAACAGCTAAACAACAAGCTGAGATCAGACGAGGTATTGTTGAGAAATCAAACGGTGCAGTATCCATTTCATCGGTAAGGTTTAAATCAGAATGAGACACATAGGATTTAGCGGAGGAGCTCTTACAGTTGAACTCGGCACAGTCAATGATGTTGCATTGTTTTTTGAATGTTTGAAATTTTTTTCCGAATGGAAATATCCAAAACAAAACTGGCACCTTTTAACTGATCGACTTTATAAGCGCTATCTAAAGCAGGAAGAAGCATTGGCTGCCAAGGATCAGATGATGCAGGTAAGGCAATTATTTACAGAACTGCCAAACTCATCTGTTGAATGGGACAAGGTTAATCAAGTAGGGCATAAAAATAGTAAGTTGAATCCTGAGTTGTTGACACTTGCTGATATTTTCTCGCGCTATTTTAGTGCATTTTTCGAATGTCTTGAGTCTGCGGAAGTAATGTTCGAAGAATTTAAATCTTATCCTAACTATCAGTATGAGCCATTAAGAGTAGTGATCACAGACATGCCTTTATATTTAGACGATCAACACCGATCATTAGCTCAATATGATGCTCTTGGCCCAGATGATCTACCGTTTTGGTTACGTTAACGTTAACAAAAAATCCCGGCTAAAAACCGGGATTTTAAAGGCTGATATTACCTACGATTTATCACACTTCTGGCACGTTACGGCCATAGTAGATTTCCTGCATTTCTTTGTATAACAGGCGGGTAATGCGTTCTCGCTCTTCCGTACTCAGCTCTTTTGTCTCCTACTCGATTTTTCAGTACACCAATGTCCCGGTTAGGAGATTACGCGCCCTAAATGACGATCCCAGTCTTTCCAAACCGGTTGTAGCCCTGCTTGTGTTAAGGCGTGGGCCACTTGTTGCGGCGAACGATTATCGTGGGGGGCGAACTGTTCCAGCTCAGGGTGATCATCAGCATAACCGCCAGGCTGGGTTTTAGAGCCTGCACTGACATTGTTGATCGCCACCGGAATCACATTATCGCGGAAGAACGGCGATTCACGCGTCGATAACGATAACTCCACCTCCGGCGCAAACAGACGGAAAGCACAAATCAGTTGCAGCAGTTGTGGTTCACTCATCAGTGATGCCGGTTCAATGCCGCCAGCACAGGGCCGCAAACGTGGGAAGGAGATTGAGTAGCGGCTCTGCCAATAAGTCCGTTGCAGGTAGAATAGGTGTTCCGCCAACATATAGCAGTCCGTGCGCCAGCTATTGGATAGCCCGATCAATGCACCTAATCCGATCTTATCGATCCCGGCCCGCCCTAAGCGATCGGGGGTCGCCAGTCGCCAATGGAAATCCTGCTTATGGCCCCGTAAGTGATGCTGCCGATAAGTCGCGGGGTGATAAGTCTCCTGATAAACCATCACGCCATCCAATCCCAACGTTTTTAACTCCGCATACTCCTCTTCGGCCAGTGGTTGCACCTCCATCATCAGTGAACTAAAACGACTGCGAATAGTGGGCAGGTGGCGACGAAAGTAATCCATGCCCACTTTTGCCTGATGCTCCCCAGTGACCAATAACAGGTGCTCGAAGCCCAGCGCTTTGATGGCTTCACACTCACGGATGATCTCCGTTTCATCCAGCGTTTTACGTTTGATGCGGTTACTCATCGAGAAACCGCAATAAGTGCAATCATTGGCGCACAGATTGGAGAGATACAACGGCACATAAAAACCCACGGTATTCCCGAAACGTTGGCGAGTGAGTTGTTGCGCTTTTTGCGCCATTGGCTCCAGATAGGCCAGCGCGGCCGGTGAAATCAGCGCCATCAGATCTTCTCGGTCGGGCTTGCTGCTATTAATCGCCCGTTCGACATCACGGGCGGTTTTAGCATTGATGCGCAGCGAAATATCATCCCAATCCAATTGCTGCCAGTGATGACTAAAATCTTCAGACATGATGATTCTCCTCCAACTGGCTGAGGAATCCGGTCAGCGGGCTGGTGGCCGTGGCCTGACGTTGTGAAGGCCCCAACCCCGCCTGACGTGCCAACTCGCCGGACTCCACCGCCAGCCGAAAAGCGTGGGCCATTTGCACTGGCGAACGGGCGACAGCAATCGCGGTATTCACCAGCACAGCATCCACACCCAGTTCTATCGCCTCAAGCGCATGGCTTGGCGCACCAATACCGGCATCAACCACCACTGGCACCTTAGCTTGCTCGATAATAATTTGCAGAAAATCGCGGGTGCGTAATCCCAAATTTGAACCAATAGGCGCGCCCAATGGCATGACGGCGGCGCAGCCCGCTTCCTCCAGTCGCTTGCACAAAACCGGGTCCGCGCCGCAGTAAGGCAATACCACAAAACCCTCTTTCACCAATATTTCAGCGGCTTTCAGGGTTTCTATTGGGTCAGGCAGCAGATACTTTACGTCCGGGTGAATCTCCAATTTCACCCAATGGGTGCCGAGCGCTTCACGGGCCAGACGCGCCGCAAACACCGCTTCCTCGGCGGTTTTCGCCCCCGAGGTATTGGGCAGCAAGCGCACACCCAACTGGCGCAAGGGGGCGAGAATGGCATCGTTGCCTGATTTCAGGTCAACCCGCTTCATCGCCATGGTGATGAGCTGCGAACCGGACGCCTGTAGCGCCGCCAACATCAGTGCGGGCGTCGAAAACTTTCCGGTTCCGGTCAATAATCTTGAGGTAAAAGTAGTATCGGCAATTTTCAGCATGTCAGCCTCCCGCAATAGCTTGAAACAGCAAAATGTCATCCCCGTCCTGCAATAGGCGGTCGTGCCAAGTATCACGGGGGATAATGGTTTGATTGATCGCCAGCGCGCTACCCGGCTGGTTGTAACCCAGTTGAGTTAACAGCCCCTGCACTGTCAGCGGATTCTCCAGCGCGATCAATTCATCATTGAGTGAAATCTTCACGCTCTGCCTCCGCAAGCCGGACAATGACTGGCTTTGCTCAGTTGTAGCGTGCTCCAGCTTTGCTGTTTGCCATCGAAAAGACGTAATTTGCCACTGAGTGCCGAGGGCAGCCCCGCTAACATTTTGATCGCCTCCAATGCCTGCAAGGTGCCGATCACTCCGACTACCGGCCCCAATACACCGGCGGTGCGGCAGTTTCGCTGTTGCGTCTCTTTGCTGGGATACAAGCAGGCGTAGCAGCCGTGGGCGTAAGGGGGTTCGATAATCAGCAACTGACCACTAAAGCCGACGGCACTGCCGCTGATCAGTGGCTTGCCCGCTTGCACGCAGGCGGCATTCACCTGATGGCGGGTTTCCATGTTGTCACAGCAATCGAGCACTAAATCCACTGCCGCGACGGCATCGGTTAAGGTGCTGCCCGTCAGCCGCTGGTCGAGAGTGATGGCCTCGATCTGCGGGTTCAGACCTTGCAAATGTCGCTGAGCCAATTTGGCCTTGCTTTGACCAATATCTGCCGTGCGATAGAGCACCTGCCGCTGTAAGTTACTTATCTCTAAGGCATCATCATCTGCCAGCCACAATTTTCCTACGCCAGCGGCGGCAAGATAGAGTGCCGCTGGCGAGCCAAGGCCACCCAGGCCGACAATCAGTACGCTGGCTTGTTTCAGTTTTTGCTGCCCCTCGGGGCCAAGATCTTCCAATAGCAACTGGCGGCTATAGCGTAGAAAATCTTGATCACTCAATGTGTTATCCTGCATAAGTTGGCTCCTTACCTTCCACCAGTCGCAATAACTGCGCGGTCGCGAGCTGCCAGTCGGCGGCTTGCGTGATGGCACTGACCACCGCCACACTCCCTACGCCGCTGGCGAGCACCTGAGGAGTGCGCGCCAAACTGATACCGCCAATGGCAACTGTGGGGTAATCCGGCGTGTTGCTCACCTGTCGTGTTAAGGCTTCTACTCCTTGCGGGGCAGAGGGCATCTGCTTGGTTTGGGTCGGGAAAATATGGCCGAGGGCGATATAGGAAGGACGCAGTTCACGGGCTCGCGCCAACTCATGCTCATCGTGGGTCGACACGCCCAGCCGCAATCCGGCCTGCTGAATCGCCACTAAATCGGCGATCGCCAGATCTTCTTGCCCCAGATGCACACCGTAAGCACCATGCTTAATCGCCAGCCGCCAATAGTCATTGATGAATAGGCGGGCGTTATAGTGTTTACCCAATTCAATAGCAGCGGCAATATCCTGCTCCACCTGTGTCTCATCAAGATCTTTGATCCGCAGTTGGAGGGTGGTTACGCCGCTGGCTAATAGCCGGGTGATCCAGACCAGCGAATCCACCACTGGGTACAAACCCAGTCGGTGTTCAGTGGCGGCAAAGGGGGCGTTAGGCTTGTTCATCGTTGACCTCGCTCTGCCGGATGTTGGCGCTGTGGTACAACTCGCTGCCACGAGAGCGAAATTCCGCCGACATCTGCGCCATACCTGCTTGTTGAATCTGGATGGGTTGCGCCGTGACAGCCGGTTTTTGTGCTGAGGTCTGTTCTGGTGCGGCGGCTTGTTCCTGTGCAGCAGCATGTTCCTGTGTAGCAACATAGTCGCGCACTTCTTGCGAGATTTTCATTGAGCAGAATTTTGGCCCACACATGGAACAGAAGTGGGCCACTTTGCCCGACTCTTGTGGCAGGGTTTCATCGTGATAGGCGCGCGCGGTTTCGGGATCAAGGGCCAGATTGAACTGATCTTCCCAGCGGAATTCAAACCGGGCTTTCGACATGGCGTTATCGCGGATCTGCGCGCCGGGGTGGCCTTTGGCCAGATCAGCCGCGTGGGCGGCGATCTTGTAGGTGATCAGCCCCTGTTTTACATCGTCTTTATTCGGCAGGCCCAGGTGCTCTTTTGGTGTGACGTAACAGAGCATGGCGCAACCAAACCAGCCGATCATTGCCGCTCCAATGCCCGAGGTGAAGTGATCGTAACCCGGTGCGATGTCGGTGGTGAGCGGCCCCAAGGTATAAAACGGCGCTTCGTGGCAGTGCTCCAGCTCCTCGGTCATATTGCGGCGGATCATCTGCATCGGCACATGGCCGGGGCCTTCGATCATCACTTGAACATCATATTCCCAAGCGATCTTGGTTAATTCACCCAGCGTATGTAATTCAGCAAATTGGGCTTCGTCATTGGCATCCTGAATAGAACCGGGGCGCAAGCCATCACCCAGTGATAGTGAAACGTCGTAAGCGGCGCAAATTTGGCAAATCTCGCGGAAATGCTGATAGAGGAAGTTCTCCTGATGATGGGACAGGCACCACTTCGCCATGATAGAACCGCCGCGAGAGACGATACCGGTTAGGCGTTTGGCGGTCATCGGCACATAGCGCAGCAACACACCTGCGTGGATAGTAAAGTAATCCACCCCTTGCTCCGCCTGCTCCAGCAAGGTATCGCGGAACATCTCCCAGGTCAGATTTTCAGCCACGCCATTCACTTTTTCCAGCGCTTGATAGATAGGCACTGTTCCGATCGGCACCGGACTGTTACGCAAAATCCATTCGCGAGTTTCATGGATATAGCGGCCAGTAGACAAATCCATCACGGTATCGGCCCCCCAGCGGGTTGACCACACCAGCTTCTCCACCTCCTCTTCGATGGAGGAGGTCACCGCCGAATTGCCGATGTTGGCATTCACTTTGACCAAGAAATTGCGACCAATAATCATGGGTTCAGCTTCTGGGTGATTAATATTGGCGGGGATGATGGCGCGGCCTGCGGCAACCTCTTGGCGCACGAATTCTGCCGTAATATTTTCCGGCAAATTGGCCCCGAAATTCTGCCCAGGGTGCTGGTGGCGCAAGACTTCGCCACGAATTCTTTCTCGCCCCATATTTTCACGTAGGGCGATAAACTCCATTTCTGGCGTGGCAATCCCTGCGCGAGCATAGTGCAGTTGGGTGACGCACTTGCCCTCGATGGCTTTTTTCGGCTTCGGTAAGTGCTCAAAGCGCAGATGATCTAAACCTTCGTCCGCTAAGCGCTGCTGGGTAAAGCCTGAACTGACTGAGGTAAGGACTTCGGTATCCTGACGATCGGCAATCCAGCTGGCCCGCAATTTGGGCAGCCCCACATGGACATCCAATTTGGCGAGGGGATCGCCATAAGGGCCGGAGGTGTCGTAAACCGGAATGGCTTCGTTATCTTCGTAGCGAGGATCGTCTTTGCTGCCGCTGATCAAGGTCGGGCTAAGTTGGATCTCACGCATCGGCACCTGAATGTCAGGTCGTGAGCCTTGCAGGTAGATGCGCTGGGAGTTGGGGAAGGTGACGCCCTGTAAACTATCAATAAACTGTTGGGCTTCTTCGCGCTGTTGTTTACGAGGGATGCCTTTACGCGGGCGCGATGGGTTTTGAGTGGTGGCTGACGTTGTATTATTAGACATAGCAAATTCCTACCAGTGTGGTGTATAGGGAAAATTGCTTGTCTGGAGCTTGGCGGGAGTAACGATGTTGGCCAGTGACCGGAAGCCACCTGTGAAGGGGAAGACCGGTCCTGTAGCGATAAATTACTCTTGTTCCCTTCGCGGGTACTAACCCGATCAGGTTCCGCGGATCCCGAATTAACGGTCTCAGCCTGCGTTTGCTTTCCTAAAAAAGCCTGCGCTAGGCACTCCGACAAGAGTCCTCAGTATATGAGGTTGTATTAAAACTACAATAGCGTAAACGGGTTGTAAGCTATTTTACTTGCCACTTTGAATTTGGGCGGTGCTCCAAATCCTCACGTACTACGTATTTTCTGGTTGGGCGGCTTGCCAGGACTCTGCTGCCCATTTGATTAACTGGTCTTCTAACTGGAAACGGGCGTCGAGAGCTTCGCCGATATCGGATAACGCCTGCTGGAACTCGGTGCAGCTATCATCGTCATCGATTTCAGTATTTGTATAACGATCGTGGAATGACATGATAGTTTGAGTGTTATTTTTTAACGCAGGGTAAACTTTGGTGGTCAGCGCCATTCTTGGGCTGGACTCGCCTTCTACCTGCTTGATAATTCTGTCGTAGATGTGAAAATGACCAGCAGAGAGATAATCCACCAAGTTATGACAAAAGTTCTCCAGCGCTTTTTCATTAAGCGGGGTATGCTTTTCTTTTCGCGGCTTAATACCGATCACTGCGCAATACGAAACTAAGAGCTCTTTACGAGCATGAAGCCATTGATCAATTAATTCATTACTGCCGCCAACGCGTTGAGTCAAGCTTTCCAGTCGATTGAGCATGAACGACTCCGTGAAGTAATAATGAGTTACAAAAATGTAACAAGCCAGATTCTAGATTGCCAGTGAAGTCGAGGTTGTGCAACAACGATATGGAACTACAACTTACGGGTAAAGAGAGTGGCTGGTGGATCGTCAGCCATGAAAACAAATTATGGCTGCCAAAAGGGGAACTGCCGCAAGGTAATGCCGCCAATTGGTCACTACAGGGCGCAACCGCCAGACAGATTGGTGAATGGCAGGGGCAGGCGGTTTGGCTGATTCGCCAGATCATGCCGACCGACATGGGATCAGTGCGCCAATTGCTGGAGGTGGATCGCGGCTTATTCCAACTGGCTGGGCGGGGTGTGCAATTGGCGGAGTTTTATCGCTCCCACCGCTTCTGCGGTTATTGCGGCCATCAAATGCACGCTAGCCGCACCGAATGGGCTTGCCTGTGTAACCACTGCCGTGAACGCTATTATCCGCAAATCGCCCCATGTGTGATTGTTGCCATTCGCCGTGGTGATGAAATCTTATTGGCGCAGCATGTGCGGCATCGTGGCGGCATCAATACGGTGCTGGCCGGTTTTGTCGAAGTGGGCGAAACACTGGAGCAAGCGGTGTCCCGCGAGGTGATGGAAGAGAGCAATATCCAGATTAAAAATCTGCGCTATGTGACGTCACAACCTTGGCCATTCCCGCACTCGCTAATGGTGGCTTACATGGCGGAGTACGATAGCGGCGAACTGCGGCACGATCCGAAAGAGTTGCTCAATGCCGGTTGGTATCGCTACGACCAACTTCCGTTACTGCCGCCGCCAGGTACCGTGGCCCGCAGGTTGATTGAAGATACGGTGGTCTTGTGCCGCAGTGAGCAGGAAAGCTGAATCTGGCATGCTACAATGCGGCCAAATAAAAGATGGCCGCCAGATAATTAAGGGAGCTTCACCATGAATGAATTGAAAAACGATCGCTATCTGCGGGCTTTATTGCGTCAACCGGTTGATGTTACACCGGTATGGATGATGCGTCAGGCGGGCCGTTATTTGCCAGAATATAAAGCCACCCGCGCGATTGCAGGCGATTTTATGTCACTGTGCAAAAACGCGGAGTTGGCCTGTGAAGTGACGATGCAGCCATTGCGTCGTTATCCACTGGATGCAGCGATTTTGTTTTCAGACATTCTGACCATCCCGGATGCCATGGGGCTGGGGCTCTATTTTGAAACCGGCGAAGGTCCACGCTTCCAGTCACCGATTACCTGCCGTGCCGATGTTGAAAAGTTGCCGATCCCTGACCCTGAGCAGGAACTGGGCTACGTCATGAATGCGGTGCGCACTATTCGCCGTGAACTGGCAGGGCAAGTGCCGCTGATTGGCTTCTCCGGCAGCCCATGGACACTGGCGACCTACATGGTCGAGGGCGGTAGCAGCAAAGCCTTCACCAAACTGAAAAAAATGATGTACGCCGAGCCACAAACGCTACATCTGTTGCTGGATAAACTGGCTGATAGCGTTATTTTGTATCTCAACGCGCAAATCAAGGCTGGCGCACAATCAGTGATGGTCTTTGATACCTGGGGCGGTGTGCTGACAGGTCGTGACTACCTTGAGTTCTCCTTGAATTACATGCATAAAATCGTCAATGGTCTGATCCGTGAAAATGAAGGTCGCCGTGTGCCGATCACCTTGTTCACCAAAGGCGGTGGGCAGTGGCTGGAAGCGATGGCCGTCACCGGCTGTGATGCACTGGGACTAGATTGGACCACTGATCTTGCCGATGCGCGCCGCCGCGTGGGTGACAAAGTTGCGCTGCAAGGCAATATGGATCCTTCCATCCTGTATGCACCGCCTGCGCGTATTGAGCAAGAAGTCAGCACCATCTTAGCCAGCTTTGGGCAAGGTGAAGGGCACGTGTTTAATCTAGGCCACGGTATTCATCAGGATGTCCCGCCAGAACATGCTGGTGCTTTTGTTAAAGCGGTGCATGCGTTATCACGGCCTTATCACCAATAAATTATCTGAATAGGTTGCCAGATGATTGATACTAAAGCGCTAAGGGCAGAACAGCAACAGCGAGCATCTGAGGTGTTACTGCAAGATGCTCCTGTGCTGACTAATCCTCTTGGTCAGTCGGTACGCTTTATTGCTGGCGCTGATGTGGGTTTCGAGCAGCAGGGGGAGGTGACCCGTGCTGCTATCGCGATTTTGCGCTATCCCTCGCTCGAGCTGGTGGAATATCAGATTGCGCGGGTAGAAACTTCACTACCGTATATCCCCGGTTTACTCTCTTTTCGTGAATATCCTGCACTATTGGCCGCCTGGGCGAAGCTCCAGCAACGGCCTGATCTGGTTTTTGTTGATGGGCAGGGTATTGCGCATCCACGCCGTTTAGGGGTTGCCAGCCATTTTGGCCTGTTAGTGGATGTGCCCACCATTGGTGTCGCCAAAAGCCGCCTGTGTGGGCATTTTCAGCCGCTAGAGAGTGATAACGGCGCACTACAACCGCTGATTGATGGCAATGAGCAGCTTGGCTGGGTATGGCGCAGTAAAATCCGCTGCAATCCACTGTTTATATCGCCGGGACATCAGGTGAGTGTGGATAGCGCATTGACGTGGGTTCAGCGCTGTATGGCGGGTTACCGTTTGCCGGAACCGACCCGTTGGGCGGATGCTATCGCCTCAAACCGCCCGCAATTTCAACGTTGGATGCGGAAAACTCCTGATTTGCTTGGCAACAATAGGGATATGATTTAATTTCGGGTACACTGCCGCGCAGATAATGAATAATGAGAACTCATCATGATACGTAATCCGATTCATCTACGTCTCGAAAAGCTGGAGAGCTGGCAACACCTGACTTTCATGGCTTGTTTGTGCGAACGGATGTATCCCAACTATCAGCAGTTTTGTCTGGAAACAGAATTTGGCGATCCGGCGGTTTATCGGCGCATTCTGGACCTTATCTGGGAAACGTTGGTCGTAAAAGACGCTAAAGTGAATTTTGATAGTCAGTTGGAGAAGTTGGAAGAGGCAATTCCTTCAGCTGATGACTATGTTATTTACGGTGTTTATCCTGCTATCGATGCCTGTATCGCATTGAGTGAGGCTATCCATTCGCGTTTGAGTGGAGAAACACTGGAACATGCCATCGCGATCAGCGAAGCATCCATTCGTACCGTAGCCATGTTAGAAATGACATTGGCGGGTAAAGAAATGACCGATGAAGAGCTAAAAGTCTTACCCGCGGTTGAAGAAGAATGGGACATCCAATGGGAGATTTTTCGCCTGTTGGCTGACTGTGAAGAGCGCGACCTGGATTTGATAAAAGGGTTACGATCTGACCTGCGGGAAGCGGCTGTTAGCAACATTGGCATAAATTTAACGCAATAAGGCAAGAAAACGTGATTTAACGCCTGATTTGTCACGTCTTAAGGCTTCACATCTGCCCCCTGTCTGTTCTACATTTGGGGGGCGAAAAAAAGTGGCTATCGGTGCGTGTATGCAGGAGAGTGCTGTCATTTGGCATATCCGTCGCACTTGATGCTTTGCAAACGATAAACACACTGTAAGGATAACTTATGAATAAGACTCAACTGATTGACGTAATCGCGGACAAAGCGGACCTTTCTAAAGCTCAAGCTAAAGCTGCTTTGGAGTCCACACTGGCTGCAATTACCGAATCTCTGAAAGACGGTGATCCAGTACAATTGGTTGGTTTCGGTACTTTTAAAGTAAACCATCGTAATGAGCGCACTGGCCGCAACCCACAGACTGGTAAAGAAATCAAAATTGCTGCAGCTAATGTGCCAGCGTTTGTTTCTGGTAAAGCACTGAAAGATTCTGTTAAATCTTAATAGTGTGTCAGTGAAAATAATAAGCAGGGGGGTGACAAAACCCCTTTTGTTTATGCAGCGGGTGCTGATGACCCTCGGCTTAGCCTTTGGTCTCAGCGCCTGTAGCAGTCAGTCAGGCTCCCCCCAATTCAGTGCCAGCGGATACATCGCCGATAGCGGCGTGGTGCGTTTATGGCGTCAGGATAATGCGCAGCAACAGCCACTGGTGTTGATGAGCGTCTATAGCCCCTACTCCGGGGACAATACCCGCGTGACCTTCTATGAATACCAAAATGGTATTTTGCATGAAATTCGTCGCAACGATTTAGGCCATAACCCACAGAGTGTCGAGCTGCGTTTCGATGAGCAGGGGCAGGTGAGCTTTATGCAGCGGCAATTAGCCGAGCGACGTGAACAGCTCTCAGCTGATGAGATTGCGGTTTATCAGTTGGAAGCGAAACGTATTCTGGATCTGAGCAGCGCACTGCGCGTCGGAAACGTCAGATTAATTCAGGGGGGCTGGCAGGATGGCATCGTCACCACCTGTGCCGGAAAAACATTACGGTTGAGTCTCGATGATAACTCGCAGGTATGGTTGAGTCAGCGCGGCGGGAAGAGTGCGCAACCTTTAGGTGTCGCATGGCTGGACTCACCGGAAGGTCAGCAACTGCTGCTGGTCGCCAATCAAGATTTCTGCCGCTGGGAACCCACTGCCGGCAGTTTATAGCATCGCTAAAATGCAAATGGGCACAGCGAACCGTGCCCATCGAAAGTCGTGACTGCTAGCCATTACTTGCTACGAGTCAGTTACTTACCGCGGGCAATCGCCCGATAGCCAATATCTTTACGGCAGAAACTGCCTTCCCAGTGAATATCCGCCGCTAACTGATAAGCACGTTGCTGCGCCTCAGCGACAGTGGCCCCCAGTGCCGTCACGCATAATACGCGCCCGCCGCTGGTTACCACCTGATTATCACTATTCAACTGCGTCCCCGCATGGAAAACCTTCCCGTCGGCCACTTCTTGTTGCGGCAATCCATGGATCACATCGC
Source organism: Yersinia aleksiciae (assembly GCF_001047675.1). Classification (GTDB taxonomy): domain Bacteria; phylum Pseudomonadota; class Gammaproteobacteria; order Enterobacterales; family Enterobacteriaceae; genus Yersinia; species Yersinia aleksiciae. Next base: position 1,616,798 of record NZ_CP011975.1, on the reverse strand, counting down.
CTTGGCGATAATCTGCTGGATAACCGCCCGCTGCCAGCACCACACCCAGTGAAGGGCGCTCATCCCAGTCAGAGGTTTTCTCGTTGAGCTTGCCTTGCGCACCTGCCAGACAAAGATCGACCAGATCAGAACGCATCCGCAGCATGATGGGTTGCGTTTCTGGGTCACCAAAGCGGCAGTTGAATTCGATAACTTTCGGTTGCCCATCCGCTGAAATCATCAAGCCCGCGTATAGGAAGCCGGTATAGACATTCCCTTCCGCTGCCATGCCGCGCACGGTTGGCCAGATAATCTGATCCATCACACGCTGGTGGATCTCATCGGTCACCACGGGGGCTGGTGAGTAAGCCCCCATCCCGCCGGTATTCGGGCCGGTATCGCCATCGCCGACGCGTTTATGGTCCTGACTGGTGGCCATTGGCAGCACATTTTCGCCATCAACCATCACGATAAAGCTGGCTTCTTCGCCGTCGAGGAACTCTTCCACCACGATACGGTGGCCTGCATCACCAAAAGCATTGCCTGCCAGCATGTCGTGAACAGCAGTTTCCGCCTCGTCCAACGTCATGGCGACAATCACACCTTTACCTGCTGCCAGTCCGTCAGCCTTAATCACGATTGGCGCGCCAATCTTGCGAACATAGGCCAGCGCTGGTTCGATCTCAGTGAAGTTCTGGTAGAACGCGGTAGGAATATTGTGCCGTGCCAAGAAATCTTTGGTGAACGCTTTGGAGCCTTCTAACTGAGCTGCTGCTTGCGTCGGGCCGAAGATCGTCAGACCCGCGTCACGGAACGCATCCACCACACCAATCACTAACGGCGCTTCTGGGCCAACAATGGTCAAGCCGATATCATGGCTTTGGGCAAAGGCCAGCAAGCCCGCAATATCCGTCGCGGCGATAGCCACATTTTCTAAGCGAGGTTCCAGCGCCGTACCGGCATTGCCCGGTGCGACATAGATTTTATCCGCTAAAGGCGATTGCGCAGCTTTCCAGCCCAGTGCGTGTTCGCGTCCACCGTTACCAATAATCAAAATATTCATCGGGTGACTCCGTTAAGCGGTTTAATTAATGACGGAAATGACGCATGTCAGTAAAGATCATCGCGATATTGTGTTCATCCGCAGCAGCAATCACTTCGTCATCGCGAATAGAACCACCCGGCTGGATCACGCAAGTGATGCCAACGGCAGCGGCGGCATCAATGCCATCGCGGAACGGGAAGAAAGCATCAGATGCCATGGCGGAACCAGCAACCTGTAAACCTTCGTCGGCGGCTTTGATTCCGGCGATCTTCGCGGAGTAAACACGGCTCATCTGGCCTGCGCCTATCCCGATGGTCATATTATCGCGGGCATAGACAATGGCGTTGGATTTAACGAACTTAGCCACTTTCCAGCAGAACAGCGCATCACGCAGCTCTTGCGCGGTTGGCTGGCGTTTGGACACCACGCGCAGATCCGCTTCTGTCACCATACCTAAATCACGATCTTGTACCAGCAAACCGCCATTCACACGTTTGAAATCCAGACCGGCAGAGCGCGCCTGCCACTGACCGCAGGTCAACACACGCACGTTTTGTTTAGCCGCCAGAACACTTAAGGCGTCGACGCTGACACTTGGCGCGATAATCACTTCCACAAACTGGCGACTGATGATCGCTTGCGCGGTTGCAGCATCTAACTCACGGTTAAAGGCAATAATGCCGCCAAAAGCAGAGGTGGGGTCAGTTTTGTATGCGCTTTCGTAAGCGGCAAGAATGGAGTCACCCATCGCCACGCCACAAGGGTTAGCGTGCTTGACGATCACACAGGCCGGCTCGTTGAACTCTTTCACGCACTCCAATGCGGCATCGGTATCAGCGATATTGTTGTAAGAGAGCGCCTTGCCTTGCAACTGTTCTGCGGTGGCGACGGAAGCTTCTTGCAGATTCTCTTCTATATAGAAGGCAGCTTGCTGGTGGCTGTTTTCACCGTAACGCATATCTTGCTTCTTAATATAGTTAAGATTCAGAGTCCGTGGGAAGTGACCCGCAGGCTGCTCGGTCTCGCCGTGGTAGGCCGGAACCATGGTGCCGAAGTAGTTGGCGATCATACTGTCGTAGGCAGCGGTATGCTCGAATGCTTTAATCGCCAGATTGAAACGGGTTGGGTAGGTCAGGGAACCGTCATTATTATCCAGCTCGGTAATGATGGCGGCGTAGTCACTGCTCTTCACCACGATGGCGACATCTTTATGATTCTTCGCCGCCGAGCGCACCATAGTCGGCCCGCCGATATCAATATTCTCAACGGCATCTTCCAGTGAACAATCTGGACGCGCCACGGTTGCGGCAAAAGGATACAGATTGACGACTACCATATCGATCGGCTGAATATCATGTTCAGTCATGATGGCATCGTCTTGACCACGGCGACCAAGAATACCGCCATGGATTTTTGGATGCAGAGTCTTAACGCGGCCATCCATCATTTCCGGGAAACCGGTGTAATCAGAAACTTCGGTGACCGGCAGACCAGCATCGGCTAACAGGCGGGCAGTCCCACCGGTGGAGAGTAACTCGATGCCACGCTGAGAAAGCGCTTCGGCGAATTCAATGATACCCGCTTTATCAGACACACTAAGCAGAGCACGGCGGATTGGACGGCGTTGTTGCATGGTTTTATCCCTTGGCTTTGGAATCGCAGTTTTTCATTCGCTATAAATAGAGCGTTACGTGAATCTCTACCTGATACTTCTTCTATATATAGAGGAACAGATTCAGATAACGTCCCGAAAAGGGGACGACCGGCCTGTCATTAGCGCGTTGATGGCTAGGATAAGCGGAAAAGCACACTTAATTTTGGCCTGCCGCACGCTATTTTGATAAAAATCGATCCGCAGAGACCCTATTTGATGAATATCTCCCTGCATTTTCGACGCGGGGAATTGTAGCGAAAACGATTGCGTGATGCTCGTCAATTTTCAGTTCAGATTGCAACTGTGGATAAGTTTGTGCACAACAGGGTATAAAGCGGGGTTTTGCTGTGGAATGCAGCAAACGATCATTTTTATTGAAATTAGCAGTTGCGGCCTGCGCGGAACTCCCTATAATGCGCATCCATCGAGACGGCACACAACGAATCAAGTAGTTAAGTGACCGGCAAAGAGAACAGAGAAATTCAACGAAATAAGTAGTTGACTCTGAGTGAGGAAAGCGTAATATGCGCACCTCGAGTTGATGACCGGAAGGTTTCTAACTCACTGCTCTTTAACAATTTATCAGACAATCTGTGTGGGCACTCGCAAGACGATATCGAAGCCTGTTTCGACAGGCAGAAATAATATCAAAGTCTTGAAGAGTGACCAAAGCAGTACACATTTGAACTTCGGTTCGAATGCATATTTGCAGAAAGTAATCTTTGAGCATCGCTATGTTAACTCATAGCAAATCAAACAAATCTTAAATTGAAGAGTTTGATCATGGCTCAGATTGAACGCTGGCGGCAGGCCTAACACATGCAAGTCGAGCGGCAGCGGGGAGTAGTTTACTACTCTGCCGGCGAGCGGCGGACGGGTGAGTAATGTCTGGGGATCTGCCTGATGGAGGGGGATAACTACTGGAAACGGTAGCTAATACCGCATGACCTCGTAAGAGCAAAGTGGGGGACCTTCGGGCCTCACGCCATCGGATGAACCCAGATGGGATTAGCTAGTAGGTGAGGTAATGGCTCACCTAGGCGACGATCCCTAGCTGGTCTGAGAGGATGACCAGCCACACTGGAACTGAGACACGGTCCAGACTCCTACGGGAGGCAGCAGTGGGGAATATTGCACAATGGGCGCAAGCCTGATGCAGCCATGCCGCGTGTGTGAAGAAGGCCTTCGGGTTGTAAAGCACTTTCAGCGAGGAGGAAGGCAGTCGTGTTAATAGCACGATTGATTGACGTTACTCGCAGAAGAAGCACCGGCTAACTCCGTGCCAGCAGCCGCGGTAATACGGAGGGTGCAAGCGTTAATCGGAATTACTGGGCGTAAAGCGCACGCAGGCGGTTTGTTAAGTCAGATGTGAAATCCCCGCGCTTAACGTGGGAACTGCATTTGAAACTGGCAAGCTAGAGTCTTGTAGAGGGGGGTAGAATTCCAGGTGTAGCGGTGAAATGCGTAGAGATCTGGAGGAATACCGGTGGCGAAGGCGGCCCCCTGGACAAAGACTGACGCTCAGGTGCGAAAGCGTGGGGAGCAAACAGGATTAGATACCCTGGTAGTCCACGCTGTAAACGATGTCGACTTGGAGGTTGTGCCCTTGAGGCGTGGCTTCCGGAGCTAACGCGTTAAGTCGACCGCCTGGGGAGTACGGCCGCAAGGTTAAAACTCAAATGAATTGACGGGGGCCCGCACAAGCGGTGGAGCATGTGGTTTAATTCGATGCAACGCGAAGAACCTTACCTACTCTTGACATCCACGGAATTTAGCAGAGATGCTTAAGTGCCTTCGGGAACCGTGAGACAGGTGCTGCATGGCTGTCGTCAGCTCGTGTTGTGAAATGTTGGGTTAAGTCCCGCAACGAGCGCAACCCTTATCCTTTGTTGCCAGCACGTAATGGTGGGAACTCAAGGGAGACTGCCGGTGACAAACCGGAGGAAGGTGGGGATGACGTCAAGTCATCATGGCCCTTACGAGTAGGGCTACACACGTGCTACAATGGCAGATACAAAGTGAAGCGAACTCGCGAGAGCAAGCGGACCACATAAAGTCTGTCGTAGTCCGGATTGGAGTCTGCAACTCGACTCCATGAAGTCGGAATCGCTAGTAATCGTAGATCAGAATGCTACGGTGAATACGTTCCCGGGCCTTGTACACACCGCCCGTCACACCATGGGAGTGGGTTGCAAAAGAAGTAGGTAGCTTAACCTTCGGGAGGGCGCTTACCACTTTGTGATTCATGACTGGGGTGAAGTCGTAACAAGGTAACCGTAGGGGAACCTGCGGTTGGATCACCTCCTTACCTAACGATACGCATTGCGTAGTGTCCACACAGATTGTCTGATAGAAAGTAACGAGCAAATAAGGCCGGACTGAGAAATTAGTCGGGCTTTAGTACCTTGTTGGGTCTGTAGCTCAGGTGGTTAGAGCGCACCCCTGATAAGGGTGAGGTCGGTGGTTCAAGTCCACTCAGACCCACCAACTCACTATTCCCTGTTGAGTTGCAGCAATAAGGTGATTTGCTTTTTATATGGGGCTATAGCTCAGCTGGGAGAGCGCCTGCCTTGCACGCAGGAGGTCAGCGGTTCGATCCCGCTTAGCTCCACCATATAAAAAACTATTTCAAAACGTACTGTGGTCGCAAGACTCAGTGGGTTGTGAAATATTGCTCTTTAACAATCTGGAACAAGCTGAAAATTGAAACAATACAGCTGAAACTTATCTCTCCGTAGATGTACTGAGATGAGGAGTAACCTGTATTAGAGTCTCTCAAATAATCACAGCGCAAGATGTCTGTAAAGACACCTTCGGGTTGTGAGGTTAAGCGACTAAGCGTACACGGTGGATGCCTAGGCAGTCAGAGGCGATGAAGGGCGTGCTAATCTGCGAAAAGCGTCGGTAAGCTGATATGAAGCGTGACAACCGACGATACCCGAATGGGGAAACCCAGTGCAATTCGTTGCACTATTGCATGGTGAATACATAGCCATGCAAGGCGAACCGGGGGAACTGAAACATCTAAGTACCCCGAGGAAAAGAAATCAACCGAGATTCCCCCAGTAGCGGCGAGCGAACGGGGAAGAGCCCAGAGTCTGAATCAGTTTATGTGTTAGTGGAAGCGTCTGGAAAGTCGCACGGTACAGGGTGATAGTCCCGTACACAAAAATGCATATTCTGTGAACTCGATGAGTAGGGCGGGACACGTGACATCCTGTCTGAATATGGGGGGACCATCCTCCAAGGCTAAATACTCCTGACTGACCGATAGTGAACCAGTACCGTGAGGGAAAGGCGAAAAGAACCCCGGCGAGGGGAGTGAAATAGAACCTGAAACCGTGTACGTACAAGCAGTGGGAGCACCTTCGTGGTGTGACTGCGTACCTTTTGTATAATGGGTCAGCGACTTATATTTTGTAGCAAGGTTAACCGAATAGGGGAGCCGTAGGGAAACCGAGTCTTAACTGGGCGTCTAGTTGCAAGGTATAGACCCGAAACCCGGTGATCTAGCCATGGGCAGGTTGAAGGTTGGGTAACACTAACTGGAGGACCGAACCGACTAATGTTGAAAAATTAGCGGATGACTTGTGGCTGGGGGTGAAAGGCCAATCAAACCGGGAGATAGCTGGTTCTCCCCGAAAGCTATTTAGGTAGCGCCTCGTGAACTCATCTTCGGGGGTAGAGCACTGTTTCGGCTAGGGGGTCATCCCGACTTACCAAACCGATGCAAACTCCGAATACCGAAGAATGTTATCACGGGAGACACACGGCGGGTGCTAACGTCCGTCGTGAAGAGGGAAACAACCCAGACCGCCAGCTAAGGTCCCAAAGTCATGGTTAAGTGGGAAACGATGTGGGAAGGCATAGACAGCCAGGATGTTGGCTTAGAAGCAGCCATCATTTAAAGAAAGCGTAATAGCTCACTGGTCGAGTCGGCCTGCGCGGAAGATGTAACGGGGCTAAACCATGCACCGAAGCTGCGGCAGCGACGCTTAGGCGTTGTTGGGTAGGGGAGCGTTCTGTAAGCCGTTGAAGGTGACCTGTGAGGGTTGCTGGAGGTATCAGAAGTGCGAATGCTGACATAAGTAACGATAATGCGGGTGAAAAACCCGCACGCCGGAAGACCAAGGGTTCCTGTCCAACGTTAATCGGGGCAGGGTGAGTCGACCCCTAAGGCGAGGCTGAAAAGCGTAGTCGATGGGAAACAGGTTAATATTCCTGTACTTGGTGTTACTGCGAAGGGGGGACGGAGAAGGCTAGGCTAGCCGGGCGACGGTTGTCCCGGTTTAAGCATGTAGGCGGAGTGACTTGGTAAATCCGGTTGCTTATCAACGCTGAGGTGTGATGACGATGCACTACGGTGCAGAAGTAGTTGATGCCAAGCTTCCAGGAAAAGCCTCTAAGCATCAGGTAACATTAAATCGTACCCCAAACCGACACAGGTGGTCAGGTAGAGAATACTCAGGCGCTTGAGAGAACTCGGGTGAAGGAACTAGGCAAAATGGTGCCGTAACTTCGGGAGAAGGCACGCTGGCATTAGGTAAAGAGACTTGCTCTCGGCGCCGAAGCCAGTCGCAGATACCAGCTGGCTGCAACTGTTTAATAAAAACACAGCACTGTGCAAACACGAAAGTGGACGTATACGGTGTGACGCCTGCCCGGTGCTGGAAGGTTAATTGATGGGGTCAGCCTTACGGCGAAGCTCTTGATCGAAGCCCCAGTAAACGGCGGCCGTAACTATAACGGTCCTAAGGTAGCGAAATTCCTTGTCGGGTAAGTTCCGACCTGCACGAATGGCGTAATGATGGCCAGGCTGTCTCCACCCGAGACTCAGTGAAATTGAACTCGCTGTGAAGATGCAGTGTACCCGCGGCAAGACGGAAAGACCCCGTGAACCTTTACTATAGCTTGACACTGAACATTGAGCCTTGATGTGTAGGATAGGTGGGAGGCATTGAAGTGTGGACGCCAGTCTGCATGGAGCCAACCTTGAAATACCACCCTTTAATGTTTGATGTTCTAACTCGGCCCCGTAATCCGGGGTGAGGACAGTGTCTGGTGGGTAGTTTGACTGGGGCGGTCTCCTCCCAAAGAGTAACGGAGGAGCACGAAGGTTAGCTAATCACGGTCGGACATCGTGAGGTTAGTGCAAAGGCATAAGCTAGCTTGACTGCGAGAGTGACGGCTCGAGCAGGTACGAAAGTAGGTCTTAGTGATCCGGTGGTTCTGAATGGAAGGGCCATCGCTCAACGGATAAAAGGTACTCCGGGGATAACAGGCTGATACCGCCCAAGAGTTCATATCGACGGCGGTGTTTGGCACCTCGATGTCGGCTCATCACATCCTGGGGCTGAAGTAGGTCCCAAGGGTATGGCTGTTCGCCATTTAAAGTGGTACGCGAGCTGGGTTTAGAACGTCGTGAGACAGTTCGGTCCCTATCTGCCGTGGGCGTTGGAAGATTGAGAGGGGCTGCTCCTAGTACGAGAGGACCGGAGTGGACGAATCACTGGTGTTCGGGTTGTCATGCCAATGGCATTGCCCGGTAGCTAAATTCGGAAGAGATAACCGCTGAAAGCATCTAAGCGGGAAACTTGCCTCGAGATGAGTCTTCCCTGGGGCTTTAAGCCCCCTGAAGGAACGTTAAAGACTATGACGTTGATAGGCTGGGTGTGTAAGTGCAGCGATGCATTGAGCTAACCAGTACTAATGATCCGTGAGGCTTAACCTTACAACACCAAAGGTGTTTTGGCTATTTGAGACAAAATCGAGTGAAACGATTTTGAGCGCCATAAGTGGCGAACCCGAAGGGGTGAGTATCGGTATGATACGTATACTCTTGATTTTCAGCGAAGTTCCGAGATTGAGCTAATTGGTTTGGTATTTTGATACTGAACGGGTTGGTTAAAACAGAATTTGCCTGGCGGCCATAGCGCGGTGGTCCCACCTGATCCCATGCCGAACTCAGAAGTGAAACGCCGTAGCGCCGATGGTAGTGTGGGGTCTCCCCATGCGAGAGTAGGACACTGCCAGGCATCAAATTTAGCGTGCTGATATGGCTCAGTTGGTAGAGCGCACCCTTGGTAAGGGTGAGGTCCCCAGTTCGACTCTGGGTATCAGCACCAGTTATATGGGTTTAAAAGTTCGGTAGTTGTAGAAAAGAATTTACCTGGCGGCAATAGCGCGGTGGTCCCACCTGACCCCATGCCGAACTCAGAAGTGAAACGCCGTAGCGCCGATGGTAGTGTGGGGTCTCCCCATGCGAGAGTAGGACACTGCCAGGTATCAAATAAAGCTGAGACCCCATGCCAAAAGCGTGGGGTTTTTGCTTTTCTGTTATCCAAAAAGTAAAGATCAATAGAAAGTGTCGCGAGCAGTATCGTGACAACATAACTCCGACTGCTGACAAATTCCGCTGACTCTATCCGCCTGCTTTCCTCATTATTGCTGCTATTACTAATAACCTCAACCCACTGTAAATTAGTCAATTTTTTTGTTTTTTAGCCGCTGAAAAAATCAAACTAACTGTTTTGCTGACAGTCGATATTGCCACCTCCGCAGTGAAAAATTTTCAGGTTGTGGTAGAACGCTCGACTTTTCATCTAAAACCCGCTATCTTCGGGCATCTAGAAGTCTAAACGTATAAACGGATATATTGAGGATATAGGCATGCCAATTCGGGTTCCTGATGAATTACCGGCGGTGAGTTTCTTACGCAATGAGAATGTCTTTGTCATGACTTCATCGCGTGCGAAAACTCAGGAAATTCGTCCCCTGAAGGTGTTGGTTTTGAATCTGATGCCTAAAAAAATTGAGACGGAAAATCAATTCCTGCGTTTACTCTCTAACTCACCCTTACAGATCGATATTCAATTGCTGCGGGTTGATAGTCGCGAGTCAAAAAATACCCCCGCCGAGCACCTGAACAACTTCTATTGTGACTTTGAGGATATTCAGGATCAAAACTTCGATGGGCTGATAGTCACTGGCGCACCTCTGGGCTTGGTCGATTTCTGTGATGTCGCCTACTGGCCACAGATCGAGCGCATTATTGCCTGGGCCAAGGATCATGTTACCTCAACCCTATTTGTCTGTTGGGCGGTACAGGCGGCGTTAAATATCTTGTACGGCATTCCCAAGATGACCCGTGAGGTCAAACTCTCCGGAATTTATCAGCACCAAACGCGGGAACCGCTGGCACTATTAACACGCGGCTTCGACGAGACCTTCCTCGCCCCCCATTCCCGCTATGCGGATTTTCCGCTTGAGGTGCTTCAGCAATATACTGATCTGGATATATTAGTCTCATCGGAAGAGGCGGGTGCTTATCTGTTTGCCAGCAAAGATAAGCGGGTAGCTTTCGTGACGGGTCATCCTGAATATGATGTTGATACGCTAGCAGGAGAATATCAGCGTGATGTGGCCGCAGGTCTTAACCCGCAAGTTCCACTGAATTATTTCCCTCACGATGATGCAACTTTGCCACCCAAAGCTTCATGGCGTAGCCATGGGCATCTGCTGTTTGCCAATTGGCTGAACTACTATGTTTACCAAATCACCCCGTTTGATTTGCGTCGTATGAATCCTACCCTCGATTAGTATTCTCCCCCCCAAATGTTAATAATGGCGGCTGAATCGAAGCCGCCTGTCTGTTTTTACTCCCAATAAGTGCCACTCAACATAGTGTTAACTGGTCTGATCTCTTTGATAAACAATAAGTTATCTCGCCAAAATTGATGTAATGGAAGTAGCTTCCTATCTATTCACACTACACTTATATGTTAACAACATGATAAATAAAGATTAAAAAAATATTTTAAATAAAAATGGAAATCGTTTTTGATTTTCATAATTAATTGATTATTCTTAGTGCTGTCGGGGTGAAAAATGACCATGAAATTCAGCCTTCAATTTACAGCCGAAGCGTATTACCCGATAAGAGTCCAAGAGTGACGCTGTGTTAGCGTTGATGTGAATGACCTGAGATGGGTAAGGGGAAGGGTAATGACACAACAGATAGTCGGCACGGAGTTAGTTTTCACCCAGCATTTTAATACTGCTGAGCGGCAGGTTTTGCCTGATGAGGCCATCGAATTTTTGGCTGAATTAGTGGCAAAATTTGCAGAGCCGCGTAGCAAACTCCTTGCTGCGCGGGCCTCTTGGCAACAGGTGATTGACCAAGGCGCACTACCTGATTTCATTTCGGAAACCAATTCCATTCGTGAAGGTAACTGGAGAATTCAGGGTATCCCTGCGGACTTACGTGATCGTCGCGTTGAAATCACCGGGCCGGTTGAGCGCAAAATGGTAATTAATGCCCTCAATGCGAATGTGAAAGTCTTTATGGCCGACTTTGAAGATTCGCTGGCACCTAGCTGGGATAAGGTTATTGAGGGTCAGATTAATTTGCACGATGCGGTCAAAGGCACCATCTCTTATGCGAATGAATCCGGCAAGATTTATCAGTTAAAACCCAATCCAGCGGTGTTGATTGCCCGCGTTCGTGGCCTGCACTTGCCAGAAAAACACGTTAAGTGGCAGGGAGAAGATATCCCCGGTGGCTTATTCGATTTCGCGTTGTATTTCTACCATAACTATAAGTTATTGCTCGCGAATGGCAGCGGCCCCTATTTCTATCTACCAAAGATGCAGTCCTATCAGGAAGCGGCTTGGTGGAGTGATGTTTTCACCTTTACCGAACAGCGTTTTGATCTGCCACAAGGCACCATTAAGGCGACGGTCTTAATCGAAACCTTGCCAGCAGTATTCCAGATGGACGAGATCCTCTACCATCTGCGCCACCACATTGTTGCCCTGAATTGTGGCCGCTGGGACTACATCTTCAGCTATATCAAAACGCTGAAAAATCACAGCGATCGTGTGTTGCCCGATCGTCAGTCGGTCACCATGACTAAACCCTTCCTGAGTGCCTACTCTCGTTTACTGATCAAAACTTGCCATAAGCGTGGCGCGTTGGCGATGGGCGGTATGGCGGCCTTTATCCCGAATAAAGACCCAGAAAAAAATGCGCAGGTATTGGATAAAGTTCGTGCGGATAAAGAGCTGGAAGCCAGCAACGGCCATGATGGCACATGGGTTGCACACCCAGGGCTGGCCGATACCGTGATGGACGTCTTTAACAAAGTTCTCGGTAATCGGCCAAACCAATTAGAGGTGAGCCGCGCACAGGACAAACCGATCATTGCCGCTGAGTTGCTGGAGCCTTGCAGCGGCGATCGCACCGAAGAAGGTATGCGCGCCAATATCCGCGTCGCGGTGCAATACATCGAAGCATGGATCTCTGGTAATGGCTGTGTCCCGATTTATGGCCTGATGGAAGATGCCGCCACGGCTGAGATCTCCCGAACTTCTATCTGGCAATGGATTCATCACCAGAAAAGCCTGAGCAATGGTCAGACGGTGACGAAAGCGCTGTTCCGCAGCATGTTGAGTGAAGAAATGCAGGTAGTGAAGCTTGAGCTTGGCGCAGAACGTTTTGATGGTGGGCGGTTTGAAGAAGCTGCACGTCTGATGGAGCGTATTACAACACAAGACGAGCTTATCGACTTCCTGACGTTGCCAGGCTATGCCCTATTAGCTTGAGTTCACACCCTATTTAACCCTACAAAATCGAATAATAAGGAATATCGCCATGACAACCTCTCGTACTCAACAAATTCAGCAGTTGGAACAGGAATGGAAATCGCCGCGCTGGAAGGGGATCACCCGCCCTTATAGCGCTGAAGAAGTGATCAAACTGCGCGGTTCGGTTAACCCAGAGTGCACGCTGGCACAGCATGGTGCGAACAAATTGTGGGCGCTGCTGCACGGCGAATCGCGCAAAGGTTACATCAACTGTCTGGGGGCGCTGACAGGTGGTCAGGCATTGCAACAGGCGAAGGCCGGTGTCGAGGCGATTTATCTGTCAGGTTGGCAGGTTGCCGCCGATGCCAATACCGCGTCCAGCATGTATCCAGACCAGTCACTGTATCCGGTCGACTCGGTACCCGCGGTGGTAAAACGCATTAATAACAGCTTCCGTCGTGCGGATCAGATTCAGTGGTCGAATAATATTGAGCCGGGCAGCAAAGGCTATACCGACTATTTCCTGCCGATTGTGGCAGATGCTGAGGCGGGTTTTGGCGGCGTTTTGAATGCGTTTGAATTGATGAAAGCGATGATTGAAGCTGGCGCGGCGGGCGTTCACTTTGAAGACCAATTGGCGGCAGTGAAGAAATGCGGCCATATGGGCGGCAAAGTTTTGGTGCCAACACAGGAAGCGATTCAGAAGCTGGTTGCTGCCCGCTTAGCTGCTGACGTGCTCGGCGTGCCAACACTGCTGATTGCACGTACCGATGCCGATGCTGCGGACTTACTGACCTCCGATTGCGACCCTTATGACAGCGAATTTATTACTGGCGACCGTACCGCCGAAGGTTTCTTCCGCACCCATGCAGGTATCGAGCAAGCCATCAGCCGTGGTCTGGCCTATGCCCCTTACGCTGATCTGGTGTGGTGCGAAACCTCGACCCCGGATCTGGCGCTGGCGAAACGCTTTGCTGATGCTGTTCACGCTCAATTCCCTGGTAAATTATTGGCTTATAACTGTTCTCCATCATTTAACTGGAAAAAGAATCTGACCGACCAGCAAATCGCCAGTTTCCAGGAAGACCTCTCCGCGATGGGCTACAAATATCAATTTATTACGCTGGCGGGTATCCACAGCATGTGGTTCAACATGTTCGACCTGGCCCACGCCTACGCACAAGGCGAGGGCATGAAGCACTATGTTGAGAAAGTACAGCAGCCAGAATTTGCCTCTGTCGAGCGCGGCTACACCTTTGCCTCTCATCAGCAAGAAGTGGGTACTGGCTACTTTGATAAAGTCACCAATATCATTCAGGGCGGCGAATCCTCAGTTACCGCACTGACTGGCTCGACGGAAGAGCAGCAGTTCTAAGCAACTGATTGATCAGCGTGCGTTTTATCAGGAGCCTGCTTATGCAGGCTCTGTTCCGTATGGCAGGGGGTGAGCATGGCGGTAAAATTAGAACAATTAATCGCTCAGACAATTTTGCAGGGATTTGATGCACAATATGGCCGTTTTCTGGAGGTGACCGCCAGCGCCCAGCATCGTTTCGAGCAAGCAGATTGGCATGCGGTACAGCAGGCGATGAAAAAACGTATTCACCTCTATGACCACCACGTGGGATTAGTGGTCGAGCAGCTCAAACACATCACCGACCAACGCCATTTTGATGCCGCCTTTCTGGCACGGGTCAAAGAGATTTATACCGAGCTGTTACCGGATTATCCGCGCTTCGAAATTGCGGAAAGCTTTTTTAACTCGGTTTACTGCCGCTTGTTCAAACACCGTGATTTAACGCCGGACAAACTGTTTGTTTTCAGCTCACAACCGGAGCGGCGCTTTCGTGAGATCCCACGGCCTTTAGCTCGCGACTTTACCCCAAAAGGGGATTTGAGCGGCATGTTACAGATGGTGCTCAATGACTTACCGCTGCGCCTACCGTGGGAAAATCTGCCACGAGACATCGATTATATTGTGGCTGCCCTGCGGCAGACCTTTACCGATGAGCAACTTGTCGATGCCCGCTTTCAAATCGCCAACGAACTCTTTTATCGCAACAAAGCCGCATGGTTAGTGGGCAAACTGCGACTGCCGGAGGGGATCTTCCCATTCCTGCTGCCTATTCATCACAATGAATCAGGCGCATTATTTATCGATACCTGCCTGACCAGCAAGGCCGAGGCCAGCATCGTGTTTGGCTTTGCCCGCTCTTACTTTATGGTTTACGCGCCACTGCCCTCGGCCATGGTCGAATGGCTACGGGAGATCTTACCGAGTAAATCGACGGCTGAGCTGTATATGGCGATTGGCTGCCAGAAACACGGTAAAACTGAAAGCTATCGTGAATATCTCACTTTCGTCCATCAATCCAGCGAACAGTTTATTATTGCACCGGGGGTCAAAGGCATGGTGATGCTGGTCTTCACCTTACCCTCATTTGATCGGGTATTTAAGGTGATCAAAGACCAGTTTGCGCCGCAAAAAGAGGTCACTCAGGCGCGGGTTTTAGAGTGCTACCAACTGGTTAAAGAGCACGATCGCGTCGGGCGCATGGCAGACACCCAAGAGTATGAGAACTTTGTCATCGATAAGCACCGTATCAGTCCTGAACTGCTGGCTGAGCTACAGCGGGAAGTGCCGGAGAAACTGGAGGATTTAGGCGATCAAATCATCATTAAGCACCTGTATATGGAGCGGCGAATGACGCCACTGAATCTCTATATGGAGCAGGCGAATGATCAGCAGTTGAAGGATGCTATCGAAGAGTATGGTAATGCCATCAAACAGCTGGCCGCCGCCAATATCTTCCCTGGCGACATGCTCTTTAAAAACTTTGGCGTGACCCGCCATGGGCGCGTGGTGTTCTACGATTATGATGAAATTTGCTATATGACCGAGGTGAATTTCCGCGACATCCCCCCTCCGCGTTATCCAGAAGATGAGATGGCTAGCGAGCCGTGGTACAGCGTGTCACCCAATGATGTGTTCCCAGAGGAGTTTCGTCACTTCTTATGCACCGACTTAAAAATCAGACACTTTTTTGAGGAGGTGCACAGCGACCTGTTCCATGCCAGTTATTGGCGTGGGCTGCAGGCGCGCATTCGGGATGGGTATGTGGAGGATGTTTTTGCCTATAGGCGGAAGCAGCGCTTCTCCCAGCGGGCTTTAAATTAACGGGTTCTGCGCGCAGGGCGCATCCAAACGCCTTTCGTTCGCTACGCCTTGATTGGATTGAAAAATACAGATTCAAATGAAGGGGGATCGTGCCGTTGGGGTCGTAGCGGCGTGAGCCGCCGGAGTGCCCCTAGGTGCGGTAAACCCTTCGAGCACTGAACCTCTCGGTCACCGATCGACAAAATTTAACGCTATTTTTCATTACATTACATCCCTAACCACGGCTCCCACCCCCGTAGGATTGGGTGATCTCTTTCGCGGCGTGGATGACCAGTGCGCCCAATTCAGTCACGCGATCGTCGGTGATGCGCGATACCGGACCGGAGATGGAGATCGCGGCGAAGGCTTCGTGGTGTTCATCGAACAGGCAGGCGGCGATACAACGCAGGCCGAGGGCATGCTCTTCATCATCAAACGAATACCCTTGCTTACGAATCAGCGCTAAATTCTCCTTCAAACTGGCCGGATTGGTACGGGTATGCTGAGTGTAGGCGTGCAGCCCTTTCTTATGTAACAGCTGCACCAACTGATCGTCGCTCAGGGTGGAGAGAAAGGCTTTACCAGCTCCGGAAGCATGCATAGGCAGCTTACCGCCAATAGGGGCGGACATCCGCATCAGCGCCGTACACTGCACCTGATCGATAATAATCGCCTGATAATCACTGTGATCCAGCACCGCCAGATTCACCGTCTCGCCGGATTCATCCATCAAACGGCGCAACATCGGGTGAACCATGGCCAATAAATTACGGCTCTGCAAAAAACTACTGCCGACAATAAAAGCATGAGAACCCATGGTCCAAAGTCCTAAATCCCCCACCTGACGGACAAAACCCTGCTGTTGCATGGTGGTCAGCAATCGATGGGTGGTGGAGTTCGGCAAACCCGCCTGTTGGGCCAAATCCGTCAATGCCACACTTCCTTGCGCTTCGGAAATATATTCCAGTAATTTAAGCCCGCGCGTCAGTGACTGAACCTGACCTGTTACCGCAGGCATTGTTTGCGCGGCTGCCTTGGGTTTCTTGCCTCGCTTAATTGGAATCGGTAACGCCATAAATTAGCCTCTTCTTTATTCTTATGGAATTCATTTTCGTTTTTCAATTATGCATGCAAACCCCAAAAAACGCTCATCCGATGAGTTAGGTTTTCTACCTGAAAAAGTCTCAACTGTGAGTGGACTCATAACGCGAGTAACTTGTGCTAGGATGTCAGACGGGTATGTCGAATGGTTTATTTTTGCAGCATGTCTGATACGTACAAATCGCAAAAAATAGATGCGTCGGATAATGGCAAGACAACAGGGTAAAGAGGCGGCAGTGGTGGATACAGCAACAAAGAATAAGGTTAAGGAGTTACATCAGCAACTGGCACAACGGATTTTGGTGCTGGACGGCGGCATGGGCACCATGATCCAGAGCTATCGGCTGGAAGAGGCGGATTACCGTGGCGCGCGCTTTGCCGATTGGCCCAGTGATCTGAAAGGTAACAATGACTTACTGGTGCTTTCTAAACCGGAAGTGATTACCGCCATCCACAATGCCTATTTGGAAGCGGGCGCTGATATTCTCGAAACCAATACATTTAACTCCACCACTATTGCGATGGCAGATTACCAGATGGAGTCGCTGTCGGCGGAAATCAACTATGAAGCCGCCCGTCTGGCCCGCATCTGCGCCGATGAATGGACGGCCCGCACACCTGACAAACCACGCTATGTGGCTGGGGTGCTTGGCCCGACCAACCGCACCGCGTCTATCTCCCCTAAAGTAAACGATCCGGCGTTCCGTAACGTCAGTTTCGATCAATTGGTCGAGGCTTATCGCGAGTCAACTCGCGCCCTGATTGAGGGCGGTGCCGATCTGATTATGATTGAAACCGTCTTCGATACCCTGAATGCCAAAGCGGCCACCTTTGCCGTCGAATCTGAATTTGAAGCCATGGGCGTGCTGCTGCCGGTGATGATTTCGGGCACCATTACCGATGCCTCGGGCCGCACATTGTCAGGCCAAACCACCGAAGCGTTTTATAACTCCCTGCGCCACGTCAAGCCGCTCTCCTTTGGTCTGAACTGTGCTTTGGGGCCAGATGAGCTACGCCAATATGTCGCGGAGCTATCGCGCATCTCTGAATATTATGTCAGTGCGCACCCTAATGCCGGTTTGCCGAATGCCTTTGGTGAATACGATCTCGACGCCAAAGAGATGGCTGATCACATTGGCGAGTGGGCACGTGCCGGATTCCTGAATATTGTCGGCGGTTGCTGCGGCACGACCCCACGGCACATTGCAGCGATGGCTAAAGCCGTGGCTGGCGTACCGCCACGCCAGTTGCCCGATATTCCGGTCGCCTGCCGTTTGGCGGGGTTGGAGCCGCTGACCATCGATGCCAATACGCTGTTTGTTAACGTCGGCGAGCGCACCAACGTTACCGGCTCTGCCCGCTTCAAACGGCTGATAAAAGAAGATAAATACGATGAAGCGCTGGAAGTGGCTCTTCAGCAAGTCACCAGCGGCGCGCAGATCATCGACATCAATATGGATGAGGGCATGCTGGACGCAGAAGCGGCCATGGTGCGCTTCCTCAACCTGATTGCTGGTGAGCCGGATATTGCACGTGTGCCAATCATGATCGACTCCTCGAAGTGGGAGGTGATCGAGAAAGGGCTGAAATGCATTCAGGGCAAAGGCATCGTCAACTCCATCTCAATGAAAGAGGGCGAAGAAGCTTTTATTCATCATGCCAAACTGGTTCGCCGTTATGGGGCCGCCATGGTGGTGATGGCGTTTGATGAAGCGGGGCAGGCGGATACCCGCGCCCGTAAAATCGAGATTTGCCGCCGCGCCTATAAGATTTTGACTGAAACGGTGGGCTTCCCGCCGGAAGATATTATTTTCGACCCCAATATTTTTGCCGTGGCGACTGGGATTGAAGAGCATAACAACTATGCCGTTGATTTTATTGAAGCCTGCGCCGATATCAAAGCCGAGCTACCCCATGCGATGATCTCCGGCGGCGTCTCCAACGTCTCCTTCTCCTTTCGTGGTAATGACCCGGTACGTGAAGCGATCCACGCGGTGTTCCTCTATTACGCGATTCGTAACGGCATGGACATGGGGATCGTGAACGCCGGTCAGTTGGCGATTTATGATGATCTGTCTGATGAGCTGCGGGATGCGGTTGAGGACGTCATTCTCAACCGCCGCAGTGACAGCACCGAGCGCTTGCTGGATCTGGCCGAGAAATACCGCAGCAACAAAAGTGGTGAAGTGGCGATTCAGCAAGCGGAATGGCGCGGCTGGCCAGTGGTGAAGCGCCTCGAGTACTCACTGGTGAAAGGGATTACCGAATTTATTGAGCTGGATACTGAAGAGGCCCGCCAGCAGGCTGATCGTCCCATTGAGGTGATCGAAGGGCCTTTGATGGCCGGGATGAATGTGGTTGGTGACCTGTTTGGCGAGGGGAAAATGTTCCTGCCGCAGGTGGTGAAATCAGCTAGGGTGATGAAACAGGCGGTGGCCTATCTCGAACCTTATATCGAAGCCAGCAAACAGAAAGGAACGACGGCAGGTAAAATCCTGCTGGCGACGGTGAAAGGCGATGTCCATGATATCGGTAAAAATATCGTTGGCGTGGTGTTGCAGTGTAATAACTACCAAATTATCGATTTGGGCGTGATGGTGCCAACCGAAAAAATCCTACGGACGGCGCGGGAAGAGAAAGTGGATATCATCGGCTTATCTGGCCTGATTACCCCGTCGCTGGATGAGATGGTTAACGTGGCGAAAGAGATGGAACGTCAAGGCTTTACGCTGCCACTGCTGATCGGCGGTGCGACCACCTCCAAAGCCCATACCGCAGTGAAAATCGAGCAGAACTACAGCGGCTCGACCACCTACGTTTCTAACGCTTCGCGCAGTGTTGGCGTAGTGTCCGCGCTGCTATCTGATACTCAACGTGATGATTTTGTGGCGAAAACTCGCAAAGAGTATGAGACCGTCCGTATTCAACATGCCCGTAAAAAACCGCGAACCCCACCGGTCAGTTTGCCTGTCGCGCGGGCGAACCACACCGTCATCGATTGGGAAAACTACACGCCACCTGTCGCGCACAAACTCGGTGTACAGGTGGTGGAAGCCAGTATTGAAACCTTGCGTAATTACATCGATTGGACGCCATTCTTTATGACTTGGTCGCTGGCGGGCAAGTATCCACGAATTCTGGAAGATGAAGTGGTCGGTGAAGAGGCCAAGCGAGTCTTTGCTGATGCGAATGAGCTGCTGGATAAGCTGTCGGCGGAAGGTTTGCTGCACCCGAAAGGGGTGGTGGGTTTGTTCCCGGCCAACAGTGTCGGTGATGATATCGAGATTTACCGTGATGAGCGGCGCGACGAAGTGCTGGTGGTCAGTCATCATCTGCGCCAGCAAACTGAGAAAACAGACTTCCCTAACTACTGTCTGGCTGATTATGTTGCCCCCAAATCCAGTGGCAAAGCGGATTACTTCGGTGCCTTTGCCGTCACCGGCGGCTTGGAAGAGGATGCACTGGCCGACGCCTATGATGCTCAACATGATGACTACAACAAAATCATGATTAAGGCACTGTCAGATCGTCTGGCGGAAGCCTTTGCAGAATATCTGCATGAGCGGGTGCGCAAAGTGTATTGGGGCTTCTCGCCCAATGAAAATCTGAGTAACGAAGAGCTGGTGCGCGAGAATTATCAGGGCATCCGCCCAGCACCAGGCTATCCGGCCTGCCCAGAACACACGGAAAAAGGCCAAATCTGGCAGTTGCTGGATGTGGAAACTCACACCGGAATGAAGCTGACCGAGTCTTTCGCCATGTGGCCGGGGGCATCGGTATCGGGCTGGTATTTCAGCCATCCAGAGAGTAAGTACTTTGCCGTGGCGCAGATTCAGCGGGATCAGGTGGAGGACTATGCCGCCCGTAAAGGGATGCCTGTGGCCGAGGTTGAGCGCTGGTTAGCCCCGAATCTGGGTTATGACGCGGACTAACGCCTAACTCGATGATTCTATAAAAGAAAAAGGAGGTCACCAGCAATGGAGACCTCCTTTTTTAATCCGCGTTTAGCGGGATTAGGGGGGAGTTTTAGCCTCGCGTTATCCCCGAGACTGCATTTTTTTGCTCAGAGCCACCCTGAGCGCTGATCAGCGGTATTTTGCCGTCTGTAATGTCGCTGAAACCATCCCCAATAACACCGGCGAAGGAGGAAGAACCACTCACTCTGGCCCCGCCTTCGGTGTGTTTACCCTCAATATCTTGTAACTCAAGGCCATTGGTTTTCAACGAAACATCACTGTTTTTATTGGATATTTCTCCACCAATCAAATGCGTTTTACCCTTAACGTTTAGGTTGACACTCTGCTTACCGCTAATGGCTGATTGTGCCTCAACGGCGTTGTTCTCAACCACGTTAACATCAATTTTGGCACTCCCACTCCCCCCTTTGACCTGATCTTCCTGAACGTTACTTTTGACTTTCTTCCCGACGTTTTTCGCGCCTTTTTGCCACCATTTATCTTTGGTTTCTTCTTCATCCTTTGATTCGTCTAATGTCACTTTTTTTCCGTCGTTGGTATAGCTGACGAGTTTGACGTTATCCTCTTCTTTGGTGGTGAATTTGCTTGAGATCTGGTCATATTGTTTTTTGACCTTGTCGAACAATTTGTTGGACTTTGTATCTAATTTTTTCTTGATTTTATCTTCACCAATCGGGCTGGCACTGGCTAACTGGTTAATCATGCTGTCTTGCTTGCCGTTACTGTGGCCGGCACCCAGTGCGACATTGACATTGGTTTTGTACAGCTCATCGGTACGACTTTGGACTTTTAGGTCACCGCCAATAGTGCCATTAATATTATTAGCGGCGATGATAGCGCCAGCCAGCTCGGTATCTTTTGCACTGTTCAGAACAACGTCAGAGCTGTTGATCTGGGTATTTTGTTGGGTGATAGAGTCCAGTTTATCAACGCCAACAGCTAATTTTGCGCCGATATCATGTATCTTCTCGCGGCTATTTCTATCAACTATGCCTTTGTCATCCTTATTGACGGAGGTGTTCTGACTCGCATTCGCAGCGATGTTAACGCCCCAGTTATTTTTGTGCTCTTTATCCTGCGCTGACTCCAGTAAGATGCCACCATTGTTGGCTGTCAGAACAGTTTTCTGGCTAGTGATATTGGCGTTCTGTAGATGAATAGCTTGTTCATCATTACTGTCCACTTTTATCGTCAAGGTCCCATTACTATTGATAACGCTTCCCTGATGTTTAGTGACAGATTCATCGGTGTTCTCGACCTTGACTTCCAACCCAGCCCCCAGACCTTTGCCATTTTTTTCTTTACTGCTACTTTTACTAGCACTTGCATTGGCGCTAGCTGACCAAGTCATATCTTGTTTGGATGAGTGTGATTGTGCGGCTTGCATATCCACTTTCCCGCCTGCCGTGAGCAGAATATCGCCAGTGGGCTTTTCCTTGCTGCCAAATGATGTGCCAGTCAGTGTCAGATCCTGCCCTGCGTTCAGTTCAACGCCTTGCTCTCCCTGAATATTGCTGACTTGGGCAATAGACATGTTGTTTTGCCCCTGACTGTTACCACCACCTAATCCCGCGCCAAACTCTTTGTTGCCAGGAGTCGTGCCGAAATTGATTTTGGCATCGGCATCAACGTTATTGTGGTTTTCACTGGCAAGATGGGTCGCTTGATCAAAGTGAACATTACCGCCTGCATTGATCGTTGTTTTCCCGGTTCCTGCGTTGATATTGGTGCCTTGATAAGTCGCATCGTTACTCACGTTAATATTGATACCATTAGTGGCATTCATGCTGCCAACCTGCGCAATCTCACCGTTGACGCGATGATTTTTAGATCCACCTTTCCCCTTACCATCAACGGAAATATCACTGCCTGTACTGGTAGCAACCCGAATGTCTGCTTCACCAAAGGTCTCTTTAGTTTGTTGCTCAACACGATTAACAGCGGCCTCTGAAATATGGCTGCCTGCATTCAGGGTAATTGACCCTTTATCTGCCTGATATTTTGTCCCTTGATCTTTGACTTCATCGGTGGCGCTAAGCACGATGCTGCCGCCTTGTATTGATGTCCCGACCGATTGGGTGTTATTGAACGTGGTCTCTTTGGTACTCCCTTTGGCATAGAGATCTATCCCGACGTCAGGTGTACCGATGTTGTCTGTCGCTTCCATCATGCCGCCAATATTTTCATCTTGTACATTTTTTATGACATCTTCAACAGGGCGGGTAACCTTACTATAGTCAATATTGGCACCATAACCGACATCAATCTGGGTGGTGGTGGTATTGGTTTTCTCGCGGTTCTCTGCTGCCAGGTTCTGGATATTTTCGCCCTGTACTTGATAAGCACCATCCACTTTATGGTCGCTTCCTTGATTGGTGACGTCTTTAGAGGCAGTGATATTCAGGTTGCCCGCTACCTGTGAGCCAGATACCACCGCGGTTGAATTATCGGCGGTTGTTTGGGTCTCTTCATAACTGACATTTGCACCACTACCCGCTTTATCCATCCCGCCGGTATAGTGGGCATCAATACCGATGGTCTCTTTCTCTTTATTGCTGGTGAGGGTGTCTTGTGCTGCCACGAATGAGACGTTTTCACCTTTAATATCCGCATCGCCTTGGGTGGTTACAATAGTTGAACCGGTGAACGTAATATCTTTATCGGCCTCCAGTTTTATTGACCCCCCTTCAAGGGTTGCACCATGATGTGTGACTCTGTCCATTTTTTCACTTTCACTGGTATGCTCGAGTTTTATCCCCGCCTTATACTGATTTTTATCATCATCACTGGTAAAGCCTTCAATAATTAACTGCGTTTTTTGCTCATCAATTTTCTGCTGCTCTACTGCGGCCTTAACATTGATTTCACCGAGTGTTTCAATGCCCAGTTCGCCAGCACTTTTTACCAGGCTGCCAATCACATCGACATTATCTTTACTCACTATTTTTAGATTGGCTTCTGACGCCAACTCACTACCGGTAATTTTTTCATCACTGTTATTCGCTTTATGGGAACTGCCAGTAATATTAAAGGCAACCCCAGTACGCTCATCAATTTTAGTGGTGGTGGTGCTGATAGCATTATCAATCTTAATACCACCTTGCTCCGCTTGGACATAACCATCTTTAGCGGCTTTTACTTTGCTGCCGGTAATGGCGACACCTTTATTGCCAGTAATAAGAATATTGCCGTTTGCCGTTATTTCGGAGCGGTGACTGGTTTCCGCATTTTTATCGTTATTGTTGTGGTCAATACCGCCTAACCCCAAGTTTTGTTCGTTTCTTCCGCTTGTTTTTTTCTGATTTATAGTTTTTTGTACATTGATCTGTACTTCGTTGGCCGTGATCAGTAAATCATTACCGGCCGATGCGTGAGCAGCACGGGTAGTGACTTTTCCTCCTGCCGTTAGGCCCAGATTTCCACCTGCCTGAAGTGTGGTTTTGTGCAGGTCTTGGGAGGCTGATTTGTTATCCCAGGTTATATCTTTAGAAAGATGGGCATAATCATGACCTTTGTTGTGGCTCAAATCCTCCGTAATTGCACCTTCCAGTTGTAGGTCTTTCTTGGCTTTGAACGAAAGATTCTTGCCTGCTTTTATCGCTGAGCCTGATAGTTTTATATCTACATCTGTTGATATTAGAGATATATTATTTTCACCAATGATAGAAGTACCAATGTTTTTTTGTTGTATATTCCTATTACTTTCCGATTTATTCCATTTGCCAAGGCCAAGAACGCCCTTTCCACCCTCAGATGATTCATTGGTTTGGCTATTGGTCAGTGTTAAGGTATCTAGCAGAATATCCCCACCCTGGAGCGAAATATTGTCACCCTTGATTTCTGTTGCTGTGAGATGATTTCTCTTATTAGCAACGAGCGTAATATTTTTACCTGTCAGTTTGGTTTGTTGCAGACTTTGCGTGGTGTTGTTTCCGTTTTTATACTCTTGGAGATTCCCGGATGCACGGATACTATTGGCTTTAAGATTAATATCATTACCCTGTAAATTAGCCGCCTGTAAATCAAGATTACCCGCAATTGAGGTCGCAATGGCTTGCGCTGCACTCAAATTACCGCTGATTTTTACGCCACTGCCTTCACTGGTGCTGACTAAATTAATACGTCCAGCTTTCATTCCCCCTAAATAGCTACTATCCAGTTTGGTTGCATTTTTATTGATGGCTTGTATCAGTTTGCCATCTGCGGAGACTCGGTTGTGGCCAGATAGCGCATTGATTTCACCCGCAGTAATATCGGCTTCGCTATAAATCATCGGCGCGATTAAATCCAATATGCCGTTAGTCGTGACGGAGCCCATCATATTCAAACGTTTATTGCCACTATTGGCAGTATTAAAACTTTGTAATACACCTTGTTCAACTAGCGGATTACCAACGACGAGTGAGGTACGGTTAGTATTAATAAAGCCACAACCAAAGCAACTAATGCCATTAGGGTTAGCCAATACATAATCAGCCGCCATACCAAAAACTTCCTGCTTGCCCATTAACAATGATGGGTTACGACCAACGACTTCGTTAAGAATAATGTTGGCGGCCTGACCATTGAGGTTTGAGTTAGCTGATAACTGACCGGCAAGTTGTGACTCTCCCCCCGTCGTTGAGTTGTTAAATACAGCACCAGGTCGATTCACATTAAATTCCTGGAATTGGTTATGGGATAATCCTGACGCAGAGGGTTTTACGATATTAATAATATCTTTCCCCATCTGTTTGCTGAGATCAGGTCGATGGGCATTATCACCAGCACCGACCATCCCAGCGGCATAACAGGTGGCAATTGAAACTGAAATAATACCGATAGCGGCCGCCAATTTACCTGCGGGAGAGAGCTTGAACTTATTTTTTTTCACTTTATATCTCCAGTTATATTTACATTCTAGTGTTGGTAAAAATGCTGAAAATTGGCGGCGAATTAATTAAAAGGAATAGGAAAAACGCGCCAGAATTTGTGTCGGGTCTTTTATCGGTGAGGTGACAGACAATAACCGGCCACGATTGACCTCAATATCCAATTTAAAATCGTGATAATTGATACTGGCTCCGGCGCTGATGCCCATTGCGCTGGCCCAATTTTGCTGTTGTTGCTGAATGCGACCGATATCAAAGCCTAAACGCGGTGTTAGGGTGATATCACCCAAAGCGATGTTGTGCGATAGCGTATTTTGCAAGTACCAACCATTATCAGCAGAGAGGGTATTGCGACTGAAACCACGAATAGCGCTGCTATCGGTAATGCTGATCCACTCGGTACCCGGTAGACGGTCATGGGTGTATTGACCATAGAACTGATTGCTAAACAGATAAAAATCATCAAATAATTTGAAATATTGGTTAGAAGTGATGGCGAGCTTAGCTTTGGAAAATTGGCTATCCTGATAACTGGCTGACAGATTTTGGTCGGCACCCAGCAATGTTAATCCTTGCTCAATGCTGAAGTTAACGTTGAATATACCGGTTGGTAAGATTTGCAGGTGATTAACACCCAGTTCAAATACCGTTAGAGTTGGGCTGCTGACTGAAATTTTCTGGTCATCAAGATAGTTCTCAGCCTGCTTATAGGTTAGCTGAGCACTTAAGCCATTGATTTGGTCCTGGTCACGATAGAATACATAATCCGTGCGTAAACCATGTTGCTGAGTGTTACCTTGCAATTCGATGGTATTAAACTGCAATTTAACTGGGTAAAGGTATTCGGAATAACTGCCAAAACCACTGAAGGTTAATGCACCGTAGGGTACGGAATAAAACAGTGAGTATGCGCGGCTATGATTTTTTTTCGGACTATCGGTGGTGCCAGTGATATTCAAACTAATGGAGTCTGACAACCCAAGAGGGTTATCAAAAGAGAACGTATTGCGGCTCAACCATTTTCCAGTATGTTCATTACCGTAATTATCGAGTGATGTGGTCAGATGCCAAGGTTGTGAGCGGATATTACTGAGTTTGAGAATTGACCCTCCCGGTAGGGTTCCTGGCAAGATATCCACGGTGACTTTGTTCGACGGTAAACGGTTGGCTTGATCTAGCCCTTGGTCCAGTTGGCTAATATTCAGCGGCTTACCGATCATATTTGGGAATAGTTTTTCTCCGTCTAATTCCGGGTCATCACTTTCAAATTCCTCAATAAATCCCTCGGTGACATCCAAGCCCAGCGCCCCCTCGGCATTAGGTGGTATAAACTGGACACGTGCGGTGATATAGCCTTTCGTTAGATAAATATGAGTTAGCTCGCGAGCCAACAGATTGACATTTTCACTGCCAATACATTGTTCAGGTAGGGCGGTTAGATTATTTAAATCCGCGGGGGTTAATAAGGTAATACCCTGAATATAAACACCGTTGATAGGCAGGCATTGTTCGATATTTTCTAGTTCTGGCGCATTGTTCTCAGCGTCTGTTATGTATTCGGGCTGTTTAAGTTGTGCCCGGCGGCGCTCTTCTATTAATTGATTAATCTCATTGCTGCTGTTTTGTAAGTTTTGGCGTGATTCATCAATGGGGTTGGGGATATCTGCTAGCGGAGCCGTGTTAGCCTGAGCGCCCGTGCTCAATAAAAACCATAATACAGTGCGTTTTTTGATCATGATGTCTGATGGGGGAGTGTCATGGCCAGATGTACCCTTTTGATCTGTCATACCCATTTATTCGGGTATAACTCGATGGGCCGGCTTAGCCTTCTCCGTCCTTGCGTCAAATTTACGGGCAGCACAATTACCGTCCCTGATAAATAAGAGCGGCAGGCGAATAGCGGAATTAAGGGATATTCAGGAGGGAGGAAAAGATAATGATATTTTAATATTAATATTGCACCAAATGACTAAATTCAGATTTAATTAAAATATATTCAGGCTAATGCCGGGTGTTATTCGGTTGTTTTTTTTGCGATGGGAGGTGCGGGGAGCAAGCGGAGGATTTTTACCAATATGAGGTGAGAATCCTTAATCGTTAGTGTCAGATATATAACAAACCGGACGAAATCGCCCAGTTTGTCATAACGCTATATTGTGGTTGTTGTCATTATTCAAACAAATTGTGATGCAGCGTTTGCACCACTTTTTCGGCATCACTGCCCGGAATCAGGAAGCAGAGATTATGGCTGCTGGCCCCGTAGCAAATCATGCGAATATTGAATGGGTCGAGCACGCCAAACACCTCTTTGCCCACACCGCAGGACTGTGACAGGTTGTTGCCGATAATCGCCACCAATGCCAGACCCTCTTCCACTTCCACCCGACAGAGGGAGGATAGCTCAGTTAGCAGCGAGGTGGTTAGCAGGCTACCTGCCGTTGATGTCGAGCCTGTAGTATCCAATGTCAGTGCCACACTCACTTCTGAGGTGGTGATCAAATCCACGGAAATATTGTGGCGCGCCAGAATGTTAAATACTTCAGCCAGAAAACCACGAGCATGTAGCATGTTCAGGCTATGCAGGGTCACCAACGTCTGATTGCGACGCAGCGCCAAGGCACGGAACAGCGGTGGATTTTCGGTTTCGTTGCACACCAAGGTGCCACCCGCGGCGGGATCTTTGCTTGAGCCGACAAACACTGGGATGTCGCTGCGTACTGCCGGTAATAGGGTGGCTGGATGCAGCACTTTGGCACCAAAGGTCGCCATTTCAGCAGCCTCTTCAAAGGCAATTTTATCAATGCGTTTTGCGGCTGGCACCACCCGTGGGTCAGTGGTGTAAATCCCTGGCACGTCGGTCCAGATATCAATGCGGCTGACGTTAAGCGCTTCGCCCAGCAGGGCGGCGGTATAGTCACTGCCGCCACGGCCAAGGGTGGTGGTTCGGCCTTTGTTTTCGCTGCCGATAAATCCTTGGGTCACGATAATGGCGTGCTCAATGCGCGGGGCCAACTGAGTTTGGGCCAATTCAGCCAATACCGTGGTATCCGGTTCTGCGCGGCCAAAACGGTCATTGGTTCGCATAATTTTACGCACATCAAACCACTCTACTGCGACTTGACGCTGGCGTAGCAGTTCGACAAACAGCAGGGTCGACATTAACTCGCCGTGGCTGACCAACTCATCCGTCAGTGCCGCAGAGGTCGCCAGACTGGCGGCTTCAGACAGCATGGCGATATTCTCCAGCATGCGATCAATCTCTTCACGGATCACCACCGGATCGGCGAGCTTAGCGAGAATAGCGTCTTGAATACGGCGGATTTCATCCAAATGGTGCTCGCGTTGTTCTGGCTCGCAGCCATCGGCAAGGGCGACCAACAGATTGGTAATCCCGGCAGAAGCCGACAGGATTACCAAACGAACGTCCGGGTTCGATAAAACCACATCTGCGCTGCGGCTCATGGCATCAAAATCAGCCACACTGGTGCCCCCAAATTTGGCGACCACGGTTGCAGAAGGGGTGCGGTTAGTCTGTTGTTGCATAGCGGAAATCATCTAAAAAACCTCGTGTCAGGGATGCCATCTTGGGTGGTCATCTGTATTCGCCTTGGCACAAGGGAAGAGCGATAAGTCAGGGGGCAGGCGTAGAAATATCACTACGTTACACCCAGAAGCGCTCCACCTTGTTGACCGCCCGAAAGGAACGGCACTGGTGACAACCCAGAGGATTCAGCCCCTGTAGTCGACACGTTGACTGCCGAAATCACCGTGTCTCGGCGTCGCTCCCCCTCGAGTGTCTTCAACGGATCACGGCTCCTCCGACACTCTACCTGGGCGACGCACCTCTTCTGGCTTACGCACTTGGTGCGCAAGTAGGTGTTTAGGAATAACGGGTTATCGGCTCTCTGTCAACGATATGACCATGAGGTATTTTCATCTTTAATAATTAGTCCCGTCATATCACTAAATTAACTGGATACTGGCTGAGATGTGGGCGGCTGCTAAGATTGAAAGTCCTAACACGAACTGGCGTAGCAAGAAAACAGGGATGAGATCAAGTGTTGTTTCGAGAGATAACACCTATCGCAAGAAAAGAGATCTCAATCACACCCGAACAGGATACAATTAGGCCATTCGTTTCATTATCCTTAAGCCTAGAAGAGCGCCGCTATGAAAAATATCAATCCTAGTCAAACCGCTGCCTGGAAAGCGTTACAGCAACACTTTGAACAGATGAAGGACGTCACCATTCGTGATCTGTTTGCCAAGGACGACCAGCGTTTCAGCAAGTTTTCAGCCACTTTTAACGATCAAATGCTGGTGGATTTCTCTAAGAACCGCATTACCAGCGAAACCATGGAGAAGCTGCAAGCTCTGGCGAAAGAAACTGATTTAGCTGGTGCGATTAAGTCCATGTTCTCCGGTGAGAAAATCAACCGTACCGAAGATCGCGCCGTGTTGCATGTTGCTCTGCGTAACCGCAGCAACACACCAATTGTGGTGGATGGCAAAGATGTGATGCCAGAAGTGAATGCGGTGCTGGCTAAGATGAAACAGTTCTGCAGTCGCGTGATCGGCGGCGATTGGAAAGGCTATACCGGTAAAGCAATTACCGATGTGGTGAATATCGGCATCGGTGGCTCAGACCTCGGCCCTTACATGGTGACTGAAGCGCTGCGCCCTTACAAAAATCATCTGAACATGCATTTCGTTTCTAACGTCGATGGCACACACATTGCCGAAACGTTGAAACCGCTGAACCCGGAAACCACACTGTTCCTGGTGGCATCGAAAACCTTCACCACCCAAGAGACCATGACCAACGCCCACAGCGCGCGCGACTGGTTCTTGTCTAGCGCCGAAGATGTGCAGCATGTTGCGAAACACTTTGCGGCACTGTCCACCAATGCGAAAGCGGTCGGCGAGTTTGGTATTGATACCAACAATATGTTTGAGTTCTGGGATTGGGTCGGTGGCCGTTACTCCCTGTGGTCAGCCATCGGTTTGTCTATCGCGTTGTCTGTGGGCTTTGAACACTTCGAAGAGCTGCTCTCTGGCGCACATGCCATGGATAAACACTTTGCCGAAACGCCTGCCGAGAAGAATCTGCCTATCCTGCTGGCGCTGATTGGTATCTGGTATAACAACTTCTTTGGCGCAGAAACCGAAGCTATCCTGCCTTATGACCAATACATGCACCGTTTCCCAGCTTACTTCCAGCAGGGCAATATGGAGTCCAACGGTAAGTATGTGGATCGTAACGGTCATCCGGTTGATTACCAGACTGGCCCAATTATCTGGGGCGAGCCTGGCACTAACGGTCAACATGCGTTCTATCAGTTGATCCATCAGGGTACTAAATTGGTTCCTTGTGACTTTATCGCTCCAGCAATCAGCCATAATCCGCTGAGTGATCATCACGCTAAGCTGCTGTCCAACTTCTTCGCGCAAACCGAAGCTCTGGCGTTTGGTAAATCACTGGCTGAGGTTGAAGCTGAATTTGCCGCTGCCGGTAAAACCCCTGAGCAAGTGGCTCATGTTGCGCCATTTAAAGTGTTCGAAGGTAACCGCCCAACGAACTCCATCCTGCTGCGCGAAATCACGCCGTTCAGTTTGGGGGCGTTGATTGCGCTGTATGAGCACAAAATCTTCACCCAAGGGATTATTCTGAACATTTACACCTTCGACCAATGGGGTGTAGAGCTGGGGAAACAGCTGGCAAACCGCATTTTGCCAGAGTTGGCAGATGGTAAAGATGTCACTAGCCATGACAGTTCAACCAATGCGTTGATTAACCGTTTCAAGAGCTGGCGTTAAGCTGACAAGCTTAAGCTCCTTGACCCGTGCTTATTGCCTCTTACACAGTAAGGGGCTTTTTTTCGGCTCGGGTAATTTTATCGAGGTTAAATGGGGGTATTTATGGCCAAGAATTCGCGTTCGCAATGGATAGCTAAAAATCTACAACGGTTGTTGAATGTGGGATTGATTTTTTTGGCCGCTATTTTGGTGGTTTTCCTGATCAAAGAAACGTTTCATCTTGGCAAAGTGTTATTCATGAATAATCAAGAGGCATCGTCTTACATGCTGATTGAGGGGATTGTGATTTACTTCCTCTATTTCGAATTTATCGCCTTGATTGTTAAGTATTTTGAGTCGGGCTATCACTTCCCGCTGCGCTATTTTATCTATATTGGCATCACCGCCATTATCCGACTGATCATTGTCGATCATGAAAACCCGATTGATACGCTGATTTATTCCGCATCCATCTTATTGCTGGTGGTGACCTTGTATTTAGCGAATACCGAGCGGCTGAAACGAGAATGACCCATAAAAATGGCGGCCATTAAGGCCGCCCTAAAGACACAGTACCAGAGGATTAAAGTACAACAAGTGATGCAGCGGCATAAACGATCGAGAAACGTTAGCCCTTCACCCCACCGGCGGTTAAGCCACCTACCAGCCAGCGCTGTGCTAGTAGGAAGACGGTGGTGATTGGAATGGCGGACAACACGGCGGCAGCGGCAAAGTCGCCCCACAGGTAGTTTTGTGGATTCAGATATTGCTGCATTCCCACCGCCAAGGTGTAGCTATCGACATCCCGCAATAGCAAGGATGCGACGGGAACTTCAGTGATGGCGGCAATAAACGACAGAATAAATACCACGGCTAAAATCGGCACCGACAGCGGTAACAACACCAGCCGGAAGGCTTGCCATGGGGTGGCACCGTCCAAGGCAGCGGCTTCTTCCAGTGAGTTATCAATGGTTTCGAAGTAGCCTTTGATGGTCCAGACGTGCAGCGCAATCCCGCCCATATAAGCAAAAATCACCCCACCATGGGTATTCAACCCGATGAACGGCATATATTGCCCGAGGCGGTCAAATAAGGCATACAGTGCCACTAATGACAGCACCGCAGGGAACATCTGGAAGATCAACATGCCTTTGAGCAAGGTACTTTTGCCACGAAAACGCATCCGCGCAAAAGCATAGGCGCAAGTGGTGGAGAGCGTCACAATGCCCATCGCGGTGATCACCGCAATCTTGATGGAGTTCCATAACCACAGCATCACCGGGAACGGCGGTGGGGTGGTACTGCCATCCGCATGGGTCACACTCATACCCAGCGCCAACTGCCAGTGTTCCCACGAAACTTGATCAGGGATCAGGCTGCCGGTGGCGAAGTTGCCGGGCCGCAGCGAAATGGCAATAACCATCAGCAGCGGGAACATAATTAGCGCAATAAAGCACAGCATCAGAGAGTGAGCGCCCAATAGACGCAAACGCTGGGATTTAGGTTGAACCATAGCCATCTGCATCTCCTCCTTAGTCAAAATTCATTTTGCTGGCTTTCAAATTCAGTATCGCGAGTGCGGCGACCAGAATGAAAATCAGGGTTGCGATGGCGGCTGCCAAACCAAAGTCCTGCCCGCCACCGCCTTCAAAGGCGACGCGATAGGTATAGTTGACCAGCAAGTCGGTATACCCCGCAGGCGTGCTGGTGCCAATCATATCTGGGCCACCGTTGGTCAATAGCTGAATCAGCACGAAGTTATTAAAGTTAAAGGCGAAACTGGCAATCATCAGCGGTGTCAGTGGCTTAATCAGCAGCGGAAAGGTGATGCGGAAAAAGTTCTGGAATGGCCCTGCACCATCCATGGCTGATGCCTCATATAAGTCATCAGGAATCGCTTTCAGCAGCCCCATACAGAGAATCATCATATAGGGGTAACCGAGCCAGGTATTGACGATCAAAATCATGCTTTTAGCGGTAAGCGGGTCGCTGAACCAAGCGGGTTTAATGCCAAATAAGTGGTTTAGCATGAGGTTGATTTCACCGAAGCTTTGGTTAAATAACCCTTTAAAAATTAATATCGAGATAAACGCAGGGACGGCGTAAGGCAAGATAAGCATCACCCGATAGATGGCTTTGCCTTTCAGGGCATCCCATTGCACTACACAAGCCAGCACCATGCCGACGGCAACCGTCAGGATGACACTCAGTATCGAGAAGGTGATGGTCCAGATAAAGATCGAGATAAAGGGCTTCTGGATCCCTTCGTCGTGCAGTACCCGTAGGAAGTTTTTCCAGCCAATAGTGACGGTAAAGCCGGGGCTGAGTTTCTCATTTTCCCACTGTCCATCTGCACTCACGGCCTGATAGAAACCGATGTCGGTATTAGGCCGATAGATAACGCCAGTCTGCTTGTTGATCAGTTCTTTGCCATCGGTGCCCAAGGTGTAGAGTGGGCTGGTTGCGGCAAATTGCCGCAGTGAACTCATGCGCAGTTCGCCACCTTCCGGCAGGATAGCGACTAACCCACCGAGTGCCTGACGATTCTGCGTAATGATCCGTAGGGAGGCGCGTTCGCCCGTCAGTTCAGCGCTGGCAGGGGTGACGTTAACTTTATGTTCACCGACAGCATCAAAGCTGAACGGCTCGGAAATCAGGACGGTGTTGTCATCTGGATTGGTCAGTTGCAAGCGCCATTGGTTATCGCTCGGATAAAGACCAAAAGTGAAGGTTTTACCGGTTTGGAACTGCCGGTCCATCAAAACGGATTGGGCGCGTTCGAAGGTCAGTTGGTTGGTGCTACTGTAGTTGGTAAAAGCGATGGCGATGGTACAAATCAGGGGGAACAGGACAAACAGCCCCATCCCAGCCACGCCGGGATAAACATAACGCCAGGCATAAGCGCGGCGATTGGCAAAAACATACAGCCCCAAACTCACCAGAATCAGCGTCACGATGGCAAAAAGATATTCACCTTGAGCATACATCAACAGGATCAAATAGCAGGTGAAGAGACTTAATACGCTGATAACCAGCCATTTAAGGACATCACTTTGCCACCAGGCAATTTTCTTTTTACGGCTTTGATACTCGGTGTGGGATAACTGCATAATGGTCCCTTTTGTGACTATTTGGTGATTCTATTGAGTTACAGCATAACGACTGAAAACTGGGTGGGGCACAGCGAACCGTGCCCCTTTTGCAGGTGAAACTGTTATTTGGTGATACGGGCTGCCGCATCGTTCAGTGCCGCTTCCACCGTCTGACGCCCAGTGATGGCGTTCAACACCGCACTGCGGGTGGCATACCAGAAGGCGGCCATTTGTGGAATGTTCGGCATGATTTCGCCTTTGGTGGCGTTATCCATGGTCGCAGCAATACGTGGGTCTTTTGCCAGCTGCTCTTGGAATGATTTCAATGCCACCGCGCCCAGTGGCTTGTCTTTGTTGACTTCAGCCAGACCTTGGTCGGTTATCAGGTAGTTTTCCAGGAATTCAGTGGCGAGCTCTTTATTCGGGCTGGCGGCGTTAATACCGGCAGTCAGAACACCAACGAAAGGTTTAGATGGCTGGCCATGGAAGGTTGGCAGCAAAGTCACACCGTAGTTGATTTTGCTCTTATCAATGTTAGACCACGCCCATGGGCCATTGATGGTCATCGCAGTTTCACCTTTGTTAAAGGCAGCTTCAGCGATGGAGTAATCCGTATCCGCATTGATGTGCTTGTTTTTCACCAGATCGACGATAAATTGCAAGCCCGCTTTAGCACCGGCATTGTTCACGCCGACGTTTTTCACGTCGTAAACACCGTTTTCAGATTTGAAGGCGTAACCACCGTCAGCGGCGATAAGTGGCCAAGTGAAGTAGGGTTCTTGTAGGTTCCACATGATGGCACTCTTGCCATTGGCACGCAGTGTTTTGTCCAGCGCAGGGATCTCTTCCCATGTTTTCGGCGCTTCTTTTACCAGATCTTTGTTGTAAATCAGTGACAGTGCTTCGACCGCCACTGGGTAACCAATCAGCTTGCCATTAAAGCGAACCGCATCCCAAGTGAATGGGAACAATTTGTCCTGGAAGGCTTTCGATGGGTGCAGCTCAGCCAGCAAGCCAGATTGTGCGTAGCCGCCAAAACGGTCATGGGCCCAGAAGATGATGTCCGGGCCATCGCCCGTTGCTGCCACTTGCGGGAATTTCTCTTCCAATTTATCTGGGTGCTCGATGGTCACTTTAATGCCGGTATCTTTCTCGAATTTCTTACCGACTTCTGCCAACCCGTTATAGCCTTTATCGCCATTGATCCAGATAACCAGTTTACCTTCTTCAATCTTGGCAAAAGCAGAGGAGGAGAGCACCAACGTGGTTAACGCTGAAAGGGCCAAAACACGTGCGGTCTTACCAATGCCGGATTTTGTGAAGCTGCGAGTCATAATCCAATCCTTTTATCCAATTTTGTGGGTACTCACTTTCTTGAGAATCATTAGCTGTCATTCTTTAGCCTACTTTCAGGCCCGTATCGCCGTGAATCACTTAGTGAGGAGGGGGTGGCAGCGTGGCAAAAAATGTTGAGCTGCAAGCCAGTTATTGCACTGACCAAAACATTACGCTGACATATTGAGTCACAACCGGATACACCATCATCCTCCCCCCCTCTACGCCCCCCGACGAGTTATTGTGACTCACTTAACATTGCTGCCTATTCTGTGGTGTCAGACACAATAATGCAGGTCGAAATTTGCAAGGCAGATCACGTATTTGTATTTACAGTGGAACTTCTGCCTACCTCAGTCGTTCCCTCATCCTCCTATCTCCTCCCCCATGAAAAACTTTGTTACGGATGATTACCTAATGGTGTCACTCCCGCATTATCGCCAACATTGAAAAACGGCACCGCCACTGAAACTGCGTCTGCAGCATAGAAACATCGTTACCAACAAAATGCGGTTGTTAGGTTAATTATTACCCAGCCAGATCAAGACGTTGAAGCGTTAACTAGCGCGCCGCCCTATACTCAGGCCGCGACGTCGTCCGGGGCAACCGGCTCAAAGCTTGGCGGAACGACGCGTAGCAAGAGAGTCATCAGGGCTGGGAGTTATCGATGGGTTATGCCGGGATTTGCTTCCGCCATTTTTCTTCAGTCAGGTTTTTATGAAAAGTTGTTTGCGAAAGCAAAGGAGTAACAGATGGCTAATGTAACGCTGAGCGGCGTTTATAAAGCCTTTGGTGAGGCTGTGATTTCCAAAGATATCAATCTGGAGATCGATGACGGTGAATTTGTGGTGTTTGTTGGCCCATCCGGATGTGGAAAGTCAACGCTGCTGCGGATGATTGCCGGTCTTGAGGACATTACCTCGGGTGAGTTGTTGATTGGTGGTAAGCGGATGAATGAAGTGCCGCCTTCTGAACGCGGCATCGGCATGGTGTTTCAGTCCTATGCGCTTTATCCCCACCTGTCGGTGGCAGAGAACATGTCGTTTGGCCTGAAATTGGCCGGCGCAAAGAAAGCCGAAATTAACCAACGGGTGAATCAGGTAGCAGAAGTGCTGCAACTGGCTCACCTGCTGGACCGACGACCAAAGGCGCTATCAGGGGGCCAGCGTCAGCGAGTGGCGATCGGTCGCACCTTGGTGGCTGAGCCAGATGTTTTCTTGCTTGATGAACCCCTATCCAACCTGGATGCCGCACTGCGAGTGCAGATGCGCATTGAGATATCGCGGCTCCACAAGCGGCTGCAACGCACCATGATTTACGTCACCCATGATCAGGTCGAAGCCATGACGCTGGCCGACAAAATTGTGGTGTTGGATGCGGGCAATGTGGCGCAGGTGGGTAAGCCACTGGAGCTTTACCACTACCCAGCCAACCGCTTTGTCGCGGGCTTTATCGGCTCGCCAAAAATGAATTTTTTACCGGTTAAAGTGACCGCCGTTGAACCTCATCAGGTGCAGATCGAACTGCCAAATCCCAATGGCCAGTTAGTGTGGCTACCGGTAGAAGGCACTCAGGTTAACGTCGGCGCGAATATGTCTTTGGGTATCCGCCCGGAACATCTGCTGCCAAGCAATGCCTCTGAAGTCACGCTGGAAGGCGAGATTCAGGTGGTCGAGCAGCTGGGTAACGAGACGCAAATTCATATCCAAATCCCGGCAATACGTCAGAACCTGGTTTACCGCCAGAACGACGTGGTGCTGGTAGAAGAAGGTGCAACATTCTCCATCGGTCTGCCACCACATCGTTGCCACCTCTTCCGCGAAGATGGCAGCGCATGCAAGCGGTTGTACCAAGAACTGGGCGTTTAAAGATAGCCGCGTCCCGTGACGGCAAATGTTAAGCACGCATGCCGACAGGCAAATATAACAGGAGATTACTGATGATTACTCTGCGCAAGTTACCGATAGCACTGGCTGTTGCCGCTGGTGTTCTTTCCACTCAAGCCATGGCAGTTGATTTCCACGGGTACGCTCGTTCTGGTATCGGTTGGACGGGAAGCGGTGGCGAACAACAATGTTTCAAAGCGACAGGTGCTCAAAGCAAATACCGTTTGGGTAACGAGTGTGAAACTTATGCGGAACTTAAATTAGGTCAGGAGTTGTGGAAAGAGGGCGATAAGAGCTTCTACTTCGATTCCAACGTGGCGTATTCCGTTTCACAACGCGATGACTGGGAATCGACGACACCCGCATTCCGCGAAGCTAACGTGCAGGGTAAAAATCTGATTGAAGCATTGCCTGGCGCTAACATGTGGGCCGGTAAACGTTTCTATCAACGTCATGACGTCCATATGATTGACTTCTACTACTGGGATATTTCTGGCCCAGGTGCCGGTTTAGAGGCTATTGATCTGGGCTTCGGTAAATTATCAGTGGCAGCAACCCGTAACTCAGAAGCGGGGGGGTCAAGTGCCTGGATCGACAATCAACAAAAATTTGCTGATCAAACCATTAATGATGTGTACGACGTGCGTTTAGCCGGTTTAGAAACTAACCCAGGCGGCACCTTGGAGTTTGGTGTGGATTACGGCCGCGCTAATACCCAGGATGGTTATGCATTAGCACAAGATGCCTCGAAAGATGGCGTGATGCTGACCACTGAACATACCCAAAGCATGATGGGTGGCTTTAACAAATTTGTTATTCAGTATGCTACTGACTCCATGACCTCCTATAACAGCGGCCATTCACAAGGGACATCGGTGAATAATAACGGCCATATGCTGCGTATCATTGACCACGGTGCCATCAATCTGGCTGAGAAGTGGGACATGATGTATGTCGCGTTATACCAAGATACAGATTGGGACAACAACAATGGCACCACTTGGTACAGCGTGGGTGTGCGCCCAATGTACAAATGGACGCCAATCATGAGTACTTTGCTGGAAGCGGGCTACGACAATGTTAAGTCACAACATACCGGCGAGCGTAACGGCCAGTACAAACTGACCTTGGCACAACAATGGCAGGCAGGCGATAGCATCTGGTCACGTCCGGCAATCCGCGTCTTCGCAACTTATGCCAACTGGGATGAGAAGTGGGGCTACAACGATACCACTGGCGTCGCGCAAAACGGCACCATCGATACTAACAGCCGTGGCAAGAGCAACGAAGTCACCTTCGGTGCGCAATTCGAAGCTTGGTGGTAACAGAAGTGGGGCAGCCGTCCTTTGGGGCGGTTGTTCTATTTTGACTCCCGTTTTTAACAAGATAAGTCTATATACCCGTCATACCTCAAGTTGCAGCCAACGCACATGCAGCGCGAAGTATGAAGGGTAAATTGGTTAACTCTGCCAACCTTGCCTGTGCACAGTTAGCG
This sequence comes from Yersinia aleksiciae, assembly GCF_001047675.1. Lineage (GTDB taxonomy): Bacteria > Pseudomonadota > Gammaproteobacteria > Enterobacterales > Enterobacteriaceae > Yersinia > Yersinia aleksiciae. The sequence goes on along the minus strand of NZ_CP011975.1, from coordinate 1,577,825 downwards.
CGACGCTCAATGTATGAGGGTATAACAATGAAAAAAAATCTGCTGACACTCTGTCTGGCATTGGCTTTGGGGGTCACCGCACCTCTGGCAGTGCAAGCTGACTCAACCATTTCTCCGGCGAATGTCTCTATCGCCCCGACGATCAGTACCGCCACATTACAGCAGTTGCCATGGCAGCCATTAGTGCCACCGGCGACACAAGACATCAAACTGACGGCTGCCAGCCCACAAATCTCGCAAGGGAATATTGAGGGGGCGGTTGCTGCCTTTGCACTGCCTGCCGATCGTGGATCGATGGAGATCACCCTTAACAGCTTAGTGACCGATAACCAGCTGTTCTCCCCTAGCGTATTGGTGCTCGACGAGCAAATGCGCCCGGCCGCTTACTATCCTTCCAGCTATTTCACCTATGAAAAAGCGGGCATCATGACCAGCGACCGCCTGCAAGGGGTGATGAAACTGACGCCTGCGCTGGGCCAGAAACAAATTTATCTGCTGGTGTATACCACTCGCGAAGATCTGGCAAAAACCACCAAACTGCTTGATCCAGCCAAAGCTTACGCCATGGGCGTGGGTAACGCGGTGCCAGATATTCCAGACCCCATTGCCAAGCATATGCCAACGGGTAACCTGAAAATTAAAGCCACTGCCGAGCAAGGCATGGGTAACGTCATGATTGGCTTAATTCAGTCAGCACCGGCTTCGGCCCCGGTCGTGGTGGGCAGTGCTGCTCAACCCGCAGCGGTAGCGGCACCTGCACCGGCAAAACCAACAGAACCGATGCTGAGCGAGACTGAAAACTACTTCAACCAAGCGATTAAAGACGCGGTGAAAGCCGGTGATGTCGATAAGGCGCTGAAATTGTTGAACGAGGCGGAACATTTGGGCTCAACTTCAGCCCGAAAAACCTTTATTGGTAGTGTAAAAGGCAAGGGTTAAATCCCGGCACTGCCGAGTATGGCTAGATGGTTGGTGCGTTTCGACGCACCTTTTTTTATTGGGATATATGAGCGGCTACTGCGCGTCGTCATACTGAGCTTGTGCAGTACCCGAACTCCTCCGCTCTAATACTCCGTAATACACGCTGCTATATATATTTATTCTGCTTAATTATCAGATCAAGTTACTTAATAATTTATTAAAATGACAAAGATAAAAGAGGATCTACAAGGTCATTAATTGGGCCAGCGCAGTTATTATAAATTGAGTGACGGAAAGCTATTTCAAACAATCATTATTATTAATCAATTTAATTATAAGGAACTGATTGATGTTGCAGAAAACTCAACTTTATTCATGGACTCCGCCGCAATCCTCCCCTTTAATGCAAACTTGGTCGACTCCGATTGAAGAAGATAATCTTTCGTTATTAACCATGAGTTCTATCATGGCTCAATGTACGTCCCTGCAGGAAGAGAGAATATTGCCGTTAAAAATAACGGCAAGAGATCATGTCGTATTGGAAAAAATGGCAAAGGAGCTGCCCAATGTCAGCTCTACTTCAGATCCCGTATTTCGTCAGGCGATGAAGTTAATTGATCGTTCCAGAGAAATGGATCAACAGACGTGGGCGCAGCAATTTCCAGACATCAGTGACGCCCGTATAGGGAGAATTGTAGATTTCTATCTACAACTCTATGATGTAAAAGATATATTTCTTGCCGATGGCTTGGATTATTTATCGCGCTTAAGGCCCGGGTTAACGGCCAACCAAGGGTATGAAAAAGCACGCGTTATTAGTCTGGAACGGGAAATCTTTTTTAAGTTATCCCAAAAAAACCAGACACTATCCACAGAGGAAAAACTCACCCCACTCGGCGCTCTGAGCCTTGCCTGGTGGCTACATCGAGAGGGACAGCCTAAGTTGGCTGAATTATCTGCTGTAATTTATCGGCCTGAAAATAAAGAGATCAGGATTCAGGCGGCGATACTTTATAACCATTCCCATTATGGAAATCGTTATGGTGAAATAGCGGCGGTTTCCACAGCGGATTTTAACGATTGGGGAATCAACCAAATGGATGCGCCAGAGCTGCCTATTTCCAGAGCGGTCAGCGCGTTAAGGGTGATACATGAAGGGATGGATGCTCCGCCGTCCATATTGCAATCATCCGGGGGTTATCTTGCCAATAGATTTGCGCCGAAAAATGCCCAGGGGAGATACCTGAAAATTCAATCGTTAAGTTTGGAAGAGTTGATGTCAATCGGATCTGGTGAGACTGACTTTAGCCAGCAGGATTGCACTCAAATTTTCGATTCTCAATCTGCCGTAGGTAGTTTGGCATTTTCACTTAGAGCCACACTCAAGTTACATTATCAATTGCAAGGCAACACCCTTGATGAATTAGAAGATAAGAATACTGAGCAGTTGTATGACTTATTAAATAAGGAAGAACAGCAGTTGCATCAGGTGGGTGGCGCGCACTACAGCCCGATGGCTATCTTCTTATCTCATTTCAGCCAATCTAATGAAGTCGAGTTTTTGACCTTAGAGCAAGCGGCAAAGATATTCAAACTCAATACCGAACTCACTGATTTCTCCTATTTATCTAAACCAGAACAGCTCACTATTAATATATTAAAACAAATTGCAGACAATATTATTGGTAATACAGCTATTGATATAGAGCATGAAAGGTTTGAGTTGGGGCTTAAAATGTTGGCTGAAATTTTTGAGCCTAACCATCCGTTATACAAGTTGGCACACCACGGACGTTATAAAACCGAGCAAGAAAAAATAGAGCGGCAATTAGATTATCTCGATATGCGTTTGGCCTATCGCCATCCTCCAGCCCTGTTTGATGAAAATCAGGCGATAAGAGAGATTCTGAAAGAGAAAGGGGTAAGAAATATTGAGACTTCCAGGCGATATATTTACCGCCAGGATCCTCAATATGGCTATTCACAGAAGGAAAACGACTCACCCGTTGAGGAATTTAAACGGCGTCGCAATGCAAGCAATCACTTTGTCGCTAATATGTCTGTGCTCGGTAACGACGGTAGGCTGATTAACGTTATTGATACATTAGAGGCGAAAAAAACCGCATATAACAGCAAGATAAAATCTCATCCGGCTATTTTGGCCCAGGCAATTAAGTTATTAATTGATGAAGGTCAGCGGCCAGAGGGTCGTGTGCTGCAAGATAAAATCAATGCTCTTGCCAAAGACTATCGGCCAGAGTCTGAGAGCTCGCGTTTTTGGGGCAATGCCTGGTCATCATTGGAGAGGCATTGGGTCTGTCAACTGCCCGTACCTAACCCCATGTGTACTATCTCCAGCGTTGAGGGGCCGCGCTATCGCAACGAAAAGGAAAAGATGGCGGCAGGGATGATCACAATGCTGATGGCGACTAGCCAATTCAAGGGAATGGAGCGGGGGGTAAAACTGATAAAAAACCCTCCGCAGGGCGGAAAACCCTCGGGTTCTTTAGCGCCAACGCCACAACCTGCCATAACCCCCCGTTTACCGGCTGGGGAAGGCGAAATGATCTCGTCTGGAACGAAGGTTGAAGCGCAACGGATTGAGTTGACTGATCCACAAGCCCCTGATGGAGTACGTGAAGCTTGGGTGCGGCAGGGGGGCAGCGGCGTTTATTGGGAAGTTGATTCAGTCACCGGTAAATACTTGGGCGTTGTCCTAAAACATGGTCCGACATTTATCCAGCAGGGTCGATTACCGGGGGGCGGACCCTCTTTCTCAAAAACGTCGAATCCTGAATTTAACCCTGTCATTAAATTAGGTAAAAAAATTGGCAGCGGATTAATGGGAGATGTTTATGTTGATGCCAATAACCCCGGTTTTGTTTTAAAGAGACTGCCTAAACGAAATAGGGAATTAATAAACGAAGTCTTCGCTCAAGGGGTGGAGCTTTTTAATCGATACTACGGCGAAGGCGCAGCTGAAATAGTTGAGCAGAATAATCAATCTTATATAAGAATGTACCGAGTGCCAGGGAAAACCCTGAAAGAGATTAATTCAAAAATATTCCCGAAAGATGCAAGGGAGAGATTTTTACGCATGATGGACGATTTAGGTCATTACAATATAGTCCATAATGATATGAATATTAATAATGTATTATATGACAAAAAAACCAATACTTTTTATCCTATTGATTTTGATGATACTGAAGAGGGCTATTTTTCAGCACGAGATCCAAACAACGACACTCAATTTGTGGGAAAAGGAATGCAGGTTGAAGATATCCTTGAACATATTGATATGTACACGCGCAATTAGGATATGAGTTCAGTGTGGTGGTCATAAAAAGTAAGCTGATGTCGCTGGAGACCCAATCTGCGCTACAATGGCTCCCTATTTACGAATCAGCGGGGATAGATTTTTATCCCCGGTAGGGAGCGAGTCGCATGCCCACCGGCGATGCATCAATTTTAAAACCTATCCAATGGTATGCCATTGAGCAACCAAATCTTCCCACTGACATCGCTGACTGGCTGATGGAGTTGGGATCTATGACCCGGCGTTTTGAACAGCATTGCCAGCGGGTACACGTCGAACCGCAACGGGAATGCTTTATTACGCGCAGTGAGTTAGGTGAAGATGCAGAGCATTTACCCGTAAGCGAACGCTATTGGCTGCGGGAAATCATTTTGTGTGGTGATAATGAACCCTGGCTACTGGGTCGCACGGTGATCCCCGAGGAGACCCTGTCCGGCCCTGACCGCGCGCTGGTGGATTTAGGCACACTGCCGCTTGGGCGCTATCTATTTGGTGGCAATAATTTAACCCGGGATTATATCCAAGTGGGGCGACAAGATGTACTTTGGGCGCGCCGATCGTTGCTGCGCCTATCTGGCAAGCCCTTGTTACTGACTGAAGTTTTTTTACCGGCCTCGCCGCTTTATTCGGTTTCAGCCGGTTGATGTGGCGGTGAGATTTAGGAGATGGATAAATTGAAGGGAAGTATTGTTCAGAGCAAATGGCTGGCCTATTGCCGTTTGATGCGTATTGATAAACCTATTGGCTCATTACTGTTGTTGTGGCCGACCCTTTGGGCATTATGGTTGGCGGGGCAAGGCATTCCTGAGACGCGAATATTGATCGTCTTTGTCTTAGGGGTGTTTTTCATGCGTGCGGCCGGTTGTGTGGTCAATGATTATGCTGACCGACATATTGATGGCTTTGTGAAACGCACGGCGTCCCGACCCTTACCCAGCGGCCTGATCAGTGAGAAAGAGAGCAAAATCCTATTCGTCGTCTTGGTGCTGCTCTCGTTTGGTTTGGTTTTAACCCTCAATCTTATGACCATTGGGTTGTCGTTGGCTGCACTGGCTCTGGCCTGGGTTTATCCGTTTATGAAGCGGGTCACCCATCTGCCACAGGTGGTTTTAGGCGCAGCCTTTGGGTGGTCAATCCCCATGGGTTTTGCTGCGGTCAGCGAAAGTTTACCGCTGGTTTGCTGGCTGCTATTACTGGCCAATATCTGCTGGACCGTCGCTTACGACACGCAATACGCCATGGTTGATCGTGATGACGATCTAAAAATTGGCGTGAAATCCACCGCCATTTTATTTGGTCAGCATGACAAGTTGATCATCGGTTTGCTGCAACTGGCTACGCTGGTGTTGCTGGTTGCCATAGGCTGGTTGATGAATCTGGGCGGGGCATTTTACTGGTCAATCTTGCTGGCAGGGGCGCTGTTTGTTCATCAACAGAAGATGATTGCCGGGCGTGAGCGGGATGCCTGTTTCCGTGCGTTCTTGAATAATAATTATGTGGGATTGGTGCTGTTTTTAGGCATTCTCATCAACTACTTGTAAATAATGGGCAAGACGGTAAAAAAAATGGCCAGACGATAAATCTGGCCACTCTTATTTTTGCGCTGAAGGATTAATCTTCCGATTTATCCTCTGCCTCAGGTTCCGGCCGTGGGTTGCTGGTTTCCGCTGGCATACTGACGCTTTCAATGGTCAGCTTCACTTCTGGCGTCATCAAGGCGCTCAGCATGTTATACACTTCCAGCGTATGGGCTTGAACCGCATCACCGCTATCACTGATATACCCCTCTTCACGCAAGGTACCGACCAGCGTTGAAAAGACCGCTTTATCGAAGAACTCCGGTGCGTTAATCCCATGCAGCACGGACAAACGCTGCGCCATGATGCGACTCTCTTTCTCCAGCGCCCCACGGTTGATACTTGGGTTGGCACTGAGGAGCGACAGCGTAATCGCGTAGCGTTGTAGTGTCTCGCGCACACCGGCGGCCAATAATTGCAGCGGACGAATACGGGCCGGATTCAGCACCAATTCGTTCCCTTTATCGCAAATCAGCTGCTGGCGAGCCAGTTCATCAATCAACGTATCCAGCGTCTGCGGTAACTGCTCTTTGCTGTAATGCAGGAACAGTTCCGCTTTCAACATCGGATAAATCATGCTGATTTGCCGCAACAACTCGGCGCGGGTAATACGTCGGTGGTACATCACCATACTGGCAATCAGTGACGGCAACATCAGCAAGTGCTGGATATTATTGCGATAGTAGGTCATCAGCACGGCTTGTTCCCGTGGCAGGATAATAATGTCACCGATATTGTCTTTCTCTACCTCGAACTTATTCATATTCAAGGCGTGATTCAGTAACTCTTCCGGCGTTTTATCCGGCACGGTGACATCTTTCGCATAAGGCACATTGCGCATCAGTTGCAGGTAGCAATCGAGTTGCTCGAGCAGTTGCTCGCGGGTCAGTGAGCGCTGACGTGAAGCTAACAACGCGGTAGAACAGAGGTTCATGGCATTAGCTGCCGCCGCATTGTTGATTCTGACCATGATCTTACCAGCCAAATCATTCACCGCTGGCGTCAACCAACTCGGGCGCTGGGCTTCAATCGGATCGATAGCATCCCGCCATTGCGGTACATTGGTGTTCAGGTAGGTGGTCAGCGGGATCGGCTCACCAAAATTGACGTAGCCCTGGCCGAGATTACGCAACTTGCGCAGGCCACGTAACATCTGCAACAGGTTCTCTTTCTCTTTGGTCGCGCCACGCAGCTCTTTGGCGTAAGTGCCCACTTCCATCACATGCTCGTAGCCAATATAAATCGGCACCAAGGTGATTGGGCGCGAGCCACCACGCAACATGGCCTGAATGGTCATCGACAGCGTGCCGGTTTTTGGCTCCAGCAGACGGCCAGTTCGTGAACGGCCCCCTTCCACAAAGTATTCCACCGAATAACCACGGGTAAACAGCTCGCCCAGATATTCACGGAACACCGTTGAGTAGAGTTTGTTGCCCTTAAAGGTACGGCGGATAAAGAACGCACCCAAACGGCGGAAAATCGGGCCAGCAGGCCAGAAGTTAAGGTTAATACCCGCCGCAATATGTGGCGGCACCAGACCCTGATGATAGAGCACGTAGGAGAGCAGCAGGTAATCCATATGGCTGCGATGGCAAGGCACATAGACGATCTCATGACCATCTTGCGCCAACTGCCGCACGCGCTCAGCATTATGGACGTTAATACCCTGATACAGACGGTTCCACGTCCAGCTCAATACCCGGTCGGACAGACGCACGGCTTCATAAGAGAAGTCCGCTGCAATCTCTTCCATCAGCGTAATGGCGTTCTGCTGCGCTTTCTCATGGGAGATTTTCTTGGTCCGCGCTTCATCAGCCACGGCTTTTTCAATCGCCTTGGAGGTTAACAGCTTCTGGAACAGATCCTGACGGGCTGGCAGGCTTGGGCCGACTGCCGCCAAGCGCTGACGTGAGAAGTGCATCCGCGCCACGCGCGCCAGCTTATGGGCGATGGTTTTATCGGTGCCGTGTTCGCTGGCCATACGGCGCAGTGAGACTGTGGTCGAGAAACGCACAAAGCTATCGCGCCCCAGCCACAAGACGGCAAAGAATTTCTGTATGCCGTTTAGCACGCGGAGATGCGGCGTACCATGGCCCTCACGCCCCGGTGAGCGGCCAAACATCACAGAAACCGGCAGCATCTGGATATCCAGCGCCGGATTATTGCGATGCAGATCCAGATAATCGTGGAAGAGTTTTACCGACTCCTGTTTAGGCGCGTAATAGCGAAAGACCCGCGGGCCATTGTCGATAAACACATGGCTGGGAAGCAGCACGCCATCGATCTCCAATGGAATCAATGGATCGGGCAGATCCAGCGCCTGACACTGCGCTCGCAAAGTCAGTAAATCAGCCTTAGAATTGTAAGGCAAAACGTACAGAATAGGACGAGTCGGGTCTAACCCTAACTCAGTCACAGGATCTGCCGGAATAACCTTGCTTTTTACCAACAATTTAAGTGGTAAATTCAACAACTTATAATATATTTTACGCCAACCTGACATAACTACATGAAGCCTCTTGTTAGCAATTCATCGCAAGGATACCAGAAACTGGTTTTTAGATCTGTGGTGATGAGACAACAGAAAGCGGTAAAAATCATCATCTACTTAAGATAAAGGCAATAAAACATGGCGAATCAAGTAACAGGATTAACTCGGATCTATAAAGCAGCGGGTTATTCTGCGAAAGGCTTAAGCGCAGCCTGGAAGAATGAAGCGGCTTTTCGCCAAGAAACTGTCGCTGCCATCATTGCTATCATACTGGCGTTTTGGCTGGATATAGATGTTATAACCCGCATTTTATTAATTGGCAGTGTTGTTTTAGTGATAATTATTGAAGTTATCAATAGTGCGATTGAGGCCGTGGTAGACCGGATCGGCAGTGAGTTCCATGAGCTTTCAGGGCGAGCGAAAGATATGGGTTCCGCCGCTGTATTTTTAGCTGTTTTGTTAGCCATTTTCGTCTGGGTAACCGCACTTTGGCACCATTTCGGATAATGTTATCGTGAATAGCAGGGCAGTGAGTTAACAACAGGACACAAATAAGCTGTGATTAATCCCTGTTTTTATTCACTCTTTGGTTCCCAACGCCCGCTTACCTGTATATACTCACAGCAAGACTGTATAAACAAACAGGGGGCGGAATGAAAGCACTTACTACCAGACAGCAAGAGGTTTATGACCTGGTTCGCGATCACTTAGCGCAAACCGGCATGCCACCGACCCGTGCCGAAATTGCGCAGCGTCTGGGGTTTCGCTCTCCTAACGCCGCTGAAGAGCATTTAAAAGCACTGGCCCGTAAGGGTGTGATTGAGATTGTCTCTGGCGCTTCCCGTGGCATTCGTTTGCTGATGGAAGAAGAGGATGGCCTGCCACTGATTGGACGGGTTGCCGCAGGTGAACCCCTGCTGGCACAGCAACATATCGAAGGGCACTATAAAGTCGATCCATCGATGTTTAAGCCAAGCGCAGATTTTCTGTTGCGAGTTAATGGGATGTCGATGAGAGATATCGGTATTCTGGATGGCGACTTACTGGCGGTACACAAAACGCAGGATGTGCGGAACGGCCAAGTGGTTGTTGCCCGCATCGATGATGAAGTAACGGTAAAACGCCTGAAAAAACAGGGTAATATCGTGCAGCTTCTGCCAGAGAATAGCGAGTTCCAGCCGATTGTTGTCGATCTGCGCGAACAAAGCTTCACCATTGAAGGATTGGCCGTTGGCGTCATCCGTAATGGCGACTGGATCTGATTCTAGTGTCACCAATATACCCTTCGAGCTAGGAGGGTATATTCGCCATCCCCCACCAAATCGCTTAATTATATTTAGATTGAGAACATTCCGACCATTCGCTATTACCCTCTGTTTTCGCTAAATATTATTAGTGCTTATTTTTACTTTCCCACCACCAATCCAGTGATTAATACTGGCCCAACTTTAATTATCAGTCTCATCTGCTATAGTTATTCCTACGATAAACATTGTGATGATATTTAAATAAGTGATGACTGTGAATGGTCAAATTTAAATAATGTCGCTATTTATAAATAGTGAATGTTTATCGTACTAAATAAACTGACTAATCCCAAGGTAACGGAGATATCATGAATAAAGATCAAGCTGACGGTAACTGGAAGCAGTTTAAAGGTAAAGTGAAAGAGAAATGGGGCAAGCTGACCGACGATGACCTTAAGGTGATTGAAGGTAAGCGTGACCAGCTGGTAGGGAAAATCCAGGAGAAATACGGCTATCAGAAAGAGCAAGCCGAGAAAGAAGTTAAAGCCTGGGAAGAACACAGTAAATATCACTGGTAATAGCCGCGTTAAATGGAATTAAATTGATATCGATATAAATTACACGGGTCTCTCTTTAAATTGTATGCTTATTATTAAATTTATATTTTATTGGTGGTTGCTTAATTACCATGAATGAGATAGCCATCTTTAATAGAAGGCATTATACAAGACTGAGTATTTATATCGATGCGACACAAGGAAGTGTCTTATTTTTTAATAATTAATTATTATCCTGCCGCCTTACGGGCGACAGTCTATTTATTATCGGTAGGGTGCTATTTCTTTTTGGTCACAATCGAGTGGTCGTGATCGCAATGATCATGGCTTTCACAAGCTTCAACCACCCCGCACTCAGCACATAACCCATGGGCTTCAACCACACTATGACGCAGTGTAAAACCTGACTGTTTGGCTAATTGCGCCAGCGCTTCTTCAATACCCACAGTGGTGCGTTCTGTCACTATCTTGCAGCGATCGCAGATAAATAGCGCCGAAGTATGGGTTGGCTCTTCAAAATGATGGCACAGCACATAGCTGTTCGCTGATTCAACACGGTGAATAAAACCTTGCTCTAGTAAAAAATCCAATGCGCGATAAACGGTCGGCGGTTTAGCCTGAGGCTCAGAAATGCGCAGCAAATCCAATAAATCATACGCGCTGATTGCGCCTGGCTGTTGCGCCATTAAGCGTAATACTTCAAGACGTTGCGGTGTCAGCCGGACGTTTCGTTGTTGGCACAAGCTTTCAGCTTGAGCCAACAGTTTTTCCTGATTGATAGGGTTCATCATATACATCCCGCAGCAGTCGAATTGAACTGATTTTACCATATTTACTGTTAATCGCCGATAGATGAAAAGGCGAGGGGAAGGTGGCTATCACAATTCTGGCATATCACCGCCGTCACCGACTTGGTTATCACGTTATGACCTCACCCTCATAGGGCTCCACCATCACACCAGCAGCCATGGCAAGGTTCTATGGTACAATCGCGAGTTCCATCCCTTTGTATTGTTCACTCAGTGAACAAATCAATGGATAATAGATGCAGTAATAACAGATGAAATCACAGTAAATGCACGAAGCTCAGATATTTTCCAGCACTCAGGCCACTAAGCCACCATACCCCCTACAGCGTTTCTCCGTCGCGCCGATGCTCGACTGGACAGATCGCCATTGCCGCTATTTTCATCGTTTGTTAACCAAACAAACGTTGCTCTATACCGAGATGGTCACTACAGGGGCCATTATTCATGGTAAAGGCGACTATCTGGCTTATAGTGAGCAGGATCATCCCGTCGCGCTGCAACTCGGTGGTAGCGACCCGCAGGCATTAGCGCATTGTGCCAAACAGGCTGAACTGCGCGGCTACAATGAAATAAATCTGAATGTAGGTTGCCCCTCTGACCGCGTGCAAAATGGTCGTTTTGGTGCCTGCTTAATGGCTGAGGCCAATCTGGTGGCTGATTGCATTAAGGCGATGCGTGACGTGGTTTCTATTCCGGTAACGGTGAAAACCCGTATTGGAATTGACCAACTGGATAGCTATGAGTTTTTGTGCGAATTCGTGCAAACCGTCGCTGAACAGGGCGAGTGTGATATTTTCACCATCCATGCGCGAAAAGCCTGGCTCTCAGGGCTTAGCCCGAAAGAGAACCGCGAAGTGCCGCCACTGGATTATGAGCGGGTTTATCAGCTCAAACGTGATTTCCCTGCGCTGACCATCGCCATTAACGGCGGGGTGAAAACGCTGGCTGAAGCCAAAGAGCATCTCAAACACCTTGATGGGGTGATGATGGGGCGCGAAGCCTACCAAAACCCAAGTATTTTGACGCAAGTGGATCGCGAGTTGTTTGATTCGAAGGCTCCGGTAGTCGATAGCGTTAGGGCGATTGAAGCGCTTTATCCTTATATCGAGCAGGAGTTGTCACGGGGTGCCTATCTCGGCCACATCACCCGCCATATTCTGGGTATTTTCCAAGGCATTCCCGGCGCACGTCAGTGGCGTCGCCATCTCAGTGAAAATGCGCATAAGCCTGGTGCAGATGTCTCGGTCGTCGAGCAGGCATTGGCGCTGGTCACTCGTCCACAGTAAAATTCACTATAAATTAGTCAAATCGACCATGCCTACCGATTGCTTTGGTAGGCAGTGGCTAACTTATCGATAATAAATTCAATGTATTAGCTAGCATCACTAATTTGGCACGTTTCTTGTAATACTCTTGCTAAAACCCCTGTCGGTACCGTGATATTTGACGATGTGGCGCGTGGGAAATAAATAATGAGTGAGGAGTCTGCCATGTTTGAAATTCTTTTCGTGATCGGTTTTTTCATTATGTTGATGGTGACCGGTATTTCCCTACTAGGGATATTTGCAGCTTTGCTGGTTGCGGCGGCTTTTATGATGGTAGGTGGGTTATTCGTTATGATGATTAAGCTGTTGCCATGGCTGGTTCTGGCTGTCGTCGTCGTCTGGCTCTGGCGTTCGATGCAGAAACCGACCGTCAGGCGTTACTAAAATTTTACTTTCTTGCGGCAGCGATCACAGCCTGAAAGTTTAGTCGGACGAATCTGAGGGAAAACGTATTTTTTCTCCAAGGTGCTTGCTAGGATGCTACGCAATACGATTTGGTATTACATTTTCATCCCTGCCAGAGGTAAAAATAGCCGTATAAACGGCAGTTAGTTCTGGTGGAATACTCTGCTGTACCCCTACATGTGCATCAAAGAAAATAGTGTAACCGGGGCCTCTTGTTATCAGAGGCCCCGGTTATTACTTTCACGGTGATACTAGCGAGAAGAATATCCGTTTTAACAGGGCGCTAAGTATTAATATCAAAGATTAGAAAAAAATCGTTCATAGTTAGCGATGATATAAGCCATTTGTGAATCAAATGCTTCTTTAGCTATTTTTTTCTCATCATCATTTTCGCACTGTTTTTTGATATCAAAAAAACTCTGTTGCATTAATTGAACCGTAACATCCATAGATTTTTGGAATGCGGATAAATTATTGTTTTCACCATAATTTTCTAATAGAAGATCAAATTTTTCATCAGCAAAATCTCTTAATAATTGAAACTCTAAGTTATTGATTTTACAGTCGCTGTAGATGCTTTTTAATAATGAATCTATATTTCTACTACTTTCTGTATTACTCATAATTAAATCCTTATAAAATATAATGAGTGAGCGTATACAAATATTACGTTTTGAGGGTATATATTTATTTATGTAGTTGCAATTAGGATGTATTGAATAATGGTCTGAAAATAATAGAAAGTGATTTTTTTAATAAATTAAAACTAAAATAATGGATAGTAATATTTAGCTATCCATTATCGGAGGTTGCAATTAAGGGATCAGCAAGCTGGATCCCGTGGTCTGGCGGCTTTCTAATATCTCATGGGCACGACGAGCATCCCGCAGTGGGAATTGTTGGTTTTTAGCCACATCAACATTAATTGCGCCACTGATAATCAGTGAGAATAGCTCCTGACTGGCACTTTCCAGCTCTTGCCGATTGGTCACATACACATTGAGTGATGGGCGGGTCACGTAGAGCGCGCCTTTTTGGTTCAGTATAGCAAGGTCAACCCCTGTCACTGGGCCGGAGGCATTGCCGAAGCTGACCAGTAAACCTCGGCGCTTAAGGCTGTTGAGTGAATCCAGCCAAGTGCTTTTCCCCACCGAGTCATACACCACGCCCACTTTTTCGCCATGGGTCAGTTCAGCCACCCGCTCGGCGATATTTTCTGTGCGGTAGTTAATCGTCGCCCAAGCCCCCGCGGCTTTGGCTAATTTGGCTTTTTCATCCGAGCCAACACTACCAATCAGTTTTGCGCCCAGTGCTTTCGCCCATTGGCAGGCAATGAGTCCGACACCACCTGCTGCCGCGTGGAATAAGAACACTTCACCGGGTTTGATTTCATGGGTCTGACGCAATAAATATTGGACTGTCAGCCCCTTAAGGAATGAGGCTGCCGCTTGTTCGAAAGAGATCTGCTCAGGGAGCAAGGCAATTCTCTCCGCTGCCACATTATGTACTTCGCTGTAAGCGCCGAGAGCTGACTGAGCGTAGACCACTCGATCCCCCACTTTTAGGGTGTTGACCGATGAACCCACTTTCACGATAACGCCAGCCGCCTCTGTTCCCAAGCCGCTCGGAAAATGGGGTGGCGAATAAAGCCCGCTGCGGACATAAGTATCAATATAGTTAATGCCGATCGCTTTGTTCTCTACCTGAACTTCATCAGCAGCGGGATCTGTTGGTGTAAAATCAAGGTATTGCAACACTTCAGGCCCGCCAGTGGTGGTAAATTGAATATGCTTTGCCATAGTAGTTCCTCGATGTAGATGTGTTTTCACCCTACAGGGTTCTGTGTGGGTAGCCAAGATCTGGCTCAGACCGATAAGTGATAGGTAATTCATCATTCGCACTCAGTGCTTGAAGTGGCAGCATTCACTCAGCAAAAAACTGCTCAGCATCTGACCGATTTGTCATTCATTTACCACCTACCTGCAACTCCAATTGCTTTGGGTATATACTAGGTCGCTATATTTTCTATTCGTCATTTTTCTATTCGCAACAAAGGTAAAGAACACTCTTCATGGCCGCCAAAAAACCAACCAACAATATGACAGAGCCACGAGATCGCCAGATGGAAGGGCTGAAGCTGCCGCCTCATTCGCTGGAGGCAGAGCAGTCCGTGTTGGGCGGTTTGATGCTGGATAACGAGCGCTGGGATAACGTGTCAGAACGTGTCGCCAGTAATGACTTTTTCAGCCGCCCGCATCGTCGGATCTTTACTGAAATGCAACGTTTGCTGGAAAACAGCAAGCCGATCGACCTGATCACCTTGTCTGAGTCACTGGAGCAAAAGGGCGATTTAGATTCAGTCGGGGGTTTTGCCTATTTGGCAGAGCTCTCCAAAAATACGCCAAGTGCAGCGAATATCGGTGCTTATGCTGATATTGTGCGCGAACGTGCCGTCGTCCGTGAGATGATCTCTGTCGCCAATGAGATCGCCGATGCCGGTTACGATCCCCAAGGGCGTAGCAGTGAAGACCTGCTGGATCTGGCGGAATCCAAAGTTTTCCAAATTGCCGAAAGTCGTGCCAGCAAAGATGAAGGGCCGAAAAGTGTCGATCAAATCCTCGAAGCCACTGTCGCACGAATTGAGCAGCTCTATCAGCGCCCTCATGATGGTGTCACCGGTGTTTCAACCGGCTTTACCGATTTGGATAAAAAGACCGCTGGCTTGCAGAAATCAGATTTGATTATTGTCGCGGCGCGTCCATCGATGGGTAAAACCACCTTTGCGATGAACTTATGCGAAAATGCCGCGATGATGCAGGAAAAGCCGGTATTGATCTTCAGTTTGGAGATGCCCGGCGACCAGATCATGATGCGTATGTTGGCCTCGCTGTCACATGTCGATCAGACCCGCATCCGTACCGGTCAGCTCGATGATGAGGATTGGGCGCGTATCTCCAGCACCATGGGGATATTGATGGAAAAGCGCAACATGTACATCGATGATTCCTCTGGCCTGACACCCACTGAAGTGCGCTCCCGTGCGCGGCGTATCTTCCGTGAGCATGGTGGCTTAAGCCTGATCATGATCGACTACCTGCAATTGATGAGGGTGCCGTCGCTGTCGGATAACCGCACCTTGGAAATCGCTGAAATATCACGCTCCCTCAAAGCCTTAGCCAAGGAGCTGCAAGTGCCGGTGGTGGCACTGTCGCAGCTTAACCGTAGTTTGGAGCAGCGCGCCGATAAACGGCCAGTTAACTCCGACTTACGTGAATCCGGATCTATCGAGCAGGATGCTGACTTAATCATGTTTATCTACCGTGATGAGGTTTATCACGAGAACAGTGATGAGAAAGGGATCGCACAAATTATTTTGGGTAAACAGCGTAACGGCCCGATCGGTTCTGTTCGACTGAAGTTTAATGGTCAATGGTCGCGTTTCGATAACTATGCGGGTCCGCAATACGACGACGAATAATATCCCCTCATACTTTAAGCCGTAGGTTTGTTAGCTTGCGGCCTATCTGCAACTCCAATGACTTTGGGCATAACATCTACTAAGGATAAGAAATGAAAGCGGCAACCGCAGTAATTGACCGCCGCGCTCTGCGACATAACCTGCAACAGGTTCGGCGCATGGCGCCGCAAAGCCGCCTGATTGCTGTTGTGAAGGCAAACGCTTATGGCCACGGGTTATTAGAAATAGCGCATACCTTGCAGGATGCCGATTGCTATGGCGTCGCGCGGATCGGGGAAGCCCTGATGCTGCGCTCCGGCGGAATTGTAAAACCGATTTTGCTGCTGGAGGGCTTCTTTGCCGCCGAAGACCTGCCGATTCTGGTGGCGAACCGCATTGAAACGGCGATTCACAGTATTGAGCAACTGGAAGCGCTGGAAGCCGCCGATCTTCCTGCCCCCATCACTGTTTGGATGAAACTGGATACCGGGATGCACCGTCTGGGCGTGCGCCCTGAACACGCGGAAGCTTTTTATCAGCGCTTGAGTGCATGTCGTAATGTCATTCAGCCAGTCAATATTATGAGTCACTTTAGTCGCGCGGATGAGCCACAAGTGGAGACCACGCGTCAGCAACTTGCCTGTTTTGATGCCTTCGCGGCCGATAAGCCCGGTAAGCAATCTATTGCCGCATCCGGTGGTATCTTGCTGTGGCCAGAAGCGCACCGTGACTGGGTTCGCCCAGGGATCATTTTGTACGGCGTTTCGCCGCTGGATGAACCCTACGCCAGCCATTTCAATTTATTACCGGCTATGGCATTAAAATCCAGCCTGATTGCGGTGCGTGAGCATAAAGCCGGTGAGCCGGTGGGTTATGGCGGCACTTGGGTCAGTGAGCGAGATACACGCTTGGGTGTGGTGGCGATGGGTTACGGCGACGGTTATCCCCGTAGCGCTCCCTCAGGTACACCGATGTGGGTCAATGGCCGCGAAGTGTGCATTGTCGGCCGGGTTTCCATGGATATGATTTCTGTCGATCTCGGGCCAGATGCCCACGACAAAGTGGGCGATGAAGTGCTGTTGTGGGGGGCCGAATTGCCCGTCGAGAAAATCGCGGCCTGCACCGGTATCAGCGCCTATGAATTGATCACTAAGCTGACCTCCCGCGTAGCGATGGAATATCTGGGTGAATAAGGTATAAGGGTAGAGATAATTATTATTGATACAGGAGAGCAGCGCCGTGTTCCAGAATGTTGACGCCTATGCAGGTGATCCCATCCTTTCGCTGATGGAAAGTTTTAAAGCCGACGACCGGGCCCATAAAGTCAATTTGAGCATCGGGCTTTATTACAACGAGCAAGGTGAAATCCCGCAAATGCAGGCGGTGGACATCGCTGAAGCTCAGTTGAATGCTCAGCCACACGGAACACCGGTGTATTTGCCGATGGAAGGTTTACAATCCTACCGTATTGCCATTCAGCAGTTACTTTTTGGTAGCGACCATCCGATGCTGGCTCAGCAACGGGTCGCGACGATCCAAACTGTAGGCGGTTCTGGCGCACTGAAAGTGGGTGCTGATTTCCTTCATCACTATTTCCCTGATTCGCAGGTGTGGGTCAGTGATCCCACTTGGGAAAATCATGTCGCTATTTTCGGTGGCGCAGGTTTTCAGGTGAATACTTATCCCTACTTTGATGATAAGAAACTGGGCGTAAAATTCGACCAAATGCTGGCAACATTGCAGCAATTACCTGCCAGAAGCATCGTGTTGCTACATCCATGCTGCCATAACCCGACGGGTTCTGATCTGACGGATGGGCAATGGGATCAGGTTATTGACGTGGCGAAAGCGCGGGATCTGATTCCGTTCCTCGATATCGCCTATCAAGGTTTTGGTGCCGGGTTGAACGAAGATGCCTACGCCATTCGCGCAATGGCAGCAGCAGAGTTGCCGTGTCTGGTGAGTAACTCCTTCTCCAAAATCTTCTCCCTGTATAACGAGCGGGTCGGTGGCCTGTCCGTGGTGTGCGAAAGTGAAGAGGCGGCTGGCCGCGTATTGGGGCAACTGAAAGCCACGGTGCGCCGTAACTACTCTAGCCCGCCAAACTTTGGTGCGCAGGTGGTTTCGAGAGTGCTGCATGACAGTGAATTGCGCACGAAATGGCAGGCCGAGGTGGAACAGATGCGGCTGCGGATTATTGAAATGCGCAGCACATTGGTACAAGCCTTAAAAGCCTCGCTACCCCATCGCAATTTTGACTATTTGCTGCAACAGCGCGGTATGTTCAGCTACACCGGTTTTAGCGAGGCACAGGTTGATCGCCTACGCGAAGAGTTTGGTGTCTATCTGATTGCCAGCGGCAGGATGTGCATGGCGGGCGTCAATCACAGCAATGTCCAGCGAGTTGCTACCGCTTTTGCTGCCGTACAGTAATTGAGTTATCAAGGCGCAGTCATTGCGCCTTTTTCTTTTATTTTTTCTGCCAATTTTCCGCCACTTACCCCCATCTTCTGCCTATTTTGCCTCAGGCGAATGGCTGTAAATTGATTAAAGAATATACTAATAATGTGGCTGACTCAGGCCAAATGATCATTCATCGCTCACAGTAAATCTATAGTTAGAGGTGCAAGCTAGCATTTCAGCTGATCGCTGTATCGATGGATTGAATGCTTTTATGGAGCAAATAACTTATGAGGCCCTTTCGCGAGACGGCATGGGCCCATTACAGGAGATAACCCAATGAATAATTCCGCATTATTGGAATACTGCATGTCCAAGCCGGGGGCTGAGCAGAGTGACCATGAGGCGTGGCAGGTCAATCAGATTAAAGTCGGGGACGTGATGTTTGCCATGGTGGGTGAGACGAAAGGGCGCCCCTCTATTTCATTGAAAACCAGCCCAGAATTGGCCGAGAGCTTACGGGAGCAACATCCGGAGATCGTGCCGAGTGAACACTTGAATAAAGCGCACTGGAACACGGTGTTTCTGGATGGCGAGTTACCCAATTCGCAGTTTTATTCGTTGATTGATCGCTCTTATCAGTTGGTATTGCAGGGGTTGCCGGAGCAAAGACGCCAGGCACTGGTGATTTAAGAATATCCCTTCGCACTTGAAGCTGCAGGGGCGCGCTGCCTACCTGCAACTCCAATGACTTTGGGGATAATTGGGTGATGACTAAAAATAGCCTCAGAGACAATTGGCTGCCCCTGAGTGCTTTGTTACGTATTTTGTTTGCGTTGCAGTAATGGCTTCAGGAAGCGGGCCGTATGTGATGCGGCGCACTCTGCGACGGTTTCTGGCGTGCCAGAGACTAAAATCTCGCCGCCACCACTGCCGCCTTCTGGCCCCAAATCGACAATCCAGTCCGCCGTTTTGATCACATCCAGATTATGCTCAATCACCACGATGGTATTGCCCTGATCCCGCAATTGATGCAACACCGCCAGCAACTGCTGAATATCCGCAAAATGCAGGCCAGTGGTGGGTTCGTCCAGAATATATAACGTCTGACCCGTACCGCGTTTCGACAGCTCTCGGGACAGTTTGACCCGCTGCGCTTCACCGCCAGATAAAGTGGTGGCCGATTGCCCCAGACAAATATAGGACAGACCCACATCCATCAATGTTTGCAGCTTACGTGCCAGCGCTGGCACGGCATCAAAGAACTCACGAGCCTCTTCGATGGTCATCGCCAACACTTCGTGAATGCTCTTGCCTTTGTACTTAACTTCCAGCGTTTCACGGTTATAACGCTTACCTTTACACTGGTCGCAAGGCACATAGATATCCGGCAGGAAGTGCATTTCGACTTTAATCACCCCATCGCCCTGACAGGCTTCGCAGCGACCGCCTTTGACGTTAAAGCTGAAGCGACCCGGTGTATAGCCGCGAGCGCGTGATTCAGGTACGCCAGCGAATAGCTCCCGGATTGGCGTAAAGATACCGGTATAGGTCGCCGGGTTAGAACGCGGTGTCCGGCCAATCGGGCTTTGGTCGATATCGATAACTTTATCGAAATGTTCCAATCCCTGAATATCGCGGTAGGGCGCGGGTTCGTTGGTGGTGGCACCGTTCAACTGGCTTTGGGCGATGGAATATAGGGTATCGTTGATCAGCGTCGATTTACCGGAGCCAGAAACACCGGTAATGCAGCTAAATAGCCCGACAGGCAGTGTCAGCGTGACATCTTTCAGGTTGTTGCCGCTGGCACCAATCAGTTTCAATACTTTGCTCGGGTCACCCGCCACCCGTTGCGCTGGAATCGCAATTTCCCGCTTGCCGCTGAGGAACTGGCCAGTCAATGAATTTGGCGCAGCCATAATGTCGTCTACGGTGCCTTCCGCCACCACTTCCCCACCATGCACACCGGCACCGGGGCCGATATCAATTACATGGTCTGCGGCGCGGATCGCATCTTCATCGTGCTCCACCACAATCACGGTATTACCCAAATTGCGCAAGTGAATCAATGTTTCCAGCAAACGCTCATTATCACGTTGATGCAAGCCAATGGATGGCTCATCCAACACATACATCACGCCAACCAACCCTGCACCAATCTGGCTGGCTAAGCGGATACGCTGTGCCTCGCCACCGGACAGAGTCTCAGCCGAGCGCGACAATGACAGATAATTCAGCCCAACGTTAACCAAGAACTTCAGTCGGTCGCCAATCTCTTTCAGTATTTTCTCGGCAATCTGTGCCCGTTGACCGCTCAGTTTCATATTCTGGAAGAAGGTCAACGCGTGGCCAATGCTCAGTTCTGAAATCTCTGGCAACGTGGTGTTTTGGACAAAAACATAACGCGCTTCTCGGCGCAGACGTGTGCCGCTGCACGAGGCACAGGAGCGATTGCTGATAAATTTCGCCAGCTCTTCACGCACCGCACTGGATTCCGTCTCTTTATAGCGGCGTTCCATGTTGTGCAGCACCCCTTCGAAGGGGTGACGGCGAACGGTGGTATCACCGCGATCATTAATGTATTTGAACTCAATGGTATCTTTGCCGGAACCGTACAACACCGCTTTTTGTGTCGCGGCATCCAGCGAATTAAAGGGCGCTTCGATATCAAACTTATAGTGATCCGCCAGCGAACGTAGCATCTGGAAGTAATAGAAGTTACGGCGATCCCAGCCACGGATAGCGCCGCCTGCCAGAGACAACTCAGGATTTTGCAGTACGCGCTCGGGATCAAAGAACTGCTGCACGCCAAGGCCGTCACAGGTTGGGCAAGCACCGGCTGGGTTGTTAAAGGAGAACAGACGCGGCTCCAGCTCACTCATGCTATAGCCACAAATCGGGCAAGCAAAGTTGGCGGAGAATAACAACTCTTCGGCGTGGGGATCGTCCATATCTGCCACCACAGCAGTCCCGCCAGATAGCTCCAGCGCGGTTTCAAATGACTCAGCCAGACGCTGCGCCAGATCTTCACGCACTTTGAAGCGATCGACCACCACTTCTATGGTGTGTTTCTTTTGCAGCTCTAATTTTGGTGGATCAGAGAGATCACAAACCTCACCGTCGATCCGCGCCCGGATGTAGCCCTGCATCGCCAGATTTTCCAGCGTTTTGGTATGTTCGCCTTTGCGATCTTTGACCACGGGGGCCAGTAGCATCAGGCGGCGGCCTTCCGGCTGGCTGATGACGTTATCCACCATCTGACTAACGGTTTGAGCAGCCAGCGGCACATCATGATCAGGGCAACGTGGTTCACCGACACGGGCGAACAGCAAACGCAGATAGTCATGAATTTCGGTGATTGTTCCCACGGTGGAACGCGGGTTATGGGAGGTCGATTTTTGCTCAATGGAGATGGCCGGTGAAAGACCTTCAATATGGTCGACATCCGGTTTTTCCATCAGCGATAGAAATTGGCGCGCATAGGCGGAGAGAGACTCAACATAACGGCGTTGCCCCTCAGCATACAGGGTATCAAAAGCCAGTGAGGACTTGCCTGAACCCGATAGACCGGTGACAACAATCAGTTTGTCGCGCGGGATAATCAGGTTGATATTCTTAAGATTATGGGTGCGAGCGCCCCGAACTTCGATATTATCCATTCAAACATTTCCCGGATTTAGCTGAGCCTCTCACCGTGCCTTTTTCGCGCCCATTTGCCATGAAAACACACTTCAGAAAAAGCCAAAATGTGCACCTTGCAACGCCAAAAAAAGGACACAGCCAGTACGAAACGGATAATTATGACACAAAAAAACCTGAATGGATATCCAGTGTCCGAGTGCAATTAAGACAGATTGCGCGATAAATCTGTAATGCATTACGCACTTATGATCTGTTGTGCCGTTTGGTGGTTAGCGTGTTAAACTTACTCGTTTATACTGTACAAAATTTACTTCATCAGGAGAGTTAACATGGCCAGCAGAGGCGTAAACAAAGTGATTTTGGTCGGGAATTTGGGCCAAGACCCAGAAGTCCGCTACATGCCTAACGGCGGCGCTGTTGCCAATATCACCCTGGCCACTTCCGAAAGCTGGCGTGATAAAGCAACCGGCGAGCAGAAAGAGAAGACGGAATGGCACCGTGTGGTGTTGTTCGGCAAACTGGCTGAAGTAGCGGGTGAATACCTGCGTAAAGGCTCTCAGGTCTATATCGAAGGCGCATTGCAAACCCGTAAGTGGACAGATCAGGCTGGTGTTGAGAAATACACCACTGAAGTTGTGGTGAACGTTGGTGGCACCATGCAAATGCTGGGTGGCCGTCAAGGCGGCGGTGCTCCGGCAGGTGGTGGTGCACAACAAGATGGCGGCGCGCAAGGTGGTTGGGGTCAACCTCAACAGCCACAAGGTGGCAACCAGTTCAGCGGCGGCCAGACCTCACGCCCAGCTCAGTCTGCACCAGCAGCACAGCCGCAAGGCGGCAATGAGCCACCAATGGATTTCGACGACGACATCCCGTTCTGATTGGTGTCAGGTAAAAACCGCGTAATCAGCAAAACCCAGCGTAAAAGCTGGGTTTTTTACATTATTTATTTTATAAACCGTAATGAAAAATACCGCTATCGGGTGTCATCGTAATATCCAGTTTATAGGCTGTAATTTGACTCTGATGCCAGAATAATTAGGCTGTAATTTGACTCTGATGCCAGAATAATAAAGTGTTATCGGCGACTCGACTATAATCACTTCTCTACTGTTGTAACTCTTTCTGTCACCTATCATAGGGAGCTTGGTTATGGTCATTGTTCACCATCTGAATAATTCACGTTCACAGCGTATCTTGTGGATGCTGGAAGAGTTGCAAGTCCCCTATGAGTTGAAGCGCTATCAGCGCGATCCGGGCAGCTTGCTGGCACCCCCTGAACTGAAGAAAATCCATCCGCTAGGTAAATCACCGGTGATCACCGACGGCGATCTGACGCTGGCGGAGTCGGGGGCTATCATTGAATATTTGCAGGAAGCCTATGACGCGCAGGGGCTGTTTAAGCCGACTGGCCATTATGATCGCCAGCAGTTTCGCTACTGGATGCACTATGCGGAAGGTTCATTGATGCCGCTGCTAGTGATGAAGCTTATCTTCAGCCGACTGGGTGGGCCGCCAGTGCCGTGGATTATCCGTCCAGTCGCTAAAGCGTTAGGCGATGGGGTGCAGAAAAATTATCTGAATAAGCAAATTGCCACCCACCGCGATTATCTGGAGCAGCATCTCACTCAGCATCAGTGGTTTGCGGGCAGCGATTTCAGCGCGGCAGATATCCAAATGAGCTTCCCTATTGAGGCCATCAACAGCCGTGGTGGTCTTCAGGGCTTTCCGAAACTGCAAGATTTCTTAGTGCGGATTCATCAGCGCCCCGCTTATAAACAGGCGATTGAGAAGGGCGGGGCCTACAAACTGGAAAGCTGATCATCGGCGATTCAGTATCAAAGGTCACTCGAGGTCAACGGGTGTGAGGCCGCTCACACTTTCGTTTGCCCTCGATTTGATGCTTACGGACAAATTAATGTTAAAAAATGCATTAAATGTCGCTATCTGGAGTTGATTAGTCAGTACTTTTGGCTAGATAATCGTTTGCCTTACAATAAAGCTATTTTATTTGCCATTTTGAACTTGGGCAGTGCTCCAAATCCTCACGTACCATGCGTACTTCCAGCTAATCGTTTGCTATTTCCTCCGCCATCTTGGCATTGGAGGAATTGACGAGTTAATCGGCAGGGACGGAAACGATTACGTATGGAAAGGGTGCCTGGTTTGCTGATGACTTTTAATGACACACACAGGGGACATAACCATGTCTAGCACCAATCCTCAAGCGAATGCGGCAGCAAAGCCAAAAAGTTCGCTTGATGCATTTTTCAAGATTAGTGAACGTGGCAGTAATGTACGCCAGGAAGTGCTGGCCGGTCTGACGACCTTTTTGGCGATGGTCTACTCGGTCATCGTTGTGCCAAGCATGTTGGGCAAAGCAGGCTTCCCGCCAACAGCGGTGTTTGTCGCGACCTGTCTGGTGGCGGGCTTAGGTTCTTTGCTTATGGGCTTGTGGGCGAATTTGCCGATGGCGATTGGTTGCGCCATCTCATTGACTGCGTTTACCGCATTCAGTTTAGTATTGGGTCAACACATCAGTATCCCTGTGGCATTGGGCGCAGTATTCCTGATGGGGGTGCTGTTTACCATCATCTCTGTCACCGGGATCCGTTCGTGGATATTGCGTAACTTGCCGATGGGCGTGGCACACGGCACCGGTATCGGTATCGGTCTGTTCCTGCTGCTGATTGCGGCGAACGGTGTCGGCTTGGTGATCAAAAACCCAATTGAAGGTTTGCCAGTGGCGTTGGGTGCATTTACCTCTTTCCCAGTGATTATGACGTTATTGGGTCTGGCAGTGATTTTCGGCTTGGAAAAACTGCGGGTGCCGGGTGGCATTCTGCTGGTGATTATCGGCATCTCGGTTATCGGTTTGATTTTTGACCCAAGTGTGACCTATCAGGGGCTGTTCGCTATGCCTAGCTTGGCGGATGCTAACGGCGACTCTTTGATTTTCAGCCTCGATATCATGGGCGCACTGAAACCTGTGGTGCTGCCAAGTGTGCTGGCGTTAGTCATGACTGCGGTGTTTGATGCCACGGGCACTATCCGCGCGGTGGCGGGTCAGGCTAACTTGCTGGATAAAGACGGCCAAATTATCAGTGGCGGCAAAGCGCTAACCTCTGACTCCGTTAGCAGCATCTTTGCGGGTTTGGTGGGTGCGGCTCCGGCTGCGGTGTACATCGAGTCTGCTGCGGGTACGGCGGCAGGTGGCAAAACCGGTATGACCGCAACTGTGGTCGGTGTGCTGTTCCTGTTCATGCTGTTCCTCTCGCCGCTCTCCTATCTGGTTCCGGCTTACGCCACGGCTCCTGCCCTGATGTATGTGGGTTTGTTGATGTTAAGCAACGTGTCCAAACTGGATTTTGACGACTTTGTTGATGCGATGTCCGGCCTGCTTTGCGCGGTGTTTATCGTGCTGACCTGTAATATCGTCACCGGCATCATGCTGGGCTTCAGTTCACTGGTGATTGGCAGGATCTGTTCCGGCGAATGGCGTAAACTGAACATCGGTACCGTGATTATTGCGGTGGCGCTGGTGGCATTTTATGCAGGCGGTTGGGCGATTTAACGCCACAACGATTGGGGACGTCTTGTCCCCAATATTGCCACCACCGCAATATCCCCATTTCTTTGTTTTTTCCTGCTCTCTGCGACAGGTTTTTTTCCCGTTTCATAAAAAAGTGATCTACTATCAAAAGCTACGCGTTGGCCCTGTTGACGGGCGAGTTCGATCGTTAGGTAGTATTGAGTTGAGTCTAAGGAAAGCATGGAAATCTTTTTTACAATCCTCATTCTGATTCTGGTGGTGTCGCTCTCCGGCGTGGTCACCCGAATGTTACCGTTTCAAATCCCCCTCCCACTGATGCAGATTGTCTGTGGTGCCTTATTAGCCTGGCCCCACTTTGGTTTGCATGTCGATTTTGACCCAGAATTATTCCTGGTGCTGTTTATTCCGCCGCTGCTATTTGCCGACGGTTGGAAAACACCGACACGGGAGTTTATTCATCATGGGCGGGAGATATTGGGTCTGGCGCTGGCCTTGGTGCTGGTCACCGTGGTGGGTATCGGCTATCTGATTTACTGGATGGTGCCGGGTATCCCGCTGGTGGCGGCCTTTGCGCTGGCGGCGGTATTGTCGCCAACCGATGCCGTGGCGTTGTCCGGTATTGTGGGGAAAGGGCGCATCCCGAAATCGATTATGGGCGTACTGGAAGGGGAGGCGTTGATGAACGATGCCTCCGGTCTGGTGGCGCTGAAGTTTGCTATCGCGGTGGCGATGGGCACCATGATATTTACGGTGTCCGGTGCCACGTTAGAGTTCCTAAAAGTGGCGATCGGCGGCCTGTTGGCGGGTGTGGCGGTCACTTGGCTGTACAGTAAATCGCTGCGTCTGATGAGCCGCTGGAGCGGCGATGATCCGGCGACACAAATTGTGTTGTTGCTGCTGTTACCTTTTGCCTCTTATCTGATTGCCGAACATATTGGCGTGTCCGGTATCCTGGCGGCCGTGGCGGCGGGTATGACCATCAGCCAGTCTGGCGTGATTCGCAATGCCCCACTGACGATGCGGTTACGTGCTGATAGCGTGTGGTCGATGCTGGAATTCGTGTTTAACGGCATGGTATTTATCCTGCTGGGCCTGCAATTACCGGGGATTTTGGAAACCTCGATCGTGCAGGCGGAACTGGACCCAACCATCCAAACCTGGAACCTGTTTGCTGACGTTGCCATCATTTATGGCGCATTGCTGGTGCTGCGCTTCAACTGGCTGTGGTCGATGAAAAGAATCAGTAAGCGCTTACTGAAGAAACGGCCGCTGGAGTTTAGCAACTACACCACTCGCGAGCTGTGGGTGGCATCGTTTGCTGGGGTGCGTGGGGCGATTACCCTCGCCGGTGTGCTGTCGATCCCGTTATTCCTGAGTGATGGTTCCGCATTCCCCTCCCGCTACCAATTAGTGTTTATCGCCACTGGCGTTATTCTGCTGTCGGTCATTGTCGGGGTTATTGCCCTGCCGCCATTACTGCGCGGTGTGGTCATGGCCGATAAGAGTGCCAGCCGTGAAGAGATTCGCTTGGCGCGGGCGGCGGCGGCGGAAGTGGCGATTGTCAGCCTGAATAAGATGGAAGAGCGGCTGGCGGCCAGCAGTGAGGAGAATATCGATCCCGAACTGCTCAAAGAGGTCAGTTCACGAGTCATCGGTACTCTGCGACGGCGCACGGGCAGTAAGGATGAAGTCGAGAGCACCTTATTGATCGAAAATCTGGAGCGACGTTTCCGCTTAACCGCGCTGCGGGCCGAACGTGGCGAGCTGTATCACCTGCGTGCCACACAGAAAATCAGTAATGAAACCCTGCAAAAACTGCTGCACGACTTGGATCTGCTGGAAGCGCTGCTGATCGAAAAAGAGGGTTAGTTCCTCTCATCCGGCTGCTGCTTGGCAGCCGGTTTTATCTCAACCAATGAACCATTGGGCCAAAATTCACGGCAGCGGCTAATCCACGCCTGCGCGCTGTGCGAAAGGTAACTTCCCTGCCGCCAAATTAACCCCAATTGCCACGGCATCAGTGGTGTTAACGGCAGCCATAGCAGCGCTTTTTTATCCAGCCGCTGGCAAATCGGTTCCGGTAAAATGGCGATGCCAATATTGGCTTGCACCATGGCGGCCAAAAAGTCCCATTGGCCGCTGCGCACTGCGATTTTGGGAATAAAGCCACTGGCAGTGAACGCCCCCATTAACTGGCGGTAGAGGGCGAAATCCTTGTTATAAATCAGGATAGATTGGTCGGCCAATTCGGCAATGCTGATGGTGGTGCGGTTGAGCCAGAACGCGGTGCGTGGTACCACCACACATAGCGGATGACTGAACAGTGGCAGGGTGGTCAGGGGTAAATCGGCATCGGCGGGCAGGGCGGTGAGGGCAAGATCCAGTTCACCTGAGAGCACCGCCTGTTGCACGGCTAAGCCGCCGAACTCGGCAATTTGCAGCTCCACACCGGGGTAGCTTTGGCGAAACTCGCTGATGAGCACCGCCATTTGGGTGCCAACCATCGGCGGAATACCTAAGCGTAATTTGCCCTTCTTTAACGAGCCAATATCTTCCAGCTCCGTCTCCAACTGCTGAAATTGGTCGAGGATCGCCAGTCCGCGCTGATAAACCGCTTGCCCGCTATCCGTCAGATGCAGGTGGCGACCCTCGCGAATCAACAAACTGCACTCAAGTTCGTTTTCCAGATTGCGCAACATTTTGCTGATGGTGGGCTGGGTGACAAACAGCTTCTCCGCCGCACGTGTGAAGCTCTGCTGGCGCACCACTTCGACGAAATAGCGCAGCGTTCGGATATCCATCGATTTTTCCTGTCAGTGAGTGGAGCCATAGCTTGAATTCAAAGTATGCCATTTAGGCATGATTACGATGATTTTAATTCATTTTTTGCAAGGTTGCCTGCGGCCTATACTGAGCACTGACAAAATTTCCCACTGGGGTTGCTCATGTTGTTGGCGTTACGCAGTTTTGCGCCGTCATTTCTCACTCGCTTACAGGTACCAGTTCAAGTGGCGCTGTATGCGGGGCTATTTATCATTGCTGATCAGCTGGTTAGCGTCTTCCATCTGCCCTTGCCTGCTAATATCGTCGGCATGTTACTGCTGCTAGCGATGATTATGCTGCGAATTCTGCCGGTGCGTTGGGTTCAGGCCGGATCGCGCTGGTTGCTGGCCGAAATGCTGCTGTTTTTTGTCCCCGCAGTGGTGGCGGTAGTGAATTATGCCCAGTTGATCATGGTGGATGGCTGGAAGATTTTCGCTGTGATTGCCGTCAGCACTTCGCTGACACTCGGGGCAACCGGGTTAGTGGTTGATCGGGTTTACCGCTTTGAGGTGTGGCTGCAACGCCGCAAGTCTAATCGCCATGAATGATTTAATCATCAGCATCGCCTGTTTTCTGGCGACACTGGTACTCTATTTTGCCAACAAAAAACTCTATCGCCGCCGCCGTTCACTGTTGCTGATGCCCTTGGTGCTGACGCCGATGGTTTTGGTGTTGCTGCTGGTGGTTACCCATATCTCTTATCAGGATTATATTGGTGAGACGCATTGGTTGCTGTGGCTATTGGGGCCAGCCACCATCGCTTTTGCCGTGCCAGTGTATGAGAATTTGTCGATCATCCGCCGCCATTGGCTATCACTTACTGCAGGGGTGATTACCGCCATCACCGTGGCGGTGGTCAGTTCGGTGTGGTTGGCGAAGTTACTCACGCTGTCGGAAGAGGTGCAACGCAGTCTGGCGGTGCGCTCCATCACCACACCTTTCGCGCTGGAAGCGGCTAAACAGCTGGGTGGACAACCTGATTTGGTGGCGCTGTTTGTGGTGATTACCGGGGTGTTTGGTATGGCGGTCGGGGATCTGCTGTTCCTGCGGCTGTCAGTGCGCAGTGGGCTGGCAAAGGGCGCCGGTCTGGGGGCCTCCTCCCACGGCGCGGGTACCGCGAAAGCCTATGAGATGGGGCCGCAAGAGGGCGTGGTCTCCAGCTTGGTGATGATGTTAGCTGGTATTATTACAGTGATCGGCGCGCCGCTCATTGGCCACTTATTGTGGTAAAAAATCGGTGATAAAACAGTCATGGGTAAAAACAACACCCTGGTGATGGTCGCTGAGTCAATAAAGGCTTAACTCAATCGCCATTGGCCTTTTTCGGCATAAATAGGAAAGAGCCAGAGCGCTCAAAGAAGCTTTGAGGAATGTAATTATTAATGTTATTTGCATCGCAATATTCGATGATTTGCCGTTTACTGGAAACGCCCGCCTTCCGATAAATACTTTGGATGATATTACAGACGGTTCTGGAAGATAGAAAGATTTTACTGGCGATTTCTGCACTTGAGTATGCGTGTAAAAGATAAAATAATACCTCCCATTCTCTGTTTGAAAATAGATTTGAGGGGGGCGTAAATACAATTGATGTCGGTATTTTTATCTTGCCTAAATAAGACAGTGTCATATTATCCACTGCTCGACCATGGAAAATGGTCCCTACAGATGTTCCATCTTCATCAATTAAGGGATATTTATCAAAAAACCAAGGTTGAACATAGGGGCTACCCTCAAATGCATGTATTTCCAAGGATGTTATACGATCTTGTAACGATTCAACCTTACGGTCATGTTCTTGAAACTCAGTTTGAAACTCGGACGTTGATGCAGGAAGCTCACCATCTAATCGACCTTCCACGCAAAAATCGTCAGGTAAGGTCAGTAATTGATGATATTTCTTATTTGCATAAATAAACCGTGATTGATTATCTTTCACTCCCCAAGGCTCTGAGCTTTTCTCCCAGAATCGGATTAGAAAGCTCAGCATTTTTGATAAATCATCTTTCATCGTGTTTCACTCTTACTGATTTAGT
This sequence comes from Yersinia aleksiciae, assembly GCF_001047675.1. Lineage (GTDB taxonomy): Bacteria > Pseudomonadota > Gammaproteobacteria > Enterobacterales > Enterobacteriaceae > Yersinia > Yersinia aleksiciae. The sequence goes on along the minus strand of NZ_CP011975.1, from coordinate 1,547,266 downwards.
TGATTAATTTATTGTTTAATAATTAGCGGCATCTCGTTATTTATAGAGAATGTTAATTTATTTAATAACGATTGCCTTCTGTCGGCAAGATTATTATTTTTATATTTTAAGCTAGTCAGCGCTGAATAATAAACTTTTGTGAATTTAGCGGTAATAATTCGATGGATGATAATATGGTGAATATTTCAATGGCAGAAATAATTAAGAATGATGATTTACGGGCTTATTGCAGAGTAGCGGGATGAAAAAAGGGTGAGGAAACCTCACCCACAAATATTCAATGAAAACACCCAACGTAATGAATTTAGTGAATAACCTGTGCCAGAAACGCCTGTGTGCGCTCTGATTTCGGATTCGAGAAGAATTCCGCTGGCGGTGCTTGCTCCACGATTTCGCCGCGATCCATAAAAATAACCCGGTCGGCAACGGTGCGGGCAAAGCCCATTTCGTGGGTTACGCACAACATAGTCATGCCCTCGTGCGCCAGACTTATCATGGTATCCAGCACTTCTTTGACCATCTCCGGATCTAGCGCCGAGGTGGGTTCGTCGAACAGCATGATTTTGGGTTTCATACACAGAGAGCGGGCAATCGCCACGCGCTGTTGCTGCCCACCGGAGAGCTGACCAGGGAATTTATGGGCGTGCTCGGCAATTCGCACCCGCTCCAGATAGTGCATTGCCAGCTCATCGGCCTCTCTCTTTGGCATCTTGCGTACCCAGCTTGGGGCCAGGGTGCAGTTCTGCATCACGGTTAAGTGCGGGAACAGATTGAAGTGCTGGAACACCATGCCGACCTCGGTGCGCACTCGTTCGATGTTCCGCAAATCATCATTTAGCTCAATGCCATCCACCATGATCTTGCCCTGCTGATGCTCTTCCAGATGGTTGATGCAACGGATAGTGGTGGATTTGCCGGAGCCGGAAGGGCCGCACAGCACAATGCGTTCGCCGGGGCGTACATGCAAATTGATATCTTTCAATACGTGGAACTGTCCGTACCACTTATTGACGTTTTCCAGCGTAATCATCATTTTATCGCCGAAGATTGGCTGATTGTCGCTCATGTTATGCCTCAATGTGTGGAACGTCCGGTGTGAAAGCGCTTTTCCAGATGCTGGCTGTAGCGCGACATGCTGAAACAGAAAATCCAGTAAACCGCGGCGGCGAAGACATAGCCTTCAGTTGACATCCCCAGCCAGGCGGGGTCGACGGTGGCTTGTTGCACGCTGCTGAACAGATCAAACAGGCCAATGATGATCACCAGACTGGTATCTTTAAACAGAGCGATAATGGTGTTCACCAGCCCCGGAATCACCATTTTTAGGGCTTGCGGCAAGATGACCAGCCCTTGGGTTTTCCAGTAGCCCAACCCGAGTGACTCTGCGGCTTCGGTCTGGCCTTTGGGTAAGGCTTGTAGCCCGCCGCGCACCACTTCTGCCACATAGGCGGACTGGAACAGCACGACCCCCACCAAGGCACGGATGAGCTTATCGATGCTGGTGCCTTCGGTCATAAACAGCGGCAACATGACCGAGGACATAAATAGCACGGTGATTAACGGCACCCCGCGCCAGAACTCGATAAATACCACCGACAAAATACGCACCACGGGCATATTGGAGCGGCGAGCCAGCGCCAGTAAGATGCCGAGCGGCAGTGCGCCCGCAATACCGACGGCGGCAATGATTAATGTCAGTGTCAGACCGCCCCACTGGCGGGTCTCCACGCGGGTCAGCCCGAGAAAACCGCCATATAGCATCACCCAGACCAGCAGCGGATAGGCCACCATCCAGATCGCCAGATAGCGGCCACGACGTGGCATTCCGCGCCAGAACAGCGGGATCAGCGTGAGTAATCCGATGATGAGCGTGGTATTAATGCGCCAGCGCTGTTCGATCGGGTAGAGGCCATACATAAATTGGCCAAAGCGCGCATGAATAAATACCCAACAGGCCCCTTCGCGAGTGCAATCGGTGCGTGATGTGCCTAGCCAGTTAGCATTAAAAATTGTCCAATTCAGCAGCGGTGGGATCAACTGCCACATCAGCCACAGACACAGCAAGGTCAGCAGGCTATTGCTCCAACTGGAGAAGAGATTCTTTCTGGCCCAAAAGACCATCCGACTCAATGGGTTCCCCGGCCGCACAGTGCTGGGTGGTTCGCGGGTTAATGTCATCGTCATTCGCTCCCCTTAGCGCTCTACCAGCGCAATGCGCCGATTGTAGAGATTCATTAAGAATGAAATGGATAGGCTGATAACCAAGTAGACCGACATGGTGATGGCGATGGTTTCTATCGCCTGACCGGTTTGGTTCAGCACGGTACCCGCGAATAGCGACACCATATCGGGGTAGCCGATGGCCGCTGCCAGTGAGGAGTTTTTGACGATATTCAGATATTGGCTGGTCAGTGGTGGAATGATGACCCGCAACGCCTGCGGCAAAATAACCTGACGCAAGGTGACAGTATTCGGCAGTGCCAGTGATCGTGCGGCTTCATGCTGGCCGTAGGGCACGGACTGAATGCCGGAGCGAATCACTTCCGCAATAAAGGTTGAGGTATAAACCGACAGCGCCAGTGTTAGGGCGGCCAATTCAGGGATCAGCACCAAGCCGCCTTTAAAGTTAAAACCGCGCAGTTCGGGGATATCCCAGTGCAGCGCCGGACCAAACATGAAGTGAGCCGATGCGGGCAGGGCAATCAAGAGCAACAGACCCAGCAGCCAAGTGCGGTGGAACTGGCCGGTATGTAACTGACGGAAATGGTTATAGCGATAGAGGGCGATGATGGCGACCACCGCCAGCAGCAGGGCGATCAGCGCGGGCATAAAACCTGCAGCAAACTCCGGTGACGGCAAATATAAACCACGGTTACTCAGAAATGCGACACCGAAGGCATCCATACTCTGCCGTGGCCCCGGTAGATTGCGTAATACCGCGAAATACCAGAAGAAAATTTGCAGCAACGGCGGGATATTGCGGAAGGTTTCGATGTAGATGGTCGATAGTTTGCGTAATAGCCAGTTGTCAGACAGACGCGCCAGCCCGATAAAGAAGCCCAGTATCGAAGCAAAGAAGATGCACAATACTGAAACCAGTAAGGTATTGAATAGCCCGACCAAGAATACGCGACCATAGGTATCGCCCTGCTCATAGTCGATAAGATGCTGAACGATGCCAAAACCGGCACTGTTGTTCAGGAAGGCAAAACCGGAGGTGATGCCCCGGGTTGATAGATTAGTAATGGTGTTATGAATCAGGTACGCACCGCATCCGATCAGTATCAATAGCGCAATAATTTGATACAGCCAGGCGCGCACCGCTGGATTGGTCAGCGAAAAGGCACCTTTGACGGTTGGGCGTTGTGACATAGTGTGGGCCTCGGTCTGGGTCATACATCCGGCAGGGCTAACCTGCCGGAGAGATCAAAGAGTGCATCTGTTATTAGCGAATCGGTGGGGCGTACTGGAGGCCACCATTGTTCCACAGTGCATTTTGCCCACGTTTGATTTTCAGCTCACTGCCCATACCGACGTTGCGGTCAAAGCTTTCGCCGTAGTTACCCACTTGTTTGACGATTTTAACCACCCAATCGTTCGGTACTTTCAGATCTTTGCCGTAGTTGCCTTCCTGACCTAACAGGTGGGCCATATCCGGAGTGGTAGGTTTCGCCGCCAGTGCATCGACGTTTTTCGAGGTCACACCCATCTCTTCCGCATTCAGCATGGCAAACAGTGTCCAGCGCACGATGGCGAACCAATCTTCGTCACCACGACGTACCACTGGCCCCAGAGGCTCTTTCGAGATCACTTCTGGCAACACGATAAATTCGTCTGGTTTACCTAACTTGATACGTAGCGCATACAGCTGGGATTGGTCAGAGGCCAGCGTGTCGCAACGACCTGAGTCCAGCGCCTTGGCACTCTCATCGGAGCGGTCGAAGGTCACTGGGGTGTATTGCATTTTGTTGGCTTTAAAGTAGTCAGCAACGTTCAACTCCGTATCGGTACCGGCCTGAATACAGACAGTGGCACCATCCAGCTCTTTGGCGCTCTTCAGCCCAGCTTTATTGTGGGTCAGGAAGCCGATACCGTCGTAATAGTTCACGCCGGTAAATAACATTCCCATACCCGCGTCGCGAGAGGAGGTCCAGGTGGTGTTACGGGACAAAATATCCACTTCGCCGGATTGCAGGGCGGTGAAGCGCTCTTTGGCGGTCAGCGGGGTATATTTTACTTTTTCGGCATCACCGAAGATGGCGGCAGCAACACCGCGGCAGACATCGACATCCAGGCCGGAGAATTTGCCGCTGGCATCGGCGTAAGAGAAGCCGGGCAACCCATCACTGATACCACATTGCACAAAACCTTTTTTCTTCACCGCATCCAAAGTAGTACCCGCGTGGGCCTGACCCGCTAATGCCACTAATGAGGCGGCAGCTACCAGCGTTGAAATCATAATTTTTTTCATGAAAGCGTCCTGTGAGGCAAAGTCGAACCTATTTTAATTTTGTGGCGCACCAGTGATGCACCGTCGCTGTCTGTTGGCATGTAGCCAGTTTGGTATTAGCAAATGGGATGCCAGAGTTGCATTTCATTGCTTAGAGAGCGAATGACTGGGGTATACCTCTTTGTAGGTAATTTCTGACAGGGCAATACGCACTTAAATGGCGCATTTATCGGCAAGTTGATGCTTTTTAGTGCAAGGGGGGTGGAAAAAATGGGTACAGTTGTGCAAAGAGGTGCAGCGTGGATTTCAGATAACAAAAAACCCGCATTGGGTGCGGGTTTTGTGCTTGCTGACAAATCTCATTTATAGCTCGGTGACTGGCGGGTCGACTGCACCGATGGGTGCTCCGACGGCTTACGCCGTTACGACCCATTCGGCACATTTCCCCGCTAATCAACTTTGTTAGCAGTCTGAACCCGCATTGGATGCGGGTTTTGTGCTGTTGGATGTCTTACTCGCTTAATTTATTGATGTGATGGGGGCACTCAATAAAGTGATGGTTCCCCGGTGGGGCGGGTTTTAAAGCGGCGATGCAACCACAGATATTGCTCTGGCGCGCGCAAGATCTCTTGCTCAATCACCTTATTCATATAGCGGGCGGCGGCGATCTCATCGTCGATGGGGTAATCTTCCAACGCCGGTTGTATCAGTAGCTCATAGCCACGGCCATCGGGTTTGCGCAGTAAAACCAATGGTAGCAGTGCCGGTTTTGCCAGGCGGGCCAGCATAAAGGTGCCGCTGGTGGTCGCCGCTTGATCGACGGCGAACAACGGTGCAAACACGCTGCCACGCGGGCCGTAATCTTGATCCGGTGCAAACCATACCGCTTCACCTTTCTTCAATGCCTGTACCATGCCACGGAGATCTTTACGGTCGAGCATCGCCTTATTGGACCGCATACGACCCCAAGTCTGTACCAGCTCCATCACTTTATTGTTGTGTGGGCGATACATTGCCATCATCGGCTGACACTGCCCCATTACGCGGCCACCTAGCTCCAGCGACATAAAGTGTACGCCAATCACCAAGACGCCACGGTTGCCCTCCTGCGCCTTTTTCAGGTTATTCAAGCCGGAGACGGTAAACCAACGCTTAATGCGGGAATCGGGCCAAAACCAGGCCATACCAGTTTCCATCAATCCCATGCCCAAGGATTCAAAATTACCCACAATAGTGCGCTCCAGGGTCTGCTTGTCCATATCAGGGAAACAGAGCTCCAGATTGCGTCGAGCGATGGAAACCCGCCGCTTGAGGAAGCGCATTGAGGTACGCCCCAGCCAAATCCCCAGTTTGTTAAGCATCGGGTAGGGCAGTTGGACTAACAGAAACAGCAAACCAAGGCCAAACCAGGTGAGCCAATAGCGCGGGTGAAGCAAGGAAATATGAAATTTCTGCGGTTTTATCATGTGAACTCTATCGTTATGCGTTAAGTGCGAGTGTGTAACGCATAAGGACATAACTCGATAGCGGTACATATCGTCAGACACTGAAGGTCAACTATTGTTTTCGGGAAGACGACAATTGACGCAATCTTTACATTAAAAGCGGGGATCGCGTAGTGAATGGTCATAGAGGCAGGCTATCGGTTAGCGAGTGTAGCTTTAAGAGGATTATATCATATTCGGGGTAAATGAAAGAAAAAGATCAACCTATGAGGTACGGGCTGAGTTATCTCGACATAAACTGCGATCACACTGCCGCGATGAGCAGAAAATTAGGCTCTAAAAGGGGGGCATGTTTATCCATTGTGGGCGAAACGAGATCGCTATCTCAGTTTCGATCAATGGTGGTTTTAGGTGCTGATGATAGGGGGTTGTTAACGTGCTACATCACGCTCAGAAAAAGTAATTTGTATTTAATTGGTTAACCATTTGTTATCAAATGGTGTGAAACACATCTGGTTTTGATCGCTTTTGTTCTTCTCATTATTTTATTAACTAATATTTAACTCAATAACTCACTGGATTTTACTTTTATGGGCTTGCATCACAACTCTCTCTGCTTCGTCGCGCGGCCTCTTGTGTTCCTTTGTTAATCTTCTGTGTGTGAAAAGCAGTCACATGAAAATAAAACACTCACTTTGCAACACCACTGACTCTTCACCCTGCAACCCACCCGTTATCTGAAAGAAAACAAGAAGGTATTGCTATGAAATTTAATCTCGCATTACTGAATGCATGTGTTGTTTCTGCATGCATGCTGTTCACCACGCAAACGATGGCAGAGAAAAAACCTGAAATTGCCGTTGTGGCGAAAGTCACCGGTATTCCATGGTTTACGCGCATGGAAGTGGGCGTCAATGAAGCCGCCAAAAAACTGGATGTGAATGCTTACCAAGTGGGGCCAGCGACGCCCGATCCAGCGCAACAAGTTAAAGTGATTGAAGACCTGATCGCCAAAAATGTGGATGCCATCATTGTGGTGCCGAACGATGCCAAAGTGTTGGAGCCGGTACTGAAAAAAGCCCAAGAGAAGGGCATCGTGGTACTGACCCATGAATCACCGGATCAACGAATTGGGCAGTGGGATGTTGAAACCATCGATAGCGAAAAATATGCTCAGGCCAATATGGATGAACTGGCAAAAGCCATGGGCGGCAAAGGTGGCTATGCCATTTATGTTGGCTCTCTGACTGTGCCACTGCATAACGCTTGGGCAGATTACGCCATCAAATACCAGAAAGAAAAATACCCTGAGATGTTCGAAGTGACCCCGCGTCTGCCAGTGGCCGAGAACATTGATAAATCTTACTCCACCACACTGGATCTGATGAAAACCTATCCACAAATGAAAGGGATCATTGGTTTTGGTTCACTGGGACCTATTGGTGCGGGTCAAGCTGTCGCCAAGAAACGGGCTAAGGATCAAATCGCGGTTGTCGGCATTGCGATGCCAGCACAGGCTGCACCTTACTTGATGCGCGGTGATATCAAAAAAGCCCTGCTGTGGGACCCGAAAGATGCCGGTTTTGCGGTGGTACAGATTGCTGATCAACTGCTGAAAGGGCAGAAAGTGACATCGGACTTGACCATCGAAGGCTTGGGTAAAGCAGATGTTGATAGCGAAAAAGGTGTGATCCGTTTTAACAAGATTCTTGAAGTCACCAAAGACAATGCGAAAACGTTAGGCTTCTGATTTTCAGACGCCACATCAGGGCATCACCGGCTTCCAAGCTGGGTTTAGCAGTAAAACAGGCAGTGGGAAAGCAGCCCCACTGCCCTCACCACCATCACCGAATGGCGGCAAAAATAGCGCCATACCTATGGCGTTAGGGAAGGTATTGTCATGACTCAGGCCAACGCATTTATCACGCTTGAAAATATCAGTAAGCGATTCCCCGGCGTGCTGGCGCTGGATCAGGTGAATCTCACGCTGAACAAAGGAGAAGTGCACTGTCTGGCAGGCCAGAACGGCTGTGGCAAGAGCACCATTATCAAAGTGATTTCAGGGGTTTATCAGCCAGAGAAAGGCGCTAGCATCCTGATCGACGGCAAGCTGTTCCATCAGCTTACGCCGCAACTCTCATTCTTCTATGGCGTACAGGTGATCTACCAAGACTTGTCGCTCTTCCCCAATTTAACGGTCTCAGAGAACATTGCCGTCCACCGCTATTTGCCCGGCGGCGACTTCTGGGTGAAACGTAAAAGTATGCGCGATCGGGCGCTAGCCGCCATGCAGCGCGTGGGTGTTACCCTCGATCCCGATAAAAAAGTGGAGCAACTCTCCATTGCTGACCGCCAGTTAGTGGCGATCTGCCGCGCTATTGCCGCAGATGCTCGCTTGGTGATTATGGATGAGCCAACCGCGTCGCTGACCAGTCAGGAAGTGAAAGGTTTACTGAACGTGGTACGCGACCTGAAATCGCAAGGTATCTGTGTGGTGTTCGTCAGCCACCGTCTGGATGAAGTGATGGAAGTTGCCGACAGAATCAGCGTGATGCGCGACGGCCAACTGATTGGCACTTGGCCTGCCAGCGAATTAGACAGCCACGAGTTGGCGTTCCGCATGACCGGCCAGCGCTTTACTTACAGCCAACTGCCGCCATTAGCCGCCAAGGCCGCGCCGCTGCTGGAAGTCAGAAAACTGAGTCGTGGCGAGCAGTTCCGCAACATCGATCTGACCCTGCATGAGGGCGAGATTGTCTCGATTACCGGTTTACTGGGGGCGGGCCGCACTGAGCTGTGCCTGAGCCTGTTTGGCATGACCCAACCGGACAGTGGCGAAATACGAGTAGCTGGTGAGCCGGTACATTTTCGCCATAACCGCGACGCGATCCGTCAAGGGATCGGCTATGTCTCCGAAGATCGCCTGACACAAGGTTTGATCATGGAGCAGTCGATCTATGACAACACCATTGTGTCGGTTTTCGACAAATTGCATACCCGTAGCGGCTTGTTGGATCACCCCAAAGCTGCTGCGCTGGTGAAGCAGCTGGTGCAGGATCTGAATATCAAAGTCTCCGACACCGCACTGCCAGTCAAAACCCTGTCTGGCGGGAATGCACAGCGGATCGCCATTGCTAAATGGGTGGCGACACAGCCGCGTATTTTGATTCTCGACTCACCGACGGTGGGGGTGGATATCGCCAACAAAGAGGGGATTTACCACATTGCCAAGGCTCTGGCGGCGCAGGGTATGGCGGTATTAATGATTTGTGACGAGATCCCGGAGGCGTACTACAACAGCCATCGGGTGTTGGTGATGCGTAAAGGTGAGCTGGTGGCCGAGTTTTATCCGCATCAGTGCACCGAACAACAGATCGCCGAGGTGGTCAATGGATAAGCTAAAACTGCGGCAACTTACGGGCCGCCATGAGTTCTATCTGGGTCTGCTGGTGCTGTTACTGGCGGTTGGACTGAGTGTGAAAAGCCCAGAATTCCTGACGTTGGGGAATCTAACTGATGTCGCTACCAGTTATGCCATTTTGGGTATTTTAGCTTGCGGTCTGTTTGTGGTGCTGATTGCCGGTGGCATTGATATCTCCTTCCCTGCAGTTACGGCGATTGCACAATATGTGATGGCCTCGTGGGTGATTACCCATGGCGGTAGCTTCGCTCTGGCATTCATCTTGGCGATGACTGTCGGTTTGGTACTAGGGCTAATTAATGGATTGCTGGTTTATTGGCTGAAAGTCCCGGCGATTATCATCACCATCGCTACACTGAATCTGTTCTACGGTCTGCTGGTCTATGTCACCAACGGCACTTGGCTGTACGGCTTCCCTGACTGGTTTATGACCGGGATTAACTGGTTCTCGTTTACCGGCAGTGATGGCTATGACTATGGCCTGACCCTCCCGCTGTTTTGTCTGGCCGCCACCATTATTTTCACTGGCGTATTGATGAATTATACCCGCCTCGGGCGGCAGATTTTCGCCATGGGCAGCAACAAAGATGCCGCTTCCCGTCTGGGGATTAACATTCTGCGACTGCATCTGTATGTCTATGGCTACATGGGCATGTTAGCAGGCGTCGCGGCAGTGGTTCAGGCGCAGATCTCTCAATCGGTCGCACCTAACTCATTGATGGGATTTGAGTTAACTGTGCTGGCGGCAGTGGTACTTGGTGGCACCAGTATGAGTGGGGGACGGGGAACACTGACCGGCACCGTGTTGGGTGTGATGCTGCTGGCATTTTTGCAAAACGGCCTGACGCTGCTGAGCGTCTCTTCTTACTGGCATACGGTTTTCAGCGGCGTGATCATTTTGGTGAGTATCAGTACCACCGCATGGAATGAAAAACGCAAGTTGTTGAGGGAGCACTGATATGACTTGGTTAAACCGAATTATCCCCGATGACCGCATTATCCGGCTGCAACTGTTGATTCTGGTGGCGGTGCTGTTGGCCTTCTCATTGACCTTGGGCCAGCGCTTTTTCAGCTTGGGTAACTTCCAGTCGATCTCATCGCAGCTGCCGATTTTAGGCATGTTGGCGCTGGGAATGGGGCTGACCATGCTGACGGGCGGCATCAATTTATCCATCATTGCCGGAGCCAATGCCTGCGCGTTAGTGATGGCCGCCATTATTGTCAGCCACCCTGATCAGCCGCTGTTTCTGCTGCTGGCATTGGGGGCGGGATTACTGGTAGCGGTGGCGATTGGCACCTTGAATGGGCTGCTGATCTCGGTGGTCGGTGTGTCACCCATTTTGGCGACCTTGGGCACCATGACACTGATCACTGGCCTGAATATCTTATTGTCCAACGGCGATGTGATTTCTGGTTTCCCGCCAGTGATTCAATACATTGGCAGCGGTGATATTGCCGGCATTCCAGTGGCGATGATCCTGTTTCTACTGGTGTCGTCAGGGCTGTGGGTCTTGCTGGAACACACCACGCTGGGGCGCAGTATCTATCTGGTCGGTTCCAATGAGCAGGCGACCCGCTTTAGTGGCGTGAACACCCATCGGGTGCAGATCGCGGTCTATATCCTGTCAGCCCTATTGGGTTGGGGGGCTGCCATTTTGATGATGGCGAAATTTAACTCAGCCAAAGCCGGTTATGGCGAGTCCTATCTTTTGGTGACGATTCTGGCCTCGGTGTTGGGTGGGATTAACCCAGATGGCGGCTTTGGTCGCATTATCGGCCTGATTTTAGCGCTAGTCGTGCTGCAATTACTGGAGAGTGGCCTGAATTTGCTGGGGGTGAGTAGCTACCTAACCATGGCGTTATGGGGTGGGGTGCTGATCCTCTTTATCGCATTACAGAATCGTAAAGCTTAAGAATTGAGGGACAAAACAATGGCAAGTTACTTTATCGGCGTAGACGTAGGGACCGGCAGCGCAAGAGCCGGAGTATTCGATTTGCAGGGCCGCATGGTCGGGCAGGCCAGCCGTGAAATCACCATGTTTAAGCCCAAGGCAGATTTTGTTGAGCAGTCATCCGACAATATCTGGCTAGCGGTATGTAATGCGGTGCGCGATGCGGTGAGTCAGGCTGATATCAACCCGATTCAGGTCAAAGGGCTGGGGTTTGATGCCACCTGTTCGCTGGTGGTGCTGGATAAAGAAGGCAATCCGCTAACCGTCAGCCCATCAGGGCGCAGCGAGCAAAATGTGATTGTCTGGATGGATCACCGCGCGATTATTCAGGCGGAACGAATCAATGCCACCCAGCATCCGGTGCTGGAGTTTGTCGGCGGGGTTATTTCACCGGAGATGCAGACACCAAAACTGCTGTGGCTGAAGCAGCATATGCCCACCACCTGGAGCAATGTCGGTCATCTGTTTGATCTACCTGACTTCCTGACCTGGCGCGCGACCAAAGATGAAACCCGTTCGCTCTGTTCCACGGTCTGTAAATGGACCTATCTGGGTCATGAAGATCGCTGGGACCCCTCCTATTTCAAACGGGTGGGGCTAGGCGATTTGCTGGATAACAATGCGGCCAAAATTGGGGCCACGGTGAAGCCGATGGGTGAACCGCTGGGGCGTGGTTTAAGCCAGCGAGCGGCATCAGAAATGGGACTGATCGCCGGCACTGCCGTCAGCGTTTCCATTATTGACGCCCATGCGGGTACGATTGGCATCCTCGGTGCCAGTGGTGTGACGGGCGAGAACGCCAACTTTGATCGACGAATTGCGCTGATCGGTGGTACCTCGACGGCCCATATGGCGATGTCACGTTCGGCCCATTTTATTGGCGGAATCTGGGGGCCATATTATTCGGCCATTCTACCGGAATACTGGCTCAATGAGGGCGGACAGTCAGCGACAGGTGCCTTAATTGACCATATTATTCAGTCACATCCGTGTTATCCAGAGCTGCTGGCGCAAGCCAAAAGCAAGGGAGAAACTATCTATGAGGCGCTGAATCATATTCTGCGCCAACTGGCGGGGGAGCCGGAAAATATCGCCTTCCTGACCAACGACATTCATATGCTGCCCTATTTCCACGGCAACCGCTCACCACGCGCCAACCCGAATCTGACTGGCATCATTACCGGACTGAAACTCTCCACCACGCCGGAAGATATGGCGCTGCGCTATCTCGCCACCATTCAGGCGCTGGCACTGGGGACGCGGCATATCATCGAAACCATGAATCAGAACGGCTACAACATTGACACCATGATGGCCAGCGGCGGTGGCACGAAAAACCCCATTTTTGTGCAGGAGCACGCTAATGCCACCGGTTGTGCCATGTTATTGCCGGAAGAGAGCGAAGCGATGTTGCTGGGCAGCGCCATGATGGGCACGGTCGCCGCCGGTGTGTTTGAGTCTCTGCCGGAGGCGATGGCGGCCATGAGCCGCATTGGGAAAACCGTCACACCGCAAACTAATAAAATCAAAGCCTTTTACGATCGCAAATATCGCGTGTTCCACCAGATGTACCACGATCATTTGCGCTATCAGGAATTGATGCGGGAGGATGCATGAGTCAGAGTGATGAATGGCAAACCGCCAGTGAGGCATGGATGACCTACAGCCGCGAGCTGGCGGCCTTAAAGGAGAATGTCGATCAGCAGGTGTGGTTGCAGGTGTTGGACGCGCTGGCAGAGTGCCGTGGCAAAATTGCAGTGACGGGCGTGGGAACATCAGGTATCGCGGCGCGAAAAGTGGCGCATATGCTGGCTTGCGTGGAGCAACCTGCGATCTACCTGAACGCGACCGATGCCGCCCACGGTGATCTGGGCTTTCTCGACGCGCAGGATATTATCATTTTGATCTCCCGAGGCGGCAATTCTGACGAGCTAACCCGCTTGTTACCCACGCTGCAACGTAAGCAGGTGAAGATCATCAGCGTGACAGAAAACGAACAATCGGCCATCGCGCAAGTCTCCGCCTTGGTGCTAAAGACCCATGTGAAGCAAGAGATTGACCCGCTAAATATGTTAGCCACCACCTCTATCGTTTTGGTGCTGGCACTGTTTGATGCCATCTGTGCCTGTCTGATGGCCCGCAGTGGATTCACCAAAGAGACCTTACTGGCAGTGCATCCAGGTGGGGATGTCGGTATTGAGTTACGTAAGCAGCAGTAAGCGGTAATGAGTCACCGCAAACAATAGATAAAAACTACCGCGCCAGTGTGACTGCGCGGTAGTTTTTTAACAGATTTTTGTTACCAGAAGCCCAGCACTTTCCACCAGGCGCTACCGATAATCAGCCAGATAGGGATCACTACCAAACTGATCAGGAAGCCAATTTTCCACCAAGTTGCCAGCGGGATAAAATTACAGCCGAACAAGATAGGAGCAGGGCCGCCGGAGTAGTGAGTGGTCGCCATATACAGGTTACTGAACATACCGAACACCAGCACCGTCAACATAGGTGGCGCACCCGCCGCGATAGCAATAGAAACAAAAATGGCATACATGGCGCTGATATGTGCGATGGCGCTCGCCATCATATAGTGGCTGTAATAGTAGGCCAGCAGCAGAATACCCATCATCGGTATCCAATTCATCCCCTGCACCGAACCGGCAATGGACGAGCCAAACCAGCTAATAAAGCCCAATTTGTTCAGTTGGCTGGCGAGTGTCAGCAGCACGGCAAACCAGATCACGGTGTGCCACGCTTCTTTCTCGGCAATCACATCATCCCAAGTCAGCGCGCCGCTCAGTAGCAGAATGGCTAAGCCAATAAAGGCGGTCATGGTGGCATCAATATTGAGTGTCGCGCCGCTCACCCACAGGGTTACCAGCCCAATAAAGACGGATAACACAATCCACTCATTGCGGCTCATCGGCCCCATTTCTTTCAGTTTCTCATGTGCTAGCGCCCGCATTTCCGGCGTTTTTTTCAGTTCTGGCGGGTAGAAGCGATAGAGCAGTAAAGGGATAACCGCCAGAGAGATTAAGCCGGGGACGATGGCGGCCAGCGCCCAACTGGTCCAGGTGATGGTAATTCCCATCTCACCTGCCAGCTTACTGATCATCGGGTTACCGGCCATTGAGGTCAGGAACATCGCACAGGTAATGGCGTTGCACTGGAAGATACACTGCACCAGAAATGCCCCGATTTTGCGCTCGGTACCGCGTTCTGGGGTCGATTCATAGGCCTCAGAGATGGAGCGGAACAGCGGGGTGATGATGCCACCACAACGCGCCGAGGTAGAGGGCATGGCGGGGGCAAACAGTAAATCAGTCAGCACCAAACCGTAAGCCAGACCCAATGAACTGTGACCTAACTTGCTGATAAACAAGTAGCCGACTCGGCGACCAAAACCGGTTTTAATAAAGCCGCGCGAGATAAAGAAGGCGCAGGCAATCATCCAGATGGTGGGATCGGCAAAACCGGCGAGCACTTCTTTGATGCTCAGCAGCCCAGTCGCCGCGACCACTGTCAGACTGAAAATGGCCATCGCCCCCAATGGGTATGGCGAAAGGATCAGGCCAATAACCGTTGCCGCAAAGACCGCCATGAGGTGCCAGGCGCGCGGATCTACGGATTCCGGTACTGGGCTAAACCAGATGCCTATCCCAATAAAGAGAATAAGCAGCATTCTTCCTATACGTGTTTTGAATATCGACATGATTATTTACCTTGATGCAATTATATATGCGGTGCTAATGATCACGGGTTAAAACCGGTGGGCATTAAATGATTAAGGTTGTGAAGATATGAATTAACTGTATAGACAAAATAACTTAGTCATTTTGATCGAAGTCATTTTTATATTGTACGGAGTACAGTGAGTCGCGGGGAAAATATATTGTTCTGGTGATAGCATTTCAGACAAACTCTAGCGATTACTTTACTTTTTTAATTATAAATAACAGAATTTTATCTGTTAAAACAAGGTAAATTCACATCAATAGCCGAGGCGGAAGGGTAATGGATCAGGTAAGTCGTATAGATTAGGAGCAATAGGAAAAAATAAGATCTGGCATATCAATATTTCTTATTGAATATTCGCTTTTAGCGGGGTAATAATTTTATATTATTATGTGCTGCACTATATTCTGGGCAACAAAAAACCCGCACAAAGGCGGGTCTTTTTTATTCAGAATGATTTAACTGCTCAGGGCTATCACCTTCATCGCTATCGTAAATCATTCTAAATTATCCTGCGTCCTTGAAGCCACGGCTGCATTAGCGGCGTATAACTCCAATGACTTAGGTATTGGGCTTAGTTATTAACTCTTACAGAGCAACAACATTCGCCGCTGCTGGGCCTTTCGCGCCGTTCTCGATAGAGAACTCAACGTTTTGGCCTTCTTCTAAGGTTTTGAAATCATTGCTCTGGATGGCAGAGAAGTGAACGAACACGTCTTTGCTACCGTCAGCAGGAGAGATGAAACCGAAACCTTTGTCAGCGTTAAACCATTTTACTAAACCAGTCATTTTATTAGACATAGAGATACTTCCTTCAATTATTTTTGATTGCCGCCATAGGCGAGCGAATAGGCTTGGGTACAACTTATGGGGGCACTTAGAAGGAATTTCGCGGAGAAGAGGTATCTGTCTGATAACGCTAATACGGAGAACTGCTTTACTAAAACTGCTTGCATAAATGTTACTGTCAACCGGGTACTGCTTTCTTGCTTGAGTGTTGGCAACACTGCTCGGGTTAAACCGTCATCGCTGTCGGTTGCCAACACCCAGAATCACACTGTATTACAGAGCGACTACGTTTACCGCTGATGGGCCTTTAGCGCCGTTCTCGATAGAGAACTCAACTTTTTGGCCTTCATCTAAGGTTTTGAAATCATTGCTCTGGATAGCAGAGAAGTGAACGAACACGTCTTTGCTGCCGTCAGCAGGAGTGATGAAACCGAAACCTTTACCAGCGTCAAACCATTTTACTAAACCAGTCATTTTATTAGACATAGAGATATTTCCTTCAATTATTTTTTGCCACAATATTGCAGCGAACGTGGTCTGTCTTTCAGAGGATAACTTATGGGCACTTAGGAGGAGACTCACGGAGAAGGGATATCTAGGATAGCGCTTGAACTGAGGACTGCTTTACTAAAACTGCTTTCATAAGGTCTGTGTTCCAAACCGATGACGCTATTTAACCACAATGCATTTCTCGTGGCAACACTATATTTGACTTTCATAGCTAACATGAATGGTTTTTTCATCTGAAGTCGCACAGAGAAACGGCGTTTTCATGTGACTAAACAAGTTGTTAGGCCGATAAAAAACGACGTTAAATTTTAAGCCATTTTCTGTCATTAAGCCGCTAAATGCCGGAGGATAACCTCCGGCATGCCGTTTTAGCGAGGAGAAACTGTCACTGTGCCGCTACGATCGCTGGCAATCATGACGCGTTGGCCTGCGCTGAAACGGGTTGGACCTTGCGCCTGTACCACGACAATGCTGCTGCCATCATCTCGGCGTATTTCCAGTTGCACACCTTCACTGCGGTTCATCGCACTCTGTACGCCTTGACCTGCCATACCACCGGCAACCACACCACCTGCTGTTGCCAGGCTGTTACCACGGCCACCGCCAATAGTATTCCCCAAGAATCCACCGACGACGGCACCGCCGATAGCACCGGCTACGTTATTCTTATCGCCACCTTGAATGGTTACCGGACGCGCAGAAACGACGGTCCCGTAGGTGACGGTATGGACTTGCCGTGCCTGAGAGGCAGAAAACGTATCGCCAGATAACGTATTGTTGTTGGCGCATCCACTTAATACAGTTGTTGCGAGCGCTACGGCAATGACCAGCTTTTTCATAATTAACCCCTAATTGTTGGTATGAGTCAGCCATACCCTTCTTATTTGACGTTGCAGCTCGCTATCCCAACGCACTGATTTTAATCAGCTCATCGGGGTTCATTCGTTTGCTGCCGTGCTGAAACGCCAGCTATTTAAGTATAGATAGCCGTTGATAATGACTATAGCGTGATAACGATTGATCTGAGGAGATAAATATTGAGCATATGTCTATATATAGGCGAGTTCTTGCTCTCTTTTCGTGCTACCGTCATGGCTAAATAGGTCCTCTCTACCGCTTCAGGAATGCTGTCTTGTCACGCTCGATTATTTCTACCAAGATTTTCCGTCTCGACTTAGGTCGCTTAATCCTTATTCTGGCTGTGATGAGTGCATTTGTGACGCTGGCGAACAGCTTCTATGCCAGTTATCGAGTACAGCGACAGCTATTGATTGATAACACATTGGAGTCCAATCGTGTTTATGCCACCAAGCTGGCCTCCAGTACCGAGATTTTTCTGAAAAGTGCACAAAAGCAGCTTCACTACAGCAGCATGATTGCCGCCCAGCATTTTGATGATCAGGCCATTTTGCAGGCAGAAACTGCACGGCTAAAATATCAGACTGACAGCTTCAACTCGGTGGTCATCACCGATGCACATGGCGTTATCCGCGCCACTTCCCCTGATAGTCTCCAGTTGTTAGGCCATGTATTAACATCACCAGGATCGATAGAGGCGTTAAAAGCACGTCGCCCGCTAATCAGTAAGCCTTATGTATCGGCAGCTAATAATTTGGTCGTCAATATATCAACCCCGATTATTACGCCGGATGGGCGTTATCGTGGCTATATCGGCGGGACTATTTATCTGCGCAAGCAAAGTGTCTTAAATGAGCTATTGGGTGAGCACTATTACCGCGATGGTTCCTATATCGTGGTGTTGGACAGTGAGCGGCGCATCCTATACCACCGAGATGCGAGTCGTATCGGGGAGGTGCTTGCGCCGAGACCACTTACAGAGGCCGCGAAAACTGCAACCAATGGCAGTTTGATGGTGACCAGTTCGGGTGGCGAATCAATGCTAGCGGGCTACGCCGTTGTAGAGCCATCAGGTTGGGAGATCATTACCTTACGGCCAGAGGCATCAACCTTGAAACCGCTGGAAGGGCTAATGATTAAGGGGTTAGGGCATATTGCGCCGCTGGCGTTACTCACCCTGCTGGGTGTCTGGCTATTATCTCGCCTGATCGCCCGTCCATTATGGTTACTGGCTGGCAGTGCTAACGATATGGATAAACCCGATATCGCCATCAGTATCAAAGAGATACCATCATGGTATTTTGAGTCTACGCAACTCAAGCGGGCGATGTTGATAGGTATCAGCCTGCTGCAAAAGAAAATTGGTAAATTGAAATTTGAAGCCCAAACCGATCCGATGACAGGCCTGTATAACCGACGGGGATTGGCAACGACCCTCGAGCCTATTGCGCAACTCGGGCAACACTTTTCAGTTATTGCATTGGATATCGACCACTTTAAGTTGATCAATGACACCTACGGTCATGATGTCGGTGATGAAGTGATTAAGCAATTGGCGACTCAGATCCGTGATAGCTCCCGCGATACCGATATCCTGTGCCGTAGTGGCGGTGAAGAGTTCCTGATGTTGCTACCGGGTACGACACTTGATGTGGCGACACAGGTCGCCAACCGGCTGCGCCACAATGTGGAAATGATGGAGATAGCGAAAATTCGCCCCATTACAATTTCACTGGGTGTGGCCTATTGGAGTGGCGAAGCTATGCCAGAAGATGCGCTTAAACTGGCTGATGAAGCCTTATATCGTGCGAAGCAGCAGGGGCGTAATCGAGTCGTGGTGAGCTAGCCATCTACGGGATTTCGCGAGCGATAAGTGTCGTCACTCCAACAAAAAAGGCGCGCTCCGTGTGGAGTACGCCTTTTTAAACAGCACCTTAACTGACTAGTATCAGTTCATGCCGTATTCTATAAAGTACTGTTTTTTATGGTTTATAGGTGTTCGTCATCGTTCGTATAACTTTTTGATATTCATTAAGTATTAGCCTATCCTTGTTCATGTTCGTTCAAGCTTGTTTGCTGAGATGCAACGAACGGTGTAGTCATCCGTGTAGTCATCGCAACACATGAACTGAGATTTATATGGCTGGTGGAACAAACAAACTTAGCGACGCAACCCTTAGAAAAATGCTTGGTAGGGAAAGCCCTGGTGATAATTTTTACGCTGATGGTGATGGCCTGAGCGTTAAAGTGACAAAATCAGGTGCTATGACCTGGGTATTTGCATATCGTCTTGGTGGACGTAGTGCCAAACCACAGCGGCTAAAATTGGGGAACTACCCGGACATGCCTCTTAAGTTGGCGCGGGAGAAGCGCGATCAGTGTCGTGCATGGCTGGCTGACAGCAAAGATCCTAGACATCAATTAAACCTCACCACTTCTGAAACTCTCAAACCTGTCACGGTAGAGGATGCTCTCCGTTATTGGATTGCCGAGTATGCGACCGACAATCGCGCCAATGTGAAACGGCATAAAGCCCAGCTCGAAAAACACATTTACCCTTATATCGGTGCTCTGCCACTTTCACAGTGTGAAACCCGTCACTGGCTGGAATGTTTTGATCGAATGAAAAAAGATGCACCAGTGGCCACCGGCTATGTTTTTCAGATGTGTAAGCAGGCTCTCAAGTTCTGCCGAGTACGCCGGTACGCTGTTAGCAATGCTTTAGACGACTTAACCATACCTGATGTTGGTAAAAAGCAGGAGAAAGGCGATAGAGACCATACCGACGAGGAGATAGGGCAACTCTGGAAGGCTAGCCAGCAACTTAAGTTTAAACCGTACTATGCTGCCATGCTTCGCCTGCTGGTGGCATTTGGTTGCCGCTCCCAAGAGGTGAGATTATCTACCTGGTCAGAGTGGGACTTAAAAAAATGGGTATGGACGGTACCCAAAGAGCACAGTAAAGGGGGCACAAAAATAGTTCGCCCAATACCAGACGTCATAAGGCCAATCATTGAGGGGCTGCATCGCGAACACAAAGACAGCGGTTTACTTCTTGGTGAAATAAAGCAATCAAGTGCTGTGAGTGCTTGGGGCCGACTGGTCTGGAAACGCTTGGGCCATGCTGAACCTTGGTCACTTCACGATATCCGACGAACGTTCGCCACTAAGCTAAACGATCTGGGTGTTGGTCCACACGTCGTTGAGCAATTGCTGGGCCATATCATGCCGGGAGTCATGGCGGTCTATAATCTTAGCCAATATATGCCGGAGAAACTGGAGGCGTTAAATATGTGGTGTGAACGCTTAGGGTTGCTTGCGGGTGAACATGAAAACGTTATTTTGTTGCAGGTGAAAAAATGAATAGAATAAATTCAAAAATAGATTTGCCGAAAGAATTTAACTTAAATAAATATAGCACATTATCAACAATGTCTGACAAGGACTTATTTAGGCAGATTTATAGGCGACAGGAATGCTTAGAGGGGTTATGCAGTTATGATTCCAGTACATATTTTTTAGAACATGGTGAATTATTACCGCAACCTTTTGATAGTCGAGATCCTTTCGATGAGTTTGACATAACTATACCAGAAGAGTATTACGAATTTAATGGTGGTAGAGAACGGTTAGATAAATATAAAAAGAATATAGATACATCAAGAAGAATAAGTAATGGATATGGATTACATGGGGTTACACGACATCAGATATCATTTCTATCGGAAAGTACTGACACTATCGGTAGTCGGGCTGGGATGTCTTTAATAATTAATAATGAAGAAATTAATAATATTTTAGAGTCGGGTGATGAAAATCACGGATTGTTAATGGCAAGAATGACTGACTCTATTAGTATGGTAACTGATGAGGGCTTATTATTAACTGTAGATTTAACAATACCAGATGAGTTTTTAGTTGATGATTTTAAAAAGTTACTACCTATTTGGCGTAAAGAGATTGGCATTGAATCTGTAAATATTACTTTTAATAATTCATGGGATGTAATAAGAAGGAAAATAATAGATTATAACGTTATTCCATATATTGATTTAATGATATGGTCGATAGACAGTAGATGTAGTATCTCCCAAGGAGTGCTAGCCGTATCCCTGTTTCCTAATGGAGAAAAAGATGTATTTGCAATAGCACAAACAGTCAAGCCGTTTGTAGATAAACTAATGAATGAAGAGTCTTTAGAAAAATTCCGCAGAGAAATTTCTAAATAGTTTAATTAATAGATTTTTTACCAATTAAAAAATAGTTGTTTTCTTACCATCGCAGAGCTTAATTAATTATTAAAGAATGTCCTTGTCGAACCAATATAAACAAGGGCGTTTTTCTATGAACAATCAAATAACCAATCTAGACCGCACCGTTCGCGAACCTGAATGCCGTAAATTAACAGGGCTATGTCGAACCACACGTTATCTAATGGAAAGAGAGGGCAAATTCCCAGCACGCCGGAAACTTGGTGGTCGTGCTATTGGCTGGATGTTATCTGAGATTCAGGTATGGCAGCAGAACCAGCCTAGAGTAACCACGGATAAAGCGTGTGAGGTGGAACATGCCAGATAAAACAAAAGCGGCCCTGCAAGGCCGCCAATGTCAAAACACTTATATAAACCACAACCAGATTAGCATATCTGCTGGCCCCATTACGAGAGTTGCAGATATGCAACTCGGTCAAGAAATGAACTATGGTTATAAGTTAACCGCGCCATTGGCGCAGTTCAACCGAGATACGCGCAAACTTGCTCACACCGGAAATTCTACGCATTTAAAATCAATCGCTGGCTGGTGGGTGTCTCCAAATCTGGATAGACCTTTTTACACCCAACCTATAGGCGTATGCCTACTCCCTCTGTGGGGGTCTATGGCAATGGCTGATACCCAAAGAAGGAATTCCGGCTTAGCCGAAGGGGAAATACCACCCTCGAAACAAAATCAATCAGTCAGCTTTGCTTTCTTGCGCTGGCGGCGTTTGATCTCGCCTTTAGCTGCCGTTACGAGAAAGCCAGCAGTACTCTCTCCATCTTCCTTTAGCTGCTCAATATCTACCATTACTTCATGTGGAATTCGAACAGTTGTCATTTGTGATTTTGCGTTCTTTGCACCCGTTGCCATTACTGGATCTCCATACGTTAGGTGTATGTCAGTATACGCAAAAATAATAATAAAAAAAGGCTTGAAGTGTATTTCACTTGAGTGTAGCGTTAAAAGTCAAGGTGACATACACCTTAAAATAACGAAGCCCGGAAGTGTCTCACCACTAACCGGGCCTCTTACCACCAACGATAGAATGAGTATCGAGGTAGCTATGTTAAATCATACCCAAACTCGCCCCAAATATCAGTATCGTTTTCTAGCCCTGCATCGTTCAGATCGCAGTGCTGCACCCTGTCGCTTATCGGTTGAGGCTTTTACTGAGAAAGAAGCGCGTCAGGTTCTGTCTGCTCACTTCATCCTTTCCCTTGCTGCTCGTCTGCCAGTTCAGGAGGTGCGCCATGCGTAAATCAGAAATGACGGCGGTTATGTCAACTCTCCAGCAGGCGCAGAGAGCAAGCGCGGTCATTCGTGCACTTCGCTATTCACTTTGGGAGCTTTCCAGCCATGAGATTGAAACATTGCTTGAGGTTTCTTCGGAGTATGCCGACTCAGCAACCGAATGCCTGATCAACCTTTCTGGCGAGGAGGTGAGCCATGCGTGAACTAAAACCCAATGAGCAGATAAATGTGCTGAGTGCCGCCATCAAAGATATGGACTGCCTGTCACAGCAAGCATTGTCGGAAATCGTAGCCATTACTGATCTGTTGCTGCACTGGATGGAGTCCCCAGAATGTTATCAACGCATGCATATGATGGCCGACGCGCTAAATCTCATCTCCTACAGGGCGCAGGAAACCATTGAGAATGTTGGGCGTGAAGCGGAATTAGTGGGTTGCGAATACATCGATCATGACCGTCAGCGCCGCCTAGTAGCTGCGAAAAAGTACAAGATGGGAGGGGCTGACCATGGGTGATATTTATCATGTTCTTGTAACTCATGATGTTAGCAAGGTATCTGACGAGAAGTTAGATGAGCACAACAGTATCTACTGTGGTGCCAGTATGGCTATTAATTCTGCGATACAGGTTATCGGCAATCTGCTGCTGGAAGTTTCAGAGAGCGAAGGATATTCAGGGGAAGAAGCTATGCGCGACCTGCATTTAATAGGTTCGGTACTCAGACACCTTCCCCGCATGGCCCAAGCACTAGAGCAAAACGGTAGTTCTATTGCGTTCGAGCAAGAGAAGCGCAAGGGGGCCAAAAAATGATTAGCACATTGAAATTTAACGAATTGGAAAAGCGCGTTGCGGCCCTCGAGCTGGCACTAACTGCCATGCAACGTAAAGGCTCAGTACCGGAAGGAATGGCACCTCTTACCACTCTGGCGGCTGAAATGGGGCTATCCACCTGTAAAGCGGAAGAACTGGCGAGAAATTGTGGTGTGATGATAATTCGTCATGGCAATGGTCACGCAGTACATGAGGCGAAATTCCGTGAAGCGGCGCTGATAATTATCAAGGGTGCCAAGCGTAAATACGGTAGCAAGTACTGGTATCACCCGCTGATCGGCAAGTTCACCATGTCAGCGAGGCCACAGCTATGAGTAAGCCACAGAAGACAAGCGTTAACCAATGGCCCAATGAACTATTTTCCTGTGTTTATCGTTGGGTTAATGGTCGCCCGATTGAGAAAGCGGTGGTAGCAAAGGCCATACTACAAACCACAACGGGGACACCTCTCAATTGTCTGGCCGTAAGGCTGGGATCTTTCGCGATTGGGACAGTTACGCCGGAGTGGTTAGCCGACAATGGCTTCCATTCAGCCAAATCACCGGAATACGCACGGGAGAAACGCGAAGCGGTGGTACTGGAGTTTATCAGCCGTCCTGATCTTGTGGCTGTATTAGCCAATGCCGATCGCATTAACTCCCTGTTTAATGTTGTTCCCGCTGATGAACCCGCCGTAATCCCGGCACTTAACCAAATGGGGCCAAGCCAGCGCGGTGAGGTACTTTTGGCCCGTTATGACGGTGATTTAGCCGTACATGGTGATTCGGACACTGTACACCACTACAACGGCATAATCTGGCAACCTGTTTCAGATAAGGCGCTGTCGCGTGAGATGGCGGCAATATTTATGGAATCGAGGGTTCCTTACTCCATGCCAGCCATGAAGAACGCCGTTGATACCATGAAATTGAGTCTGCCAATAATGGGGACCACAGCACGCAATCTGATTGGGTTTAGCAACGGTGTATTTGATACCCGAGAGGGGTTATTCAGAGAACACCGGCAAGAGGACTGGTTATTGATTGCCAGTGATGTGGAATTTATTCAGGCAGAGGAAGGGGAATCATTGGCCACTCACTCTCCCGCATTCTGGAAGTGGCTTAACTGGTCAACGGCCGGTAATGCTCGGAAAGCCGATCGGGTACTGGCAGCACTCTATATGGTGATGGCGAACCGGTATGACTGGCAGCTATTTCTTGAGATAACCGGCGCGGGTGGTAGTGGTAAAAGTGTACTGGCGGAGATCTGCACCATGCTGGCAGGGAAAGCCAACACCGTATCGGCCAGTATGAAGGCACTCGAGGAGCCAAGGGAAAGGGCGCTGATAGTCGGATACTCTCTTATCATCATGCCAGATATGTCCCGCTATGCTGGTGACGGGGCAGGGATCAAAGCCATTACCGGTGGGGATAAGGTCGCGATAGACCCGAAACACAAAGCGCCTTACTCGACACGGATCCCGGCTGTTATTTTGGCAGTAAACAATAACGCCATGTCATTCAGTGACCGAAGCGGCGGTATATCCCGACGTCGGGTTATTTTCAACTTCTCGCAGGTTGTGCCAGAGAATGAGCGTGATCCGATGTTGTCAGAAAAGATAGAGGCAGAGCTGCCGGTTATCATTCGCCACTTACTGACACGCTTTGCAGATCAGGGAGAAGCTAAACGGCTTTTGTTCGAACAGCAGAAATCAGAAGAGGCGTTGGCTATTAAGCGTGAAGGTGACTCGCTGGTGGACTTCTGCGGCTACCTAATGGCATCGGTGCAGTGTGACGGCTTGTTTATCGGCAATGCTAGCATTATACCGTTCAGCCCACGGAAGTACCTGTACCACGCCTATCTTGCTTATATGCAGAGTAATGGGTTGAGTAAGCCGATCTCACTTAACCGGTTCGCTACTGATATGCCGGGTTCAATGGCTGAGTATGGTAAAGAGTACATCAGGAAGAAAAGTACCAAAGGAAATATGCGCTCCAACATCCGGCTGGCTGATGATGCCGAGGAGTGGCTACCGGCTGCAACAGGGGGTACAGAGTAAAAGTTATTGAATAAGTCTCCACCTGTCTCCACTCAGTTAAATAGATATTATAAAACATATAGTTAATGGGTGGAGACCTTTAAATGGAGTCTCCACCTAGTCTCCACCTCTCCACCCATTTCTAAAAAGGTGGAGGCATAGAGTGGTGACTTACGGAGACTTAAAACAGGAGTCACCACCCATTATCATAATGATTTATATAGTGAAAATGGCTTGGGTGGCGAGGTGGAGACTTAAAAGCATAATTTATTTTTATAAGTAGTGGGGTCTGATTGGGGAGATCCAAAATGAATACTATGTTTTTGCTAATGGCAGAGTTTGAGATGGCGGTTATACCTCTGTCTGTGATTGCAGATAAATACCTGGGTATGAGTCCGGCCACAGCAGACAAGAAAGCCAATGCGGGAGATATGCCAATACCCACCTTTCGCATCGGAAATACACAAAAGTCCCCTAGAATGGTTCATGTGCAAGATCTAGCTGACTTTATTGATGAGCGAAGATGTAAAGCCAAGAAGGAAATTTTACTATTGAGGCGATAAGTATTTTAATATCAATTAAATAAGTTTAGGGTAAGTAACGGATATAGGTGGTGTAGCAGAAATAACAAAATAATATACGAAGATGGTTTATCAAGAAATTTATCTTTCTCATATAAAGAGGTGATTATGGATCGTCTGTTGGAAATTAAACGCCGTGTTGATGATATTAGTGAAAACTTGAACGCTATGTATCCGCGGTTTAATACTGACAAAGCCATCAGCAATAAAGTTACTGAATTAAAAGAATATGCTCAGTCTGCTCTAAAAGAAATTCAAGGCCAGCTTAAACGTGGTGAATTAACTGAATTTGAGTCAAATTTTCTGGAGCCTGCTATTTATGATTCATATATGAAGGGTATTGATAAGATCAGAAAAGGTGCAAAACCAAGCCTAGAGTTGAGTGATTTAATTTTTGAAACGGACTCGACTATTAGTTATTGGCTGTGTGCTATTGAAAAATACAATAATAAAGTTTTGTAAATTACTTGTTCGTAGTTGTTTGTATGCGTTCATTTGTAATTCTCTATATTTACACTTTATTTTTCATGTATATGTTGAATGGTGACACTCCGACGGGAGCCGTCACTTTAGCCGTTTAGCGCCCACCTTTCCGCACTGGAATTCTGTTAAATGGCTTTACCTTTTAAGTTGGTTTCCCGTCTGTATTCACACTTACGGAAACCACTATGAAAAAATTGTTAGAGTTACGCCAGAAGAAAGCCGAGTTAGCCACGCAAATGCGCTCACTGCTGACCAAGGCCGAAGATGAAAAACGCAGCCTTACCCCCGAAGAAGCCACCCAGTTTGATGAAATCCGTGCTCAGGCAGATGTTCTGGTTACTGATATCACCCGTTATGAATCCCTTGCTGATGAAGAACGCACTCAGGGCGGTAAAGCCAAGCCTGTAGGCGATGGTAAGAAAGTGACCAACGACGAGTTACGCCATTACATCATGACCGGTGAAACCCGCATGTTATCCACCACCGTGAATGAGAGCGGCGGCTATTCGGTTATCCCGGAGCTGGACAGTGAGATTATGCGCATGTTGGCTGATGAGTCAGAAATGCGCCAAATTTGCACCGTCAAAACCACCAAATCCAACGAGTATAAAAAACTTGTGTCCGTGGGCGGTGCGGCGGTAGGTCGAGGCGTAGAAGGTGAAGCCCGTACCGAAACCGCGACGCCTAAGCTGGAAGAGGTCAGTATCAAGCTGAACCCTATCTATGCTTACCCGAAAACCACGCAGGAAATCCTTGATTTTAGTGATGTGGATATCATGGGCTGGTTGACCGAAGAGATCAGCGACACCTTTATTGAAACCGAAGAAACCGACCTTGTTAACGGTGACGGTACTAAAAAGGCTAAAGGCTTCCTGTCTTATCCTCGAGCTGCAGCCGGTGACCGTACTCGCCCATTCGGAACGCTGGAAAAAATGGTTGCTGCTGGTGATGCGCCTACCGCTGATGAATTAATTGATTTGGTCTTCAAACTGCGCCGCCGCTACCGCAAAAATGCTGTATGGGTGATGAACTCCAACAGTGCCGCCATGCTGCAAAAGATTAAAAACGGTAATGGTGATTATATCTGGCGTGACCGTCTACAAGCTGGTGATCCGGATATGTTGCTGGGCCATCCAGTGCGATATCTGGAAAACATGCCCGATGCAGAACCGGGTAAACCGGTCATTGCTGTAGGTGACTTCAAGCGCGGCTATTTCATCGTCGATCATGAAACGGGTACCCGCACCCGTCCTGACAATATCACCGCGCCGGGCTTCTACAAGGTTCACACTGATAAGTATCTGGGTGGTGGGCTGGTGGACTCCAACGCGATCAAAGTTCTCGAAATCGCAGAGTAAGCAACAGGGGCTACGGCCCCTTTCTTATCAGGGAGTTTACCAATGAAAGATACCGATTTTGAGATCCGCACCGCCAGCTTATCCACCAGCGATAAAAAGTTAGTGGGTTATGCCGTGAAATGGAATAGCCGCTCAGAAGTGCTGTGGGATGAGTTTGTCGAGCAGTTTGCCCCTAATGCCTTTAAAGCCAGCCTTGCAGCCGGTACCGATGTTCGTGCTTTGTTTGAGCATGACTATACCGCGCTGTTAGGTCGCACCCAGTCAAACACCCTTGTATTGAGTGAGGATGCTACCGGTCTGCGTTTTGAATTGACCCCACCCGATACCCAGTTAGGCCGTGATGTGCTGACCATGGTTGAGCGTGGCGATATATCAGGCATGAGCTTTGGTTTCCGTGCATTAAAAGACCAGTGGGACAGTACCAAACAGCCTTATGTCCGTACTGTTTTGGCGGCAGAACTACGGGAAATCACTGTGACCAGCTTACCGGCCTACCGTGAAACGGATGTTCAGATTGCTAAGCGCTCACTGTTAGCCCAGCACCCGGAGCTGGTGGATCTGTCTCTGCGTTCCCATTGGGCTTATCTGGCGGGGTTGTGATATGTGGCCGTTCAAACGTAAGACCGAAAGCCGAGCAATGACCATTGATGAGTTTATGGCGCTGGCTGGCATCCCCAATACGGGAGCCGGTGAACATGTGTCTGCTGCTACTGCTGAATCTCTGCCGGCGGTTATGAATGCTGTGACCGTTATCAGCGAAGCTGTGGCCTCGATGCCGTGTTACCTGTACCGAGTTCAGAATGAGAAAAGAGAATGGTTATCGGAGCATCCGGTTGATTACCTGCTGAATGAATACCCGAATGACTGCCAGACGCCTTATCAGTTCAAGCGTACGATGATGCGCCATTGTCTGTTGAACGGTAACGCCTATGCCGTTATCGAATGGGGCAAGGATGGCAAGCCGCAATCACTGCATTCTTACCCACCTCGCGCCGTGGTACCCAAGCGCCTGAGTAATCACCGATTCGCCTATACCATTACACACCCGGACGGCACGGTCAAAACGTACCTTCAGGAGGAAATCTTGCACCTGCGACATGCGACTGAAGATGGTTTCCTTGGGCGTTCTCCGATAACTGTCTGTCGTGAAACGGTTGGGCTTGGACTGGCTCAACAACGTCATGGTTCGTCGGTGATGAATAACGGCCTGATGGCTTCCGGCGTATTGACAACCAGTGACTGGTTAGACGGGCCAAAAGGCGCTAAGGCACTGGAAGCACTGGAGCGTTACAAAGGCGCACGCAATGCCGGTAAAACGCCGATTATCGAAGGCGGCATGAAGTACGAGCAGTTAGGCATGAGCAATCAGGATGCTGAGTGGTTGGCGTCTCGTCGCTTCACCATTGAAGACATCGCCCGGATATTCAACATCAGCCCGATATTCCTGCAAGAGTACTCCAACAGCACCTACAGCAATTTCAGCGAGGCGAGTCGCGCTTTTCTGTCTCAGACCTTGCGCCCCTGGCTAACAAATTTTGAGCAACAGGTTAAAGCCTCTCTGCTGGTGGCAAGTCACCCGGTTCAGGTTCGCTATCAGGTGGAGTTTGACACTGCCGATTTGCTACGGGCCAATCCTCAAGAACGTTTCCGCAGTTACGAAACCGCCATTAAATCCGGCGTGATGTCTCCGAATGAAGCGCGTGAGCGTGAGGGGATGCCAGCGTATGCCGGTGGCGAAGAATTCAGTCAGGCATGGAAACAAACGGTTCAGGTGAAAGCGGCTGACGATAAGGAAGTTATATGAATGATTCATTGATTACGCTGGAAGAGGTGAAACTTCAGTGCCGAATTGAACCTGAATTCACCGAGGAAGATAGTCTGATCAAAATTTATATTGATGCCACGTTGGAGGTTTGCCAGCGTCATATTGGTAAACGGTTTGATGATGGATTGGAATTCACGCCAGCAATGAAAGTCGGTTGTTTGATGTATGTGACACAACTTTATGAAAGTAGATCAATGGTTGCTGACCTTACGATTAAAGAAGTCCCACTGACCATATCTCACTTGTGGACGGTATATCGCGAGCCGGGGATTTACTAATGCCAGTCCATCCATTGAAACGTTGTAGTTATCCCGGGTGCCGTGTACGTGTGAAGGCTGGCCGCTGCGCTGAGCATAAACGTGAAGCTAGCGCACAGGTGACAGCCAGCCGCGGCACCCGCACCACGCGCGGCTATTCCAACCGTTGGGGAAAATACCGCCTGATGTACCTGAAAGCCAATCCCTTATGCGTTGATTGTGAGAAAAAAGGCTTCTATATCCCGGCCAAGATAGTTGATCACATCATCCCGATTGATGGCGAGAGTGATGTGTTGTTCTGGCCCGCCAGCAACCATCAAGGGTTGTGCGCCAGCTGCCATAGCCGTAAGACCACCACCCAAGACCCACTAACCAAACAGCAGCGTAAAGCCGGTAAGTTCAAGCCCCAAGAGGAAGAAGCCTCCCATCGCTGGGACTGGATATACGAGGCGGGTAAGGAGTAACAAGTCATGACGGAACAAGAGCAGAATCAATTGGTTAAGTCACTGATTAATAGCCGTGAAAGGTTCAAGCGGACACATAATAAAACGCCAGAGCAAGCCATGACGCGGCGCACATCACAGCGTGATCGGGACATCATGGATTCATTTCGAAACCGGTGACGAGGCGCAGGGCAAGGGGTGGGGGAGGTTTGAGGACAAAACTCCTCTCCGCTGGAACCACCCGCCCCCTCAAATTTTTATGCGCGGCACTTTTTTTCGTAGCAGTAAAGGCACAGGAAACAGCAATTTATGGCTAGACCACCCAAAGCCCCCACTTATTTAGATGAGATTGCTACCGTCGAGTGGAAGGCAAGAGCAAAGCAATTGATGGAGCGCGGCGATCTGATTGATGCTGACTGGCGTAACCTTGAATTGTATTGCCTCAACTACTCGATGTACCGCCGCGCCGTGGCAGACCTTGCGACGCATGGTTTTTCGGTTGAAGGTTCACGTGGTGCCACCACGACCAACCCCGCCTTGAAAGCCAAGTCTGACGCCGAAAAAATCATGATAAAAATGTCCTCGCTGATGGGCTTTGATCCAGTGTCTCGCCGTCGTAATCCGGTGGAAGTTGATGAGGAAGACGCGCTTGACCGCTTATAATCAGTACGCACTGGAGGTGCAAAGTGGCAAAATACCCGCCTGTGAGCGGCTAAAACAAGCGGTAAATCGTTACTTTAACGACCTAAACAACCCACTTTATGCGTTCGACAGTGCCACTGTAGAGCGCTTTATTGCCTTCTCTCACCTTTGCCCCCACGTCAAAGGTCCATTACGGGGCCAGCCTATCGAGCTGGAGCCGTGGCAACAGTTCGCCTTTGCCTGTCTGTTAGGCTTCAAGGTGGCAGCGACAGGCCGCAGGAAGTACCGCAGTGCTTACATTCAGGTACCCCGCAAGAATGCCAAATCAACGGTAGCCGCTATTCTGGCTAACTGGTTTCTGGTGATGGAACCGGGCCAGCAGGATATCTACACCGCCGCCGTGAGTCGTGATCAGGCGCGTATCGTGTTTGATGATGCCCGTCAGATGAACCTTATCTCAAAGCCCTTGAGAAAGCGCCTTACTATCCAGCAGCACAAAATGATTTATGCCAAAACCAACAGCCTGTTAAAGCCACTGGCCTCCAAAGCCTCGACCATTGAAGGGACGAATCCCAGTCTGGCGGTGGTGGATGAGTACCATCTTCACCCGGATAACGCCGTTTATTCAGCGCTTGAGTTGGGAATGGGTGCCCGGCCAGAAGGGATACTCTTTGCTATCACCACAGCGGGTAGTAACGTGGTTTCAGCCTGCAAGCAACATTATGATTATTGCTGCCAGATATTGGCCGGTGAAGAACAAAACGAATCGTTGTTTGCCTTGATCTACGAGCTGGACGACGAGAGCGAAGTTGAGCAGCCGGAACACTGGATTAAGGCTAACCCTAATCTGGGCGTTTCTGTTGATGTTACGGCACTGACTGACACCATCAATAAGGCGCGGGGCATTCCTTCGCAATGGGTCGAAATGCTGACAAAGCGTTTTAATATCTGGTGTCAGGGCGAAACGCCGTGGATGGGAGCCGGTGCATGGGATGCCTGTAAAGCCGATTACAGCGAGGATGATTTAGCCGGTCTGGAGTGTTACGCCGGGTTAGATCTGTCTTCAACCAGCGATATTACCAGTGTGTGCTACTCGTTCCCGGTTGAGAACTGCGTATTGCTACTTACCCGTCACTATATCCCCGAAGCCCAGTTGAATAATGCCGCCAATAAGAACCGGGCTATATATCGGCAATGGGTTAAAAGTGGCTGGATACGCCCCACACCGGGCGACTGTATCGATTATGACCGCATCCGTGATGATGTGTTGGCTGATAGTCAGCGGTTCAATATCAAGCTAACGGGGTTTGATACGTGGAATGCCACTCATCTGAGAACACAGCTACAGGGTGCCGGTCTGGATGTCGAGCCGTTCCCGCAGACCTACATGAAATTTAGCCCGGTTGCCAAGTCTGCCGAGGTATTCGTTAACCGCAAGGTGATACAGCACAATGGCGATCCGGTCTTAGCCTGGGCGATGAGCAACGTTGTGATGGAAACTGACGCAAACGCCAATATCAAGCCGAACAAGAAGAAAGCCGCCAACAAGATAGACCCAGCTATTGCCTTCCTGATGAGCTTTGGCACCTACCAGATTGAGCATGAAGATTTTGCGTATACCCTGAGTGAAGAACAGCAACAGCGTCTTAAAATATTCAATGGCATCTAATTTGATAACATTATGAACCATGAAAGAAGGAATAACTGAAATTGAGTTATACAGCTTTTAGAAAAATATATTTGGCAGGTAATCTACCTGCCAAATGCTAATTCATATTGTTGTGGAAAACTCAGTTTGAGTCAAAATCTCTTTGATCTTTTCCTTGTTTTGGAAGAAACGAGCTATATAGCATTCGGGATGATGAACCATAATGTACTCCGTTGTTGAGTTTGAAATGTTTTTTACAAGAGGTGGGATTTTGGTGAGATCAAAATCAATAATATCTCTAGTATCCTTTTTAATATTATAGTTATTCATTACTAAAGCAGCTATAGCATAATTTCCATGAGTTAATATAGCATTTAGTTTCCCCGTGGAGTTTCGGGTTTCTCTCGTTATTTCTTTGGCTATTTCTCGATATAAAGTGACAACGTTTATTGTGAAAATCCCACTCACAGTTGGATTAAATACATTCCTATAAATACCACCAGAGAGATTATCGTAAAAACGACCTCGACTTGATTTCAATGTTGCCAAAAGGCGTTCATCCCCTAAGAAACAAACTATTGCAGAAAGAGCTTCATCTAGATCGATCACAGAATCAGTCAAGTTATCAACAAAGTCTTGTCGATGAATATTATACTTAAAGTTTCTTTCAACAAATATTTCATTCTGTATTCTTATTTGTTCTGGATCCTGAGATGCAAAGTCTCGGCCTGTAACCCTATTTTGATGGTTATTTGCTCTAGTAACTAACTCCGCAAAGTTATCATCACCAGCAATTTTTATGAACCTTATTGGAACCTTAACTGTTTCTAGAAAACCTTCATCTATACTATCCGCATTCATTCCGATAGTACTTAATGTTTGAGCTCCATTAATTATACTTGCATTTTTGAAATTGAAGTTTCCTGAGTCTCTTACAATACTAGCTCTCTTTCTTTCCTTTTTCTTTATATCTTCAACCAGCACTGTTATTCCGTTGTTAAAATACCAGAATTTTTCAGGTGAAGTATTAAGTGTATCTTTAATTGATAGGTTTACATCAGTTTTACCGCCTAGTACACCACGAATATTTTTTTCTAATAGTTTATCAGCATATGTTTCCCACCAGTCGGCAAGTTGTATCCCAGATATAATCCCAAATACAGCTTCATAAGGTTCTGTTGTCATACCATATTGTAGAAGCTCAACGTTTTCCAATACAACGCTATGAGATGATTCTTTTCTAAGATAGGAAACCATATCCTCTAGTGAAAATGGAATTACTCGTACTATATAAGTGTCTCTATCATCGATATTTTCAGCACCCATACTAGCGTTAATTTCTTTTTCCCAATCAGTAATCCGTCGGTTTACGTCATCACTTAATTCTTTTTTTCCCGTATAGGCATATACACACAATATTTTATAGTCAAAATTAGTGATGGCCTCATGAATATCAGATTGAAATCTCTTCAATAATTTATTAAAGAGATTGAATTTTTCATCCATTAATTCAGTACACGAATCTTTGAATCGTAAGAAATCGGTAATAGCGATAGAGCCGGAAGCTTGTTGATCATATTTTGACTGAACTATTACCATGGTTTTTAAAGCATGATTTACATATAAAGCATCAATTCCATTATCATCAAAACCATCACATACGCTAAAGCCAGCTTGTTTATGATCATTCGTTTCACCGAACGCATCTATTGCAAAAGCAGCAATACAGCGTGATGTTATTTTTATATCTCGTTCTTTATCGTGGGCTGCTATATCATCTTTGTATATAAATTCTGAGTATGTTTCGAATATTCTACGTCCGATTCTTTTTGCTAATACTGCCGATGCCATGAACATCTCCTTTATGTTTTACGATTGTAAATCTAAGTGAGTGCATTAACTATGAATTAGTTTAGCAAGAATATATTACCACCTTGAAATAATTTCCATTTAAAGTAATATTTGAGACCTGAACATTCATCTGCTCCAGCTTTCTTTTCCTCAAATCGCCTCCTAAAAAGTGCCTATGTAAATTGTGTTCGCATCAGTATATCAGAAGGTACTTAATATCTAACATATGGTTACATCCAAAAATGATACCTAAAGCAGGTATATGGTTTACAAAGTGGTTTTTTTAAGGTAACTCACTTTAGTTTACAGTCTAAGTTAGAGTTCAATAGTTATTTTGTTTAATATCGTTCACTAATATTTGTAGTCATTGGTGTAGTCATTTCAATAAAAAAGGCGCTAGCCAATTAAGGATAACGCCTTTTTAAACAACATCTTAACTGACTAGTATCAGTTCATGCCGTATTTTTTCAATTTCTTACGCAGCGTGCCACGGTTGATGCCCATCATCAGGGCAGCACGGGTTTGGTTGCCACGGGTGTATTGCATCACCATGTCCAACAATGGCTGTTCAACTTCAGCCAGTACCAACTCATACAGGTCACTCACATCCTGACCATTCAGTTGAGCAAAATAGTTCTTCAGTGCTTGTTTAACCGAGTCACGCAAAGGCTTTTGAGTCACCTGATCTTGTGAATTTACGGTTGCAACGGTCAGTACGTCAGAATTTACGCGTTGTTCGAACATAGTTCTGTCAGCTCTTTTTTCTGTTTACGCAAGATTTTCGAAATATGCCTCCAACGCCTCCAGCTGTTCGCTGGCATCCTCAATGGCGTTGAATGTGCGCCGAAACTGGTCGTTAGGGGCGTGCTCTTGCAGATACCAAGAGACGTGCTTACGTGCAATACGAAATCCCTTGCCTGGACCATAAAAGTCGTGCAATTCCCGTATATGCCCATTTAACAAGCGCTGCACTTCGCCAAGTGGCATCGGTGGCAGCAACTCCCCAGTGTCCAGGTAGTGCTGGATTTCCCGGAAGATCCAAGGTCTTCCCTGAGCGGCACGTCCTATCATCAGAGCATCAGCTCCAGTGTAGTCAAGCACCGCTCTGGCTTTATGCGGGTCAGTGATGTCACCATTCGCGATAACGGGAATGGAAACAGTCTGCTTAACTGCCCGAATGCTGTCGTATTCCGCCTCACCATTAAACAGGCAAGAACGAGTTCGGCCATGAATCGTCAGGGCTTGTATACCACAATTTTCGGCCAGTTGGGCAATTTCTATACAGTTACGGTGTTCTGGCGACCAACCCGTCCGGATCTTCAGCGTCACTGGCACATCTACCGCGTTGACGACTGCGGAGAGGATCTGTTTGACCAGATCCGGATGCTGCAACAATGCAGATCCTGCCAGCTTGCGGTTCACTTTCTTGGCCGGACATCCCATATTGATATCGATGATTTGGGCACCGTTTGCCACATTAATTCGGGCAGCCGCCGCCATATCATCTGGGTCGCTACCGGCAATTTGCACGGTACGAATTCCAGGCTCATCACTATGAACCATGCGCAAACGCGACTTATCCGTCCGCCATACCTCAGGATTCGAGGAGAGCATTTCAGATACTGCCATCCCAGCCCCCATGCCATGACATAGTGCTCTGAAGGGGCGGTCTGTTATACCGGCCATCGGGGCGGCAATCAGGCAATTTGTAAGCTGGAAGTGTCCAATACGCATAGACAAAGAATGACCACACTGTGTCCGTAAGGGCGCGTATATTACGCATTTTTGCGCCCAGATGAAAGGCCAAACTTTGACCAATTGATGAAAAAAGAGCAGTAAATTGCGACTCAATCTTGGCTAATTAAATATTTATTCATATATAACATGATGTTAAAGATAATTGGTTAATTTGTGCGCTTTAGTGTTTTCTACTAAACAACATCATTATTGACTGGTAACGCAACATAACCTTGGTCGAAAGTGCTGATTTATTCATCAAATCAACGATAAAGCACAGATTAAAATGTGTCTGGTATCTCATTTTGGCTAAAAATCGTGTGCGGTAAGGTGATAGGAAGTGCTGGTTTGAATGGCGGGAGAACACCCCCTGCTGTTATCCCATAACAATAGCAGGGGATCTTGCTGGTTATGCTATGACTTACGCACGCCCGTAATGCGACACCACTCTTCTTTCTCGGCCACTGGGTCGAGGGTGAACTTGTCCTCGTAAGCCTCAGCGACACCCGCCGCTTGCGTTGCCAACACGCCTGACAGGCCAAGGTGGCCGCCAGCAACTGGTAAGACGCTAATCAGGGGTGCCAGTTCCCGTAGCGGACCCGCCAAAATATTGGCAACCACTACGTCAGCGGATAAGTCAGCCGGTTGGTCTTTTGCCAGATATAGCGCCAAACGCTCTGAAACGCCATTACGCTGTGCGTTATCACGACTGGCCTGAATGGCCTGCGGATCGATATCAATGCCGATAGCGTGCGCTGCACCGAGTTTTAGCGCCGCAATCGCCAGGATGCCAGAACCGCAACCGAAGTCGATAAGGGTTTTACCCGCCAGATCGAGGCCGTCGAGCCATTGCAGGCATAATGCGGTGGTTGGGTGAGTCCCAGTCCCAAACGCCAGACCGGGGTCGAGCATCACGTTAACGGCGGTAGGGTCGGGCACATCACGCCAGCTTGGGCAGATCCACAGGCGTTCGCCAAAACGCATCGGATGGAAGTTATCCATCCATTCACGTTCCCAATCTTTGTCTTCCAACTGCTCAATTTTATGGATGAAACCTTTACCGAGTTGCGGGTTGTATTCCAGCATGGCAACCACTGCGGCCATATCGGTTTCTGCATCATACAGACCGATAACATCGGTATCGCCCCACAGACGCGTTTCCCCCGGCAGCGGCTCAAATACCGGATTATCGTGGGTATCCTGAAACGTGACAGAGACCGCGCCACTCTCAATCAGCACATCGCCAAGTGATTCGGCCTGATTACCGGTGGTGTTTAACTTCAATTGGATCCAAGGCATAACTTTTCTCTTCCAAAACCGATCCTTAACTTACGCTTTTGGATCGGTTTTTCTTAATTAGGTTTCGGTAAATAATACCGGCATATAGCGACTTATTCAGCGCTGACGGTCACTGGCTTTCGCGCTCGTGCCCGATCGCCAAACTGATTACCGATATAAAACGCCAGCAGATTGAGCACCAGCGAAGGCACTATTGGGTGCAGGCCGGCAATTTTAATGTTGAAACTGGCCAGTACTGTATAGCATACCGCACCGACAATCATTGAGCTAAGGGCTCCGTGGGCATTGGCGCGTTCCCAGTACAGCCCCAGCACCAATGGCCAGAGGAATACCGCCTCCAAGCCACCAAAGGCCAGTAGGTTCAGCCAGATAATCATCTCTGGTGGACGCCAGGCGGCAAGCAGCAGCAGTAGCCCGAGGATCAGTGTCGACATGCTGGAAATGCGCTTCAGTTTCCCCTCATTCTTCAACTGCGCCGGCCTCAGATTGAGGTACAGATCTTTCACGATAGTGGCGGAGGATTGCAGCAGTTGGGCATTGATGGTCGACATAATTGCCGCCATCGGTGCCGCCAAAAAGATCCCCGCCGCAAAAGGGGGGAGGACAGTGATCATCAGTGTTGGGATCACTTGATCGGGGATCTTCAGATCCGGCAGGATCGCCCGCCCGAGTGCACCCGCCAGATGCATACCGAACATCAGGATCGCCACCACAATGGTGCCGATGATAATACCGCGATGCACCGCTTTGCTATCACGATACGAAATGCATCGTACGGCAGTATGTGGCAGACCAATCACTCCAAAGCAGACCAAGATCCAGAATGAGGCCATAAATGGCACATCCAAGATCTGATCGCCCCCTTGTGGGGAAACCAGCGCCGGATCGATATGTTGCAGTGTCTCGACCGCTTTATGCAGACCGCCTGCGGCATGGATCACCGCCACTAACAGCAAAATGGTGCCGATCAACATCACCAGCCCTTGCAGGGCATCATTCAATACACTGGCGCGGAAGCCGCCAAAAGAGGTATAGAGCGCGATACTGACGCCGAAGATCAATAAGCCGGTGTCATAGGGGATGCCAGCGGCGGTCTCCAGCAAGCGCGCGCCGCCGATAAACTGCACCGTCATGGCTCCGACAAACGCCACCAGCAGACTGAGACTGGCCAGCCACACCAGTAAGCGGCTCTGATAGCGGGCATACAGCATGTCGTTGAGGGTCACGGCATTATAACGGCGCGCCAAAATAGCAAATTTCTTACCTAAAACACCCAACGACAACCAGACCGCGGGCAGTTGGATCATCGCCAACAAGACCCAGCCGAGGCCATATTTATAGGCCGCACCCGGCCCGCCGATGAATGAGCTGGCGCTGATATAGGTGGCGGTTAGGGTCATTGCCAATACGAATCCCCCCATCGAGCGATTGCCGATGAAGTATTCATTGAGAAAATTCCCAGTTTGGCGGCGGGTATAAGCATAAATAGATAAGCCAAATACCATCGCCAAATAGCCCACTAATGGCAGGATGACATCAGTTTGCATCGTCGTCCCCCAGTGGGATATCACGGAAAATCACGCGTACCATCAGCCAACATAGCCCGATAAACAGCAGCGGCAGTGCAATACAGGCAGCTTCAAACCAGGCGGGCAAGCCACTCATACCGGGGAGATTACCCGGGAAATACGCTGTTATTATCCAGCCAACCAGATAAGCCAGCGTTAAGCCAAAGGCCCAGCGCGCTTCTTTGTTTGCCTGTAGGAATCTTGTTTCCAATTTGTCCTCCCATACCCTTCGTACTTGGCGCTACGGCGTTGTTAGCTGCTTTCACCCACCCGAATCACTGACGTGAGTCAGCTCATCGGGATGCGCTCGTTTGCTGCCTAGCTGTAACACCAATTACTTTGGGTAATTTCTTCGTACTTGGCGCTACGGCGTTGTTAGCTTGGCCGCTCCCGCTACCCGAATTGATTTATCGGATTTCATTCGTTTGCCACATGGTAGTTGGGCCAATTATTTAGGGTATCTAAGCCGAAAGAAAGTTTAAAAAGAAAAAAGGCCGATGATTAACCGGCCTGATATATAAAGACGAAATGTTTGAAGGGCGAAAAATCAGGTTTCTTGTAACCCGAGTTTCTTCTCCAGATAGTGGATATTGGTGCCACCGTGCTGGAAGTTTTCGTCGTTCATGATGCGTTGCTGCAACTCAACGTTGGTTTTGATGCCATCGATAATGAGTTCTGCCAGCGCATTTTTCATGCGAGCAATTGCCACATCACGGTTTTCACCGTAAGTAATCAGCTTGCCGATCATGGAGTCATAATATGGCGGCACAGTATAACCGGCGTAAATATGAGACTCCCAACGAACACCAAAACCGCCCGGCGCATGGAAACGGGTAATTTTACCCGGACTTGGCAGGAAGGTATTTGGATCTTCGGCGTTGATACGACACTCGACGGCGTGACCATGGACTTTCACTTCATCTTGTTTGATGGAGAGAGGTTGGCCAGCAGCGATACGCAACTGTTCTTTGATCAAATCGACACCGGTGATCATCTCGGTAACCGGGTGCTCAACCTGAATACGGGTGTTCATTTCGATGAAATAGAACTCGCCGTTTTCATACAAGAACTCGAAAGTCCCTGCACCACGATAGCCGATCTCCACGCAAGCTTTTGCACAGCGTTCGCCGATATAACGGCGCATCTCGCCAGTGATGCCTGGTGCTGGTGCTTCTTCGACCACTTTCTGGTGGCGGCGCTGCATAGAACAGTCGCGCTCAGCCAGATAGATAGCGCTACCCTGACCGTCAGCCAAAATCTGAATTTCGATATGACGTGGATTCTCAAGGTACTTTTCCATATAAACCATGTCGTTATTGAAAGCCGCTTTGGCTTCCGCACGGGTCATGTTAATGGATTGCTCAAGATCTTTATCGTGGCGAACCACACGCATACCACGACCACCGCCGCCGCCAGATGCCTTGATGATGACCGGATAACCGATACGTTTGGCAAAGGCTTTGTTCTTGGTGGTGTCGTCGGTCAGCGGGCCGTCGGAGCCGGGTACGCAAGGGACACCCGCTTTCTTCATCGCGCTGATGGCGGAAACTTTATCGCCCATCAGGCGAATGGTTTCGGCACGTGGCCCGATAAAGATGAAACCTGAACGTTCTACCTGTTCGGCAAAATCAGCATTTTCAGACAGGAAACCATAGCCGGGGTGAATAGCCACCGCGCCGGTGATCTCAGCAGCAGAAATGATTGCCGGGATGTTCAGATAGCTTTTAACAGAAGGCGCGGGACCGATACAGACAGTCTCGTCAGCCAATAACACATGTTTAAGATCACGATCCGCCGTGGAGTGAACTGCGACAGTTTTGATCCCCAGCTCTTTACAAGCTCGCAGGATACGCAGCGCAATCTCACCACGGTTAGCGATTACGATTTTATCAAGCATGGAACGCCTCGTTACTCGATGACGACAAGAGGCTCGTCGAATTCAACCGGTTGACCGTTTTCAACCAGAATGGCTTTTACAGTACCGGATTTATCTGCTTCGATTTGGTTCATCATTTTCATCGCTTCAACGATGCAAAGAGTGTCACCAGCAGAAACTTTCTGACCTACTTCAATGAAGGCTTTAGCATCCGGGCTCGGGGTGCGGTAGAAGGTACCGACCATTGGGGAGCGCACGATATGGCCGCTGATAGCTGCCGGTGCAGCGACTTCAGCAGCAGGTGCTGGCGCGACGGCGGCGGCCAGAGCTGGCTGCTGAGGTGCAGCAAACGCATACG
The DNA here is from genome assembly GCF_001047675.1 of Yersinia aleksiciae. Taxonomy (GTDB): domain Bacteria; phylum Pseudomonadota; class Gammaproteobacteria; order Enterobacterales; family Enterobacteriaceae; genus Yersinia; species Yersinia aleksiciae. The sequence continues at coordinate 1,505,823 of NZ_CP011975.1, read as the reverse complement.
GCTGTTGCATCATTGGGTAGTTTGGTGCGGCGGGAGCACGACTGATACGTACTGACTCTTCGCCTTCTGAGATTTCCAGCTCTGAAATGCCGGACTCTTCAACCAGTTCGATCAGTTTCTTAATCTTACGAATATCCATGAGTGTGATTCCGTACTCTTTTTGTGTGGCAATTATACCCTGCATACTTCAAGTTGCATGTGTGTTGGCTGTCCTCGTTCACCCCAGTCTCTTACTTATGTAAGCTCATAGGGATTCGCTCAGTTTCCGCCTTCCTGCAACTCGAATTATTTCGGGTCTAGTTGGATTTTGACAAGCGATTTACCGCTGCCTGTAAAGCAAAGTTGTAGCCATCTGCACCCAGTCCGCAGATGATGCCAACCGCGATATCAGAGAGATATGAGTGATGACGGAAAGGCTCCCTGGCGTGCACGTTAGACAGGTGGATCTCGATAAACGGGATCTCCACGCTTAGCAATGCATCGCGCAGTGCTACGCTGGTATGCGTAAACGCTGCCGGGTTGATCAGGATAAAATCGGTATTACCCCGCGCCTGGTGGATTCTCTCGATCAGCACATGTTCTGCATTTGACTGCAAATGGGAAAGAGCGACATCCATTTCCTGAGCTTGAGTCTCTAACTGGCTGACAATCTCAGCCAAGGTGGTCGAACCGTACTTTTCCGGTTCGCGCGTTCCAAGCAGATTCAAGTTAGGGCCATTCAGAAGCAAAATGTGAAACTTATCCGACATTGTGCTGGTATCTCCGGCAATTAGTACATCATCGTAAAAAATAACCTGATGTCACCGATTTGTCACCTTTTTACGATGAATTTGACACTGCGATCGGTACTAAGGTCGGGCATTATAATGATATCGTAGCAATTAGCAGCTAAATACTGGTCTTATCAGCGAAGATATTCAATAGAAAAGAATCCGAACTGTGCATTCGCTACCAACAAATGCCAGTTGTTAGCGGCACCATTGGCGAAATTTTTTGTAGCGTAGCGCCAGTAATATGGCGGCCGTCACTGCATAAATAATGGGGAGGGGCGACAGCGTTTTGACCGACCAAAGATAATGAATTGGTGCAAGAATGGCGACAACATACACCAAATTATGCAGCTTTTGCCAGTTGGCTCCCATTTTTCGTTGCGCCCATAAGGTGGAGGTCACTGCCAGTGACAGTAATACTAGCCAGCTGATGATGCCTAGCGTCAGGTAGGGACGGGTGACCAGTTCACGACCGAGCAGACTCATGTTGCTTAGCCCCAGTTCCAGCACTGAATAGCTGACTAAATGCAGCGTGCCCCAAGCAAAGCACCATAAACCTAATAGGCGACGACAGCGGATCAGCAGCGGTTGTTTGCCATAGCGGGCCAGCGGTGTGACCAGCAGTGTCGCCAATAACAGTTTAAGGGTCATGCGGCCGGTAAAATGCTGAATATCCTTGGCGGGATCGGCGCTGAACCAGCCTTGATCGACGGATAAAACCAACCACAGAAAAGGCAGTGCTGCCGCTAGCCAGATCGCCACCTTGAGCCATTTAATGTGTTGCGGGCTGAGGCGCATCAGAAGTTTTTCCTCAGATCCAGGCCGCGATAGAGCGATGCGACTTGATCGGCATAGCCATTAAACAGCAGTGTCGGCTGGCGCTGTACATCAAGGATGCCGCCAGAGCCGATAAAGCGCTCAGTGGCTTGTGACCAGCGCGGATGGTCCACATGGGGGTTCACATTGGCATAAAAACCATACTCGTTTGGTGCACTCAGATTCCAAGTCGTGGGGGGCTGATCATTGGTCAGGCGGATGTGAACAATGGATTTTATCCCTTTAAAACCATACTTCCACGGCGTAATGAGCCGCAGCGGAGCGCCATTTTGTGGCGGCAGCGCTTTGCCATAAACACCCAGCGTCATGAAGGCTAGCGGGTGCATTGCTTCATCCAGCCGTAGCCCCTCGACATACGGATATTTCAGCCCACCGCCAATAAAGCGATCTTCCTGCCCTGGCATCTGATCCGGTGCATAGAGGGTCTGGAATGCGACGTAGCGCGCATTGCTGGTCGGTTCAACCAGCTTGAGCAGTTTTCCCAGTTCAAAACCAATCCACGGCACCACCATTGACCAGGCTTCAACGCAGCGCATACGATAAATACGTTCCTCCAGTGGGAAGCGCTTCATCAGATCATCCATATCCAGCGTCATCGGCTTAGCCACTTCACCGTCGATTTTGATTTGCCAGCCTTCCGTTTTCAGGGTGCCGGCATTGGCGGCGGGATCGGCCTTATCAAGGCCAAATTCATAGAAATTATTGTAGCCAGTCACTTTATCTTCCGGCGTCATCGCCAGATTGGGGTGATAGGCGGCGGATTGGGTAAACTCCAGTGGTTTCCCTGAAGGGGCTTTGGGGCGATTGTTGCCTTTAAACCATGCCAGCAAATCGGCCTGTGCTGAGGTGGGTAACGCCAGCGCGGCGGCCGTAATTCCCAATGCCTGCAATACCTTACGGCGTTGGTAAAAGATGCTCTCAGGAGTGACATCCGCTTCCGTCAGTTTGCGCGGCGTATTATTTTCATGAGAAACATTTGTACGGGAAACGTTATTTTTGGCGTGAGATAAAACGTTGCGCATAGGGTTACTCCATCGAACAGGGCGTCATATTGACCGTAGTGATATTAATCATGGCGGCTTATGGCGATAAGTGCGAGAGAGCAAAGAGAAATTTAAAAATACTTACAATGAGGGTGAGGAGAGACCGGGGGGCGTAATACCCACCCGGCAGTATTTATCACAAAAACAGTATTTATCAGAAAAACAGTGCTGATGAGGAAAACAGCTAATCAGCGCACTTTAACCAAAGTTCGGCCCGTGACTTCATTCGCCAGCAAACGAGCGGCGATGGTTGGTGCATCGGCCAGGGTGATGGATTGCGATGCTTGCTGATAGAAGCTTTCAGGTAAGATCTTCAGCAGCCGCTGCCAGGCTTGCTGACGGCGCGGTTGTGGTGTCATCACTGAATCCACCCCCTGCAAGCGCACATTACGCAGAATAAATGGCATCACGGTAGTTGGCAGTGTGTAACCGCCCGCCAGCCCACATGCTGCAACAGTGCCGTTGTAGTTCATCTGTGCCAGCACTTTGGCCAGCAATTTGTCGCCAACGGTATCAATAGCCCCTGCCCACAGCTGTTTTTCCAACGGGCGCGAAGCATCGAGATAATCATTGCGGGATAACACTCGGTGCGCACCCAAACTTTTCAGGTATTCACTGTTACTGTCACGACCCGAAATCGCGGCAATCTGGTAGCCCAGCGCAGAAAGTAGGGCGATCGCGGTGCTACCCACGCCGCCACTGGCACCGGTGACCACCACCTCTCCGCTTTCTGGTGTAACGCCACCCTCTTCCAGCGCCATGACGCACAACATGGCAGTAAAGCCCGCAGTGCCGATAATCATCGCTTTACGCGGTTCCAGCCCTTCCGGCATGGGCACTAGCCAGTCGCCATTCACACGCGCTTGTTCAGCCAAACCGCCCCAGTGGTTTTCGCCGACCCCCCAGCCGGTCAGCAACACGGATTGACCCACGTGAAAACGCGGATCTTCGCTGCTGTGAACAGTACCCGCGAAATCAATGCCGGGAACCATCGGGAATTCACGAATGATCTTCCCTTTGCCCGTGATGGCCAGCGCATCTTTATAATTCAGGCTGGACCAATTAACATCAACCGTGACATTTCCGGCAGGCAACTGTGAGGGGGAGATTTCACGCACTTCTGCGGTGGTACGGCCGTCAGTTTGCTCAAGAACAAGCGCTCGCATATCGCACTCCAAAAAACAGGGAAAGTATGAGTTAAGAGTGAGCCAATATAACGACAACATCAACCTTATAGCCTGATCAAGGACAAAAATCAGGCCGTTGATTTTGACTAGGACTATCCTTGAAAGAGGAACTCCCGAACTTCAGGGAAAATGGTGGAGTTATTGGGCTATTGTCGCATTATGAAGTAAAAAAGCAGTGTTATAAGCTGTGTTGTCATATAGTATTTTCCTCAAGGGAATTGAGTTTTTTACTTCTAATGCGCTTCGCAAGGCTAAGGGATGCGATTTACAACCAAACTTTCTGCGTTTATGACACTGCTGGTCGTATTGGCCATGTGTTTGGTGCTACTGGGTAGCACTATAAGTTTCTTCTATCTATGTCAGAAGAAAATGGAGCAGCGGCTCCAGAGTATTGTCACGGCTTATGATCAGTCGCTGTTACTGCAACCGCCTGAACATGAACGCAAATGGCTGCCTATCATGATGCGAACGCTTGGCGTCGTGGATGTCACTATTCAGAACGAAACCAGTACCTTGTACCATCTCAAACTCCCCGCTATCTATACACCTTGGAACAGCAACAGTAAGCAACGTACCCTAATAATACCGATGCTACATCAACCGGGTGCATCGATGCATTTTACCTATATTGACCCCTTAAATAGCTATGCCCGCTCTCTGTATGCTGTGGCAATTTTGTCGCTGGCAACACTGGTGATCGCACTGACACTTTGGTTGAGTTTTCGTTGGCTACGTGAGCAGACCTCCGGGCAAGAGAGATTGGAGTGGCGAGCAAAACGTATCCTGAATGGTGAGCGTGAACACGCGATTCGCAGCGAAGGCCATGAATGGCCCCCCAGTGCCAGCCGCGCCATTGACCATCTACTGGCGGAACTGACAGAGGTGAGGGCAGAGCGTAACCGTGTTGATACATTGATCCGCACCTTTGCGGCGCAAGATGCCAAGACCGGTTTCAGTAATCGGCAGTTTTTTGATAATCAGCTGACCACGCAACTGGAAGAGTCCGGTGCTCATGGGGTCGTGATGATGGTGCAACTGCCGGACTTCGATCGCTTGAATGAAACGGATGACCATCAGTTGGTACAAGAGCTGATGCATTCTCTGCTTAACATGCTTTCTACCTTTGTTGCTCGTCATCCCTCGGCATTACTGGCGCGTTACTATCAAAATGAGATCGCCATATTGCTGCCGCATAAAACCCTAAAATATGCCGATGTCATGGCCGCACAGTTGATCCATGCGGTCGGCACGTTACCCGAACCTCAGGTTATTGATCGTGAATCCTTGCTGCATATCGGGATTGTGGCGTACCGCAGTGGCGAGTCAGCCGAACAGATTATGGATAATGCCAGACAAGCGACCAGAAATGCGGCGATGTATGGCGGAAATGGCTGGTATGTCTACGATACTCAAGTGGCGGAAAGGGGGCGTGGCAGTGTCAAATGGCGTACCTTATTGGAACAAACACTGGCGAACGGTGGCCCAAGGCTTTATCAACGTCCGGTCATTACCATTGACGGCAAGGTCCACCATCGTGAGGTCATCAGCCGTATCTTTGATGGTAAGCAAGAGCTGCTGGCGGCTGAATTTACCCCCTTGGTGCAACTGTTTGGCTTGGCTGAGCGCTACGACCGCCAAAAAATCGATCGGATAATTCCTTTATTAGCTTTATGGCCGGACGAAACTCTGGCATTTTCTATCTGCGTTGATTCATTATTGCAGCGTCCTTTCCAGCGTTGGCTGCGGGATTCGCTATTACAATGCAAAAAATCGGATAGAACGCGAATTATCTTTGAACTTGCAGAGGCCGATGTGTGTCAACATATCGACCGAATCCATCCAATGATACGTTTATTGCTCGGCGTGGGCTGCAAGGTGATGGTGTCGCAGGCCGGATTGACGGTTGTCAGCACCTCTTACATTAAGTCCCTACGGGTTGAAATGATCAAACTTCATCCGGGATTAGTAAGAAATATCAATTTACGTTATGAAAATCAGTTGTTTGTAGAAAGTCTGACCGGTGCTTGTGTTGGTACGCAGGCAAAAGTTTTTGCTGCAGAAGTGCTTACTCGTGAAGAATGGCAAACTCTGAAAGAGAAAGGTATTTATGGTGGACAGGGCAATTTTTTTGCTCCACCGACGCCTTTGAATCCCGGAAAGAAAAAATATTCGTATTAGGCCGTGTTTAGCCTGATCGTTGAGCAAAAATTAACGTAGAATGTGTCCGTCATTTCCGTAAATCGTTGGTGGGCGCTTACTTCCAGCGAGAATCAGGTTAAATGTTAGATTTTATGTGCTGTGTTACGCCGGTCGTTGCGCAGAATCCGTGTTGTGCCAAGGTTTTATTCAACCTTTTCAAACGGTATGGACTCTGAATGGAACGATATGTCAATAACGCAGCTACTTTTTCACCGAATCGGGACGTTTTTGCGCCTTGTCGCTGGTTCGTGTGGTTGGTAAAGTAGGCGGATTTTATTTTCCGCCCCCAGCTTGCAGGATTATCCTTTCGTTATGTTTAAGAAATTTCGTGGCATGTTTTCCAACGACTTGTCCATCGACTTGGGTACCGCCAATACCCTTATTTATGTTAAAGGACAAGGCATTGTACTGAATGAACCTTCAGTGGTTGCTATTCGCCAGGATCGTGCCGGTTCACCGAAGAGCGTTGCGGCTGTGGGCCATGAAGCCAAACAGATGCTAGGGCGCACCCCCGGTAATATCGCAGCTATTCGCCCAATGAAAGATGGCGTTATCGCCGATTTCTTTGTTACCGAAAAGATGCTGCAGCACTTTATCAAGCAAGTTCATAGCAACAGCTTTATGCGCCCAAGTCCGCGCGTACTGGTGTGCGTACCGGTCGGGGCCACTCAGGTTGAGCGCCGTGCGATCCGTGAATCTGCTCAGGGCGCTGGCGCTCGTGAAGTGTTCCTGATTGAAGAGCCTATGGCTGCGGCAATTGGTGCTGGTCTGCCGGTTTCTGAAGCAACAGGTTCAATGGTTGTGGATATTGGTGGCGGGACTACAGAAGTGGCCGTTATCTCTCTGAACGGCGTGGTTTACTCCTCTTCTGTTCGCATCGGTGGTGACCGCTTTGATGAAGCCATCATTAATTATGTGCGCCGTAACTATGGTTCACTGATTGGTGAAGCGACTGCCGAACGTATCAAACACAGCATCGGTTCTGCTTATCCAGGTGATGAAGTTCTGGAAATTGAAGTTCGTGGCCGTAACCTTGCTGAAGGTGTACCTCGTGGCTTTACCCTGAACTCCAATGAGATCCTCGAAGCACTGCAAGAGCCGCTGACCGGTATTGTTAGCGCGGTCATGGTTGCTCTGGAACAGTGTCCGCCGGAACTGGCATCTGACATCTCTGAGCGCGGTATGGTGTTGACCGGTGGTGGCGCATTGCTGCGTAACCTGGATCGCCTGCTGATGGAAGAGACCGGTATCCCAGTGGTGGTAGCCGAAGATCCATTAACCTGCGTCGCGCGCGGCGGTGGTAAAGCGTTGGAAATGATCGACATGCATGGCGGCGATTTGTTCAGCGAAGAATAGTCAGCCAAAAGGAGAAACGCCAGATCGAATAAACTCATGTTCAGGGTAAGTGGGGCATAGGTTTAGGTTTGGCGCTTCTTCCTCATGTCGTCGAGGAATACGCATAATTTATGAAGCCGATTTTTAGCCGGGGTCCATCCCTGCAACTGCGGTTGTTCTTTGCCGTACTTGCTGCCATTGTTTTGGTTATCGCTGATAGCCGATTGGGTACGTTTGTTAAAGTGCGCACCTATATGGACACCGCAGTTAGCCCTTTCTATTTTCTGGCCAATGGGCCACGCAAAGTTCTCGACAATGTTTCTGAAACTCTGGCGACTCGCGACCAGCTCGGGCTGGAAAACCGTGCGTTACGCCAAGAGTTATTACTGAAAAACACTGACTTACAGCTACTCGGGCAATTTAAGCAGGAAAATAATCGCTTACGTGAATTGCTGGGTTCTCCGCTGCGTCAGGACGAACAAAAAATGGTGACTCAGGTGATGTCCAGCGGGACAGATCCTTATAGTGACCAAGTCGTTATCGATAAAGGTTCTAACAATGGTGTGTACGAAGGCCAGCCGGTTATCAGTGATCGGGGCGTCGTCGGCCAGGTTGTGGCGGTAAGTAAATTAACCAGCCGCGTATTATTGATTTGCGATGCTTCCCACGCATTACCTATTCAGGTGTTACGAAATGATATTCGGGTTATTGCCGCAGGGAGTGGTTGTACCGATGACTTATTACTGGAACACCTCCCCAGCAATACAGACATTCGCGTTGGTGATGTGTTAGTGACGTCCGGTTTGGGTGGTCGCTTCCCAGAAGGTTACCCGGTCGCAGTGGTCTCTTCTGTTAAAGTTGACAACCAACGTGCTTATACCGTGATTCAAGCGCGTCCGACGGCTGATCTACAACGCTTACGTTACCTGTTGCTCTTGTGGGGCGCTGACCGTAATGGCGATATCCCCTTGCCACCTGATGAAGTCCGCCGTGTGGCGAACGAACGTCTCGCGCCCATGATGTCGCAAGTGTTACCTGCTGCTGATGCAGTGGGGCCACCAGCACCTTCTGCTGCGGCACCTACCGCAATCACTGCGCCGGGAGTCTCGCCATGAACCGTTACAGCAGTAATGGCCGTTGGGTTATCTGGCTATCTTTCCTGATTGCCATGGTGCTGCAAATTATGCCGTGGCCTGAACAAATTTATATGTTCCGCCCTTCATGGCTGGCATTGGTTTTAATCTATTGGGTGATGGCATTACCGCACCGTGTGAATGTTGGCACTGGTTTTTTTCTCGGGCTGATTATGGATCTTATTTTGGGTTCAACACTCGGGGTGCGGGCGCTGGCGCTGAGTATCATCGCGTATCTGGTGGCGTTTAAGTTTCAGCTATTCCGTAATATGGCGCTGTGGCAGCAAGCACTTATTGTGATGCTACTTTCGCTCACCATGGATGTTGTGGTGTTTTGGTCTGAGTTCTTAGTTATTAATGTCTCATTCCGCCCTGAAGTATTCTGGAGTAGTGTAGTTAACGGCATTCTTTGGCCTTGGCTATTTTTGTTAATGCGTAAAATTCGCCGCCAATTTGCGGTGCAATAAGGACTTAAGACTCATGACCGCCCTGTACCTTGCATCTGGTTCCCCGCGTCGCCGTGAATTGTTAGCCCTGCTTGATGTCCCGTTTGAGGTGCTGAAAACAGAGGTTGAAGAGCAACGCCAGCCAGAAGAGAGCGCACAAGAGTACGTCCAGCGTCTCGCGCAAGATAAAGCACGTGCAGGGGTGAAGGTCGCGCCACAGGATCTACCCGTATTAGGGGCAGATACCATCGTGGTGCTCAATGGGCAAGTTTTAGAAAAACCACGGGATACCGCACATGCCCAGCAAATACTGAGTGCATTGTCTGGACAACAACATCAGGTGATCACGGCGGTGTCGCTGGCTGATCAGCAAGACGTGTTATCTGCTATGGTTGTGACAGATGTGACATTTCGTGTGTTATCCCAGTTGGAAATCAGTAATTATATTGCTACCGGTGAACCCATGGACAAAGCGGGCGCTTACGGTATTCAGGGGAAAGGTGGTTGTTTCGTCAGGTCCATCACTGGCAGTTATCATGCCGTGGTCGGTCTGCCGTTGGTAGAAACCCATGAATTACTAAGTAATTTCATTGCGCTACGTAATGTGAGAGGAATACATGACAGCTGAATTACTGGTCAATATTACCCCGTCTGAAACGCGGGTTGCCTACATTGATGGTGGCATCCTGCAAGAGATACATATCGAACGTGAAGCCAAACGAGGGATTGTTGGCAATATCTACAAAGGCCGAGTCAGCCGGGTGTTACCGGGGATGCAAGCGGCTTTTGTTGATATCGGTCTGGAGAAGGCCGCCTTCCTCCATGCTTCCGATATCATGCCCCACACCGAATGCGTGGCTGGGGATGAGCAGAAAAATTTCAATGTGCGCGATATCGCTGAACTGGTTCGCCAGGGCCAGGATTTAATGGTGCAGGTGGTGAAAGATCCCCTCGGCACCAAAGGCGCACGTTTAACCACCGATATCACCCTGCCTTCACGCTATTTGGTGTTAATGCCGGGGGCTGCACATGTCGGCGTTTCTCAGCGTATTGAGAGTGAAGTTGAGCGCGAACGGCTGAAAAAGACCGTGGCAGCCTATTGCGATGAGCAAGGTGGTTTTATCATCCGCACGGCCGCTGAAGGCATTGGCGAAGAAGAGTTATCGGCTGATGCAGCGTTTCTTAAACGCTTATGGACCAAGGTTCAGGAGCGCAAAAAACGCAATATCACCAAATATAAGCTGTATGGCGAGATGGCGTTGGCGCAGCGTGTGCTACGCGACTTTGCCGGAGCAGCGCTGGATAAAATCCGTGTCGATTCCAAACTGACTTACGATTTGCTGGTGGAGTTTACCAGCGAATATATTCCGGAAATGACCGAAAAACTGGAGCTGTACGCCGGTAAGCAACCGATTTTCGATCTTTACGATGTCGAAAACGAAATCCAGCGCTCATTGGAACGTAAAGTTGAATTAAAATCAGGTGGTTACCTGATTATTGACCAGACAGAAGCCATGACTACCGTGGATATCAACACCGGTGCATTTGTCGGTCACCGCAATCTTGACGAAACCATTTTCAATACCAATATTGAGGCTACTCAGGCTATCGCTCGCCAGCTGCGGATGCGTAATCTGGGGGGGATTATCATTATTGATTTCATTGATATGAGCAACGAAGAACATCGTCGGCGCGTATTGCATTCATTGGAACAGGCCCTGAGTAAAGATCGAGTAAAAACCAGTATTAATGGTTTCTCTCAGCTAGGCTTAGTCGAAATGACGCGCAAGCGCACGCGGGAGAGCATTGAGCACGTTTTATGCAATGATTGCCCGACCTGCCGTGGCCGTGGCACGGTGAAATCAGTGGAAACTGTATGCTACGAAATCTTGCGTGAAATTGTCCGTGTTCACCACGCTTACGATTCTGATCGCTTCTTGGTCTATGCTTCCCCAGCGGTGGGAGAAGCGCTGAAAGGCGAAGAGTCTCATGCACTGGCCGAGGTGGAAATCTTCGTCGGCAAGCAGGTCAAAGTTCAGATTGAGCCGCTGTATAACCAAGAACAGTTTGACGTGGTGATGATGTAAGAGCCTTCCAACCTGAGATGGGATGGGTGCGATTAAGATCCGCTGCTAGCTTTGCAGTGGATGGCAAGGAGAGATGTGTGAGGCGACTGCCCAGGATTTTGTTAGCGACAGGCGCCACAATAATTGTTGTGGTGGCGTTGTTGGTCAGTGGGCTACGCATGATGCTGCCTCTCATCAACGATTATCGTCCGCAAATCGTGGCCAAAGTTCAGTCCATCAGCGGGATTCCACTGGAGGTGGGGTTCATGCAGGGGACGTGGGAAACCTTTGGCCCGACGCTGGAATTGCGTGATATTAGCGCTAAATTGCCGAAAGCCGATTGGCAGGTGCAACGGGTGACCCTTGCCCTCGATGTCTGGCAGTCTTTGCTGCACTGGCGCTGGCAGTTCCGCGATATGACCTTTTACCAGTTGCAACTGGACCTGAACACTACGCTGGATGCGCAGCAGAACAACAGCCGCAACCTTGAAACCAGTAATATTACCGATATATTCCTGCGCCAGTTGGACCATTTCGACCTGCGCAACAGCCGTGTTTCCTTCCTCACCCCTTCAGGCCCCCGTGCCGAATTAGAGATCCCGCAACTGACCTGGCTTAACTCCCGTAACCGGCACCGCGCCGAGGGGCAAATTAGCCTTTCGACCATTAATGGTCAGCATGGCGTGGTGATGGTGCGGATGGATCTGCATGATAATCAGGGCATTTTAAATAATGGCACGGTTTATATGCAGGCCGATAACATCGATCTTAAGCCGTGGATCAGCCGCTGGCTGCACAATAATACCGGGCTGGACAGCGCTGAATTCAGTTTGGCGGCTTGGTTGAGCATTAAAAGTGGCGAGATCTACAGTGGCAATGTGCTGCTCAGCCAGGGGCAAGCCAATTGGACCGCCGGTGACAAAAGTCATCAGCTAGCGGTAGACAATTTTGTGCTGGAAGGCCGCCGTCAGGGCAATGGCTGGCAAATCGACGCGCCGCAATTGAGTCTGAAAACCGATGGACAATCGTGGCCGAAAGGGCAACTCTCGGCGCTGTGGCTGCCTGAAAATACTCAATTCATTGGCCCAGACCAATCCCAAGAATTACGTATTCGCGCCACTAATATTCAGCTAGAACGTGTGGGGCCGCTATTGCCCACAGTGTCACTCTTGACCCCTGAATTAATGAATCGCTGGGCAGACTTGCGCCCACAAGGCATCGTTGATGCGCTGGCATTAGATATTCCTATCAGTCAGCCGCAAAAAACCCGTTTTCAAGCTAAATGGCACGATATCAGCTGGCAACACTGGGATTTGCTGCCGGGCGTGAATAACTTTGCCGGTGCATTAAGTGGTTCTACCGAGCAAGGTAAGCTAGATATTAACCTTAAAAACAGCACCTTGCCTTATGGCGATATGTTTCGCGCGCCATTGGAAGTGAGCCAAGCCAGTGGAGCAGTGAACTGGCGCGTTGATGACAAAGGTTGGGAGCTGTGGAGCGACCAGTTGGATGTGAGGGCGAAATCGCTGTGGGGCAATGGCAGTTTTCACTATCAACAGCCTGATAAAGGGCAACCCTGGCTTAAAATCCTGACCGGTATCCGCCTGTATGATGCTACCGATGCCTGGCGCTACTTCCCGGAGCCCTTGATGGGCAAGAAGCTGGCGGATTATCTGACCGAGGCGTTACAGGGTGGGCAGGTAGACAATGCCACGCTGGTCTATAACGGCAATCCTCATGATTTCCCTTATAAACATAAAGAGGGCCAGTTCCAAGTTTATGTGCCGCTACGTCACGCTACCTTCCAGTTCCAACCGGATTGGCCTGCGTTAGAGAATTTAGCTATCGACTTGAATTTCCTTAATGAAGGCCTGTGGATGGACGCGCCCCATGCGATGCTGGGCAACGTCACTGGCAGCAATATCAGCGCCATCATTCCTGATTATCTGAAAGAGAAACTCTACGTCGATGCCGAGGTGGTTGGCGAAGGGCGCGATGTCCATGACTACTTTACCGACACGCCGCTTAAGGATTCGGTCGCTGAAACACTGGCAGAGCTACAGGTGGGCGGTAAGGTTAGTGGGCGCTTACACCTAGATATTCCGTTGGAAGAGGATCACATCACACACGCCAGTGGCGAAGTGACGCTGAAGAATAACAGCCTGTTGGTGAAGCCACTGAAAAGCCAGTTGGAGAATATCAGCGGCAAGTTCCGCTTCAATGATGGCAATCTTGATAGCGATAGCTTATCAGCCAACTGGTTCGGGCAGCCGCTGACGGTTGATTTCACTACCGAAGAGCAGCCAAAGAACTTTTTGGTGAATGTTGGGTTACAGGGCGACTGGCTACCGGCTAAATTACCGGGTGTGCCGGACGATGTGGCGAAATTGCTCAGTGGCAGTGCCAATTGGCAAGGCAAAGTGGCAGTGCAATTACCTAAAAATGGCAAGCCGGATTACAAAATCGATGTCACGGCGGACCTAAAAAAAGTAAGCAGTCACTTACCTCCACCGCTAGATAAATCAGCTGGTCAGGCACTACCGCTGCATGTTCAGGCCATTGGCGGACTGGATTCATTTACCCTGTCGGGCAGCGCGGGGAGTCATAACCATTTCAATAGCCAATGGTTGCTGCAAAAAGATCAAGTTGAGCTGGCGCGGGCTATTTGGCAGCACGACACGCAAAAAGCGCCGCCATTGCCAGATGATAAAGGCCTGGTGCTCAAGTTACCGCCATTAGACGGTGAGCGCTGGCTGGCCTTGCTGGCACCAGAGTTGGCAACCCTGAGCGCGCCTTTTGCTTCCTCTGCGCAACCTAAAATCAAGGGCAGTAGTTCCAGTGTCATTCTCCCTAAGCGGTTGATATTAGAGACACCACAGCTGTTGGTTGGTGGGCAGGCTTGGCATCAACTGACCCTGCTGGTCGAGCCACTGTTGACGGGCACCAAAGTTACGGCAAAAGGCGAGGAAGTTGAGGGTAGCTTGCTGATGGAAGACCACGGCTTATGGCATGCTGACATTAATTATCTCTATTACAACCCTCAATGGACGTCGAACGAGGCGAAAGACCGGTTGGCGCAAGCGGCATTGCAGTCGCCAGAAAGCCGCAGTAAAATTTCGTTCCGCGACTGGCCAGCACTGCAATTGCGCTGCAAAGCCTGTTGGATTCTGGGGCAAAATATCGGGCGGATTAATGCGGATCTGACCCCGAAAGGCGATATTTTGATGCTAACCAATGGCTTGATTGAAGCGGGTAACGGGCGGGCAAAAATTACTGGGCAGTGGCAACAAGACGGCTCTGGCGATAAAACCACGCTCAATGTTGCGCTGACCGGGCCAAAAATCGATGACACCATCTCGTTCTTTGGCCTGACAACGCCAATAAAAGACGCCTCGTTTGATATCAATGCCGACCTCAACTGGCGTGGCGTGCCGTGGCAGCCACAGATTAATACCCTAAACGGGACGTTAAAGAGTAGATTGGGCCGAGGGCTGTTGACGGATCTTGGCGGCGGGCGCGCTGGGCAGCTACTACGACTGGTCAGCTTTGACGCACTATTACGTAAGCTCCAGCTAGACTTTAGTGATACGTTTAGTCGTGACTTCGCGTTTGATTCTATTCGCGGCACTGCCAATATCAAAAATGGTGTCATGCACACCAATGATTTAGTGGTAGATGGTTTAGCCGCCGACATTGCCATGAGCGGTAATGTGGACTTGGCTAAACGCCAGATCGCCATGGAAGCGGTCATCACGCCCGAGATTTCGGCCACAGTGGGTGTCGCCACCGCTTTTGCGATTAATCCTGTGGTTGGGGCCGCGGTATTCGCTGCTTCTAAGATTTTAGGGCCATTATGGAGCAAGGTTTCGCTGATTCGCTACCAAATCACCGGTAGTTTGGACCAACCGACCATCCATGAAGTATTACGCCAGTTAAAGGAGAGTAAGGCGCCATGAAAAATGCCAATGTTGCATTGTTGCAGTTATGCAGTGGTGAAAATACCCGTGACAATCTGGCTCAAATTGAGCAGCAGATCAAACAGTTAAACTCTGGTATTAAGCTGGTTCTGACGCCGGAAAATGCACTGTTGTTTGCCAATGCCGCCTCTTATCGTCACCATGCAGAGCAGCACAACGATGGGCCATTGCAACAAGAAGTACGTGAGATGGCTCGCCGCTATGGTGTCTGGATTCAAATCGGCTCGATGCCGCTGATCAGCCGTGAGTCACCGGACCTCATCACCACCAGCAGCTTGCTGTTTGATGACCAAGGTGAGCTAAAAGCGCGCTATGATAAAATTCATATGTTTGATGTGGATATCAATGACATTCATGGTCGTTATCGTGAGTCGGATACCTATCAGCCAGGGCAGCAGATCACCGTCGTGGACACGCCTGTTGGCCGCTTAGGCATGACGGTGTGCTATGACTTGCGTTTTCCTGGCTTGTTCCAAGCTTTACGGGCGCAGGGCGCGGAGATTATTACCGTACCGGCGGCCTTTACCAAAATGACCGGTGAAGCTCACTGGGAAATTTTATTGCGCGCGCGGGCGATTGAAAACCAGTGCGTGATTTTGGCCGCAGCCCAAGTAGGGCGGCACGGTGCTACCCGCCGTACTTGGGGCCACACCATGGCAGTTGATGCTTGGGGCAAAATATTGGGGCAGAACCCCGATGCGGTGGCTGCCTTAAAAGTCAAAATTGAAACCACAGGCTTAAAAACCATCCGTAATCAAATGCCGGTATTGCAGCACAATCGCTTTTTAGCGCCGCTGGTGCCGTCATCGCATAAACCATCATCTAATTAAAGAGTGAAAACTATGAGCCTCTCGTTTGTCAGTGAGCAGTTACTCGCTGCTAACAAGCTGAACCATCAGGACTTGTTCTCAGTGTTGGGGCAGTTGGCTGAACGCCGCCTCGATTATGCTGACCTGTATTTCCAGTCCAGCTACCACGAGGCATGGGTGTTGGAAGACAGCATCATCAAAGATGGCTCTTACAATATTGATCAGGGCGTAGGTGTCCGTGCGGTCAGCGGTGAAAAAACCGGTTTTGCTTATGCAGACCAAATTACCCTGAACGCCTTGCAGCAAAGCGCCCATGCTGCGCGCAGTATTGTGCGTGAATCTGGCAATGGCAAAGTTCATACACTGGGTGAGGTTCCTTACCAAGCGCTCTACCCGTTGCTGGACCCCCTGCAAAGCTTATCGCGGGAGGACAAAATCGCGCTGTTGCATCGCGTCGATAAAGTCGCTCGTGCCGCCGATAAACGAGTGCAGGAAGTGAGTGCTAGCTTAACTGGCATCTATGAGCAGGTGCTGGTGGCGGCTACCGACGGCACACTGGCCGCTGATGTGCGCCCGCTGGTGCGCCTGTCAGTCAGCGTGTTGGTGGAAGAGAATGGCAAACGCGAGCGCGGGGCTAGCGGTGGCGGTGGTCGTTTCGGCTATGCCTACTTCCTGGAAATCGTTGACGGCGAAATGCGGGCGGATAACTTCGCCAATGAAGCCGTCAGAATGGCGCTGGTTAACCTTTCTGCTATTGCCGCGCCTGCCGGTGCCATGCCCGTGGTTTTAGGCGCAGGCTGGCCGGGTGTGCTGTTGCATGAAGCTGTCGGTCATGGTTTAGAAGGCGATTTCAACCGCCGTGGTAGCTCCGTCTTTAGCGGGCAAATGGGTAAATTGGTCGCCTCCGAGCTGTGTACCGTAGTGGATGATGGCACCATGCAAGGCCGCCGAGGCTCACTGGCGATCGACGACGAAGGTGTACCGGGGCAATACAACGTATTAATCGAAAACGGTATTCTGAAAGGCTATATGCAGGATAAGTTGAATGCGCGCCTTATGGGGGTTGCCCCGACAGGTAATGGCCGCCGCGAATCTTACGCGCACTTACCAATGCCGCGCATGACCAATACTTATATGTTAGCGGGCAAATCGACGCCAGAAGAGATCATCGCCAGTGTGGAATATGGCCTTTACGCGCCAAACTTTGGCGGCGGTCAGGTCGATATCACTTCCGGCAAGTTTGTGTTCTCAACCTCCGAAGCTTATTTAATCGAAAAAGGCCAAATCACCCACGCGGTGAAAGGTGCCACCTTGATTGGCTCCGGTATTGAAGCGATGCAGCAGATCTCGATGGTCGGCAACGATCTGGCGTTGGACAAAGGTGTCGGCGTCTGTGGCAAAGAGGGCCAAAGCCTGCCGGTAGGTGTCGGCCAACCGACGCTGAAACTGGATAATTTGACAGTAGGTGGCACGGCTTAGGGGCTGTTATTAAGAGCAACGAGATTGGCATAAAATCTATTTGGAGCTAAATTTAGGACTAAATTTAGCTCCAGTGGAGATACTATGTTAGTTCAACCTATCCTAGCGAATGCCGCTGTCAGCATGCGTGATTGCTACAAGATCAAACTCAGAAATGTAGGTGAGAAGAGCTGGCTGTCCGGCGACATTCATCGTATTAGGTGTTGCTATTGTTTTGGACATGACTTAACTCCTATGTTCTCTAACCATTCTCGCAGGCTGACTACTGCGCTTTTTATGTGATCTTCAATGACCTCACTTTGATTGAGCGTAAAAGATAAGCCACGTTTGGTCGATAGAGGGCATAACCTAGGATGTAGCAATAAAAGCCGGTATGGGTGATTAGCGATAGCCCTGATAAATCTCTGCAACGCCCTTAAAGTAGGCGGTTAAATAGTCGATACAGACTTGAACCTTGAGCGGCATTTTGTCTTTTTCAGTATATAACGCGTATACCGGGCGCGGATCTGAATGGTATTTTTTGAACAATACTTCCACTTCACCGCGCTTAATCTCTTCTATTACCCACATCAATGGCGCGTAGGCGATACCCGCGCCCGCTTTCAGCCAGCGGATCATAGTTTGTGAGTCGTTGGTCACGAAACGGCCTTGTGGCGATATTTGTGTGGTGATCCCTTCCGGTGCAATCAGTTCGAAATTACTGTCTGGCCTGACGCTGTACTCCAGCCAAGAGAAGTTGACCATATCACTTGGTTTTTCGGGCGTGCCATGTTGCAACACATAGCTTTTGGCGGCACAGACCACCATCGGCATCGAGCCGAGACGGCGGGAAAACAGCCCTGAATCTTGCAGTGCGCCAACCCGAATCACCACATCCAGACCATCGGCAATCAGATCCGGTGCCGGGATACCGGTCACCAAATTAACGGACAGGCCGGGGTACTCTTTCAGCATCTCTGCTGTCATTGTCGCCAGCACATTTTGTGCCATGGTGGATGAGCAGCCGATTCGCAACGTGCCAGTTGGCGTATTGTTAAATGCGTACAACTGCTCATGCACCTCCTGCACTTCCTGCAACATGCGCCGACAGCCCTGATAATAAATTCGGCCCGCTTCGGTCAAACCAATACGGCGGGTACTGCGGTTAAGCAACTTAACATTCAGCTCGGTCTCCAGCTTTGACACGGTTTGGCTGATCGAAGACACACTCATTTCCAACTGCCGGGCCGCCGCAGTAAAAGAGCCGCACTCAACCACTTTGGCGAACACCGACATCCGTTTTAGTCTTTCCATTGCTGATCCTGTATGGCTTATTTGTTTGGCGCTGATTGCGTGTTCTGCATCGATTGTTAACTCTAGCTTAAAAGTGATTTAGATCACACATTGTAGATAAGTTGATAATAAGCAGGCTAATATACTGCTGTCGGAGAAAGGTCCGAAGTCTGAAAGCCGCGTAGCTAAAGTGTTGCCTCGCCTCATCCAGCTTGCAGTTACACCTAACAATCAAGTTTAACCTATAAGTCAGTCTTATCGCTGGTGCTTTTAGCTCTGGCAGCTATGGTTGGATGAGTTTCAGTTAGAATCTAATTATTAACCTAGGCGTGTTCACCGACATCCTATAATTGAGAGGATTTAAAGAATGAGTTTACTTCCGGTGATGGTGATTTTCGGCCTCTCTTTCCCGCCGATATTTCTTGAACTGCTTCTCTCATTGGCACTTTTTTTTGTCGTGCGTCGTATGTTACAACCCACAGGTATTTATGAGTTTGTTTGGCATCCGGCACTCTTTAATACTGCGCTGTATGCTTGCCTTTTTTACTTAATTTCTCGTTTTCTCTCCTGAGGTCGCCGTGAGTACTTTTTCATTAAAAATAATCCGCATCGGCATCACCTTATTGGTGGTTTTACTGGCTGTTATCGCTATTTTCAAAGTATGGGCTTTTTACACTGAATCGCCGTGGACTCGTGATGCTAAATTTACCGCCGATGTGGTGGCTATCGCGCCGGATGTCAGCGGCTTAATCACTGATGTGCCGGTTAAAGACAACCAACTGGTGCAAAAAGGCCAAGTCTTGTTTGTTATTGACCAACCCCGCTATCAGCAAGCACTGGCCGAAGCTGAAGCCGATGTTGCCTATTACCAAACGCTGGCGGCTGAGAAGCAGCGCGAATCCGGTAGACGGCAACGTCTGGGGGTTCAGGCGCTGTCACAAGAGGAGATCGACCAATCCAGCAATGTGTTGCAAACCGTGAAGCATCAATTGGCAAAAGCCATTGCGGTACGTGATTTAGCCAAGCTGGATCTGGAGCGCACCACGGTACGAGCGCCTGCGGAGGGCTGGGTGACTAACCTGAATGTCCATGCAGGGGAATTCATTAACCGGGGCGCGACCGCTGTCGCCTTGGTGAAAAAAGACACTTTCTATATTTTGGCCTATCTGGAAGAGACCAAGCTGGAAGGGGTTAAACCGGGAGATCGGGCGGAAATCACCCCATTGGGCAGCAACCGCATACTGCATGGCACCGTCGACAGTATCTCTGCGGGTGTCACCAATAGCAGCAGCAGTGTGGACAGCAAAGGGCTGGCGACTATCGATAATAATCTGGAGTGGGTGCGCCTGGCGCAACGGGTGCCGGTGAAGATTCGTTTGGATAGCGAAGATCAGCAGCATCCCTACCCAGCAGGCACCACCGCGACGGTAGTGATAACCGGAGCAAATGATCGCGATCCTAATCAGGCATCACCGATGATTAAGTTGATGCACCGCCTGCGCGAGTTTGGCTAAGATGAACAGCCCGACCTTCATTCGCCTGCGCTTTGCCTTTAAGCTGAGTTTTGCCATTGTAGCCGCGCTGTTTCTGGGCTTTCATTTGCAACTGGAGACACCACGCTGGTCAGTGCTGACTGCCGCGATTGTTGCCGCTGGCCCGGCTTTTGCCGCCGGTGGTGAGCCTTTCTCTGGCGCGATTCGCCACCGTGGTTGGCTGCGTATTATCGGCACATTTATTGGCTGTATTGGCGGCTTGGTGATTATCGTGCTGACTATCAGAGCGCCGGTATTAACCCTGATGTTGTGCTGCTTATGGGCGGGGGTGTGCACCTGGATCTCATCACTGGTGCGGGTCGAAAACTCCTATGCCTTTGGTCTGGCGGGTTATACCGCGCTGATTATCATCGTGACAACCGGTGAAACGCCGCTGTTGACACCGCAGTTTGCCGTCGAGCGTTGCAGCGAAATTGTGTTGGGGATCGTTTGTGCGGTGATGGCGGATCTGCTGTTCTCCCCGCGATCGATTAAGCAGGATATTGATCGGCTGGTGGATAAAGTACTCGTGGATCAATATAAGCTGTTGCAGCTGTGTATCCGTCCGGCGGAAAAAACCGAAATCGATCGCGCCTGGAATGATTTAGTCAAAAATACCACTGCGCTCAATGGGATGCGCAGCTACCTGATGATGGAGTCATCCCGTTGGCAGCGCTGCAACCGCCGCCTGCGGGTATTGCACACGGAGTCACTCGCACTGATCACGCAGGCATGTGAAAGCTATCTGGTGCTGGTTAATCACCCCGATATTTTAACCCCTGAGCTGAAGGCCATGCTGAGCGAACCGGCATCAACACCGACAGAGATTCGCCAGCAGATGAAAAAACTACGTCAGTTCATCGGAGCCAGCCACAGTGAGGCGATCCCCCATACCATCAGCAGTTGGGTCGGTGCCGCTACCCGCTA
Source organism: Yersinia aleksiciae (assembly GCF_001047675.1). Lineage (GTDB taxonomy): Bacteria > Pseudomonadota > Gammaproteobacteria > Enterobacterales > Enterobacteriaceae > Yersinia > Yersinia aleksiciae. The sequence continues at coordinate 1,484,811 of NZ_CP011975.1, read as the reverse complement.
TCTATTGCTCGCAAAAGGTATTCACACCAACAGCAGCATCAGTCGGGTAGAGGAGGGCATTCTGACGGGTGACGTCCCGGTAAAGCATGTTTCAGCCGAAGGGCATCACGCGATGATCAATGGCCTGCGCACCGGTATTGCCACCGCGATTGGTGGCCTATTTTGGCTCTGGACCGGCTGGACATCAGGGGCGGGCTGCATGGTGATGATCGCCGTGGTCACCTCGCTGGCGATGCGCACTCCCAATCCGCGCATGGTGGCGATCGACTTCCTGCTGGGGGTGGTAATGGCGCTGCCCATCGGGGCGCTCTACTTTATGTTTATCATCCCCGCCACCCAGCAGAGCATGTTGCTGTTGTGCATCAGCCTCGGGTTGCTGGCCTTTATCATTGGTATCGAAGTGCAGAAGCGGCGGCTGGGTTCGCTGGGGACATTGGCCAGCACCATCAATATTATGGTGCTAAGTAACCCGATGGAATTTAACGTCAGCCTGTTCCTCGACAGCGCCTTGGGGCAAATTGTCGGTTGCTTCGTCTCCCTGATTGTCCTGCTGCTGATCCGCGATAATGCCAAAGAGCGAACCGGCAGAACCTTGCTCAATCGCTTTGTTTACAGTGCGGTATCCGCCCTGACCACCAATAAAGCGCGTCGCAGTGAAAATCATTTACCGATGCTGTATCAACAACTGAATCAGCTGTTGATGATGTTCCCCGGCGATATCGATAAGTATCGGCTGGCACTGACGTTGATCATCGCCCATCAACGACTCAACAGCACCGAAATTCCGGTAAATGCCGAACTGAGTGCCTTCCATAAGCAAATCCGCTATACCGCTGATCGCGTCATCAATGTGAAGAGTGATCAGAAGCGACGCTATTACTTCGCTCGGCTATTGCAGGAGCTGGAACAATATCAGAAAAAACTGCTGGATTATCAGTCTCCTGATTCTGTTACCCTGCCAGTAAAACGGCTAGCGGATATGTTGCACAAATATCAAAGTGCACTTATTTGATATCAGTCGAAACGACCTAAGCTGTCCTTATCGCTTTTTCAAAGGCTATACTGAATCTGGAACCACCCTTCCTCGCCCTCCATTGTTGGGGGCATCATTTCCCTAAGGAGGTTGACATGATGTCAGAACAAAGCCCCTTGCAGGACCAGCAACACAGCGACGGCGTTTACCATATCGGTTATTTTGCCGGCGGAAAATGGTGTCCGGCTCAAGACACTTTCGACGTCTGTAATCCAGCCACTGGCGAACTGGTGGCTAAAGTGGCCAAAGCCGGGAAACAAGAGACCGAAGCCGCCATCAAAGCGGCCAGTGAGGCATTTCCTGCCTGGCGCAAAAGGCCAGCCAAACAGCGGGCTGAGATCCTACAGCGTTGGTATCTGCTGATTATGGAACATCAGCAATCATTAGCTGAGATAATGGTTTCCGAGCAAGGTAAACCACTGAAAGAAGCATTAGGCGAGGTGGCCTATGCCGCCAGCTTTATTCAATGGTTTAGTGAGCAGGCCAAACGTGCCAACGGTGAAATCATTCCTCCCGCCAAAGAGGGGGCGCGTATTTTTGCCACCCGCGAACCAGTCGGCGTTGTCGCTGCCATCACACCGTGGAATTTCCCGTTGGCAATGCTCACCCGCAAATTGGGGCCAGCATTGGCCGCGGGCTGTACCGGGCTGATTAAACCCGCCAATAACACGCCACTGTCCGCTTTTGCCTTGCTGGCACTGGCTGAAAAAGCGGGCGTGCCTGCGGGTGTTATTAATGGTGTTGCCGGTGACACCCATGCTATCAGCGATGCCATCATGGCCAGTTCTGAAGTGCGTAAGATCTCCTTCACTGGCTCGACTGAAGTGGGCAAAACCCTGATGCGTAATGCCGCCGCCACCATGAAAAAGATCTCCATGGAGCTGGGGGGCAACGCACCCTATATCGTGTTCGATGATGCTGACTTAGATGCGGCGGTCGCGGGGGCGATGGCCTGTAAATTCCGCAATGCCGGACAAGTCTGTGTTTGCGTCAACCGCTTCTATATTCAAGAGGGCATTTACAATGCGTTCGTCAGCCACTTGGCCGCTGAGGTTAAAAAACTGAAAGTGGGCAATGGGATGGATAAAGACGTCGATATGGGACCGCTGATTAATATTGCGGGTCTGGAGAAAGTCGAAGATCACGTCAAAGACGCGCTTGAAAAAGGCGGTCGGCTGCTGGTGGGGGGCCATCGCCATGAATTGGGCGGTAATTTTTTCCAGCCTACCGTTATTGCCGACGCCAATGAGCAGATGAAAGTGGCGTCTGAAGAGACATTTGGCCCACTGGCAGCTTGCTTCCGCTTTAAAACGGAAGCTGAAGTGATTAAGCGGGCAAATGACACACCATTCGGACTGGCGGCTTACTTCTATACGCAGGACCTGCAACGCGTGTTTCGGGTTTCGGATGCATTGGAAAGTGGCATGATTGGCGTCAATGAAAGCTCGGTTTCTACGGAGCTGGCCCCTTTTGGTGGCGTGAAAGAATCCGGCCTTGGCCGCGAAGGTTCCGTGCTAGGGTTAGATGAGTTTATGGAAGTCAAAACCCTGCATCTGGGCAATTTATAAGTCAGATTAACGAGTCAGCTTGATTGCAACAGTGGGCATGGGTTATCACGATGTGTATACAACCATTATTGGAAGCCTAAGGGTTAAGGAGAACCATGATGAATAAACGACTTATTGCTATTCTGGGCGCGGCGGCGCTGCTGATCGTGGCAGTATTACAAGGCTTTGGCGGCATCACTGCGCGTGATATCGGTCAAACGCCCGATCTGGAGCGACCATCGGTATCGGCGCCCGCGTCCATCGAACAATTAACGCAGCCCAAACCGGTGGCGAAATACATCCATGAGCATCATCGCCTGCCGGACTTTTACATGACTAAGCAGCAGGCCCGTGAGAAGGGTTGGGACCCGAAAGAGGGTAATTTGTGTAAGGTGTTGCCGGGGCGAGCCATTGGTGGCGATCGTTTTTCTAACCGAGAACGTCAATTACCCGATGCCAAAGGGCGCAACTGGCGTGAGGCTGATGTGAATTATCGCTGCGGCCATCGCGGTAGTGATCGTTTGCTGTATTCTAATGATGGCCTGATTTATCTGACTCAGGATCACTACAAGCATTTCATTCGGATGGAGTGAGAAGATGGTAAAAGTGGTATTCGATTTTGACCATATACCGGATCTTCCTGCATTTTATCGTGAATTTTCCCAAAAATTTGCGCTGAGCGAAGGTTTCGGAGCCAATCTGGATGCGCTATGGGATGTGGTCACGGGCGAGATAGCATTGCCGGTAGAGATTGAATTTATCCATTTCAATCACCGCCGGAAACGCCGTTTTGGGGCGATAGTGTTGCTGTTCGAAGAGGCGGAAGAGGAGTTGGCAGGTAGTCTGCGTTTTAATATTAATTAGGCTATTTTACCTGCCATCTTGAGCCTGGGCAGTGTTCGGACTCCTCACGTACTGCGTGTACGCTTCGGGTCCTGTGCGCTGTCCGTGCTCAAGCTGACTGCGATAATTACGCCTAATTGAACAGGTTTCGTCTGTCGCCTGATTACTGCTGTTTTTCTGCCAATTCGCGCAGATATTGGAAGATCTGGCGGAAGGATTTTGGCGGTTTATTCGCGGCTTTCTCTTTTTGGGCATTACGCACCAAACTACGCAGTTGCTGGCGATCAGCATCTGGATACAGATCCAATACGGTTGGAATGACATCATCACCTTCTTCAACCAAGCGATCGCGCAGCGTTTCCAGTTTATGGAACAGCGAAATTTGTTGGTTGTGACGGTTCTTCAACTTATCCAAGGCGGTCTGAATCGGCTCTACATCACGGGCGCGCAGCATTTTACCAATTAACTGAATCTGGCGACGGCGGCCTTCTTTCTTGATTTTCTGTGCCAGCTCGATGGCTGCCAACAGATCTTCATCCAGCGGGATCTTCTCCAGCGCATTTTTACCTAGCTCAACCAGCTCGGTACCGAGATCTTTCAATGCTTCGGCATCGCGTTTGATTTCACTTTTACTGACCCAGATGATTTCGTCATCATCGTCATTTTTATCTTCTGGGACTTCATCTAGCCAGTCTTCGGGCTGTTTGTTCATGGTCAAATTCCTTAAAAAGAGGCTAATCGTAGCAGGTTGTTGGCTTTCTGCGAAATTGTACAAAGATCTCTGATAGACTCAAAAGTATGGCGTTCTCTATTTTATCCGTGTAAGTCGTCGTATTACGACACTTTCCTGAACGATTATCTCATTAATTATGGCAGATCGATGAAAGTAGTCACTCAAGTTGCAGAACAGCGTAAAACGCTGGAACAAGCTGTTGCACAGGCTTTGGAATTGGCCCGTGCCGGTTCTGATGCGGCCGAAGTTGCCGTCAGCAAAACCACCGGAATTAGCGTCAGCACTCGCTTTGGTGAAGTGGAAAACGTGGAGTTCAACAGCGATGGTGCGCTGGGAATTACCGTTTATCACCAGCAACGCAAAGGCAGTGCCTCCACCACCGACTTAAATCCGGATGCGGTCGCGCGTACCGTGCAGGCGGCGTTGGATATCGCCCGCTATACCTCGCCTGACCCTTACGCGGGGCCAGCAGAAAAATCGCTATTGGCCTTTGCAGCGCCGGATCTGGATCTGTTCCATCCGAGCGATTTGGATGCTGAGCAAGGTATCTTGTTGGCTGCGCGCGCAGAACAAGCGGCATTACAGGCGGACAAGCGGATTACCAATACCGAAGGTGGCAGCTTTAACAGCCACTATGGCATCAAGGTCTTCGGCAACAGCCACGGCATGTTGCAGAGCTATTGCTCCAGCCGCCATTCGCTCTCCAGCAGTGTTATCGCTGAGCACAATGGCGATATGGAGCGGGATTATGCCTATACCATTGGTCGGCGGATGGAGGATTTAGCCAACCCGGAATGGGTGGGTGAAGAGTGCGCCCGTCGCACCTTGTCCCGTTTATCCCCGCGTAAGCTGCCGACCATGCAGTCACCGGTACTGTTTGCCGCCGAAGTGGCGACGGGCTTATTCGGCCATCTGGTGTCCGCTATCAGTGGCGGCAATATTTATCGCAAATCGACTTTCTTGCTCGATCACCTCGGCAAGCAGATTCTGCCCGAATGGCTGACCATTGAAGAGCATCCGCATTTATTGCGCGGTCTGGCTTCAACGCCGTTCGACAGTGAAGGTGTGCGCACGCTGCAACGAGATATCGTCAAGGATGGGATCCTGCAAACCTATCTGCTGACCAGCTATTCGGCCCGTAAATTGGGGCTGCAAAGCACAGGGCATGCCGGGGGTATCCATAACTGGCGCATTGCCGGTCAGGGCCAGGATTTCGCTGGGATGCTGAAGCAACTGGATAAAGGCTTGGTGGTGACTGAACTGATGGGCCAAGGGGTCAGTACCGTGACCGGTGATTACTCTCGCGGTGCCGCCGGTTTCTGGGTTGAAAACGGTGAGATTCAGTATCCGGTGAGTGAGATCACCATTGCCGGTAACCTGAAAGATATGCTGCGCAATATCGTGAGTGTCGGCAGTGATATCGAACTCCGCAGTAACATCCAGTGTGGCTCTGTTTTATTACCGGCGATGAAAATCGCAGGCGAATAATAACTCTTCTGTCATATGCTCGTTCCATCTCCCGCCTGTAGAAATACGGGCGGTTTTGTTTGCTTTGTCGTCGCTCAGCTCGCTCTTTGGCTCGTACTCCCATTCCCATTTTCTCAACTGACAATAAAAAATCATTGTCAGTTTGCCCGCCCATTGCCTATGTTAAGTAGGAGCAATGCACCAATGATAACTATTCAGTTAACAATAATTATAAGGAATGTGAGCATGGGTAAGAAAATGATGGCGTTAATGGCGGCAGTGTTACTCAGCGCCAGCACGTTAGCAATGGCGGCCAGTGTGGCGGATAACATGGACACCATTGCCGAGAATTACGGCAAAGTGTTGAAGGCTGACTCTACAGAGGTAATCAAACAAGGCTTAGCTGCGATGCGCGTGGCGGCACTGGATGCGCAAAAGGGTATTCCTACCAAACTGAAGAGTAAAGGCGAGGGGAGCGCGGAGGTGAAGGATTTCCGCCATGGTTTGGATTTATTGATCGGACAGATTGATGGTGCGCTGGCATTAGCGAATCAAGGCAAACTGGATGACGCTAAAAAAGCAGCCCAAGATTTCAAAACCACCCGCGATACCTTCCACAAAAAATACCGCTAATACGCTGAAAGAGGGTAATGGCCTTCGGCTGTTACCCTCACAACTTATGCGTTGACGTTGCAATCAACATCTATCGGCATTTATTGTCGATTAACGGTGGAATTCACCAGCGGCTTCTGGCTGATACAGCAACTCCAGCACAGTAATGCGCGTTTCATCGCCACCCGGCAATTTCCAACTGATTTCGTCATTGACGTGCAAGCCCAGCAATGCCGCACCTAAAGGTGCCATCACCGAGAGTTGCTCGTTGCTGTCTTTCAGCGAGGCTGGATAAACCAGCGTGCGGATGTGCTCTTCCTGATTATTCAAATCGCGAAAACGCACACGGCTATTCATGGTCACCACATCTGCCGGAATGGCATTCGGTGGCAGAATTTCTGCGCGATCCAGTTCTTCATTGAGCGCTTGTGCGACCACAGTACCGGCAAAGGCCGGTTGCGCCAGTAACGCATCCAAACGTTCAGCATCCAGCTCGTTAATCGTGATGGTTGGCTTGGTCATACCACTCTCCAATTCAATTTCAGCAAAACATAAAAACAACACCCCCACGCCATAGGAGAGGGGGTGTTCGAAAATAACTTAATATTGATCTGATATTAGGCGCTTCCGGCTAGAAAAGAAAGAGATCCGGATCACGAACTTTTTTCCGTCACCGCCATTCACTGTGCATTTATATAAAAGTTATTTTGTTGTTAATGATTAAGTTAGCCATGTAATCACCTATTTTGCGAATGTGATCCCCCCAGTACACGACATTTCCACTTTGAACTGGAAAAAATGCCGCTACACACCTATTCCGCTAGCAGGTAGGGTGATGTTATCGCGCAGAGGGAAGGTCGCTGACCTGCCTTTGTAGTCAGAAAGCTATTACAGCAAGAAATAGAGGATTGCCAGCGTGAATGATGTAGCCGCATTGAATGCAGCCGAGGAACCTGGAGTGGAAGAAGCCATTATCATCACTGAGCGGGTATTAGCTGAAATTACCGCGATGCTAAATGCCGAAAATATTTTTACCAACGATGTTCAACAGCAAATGTTGAGCTCACATATTCGTGCCATGGTGTTGCGTTCAATAACTGGCGAGCCATTACCTGAAGTGGATAAATCATTATTCGATGAGATTTCGGCACATTCGATGCAAATGGCCCAGCAAGTTGTCGACAAATTTGCCAATTTACCCATTGAGGAAGCGTACTTATTGTCGGTTCATTTTGAAGTAGCGAAAGATAATAACCCATAAAACAGTGATCTGGAGAAGAGACTATGAGTCAAATTACCGTTGTGATTGGTGACCGTTTAGGTAAAGGCCAGAAAGTTGGGCAAGGGGTTGAATTAGCTGGTGGCCGCGTGGTGGTTATTCCCGGTGTTGCCGCAGACATGAAGCTGGGTGATGTGATGAATAGCGAAAAAGCGGACTTCGGTATTTCATTCTGTGGTAGCGGTGGCGCGGGTGCGATTACTGCCCAAAATAAGTATGGCTACAAAGCAAAATACGGCATGCGTTCAGTCGAAGAAGGTGTGACGGCAATAAATGAAGGTTGCAAGGTATTAGGCTTCGGATTTATGGATAAAGAAGAACTAGGGCAGAAGTTAGTGGAAGCTTATATCAAGAAATATGGCCAGCCGTAATGAAAGAGCAATATACCACTCAGGTACAGGTAAAAGGTAAAGGTGATACCAAGGGTAAAGCTTTCGCTAATGCGCTTGGTAATGTCCAAAATACGGTGCTGAAGTCGACGCAAAATATTCTATTACGGATTGAACCACAAGACGTAAAAGTATTACGCGCTGAATTATCAGTGAAAAAAGAGAAGTTTTTATTCTTTTTTCTACCGAGAGAAAGAAAAACATACAGTGTTGAATTAGATATTACTGTGAACGTGACAATTATTGACACAGAAAAGGTTGTCTTCGTTTCTAAATAAAAAGTCTATTCCCACCGCACTTTTATTTGCAGTTAGCTGCAACTTAAATTGCTTGGGTGTGGCTTATAGATGAAAGGATATGGTGATGTTTTTAATTATTCTTTTTAAGTCGATTATTATCGGCGGACTGGTCGGTGTGGGGGTTGGTGTTGGGGCCGCCCGTATGTTCCATGCGCCGACAATACAGGGCATGGGCGCGTTTCGTACCTTGGGCGAGTTGAACTCGTGTGAGGGCGATCCGGCATCGCATTTCTCCTTCGGGCTAGGCTTCTTCTTCAACGCCTGGGCTTCATCGGTCGCCGCAGGGGCGTTTACTCAAGACGTCGACCACCGCATTATCCCGAACTGGGGTGCCGCAGCATTGATGATTAAAAATCGTAATGTGGCGGAAACCATGCATAACCCGAAAAAGATGGCTATTGCTTGCGGGATTATCGGGGTGATTGTCGTCAGCTTCCTAAATACCACGGCTTCAGCGGTTCCGGCGGCATTGCAGGTCACGGCAATTAAAGTCTTGGTGCCTGCCGCCAATATTCTGGTTAACACCGTGATGCCAGTTATTTTCTGGTTAGCGGCTATTGATGCCGGACGCCGTTCTGGTTTCTGGGCCACTATTTTCGGCGGCTTGGCACAGTTAATTATGGGTAACGCGGTTCCAGGTCTGGTACTGGGTATTTTAATTGGTAAAGGTGTTGAGGAAAGTGGCTGGAATAAAGTCACGAAAATCATGATGACAGTGATTGTGCTGTTGTTCGTGCTCAGTGGTTTCTTCCGTGGATTCGACATGAAGTTCCTTGAGTCATTCAGTCTGGGTGTGCCAGTGTGGCTCGATACTATTCATAACGCATTGAGCGGAAAATAACACAGCGAGAGGAGCTTAATGATGGATGAACAAACCAAGAATAATTTCTGGTATGCCGACTGGTCCTTTCCGATCTTTGTAGGGCTGTTATCTTCCGGCGTATTCGCGGGTACCCATATGTATTATTTATATGGTATCGGCGCATTTAACGAAGTGGCATTTGTTTCAATGCTGCGAGCGGGTATGGATACCGGTGTTTATGGTGCGGTGGCCGCATTCGGTGCCAGCTTCTTATTTGCTCGTATTATTGAAGGATCGCTGGTCGGTATTTTAGATATCGGCGGTGCGATTCAAACGGGGGTGGGCTTGGGCGTACCTGCATTATTGCTGGGGGCGGGATTCGTGTTCCCGGTTGCCAACTTTGCTGCATCCCTGGTGACGGGCCTGATTATTGGTTTAGCCATCGGCTATCTGATTATTTTGGCGCGTAAATTCACGATTAACCAAAGTAATTCGACTTACGGTGCAGATGTCATGATGGGCGCAGGTAACTCATCGGGGCGCTTCTTAGGGCCACTGATTATTCTGTCAGCGATTACCGCATCCATTCCCATTGGTATCGGCTCTTTAGGCGGCGCATTACTGTTTTATCTGTGGAATAAACCTATTACCGGTGGCGCAATTCTAGGTGCCATGATTTTAGGGTCTATTTTCCCGGTCGCGATTTCTTGAACTTCGGGGTAAATATTCAAATTACCGGATATTTACCCCGCTGCGATACCCAGTAAGCAGGGTATAACGGAGAATAAAGATAATGCATGACTTTATTATCACTCGGGCAGTATTGGTTGATGGCCGTCAGGTTGATATTGCAATTAATGATGGAAAAATAACAGCAGTGAGCACGGCTATTGCTGCGGTTGAAAATAACCAAACTGAATCCCCCCTTTACCCGGCCAAAAAAGTCCTGGATCTGGCTGGGAAATATTATCTTAGTGCGGGCTGGATTGATTCCCATGTTCACTGCTATCCCGCATCGCCTATTTATCATGACGAAGCTGATTTAGTGGGTGTTGCCAGTGGCGTAACCACGGTGGTAGACGCGGGCAGTACTGGCGCTAATGATATCGATGATTTCTACCGGCTGACTCGCGCAGCCAAAACTCATGTTTATGCTTTTTTGAATATTGCAAAAACGGGCATCGTCACGCAAAACGAATTAGCTGATATGGCGCAGATTGATAAGCAAAGTGTCAGTCAGGCGATTGCCCGAAATCCCGGCTTTATTATCGGTATTAAAGCTCGAATGAGCAGCAGTGTGGTGGGTAAAAATGGCATTAAGCCATTGATTCGCGCCAAAGAGATCCAGCACGAAAACAACCAGTTGCCGCTGATGGTACACATTGGCAATAACCCGCCGGATCTGGATGAAATTGCCGATTTATTGACGCAAGGCGACATTATTACCCACTGCTACAACGGCAAACCCAACCGAATTCTGACCCCTGCGGGTACTTTGCGTGAGTCTATTCAGCGCGCACTCAAACGCGGTGTGTTACTGGATGTGGGCCACGGCAGCGCCAGTTTCAGCTTTGATGTTGCAGAGCTTGCCATCAAGCAAGGTATCTACCCGCACACCATCAGCTCCGACATCTATTGCCGCAACCGCATCAACGGGCCAGTACACAGCCTGGCGACCGTGATGTCCAAATTTTTCACCATCGGCCTGAGCCTGGAACAGGTCATTGGCTGCGTAACCGAAAATGCCGCCCAAGCCCTGCGCCTGCACGATAAAGGGGTACTGGCTCAGGGCTATGACGCTGACCTGACCATTTTTGAGCTGAAACAACAGCCGCAGGTATTCAGCGATTCGGAAGGCAAATCGGTCACCGGTGAACAGTACCTGGTGCCACTGGCTGCGGTCGTCGCCGGTGACTTAGTGTTAACTGATGAAGGGAAGTTAAAAAATGTCTTCAGTCTATGAAAAATACCAGTTAAAACATGTAATTAATGCCTCCGGCAGGATGACGATGCTCGGGGTTTCAACGCCACGCCCCGATGTGGTTGAAGCCGTGGAACTCGGTCTGAATCACTACTTTGAAATGAAAGATCTGGTGAATAAAACCGGTGCTTACATTGCCGATTTATTAAATGTTGAGAGCGCGGTGGTGGTCTCCTGCGCTTCGGCTGGCATTGCACAATCGGTCGCGGCGGTGATCGTGAAAGATGATGCGAATTTGCTGGTCAATCTTCATGCCGCACCTCGCACTGTGCCCCATGAAATCGTACTGCCGAAGGGCCACAACGTTAACTTCGGTGCGCCAGTCGATACGATGGTGACGTTGGGTGGCGGCAAAGTGGTGGAAGCCGGTTATGCCAATGAGTGTTTACCGGAGCAGCTAGAAGCGGCGATCACGCCAAATACGGCGGCGATCTTGTACATAAAATCCCACCATTGCGTGCAAAAAAGCATTTTATCGGTTGAGCAAGCGGTGGTCATCGCCCGTAAGCATCAACTGCCCTTAATCGTCGACGCGGCTGCGGAAGAAGATCTGATCTGCTACTACCAAATGGGCGCTGATTTAGTGATTTACAGCGGTGCTAAAGCCATTGAAGGGCCGACCAGCGGATTGGTCTTAGGCAAGAAAACCTATGTCGATTGGGTGAAATTGCAATCAAGCGGCATTGGTCGGGCGATGAAAGTGGGTAAAGAGGGCATCCTCGGCCTGACCCGTGCCATTGAAAGCTATATGACGCTGGAAAAAGAGACCGGACAGCAGATGGTGGCGAAGATGACGCCTTTCATCACCCAATTGAATACCATCGATGGCGTTTCCGCCAAAGTGGTTTGGGATGCCGCTGGGCGCGATATTGCCCGCACTGAGATCAGTTTTGATGAAGCCAAAATTGGCTGCTCGACACCGGATCTGGTTGATGCGCTAAAAAATGGCGATATCGCCATCTACTTCCGCGCTTACAAAGCCAACGAAGGCAAAATTGAGGTGGATGTTCGCAGTGTGACCCCTGCGCAACTCGAGACAATTTACCGCTGTATCAACCAATTGGTTAAGGGAGCCTAACCCATGAAATTGACCCCAAATTATTACCGTGATCGGGTGTGCCTGAATGTGCTGGCCGGTTCAAAAGAGAATGCGCGCGAGATCTATCAAGCGGCTGAAGGCCATGTGTTGGTGGGCGTGTTATCGAAAAATTACCCTGATGTCGACAGCGCCGTGAAAGAGATGCGCGAGTATGCGGCACTTATCGACAATGCCTTATCCGTCGGGCTGGGCGCAGGCGATCCAAAGCAATCGGCGATGGTCAGCCTGATCTCGCAGCAGGTGCAACCACAGCATGTAAATCAGGTATTTACCGGCGTCGGCCCGAGCCGCGCTTTGCTGGGGCAACAGGATACGGTGGTTAACGGCCTGATTTCACCGACCGGTAAAGTGGGCTACGTGAAGATCTCTACCGGCCCACTCAGTTCGCAGCAAAAAGATGCGATCGTTCCGGTCACCACCGCCATTGCCATGTTGCGGGATATGGGCGGCAGCTCGATAAAATTCTTCCCAATGAATGGGTTGGATTCAATCGACGAGTATCGCTTTGTCGCCGAAGCTTGCGCCGCGACCGGTTTCTGGCTGGAACCAACCGGTGGTATCGATCTGGAGAATTTCGAGCAGATCGTGCAGATCGCACTGGATGCCGGAGTAACGAAAATCATTCCGCACATCTATAGCTCGATTATCGACAGTAAAACGGGCAATACCCGCCCGGAAGATGTGAAAACCTTATTGGATATCGTGAAGAAGATCATGGCCTAACATTCTGATAACCCCTCACTATGGGTAAGGACCAATATGCATAACAGCTCAATAGATTCTGGTTTGAAAGGTTTATCCGCAGGTATCGCTCTGGCTATGGTGGCGCTGTTTAATCCGCTGGCCCATGCCGAGCAAGCTGCTAATAAGTCGTTTGCTTATGTCGGAACTTATCATCCTAACGGTGAAGGGGTTTATCGGCTGCTGGTCGATCCTAAATCCGGTGAATTAACAGAGAAAACCTTGGTCAGCTCACTGGCGAATCCGGCGCAGTTAGTGGTGGATAGCCACGGAAAAACCTTATACGTCGCCAGTGAAGTCGCGGACTACAATGGTGGCAAACATGGGGCTATCGCGGCTTACAGTATCAATCCGACGGATGGCAGCTTGACGCTGCTCAATCAGGTTGATTCTCAGGGCGCTGGGCCGGTGTACCTCTCATTGACGCCATCTGGCAACCATTTGTTGGTGGCTAACTATATCAGCGGTTCGGTGGCGGCATTCCCAGTGCAAAGTGGCGGGAAATTGTCCGAAGCCAGTTCGGTAGAGCAAGATGAAGGCCTGGCAGGTGCGGCTAAACCGGCGGCAGCGGTGGAAGGGAGCTTTGCTATCAGTGATCACAATGGCCCGCATGCCCATATGATTGCCAGTGATCCCAGCGGCAAATTCGTGTTTTCCACTGATCTGGGGTTGGATCGTATTTATCAGTACCGTTTCGATGCTGATAGCGGCAAGTTAACACCCAATGATCCGCCATATATCAGCGCCTCATCCGCGGGCGCGGGACCGCGTCATTTTGTGTTCCATCCTAATGGCAAGACGCTATTCTTAATCAATGAAGAAGCCTCGACCCTGACCAGCTATCAATTGGACCCGCAGAAAGGTACGCTCAAGCAGTTACATACGCTGTCATCATTGCCAGCAGATTACCGTGGCACAAGCTTTGCCGCGGGCTTGACGCTGTCGAAAGAGGGCAAGTTCCTGTATGTGGCGAATCGCCTGCATAACAGCATCGGTCAGTTTGCCGTGACTGCTGACGGCGCATTCAAGCCGATAGACCAGGTCTGGACGCGAGGCGACTATCCACGCACGCTGGTGCTCGATCCGACAGGCCACTACCTGTACGCCATGAACCAGCGCAGCGATAATATAACCCGCTTTAAAGTTGATCCGCAAAGTGGCAAATTGACCTTTGTACCAGGCTACACGGCTGTCGGCAGCCCATCGCAGATGGTGTTTGTACCGCCAGTACAGAAAAAATGATGTGAGCTACGCCCCCTGCGCACATACTGGCAGGGGAAGCACTCAATGCCTTGAAAAACAGCATGTCTGAATAACGGAGTGGAGCAGTGAGATTTCCCTATCAACGTCTGGCCTATATGTTCGATGCCCTGCAATCGGAAACGCTGCCTCAGGATGAGCTGGCGAAACGCTTTGCGGTCTCGACACGTACTGTGCGGGCTGATATCACGGCGTTGAATGAAATTCTTGAGCATTATGGCGCACACTTTGTGCATAACCGTGGCTTTGGTTATCGACTCATGATTGATGACGCCGAACGCTTTCGCGCTCTACAGCAGCAAAATCGCAAAACGCATTTAACCCCGCGCACTGCCAATGAGCGAGTGCACTATCTGTTAATCCGTTTTCTGACCTCTGCTTTTTCATTGAAGCTGGAAGATTTAGCCGATGAATGGTTTGTCAGCCGTGGCACACTGCAAAATGATATGGCTGAGGTGAGAGAGAGGCTAAACCGCTACCATCTGACGATTGAAACCAAGCCCCGCTATGGCATGAAATTGTTTGGGACAGAGTTGGCGATCCGCACCTGTCTGACGGATCTTTTGTTCCAACTTCAACTGCAAGATACTGATAACCCATTATTAAAAAATGAGTTTCTGAGTATTCAGGCTATCCCTGAACTGACCGGAATGTTACACGCGCTCTTGGATCAATATGGGGTGCGGTTGACTGATGAAGGTGAGCAATATCTGATTTTCTACTGTGCAGTGGCGATAAAACGTATCACTGACGGCTATCCGTTATCAGATTTTGATGCAGAAGATGTGGATGAGGCGGTGAAACTGGCATCAGGCCGCTTGGCGAATGAGCTTAAGTTACTGTCCGGAAAAGATATTTCAGCAGCGGAAGAAGCTTATTTGCGGGTCAATATTGCCGCCCGTCGGGTGCAAGCTAGCCAGCCTAGCACCAGCCGACCGAGTGAAATCAATGCTGATGATGAAGAGACGCTGGTGGATTACATCCTCTCGTATATCAACGCGCATTATAATTACAATTTGCAGGGTGATAAGCAGCTGCGCAGTGACCTTCTCACCCATATCAAAACCATGATCACGCGGGTGAAGTATCAAATAACCATTCCTAACCCATTGTTATCCAATATTAAACAGCACTATCCTATGGCCTATGATGTCACGCTGGCGGCGGTATCCAGTTGGGGAAAATATACCCCTTACAGCCTGAGTGAGAATGAAATCGGCTATCTGGTGCTGCATATTGGGGTAGGGCTGGAGCGCCATTACAACATTGGTTATCAGCGCCATCCGCAGGTAATGCTGGTGTGTGATACCGGTAACTCCACCACCCGCATGATTCAGGCGCAGATTTCCCGCAAGTATCCACAAATTGTGATGACACAGACTATTTCCCTGCGTGACTACGAAATTCTCGACCATATCGACGAAGATTTCATTATTTCCAACTCGCGATTAGCTGAAAAAAACAAGCCAGTGGTGGTCATGTCGCCATTCCCGACCGAGTATCAGTTGGAGCAGTTGGGCAAGCTAGTGTTGGTGGATCGGACTCGCCCCTACATGCTGGAAAAGTTTTTTGATCGCCAACACTTCATGATTATCGACCAGCCAATGACGCAGGCGCAGTTGTTCGAGAAAGTCTGCGGTCAGTTAGAGGCGGAAGGGTTTGTTGACGCGGATTTCTACCCGTCAGTGGTTGAGCGGGAAGCGATTGTCTCCACCATGCTAGGCGAGGGGATCGCACTGCCACATTCGCTGGGCTTATTGGCGAAGAAAACGGTGGTGGTGACGTTACTGGCCCCTAATGGTATTGCCTGGGGGGACGGCGAAGTCGCCTATGTTATTTTCTTGCTCGCGATCAGTAAAACCGATTATGAAGAGGCGATGGCGATTTACGATCTGTTCGTCACCTTTGTGCGAGAGCGCTCAATGAGTCGTTTGTTGAGTAGTCAGCATTTTGATAGTTTTAAGGCGATAGCGATTGATTGTTTGAGTCGCATTTAACTTAGGGTTCAAGTTTCGGTTTGGTTTGGTGATCGGTTCGGTTGACATGAGATCGGCGATCACCTTATCTCTGATGCCTCAACCGCCAATGGCGTCCAGCCCGTTTTCCTTACCTTCTCTCTTCATTCGGCAGCTCAAATGTGCTGTTAAACTTCAAGGTCAAAACCATGACTTGTAGGTTTTGACCTTAAGCGCAATCAGAAAAATTGCCGACGAGGATGGAGGATAGAGTGAGCGGCCATGGACGGCCGCGAAAAGCGCGCTTGAGCATGGATGCGAATCGCGCTGGCTCGTTAGCCGAAAGACGTAGGAGGTTTACCCGCAGGGCAATATTTCGCGCAAAGGCGCGGGTGTTGGGCCGCCGCCCTGCGGCCCGACTCGGTTGAGGCGGCGGAGTCAAAGTGATCACCGAACGAATATCAACCGAAATCAGATCCAGTCCTCAACCGAAATCAGATCCAATCTTCAACCGAAACCAGATCCAGTCCTCAACTGAAACTAAAAATGTGCTCCCCCTCCCTCACTGCCACCCATATCTCCTGACAAACCACCCTTTCACCCACTGCACCGTCACCATATAACCCGCCAGAATCACTATCAGCCACGGGAAGTAAGCGAGTGGCAGCGCTTGTAATTGCAGGAATCCTGCCAGGGGCGAGAAGGTTAGCCCGATGCCGATGACCACCACTGCCAGTGTCATCAAACAGAGCGGCCATGAGGCGCGGCTCTGGATAAATGGAATCTTACGGGTGCGAATCATATGCACGATTAATGTCTGGGACAGCAGCCCCTCGACAAACCAACCGGACTGGAACAACGTCTGCATTTCTGGCGTATTCGCCTTAAATACCCACCACATCAGGCTAAAGGTCAATACGTCAAAAATAGAACTTATCGGGCCAAAGAACACCATAAACCGTCCCAGATCACCGGCGTTCCAGCGCTGCGGTTTCGCCAATTGCTCCTCGTCGACGTTATCGAACGGAATGGCAATCTGCGAAATATCGTATAGCAGGTTTTGGATTAACAGATGCAGTGGCAGCATCGGCAAGAAAGGCAAAAATGCACTGGCAATCAGCACGCTGAAGACGTTACCAAAGTTGGAACTGGCAGTCATTTTTATATATTTCAGCATGTTGGCGAAGGTGCGGCGGCCTTCGATAACCCCCTGTTCCAGCACCATCAGGCTCTTTTCCAGCAAAATGATATCGGCCGCTTCTTTGGCGATATCCACCGCCGAATCCACGGAGATCCCAATGTCAGCCGCCCGTAGAGCGGGCGCATCATTGATGCCATCCCCCATAAAACCCACCACATGGCCCGCTGCCCGCAGGTTTTGCACAATGCGCTCTTTATGCATTGGCGTCAGTTTGGCAAACACCGTAGTGGTGCGGGTGGCTTCGGTCAGTTCCGCCTCTGTCATCTGCTCAATATCATTGCCGCGCAGAACTCGCTCGACAGATAATCCGACATCTTTGCAAACCTTACGCGCCACTAACTCATTGTCGCCAGTCAGAATTTTTACGTTAACACCATTGTGTTTCAGCGCCAACAGCGCTGGGGCGGTGCTCTCTTTCGGTGGATCGAGGAAGGCGATATACCCTTCCAAAATCAGGTCATACTCATCGATAACCGCATAATCTCGCTGATAGGCGGGGAGAATGCGGGTCGCGACGGCAACCACCCGCAGCCCTTGCTGGTTCTGCTCATCCGTCACCCGGCGAATACGGGCCAACAGTGCGTCAGTCAGAGGGATCACCTCATCCCCATGGCGCACATGGCGACAAATGGAGAGCATCTCTTCCAGCGCACCTTTGCAGATCAGCTCGTGATAATCTGATTTATCGCTGACGACCACGGACATGCGGCGGCGTTCGAAATCAAAGGGGATTTCATCGATTTTGCGGTAACCCGCCAGTGTGTCGGCGGCCTGAGACTCGGTGATGGCAGATCCCGTCATGGAGGAGAGTACCGCCACATCCAGTAAATTTTTCAGCCCAGTTTGGTAGTAACTGTTGAGCCAAGCGTAGTGCAGCACTCGCTCACAGCTGGCACCAAACACATCGGTATGGCTCTCTAACACGATTTTATCTTGGGTCAGGGTGCCAGTTTTATCGGTGCACAGAACGTCCATTGCACCAAAGTTTTGAATCGCATCCAGTCGTTTGACGATCACTTTCTGTTGCGAGAGCTTCACTGCCCCTTTTGCCAGCGTTGAGGTGACGATCATTGGCAGCATTTCGGGGGTTAAACCGACCGCGACGGAGAGGGCAAAAAGCGCAGCTTCCCACCAGTCGCCTTTGGTAAAACCATTGAGCAGCAACACAATGGGCGTCATGACCAACATGAAGCGGATCAGCAGCCAGCTGACTTTACTGATGCCACTCTGGAAGGCGTTTGGTTGCTCATCCTGATGAGTCACCCGCTCAGCCAACAGGCCAAAATAGGTTTGGTTGCCAGTGCCGATGACTATCGCCAGCGCCGTGCCGCTGACCACATTGGTGCCCATAAAGCACAGGGTATCGCGCTCCAGCGGGTTCTGCTCCTCACACTCACGGCACTGGGCCAATTTCTCCACTGGCAGTGATTCACCGGTCAATGCGGCCTGACTGATAAACAGGTCTTTTGCCACTAAAATGCGCAAGTCTGCCGGGATCATGTCGCCAGCAGAGAGCTTGATGATATCGCCGGGGACCAACTGTGAAATGGGCAGCTCGCGGTGCTCGCTCTTGCCGGTATGGGCATCGCTGCGGATCACGGTAGCGGTGTTGCTGACCATGGCTTTCAACGCATCTGCCGCGCGGCTTGAGCGCGCTTCCTGAATAAAATGCATCAGGGTGGAGATCAATACCATGGCGCCAATCACCAGTGCGGCAGTAAGATCCTCGGTGGCATAGGAGATCAGCGCCAGAATGGTTAGCAGCAAGTTAAATGGGTTGCGGTAGCAGTGCCATAGGTGAACCCACCAGCGGGTGGCCTGCTGATTCTCAATTTCATTATTGCCACTGTTGAGGCGAATCGCCTCCGCTTCCTGCTCGGTCAACCCTTCCGGGTGGCTCTGGAAGCGCTGGTACAGCTGCTGTGGCGTCTCATTGGCGCACTGCAAACGCTGCTGTGTCAGTGCAGCGGGCAGAACTTTAGCCGCACTTCCCTGCGGTAAACCGTCTAGCATGGTTTCCCGGCGGATCAGGCGGCGAGGTAGGCTACGGCTCAATACATTGAGCAACTGCCGGGTGAAATTTTTAACGCGCATGGTTCAAACCTTACTGTCATGCCATGGAGCCGTTTATTAGATGGCCTTCATGTTGCGCCCACAGCAACACGGCCATAGAAGCGCAAAAAAACATCATCAGCAGAAACCAACGCAGGGAGAGTGCGCGATGACTGCCGACCAGATTGTTATCCGGTCAGCAATCACCTCAAATGAGGAATTACCGGACCGGAGGCACCCAGCGGGTGCAGATTGAGGGAACAGGGTCCACGGGTTAGTTAACCTCCGGTAAATAATTGACGTTGCAGCTAACCATAAGCTTAGCAACCAAACAGACACTAAACGGTATAACTATTGTTAACACGGCAAAAATCACCCTGACGAGAAGATAATCCGTTAGGGTGACAACTTGCTGCTGGTCATTGGGATATCATGCGCTGAGTCTGATTCTGTGCATGCTATGCTTCCCTGTATGCCGTCAAATATAAATAATCAGTTTATTATATATTTCTAAACCTAAACATTAGGTAAACCATGCAAAACCGCTTAACCATTAAGGACATTGCCCGCATGAGTGGAGTTGGAAAATCCACGGTTTCGCGGGTATTGAATAACGAAGGCAGTGTCAGCCCACAGACGCGCGAGCGGGTTGAGGCGGTTATTCGTCAGCAGGGCTTTACCCCATCAAAATCCGCTCGTGCCATGCGGGGACAGAGCGATAAAGTGGTGGCGATTATTGTCTCGCGTCTGGATTCACCGTCTGAAAATCAGGCGGTACGCACCATGCTGCCACTGTTCTATCAGCAAGGTTACGACCCGATTCTGATGGAGAGCCAGTTTGATCCCACCTTGGTGGGCGAGCATCTGCATGTACTGCAACAGCGCAATGTGGATGGGGTGATTTTGTTTGGTTTCACTGGGTTAACCGCAGATATGCTCTCGCCGTGGCAAGAGAAAATGGTGGTGTTGGCGCGGGAGTATGCGGGCTACTCTTCTGTTTGTTACGACGATGAAGGCGCGGTGCGCCTGCTGATGGATAAGTTACGCCATGCCGGACATCGTCATATCAGTTATATCGGCGTGCAGCCATCGGATGCCACCACCGGTATGCGCCGCCATCAATCTTATCTCGATTACAGCCAGCAGCACGGCCTGACAGCGACAGTTGCACTGGGTGAGCTGAGCTATCAGAGTGGCTTTCAACTGGCACCTCAAGTGATAAAACCGGATACCTCGGCGCTGGTCTGTGCTTCTGATACCATCGCCATGGGAGTGAGTAAGTACTTACAGCAGCAGGGCCAGCAACATATTCAGGTGTGCGGCATTGGTAATACGCCGCTGCTGCACTTTCTGTTCCCCAATACCCTGTCAGTCGAGCTGGGTTATGGCACTGCGGGTGTGAAAGCGGCGCAACAACTGCTGGCTCAGCTTAATCATAGTCTGCCAATTCAACAGATTATCATCCCCGGTCAACTGGCCTAATGCCTCTTCTCTCACACTGCTATTAGCCGCTATCCCATCCTGAGTGGTGGGAATGAATTGCGGTAGCGCTTCTGTTTTTGGCGGCTTATCTGGCACAAAAAATTGCCAAATTGTGATCTTCAACGCAAGTTGGGAACGTTCCCATTCCATAAATATAAATACGTAGCTAATCTTTAATTAGCCGAATATTTAACCGGCTATGGTTTTAATACTGGCGACGCTCTTAATGCCGACGACCATTTTTCACTCTTTTTTATTCAAGATAGGCCTTACAGATTAAAAAAACCTTATCACTCAGCATGCTATCCCACCGTTGAAAGGTACGTTGAAATGAGCAAAGTAAAACAACAAGATATCGACCAATTGATCGTACTGGTGGGAGGCAGAGAGAATATTGCCTCCGTCAGCCACTGCATTACCCGGCTACGTTTTGTATTAAATGACCCGTCGAAAGCTTCGCCAAAAGAGATCGAAAATCTATCGATGGTTAAAGGCTGCTTTACCAATGCGGGGCAATTTCAAGTGGTCATCGGGCCAGAAGTCGATGATTACTATCAAGCGCTGATCGCCAAAATTGGCCTAAATGAGGTGGATAAAGAGCAAACTAAGCTGGCTGCGCGGCAGAACATGACTTGGTTTGAGCGCGGCATTTCTCACTTTGCCGAGATCTTCTTCCCACTGTTACCGGCACTGATCAGCGGGGGCTTGATCCTCGGCTTCCGTAATGTGATCGGTGATATCCCGATGACTGACGGCAAAACGCTGGCGCAGATGTATCCGGCGTGGAAAACCCTCTATGACTTCCTCTGGTTACTGGGCGAAGCCATCTTCTTCTACCTGCCGGTAGCGATCTGTTGGTCGACAGTGAAGAAAATGGGCGGCACGCCAGTATTGGGGATTGTGCTGGGTATCACGCTGGTTTCACCGCAGCTGATGAACTCCTATCTGCTGGGCCAACAAATTCCTGAGGTGTGGAACTTTGGCTGGTTCACCATTGAAAAAGTGGGTTATCAGGCGCAGGTTATCCCCTCAATTCTGGCGGGTTTAGCGCTGGGCTGGATTGAAACCAACCTGAAGAAAATCATCCCTGCTTACCTCTATCTGGTGGTGGTGCCAGTGGTTTCCCTGCTGCTGGCGGTGTTCCTCGCCCATACGCTGATCGGGCCATTTGGCCGCATGATTGGTGATGGGGTGGCATGGGGCGTGAAAGCAGTGATGACCGGCAGTTTCGCGCCGATTGGGGCCGCGCTGTTTGGCTTCCTGTATGCGCCGCTGGTTATCACGGGCGTGCATCAAACTACGTTAGCCATTGATATGCAGATGATTCAGAGCATGGGCGGTACGCCAGTCTGGCCGTTGATTGCACTGTCTAACATCGCGCAGGCCTCTGCAGTACTGGGTATCATCATTATTAGCCGTAAGATTAATGAGCGCGAAATTTCTGTGCCCGCGGCTATTTCGGCTTACCTCGGCGTCACCGAACCCGCAATGTACGGTATCAACCTGAAATACCGCTTCCCGATGCTCTGCGCCATGATTGGCTCAGCGCTGGCGGGTCTGATTTGTGGGTTGACGGGGGTGATGGCGAACGGCATCGGTGTCGGCGGTCTGCCGGGAATTCTATCCATTAAACCGCAGTTCTGGGGCATTTATGCTCTGGCAATGTTAGTGGCGATTGTGGTGCCACTGGTGCTGACGATTATGGTTTATAAGCGTAAAGAGAGTCGCGGCGAGCTGCCAGTCTAAGTCATGAAACGCCGCGGGTGGTGATCCGCTGGCGGCGTCGTTTTTTCCATTTTTCTGTTTTTCTACGAATAAAGAGTCTGCTATGAATAATCCTATCCCTTGGTGGCAAAACGGCGTCATTTATCAGATTTACCCGAAGAGTTTTCAGGACAGCACCGGTAATGGTTTTGGTGATCTGGCGGGGGTGACGCAACGTTTGGATTATCTGCAAAAACTGGGTATTGATGCCATTTGGCTGACGCCCGTGTATGTCTCGCCGCAAGTGGATAATGGCTATGACGTCGCGGATTACTGCGCCATCGACCCGGCTTACGGCACACTGGACGACTTCAAAAATCTGGTGGCGCAAGCCCATCAGCGCGGAATTCGCATTGTGATGGATATGGTGTTCAACCACACCTCCACCGAGCACGCCTGGTTTAAAGCCTCGCAAGACCGCAGCAGCCCTTATCGCCAGTTCTACATCTGGCGCGATGGTGAGGGCGATAACTTGCCAAATAACTGGCGCTCGAAATTTGGCGGCAACGCCTGGCAATGGCACGCCGCCAGTGGCCAATATTACCTGCATTTATTCGCCACCGAGCAGGCAGATTTGAACTGGGAACATCAGCCGGTACGTGATGAGCTGAAAAAAGTGTGCGAGTTCTGGGCGGATATGGGTGTTGATGGCTTGCGGCTGGATGTGATCAATCTGGTTTCCAAACAGCAGGACTTCCCTGATGATTTTGAGGGCGATGGCCGCCGTTTCTATACCGATGGCCCCCGTATCCACGAATTTTTGCAAGAGATGAGCCGCGATGTGTTTCAACCACGCGGCCTGATGACGGTGGGCGAGATGTCCTCCACCCGCCTTGAACATTGCCAGCGTTATGCCGCATTAGGGGGTGATGAGCTGTCGATGACCTTTAATTTCCATCATCTGAAAGTCGATTATCTCAATGGCGAGAAGTGGTCGCTAATGCCACCGGATCGGGTCGAGCTAAAGCAGATTTTTAACCAGTGGCAGCAGGGGATGCATAACCGTGCGTGGAATGCGTTGTTCTGGTGTAATCACGACCAGCCGCGCATTGTGTCGCGCTTTGGTGATGAAGGGGCATTGCGCCTGCCTGCGGCCAAGATGCTGGCGATGGTGCTGCATGGTATGCAGGGCACCCCCTATATCTATCAGGGTGAAGAGATTGGGATGACCAATCCTAATTTCAGTGCCATCAGCCAATATCGTGATGTAGAAAGCCTGAATATGTTTGCTGAGTTGAGTGCCAAAGGGCGCGATCCGGATACGTTATTGGCGATTCTGGCGGCGAAATCCCGCGATAATGGCCGCACGCCGATGCAGTGGGATCGCAGCCGCAATGCGGGATTCAGCCAAGGCACACCATGGATTGAACCTTGCAGTAACTATGCTGATATCAATGTCGATGCTGCACTGGCAGATGCTGATTCGGTATTTTATGCCTACCAATATTTAATCGCCCTACGTAAGCAACATGATGTGTTCACCTTTGGCGATTATCAGGATCTCTGCCCGCAGCACCCTGATTTATGGTGTTATTTGCGCAGTTGGCAGGGGAAGCAGTTGTTGGTGGTAGCGAACCTGAGTGGTGAACCGCAGGCATGGCAGCCAGAGGGGATCGCGCTGGATGGCAACTGGCAGTTATTGATGAGCAGCTATGGTGAAAGCGCTTTCCAGCCGCAGGAGAGTGTATTGCGGGGGTATGAGGGGGTTTATTGGGTTAGGGATTAATGGGATCTAATGGGGATCGGATTAAGTTTCGGTTGATATTCGTTCAGTGATTACCTTACCTTCGCGGCCTCAACCGAGCAGGAGGGCAGACCGGCCCTCCTGCACCTGCGGCTTGCGCGAAATATTACTGCTGTCGCAGTGCCCTCCGGCAGCTTGCCGGCTGTTCGAACCGGGGCTGACTCGCTCCCAGCTCGACAGCCCCTTTCGCCGCGTCCATGCGGCTCATTCGGCCTGCAATCTTTGTCGGCAATATTCCTGACTGCGCTCAAGGTCAAAAACCAATTCAAAACCAAACCCATTTTTAGATTTTGATGTTAAAAGCACATTTGAGCTGCCGAGTGAAGAGTGGAGGTAGGACGCGAGGCATGGATGCCGAGCGAGGGCCGCTTGAACAGGAGTGAATCGGCCCGGTCCGTCAGCCGAAACGATGATTGAGGGAACCCACGAAGTGGGCAAGCGATACGTGCGAAGCGCGGGATTCCACAAGGGGCCACGCTTATGGCCCCTTTGGCGGTTGAGGCGCTGGAGGTCAAGTGAACGCTGCTCTCATGTCAACCGAACCGATAACCTGAACGTCTATCAACCGAAACTTGATCTGATCCATCATGGCGCTAACCTCAGCACCGGTAACTGCGCAAAAATACTCACTAACCCCTCGCCCCACCCCTTACGGATCATCATAAAATAGGGGTGATCCTCGGTGATTCGATACTGCTGCTCGGTGCTGAAACTGTCGAGGGGGTAGATCATCACATCCAGCGGCAAGCCCACTGACAAATTACTGCGCAAAGTCGAGTCCATCGAAATTAATGCACACTGCATCGCCTGATCCAGCGCGGTATCGTAACTCAACACACGATCAATAATGGGCTTACCATATTTACTCTCGCCAATCTGAAAATAGGGCGTGTCCTGGGTGGCTTCAATAAAATTACCCTGCGGATAGATGTGGAACAGCCGTAGCCCTTCGCCTTTAATCTGCCCACCTAACAACAGGTTACAGTTGAAATCTGTACCGCCACTGTTTTGCTGCGCGCCGCTGTCCCGGTTGATCACCTCGCGCACCGTTTCACCCAACAGGGTGGCAGCTTCGTACATTGAACCGACATTCATCAGGTTGGTTTGTTCGGGGTCCAAACAGCGGCGTTGCAGTAAACTGACAATGCTCTGTGTGGTCGCTAGATTGCCCGCACTTTGCACCACCAGCGTTCGTTCGCCCTCTTGCTGGAACAGATGCAATTTACGAAAAGTGGAAATATGATCCACTCCGGCATTGGTTCGGGAATCGGAAGCAAACACTAACCCGGACGACAGCCGCATGGCCACACAGTAGGTCATAAAAATGAGTCCTTTTATTGCGACAAATCACGTCGTGGGGTCGATAACATATGCACAGCAGCAATGGTTTGCATATCTTCATAGCCACCGCCTCGGCGAATACCGCGCACTGGGCAGGCATCCAGATAGTCTATGCCCACCGCCAGTTTCAAATGCTGATTCGGTTTGCAGGTGTTATTGGTGACGTCAAAGCTCTGCCAATGCCCACCCAGCCACACTTCTGCCCACGCATGGGTCGCGACATGACTGGAGGATTCTGTATAAAGATAGCCGCTTACATAGCGTGCCGGAATATTTAAACTTCGGCAACAGGCAAGAAAGACGTGAGTGTGATCCTGACATACCCCTTGCTCGGCGGCAAAAGCCTGGGCTGCACTGTCTTGGACCGTCGTGGTGCCGGGGCTGTAGGGCATTTTTGCCAGCAGCTCGCCCATCATCAGTGTTAGACAATCCAATTGCGCATCTGCATGGGGCGCGCCCTGACAATAACCTGAAGCAAATTGGCGGATGGCGGTGTCCGGCTGAGTGAGTGGGCTGTGGCGCAGAAACACCAGTGGGGAGAGATGGTCGCCACTGTCATCCTCCACGTTATCTTCAATCTCCACCACACCCTGAGCCTGAATGGTGATGGCTTGATGGGGTTTATCCAGTGTCAGCACGTGCAGCACATTGCCAAAGGCATCAGTGGTGCAGATGGCCTCTTCCGGCAAGGTCAGTTGCCAGGATAAAATCCGCTGGTGGGCAGAATCTTGTGGTGTCAGGCGCAGATATTGCGTGCTGTGCTGCACTTGCTGTGCATAGGTGTAATGGGTACTGTGATCGACATTCAGTCTCATTGGACCTCCAGATAGGTTTGACGAATGCTGTCAGCGATCGCATTGATCTTGCCTAAAAAATCCATCAGATAGATGTGCAGGCCATCAGCCATCACATCGTTAATGCTGCTAAAACGCAGCTCGGCAAGCAAGATACTGACCAACCGCCGTGGCTGATTACTGCGATTGCCGCCAATCAATTCCAACTGCTGCTCCATGTCGTTGATGCAGGCCAGCAGGGAGCGTGGGATCTCGTTGCGTAGAATCAATAGTTCCGCAATCGCCTCGCGGCTAAGTTGCTGTTTGTACAGGCTGTGGTATGCCTCACGCGCACTGACGGCCCGCAGCAAGGTGTCCATTCGGTAGTATTCGCGCACCGGGTCATCGTCGTTATCCAGTAATTGGTTTTTCACATCCAACAGACGTGCGGTGCTGTCAGCCCGCTCAATCAAGGTGCCCAGACGAATAAAATAGAGCGCATCGCTGCGCAGCAAGGTGCCGTAAACCGCGCCACGAAAGAGATGTGAGCGCTCCTTAACCCAGTCAAAAAAGGCATCGATACCGGCGGCGCTGATCCCCTGTCGCCGCAGCTGTTTCATCTCAATCCAAGTGGCGTTGATGCTTTCCCATACCTCGGACGACAAGCTACCGCGTACTGCATGGGCATTGTTCCAAGCCATCTGTAAACAGCTAAAAATACTGCTGGGGTTATTGCTGTCGAGTACGAAGAAATTCAGCAGGTGGGTCATGGAGACCTGCGGATAGTGTTCGGCAAACAAGGCTTGGGTGTTGCTTAAACTGAGAGGCACCAGTAAATCAAAATTCACGCGGGTGCTGGTGGGCATCATCGATAGTCGATTGGTGACATCCAGTACCCGCGTGATGTTTTCTGCCCGCTCAAGATAACGGGCCATCCAATAAAGCTCGCTGGCTGTTCGGCTTAGCATGCATCATCCTCCAATACCCAAGTGTCTTTGGTGCCGCCGCCTTGCGAGGAGTTAACCACCAGTGAGCCATCCGCCAGAGCCACGCGGGTTAGACCGCCGGGTACCAAACGAATTTCCGCGCCAGACAGGGCAAAAGGGCGCAAATCAATGTGGCGCGGGGCCAGGCCGTTGTTCACAAAGGTCGGGCAGGTCGAGAGCGCGAGGGTCTCTTGTGCGATGTAGTTTTGTGGCCGCGCCAGTAGCAATTGGCGGAATTGGGCAATCTCCGCTTGTGTGGCGGCGGGACCGATCAACATGCCATAGCCCCCCGCACCATGTACCTCTTTCACCACCATTTGATCCAGATTAGCCAACACATAAGATAAATCAGTAGGTTGGCGGCATTGCCAGGTGGGGACATTCGCCAGAATAGGATCTTCGGTGAGGTAAAAACGAATCATGTCCGGTACATAGGGATAGATAGATTTATCATCTGCAACGCCAGTACCAATTGCGTTAGCCAATACCACCCCACCAGCCCGATAGACTGACAGCAGTCCGGGGATACCTAACATCGAGTCAGGGCGGAAAGCCAGTGGATCGAGGAAGGCATCATCCACTCGCCGATAGATCACATCTATCTTGCAAGGGCCGGCGGTGGTGCGCATAAAGACCGCCCCCTCTTTGACAAACAGATCCGCGCTTTCAACCAGCTCGACCCCCATCTGTTGCGCCAGAAAACTGTGCTCAAAATAGGCGCTGTTAAAGCGACCTGGGGTCAGTACCACCACGGTAGGATCGTTAACGGGCGTGCTTTCGCGCAGGGTTTGCAATAGATGGGAAGGGTAGCGCTCAACCGGAGCAATACGTTGCTGCGCAAACAGTTCCGGGTAGAGCCGCATCATCATTTTGCGGTTTTCCAGCATATAGGAGACGCCGGACGGGGTGCGCAGGTTATCCTCCAACACATAATAGAGGCCATCGCTGTTACGCACCATATCCACGCCAATGATGTGTGCGTAGGTGTCGCGATGTAGGTTTACCCCTTGCATACAGGGCTGATATTGGTCATTGGCTAACACTTGTTCAGCCGGAATAATCCCTGCTTTTAGGATGTGTTGATCGTGGTAAATATCATGCAGAAACGCATTCAGCGCTTGAACACGTTGACGAATGCCACGGTCCAACATCTGCCATTCACTGGCGGGAATAATACGTGGCACGCTATCGAACGGGATTAAGCGCTCCGCACCATCATCATCACCATACACATTGAAGGTAATGCCCACCCGGTGAAACAGCAGTGCAGCTTCTTCACGCTTACGCGCAATTGTCAGCTGATCGGCCTGTTGTAACCATTGCCAGTAGGCGTCGTAATGGCTTCGGTGTTGTCCCTGCGCCAGTAACATTTCATCGAAAAATCGTGATGCGGAAAGGTCGATGTTCAGCATTATCACCTCGCTAACAGAACAGGCTGTAGTCAGGATCAGGCATAAACTGTGCCAGCTCGTAAAACAGGCAAAATAAGGGGGATTAGCGCGATTTCAGCACTATTAGGGGGCAATAAGTGAGCCTGCTGCTTTATTTATGGGCAGAAAATTGCCACATCTGAGCATGATGATCTGCAATGGAGCACAGAGAAAAGAGGGTGGAAGTATTCATGGAGGAGCAGTAAAACACGGCTGGCGATCACCAGCCGTGGGCGCAATGACATCAGAATTAACGACGTACCGCGATAGCTTCGATTTCGATTTTGACATCTTTTGGCAGACGGGCGACTTCAACACATGAACGCGCCGGGAAGGGTGCATTGTGCTCATTGAAGAAGGTTTCGTAAGTGGCGTTAACTGTACTGAAATCATTCAAATCTTTCACGAATACCGTGGTTTTCACGATATCGGCCACTTTCAGGCCAGCCGCTTCGACGATAGCTTTCACATTTTCCAGTGACTGACGTGCCTGAGCTGAAACATCATCAGCCACCAGACCGGTTTTAGGGTCAACCGGGATCTGGCCGGAAGTGAAGATCATGCTGCCCAAATCAACACCTTGGACATAAGGGCCAATGGCGGCAGGGGCAAGTTCAGTGCTGATAATGCGTGACATGGTGACTCCTGGTTTACGTGATGCAGAAAAGATATACCCGCTATCTTTCAAGTGGCAGGTGTGTTGGCTGCATCATGAAATCTATCGGGTATAATTATCGCTACTATTATAAAGCTGGGATGAATAACGGCAACCCGCACGCACTAAGTTTGCTACGGGTCACCGTGTTAATTTGCTTACAGCTTGCCATCCATTTACAACACTTCATCCGCTTGCAGCACCACTTGATGATCGAACTCTTTCTCGCAATATTGGCACTTCAGGTGGATCTCGCCCAATTTGGCCTTCACTTTGAAGCTGGAGTCGACTGGCTCATTGTGGCTGATGCAGTTACTGTTCGGGCAGGTGAGAACGCCGTCGATCTGCTCTGGCAGGCTGAGGGTGAGTTTCTTCACCACTTCGTAGTTATCGATGCGGTTGACGGTCGCGTCTGGGGCATACATCGCCAATTGGTTGGCTTGTTGCTCAGTCAGAAAGGTATTTTCTATTTTAATCAGGTCCTTACGCCCTGAGCGTTTGGATGGCAAATTCAAGCCGATGGTAATACGCTGATCCGTCGCCGTCAGTTTGAATAGCGATAGCAATTTGAACCCGATTTGCGCCGGAATATGGTCAATCACGGTGCCACATTTAATCGCTTCAACCTGTAGTTTGTAATCCTGAGTCATGTTCAATTCTCCCTCAAAGAGCCAATTCAGCGTTTAAGACCAGTGCCAGCAGCGCCTGACGTGCAAAAATCCCATTCCCCGCCTGTTGGAAATAGTAGGCGTAAGGCGTTTTATCGACATCGGTGGTGATTTCATCAATGCGTGGCAGTGGGTGCAGCACTTTGAGATTATCCCGTGCGCCATTCAAATCCGCTGCGCGTAGAACAAATTGTGCTTTGACATTGGCGTATTCTGACGGGTCAAGGCGCTCTTTTTGTACGCGGGTCATGTAGAGAATATCCAGATCCGCGACCACTTCTTCGATGCTTTCGTGCAGGCTATATTCGATCCCTTTTTCGTCCAACATTTGCAGGATATAGGCGGGCATTGCCAGCGCATCGGGGGCGATAAAGAAGAAGCGATTGCCGTCGAATTTTGCCAGCGCTTGCGTCAGGGAGTGCACGGTACGGCCATATTTCAGGTCACCGACCATGGCGATATTGATGTTATCCAGTCGCCCTTGGGTTTCCTGAATGGTGAATAAGTCGAGCAAAGTTTGCGTTGGATGCTGGTTTGCACCGTCACCGGCATTGACCACCGGTACATTGCCGGAGAATTGTGCCGCCAGTCGGGCTGCGCCCTCCTGTGGGTGACGCATGACGATGGCATCCACATAGGTGCTGATCACCGACACGGTATCGGCCAGTGTCTCGCCTTTCTTGCCTAGCGACGTATTGCTGCTGTCAGAGAAACCGACCACGGATGCGCCCAGACGATGAATCGAGGTTTCGAATGACAGACGGGTGCGGGTTGAAGCTTCGAAAAAGCAACTGGCGATCACTTTATGTTTTAACAGCTCAGGTTGCGGATGGTTCTTCAGGCTGGCGGCAGTACGTAGCACCAGTTCCAGGTCATCGCGACATAAGTCATTAATTGAGATGATATGCTTGTGATACAACGGGTTGGCCATTTTTCGCTCTCCTCTGTGACTGCCCGTGGTCGCGGGCTCTTAATTGGTTTTAATGTGGTTGATGTAAAATTCGGCCCGATCGATAGACAAAAAAAAGCCCCTCAATGAGGGGCCTGACAGGATCGGTTTAGCAACGGGAGAAACCACGGCAGTTTGCTGCCTGCTGGCTGGCCATTTTGTCGGCCATCAATCGGGTCATTTTCAACAAAACGACGATGTTGAGCGAAATCTAAGCAGCTTTTCATCATATCTCCCGGCAAATTGTGGCGAATTATACTCGCGTGCCATTTCTCTGCAAGGGGCAAAAGCCGCATTTTTTATGATTAGCAAACGATTACCCAGTATATTTTGATTTCAAATATCTTAAGTTAGGGTATGTGCTGGTTATGTTTGTTTAGATGTTATTTGTTCAGTGACTGGCTCGGTTGTTAAAGCTGTGGCTTGCGTGATCACATCGACTGAACCCTTAATCCTCGTCAAATCCCGAATTGAACAGTTCAATCACCGCACTTAGCGCCTGAATCTCATCAGGGCCGGTCGCTTCAACCTCAATCTGACGGCCTTTCGCCGAGTCCAGCATCAGCAGTGCAATCACACTGCTGGCTTCAGCTTCAGTTCCACTGTCATTACGTAACATCACTTCTGCATCAAAACTCTGAACCAGCTCGAACAATTTCATTGCGGGTCTGGCGTGCATCCCCAACTTGTTCTTGATCTCAACGGTCTGTTTGACGGTCATTGTTTACGTTTTTCCAGAGTACGGTGGCGTGATTGGACATTTTTGCCACGAGCGCGGAAATAATCTGCCAATTGTTCAGCAACATAGACCGAGCGGTGCTTGCCGCCGGTACAACCAATAGCCACCGTCAGATAACTGCGATTATTGGTTTCCAGCATGGGCAGCCACTGTTCCAGATAGCTGCGCGTCTGGTAAACAAAGTTGTGTACTTCGGTATGGCGATCAAGGAAGGAGATTACAGGTTTGTCCAGACCGGTCATCGGGCGTAGTTTCGGGTCCCAGTGTGGGTTCGGCAGGAAACGTACGTCGAAAACATAATCTGCATCAATGGGAATCCCGTGCTTGAAGCCAAATGACTCAAACACCATCGTCAGTTCGCGCTCACGTTTACCCAACAAGCGGGTACGCAGCATCTCAGCTAACTCGTGCACTGACATTTCAGAGGTATCGATAACCAGATCAGCCCGTGAGCGCAGAGGCTCCAGCAGGCTACTCTCTTCATCGATAGCACTTTCTAGTGACAGATTTTTCGCTGAGAGTGGGTGTAAGCGACGGGTATCACTGTAGCGACGAATCAAGGTATTGCGATCAGCATCCAAAAACAGCAACTGTGGTGAGAAGCTGTCCGGTAGTTGAGTCATGGCGTGTTCAAATACCTCAGGAGATTCCGGCATATTGCGCACGTCTATGCTCACCGCCACTGAGATATTCATACTGGCAAGTGTGTTTGCCAATTGCGGCAGCAGAACCACGGGCAAGTTATCGACACAGTAAAAGCCCATATCTTCCAATGCGCGTAAAGCAACAGACTTCCCTGAACCGGAACGGCCGCTGACAATCATCAGCACCATGTGAGTGACTCCCCTTGGTATCTCTTTGGCGCTCATCGCCACTATTATGAATCGACATTCCGGCTATAACAGCCGGATCTGCGAATCGACCCGTGCTGCTAAGGCACCCTTTACCTGTTTACGCTGTTTCTGGCGGTAATTCCGTAATGATCTGATAAAGCTCATCATCACTCTGTGCAGCACGTAGGCGGCGACACACTGTTTTATCAGCTAATCGCTTGGCCACTAAAGACAAAGTGTGTAAGTGAGTTTTACATTGATCTGCCGGAACCAACAAGGCAAATAATAGATCAACAGGTTGATTATCAATAGCATCGAAGGCAATGGGTTGTTCCAAGCGGATAAATACACCCACGGCGCGCAGCGTATCTTCCTCCAGCTTGCCATGAGGTATCGCGATGCCACTACCAATGCCGGTACTGCCCATGCGTTCGCGGGTCAATACAGCATCGAAAACGACCTGTGAAGGCAGGTTTAGCTGTTTGGCAGCCAACTCGCTGATAATTTCCAAAGCCCGTTTTTTACTTGCGCAATGTACGGCGCTTTTGGTGCACTCGATATTTAATACCGAGCTTAATTGCAATGCTGGATCGTTGATCATCTCATCTTTCACTTAAGCGCTGTTTTAAGCCTGATCCCGCGGCGATTTATGCTGCGGGATCAGGTTATGTAGCGCGTATAGAACCTTATACCTTTCGCCCGTGGAGTCGCAGTGAACACCTCTACAACTCCACGTACTTTGGGTATAGCTACAAGGATTCTTAATGTTGTTTCAATTTATCTTTATGCTTGTTCAACTGGCGGGCCAGTTTATCAACCAAAATATCAATCGCGGCGTACATATCTTCCTGCTCTGAACTCGCGTGCAACTCGCCTCCATTCACATGCACCGTGGCTTCTGCAATTTGTTTTACTTTTTCGACACTTAAAACCACGTACACTTGGTTAATGCGATCAAAATATTGCTCAAGTTTGGCAAATTTAGTGGTAACAAACTCGCGTAATGCTTCGGTTATTTCAACATGATGTCCGGTAATATTGAGCTGCATAGTGTCTTCCTTCTCAGTTCAGGTCAAACCAACTGTTTACGTTGATTTGACGGCGGGATGGATAACGACTCTCGGTACTTCGCGACGGTTCGCCGTGCCACCATGATGCCTTGTTCACATAATAGTGTGGTCAGTTTACTGTCGCTAAGGGGTTTGGCAGGATTTTCTGCCGCAACCAATTTTTTCACCAGTGCACGAATTGCGGTGGAAGAGGCTTCGCCTCCGCTCTCGGTATTGACGTGACTGGAGAAGAAATATTTCAGCTCGAAAATCCCCCGAGGGCTGTGCAGGAACTTCTGCGTAGTCACGCGGGAGATTGTCGATTCATGCATATCAACGGCTTGGGCAATATCAGCCAGTACCATGGGTTTCATAAACTCAGGCCCATTTTCAAAAAATGCTACCTGCTGCTCTACAATACAACGCGCAACCTTCAGCAGCGTTTCATTGCGGCTTTCAAGGCTTTTTATCAACCATTTTGCTTCTTGCAGATTGCTGCGGATAAACTGCCCGTCGCTATCATTGCGGGTATTGCTACCCATTGCAGCATAGTGTTGATTAATTTTTAGGCGTGGAATGCTATCGGCATTTAGCTCGACCGTCCATTGATCTTTGTCTTTGCGAACTAAAACATCGGGAATGACATACTCAGATTCGCCGGTATTGATCGACTGGCCCGGTCGCGGGTCCAGTGATTGAATCAGGGCGATCGCTTCCTTAAGTGTATCTTCTTTTAACCGACTTAAGCGGATCATTGTGCGGAAATCATGGTTGCCTAGCAAATCCAGATAATCGCTAACGACCAAGCGCGCTTCGGCAAGATAAGGGGTATCTTTGGCATATTGCGATAGTTGCACCAGCAGACATTCGCGTAGGTTGCGTGCTGCTACACCAATAGGATCAAAGTGCTGTATCCGCTTGAGTACGGCTTCAACTTCGTCCAGCGCGATGCTCTCGTCGCCCATGCTTTCCAGGATATCTTCCAGCGGAACGGTGAGGTAGCCGGTTTCATCAACCGCATCGACGATGGAGGTCGCGATGGCAGCATCGGTCTCAGAGAAGGGGGTCAAATCCACCTGCCACATGAGGTAGTCTTGCAGCGTTTGGGTGGTTTCACCCTGGTAGACTGGCAACTCATCATCACTGTAATCGTTGCCCATTCCTGATGGCGTACCTGCGGTGTAGATCTCATCCCAGGTGGCATCCAGTGGCAACTCTTCTGGCATATCTTTTTGTTCCAGCGCTTCGCGGGTATCAAGGGATTCGCTGTCTACCGTTTCTTTGGCATCTATCTCTTCATGAAGATCCGTTTGCTCAAGCAGGGGGTTGCTCTCCAGCGCTAACTGAATCTCCTGCTGGAGTTCAAGTGTAGAAAGTTGCAACAGACGAATAGCCTGTTGAAGCTGCGGAGTCATTGCCAGTTGTTGGCTGAACTTGAGTTGCAAACCTTGCTTCATAATGCGGTATCAATTTTCCTTAATGGCCGAAAACAATCTTGCGATACATCTTGGGAGAAGATTAGAGACGGAACTCTTCACCCAGATAGACACGTTTAACTTGTTCGTCAGCCAAAATTTCCTGTGGTGTGCCGTGAGCGATTAAGTGCCCTTGGCTTACAATATAAGCCCGCTCACAAACGTCTAACGTTTCACGCACGTTATGGTCGGTAATCAGTACACCAAGACCACTGTCGCGCAGATGTTCGATAATTTTTTTGATATCAATAACAGAAATTGGGTCAACCCCAGCAAATGGCTCATCCAGCAGAATAAACTTAGGATTTGCCGCCAATGCGCGGGCAATTTCAACCCGGCGGCGTTCACCACCAGAGAGTGATTGCCCCAGACTGTCACGCAGATGGGTGATATGAAACTCTTCCATCAACTCATCAGCCCGTT
Source organism: Yersinia aleksiciae (assembly GCF_001047675.1). Classification (GTDB taxonomy): domain Bacteria; phylum Pseudomonadota; class Gammaproteobacteria; order Enterobacterales; family Enterobacteriaceae; genus Yersinia; species Yersinia aleksiciae. The sequence goes on along the minus strand of NZ_CP011975.1, from coordinate 1,449,207 downwards.
CTTGACGCTGTTCTGCAGTGAGGTCTTTACGGATTTCTAGCACCGCCATCAGGTTATTAAATACACTCAGGCGGCGGAAGATGGAGGCTTCTTGCGGTAAATAACCAATGCCGCGACGAGCGCGTTCATGGAGAGGCAAGAGGCTGATATCTTCGTCATCAATCACAATGCGCCCGGCGTCACGCTGGACAATGCCGACGACCATATAAAAAGTGGTGGTCTTACCTGCGCCGTTTGGCCCAAGCAGACCCACAATCTCACCGGACTTTACACTCAGGCTAACGTCTTCGACCACTTTACGGCCTTTGTACGCCTTAGCCAGCTTTTCTGCGATTAATGTTGCCATAAATGATTACTTACTCTTCTTTTGGCCTGAAGCTGCTGGCCCTTTGTCTTGTAATTGGGACGGTAATAGTACGGTTGTGACGCGATTGCCTTTGTCACTGAAGGCTTCCATCTGCTGTTTTTTCACCAGATAAGTGATGCGATCACCTTTGATATTGCTATCAAGTTGCTCCAGATAAGCATTGCCAGTCAACACCACAAAATCATTTGCGACTTCGTAACGCAATTTTTGACCATGGCCTTTGACGGGCTTACCGCTGTCTTGCATCTGGTAGAAGGTGACTGGGTTACCATAACCTTCGATGACCATTTTGCTCTGATCACCGCCAGGACGGGTCACCACCACTTTATCCGCTTTAATCTCGATGGTGCCTTGCTTGATAATGACGTTGTCGGTGAAGGTGATGGTATTCGCCTGCATATCCAACGCTTGCTTGGCTGAATCAACTTTGACGGGCTGATCAGTATCACCCGTTAAAGCCAGAGCGGGCAGACTTGCGGCCAAAAGTGAACTGGCAAGCAAAAGATGGCGCATTTTATTTTTGGATTTCATAAGAGGTTTTAACCTTTTCAATCAGCTCGGCGGTTTTGTCCCGCAAGTTCCCACGCATTTTCATGCCGTTAGACGTGAATCCAACACCAAAGAGGGTAACTTCATCGTCTGAGGATACATCCTGAGTGATCAAATTAACCTGGGCGTTATCAGTTTTAATTTTTTGCAATTGTGCATCTGGAGTCAGGCTATCGACCTCAACATGACCATACAAATAAAGCATTTTATCATTGGTCAGCTTGGCGCGGTCGGCCCGAACTGTCCAGGTGGCAACCGCATTATCACCAAACATCGTCATGACCGGTTTGGTAAACCACGTCAGCTCCTGAGTGTTGAAATTTTGCACGTCTTCCGCGACCAATTTATAACTTAACTGCCCGACCGGATTAAACACCACGGTCACAGTATGCTGGCTTTGCGAAGAGGGCTCATTATTATCAGCCACGGGTTGCGCGTCCTGCTGGTTAAAACCGGACATATTCCAGCCAATCAATGCCAAAACAATCAATGCCAGGGATAGGGTTATCCATAGTCTTGTTTTACTCATATCGACAATCCTTTGGCACCGTCGAGTTTATCTTGGGCCAATAATATCAAATCACATACCTCGCGTACCGCACCGCGCCCGCCATTGATTTGCGTCACATAATGCGCTTTGGGAAGCAGTAACGGATGGGCGTCGGCCACCGCGACAGATAATCCCACTTGCGCCATGACTGGCCAATCAATCAGGTCATCGCCAATATAAGCTACCTGTTCAGGCTGGCAGTTGACTGCTTGCAACAATTCGTTATAGGCGACCAGCTTATCAGATTGCCCTTGATAAAGGTGGGTAATGCCTAAGGTGTTAGCGCGGTCTTCCAGTAATTTAGCGCGGCGGCCGGTAATAATCGCTACTTCAATGCCTGAGGTTATCAGGCAGCGGATACCATAGCCATCGCGCACGTTGAATGCTTTCAGCTCTTCGCCCTGATTACCCATGTAAATCAGGCCATCGGACATCACGCCATCCACATCACAGATTAGCAGGCGAATGTTGGCCGCGCGTTGCATGACGCTCTCAGCGATGGGGCCGTAACATGTGTCCAAATAGACGGTGCTGCTCATAATTTATCCTTTGTTAAACGACACCGGCTCTGAGCATGTCGTGCATATGCACCACGCCGAGCAGTTGCTCACCGTTAGCCACCAACACTGCCGTAATATGACGTGACTCCATCAGGTTGAGCGCATCCACCGCCAACATGGTCGGGCTAACCCGAATACCGCCGCTGGTCATCACGTCGGCGATTTTCGCATTATTCAAATCAACGCCCATATCGAATACCCGGCGCAAGTCACCGTCGGTAAAGATACCCTTAATCATCATCAGATCGTCACAGATGACGGTTAAACCCAGATTCTTCCGAGTAATCTCCAGTAATGCATCGCGCAATGAAGCATCAGGGCTGACGTGCGGGATCTCTGCGCCAGTGTGCATGATATCGCTGATTCGTAACAGCAACTTGCGCCCAAGTGCTCCGCCCGGATGGGAGAGGGCAAAATCTTCTTGGGTGAACCCGCGCGCCTGTAACAATGCCACGGCGAGAGCATCACCCATCACCAACGTGGCGGTGGTACTGGTGGTGGGGGCCAGACCCAGCGGGCAAGCTTCTTGCGGAACTTTGATGCACAAGTGAATATCGGCGGCTTTACCCATGGTGCTGTCAGGGTTTTTGCTCATGCAGATCAGCTTAATTTTCTGGCGCTTGAGTACCGGGATCAACGCGAGAATCTCGTTTGACTCGCCTGAATTGGAGATAGCCAAGACGATATCTTGCGGTGTGACCATGCCCAGGTCGCCATGGCTGGCTTCTGCGGGATGGACGAAAAAGGCAGGCGTACCTGTGCTGGCAAAGGTCGCCGCAATTTTGCAGCCAATATGGCCTGATTTACCCATCCCCATCACCACAACTTTGCCATGGCAATTAAATATGGCTTCGCAGGCGTTGGCGAAATCGTCATTAATGTATTGATCGAGCTGTGCCAGTCCTTCGCGCTCAATGCGTAATACCTGTTTACCCGCCTGCTGAAAATCCATTCTTGGTTGCGAATCAAAAGAAGACATACTTGGTTCCCGTGCGCAGCATTGTTTATGTTACGCCACACTAAAAGGGGCGAAGAACAGCACCGCAAGATAAGCGATAAACCCACATAATAACAGAGCACCTGCCATATGGCCGATTCGATGTTTACGGCCCAGACAAAGAATCGTAAATATCACACTGACACCAAGCATCACCCAATAATCCCGCTGGAAAGCTTCAGGGTTAATATCACCGGGGGAGAGCAGTGCAGGTACACCTAAGACAATCACAATATTAAAAATGTTCGATCCGATGATATTACCCACCGCCATATCATCTTCCCCTTTCAACGCGCCAGCGATGAAGGTAGCCAGTTCCGGCAAACTGGTGCCGATAGCAATCACGGTCAACCCAATCACCAGCTCACTGACGCCCGCGACCCGAGCAATGACTGTCGCGTTATCGATAATCATTTTGGCTGACAGCGGTAAGATAATGAAGGCCAGCACCAGCCACAATAAGGCCACGGTCGTGCTGCTGTCCTGCGGCAACTCAGCCAACTGTTCGCGGGTCAGGATATCATTTCCCTCCGCATGGGCCAGTCGCGCAATTTTAAGCATCAGGACAATAAATGCCGCCGCCGCCAGCAGTAAAATAATCCCATCCCCACGGCTGAGATGATTATCGGCCAACAGGAAGCCACACAGCACCGTGACCACCAACATTAAGGGTAACTCCCGGCGCAAAATCTCTGAGCGCACAGTCAACGGGCGTATTAAGGCCGCTCCCCCCACAATTAGCAGCAGGTTGGTAATATTGGAGCCCAGCACATTGCCGACCGCCATATCGGTTTGATTATTGAGGGCCGCAGTCACCGAAACAATCAACTCCGGTAGCGATGTGCCGATCCCCACAATGGTCATCCCGATAATAAGCGGCGGGATACCGAAAGAGCGGGATAACACCGCAGCGCCGTAGACTAATCGATCGGCGCCATACACTAATAAGACTAAACCAACGATTAATAGTGTTATCGCAAGAAACATGCAGAGTCCTTTATTAGGTATAATCCCGATCCATTGGCTGCTGGTAACAGATAGCCCGTTGGCAAAAAATGGCTGACAATAGGTTTTCACGCTTATTTTTGCTTAGGTTCTAATTTTGACTGTGAGAGCCAGAAAAGTAAAACTTATGGCAACTTTGGCCACGAAAAAGCGGTAATAAATTGCCAAACTACTTCCCAATTGCGCTCGTTGCCGCCATTTGATGTAGCATTGGCGGCTGGATGAGTAATAAAAGGCTCAAGGGACGAATGATAATGAATCAAATGGCGTCGAATTTGATAGAGATCCATGGGATGAGTTTCACCCGTGGTGAGCGCCCGATATTCGCCGATATCAATATGACGGTCCCGCGCGGCAAAGTGACGGCGATTATGGGGCCTTCAGGTATTGGTAAAACCACGCTGCTGCGGATAATTGGTGGGCAACTGACACCGGATAGCGGCGAAATCTGGTTTGATGGTGATAATATTCCGGCGCTTTCACGTCAGCGTTTGTATGATGTGCGCAAGAAAATGAGCATGTTATTCCAATCCGGGGCGCTATTTACCGATTTAACCGTATTCGAAAATGTGGCTTTTCCACTGCGCGAACATAGCCGTTTGCCGGAAGAGTTGCTGCACAGCACGGTGATGATGAAGCTGGAAGCGGTGGGGCTACGCGGGGCGGCCAATCTGATGCCCGCTGAGCTTTCTGGCGGTATGGCACGCCGTGCGGCATTGGCGCGGGCGATTGCTCTCGATCCTGAGTTGATTATGTTTGATGAGCCGTTTGTCGGTCAGGACCCTATTACCATGGGGGTCCTGGTAAAACTGATTGATGAGCTGAATCATGCGCTGGGCGTCACCTGTGTGGTGGTTTCCCATGATGTACCCGAAGTGCTCAGTATTGCTGATTATGCCTATATTGTTGCAGATCAGCATGTTATTGCTGAAGGAACACCTGAACAGTTGCAAGCCAACGACGATATGCGGGTGCGCCAGTTCCTCGATGGTATTGCTGACGGGCCGGTGCCTTTCCGTTTCCCCGCTGGGGATTATAAAACCGAGCTATTAGAGCCAAGATAATTGGAGTTGCAGTTAGCACCACGGCAACTTCAAGAATGAAGGGTATAGGTTGATGGAGTATTCATGTTAGTCGAATCGTTAGCGTCTTTAGGTCGCCGAGGCATTAATGTCTGCGCCTCCTTTGGTCGCGCAGGTTTAATGCTGTTCAATGCCCTCATTGGGCGGCCTGAACCGCGAAAACAGTGGCCACTATTGGTCAAACAGCTGTATAGCGTCGGGGTGCAATCCCTGCTGATTATTGTGGTTTCCGGCCTGTTTATCGGCATGGTACTGGGGTTGCAGGGCTTCTTGATCCTGACCACCTACAGCGCGGAAGCCAGCCTCGGCATGATGGTGTCACTGTCACTGCTACGTGAGCTGGGACCAGTGGTAACGGCACTGCTGTTCGCGGGTCGCGCCGGTTCTGCCTTGACCGCCGAGATCGGCCTGATGAAAGCCACGGAGCAGATCTCCAGTCTGGAAATGATGGCTATCGATCCGCTGCGGCGGGTGGTCGCTCCTCGATTCTGGGCGGGTCTGATCAGCATGCCATTATTGACCGCGATTTTTGTTGCTGTCGGTATCTGGGGTGGCTCGGTAGTCGGTGTTGACTGGAAAGGGATCGACGGCGGTTTCTTCTGGTCGGCGATGCAGAATGCAGTTGAGTGGCGTACAGATTTACTGAATTGCCTGATTAAGAGTCTGGTATTTGCCATTACCGTGACCTGGATTGCGCTGTTCAATGGTTATGATGCGATCCCAACGTCTGAAGGGATTAGCCGGGCAACGACCCGTACCGTGGTGCATTCGTCGCTGGCGGTATTGGGATTAGATTTTGTGCTGACAGCACTGATGTTTGGGAACTGAGTCGATGCAAACGAAGAGAAGTGAAGTCTGGGTAGGCGCGTTTATACTGATTGCTATACTGGCAGTTATCTTCCTCTGCCTCAAAGTTGCAGATATTAAATCCGTGGGTAATCAGCCAACTTACCGGATTTACGCAAATTTTGACAATATTGGTGGCCTGAAAACCAATTCGCCGGTCAAGATTGGCGGCGTGGTGGTTGGGAGGGTGGCCGATATTACTCTGGATACCAAAAACTACAGCCCTCGTGTGGCGATCGATATTCAGCAGCGCTATAACCATATCCCAGATACCAGTTCACTGGCGGTCCGTACATCTGGTTTGTTAGGTGAGCAGTTCCTGGCGCTGAATGTCGGTTTTGAAGATCCGGACATGGGCACCAGTATTCTGAAAGAGGGTGGCATCATTCAAGACACCAAATCAGCCTTGGTTCTGGAAGATCTTATCGGCCAGTTCTTGTACAAAAGTGGCGGGGATGGTAATTCTGGTGCGCCAGCGAGTGATCCAGCAGCAGCGGTTGGAGCACCAACACCGGCAGCAAATGGTAGCTTGCCTGCAACTCAACAGCCATAAAAGGGTATCTGAATGTTTAAACGTTTACTTATGGTCGCATTGCTGGTGGTTGCCCCACTGGCGAATGCTGTCGATCAAACCAACCCGTACCGTCTGATGGATGAAGCGGCGCAAAGAACATTCACGCGCCTGAAAACTGAACAACCTAAGATCAAACAAAACCCAGACTATTTACGCACCATCGTACGTGAAGAGTTGTTGCCATTCGTTCAGATCAAGTATGCCGGCGCACTGGTACTTGGCAGCTATTATAAGACGGCAACGCCTGCGCAACGTGAAGCTTACTTCAATGCCTTCAGCCAATATCTGGAACAGGCATATGGTCAGGCATTGGCGTTGTACCACGGCCAAACTTACGACGTTGCACCAGACCAACCACTGGGTGATGCCAATATCGTGGCTATCCGTGTGACTATCCTTGATCCCAATGGTCGCCCGCCGGTGCGCTTAGATTTTCAATGGCGTAAAAATAGCCAAACGGGTCATTGGCAGGCGTTTGATATGATAGCCGAAGGGGTTAGCATGATCAGCACCAAGCAAAATGAGTGGGCTTCCATTCTGCGTCAGAAAGGTGTGGATGGCTTGACTCAACAGCTGCTGATTGCGGCGAAACAGCCGATTACCTTAGATAAGCAATAATGATGGCAAATGAACTGAGCTGGCACTCCCAGCAGGAAACGCTGGTACTGCAAGGTGAGTTGGATCGTGAAACGCTGTTGCCTCTTTGGCAGCAGCGCGAAGCATTGCTGGCGGATAAAACCTATATTGATGTCAGCCAATTACAGCGTGTCGATTCATCCGGTTTGGCATTACTGGTGCACTTTCGTGAACTGCGAAGCAAGCAGGGTGTCTCACTCACCATTACCGGTGTCAGTGATCGGTTGTCGACCCTGATTGAGCTGTACAACCTTCGGGATATCATCCCGGTAGAAGCAGCCACTTCGGTGGAAACCGCTATCCCAGCCGAAAAAACCAGCACGTAGCAAGCGGAATTAAGGTGGCGAGCTTTTGTGTCACCTATTTCCAAAACAAAAAACTAAAGTTTTTAAGCCCCTGAATATAATTATGTGACAGGGGCTTTTCTTTAGTTTCGGAGCTCGCCGTATTCCACTAATATGTTTGGCTGGCTATGCTCCTCTTAAAACCATGATCCTCATAAAATAGAAAGAATCTTATGGATACTAACGAAATTAAAGACGTGTTGATGCGAGCATTGGCACTACAAGAAGCGCATGTTACCGGTGATGGTAGCCACTTTCAGGTGATTGTGGTCGGTGAGTTGTTTGCCGACATGAGCCGGGTGAAAAAACAGCAGGCTGTGTATGCGCCTTTGATGGAATATATCGCTGATAACCGTATTCATGCCTTATCGATTAAGGCCTATACGCCGCAAGAGTGGCAGCGGGATCGCAAGCTAAACGGCTTTTAATACTGTTGGCTGGTGGACTGTTTAGCGCTATCGAAACAGTTCTAAGGCGGGCAGTGAATTCGAATTTGACAACAGAGAGTGGTCACAATGGATAAGTTTCGTGTGCAGGGGCGGACTCGCCTAAGCGGTGAAGTCACTATTTCCGGCGCGAAAAACGCCGCATTGCCAATATTATTTGCTGCGTTATTAGCTGAAGAACCGGTAGAACTGCAAAATGTCCCAAAGCTAAAAGACATTGATACCACGATTAAGCTGCTCGGCCAATTAGGCACCAAGATTGAACGGGATAGCTCGGGTTCCGTTTTTGTTGATGCTCGTGATGTAAATGAGTTTTGCGCACCTTATGATTTAGTCAAAACCATGCGTGCCTCTATTTGGGCGCTGGGGCCACTGGTAGCTCGTTTTGGTAAAGGGCAGGTCTCTTTGCCCGGCGGTTGTGCTATCGGCGCGCGTCCGGTTGATTTGCATATCACCGGTTTAGAACAGCTGGGTGCTGAAATAAAGCTGGAAGAGGGCTACGTGAAAGCCTCCGTCAATGGCCGCCTGAAAGGCGCGCATATCGTGATGGACAAAGTGAGCGTTGGCGCAACAGTGACCATTATGAGTGCTGCGACTTTGGCTGAAGGCACCACAGTGATTGAAAACGCAGCCCGTGAGCCTGAAATTGTCGATACCGCGAATTTCCTGAATACACTGGGTGCTAAAATCAGCGGCGCAGGGACTGACCGTATTACCATCGAGGGCGTTGCGCGCTTAGGTGGTGGTGTCTATCGTGTACTGCCTGACCGCATTGAAACCGGTACTTTCCTGGTTGCTGCGGCTATCTCTGGCGGTAAAGTTGTCTGTCGTCAGACTCGCCCTGATACGCTGGATGCTGTATTGGCTAAGCTCCGCGAAGCAGGCGCTGATATTGAAGTTGGTGATGACTGGATCAGCATCGACATGCATGGGCAGCGGCCTAAAGCGGTGACAATCCGCACCGCGCCACACCCTGGCTTTCCAACGGATATGCAGGCCCAGTTCAGCTTGTTGAACCTAGTGGCGGAAGGGACGGGCGTTATCACCGAAACTATCTTCGAAAATCGTTTCATGCACGTACCTGAGCTGATTCGCATGGGCGCACATGCTGAAATCGAGAGCAATACCGTGATCTGTTATGGTGTTGAGCAACTGTCCGGTGCTCAGGTGATGGCCACTGATCTACGTGCTTCTGCTAGTTTGGTATTGGCGGGTTGTATCGCTGACGGGGTAACTATCGTTGACCGTATCTATCATATCGACCGTGGCTACGAACGTATCGAAGATAAACTGCGTGCGCTGGGTGCCAAAATTGAGCGCGTGAAGGGCGAGTAAATTTTCGCTAAATCAGACCAATAAAAATGCCAGCTTATTGTTACGGGCTGGCATTTTTTTAACTAAAAATTATGGTTGTTGTGTTGCTTGCTGGCTAAGCACCGCATTTTGATCTAATTCCGTGATGGTGATCTGCGTCGTCATCTGCTGGCCGTTGCGCAAGAGTAAGACAGGAATTGTGGTGCCGGGGCGGATTTCTGCGACCTGATCCATAGTTTCAATTACGGACGTCGCAGGCTTATTATTCACGCTGAGAATGATATCGCCCACTTGCAAATCGGTTTTCGCCGCTGGGCCATCTGGCGATATCTTATTCACTTTAATACCGTGTATCCGGTCTGCGCCATTACCACTGGCATTGAAGGGAGGATACTCCTCGCCGGTCACTCCGATATAGCCACGAATCACCCGCCCGTCACGAATCAGCTTTTCCATGACTTTGGTCGCCAGCGCGGTTGGGATAGCAAAACCAATACCTTCTGGGGTTTCACCGTTGCTACTTTTATCGAAAGATAAGGTATTAATCCCCATCAATTCACCCAATGTATTTACCAGCGCACCGCCAGAATTACCCTGATTGATTGAGGCATCTGTCTGAAGAAAGTTTTGCCGACCGGAATCACTCAAACCAATACGTCCGGTGGCGCTGATAATCCCCTGAGTGACCGTCTGGCCCAGATTATAGGGGTTACCGATCGCCAGCACCACATCACCAATATGGGGCATACGATTAATATTGATGGGAATAACGGGTAGATTCACCGCATCAATTTTCAACACAGCTAAATCTGTCAGGCTATCCGAACCCACCAGCAATGCCTCTGAAACACGACCATTTTGTAATGCCACGATGATCTGTTCCGCATTATTGATAACGTGCTTATTGGTCAGGATGTAACCCTTATCACTCATGATCACACCAGAACCCAGCGTGCGAATGGCCAGCCCATCTTGTGTCGGGCTTAAGCTGCGGTTATATACATTAACGACCGCCGGTGCTGCTCTACGCACCGCTTGGTTATAACTGACGGGGGTCTCTTCATCTAAGCTATTGCCAGTACCGGAGAAAAAGTGGCCCGGATTACGAAGCATAGGCATTGCGACCAGCAGAATACCGGCGACAATTAGTCCCAAAATAATTGAACGCAATAGCTTTAGAAACATGAGGTTTAAGGCTTGAATGGATGGATGTCAGGAGAATAGCATGAGTTTGGCGGACACAGCATTGTGCTGTGTCCGATTTTTCTGCAAATTAACGTATTAACAGATAAATATTCTCATCACCACGCACAATATTCAGTGCGATTACAGCAGGTTTGGCTTCGATAGCTTTCCGTAATTGGGCGATATCCTGAACTCGCACACGGTTTACGGCAATGATTACATCATCTTTCTGCAAGCCAGACTGTGCGGCTGGTGAGCCTTTGGTCACGCTTTCAACCTTGACCCCTTTGCTACCCCCTTTGATTTCGCCATTACTCAGGGATGCACCCTGTAATGATGGAGACAAAGTATCTGCACTGGTTGATGTTGGGCTGCTGTTCTCCAGCGTTACCGTGACTTCAAGTGGTTTCCCATCGCGCAGCAAGCCAACCTTAACGGCTTTACCCGGCCCGGTGGTGCCCACTTTAGCACGCAATTCTGCAAAGCTGCTGATTGGCTTACCATCTACGGAAACCAACACGTCACCCGCTTTGATGCCCGCTTTAGATGCTGCTGATTTTGGCAACACTTCACTGACGAATGCGCCACGCTGAGCATCGATATTAAAGGCTTTTGCCATATCAGCGGTCATTTCGCTACCACGAATACCCAACAGCCCGCGTTTCACTTCGCCAAACTCAATCAACTGCTGGCTCAGGTTCTGCGCCATATTGCTTGGGATCGCGAAGCCGATACCGATGTTACCGCCGCCTGGGGCCAGAATCGCAGTGTTAATCCCAATCAGTTCGCCGTTAAGGTTAACCAAGGCACCGCCAGAGTTACCTCTGTTGATAGAGGCGTCAGTTTGGATAAAGTTTTCCAGCCCTTCCAGATTCAGGCCACTACGACCCAAAGCAGAAATGATCCCTGAAGTTGCGGTTTGCCCCAAACCAAATGGGTTACCGACTGCAACAGCGAAATCACCTACCCGCAGGTTATCGGAGTCAGCAATTTTGATTGCGGTCAGATTCTTAGCATCGACCAACTGCAATAACGCGATGTCGGTTTGCTCATCACGGCCCAGCAATTTGGCATCATATTCGCGGCCATCATTGAGCTGAACACGAATTTTATCCGCATTATTGATCACGTGGTTGTTGGTCAGCACATAACCTTTCTCAGCGTTAATAATGACGCCAGACCCCAGCCCCTCGAAGGGACGATTGCTCTCTTTACCGGCAGGCGCATTAGGGCCAAAGAAGAATTTGAACTCTTCTGGTAAACGTTGCTGCTGTGCTTGTGTCCCAGAGACATGAACGCTGACTACAGCAGGCAAAACCTTTTCCAACATCGGTGCCAGGCTAGGAACTGCCTGCCCGGCCACGGCCGCTGGAAGTGCTGCGGCGTTCACCACAGGAACGGAAGCGAGACCTAAGCCGACACTCATTGCCAGCGCACTAAGAAATAATGACTTTTTCTTCATTGATTTAAACTCTCTCAATACCTAACGGTGAATGAATAGGGTAGATGGCTGTTACAGGCCCGTTGCAAGTTCAGACTCTGAGTTCGCTAGAAAATTCACTTATTTCAAAAGGCTACTGTTATCTTAAAATAAGTAGCCTGAGATACCGCTTGATATAAGGTTCGCTGTGGAGCAATTCAAGGAGAGGTGAGTATAGAAGTGTAAATGTGCTGACTACAATTGCGTAGCCAGCATGATGTATCTGTCTTAATCGCGGGTCTGATGCTCCGGGCGTAATAAGCCCGATGCCCCTTCAGAGTAATCGCGAGGTGGCATTTTCACTGGTGCCTGATCGTTATCGGCCTCAGATTCGGTCAGACGGTAGCGGAATGGATTATCCTGCAACGGTAAGTCCGGTAATAAGTTATTGGAGCCTTTCGCCATATGCTGATAGAGCTGGCGGTAGTCGCGAGCCATATTATCCAGCAACTCAGCACTGCGGGCGAAGTGCCCAACCAGTTCCTGACGATACTCTTCCAAATCTGTTTTGCTCTTCTCCAGCTCATCTTGCAGCACTTGCTGCTGACGCAATTTGCGGTTGCCAAAGCGCATAGCTACCGCGCCAATCACAATACCAACAACCAACCCAATAAGCGCATACTCCCAGGTCATGATGACTCCTTTTTTGACTTCATTGTTCAGCAGGACTTTTCACTTAATAATAGCCACTATAACCGTTAACCTTGTCTGAGTGGAATCCTGATGCAACTTTGCTTTTTGTTTTCAGGCTTTTTCCGCAGGGACAGAGTCGGTAAATGCTGCGATTGCGCGATAAATCAGTGAGAAAGTACCGCGAAAAGTAGATAACTATTTTATCAGGGATTGGTGATAAACATGCAACCAACTACACCTACAACACTTTACCAGCAGGCACTTAATGCTGGTGACTATCAATCTGACGATGTGCAACGGCGCGCTGTCGCACAACTAGACCAGATTTATCACGCGCTGACACAGCGCCAGAGCGAGCCACCGGCTGGCGCGGGTTTACGTGGGCGGTTAAACCGCTTAATTGGGCGCGCGGCTCCCAAAACCGCGATACGTCCGGTTCAAGGCTTATATATGTGGGGCGGCGTCGGACGCGGCAAAACCTGGCTGATGGATATGTTTTTTCACAGTCTGCCGGGTGATCGCAAGCTTAGACTGCATTTCCACCGTTTTATGCTGCGGGTACATCAAGAGCTGGCTGAGCTGCAAGGACATGAGAATCCGCTGGAAATCATCGCCGATAACTTCAAGGTGCAGACCGATGTGCTGTGCTTTGATGAGTTTTTTGTCACTGATATTACGGATGCCATGTTGCTGGCAACACTGCTGGACGCGCTATTCGCCAGAGGCATTACTCTGGTCGCGACATCCAACATTCCGCCGGATAACCTGTACCAAAACGGTTTACAGCGCGCCCGCTTCCTGCCGGCTATTACATTGATTAAGCAGTATTGTGAGGTGATGAATGTTGATGCTGGCATCGATTACCGCTTGCGCACGCTGACGCAGGCCAATCTCTATCTGACGCCGCTGAACCCGCAAACCGAGCAGGCGATGGATGAGATTTTTGTCAAATTAGCCGGTAAAGAGGGCGAACATGCGCCAGTACTGGAAGTGAATCACCGGCCACTGCCCGCCATTTGCGCGACACAGGGCGTTTTGGCGGTGGATTTCCATACGTTGTGCGAAGAGGCCCGCAGCCAGCTGGATTACATTGCGCTATCGAAGCTTTATCACACTGTTTTGCTGCACAATGTCCACTGCATGGAGACTCGAGATGAAAATACCGCGCGGCGTTTTCTGGCGTTAGTTGATGAATTTTACGAGCGGCGAGTGAAACTGATCATTACGGCCGAAGCTTCGATGTTTGAGATTTATCGCGGTGAGCGCCTTAAATTCGAATATCAGCGCTGTTTGTCGCGGTTACAAGAGATGCAGAGTGAAGAGTATCTCTCTTTACCGCATCTGCCGTAAGTGCGTAATCTACACCACAGTTATTCACTTTTGGCATGTTAAAATGCTATTCTATTGCGGGCGATTATCCTTCGCCCTGACTTAACATGTTTAATTTATACCTTTCTCGTCAAAAACAGTTCGATCTTTAACGCTGACTTCTCTATAATCTTGCGACCCCACGTTACAACAAAGTTTTTTTCCCAAAAACTTTGATAGTGCCAGCATTGGCTATTCGAAGGGGTAGGTTTGCTGGACTGATGGTCGTGTGAGCCTCAACTGTTTTTGAACGTTTGGGTGTTCACCAACGTGTAACTTATTAATTGGGTAAGCTTTTATAATGAAAACTTTCACAGCTAAACCAGAAACTGTAAAACGCGACTGGTATGTTGTTGACGCGAATGGTAAGACCTTAGGTCGCCTCGCTACTGAACTGGCTAGTCGCCTACGCGGCAAGCATAAAGCGGAATACACCCCGCACGTTGATACTGGTGATTACATCATCGTTCTGAACGCAGAAAAAATTGCTGTAACCGGCAACAAGCGTACAGACAAGATTTATTACCGTCACACCGGTCACATCGGTGGTATCAAACAAGCGACCTTTGAAGAGATGATTGCCCGCAGTCCTGAGCGTGTGATTGAAATCGCGGTTAAAGGCATGCTGCCGAAGGGTCCGCTGGGCCGTGCAATGTATCGTAAGCTTAAAGTTTACGCAGGTACTGAGCACAATCATGCGGCGCAGCAACCGCAAGTTCTGGACATTTAATCGGGATTATGGCAATGGCTGAAAATCAATACTACGGCACTGGTCGCCGCAAAAGTTCTGCAGCTCGCGTTTTTCTTAAGCCGGGCAGCGGTAAAATCGTTATTAACCAACGTAGCCTTGAAGTTTACTTCGGTCGTGAAACTGCCCGCATGGTAGTTAATCAACCGTTGGAACTGGTAGACATGGTTACCAAGTTTGACATGTACATCACTGTTAAAGGTGGTGGTATTTCAGGTCAGGCTGGCGCTATCCGTCACGGTATCACCCGTGCACTGATGGAATATGACGAGTCTCTACGTGGTGAACTGCGTAAAGCTGGCTTCGTAACGCGTGATGCGCGTGAAGTTGAGCGTAAGAAAGTGGGTCTGCGTAAAGCACGTCGTCGTCCACAGTTCTCCAAACGTTAATTTTTTGCCTTTATGGCATCAGATTGATGGTAAAAACCCGGTGTCTCACCGGGTTTTTTTATTTGTTTAAAAAATATATTTGAAAAACCCATCTGAAAAACAGCTCCCCGCCACGTTAGATATTATATTTTTACCGCTAAGCTATTGTCTGATAGACGATTTTTCATGAAATAGCCGTACCATCCCCACAAAAGATTCAAAATCTGGTAAACTATCACTCACTTTTGTGCCTGTTCGGCGAACTGTTGGCGTCCGTGTATCTCCCTGGCTGAATTCTTATCTCGACCAAGGCTTATTTACGGCAGCAGCTGTCGAGATTGCGAACTGGCGGTAAAACGACTCAGGATAGCCACCTCACCGTGGGCTATTCGCACTGTTTTCTAGATAATCTTGGAGGTTTTCATGGCTGTCGCTGCCAACAAACGTTCGGTAATGACGCTGTTTTCCGGCCCGACCGACATTTTTAGCCATCAAGTACGCATCGTACTGGCGGAGAAAGGTGTCAGTGTTGAGATTGAGCAGGTTGAAGCTGGTAATCTGCCGCAGGACCTGATTGACCTCAATCCCTACCAGACCGTCCCTACTTTGGTTGATCGCGAGCTGACACTGTATGAATCCCGCATCATCATGGAGTATCTGGATGAGCGTTTTCCTCACCCGCCATTGATGCCGGTATACCCAGTTGCTCGTGGTAGCAGTCGTTTGATGATGCACCGCATTGAGAAAGACTGGTATACCCTGATGCATAAAATCGAGCAGGGTAATGCACAGGAAGCTGAAGCAGCACGCAAGCAACTGCGCGAAGTTCTGCTGTCTATCGCTCCGGTGTTCAATGAAACGCCTTACTTCCTAAGCGAAGAATTCAGCCTGGTTGATTGCTATTTGGCCCCGCTGCTGTGGCGCTTGCCTGTCTTAGGCATTGAGCTAACTGGCGCAGGTTCCAAAGAGTTGAAAGGCTATATGACACGTGTGTTCGAGCGTGATGCGTTCCTGGCTTCTCTGACTGAAGCTGAACGTGAAATGCACCTGAAAACCCGAGGTTAATTGCTATGGAGATGTCGGATATGTCTCCGCGCCGTCCCTATCTGTTACGCGCATTTTACGAATGGTTGATTGATAATCAACTGACGCCACATCTGGTCGTTGATGTGACAAGGCCAGGTGTTTCGGTGCCAATGGAGTTTGCCCGTGATGGGCAGATTGTATTGAATGTGGCACCGCGTGCCGTGGGTAACCTGGAACTGGGTAACGATGGCGTGAGTTTCAATGCCCGTTTCGGTGGTGTGCCGCGTCAGGTCATCGTGCCTATGGGTGCGATAGTGGCAATTTATGCGCGAGAAAATGGTTCTGGCACCATGTTTGAACCTGAAGAAGCTTACGATTCTGATGCTGAGGGTAATTTCGAGGGCATCGAAGAGGAAGAGGGCAATAGTGTGCCGACTGACAATCTGATGTTAGTCACAGACGAGACGTCGTCTTCGCAAGACGATAACGGTTCACCTGATGATGAGCCGCCACAACCGCCACGTAGTGGTGGTCGCCCAGCATTGCGGGTCGTTAAGTAGCCCCTTCGTTTTCAAGCATAGCATTAGCATTTTTAAGGGCGGCATTGGCCGCCCTTATCATTTCCTCAGAACCCATATTCAAGATAACTTTTTCAATTCGGCCAGACAGCTATCACGCTGACTCATCATGTCGCTATTTCTGATCGTGGATAGAGTATGAGAGGCGCGCTGCTGGAAGCTGGCTTTGGCGGCGCTGTCTTTGATATCAGCTGGCGCGGTACAAATCTCTGATAACTTGAGTGTTTTACTGTCGCTTACCGCTTTTAGCACTGCGGCTGGATTATAAATCAGCGCGGAAGAGAGTGCTGATTTCACGCCGGCAGTGAAATTCGCATTCCCACCATCGGCCAGTTTAGGGGCCATGGCAATCCAGTTATCATCACCCAGCTTGATATTATTCTCTACCGCCGGGAGTTGCCCAGCTTTTGCCAGTTCAGCCACTACTGCGCGAGCACCTCGAGCCTCAATGTTATAGCCAACTTCTTGATAATTCAGCGACATCGCCAATGCGCTGCCACTCATCGCCAGCAATCCGCCAGCAATAAAAAGTAAGTGAGATTTCATAACAGATAATCCTTTCTTTAAAACGGGGCGTAACAAGATAAGTAGGCCAAGCGATGTAGGCCCAAAAGCAATTATAAACTCGGCCTTTACTATAGCGCTTCACGATTAAAATGCTGCAAATAAGGGATATTGAGATTGTTACAAAATCTTGGGCGGGGGTGTGCAGGGGAAAAATAGCAATGAAAAGGGCTGGATGACCCGCCCTCAGACTGCTGACAAAGTTGATTAGCGGGGAAATGTACCTAATGGGCCGTAACGGCGTAAGCCGTCGGAGCGCCCATCGGTGCAGTCGCCCCGCCATGCACCAGGTTTAATGCTGGGTTTGTCACTAACCTCAGGGCTGGATTAACCAGCCCTCGACACCATTAAATGATCGGAAAGTTTTGAGTATCAGACTTCCAGATAATTCATGATGCCTTCTGCGGCTTTGCGGCCTTCGGCGATGGCGGTCACCACCAAATCAGAGCCACGGACGATATCGCCGCCAGCAAAGATTTTCGGGTTACTGGTCTGGAAGGCATTATCGGTGCTTTCAGGGGCAACGACACGGCCTTGCTTGTCCAGTGCCACGTCATGAGCAGCCAACCACTCCATGCTGTGTGGGCGGAAGCCAAACGCCATTATCACGGCGTCTGCTGGCAGCACATGTTCTGAACCGGGGATCTGCTCAGCCATGCTACGGCCCTGTGCATCGGGTGCGCCCAGTTGGGTGCGAACCATCTTCACGCCGCAAACTTTGCCATTGCCGTTCACTTCAATGCTCAATGGTTGCAGGTTGAATTTAAATTCGACCCCTTCCTCACGGGCGTTTTTCACTTCCCGTTTGGAACCTGGCATGTTGGTTTCATCGCGACGATAGGCGCAGACCACGTCAGTTGCGCCCTGACGAATAGAAGAACGCACACAGTCCATCGCGGTATCACCCCCCCCCAGCACTACCACACGTTGACCTTCCATGCTGATGTATGGCTCGTGAGCTGCTGCTTCGTAACCCATCAACTGCTTGGTATTGGCAATCAGGAACGGCAGCGCATCGTAAACACCCGAAGCATCTTCGTTTTCCAGTCCGCCGCGCATAGATTGGTAAGTGCCTACACCGAGGAACACCGCGTCATACTCTTTCAGCAGCGCATCTAGGGTGATATCTCTGCCGACTTCGATATTCAGTTGGAACTCGATACCCATCTCAGAGAAAATTTTGCGACGCTTAATCATCACCTCTTTTTCCAGCTTGAAGGCTGGGATACCGAAGGTCAGTAAGCCCCCAATCTCTGGGTGACGGTCAAACACCACGGCTTGCACGCCGTTACGCGCTAATACGTCAGCGCAGGCCAGCCCCGCAGGACCCGCGCCGATCACCGCGACACGTTTGCCAGTCGGGTGAACATGGGACATATCCGGCTTCCAGCCCATCTCGATGGCTTTATCACTGATATAGCGCTCGATGTTACCGATAGTGACCGCACCGAACTCGTCATTCAGGGTGCAAGACCCTTCGCACAGACGATCCTGTGGGCACACACGGCCACAGACTTCCGGCAAGCTGTTGGTCTGGTGAGCCAGATCCGCGGCTTCCATAATCCGCCCCTCATTGGCGAGTTTCAGCCAGTTAGGGATGTAGTTATGCACCGGGCATTTCCATTCACAGTAAGGGTTACCGCAAGACAAACAGCGGTCTGCTTGCGCTTTGGCCTGTGTTTCTGAGAATGGCTCGTAAATCTCAACAAATTCTATTTTACGGATCTTCAGCGGCTTTTTCGGCGGATCTACGCGCTGTAGGTCGATAAACTGATAAACATTCTGACTCATTTCAACCCCTTACTGCGCTTGAACCCGCAGCTCAGCTGCGGAACGGCTACGGTGGCCCAACAGTGCTTTCACATCGCTGGATTTCGGTTTAACCAAAGCAAACTTGGTCACCCACTCCGGCCAGTTAGCCAGAATTTCTTCGCCACGGCTAGAACCTGTCAACTGAACGTGCTCAGTGATCAGCCCACGCAGATGCTCTTCATGGATAGCCAGTTGATCGACATCCAAAACTTCTACCAGCTCAGGGTTAACACGTTTACGGAATTCACCGTCTTCATCAAGAACGTAAGCGAAACCCCCCGTCATACCGGCACCGAAGTTAATCCCGGTGCGGCCCAGTACGCAAACAATCCCGCCAGTCATATATTCACAACCGTTATCGCCGATACCTTCAACCACGGTGATAGCACCGGAGTTACGTACCGCGAAACGCTCACCTGCACGACCTGCGGCGAATAATTTGCCACCAGTGGCGCCATATAGGCAGGTGTTGCCGACAATACTGGCTTCGTGGCTACGGAAGTTAGAACCCACCGGAGGGCGCACCGCGATGCGACCACCAGCCATCCCTTTACCCACATAGTCGTTGGCATCGCCCGTCAAGGTCAGCTCAACGCCGCCCGCATTCCAGACGCCAAAGCTCTGACCCGCAGTGCCGGAGAAGTAAGCTTTGATCGGATCGGTCGCCATGCCTTGATCGCCATGTTTAGTGGCAATCGCGCCGGACAATGACGCGCCCACAGAGCGGTCAGTGTTGCGGATATCAAAGTAAAATGTTTTGCTGTGTTTGGCTTCAATGTGTGACTCAGCCTGCGACAGTAACTCTTTGTTCAGTGACCCCTTATCGAACGGCGGGTTACTTTCGGTGCAATACAGTGCTTTACCCGGATGCGGCGTGGCAGTTTGCAGCAACGGCGACAGATCCAGCTTGTTCTGTTTGGCTGATATACCCTCCAGCTCCAGTAACATGTCAGTACGGCCAATCAAATCAACCAGTTGACGCACACCCAACTCGGCCATGATTTCACGGGTTTCCCGCGCGATGAACTGGAAGTAGTTCACTACCCGCTCAGGTAAGCCGTGATAGTGGTCACGACGCAGTTTCTCATCTTGAGTTGCGACACCTGTGGCGCAGTTATTCAGATGACAAATACGCAGGTATTTACAACCCAGCGCCACCATAGGGCCAGTGCCGAAGCCGAAGCTCTCTGCACCTAGAATCGCGGCTTTCACAATATCTACGCCGGTTTTCAGGCCGCCATCCACTTGCAGACGGATTTTATGGCGCAATCCATTGGCAACCAGTGCTTGCTGTGTTTCAACCAGCCCCAGTTCCCACGGACAACCGGCATATTTCACCGATGACAGCGGGCTAGCGCCAGTACCACCGTCGTAACCGGCAATGGTAATCAGGTCGGCGTAAGCTTTCGCCACACCGGTGGCAATCGTGCCCACACCTGGCTCAGACACCAGTTTCACTGAAATCAGGGCTTTCGGATTGACCTGTTTCAAGTCGAAAATCAGCTGTGCCAAGTCTTCGATTGAGTAAATATCATGGTGCGGTGGTGGGGAGATCAAGGTCACGCCCGGGACGGAATAGCGCAATTTGGCGATATACGGCGTGACTTTATCACCCGGTAACTGACCGCCTTCACCCGGTTTCGCGCCTTGGGCCACTTTGATCTGGATAACATCAGCATTCACCAGATACGCGGGTGTGACACCGAAACGACCTGAGGCCACCTGCTTGATACGGGACACCTTATTGGTGCCGTAACGCGCTGGATCTTCGCCACCTTCGCCGGAGTTGGAGAAGCCGCCGAGACTGTTCATGGCGATAGCCAGTGACTCGTGGGCTTCCGGACTCAGTGCGCCGATAGACATCGCGGCGGTATCAAAGCGGGTGAACAGAGATTCAGCCGGCTCAACCTGATCGACAGGGATAGGCGTGCCTTGCGGTTTAATCGCCAGCAGATCGCGCAGTGTGGCAATCGGTCGCTCATTCACCAGTTTGGCGTAAACCTGATAATCGCTGTATTCACCGCTGTGGACCGCAGTTTGTAAGGTGCTGACCACATCTGGGTTATACGCATGGTATTCGCCGTTGTGGACAAATTTCAGTAAACCGCCCTGATCCAATGGTTTGCGTTTCAGCCAAGCGCGTTTGGACAGATTCTGCAAATCCTGTTGGAAATCGCTGAAGCTGGCCCCGCCGATGCGGCTTACCACCCCTTGGAAGCAGAGATCCGTCAGTTCACGATGCAGGCCAACGGCTTCAAACAGCTTGGCGCAGCGGTATGAGGCAACGGTCGAGATGCCCATTTTGGACATGATTTTGTACAGGCCCTTATTGATCCCGTTACGATAGTTAAGCATCACATCGCGATACTTCTTATCAATAGCTTGGGTATCAACCAATTTAGCCAATGATTCATAAGCTAAATAAGGGTAAATCGCGGTCGCACCAAAACCGAGCAGCACGGCGAAGTGATGCGGGTCACGGGCGCTGGCGGTTTCAACAATAATGTTCGCGTCGCAGCGCAGGTTTTTTTCTACCAGACGGGTCTGAACGGCACCAACGGCCATTGGCGCTGGAACCGGCAGGCGATTCGGGGCAATGGCACGATCTGACAACACCAGCATCACGGCACCATCGCGAACTTTGCGCTCGGCTTCGTCGCACAGTGCAAGCACCGCTTGTTCTAAATCAGTTTCAGCCGGATCAAAGGTCAAATCCAGACGATCAGCGCGGTAATGCTCCCCTTCCAGCGTAGTGAGCTGCTGGAAATCAGAGAACAGCAAAATGGGTGATTTAAAGCTCAGACGGTGGGCCTGACCTTCAGCTTCCGAGAACACATTCATTTCGCGGCCGATACTGGTGGCCAGTGACATGACGTGTGCTTCACGCAGCGGATCGATTGGCGGGTTGGTGACCTGCGCGAACTGCTGGCGGAAGTAATCATAAATAATGCGTGGACCGCTCGACAACACAGCAAATGGGGTGTCATCGCCCATAGAACCTGTGGCTTCCTGACCAATTTCACCCAGTACGCGGATGACTTGATCTAGCTCTTCGCTGCTGTAACCAAACTGCTTCTGATAGGTTTCCAGTGTCGAATCATCTAACTGGCGGCTACCCACCTGATCTTCCGGCAAGTCTTCAAACGGCACCAGACGCTTAACGTTCTTCTCCATCCACTCTTTATATGGGTGGCGGCTTTTCAGATCGTTATCGGTTTCGGCAGAGTGTAGGATCTTACCGCTGCGGGTATCGATCACCATCAGTTCACCGGGGCCGACGCGGCCTTTTTCAATCACTTCATCGGGCTGGTAATCCCAGATACCGACTTCAGAGGCGCAGGTGATAAGCTTGTCTTTGGTGATGACATAACGCGCAGGGCGCAGGCCATTACGGTCAAGGTTACAAGCCGCATAACGACCATCTGACATCACAATCCCAGCCGGGCCATCCCATGGCTCCATGTGCATGGAGTTGAAGTCAAAGAAGGCGCGTAGATCGGTATCCATATCCGGGTTGTTCTGCCAGGCCGGTGGCACCAGCAGACGCATGGCGCGGATCAAGTCCATACCGCCACTGAGGAACAGCTCCAGCATGTTATCCAGTGAACTGGAGTCCGAGCCGGTCTCATTGACGAATGGCGCTGCATCCTGCAAATCAGGGATTAATGGCGTTTTGAATTTGTAAGCACGTGCGCGCGCCCATTGGCGGTTACCGGCGATGGTATTGATTTCGCCATTATGGGCCAGATAGCGGAACGGCTGAGCCAGCGGCCAGCGTGGCACGGTGTTGGTTGAGAAACGCTGATGGAACAGGCAAATGGCCGATTCAAGGCGCAGGTCGGCCAAATCAAGATAAAAGCGAGGCAGATCCGCAGGCATACATAAGCCTTTATAGATCGTCACCAGGTTAGAGAAACTACAAACGTAGAAATCTTTGTCACCTAAAATACGCTTTTCGATACGGCGACGCGCGACAAATAGGCGGCGTTCCATATCACGTGGACGCCAACCCGCAGGGGCGTTCACAAAAATTTGTTCAATCCGAGGCAGGGAGGAGAGAGCGATTTCACCAAGAACATCTGGGTTGGTCGGCACTTCACGCCAGCCGATGACCGACAGCGTTTCGTTTTGCAATTCTTCTTCTACAATGCGGCGGCTTGCCTTGGCGAGTTCTTCGTCCTGACTGAGGAACATCATGCCGACGGCATAGTTTTTGGCCAAACGCCATCCGCGTTCTTCGGCGACCATCCGGAAAAAGCGATCCGGTTTTTGTAAAAGCAGACCACAGCCGTCGCCGGTCTTGCCATCAGCAAGGATCGCGCCACGGTGTTGCATGCGGGCCAGTGCGTGTATAGCGGTACGCACGACCTTATGGCTAGGTTCGCCTTCTATGTGGGCGATTAGGCCGAAACCACAGTTGTCCCTCTCAAGGGATTTATCGTACAACATATCAGTGAACCTCCCCAGGCTCTGCGAGACTCTCACAAACCGACTCCAGAAGGACATCGCGACATAAGACGGTGTGGGCTGACAGGCGCGTATTTTGCGGCAAATCTGCTTTTCCGCCCTCCGCCAATGGCCTCTTGTGACGGTTCTCACAAGTGGTAAAAGACTTGTTTTAAGAGGGAGTCTTAAATTACTGCATAATTATGACTAGACGTTTGCCCGTCTAGAAAGCTTCCAGCGGACCTCCAACTTAGCGAGAAAGAATACTCAGGTCAAATATAGGCTTAAGAACTATCTTTAAGGTAAATAATGGCTTTATCACCATGAAAAATATGTGTTTATTGGCGTTTTTTACCCGTCGAATGCATTGTGCGGTAAACATGAAATTGTGAGCTGTCTCACTATAGTGCAATCGACAAATCTCTGCACCATGCTAGTGCTGGCGGGGATGTTAGAGTTATATTCTGGTTTTATGATATTTATTGGTGTTTAAAACTATTTTTCACTGAATTGTAATAGAAGCGCTAAGGGCTTGGTGGAAATAAGAAAATTTAATCATCGGTCAAGTGATTTTATTTGCATTTATAATGAATGGTTATGCGAAGTTGCACCCAAGGGCATGGGAGTTGATCTCTGTCATCGCGCACAACATCGTTGGCGGGTAATCTTGGGTTCTTTTCAGACAGGCAGTGCCAAGATTATGCAGTTGCAGCAATTAGTCAATATGTTTGGTGCGGATTTACAGCGCCGCTACGGTGAAAAAGTGCATAAACTCACGCTACATGGCGGGTTTAGCTGCCCCAATCGTGATGGCACCCTCGGCCGTGGCGGTTGCACTTTTTGTCAGGTAGCCTCATTTGCCGATGAGCAAATGCAGCAACAAAGTATTGCGCAGCAGTTAGCGGCACAGGCAAAAAAAACTAATCGAGCAAATCGTTACCTGGCTTACTTTCAGGCCTATACCAGTACTTATGCAGAGGTGAATGCGCTGGCCGCGATGTATGAGCAGGCGCTGGCCGAAGCTGACATCGTCGGTTTGTGTGTGGGTACTCGCCCTGACTGTGTACCGGATGCGGTGCTGGATTTGCTGAGTGACTATCAGCAGCAAGGTTATGAGGTCTGGCTTGAGTTAGGGCTACAGACTGCCAATGATAAAACCCTCAAACGTATTAATCGCGGCCATGATTTTGCCTGCTATCAGCAGACCGCGCGCCGCGCCCGTGCTCGTGGCCTCAAAGTGTGCTGCCATTTGATTGTTGGCCTGCCCGGCGAGGACCAGGCACAGGGGATGGAAACATTGGAAAAGGTGGTGGCGGCTGGCGTTGATGGGCTGAAGCTGCATCCGCTACATATCGTCGAGGGCAGCACTATGGCGAAAGCCTGGCGGGCAGGGCGCTTGCCGGAGTTGGCGCTGGAGGATTACGTGCTGACTGCCGGTGAAATGATTCGCCATACACCCGCGGAGATTGTTTATCACCGAATTTCCGCCAGCGCGCGCCGCCCCACGCTGCTTGCCCCCTTGTGGTGTGAGAATCGGTGGACCGGCATGAATGCGCTTAATCACTATATGCTTGCCCATGGTGGGCAAGCTTCGGGGCTGTGATCAGCTACTGCGCGTCGTCTTCGGCTATATCTGCCGTTTATTGGCAGATAATCGGCTTATTTCCCAATCTCTCACCGTGATTTGCAATCTTTTCCACACTTCTAAGGAAGCCATCTTATCTCTAGCCAGTTTTACGGTATGCTTTATCCCCTTCGGACTTGAAGTTGCAGGGGGTAGCTGCAACTCCAATGACTTTGGGGATACCTTTATGCCTAAATTTCACTGCAATACCATTGATTTTGGGTATATCCGGAAACACTGACAGAGGTTGCTATGAAGCAAATCAGGGTATTGGCCCAGTACTACGTTGATTTAATGGTTAAGTTGGGGCTGGTTCGCTTCTCACTGCTATTGGCCTCGGTGCTGGTATTGCTCGCCATGGTGGTACAGATGGCGGTGACCTTTGTGCTGAGCGGTTCAGTGGAAACCCTCGATCTGGTGCGGTCGATCTTCTTTGGCCTACTGATAACACCTTGGGCGGTGTATTTCCTGTCGGTGGTGGTAGAGCAACTGGAAGAGTCGCGCCAACGACTGTCGCGTCTGGTGGATAAGCTTGAAGTGATGCGTTATCGCGATTTAGAGCTGAATAAGCAACTGACCGAAAACATTGCTCAGCTCAACCAAGAGATCGTCGAGCGTGAAAAAGCAGAAAAAGCGCACCTGCAAGTGGTTGATAAACTGAAAGAAGAGATGGGCCATCGTGAGCAGGCTCAGGTTGAATTAGGGCAGCAGTCTGCCCTGTTGCGCTCTTTCTTGGATGCTTCGCCGGATCTGGTTTATTACCGCAACGAAGATAATGAGTTCTCCGGCTGCAACCGCGCGATGGAGCTGCTGACGGGCAAGAGTGAAAAGCAGTTGGTCGGGCTGACCCCCAAAGATGTTTATGCGCCGGATATTGCTGAGAAGGTGATGGAAACCGATGAAAAAGTCTTCCGCCATAACGTCTCTCTCACCTACGAGCAGTGGTTGGTTTACCCCGATGGCCGGAAAGCCTGCTTTGAGCTACGAAAAGTGCCGTTTTATGATCGTGTCGGCAAACGTCACGGTTTGATGGGCTTCGGGCGCGATATAACCGAGCGTAAGCGCTATCAGGACGCGCTGGAGAATGCCAGTAGGGATAAGACCACCTTTATCTCAACTATTAGCCACGAGCTGCGGACGCCGCTTAATGGCATTGTGGGCCTGAGCCGCATTCTGCTGGATACCGAATTAGACAGCGAACAACTGAAATACCTGAAAACCATTCATGTCAGTGCTATCACCCTCGGGAATATTTTCAACGATATCATTGAGATGGATAAACTCGAGCGGCGCAAAGTTCAATTGGATAATCAACCGATTGATTTTACAGGTTTTATGGCGGATTTAGAAAATCTCAGCGGCTTGCTGGTACAGCCGAAAGGGCTGAAATTCATTATGGAGCCTGAACTACCGCTGCCAGAGAAGATCATCACCGACGGCACGCGCTTACGTCAGATTTTGTGGAATCTTATTGGTAACGCAGTGAAATTTACCCAGCAGGGCAAAATTGTGGTGCGGGTGCGGCGTGAGGGCAATGACCGCCTGATTTTTGAAGTGGAAGATTCAGGTATGGGCATCCCTGAAGATGAGCAGGATAAAATCTTTGCCATGTATTATCAGGTGAAAGACAGCAACGGCGGCCGTCCGGCAACGGGCACGGGTATTGGCTTGGCGGTGTCTAAACGGCTGGCGCAGAGCATGGGCGGCGATATTACCGTGAAAAGTGTCCAAGGATCAGGCTCCTGCTTTACCCTGACGATTAAAGCACCCGCGGTGCAGCAAGCCGCCAGCGCGCCATCAGGCGACGACATGCCGCTACCCGCACTCCACGTCTTGCTGGTGGAAGATATCGAGCTGAACGTGATTGTCGCGCGCTCGGTGTTGGAGAAACTGGGTAACAGCGTCGAGGTCGCGATGAATGGCCACGATGCATTGGCGATGTTCAAACCCGATGATTTTGATTTGGTACTGCTGGATATTCAGTTGCCGGATATGAGTGGGTTGGATATTGCTCGGCAGATTCGAGCGGAATATGACTCCGAATCCCTGCCGCCACTGGTGGCATTGACCGCCAACGTCCTTAAAGACAAAAAAGAGTATTTAGACGCTGGGATGGATGACGTGCTGAGTAAGCCGTTGTCGGTGCCTGCGCTCACGGCCATGATTAAGCAATTTTGGGATCATAAGCCCTCTTCCTCAGCCAAAAAACAGGAAATTAAAGTGATGCAAACCCATGAATCGTTACTTGATACTGCGATGCTGGAACAATACATCGATTTGGTCGGCCCGCAATTAATTCATCAAAGCCTGGAAATGTTTGAACAGATGATGCCGGGCTACTTGGCAGTGCTGGATTCAAATATGACGGCGCGGGACCAAAAGGGGATTACCGAAGAAGCGCATAAAATTAAGGGCGCGGCAGGTTCTGTTGGCTTACGTCACCTCCAGCAGCTTGCCCAGCAGATTCAAACACCGACGCTACCAGCATGGTGGGACAACGTGCAAGATTGGATCGATGAATTAAAATTAGAGTGGCGCAATGATGTGCAGGTATTACGTGAATGGGTGGCGGAAGTTGAAAAAAAATAACCCCGACCGAGGCCGGGGTGCGCGAATACTGCGCCAACACCAGGGAAATCGTTAACCTGCGATACCCGTTATGACTTAGGGCATATTATTTCGATTTCGCGTGAATTCGCAGGTTGTAAGGATTCTTCCATACATCATACAAGCAACAACATAGCAAATGTAAGCGCTCTTGTTACAAGATTCATTAAAATTTGTGATAGAGATTCGTCTTTGTCACTAGAACGGGTTAAGCGATTGACAGTGTAAGAAAAGGAGAGGTGTGATGAAAACGGTCGGTGTAGTCCTTAGCGGATGTGGTGTTTTCGACGGTGCTGAGATACATGAATCTGTCTTGACCATGCTGGCGTTGGACCGTGCGGGCGCGCGGGTTTTATTCTTCGCGCCCGATAAGCCACAACTGCATGTTATTAATCATATTACCGGCGAAGAAATGGCCGAGCAGCGGAATGTATTAGTGGAGTCCGCACGCATTGCCCGTGGGCATATCACGCCACTTTCCTTGGCCGATTCAGCGCAGTTGGATGCCTTGATTGTCCCCGGTGGTTTTGGCGCTGCCAAGAACCTCAGCGATTTCGCGATTAAGGGTGCTGAATGCACTCTGGATCCAGATTTAGTTAAATTGACCCAGTCAATGCATAAGTCAGGTAAACCAATTGGATTTATATGTATTTCACCGGTTATGCTGCCGAAACTGTTGGGTAAACCTATCCGTCTGACGATTGGTAACGATCCCGATACTATTGATGCCATTGAAATTATGGGTGGGGAGCATGTTATTTGTCCTGCTGATGACGTGGTGATTGATATAGATAATAAAGTGGTGACAACCCCGGCTTATATGTTGGCCGGATCAATTTCTGAGGCTGCAAAAGGGATTGATAAATTGGTTACGAAGGTACTGGATTTAACCGAATGATATCAGCCAGGCGTGGACTAAATCGGCTTTGGTATTGGGTAAAACGGGGTGTCATTGGCATTGCTGTACTGTGGTTGGCCGGTATTTTGATTTTTGCCTTCCTGCCGGTCCCTTTTTCCATGGTGATGATCGAAAGGCAACTAGGTGCTTGGTTAACCGGTGATTTTTCATACGTTGCGCACTCAGATTGGGTGCCAATGGATGAGATTTCACCTTATATGGCGGTGGCCGTGATGGCTGCGGAGGATCAAAAGTTCCCTGAGCATTGGGGGTTTGATGTTGATGCCATTGAGTCCGCGCTATCGCATAATCAGCGCAATCAAAAGCGTATCCGCGGTGCCTCCACGTTATCGCAGCAAACGGCGAAAAATCTGTTTCTGTGGGATGGGCGAAGCTGGGTACGTAAAGGGCTGGAAGTGGGGTTGACCGCCGGTATTGAGCTGGTGTGGACCAAACGTCGTATTTTGACGGTTTATCTGAATATCGCAGAATTTGGTGAGGGTATTTTTGGCGTGGAGGCGGCTGCACAGCACTTTTTCAAAAAACCAGCCAGCAAATTGAGCGCGTCAGAAGCCGCTTTATTGGCCGCAGTACTGCCCAATCCGTTACGTTTTAAGGCTAATGCACCTTCGGGTTACGTTATTTCTCGGCAACAATGGATTTTGCGCCAAATGCGACAGTTGGGTGGGAAAGATTTTTTACAGGAAAGTTCGCTAGATTAATCCTTGCTAGATAGGTGTATTGCAATTGCAGATAAAAAACGGGCTTAGAAAAGTCTAAGCCCGTAATAGTTTGATTTTACGCCAATAAGCGAGATTACTTCACGATAGTGAACGCGGTGGTCACGTGCTTAACGCCACTGACCTGGCTGGCAATCTGTGCAGCTGATTGCGCTTCCTGCTGAGTCACCAGACCCAAAAGGAAAACTTCGCCATTTTCGGTGGTCACTTTTACATTCGACGATTTAACCGAGTCGGCAGTCAGCAATTGTGATCGGACTTTGGTGGTGATCCAGGTATCCATCGACGCGGTCGTCAGATCGACCGGTTTACCCAAGCGCATCTCGTTATAAACTTCTGTTGCGCCATCGACGCCCGCTGCAATTTGTTTTGCACGGTTAGACAGTTCTGCGGTTGGTGTTTGCCCGGTCAGCAATACTTTCCCTTGATAAGCGGTCACCACAAAACGTGTCTGGCTTTTTATCTGCTGATCTTTGCTCAGTGCGTTGACGACTCTGGCTTCTAGTGTGCCATCGTCTACCTGAGTACCGACAGAGCGTGGGTCGGTTGCGGATTTAGTTGCAACCGCTGCGCTGCCGACAACCACGGCACCGACACAGCCTTGCAGTAGCAGGGCGCTGAATAGCATGGCAAAAATATAACCAACCTTCATTCGTGCTCCTTTAATCGTCCTGATGAGGAAATAGAGTGTTATCAATTAAGTCACACAAGCAATTCACTGTGAGCATGTGTAATTCTTGAACCCGTGCGCTACGGTGCGAAGGGATGCGGATTTCAACATCCTGCTGACCTAATAGGCCAGCCAGCTCACCACCATCATAACCGGTAAGGGCAACAATGGTCATATCACGGGTGACTGCGGCTTCGACCGCTTTCACAATATCACGGCTATTGCCGCGAGTGGAAATTGCGAGCAAAACATCGCCAGCGTGACCGAGCGCTCGCACCTGTTTGGCGTAAACTTCATCGTGCAGACGGTCGTTAGTGATTGCAGTCAGCACCACATTATCAGCATTCAAAGCAATTGCTGGCAGACTTGGCCGTTCTGTTTCAAAACGGTTGATCATGCTGGCAGCAAAGTGCTGCGCATTAGCCGCAGAAGTCCCATTACCGCAGCAGAGAATTTTATTGCCGTTGAGCAGTGACTGAACCAACGTCATTGCTGCACGGGATATGGCATCAGGCAAAGCCTCAGCCGCGGCAATCTGGGTTTGAATACTTTCTGTAAAGCAGCCTTTGATTCTATCCAGCACGTTGATTTAACTCACTTATAATTTAATAATTCCGGTAACAATCCGGCGAAACTTATCAATCCGCATTGAAGGCGTTAGGCAGCCATTCTAACTGACTGCCAGTGATAGCAAAAACATCAAAACGGCACGGTGTTGTGGCAAAACAGGCCCCTCGCTGAGCGAGCCAAACGGTGGCAGCTCGGAGTAACCGTTGTTGCTTGCGGTAGGTGACGCTAGCTGCGGCACCACCGAACAGGGCATTACGTCGAAAGCGAACCTCAACAAATACCCAGGTTGGCCCATCGCGCATGATAAGGTCAATTTCACCGCTTTGATAGGTGACATTGGCCGCTTGAAAAATTAAACCCGCCCGCTCCAGATGGCGACGGGCTTGCCGTTCGTAATGTGCGCCAGTATCCCTTTGGCTCATGGCTATTCCCTTCGTACTTGAAGTTGCAGGGGTGTTAGCTACGTTCGTTACTCGGCCCGTCCATGGGCCTCGCCCCTGCGAGGCCGCTGCAAGCAGCGTTCAAATCTGTTCCAGACAGATTTGTCACCCGAATCACTTTAGGCTGCCGGTACTACCGCGCCCTGGCGATATTGTAACCAAGGCAGCTTACGGGTGATAACGCAATCTGCGGAGGCGGTTAACTCACCGGTGGTGCCACTGACCTGGAAGCCCGGAATCTGCCGCATTTCAGCAAAATGGTTCGACAATGTCCATGCATCAATCCCCATGGCGTACAAACGCACCAGTGAATAGTCGTTGGCATATTTAGCCGCCGCTTGTTGCATTAATTCGGGGTTAGAGCCTGCCATCAATGGAATATCACTAAACTGAATGCCTTCCATCTCTAAGCGGTAATCCGGGCCAGCACCCGCCTGATAGCTACGTGAGCTGGCAAACAGCGCAGGTTTACTGCGTGAGCTGGTGGCCATATCAATCATCGGCTTAATCAGCGTCAGTTCAGCAGGGGTTGCAATGATATACACCGCGTCAATGTTGCCACCAGCAGAGGTGGAGACGACTGGCGCATCCACTGGCGGTGCCGGAATTGTCAGGCCAGCAATGGTGACAGAGGCAGGAGTCGCAGCTGGTGTGCTTGAAATAGCCACTGGCTGCCCAGTCAGACGGATACCTGCACCACTATTGATCGCTTGTTTCAACTCAGCCGTTGAGCCGAAGTTTTGCTGCAATACTGTCTGCCCACCCTGTTTCTGCCACTCTTCGGCAAAGGCTTTGGCGACGCGATCACCGAAGGCACCACGGGGTGTCAGCAATAACGGCGCTCTTTTTTCCAGACTCCACAGATGATGCGCGGCATCGCGGGCTTCATCTTCTGGCGACAGTGCGAAGTAACAGATATTCGGGGTATTGGTGCTCACTTCCGGCTGATTCAAGGCCAGAATGTTTAGGGTGCTTGGCGTCGCACTCAGTTGCTCAACTTCGGGTTTCAGCAGGGGGCCGACCACCAATGTTGCGCCATCTTGCTGGGCTTGCGCCAATAATGCGGCAATGGGCTGGGTAGTGGTGTCGTAGATCTTCACTTGCGCATTGCTGGTGGCAACAGGTGCTGCTACTGGCGCTGGCGTGGTCACGGCGGCTACATCTACTGGTGCAGCTGCATCAGTAGGGGCGCTTGCCGTGGCATTTGGTGTTTCGGGCGTCGGGGGTGTAACCGGTAACCCATTTTGCGCGGCGGTAAAACCTTGCTGGATAGCATCAGCGAACACCTGTGCCGGGCCACTCAATGGCAACAACAGCGCAATTTTTGCCGTGGAGGCCTGACTGAAATTGCTAATCTGAGTCAACGCCGTTGGCAAATTCTTCGCCGCTGGATTTTGCGGATAGCGATTCTGCCAATCTTTAATCGCGGCTTTCAGCAGTTCAGGATCTTGTTTGTTATCTTGATACACATGGGTTAAATCCAGCCAGCCTTGCAGCACATTTTCGTCTGCATTAATCACAATATTATTCAATTCTTGTGGGGTTAGCTGTGCCAGTGATTGCCAGGTGCTATCGATATTATCCTGATGAGCTTTATCTTTCAGCAATGGCTCCTGAGCGATAAATGCCCGTATCAGTGGCAGCGTAGCCTTGCCTTGATTGGCCGCAATCTGGGCCTGATAGAAGCGAACTTGCTGATTAGCGGAAAGCTGAGTGGCATCGAGTTTGCCAAGAATGTCGGCGGCGGCAGGGGTGTTTTTCTGCGCGACCAGCAGTTCTGCGGTCAGTAATTGCTGTTCCTGACGTTGCGTATCGCTCAGATTTGCCGGGAGTGTCCCCAGCTGTTCTGCCGCCTGAAGGATTTTCCCTTCGCGTAACAGGGCACGAATGGCGAGTAATTGCCAGTCAGCCTTGTTATCATCACTGCTCTGTTGCAGCTGCTGCAAATAATAATCGGCGTTAGCGGTGGCTTCGTCCTGTATATTTGCGGGTGGCGGTGTCTGTGGTGCCCTGCCTGAACAGGCTGCCAGTATCAGGGCAGCAAGAACAACAGGGAAAAACCCTGCTTTAGAACGAACGAATGTTGAGGAAAGCATACTGTATCCAGTGATGTTTTTTTCAAGATGCTCAATATTAAATCGGTAATTCGGATGAAACAATGAATCAACACGATCGAGCAGTGATTTCTGCATCTACGCTTTATGTGGTACCTACCCCAATCGGTAATTTAGGGGATATCACCCACCGGGCGTTAGAGGTACTGAAAGGCGTTGATTTGATTGCGGCAGAAGATACACGTCATACAGGGTTGCTGTTACAGCATTTCGCGATCAACGCCCGCCTGTTTGCACTTCATGACCATAACGAACAACAAAAAGCCGATCATTTGCTGGCGAAACTGCAAGAGGGCCAGAGTATAGCGCTGGTTTCAGATGCAGGAACGCCACTTATCAACGATCCGGGCTACCATTTAGTACGCCGTTGCCGTGAAGCTGGCATCAGAGTGGTGCCATTACCGGGCGCTTGTGCAGCGATTACCGCACTTTCTGCTGCCGGTCTTGCCTCAGATCGTTTTTGCTACGAAGGCTTCCTGCCTGCGAAAACCAAAGGTCGTAAGGATACTCTGCAAGCGCTGATTGAGGAACCTCGAACACTGATCTTCTACGAATCAACGCATCGCTTGTTGGAAAGTTTACAGGACATGGTAACCGTACTTGGACCACAACGCTATGTGGTACTCGCTAGAGAGTTGACCAAAACCTGGGAGTCTATCCACGGTGCGCCAGTCGGCGAGTTACTGGCTTGGGTTCAGGAAGAAGAGACCCGCCGTCGTGGCGAGATGGTGCTGATTGTCGAAGGGCATAAAGTGCAGGCCGAAGATGCATTACCTGCCGCCGCATTGCGCACCTTAGCGCTGCTGCAAAAAGAGCTGCCGTTGAAAAAAGCCGCCGCCTTGGCCGCTGAAATTCACGGCGTGAAAAAGAACGCGCTCTATAAGTATGCACTTGAACAGCAAAATGGCGGTCAAAGCCAAGCGGAAGATGACATTCAATCGTAATGTGATTATAATCCGCCGCGGAGTTGACTAGACAGTCGCCGCTTCGCTGCCGTCCCTTTCGGGGGAGACAGGTGAAGGGGAGGAAAGTCCGGGCTCCATAGGGCAGGGTGCCAGGTAACGCCTGGGAGGCGCAAGCCTACGACAAGTGCAACAGAGAGCAAACCGCCGATGGCCCGCGTAAGTGGGATCAGGTAAGGGTGAAAGGGTGCGGTAAGAGCGCACCGCGCGGCTGGCAACAGTCCGTGGCATGGTAAACTCCACCCGGAGCAAGGCCAAATAGGGGTTCACATGGTACGGCCCGTACTGAACCCGGGTAGGCTGCTTGAGCCAGTGAGCGATTGCTGGCCTAGAGGAATGACTGTCCACGACAGAACCCGGCTTACCGGTCAACTCCACTCATTCCATAAAACCCCGCTTCGGCGGGGTTTTTGCTTTGTGACAATTGAAGTCAGGATAATAGAAAAACCACTGTTGCTAGTGCCAGTCACTCTATCACGATGATTCCAAGGCGGCCCATTAGCTGTGATACCTGGTCACTGTCCAATTTGACGCCCTCCAAATCGTTTCTACGAATATCGAGTTCACCGATGGCGGAGTTGGTCAGGTCGCAATGGGTGAAGTTTGCTGAACTCCAGTCAAAAGAGGAGAATTCCCCGCCAGACAAATCAGATCCGCTAAAAGTTGCCCCTAAAACATGGGTACCAATCCAACGGTTTTCCCATAACTCACATTTCTCTAGGACAACCTTCGAAAAATTAGCATAACTTAAATTGCTTTTAGTGATATATGCACTACAAAACCAAGTACGAGCGGTAATCATATTCATAAAGCTGGCGCCGCGAAAATCAGCGCCTTGCGCTCGGCAATCTCTTATTTCTATTCCTAACGCATTAATGTTCATGAAGTTATTCATGGTTAAATCACAGTTTTTAAAACTGGCGTCTTTTAAGGTTGCACGATTAAAGTGACAGCCCACCTGATTTTCTTGATCGTAAAATTGGCAGTTGATGAACTGTGTATCGGTTAAATCGTTGCCAGAAAAATCGCATTCAAAAAACTGACTGTTTTCTATCGTGCTGCCAGTAAATTGATTGGTATTGAATTTTGTACTGCGATAGAGAGATGACATCATTAAAATACCTGTGTATTTGCTCAACCTGAGCACGGTCAGTTAACGGTCTCAACCTGTTTTTGAGTGCGGTAGTAGAGTAACACCACCACCAAAGCGATAACCGTCAAAAAGATCAAATAGGCACCATAGGTCGGGAGCATCTCGGCAAGGGTTTGCCCTCGTATGGCGAAATCGCGATAAAATCGATATTGCCAAACCAGTGGGAAGGCATAGCAAATGTAGTAGGCCCAAAGGGGCAAGAAAGTCACTGCTATCTTTTTTGTGGGCTTTAAGGCGTTTTCTTGTTCTGGATTCAATTTATTTAGCCGACTAAGTATGAGGTTAAAAAAGGATTTAACCGGTTAAACCCAGTGTTTTTAGGTGGTTTTAGGTATTTCTAGATATTTTTAGCTGTTTTTTCGCAGCAGTTTGCGCAGCATTAAAATCAAGGATTCACGCTCTTGATCATCAAGCACTTCGGCAAAAGAGCGAATGGCGTTGATGTGACCCGGCAGCGCCTCTTTAATGACGCGGCGGCCAGCGGCGCTTAACGCAATTAAGCGGGAACGCCCATCGGCATGAGTTCGGGTCATGGTAATTAAGGGGTCGGGGGCGGAGAGCATACGCTTGACCATGACGGAGACGGTTGCAGGTGCGACACCAATTCGCAATGCCAGCTCGCTGGCGGCGGTTTCGCCTTCGCCATAAAGTGACATTAAGAGAATGAATTTTCCTTCTGAAATATCATATTTATCATAAAGTTGATCGTAAATACTTGAGCGAATTAAATCGGCTGTGGTGATCAGATTTAAGACCAAATCCACACCCGAAACATCCGTGTCGATATTTTCTCGATTCTGCACGCGGGCCAGTGTCTCGCGGGTGGGCAATGCTCTTGCTTTATATTCCATATCGCTCACATTAATTTATTTAGCCGGCTAAATTATAGCGATGCAAAAGAAAATCACAATAAAGAAAAAGAGGCCAAAAGAGGACGCCACCCGCATTTTTAGGCCATCTTTTGCTCGATTAACGCTGATAACGCAGGGCTTCAACCAAGAGTGAAAAGGCGGTGGTATGCTGCCTGCGGCTGGGGTAGTACAAATAGTAACCAGGGAAAGGGTCGCACCAAGTTTCCAGCACGTGAATCAAGCCGCCGCTGGAAATCTCCTCTTTTACGGCGTCTTCTGGTACGTAGGCCAGACCAAAACCCATAACAGCGGCATCAATACGTTGGCGCAAACTATTGAAGGTTAGCTGACCATCAACGCGCACTTTTAGTTCCCGTCCCCCCTGTTCGAACTCCCAAGCATAAAGGCCACCCATGGTTGGCAGACGCATATTGATGCAACGATGGTTTTGTAACTCTGCGGGGGTGGCAGGCACGCCATATTTAGCCAAATAAGCAGGGGAACCGACCACCGCCATGCTCATCTCTGGCCCAATCCGTACCGCAATCATGTCTTTCGCGACTTGCTCCCCCAGACGAATACCGGCATCAAAGCGCTCGGCGACAATATCGGTCAAGGTGTTATCAACCGTGATTTCTACATTAATATCCGGATAGTCAGCGAGGAATGTTTTCAGTACTGGCCAGAGAACCGAGTCGACCGCATGTTCACCGGCGGTGACGCGAATATTTCCGGCTGGCCGCGCGCGCATTTCGCTCAGCGCATCCAGCTCGCTCTCAATTTCGGCAAAACGTGGCCCAAGGCTATTTGCTAATCGTTCTCCCGCTTCTGTCGGCGCGACACTGCGGGTAGTCCGGGTTAATAAACGAAGTTCAAGACGCTCCTCCAGCCCGCGAATGGAGTGACTTAAGGCGGATTGTGAAACCCCCAGTTTTGCTGCCGCTTTGGTAAAACTACGTTCTCTGGCAACCATAAGGAATGAAATTAAATCGTTGAAATTCTCTTTTAACATCATGGTTTCTGCTTGCTTAGCCACGGGTATTAACGAGTATAACGTAACTTATGAGTTAAACTCATAGAACCATGCAGCTTTATCCCTCTAATCCTCCACTCAGGTATTTGCTACCTTCTGTCACCGATATTCATCGAGTGGATTCCCCGTAATGACCGAGAGAAGTTAAAGCCGTTTTCGCTCAACGCAGTACCTAACTTTAACGAAGTAATAACGATGAAAATACTCGCAGCGTCTACAGTTATGTTGTCCATGTTAAGTCCGGCGGCTTTCGCCGCAGTGGAGGAAAAAGTGAAAATTACCCCAAGTGGTTCCCAGCCCTCTCGGTCAGGCCCAGAAAATTACTTCAGCGGTCAGGTTCGCATTGATGCGCCTTTTCAGGCGACACCACCTGCCCGCGTTGGTGGCGCTACAGTCACATTTGAGCCTAAGGCTCGCACCGCATGGCACACACATCCACTGGGTCAGACCCTGATTATCACTCAAGGGCGCGGTTGGATTCAGGAGTGGGGCAGTGAGATTAAGGAGATGAATCAAGGTGATATCGTCTGGATACCTGAAGGTGTTAAGCACTGGCATGGGGCGACACCGGATACCGCGATGACTCACATTGCTATCGCTGAATCTCTTAATGGCAGCCCTGTTGAGTGGATGGAAAAAGTCAGTGATGAGCAGTACCAGAAGTAACCTTGGCTGCTTATCGCGTTTAAAGTTAGCATACTCATAATACCGGAGATACCACATGACAATGAAAGTACTCGGTTATGCTGCCAAGTCAGCACAAGTTCCTTTAGCGCCGTTAGAGATTACTCGCCGTGATCCTCGCCCCGATGATGTTGTGATGGAGGTGCTTTATTGTGGTGTTTGCCACTCTGACCTGCATCAGGCGCGCAACGACTGGGGGTTCAGCACCTATCCACTGGTGCCCGGTCATGAAGTGGTTGGGCGAGTGACGGCGGTCGGCAAAGATGTCACCAAATTCAAAGTGGGTGATTTTGCCGGTATTGGCTGCATGGTGGACTCCTGTCGCGTGTGCCAACCTTGTCAGCAGGGTCTGGAGCAGTATTGTGAAGTTGGCAATGTGCAAACTTACAATGGCGTTGACCGCCATGACCATACGCCAACCTACGGCGGCTACTCACAATCTATTGTTGCCTCACAAGATTTTGTACTAAAAATGTCCGAAGGCCTGGATCTGAAAGCCGCCGCACCTTTGCTGTGCGCGGGTATCACCACCTGGTCGCCATTGCGTCATTGGAAAGTGGGTAAGGGCAGTAAAGTGGCGGTTGTCGGGTTGGGCGGCTTGGGCCATATGGCATTGAAGTTGGCTAATGCGCTGGGCGCTGAAGTGACACTCTTTACCCGTTCAGCAAGTAAAGAGGCTGATGCCCGTCGTTTAGGAGCCCATCACATTGTGTTGTCTACTGATGATGCACAGATGGCAGCAACTAAAGGGCAATTCGATCTGATTATTGATACCGTGCCTTATGTGCATGATATCAACCCTTACATGCCAACGCTGAATGTCGACGGTACGCTGGTGTTTGTGGGGTACTTGGGAGATCTCAGCCCAATGTTGAACACGATGCCATTGATTCTGGCGCGGCGTTCGGTGGCCGGTTCATGCATTGGCGGTATTGCGGAGACTCAGGAAATGCTGGATTTCTGCGCCAAACATGGCATCGCCTCCGATATCGAGATGATCAATATTCAGGATATCAATGACGCCTACGAACGTATGCTGAAAAGCGATGTGAAATACCGCTTCGTGATTGATATGGCGTCGCTAAAAGCCTAAGAGACACCCATCGGATGATGAGGTGAATAGATAAAAAAAACCAACCACTCAGGTTGGTTTTTTTGCGAGAAGTGTGAGGCTAACCTGAAGTGATCCACATTAGAGCTGCTGCGAGAGTATTTGTTGACCCATAAATCCCAAATAGGCAAAACGAATATCATCGATTAAGTGCTTCGCCAGTGGCGTCAAGGTCTGTTGCTGTCGATAAATTAAGCTATAGTGCCCATCAGGCAGCTTTTCTTTGATAGGAATAATGGACACCATTTTTTGCACGTGAGGCACTGCTAGCATATTTTTTGGCCCGACAAATAAATAGTCCTCGTTTAAGACCAACTGTTCAGCAATCGCCGTTGAGTCGCCAAGAATTACAGAGCAGGTCGGCTCTCTGCCATAAGGGAAGATTAATTTTTCCATATCACTGAAATACCCAGCGCTGGCCGTCGGTAAATACCATTTCGCCGCCCGTAGATCGCGTAATGACGTGCTATTAATTAACGGGTGCCCTTTACGGGCAATCACACCGAATTCAGCAATGGCTAAATGTTCATCATTGAATTCGTGCAGAGAAATATCGGGAGAGACAACGCCAATAAAGAAATCCATGCGGCCGAGGCGTAAAGATGAAATTAATTCCGAAAGCTGCCCCTCAATCACGGTAAATCTCGCGGTTGGGTAACGTTCCTGAAATTTCTTTATTACCGTAGGAACAATGCCAAATGCGGGTAAGTGGGAGCAACCAAAGGTCACTGACCCCTGAGATGAACGTTCAATTTGCCGCAATTCATCAATCGCTCGTTCTAGCTCGTTAAGAACCATATTCATCCTCGGCTCAAATATCCGCCCCATCTCGGTTAAGAGCGCGCCTCTCACCCCTCTAACTAACAGCGGTACACCGACTATTCTTTCCAGCTCCTGAATGCTTCGCGTCATCGCTGGCTGGGTTTGGTGCAGGGCCTCGGAGGCAGCCCGGATGCTGCCATACTGGATAATTGCCTTGAGGTTTTTGAGTTGATGAATCTTAGGCAGCTCTCTCATTTTGCACCTGCTGTTTTTTATTAGAGCCATTTATGTCATTGAAAAAATCAACTGCAGGGCCCTTCTATGTAAACATAGCACATATTTTATTTAACTCTTGGGCGGTAGAAAAATGCTAAACCGCCATAAATCCATGACGGCTTAGCTTGAGAAATTAATATTATTATATCAATTCCACTCTATTTTATTAAAGATAAATAATGCAGTATCGTTTTTTGAATTTATGTTAATTAAATATTTCTAATAAGTAATTATTGTTTATCGATACTCTATCTCTTTAATCTTGAATATAAACCAATGAGATCATTTACCTGATACTTATTATAGATATTGACTCTATGTGCGCTGGTAGTCTTAGGGCTAATATCCAATAATCGGGCAATATCAGCATTAGTGAGTCCTGATAACAGATATTGGCAAATCTGGTTTTCTCGTGGCGTCAAAGCAGCAAATTTTAATCTATCCGTTGTTTCAGTGTGAGCTCTCACTCTCAAATTTTCGTCACAATGGTACATTATCGGATACAAAACACTCTCTAGTTGTGCTTGCGTGGCTGTTTTGCTGAACACAAATGAAGATATATATCTTATTGCGGCAAAACACCGGGATTCTTCGGGTTCTTTAGTAAAGATAAAAATACGATTTTTCTTCGCCTTTTTATTAATCAGTTTCAAAAGGCGAAACAGGTCAAACCTTGAGACATCATCAGTATCAAAAATGACGATGGGTTGGTCCATGAACTGTATGGCACTTTCAACTTCGGGTAAAGAGTGACATAGCGTAATATCTGATTTTTCTTTTTGAGGTCGCATTGCGGTGACTTTATCAACAACGTTTTTTAAGAAAAATCGAATGAGATCATAATGGCTGAAGATAATAACATTATTCATAAAATCCCCAAGGATTAATAGTCCATATTGAAATCAAATATAACAACCCTTGTTAATTTATATGATTACCCTTGTGAGCAATAATACTATATATACGAATATTATTAATATAACGGATATAATACATTGAGCAGTAAAACAGATAATCCATTAATATAATTTATCAGATGAGTTAAGTGCATTTCTTGCTGCAGGGGTACTATAGAAAAAATGACTCTTTCTGGAAAGGAAGTTTTATTTTAACGTGATGCCGAAAATGCATAGTTAGTATTTATTTTTTAAAAATCAGTTGGTTAGATGATGTGTTAAGCTTGATAATAGATGATAAAATCAAGCTCGCCAGAAATCACTTGAATTCAGCGCGTATTTTAACGCTGTGTTCAAAGGGTCTGATGACTCATTAATGCTAAATAAGCACGGCGGATATCATCACTGAGAAGTTTTGCCATTGGTGTGAGTGTTTGTTGCTGCGGGTAGATCAAACTGTAGTTACCATCAGGTAGTTTCTCTCGAATAGGAATAATGGAAACCACCTGTTGTAGATGGGGAATTTTTAACATGGCTTTGGGGGCGATAAACAGATAGTCTTCATTTAAAATAAGCTGCTCAGCGACCGTAGTTGAATTGCCGAAGATAACAGAGCTGGTATCTTCTCTCCCATAGGGAAATATCTGTTTTTCCATGTCGGTGTAATATCCCGTACTGGCGGTGGGTAAATACCATTTAGCCCCACGTAACTCGCGTAATGAGGTGCTGTGAATTAGCGGATGATCTTTACGGGCGATAGCTGAAAATTCGGCGATACCCAAATGTTCTTCATAGAATTCGTGCAATGAGATATCGGGTGTGCTCACACCAATAAAGAAATCTAATTGTCCGTGGCGCAAAGAATCCAGTAGCGCAGACAATTGGCCTTCAATCACGGTAATACGGAGGCTGGTGTATTGTTCTTGAAATTTTTTTATCACTTCAGGGACAATGCCACAGGCGGGGAAAAATGAGCATCCGAATGTAACAGACCCCTTAGATGAATGTTCTACTTGCTGTAATTCATCAATGGCCCGTTCCAATTCGTTGAGAACAATATTCATTCTCGGCTCAAATACTCTACCCATGTCGGTTAATACTGCGCCATGTCCCCCTCTGACTAACAGAGACACCCCCAAAATCCTCTCTAGTTCTTGAATGCTTCTCGTCATTGCAGGCTGTGTTTGGTGTAACGAGTGAGAGGCGGCCCGGATACTGCCATACTGTATAATTGCCCTAAGGTTTTTAAGTTGGTTAATTTTAGGCAACTCTTTCATAGCATTCTCGCTGAATTGATTAAAGGTCCGCTTTATGGCTGAACGATAGGGTCACGATGCAGGAAACAGTCATTGTTCTATTCATGGGCGCACCGACACCCATACCGACGTAGTGACGTTTAGAGATATTACCTGCGACAACAAACAATCAAGAAATTAAAGGACTCACGAGGGAAATAGCTAATCTATATAAGGTGAGATAATACGGGGAAGGGGGAGGAATAAGAATAAGGCCAATCTGTTTCTTTGTAGGAAACTTCCTCAGATCGACTATCTTAAGTAGACATAAAAGGTGGATTTTCTTAATAAAAGATTCATTTACACAAGATTAATTAATTAATAATCGTATTTTTTATTTTAATTTTCATAAGGTTATTTTATTTTCATTATGGAGTGATTATTCTGCGTAAATCAGAATCATTTATATCTTTGCTGTAGGACGACAAATCATTGTTAAGAGTGACTGGCAGCTAAGATTATGGTCGCTTTTGATATGAGTCATTATGTAAGCGGGGAACGAATATGTTCAGGGAATTAAGCGATTGAGCCAGGGAGATAAAATAAACGCTTCTTATCTCCCCGAATACTATCAAGCAGGCAAATCAATCAGCAGCGCCCGTAATGGCGTTTCTGCTTTAATCACTAAATGCTGCTCTTCTTGCACAAAAGCCCC
This sequence comes from Yersinia aleksiciae, assembly GCF_001047675.1. GTDB lineage: Bacteria > Pseudomonadota > Gammaproteobacteria > Enterobacterales > Enterobacteriaceae > Yersinia > Yersinia aleksiciae. The sequence continues at coordinate 1,406,388 of NZ_CP011975.1, read as the reverse complement.
GTCGCCGCAAGTTAGGCGCTGAGCTTCGCTGACTTGCGGGCCTTCCACGGCAACGGTCCCGTGAATGGATTGCAGATATGCTCTCGGGCCGTGCAGGCTAATCGTATATTGCCCACCGGCGGCTAAGTCCAGATGATGAATCCACACTTGTTGGCGTAGCTTCAGGCTGCCTTGCTCGCCGTCAGGAGAAGCCAGCAGTCGTAATGGCTGAGTGCATAGTGACAGGCGCTGAGCGGAATGGCTCTCCTGCTCTGGGCAGGCATTGAGCCAGAGCTGAATGCGGGTTAAGGGCTGATCTGTACTCAGATTGTGTTCGCTATAACTGACACCGGGCTGTGTAGAGAACAGCAGGACATCACCGGTCTTGCCGCGAATATGGTTACCCAAACTATCCCGATACTCCGCTTCACCTTGCAAAATCAGGTTCAGGATATCCACTCGCGGGTAAGTACGCGGTTGGAATGAAGCACCGGGTGCCAGCACTTCCTGATTCAAGACACGTAATGAAGCGTAGCCCAGTAATTTGGGATCAAAATAGTGGCCGAATGAGAAAGTGTAACGAGCCTGAAGCCAACCAAAGTCAGCTTGCCCGCACTGTTTTGCTGTTCTGCATGTGATCATGATTGCTCCTCTACCCGTCATCTTTCAAGTTGCAGGTGTGTTGGCTACACTCGATAACCCGAATCACTTACTTGAGTAAGCTCATCGGGATTATCTCGTTTTGCCGCCTTCCTGCACCTTGAAATCTATAGGGTATATAGCTGCCGTCATCTTTCAAGTTGCAGGTGTGTTGGCTACCTGGCTGTAACACCAATTACTTTGGGTATATATTGAAGTTATTAATCGATAAAGACATGGTATGCGTCTGGACGCCGGATTGTTAGCCAGTTAATCTGGTCGCTATGTTCAAATTTCCTGATTGAGAAAATGATGGCCAAAGATCGGGCTCTAACGTTAGAAGCATTGAGAGTGATGGACGCCATTGATCGTCGTGGCAGTTTTGCAGCGGCGGCCGATGAGTTGGGGCGGGTGCCTTCTGCGCTGAGCTACACCATGCAAAAGCTTGAAGAGGAGCTGGATGTGGTGCTGTTTGACCGCTCTGGGCATCGCACCAAGTTTACCAATGTTGGCCGCATGTTGCTGGATCGCGGGCGGGTACTGTTGGAGGCCGCAGATAAGCTGACCACCGATGCCGAGGCATTGGCGCGCGGTTGGGAAACCCACATTACTATCGTCAGCGAGGCGCTCTCCCCTGCGTGGAAACTGTTCCCACTGGTGGACAAGTTGGCGCTCAAAGCCAATACGCAAGTCTCTATTTTTACTGAAGTATTAGCAGGTGCATGGGAGCGCTTAGAGCAGGGGCGGGCGGATATCGTGATAGCGCCCGATATGCATTTTCGCGCCTCCTCGGAGATCAATAGCCGCAAATTGTACAAGGTGACCAGTGTCTATGTTGCCAGTCCAGACCACCCAATCCATCTGGAGCCGGAACCGCTATCGGAGCTGACGCGGGTGAAATACCGTGGTGTTGCTGTCGCCGATACTGCCCGTGAACGGCCGGTGTTGACCGTGCAATTGCTGGATAAACAGCAACGATTGACCGTCAGTACCATTGAGGACAAACGGCGGGCGTTATTAGCCGGTTTGGGGGTGGCAACCATGCCATATGAGATGGTCGAAAAAGATATTGAAGCTGGACGTTTACGGGTTGTCGGGCCGGAGTATAGCCGTGAGGCAGATATTATTATGGCGTGGCGGCGGGATAGTATGGGGGAGGCTAAGTCGTGGTGTTTGCGGGAGATCCCTAAGTTACTGGGCCGGGGCTAAGACGGCTACTGCGCGCCGTCATTGGGGGCCATATCCTTTGCCTATCATTTAGGCAAAGCGGCTCTCTCTATCATGGGGCTCCAGGAGATCTTGCTGCGGGCCGATGGAGATGATGCCATACGGATTGATGGTACCGTGGCTGCGGTAGTAGTGATTGCGGATATGGGCGAAATCCACTGTGGCGGCAATACCGGGCATCTGATAAATATCCCGCAGGAAACCATAGAGATTCGGGTAATCGCTGATGCGGTGTTTATCACATTTGAAGTGTGTGACATAGACCGGATCGAAGCGGACCAGTGTGGTCCATAAGCGCAAATCGGCTTCGGTGAGTTGGTTGCCAGTCAGATAGCGCTGTTTTGCCAAAATTTGTTCCAGTCGATCCAAAGCATCGAATAAGGTATTGACTGCTTCGTCGTAGGCTGACTGAGTGGTCGCAAATCCTGCCTTATACACCCCATTATTGACCTGATCGTAGACCCAGCCATTGATATCATCAATATCACTGCGTAATGCCGCAGGGTAATAATCGCCAACTTTGGCTCCCACACCATCAAAAGCACTATTGAACATACGAATGATGTCGGCTGATTCATTGCTAACGACTGTCTGCTGCTGTTTATCCCATAACACTGGGACCGTCACGCGCCCGCTATAAGTCGGGTCAGCGCGCAGGTAAAGCTGATACAGATAATCGAGTTGATAAAGGTTATCGCCAGTGGCGGCGGGGAAATCGTCAGCGAAAGTCCAGCCATTTTCCAGCATCAGCGGATGTACAACAGAAATGGAAATCAGAGATTCCAGACCTTTTAGCGTGCGCATCAGCAAAGTTCGATGGGCCCACGGGCAGGCAAGAGAAACATACAGATGGTAGCGGTCGGCCTCGGCGTTAAAACCGGCTTTACCCTGTGGGCCAGCCTGCCCATCCACGGTGACCCAATTGCGAAACTGTGAGGTACTGCGTTTGAAATGGCCGCCGGTAGATTTGGTGTCATACCAGATGTCTTTCCATTTACCGTCAACAAGTTGCCCCATTCTGTGTTCCTCCATAAAAACACGCCCTATCGGATGAAAGGGCGTCGTTGATTAAAATAGTCTGTTCATTGTCACTGCTGGATTTACCACTTTTTACCCAGCAGGCGGTCGAGACTGAAGCTACCAGGGCCTGCGACAGCCAGGACGATGAAACCGCCAGCGATAGTCAGGTTTTTCATAAACATCAGTTGGTTAACGCCTTCCGCAAAGTTAGTGTGGAAGATCAATGCGGTCAGAATAGTGAAACCGGCAGTGAACAGCGCAGTGGTACGGGTCAGGAAACCAAACAGAATGGCCAGACCGCCGCCAAATTCCAGCAAAATTGTCAGTGGCAGGAAGAAACCAGGGACACCCATGGCTTGCATATATTGTTGGGTGCCAGCATAAGCATCGCCCATTTTGCCGTAACCGGCCACAATAAACAGAATTGGCATCAGAATGCGTGCTACCAACAGGCCAGTATCTTGTAATTTGTTCATCGACGACTTCTCCAAAAAGTGGTTTGTATTAATGCCTGGCGTCTGCGGGCGTTAATGGTTAACAAAAGATGTTTTGTGTGTGGTGACCTGCTGGTGTTATCCCGCAAGTTCCCTGAGTTGATGTAAGAATGTTAGTGGAGAAGTTGAGAAGTTGTTAGCAAGTAAATCTGTTGGTTTTTATCAAAAAAACTGAAGTGGTAGAGGCGAAACGCCGAAAGCGTCCCACAGAGATGTGTGGTAACGATTCAGCGTATCAAAAAAGTACGGCGAAACAGTTGGATAGTACCCCATGCACTGACGGCTCTGCGGGACCAACGGATTAATTTGCTGGGGTGGCGGACACCGTAGAGTGCCAATAAACTGGAGCCAACCATCAAATATTTTCTCATACCGACGATTTTTGCCCAGCCACGATCGTAGGGGGCGGTGACTGCGATCCAATGGGCAGCACTGTTGGCGAGATCCAAGCGTTGCTGCTGGATCTCACGTAACAATGCGGCCTTCTCCTGTGCTAATTGACGGCGGCTCAACGCTCTTTCTCCAATAGTTCGCGATCCGTTTCCAACTGCTTACGGGTAGAACCCAGTAGCGTGGAGCGGCGCGCCTTGGTGAGTGTCCAGATAAAACCGATGATCGCCAGTGCTAACAGCACCGCAGTGGTGGTTCCCAGCGCCATTAAACGATAGGCAGGGTCGATGGCCCAAATGACTAATACCAGCAGACTCATCAAACCGAAAGCGGTAAACAGCAGGGTGATCCCCGCCATCATCAGCAACTGAATCAGTGTTGCCTTCTCTTCTTCCAGCTCAATCGCAGCCAGCCGTACACGGGTTTCAACCATGCCGACCACAATGGTGGCAATACGATGAACAGTATCTAGGACCCCTTTACCGGGGCCCTGAGTTTGAGGTTGCTCTGCCATAATTAACGGCGAGACAACAGAACGCCTAACACCACGCCAACGGCGGCACCGATACCGACGCCAGCCCAAGGGTTGTCGTGGACATAAGTGTCAGCTTTGTCAGCAATTTCTTTGGTTTGGGCTGCGATTTTATCGCCAGTTTCGCTCAGACGCTCGCGTGTATCCTTCAACGCGCTCTCTGCTTTGGCCCGCAGTTTGTCTAACTCAGCTTTTGGCTTATCGGTCGAAGATTGCAGTACTTCTTCTAAGGTATCTGCCAATGACTTAAGTTCAGCGCGTAAATGTTCAGAGGTTTTATCTTGTGGCATGTAATAGCTCCTTAACATAACTGAGGTGAGTACCAAGCGTAACGAATTTCTCCGCGGGTTAACAGGTTAATAATCCTAAAATAATCCCGGATAGTCCGCTGCTTTATCTTGAAAAACGAAGTGGCTACTTCTGTTCCTGAGCTTGCTTTAACTCAGCTTGTGCTTCTGTTAATTTCTTTTGCTGCTTGGAAATTTTACCCGCATCACCTTTCTGCTGAGCCTCTTTTAACTCTTGCTGACGCTCAGTGACTTTGTGCTGCTTTTGTCGAATTTTTTTCTGCCGCTCAGCCTTCAGACTTTCCGCAGTGCAATTGTTTTTAACTTCTTTTAATGCGGTTTCCAGCCCTGCGGCGCGGCGAGTATTGCCATGCTGTTTGGCATAATCTATCTGCTGTTGGATTTCTTTGGCTTTTACATCGCATTCATTATCAGCCACTGCCTGAGCAGTGCTGGAAAACATGATAATAGGTAAAACCAACAGGAGAGAATGACGTAATAACGTCGTACGTAACAACATAGTATTGCTTCCTTTTACAGCAAGAGTCAGGGACGAAACAGGTTGCCGTGAATGACTAAGCATAGCGCTGAATGATGTGATACCCAAGTTTACTACAGAATTTTTTATAGATTAATCAGATATCAGCAGAATAAAGGGGGAATAAAGAAGATGTCACGACGGGGAGATTGCCCCCGCCGCGTTAATTACCCTACATTTTGCATGTGATTTCTGAATGCAGGCAATAGTCGATGACGTTTCTTTGACTCACTGGAGACAATGACATAACCACTGGGCAAGATATCCTGCAAAACCTCAATGGCTTCTTTCTGCTGATCAGGGGACTCCAGGTTCACCACCAGACTATCCTTCTCTGGGATAATACTCTTGATGCGAATCCCCCGCTGATCGAGATGTTGGTACAGATAAAATCCATCAGGCACCGATAACCCCTGCTGATTAGGCCGAATTTTTAACGCACTCTCGGTGCGCAAAATAATGGGCGTAAACAGCAGTGCTGCCAGCAACAAGGCAGTCACTGGCAGAATAAGATAATGCCAAACTGGGCGGCTAAAACGGCCCCTGAACTTGATCACTCTGACTTACCTTTGTCATTGCTCTCGTCAACTGGTGCGGCGTTCTTCTTGCGCCAAAGCACATACAAAGAACCAAATAAGCCAATCACCAAGAGTGCCAGTGGCAGCAACATCAGGAAGAACATCACTTCATCTTCGTACTTAAGGAATACCGGGGTTTTACCGAAAGCAAAGCCCATAGTGGTCAGAATCAATACCCACAGCAACCCACTCATCCAGTTAAAGAATTGAAAACGGGCATTACTCAGGCCAGAAAGACCCGCAATTGTTGGCAACAAGGTGCGTACAAATGCCAGGAAACGGCCAACCAACAGGGCGGATAATCCATGACGGTGGAACAGATTATGAGCGCGCTGATGATAATGGGCAGGCAGATGGGACAGCCACCCCTGTACCACTTTGGTATTCCCCAGCCATCGGCCCTGAATATAGCTGACCCAGCAGCCAAGGCTGGCCGCAGTGGTCAATACCACGAGTGTCACTGGGAAACTCATGGCACCTTTTGAAATCAGTACGCCAACCAGAATCAGCAGACTATCGCCCGGTAAAAACGCTGCCGGAAGTAAACCATTTTCCAGAAAAAGTATCACAAACAGCAGGATATAGATGGCCCATACCAGAGACGGGTTAGCCAACGTCTCATAGTCCTGTGCCCATAAAGCATGTAAGAGTTCTTTAATGATATCCATCTGGTATTCCTAAAACGTCATTGTTATATATCCTTCGTACTTAAAGCTGCGGGGTGTTCGTTTGCTGCTTACCTGCAACTGCAATTACTTTGGGTATATCCGTTAGTTTATAAACACGATCCGCGAAGGTATTCGAAAGTTTTCGTGTCTAAGCGAGGGTTTTGATAAAGGTATTCAAAACAAACCAATTCGCTGATATCAAGAGATAAATGTACTTCTCGCTGTGACAACTCTGAGGCTATGACAACAGAAAAGTCATCACATCGTCATGGTGGTAGGTAAGCATCCCGCTATATTGAATATTACTCTCTTTCCAGCCACCCACACGATTTCGCTGTGTCGATGCATGGAATATCCAGTTGGAATAGTTCACCAGTGGCAGTGATTGCCGTGGTTGTTTATAGATTTCATCCGCGCGGCTGCCATGTAGCATGACCAGATTGGTACCAACCCAGCTGTTATTGACCAGTGAAGGATTGGCTGAACCGGTAAATTTGGCTGCACCCAGCCGATTTTTTATGGCAGTTTTCTTGGCTGGCACACCCATCAGACGCAATTGTGGGTGAATGGCGCTATTTTTCAGGCTCAGGGAGGACGAAAGTGCGCAAACGGATGATGGCGTAGCGCTAACAAGAAGGGTGTCAGAATACGCAGCACTCAGCGCGGATAACGCCATGCCTGAGGGGCTGGAATTCGTGTGCGAGAGCATGCCACCGGAGACCGAACCGGTCCAGCCCGACACCGCAATAAATAGAGCAAACAACCAGCGCATATATTTGCGTTTCGCTCCCAAAGCACCCGAATCAAAAAGTGCTGCCACTTTAGCAAAATAGCGGGATATGAAACAGGGAAATATAGATGCCAGTTGGGTGTTTATTAACCAATGGTTTAAAAATAAGCCTAACCATGACGTTTGCTGACAGAACTCGACATTTTCTGACCCAAAGTAGGCATATTCATGGGGAGAAGAGAAACAAGAGTGTGAGTTTCTCTGGCGCTGTTGCAAATAGCCAGTGGTGACAAACTGAACTGCCTTTTTTGCAGAAGGAGCAGCGTATGAACCCTTTCCATGGTCAGCATTTTGTGGATCACCGTCAGGTGACATACCTCAACAACGTGATTGATTGTGATCACGGTAAGCTGAAGCGGATAATCAATCCGATGTTAGGTTTGGTTGTCTGATGTCTGAAATTCATCACCGAGCAATCATAACAAAACCCACAAATCACCGATAACGTCAAAATCATTAGCTTTTATTATATGTGATGATTAGATGCGTAAATATAATTGTCAATTAAAGCTCAGGTTTTTCATTACATTGCCCATAAATTACTTAATAAAATTCTTAATTAGAGCAATAGACTGTTTGCAATAATTCAATTTAGTGAACTACATTTCTTATGGATATATTTTCATTAACATGGCTGTGGTTGTAATTATATTTATTGCAACTATGTATAATCACATCAATTATATGAAGGTATTATTACCATGGGCAACAATAATTTACTTAAGTGTGAAGATGATACTGCGGCATTATATTTATTGGAGCAGGCTATGGGCTTTACTTTTCAAGCCTCATTACGTGCCGCAGCAATTTTAGGCGTTGCAGATCATTTGGTAAAAGGCGCCAAAACAGCGGAGGAGCTTGGGTTGGCGGTGGGGGCTGATTGGCGTCTGTTAAATCGTGTATTACGTATGTTGGCCTCTCGAAATATCTTTGAAGAATTAGAAGATGGCCGATTCTCCCTTACCCCTGCGGCGCAGTTCCTCTGCTCAGATAATCGTAACTCACTGCGCGCGGCAGTATTAATGCTGACAGATAAGACATTCTGGCTCCCACTCGGTAATCTCGTCGAAAATCTACGGGGTGAATCAGCTTTTAAACAAGCATTCGGCATGTCTTTTTATGAATACTGGTCACAAGAAAATATTCCCGAATCTGAAAGCGATTTCCATACCGGAATGTACTCTATGTCCTCAGTAGAAAACAACTTTTTGGTGCGCAGTTATAACTTCCCAGAACATGCCACCGTGATTGATATTGCCGGTGGTTTTGGCGGATTATTGCTAAAAGTCTTACAACATAATCCCACTCTCCATGGCATTTTATTCGACCGTCCGGCTGTTTTAGCAAGGAATCGTCTGGGCGAATTAGGAGATGATTCTCGTTGGGAAACTCAGTCAGGTAATTTCTTTGAAAGCTGCCCAACGGCGGATTTTTATTTATTAAAATACATCACGATGGATTGGCCCGAAGAGCAAGCAAGTAAGATATTACGTAGCTGTCGTAATGCAATGCAGCCCAATTCAAAAGTGCTTATCTTAGAACCTGTCATATCCAGAAATGATACCTGGCAAGGTGGAAAAGAGATCGACCTTCTATTATTAGGTAGTTTTGATGGGGGACAAGCACGAACTGAGGAAGAACTTAAAACACTGCTCGCCAGCGCAGATTTGAAACTTAACCGTATTATCGATACTGGAAGCTATGTATCGATAATTGAGGCTATTCCCGCCTGAATATAAATATCGGCTTAAAGAAATGGCCTAATTGAAATATTAAAAAAAAGATTTATTCGGATAACTACGGTCTATTAAATGATGAAGTGCTACAGACAATGTTACGACACATTGCGGTATAACATTGTCTTTTATTGATACCTAATTGTTAATGCTGAAGCGGATAATCAATCCGATACTAGGTTTCAAACCCCTGAAGACAGCTTACCCGAATCACTTACTGGTGTAAGCTCATCGGGATTCGTTCGCTTGCTGCCTACCTGCAGCCCCAACTTCTTTGGGGATCCCCTTCGCCCTTGGCGTTGCAGAGGCGTTAGCTGCGTTCACTTACCCGAATCACTTACTGGTGTAAGCTCATCGGGATTCGTTCGCTTGCTACCTACCTGCAGCCCCAACTTCTTTGGGGATCCCCTTCGCCCTTGGCGTTGCAGAGGCGTTAGCTGCGTTCACTTACCCGAATCACTTACTGGTGTAAGCTCATCGGGATTCGTTCGCTTGCTGCCTACCTGCAACCCCAATTTCTTTGGGGATGTCGAGGTGAACTACGGGGTTTTCTGTGAACAAATAGCGATCCACATTAAATTCGAAATCATCGGTTGTGGCGCGGAACAGCATCTGTTTGGTGTTCTCCAGATGTTGCCACATGGCCAGTTTGCTGGCGTAGGGATCTTTACGCATCAAAGCTTCAAGGATCCTGTCGTGATCTTCGCACCAGCTCTCGATCGATTTATCGTCGATATGTTCATGCAGTTTGAGCCAATAAGGGTTATGCACCCGCTGACTCCACATTTTTTCGACAATGGTTGCCATGGCGGTATTTTGGGTCGCCAGCGCCACCTGCACATGGAATTTGAGATCCCACTGCGAGTCACGGAAACGATCTTCCTGCCGCGCATGTTTCTGGATCTCGATCAATTGCACGATATCTTGCCGTGTCACCTGCGTGGCGGCGAATTCCGCAATGTTACTCTCGATCAGCTGGCGCGCCTGTAACAGCTCAAAAGGACCCGCGGTGGCAAACTCAATACCCTGATTGGGCATCACCAAGTGCTTTTGCTTATTCGACATCACATGGATGCCGGAGCCTTTGCGCACTTCAACGTAACCCTCCACTTCCAGCATGATAATCGCTTCACGAACCACGGTTCGGCTGACATTCATTTCTTCGGAAATGTAGCGTTCTGCGGGCAATTTATCACCTACCGGATAAACACCCGCTTCGATTCGCTGCTTTAACTCTGCGGCTAACTGCTGGTACAACCGTCTGGTTTCTGTGAATTCCATGATTAAGGCTCTTGGATCAGCTGAGGCCGTAAATTTTGCGGCTCATTTTGTCAGGAAGGCTTGATATCCCGAAGGAGATATAATTGGACTTGTTATACCACTTATCCCTATTGGGTTCTAGTTATTGCTATCACAGTTGTGATGGAAAAAGTGCGGTATATCGGGGCTGAGAGGCAATAAAAAGCCCGGCCAATAATAGCCGGGCTTTCGTCAAGGCGAAGAGTTAATCATGGTTAATCAGATTAATTCTGTCCGGCTGGAGATTGCTGAATGGAGTCGATAGCGGGTTCGACTGCTGGACGGTTTTGCAGTACGGTCCAGATAACCACTACCGCTAACACGTCAAACACGGCCAAGGCAGCAAACAGTGGGCTGAAGCCCATGGTATCGGCTAATGCACCGACTACCAGAGCAAACATGGTACTGGCTGTCCAAGCCGCCATACCGGTCAAGCCGTTAGCCGTTGCCACTTCATTTCGACCAAAGACGTCAGACGACAGCGTAATCAGTGCGCCAGACAGTGATTGGTGAGCAAAGCCCCCAACACACAGCAGTGCGATCGCGGCATAAGGGCTAGTGAACAGGCCGATAGTCCCCGGTGCAATCATCAACAGGCCACCCATTGTGACCACTAACTTACGGGAAACAATCAGGTTAACTTTGAAATGCTTCTGGAACAGTGGCGGCAGGTAGCCACCCAAAATGCAGCCCAAATCGGCAAACAGCATTGGCATCCAGGCAAACATGGCGATCTCTTTCAGGTTAAAGCCATAAGCTTTGAACATGAACAGTGGGATCCATGCGTTGAACGTCCCCCAGGCAGGTTCTGCCAAGAAACGTGGGATCGCAATACCCCAAAACTGACGGTTACGGATAATCTGCAATGCAGACATCTTTTTAGCGTTAGCGGTGGAGTGCTGTGCTTCCTGACCACTGAGGATGTATTCGCGCTCTTCATCAGTCAGTTTTTTCTGATCTTTCGGGTGTTTGTAGAGAATCAACCAGGCAATGGCCCAAATCAGGCTGAGCACACCGGTGATGATAAATGCCATCTGCCAGCTGTGCATCACAATCGCCCACACCACTAATGGGGGAGCAATCATGCCGCCGATTGAGGAGCCGACGTTAAAGTAACCCACCGCAATGGAACGCTCTTTTGCTGGGAACCATTCACTACTGGCCTTCAGGCCCGCAGGGATCATAGCAGCCTCTGCCATACCTACCGCACCACGGGCGATAGCTAAACCACCCCAGCTGCTGGCCAACGCGGTGCTCATACAGAAGATGGCCCACATAATGGCAAACATGGCATAGCCCACTTTGGTGCCCATGACATCCAGAACATAACCGGCTACCGGTTGCATAATGGTGTAAGCGGCAGAATAAGCGGCGATAATGTAAGAATATTGCTGTGTTGTGATATGTAACTGCTCTTGCAACGTCGGTGCGGCAACAGCAATAGCATTACGTGTTAGGTAACCCAATATCGTGCCGACGGTGACCAAAGCGATCATGTACCAGCGTAATCCTTTAATTTTACGCATCATTTATAACGTTCTCCCAGTCTAAGATTACTGCTATGAACTGCAGTCTGTAGCCGCATTTCATGGCGCAATTTGGTCCAACCCGACATTGCTGTGCATGCGGAGGTACCTGACCTTTCTTAATTAGCGTTGCAGTGGTGTTAGCTGCCGATCTGCAACCCCATTACTTTGGGTCATGCCTTCTTTTTGAGTTGAGGCTCGAATGTTATTGGCAGCTTCAACTACTTTGGGTATCCCTTCCTATTAAGAGCCGCTGTGCTGTAACTGCTCTCATTCTTGCTTGTCTATTCCCATTTAGGTCAAATCAGCGCGTTTGATTGAGCAATGCGGATGAGATGACTGAGGACGACGCAACAATAACTTGTCATACAGATTTAAAAGTTGAGTGATATCACAAAAACCACTTTTCAATTAGGGAATAATAGAACCCGACAGACTTAGTGCCGCAAGGGACTAAATAGACTATAAATGTTGAGTATTTGTTCTTTTTGTTAGCTTTTTGCGATCTCTATCGATGAAAAAGTGCTGGACGATAGATGAAATTGGTGTGATAACTTCGCGATAACAGGAAGCAGTACTCGAAGATGTACTCAAGTGAGGAACCTAATATGTCGCAGTTTTTGACCGAAGACTTTTTGCTCGACACCGAATTCGCCCGTCGTCTCTATCATGACTATGCAAAAGATCAGCCGATTTATGATTATCACTGCCATTTACCCCCAGAACAGATTGCAGAAAACTACCGCTTTAAGAATCTGTATGACATCTGGTTAAAAGGTGACCACTACAAATGGCGTGCGATGCGGACCAACGGTGTTGCAGAACGTCTGTGTACCGGTGATGCCAGTGACCGCGAGAAGTTCGAAGCTTGGGCGGCAACGGTTCCTCATACTATCGGTAATCCGCTGTATCACTGGACACATCTGGAATTACGTCGTCCATTTGGTATTACAGGAAAATTATTGTCACCGGCAACCTCAGAAGAGATCTGGCAGCGTGGTAACGAATTACTGGCTCAGGACAACTTCTCTGCCCGTGGCATCATGCAGCAGATGAAGGTCAAAATGGTCGGCACCACTGATGACCCTATTGATGATCTGCGCCACCACAAAGCCATCGCCGCTGATGGCAGCTTTAACATTAAAGTGCTGCCAAGCTGGCGTCCGGACAAAGCTTTCAACATTGAAGCCGCAGGTTTTAACGACTACATGCAGCGTTTGGAAGCCGCTGCCGATACCTCTATCAGCCGCTTTGCTGATCTCTGTACCGCACTGAACAAACGTATGGATCACTTTGCCGCCCACGGCTGTAAAGTTTCTGACCATGCACTGGACGTGGTGGTTTACGGTGAAGCTGACGAAGCCACACTGGATGCAATTTTGGCCCGTCGTCTGGCCGGCAATCAGCCGAGTACGGAAGAGATCGCACAGTTTAAGACTGCCGTATTGCTATTCCTGTCTGGCGAATATCATCGCCGCGAATGGGTGCAGCAGTACCATATCGGCGCGCTGCGTAACAATAACAGTCGCATGTTTAATCTGGTGGGGCCGGATATCGGTTTTGACTCCATCAATGACCAACCGCTGGCGCAGCCGCTGTCCCGCTTATTGGATGCACAGGGCCTGCGTAATGCGCTGCCAAAAACCATTCTTTACTGCTTGAATCCACGCGACAACGAAGTGATCGGCACCATGGTCGGTAACTTCCAGGGCGAAGGCGCGGCAGGAAAAATGCAATTTGGTTCCGGCTGGTGGTTCAACGACCAGAAAGATGGCATGCAACGCCAAATGACCCAGCTGGCGCAGCTTGGTTTGCTAAGCCGCTTTGTTGGCATGCTGACGGATAGCCGCAGCTTCTTGTCTTATACCCGCCATGAATACTTCCGCCGCATCCTGTGCCAGATGATCGGCCGGTGGGTTGAAGAGGGTGAAGCGCCTGCGGATATTGAGCTGCTGGGTTCCATGGTGAAAAACATCTGTTTCGATAACGCGAAACAGTACTTCGCCATCGAGCTGTAAGCGCCCGATCTGTTTGAGTGATAAATAGCAAATAACAAATCACGGGGCTGCATGCTAGCCCCGCATAACTTTAACTTATTGTTTATTTAACGCCCGGCTGCGCTGCGACAAAGACCTTATCGGTAACGAAAGGCTTGCCTGCAAAGCACGGACTGTCAGCGATGATGGGTCCACGCCTGCATGCGTTATGAGGTGAATCCTGATGCAAACCCTGAACCGTCGTGACTTTCCCGGCCGTAGCCACCCAGACAAAATTATTCAATTTGGCGAAGGTAACTTCCTACGCGCTTTCGTCGACTGGCAAATTGATTTACTGAATGAGCATACCGACCTTAATGCTGGGATCGTGGTAATCCGCCCGATCGACACCGATTTTCCGCCGTCACTCAGTACTCAGGATGGCCTGTATACTGCGGTGATCCGTGGGTTGAACGAGCAGGGTGAAGCGGTGCGTGAATCTCGCCTGATCCGCTCTGTTAACCGCGAAATCAATATCTACCGCCAATTCGATGAATATCTGGCGCTGGCTCGCGATGCCAATATCCGCTTTATGTTCTCTAACACCACAGAAGCTGGGATTGCCTGGAACGAAGCGGATCAATTCAGCGATGCGCCGCCAAGCTCTTTCCCCGCTAAATTGACCCGTCTGCTGTTCGAACGTTTCGAGCATTTTGCTGGTGCCGCTGATAAAGGCTGGGTGCTGCTGCCTTGTGAACTGATTGATTACAATGGCGAAGCTCTGCGCGAATTAGTATTGCGCTACGCCAGCCACTGGCAACTGCCTGCCAAATTCACCCAGTGGTTGACTGAAAACAACAGCTTCTGCTCAACATTAGTGGACCGCATCGTTACTGGCTATCCGCGTGATGAAGTGGCGGCGCTGCAAACCGAACTGGGTTATCAGGACAGCTTCCTCGACACCGCTGAGTATTTCTATCTGTTTGTTATTCAAGGGCCAAAAGAGTTGGCGCAAGAGCTGCGTCTGGATCAATTAGATCTGAACGTGCGCATCGTGGATGACATCAAGCCCTACAAAGAGCGCAAAGTGGCTATCCTGAACGGCGCACACACCGCGCTGGTTCCGGTGGCTTATCTGTCTGGGCTGGACACGGTCGGTCAGACTATGGACGACGCGCAGATCAGCAGCTTTGTCGAAAAAACCATTACCGAAGAGATTGTGCCGGTGCTGGACTTACCGGAAGACGAGTTGTTGTCATTCTCGCAGGCGGTATTGAGCCGTTTCCGCAACCCGTTCATTCAGCATCAACTGCTATCTATCGCCTTGAATGGCATGACAAAATTCCGCACCCGTATTTTGCCACAGTTGCTGACTTATCAGCAGCAGCAAGGCAAATTACCGCCACGCCTGACTTTTGCTCTGGCCGCACTGATCGCCTTTTATCGTGGCGAACGTGAGGGGCAAACTTACCCATTGCAGGATGATGCTCACTGGCTGGAGCGTTTTTCCACCCTGTGGAGTGGCGTAAAACACAGCGACATTACGCTGGCTGAATTGGTTAACAGCGTGTTGTCCGATGCGACCCATTGGGGCCAGGATTTGACGGCGGTGCCGCAACTGGCCGATCAGGTGACAGAACAACTGCAATCCATCATTGATCGCGGTATGAGAGCTGCGGTAGCGACTTACAGCTAAAGGTTTAACTATGCAAAGTATTATAAAAATTCACCCGTTGGATAATGTCGCCGTCGCACTGCAAGACTTGGCCGCTGATGAAGTGATTGAAAGCGGTGAGCTTCGCGTTAAGTTAGCTCAGCCGGTGGTGCGCGGGCATAAATTTGCCTTAACTGCCATCGAACCTGGGCAGATGATCGTTAAGTATGGTTTGCCTATCGGCCATGCATTAACCCTGATCCCGCCGGGCGAACATATTCATTCGCAAAATGCTAAAACCAATCTGAGCGATCTGGATGAGTATCAATATCAGCCAGAGTTCAGTGAGTTGCCGCCGCAAATGGCGGATCGTGAAGTGCAGATCTATCGCCGTGCCAATGGCAACGTGGGGATCCGCAACGAGCTGTGGATCATCCCAACCGTGGGTTGTGTGAATGGGATCGCGCGCCAGATTCAGCAACGTTTCTTAAAAGAGACGCAAGACGCTGAAGATATTGATGGCGTCTATCTGTTCAGTCACCCATTCGGCTGTTCACAGCTGGGCCAGGATCACGAAAACACCCGCACCATGCTGCAAAACATGGTGCGTCACCCGAATGCCGGTGCGGTGCTGGTGATTGGTTTAGGGTGTGAAAACAACCAAGTCGACGTTTTCCAAACCACACTGGGCAAGGTTGATGAAGAGCGCGTGCATTTTATGGTGTGCCAGCAGCAAGATGATGAGGTCGAAGCGGGCCTCGAACATCTGCGCGCTTTGTATCAAGCCATGCGCGATGACAAACGGGTTCCGGGTAAACTGAGCGAACTGAAGTTTGGGCTGGAGTGTGGCGGTTCTGATGGTTTGTCCGGCATTACGGCTAACCCACTACTGGGGCGCTTCTCCGACTATGTGATCGCTAACGGCGGCACATCGGTGCTGACTGAAGTGCCGGAAATGTTCGGTGCGGAACGTATTCTGATGAGCCGCTGCCGTGATGAAGCGACATTTGAAAAGACCGTCAGCATGGTCAACGACTTCAAACAGTACTTTATTGCGCACAACCAACCGATTTATGAAAACCCGTCACCGGGCAATAAAGCGGGCGGTATCACAACGCTGGAAGAGAAATCCCTTGGCTGCACCCAGAAAGCGGGGCAGAGCAAAGTGGTGGATGTGCTGAAGTATGGTGAGCGCTTACAGCGCCCTGGCCTGAATTTGCTCAGTGCACCGGGCAATGACGCCGTGGCAACCAGTGCATTAGCGGGGGCAGGCTGCCATATGGTGCTGTTCAGTACCGGTCGTGGCACACCTTACGGCGGTTTTGTCCCGACAGTCAAATTGGCAACCAATAGTGAATTGGCCGCCAAGAAACCCCATTGGATCGATTTTGATGCGGGTAAACTGATTCATGGCACCTCAATGGACAGCTTACTGACTGAGTTTGTTGATCTGATCGTTGATATTGCCAACGGCAAACCCGCCCGCAATGAAGTGAACGATTTCCGCGAACTGGCGATCTTTAAAAGTGGCGTAACCTTGTAAAAGTCATGTCTTTTAATTAATATGAAACCGTGTTTTGTTTTTTATGAATAAGGCACGACACCCAAAGTACCTGGAGTTGCAGTTAACCCGCCTGCGGCTTCAAGTACTGAGGGGATATTGATTAATTTGTAAGACACAGTGCGGCTAACCGCACACCAGGACTCTCCCACCATGACCTTCTATTGGTTTGCTCAAGCCGTTGGCGTACTGGCCTTTTTTGTCGGTATCACCATGTTTTTCAACCGCGATGAGCGGCGTTTCAAACTTCAACTCTCCGCCTACAGTGCCATTATTGGCTGCCATTTCTTCCTGATGGGGGCCAGTGCCGCCGGCAGTAGCGCCATGCTTAATGCTGCGCGTAATCTGGTCGCATCCAAAACCCGCAGCATCACGGCGATGATAGTGTTTATCATCCTGACACTGGCGTTTGGCCTCTGGCGCATGCAGCACGCGATAGAGATATTGCCGATTTTTGGTACCGTGATCAGCACTTGGGCGATGTTTCGTACCCGTGGGCTGACGACCCGCTGTGTGATGTGGATATCCACTGTCTGTTGGGTTATCCATAATGTGTGGTTGGGTTCGATTGGTGGGTCATTGATCGAAGGCAGTTTCTTGCTGTTAAACGGATTTAATATTATCCGTTTCCGTCGGCTGCAACTAAAAGGGATAGACCCTTTTAAGATTGAGAAAAAAGCCACTAAAGAGGAAGCGGCCCAATAAAAACGGGGGCCATATAGCCCCCGATAATCATTATTGCGATTTAAATTAGACGATTTTACGGCTCGCCAGCGGATCTGGATTCGCCAGTTTTGCATCATCTGCCTGACAGGCTGCCGCCGTAAACAACACGTCGGTTGAGGAGTTCAGCGCGGTTTCAGCTGAGTCCTGCAATACGCCGATGATGAAACCAACCGCAACCACTTGCATCGCTATTTCGTTCGGAATACCAAACATGCCGCATGCCAGCGGGATCAGCAGCAGTGAGCCACCGGCTACACCAGATGCCCCACAGGCGCAGACCGCAGCCACTACACTTAACAGCAGGGCGGTTGGCAGATCCACAGCAATACCCAAGGTATGCACTGCCGCCAGTGTCAGCACGGTGATGGTAATCGCCGCGCCTGCCATGTTGATGGTGGCACCCAACGGAATGGAGACTGAGTAAGTGTCTTCATTCAGGTTCATCTTCTTGCACATTTCCATGTTCACTGGAATGTTAGCAGCTGAGCTGCGGGTAAAGAAGGCGGTGACGCCACTTTCACGCAAGCAGGCAAATACCAATGGATAAGGATTGCGGCGGATTTTCCAGTAAACGATCAGTGGGTTGACCACTAATGCCACCAGTAACATACAGCCAATCAAGACCACCAGCAGCTGTGCGTAGCCCAGTAACACGCCAAAACCGGTTTCTGCCATGGTTGAGGAGACCAGACCGAAAATACCCAGTGGCGCAAAACGGATCACCACACGTACCACTTTGGTCACGGCATCAGACATATCGTTAATCAGTGACTTGGTGGTATCTGCCGCATGACGTAAAGCGACACCCAAGCCCACAGCCCAAGCCAAAATACCGATATAGTTGGCATTCAGCAGTGCATGGATAGGGTTAGCTATCACGCTGCTCAACAAGCCTTTCAATACTTCGACAATCCCACTTGGCGGGGTAATTTCGGCAGTACTGGTGACCAAAATGAGTGTTGATGGGAACAGAAAGCTAATCACCACGGCAATCAGTGCCGCTGAAAAGGTGCCTAATAAATATAAAAACAGAATAGGGCGGATACTGGTTTTTTGGCCTTGTTTATGGTTGGCAATCGAGGACATCACCAGCATTAACACCAAAACCGGTGCGACAGCTTTTAATGCGCCAACGAACAGTGTGCCGAGCAAGCCGACGGCTGTTGCTGCCGGGGTAGAGACCAAGGCTAAAATAATACCGGCAACCAAGCCGACCAGTATCTGTTTAACCAAGCTGCCGCGGATAATAAATCCGATGAATCCTGAAGATGTGTTTGCCATAGTTTTCCAGTGATGCCTCTTCCCAAGTTGAACTTAATTTTATTTTTAACTGATCAACGCACTCAGCCGGAACGTGGCCGAGCGATTTTCTCACACCTGTAACTTAGTATTATTTGTAACTGGGTGTGTTTGCTTTGACAGTATAAGGGAATCTATTGGGCAGGAAAGAGACAATTAGCAAAATCCAATGTAGATCTAATTTGCATAACATTTTGTTTACATTTATGTGATCGTAATAACATTTGGTTGAGAGAGGGGTGTGCAAAATAAATGCGGGGTAATAATCACCCCGCGTAATATATTGTGTTGCTAAGAAGACTATTTATGGACAGCTTTATCTGCTGCTGACCGGCGATCTGCGCGATGATTCACCCAAACGTTAATCAATAATGTCAGTGCCAAAATACCCGCCACCACACCTAATGAAATGCCGATAGGGATATGGAACAGATCGATAATCATCATTTTGACACCGATAAACACCAATATGACCGATAGGCCATATTTCAACATTGAGAAGCGCTCTGCCACATTTGCTAGCAAGAAATACATGGCGCGTAAGCCCAGAATAGCAAACAGGTTAGAAGTCAAAACAATAAAGGGATCGGTGGTAACGGCGAAGATCGCCGGAATACTGTCGACGGCGAAAATCACATCACTCAACTCAACCAGAATCAATACCAGCACCAGTGGCGTGGCATAGAGCAGACCGTTTTTACGCACAGTGAAGCGGTCGCCGTGTAACTCGTCAGTCATGCGCAGATGGTTACGAATCCAGCGAACCAGCGGTTTTTCGCCGATGGGTGTATCGTCTTCTTTCGCCAATGCCATTTTGATACCAGTAAACAGCAGGAAGGCCCCGAACAGGTATAGGATCCAGCTGAATTGCGACACCAGCCAGCTTCCAGCAAAGATCATGATGGTACGCAGCACAATCGCACCCAGCACACCGTAAATCAGCACGCGGCGCTGCAAATTGGCTGGAACAGCAAAATAACTGAACAGCATCAACCAGACGAAGACGTTATCGACGGCCAGTGCTTTTTCAATCAGATAGCCAGTCAGGAAGGCCAGCGCTTGTTTGTCGGCGACTTCACGACCGACGGTTTCGGCCAGATACCACCAGAAACCGGCGTTAAACAGCAAAGACAAGCTCACCCAGACTAACGACCAGCAAGCCGCCTGGCGCAGAGTCATGGTTTGTGAGCCACGGCGGCCCTGTAACAGTAAGTCAATGGCGAGCATGATCGTCACCACAACAGCAAAACTACCCCAGAGTAAGGGAGTACCCACGGTATTCATCATTTAAGGAACCTCATAAAAACAAAAACGGCCAACGTCGGAAGACGCCAGCCGCTATGTCTGAGCTGCAAGCAAACCTCGCCTTCCGGCAAGGTCTCACTTACAACTCTACTAATGCAAAAGTCCTAAACAGGCACTTGTACATTAATGAGGTTGCCCGGTAACCGGGTGCTTTCGCACCGTAATGACGGCAGACCGGCAATGAAGTTACTCCCCTTTGCCGCGCAAAAATAATGGAAAACGGCCTGCTGGTCAATCACTGAAACAAAATATTAACGTCACCCTGAGTACTTGATGCTGCATCGCTGTTTGTTGCAACATCAATAACTTTGGCTATAGAGCAGGCGGCTGGGTATCTGCTGGGAAAATAACGCCAGTCTGACGGCGAATTTCGGTCTGAATGCGCGAGGTTAGCAATGACAGCTGCAACCCTGCGTGTTCTACCTGCTTATTTTCAACCAAATTGGCAAAAACCTCAGCTTCATACAGCATAGTATTAATATGCTGTGGTTGCGTCAGGTCTTGTGAATGGCTACCGCGTGGCGTAAAGGCAACAGATTGGCATTCAGAGATGCTTTCGATAACTAGCGAACCATCTTCCCCCTGAATTTCACTGGGGATATCTGATTGGCTGACTTTCGAATGGATGATAGCCACATCAAAATCACCATAATTCAGACAAATGGTGCCGTGGGCATCAACCCCGCTGGGTAGCAAACTCGCACTGGCGAGCACCGATTTTGGTTCACCCCATAATGCCAACGCGCTGGCCAGACAGTAGTAGCCAATATCCATGATCGAGCCGTTAGAAAACGCTGGATTAAAAGTATTAGGATTTTCGCCATTCAGATAGCGTTGATAGCGAGAGGAGTACTGGCAGAAATTAATAAAGGCTTTGCGCAGTTTCCCCACACGCGGTAACGACAGTTTTAGCTGAATAAAATTAGGCAGGTAGGCCGTTTTAAAGGCTTCAAACAGTACTACTTGGTGATCGCGGGCGCAAGCCACCAGTGATTCGACTTCGGCCAGATTCGAGGCCAATGACTTTTCGCAAATAACGTGTTTTTTATGGCTGAGGAACAGTTTAGCCTGAGGGTAATGCAGGGAGTTCGGGCTGGCGATATACACCGCATCAATTTGATCACTTGCTGCAAGGGCTTCCAAATGATCAAAGCATTCAGTAACGTTATAATCAGCGCCAAATTTTTGAGCTTGATCCAGTCGACGAGAGTAAACCGCGACCAGTTTTATTTTGCCACTTTCGTGGGCAGCATCAACAAAGCGCGCGGTGATCCAATTGGTGCCAATAACGGCTAAACGAATCATAGTGAACTCCATTCCTACAGAAGAAAAACACGTTGAACGGCCAGATTATCATGACCCTAGAGTCACCGATGGATTTTCTTGAATCATCATGCAAATGCTAGTAAATCGTGCCAAAAAGATCTAAGTGTGTCAGATAGAGGCGAGTATCAAACTCCAACTGATGATATTGCGGCTCCATATGGCAGCACAAACTGTAGAACGCTTTGTTGTGATCTTTCTCTTTTAAATGAGCCAGTTCGTGGACCACGATCATTTTGAGAAAAGCTTCAGGGGCATTTTTAAATAGGGTCGCGACCCGAATTTCGGCTTTGGCCTTTAATTTGCCGCCTTGCACTCTGGAAATGGCGGTATGCAGGCCAAGCGCATGTTTCATCACCTGAATTTTACTGTCGTAAGCAACTTTACTCAGTGGCTGAGCATTGCGCAAATACTGGTTCTTTAAATCAATCGTGTATTGATACAGCATTTTATCTGTATTGTAATCATGAGTTTGTGGATACCGCTGGCGCAATACACTGCCCAACCGCTGGTCGGTAATAAGTTGGCGTACCTGAGATTGTAAGTGTTCGGGATAACCTTGCAGATAGGTTAGTTCCTGCATATATAATTTGCTCTGGCTAATTTGATGAATCTATTGTTAGTGGTGATAGCCTGATAATAACGTTTTCTTGCTGTTTAGACAAAAAGTGACCAATGCAGATATCACCATTAAGCTTTACCCGCATTGGATGTTTTGATTTAAAGAAGCGGTGACTTAAAAGTGGTAATTTCCCCCAATTGTAGCTTGAGTCTCAGAGTATTTTTGGCGGCCAAATTGTTGGCCTAAGTTCGTCCACAGCTGTAGGTTGTTGCTGATTTGGCTTTCAATGCCCAGCTTCAGTTCGGCAATATCACGGTTACCTTGTGGTGTCACCCGAGTTTGGCTTAGCCATGTCCCTTTATTTCCATTGTTATGTATCCAATTGGCTTCAAAGGAGGGGCTGATTTGTAGGTTTTTAGTCGACAAAGTAGCAATGTCGAATTCCAGTGCTGTACGTACGCCTAATTTGGTCACGACGGAATCACTTTTCTCAATCGTGACTGGCTCTCTAGCGACTTCGTCGTGCTGCAGCCCGCTGCTCAACTGCCAGGATACCTTCGCGTTAGGCTGTACAAAGAATCTGGCCTGCTCTTTTTCGAGTAGCTGAATTTTGTAACCCGTTTCTAATGCTGTGGTGAATACATACGATTGGTAATGAGTGACATCTCTAACGCCTGGCGTCCTAATGTGGTTTTTGAAAAAACTGTATTGCGTCAGCAAATCAACGTAAGTTCCGAGCCTTGTGTCACTGTCGGCGAACCAGATGCTATATAAGCCAAGGTTATAGCCTTCTACCGATCCGTGGACCTGGTTGTTAGAGGAAGCAGAATAGCTGTTGTTTGTGGCCCGGCCCAAACCAGTAGTGATACCCAAAAGTCCTTGATCGTTTTCGCCATAGCTCCATTTGATCAGCGGCCCTCCGAGTTGGATCGCGTAGCGAGAACTTTTGGTATTCAACTGCTTGTGGCCTGCATTAAAACGACTTGCTGTGCTTGAGGTGTTCAACCACATGTTGGTCGTTTTTCTCTCGCCTGTGAGTGGGTCAATGTAGAGTGTTTCCCTTTGGCGATGTTGTAAGTCGTCGGTAATAAACATTTTTTGAGCTGCGATCTGGTTCGCGATATAGATACCGATCTGTGGGTTCAGCTCAATGATAGATTCTGGTTTAGGTTGTGGCTTGGTTTCTTGTTTGGTTTTTTTCTTAGGTGCCGATTTAGGTTTGTCTGTGGTGGTGACAAGCGATGTGTCTTTCTGCCCGACCTGATCTTGTTGCTTCCGTTTTTGAGCTAGAACTTCCTGTCCCTGCTCCAATTCCCTTCGTAGTTGTGCCAGATCCTCCTGTGTTTCCTCCAATGCCTTCTGTGTTCCCACCAGACTCTTCTGTACTTCCGCCTGTGTCATCAGATCCCACACATTGTATTCAGACAGGTGCATATTTTGCAGTTGCTCATATTGCTGCCGGATCTGCCCCTCTAGATATTCAATCTTCCCCTTCTGTCTCTGATCTGGATGCAGATTCAGCTGATTCTCCCTATCCTGCTTTAAATACCCAAGGTGCTGTATCATTTCTTGCGCTTGGGCCGACCTTTCGGGTTCTTTTTTTTCAGTATCAATACTTGCCCACGCAGTGGTATTGCCCAGTATTAACAACAAAACTCCGATGGCTTTGGCACAAGGTGCTAAATGATACGGGATACGGGATGTAGATAAATGAGAGGGGCGAGTAGGGGGGCTCGGTTGTATAAAATCTAATAATGACATTATTGGTTTACCTTCCTGGTAATTGATACTTCAGCGTTTTTAAGCTGGTTATAGAAATCCTGATGATAAAGATAAGATGTAATATGAAATAAATGTTTTGGCGCTAACCCGTTAAAATAAAAGACGTAAGATCTAAATAATTAAATCACGAAATATTTATCATTTAATCTATTCGATGAATAAGTGATAATAAGAAGTTAAGTAATAATGTAGGTTTACATACCGAGCGATATTTTATGTTGAGCCAGCAGGAATTGATTGTGTTGATAATGACTCGGCATGAAAATAATATTTAATAAGGATTGGTGCGTGAGTGGAACCTGTTGTCGACCCAAGCTATTGGTTCGGCTGCTCTCCTCACTCTGTCCTCAGCATTTTTTGTTTTGTGGGCCTTGGTGTCGATAAAATGCCATTTAAGTAAAAAAACATTTTACTGATCGCCCGTTTTAGGGGATAAACAGCCCAAATTTATTATTCAGGAGCGGTGATGAGCCAACTCGATCTGGGAACGCAAAGCCTTGAGCTTGAGCGTTTTCCGCCACAAGAAAATTCCAATACCCTACAGGCGTGGGAAGCAGCAGATGAATATCTGTTACAACACATTGATTTAAATCTAATTGATGACCGCCCGGTGCTGGTGTTTAACGATCAGTTTGGTACGCTGGCTTGCGCTTTACATGCTCATCGGCCATTCAGTGTCAGTGATTCTTATATGAGCCAACTGGCAACGGCGCATAATTTGCGTTTAAACCGTCTGGATGAAGACGCCGTTACATTACTGAGCAGCATTGATGCTTTGCCAGAAGCCCCTAAGCTGGTGGTGATTAAGATCCCTAAAGCCTTGGCGCTGCTGGAGCAGCAATTGCGTGCTTTGCGCCGCGTTGTCGCCCCAGATACGGTGATTATTGCCGGCGCGAAATCCCGCGACGTGCATAATTCCACCCTGCAACTGTTTGAAACCATTCTTGGGCCGACCAAAACGACGTTGGCATGGAAGAAAGCCCGGCTTATCCACTGTGAAGTGGCGGATCTGCCACTGACCGACGCCGCTGAAACCACTGACTGGCCGCTGGCGAATACCGAGTATGTTATCCATAACCACGCGAACGTTTTCTCTCGCAATAATCTGGATATCGGCGCACGCTTCTTTATGGAGATCCTGCCATATGATGTGACGGGTAAAATTGCAGATCTCGGCTGTGGCAATGGGGTGGTTGGTTTAATCGCGCTGGAGCAAAATCCACTAGCAGAAATGTTGTTTGTGGATGAGTCCTACATGGCAGTGGCGTCCAGTGAACTGAATATCACCTATAATCGCCCGCAGGATTTGTCGCGCTGTGAATTTATGGTGAGCCATGGGTTGGCAGGTGTTGAGCGCGAGAGCTTGCAATTGGTGCTGTGCAACCCACCTTTCCATCAACAGCACGCGGTCAGCGACCATGTCGCCTGGCAGATGTTTTGTGATGCCAAGCGTTGCCTGAAAGTCGGGGGCGAGCTGATGATCGTCGGTAACCGTCATCTGGACTACTTCCACAAACTGAAGCGCTTGTTTGGTAATTGCGAAACACTGGATTCCAACCAGAAGTTTATGGTACTGAAAGCGGTGAAAACGGCCTCATCTCGCTCAGAAGGCGGTGGTTCTGGGAGTCTGGATATGTCGTACAGCGATTTCTAAATACCCTGCGTAATTGAAGCCGCAGGGTTGTTAGCGGCGCGCACTTACCCGAATCACTTACTGATGTAAGCTCATCGGGATACATTTGCTTGCTGCCTACCTGCGACTCCAATGACTTTGGGTATACCCTGCAAACTTGAAGTTGCAGGGTTGTTAGCGACACGTACATACCCGAATCACTTACTGATGTAAGCTCATCGGGATGCATTTGCTTGCTGCCTACCTGCGACTCCAATGACTTTGGGTATACCCTGCAAACTTGAAGCCGCAGGGTTGTTAGCGACACGTACATACCCGAATCACTTACTGATGTAAGCTCATCGGGATGCATTTGCTTGCTGCCTACCTGCGACTCCAATGACTTTGGGTATACCCTGCAAACTTGAAGTTGCAGGGTTGTTAGCGGCGCGTACATACCCGAATCACTTACTGATGTAAGCTCATCGGGATGCATTTGCTTGCTGCCTACCTGCGACTCCAATGACTTTGGGTATACCCTGCAAACTTGAAGCCGCAGGGTTGTTAGCGGCGCGCACTTACCCGAATCACTGACTTGAATCAGTGATTCGGGTGATACTTACTGATGTTAGAAGTGGTATTTTATGCCAGCCAAAGCATTAGCGTTATTATCACTATAACGCCCCATCTGATAGTCTATTGTCGCCCAGACATGCAGTTGTTGCTCAATCTTACTTTCTAAACCAATCTTAAATTCAGTGCTATTTTTGCTTTTACTCTCAACACGTTGCCCTGAAATAATCGCACCGGTGTTTTGATTTTGGTGAAGCCAGTTAACGGCAATAAAAGGCGTGAATTGGCTATCCTGGCTATTCATGGTTTGCAAGTAAGTTTTTGCACCAATACGGGTGACCATGTGGCCTTTATTGCCATCACTGATTAACTCGCCGTAGGCTGTTTTATGTGATTGAGTCTGGATCCCCTGTAAGGTAACTTGTGCATTAGGCTGAATGAAATAACCCAATTGGTCTGTAGTCGCCATTTTAAAGGTATAGCCACTTTCGATTGAGGTGGTGAAACCGGATGATTTATATTTATCCTCCGCTCGTTCCTGACCATTAACGGTATTGTTGAACCAGCTATATTGCGCCAAGGTATCAATATAGAAACCGGTATTATCTTTCTGTTCAGGTAACCAGCTTGCATATACGCCGAGGTTATAGCCATTAACGGAGCCGTTGGAGTAATAACCGGTGACTTTAGACTTGCTGTGGCTGGTGGCTTTACCTAATCCAGCCAACACACCAATACGTCCGCTTCCCTCTTGAATAACATCCATCCCGAGTTGAACCGAGTAGTATTTCCCGTTGATATCTAATTGATCGACAGCATGACCAAAATTATTTTTACCGCCTTGGGTACGCATCCACATGCTGGAGGTGCGCCATTGGCCACTCACCGCATCTTTATATTGATAGCTTCCGGAGCGATCCTCGAAGCGGGTATTGAACAAGCTTCTTGCCATGACAATATTGGCAATATAGCTACCATTTTCAGGGGCATAAACCTGTGGCTGGCTTGGTGATGATGCCTTGGCAGTCGTAGCGGCCTTGGTTTTACTGGCGCTATCATTTGTTACGGTTTTTGCTGCTGGTGCTGCTGGTGCTGCTGGTGGCGCATCTTCAGCATCATGTTTTTCATCAATATTAACGGGTTTGTTCTTATCAGCATTCTCATCGGGATAATGAGGACCTACAGTGAAATCATCCACATTCGTGGTATGAGCCGTTGGTTTTGTCTCATTTAATTTGCTGCTAACTCGTTTGTTCTCACTAATATCTTCGTCGGGATAATCAGGCAGTATACCGAGTGTATCAGTGTCTTCCTTCGGGGCGAGGGCGGTTGGCTGAGTCGCGCCTTGAGCTAAAGTCGGTTCAGCATCCGTTGGTTTGTTATTATCCACGGTGTAATCAGCTAAGCTACTGTGCAGATACCAATTTTTGTAAAGATCACTTTCTCCTCGGCCTAATTTGTATTCAAAAGCACCGGCTTTAGCACGGCCTAATTGAATAAATTCACCATTAGATTCACCTAGCACTTGGATTAACAGGATGCCGAAATCTGTTTTATCTCCTGTGCCTCCAATATTATTGACTTTAACATTGGTTTCGCCAGAGGTATCCCCTCGAACAATCATGCGGTCAGTTGGGGAGTCATCATTTCCCAATTGAGTATTAAATTCTAAGAGACTTTGGCTATTAGCAGAATAGTTTTCACCAATGGTTAATATATTTCCAAGTCTGCCATTATAACCAAGATTAATACTTCCAAGGGATGATATATTCAAATTGTAAATAGTGGAATTTTCGGTCATATCCCAATGACTATTATTAAGAATAGAAACATGGGTGTTCTGCACGGTTGTTCGCAGATAAGATTTGTTGTCAGAACCCGTTTCACCAATCCAGAGTTCTGTTTTTTCTGCGCCTATACCTGTAATTGGACTGTTATGAAAAGTGGCCTGTTTTATTTGAAGAGTACCATCTATCAAAGATGTTTCCCCTGAGTAATCATAATCAGCATCATCAGGATCGTTGAGATTCCGACCAATTAAGGTTAACTTTAGTTTTTCGGGTCTATCGAAGGCGTCCTTCTGTATTATTATTTGTCCATTACCTTTTATTCCAGACTTTATTTCCATATTGTTTGAGATAATAAGGTTTCCATTATTTGTAAGATAAATTTCTTTATCCCGAGCATCAGCACCAATTTCTAATTTTGAACCAGTGAGGAAGTGAGTCTCCCCTTCCAATTGAACCCCCTCCATAATCCACTCTTGACCCCCACTTAATTGTAATATGCCTCCTATTGTAGTGTCGCGCAGCACTATAGGATCTGATGTGCTTCGCGTTATAGACATTGTTCCTCCGAGATTAACGATAGTAGCATGAGCACTGGCTCCACCAAGAAGTGAAAATAAGCCACCACTTTCGATTTTCGTATTGAAAGCTTTTGGCTTGTAACCATCTAAATGTAGATCGCCTTCGTCGAGAACTGTTGTTCTATAAGCTTCAGCTTCGCCAGACATGTGAAGGAAACCTTCATGAACTAGCATATCATTTACACTTTGAGTGTCGGTGATATATAATTTTTTATGTTTCCCACCTGTACCAATTGTTTCATTCGTATAGGTGTATGTATCTTCAGGCGCAGCCATTGCATGATCACTACCAAAAACAAACAGCGCAGTAGCAATAAAAATAGCAATGGGGCTCTTTTTCCTTAATAGCGAGTTTTCTCGGATATTATTTATATTCATCTGGGTTATTATTTGTGACTTAACTTTGTTTTTCATGATTAATATAACTGTCCATGTAGTTGATTTTAATTAATGATAAGCAATATTTTTATAAAGGTTGCTTTCATTTGAGTTGGATGTAATTGAATGATTGTGGGCTATAAATATGTTGATTTTGAAGTAAGAGTGGTTAAAGGAATTAATTTATTCTATTTTGTCTGAATGGTTCAATTATTTTATCTTATAAATATTTATTTTGCTTATTTTGCTTATTTTGCTTATTTTGCTTATTTTGCTTATTTTGTGGATGATGTTCTGCTATTTATTTATTTATTTAATTACTCATATATTTAGGTGTTAATTAATATTATCGAATGCTATTTTTATCGTGCATTCAACAATGCATATCTATTATTTTGGCGCACAGTGAAAATGAGCTTATTTCACATAGAAGGCTGTATTTTTGGGGGGCTGAATCTGATGTACTGCGGGAGATTACAGGGTGTGTTTTTTGCTACACCCTGTTCCGATTAGCTAACTTAAATTGCTAGCGCTAAGCGAGTCCCTTGATCAATTGCCCGGCGGGCATCTAGCTCGGCAGCGACGTCAGCACCGCCAATCAAATGCACGGTTTTGCCCATATCCAGCAAGGGTTGATACAATTCACGTCGTGGTTCCTGACCCGCGCAGATAATGATGGTATCGACGGGCAAGCAACTGCTCTGTTCAGCGCGGGTAATATGCAAACCTTCATCATCAATGCGTTCGTAACTGACGCTGTTGAGCATCTTCACGCCGCGCATAGCCAAACTGGTGCGGTGTATCCAGCCAGTCGTTCTCCCCAAACCTTCGCCCACTTTGCTGGTTTTTCGCTGTAACAGGAAAATCTGCCGTGGTGAGGGTTCCACTTTGGCCCCTACTGGCGATAAACCGCCGCGATGGGCTAGCTCTTGGTCGATCCCCCATTCACTGCTGAAGGCCGCGCTATCCAAACTACTGGTGTCACCGGATTGGCTGAGATATTCCGCGGTATCAAAACCAATCCCGCCAGCACCGATAATGGCGATCCGCTCCCCAACCGGCTTTTTATCACGCAGTACGTCCAGATAGGTCAGCACTTTGGGATGGTCGATACCCGTGATGGCTGGCAAGCGCGGCTGAATGCCACAGGCGAGGATCACTTCATCAAAATCAGCCAATTGTTGTGGCTGTACCGGGGTATTCAACTGCTGAATTACCCCATGAAGTACCAATTGACGCCGGAAATAGCGCAGGGTTTCGTAGAACTCTTCTTTGCCGGGGATCTGTTTGGCGATATTGAACTGGCCACCGATATCGGCTGCGGCATCAAAGAGTGTCACCTGATGGCCACGGCTGGCGGCGGTGACCGCAAAGGCTAATCCGGCCGGACCAGAGCCCACCACGGCTAACCGCTTTGGTGCCTCCGTTGGCAAAATTAGCATTTCCGTTTCACGGCAGGCTCGCGGGTTGACCAAACATGATGTCAGTTTGCCGTCGAAAATCTGATCTAAACAGGCCTGATTGCAGCCGATACAGGTGTTAATTTCATCCGCCCGATCTTGTGCGGCCTTTTGGACAAAAGCGGCATCAGCTAAGAACGGGCGTGCCATCGAGACCATATCCGCACAGCCATCGACCAGCACTTGTTCAGCCACTGCCGGATCGTTAATGCGATTAGTGGTGATCAATGGAATGCGCACTTTGCCCATCAATTTTCGGGTCACCCAGCTGAATCCGGCCCGTGGCACCATGGTGGCGATGGTGGGGATGCGCGCTTCATGCCAGCCAATACCGGTATTAATCAGGGTAGCTCCAGCTTGTTCGACTGCCAGCGCCAACTGTTCTATCTCGTTCCAACTGGAACCTTCCTCCACCAGATCGAGCATCGACAGGCGGTAAATCAGGATAAAATCAGGTCCCGTGGCTTGGCGAACTGCTCGTACAATTTCGACCGCAAAACGCATCCGGCGAGTGAAGTCGCCACCCCATTCATCATCGCGGTGATTGGTTCTGGCAGCGAGGAATTGATTGATGAGGTAACCCTCGGATCCCATCACCTCGACACCATCGTAACCGGCCTGTTTGGCCAACTGGGCACAGCGGGTGAAGTCAGCGATGGTTTGTAGCACCTCATCATGGCTCAAGGCTTGCGGTGCATAGGGATTAATGGGCGCTTGCAAGGGAGAGGGGGCCACCGGCTGTTTCTGATAGCTGTAACGGCCTGCGTGGAGAATTTGTAGCGCGATTTTGCCGCCCGCCTGATGCACGGCATCAGTCACGATTTGATGGTGGGGGAGTTGTACGGGGTCATTTAGCACTGATGCGCCTTGGTAGACCACCCCTTTTTTGTTGGGCGCGATGCCGCCAGTGACAATCAGGCCAACGCCGCCAGCAGCCCGTTCAGCATAAAATGCCGCCAGACGTTGTGGGCCATCGGGCAGCTCTTCTAGTCCGGTATGCATTGATCCCATTAATACGCGATTTTTCAGGGTGGTAAAGCCCAGATCCAGGGGCGCGAGCAGGTGAGGGTAAGCTAACATTGCAGTCTCCATCGGGTGTACTTCTGGCTCTATCAATCAGCTCAATATAGCCAAACCGTTATTGTTATTTCTCGCCGCCCTGGCCGGATTGGACAAGTGGTCGGATGAGATTTTTTATTCAAATTTAGACGGTGCCGTGCAGCTTGGGAAATTACGATGTGCTGATTGTGATAGCGGTCATGAATATGACGTCGAAGGGGGAGCGGTATCCCAGCTCAGGATACCGCTCAGAAGAGGAGATTTATGAATTTTGTTTATAGAGGCTCGCCACCATAAAGCAGCTAAATGAACTGAATAACATCTCAATCCCAACCAAGGTGGTGACCATGGTAATCGACATCAGCGGCCCGGCGCTGACCAACAGATAGGTGATCACCAGATCCAATACCCCTAACAAGATCTGCAACCATGCGCCCGGCATTTTCCATGTTTTAAAACCAGAGATCAGCCGCATCACCCCACCAAAGGCAAATAGCACGGCCAGTACCACCGCCAGACTTATCATGCCAATCGCTGGATTTGTGATGAATACATAACCCATAACAATGTATGCCACGCCGAGTAAGATCCCAGTCACCATCGGCCAGAGGTCATGGGCGCGGCGGTTGGTCACCATGCCGACAATCAAGGCGATACCACTGAGTAGCAGCAGAATACCAATGATCTTGCTCAGCACGACACTGGAGGCCAATGGATTGATCAAGCAGAATATCCCGCCCAATAGCAGTAGAACGGCAATGATCTGCATGATCAATCGCTGTTTTTTTAATGTGCTTTCATCAAGATTCATGAGGTATTTCCGATCAATATTAAGCATGACTCTAACTCCTGTATGATCTGAATTATGTTATTGATGACTGCAATAAGTATAAGCCTATCATTTGATGCATAAATAAAATTAATGATATCAATGAAGTTCTTATGTGGAATGTTTCCTTTACATACTTAGCCATCCTGCTACCAATAAAAGCGCTGGCGATTCCGCCAATTAATTTATTGAAAAATAGACTTTTTTCCATCATTCGCTCATTCATTGATTTTTATGACCGCCAAAATGTGTCAACACCCTCAATTTATGGGGATTTTTGACGATAAGATTCTGTATATGCTGAATAAAGGCTAAAAATCCCTGATCTGGAGAATCCTTCAGACGTAGGGTGGTTTAATGATGAGCGTGGAACGCAGGCCCTGCTTACCACAAAGCAATGCAAACGGCTCTTGATGAGGCGGGCCTTTCGGGACGACTAGGCAGTGAAGGGGTACTGAATGGGCCTGAATCGCCCTTCGTGGTCAAAAGCCAAAGAAAATAGCCAGCAGTAGTGACTTGCCGCAGCTACCACCAGAAACCAAAAAGCCACTCGTGATAGAGTGGCGAGGTTATTGACAAAGTGCCAGCGGCGGAGAGAACAGGCAGATCGTAAAGACGCTTTTTTGCTTGGTCATCATGCACTCTTCCCTCGTTTACGCTACAGGCTGCTCTGTCTTCGTGTGGTCAGTGCCATCACCGCACTGGCCAGAGTAAACAGGGCGATGATCCAGGCCATGGTCCAGGGCGTGCCATCACTCATGAGTGCGAGCAACAAAGAAGAGATAATGCCGCTACCATACTGTAACGCCCCCATCAGCGCAGACGCAGAACCGGCAACATTGGGTACCGCGTCCAGCGCGGCAGCAGTGGATGTGGCCGCAATGATGCCGTTCATTGAAAAGAAGACAAAAATCGGGGCCACAATCAGGGCTATCCCACCGATTTCCAGTTTTGCCGCTAGAGCAAGAACGAACGCGGCGATGGCTGCGACAGCGACTGCAATTTTCAGCAGCGCTTCAAGCGAATAGCGATATACCAGACGACGATTCACCATACTCATCCCCATGACTCCCACAATATTCAGCGCAAAAAGCCAGCCGTAGTGCTGCGGATCAATGCCAAAGAAAGTGATATAGACAAAGGGTGACCCCGCGACAAACGCGTATACGGCGACATAATAAAATGTCAGGCATAACGTAAAACGCATAAATGTTGTATTCATCAGCAGCACATAATAGTTACGAAAGGCGCTAGGTAAGGAGGCTTTCACCCGTTTCTCTGCGGGTAACGTTTCAGGCAACCATCGTAAAGAGATCAGCATTAATGCACCGATAACGGCTAACAGCCAGAAAATGGCATGCCATGATGTGACTTTTATCATTTGTCCACCGAGCAGCGGCCCGGCAATTGGCGCGATGGCCATAATGATCATCAGTGTAGAGAGCATCTGAGCAGCACGAGTCCGGCTAAACAGGTCACGGATCATGGCTCGCGCTAGCATTGGACCGGTACATGCCCCCAGAGCCTGAAAGACCCGCCAGAAAACGATGTGTGAAATATTAGTAGAAAGAGCACAGCCTATGGAGCCGACAATGAATAATGCCATACCAATAAACAGTGGCATTCGGCGACCAAAGTTGTCACTTAGTGGCCCCCAAATCAGTTGCGCAATGCAAAAGCCGATTAAAAAACCAGTGATGGTCAGTTCCACATTGCCCTGCAAATCCTTCGCCATTTCAGGCATTGCGGGCAAATAGATATCAGTAGATAAGGATGTGAAGGCCATTAATGCACTGAGAATAATAATAAAAGTGAGGCCAGTCGATTTTCCGTTTGCTGTCTGCACGCACGCCTGAGAGTCAATCATAGTCATCTGTTTGGATACAATGGGATAGCTTATATTAGTGATATTTCATCAAATGATAATAGCTTGCAATAGGATAGGCTTTATGAATAACACTCATGAATAATGAGGATAAATACTTAATGGGATTGCAATAGCTTGAGGTATCGGTCGCTATCGCTTGATTGCGGAATTTTCCAAACTGACCCAAAACCCATCTAAATAAAAAGGAGTCAGACGATTTCTCATCTAACTCCTTGTTTTATTTGGTGGCCCCTACTGGACTTGAACCAGTGACCAAGCGATTATGAGTCGCGTGCTCTAACCAACTGAGCTAAGGGGCCAAGCTTGGGCGCTGATTATACGGTAGTTTTTATCCTGCGGTCTAGAGCTGAGAAATCAGGTGGGTGTTTTATGTGCAAAAATAAGGTGTTTTAAGGTGAATGCAGGTAACACAGCGTTGATATTGGCTGTAGAAGATGGTGTTTAAGGCTAAGAAAAGAAAACCCCCGGCATGCCGAGGGTTTTTGTTTGCGGGTTACAGCAACGGACGATTAATCGTCTAGGAAGCTGCGCAGCACTTCAGAACGGCTTGGATGGCGCAATTTACGCAATGCCTTCGCTTCGATCTGACGAATACGCTCACGGGTTACGTCGAACTGCTTACCCACTTCTTCCAAAGTGTGGTCAGTATTCATATCGATACCGAAACGCATACGCAGAACTTTTGCTTCACGTGCGGTCAGGCCAGCTAACACGTCGTGAGTGGCAGAGCGCAGGCTCTCAGAGGTTGCAGAGTCCAGCGGCAGCTCCAGAGTGGTATCTTCAATGAAATCGCCCAGATGTGAATCTTCATCATCACCGATTGGGGTTTCCATTGAGATTGGCTCTTTCGCAATCTTCAGCACTTTGCGGATCTTGTCTTCCGGCATCAGCATGCGTTCAGCCAACTCTTCTGGCGTTGGCTCGCGGCCCATCTCTTGCAGCATCTGGCGTGAGATACGATTGAGTTTGTTAATCGTTTCAATCATATGCACCGGAATACGGATGGTGCGTGCCTGATCTGCGATAGAGCGGGTGATTGCCTGACGAATCCACCAAGTGGCATAAGTTGAGAACTTATAACCGCGACGGTATTCGAACTTATCTACTGCTTTCATCAAGCCGATGTTACCTTCCTGAATCAAATCCAGGAATTGCAGACCACGGTTGGTGTATTTTTTCGCAATAGAGATAACCAGACGCAGGTTAGCCTCAACCATCTCTTTCTTAGCACGACGCGCTTTCGCTTCACCGATAGACATACGGCGGTTGATGTCTTTCACTTGCTCAATCGTCAGACCCGTTTCTTCTTCGATCTGGCGTAATTTCTGCAAGCTACGTTGAACATCGTCCGAGACATCTTTCAGCTTTTCAGACCATGGTTTACCCATAGCCACTGCCGCAGCAAACCAGGTATCGCTGGTTTCATTGCTGGCAAACAGGGTAACGAAGTTTTTCTTCGGCATTTTGCACTGTTCAACACAGAGTTTCATGATGATACGTTCTTGAGTACGAACGCGATCCATCATGGCACGCATGTTATTGACCAGATAGTCGAACTGCTTCGGTACCAGGCGGAACTGTTTGAACACTTCAGAAAGATTCAGAATCTCGGCAGCAGCAATGGCGTGGCTACGGCCATTTTTCTTGATTGCCATGCGTGTGGTTTCATACTGCTCACGCAATTCGTTGAATTTCTGACGTGCCAGCTCTGGGTCGATGCTGTTGTCGTCTTCTTCCTCTTCTTCGTC
This sequence comes from Yersinia aleksiciae, assembly GCF_001047675.1. Lineage (GTDB taxonomy): Bacteria > Pseudomonadota > Gammaproteobacteria > Enterobacterales > Enterobacteriaceae > Yersinia > Yersinia aleksiciae. The sequence goes on along the minus strand of NZ_CP011975.1, from coordinate 1,370,582 downwards.
TTCTTCTTCTTTGTCGTCGTCATCCATCTCTTCAGTGGATAATTCAGAGCCTACGTGAGTTGCCGTCGGTGCAATATCTTCTTCGGCATTTGGATCGACAAAGCCGTTGATCAGGTCGGATAAACGGGCTTCACCCGCTTCGACACGATCATATTGTTCCAACAGGTAAGTAATAGCTTCAGGGTATTCAGCTACAGAGCACTGAACCTGATTAATACCCTCTTCGATACGTTTGGCGATATCAATCTCGCCTTCACGCGTCAATAGCTCAACGGTACCCATTTCGCGCATGTACATACGCACCGGGTCGGTTGTACGCCCGATTTCAGATTCAACACTGGACAACACCTGTGCAGCAGCTTCCGCCGCGTCATCGTCGGTATCAGTGGTGTTCTCGGCCAGCATTAAATCATCGGCATCAGGGGCTTCTTCAAGTACCTGTATGCCCATGTCATTAATCATCTGGATGATGTCTTCGATCTGATCGGAATCGACGATATCTTCCGGCAGATGGTCATTGACCTCAGCATAGGTCAGATAGCCTTGCTCCTTACCACGGGTGACAAGTAGCTTCAGCTGTGACTGCGGGTTTTGCTCCATAAGACGGTATCCACACTTCAGAGTATTTGGGTTGGTGTCGGTCGGCGAAACCGCCAACAATAGCATTTGGGGCCTTTTTTTGTCGCCGCTGCCCGCTATGGCGGCATATTGTGGGGAGTCGCCCCCACATTTATCGGCAATTAAGCCGTTGGGTGATTCATTTTTTTCTGGCTAAAGCCAGATTCAAAGACCAAAGCTCTTTACGTTCTTCGGTGTTTAATCCATGTGTTCGGTCACGTGCTATCAGTGTTTCCTGACGTTGCTCCAAGATGGAGTCATACAGGCTTGCTAGCGTATCGACAAAAGTCGGTTCAACCATATCCTCAACAATCATGTGGTTCCATGTTGCGAGAGTTTCAAGTTGTTGGCTGAATTTATTATCACGGTACAGTTCCAATAACTGCCCGGTTGTCAGTCCCGGCTGGGCCAGACAAGTCTCAACCAACTCAATAAATAGCGGTAAACCGGCTAACTTGGCTTGTTCAACTCCCTGTAGTGAGGGAATGAGTGTCGCCAACTGTGGATTCTGTACCAGTAGCCCTATAAGTATACGCATGGTTGTGCGTTTTAGCTGGGGCGGCTGGTAGGTATTCGTATTTTCAGCCTGTTTTGGCATCAGCTTATCAAGCTGGCTGTCATCGAGCAGACCTAACTTATTGCCTAACTGCTGACGCAGATAAAGACGTAAGGTTTCGCCAGGCACTTGGCTAATTAACGGTAGTGCCAATGTACTTAACTTGGCGCGCCCGTCGGGGCTGCTTAAATCTACCTGTGGCATCAACGTTTCGAACAAGAAGGTTGAGAGTGGCTGCGCCTCCTCCATCCGATGTTCGAATGCGTCTTTCCCTTCCTTACGTACTAATGTGTCTGGGTCTTCGCCATCGGGCAAAAACATAAAGCGTAGCTGACGTCCGTCATTTAGATAGGGCAGTGCCGTTTCTAATGCTCGCCAGGCGGCATCTCTCCCCGCCCGATCGCCGTCATAACAACAAATTACGTTATCGGTCGCGCGGAATAATAGTTGAATATGCTCCGCGGTCGTCGCTGTTCCCAGCGAAGCAACAGCATAATCAATGCCAAATTGCGCTAATGCCACCACATCCATATAGCCTTCCACCACGAGTAATCGTGTTGGATTGGGGTGATTCACTTGCGCTTCATACAAGCCATATAACTGGCGGCCCTTATGAAAAATTTCTGTTTCTGGTGAGTTGAGGTATTTCGGCACTCCGTCACCCAGAATTCGCCCACCAAAAGCGATAACCCGCCCGCGTTTATCACGGATAGGGAACATGACGCGCTCACGAAAACGATCATAAGTTCGCCCTGTATCATTAGTCACCAGCATCCCAGCATCGTTCAGCGCAGTGCGGCTCTCACCATCGCGGCCAAAACGTTTTAAGGCATTGTCCCAACCAGGGGGGGCAAAACCGATAGCAAAGTGTTGGATGATTTCTTCACTCAAACCGCGATGTTTAAGATATTCGCGTGCCTGATTGGCGTTCTGGCCTTTGAGTGACTGTTGATAGAATGCGCTCAGGCTTTCCATCAGTTGATAAAGACTTTGTCGTTGATGACGTTCGATCTGGGTAGTGCCAGTTCCTGCCTCATAAGGCACTTCCAGCCCATGCATGGTGGCCAATTCCTCGATACTTTCGACAAATTCAAGTCGATCGTAATTCATCAAGAAATCTACGGCATTACCATGTGCGCCGCAGCCGAAACAGTGATAAAACTGTTTTTCGCCGTTAACGGTGAATGAGGGTGTTTTCTCATGATGGAACGGACAGCACGCATGGTAATTTTTGCCTTGCTTCTTCAGCTTAACCCGAGCATCGATAAGATCGACGATGTCGGTGCGAGCCAGCAAGTCATTGATAAATACGCGTGGAATTCGTCCAGCCATAAGCCCCTAGTCGTCAGTCCATAAACGAGAACAAGCCGCGCATTCCTTTCGGAAAGCACGGCCTTCGTATGCAACTACTCGATCTGCGCGTTCTTAGAACATAAAAAACTACGCGGTGGGGTTACCCCCGAAGAATTAATACAGACGAGTGCGGCGTGCGTTTTCGCGAGCTAATTTCTTCGCGTGACGTTTCACAGCTGAAGCTTTAGCGCGTTTACGTTCGGTAGTCGGTTTTTCATAGAACTCACGACGACGAACTTCAGCTAAAACACCTGCTTTCTCGCAAGAGCGTTTGAAACGACGAAGAGCTACGTCGAACGGCTCGTTTTCACGTACTTTAATTACCGGCATGTGCCTCTCACCTCAATAGAAATCGGTTTGCTGCTGGCCAATCGCCAGCCTTCTCAAAATGGTGCGGAATTTTACTTCAATGGATGCTGCTTTGTAAAGCACCACAGCAAATTGAAACAGGCACGCCCCTGTGATGTCGCCCCGTTCTTTACAAGAAAGTTGGTGCCTAAGGGTGCGACGGCCGCTGATTATATACTAAACAGGGACATTGATCGAATTTATCAACATTCTTTTCAAATGCGAAAACTATCAACAACATTCCTGTCGCTGGAGACCCAAAAGGGGACTTTTACCACGCAATTTGGGATCAGAAATCATGACGGACGTCACTGTTATGCTAAACTGTCGGCCGCACGTGAATGATGGGAAATGTAATGCGAGTTTTGGGTATAGAGACGTCCTGCGATGAAACCGGAATTGCAGTGTATGACGATGAAACCGGTCTGTTAGCTAACCAACTGTACAGCCAAGTTAAATTGCATGCTGATTATGGCGGCGTAGTCCCTGAACTGGCTTCCCGTGATCATGTGCGCAAAACTGTGCCGCTGATTCAGGCTGCATTGAAAGAAGCCAATCTGAGTGCCAAGGATATTGATGGCGTGGCCTATACCGCCGGTCCGGGCTTGGTTGGCGCATTATTGGTCGGGGCCACCGTTGGCCGTGCATTGGCATTTGCATGGGGTGTCCCTGCGGTACCGGTCCATCATATGGAAGGCCACTTATTGGCACCGATGCTGGAAGAGAATGCCCCCGAATTTCCTTTTGTCGCGTTACTGGTTTCCGGCGGTCACACTCAATTGATTAGCGTCACCGGTATCGGCGAATATTTGTTGCTGGGCGAATCTGTTGACGATGCGGCAGGTGAAGCTTTTGATAAAACAGCCAAATTACTAGGATTGGATTACCCCGGCGGGCCGATGCTGTCACGTATGGCGCAACAAGGCTCTGCGGGGCGATTTACTTTCCCGCGCCCGATGACTGACCGTCCTGGGCTGGATTTCAGTTTTTCCGGTCTGAAAACCTTTGCGGCAAACACGATCCGCGCCAATGGCACTGATGATCAAACTCGCGCCGATATCGCCCGAGCATTTGAAGACGCGGTGGTGGATACCTTGGCGATTAAATCCAAACGTGCGTTGGATCAGACTGGCTTTAAGCGCTTGGTCATCGCTGGTGGTGTCAGTGCTAACCGCACTTTACGCTCAAAACTGGCTGAAATGATGAAAAAGCGCGGCGGTGAGGTGTTCTATGCCCGGCCAGAATTTTGTACCGATAATGGTGCGATGATCGCCTATGCGGGTTTGATTCGGCTGAAAAGTGGTGCGAGCAGTGAGTTGAGTGTGTCGGTCAGGCCGCGTTGGCCTTTGGCTGAATTGCCGAAAGTCTGATTAGAAAATCTGTGCGGGGCTGCGGCCGGGTTGCCGCGTCATTCTGAGTGCTATATATCGAATGCCTGTGCGGGGCTGCGGCGGTGTTGCCGCAGTCATTCAAAATACTCATGGACGAGAGTCCACTCCGTTTTTTCATTCCTTTGCGCCTTGCCTCGCTCCCGCTCAGTCATTCTGGATTTGGTGGGATGGCGAGGTCATTCGGCAAAACTAATCTTCTTTCTCTTCCAACTCTGCGGCTTCTTCGGCGGGGGTTTTCTGTTTTTTCTTTCTGAGCTTGTCCCAGATTTTACTCTCTTTGCCGCGCCATAAACGTTGAATATTATCGTGGTGGCGCATCAGGATCAGGCAGGAGAGCATGGCGACAGGGAAGGTGAATTGCGGTTTGAACCACCATACGTAGAAGGGGGCTATCAGGGCACTGATAATAGCCCCTAATGACGAATAGCCGCTCAGCAATACCGTCAGCAGCCAAGTACCGGTCATCAGGCCAGTCAGATCCCAGCCGATGGGTGCGATAGCACCGAATGCAGTGGCGACACCCTTGCCACCTTTGAAGTGGAAAAATACCGGATAAATGTGACCGAGACAGGCGGCAATGGCGGTCAGGCCAAGATACAGCGGCGAAACATGCAGTAGATAAGCTATCCAAACGGGCAACATACCTTTCAGCACATCAAAAATCAGGACGGTCGCGGCAGCCGTGCGGCCACCAATGCGCAGTACGTTGGTGGCGCCAGGATTTCCAGAACCATGCACACGCGGATCTGGCAGCTTGGCAACCCGGCAGACCAAGATCGCACTGGAAATAGAGCCACACAAATACGCGAAGATAATCATGCCAAGCGCGATAGCACTCATAACACCGCCCTGTTGAATAATGATCGTTTTAATCCCCACATCAGTGGATAATACGCATATTCGGCTGGAAGTGGTATCCGGCGAGCACAAAAACAGAGAATGACGTGATGGACATCGTATTTATTGAAGAACTCAGCGTTATAACCACTATCGGTGTTTATGACTGGGAGCAGACCATTCAGCAAAAGCTGGTGTTCGATATCGAAATGGGCTGGGATAACCGCAAAGCCGCCGCCAGTGATAATGTGAATGATTGCCTGAGTTACGCGGATATCAGTGATAGCGTCATAAAACATGTAGAATCGCAGCGTTTTGCCTTGGTCGAACGGGTGGCAGAAGAGATAGCCGAGCTGCTGCTACAGCGTTTTAATTCGCCTTGGGTGCGGATTAAGGTCAGTAAACCGGGCGCAGTTGCCCAAGCCAGAAATGTCGGCGTGGTGATTGAACGGGGTCAACGTCCTGTCTGAGTGATGGACTATTTTTTGCTGGGATGACATAAAAGTGCAACCCTGCATCAATAATGTGGTCTGATTGCATCGGATGGCGTGATAAGTTTATGAGTATCGAATTTGAACGGCATTGTTTTGTTAACTATCTCGATAGTTTTCAGCATTGCCGTTTTTTTGGTTTTTATCATATGGCATTGGGTATCGTTGATGACGGATATGTATTCGCTGTTTGTGGCTTTTGTTCTGGGTGTCGTAGAAGGACTGACCGAGTTTCTGCCGGTTTCATCTACTGGGCATATGATTATTGTCGGCGAGTTACTGGGTTTTACTGGCGACAAAGCAAAAACTTTTGAAGTCATTATTCAGCTAGGGTCGATTCTGGCGGTGGTGGTGGTGTTCTGGCGGCGCTTGTTTGGCCTGATTGGTATCCATTTTGGTGCGACACCCCATGAGGGTAAAACCAGCGGCCATCTGACATTAGGCCATATTTTACTGGCGATGCTGCCAGCGGTGGGGTTGGGGTTGGTCTTCCACAATGCCATCAAATCGCTCTTTAACCCGCACAGTGTCATGTATGCCTTGGTTGCTGGCGGTTTGCTGTTACTGGCAGCAGAATGGTTCAAACCTAAAAATCCGAAAGCCGTCGGGTTGGATGACATTACCTATCGCCAAGCTTTTGCCATCGGGTGCTTCCAGTGCCTTGCATTGTGGCCGGGATTCTCCCGTGCTGGTGCCACCATTTCTGGCGGGATGCTGGTCGGCGTTAATCGCTATGCTGCCTCTGAATTCTCCTTTATTTTGGCGGTGCCGATGATGATGGGGGCCAGCGCGCTGGATCTGTATAAGAGTCTGCACTTCCTGACATTGGGCGATTTGCCGATGTTTGCTGTTGGATTCATCACTGCATTTATCGTCGCACTGATTGCCATCAAAACCTTCCTGTCACTGATTAAACGTATCTCTTTTGTGCCTTTTGCCATCTATCGTTTCGTGGTTGCCGCCGCGGTGTACTGGGTCTTTATGTAACAGCATGGTGAGGCCGAAGCATAAAAAAAGCCCTGATTAATCAGGACTTTCTGTTTGATGGCATCAAGGGTTTATTCTGGAGCAACTTCCTGAGCTTGCTTCCATTGCGCCAACGCCTGTTGACGGCGACGTTTCAGTTCGTCACGAATAGCCAGCCCTTGCAGCCCGCTGGCGACCACTTCCTGCACCGATACCCCATTCGCAATCTGGAATGCGGCCCGCAGATAATCCCCTTGTGGATATGGATTCTCTTCAAATCCGGTACGGCCACGGGCATCCGCCTCGCTGGTTATAATCATCTGCTCAAGGCGCTCTGGCTTGCGCCAGACATCAATGGCATCAAATAATTTGAGCAGAGTTTCAGGGCGAAGCTTATTCACCGTATGGATGAGATCATGGTACTCCGCCACCAATTTAGCCAAATCACGCACCGGATTAGGCACCCGTAAACGCTGACACAACTGCTCAACCAATTTGATGCCCGCGGGGCCATGGCCATGATGATGAGGCCAAAACTCTTTGGGTGTCAGCCCCTTGCCTAAATCGTGGCAAAGGGCAGCGAAGCGAATATCCACCTCAGGACTGAGTTGAGCAGCGATCGCCAGCGTCATCAGGGTATGAATACCAGTATCAATTTCTGGGTGCCACTTTTCCGGCGCAGGAACACCAAATAAGCGGTCAATTTCAGGGAACAGCACCGCTAATGCACCGCAATCACGCAGCACCTGAAAATAGGTCTGCGGGCTTTGCGTTTTCAGGGCTTTCTCGGTCTCTTTCCAAACGCGCTCTGGTGTCAGCGCGGACAGCTCGCCACTTTGTGCCATTGCTGCCATCAATGATTGAGTTTCGGGCGCGACAGTAAAGCCTAAGTGAGCAAAGCGGGCGGCGAAACGAGCCACTCGCAGGACACGCAGTGGGTCTTCGCCAAATGCATCGGAGACGTGGCGTAACAGCCGGTTTTCTAAATCTTGTCTACCGTGATAGGGGTCGATTAACTCACCGTCATCACTGCGGGCGATAGCATTAATGGTGAGGTCACGGCGCAGTAGATCTTCTTCCAGCGTGACATCAGGGGCGGCGTAGCAGGTAAAGCCAGTGTAACCTTGGCCTGATTTACGTTCGGTACGTGCCAGCGCATACTCTTCATGGCTGACTGGATGAAGGAATACCGGAAAATCTTTGCCGACCTGTTGGTAGCCCTGTGTCAGCAGCTGTTCCGGCGTCGCGCCCACGACCACCCAATCCCGCTCGGTCACGGGTAGGTTCAATAAGTTGTCGCGGACAGCACCGCCGACCAAGTAAACCTTCATTTTAGCCCTTCGTTCTTGACGTTACAGCGGATATCAATTCATCCAACGGTTATTCTTTTTACGGCTAGGGATCAGATGTGGCAGTACCAGACCGAGCAATAAGCCAATCCCCGCAACTCCGCCACCGTACATAAACCACTGTAGGATGATGGTGCGCTGCTTATCATCCAATTGTAGGTTGACCGCGCTGACCTTCTTCTGAGCAACCACTAACTGGTTTTTCAGTGATTCATTCTCTTTTTGCAGCTCGGAGATGACGCTATCGCTGGCCGCGACTTTCTGCTGCATTTCTGCAGTGCGTTGATTCCAGCTATTATCAATATTAGCCAGTTTATCAGTCAGTGTTTTGACCTGCTGTTCAAGGTCTGGCACCCGAATACGCAGGCTGGGGGTTTCACTCAACTGATTCAGCGGGATCCAAGTGGTTTTACCCTTGCTGTCGCGGATTTGGCCATAATTTGTGCCTTCATCAACGCTTATCAGGGTGACTTCATCCCCACCTTTTAGCGTGCCGACAATACGGTATTGATTACCGGGGCCGCTATGAACGTAGGTATCCAGCTCATCAGAGATGTAGCGTTTTTCTTCAGCGTGCGCGCCCCAAGAGAGACTGAGACTTAGCACCGCGAGGCAAATTAGGCGTATTTTCTGCATTAGAGAGTCATTTATGAGTGAATTTATGGAACGATAGTAGTGTGTTCAGTTTGCCGACGCAACGCATAAACCGGAATGAGAACTATCTTACTCTCATAGCCAGCGCGGCTTGGGCCACATTATTGGCTATTTTTACCGCAGTGAAAATTTGTCTTATGAAGCCTTAGGGCAGACCCGTTAAAACAGGTTAAAATAGGCTTTTGACTTGGGGCGTCCGCGCGGTTTTTTTTGTGTAAAACAGGCAAATCACCGTGAAAAAGGCATAATGCCCGTAATCTCGCAACATACCGGTGTGAATGAAATTATGACCGTTGAAATAGAATTGAAATTTATTGCTACACCTGCGGCCATCGCCGCGTTGCCGGAGCGGCTCACGTCCTGGCAAAGCCAGCATTCAGCGCCGCAAACACTGACAAACATCTACTTTGAAACTGCGGATAACCGCCTGCGCCAGCATGATATTGGCCTGCGTATTCGTGGTTATGATGGCCGTTATGAAATGACGGTGAAGACTGGCGGTAAAGTGGTTGGCGGTTTACATCAACGACCTGAATACAATGTCGATATTGATAGCGACAAACTCGATCTGGCACGTTTTCCGGCTGATATCTGGCCAGAAGGCGAGTCGGTTGAGGCGTTGCAAGCTGAGTTACAACCGCTGTTTCGCACTGATTTCACCCGTGAAAAGTGGGTAATCACTTACGGTGAGAGCGAGATAGAGCTTGCTCTTGATCAAGGTTCGATTAGTGCTGGTGAGCTGTCGGAGCCATTGAGCGAAATTGAACTGGAGCTGAAGCAAGGTCATCAGGCTGATTTACTGGCACTGGCGGTTGAATTGGCGCAAATCGGCGGTTTACGTCAGAGCAATCTGAGCAAAGCGGCACGCGGCTATCATTTGGCACAAGGCAATCTTCCGCGCGAATTGCGGCCATTGCTGGTCTTACAGCCAGCACCAAAATCTACCGTCGAGCAAGGGATGGTGGCGGGGTTGGAGATGGCGCTGGATCACTGGCAATACCATGAAGAGCTATGGTTGCGCGGCGAACCCGCAGCTAAGGCAATGATTATTGAGGCAGTGGCGATGGTGCGCCAGACCTTGGCGATTTTCGGCGGATTAGTGCCACGCAAAGCCAGCACCGAACTGCGGGCGTTGTTGATTGCGCTAGAGCCACAGTTAGAACCGAAAAACGTGAAGGCAGACCAGCTCTGTTATAGTGCCGATTACCTGAAATGTAAGTTAGCGCTCACATCGTGGCTAGTAACAGCAGGCTGGCGGCCATTTATGGATGCCAAGGCACAAGCCAAGTTCGATGGCTCATTTAAGCGGTTCTGCGACATCATGCTGAGCCGCAGTGCCGCCGACCTAAAAGAAGCCTTTGGTCACCATATGGATGACGATGGCTATCTGGCGCAACTCCCCCGTCTGAATCGGCAGATCATGACCTTCCAACTGCTCTCTGGCTTCTATCCACAGAGTGAATGGCACCCGTACATTGATGGCTGGTTTGGTTTGCAACTGGCCATTATGGAGCGTCAGGGCCATTGGCGCGATACCGCCCGTAAAGAAGCATTGGCGCAGGCAGCCTTTTGGCTGAACGGTGCTGTCCGTTAGTCGAACATATACCCTAACTTATTGAAGTTGCAGGTGGGCGCTAAGTTAGTCCTCTGCGACTTCAATTTCGACGGGTATACAAGGAATTCGATATGTTGCCACTCCCCTCGGAATTACAGATTCAGGCGCAGAATGTACAGCAGCGCTTTCATGAGTTACCGACGCCGCTGAGCTTAGGTGATGAAGATATCGCCGTATTGGTGTTGAGTGATTTTGTCAGTGACATGCTACAGATTCACCCTGAATGGCTGGCGGAGCTGCATCAGCAGCCCCCGCAACCGCAGGAGTGGCAATTTTATCCGCAGTGGCTCAGTCAGGCGCTGGCTGAGGTGCAAGACGAAGCCGCACTGTTAGCGGCTTTGCGGCTGTTTCGCCGCCGAATTATGGTGCGAATCGCCTGGTCACAGGCGCAGCAAACCAGTGCCACGACTGACACCCTACAGCAACTCAGCTGGCTGGCTGAAACCCTGATTATTGCGGCGCGCGACTGGCTCTATCAGGCCTGTTGTCGTGAGTTCGGCACGCCCTGTAATGGTGACGGGGTACCGCAGCCGCTACTGATTCTCGGCATGGGAAAATTAGGCGGTGGTGAGCTGAATTTCTCCTCTGATATCGATCTGATTTTTGCTTATCCAGAGAATGGCCAAACGCAGGGAGGACGGCGGCAGTTGGACAATGCCCAGTTCTTTACCCGCTTAGGTCAACGGCTGATCAAGGCGCTCGATCAGCAAACCATTGACGGCTTTGTCTATCGGGTGGATATGCGCCTGCGTCCGTTTGGCGATAGCGGCCCCTTGGTATTGAGCTTTGCCGCGCTGGAAGATTACTACCAAGAGCAGGGCCGTGACTGGGAGCGCTATGCGATGGTTAAGGCGCGCCTGATGGGCGGTGCTGAGGATAACTACAGCAAGGAGCTGCGCCAGACTCTGCGGCCTTTCGTCTTCCGTCGCTATATTGATTTCAGCGTGATTCAATCACTGCGCAACATGAAGGGCATGATTGCCCGTGAAGTGCGCCGACGCGGCCTGAAAGACAATATTAAGCTGGGTGCGGGTGGCATTCGTGAAATCGAATTTATCACGCAGGTATTTCAGCTGATTCGTGGTGGCCGCGAGCCGCGCCTGCAAGAGCGGGCTTTACTGCCCACGTTGCAGGCGGTCGCGGAGTTGGGCTTATTGCCAGAGCCGCAAGTGGCAGATCTCAGTGGCAGCTATCTGTTTTTGCGCCGTTTAGAGAATCTGCTGCAAGCCATTGCTGATGAGCAAACCCAGACCTTACCCAGCGATACCCTCAATCAGGCCCGATTGGCTTGGGGCATGGGGTATGCGGACTGGTCCGCCATGAGCGCGGCGCTGGAACAGCATATGCAAGCGGTGCGTGGGGTGTTTGATGACCTGATTGGCGACGATACCCCCGATATTGGCGAAGATCCCAGTCATGGTTTGTACAAAAGTTTGTGGCAGGATGCGTTGGAAGAGTGTGATTTAGCCCCACTGACGCCGCATTTGGACGAAGCCGCTCGCCGCCAATTGCTGAGCACCATCAATGACTTCCGCCATGACATGGATAAACGCACCATTGGCCCCCGTGGCCGTGAGGTGCTGGACCAACTAATGCCGCGCCTGTTTGCGGAAGTTTGCCCACGTCCCGACGCCAATGTGGCGCTGAGCCGCCTGATTCAACTGTTGCTGAGCATCGTGACCCGCACCACTTATTTGGAATTGCTGGTGGAGTATCATGCGGCGCTAAAACACGTTATCCGCCTCTGCTCGGCCTCGCCAATGGTAGCCAGCCAGTTAGCTCGCTACCCCTTGTTATTGGATGAGTTGCTCGATCCACAATCCTTCTATCAGCCGTTAGAACCCGGTGCTTACCGTGATGAGCTACGCCAATATTTGCTGCGGGTACCGGAAGATGACGAAGAGCAGCAGTTGGAGGCGTTGCGCCAGTTTAAGCAGGCGCAACAATTACGTATTGCCGCTGGTGATATCACCGAGGCGCTGCCAGTAATGAAAGTGAGCGATCACTTAACCTATCTGGCAGAGGCCATCATTGAGGCGGTTATCCAGCAAGCCTGGAACCAGATGGTGGTTCGCTATGGTCAGCCGAGCCATTTACAGCAGCGCGAAGGCCGTGGTTTCGCGGTGATTGGCTATGGCAAACTGGGGGGATGGGAGTTGGGTTACAGCTCGGATCTGGATCTGGTGTTCTTGCTCGACTGCCCATTAGAGGTCATGACTGACGGCGAGCGCAGCATTGATGGCCGCCAGTTCTATCTGCGTTTGGCCCAGCGGATAATGCACCTATTCAGCACCCGCACTTCGTCAGGTATTTTGTACGAGGTCGATGTCCGGCTGCGGCCATCCGGTGAAGCTGGCATGTTGGTCAGCACGGTCGAGGCTTTCGCTGATTATCAGCAAAATGAGGCTTGGACTTGGGAGCATCAGGCACTGGTCCGTGCTCGTATTGTGCATGGCGATCCGGCGCTACATCAGCAGTTTGACGTCATTCGCCAGCAAATTTTGTGCCGCCATCGTGACAGTTCGCAATTGCAGCAGGAAGTGCGCGAAATGCGCGAGAAAATGCGTAATCATTTGGGCAGCAAACAGCGCGATATCTTTGATATCAAAGCGGACGAAGGTGGGATCACTGACATTGAGTTTATCGCGCAATATCTGGTGCTGTGCTATGCCGCCAGTGAACCGCGCTTGACCCGTTGGTCAGATAATGTGCGCATTTTTGAGCTGATGGCTAATGACGATATTATGCCGCCGGATGAAGCTGCTGCGCTGACCCATGCTTATGTCACCATGCGCGATGAGATCCATCATCTGGCGTTGCAGGAGCAATCCAGCAAGGTTGAAGCCGACAGTTTTATCGCCGAGAGAGCACAGGTAGCCGCCAGTTGGCATAAATGGCTGGTATCAACACCTGCTAACGTATAGGTTGCGGTTATGAATGGTAAACAAGGTGTCTGTGATATTATCTGGCACCCTATAACGAACAGAATATTGGAGCGAAGGATGCGTGTTTTCGGGGTTAATAACAGCTCACAGTGGGGGGCAAACGTATGAAAGTCACGCTGCCTGATTTTCGTCGCGCTGGGGTATTAGTCGTTGGTGATGTCATGTTAGACCGCTACTGGTATGGGCCGACCAGCCGGATCTCACCGGAAGCACCGGTTCCTGTCGTCAAAGTTGATACTATCGAAGAACGCCCTGGTGGTGCTGCGAACGTCGCGATGAACATCGCCTCCCTTGGCGCAATCTCCCGCTTGGTGGGCTTGACCGGTATCGACGATGCCGCGCGCGCCCTGACCAGCAAGTTGAATGAAGTTCAGGTGCGCTGTGATTTTGTCTCGGTCCCCACTCACCCGACCATCACCAAATTACGGGTACTCTCCCGCAACCAGCAACTGATCCGTCTGGACTTTGAAGAGGGTTTTGACGGCATTGATCCGCAGCCTATCTTTGAGCGCATTCAACAGGCGTTGCCACAGATTGGCGCGCTGGTGCTGTCCGATTACGCCAAAGGCGCATTGAACAGCGTTCAGCCGATGATCCAATTGGCCCGCAAAGCGAAAGTTCCGGTGCTTATCGATCCTAAAGGCAGCGATTTTGAACGTTATCGCGGCGCAACACTGCTGACACCTAATTTATCTGAATTTGAAGCGGTGGTGGGTCACTGCAAAAACGAAGAAGAGTTGGTCAGCCGCGGCATGAAACTGGTGGCCGACTTTGAACTTTCCGCTCTGCTGGTGACGCGCTCTGAGCAAGGAATGACCTTGCTGCAACTGGGTAAACCGCCATTACATCTGCCGACACAAGCGCAGGAAGTGTTCGATGTGACCGGTGCCGGTGATACGGTGATTGGCGTGTTGGCGGCGGCACTGGCGGCTGGAAACACCCTCGAAGAGTCATGCTTCCTCGCGAATGCTGCTGCTGGCGTGGTGGTTGGCAAATTGGGGACCTCAACGGTTTCTCCCATTGAGCTGGAAAATGCTATTCGTGGCCGTGCTGAAACCGGTTTTGGTGTGATGGATGAGCAGCAACTGAAAAAAGCCGTGGCGCAGGCTCGCCAGCGTGGCGAAAAAGTGGTGATGACCAACGGCATTTTCGACATCCTCCATGCGGGTCATGTTTCGTATCTGGCCAATGCCCGTAAGCTGGGTGATCGCCTGATTGTTGCGGTGAACAGCGATGCCTCGACCAAACGATTGAAAGGTGAAAAACGCCCGGTTAACCCACTGGATCAGCGCATGATTGTATTAGGCGCGTTGGAAGCGGTGGACTGGGTGGTGCCGTTTGAAGAGGACACGCCGCAGCGCTTAATCGCTGATATTTTGCCGGATCTACTGGTGAAGGGCGGGGATTATAAGCCGGACGAAATTGCGGGCAGTGCCGAAGTCTGGGCCGCCGGTGGTGAAGTTAAAGTGCTGAATTTTGAGGATGGTGTTTCTACCACCAATATTATCCAATCCATCAAAAACGGTCGTGGTTAGGTTAGCGCTGATAATATTAGCTGCATAGGATATGGGTCGTGAGTGGACTAAAACAGGAGCTAAGTCTCGCACAGGGAGTCGGGTTGTTGTCCACTTCACTGCTGGGTACCGGTGTCTTTGCCGTGCCAGCACTGGCGGCCATGCTGGCGGGTGATAACAGCTTGTGGGCCTGGCCGATTTTGATTGTGCTGGTTTTCCCGATCGCCATCGCCTTTGCTGCTTTAGGCCGCCACTTCCCCAGCGCTGGCGGTGCTGCTCACTTCGTCACTATGGCTTTCGGGCCGAAGTTGGGTAAAGTCACTGGCTGGCTATTTCTGTCCGTCATTCCCGTAGGGCTTCCCGCCGCCTTACAAATTGCTGCCGGCTTCTGGCAGGCGGCCTTTGGTTGGCGTGATAGCGAACTGCTGATGGTGCAGTTGGTGACTTTACTGGTCATTTGGCTGCTTGGAACGCGCAGTGCGGGTTCCAGCGCCAATGTGCAAACCTTGATTGCGCTGCTGGTCATCGCGCTGGTGGTGGCTATTTGGTGGCAGGGGGATATTCGCCTATCACAGATACCTTGGCCATCGCCGCAAGATATTTCTCCACCTAATATGTTCAGTGCGCTTGCCGTGATGTTCTGGTGCTTTGTCGGGCTGGAGGCCTTCGCGCATCTGGCGACAGAATTTCGCCATCCCGAACGTGATTTCCCCCGAGCATTGATGGTTGGGCTATTGGTCGCAGGGGCGGTTTACTGGGGATGTACGGTCGCGGTGCTGCACTTCCATGCCTATGGCGAACAGCAGGCCGCGGCGGCCTCGCTACCTCAAATCGTGGTGCAACTGTTTGGCGAACATGCGCTGTGGATCGCGTGCATTATTGGCTATCTGGCCTGCTTTGCCAGCGTCAATATCTACACCCAGAGCTTTGCCCGCATGGTGTGGTCACAAGCTCAAGTGCGGCCACAAAGTCAGTTGGCGCAGCTTTCAGCTGGGCAAACCCCGGTTTATGCGCTGACAGCGGTGGTGGGCAGTTGCCTGGCATTTGCTCTGTTGATCTACTGGCTGTCACTACCATTGGATTTACTGATTGTTTATGCCAACGGTATTTTCGTGCTGATCTATTTGCTGTGCATGTTGGCGGGAATTCGCTTATTGAGCGGTCGCTCGCGGGTGATGTCGGTGATTGGCAGTATGCTCTGTTGCATATTGCTGGTGATGATTGGCTGGAAGAGTTTATACGCGCTACTGATGTTTGCTCTGCTATGGATATGGATGTCCCGAATGCCGAGAGCGGTCATCCCATCATAAAATTAGGGTGCTACATGAGCACCCTAATTATCAACGATAATGCTTAGCCTCTAATGATGTCATCCATCATTACTCGCCAGTCTGGTCATCGCTTTTTTTATCTTCAATTGCAGCGGGTGCGCTGTTGAATTTAGCTTCCAATTCACCCATGCGTTGTTCCAGTAGCGCCAGCTTCTCTCTGGTACGCAGTAGCACTTGAGTCTGCACGTCGAACTCTTCACGATTAACCAAATCCAGTCGGGTTAACTGCGATTGCAGCACCAGCCGAATTTTCTTTTCGACGTCGTCCCCGAATTCGCGAATACCTTTCGGCATAGACTCATGCACCTGGCGGGCGATTTGTTCAATTTTTTTCGGGTCAATCATGATATTTCCCTAATGAGATGTGTAGTGACTTACTCTAGTGTAATGCCAGATGACGATTGTATAAACCTCCGCATATCTACATTTTGGTAATTGCTCAGGCGAATCAATAGCGCTATAGTCATAAACTTATTCTCAGGGCGGGGTGTAAGTCCCCACCGGCGGTAAATTGTGTCGCGGCGTATCAACGTCGTGGAGCAAAAGCCCGCGAGCGCTCACCTTGTTTCTCTTCTCAAAGAAAACAGGGTAGAGGTCAGCAGATCCGGTGTAATTCCGGGGCCGACGGTTATAGTCCGGATGGGAGAGATTAACGGTATCTGCTGAGTTTATGCACGTTGTAGATTTCAAGATGTAGCCAACACACATGCAACTTGAAAGCTGTCGGGTATGACTCGCCTGCGTTATTTCGGCTATTTCTATATATGTAAAAATTTATAGATAAAAGAATGGCCAGTTACTCCTCAAGACCGCCCTGATTCTGGTAATCCATAATTTAATGAGGTTTTTTTTACCATGAATCAGACTCTTCTATCAGATTTTGGCACGCCTGTTGAGCGTGTAGAACGTGCTATTGACGCTCTGCGTCATGGCCGTGGCGTTATGGTGTTGGATGACGAAAACCGTGAAAACGAAGGCGATATTGTTTTTGCTGCTGAAGCAATGACAGTTGAGCAAATGGCACTGACCATTCGTCACGGTAGCGGCATTGTGTGTCTGTGTATCACAGACGATCACCGCCAGCAGCTTGAGTTACCGATGATGGTAACCAACAACACCAGCCAGTTCCAGACTGGGTTTACCGTAACTATCGAAGCAGCTGAAGGCGTCACCACTGGCGTATCTGCGGCAGATCGCTTGACCACTATCCGCGCGGCCATTGCGGATAACGCAAAACCTAGCGACCTTAATCGCCCTGGGCATGTATTCCCACTGCGCGGCCAGTCAGGCGGCGTCTTATCCCGCCGTGGTCACACCGAAGCCTCTATCGATTTGGCAATATTGGCAGGTTACAAACCCGCGGCGGTATTGTGTGAACTGACCAATGACGATGGCAGCATGGCACATGCGCCAGAAGTGATTGAGTTCGCCAAGTTGCACAATATGCCGGTTGTAACGATTGAAGATCTGGTTGCCTATCGTCTGTCTCACTAACAGAGAGCCAATATTGTTAAATATTGGCTGATAGTTCTGAGTGTTAAACGCCGGGTAGCCTCTAGTTTCCTGAATAGATCGCGGCCCGGTTTTTCCCCGTCACCCTAGCGTGTCATAGCGGCTCCTCCCCTCTGATTTTTCCGTTCAAAATTATTGAATATCTTCATCACTGTTATCCGGCTGTGTAATGAAAAAAAAGCGCGTAATCTGTTGTTTATGGTTTAAGCGCAGATGATTTTCAGCGCCACTCTTCTTCTTAACAGTAAGGATTTTCTATGAATACGCCTCGTATGCCTGCACTGTTTCTCGGCCACGGTAGCCCGATGAACGTGCTGGAAGAAAACAGTCACACTCAAGCATGGCGTACGTTAGGTGAGACATTGCCGCGTCCTAAGGCGATTCTGGCGATTTCCGCCCACTGGTATACCCGTGGGACTGCGGTAACGGCAATGGCGAAACCTCGCACTATCCATGATTTTGGCGGCTTCCCGCAGGCGCTGTTTGATACCGAATATCCAGCACCGGGCTCTCCAGAACTGGCCGCACAAATTCAAGCATTGCTGGCACCTATCGCCGTGCGGGCAGATACCAGTGAATGGGGGTTGGACCACGGCAGCTGGGGGGTGTTGATTAAAATGTATTCTGAGGCTGATATCCCGGTGGTGCAACTGAGTATTGATGGCACCCAACCAGCAGAGTATCACTATGAATTAGGCCGCAAATTATCGGTGCTGCGTGAGCAGGGCGTGATGATTGTCGCCAGCGGTAACGTGGTACACAACTTGCGTATGGTGAGATGGCAAGGGGATAGCAGTCCGTATCCATGGGCTGAATCCTTCAATCAGTTCGTGCGGGATAATCTGAGTTATCAGGGCGATAACCACCCATTGGTTAACTTTATGCAGCATGAAGGGGCGGCGTTGTCTAACCCATCACCTGAGCACTATCTACCACTGTTGTATGTGTTGGGGGGCTGGGATGGTAAAGCACCAATTTCGATTCCAACTGATGGGATTGAAATGGGGTCGTTGAGTATGCTGTCGGTAGTCATTGAATAGTTTGGTGTGATAAAAAAGAGAGGCTTGGACTCTGAGAGCCAGCGAGCCAAGGGTTGACCACTCCTACGGGCGCTCAGACGGCTTACGCCGTTATGACCCCAACAGAGTGTTTCCCCTTGGTTCAGCTTTATCAATAATTTTAAGGTGTTAGCCTTTCGACTTATTCTGCCGCAGCCTTAGCCCAAAATAATATGTGGGTAGAAACGCGACAGATCTTGGGTGATCAGTTCGCGATCTTCACGCAAACCAATACCACATGGTTGATCATTCACCAGCCAACTACCAATCAGCGTGTAGCTATCACCGAATTTAGGCAACGGATGGAATTGCTGAACAATCATGCCTTCTTCACCATATGGCCCATCAACCCGCGCCACTTCTTTACCATTTTCCACGATCTGAATATTGGCACCTTCCCGCGAGAATAGCGGCTTGGTGACATAGTGATCCATCGCAGGATGGTCATCTTCAGCAAAGTAAGCAGGCAACAGATTTGGGTGATCCGGGAACATCTCCCACAGCAATGGCAGCAAGGCTTTATTGGAGATAATGCTCTTCCAGGCGGGTTCCAGCCAGCGCACGCCAGCATCTTCCAGTTTGGTGGAGAACATTTCGCGGAACATAAATTCCCACGGATAGAGCTTGAACAAATTACTGATCACTTGGTTATCGAGGTCAGTAAATTGCCCTTTTTCCCCTAAGCCGATCTCTTCCATAAACATGAATTCAGTCGGTAGACCCGCTTCTAGTGCGCAATCTTGCAGATATTGCACCGTGCCACGATCTTCCTCACTGTCCTGACAGCAGGCCAGATGCAGCAAGCTAAAGCCATGGTTATCACGCAGATCGACAAAGCGCTCGATCAGCTTCTCTTGCATGCTGTTGTATTGGTCAGAATCCTGACTCAAATTGCCTGCATTGATCTGATCTTCCAACCATAACCATTGGAAAAAGGCGGCTTCATACAGTGAGGTTGGGGTATCCGCATTGTTTTCCAGCAGTTTTGCTGGATTGACGCCGTCATAGGCCAGATCAAGACGAGAGTAGAGTGAAGGCTGATGGGTTCGCCAAGAACTGCGGACAAAATCCCAGCAATGTTTTGGAATGCGGAATTTCGCCATCAGTTGATCGCTATTGACCACTTTCTCGACCACTTGCAGGCACATTTGATGTAACTCTGCAGTGGTCTCTTCCAGCTCTTCAATTTGCGCTAACGTGAATTCGTAATAAGCATCTTCACACCAGTACGGCTCGCCATACATGGTGTGGAAACGGAAACCGAATTCGGTGGCTTTTTCGCGCCAGTCGGGGCGTTCGCTAATCGCTAAACGTTTCATTAATCAGACCTTAGCCACCCATGCTGCGCGTGCTGGTTTTGGATGATGTCGCGGCGCTACGTTGCATAGTGGACTGCTTAGCTACAGACTCGCCAAAACCGCCACGGGTGATGGTATTGGTTACGGCTGGCTTCGGTGCCATTGCGGTGCGCGGTACTGTCATGGTGCGGCCAGTGGTGGCAGAACCAAAGTTTTTACCGGTGGCATCAACAAATTTGCCGTTAGCGGGGCTATTGGGTGCTTTAGAGGTGAATAGTGGCTGGCTTGCGCCGCCGCCCATCATCCGGCCCATCATATAACCGGCCATCAATGGCATCCACATACCGCCGCTCTGTTGCGGTGCGGCAGCGGCCGTCTGCTCAGTCGAGGATGAGGACGTTGGCACCATACCCGCTTGCGCAGGGGCTTGAGTACACTGAGTCTCACCAAATTCTGCTATGCAGTCTTCGCGGGTCGCATACTTCGGTGCTGTTTTAGCCGCTTCCTGCAAGGCAGTGTTGTAAGCGGTGGTACATTCAGCGCTCTTGGACGGATTCGCCTGAGAGCAATCATCAGCATTTTGGTACAAAGAGACGGTTTCGTCGGTTTTTTCGCAGCCGGCCAGCATAAATACAGCACTGACAGCTAAAGCTACGGGCGCAAGGCGATAACTGCGCCAGGATTTACGGAAAGTCTCTTGATTGATGTTTTGAGTCCGTTTCATCATTATTTGTCTCATTTCCGGGCGTTCAATGCCCTTTCCCAGTAAGAGCCCTAAGGATAGGGGAAACGTGTATAAAATTAAAGCGTGAGGGTCGGTCAGCGGCAGACTTTACAAAGCTATACGAACTGTTGCGAGTTGCTTCGCTTTTTTCATTAACGAAAAATGCTTGGTCCCTAAAAGGGAGAGGCTGGAAATAAGCCGGGCGCAGCCTGATGCTGCGCCCGGAGAGTCCGAACTTGGTAACGATTAATTACGGAATGGATTACCGTTACGTGCTGGTGTTGCGGTAGTCGGCTGACTTACTGGCGTAACACGCGGTGCTGCTTGGGTGTTAGTGCCATCAGCATAAGCATTCTGGTTAGTATTATCCGGCGCCAAAGCGGTCGCTGAGGTTGGGACTGGCTTATCCAGAACCCCGTTCAACTCCATCAGGTCATTCATGTTCAATGTACCCAGTGCTGACTGGATATTTAACTGATTGATCAGATAGTTATAACGTGCATCAGCAAGCTGTTGTTTGGACTGATACAAGTTAGTTGTTGCAGTCAACACGTCCAGAATCGTACGTGTACCGACCTGGTAGCCCGCTTCCATTGCATCCAATGAGCTTTGGTTAGAAATAACCACTTGCTCATAAGCCTTAATACTGCTGATGGAGGCGGAAATATTGTTGAATGAGGAGCGTACAGTTTGTACCACACTACGGTGGGCGCTCTCTAACTGCTCACTGGCTCCCACGAAATTGTACTGCGCTTGTTTCACCGCAGAATTGGTGGCCCCACCGCTATACAGTGGCAAGCTCAGTTGCACGCCAATTTGGTTCTGGCCTGCATCGTTATTTTTTTGCTGAGTAGTTGGCGTGCCGCCGCTGTAACGGGTATTGGTTACAGACGATGAGGCTGTTAAATCGATGGTTGGCATATAGCCGGTTTCCGCCGATTTAATTTGTTCACGGGCCAAATCCTGGCTCAAACGGGCAGAAAGCAGAGAAAGGTTACGTTTCTCAGCATCTTTCAACAGGTTAGCAACGGCCTCTGGACGTTTTGTCTTCAAGCGATCAACATTCAGTGAGGCCAATTCAGGGTAATAAACCCCAGTAATCTGACGCAGGTTTTCCAGCGCATTATCCAGATTATTACGTGCCGTCACTTCATCCGCTAATACGGTATCATAGCTGGCACGGGCGTTCTGGACATCGGTGATTGCCACTAAACCCACATTAAAACGTTGGGTGGTTTGATCTAATTGACGATAGACCGATTGTTTCTGCGCTTCGGTATAAGACAGGCTATCAATGGCTCTAAGCACGTTGAAATAAGCTGTTGCTGTGTTCAGGATCAATGCTTGTTCGTTAGTCTGGAACGTTACATCCTGAATACCCGCCGCTTTTTCCTGCAAGGTCAGCGCACGCCATTTAGACATATCAAAAATGGTTTGAGTGAGTTGCAGAGAACCTGAAGTGGCGTTGCTATCCGGGTTATCCGATGCATCGCGAAAACCATTGGTATGGCTGTAACCCGCACCCAAACCGAGTTGTGGTAACAGTGGGCTGCGAGCTTCATTAATTTTTTCATATGCAGCATCACGGTCAGCAGCCGATTTGCGTAAATCCGGGTTACTATCCCTGGCTTGCTTATAAACTTGCAGCAAGTTCTCTGCCTGGCTCATGGTACTGAAACCAGCCAGACTCAGCCCGATAAGAAGGGGGAGCAGTTTCTTCATTTGCAGTCCTTGTTGTGCAGCAGTTATGCAGCAATATTACTATGGTAGCTGTCGATAGACGAATTGTTGCCGATTCTATCAGAGTCTGCCAATGGAATAAGGTGGCTGATTGTGCCATCTCGCCTTAATTTACTTAAATCTATCACAAAGCTAAATGTGTGTTCAGACAACTAATCTGTATCGAGCCATCTTTGTCAAATAATCTTTATCAAACTGTCTTTTTAAACCGCTAATCTCAGTAAGGAAATAAGTCTATGTCATCAGCACAACCCTCACCGGTGACCTTCGACAAGAGCGATGTGGAAATTATTGCACGTGAAACCCTGTACAGTGGTTTTTTTTCATTGAATTTATACCGTTTTCGCCACCGCCTGTTTAATGGTGAGATGAGTGGCGAAGTTAAACGTGAAATTTTTGAGCGCGGTCATGCTGCCGTGTTATTGCCTTATGATCCGGTGCGCGATGAAGTGGTGCTGGTGGAGCAATTACGGATTGCGGCCATTGACAGTAGCCCATCGCCTTGGTTATTAGAGATGGTCGCCGGCATGATTGAAGAGGGCGAAACCGTCGAGGAAGTGGCGCGTCGCGAAGCTGAGGAAGAGGCGGGAATTCACATTGGTCGCTGTAAACCGGTGCTCAGTTATTTAGCCAGCCCAGGCGGCACCAGTGAGCGTTTGTCGATTATGGTCGGTGAAGTTGATGCGACGACGGCGAGCGGTATCCATGGATTAGCCGACGAAAATGAAGATATCCGGGTGCATGTTGTCAGCCGTGAACAGGCTTGTCGTTGGGTTGAAGAAGGTGCTATTGATAACGCAGCCTCAATCATTGCATTACAATGGCTGGCGTTGCACCACTTATCGCTGAGAGCAGAATGGCAGTCGTAAAGAGAAAGCGAGCATAATAATGATAAAACGCTATACACCTGATTTCCCTGAAATGATGCGGCTATGCGAAACCAACTTCGCACAATTGCGTCGTTTGATTCCACGGGTCGATGAAGTGGGCGAAAATATCGCTTATCAGGTTAATAGTGTCAGTTATCGGCTGACAATTATTGAATCAACCCGCTACACTTCGGTGGTAGAGATTGTGCAAACTGAGCCTGCTGTTAGCCAATGGGGCCTGCCATCAATGGTGGTCAGGCTTTATCATGATGCGCAGGTCGCGGAAGTGTGTGCCAGTCAGCAGATCTCCCGCTTCAAAGCAAGTTATGATTATCCGAATAAAAAGTTGCATCAGCGAGACGAAAAGCATCAAATTAACCAGTTTCTTGCCGACTGGTTGCGCTACTGTTTAGCGCATGGAGCGGTGGCAGTTCCGGTTTGTTAGACAGACTTACAGCCTTGCCCACCGAGGGTGAAAATCGGGTTGGGAAGGGCGCAAAAACAAGGACACCATTTGGAAAGCCTGTTTAAACTGCCTATGGCGAGTGGGGCCAAGGTCAGAATTTTACAAATAACAGATACCCACCTCTTCGCCGGTGAACATGAGACCTTGCTGGGTGTCAATACTTCCCACAGTTATCGCGCTGTGTTGGATGCGATTATTGCTGAGCAGCACCCCTTTGATCTTATTGTTGCCACGGGTGATTTGGCTCAAGACCACTCTGTTGCTGCCTATCAAAACTTTGCGAAGGGCATCGCCCGTTTGCCTGCGCCTTGCTTATGGCTGCCCGGTAACCATGATTTTCAACCGGCGATGGTTGATGCACTGGCTGATGCAGGTATTGCACCTTCCAAGCAAGTTCTGGTGGGGGATAACTGGCAAATTCTCTTATTGGATAGCCAAGTCTTTGGCGTTCCTTATGGTGAACTGAGTGACTATCAGTTGGCGTGGATGGAGCGCTGCCTGGTGGCACATCCAGAGCGCTATACACTGATTTTATTGCACCATCACCCGATGCCATCGGGCTGTACCTGGCTTGATCAGCACAGTTTGCGTAATGCGCATATGTTGGCGGCGATTCTTATTCGCTATCCGCGAGTGACCACCTTATTATGCGGCCATATCCATCAGGATTTGGATCTCGATTGGTATGGTAAGCGCCTGCTAGCCAGCCCTTCGACCTGTGTGCAGTTCAAACCGCACTGTACTAATTTCACCCTTGATACTGTGGCCCCGGGATGGCGCTACCTCGATTTACTGCCTAACGGAATACTCGAGACTGAGGTTCGTCGGTTAGCCAGTGATGAGTTCTGCCCGGACATGGACGCGGACGGTTATTGATGAGCACGCTTCTATATATTCATGGCTTTAATAGCTCCCCCAGTTCGGCGAAAGCAACGACCTTTAAAAGCTGGTTGCAGCAATACCATCCCCATATTGAAATGCTAACACCACAACTGCCCCCCTATCCGGCGGAAGCCGCAGAGATGCTAGAAAGCATTGTGATGGATAAAGCTGGGCAGCCTATTGGTATCGTTGGGTCTTCCCTTGGCGGCTATTTTGCGACCTGGCTCTCCCAGCGTTTTAGCATTCCTGCCGTGGTGGTTAACCCCGCAGTGCGGCCATTTGAGCTGCTCAGTGATTACTTGGGTGAAAATGAGAACCCCTACACTGGGCAACAATATGTGTTAGAGTCTCGGCATATTTATGACCTTAAGGCCATGCAGATCGAAACGTTGGAATCGCCAGATTTGCTCTGGTTATTGCAACAAACCGGGGACGAAATCCTCGATTACCGTCAGGCGGTGGCCTATTACACTCCTTGTCGGCAAACAGTAGAATCCGGTGGGAATCATGCCTTTATTGGTTTTGATCACTTTTTCTCCCCGATTGTCACGTTTTTAGGGCTAGCGACTGCCTAAAGCCTTTCATCCATTAGCCGAATATTAATCAAACCATGACTGAATCCAGCTATAACGCTGATGCCATTGAAGTACTCAGCGGTTTAGAACCAGTGCGTCGTCGTCCGGGAATGTACACGGATACCACGCGGCCAAACCACCTTGGTCAAGAGGTGATTGATAACAGCGTCGATGAAGCGCTGGCGGGTCATGCCCGTCGCATTGATGTTATTCTGCACGCTGACCAATCATTGGAAGTTATTGATGATGGCCGTGGGATGCCCGTCGATATCCATCCTGAAGAGGGTGTCCCTGCTGTTGAGCTGATTTTGTGTCGTTTACATGCGGGCGGTAAATTCTCCAATAAAAACTATCAGTTCTCTGGTGGTTTGCATGGTGTAGGTATTTCCGTTGTGAATGCCTTATCCAAGCGAGTGGAAGTGACTGTGCGCCGTGATGGGCAAATCTACAGCATCGCCTTCGAAAATGGCGACAAAGTGCAGGATTTGCAGGTCATCGGTACCTGCGGTAAACGCAATACCGGTACTAGCGTGCATTTCTGGCCGGATGTCTCATTCTTCGATAGCCCCCGTTTCTCGGTTTCTCGCCTATCCCATTTGCTGAAAGCAAAAGCCGTGTTGTGCCCCGGTGTGGAGATCGTCTTTAAAGATCTGGTGAATAATACTGAGCAGCGCTGGTGCTACGCTGATGGTTTGACTGACTATCTGATGGAAGCGGTTGATGGCCTGATTACCCTGCCAGAAGCGGCGTTTGTTGGCTCTTTTGCTGGCGATACCGAAGCGATTGATTGGGCGCTGTTGTGGCTACCAGAAGGCGGCGAACTGCTGACCGAAAGCTATGTCAACCTGATACCAACAATGCAAGGCGGTACTCACGTCAATGGGTTGCGTCAGGGTTTGCTCGATGCCATGCGTGATTTCTGCGAATACCGCAATATTCTGCCGCGCGGCGTCAAACTCTCGGCAGACGACATCTGGGAACGCTGCGCTTACGTGTTGTCAGTGAAAATGCAGGACCCACAATTTGCTGGTCAGACGAAAGAGCGACTCTCCTCACGTCAGTGTGCAGCCTTTGTGTCCGGCGTCGTCAAAGATGCGTTCAGTTTGTGGCTGAATCAAAACGTGCAGGCGGCAGAACAGCTGGCTGAACTGGCGATCTCCAGCGCTCAGCGCCGTATGCGCGCGGCGAAAAAAGTGGTGCGCAAGAAACTCACCAGCGGCCCGGCCTTACCCGGCAAGCTGGCAGACTGTACTTCGCAGGACTTGAGCATGACCGAGCTGTTTTTGGTGGAAGGGGATTCCGCAGGCGGCTCAGCCAAACAGGCCCGTGATCGTGAGTATCAGGCAATTATGCCGCTAAAAGGCAAGATCCTGAATACTTGGGAAGTGTCGTCGGATGAAGTGCTGGCTTCGCAGGAAGTGCACGATATCTCAGTGGCGATCGGTATTGATCCCGACAGCGAAGACTTGAGCCAACTCCGTTACGGTAAAATTTGTATCCTCGCGGATGCGGACTCCGATGGTTTGCATATCGCCACCTTGCTTTGTGCGCTGTTTGTACGCCACTTCCGGGCATTGGTGCGCAATGGCCACGTTTATGTGGCGATGCCGCCGCTCTATCGCATCGATTTGGGTAAAGAAGTGTTCTACGCATTGGATGAAGAAGAGAAAGCCGGTGTACTGGAACAACTAAAACGTAAACGGGGCAAACCTAACGTTCAGCGTTTCAAAGGCTTGGGTGAAATGAACCCGTTGCAGTTACGTGAAACCACCCTCGATCCCAATACCCGTCGTTTGGTCCAATTGACCATTGGCGATGATGATATTGATAAGACGATGGCAATGATGGATATGTTGCTGGCGAAGAAGCGTTCCGAAGATCGCCGCAATTGGCTGCAAGAGAAAGGGGATACCGCTGAAATCGAGGTATGATCGATGAAAGTGACGTTAGAAGAGTTGCAGGCGTTTACCTCGGTAGTCGACTGCGGCTCGATTACGGCAGCCGCAGAGCAGCGTAGCCAAACCACCTCCGGTATCAGTCGGGCCTTGAGTCGGCTGGAGAAAAAGCTGGCGACTACGCTACTGCGCCGCACCACTCGGCGGCTGGAACTGACCGAAGAGGGCGAGCTGTTTCTTAGTCATGCGCGGCAAATTATCGGCGCGGTCGATGATGCTGAAGAGCAGATTGCCCTGCGGCGGTTGAAACCGGCGGGGCGGTTACGGGTGAATGCGGCAGCCCCTTTTATGCAGCATGTCATTGTGCCAATGATCACCGATTTCCGGGCGCTCTATCCGCAAATTATCCTCGAACTGAATACCGACGATCTTAATATCGACTTACTTGAACAGCGCACTGATATTGCGATCCGCATCGGCGCGCTGCGCGACTCTACGATCCATGCGCGTTTATTGGGTGCCAGCCGAGTGCGCATCCTTGCCAGCCCAGATTATCTTCAGCGCCACGGCACCCCACAGAGCATTGATGAGTTGGCAAATCACAGTCTGCTGGGCTTTACTCAGCCAGAATCTCTGAATCAGTGGTCATTGCCCCATTTGCCCGCAGGGCGTGGATCAATCATTCCCAATTTGGCCGCATCCAGTGGCGAAACCTTGCGTTTACTGGCCTTACAGGGCGAAGGGATCGTGGAATTATCTGATTTCATGACCCGAGAGGATCAACTGGCGGGGCGTTTAGTTGAGGTAATGGCCGACCAAATTCTGGAAACCTGGCAGCCGATCAACGCCGTTTATTACCGCAATACGCAACTTGCCGCGCGGATAACCTGTTTTCTGGATTACGTCAGTGAGCAGATTAAGTTGCGGGGGAGTCGTTGGTTGCGGGATCCTCTTCGTCCTTGACGCCGCCGCGTTGTTAGCGGTAGCGCCAATGACTTTGGGAATGGCGGCATTAAGCGTTATCGAGGATGTGAATATTTACATCTAACACATCATCTTTGATGATTTCACGATGCCGCTGCATATGTTCTATCTGCAAATGTAATTCCAAATAGTGAACGCTCTGCCACTTTTCCAGCATAAAGATGGAGTCCGGCGATTTTTTCTGCCAGTCGAGTTGAGTTGGCACATCAACCATCGGTCGGTATTCACTGCAACCCTCTTCAGCCAACACCGCAGGTAACAGTTTTTCAATTGCCTGCAATACCGCCTCACGGCGTCCCGGTTTAACTTTTATTTCTGCAAAAACAGTAATCATTGCTGCCCCAAATTGCGTTACGGTGTGAAATTAAGCGGTCTGACCGTTAAAATGCACGGCTAAATGATGACGATAGCGGCTAATATCACCTTCGATATCAGGCTGCTTCATCACGTCATTACACATAAATGTTGGCAATGGCTCCATGCCAAGGAATTGGTTTGCCTTATGGAAATGCAGATAAACACCATCAACACCCACCCCCTCGAAGAACTGCGCGGGATCAGTAAAGGCTTCAATCGGTGCATTCCAGGTTACTGAAAGCATGTAAGTTTTACCCTGAATTAAGCCACCAGAACCGTAACCTTTAGTGACATCGGAGCGGGTACGGCCATCACTTTGATACAAACGACCATGACCAAAGGTAAAGACTTCATCAATATATTTTTTCAAAATCCAAGGTTCGCCCATCCACCAGGCTGGCATTTGGTAAATAACGGTATCGGCCCACAGATAATTCTCAATTTCACTTTCAATATCATAGCCTTGGTCAACTGTGGTAATTTTAACCTGATGACCACTTTCTTGCAGAAATTCAGCCGCTACGTTAGTGAGAGTGAGATTAAGCGCGCCTTTGGAGTGCGCAAATTCTTTCATCGCGTTAATAATTAATATGTTACTCATTGATATAATCCTTGTGAAGCGGGGAACTGATAGCATCTTGCTAATAGCACAAGAGAACAGCCAACCCGGAATACTGAGTATGCTAATGGTTACGACGCCAGAGAAAAATGCGCAATAATGCACAACACTCTTGCTTAATAAGCAACAAAAGGGATGGATTAAGGATAATTGGTACCTCTTATGTTTTTACCAAAGCCGAAATTTGTCCTGCTCAGGGGGAAAGATCGAGATTCTCTGTGGGTTGTGACAGTCACCCCGCAGATGAGGTACTATCGCGGGCAGAAATCGACAATAAACTTGCGGTGCCGATCCGCTGACGCCCAGTGATCGCCATTCCAGAGTCTGAGGATATTTGAGTAATGAGTGATTTGACTCATGACGGTGCAGAGCGCTTACCGCTGCACACCTTTACTGAAAACGCCTATCTGAACTATTCCATGTACGTCATCATGGATCGGGCGTTGCCATTTATCGGCGATGGTTTGAAACCAGTACAACGGCGTATCGTCTACGCGATGTCCGAGCTGGGGCTGAGCAATAACGCTAAATTCAAGAAATCCGCCCGTACCGTGGGTGACGTATTGGGTAAATATCATCCTCATGGCGACAGCGCTTGCTATGAAGCGATGGTACTGATGGCGCAGCCATTTTCTTACCGCTATCCGCTGGTGGATGGGCAAGGGAACTGGGGGGCACCGGATGATCCTAAGTCTTTTGCGGCGATGCGTTACACCGAATCCCGCTTGTCCAAATACGCCGAAGTGCTGCTGGGTGAGTTAGCCCAAGGCACGGTTGACTGGGTACCAAACTTCGATGGCACCATGCAGGAGCCGAAAATGCTACCTGCGCGCCTGCCGAATATTCTGCTCAACGGCACCACCGGGATCGCCGTGGGGATGGCAACCGATATTCCGCCCCATAATGTGCGCGAAATTGCTCAGGCAGTGATTGCCCTGATCGATAAACCAGCGACCTCACTCGAAGAGTTGCTGGAATTTGTGCAAGGGCCTGATTTCCCGACTGAAGCCGAGATCATTACCCCGCGTAATGAAATTCGTAAAATTTACGAAAATGGCCGTGGTTCTGTTCGTATGCGGGCATTGTGGAAGAAAGAGGATGGCAGCGCGGTGATTACCGCGTTACCGCATCAGGTCTCCGGTGCCAAGGTGCTGGAACAGATTGCCAGCCAGATGCGCGCCAAGAAATTGCCGATGGTTGAAGATTTACGTGATGAATCTGATCACGAAAACCCTACTCGGTTGGTGATTGTTCCCCGAACCAATCGTGTCGATCTGGATCAAGTGATGAACCATCTGTTCGCCACCACGGATCTGGAAAGAAGCTATCGCATCAACATGAATATGATCGGTCTGGATCATCGCCCGACAGTGAAAGGGCTGCTGGAGATCCTCACCGAGTGGTTGGTATTCCGCCGTCAAACGGTACGTAACCGCTTGAATTACCGACTGGAAAAGGTCCTGAAACGGCTGCATATTTTGGAAGGTTTATTGATTGCCTTCCTGAATATCGATGAAGTTATTCATATCATCCGCACCGAAGATGAGCCAAAACCGCTGCTGATGCAGCACTTTGCCATTTCTGAAACGCAGGCTGAAGCGATCCTCGAACTGAAACTTCGCCATTTAGCCAAACTGGAAGAGGTAAAGATTCGCGGTGAGCAAGATGAGTTAGCCAAAGAGCGCGATCAGTTACAGGCATTGCTGGCATCAGAACGCAAACTTAACACCATGATCAAAAAAGAGATTCAGGCAGATGCCGTAGCTTATGGTGACGACCGCCGTTCACCGCTGACTGAGCGCGCTGAAGCTAAAGCCATGAGTGATCATGACATTGTGCCTTCTGAGCCAGTGACCATTGTGCTGTCTGAAATGGGGTGGGTGCGCAGTGCGAAAGGCCATGATATCGACCCGAGTGGATTAAGCTATAAAGCGGGTGATAGCTTCCGTGCGGCAGCACGTGGCATGAGTAACCAACCGGTGGTGTTTATTGACTCCACTGGCCGCAGTTATGCATTAGATCCACTGACGCTGCCATCTGCACGTGGTCAAGGGGAGCCGCTGACTGGCAAACTGACGCCGCCACCGGGCGCGACCATCGAACAGGTATTGATGGCGTCGGACGAACAGAAATTCTTAATGGCATCGGATGCGGGCTACGGCTTCGTCTGTACTTTCAATGATTTGGTTGCTAAGAATCGTGCTGGCAAAGCGATGATTACGCTGCCAGAAAATGCCAAGGCTCTGCCGCCACTAGAGATTTATGGGCCGGATGACATGCTGTTATCCATCACGTCCGCTGGACGCATGTTGATGTTCCCAGTTGCAGATTTACCTGAGTTATCAAAAGGTAAGGGTAATAAAATCGTCTCAATCCCTGGCGCGCAAGCTGCAGCGGGTGAAGATCGTTTGGCATGGCTGTTTGTCTTACCGCCTCAAACATCTGTGACGCTTCACTTTGGTAAACGTAAGTTAACCTTGCGACCAGAAGATTTGCAGAAATTCCGCGCTGAACGTGGCCGGAAAGGCTCACCACTGCCTCGCGGGTTGCAACGCATTGATCGGGTTGAGATTGATGCACCAGCACGAGTGATACCAACAGATAACGAAGCTTAATATCCAGCATCGTTAGCGTTTTAGGTAGGCATCCGCCGTAAATGTAACGAATGGCGCGCGCATTTTGCGCGCGTTGTCGCGTAACATAATTATGGCAAGGAATCAGCGCGGTTTTTTGTGGTTAAGCCGTTATACTAGCGTCGATTAGGTGTCTAAGAGTCAGTGTTTAAGAGGGTGTTATGCTATTAATTTTGCGCACGGTACTGGCCGTTTTCTATTGTGTTCTGGTGTGTGTGTTTGGTTCGATTTATTGCCTATTCAGGCCGCGAAACCCGCGTAATCTCGCGACCTTCGCCCATCTGTTTGGTCGGATGTCAGTGCTGTTTGGCATTACGGTTGAGCAACGCATTCCTAAAGAAGCAGCAAACTACGGCACCTGCATTTATATTGCCAACCATCAAAATAACTACGATATGGTCACCATGTCGAACGTGGTTCAGTCCGGTACGGTCACTGTGGGTAAAAAGAGCCTGCTATGGGTGCCACTATTTGGCCCGCTATACTGGCTGACCGGTAACCTGCTGATTGATCGCGATAACCGCGCCAAAGCGCACGGCACTATTGCTCAAGTCGTCGAACAGGTGAAAAAAAGAAACGTCTCTATCTGGATGTTCCCAGAAGGCACTCGTAGCCGTGGCCGTGGTTTGCTGCCATTTAAGACTGGGGCTTTTCATGCCGCTATTGCTGCGGGTGTGCCGATTGTGCCAATTTGTGTTTCCAGCACCAATAACATCAACTTAAATCGTTGGTCAAATGGCAAAGTCATCGTCGAAATCATGCCGCCTGTGGATACCAAGGGTTATGGCAAAGAGCGTGTGCGCGAGTTGTCCGAACATTGCCGCAATCTGATGTTAGCTAAAATTGAGCAACTCGACGCAGAAATTGCCCAAGAAGCGCAACAGACCGCGACCGAAAAGTAATCTATTACTGCTGCGGCAAGCTATTGTGCGTCGGTTGTGGTGATTGATGTCAGTTTTGATTGAAGCGAATTTTGGTTGAAGCGGCTTGCAGTTGAAGCGGCTTGCAGTTGAAGCAGATTGCAGTTGAAGCCGATTGTAGCTGAATTTAAGTTTTGGATTTTCATTTAAACGACTCTGGTCGTGAGCGTTTTGCCGTCCTTCAGCGTTATTCGCAGTCAGGCAAAATTTTGCAGTAGATTTGATTGTGGTTTTCACGGAGAAGATATGTCACTCAGTCGTCGCCAGTTCATTCAGGCTACGGGCTTAGCGCTAGGTGCTGGTTCGTTGCCATTGAGGGCACAGGCTAATAGTACCCAACAACCCACGCTACCTGTTCCACCCTTACTGGAGTCCCGTCGCGGCCAACCGCTGTTTTTGACCTTACAGCGGGCGCACTGGGCATTCAGTGGTGGTCAGAAAGCCGCAGTTTGGGGGGTTAACGGTATGTACCTGGGGCCGACAGTCAGGGTCTTCAGCGGCGATGACGTTAAGCTCATCTACAGCAACCGTTTAACTGAACCGGTATCCATGACGATCAGCGGCTTGCAAGTTCCGGGGACATTGATGGGGGGCGCGGCACGCATGATTTCGCCTGGTGCTGATTGGTCTCCGGTATTGCCAGTACGCCAAGCAGCGGCGACCTGTTGGTATCATGCTAATACTCCTAATCGCATGGCACCACACGTGTATAACGGGTTGGCCGGCATGTGGCTGGTGGAAGATGAAATCAGCAAAGCAATGCCTTTGCCGAGCCATTACGGCGTTGATGATTTCCCGATCATTATTCAGGATAAGCGGCTGGATAACTTTGGCGTACCGGAATATGACCCACCGGCAAAGGGTGGTTTTGTCGGTGATACACTGCTGGTTAACGGGGTGCAAAGTCCGTTTGTTGAAGTTTCCCGTGGTTGGGTGCGGTTACGTTTACTTAACGCCTCTAACTCTCGTCGCTATACCTTGCAGCTGAGTGATGGTCGCCCGCTGCATGTTGTCGCCAGTGACCAGGGGTTCCTGCCCGCACCTGTGGCGGTACAGCAACTTTCGCTCGCCCCCGGTGAACGGCGTGAAGTGGTCATTGATATGTCGCAGGGCAGTGAAGTCTCTATCACGGCGGGGGATTCTGCCGGGATTATGGATCGTCTACGTGGCTTATTCGAGCCATCAAGTATTTTGATTTCCACATTGGTTCTGACCTTAAAGCCCACTGGTTTGCTGCCGTTAGTCACCGATAATCTGCCAATGCGTTTGCTGGCGGATCAAATTCTGGATGGCAATGTGATCCGTTCCCGTGAGTTTCGTTTGGGGGATGATCTGCCAGGAATCAATGGTGCAATTTGGGATATGGGCCGGGTGGATGCTCAGGCGCAGCAAGGCACTTGGGAGCGTTGGATGTTACATGCAGATATGCCGCAAGCATTTCATATTCAAGGCGTCTCTTTCCTGGTGAAGAGTGTCAATGGCGCTCCGGCGATGGCCGAGGATCGCGGTTGGAAGGATACCGTTTGGGTTGATGGTGATGTGGAGTTGCTGGTCTATTTCAACCAAGTTTCCTCGGAGCACTTCCCGTTCTTGTTCCACAGCCAAACGTTAGAAATGGCGGATCGCGGGTCGGCAGGGCAGTTGGTGACGGTGGCGGCCCCAACAGTTGGCTAGGTGCTGATCGGATCTGGTTTTTGTTGTGGATTGGTGATCCGGTTCAGTTGTTAAAGCTTTACGGCTCAACTTACCTCTGATGCCCCAACCGCCAATGGGTCACAAGCGCGTGACCCATTGGAACCCTAGGCTAGCGCACGTATCGCTTGTCCACTGCGTGGATACCCTCACTCATCGTTTCGGCTGACGGACGGCTTTATTATTGCCTCTTCGAGGCTACCCTTCGGGCCAACGCAGCGTTGTTCAAAACTGCTTCGCAGTGTTGTCGCGTCCCTGCTCATGACGCCTAAAACGGGCGTCCTGCCCGTTTTCCTTGCCTTCTCTCTTCACTCAGCAGCTCAAATGTGCTTTCAAACATGAAAATCAAAGCCATGGCTTGTGGCCTTGAGCGCAATCAGAAAAATTGCCGACAAAGACTGCAGGCCGAATATCCCGCGAAAGTGGCTGTCGAGCTGGGAGCGAGTCAGCACCGATTCGATAAGCTGGCAAGCTGTAGGAGGGGATAGCGCAGCCACACTATTTCGTGCAAGGCGCGGGTGTTGGGCCGCCGCCCTGCGGCCCGACTCGGTTGAGGCAACGGAGGTAAAGTGATCACCGAACGAACATCAACCGAAACCAGATCCGATCCAGAGGTCAAGTGAGCGCCGATCTCATGTCAACCGAACCCATCATCAACTCAACTTAATCCCTAAAACCACCAATATCCTTCCTCTTCTCATGGATAAATGCGTATAATCGCCGCCCGGTGATGATTTCTTAACCCGAACCACCTCCACTTTCCCCAATTCAAAGAGTGTTGCCATGAGTACCAGCTTGATCCAACCAGAGCGTGACCTGTTTTCCTATCAGCCATATTGGGCTGAATGCTATGGCACTGCGCCATTCTTGCCGATGTCACGGGAGGAGATGGACATATTGGGCTGGGACAGCTGCGATATCATTGTCATCACTGGCGATGCCTATGTTGACCATCCAAGCTTTGGTATGGCGATCATTGGCCGCATGTTGGAAGCCCAGGGCTTCCGCGTAGGGATTATTGCTCAGCCGGATTGGACCAATAAAGACGACTTTATGCGCCTTGGCGAGCCGAATCTGTTTTTCGGTGTGACTGCCGGGAATATGGACTCGATGATCAACCGCTATACCGCTGACCGGAAATTGCGTCACGACGATGCCTATACCCCCGATAACCAAAGCGGTAAGCGGCCCGATCGCGCTACGTTGGTGTATAGCCAGCGCTGCAAAGAGGCATACAGCCATGTGCCGGTATTACTCGGCGGTATCGAGGCCAGCCTACGGCGTATTGCTCACTACGACTATTGGTCAGATACGGTACGCCGTTCGGTTATCGTGGATGCTAAAGCGGATATGTTGGTCTACGGCAATGGCGAGCGGCCACTGGTTGAAGTTGCACATCGTCTGGCGGCGGGGGAGAAAATTGCCGATATTCAGGATGTGCGTAATACGGTAGTGATGCGAAAAACGGCGTTACCGGGCTGGAGTGGGGTGGATTCTACCCGTCTGGATAGCCCTGGGCGCATTGAAGCCATCCCTAATCCTTATGGCGAAGATCTGCCTTGTGCGACCAATGATATCCCTGAACCCGAAGCTAAACCTATTACGGTGCGTGCAGCGAAACCCAAGCCATGGGAAAAAACCTATGTCTTGCTGCCTTCTTACGAAAAAGTGAAGGCAGACAAAGTGTTATATGCCCACACCTCGCGGATTTTGCATCATGAAACCAACCCCGGCTGTGCGCGGGCTTTGATGCAGAAACATGGCGACCGCTACATCTGGATTAACCCGCCAGCGATTCCGCTCAGCACGGAAGAGATGGACAGCGTTTTTGCGCTACCTTACCAGCGCGTGCCGCACCCCGTTTATGGTAAATCGCCGATCCCAGCCTATGACATGATTCGCTTCTCGATCAATATCATGCGCGGTTGCTACGGCGGCTGTTCATTCTGCTCTATCACCGAGCATGAAGGGCGCATCATTCAGAGCCGTTCAGAAGATTCCATTATTCGTGAAATCGAAGAGATTCGCGACAAAGTCCCCGGCTTTACCGGCATTATTTCCGATCTTGGTGGCCCAACAGCGAATATGTACATGCTGCGCTGCCAATCACCGCGCGCTGAGCAAACATGCCGCCGTGCGTCTTGCGTCTATCCTGAAATCTGCCAGCACATGGATACCAACCATGAGCCGACCATCTCTCTGTACCGTCGGGCGCGTGATTTGAAGGGGATTAAAAAGATCTTGATCGCCTCTGGAGTGCGTTACGATCTGGCGGTCGAAGATCCGCGTTATATCAAAGAATTAGCCAGCCACCATGTGGGCGGCTACTTGAAAATTGCCCCGGAACACACTGAGGAAGGGCCACTTTCCAAAATGATGAAACCGGGAATGGGTAGCTATCAGCGCTTCAAAGAGCTATTTGATACCTACTCTAAGCAAGCGGGTAAAGAGCAGTATTTGATCCCTTATTTCATCTCTGCTCATCCAGGGACTGAGGATAAGGATATGGTCAATCTGGCGTTGTGGCTGAAGAAAAACCGCTTCCGTTTGGATCAGGTGCAGAACTTCTATCCCTCGCCGTTGGCGAACTCCACCACTATGTATTACACCGGTAAGAATCCGCTGTCGAAAGTCGATTATAAAAGTGAGGATGTGGTGGTGCCGAAAGGCGATCGTCAGCGGCGGCTGCATAAAGCATTGCTACGCTATCATGATCCGGCTAACTGGCCGATGATTCGCGACGCATTAGCCGATATGGGGTTACAGCATCTGATTGGTAGCCGTCGTGAATGTTTGGTTCCGGCACCGACAATAGAAGAGCAGCGTGTAGCACGTCGTGCATTGCGCCATCATACGCCAGCCTTGACCAAGCACACTTCAATCACCCGTCAGCGCCAGCCGGGTAGCCGAACTCAGGCTGTACCTGCGGACAAGAAACCGCAATCCGCCAATAGCACGTCTGCGTCTAAGTCATCATCAGGCAGCAAAACCGGCGCAAACAGAGCGCCGGTGAATAAGCCTTCGGGCATGAGCAAAGGTAAAGGCAAGCCCCATTAAGCTGAAAAAGTCTGGCTGAAATCAGCTGTCAGACCCGAAAGCATCCGGGTCTGGCCCTAATCGTTTACCACTGTCCAGCTTTGAAATTGCCGTCAATTCATCTTTGTGCAGCTTAAAATCAAACACCTCAAAATTCTCTTTGATACGCGTTGGTGTTACCGATTTTGGGATAACAATCAGCCCGCAATCAAGGTGCCAACGGATCACGACCTGTGCGGGTGTTTTGTTGTATTTTTGCGCAAGCTGGCGGATAACAGTTTGATCGAAAACACCTTCGCCACCTTGTGCCAAGGGGCTCCAGGATTCGGTCGCAATATGATGGGTGGCATTCCAGGCATGTAGCTGGCGCTGCTGTAGCAGTGGATGCAGTTCAATCTGATTGAGGGTCGGGGCAACACCGGTTTCATCAATCAGCCGCTGTAGATGAGGGATGTGGAAGTTACAGACGCCAATACTGCGGACCAAACCTTGCTCTTTCAATGTAATCAGCTCACGCCAAGCACGGACATAATGATCCTGCGCAGGAACGGGCCAATGAATCAAATAGAGGTCCACATAATCGAGCTGGAGTTTCTCCAGGCTCTCCTCCAACCCCTGCTTCGGATTGAGCTGGCTGTCATTCCACAGTTTGGTGGTGATAAATAGCTCATCGCGGGCGACGCCTGCCGTTTTTAGCGCCTTGCCGACACCTTCTTCATTTTTATAAATTGCTGCGGTATCGACTGACCGATAGCCCACCTCTAACGCCTTACTGACAGCGCGTTGCGTCTCTTCAATGCTTGCCCGCCAAACGCCGAGGCCAAGCTGTGGCATCAGGTTTCCATCGTGCAATTTGATAATGGGTTGCGTCGCCATGTTTATCTCCTTAGCTTACAAACTGAGCTGTTCCAGCCCTGTGACCGATAGTGTAAGTTTAGTCGTGATCATTATATTTATTAGCTTGGCTGGTATTTTATCGCGTGTGGGAAATCATCAAATGTGAACAGTTCTATCGTTGGCGCTGACCTGCTACTGGATAGGGGGAGCGTAATGTGTGGCAATAACCCAAAGCCTAGCAGTAAATAAATATAACGCCCACCATGATAGGTGAAAATGATGAATCATCGGCTGACTGAAGGCACACCATCAGGATAATGCCCTCAGCCATGAGAGAATCTGCTATCGCTGATCCTGTTACATCTTATTGTTAGACCGCAGCTTCGTAGATACGTTTACTCTCGGTTAATGTGATATCACCGTGTTCGCCAAGTTGGGTCATGCCGTGCTCTTCCAACTTTTTGATTAAATCGGGAATCGAACTGCCATCGAGTTTGTAGGCGGACAGACGTGTCGCGACACCCATGCTTTCAAAGAAATGACGGGTTGCTTCAATGGCTGCATCGATGCGTTGTTCTTCACTCCCTTCACGCAGGCCCCAGACACGCTCAGCATATTGCAGCAGTTTGGCGCGTTTTTGTTCTTTCTTGGCAACCAGCAGTGCAGGCAGTACCACCGCCAGGGTTTGTGCATGGTCAAGACCATGGCGTGCGGTTAATTCGTGGCCCAGCATATGCGTTGCCCAGTCTTGCGGTACACCCGCCCCAATCAGGCCATTTAATGCCATAGTGGCGCTCCACATAATATTGGCGCGCACGTCGTAATTTTCTGGGTCGGTCAATGCTTTCGGACCATCTTCAATCAGGGTTAACAGCAGCCCTTCTGCGAAGCGATCTTGCACTTTTGCATCCACCGGGTAAGTCAGGTATTGCTCGATGGTATGCACAAAGGCATCGACAACACCATTGGCAACCTGACGTGGCGGCAGACTGTAAGTCACAACCGGGTCCAGCACAGCAAACAGCGGTTGGACATGAGGTGAGAAGAAGTGTTGCTTATCGCCAGTACTGCGACGGCTGATTACCGCGCCACTGTTGGTTTCAGAACCGGTAGCAGGCAAGGTTAGCACTGAGCCCATTGGCAATGCTTCAGTGATATCACTACCTGTGGTTTCCAGAATGTGCCATGGATCTTGTGGATAGTTAACGGCGGCAGCAATGAACTTGGTGCCATCCAATACCGAACCACCGCCCACCGCCAGCAGGAAGTTGATTTTTTCTACCCGAATCAGTTCGACGGCTTTCATCAGGGTTTCATAGGTTGGGTTAGGTTCAATCCCGCCAAACTCTAGGAAATCAAAGCCTTTCAGTGCGTCATGGACTTGGTCCAACACGCCATTTTGCTTAATACTGCCGCCACCGTAGGTAATTAAAATGCGGGCATCAGCAGGAATCTCTTTACTCAGTTGCGCTATCTGGCCAGTACCGAACAGCACTTTAGTCGGGGTGTGGAGAGTGAAGTTTTGCATTATTTATCTTCCAACGTTGTCGATTTTATTGTCAGCCATTGTCGGCAACTTAGCGCCATATCTCAATGCACATTCCTGCCTTGCTCTTGCCTATTTCTCCAAAGCGCTGTAGAAAACTCGATAAATACAGCACAATTTATGTCAGATAGTTTCCGATGATAGATTACCCCAGATAACAGAAGCAGGTGAGAACACAATGGTTGAGGTGAATGATATTCAGGCACAGATGGCTAAAAAGATTACCCATCTGGCTCAGGGCAATGGTTTAACCCCGTCAGCCGTGCCACGGGTGAAAATTCTGTACTCCACCGTTCATCAGCCACGAACACCGGTAATGTACACCCCCAGTGTGGTGATTATATTTCAGGGGCATAAAGTCGGTTATTTGGGCAGTAAGGTATTTCGCTACGACCCAAAAAACTACCTGATTCTAACGGTGCCACTGCCGTTTGAATGTGAAACCTTCGCCAGCCCAGAGACACCGCTGGCAGGGATTTCGATTCATATCGATAGCCAGATGCTACAGGATTTGCTTATTGATATCGGTGATGATGAGCTGGATAAACCCTTCGGTAATACTTCGGGTGTTAATTCGTCTATGCTGACGGATGAGATGCTGTGTGCCACCGAGCGGTTGCTGGATGTGATGTCCAAACCCCGCGATGCCAGAGTACTAGGCCCACAAATTGTGCGTGAAATCCTCTACTATGTGCTCTGCGGTCAGTGTGGTGGAGCATTGCAGGCGTTGGTCAATCGCCATGGGCACTTCAATCAGATCACCAAAACACTTCGGCGGATTGAGCATCAGTTTGCCGATAACCTGAATGTCGAGCAGTTGGCGGCCGATGTGAACATGAGTGTTTCGGCGTTTCATCACAACTTTAAAGCAGTGACCAACACCTCTCCGCTGCAATACCTGAAATCTTACCGGCTGCATCGGGCACGGATGATGATGTTGCACGACGGCCTAAAGGCCAGTACCGCCGCGAACAAAGTGGGATATGAGAGCGCTTCACAGTTCAGCCGTGAATTTAAGCGCTATTTCGGCCATACCCCTAGCGAAGAGGTTGCCAAACTGCGGGCGAGCTGATGTGACTGCTTGCCTATTCAGTCACATTTTTACGTTTACACCACACCAGAACCAGTGTGCCGATCAAACCGACCAGCAGCAGAACAATGGGTAAAATCATCAGTGCAGTCATCACTTGGTTTTCATAATGTTTAACCAAGGGAATATGGCTAAGCGCGAAACCCAGCCCTACGAC
Source organism: Yersinia aleksiciae (assembly GCF_001047675.1). GTDB lineage: Bacteria > Pseudomonadota > Gammaproteobacteria > Enterobacterales > Enterobacteriaceae > Yersinia > Yersinia aleksiciae. Next base: position 1,329,724 of record NZ_CP011975.1, on the reverse strand, counting down.
ACTGCCAACCCAAAGCAGCCCACTGAGCCAGTTAAAGAACTGAAAACGAGCGCTGTTCAGGCCAGAAATACCGGCCAGTGTGGGCAACAAGGTACGCACAAAGGCGAGAAAACGACCAATAATCAGCGCGGCCAGACCATGGCGCACAAATAGCGTGTGGGCACGCTGACGATAATGGATCGGTAGCTGTAACAGCCACCTTTTTACCACTTTGGTATCGCCTAACCACAACCCTTGCAGGTAGCTCAGCCAACAACCGAGGCTGGCGGCAATGGTTAAAATTATCATTGTAGGCATAAAGCCCATAACGCCCTTGGCAATTAATGCACCCGCCAATAGCAACAGGCTATCACCGGGAAGGAAAGACGCCGGTAACAGACCGTTTTCTAAAAATAGAGTGGTAAAGAGTATGCCGTAAATAACCCAAATCACATTCGGGTCGGCAAGTTTACTAAAATCCTGCTGCCATAAGGCATGAAGGATTTCGCGTAATACATCCATTTCTGTTCCTGTTTGCCTATCGTGTGAGGATATTGTCTGTAACGACGAATGTTTGTAACGACGAATAGTTGTGTGGACCGACCTAGTGTATCTGCATTGGCGCTGATCCACATTGATCTTATCCTCAATAACTGAATTTTTGCGGGGATATATACATGCCGTTGATACTATTTTTGTAAGAGAGGATTAATGCGCGGAGATTGTCACCGCGCATTAACAAGTCATTCCGATAAAAACAAGTCATTCCGATAAAAACAAGTCATTCCGATAAAAACAAGTTATGCCGATAAAAATAAGTCATGTTGTTCAGAACCCGTTACTGCACGGTTTTAATGCGCTCAAACCCTGCTGTCAAATCGTCTTGCAAATCCTGAACATTCTCTAGACCAATATGCAGACGGAATAATGTGCCTTTAATTCCTTCGCCCTCATAGCGGCGAATGGCGCGGATATCCTTGGGCTGATAACCCAGAATCAAGGACTCAAACCCACCCCATGAGAAAGCCATACTGAAATGAGTGAAGTGGTCGAGATAGGCTTCCAACTGCTGCTGCGTTAACTCCTCTTTCAGCTCAAAGGAGAACAAGCCGTTACAGCCAGTGAAGTCGCGCAAGTAGAATTCATGACCTTTGCAGTCAGGCAGTGCGGGGTGATAGACCGCCGCAACTTCTGGGCGCTGAGCCAACCAGTGGGCGATCTCGATACTGTTTTTCTCATGCTGTTTTAGGCGAACACTTAGCGTGCGCAACCCACGGCTGGCAAGGTAAGCAGTGTCTGCATCGACCATTTGCCCCATCAGATAAGAGTCTTCTCGCAGTTGCTCCCAACAGCGAGCGTTGGCAACCGCAATGCCCAGCATGGCATCAGAGTGACCAATAATGTATTTCGTCCCTGATTGGATGGAGATATCAATATCAAAATCCAATGCTTTAAACAGCACACCGGCCGCCCAAGTATTGTCCATCATAATGACCATCTCAGGAGCGACAGCACGGATCGCTTTCACCATCGCCGGAATATCTTGTATTTCCATGGTGATAGAGCCGGGGGACTCAAGGAAAACGACTTTGGTTTCTGGGGTAATCAGGGCGGCAATTCCCGCGCCAATCATTGGGTCAAAATAGGTGGTGGTGATATTCATGCGCGACAAAATTTTATCGCAAAAACTTTGCGCTGGTTCATAGGCCGAACCGGTCATGAGCACATTATCGCCCGCTGAAACAAATGACAAAATTGCATTGCTGATGGCGGCAGCACCGCAAGGATAAAGGACGCACCCTGCGCCACCTTCCAGCTCAGTCATCGCTTCCTGCAAAGAGAAATGGGTTAGGGTGCCGCGGCGGCCATAGAAAAGCTCGCCATTTCCCCGATTAATGGTGGCATGTTTTTTCGCTTTAACCGAGTCGAAAACCAGAGAGGAAGCCCGCTGAATCACGGTATTGACTGAGCCTTGGGTGAACTTCTTACTCCTGCCCGCGCTGACCAGGAGTGTTTCCAGCTTTTCGGTGGTGGGTTTATTAGCAGACATGATTTCGTTGTTACCTTCTTATCAGCGATGCCCAGGTTTCATTGGTAGCATTTATAGGGGAAATTATTTCTTACGTTAACATGATGATTGTTAGGTGGGCGTAGCTTTTAACATGAAAAAAACTCAATAGGGTGACCCGCTGTTTTCTATGGGTTAATCATGGGAAAATACTGCGGAAGTGGCAAAATGAGACATTTATTAATGAGTCATAAGTGGGAGGAATTACATCCTGCAACGGTGTTATGGCGTCCAATCAATCAATTTCCCATATTTACAGTTAATGTCACTCTCGCTGTACAGCTAATTCTTCAATCCTGTTAGCCAAGCGGCGTACTCCCTGATATCAGACGATTTCTCATTTTTTCTCAAAAAATCGGCGTAAACACTAATGATAATTACTATCAATCCCCCATTTGTTTGATATGATCGGCACCTGATTTCGTCCTTAAATTGATATGCATATTGGGTGGAGGCACAGCGTGAAAACAGCTGGCAAAGAGATTAAAGATAAATCATGGGTGCAAGGTCAGGTGATGACAGGTGTCATGGCATTATTGCTGGTGGCAGGCTTAGCGGGTCATGCGCAAGCGGCACCAGGTAACGGCAGTGCTGTCGCTTCATCCGTTACACCAACAACTGCAACGTCGACCCCGCTACCTGCACCGGAAATCGCCACCGTGGCGGCAACAGCAGCAAACGGCGAAGCCAATCCAGCACCGATGGTTCAGCCATTAACGGCACCCGTCCCACAAGGGCTGGCGATGGACCTATCTGTCTGGGGCATGTATCAACATGCCGACGTGGTGGTGAAAGGCGTGATGATTGGCCTGGTATTGGCATCAATCGTCACTTGGACCATTTTGTTCTCCAAAGGCACTGAACTCTTCCGCGCACGCCGCCGCTTACTGCGAGAACATGAAGTTATTGGTGCAGTAACCGATCTGGATACCGCATCCGAGCGGGCAGAGGTGTTTGCCTCCGACAGCATTAGCAGCCTGTTGCTGCGTGAAGCGCAGAACGAACGTTTGTTGTCGGCAGAATCGAATGATCACAACGGCATTAAAGAGCGGACTGCTTTCCGTTTAGAGCGTCGGGTTGCTGCAATTGGCCGCCAAATGGGTAAAGGTAATGGTTTCCTCGCCACGATCGGTGCAATCTCCCCCTTTGTCGGGTTGTTTGGTACGGTTTGGGGCATCATGAACAGCTTTATCGGCATTGCCCATTCGCAGACCACTAATCTGGCAGTTGTTGCGCCGGGTATCGCTGAAGCTTTATTGGCAACGGCGTTAGGCTTGGTCGCGGCAATTCCTGCGGTGGTTATCTACAATATTTTTGCTCGCTTGATTGGTTCTTATCGTGCACAAGTGGGTGATGTTGCCGCGCAGGTGTTACTGCTGTTAAGTCGTGACCTTGATCTGAATAGCAGCGCTGAAGCAAAGTCATCTAAGCAACCTCACCAATTGCGTGCGGGGTGATTTATGGCAATGCGGATGAATGATAACCTCGATGAAAGTGGTGAATTACACGAAATTAACGTGACACCCTTTATCGATGTGATGTTGGTATTACTGATTATCTTTATGGTGGCGGCACCATTGGCCACAGTTGATATCAAAGTGGATCTACCGGCCTCCTCTGCGGTGCCACAACCAAGGCCAGAGAAACCGGTATTCCTGACGGTTAAAGCGGATAACCAGTTATATGTCGGTGACCAGCAGGTTGATCGCGACACACTGGCGGCGGCACTGGATAAAATGACCCAATCCAACAAAGAGACCACTATTTTCTTCCAGGCAGATAAAGTGGTGGATTATGAAACCTTGATGAGCGTGATGGATGCGCTGCGTAAATCGGGTTACCTCAAGGTTGGATTAGTCGGTATGGAAGCCGGCGGCGCTAAGTAGCCTGTAACAGGCGCGGTGGTGAATGAATACGACCGCGCCTGATCATATTAATGTTTAGGTGTATTACGTCCCACCTCACTGGAGGTTTTAGCCCCTAATACCTCTCTGAGCTCGGCTTCTAATTCGTGGGCATTATGTGCTTCGTAGAAATTATCTTCGCCGACGCATTTTTTCCAGTCAATATAATTATGTGCCTTTGCTTTTTCAGGGGCATATCCAATAGCAATAAACGCCATGGTAATTTTATTAGCAGCAATGGCTTCACACATCCCTTTGCCAATAAGCTTTTGGGTGATGTGAAAAGCAGCTCTATCTTTGAATTTACCCGGTGGATTTTCGTCATTTGAGTCTTCACCGTCAGACAGAATGACCATTAATTTTTTCCTATTATTATTCGTATTGTTGAATTCTTCATTAGCAGCTAATATGCCAGAACTTACCAATGTACCTCCGGAGGGTCTTGCTGAAAGAGTATTTTTTATATTCTTAATATTGGAAATATCTAGTGAGCTTATATTGGCTCCCTTTAAACAAATAGCAGTATTAAGTATCTCATCTAGAGAGGTGTTTATTTTAGCAAACCCTTTAGATATTGAATTGATTGTTTTATCATAATCAATGTTATCTTCTATAATATCCATTATATTAACGGGTTTTGATATATTATAGGTTCTATCCAGAAATTCTAAAGCTGAAGTGGATTTTCTATTTTCTATTTCAGCCAATATTTTAAGGTAAATGTCATGGTATTGGTCAAGATGTAATCGCCCATATGCAATATCTTTGACATCATTAAAGCTTTTCGGCGTCAAAAACGGTTTTAAGTTAGATGGAGAGTATTTTCTAAGGTAATCCCCATTTTGCATGTTTTTTTTAGGTACAAAAGGGAAATGACAATTATATTTATCTTTCGGTCCCCGCCCTACAATAGTTTTAGTTCCCCATGAGAATGGTATAAACCCAATAGTATTGATCTTCTTATTTTCAAATATAGTACTATTTAAACTTTGAAATATGTCTCTTAAAATATCAATTTTTTGCCTTTTATCATCAGTTCTATTAAAAGGCCAATTCATTGAGGTTGAATAATCTAAAACAAATACTACATCCGTTGATTCAGAGGGTTGGGCTGTAATATCCTTCTTGGCTGCACCATTGTCTTCTGTGCTTACCATCGCGATTTGGGTCTTGTCTAAAAATTTAGCTGAGTAACTCATGGTGGTTTTAGAGTTATATTCAAGGTGATCACTGTTTTTAATGATATCAATCACGGGTACTGAAAAGCTTTCAGATGGTAAATATGCTCTGGCATAATCGTTAACTAAGTGGCTATTCTTCGCTGTTTGAGCTACATCTGGCACATCGTTATTCTCAACGGTTAATGCAAGTGTTGCTTGTTCAATAGCATCAGAAAGTTTGGCTTTTTTCTGCAAAAAAAGTGAGATTTCAAAAGATAAGAATAATAACCCAATAAAAAGAGGTAGGAGTACAAGAAAAGGCAATAAAATGGTACCTTGTTCATTTTTCATAAATAGTGAAAGTAAATTATTTTTACGAAAAGTAGGTCTATTCGTTAGCATAAATATCCTTTTAATTTCATGATAATATCCCGATAAGCTAGGTATCATCTTTCAATAGTCACTGCGGATGATTTTATCGGAGTGGCTGTTCCACCCCCATTAAATAAGGTGTTATACCAAGGTGCTGTAGGTAGACATAATGTCACCTGATAAAGGGGTATCCAGCGGCCTGTTGTATTAGCATAGGGCGACAAGTCCTGCATATCATTTAATTGTCTGGTTGGTTGACAGACTCCGATGCTAAATGACCCGGTTTTCTGATTATCAATATTCTTTGTTCCAGATGCGGAAGGAATAAAATGTAATGTCTCTATCCTCATCGCAAGATTATTACTATCCACTCCTGAATCTAACAGCATTTTTTCAGCGAGTTGTTTTAACTCTGCCACTTGTGCCTGAGTCAGATCATGATCATCGCTATATAACTTATTTCGCTCCCTGACTATTCCAGCAAGAGAATATGAAAGTCGGTCCAATTTACCTACAGTTGATTGATATGCTGTAACAGTAATGAGTATTTTTATAAGTAGTGTCAGAATGAAAAGAATAAAAACGAATTCGATAATGACGGCCCCGTTGCGGCTACTAATAAAACGGTTATAGCTAATTTTCTTGTACAAAAATCACCTCGCGAGATAATAAAGTAGCAGCCCAGATGGAGGAGATAGGGAAAAAAATAGGATGATAAGTGTATTTTACTGTATAGCGAGCCAGTTTTTGATTGGCATATATGGCACTCATGTTATCCGCAATAATATCTGATATGTTTTTACTAAACTTTACATCAACAGTAACATGATTATTTTGGTTAATAAATTTCCCCAACATACCTTGTTGAGCATTTAGTTTCTCAAAGAATTTTGATTGATAGGTTGCGTTATCACCATTTTCTTTATTTTTAGCTGACTTCGCAGCTTCAGATACTGCCAGATCCAGGCTGGCAGATATATAAAATAAGCGGGCGGCTTCAGATGAGAACAGTAGTGTCAATACAAATAGAACGAATACTATTGAAAACTCAATAGCAACGGAACCCTTATTTGAGCGAAAAAAAAGCCATCTTCTCTCACGCATTATGCACCTTCATCACTTGATTTTTGTTGACGAAGATTACTGACTTGACTCAACGCTAATATCAACTCATCAGGGTCGGTCGCCATTTTATCAGCAATAATTATCTTTTTAGCATACTGGGTGTCGCCTAATTGAATAAGTGAGAATACCAAATTATGTAACATTAGCGGATTTTTATTGCCCGCCAGATAGTCAGGTAAAAGTATTCTGACCGCATCAGTATAACGGTCATCGAGCATTGCCACGACCGCGAGATTATTCATTGCTGTTTCATCAGAAATGAACAAGGATCGAGATTGCTCAAAGGCTGTTTCCGCTTTATGTGTTTCACCATTATTTGCAAGGACAATCCCGTTCAAGTTATGTGTTTCGGCATTACTTGGTGAAATGGCAATGAGCTTATTTACAGCAGTCTGAGCAGCATCGATATCATTGATATTGATTAGATTCTTGGCTTGCAGGATATAAAATGATTCATTCTCCTTATTAACTATCGGCTGTAAATAATATAGAGATGACTTGCTGTCACCTGCAAGATAGTAGGCATTGGCTAATTTTAGCCTAATCGAATCATCTTCTTTTGATTTTAATTTCTCTCGGTATAAGCTAATGAGTCCACCATAATTATTGGCTTTGAGTAAGATGCTTTCTCGATAAGAAAATTCTTTTTGACTCATACTATTAGAAGCACAGCCATTAAGTATAAAAGTAAAAATGGAAACAATGATAGTAGACTTAATTGTTTTGTACATATGAAATCAACTCCAATATACTAGGTGATATAACTAAGACGATAAAGGGAATAACAATAAAAATGAATAAAGGTATTGTCAATTTCGTTGATAACTTACTGATTTTTTCCTCTGTAACTAATAGCTGCATTTCTCTTATATCCTGAGATAGCTTAATTAATTGATCGTAAACAGAAGAGCCAAAACTAATGCTATATTGTAGAGTGCTGCAAAACATTCTCATTTCAGTTTTAGTTGAACACTGATGTAATTCTTTAATTGCACTTTCCAACCCATTGATTTCAGCTCGTTTGGCCATTTTGTTCATTATTAGACTCAAGTCGGGGTTTATCAATTTGAATTTTTGTGCGGTATAACTCAATGAGCTGTCTATCGTCATGCCAGACTGAACACATGCGGCCGTAATATCAATAAAAAAAGGGAGTGATTTGAGCACTGACTCAGTTCTTCTGGCGATCACATTTTTCATTATTAATTTTGGGAGATACAGTGTCACTAATAAAATAGTTAATCCTATAATTATCGAGCTATTTAAGCTGAGGTTGATTGTATTTGTAACGAAAAATATAGTCACTATCATTAGAGATATGGCTATAATGACAAATTTTAAATAAACCACATTATGGAGAATAAACGGAAGGTGGATGAAATCAGATAGATCTTTACTCTGATTACTTCCTTCTTTCTTTTTGCCTGTTATTTCTTGTGGTGTTTCATATTCACTTATTCTATTGTATATTGATATTTTATTTGAATTTGACTTCACTCTTAATAATATAATCACCCCAAGTAATACAATGGCAATAAATATAAATATTTTCATAATATTTTCCTGAGCATTCCTCTTATTAATGATATCCCAATTATTTCGCTGGCGATAATATAGTAAAATATTATCCGACCAATAGGGTGGTTCCACATTGAATCTATTGTTGTTGGGTCAATAAAATAGAGTAGCAAAGAGAATGCAATCGGCATTAAAGAGATAATATTGACTGACATACGTGTTTGAGCTGTCATCACGGATTTTTTCTGCTCAGTTGTTTTGTTTTTGGTGATCACGCTCGATAAGCGGTTAGTCAGTTCTCTTAATTGCCCACCTTGCTGGAGGTTAAGTAAAATGATGGTAATAAGAAAATAGAATTCAGGGTAATGAAAACGCTTATAGGCATCATAAAAGACGGCTTCAGGTGACTCCCCCAAATTAAGCTTCCGACAAATAAGGTTAAGTTCATGGCCTAGTGGGCCACCTATCTCATGTCTACAGCGCTCTAGTACTTGATTGATACTTGCACCACTGCTGGCGGCCATATTTATCATCAAAAGAACTTCGGGAAAATCCTGATTGAAAAGAGATTGATGCAATTTTCTTGATAGCTTTAGTTGAATATATAGCATGCTGATAAATATAAAAATCAGAACAGCAATGGCATTAATGTTAAACCAATAACAATTGGCTGCGTAAACGCAAAAAAAATAAATTATCGGAATGGAAATGTGTTTTTTGTTTTTATTTTTAATTATATAAGATAGATAATCAGTCCACTCTAATAATATGTTTTTAGCGAAGCTTATGATATTGAGCTCTTTCTTAAACGACCTTCTTTCAGTGTTATCAATGGATTTCTTTATCTTAATCCACTTAATGCTGTTTAGAGAGAATAATATAACTCCGAATGCTAACGTAATGTAATAAATCATTCTTCCACCACAGAAAAAATGCTGCTTAATTCATTTGATAAGTTATAGATATCGGCATTTATCCTGACAGCGGAGCGGCTGAATAAACCATGATTGATAAAATCACCTTGTATTTTACCTTGCTGATCGCGTTCTTTCTTGGGCTTAAATGAAAATATATCCTGTAAGACGACATTCTCACCTTCCATCCCCATAATTTCACTGATATAGCGTATTTTTCGTGAGCCATCATTCATCCGTGAAACTTGCACTATCAAATTGATCGCTGAAGCAATATTACGCCGAATAGTAAAGATAGGCATATTAACTGGCCCCATCATGATCATACTCTCCAACCGGGCAATAGCATCACGCGGTGAATTAGCATGCAGGGTCGACATTGAACCATTATGGCCAGTATTCATCGCCTGAAGCATTTCAAAGGTTTCTTCACCTCGACACTCACCAATAATGATCCTGTCAGGGCGCATACGCAGTGAGTTAATCACTAAATCACGCATAGTGATCTGCCCGGTATTTTCCAAACCCGCCAGGCGTGTTTCCATCCGTACAACATGGGGCTGCTCAAGATTCAGCTCAGCGGCGTCTTCTAAAGTAATCACTCTCTCATTTTCAGAGATATATTTTGATAGCGCGTTGAGTAACGTTGTCTTCCCTGAGCCGGTGCCGCCAGAGATTATAATATTGACTCGGCAACTGGCGGAAATAATCAAAAAATTAGCCATGTCGCTGCTCATGGCTCCCATATCAACCAAGTCTTCTAATTTTCTTTTATTGCTACTAAATTTTCGGATAGAAAGTGCTGTCCCATCTAATGCTATAGGACTGATTGCTGCATTGATTCGACTGCCATCAATTAACCGTGCATCCGCCAGAGGCCGACCTTCATCAATACGGCGGTTTACCCGTTGCATTAAGCGTTTGGTAATATCTGTCAGTTGAGTATTATTAATAAATCGACGATTACTTAAGCTTATTAATCCATAGCGTTCAATAAATATTTTCTCAGGGCCATTAACCATAATATCACTAATGGAATCATCCTCCATTAATTCTCTTAGTGGTCCAAATCCTGTGATCTCATCCGCTATCATTTCGATGATCTTTTTCTGATCTTGGGTTGTTAATTGATGTTCATTATCATTAAATAACTCATAGAATGTTTGCGAAAGTAAATTACTGAGTTTGCTATAGTCATCAACAAGATGTTCCACTTTATCTATGTCAATGTTAGCTAGCATTTTCTCACGAATTAGTTCTTGTATGATTAATGATACTTTCATGACCCAACCTTTCTATTTTAGAAGATTCATAACCTTATTAGCCCACAATTTATTATATGTAGGTGCATCAATTCGGATGCCAAGTGTGAGCTTGGCTAATTCAGTTATTGATTTTTTTCTGCGGCCAAAATAATTTGAATCATTGTATGACTTGTTTGATTTGCTTATATAAGGTATTTTAATGTCTACTGTCAAACCCAGTAATGATTGTAGGTCAGAGGTGTTTAGCATGTCTTTAGTTACCGGGCGACTTTCATTCAAACAAGTTATCAGCTTAATTCCTCGCCGGTTATCCCGCTTAAATCGTGAATAAGCATCAATGAACTCTTTAGCAATACGAACGGATATCATACTATTATCAAGTAACAAAATAATACAGTTAGAGTATTCAATATAATCGGTTAAGTTTTCTTTCTTGGTGTTATGAATAGGTTGATCGAATACGATAAAATTATGTTTTTTATCTTTATGGATATTAATCTCATTTAAGTCTTTCTCTTTGCAAAGCATAAGATCAAAATTTTTCTGATATTCAGTGAGTTCAGCCGACATCCTTTTTTCTGTGACGAGGTCAAGATCTTGTGATCCTTGATTCCCTTGTAACAGCAACGTAGGCGATTTTTTTATTTGAGTCAGTTCATGTGATAAATGATAACTAAGCAGTGTATTGCCAATCCCTCCTTTACAGCCGAGCACACTGATAAAAAAAGCTTTTCTTTCTGACTCTATCTGGATGCCATTAAGCAGATGCTGTGTTAGTTCAGCAGATTGTGACTGTATATTTAAATAGAGCATTCCGCGATCAGTAAACTGTTGTGCAATAGTGATTGAGTCTATGTCGCCGACCAATACACACCAGCAGTCACGCGGGATATGGTTTTTTATTAAAGTCAGCGTGTCTTCAATGTCACTGTTTTCACCAATATCAATAATCACACCGACAGTTTGATCTGGTAAGTTAATGGTAGATGCATTAAAGATATTTTTTCTGACTTCTTTAATACTATTCATATCAGCGAGTCGTATTTTTTCTGAAACTTGTTCTATCAACCAAGTTCGTTCGGAAATAATAACGATAGTGTTTTTTACCCGACTCTCTTTCCTGTTAATTAAGTCTTTGTTGAGAATTAGTTGCATACATCACCATTAGCAATAGATTTTTTTCGGTTGTTGTTAACGGCACATCCAACTGCTCCATTTTTTAACAAACGATAGTCATTAATGTTATATCTACAAGGATTATATTCTGTTTTAATTATCCCATCTGCCTGTCTATTATTCACTCTCATAATAAGATGGTTTTTGTTTTCGAAAGTAAATACGCGATCACTCTCTACAGGTTTAATAATGGATGAGGCCAGAGATAAACTGGAGGATAAAAAAATGCTACTGAATATTAATAATTTCATTTGATAAATCCTCCTTTACGTATAAATTCTTTAGCCATCTTTTCCCTCTTGAGATCCATGATATGAGTGAAATTAAAGAGGCGTTCAAGTGTTGAGGTATGCATAAAATTAGGTAACTCAATTTCTTTCCTTGATACAGGTTTAACCAGATTTACTGTGGCGATCACGACCAGTTCAGTTTGGCTTTGTTCAGTTTCTGCATTACGGAAGAGCGCGCCTAATATAGGAATTTCACCTATTAATGGAATTTTCTTGAGTGATTCTCTTTCGACATTACTGATGAGTCCACCCAGGATAAAGCTTTCCCCATCCCCTAACTCCAAAGTGGTCGCAGCCTTACGTGTTTTTAATACAGGATAAGAGTCCCCACCTTCAACTTTAAATGATTTCCCTACGCTGCTCACTTCTTCATTTATTAAAATGCGTATTCGTTTTTTTTCGTTTACTTTGGCACCGATATCGAGTTTGATACCATACTCTTTGTAAGTCACTGTTTGCTCATTTAATGTGGCACTAATAATAGGTATTTCTCCGCCAACCAAGAACGATGCACTTTCGCCTGATAATACGGAGAGGTTAGGCTCGGCTAAAACACGGGCAATCGAGTTATCATTAATTGCATGGACTAAATTACTAATACCGCGGGCATTGAATTTAAATAACTGGAAAGAACCAATAGTGTTTCCTATCGTGCTCCAATCTATCCCGACATTATCAGTGAAATCCTTGGTAACTTCGGCAATGGTGAGTTTGACATTCACTTGATTGGATTGTGGAAGCTTTAACTTATTAACGATTTTTGAATAATCTGGTGTACTAAGGTACTGCTTCTCACCAGCCTTCTCTTTCCCACTGCCAATAGCTTCGCCAACAATAGTGGCGATGGTATCTTTTGCTTCTTCTGATTCCACCTGTCCAGTTAAAATATAGCTTTCTCCTATTTTATCAATTTCAACATTACTCTCAGGATACTCAATCATTATTCTTTTATTTGCAGTGTTAATGATACTATTTACCATAATGTTTTTCTTGGTAATCGCTTGGTGTTTATCGTTGAACAATATGAACTCTGCGGTTCCTTCTTGTTTGGCATAAACGATAACGCTGTTTTTACCGACTAATTCATAGTCAGCTATCGCTGCGGCAGAAACAAAAACAGTCTCTATCTCTTCCTGCGTATTAATGATGTATGACTCGCCCGGAGAGATATAAGCTGATTTAGCATTGGCTTTGTTAACCGCGACCTGAAAAACTACGATAATAAATAAGAAAAATAATATATCCCAGCTTGAGTATCTTGTTCTGGTTGATCTCATCCTCTTAGCTCTCTTATTGTGCGTAATTTAGGTAAAATGTCATGTAAGTTTTTTGTTTTATGATTTTCATCACCCAACTTAGTGTTGGGTATCAAGAACGTATCACCTGCTTTTTCTGCTATAAGTATTAGACCGAGTTCCTCCGTATTTATTATGACCTCTATATAACCATGTGATTCATCTTCGGTCTTTTGATTATTGCTATTTTTTTCTGATAATTCGTTTGAAGAATTCTTTTTTATTCTTACTACCCGCATATTTGAAATGATTTTGGTTAAAGAGTAGTTTTGTTCTTTTCTATCATTCAGCTCTTTTGTATCAATAGTAATGCTATTCTCTATTCCTTTCCTTTTATCCGTTTCAAGCGTTCTTAATTGAAAGGAGAGTAGATCACCAACACGTAATGTGTCGAGTAAATATTCATCTTGCTTCTTTATGTTAAATTTATAAATAATCTCACTATTTTTTAGCATCAGTTGTCTGAATTCATTGCTGTCAGGCGATACTAATATCTCGTGAGTAATATAAGAGCCGGTAAGCACATTTGATTTCAATAAGTAATTGCTAATATTTTCGAGGTTTGACACATCACTTTTTATCAACTCGCTTGATTCTGGAACTATAACTGTTTTCAGCGCATAGTCTTCTTCAGTTAAGATCCTTCCTGATGATAAGGCATGTGTTGATTGTGCTAGTATCACTGTAACGTCTTTCTCTTTTTTCGATTCGACTAAATCAGTGAGAGTATTACCATTATCTTCACTATTTGTTAATATGCCAGCGGCACCTATTGCCACGACAATAAGTGAAAATAATAAGATAAGCTTACGGTTCATTATTGATAACCTCTATGTTCTTGGGCGATAATTTTTTAGGTAAACAGAGATAATAAAAAACCACTCGTAATGGCAGCAGCATAAGGCACCCCTCTCTGTTGAATGTCAGCCCGATTGATCAGCATACCTATTATCATCACCACGCCACCCATAATCGCAGTATAAAGAATGAAATCCAGAGATTGGCCGGCGGTTATAGCGAAGAGTAGTACGGTAATTAACTTTACATCACCACCCCCTATTAATTTGAAATGAAAAATGATATAGCCCGTCAACAGTGCGAACAGCGGAATAGCAATGTTAACCGTATGGTATTTAGCAAAACCTAAAGCTAGCGTATTGATCGCGATAGTGATAATTAACTTATTGCTAATGACGCGGTGACGAATGTCGCTATAGCAAATTAGCAAAAGCTGTAGCACTAATAGAGCGATTAACGATGTATTAAGTATATCCAAATCCATTCCTAATATATAGTAGTAATATGGCAACATGAGGTTGCCATATTGGCTAGTGAAGCTTATTTTTCTTGATTTATATCAACTAACAGCTTTCTGAGCATTGGCAACCAGGTCATTAACGAGGTCTGTTAATGGTTGTTTAGCCGCAGTAATAAGGAGGCCCGCCAATGCAATAATCATCACATACTCAATAATAGATCCACGGTTGTCTTTCATAAACTCTTGGGTTTTAAGCTGAGCTGTGATATAGCCTTTAGTGATTAAGTTCATCATGTTCGTTTTCCTTTAAAGTAGTTATGGGATATTTCCCGTTATTTTATATTGAGTTTTTGTCGATATTTTGTTGCTACCCGAATCGATGCTTTTAATTTGGCCTCGTTCGTAGTGGTATTTATTAAACGGTGTTTTTTTGGTGAATACCTTTTTATCATCATCATTTAGTCTTTTTAAATCACACCCATCTTATCTATGATGTTAGTGAGGTGGAACTTCATTATTGAATAAGATAATAACGATTAAGACTGAGAGAAATGAGAGCCAACAAAAAGAGAAAAAGGCTAACAGAGAAATCAATTTCTTCCAGCGGTGGCTCTGTAAAAAACTCGATTTGGTCGGTGGTTGAGATATCGGTGTGGCGGGGCTTTTTATTAGTGTCGGAGGCAGCACTACCGGTATGATGTTAGCGGCTATTGGATGGTGACTATCACTCTGTTGCTGTTCGCGCTCATTGCACACTGCAATTTGATTGACTGTACCGGTATAGCGCACGCCTTTACGTGGAATAGTATGGATAAGTGTTTCTTTCAGTCCTACCTGAACGAATGCCTTACGCAGCATATAGAGTTGCCCGTAGTAGCTGCTTTCGCTAACAGCACCTCGTTGTTCCTTCCACACCTGATTAATAATCTGCTCTTTTTCAGTCACGCCGTTCAGTAACAGTTGCAAGAACCTGAGATTATTTTCAGTTAATATGGCTACCGTACCATCGGGGCCATTTAGGCAGCGTTGTGCGGGAGAGAATAGCACTGTCCCTTCTAATTTAAACACGATATCGTTTTTCTCCATATTGACGGCTACCTATCCTATATAAGTTTCTGCTTACTATTTGAGTGTTTTAACGGCTTACCTTGCCATGAATAAGCTCTGTTTTGTTATGTGGATATTTCTCTTTGAGTCTCGTTGATGTTATCGAGGGTAAGGTTTTTTCTTTTTCATACATTAATAGAAGTAAGATTATTAAGGGTTTGTTGATTTTTTATTTAAAATCTTAAAAGTTTCAATGTTTGCTTGGCATATTCTTGCACGATGTAATTGTTATTAACAAGCTGGTATCGAGAAAGTTCATGCTATTATTTATTATTTATCATTATCTATTCTTACTATTTTTTTAATATATTATATTTTATGTTATTTTACTTTTTATGAAGTTACAATTATCGCGCTATTCTTCTGTATTTTGACATTGGTATCGTGTTTTTATACCTCAAAATATAATATTTGTTTTTTATGAGATACCGATAGTGTAGAAAGGTTAATTAACGGTAAGGGTCTGAGTCATGTCCTATTTGGGTTTGATATAGGGATCGTTATGGACACTGACTGGATTGGCTCGCCTAGGTTATATCAATTGTTCTGAGAGGTTATCAGGCGACAAAGAGAAAGCCCTCACTCCGGTGAGACAAGAGTGAGGGCTAGGGTGATTTTATTGCGTTTTTACGGTGGTTAGCGCTCTTTTTTATGCAGCAGCATATATACCGCCGGAATAACCAACATCGAAAGCAGCGGAGCACTGACCATCCCGCCAATCATTGGTGCGGCAATACGCTGCATCACTTCAGAACCGGTGCCGCCACCCCACATGATCGGGAGCAGGCCCGCCATAATGGTGGCGACGGTCATGGCTTTTGGCCGCACTCGCAGAACAGCTCCCTCATGAATCGCAGCGCTCATCTGGCTGGCGGTCATCGGCGTGCCGGGTTGCTGATGCTTTTTCACTGCCTGATTGAGATAGAGCACCATGATGACGCCAAATTCCGCGGCCACCCCCGCCAGTGCGATAAAGCCCACGGCGGCGGCCACCGAAAAGTTATACCCCAGCCCATACAACAACCAGACACCGCCAATTAGCGCAAAGGGCAGGGTGGCCATGATCAGCGCGGCATCGCGGACACTGCTGAACGTCACGTAGAGCAGCACGAAAATGATCATTAAAGTGACGGGCAATACAATTTTCAGTTTCGCCGTCGCCCGTTCCAGATACTCAAATTGCCCCGACCAGCCGAGTGATACCCCTTCCGGCAGCTTCACCTGTTGTGCGACCGCCTGTTGCATCTCGGTGACGGCAGATTTTAAATCCCGCCCACGCAGATCGACATACACCCAGTCCGATAAACGTGCATTTTCACTTTTCAGCATGGGCGGGCCTTCTGTCACCTTAATATCGGCCAGCTCAGAGAGTGCCACTTGCCCGCCATTGGCCGTCACTACGGGTAAATCACGCAGTTTTTGCAGCGAATCGCGAATTTCCCGTGGATAGCGCAGATTGATGGGGTAGCGCTCGCGCCCTTCGATGGTTTCACCGACGTTTTGCCCGCCAATCACCGTTGCCACCAGTGATTGCAGCTCTTTGACGGAAACCCCATAGCGGGCAGCCCGCTTACGGTCGATATCAATATCCACATAACGGCCACCAGCCAGCCGTTCAGACAGTGCCGAAGTGACACCTGGCACTTTGCGTACCACCTGCTCAATTTGCTGTGCGACCTGCTCGATTTGCTGCACATTTTTGCCGTTAACTTTGATCCCAACAGGGCTTTTGATGCCGGTCGACAGCATATCCAGCCGGTTGCGAATCGGCGGAACCCACAGATTGGCAATACCGGGGACATTGACGGTGGCATCCAACTCCTCGATCAATTTATCCATGGTCATACCGGGCCGCCATTGATCCTTGGGCTTAAAGCGGATGGTGGTTTCGATCATGGTGAGCGGCGCGGGATCGGTGGCTGTTTCGGCCCGCCCGGCTTTACCAAAGACTGTCGCCACTTCCGGTACTGTTTTGATCAGGCGGTCGGTTTGTTGCAGCAAGTGGCTGGCTTCCCGCACCGAGATCCCCGGCAGGGTGGAGGGCATATACAGCAAATCGCCCTCATCCAACGCAGGCATAAATTCGCTGCCTAAGCGACTAAGAGGATAGAGGGTTGCCAGCAGTAACATACCGGCGATCGCTAATGTGGTTTTAGGCCGGGCCAACACGGCGGTGAGCACCGGATGATATAGCGCGATCAAGGTGCGGTTAATCGGGTTGGCATTCTCATCGGGGATCTTTCCGCGAATAAAATAGCCCATTAATACCGGAACCAGCGTGATGGCTAACCCCGCCGAAACTGCCATGGCGTAGGTTTTGGTAAAGGCCAGCGGGGAGAACATTCGCCCCTCCTGCGCCTGTAAGGTAAAGACCGGGATAAAGGATAAGGTGATGATTAATAAGCTGCAAAATAGTGCCGGGCCGACTTCAATTGCTGCCTGTTCTGATATGCGCCAATAGTCCTGACTGACCGGCGTCTGTCCGGGGTGATCTCTTCGCCACTGCTCCAGCACCTTGTGCATGTTCTCGATCATCACGATCGCCGCATCCACCATGGCCCCGATAGCAATAGCGATGCCGCCGAGGGACATAATATTGGCATTGACCCCCTGATAGTGCATCACGATAAATGCGCCGAGAATCCCCAGCGGCAGGGTGATGATCGCCACCAGTGCCGAGCGGAAGTGGAACAGGAACAGTGAGCAGATCACCGCGACGACCAGAAACTCCTCCAGCAGCTTAAATGACAGGCTGTCAATGGCTTGGGTGATCAGCTGCGAGCGGTCATAAACCGGCACGATCTCCACGCCAGCGGGTAAGCTGCGCTGAATCTGTTGCAGTTTCTCTTTCACGCCATTAATCGTTTCCAGCGCATTTTTGCCGTAACGCATCACGATGATGCCGCCAGCGACTTCCCCTTCGCCGTTCAGTTCCGCCACACCCCGACGCATTTCTGGCCCCATGCGTATGCTGGCAACATCAGACAGTAAAATAGGAATGCCATCACGGGCGGTGATCACGATATTCCTAAAATCATCTGGCGTTTTCAGGTAGCCGCTGGCCCGTACCATATATTCGGCGGCCCCCATCTCCAGCACCGAACCGCCGCCCTCCTGATTGCTGTCACTAATGGCGCTGGCAATTTGTTGGTGGGAGAGATTCAGCGCGCGCATCCGTTCGGGGTCGAGCACCACTTGATACTGGCGCACCATGCCGCCGACACTGGCGACTTCCGAGACGTTCGGCACGGTTTTCAGCTCAAATTTCAGCGTCCAATCTTGCAAGGCGCGCAGATCGGCCAAACTGTGTTTGCCGCTTCTGTCGATTAAGGCGTATTCATAGATCCAGCCGACCCCAGTGGCATCTGGCCCCAGTGAGGCTTTGGCTTCGGCGGGCAGGGTAGATTGTACTTGGCTGAGATACTCCAGCACCCGTGAGCGTGCCCAATATGGATCAGTGCCATCGTCAAACAGCACGTAGACATAGGCATCGCCAAACATCGAGAAACCGCGCACGGTTTTGGCACCAGGCACCGAGAGCATGGTAGTGGTGAGCGGATAAGTGACCTGATCTTCCACCACTTGCGGCGCTTTGCCGGGGTAGCTGACGCGGATAATCACTTGCGTATCAGAGAGATCCGGTAGGGCATCGAGTGGCGTCTGTTGCAGTGACCAGATCCCCCACGCGGCCATCATCAGCGCACCGAGTAGCACCAGCAGCCGGTTACGCAGTGACCAGCGGATAATGGCGGCAATCATAAGTGGCCTCCATGGATATCAGCACTGCTATTTGATTTTACCGGCTGGATCTGACGGATCTGCGCCCCTTGTTCACTGAGGGTAAAGGTAAAGTTAACCTGGCTCCCCACCCTGATTTCCGGTGCTAACTGGCCTGCGGGCAGCAGGAAATCCATGGTCATCGCCCCCCATTTCAGGGCAGCGATCGGGCCGTGAGACAAAGTTATGGTCTGCCCGTTTATCCCTTTGACCTCCCCTTGTACCGAGTAGATATCCACCGGATTGCCTGCTGCACTCTCCGCTGGCGGCGTGACGGTGGCTGGCATCTCATCCATTTGCGGCAGGGCGCTTTGCAGGCTGGCTTCTGAATCGATCAGGAATTGGCCTGACGTGACCACTAACTGACCCACATTCAGCCCCGATTTGATCTCGACCCAGCCGTCCTGAGTTTGTCCTGCACTGACCTCAATCGGCTTAAAGTAACCCTCTCCTTCCGCCAGCAGTACGGTGTTGCGGCTGCCACTCATCAGTAAGGCTTCCTGTGGGATCGCCAGCACAGGTTGTCGCTTATCTGCGGAGGCCGATTGCACACTCAGGTACATACCCGGTTTGAGCTTCTGCTGCGGATTTTCCAGCAGGATCCGCGCTTTTAGACTGCGGGTGGCGAGATCCATATTGGGCAGTAACTCGCTGACTTTGCCATGGAACGTCTCACCCGGCCAACTGGCGGTGGTGGCGGCAATAGTGCTGCCGAGAGTGAGCAAACTGGCTTGCGATTGCGGATAATCGACGACGATCCATACCGGATCGAGGCTAGCCAGCTCGAACAGCGATTGCGTTGCGGTGACTTGCGAACCCGCGCGGATATCCAGCTTATTCACATAGCCATCAGACGGAGAGCGCAATGTCACCCGTGTTTGCGGCTGACCGCTTCGCTCTACGCTGCGAATCACCTCTTCGGGCATAAATTGCAGCTGTAGCCGTTGGCGGGCGGCTGCGGTCAATTGGCTATCGCCCAAAGTGCGGATCGCCAGATACTCCTGCTGGGCAGCACTCCAATCGGGTACCCAGAGCTGAGCCAATGGCTGATTTTTAGTGACTGGCTGCTGATTGGCACGTACATACAATTGCTCAATGATGCCGTTAGCTCGCGCGGCGATCACTTGCAGGCTACGTTCATCGGTGGCGACGGTGCCGTAGCCGTTCAGGCGATAGTCGAGCGAGCGCATTTCTGCTGGCGCGGTGCGCACGCCCAGATTTTGCTGTTGACGAGCGCTGATGGTCACGCCGCCATCGTCAGCGGTTTCACCGGCATAGCGCGGCACCAGCGCCATATCCATAAAAGGTGATTTCCCCGGTTTATCGAAACGCTGACCGGGTGACATCGGATCATACCAATAGAGCACGGTGCGGCCATTGTCTGCCGTCGCTTCGGTGTGGGTTGCTGCTGCGGGGGCCGCTTGTGACGCGGGTCTCCCTAGCAGATAACCGGCAAGGCCACTGATCACCGCGACCGCCACCAAAGTTAAACTCAATTGCTTTTTCATTGCGCGCTCTCCTGCGGGGTCAGATAACGGATGGCAGCCCAAGTGCGGGCTAACTCTCTGGCGGCATTGCTGGCATTGAGTTGGCTGTCGAGTAGGGCGCGCCGTGCTTCCAGCACACTGCTCAAATCACTTTTATTGGCCTGATACTGCGCCATAACCAAATTAACCCGTTGTTTTTGCAGTGGTAACACTTCATCGGTTTGCCGCTGCCATAACTGCTGGGTGGCCTGATACTGCGCCAACAGTGTGTCGAGCTGCGCCCGATGGTCACGGGTCAGTAAGGTCAACTGGTCGTTGGCCTCCATGGAGCGCGAGACATCAGCGGCGTAATCTTTGTCCTGCCGCTGTGAGCGGAACAGCGGCAGATCGACGGTGACCATCACGCCTGCCATATCTTCATATTCATCCGCCCGTTTGGCGTAATAGACTTCAATCCCAATATCGGGGGTGGCGGCAATGGCGGATTGCGCCGAGCGGGCTTTGGCAACCTCCGCTTCACGGCTGGCGAGCAAGACCTCTGGGTGTTGATTTATCGCCTCGCGCAACACGATTATCTCGGCCGGCAGGCGGGTGAAGTGGGGCAAGGGGCCGCTGATGTGATTGACCTCGATCCCCGTCAGTTGGGTTAGCTGGGTTTGTGCCAAGGCGACATCCCGCTGGGCGGTGGTCAATCTGTCTTGCATGGACGAGAGTGTCAGGCGGGCATCGAGCACACTGCTGGGGAGTGCGCCACCGCTGGCCACCCCCGCCCGTTGCAGCGCCACCTGTTTTTCACTCTCCTGCACCAACACTTTGGCATCGCTGACCGTCTGCTCAGTCAGGGCCAGATCCAACCACGCCTGCGCGGCCTCTTTTTGCAGCCGGGTGCGAATAGTTTCGCTACCTGCTGCCGTTTTGCGGGCTTCGGCGTTGAGGGTATCGGCCTTTCTCTGCCGCTTATCGCTGCTGATGTAGTCCTGCATGATGCCGACGCGCTGCATGGTCATGCCCTCGCGGGTAAAACGGCGCGCATTGCTGCCGCCGACCGGCAAGTTTTCAATGCCAAATTTGAGTTTGGGATCCGGTAATTGCGTGGCGGAACTGGCCATATTTTCCAGTGCATTAACCTGATGTTGATTGGCAGACAATTCAGCCGAATAGCGTTCGGCGGAGGTGAGCGCCTGTTCCAGCGTGATATCTGCCGCGTGGCTAACGGCCGGCAGGCTGAACGCTGTGGCCATCAACAAGCTGACAAATCCTAAACGCCATGCAGCCGTGGGCCGCCCCTGTGGCGGGTGGTTGAGTGATGAGTTCATGATGACTCCCGCCTTACGGCTGCTGCGCTGAAATGGCGGTCAGTTGATAGCCCTGCGGGGTTTGGCGAAAGCTGAATGTCACTGGCGTACCGACTGGCAAGGGCGCGGCGACCAAACTCTCTGGCAGGTCGAAGGTCATGGTCATCGGCGGCCAGTTCAGCGCCGGAATGGCGGTGTGGGCGATGGCGACACTGGTGGCGTTCCAGGCTTTAATCTGCCCGCGGGAGTGGTAATTATCGGCGTCAGTGGTGGTGGCATCAGCCATCATCGCCCCATGATCGTGGGACATCGGCATGCTATCTGCCATTGATTGAGTCGCGGCGAATAGGGGGGCAGAAAAAAGCATCACCGCAGAAAGTACAACGCCTGCAGTCGCGGAGAGGACATTAGATAAGGAACTCATAGGAGTAACTCCAAAACATAAAATAAGCGCAACGCACCGCACTAGGGCGGCCTGAAAAATGCGATCAGCTATGTCTGGGTCTACTCTCTAAATCGACAGAAAACGATTTCGGTGGGGGGGCCAACAATGGGGGGAGTCTGCCAGTCAAGGCGGTGGATGCGCGGGTTTTGCTGCACATCCGCCAGCACTAATTCAGTATGGGTCGGTAGGGCTGCCAGCACCAACATGCCGCTGTCAGACTGCACGGAATCAGGGATGCAGTGCTTTTCGCACAGGGAGTTTTGCGCTTTGCCATGGGACATCTCCATTACCGACAACATCTGTTGCATCGGGTCTGGCTGTAAATGTCCTTGATGCTGGCTAAAAACCGGCTGGGCGGCAGGGGCGAGATCACACTGATGACCGGCGATCGCCAGTTGCGTATTCAGGAAAAACCAGCAGGCAATCAGCAGCATGCCGCACATGCGCTTTTTACTGGCGCGCATCCGATGCATAAGCTGTGATATTCCCATGAATACTGGCATTTTTAACCTGAATGAGTGGCGGTATGAAATCATGCTGTCAGCGAGTATAGGACTATCCCTCTGTTTTTAGAATGGTTTTGTCCGGTTACGCTGATTGAATGGAAAGGTTGCATAAAGGTTATTTCACTGAATTTAGTCGGTTTTTTTTCAATCGCGCGCCAGAAATAGCGCGAATCAAGGCGAAAATTTACTTTTCTTTAATCAATAGCCATCATTTATTGCAAATAATAATAATTCTCAATATTATTTTGAATTAAATCCTTAAGAATCCTGAGCCTACTAAAAGAGGACAGCCCGTGACAGTGGCGAATCAATATCCGGATAGTCAGCAGTTGTTACACTCACCTTCGGCCGGCAGTGACGGCTGGTGGCAGCAGATTGCCCAGTGGGGCACGCCACTGGCTGAACCGGCGGGCGAGGGCAAAGTAAAGCTGACCTTTCTTTGGCGCGATCGACAGGGCAAGGCACGCGATGCGGTTCTTAGCCGGGTATATATCGACGTCAATGGCGTGACCGACCACCACAGTGCGGATCCTGAAACTCTCCAGCGGCTGGGTCAGACCGATGTCTGGTATTGGCAGGCTGAGGTGGAGTCTGATTTTCGCGGCAGTTACAGCTTTATTCCTGTCACTGGCGAGAAATGCTTGAGTCTACCGGACGGTAGCCCACAGGAGCGACGTCTGGCACAGCGTAATTGGTGGATCTCATTGATGGATCAGGCGGAGAACGATCCCCTAAACCACACTGCCGCCCATGCCAGCTATCGGGGTATGCCGCTCTCGGCGGTGCATTTACCCGATGCTCTGCCGCAACCTGCCTGGCAACCCATTGATGCAGGCCAACAACTCCCTCCCGACCCGCAACGGCTGCAACTGATCATCTGGGATAGCTCATTATTAGGCAACAGCCGCAAGGTGTGGATTTACGCTACGCGCGGGGCTGAAGATCTGGCCGATCGCCCGTTGGCTATCTTGTTGGATGGTCAGTATTGGGTGGAGAGACAACCGCTGTTGGGTGTACTGGATAATGAAACCGCCGCGGGCCACCTACCTGCCACGGTGTATGTGTTGATCGATATCATTGACCAAACTCATCGTTCGCAGGAGCTGCCTTGCAATCAGGATTTCTGGCAGGCGCTGCAAACGGAGCTATTACCGCAAGTGGCCTGGCTGCAACCCTTTACTGATCAAGCTTCTCGCACGGTAGTGGCGGGGCAAAGCTTTGGCGGATTGGCGTCGCTGTATGCCGGATTACACTGGCCACAGCGTTTTGGTTGCGTGCTGAGTCAATCAGGTTCTTTCTGGTGGCCGGACGTCGATAATGCTAAGGCGTCAACCGCCAGTACGACAGCGCATCAAGGGTGGTTGACCGCGCAGGTGTTGCAGGGGCTGGGAGCTAATCAGCCATTGAAGATATTTATGGAAGCAGGTCGCCACGAGCATGTGATTTTTCAGGTCAATGAAGTGATGAGTGAAGCGCTACGCCGCGCGGGGCATCGATTGCAGTATCGAGTTTATAGCGGTGGCCATGATTCACTGTGTTGGCGGGGGGGATTGATTGAGGGATTAGGGGGGTTATTGGGGGCAGGGTTTGGCGATGGTTGATATTCGGTTTCGTGACCCAATAACCGATCCGATCGTCTCCTGATCCGATTTGGTCTACTGAACCTAAACCAAAATTAAACTTTATACCTCCCCCTCGGGATCACCAACGGCGTTCCCGAAACCGGATCATCAATAATCAAACACGGCATACCAAACACCTGCTCCACCAACTCAGCGGTGATCACTTCGCGCGGTTTACCTTGCGTCACAATCTGCCCGTCGCGCATGGCGATAATATGGGTGGCGTAACGGCAGGCGTGGTTGAGATCATGCAGAACAGCAACTAGCGTGTGGTTATGGTGCTGATTAAGGTGGCTGAATAACTCCAGCAAATCAATTTGATGGGCGATGTCCAAATAGGTGGTCGGCTCATCCAGCAGCAGTAGCGGGGTTTGCTGCGCCAGTACCATAGCGATCCAGACGCGCTGGCGCTGTCCGCCAGATAGGGCATCGACTGACCTGTCAGCCAGTTCACTGACGCCAGTGGCTTGCATCGCATGGCTGACAGCCAGCTTATCGGCCTGCGTCCATTGCTGTAATAGTTTCTGATGGGGGTAACGACCCCGCGCCACCAGATCCAATACGCTGATACCGTCCGGCGCTTGCGAGCTTTGTGGTAATAAGCCCAAATGACGGGCGACGTGGCGAGTATCAAGGCTGGTGATATTTTTGCCATCTAAAATCACCTGACCCGCTTGGGGTTTCAGCAAACGGCTCAATGCACGCAATAGCGTCGATTTGCCGCAGGCATTGGGGCCGACGATCACCGTAAACTCACCATCAGGAATGGCGACACTTAAATTTTGGCTGATGATCTTGCCATCATAACCCAGTGTCAGGGCATCAGCCTGCAAGCGGGATGGGGGACTTGCTGGGTTAATAGTACTCATGATCGCCCGGACTCCCGGATTAAAAGCCAAATAAGATACAACCCACCGATACTGATAGTGATAACACCGACCGGCAGTTGATTAGGTGAAAACAGGTGCTGGGCGCAGAGATCCGCAGCAATCAACAGCAGCGCTCCCATCAAAGCCGAGGCGGTTAAGGTCACTGATGATGTCCCCGCCAGACGCCGTGCAATTTGTGGCGCGGCTAAGGCAATAAAGGAGATTGGCCCTGCAGCGGCGGTGACGGCAGCCATCAAAATCACCCCAATCGCCATCAGGCTCAGGCGAGTTTTCTCAACCGGAACCCCTAAGGCACCGGCGGCATCATCGCCCATTTCCAGCAGCGGCATACGGCGGCTTAGCAGCATCGCACCCAGTATGGCAGCGGCGATAAACAGCACCGAAGGCAGACCTTTTGCCCAGGTTAGGCCATTAAGTGAACCCGCTCCCCAAGCGGCGGCGGTCATGGCGGTCTCCAGCGACGCGATGATGGTCAGCCAGGTATTGAATGCCGTCAGCATCGCACCCATAGCTATACCCACAATAATCAGCCTAAAACCCTGAATGCCTTGCCGATATGCCAGCAAATAGACCGCAATGGCGGACAGCAATCCTCCCACCAGCGCACTACTGGCAATCTCAAAATAGTTGCCATTAAACAAGGTAATAGCCACTAGTGCGCCGGTATAGGCACCCACATTGAAGCCAATGACATCTGGGCTACCCAAGGGGTTACGCACTAATGATTGAAATATCGCGCCACTGATTCCGAGCGCAGCCCCGAAAATCAGCGCCATCACGGCACGGGGTAAACGCCATTGATTGACGATAATATCCACGGTGCCATGAGTTTGCCCAAACAAGGCATTCACTACCTGACTTGGGGATAGCGGTAGCGTGCCAGCCATTAAGGCCAGTAGCACACCCAGTAAACAGGCCAGTAATAGCAGACCGCCCACCAGCAAACTGCGTGACCGGACACGTAAGTTGATCGGGCCATCGGGACGCCCCAATAACCACGTGGGCGTGGCAGACTTCATAGTGTGGTCATCCTTTTATTCTGTCGTACCAGCCAGATCAGCAAGGGCGCGCCAATAAACGCCGTCACGATGGAAACCCGCAATTCGCCCGGTACCAAAAAGCGCCCAACAATGTCGGACACCAATAGCAGAATAGGTGTGATTACCAGCGTGAATGGTAAAATCCAAGCCTGATTCGGCCCGACAATCCAGCGCGCGATATGTGGCACCATCAGGCCAACAAAGGCGATAGGGCCAACGGCGGCGGTCGCGGCACCACACAATAAAGTAATGGTTATCACCGCCCAAAATTGAGTGCGAGCAATACGTGCCCCAATGGCTGCGGCCAGATCTTCCCCCATATGCATGGCATTTAGCGACCGCGCCAGTAGCAGGGCAATGATGCAACCGAGAAGAATGACTGGGGCGACGGCGATCACCACCGACATGTTACGGATATCCAGCGAACCGGCTTGCCAGAAGCGGACGCTATCGTAAACCTGTGGATGGGTCAGTGAGATACCGGAAGTGATGCCAGTTAAGACCGCACCAATGGCGACGCCGGAGAGTGTCAGGCGCAGAGGATTCACCCGCCCGCCGCCCATCGCGCCGACCCAATAGACCACCAGTGTAGTGATCAAGGTACCGATAAACGCAGAGATCATGTAGCCGTAAATGGCGTGTACGCCAAACACCACGATGCCGATGACCACCGCAAAACTGGCCCCTGCATTGACCCCGAGAATGCCGGGATCAGCCAGCGGGTTGCGGGTCAGGGCTTGGATCACTGCACCTGATAGCCCTAAGGCTGCACCGGCAAGGACCCCGATCAGGGTGCGCGGCAGGCGTGATTCCAATATCAAAATGCTATCGGCGTTGTAGGTCTCACCCAGCAGGCTTTGCCACACTGCGGAGAGAGGAATGGCTTTGGCCCCGAACATCAGGCTGGCTGCCATCACCAGCATCAATACAAAGAGGCTGAGCAGCAGCAAAAGAGTGCGTCGGCGCTCTGTTTGTGCGCCTGGAGTGGGGGCTGATTTCAGCACTGTTGTTGGTGATTGGTTTGAGGAATAAGCAGCTGGCATTGTTACTCTTTTTTAACAAATGATTATTCTTATCGATTTGATTATCATTATTATTTGCTGGGGTTATGTTAGCACGAGTTATTGTGGGAGAGGAGGGGGATTTACTGTTATTCAGTACGGTTAAGTGTTCGGTTCGGTTGATCAGAAAAAGTGCCGTGGCTGCGGTGCAGCCACGCTCACGTCATAGGTGAAATCTATTGGTAATTGATGACTCACTAGAAATTGTATTTAATTCCTAGCATCACCGCAGTATCACTGTAGCCTTTGTTGCCAATTTGCTGGCCAACATTGCCCCAGAGATTGATTTTTTTATTCATCTGACCTTCAATACCGACCTTCAACTCGGCAATATTGGCTGCGCCCTCTTGTTTCACCGTGATGCCGTCCATATTGGTACCGAAATCCTTGGTATTATGTACCCAGTTGGCTTCAACAAACGGCTGGAATACTCGGTCTTTGCCTTTATCCTGCTCGGCGTAACCGTTCATAAAGACTTTTACCCCCAGACGAGTCTGGATATTGCCATTGCCTTCGCCAGAAACGTTCGTGCCGTTGGCTTCTTTATGATCGTCTGCTTTGACGCCCATCCAAGTCACTTGTGCTTTCGGCTGGATAAAGTAGCGGGCGTTTTTCGCCGGATTTTCCCCCACCTTGAAGGTATAGCCACTCTCAACTGAAGCGGTCACCCCTTTGGATTTATACTCTTCGGTATTCAGATACTGGCCATCTACGGTGTTATTAAACCAGCTGTATTGCGCCCAGCTGTCTACATATAAGCCCGATTTATCGGTTTCGTTGGCATACCAAGTGCCATACAGTCCAAGGCTATAGCCGTCGACGGATGCGCGAGC
Source organism: Yersinia aleksiciae (assembly GCF_001047675.1). Lineage (GTDB taxonomy): Bacteria > Pseudomonadota > Gammaproteobacteria > Enterobacterales > Enterobacteriaceae > Yersinia > Yersinia aleksiciae. The sequence goes on along the minus strand of NZ_CP011975.1, from coordinate 1,301,337 downwards.
GCTGTAACTAGATAGGCGGGATTCGGTTTTACTTTTACTGTTGCCGTAACCGGCCATCACACCCAGATGGAAGCGGTCCATGTCGTTATTGCTCCACTGGGCAATATCCCCACCCAGTTGCAGCACATAGCGATTGGCCTGCGTCCCCAGTTGGTCTTGGGTATCCCGCGAACGGGTATGGCCACCTTCGTTGCGTAACCACAGGCTGGTCACTTTATGCTCGCCAGTCAGCGCATCAATATATTGGGTTTCACCCAAACGGTCATGCAGACGGGTAACAAACATGTTGTTGACGGCCGCAAGGTTTGCGCTATAGCCACCAGCCTCCGGACGCTCAATCATCTGACTCGGGTCGGGAGTGACTCTTGGGTCAGGAGTCACTCTTGGGTCAGGAGTGACTCTTGGGTCGGGTTGTGGAATCAGTTCCGGCTCGGTCTGAGGATCTGGGATGGGTATAACCGGCGATATCGCACTGGTCAGGTACCAGTTGCTGGCATTGGTTTCCATCCCGCGAGCCAGATAGTAATCATAAGCCCCCGCCACAATACGGCCACTTTTAACAAACTCGCCGTCAGAGTTGCCATTAACCTGTATCAGCTCAATACCGTTCAGGGTCGCCGCACCGCTGCCGCCAACATTGGTCACACTCACCCATGTACTACCGGACGTGTTGCCGTTGACCACCAGTTTATCGGTCGCTGAGGTATCATCATTCAGAACGGTATTGAAATTCAGCAAACCATCATTGCCGATATAATCACCGGTTATGTTCAACATCGCCCCCGGCGCGCCATTAAAGCTCACCACACCCGCGTTGTTCAGGCTGGCGAGGGTTTGGCTGTAACCGGCCAGATCCAACTGACCTGCTGTATCGACGGTGTAGTTAGAGGCAGCACTAAACGTATTTGTCGCCCCTGCCTGCAAGGTCCCTGCGTTGATGGTGGTTGCACCGGTATAGTTGTTTGCCGCCAGCAAACGCGTGGTGCCTCCGGTGAAATGATTCACCGCCACTCTTCCCGTCATCAGTGGTGAAAAATCAATCGCATCGATATGATTAAAATTAACGGTTGCGGTGCCTGCTCCGCCAGTGATTTTGGCGGTATTCAGGGTGCCAGCCAGATTGCCGTTGCCGATATTTAAGGTGCCACTACTGACATTACTACCGCTCGTATAGGTGGCGAGGGTTGTGGTGCTGGCAGAAACGACAGCCTGATCAGCAATGGTCAGCGTGCCATTACCGAATTGACCCACAGTGAGTGCGCCACTGTTATTCCACTGCGCCCCCGAGCCAGAGACTTCGGCAGCGCTCGTCGAAGTGGTCATAACACCGATATAGCCCTGGTTACTGTTGACAATTCCGCCATCACTGACCTTGAGCGTGCCATTACCAGAATAGCCAACACTGAGGGTGCCGCTGTTATCCCATAAGCCGCCATTAGAGACTTCAACTAGGGCCACTGGACTGAGGTTTCTGGCGATCGAAGCCTCGGCATTTCTAACAATACCGCCATCACTGATAGTGAGTTTGCCACTGCCGTAGTAGCCAACCATGAGGCCACCGCTGTTATTCCACTGTGAGCCAGCGCCGGTCACGTCAACCACACCCTCTGAAGTGCTGTTGTAACCAAGATAACCCGATGTACTGCTAACAATGCCGCCATTGCTAATCGTGAGATTGCCTTGAGTGTTGTAACCGGCATAGAGAGTGCCATTGTTATTCCACTCACCGCCATTGCTTACCTCAGCAATGCCGATAGAACCATTATAGTAACCGAGGTAGCTCGCAGTATTGCTAACAACGCCACCATTACTCACTTTGAGGGTGCCAGAGCCAGCATTACCAACAGCAAGGGTGCCGCTGTTACGCCACAGCGATCCGACACCGGCGACGTCGACAATCCCCGTCGAATTGAGGTCTGCGCCGATAGATCCCACGCTACTATTAACCCTTCCTCCATCACTGATCGAGAGCGAGCCATTACCGCCACGGCCAACATAGAGACCTTGCAAGATATTCCACCAACCACCACTGGACACATCAACCGCGCCAGATGAATCGGCCTTGTCGGCGATAATGCCAAGCCCGGTACTATTTACTGTGCTGTTATCGCTAATCGCAAGGGTGCCATTACCATAGAAACCAGCATGAACCGTGACGGTATTCCACGTACCGCCATCGGACAACCGAACGGCACCTGTCGCACTAGCACCGTAGCCAATAAAGCCATCTCCATGACTCACTACGCCACCATCGCTAATTAAAAGCGTGCCATTTCCATTGTAGCCAATGGTGAGGATGTTACCGTTACCGATAGTAAACGCCGACCCACTACCTGACACGTCAAGAAGACCAACGCCATTGAGGAGCCTGCCGATATCAGATGCACTCGAAAGGGTGACACTCCCGCCATCCTTAATCAGTAACGTGCCATTGCTGGTGTTGCCAATCCAGAGGCTATCGTTACTCCAAGGGGAAATTTCCGTAGGTGAAACGATAATGATCTGGTCATTATCAATTGGTACATTCGTAGCAAAAACGTAAGACCCATTCAGGGCTAAACCGGAAAGGGCCGTACAAAAGCATGTTTGACGAAATATGCCTTTCACGCCTGAACGTATTTTCATATAAGTGATTACCTGATGTTAGATTAAGATAAGTGACTAAAAATAATATCTATCTGAGATTTATTGTTTTAAATACACGTAGTGATTACAAAATAAAAAAACTGAAAATTAACAATGCAAATAACAATTACAGTAACCAATGCAAGTAATTATCATTTGAGTTGTTTTGAGGGAGGAGTGATAAGTTAGGATTACAGTACGGAGTCACAATAAGGCTGAATATAAGATACAGAGTGAGGTTGGTGTAGGATGTTTCCTACCTTCATGTTTTATTGCGATTTATCAATTTTAGGTCCTTTAATACAAAAGTAACCCTCATTGGTATAGTCTCTATTTTTATTGATATTTATCAATTTATTTAGAAGTGGCTAATGCAGCAATTTAATTGCTAAATATAAAATAAGTTAATATTTTTTAGCTCTACTAATGACGTAGATCTACTAATTACCTAGCTGTAACGCATAATTATAGAGAGTTGTATCTGATGACTGATACAAGATATCAGCACAATATTATGCGCTGATATCCTAAGATACAATTATGAATAGTGATTCGATGTTATATTTAACCCCAACCTCTTTACCCCTTAAACATCTCTTCAATCCGTGCTAACAAATTACTCGCACTAAAATAATCCAACCGAAAAGTATCATAACCCACCGCATAAACACGGTTGTGCTCAATCGCCGGGATGTGAGCTAAAAACTGATTACTTTTCAATGCTTCAACGGAAGGTTGATCGCCAGAGAACAGTAAAATCGTTTCGCCATTCAGCCCCTCGGCCAGCTTCTCACCACCTAACTGGGTGATATCCTTACGATGCCCCATGCTGGTATTGCCTTTCACGGCATCAGGAACACTGGCTAGCGTGAAGCCCAATTGCTGCAATAATTTCCCCTGCGCTGAGTTTTCTGTCCATAAATTGGCGGTGCTGTTTGCTGCTTGATAGACAAAGGCGGAGGTGGGTTGTGGCGGCAGGGTGATACTCTGTTTTACTTCTTTAAGTCGATTGGCAAATCTATCAATCACTTGCGTTGCATCAGACTCATGACCGGTGGCCTGCCCCAGTACAACCGCTAACTCCTGCCAGCTCTTATCATCGTAATTCATCACCAATGTCGGCGCGATCGTGGATAACTGCTCATACAACTTCAGCGCTGAATCGCCACCTGTAGCGGAAATGATAATTAAGTCTGGGTTCATTCCAGCAACCGCTTCAGCATTCGGCTCAGTTTGATACAGCGGCACCAATTTTTTCGCCTGTGCCACCGCTGACCACTGGGTAAAGAACCCTTGATTATCCGCTACTGTGGTATTGGGGGCAGTGGCGCCGGTGGCAATTACCGGCGCATTGATCGCCAGTAAGGTGCCAGTGATGGTGATGCTGGTGGAGACAATGCGCTTCGGCTGTTGGGTCAAGGTCACTGGGCCTTTTGCCGTCTCCACCGTGCGGGACCATGCTGGCGTCTCTTTCGCTGCCGCTAATGTCTCGGTTTCTTGCGCAGGTTTGCAGCCGGATAACCCGAGAGTGAGTGTCAGGAAACTCAGCAGGAGGAGAACAAAACGAGTTGTTTTGGGTGAAATTAGGGGCACGTATCGGGATATCACGGCATTTCTCTCTCTATTTAATGATGCTGGGCCATAATTTATCACGCCATAAAATGAATGGTAGTAATTATTATTTCGATTGTTATTTGTGATGAGGCGACAAAAAAGAGTCGCCAGAGAGGCGATCTGCAGCATGGTCGATCGGCTGATCTCTTTGAGTTTCAGCATGACTTAAGCCAATTCAGGCAACCTACTGATGCAATATCGACAGTGAATTAAGGGAAACTAACCGCCAGCAATCAAAAAAGTTCGCTGGCGGTTTTCCTTGCGAGATAGCTCAATGTGGCGCTATGCACTTAACCGCATATCAATGAATAAAATTGTCATTCTTCCCACCTTATTTCTTTGCTTAAAAATCGATATAAAAAATAATGTCGATAAATAGATAAATTCTTCTGCATATCGGACCTGATAGTCTTAAATGAATTTTTGTTAGTTTTTTATTTGTTTCGTCTAATCTCATTTAGTGAAGTATTTAATGCTGCCGTTACTGGGGAAGGTAATGACGTATCAGTAACTAAATTAATTGTTCCGTTTATAATCATAATAGTTAATCGGTGTAATGGCGCTGTATTTATATTCAAAATAAGTACATATTCTATAAGAAACACTCAAAGCTGCTAACCAATCCCAGATCAAAATTAGCGATCGTTATTTACATTTTAATAGGTAAAATCAATCAGTTAGTTATTATTGATCGGCTGCTTTGATCTTTTGCATTGTTTTTATGCTATTTTGACGGTTAATTCTGATAATAAGCCTTTTCCTCTACGGGAATTATCAGCGATAAACACCTTGAAATCTCAAGGAAATAAACTAAAAAAATAAAACACAGGGGTATTCCCGTGAATTTTCTAAAACATATCACCATCAGGATGGCGTTATTATCTATTCTTGTTATATTTTTGTTGCTTTGGGGGGGCGTTTCAACCTTTACATTATTTTCACTTAACCAATTGATGCACTCCTTGCAACTGAGTTCCAACCAACAGAAAAACATTAATATTATTAATCGAGGTAATGACCAATATTTCCGAGTGGTAACACGTTTAAGTCGTGCGGCAGCCTATCGTCAAAGTGGGGCAACGGCTGATGCCGATCGTGAATTGGCTTCGGCAGGGGTGGCGCTTAAAAATACTCAGGACGCATTGGCGGCATTTAAGCTGCAAACTCATGAGCCGATGGACCCGTTACTGACGGATAAAACCATCCAAAGCTATTCAACTCTCTTGAGTCAAGGGATTGAACCCATGTTCAAAGCGGTCACTGAAAATAGGTTCGAAGATTATAACAATCTGTTTAATAAGGGGTATCCGCCGTTAAGCCGTGAATTTGGCGCGGCCGTAGAGAAATATAACGCTACCGTCGATGAGGCAACTGAGGCCGCCAGTGTTCGGGTTGAGCTATTGGTCACTTGGTGTGAGCGGGCGCTGATCGCGGCATTAATTGCGGGTTTCATTATTTTGCTATTAACCGATCGCTATATCGTCAACTATCTGGTGCGCCCGCTGGGCGCAATTAAGCAGCACTTTAAGCGGATGGCTGAAGGGCAACTTGGGCGGCCAATGGCTGAGTTTGGCCGCAACTGTGTTGGGCAATTGATCCCCTATTTACGTGAAATGCAAAATAGCTTGGTGAGCACTGTTTCGACTATCCGCAGTAGCACTGATGCTATTTATACCGGCGCAGGTGAGATAGCCGCAGGCAATGCGGACCTCTCTTCGCGTACCGAGCAGCAAGCTGCGGCTCTGGAAGAGACCGCGGCCAGTATGGAGCAGCTTAATGCCACGGTGAAACAGAATGCGGAGAATGCGCATCAAGCCAGTAAGCTGGCAGATAATGCGTCTGTCACGGCACAAAATGGTGGGCGTATCGTCAATGATGTGGTGGCGACCATGAGCAGTATTACCGAAAGCTCGCGGCGTATTGCTGACATCATCGGCGTGATTAACAGTATCGCCTTCCAGACGAATATTCTGGCCTTGAACGCTGCAGTGGAAGCTGCTCGAGCGGGTGAGCAGGGGCGTGGTTTTGCCGTGGTCGCCAGCGAAGTACGTAATTTAGCGCAGCGCAGTGCGCAGGCAGCCAAGGAGATTGAGGGGCTCATTAGTGAATCAGTCTCACGCGTCAATATCGGCTCGAAGCAAGTCTCTGAGGCGGGGGAGACGATGAACAGCATCGTGCAAGCCGTGACCAATGTAACCGACATTATGGGTGAAATTGCCTCTGCCTCCGATGAGCAAAGCCGTGGTATTAGCCAAATTGGTCAAGCTGTCGCTGAGATGGATGGTGTCACACAGCAAAACGCCTCTCTGGTGCAAGAGTCCGCCGCCGCCGCTGCTTCGTTGGAAGAACAGGCTCGCCAACTGACTGATGCGGTTTCGGCGTTTAAGCTTTCGGATAACATGCAAACTGCATAACCATAGTTAAAATAAGGATTATTTTTTAAGTAGTGACACTTTTTCTGTTATAAAATAATAATGTCATTAAACCTCTCATTTGGGCTAAGTGATTAGTATCAATGAGGGGTTTTTTATTTTCAGGCAAAGATATTTTTATAAAAATAATATAATATGTTGATCACCCTAGCTTATAGTAATAAAAAACATATATTCTTCATCAGGTTAAATAATGAATATTACCTATTCCCACAACGTTTTTTCTCTTTTTATGATGCTCATCCCGTCAACTTCTTTCGCTATTAACTGTCAACGGGCAGTAACTCCGGTGGAATACACGGTATGTAGTGATGAGGATCTACATTGGCTAGATCAGACATTCAGTGATATCTATCAAGCGATGCTGGTCAGATATGATACTGAAACAGTGTATCAGCAACAGCGAGAGTGGAAGAAAGCACTGAACAGTTGTACCAGTAATAGTTGTATCCAGCGCGCCTATTTTCAGGGTATCGCATCTATGTCTGATATAGATAAGAATTTTGATTGGAAGGGGCAGTGGTGGAATATCACTAAAGGGAATGACCGAGGTGGGGTTATAAAAATAAACCGGGTTACTGATTGGGGCTTTAGCGTTGATAGCCATGCATGGTCGGGGGAAAATAGCGGTAATTTCAGCGCCGAAGCTCGTAAAATTGAAGGGTTGGCCGTTATAGATGTTATTGATAATACAGCCAATTGTAGATTATTACTGATTCCTGTAAAAGATGGTTCTATTCAGGTACACAGTAATGGTAGCTGGGGATGTCGTATTTCAATGCCCAAAGATGTCTTTATTGATGGGCAATATATTCGGGCAAATAAAGACCCCCGTGAGACGCCAACCTTGCTCTCTATTGGTATTTTTACTCATGTCGACGATGACAAAAAATTTCGTGATTTAGTGGGTAACCATTACGCTCAATTTGTCGCTTCAGCCAATGTCTACATCTATAGCAATGATCTGGATAACCGAGGGGCGAAAGTATTATCGACTTGGGTACGTGGTGCTGCCAATAAACGTGCATCGATAATCATGTATAACCCTAACGGTCAGATATGGGCTGCTTTTGTTGCACCGGAAAAAAACGGTGATTTGCAGATTCACTATTTTACTAATGTCCCTGGCGATCAAAATAAAAGACCAAAAACCATTACGCAATGGCAACAAACTTTTATGGATAACTGATTATTAAAGGGAGGGCCACAGTGTTATTACTTTTACGTCGACACTGTGGCTATTTTTGTCATGACTTGTTGTGAAATAACGTCTTTACTCCAGTGTACCAATCACATTAAGTGCCATATCATCGGGCACTTCATTATAAGACAACACATTTAGCCCATCACAGAATAATCGTGCATAGCGTGCAACCAATGGTCGTAATTGTGGGGTGACTAATAAAATAGGCTGGTGATTCTCTGCCTTCATTTGTTCTTTAATGATGGGCATATTCTGTTGCAGCTGGGTCAGAATATTGGGATCGACGGGGAAATTATCTAAAACAACTTTCCCTGCTTGTTGTGCCTGATTTAGTGAACCTAGTAGCATATTTTCTAGTTCGTGATTGATGGTATAAACCGCCAGATTCTTATCATCGCCATTGATGCCATTAACAATCCCAGTGCGTAACGCGTAGCGCACATCCGCGGTCAATAACAGCGCATCCTTGGTTACATTGGCACTTTCCACTAACGTAGTGGCAATGGTGACGATATCTTTCAGCGAGACATTTTCGATTAATAATTGGCGATACACTTTCAGCAGCTGACTGAAATTAAGTGCGGCAGCCAAATCTTCAGCCAGGCGTGGTGATAGTGATTCAAGCCGTTGGTGTAATTGAGTGATATCGTCATAGTTAAACAGTTCAGATAAATTATCCCGTACCACTTTATTGACATGTGTTGCCACTACACTGGCACAATCAACAATCTGATAACCAAAGTTTAAGGCGTTCGGCTTATCTTGCGGTTCTATCCATACCACTGCCAGGCCATAGGTCGGGTCGATAGTCAGGATACCGTCCACCTCTCCATATTGTTCCGCCGTAGGAATTGCCATCAGTTTATCAATATGAACTTCGCCTCCCGCGACTTTGACGCCATTAATATTGATAGTGTACTGCGAGGGTTTTAAGCGAAAATTTTCTCTCACTTTAACTTCGGGTAATAGAATTCCGCAGGTTTCTGAAATAATTTGCCGTACCCCACGCAGACGCTGGATCAGTGGGCGGCCTTTTGATTCATCGACCAGTGTCACCAGTTTATAACCCAGATTTAAGCCAATGGGTTCCACCACCGGAATATTATCCCAACTGATATTTAGTGAGTTATCTTCAGCGATGGCTTGGTTGAGGGCTGTAAGATCGGGTTCAGCATCTGCTTGCTGAATTTTTTTACCTTGCTGCCAAGCGGCGAACAGGAGTAATCCGGTGAAGCTGAGAAAGGCAAGATGGGGCATCCCCGGCACAATGGCAAGAATGAACATCACAAATGCCGCAGCATATAAGATGGTCGGCTTAGCCAGCAACTGATCTTTAATTTCATCAGTCATATCCCCGCCATCACTGACCCGGGTGACAATAATTGCCGCAGCGGTTGCTAATAACAGTGAGGGAATTTGCGCGACCAAACCATCACCAATGGTCAGCAATACATATAGCTGGAACGACTGGCTGGCACTGAGATCGTATTTAAAAATACCGATACAGATACCGCCGATCACGTTGATCACCAGAATCATAATACCGGCGATGGCATCACCGCGAACAAACTTGGATGCACCATCCATCGCACCGTAAAAATCAGCTTCACTGGCCACTTCTTTGCGGCGTAAACGCGCTTGCTCTTGATTGATTAGCCCAGCATTCAGGTCGGCATCAATCGCCATCTGTTTACCTGGTAAGGCATCCAATGTGAAGCGAGCGGAAACTTCAGAAATTCGCTCAGCACCCTTGGTGACTACCACAAAGTTGATGATCATCAGGATGATAAACACCACGAAGCCAACGACAAAGTTGCCGCCAATGACTACCTGGCCGAAAGCTTCGATGACTTTACCCGCAGCACCAGCCCCCTCATGACCATTGAGTAATACCACTCGGGTCGATGCAACATTTAATGTTAGGCGCATTAAGGTCGCAATCAGCAATACGGTCGGAAATATTGCAAAATCGAGAGGCCGTTTACTGTTTACACTGACCAATAAAACCAATACCGCAAGGACAATATTAAAGGTAAATAAAATATCCAATACGACTGGCGATAGAGGCAAAATAACCATTGCCAGCACACAGAGTATTAATATTGGCACAGTGACATGTGTCTCTTTCAGCACATGAGCAATATAATTAAGTTTATTTTTCATCATGGAATTTCTGCATCTCTTTGGGAATGCCAAGGCGGGTATTTAATACCGGTTTGTGAGCCTGTCCCTCGCGCCAGGACTTAATCTGCATTACATAGGTAAGCACCTGAGCAATAGCGCGATAGAGTTGGGCTGGAACCTGTTGGTTAACCTTGGTTGTATGGTAAATAGCTCGAGCTAAAGGAGGAAATTCAACAATTTCAATATGGTGTGTTTTAGCAACGCTCCGAATATATAAAGCGATATCATCTTTCCCTTTAGCAACAATATAGGGCGCACTGGCTCTCTCTGGAGCGTATTTCAAGGCAACCGAGAAATGAGTTGGATTGGTAATAATCACGTCAGCATTAGGGACGGATTTATTAATTTGCCCCATTGCATATTGTCGTTGCAACTGACGAACCTTGGATTTTATCTCTGGGTTCCCTTCATTACTTTTGTGTTCTTGTTTGACCTCCTGTTTGGTCATTTTCATTTTTTTGGTGAAAAGATAGGTGCTCAACGGAATATCAATGACAGCAAAGATTGCGATAATGGTAATGAAATAAACTAAGATGCCGTGATATAGGGAGAAACCGTCAGTGATCGCTTCCTGTAAGGGCAGTGCCTGTAAACGCAACAAGTCTGCCAGTGAGTTGATGACCATAATATAGAGTGTGAAAAGTATAATGCTGCACTTGGCCAGCATCTTCAGCACTTCAGTCCCATTACTGGCGGAAAATATTTTTTTAATACCGGCCAGCGGACTGAGTTTTTTAAAGTCAGGGACTAATTTTACTGGCGCGAAATTCCACCCCCCAGGAATTAAGGTTGCCAATATAGTAGCCAGCGGAATAGGGGCCAGCGTGACTAAAAATTTGAAAAAAATATGGATATTAGTCAATAGCAGCTGTTCCAACGCTGCGGGATCATCGATCCTGCCTGCCATACGGCCAACGGCCAAAAATGACTCACGAATCAACTCATTGTAATAGGGTAAAAATACCGTCAACGTGATCAACGAGGTGACTAATCCGGCAGCCATGGTGACGTCTTTTGAACGTGGAATATCCCCCTTCTTTCTGGCCTTGGTCAGTTTGCCTGAGGTTGGCTTTTCACTTTTTTCTCCGCTGCTCGCCGACATCAGTACACCTTCATCCGCTCAAGTTGCGTCAGGATCTCGTTGGTCAGATTGAGATAGTGGTCTGGCACATTGATTGCCAATAACAACAGACACAACAGGCCGAACAGCATGCCGATTGGAAACCCAAGGGAGAACAGATTCAGAGTAGGTGAAATGCGATTCAGTAAACCAAAGGATCCTTGAACGATGAGCATGATAAAGGTGGTTGGCAGTGCCAGCAGGGTAGCGGATGACATGATCCAACCGAGACTTAGTGCTAGCGAACGCAGTGAAAAATCATTGATAGCCTCACCCATTGGCCAGCTAACAAAACTTTTGTACAGAATGGTGACCAGTAATAAGTGCCCATCCAAGGTGAAAAAGATCAATGCGCTGAAAACATAGATGATTTGTGAAACCACCGTCGTCGAGGCTCCGCTGGCCGGATCGTTCATCACCGCCATACCCAATCCCATATTCATGGATAAAATTTGGCCTGCAGCTTGCAGTGCGGTAAAAGCCAATTGCAGCATCGAGCCAAATAGCCAGCCCCACAGAATTTGCTCGCCGGTCAGTAAAAGCGAGTTTATCGACAGCAACTCGCCAAGCACGACGGGCTGGCTCAACATCGGCGTGATTAGCGCCGCCAGCAGTAATGCGGTGCTAATTTTCGCTTTGCGGGTAAATGCCCGATGCTGAATAACGGGGCAGAAATGCAAAAATGATAAGATCCGGACAAAAGGCAGCCAGAGGGCAAACAGTGGGGTTGTCAGCGTTTGAATATCGATTCCCATCGGCATTTACCCAACCAACTGTGCAGCTTGCTGGAAAATGTTAACGGTGAAGTCACTCAGTTTGGTAATCATCCATTTGCCAGCAAAGATCAATACCAGCATGGTCATCACCAACCGAGGCAGGAAACTGAGTGTTTGTTCATTAATCTGCGTAGTAGCCTGAAAAATACTCACCAACAGCCCAGTTAACAAACTGGGGATGATGGCGACGACAGAAATGATCAACACCAGTTGCAGCCCGGCAGCAATGATATCTCCGGCAATATCAGTGGTCATCATGCTATATCCCCTGCACGCTGGCAGTTAGCGTGCCCACGATCAATGTCCAGCCATCGCATAAGACAAACAGCATCAATTTAAACGGCAAAGAGACAATTAGCGGTGACAGCATCATCATGCCCATCGCCATCAAAATACTGGCGACAATCAGGTCGATCACCAAAAACGGAATGTAAATCATGAAACCTATCTGGAAGGCAGTTTTTAACTCGCTGAGAATATAGGCGGGCGTCACCACCGTCAGATCTTGCTGCTGTGCATCACCTGTGGTTTGAGCAATTCCCATCATCTGTTCCAGCGATTTGCTACTGGTCTGCGCGAGCATATAGTTCTTGAGCGGTACTTCTGCTCGGCCTAGCGCTTGCGGCAAGGTGATTTCATCATTTTGGAAAGGAATGACGGCATCCTGATGGATCTTGGTCCATACCGGCCGCATCACTAAAAGGGTTAGGGCCAGCGCAATCCCGGTCAGCACTTTATTGGGTGGGCTCTGTTGCAAGCCCAGCGCTTGACGCAATATCGCCAGCACGATAATAAAGCGGGTGAAGCAGGTCATCATCAGCATCATAATGGGCAACAAGCCGAGCAACGTCATCAGGATCAAGATTTCAATTTTGACGTTATAATCTTGGCCGCTTGCTGTTTGTGCGGTGCTGAACAGGGTGATCCCCCCCTCCTGTGCCAGGAGAAGAGGGGAATACAACAAGCCGCTGAATAACAATCCACTGCATAACAATCCGCGGCACAACATTCCGCTGCACAATAATCTACGAATCGAGAGGCCATAACTCACAACGATGGGGGGCATAGCTTGCAGGCGGTTTAAGATCATAGCGCGAGCTCACCCAAACCTTGACTATTGAAGCTGATAATACGAAGGCCGTACTTCTCATTGACCACAACCACTTCAGCCTGACCGAGCATGATGCCATTGACTTTGACATCCAGCGGTTCGCCAGCCAGCTTATCTAACTCAATGACTGAATCACTATTTACTGTCATCAATTCAGAAAGGGGGATATCCACCGAAGCGACTTCTAGCGTCAAGGTGACAGGAATACGGCTGAACAGTGATATCTTGCGTTTTTGCTCATGCAGGCTGTTATCCACTGCCGCGGGCAACTCAACGGCTTCGACAGGCCGTGCCGTACTTGTTTCTGGCTCTTCCATTGAGAAGTTAAAGTCCAGATCATTGCTGAGTTCAATTGATTGGTCAGTCATGGTTTATCTCGTTAGTTTTGTCATTAAATTCAGATAAAAATAGCTTGCCGCGGCTCTCGGTGACGACGGCAGTAAATAAAGGTCGTTTGCCAATAAATACAGGAAATCGCTCTGGTAGTGAGGTGAAAATAATATCGCCCTCTTTTAACTCCATCAGCTCATGAAATGTTAATTCACTGCAACTTACTTGACTGGTAAGTTGAACAGGCAACTTATTGATCAGCAGATCAAATTGCTCCATTGATAGTGTTTGTACTTTTTTCTTATCCTCTTTGCGTTTGGTCCTGAGTGTATTGAGAAGCCGATCTACGTGAGGAAGGTCAATCAGAAGTGTAAAACCACAATGCTCAAAATCCTTCAGCCAAAAATCCATGCGATATGACCAATTGATTATTGGTGCCGAAGTACTATTTTTTATCGCTAATGGTTCGCCAAAAAATGGTTGATTAAGAATCAGATCAGTTATCTCAAGGCTTAGCTTGTTTTTTAATCTTTCTTCAGTTTTTGTTATGGGGAAACTCCCCACAGATGAAATAGTGTTTTTCTCTTTCGTTAAACCATAGTAGTCATTCAGGATATTCAGTAACAGGGTGCGGTCGATATCAAATGCGATGTTGCCTATTTGGCTGGAGAGCAACTGTGCATTTTTATAACTACAATCTGTTTTAAACTTGATGTCTGATAGCGTAATGTTAATTCTATATTTTCGTAAGAAATAGAGGCTGACTTCAGTCTCGATAATAGCAAAGTAATCACCCACTATTTTGGGTATTTTATGATAAGGACGCCCCAGCTTATTAATGTCAAGAGGCATTATATCTGGTAGCGAGTCACTGCTGTGAACTCTTACTTTAGCTTTGTTTTTCTGCATGATTTATCCAAAATTCCAGTCCGACTAATTCGCCTCATTTTTCGTCAACGGTTATGAGGAGTGTTCCTGTATTAATGCTATTGAGCCATGTTGATTACAGAGTATAAATCTACATATTTGCCAATATTAAGTTAACTAATATGCTGCTTAAGCTTCGCATAAGGGTGTGACTTAAGTTTTCATCGGGCGTAAATTAAACCTTTTATTACAAGTCAGTACAATAGTTATTTGTTTATTAATTTATTTGTTTTTTATGCTTAAATTAATAGAAAATTACTAACATGTTGATTTTTATTGATTAATATTTTTAATTTTTATTTAATTCCTTTATTTTTAATGAGAAGGATATAGTCGCCGCTCAGTGAATTCCTTGGCGGATTAATTAGCAATTGAATAATTTATTTCTGCTGGGAATTTTTCTTATATAGATTGTGTTTTTTCTTTGTTTAACATTTAAGAATTCGTTTCTTTTGTCGCTATATTAACTGTTGAGTGTGGACTATTGGCTTCACTGGAGAGTGATTACATTATTATGAATATGACTGTGGATGTGTTATCTAAAAATGAACATGGTTTTGTTGCTAATGCTCCCTCCAGTGTGAGCGTATTCTCTCTTGCGCGTAGAGTGGCAGAGTTCAATGTTCCGGTATTAATCACGGGTGAGACCGGAACGGGTAAAGAGTGTGTGGCAAAGTATATTCACCAGAAAGCGATGGGGAGCAATTCGCCTTATGTCGCAGTGAACTGTGCAGCCATCCCTGAGAGCATGTTGGAGGCGATATTATTCGGCTACGAAAAAGGGGCATTTACGGGGGCGGTTGCTAGTGTTGCCGGTAAGTTTGAACAAGCTAACGGTGGATCACTACTACTAGATGAAATTGGTGATATGCCATTAGCACTGCAAGTTAAATTATTACGTGTACTGCAAGAGCAAGAAGTTGAGCGTTTAGGTAGTAACAAACGTATCCCGTTAGATATCCGAATTATTGCTTCAACCAATAAAGATTTAAGCATGGAAATTGCTGAAGGGCGATTCCGTCAGGATCTTTATTATCGCCTGTCCGTCGTTCCCATTCATATCTCACCATTACGAGAAAGACCCGAAGATATCATGCCCTTAGTGATGGCTTTTTTAAAAAAATACCGTGATTTTTTAGATGTAAAAATCAATATCACTCCGCAAGCACAAAGTGAGTTACAGAGATACTCTTGGCCGGGCAATGTACGTGAATTGGAAAATGTTATTCAGCGAGGAATTATTATGAGTAATAACGGCTTAATAGATATTTCACATCTGGGTCTATCTGCGACACCTGAAATAGCCTCGATAGAAGATAAGTTGGCAGAAGATAAGCCGAAGTTTTCTGCGTCAAGTGTGCAACTTGCGGAGGGTGAAAGTAACATTAAATTACGCGGACGCTTGGCTCAGTATCAATATATTGTGGATTTACTGCAAAGATACCAGGGCAGTAAAACCAAAACTGCTGCATTTTTAGGTATTACACCGCGAGCGTTGCGATATCGGTTAGCCCATATGCGCGAAGACGGTATTGATATCGAGTGTTACTCATAAGAGGAAATAATGATGGATAAAGTTGGGGCTATCACTATGCCCAATATGCAATTGCGCATGATAGCGGAAATGCAGCAGATGGCAGCCATGGCAGGTAATCGTATTGAGTTCCACGCGGTATTACCTGAGCCCGCCGGTAGCAGTTTGTTTGCTGAGAGAAAGGAGATGAGTACCCCTTCTTTTTCCCGCGTATTCAAAGGCGCGATTAACAGTGTGGATAATTTACAACATGTGGCCAGCAACAAGCAGACCGCCATGGATATGGGCATCAGTGATGATTTAACTGGCACGATGCTAGCAAGTCAGAAAGCCAGTGTGGCTTTCTCTGCGATGGTGCAGGTGCGTAACAAGCTTACCTCTGCACTTGATGAAGTCATGAATACTGCGCTGTAGGGTAAATCGGTGTTAGATAAAATTAAGCAAAAATTCCCTTCTATCAGGTTGGGTAATAATCAAAAAAACATTCTTATGGGTGCGGTGGCTATTCTGGTTAGCGGGGCGATTATTTTGAGCCTTTGGCGTAGTTCACAAGGCTATACCGCACTGTTTGGCTCACAAGAGAATATTCCGGTAGCACAGGTCGTTGAGGTGCTAGATGGTGATGCCATTGCCTATCGTATTAATCCAGATAATGGGCAGATATTGGTCGCTGAAAAGCAGTTAGGCAAAGCGCGCATTTTGCTGGCGGCGAAAGGTATCACGGCCACCTTGCCGACGGGTTATGAGCTGATGGATAAAGAAACCATGCTGGGTAGCAGCCAGTTTATCCAAAATGTTCGCTACAAACGCAGTCTGGAGGGGGAGTTAGCGCAAAGCATCATGGCATTAACCGCCGTGGACTATGCGCGAGTTCACTTAGGCATGAGTGAGGCTAGCTCTTTTGCCATTAGTCATCGTTCAGAAAGCAGCGCGTCGGTTGTCCTGCGCCTGAAATATGGTCAGGTGCTAAAAACGGATCAAGTGGGCGCGATTGTTCAGTTGGTCGCTGGCAGTATCCCCGGCATGAAAGCCGCCAATGTGCGGGTGGTTGACCAAAATGGTGAGCTGCTGTCTGAATCTTATCAGGCTAACGGCAAGGGGATGGCCAGTGTGAAGAGTGGTGCTGAATTAGCCCATTATTTACAGAGCAGCACCGAGAAAAGCATTGCCAATCTGTTGAGTTCTGTCGTCGGTGCCAATAACTATCGCATCAGTGTGGCGACACAACTGGACTTGAGCCGCATTGAAGAGACGCTGGAGCGCTACGGTACAGAACCGCGTGTTAGCGATGAGAATATTCAGCAGGAAAACGGCAATGAAGATATGGCGATGGGGATACCTGGCTCCCTGAGTAATCAGCCTGCTGCTCAACCAAATGCCGCAAACCCCGCGCCCACGGTTAGCCGCAGTCAAGCACAGCGCAAGTATGCTTATGACCGCGATATCCGCCATGTCCGTTACCCAGGCTTTAAGCTGGAGAAGATGACGGTCGCCGTTATCTTGAATAAGTCTGCACCCGCACTGGAGAAATGGACCCCTGAGCAGCTGAGTGAATTAAAGCGCCTGATAGAAGATGCGGCAGGTATTGATGTTAAACGGGGCGATTCGTTGACACTGAATATGCTGGCCTTTAGCGCACCAACGCTGATTGATGAACCTGAAATTCTGTGGTGGCAAGATCCGGTCACGCACCGTTGGGCTGAGATCTTGGGTATTGGCTTACTGTCGTTGCTGTTCTTACTGTTTGCTGTACGACCATTGATTGCACGGCTCTCCCGCAATGACTCAAGCAATCGCCCATTAGCCCTCGCCACGGAAAATGGCAGTGATAGCTTAGCGCCATTGGAACACACGGGCGAAAGCCGTACGTCGGCGGCGTCGCCGTTCTCGGGTGCATCATTCCAGCAAGAGGACAATCTGCCACCGCAAGGTTCTGGCCTGGAGACCAAAATCAGTCACCTACAGCAACTGGCTCAGTTAGAAACTGAACGTGTCGCCGAAGTCATTAAACAATGGATTAATAATAATGAACGAACTAACTCCCAATCAGAATGATGATGCAGCTGTCAGTGATAGCCTCTCGGCTGCCGCTTCTCCTTCTGCCTCAACTCAAGTTCGTAGCCGCTTGGAGCAGGCCGGTATCTTGTTGCTGAGCATTGGTGAAGAAGCGGCGGCGATGGTGATGCAAAAACTGGGTCGTGAGGAAGTGGTGTGTGTGAGTCAGACAATGTCCCGCTTACATGACGTCAAATTGAACCATGCACGCCAGGCACTGGATGATTTTTTTATGGATTACCGCGAACAAAGCGGGATTAACGGTGCATCTCGCAGCTATCTGCAAGGCATTTTAAATAAAGCATTGGGCAGTGATATCGCCAAAAGTGTCATCAATGGCATTTATGGCGATGAAATTCGCTATCGCATGATGCGATTGCAGTGGGTAGGAACACCGCAATTGGTGGCGTTGATTGAGCAGGAACATCTGCAATTACAGGCGGTATTCTTGGCCTTTTTACCCCCAGACGTCGCGGCGGAAGTGCTTAGCTATCTGGAGAAAGGTCGTCAGGATGACGTGCTGTACCGCATTGCCAAGCTTGATGATGTGAACCGCGATGTGATTGATGAGTTGGATCGCCTCATTGAGCGCGGTGTTGCAGTGTTGTCGGAGCATGGTTCTAAAGTGATAGGAATTAAGCAAGCGGCGAACATTGTTAACCGCATCCCCAAAAATCAACAGCAACTGCTGGAACAGTTGGGTGAGCGCGATGAAGATATCTTGAATGACCTGAAAGATGAGATGTATGAGTTCTTTATCTTGAGTCGGCAAACTGAGGCCACCTTGCAACGCCTGATGGATGATATTCCGATGAGCGATTGGGCGGTGGCGCTGAAAGGCACCGAGCCGGTACTGCGCCAGTCCATCTATGACGTATTACCAAAACGCCAGATACAGCAGTTGCAAAATGCCACCAACCGTATGGGGCCGGTGCCTGTCAGTCGCGTGGAGCATGTGCGTAAGGAGATCATGGCACAGGTACGTGCGCTGGCAGAAGCGGGAGAAATTCAGGTGCAACTGTTTGCTGAGCAGACCATGGAGTAAGGAAATGTCGATAAAAAGCAGCCTGTGTACCAAGGGCATGAAAGTGCGGGTTCATCAGTTTCCGCCATTGCGTCAAATCCACCAGAAGCCACCATCTGATGATGTGTTGGCCATGGACTCGGCATCGTATCAAAAGCAGTTGATGGCGGGTTTTCAGGAGGGGGTTAGTCAGGGGTTTAATAAGGGGCTGGCCGATGGCAAAGAGGAGGGATACCAGGAGGGGGTCCGCCTCGGTCATGAAGAGGGGGTAAAAAAAGGGCGAGTCGAGGGGCGTCAATCTGAAAGTAGCCGTTTTAATGAGGCAATCGAGCCATTCGCCGGCTATATCGCTAAGATGCATGACTATTTGCGCACTTATGAAACCCGCCGTCGTGATGAGTTGTTGCAATTAGTGGAAAAAGTGACTCGTCAGGTCATTCGTTGTGAACTGGCGCTGCAACCGACACAGCTACTGGCACTGGTTGAAGAAGCGCTGATGGCTCAGCCCACCACCCCGATGCAATTGAAAGTGTATCTTAACCCTGCCGAATTTGGCCGCATCAATGATGTGGCACCGGAAAAGGTGCAAGAGTGGGGCTTGGTCTCGGATGCGGATATGGTGAGTGGCGAGTGCCGAGTGGTCACTGAAACCACAGAAATTGATGTCGGTTGTCAGCATCGTTTGAATCAATGTGTTGATGCGTTAAAGAGCAGCCTACTGCCAGAGCACGATCATCAATTGGATCACGATAATGGATGAGTTAATGGTGCTTCGTCATGCACTGAAATCCATCGATAATATTAGCCTGGCCAGAGTTGCTGGCCGGCTAGTGCGAGTGAATGGCATTTTGTTGGAAAGTGTCGGTTGCCGTCTGGCCATTGGGCAGCGTTGCCGCATTGAGAGTGCTGAAGAGACCTTTATTGATGCACAGGTTGTTGGGTTTGATCGGGACGTAACCTATCTGATGCCCTTTAAGCAGCCTGATGGCTTGATCGGGGGAGCACGAGTATTCCCCTGTGAACAAGAGGGTGAACTGCTGATCGGTGATAGCTGGCTAGGCCGAGTGGTGAATGGCTTGGGTGAGCCGATTGATGATAAAGGGCCGCTGAGTGGTGATACACCACTGCAACAGCAATTGCCGCAAATCCACCCTTTGCAGCGCCAACCCGTCAGTGAGCCTTTAGATGTTGGCGTCAAAGCCATCAACGGATTGCTTACCATTGGCAAAGGGCAGCGAGTGGGTTTAATGGCAGGCAGTGGTGTAGGTAAAAGTATGCTGCTTGGCATGATGACCCGTTACACTCAAGCGGATGTCGTGGTGGTCGGGCTGATTGGTGAACGTGGGCGCGAAGTGAAGGAGTTTATCGAACACTCTTTGCAGGCCAGCGGCATGGCAAAATCAGTCGTGATCGCCGCGCCAGCAGATGAATCTCCGCTGATGCGCATTAAAGCCACCGAACTGTGTCATTCCATCGCCACTTATTATCGTGATAAAGGCAAAGATGTGCTGCTGCTGGTGGATTCATTGACCCGCTATGCCATGGCCCAGCGAGAAATTGCCCTGTCATTGGGAGAGCCTCCGGCCACCAAAGGTTACCCACCTTCTGCTTTCAGCATTATTCCCCGATTGGCAGAAAGTGCCGGAAACAGCCATGGCAGCGGCACCATGACCGCAATTTATACCGTGCTGGCAGAAGGAGATGATCAGCAAGATCCGATCGTCGATTGTGCCAGAGCGGTATTGGACGGCCACATCGTATTAACCCGAAAGCTGGCTGAGGTGGGGCACTATCCGGCGATAGATATTGGTCAATCGATCAGCCGCTGTATGAACCAGATAGTCTCGCGCGAACAGATAATCTCCGCCCGCTTATTGAAGCAGTGTTACGCCGATTATATGGAGATCAAGCCCTTGATCCCCTTGGGGGGTTATGTGGTTGGGGCTGATCCTATGGCTGATCGGGCGGTACAGTACTATCCGGAAATTACAGATTTTCTGTGCCAAGAAGTGGATCAGCCCGCGCTATTTCCAGCAACGCTGAAGCATTTGAATGGGTTGTTCCCGCAATCAGAGGTGAGCTATGAGTGAACAGAAAATGGTTAAAACCTTACAGCGGTTACAGCAGCTACGCCAGCGAGCGCTTAATCAGACCACCAGTCAACTGGCGCAACAAAAACAGCTATGCCAGCGTTACCAGAATAATATCAATGCACTCACCTCGTTAACCCATTTCTCATTCGCCGTGAGAGCGGGGGCTTGCCCGACGATAGGGGCATTTCAGATGACCAATAGTGCACACTACAAGCGCCATATTCAGCGCGTCATTGATTGGCAAAAGCAGGAGCAGACACTGGCAGATATGGAAGCCGGCAAGTTACAGGTTCAACTGCAACAGCAGGCCTGCCGAGAAAAAATTGTCGCCGTGGTGGTAGAACAGCAGCAGCAGCTCTACCAAATGGAGCAGGGACGCCGTGAGCAGAAAATCACTGATAACCTGGCGGCACAGTGTTGGCTACGAGGCAGGTAACCCCCATTAGCTAAAACCCGATCTAAATTCCTTCCTGGTATCGACCCAAATATCAAACGAGATATGATCTGAAAATAAAAAAATTGCCATAGTATAAAATAAGCTATGGCAATTTTTTAATTGGTATGTGGTAGCTCATAAAACCTAAAATAGTTGTATTAAGAGTAATTATAGAACCTCAATAATAGATTAAAGAAAGTAGGTTAGTTTTTATAAAGAAAGTCTGAATGGCTCTCAGTCAATGAAGACAAAATACTCATCTGCATAGTGAGCAGCATACCATTATGGAAATTTTGTTGGTGGCAAGCATCGGCCCGCAGGTGTAGATCCGCCCATAATGCACCCGCATGCTCGCGATAATGTGTCGGTAAGCGCGATAGCAGCAAATGCATCCCTTCTTTATGAGCAGGTAATTGCAACTCCTGCATCAACATCCGTCGTTCGTTGGCTGCTTTATCAATCATATTATACAGTTCCGTCAAATCCAGATTGAGCGCACCCAGGGCCTCAGCGTCGTGTTTAATCAGCAGATTACGCTGTTTAATCAGCAGCTTTTCCAACGTAATATAGCGCTTACGATCCTCCTGGATCGTAACCAGCAATTGCTTCACATTGTTTTGCTGCTGAATATTTTGGACGTGTCCCATGGTTCTGTTAGCTCCTGTGGAAATTGAGCATCGCCTTGGCAATATCAGCCGCATTCAGCGTAATTTTACCGCCTTGAATATCGGCTTTGGCGGCGGCAACCCGTTCGCTGTCAACGTCTGGCATGGCTTGTAATTTGGCGTGTAACTCACCTGCTGATGCCCCTTGTTGCGTGCTGTTCGCAATTGCCCTAGTGGATGCAATTGGTTGAATAGCCTTGGCATTTTCTGCATTAGCGGTTGGCGCGGCAACCATCGCCTGTCGCCGATGTATGTTAATTTCCATATAAAGTCACCTTATCGTCAGTTGAAAGGACTGCGACTCCAGATCTGTCGAGTCATTGTGGGCAGACACCCATAACCTGATATAGCGTCACAGTCGGGTCAAAACTTAACTTTACCCTAGTCAAATACCGAGCATTCTGACTCTGCCAATATCATCGACCATCGCAGTGACGGTTCGCTTGCTGCTAAGGTTTTTCACTTTGATCAGCTCACCTTTACGGCCATTTTTTAGTGCTTCGCCGAGCATCTTCGCTTCAATGCCATCTTGCTCGGCGATCATTAACACCTGCTGACCACGAGTCACTAAAACGGGCTGTTCCAATTGTGAGGGGGTGACCACTTGTAGAGGGCGAATACGGCGTTTGACGGTGAAGCCGAGTATCTCGTCCGGGTGGGTGATATAGCCGTTTTGCGCTGTCGCAATATTCTTTTTCTTCAATTCAATATCACCTGCTGCCACCACTCTTCCCCGCTCAAGGGCATTTCTCGCTACCCATACGGGCAGATAAATATCAGGTTTTACCGTCACGACCACTTCCCAACCCACTCCATCACGGCAACTGATGTCATAGCGTAAACGCGATAAATCACGCTGCCCATTCATCGGTGCAGCCACTTTTAGCTCACTGAGACAGGCTTTATTTCGGCTCACTTCTGCCGGGATAAAAATATTCATTTTGACGTTATAGCCCTGCCAGTTTTTGTTTTTGGCGGTTTGACTGATATCGGCACTGGCCGCTTGCAGCGCCTGCGCATAAATCTGCTTTCGAGCGCTCATTTCAGCACTGTGTGCCGTGCCGGATAAGAGTGAGGTAAGACAAAGAAAGAGGGAGAGCAGCCCACGCAGATAGCGGATGAAAAAAAGTCTTAATAAAGGGAAGTTGCACTTCCTCTTCAGTGAAAAAAATAACGTAAAAATCATAATATTCATGATGTTATATACCTGGCACGTTGTTTGCATTGTTGAGTGTGAATTCGTGCAATCATCGCGTTTTAACATCAAATCAGGACATATTTTGTGGGCATTGATTTTCAGAAAGCGTTAGGGGTTCACCCTGCGGCGATGCAGCTTCGACTTACCAGAGCAGAGCTGCTATCGGCCAACTTAGCGAATGTGAATACGCCAAATTTTCAGGCTAAAGATATTGATTTTGCCGCTGAAATGCAACGAGCAAAACGAGGAGAGAGGGTGTCAGCGCAGATGCTATCACCTCAAATGAAGTACCGGCTGCCATATCAGCCATCGCAAGATGGCAACACCGTGGCATTGAATGTCGAGCAGGCAGAGTTTTCAAAAAACACCCTTGATTATCAAACCAGTGTGTCATTTCTCAATATGAAATTGGCCGGTTTGAAACAGGCAATTGAAGGGAAATAAGAATGTCATTTAACAATATTTATCGGGTATCAGGCTCCGCGATGACCGCCCAAACCATCAGGCTCAATACCATCGCCAGCAACCTGGCGAATGCGGAGTCACCAGCGGCCTCTGCGGCTAATGTTTATAAGGCACGCAGCCCGGTATTTTCGGCAGTTTATTCCCCGCGTAGTGCCGCTAGCCCCCGTGGTTTGTATGGCGCGCAAGTACAGGTGTTGGACGTGGTTGAAACTGGGGGGGCGGTACAGCGTTATGAGCCAAATCACCCACTGGCTAACCCACAGGGGTATGTCTTTTATCCGGCGGTCAATGTGGTGTCAGAAATGGCTGACATGATGTCGGCATCACGCAGCTTTGAAACCAATGTTGAAGTCCTCAACAGCGTAAAAAGTATGCAACAGAGCGTATTAAGACTTGGAGAGCGTTAAGCATGAACATTAGTGAAAACAGAAGTTTATCGACGAATAGCCCAAATCTGTTATCTCCTGAGGGGCAAGTAAGCGGTGAGCAGCTTAATAACCAATTTATGACGTTATTGGTGGCGCAGATTCAGAATCAGGACCCACTAAACCCGGCGGATGGCACTGAGTTCGTCAGCCAAATGGCACAGCTTTCTCAGGTCCAATCGACTGAAAACATGGCCAAAATGCTGAACCGAAATACGGTGCAGATGGAAAGAATGCAGGCCATGGCGACCGCTAATCTGGTGGGGCAGCAAGTGATGGTTGAAAGCGACCAAGTGGAACTGGGGACGGTGAGCCAAAGTGGGCGACTGACGTTACAGCATGCGGCCTCACCATTGACGGTGTATCTGACCGATGCATCAGGGAAGGATCATCAAATCAACCTTGGCGAACGGTCCGCGGGCAACGTGAACTTCACTATCGATCCTGCCAAGGAAAACCTCAAACCGGGCAAATATCACATCAGTGCGGTGAGCAGCAGTGGGGAAGAATTTATTCCGCTGGAATTAGCCGGTGCGGTGAGCAGTGCGCGTATCCCTCAGAACGGCGGCATGGCGCAATTGAATGTCGCCGGTGTGGGTGATGTGCCTTATAGCAAAATAAAACAGTTTGGGGTCTGACACCATCGGTGTGACGTTATATCTAACGAATTAATTTATAAGAGAAATATGTTATGAGTTTCAGTATTGCCAATACCGGTCTAAGTGCCGTGACCGAACAGTTGAACACCATCAGTAACAATATCGCCAACTCTGCGACTAAAGGGTTTAAATCGGGCCGGACCGAGTTTGGCTCCATGTATGCCCAATCGCAGCCACTGGGGGTGGCGGTCACTGGCGTGTCGCAAAGTATCAGCAAAGAAGGGTCTATCAACCGAACCGACAAAGCCATGGATTTGGCCATCTCCGGCGGTGGTTTTTTTGTAATGAAAGACGGTTCGGGTAATACGGTGTATACCCGCGCAGGTGCCATCGAAACAGATAATAGCGGGAAGTTGGTCAACTCGATGGGCATGAAATTGCAGGGTTACCCAGCAGATGCTATGGGGAATTTGCAAACGGGTGTGATTACCGATTTACAGGTCAACAGTACTGGTCTGCCGGCAAAAGCGTCCACTAAAGTGGATATTATTGCAAATCTGCAGGCCACTGCCAGCGTACCCACTAATGCTACCTTTAGCCCTACGGCAAGTGACAGTTATAACACCAGTATCACCTCAACGATTTATGACTCCTTAGGCCGCGAGCACACGCTGAACCAATATTTCATTAAGCAGGCGACTCCTGTTGGCTCATGGAAGGTGGAGTTCACCATCGACAATGCGACTGTGGCGGGTGCTTTAGCACATACTTTGCAGTTCGATGTGAATGGCGTTCTGGATAACACAACCGCCCACAAAACGGCGCTTGCAGGTACATTTACTCCAGCGGGTGCGGCGACTTACAGTCTTGACATTGATTACACCGGTACTAAGCAATTTAATGGCATGTTCGCGACCACTAAAAATAAAAGTGATGGTTACACCGCAGGCACTAAAAATGGCGAACGCATCGAAAGTGACGGATCGCTATATGCCACCTTCAGCAATGGCGAACGGATGCTACAAGGCAAATTAGTCTTGGCAAACTTTGCAAACCCTAATGGTTTGGCCACTCAAAATGGGACGAGTTGGAGTGAAACCGGTAAATCGGGTACTGCACTGTTGGGGGCGCCGGGAACGGGATTACTCGGGAATGTGGAGGCTGGCGCTTTGGAATCATCCAATGTGGATTTAACCGCCGAATTGGTTGGCCTAATGACGGCACAACGTAACTATCAGGCGAATACCAAAATCATCAGCACCAATGACAGCATGATGAATGCACTGTTCCAGGTGCTGTAATGGATAAGCTTATCTATACCGCCGTCAGTGGCGCTAATCGCAGCCTGATGCAGCAACAAATTCACTCGAATAATCTTGCCAACGTGAATACACAAGGCTTTCGAGCCGATCTGGAACGCGCCACCGCGACGCCAGTGCCGGGCAGTGGCTATAACAGCCGCGTGGCGGTACTCAGCCAAACGGCTGGCGTCAATATGACCGCGGGCAGTTTGCAGGAAACTGGTCGTGATCTCGATATCGCCATTAAAGACAGCGGACTGATCGCCGTACTCAGTGGTGGCCGTGAAGTTTACACCCGTAACGGTCAGATGAGCGTGGGACCAGAGGGTCACTTGACCATCAACGGCTTACCAGTATTGGGTGATGGTGGCCCGATCGTGTTACCGCCTTACACCTCATTATCGGTGGCCGATGACGGCACCATTGCCATTATTCCGCAAGAGGGTGGCATTAAGACACCGGCAGATGTTGACCGCATAAAACTGGTGGATATCCCGACCAATCAGCTCAGTAAAAATAACCGTGGTTTATTGGTGAATCGCCGTGGCGTTGCACCCCGTGACGAGAATGTTCAACTGGTGAGTAAGCATCTGGAGAGCAGCAATATCTCCGCTATCAATGAAATGACAGCCAGCATTTCTCTCAGCCGTCAATTTGAGGCGCAAATCAAAATGATGAAAGTGGCAGAAGATCTGGCCCAGTCAGGGAACCGGATGATCCGTGGCAGTTAATGGCGGTCACCACACATGCTTATTGTATGGATATGGAAATTAAGGAGCAGCAACAATGAATCCAGCCTTATGGGTCAGTAAAACCGGTTTGGCGGCACAAGATGCCAAAATGAACGCCATCTCAAACAACCTGGCCAACGTCAATACCGACGGTTTTAAACGTGACCGCGTGGTGTTTGAAGATCTGTTCTACCAAAACCAACGCACCCCCGGCGCACCGCTGGATCAAAATAATGCCACGCCGAATGGCATTCAGTTTGGTAGTGGCGTCAAAGTGGTGGGCACCCAAAAACAGTTTACCGTCGGCAATATCAAGGTCACCAAAGGTGAATTTGATGTGGCGATCGCCGGCCAGGGCTTCTTCCAGATTGAAACCACCGATGGCGGCCTGGCTTATACCCGTGCCGGTAATCTATCCATTAATGCCGATGGCGTCCTGACGAATGCTCAGGGGATGCCGTTGATCCCGCAAATTGAAATGCCTGCTGGCGCCAAGGATCTGTCGATCGCCAAAGATGGCACTGTGAGTGCTCGCGTAGGTGGGGAGACGGAACCCGTTGAATTGGGGCAAATTACCCTCGTCAATTTTGTGAATCCGGCCGGTTTGGAGGCCATGGGTGGCAACCTTTACAAAGAAACCGTTGCCAGTGGTGGTGCGGTGGAAGGTGTCGCCGGCGAAGAGGCCTTTGGTCAGTTGGAACATGGATCACTGGAGGGATCAAACGTACAAGTGGTTGAGGAGATGGTCGACATGATCACCGTGCAACGCGCCTATGAGATGAACGCCAAAATGGTCTCTGCTGCCGACGACATGCTGAAGTTTGTGACTCAAACGCTGTAACTGTCAGCATCCTCCGTTGAAAAGTGAAAGATGAATGAAAAGGTTTTTACGATTAATACCTGTGGTACTGACATTGACCGGGTGTGAAACCCCCGCTCTGTTGGTGCATAAAGACGACGCGGCTTTTGCACCTCCGGTCAATGTAGTACAGCCAAACACAGTTAAAGAAGGGGGCGGGCTGTTTCAGCCCGCGTACAACTGGTCGCTGCTCCAAGATCGGCGTGCTTATCGGGTCGGTGATATTTTGACCGTTAAGCTGGATGAATCCACCCAATCGAGCAAGCAGGCTAAAACTAACTTTGGCAAAAAAAACGAGATGAGTTTGGGTGTCCCTGAAGTGCTGGGGAAAAAGCTGAATAAGTTCGGTGGCTCCATCTCCGGTAAGCGTGATTTTGATGGCAGCGCCACCTCGGCCCAGCAGAATATGTTACGTGGCTCGATCACGGTTGCAGTACATCAGGTCTTGCCCAATGGCGTACTGGTTATCCGTGGCGAAAAATGGCTGACCCTCAATCAGGGGGATGAGTACATGCGCGTCACCGGATTGGTGAGGGCCGATGATGTCGAGCGGGATAACTCGGTATCTTCTCAGCGAATCGCTAATGCCCGCATCTCCTATGCGGGTCGTGGTGCGCTCAGTGATGCTAACTCAGCCGGCTGGCTAACACGCTTCTTTAATCACCCGCTATTCCCTATTTAAGCAGGAGCCAACATGTTACGACGTTATTTTGTGCTACTGGGTTTATGGTTCGCCCTGCCAGCGGCCATGGCTCAACCACTGGGAACGCTGGTGGACATTCAAGGGGTACGAGGCAACCAATTGGTGGGCTACAGCCTGGTGGTGGGCCTTGATGGTTCTGGGGATAAAAACCAGGTGAAATTCACCGGCCAGTCAATGGCGAACATGTTGCGCCAGTTTGGGGTGCAACTGCCGGAGAAAATGGATCCTAAAGTGAAAAATGTGGCGGCGGTAGCGATCAGCGCAACCTTGCCCCCCGGTTATGCTCGCGGACAATCCATTGATATCACAGTGTCCTCCATTGGTGATGCCAAAAGCCTACGCGGCGGCACACTGCTATTGACCCAGCTACGTGGTGCCGATGGTGAAATCTACGCCTTGGCGCAAGGCAATGTGATTGTCGGTGGCATTAAAGCTGAAGGCGACAGCGGATCGAGTGTGACGGTCAACACGCCAACAGTGGGTCGCATTCCCAATGGCGGTAGCATTGAGCGCGAGATCCCCAGCGATTTTCAAAGTAACAGTCAGGTGGTCCTTAACCTGAAACGCCCAAGTTTTAAGTCAGCTAATAATGTGGCGTTAGCGCTAAATCGGGCCTTCGGCAGCAATACGGCGGTGGCACAAAGTTCGACTAACGTCATGGTTAATGCTCCCTTGGATGCCGGTGCGCGAGTGGCCTTTATGTCACTGCTGGAAGACGTGCAAATCAATGCGGGCAAGCAATCGCCACGGGTGGTGTTTAATGCCCGCACCGGCACAGTGGTGATTGGCGAAGGCGTGATGGTGCGCGCAGCGGCGGTTTCACACGGTAACTTGACGGTCAGTATCCGTGAAAAGACGAATGTCAGCCAACCCAATCCATTCGGGGCGGGTGAAACCGTGGCAACGCCAGAAAGTGATATTGAAGTTAGCAAAGGGCGCAATCAAATGGTGGTGGTACCTGCGGGGACGCGCTTACGCAGCATCGTTAATACCATCAACAGCTTGGGGGCTTCGCCCGATGACATCATGGCGATACTGCAAGCCTTGCATGAAGCGGGTGCGCTGGATGCTGAACTGGTCGTAATTTAAGGATGATACATGATTGAAGCAATTAATAAGTCAGCCCCAGTGATGCCGGGGAGTTTTTCCGGGGATTTGCGGCCACAAGATCTGGAGCAGGCGGCGGTACAGTTTGAGGCGTTATTTATGCGCTCGCTGTTACAGCAAATGCGCAAATCTGCCGAAGCGCTGGCTGCAGATGATGACCCTTTTAACAGCAAGCAACAGCGCATGATGCGGGACTTCTACGATGACAAACTTGCGACTACGTTGGCCTCTCAACGTAGTAGCGGCATTGCTCACTTGCTGATCCAACAGTTGGGAAATAAGTAACCCACCTCTGGGTGGCTATTTAAGTCTGTGGACAAAATAGCCGCTTATTGGTCTTAAAGCGCAATTATCACTTAATCATGACGGCAGGGAAGAGTATGAATTTTATTAATACCGCATTCAGTGGAATGCAGGCGGCACAGGCTCACCTCAATGCCACAGCAATGAATATTGCTAATGCAAAAACACCTGGTTATTCACGTCAGCGAGTAGAGCAAAGTGCATTAGGTACACAAGGTACCGGACTCAGTGCAGGTAATGGCGTCAGAGTCGATGAATTTAAGCGAATTACCGAACAGCACCTTATCCGTGAAGAATGGAAAGAGACCAGTAATCATAATTACTTTAGTAGTAAACAAAACTACTTATCAAAACTTGAATATGCCATCGGTGATGAAAATACTGGGATAGCAACAGGATTACAGGCATTTTTTAATGGCTTGACTTTGGCAACATCTAATCCTGCATCACCGGCCTATCGAGAAAATGTGATTCATGAAGCCCAGTCACTGGCATTGAGCTTTAATAATTTTGCCGCATCAGCCAAAGAGCAAAAAAATACAATAGCTCTCCAGCGAGAAGGGATGGTAACTCAAATTAACGATCTGATTGAAAATATTGCACAATATAATCAAAAGATCGTCTTAATGAGTGCAAACAATAGTAATGTGAGTGCATTGCAGGATAACAGAGATGAGCAAGTCAAGAAGCTGAGTAAGTTGTTGGATATTAATGTTACAGAGGCAACAGATGGTAGTTATGCTATCACAATGAAGGGAGGGCTCCCATTGATCAGTGGTCAGTCAGTCTCTGTGCTTGAGTTAAATTCAACTTCCCCTAATCCAAACATAGATTTGAAGTTTTCGGGAACGAGCTATGCGATAGATATGTCCTGTGGTGCAGGGCTTGGTGCAATTAATGATTATGAATCTGGTGTATTAGCTGAGACTCAAGCAATAGTCGAGGGAATGGCAGAACAATTAGCCGATAAAATTAATAATCAATTAACAGCGGGTTATGATTTAAGTGGTGCTGCAGGTAAGCAATTATTTAATTTTGATAGGACGAACCCTACGGGTATGTTGTTAGTGACTGATATAAAAGCGAATGAATTGGGTTTTTCAAGTAACGTAAATGCAGTCGGTGATGCCAGTAATTTACATAGTCTTATTGCTATTAAAGGCGATGGAATAACGTTGCCAGGAATTGGATCAACAAGTTTAAGCGATGCTGGTGCCAGCCTAGTCGGTAATGTTGCATTTGCCAGTAGTAAAAATCAACAATCGATAACGCAAACAAAAAACATGCTAGACATCGCAACATTTAATCGTGACAGCCTCAGTGGTATTGAAAACGATGAAGAAGCTGCAAATGTTATGGAATATAGCAAAGTTTACCAAGCTAATATGAAAGTAATCTCAACTGGAGATCGGATCTTTTCTGAGCTTCTGTCACTATTTCGATAATTAAGGACATTAAATGAGAATCAGCAGTACTAATTTATCCAAAATAATGATGGAAAGTATTTCTCAGCGTACCTTTGACTATGCCAAATTAGACCAGCAATTGAAAACAGGTAAGCGCATTAACCAGATATCTGACGATCCTGTTGCCAGTATGCAGTTAGCTCATTTGGAAAAATCAAAAAAATCTGTTGAACAATATCAAACAAATATTTCCCGCTTGTCAGGTAATCTGACTGCTCAGGAAGCAAACTTAACTTCATTGGATAACCAATTATTATCCATTCACAATAAGCTGTTAACAGCGAAGAACAGCAATCACTCAGCAACCCAGTCTGCTATCTTGGGTCGCGAAGTGGATATGCTGATTGAAGGGGTGATTACCGATCTTAATTCACAAAACTCTGAAGGTAATTACTTATTTTCGGGAACAAAAAGCAATGTCAAACCTATTGTGTACGATCAAGTTCAGAACATATATATCTATCAAGGCAATAGCGATAGTCGAGAGACGATAGTCAGTGATGGTGTGACAATGACGGAAAATACACACCTAAGTAGTGCATTTTCAACATCAAATAATAATTTAGAGATATTAAGTGATTTGAAAAAACTGGTGGATAAGATGGTCGATCCAAATATTTCGCCCTCTTCATATAGCCAAGATATCAGCGATATGCTTGCAGCGACGGATGTCGCAGCAGGGAAAGTGGGTGGCATGATAACAGAGTTGGGTGCCAGACAAAATCGACTGGATCACTTAAAAAATATTCACGATGACATTCAGATTGTTAATGCCAATTTAGAGAAAGATCTATCAGGTGTCGATATATTCAAAGTTAATGCTGAATTGCAAGATAATATGTTATCAACAAAAATATCGCACAATATTTATTCAAAAATAAGTCAATTATCTCTTTTTAATTATCTTTGAGTTAGAAATTTATGCAGGTAAGAACCTCAGGTATTAATCCCGGCATTTCTGCCGGGGTAGCCACGCCTCAACGTGTCGGTGTTGATAAAACTCGCGAAACAAAACCGCTAAGAAGGCCAACAGTAAAAACAGCCTTTCCTGAGTCCGGTTATCTTTCTGTTGAGCCATTGCGCTATAACGTACAGCTTAATGAACAATTGACCTCCCTACAGCAAGCTGATCACTATCTATTGGAAATAGAATCACAGTTGTCCGCACTTCAACAAACCGTAAGTCAAGGCCATAAAGCCGTTAAGCAACAGTCCCAACAGTTATTATCGTGGCTGGAACAAAGAGAAGTCGCCTCTGGCGGTACCGTGGATCGACAACTAAAGATTTCGTTAGAAAGTCAGCCCAAAGTCAATTTTACGATTAACGGTATAAATAAAGTACTACAAACATCGGCGCGTGAAACGTTACTATTTTCATTGACGGATGAGGCTAATAGTGTTGTAGCTTTTAAATTATCTGCGCAAAGTACGTCTAAACAAAAATTGCTCGAGCTAAACAAAATTTTGGGACGCTTAGGTATACATGGACAGCTAGATGCTAATAATCAAGTGGTATTTCAAACTGATGAGCATCGATGGGCGCGGATAAATCAGCATTTAGCGGTACGAGGGGAAGGTTTACATTATCCAGCAGGTCAGTTTCAACGTGTCGAATTACAGGCCGAACGAGTCCTGGAGGATAAAATACGGGATATTGTTGGTCAGCCATTTGTTGTCAGAGAATACGCTAAAGAGGTTCAGCAGACACTTTCCTTGATTACTGAGCAGCTACGACAACTCAATAAGCTCAAGGAAAATGCGCGCGAACGAGTTGCAGGAATAGCCGGTGTCATTCAACCCGATACCGCAATAACGATCGCTAAACGACTGTCTCAAAAGCAACTATCTGAGCGTACATTTTATATAATCGAGTCGCAAGGTGTTCGTGGCCAAGGATTTTTACATCATTCTACAGTTAGAAATCTATTTATAAGCTAAAAAGTTAAATTTTCATGACTAAAATGATTAGGGGGCTAATTCCCCTTTTCACTTTCTTTTATCTGGCGGGTATCATCCAGAAATATACCACTTAATCCATAGAGTAAAGGCTGACCATCGACGATCATTGGCGTCATATAAATATCATTATGCGTCATATAATCCATAAAACCATCAATCATTTTCCATGATGTCGGATTGTTATAAAATATAGGCGTATATTTATAAACTATTTGCTGGTTCTGCGCAGGTTCAATCGTAAACTTACCTTTAAAAATAAACCGATTATCATTAGGATTAGTAATAGTGCTAATGACAGTGTCATTCATTGCGGTGACGCGAACATCGTAGATTTCTTTTTTATGAGATAGTAGATCGTAGAAGCCCATTTGTAGCTCACTACGTGAATTTACCCGCGTGTCATCAGAGTGTGCAATAGCCAAAACGGTAAATGATACACAGGATATTAATAGAGCAGAGTATATTTTAGCAGCTTGGTATTTCATTTATTTTTCTCTCAGTCTCATTGTAGATAACGTTATTCAACAAATTGTCATCTTGCCGCCAATGGTAAATCGTCATATTGAGTTGTTTTTTATCGCAGCGTGTCTCTACCGAAATGGTATAATCAAGTCGTCTTAGAGAAATATGGTAATAAATTTGTAAGTGCGCTTGTTTTGTTTTGAGATCTTTATCTGTTTTATAAAGCGTATTTTTTATTCGTGCATACAAATCATCGGCATTTTGTTTGTCAAAACGATTATCGGCGATCTGGTACATTCGGATATTGCTATAAGTCCCCGCACCTAGCTCTGTGGCATGATAAGTCGTGGCTGTATTCTGTTGTACCGCTAGGTATAGCGCAATTCCTCCCCCCAAAGCAACGATGCTGAGCGAACTGATTAAGATTTTCAGCCGATTAGATTTTATACGTTTCTGTGGTTTGCTCAACGCGAGCATCGTAGAAGAATGTCTTTCTTCAGATAATCCATATGCTGTTTTCGCGGTATGGCCAACGGCACTTTCAACAGTCTGCTTATCGAGTGTATCGAATTCTTCTGATGAATTAGCCGCTGTTGCGGGTTGTTCTTCTGTGTTATCTGCGTCAACGGCAGGTAAACTATGGTTGCTATTATCGGGGGATTCTTGATGAGCAATAAGTTGATCATCAAGAATCACGTTATTGTTCTGTATGAATGGCTCTTCATCTAATTCAATGACTTCACAATAAGTAGCATCTAACAGATAACCAATTTTAGGTATAGTTTGAATAATTCGTTGCTGTTTTTTATCGTCACCTAAAGCGACCCGTAAGGTATGGATGGCATTGGGTAAGCTGTTATTCCCAATGACCCGGCGCTTCCATACCAGATCGGTTAACTCGTCTCGTGAGAGGATCTGCCCAGTATGTTGCAGTAGTACAGTCAGCAACTTAAGTTGATATTCCCCTAAGCGCTTTTGTTCGCCGGTTTCCTGATGAGTGATAAAACCGGTGGAAAGGTCAATCGACCACTTATTTACTTTATATTGACATTTTTTCATTTTAATATTCGCAGCAATACTCCACTGGTAGCAGGAAACTACCATAAAGTTTTAAGTATTTAATAAGTTATAATAAATAGAACCCAAAAAACCTAATGTGTAACATAGGTTATTATCATGATAGTGCTTATCTCAATGAAGATCTTTTTGTAGGAGACGATAGCCCTGCTATCTGAGAATGTTAAATTAATGCAGTGAGTATTATATAAAATTAGATGTTAGTGAGCAAGGTAAACTAAAAGGTGTATGTAAGACTCGCATTTCAAGTTAATTAATTAAGCATTGATACTGAATAAATAGTCAAAAACAATATCCATTTAATTTGCTATTTAAATGTGTCGTTCTGTTACGCGCAATAAATGTAACTACTTATTATTCTTTGTAAGGTTAATTCTATTAACCAATTTTTTTTATTTTACTATTTAATTTCCTAGCTTGCAGTGACGCTTTTCTCAGATACCGGCAGGGAGCTAATAGGTAGCTCTCGCTAAAATGAGAAAATGATCATGGGATTAAGTATTAACGACCAATCACAGGCTTTCATCGCGGCTAAAGCATTGAACAAATCACAAAGCATGTATAACAAAGCAACCAGCCAATTATCCACTGGTCTGCGTATTCTGAGTGCAAAAGATGATGCTGCCGGTTCACAAATTGCTGCTGGCTTGAATGCCGCTATCACGGGTCAGAATGTATCTCTGCGTAACAATGCACAAAGCTCTGCCATGTTGGAAGCCGCTAACGGTGCATTGGCGGGTTCTGATGGTATCCTGAATCGTATGAAAGAGCTGGCAACCCAAGCATCTAACGCGACCAATGGTGCTCAAGACCGTGCTGCATTAAATGCAGAATTTAAGTCTCTGGGTGAAGAATTGCAGTCCACGCTGGAAAAATCTACGTTTGGTGACGGTAAGTTGTTTGCGACCGGTGGTAAGTTAGATGGCGAGTTGGTTTTCCAGACCGGTGCCAGTGCTGAAGATGTGATTAAAATTGATATCTCAACTGAAATTACTGGCTTAAGAGATACTGTATCATCTCCGGGCACCGTTGGTAATACTGCTGCTACTGCTGGCACTATCGAAAAGATGTTATTTGATTTGGAAGACGCTAAAGCAACAGCAGATACTGCATTGGCAGGCGGGCAAGCTGCATACGATCTAGCGAAAGTGGCATTTGACCAAGAAATAAAAACAGGTAGTGGTACTCCTAGTTCTGCTGCTGTGACTACTTGGACAACGGCTCTTGATGCTTATAATACCCTTGCGGGGGATAGTGCTAAAGCACAGGCGGAGCTAGATAACTTGAAAGAGAATGATGGCCGTTATAAGTCTGGTGGCTTGGTCGGATTAGACTTAACGACTGCTGATAATGCAAAAGAAGCTATTACTAAATTGAATACTGCTATTGGTGATTACAGCTCTGTAACTGCTTCCCTGGCTGCGGGTATTAACCGTCTGGGCTATTCTAGTGACAACCTGACCAATATGCGTGATGGCAACATGGCTGCTAAAGATTCAATTATGAATGCTGATGCCGTTGCCGCTTCAACTGCACAGAACACCGCTATGTTGCTGATGAACAGCGGTATTAAGGCACTGTCTAAAAATACCCAAATGGGTCAGATGGTTGCACAACTGTTCTAATCATTATTACTACTCAAACAATACCGCTGCTTTTGGCGGTATTTTTTTGACCGAAATTTGCTTTCCCTGCGGGAAGTAGGGAAGAGATACTTCCGCAAATCAAATTAATTACTTTAAAGTCAACAAGTTAATTATTGGCATGGCTATTGCATTGGTTATGGTATTGACCGCAATGACAAACAGTAGGCCATTAAAAATGAGCTCGCTGAGGAGACGAAAATGGGTATTGATGTCGATTTGATAAGCAAACAAGTGACCAATGGACTCTTCGCTAAGCGCAAAGAGCGCCATCATAATTTAGAAAAACAATTAAAAACGCAGCAAGCGGCATTAGATAAGCAAAAATCGGGCTTAAATAGCTTTCGCACGACATTAAAGGATTTGGGAAAAACGGAAGAGGGCTTACTGAAAAATAAGGCCAGCAGCAGTATTAAGGAAGTTGCAACCATTAGTGCCAATGAGAAAGCAGTAAAAGGCAGCTATTCGTTTTTTGTTGAGCAATTGGCCAGTCAACATCAATTGGCCTACACCGGTATTACGGATGAACTGGTGAAACGTGAGCAAGGGACACTAGAACTGAGTGTTGCTGGAAAACCGCTAAATGTTGAGCTTAAAGACGTTGATACTGTGTCAGATCTAGCCTTGGCGATTAACAGTAGTAAAGATAATCCCGGTGTTACTGCTGCGGTGGTACGTAGTAATGGGCAAGAGATTCTTTTGCTGACCAGTGATAAAAGTGGTCAAGCGAATCAAATTACATTTGGTAGCAACCGGCCTGCAATTTTTGCCCCTATTAATGAAAAAATACTGACCACGGCTCAAGATTCCGTGATTTTTATTGGTGATAAAAGCCAAGGTTTGAAAGTCGAAAACAGCAGCAATACGCTAGATAAAGTGATCAATGGTGTAACAATTGAGTTGATTAAAGTTCAACAGACGGGGGACCCACTACTTGAAGTGAAGGTTGACGTTGAACCAACAGAAACTGAAGCACAAATTAAAAAATTTGTTGATGCCTTTAATAGCGCGAAATCGGCGGTGAGTTCAACTGATCGTAGTGACTCATTATCTACCACGATAAAGCAAAGTTTGAATAGCCTGGCAGGGCAAAGCTATGGTGGAAAAAGCCTTGGCATGATTGGTGTGTCCTTTGACCGCAACGGTGAATTGAAACTCGACAGTAAAAAATTAGCGGAAGTGTTGAAAAACTCGCCTACGAGCATAACAGAGTTATTGAGTGGCCCCGATGGGCTGATTAATAAGATAGATAAAGCCTTAGATCCTTATTTGAGCACCAGCGACGGTTTGTTAAAAAACCGTTCAGAGATGCTGGCAATGCGTAAAACATCACTGGAAAGCATGAAGGATGGATTGGAGAAAAGTTATGAACGTACTTTAAAGGCGAATTTACTCAAGTTTAATCGACTGAATGAGATGTTAGATAAAATGGAAAGTACCATGCAGATGTTAAATCAACAGGCGAGTTTTTGATGTTACTTGATCAGAATTTCCACGATTATCAGTCGGCTGATATTGGTATTCAAACTGCAGGTGCGACTTCGCAGCAATTAGTATTAATTATGTTTAATGGATTGATGGATGAATTAGTCAGGGCCAGAGGACATATTGAAGCTAAACGTTATGAACATAAGGCCAATAGCATTAATAAATGCATTGATGTTTTAAACGCACTAACAGGCTCATTAGACTTTATTCATGGTGGCGAATTGGCAACTAATACTGCCAACTTATATAGCCACTGTGTTTATCGGTTATATGACGCCAGTATTAAAATGTCTTCTAAGCATATTGATGAAGTGGAAAAAATAATCGCCACTCTGCGGACGGGATGGGAAGGCAATAAGGAGTGCTAATGGAAAGCATCGTGTTGATTAATGATCTGAGTGTCACTTTGCAGCAAGCGGTTGTGCAGCAAGATTTGGCGCAAATAGAGAGTCTAGATGAACGGATTACTCAGTTGTTAGCCTCACCGGCCGGGCAGGAAAATTCTCAGACAAGGGCGTTGGCAGTGATGCGTTTGAAAGAGATATATCAACAGGCTTACTACTATTGCCAGCAGGAATCGCAGCGGTTGAAGGCGGAGATTCTGAGACTGAGAGAGGAGCAAGAAGGCGTTACCGCTTATGCCGCGGTGGCTATCTCTGCCTATCAGAATATGGCGCAAGAAGAGAGGGCGAGGTGATTACATTATCTGGCTTTACTCAGGCAGGCAGTCAATTGGCATCAGAGGCCAAAATGGGGGAGACCCCGATTATGGGCAGTGCAGATGAGGGCGAGTTAAACCCTCTGACCACATTTGACGATGCGTTATCGCAGGTATGGCAGCCACATCAGCCGGTTTCATTACGGCCATCTGTGGTGATGGACTTGATTGTTCGATTTGATGGCAAGGGTGACGACGTGACTATGTTGCCGCCGACAGATGAACAGAACCAGCAACTGCTCAATGTGCTGTTGCAAGGCTATGGACAGAATCCGCCGCCCTTGACGATCGCCGCTTTTCCGCGCCCGGAGTCAGTTGCGGAGAGTCATCTAATGGAAAAACCGGCCCCAGTGGTGATGCCAGAGAAATCATCGCCATTGATGGACTTGCTGAAATCCATTGGCCCGCGTCTGAATGTCACTGTACCGCTAGCGGCGACTCGTGAAAGTCAGCTTCTTAACCCTATGTTGACCGAAGGGGGGATTGCCATGATGTCATCGGCGGCGAGCCATATCGCTAATAGCCCCCATGAAGCAGCGGCCGCCCCACGGATGGAGAGTCAGCTAACCCTGGCAAATAGCCAGAAAGAGTGGCCACAGCAGTTGCGTACTGTGCTTGGCGATCGCCTACAAATGCAGGTCGAGAATAAGGTGCAACATGCCACCATTCGCCTCGATCCACCGGATATGGGCAAAATTGATATCTCACTGCATATGGAAGGAGGGAAATTACAGGTTCATATCAATGCGGGCCAAGGGGACGTTTTTCGGGCATTACAGCAGACCAGCGCGGAGTTACGTCAAATGTTGCTTGGGCAAAATACGCAGGTTGTGGAAGTACAAATATCAGCCAATAGCCAACAACAGCAGCAGCAACGACAGCAGCAACATCAACAGCAGCAAGAGGATATTTTGGCTGCTCAACATATTGAGACCCAAGGAAATAAGAGTGCCGACGACGGTACGCTCCTCATAACTGTATAAAGGACTATAAATGAACAGCAAGAAAATATGGGTAATTATCTTATTGATTGCCCTGGTCGCAGCATTGGCGGTATTTTTCCGTAATACTATTTTAGGCGAGGCCAACAGCCAGCCGGTGACTATTAGCAAATCATTCATCCGTGGTAACAAAGCAGTTCAGTTTGTTGAAATTAAAAACATGGTCATTACGCTGAAAGATAATAAGAGTGAGCGCTACCTACAGTTGGAATTAGGTGTCGCCACTGGTGATGATAATGACATTAAGAAAGTTGTTGCGATGGTGCCAGTTATTCGGGCCGCAACAGTGAGTTTACTTTCCAGTATGGATTATCAGGCCGTGCGTCATACGTCTATTGTTGATTTACGCCGCCAGCTAATGAATGAATATAAAAGTGATTTTGAAAAACTGAATGCACCCATGCCATTTGATGATGTGGTGATTAGTCGAATGGTCTTCCAGTAATCAATATGGCAATAATAGAAACTAACGATAATTCAGCACTGACCTCTGCGGACGAAGGGAGATATCTGGACGCGTATTTACCATTGGTGAAACGTATTGTCAGGCAACTTTCATTTCAGGCGGACAGTGTTATCGGCAGGGAGGATATGCAGCAAATTGCGCTGATGGGGCTATTAGAGGCTTTGCGCCGCTATGGTCATCCTGATGGGCAATTTGCCGCCTATGCTGTTCATCGTATTCGTGGCGCAGTACTGGATCAACTGCGTGAACATGACTGGCGGCCACGTCGATTAAGGCAGAAAACCCATAAAATCAATGAAGCTATCCGGCAAATAGCACGGCGATTGGGCCATGAGCCGAGCTTTGAGGAGATAGCGTCAGAGCTGCAACTGACAGCGGAGGAGTATCAAGAGTACCTGTTATTAGAGAGCGCCAGCGCCATGGAGAGTCTGGATGACATTCTCTCATTAGAAACGCCTACCGATGCTTTACAGAGTCGTCAGTTAGACGAAAGTATCATTGTTGAAGATAATCTTAATCATGCCATTGCCTCACTCGACGAACGTGAGCAAATGATTCTACATCTTTATTATCAGCAAGAAATGAGTATGAAAGAGATTGCTCAGATATTAGACCTGACGGAAGCACGTATCTGTCAGCTAAATAAGAAATTAGTTCAGAAGATCAAATCATTTTTTTAAATTATCGAGGGTGTTATGCAAAAGTTATTTGGCCTGCTGGTTATTATGGGGTGTGTGATTGGCGGCTATATCATGTCAGGCGGAATGTTATCTTCCTTCTGGCAGCCAGGTGAAATTATTATTATTTTTGGTTCCGGTATTGGTGCCATGATATTAGCGAACCCTGGTTACGTGCTAAAGGAGATGTGGCATCAGATTGTTGCAGTAACACGTAAGAGTGAATATACCGCTGAATTTCAGCAGCAGCTATTGATGCTGCTTTATGAATTGCTGGAAATGGTCGACGAAGGTGGTTTAAAACGTCTGGATGAGCATATTGAAACCCCAGCAAATAGCCCACTGTTTCAACGCTACCCCCTTATTTTACAAGACCACCATTTAGTGACTTTTATTTCTGATAACTTTCGCCTCATGGCGATGGGGAAAATTAACCAGCACGAACTGGAAGGGATATTAGAACAAGAATTATCCGCTGTGGAGGAGGAGTTGTTGGTACCTTCACGCTCCTTTCATCGCACCGCAGAAGCCATGCCCGGTTTTGGTATTTGCGCCGCGGTGTTGGGCATTATTATAACGATGCAATCCATTGACGGTTCGATCGCGATGATTGGCATCAAAGTTGCCGCAGCATTGATCGGCACCTTCCTCGGGGTATTTATCTGTTATTGCTTGATGGATCCTATGGCCAATGCCATGGAGCAAGAGATGAAAAAGAAACTGGCATTTTTTGAATGTGTACGCATGGTATTGGTCAATCATGTGGCGGGAAAACCTTCGTTACTGGCCGTCGATGCGGGCCGCAAAATGTTGCCGCTGGACAGCAAACCGACCTTCGCCAAGTTGGACTCCTGGATTAACACGCTGATGACGGCAGGGCTCTAATGAGAAGTCAGGCCAGAGGTGGGCAAACCACAATTATTAAACGTGCCGCCAGAAAAAAACACGATGGCGGTCATTCCGGCGCATGGAAGGTGGCTTTTGCTGACTTTACCTTAGCGATGATGGCGCTGTTTATGGTGCTGTGGATTGTTGGGGTAGTCTCAGAGGAGGAGCGGCAAGAAATTGTGGCGCAACTAAATGGTGAAACCATTTTTGATAAGCACTCCTATATTTCGATTCCCTCCCAAAGTAAGAGTGGTGGTGGCAAGTACTCCGACAGTATTGATGGTCGCGAACAGGCCAAAGAGACCAAAAGTAACCTTGCGGTGGAGGTGCCGGAGCCGGAGCAGTCACTGGAAGAGGTGGTGGATAAGTCAGCTAAAGAGATGGAGGAGTTATCGCGCATTATTATGCAAATCACCTCAGCCTATGACGCACAATCCAATCTGCAAATGGAAGTGGTGCCGCAGGGGCTGCGTATCTTGATTCAGGATGATAAGCAGCGGGATATGTTTCAGCGCAGCAGTGCGGTATTGACCCCATTCTTCAGCCGCTTACTGGCCGAGTTAGCACCGGCGTTTAATGAAATGGACAATAAAATCATTATTACCGGTCATACCGATGCGTCCCGTTATCGTGATCAAATGCGGTATAACAACTGGAATCTGTCGGGTGAAAGGGCATTAATGGCGCACAAAGCCTTGGTAAACGGTGGGTTGAGTGAGGCGCGAGTGCTGCAAATCAATGCGATGGCGGACCAGATGCTCTTGGCACCCATGGAGCCTTTAGCGGCCAGAAACCGACGTATCGAAATTATGGTGTTAACCAAAACCGCGTCAGACACCTTATATCAGTTCTTTGGTAACCACGGCGAGAACGTAGTGAAATCAGCGGCGCAAAAAGCTGAATAGTGACGTTCGTATTTTTCACCGTCCAGCCTACCCTCGAACGTTCAGGGCTGGACGGTGCTTTTTATGGGCGATATTGGAACTCAATTGTCAGCATTAACCTTCATTGAATACAGGCTTAGGTAACGACAAAATTATCGTGGCGTTATAGTGACAGTATTACCATTGGTAGCAATGGTCACCCGTTGGCCCGCATGGAACTGTGTCACCCCTTGCGCCTGAACAACCAGGAAGGTGGTGCCATTATCACGACGGACTTCTAATTCCACCCCACTACTGCGGTTCATCATGCTCTGAACTTGCTGGCCGACAACGCCACCGGCAACTGCACCTGCGGCTGTACCGAGACGACGCCCAGTGCCACCACCAATGGTATTACCCAGAAAACCACCTACAACAGCCCCACCTACCGCACCGGCAATGTTATTTCCATCCCCACCCTGAATAGTAACCGGACGAACAGAAACCAAGGTGCCGTATGTCACCGATTGGGCTTGACCCGCTTGAGAGCTGCTGAAAGTATCACCCGAAAGCGTATTATTATTGGCGCAGCCACTGAGTGTGGCGACGGTTATAGCAGCAACAATGAATGGTTTTATCATGGACCCTTCCTACTTGAAGTTGCAGCGGTGTTAGCTGCTCTCGTTCACCCGAATCACTTACTGGAGTAAGCTCATCGGGATTCGCTCGTTTGCTGCCTACCTGCAACTCCAATTAGTTTGGGTCATCCCCTTCCTACTTGAAGTTGCAGCGGTGTTAGCTGCTCTGGTTACTCGGCCCGTCCATGGGCCTCGCCTCTGCGAGGCCGCTGCATGCAGCGTTCAAATCTGCTCCCGGCAGATTTGTCACCCGAATCACTTACTGGAGTAAGCG
Source organism: Yersinia aleksiciae (assembly GCF_001047675.1). Taxonomy (GTDB): domain Bacteria; phylum Pseudomonadota; class Gammaproteobacteria; order Enterobacterales; family Enterobacteriaceae; genus Yersinia; species Yersinia aleksiciae. The sequence goes on along the minus strand of NZ_CP011975.1, from coordinate 1,257,896 downwards.
CATCGGGATTAGCTCATTTGCTGCCTAACCGGTTGAATAGTGACCGGTAAACGAATCATAGCACGACTCATTTACCGATAAATTGATTAATATGCAAAATATACAATTAACTACGATATGAGTGCGTTTGATTAATGACTGCTCGCCTTCGCTACCTGCGCAGACTGGCTGAACTCAGCTAATTGAGTGGGGTGCTCTAACAGTGAAAGGTAGTGGTTAACATTATTACGATCTTTTGCTGCCCGTAATTGAAGCGCGAGATTAATATCTGCCAGAATTTGGGCGCAGTGCGCCATTTGTGCATCTAACTTCCCATGTTGACTCAACCATTCGGCTACACTGGCCCAGTTCCAAAGTGGTGATGAGCCATTAAGGCGCTGAATTGGCGCGGGAAAATCACCTGGGCCGCGCGTACCATCTTTCAACATCGCCACCGCCTGACGCGACATATGACTTAGGCTCGCAATATCACTCAGCCCAACATAATGGGCGTCTACCGCGATAACAGTGGCCCCCAAATTGGCGGATTCAATATTATTGATAGCACTCAAAACAGCGTGGCTAATTGATCCACTTTGACGATCAAATTCCAAATAAACCGATTTGCCATAAAAACAAATTAACGCATCATCACAACCGTGGCTAAACAGAGAGTCTTCCAATCCTGCGGTCTCCGCGGTGACTCCTGCCAGCATCAGTGAAAAGTGATAGAACTGCATCTGTTGCGTCTCCCAAAAAAGGCGGTTGCCCGCCCTGTCATCGTGATTATTCGTTAGCCGGGCTGCAAATATTGACCTTACGGTAGATCTGTTTTTCATGATTTTCGGCGTTTTTAGGTGTAGACCAAATACTCATCTGATGTTGGTTATGTTCAGATATTCCACAATAGAGACGACCAAATGCATGCCCGTTACTTGAACGAAATTTCCAGCCCTTAGAGAGTGCATAGTCAATGGCTGCTTGAATATGCTTATTGGGATGATCCTTCATCGCTCTCCTGATTACTTATCGAAGTCTAAGTATATCGTTGACGGATGTCAACGCGCGTTTTGTGTTCAAGTACACAACGGAGGGTAGCAATGCGTATGTGCGGGTCATATTCCAGAATCTCTGAAAATAGCCTCAAACGGCGTGAATAAGAGCAGGATTGCGGGGGATCGCCCAAATCAAAAAAAAAGCCGTGTTTTTCCATTGATGGGGGTTTATCGAAGATGAGCAGCATGATATTGCCACTCTGGTGAGTCATCTGTTCACTAAAGTGAAATTAGGGCAACTGCAACGTATTCCCGCAAGTTAACCCCCCCACTTAATATACCTATAACGAGTGACTATTTGGGTTGACATTATCCGATTTTGTATTTTAGTTTTATGAAACTTATATCCTCAATTAAATAACTAAAATAAGTAACGCTAATTAAAGTCATTAAATTAATTTATGATTTCTAGTAAATGATATTGAATTCCATCTAGATTCTTCACTATATCGCCTGACAGATTTTTTATTTTCTGGCAAATGAAATATTTTGCTGAAACGGTTTTAGTTCACAGATATTCCCCGAACGCTAATTCAATCAATTTCCATTGATAAAGATCAACTTAATTAAAATCGCAGAGTTACAAACTATTAACACTAAACCATGCATTACATAAGGGTATACCCGTCATCTTTCAAGTTGCAGGTGCGTTGGCAGCACACAATCACCCGGATAACTTACTTCGGTAAGCTGATCGGGATTCCTTTGTTTGCTGCATTCCTGAATCTTGAAATCTATTGGGTATATAGACAATAGAATAATAATGACAGGGGAAAAAAACATGCTTTCCCAGCATGGCGTCAACCGTCGTGATTTTATGAAGCTTTGTGCAGCACTGGCTGCCACCATGGGTCTCAGCAGCAAGGCTGCCGCTGAAATAGCGAGCACGGTCAGTTCACCGCAACGGCCACCGGTCATCTGGATCGGCGCGCAGGAGTGCACCGGTTGTACTGAATCGCTGCTACGTTCAACCCATCCCACCATTGAGAACCTACTGCTCAGTGTTATCTCGATGGAGTATCACGAAGTGCTGTCGGCTGCATTTGGTGAACAAGCGGAGGAGAATAAGCACCGCGCTATCGAGCAGTACAAAGGGAAATATGTGCTGGTTGTGGATGGCTCTATCCCACTGAAAGATGGCGGGATTTACTGCATGGTGGCGGGCAAACCTATTGTCGAGCATATCCGCGAAGCAGCGGAACATGCGGCGGCGATTATTGCCATTGGCTCCTGCTCAGCCTGGGGCGGTGTGCCTGCCACTGGCGGTAACCCGACGGGCGCGGTGAGTTTGCAAGATGCGCTACCCGGCAAGACGGTGATTAATATCCCCGGCTGCCCACCCAACCCGCATAACTTCCTGGCGACCGTCGCCCATATCATCACTTTCCAGCGACCACCGGCACTGGACGCCAAGAACCGTCCAACCTTTGCTTATGGCCGCTTGATCCATGAAAACTGCGAGCGCCGTCCGCACTTTGATGCCGGTCGCTTTGCTCGCCAGTTTGGTGATGAGGGTCATCGGCAGGGCTATTGCCTTTACCACTTAGGTTGTAAAGGGCCAGAGACTTACGGCAACTGCCCGACACTGGAGTTCTGCGACGTTGGCGGTGGTATCTGGCCGGTAGGGATCGGGCACCCTTGCTACGGCTGCAACGAAGAGGGCATTGGCTTCACCAAAGGCATCGCCCAATTGGCGAATGTGGAAAACCCCACCCCGCGCGCTGAAAAACCGCTGATTAATAACCCGGAAGGCGGCGAGGTTTCCACCACCGCGACGGCACTGCTGGGCGGCGTGGTGGGGTTGGTGGCGGGTGTTAGCCTGATGACCGTCCGTGAGTTGGGGCGGCAACAGAAACAGCGCCGTAAAGATGACGATCACGCATCGCGGGAGGAGTAGTCGTGAACCGACGTCACTTTTTCAAATTAGCGTCCGGCGGTGTGCTGCTGGCGGGGCTCTCGCCCAGCACGCGAGCTGAGGTGCAAAATCGGCCACCGATCCCCGGTGCGCTGAGCATGTTATATGACTCCACGTTATGTGTCGGCTGTCAGGCCTGTGTGAGCAAGTGCCAGCAGATCAACCATAGTGAATTTGCTGAGCATGGCGAAACCTATGCAGGCGGTGAAGCCATCTGGTCGAACAATGACAAACTTAGCCCCTACACCAACAATATTATTCAGGTGTGGACCAGTGGCGCGGGGATGCATAAAGATCAGTTGGAAGATGGCTACGCCTACATCAAAAAGCAGTGCATGCACTGCGTTGACCCTAACTGTGTTTCGGTCTGTCCGGTGAGCGCGCTGCGCAAAGATGCTAAAACCGGCATCGTCCACTATGACCCCAATGTCTGCACCGGCTGCCGCTATTGCATGGTCGGTTGCCCCTTCAATGTGCCGAAATATGATTACGACAACCCCTTTGGCAAGATCCACAAATGTGAGTTGTGCAATCAGAAAGGCGTGGAGCGGCTGGACAAAGGCGGGCTACCCGGCTGTGTCGAAGTCTGCCCAACGGGGGCGGTGATATTTGGTACCCGTGAGGAGTTGCTGTCTGAGGCGCAACGGCGACTGACCCTGAAACCGGGCGAAAACTACCGCTTCCCGCGTCAGACGCTCAGTGCCAACGACACCTATGAGCATCCGGTCGCTCACTATGAGCAGCACGTTTATGGCGAAAAAGAGGGCGGCGGCACGCAGGTTTTGGTGCTGGCGGGGATCCCGACCGAGAAACTCGATTTGCCCCCACTGGCAGACTTGGCGACGGGCGCGCGCTCTGAGCATATCCAGCACACGCTGTACAAAGGCATGATCCTGCCGCTGGCGGTACTGGCGGGCGTCACCGCACTGGTGCATCGCAATACCCGCGATGAGCGCAAGGATGACGATCATCAGGATCCGTCGGACACGCAGGATAAGCCAGAGACGCAGCATAAAAAGGAAGGTCGCGATGACGATGCATAAATCCAGTCCACTGGGTGGGCGGCTGGTCAGTTGGCCAATCATGCTGCTAGCGCCCTTTGTGGTGCTCTGTGCGCTGCTGATAGTCAAACGTTTGGTGCTCGGTCTGGGGTCTGTCAGTGATTTGAATGGCGGCTTCCCGTGGGGTATCTGGATCGCCTTCGACTTACTGGTCGGCACGGGTTTGGCCTGTGGTGGCTGGGCATTGGCGTGGGCGGTTTACGTGTTTAACCGGGGTGAATATCACCCGCTGGTGCGTCCGGCGCTGCTCGCTAGCCTGTTTGGCTACGCCCTCGGCGGCTTGTCGATCACCATTGACGTGGGCCGCTACTGGAACCTACCGTACTTCTTCATTCCCGGCTATTTCAACGTCAACTCGGTGCTGTTCGAAACCGCGGTCTGTATGACGATTTACATCGGTGTGATGGCGCTGGAGTTTGCGCCCGCCCTGTTCGAGCGCCTCGGCTGGAAAGTCTCGCTGAAGCGCCTGAACAAAGTGATGTTCTTTGTCATCGCCCTCGGTGCGCTGCTGCCCACTATGCATCAATCCTCCATGGGGTCATTGATGATTGCTGCGGGGGCCAAGATCCATCCCCTGTGGCAAAGCTATGAAATGCTGCCGCTGTTCTCCCTGTTGACCGCCGCTATTTTGGGCTTCTCGATCGTCATTTTCGAAGGCTCCTTAGTGCAGGCGGGATTGCGAGGACGAGGGGCAAATGAAGCGCCGCTATTCACCCGCTTAACCACCATCATCGATGTGTTCCTGCTGCTGTTTGTGCTGCTGCGCCTCGGTGAGGTCATCGTGCGCCATAAGACCGATTATCTGTGGCATTTTGACCGCTACGCCATCGCTTTTTGGACTGAAATCGTGCTGATGACCCTGCCACTGCTGATCTTCCGCATTCGGCGGGCCAGAGAGGACAGCCGCTTACTCTTTATCGGCGCGCTCTGCATGATTGGCGGCGCGGCACTGTGGCGGCTCAACTACTCGCTGCTGGCCTTCAACCCCGGCGGTGGCTACAACTACTTCCCTACCACCAGTGAAATCCTGATCTCAATCGGCTTCGTCGCCATTGAAGTCTGCGCCTACATTTTATTGATTCGGCTGTTGCCGGTGCTTCCCGCTCACGGACAGTTACATAAGAATAATCAGACAGAGGTAAAGCATGAGCCAACGCATCACCATTGATCCCGTTACCCGTATTGAGGGACACCTGCGGATCGACTGCGAAATTGAAGATGGCAAGGTGATCAAGGCCTGGTCCTCCGGCACCATGTGGCGTGGCATGGAAGAGATTTTGCAAGGTAACGATCCGCGCGACGCCTGGATGATTGTGCAGCGCATTTGTGGTGTCTGTACCACCATTCATGCCATCGCCTCGGTGCGTGCGGTGGAAAACGCGCTGGGGATGGAAGTGCCGGTTAACGCGCAGCATATCCGCAACCTGATTCTGGCGGCGCACAGCATCCACGACCATATTGTGCATTTCTATCAACTGTCGGCGCTGGACTGGGTGGATATCACCTCCGCGCTGCAAGCCTCGCCACAAAAGGCCGCCGCCATGTTGAGTGGCCTGTCCAGCTGGCCGTTGAACAGCGCCGAAGAGTTCACCCGCGTGCAGCAGAAAATCAAAGATCTGGTCGCCAGCGGCCAGTTGGGTATTTTTGCTAACGGCTATTGGGGCCATCCGGCGATGGCGTTGCCGCCAGAAGTGAATTTGATTGCGGTGGCGCACTACCTGCAAGCACTGGAGTGCCAGCGCGATGCTAACCGCATTGTCGCTGTCTTAGGCGGGAAAACCCCGCATATTCAGAATCTTGCGGTAGGTGGCGTAGCTAACCCGATCAATCTGGACATGCCGAGCGTGCTCAATCTGGAGCGCCTGATGCTGGTGAAATCCTTCATCGATCGGCTGGGCAGCTTTATCGAGCAAGTCTACAAAGTGGATACGGCGGTGATCGCCGCTCACTACCCAGGCTGGCTCCATCTGGGCAAAGGGGCGGATTATTACCTCAGCGTGCCGGAGCTACCGACAGATCGCAAAGGCGAAACCTTCCTGCTGCCGGGGGGGTATCTGGACAATGGCACCTTCCGCCCGATCGCCAATCACAACGATCCTTACTTGATCAAGGGCATCGCCGAAAGCGGCAAACACGCCTGGTATCAGGACGACGAGCCACTCGCGCCATGGGAAGGCAAAACCAACCCGAACTACACCGGCTGGCAGGAAGATGGCAAATATTCGTGGGTAAAAGCGCCGACCTTCTACGGCAAAACGGTGGAAGTGGGGCCACTGGCGTGGCTGATGTGTGGCATGGCGGCAGGCCATGAGCCAACCAAACAGCACTTCAGCGATATCGGCGCAGCCTACCAAAAACTCAGCGGGCAGGGGATAACGGCCGAACAATTACCTTCGACACTGGGCCGCATTATTGGTCGTGCAGTGCACTGCTGCGTGCTGCATGAAACACTGGCGCAGCAATGGACGGCGCTGGTCACCAATATTGGCACCGGTGATGTGGAAACCTTTATCAAGCCGAATATCCCATTAACTGGCGAAATACGCGGCGTGGGCTTCGAAGAAGCGCCGCGCGGCATGTTGTCGCACTGGGTGGTGATCAAGGACGGCAAAATCGCCAACTATCAGGCGGTAGTGCCCTCCACCTGGAACGCCGGACCACGTAACTATAACGACGAACCGGGGCCATACGAGCAAGCGCTGGTCGGCACGCCAGTTGCTGATCCGGCTAAGCCACTGGAAGTGGTGCGAACCATTCACTCATTCGACCCGTGCATGTCTTGTGCTGTACATATTGTTGATACAACGGGCAACGAAGTGACCAAAGTCAAGGTGCTGTGATGGGGATTTTGGTATTAGGTATAGGTAATTTGCTACTGAGCGATGAAGCGGTGGGGGTGCGTCTGGTTGAAGCACTGGAGCAGCGCTTTGACATTCCTGCGGGCGTCGAGGTGCTGGACGGCGGCACCGCGGGTCTGGAGTTGATGGAAGCCATGGCGAACCGTGAGCATCTGATTGTGGCCGATGCGGTGCTAACCGGCCAGTCACCGGGCAGTGTCGCAGTGCTGCGCGATAAAGAGATCCCCGCCATGTTCAGCCGCAAAGTGTCGCCCCATCAATTGGGGCTATGTGATGTGCTGATGGCACTGCAACTGACTGACGAGTTCCCGCGCCAACTGACACTGGTGGGTGTAGTGCCAGAGTCACTGGCCCCGGGGATTGGCCTGACAGCGACCGTGACCCAAGCCATGGAACCGGCGCTGGAGCAGATTCTGGCGGCGCTACGTGCCAGCGGCATCACCCTCAAGCCACGGGAGGAGAGTCATGTCTGATGTCATTACCGGTCATGAGCAAAATCCAGCGGCGTTACTGGAGCACGTCTTCGGTCAGATCGCCGCCGATGAGATGCGTGGCTTGCCGTTTTACCGTGACCACATCCCACTGCGCGCCTGTGGATTTCAGCGCTTCGAGCAGCAGTGGATTGGCGCACTATTGACCCCGTGGATGCTGAGTTTAGTGGTGTTCCCGGGGCCGGAACAAAGCTGGCAGCGCCGCACCCTGGGCGAGCGACTGATGCTAGCGCTGCCTTGCGGCACCATCGGTTTTACTGTTAGCGAAGTGGCGGGTTGCGGCCAATATCTGAGTCGCTCGTTGATGTCGCCGCTGGATACCGCGCTCAGCGCTGAACGGGCGCTGCAACTGGCAGAGCAAAGTGCGCGCATGGCGCTCTCACTGCCCGTGGTGGATGCCGACGGCCCCGCCAATCCACGGCGGCGGGCTTTGTTCAGTAAAGTTAGCCAAATAAAGAATCAGCATGCATGAAATTAGCTTATGCCTCAGCACGCTGGAGCTGATTGAACAGCAAGCGCAGCGCCACGGTGCCAAACGGATCACGGCGGTATGGCTGGAGATTGGCGCGCTCTCATGTATCGAAGAGAGCGCCCTGCGATTCAGTTTTGAGGCCGCCAGCCGCCAGACACTGGCCGCCGATTGCCAACTGCATCTCAGCTACTTGCCGGCGATGGCTTGGTGCTGGGAGTGCAGCGCCAGCGTAGAGATTGAACGGCACGATGCCGGGTGCCCGCATTGCGGCAGCCATGCTCTGCAAGTGGAGAGTGGCAGCCATTTGCAGGTAAAACAGATAGAAGTGGAATAATTCGGAAGGAGTGAATTCCTATGTGTACGACTTGTGGTTGCGCCAGCGGTGAGAGAAAAATCGAGGGCGACGACAGTCACCACGACCACCATGATCATCACCACCACCATGACAACGGTCATCACGACCATCATGGCGATCATCACGACCACCACCATCATCACGATGACGGCCACCATCACGATCATCATGACCAGCACGGCAGTGATGCCCAAACGGCAAATATTCAGCATAAACATAAATATGTCGCCAAAGGCACGCAGCCGGTCATTGTTCATCACCACTATTACTATTATCAGGGTGATTACTGCCATCAAGGCGATGTCCATCATCACTATCATGGCAAGGCCCCTGAGCATGAAAAAGCCCCTGCGCCGCTGACGGTCAGCGAACCCGATGACACGGATGCGCCCGCCGCTGACGCTTTTACACCACAGGTGCATGCCGATCAGCAAGGACTGCATTACGGGCAGGGCGAGGCTGGTAGCCATGCGCCGGGAATGGGCCAGCGCCGTTTACTGCAAATCGAGCAAGATGTGCTGAGCAAAAATAACCAGTTAGCCAGCCATAACCGTGAGCATTTTGTCGAGCAACACATTCTGGCGCTGAATCTGGTTTCCAGCCCCGGTTCCGGCAAAACCACCTTATTAACCACCACCCTGCAACGGCTGGCAGGGCAGGTGCCTTGTGCGGTGATCGAAGGCGATCAGCAAACCACCCACGATGCTGAGCGCATTCGCGCCACTGGGGTGCCCGCGATTCAGGTCAATACCGGCAAAGGCTGCCATTTGGATGCACAAATGGTGCATGATGCCGCACACCGCTTGGGCCTGAACAATGACAGCCTGCTATTTATTGAAAACGTCGGCAATTTGGTCTGCCCCGCCAGTTTTGATCTGGGTGAGCGCCATAAAGTGGCGGTGCTCTCAGTGACGGAAGGCGAAGATAAGCCGCTGAAATACCCCCATATGTTTGCCGCCTCCACCCTGATGATCATCAATAAAATCGATCTGCTGCCCTATCTGGATTTCAATATTGAGCAGTGTATCGCCTATGCCCGCCAAGTGAATCCGGACATTCAGGTGATTGCCCTGTCCGCCAGTAGCGGCGAGGGGATGGATCTGTGGCTGGAGTGGCTGGAGGCGCAGCGATGTGTTTAGGCGTACCCGGTAAAATTGTCGCTGTCGGTGAGGATATTCACCAGCTGGCGTGGGTCGACGTGAGCGGCGTAAAACGTGAGATCAATATCGCGCTGGTGTGCGACGAATCCCCTGCGGCCTTGCTCGGCCAGTGGGTATTGGTGCATGTGGGCTTCGCCATGAGCTTGCTCGATGAAGAAGAAGCCCAGCAAACCCTGGCCGCGCTGGCCCATATGCAAGCGGTCGGGCTGGATCTGGACGAGATGGCAAGTGGGGCGGGTGATGCGCTACGTTGATGAGTTCCGCGATCCCGCTTTGGTGAACGCCCTACTGAGCCGGATCGAACACTTGCTGCCGCAACTGCCAGATCAGCAGCGCTTGCCGTTGCAGATCATGGAGGTGTGCGGTGGCCATACCCATGCGATCTTCAAGTTTGGCCTCGATCAACTGCTGCCAGACGGGCTGGAGTTTGTCCACGGGCCGGGCTGTCCGGTCTGTGTGCTGCCGATGGGGCGTATCGATAGCTGCCTCGAAATTGCCGCCCATCCGGAGGTGATTTTCTGCACTTACGGCGACGCCATGCGCGTACCAGGGCGCAACGGCTCGATGCTGGATGCTAAGCGGCGTGGCGCGGATATTCGCGTGGTTTACTCGCCGCTGGATGCCTTGACACTGGCACAGCGCAACCCCGCACGGGAAGTGGTGTTTTTCGGCCTTGGCTTTGAAACCACCATGCCCGCCAGTGCCCTAACCCTGCAACAGGCTAAGCGGCTTGGGCTGACTAACTTCAGCCTGTTCTGTCAGCACATAACCATCATTCCCACGCTACGCAGCCTGCTGCAACAGCCGGATGTGCGCATCGACGGCTTTCTGGCCCCCGGCCATGTCAGCATGGTGATCGGCACCACGCCCTACGGCTTTATTTGCGACCAATTCCATAAACCGCTGGTGGTCACGGGCTTTGAACCGCTGGATATCTTGCAAGGGCTGGTGATGCTGCTGGAGCAGATGGTCAGTGGGCGCTGCGCGGTGGAAAACCAGTACCGGCGCATTGTGCCGGACAGTGGCAACTTACTGGCACAACAAGCGCTGACAGCGGTGTTTACCGCCAAAGCCAGCAGCGAATGGCGCGGCTTGGGTGAGATAGCCGATTCCGGCGTCCAGCTCAGCCCGGCTTATCAGGCTTTTGATGCCGAGTTGCGCTTTAACCCGCAGCAGCAGCGGGTGGCCGATGATCCGCGATCCCGTTGCGGCGACGTGTTGACCGGACGCTGTAAGCCCGATCACTGCCCGCTGTTCGGCGGCGAATGTACGCCAGAAAATGCCTTTGGGGCGCTAATGGTTTCCTCCGAGGGGGCATGCTCCGCTTACTACCAATATCGATAGTTTTCAATATCAGAGTTATGGCAACGCTGACCTGCGGGGAAATGTACCGAATGGGTCGTAGCGACGTCAGTCACCGGAGCGCCCATCGGTGCAGTCGCCCGCGAGTCTCCAAACTATAAATATTGGTTATCAAAATCGATAAATCAGGCCACAACGATAATGAATAACAAAGAAATTACCTTGGCTCACGGCAGTGGTGGGCGGGCGATGCAGAGCTTGATCGAGTCGCTGTTTCTGACGGCATTTGCTAATCCGGCGCTGAATGAGCGGGAAGATCAGGCGCGTATCGCGCTGGCGGATCTGGTGGCGCAAGGGGATCGGCTGGCGGTCTCGACCGACAGCTACGTCATTGATCCCATCTTCTTCCCCGGTGGCGACATTGGCAAACTGGCGGTGTGCGGCACCGCCAATGATGTGGCGGTCAGTGGCGCGACCCCGCGCTATCTCTCCTGCGGCTTTATTCTGGAGGAGGGGCTACCGATGGCTGACCTTGAGCGCATTGTGCAATCGATGGCCGCCACCGCGCAGCAGGCGGGCATTCAGATCGTCACTGGCGATACTAAAGTGGTCCAGCGCGGTGCGGCAGACAAGATCTTTATCAACACCACCGGCATCGGTGTGATCCCCGCCGAGATTCAGTGGGGAACCGCGATGATCCGCGCCGGTGACCGGATCATCGTGAGCGGCACGCTGGGCGATCATGGTGCGACCATCCTCAACCTGCGCGAAGGCTTGGGATTGGAAGCGGAACTTATCAGTGACTGCGCGCTACTGGCCCCGTTGATTGCGCCGCTACGGGCTATTTCGGGGGTGAGAGCGCTACGTGACGCGACACGCGGCGGGGTCACCGCCATTTTGCACGAATTCGCCGCCGCCAGTGGTTGCGGCATGGAAATCAACGAACCCGATCTCCCGTTAAAACCTGCGGTGCGTGGGATTTGCGAACTGCTGGGGTTAGATGCACTTAACTTTGCCAATGAAGGCAAGTTGGTACTGGTGGTTTCCCCCGAGGCGCAAGAGGCGGTATTAGCGGCATTACGTAGTCATCCTTTGGGCCACGATGCGGCGGTGATTGGGCAGGTCACCGAGCGCCAGCAAGTGCGATTATGTGGTGCATTCGGCGTGTCGCGCCGGTTGGATTTGCCGTTAGATGAGCCGTTGCCACGTATCTGCTGATCCCTTGTGTGCCTAATGTTGCACAGGCGATGGGAGAGTATCGAGGAAAGAGGGGGTTTTGTGGATGAGAACGGTCTTTGCCTACGAATAAAAGGTAAGGTGCAGGGGGTGGGGTTTCGGCCCTATATCTGGCAGCTTGCCCACCGCTGCGGGCTGCGGGGTGATGTCAGCAACGACAGCGCTGGCGTCACGATTCACTTGTGGCAATCCGCGGCGGTGGCTGAATTTTTGCGTGCGCTGCCGCAAGAGTGCCCGCCACTGGCACAGATCGACAGCATCAGCACCACTCCCTACCACTGGGCGCAACCGCCGCTGGATTTTGTCATTCACCACAGCGGGGCGGGGCAGATGGACACCCAAATTGTGCCGGATGCGGCGACCTGCGCGGCTTGCCTGCATGAAATGAACGATCCCGCCGATCGTCGCTACCGCTACCCCTTTATCAACTGCACTCATTGCGGCCCACGCTTCACCATTATCCACCGCATGCCCTACGATCGGCCCTACACCGCCATGGGCGAGTTCCCGCTGTGCGCCGCCTGTCAGGCCGAATATGACCACCCCGCCGATCGCCGTTTTCATGCCCAACCCAATGCTTGCGCCGTCTGTGGTCCGCAACTCTGGCTGTGCGGGGCCGATGGGCAAGCCGTGGCGCATGACTTCAGCGCGATAGAGCAGGCCGCACAAGCCCTGTTAGCGGGCGAGATCGTCGCCATCAAAGGCTTGGGCGGCTTTCATCTGGCGGTGGATGCCACCAATGCCGCCGCGGTGGCCCGTCTCAGGCAGCGCAAGCAGCGCCCCTCTAAGCCATTGGCGGTGATGCTGCCGAGTGAGGAGTGGCTGACGCGCTGCGTGCAAAGCGCTGATGATGGTGCATTGCTCCGATTACTGCGCAGCCCAGCGGCACCGATTGTGTTGGTCGAGAAACAGCCCGACAGCCCGCTCAGTGCGGCCGTCGCGCCGCAATTATCGGAGATCGGCGTTATGCTCCCCGCCAATCCGTTGCAACATTTGTTGCTGCAACAGGTGGCACGTCCGTTGGTGATGACCTCCGGTAATGGCAGTGGCAAACCTCCTGCGCTCAGTAATCAGCATGCCCTGAGCGCCCTGAGTGATATCGCCGATCACTGGCTGCTACACAATCGGCAAATTGTGCAGCGGGCCGATGATTCACTGGTGCGTTTCACGGTGCAAGGGGCTGAAATGCTACGCCGCGCACGGGGATACGTGCCCGATGCCTTCGAATTACCGCCGGGATTTAGCCAGCAGCCCGCGATTTTGGCGCTAGGCGCTGACATGAAAAACACCTTTTGTTTGCTGCGCAATCAGACAGCGGTCTTGAGCCAGCACTTGGGGGATCTGGCGGATAGCGATATCGCACAACAACAGCAGCAGCTCTTGACGCTGTTTTGCCAGATTTACCACTTCACACCGCAGACGGTAGTGGTGGATGCTCATCCCAATTATGTCAGTCATCAACTGGGTAAACAGTGGGCGGCACAGCGGGATACTCCCTGCGTGGCGGTGCTGCATCACCATGCGCATCTGGCGGCTTGTCTGGCAGAACACGGTTGGCCACGAGACGGCGGAGCGGTGATTGGTCTGGCGCTGGATGGGCTGGGTTATGGCGCAGAGGGGCAGTTGTGGGGCGGCGAATGCTTGCTGGTGGATTATTCCAACTGTGAATATCTGGGCGGCTTGCCTGCGGTGGCACTGCCCGGTGGCGATCTGGCCTCCCGCCAGCCGTGGCGCAACCTGTTGGCACAGTGGCAGCGCTTTGTGCCGCACTGGCAACAGTTACCGGAAGCGGCGGTGATTGCGCAGCCGCAAGGGGGGATATTGGCGCGAGCTATTGAGCGCGGGATCAATGCGCCGCTGGCCTCCTCGACGGGGCGCTTATTTGATGCGGTGGCCGCTGCGCTGAATCTGGTGCCGTCGTCGATCAGCTGGGAGGGGGAGGCGGCATGCTTGCTGGAAGCACTAGCAGGGCAAAGTGCCGAAACCGCCCCGCCAGTGACTCTGCCACTGTGTGATAACCAACTGGATTTAGCCACCTTCTGGCAGCAATGGCTGGCCTATGATGCCCCAGCAGCTGATCGGGCCTATGCTTTCCACTTTGCGCTGGCGCAGGGCTTTGCCACCTTGGCACGTCAGGCCGCTCAGCGCTTTGGTATCGATACCATCGCCTTTTCTGGCGGCGTACTACACAACCGACTGCTGCGAGAGTTACTTTGCGCACAACTGAGTGATTTTCAGCTCTTGCTGCCACAGCGTTTGCCCGCCGGTGATGGCGGATTGGCATTGGGGCAAGCACTGATTGCCGCTGCCCGTGGTGTTACTGAGCGATAGTCATTACCCCGAGGTTGAGTGGCACTCGGTTGTGCAGCACTTAGTCGTAATTGGCATTGCGGATAAGTACCGACAAATCATGCAGTTTCATTGGCTTACCCAATAAGTAGCCCTGCACCTCATCGCACATCAGGGTTTGTAAATACCCAAGCTGCTCCTCAGTTTCGACCCCTTCCGCCGTGACTGTCATTGAGAGCGCATGGCCAAGATTAATGATGCCCTCGACAATCGATTGCCCCTCATGTGATTCAGCCAGCTCATCGATAAAGCTTTTATCGATCTTCAGCCCATCAAAGGGGAAGCGGCGGAGATAATTCAGTGATGAGTAGCCAGTACCAAAATCATCCATTGATAAGCGCACGCCAAGGGATTTTAGCGCTATCATGGTTTTAAATGCCCCATCGGCATCTTCAATCATGATCCGTTCGGTGATCTCCAGCTCCAGCCGATGGCTGGGCAATCCGGTGAGTAGCAGCACTTGCCGCACCCGTTCGATCAGGCGCTGGTTTCTGAATTCAATGGCGGAAATATTGACCGAAACAATCAGTGACGGATGCCATGTGGCGGCATCCTGACACGCCTGCAACATGGTCCAGTCGCTGATTGAGGTGATAAGTCCGGTCTCTTCTGCCAGCGCAATAAATTGATCCGGCATCAGCAACCCCAGCACGGGGTGATTCCAGCGCACTAAGGCTTCGGCACCGGTCAGTTGCGTGCCTTCGATGCGGTAACGCGGCTGGTAATAGAGGCTAAATTCGTTGTGTTTGACGGCATGACGCAGAAAACGCTCCAGTTCGCTGCGTTGCATCAGCCGATCATTCATCTCACTGGAGTAGAAACTCCAGTGGTGACGGCCACTGTTTTTGGCTTCATACATGGCGATATCGGCGAAGCGCAAAAGCTCCTCGGCCTGCATGGAGTCCTGCGGTGCCAGCGCAATGCCAATACTGGCACCAATATAAATGTCTTGATCATTGATGAGGTAAGGGCTTTCGATACGAGCAATCACACGGGCGCAGAGCTGCTCAATCTCCTTGATTGATGAGAGACCGGTGATAATCAGAATGAATTCATCACCCCCCTGACGCGCCACCAAATCCTGATCACGCAAACAACTTCTCAGCCGTTCAGAGACCTGATGTAGCACCAAATCCCCTGCGACATGGCCGAATGTGTCGTTAACGGGTTTAAACTTATCCAAATCCACATTGAGGATCACCAGCGGATGCGGTGCAGCGGCCAGATTGCGCAGCTTGCTCTCCAGGAACTCTTTCATCCGCAGCCGGTTGGGTAAACCTGTCAGTGCATCATGCAGTGACAGGTGCTGAATACGTTCCTGTGCTTCTATTTCTCGGGTGATATCCGATGCGGTGCCACGGAAACCCCGCGTTTCGCCATTCTTGATAATGGGTTTGGCATAAATACGGCAGACCCGTTTCTCACCTTGGGCAGAGAAATAGGTGCATTGCAGCTCATTGCGCGACTCGGTGAGATGGGTATGTTGCAGCCAAGAGCGGAGCGGAATAACGTCGCAATTGAGCAGCGAATCCAGATTCCGCCCCAGCCAATGCTCCACACTTAATCCGGTAATGGTTAAGAATCGCTGAGATAAATAGGTGATGCGCAGATTGGCATCGGTTTCCCATAACCAGTCAGTGGCGGCTTCGGCGACATGACGAAAACGCTCCTCGCTGGCAATCAAGGCGGCTTTATTCTCATCGGCAATCTGTGCCTCGGACATGGCACGCCGTAACACCAACCAGCCAGATAGCCCAAGAATCAACGCCACCAGTGCCAACAGCGGCAGCAAGATATTGAGCAACTGTGCACCCGGCATACTTTGGTTCCAGTGCAATGTCAGCGTACTGTCATCATTCGAGGATAAGGAGATTGACGGGCTAGCGGCGGCATCTGCTTTGTTCCGCGGAATGCGCAGTTGATGGACGCCATAATCTTCGCCTAAGGCGCTTAGCTCAGCTTGCGTCAGAAAATCGATAAAAACCAAAACGGAAGGGGCACCATTTATTGATTTTACGCGCGGATCGCTGCCGGTGGTTAATGCGGCGGCGGCTACAATGGCGGGCTGCCCTGCCACTTCAATGGTTTCTGTGGCAATAAATTGTTGCTCAGCCCGCTGGCGTGCGGCGTTGATTAACGGCGTAATGTCTTCGCCAAGCCAATCCGGCAAGCTGGTGGTCGCCAACTGCCCCTTGATCACCGAGTAGCGAGTTTTTCCCTGTCCATCAACCACAAACACGCCTTCATAACGAAAATCGTTATACAGCGATGGCCCCAGATTTTGGCTGACAAAGGCCCATTCAGGGTCCACTTTGACATGCAGATGCTCGTAAGCATCCCCCCAAAATGCATTATCTTTGATGCGAATTTTTATCGCGTCCTGACGCATTTGCCAGGCTTTCTCTACCAGAAAGCGGCTTTGGGATTGTGCTTGCTCATTTAATTGTGAGGCGATATAGATGATGCCCACCGCCGCAATAATAATGGTCGCGCCGACTAACAAGGCCACGGCCTGCAAAGTCTGTTTCGCGAAGAAAACATTGTCCCCTTTTGCCCGTGTTTCCGGCCACTTGGAGTCTGTCATGGTGAATTCCCTTAACACTGACGAAGTTCGGGCTGATCTTGAGTATTATAGAAACGTTTTTTTAATCAGCAGGAAGCGATGACTCTGAGGCAATACAAGCTAGCATATTTCCGCGTAGATATAATTTGAGCTTAGAATAATTTAATGTCCATATGCTGTTTTTTTCAGCAAAAATAACTGAAATCAGAAAAAGCTTATATTATTACGCCGCCATTATTACGGATGGGCGATATTTTTATTGGGCCGTGAGCGACAAATAGGGGAGGATCCGCTTGAGGCGGTGATAGGAATTTTTGTCGTAAGGCGTTAAAGTCACATCAGAATATGACGAGTCCCACTAAACTTTATTGAAACCACACCTAAACTCATTATCCTGCCGAGAGTAAGGAATAAACCACCATGCCCACACTGAAATTGATTCGTCACAGGATAATGGCTGACGTGCAGCAAATCCTATTTGCGCGGCAGCACTCTGTGACCACCACTATCATGGCTCTCTTCCTGAGTGTTGGTGTCTCTAGCGCGATGGCCGCCGACGCGCCGCTGCCCGCAGTAACCGTGGCCGTGGTGACCTCTGCCACGCCAGATGCTGCGCTGCAATATCTTGGGCGAGTGGAAGCAATTCAGGCAGTGGATGTGACGACGCGAACCGAAGGCTTTATTGCTCGCCGACTATTTACTGAGGGGCAGATGGTTAAACAGGGGGATCTGCTGTATGAGATTGATCCCGCGCTGCATCAGGCGTCAGTCACTCAGGCGCAGGCGCAGCTCGATAGCGCCACTGCCAGTGCTAACCATGCGCAGGTGAATCTCACCCGTTTGCAGCGGTTAGGCAATAATCGCTCTGTCAGTCAGGCTGAAGTTGATGAAGCGCAGGCGCAGCGAGATATCAGCCGTGCGGCAGTGGCACAGGCACAGGCCAACTTACAAATTCAGCAGTTACAGCTCGGTTTCACCCAAATCACCGCCCCGATCACCGGCCAGATTGGTCACAGCCGCTTTAATGTTGGCAGCCTGATTAACCCGGCCAGCGGCACCTTGGTCAGCATTGTCCAGCTTGATCCGATTCGCGTGGCTATCGCCGTCAATGAGCGAGATTACATTACTGCGACCTATCAGTTATCCGCTGCGGGAACCCCTACCGATAACAGCGCACTGGCGTTTGGCAACTTCACGCCACGCATTCAACTGGCGAATGGTAAGCAGTACCCAGACAGCGGCGTTTTTGAGTCCGTCGATAACCAAATCGATAAGCAGACCGGCACGGTGACCATCCGCACTCGGTTTGCCAATCCACGGCATCTGCTGCTGCCCGGCGGGGTAGTGAATGTGTCGCTGGCGGCAGAAACAGCAAAATCAGTGATGGCGATACCCATTGCCGCGTTACAGCAGAATAAGCAGGGCCATTTTGTGTTGGTGGTGACCGATAAGGATCAGGTTGAGGTGCGGCCAGTGACCCTCGGCGAGCAGTTTGAGCAACAATATGCAGTGAAGGATGGCCTAAAAGTGGGCGAGCGGGTCATTGTGGCGGGGCTACAACATGTACGCCCTGGCATGACCGTCAACGCCACGGTGGCTACGCCGCTGACAGCGAACTAAGGGGAAGGCCAGATGTTGCATTTCTTTATTCGTCGCCCCAAATTTGCCATTGTTATCGCGTTGGTGATCACCATTGTCGGTTGGGTGTCACTGCATGTGATTCCGGTTGAGCAATACCCCGATATCACGCCGCCGGTGGTTTCCGTCAGTGCCGTCTATCCGGGGGCCAGCGCCCGTGATGTGGCGCAGGCCGTTGCCTCTCCCCTTGAGGCTCAGGTCAATGGCGTCAGCAATATGCTGTATATGGAGTCGACCAGCGCCAATAACGGCAGTTATCAACTCAGTATTACCTTTGCCAGTGGCACCGACCCCGATATGGCGGCAGTTGAGGTGCAAAACCGCATTTCTCAGGTGAGCGCCCAACTGCCAGCGGAAGTGAATGAAAACGGCATTTCAGTGCGCAAGCGGGCCTCAAACCTGCTGCTGGGGGTCAGTGTCTTTTCGCCGAAACAGACCCATGACGCCCTGTTTGTCAGCAACTACACCAGCATTCAGTTGCGTGATGCGATTGCGCGTATTAATGGTGTCGGTGATGTGCAGGTGTTTGGTGCGCGTGATTACAGCATGCGTGTCTGGCTGAATCCGCAACGTATGGAGTCGCTGAATGTCAGCGTACAAGATATTGTCGCGGCACTACAGCAACAGAACGTGCAAGCGGCGGCGGGGCAGATTGGTTCATCCCCATCGATGCCCGGTCAACAACAGACCCTAACCATCAGCGGGCAAGGGCGACTGACTGACCCGCAGCAGTTTGCCAATGTGATTATTCGCAGCAATCCTCAGGGCGGGATGATCCGTCTGGGTGATGTGGCGCGGGTGGCGTTGGGGGCACAGAACTATCAGGTGAGTGCGGCGCAAAACCAGACGGAATCGGCCTTTTTAGTGGTCTATCCGGTGCCCGGTGCCAACGCTTTAAATGTGGCGAATGGGGTGCGGGATGAGATGGCGCGCCTGTCGGCCTCATTCCCGGCGGATCTGACCTATGAAATCAACTATGACTCCACCCTCCCAGTCACGGCGACACTGCATGAGATTGCGCTGTCACTGACCCTGACTCTGATTGTGGTGCTGGCGGTGGTGTACCTGTTCTTGCAGAGTATGCGGGCGACATTTATTGTCGCGCTGACGATCCCGGTCTCCTTGCTGGGTACCTTTGCTGTGCTGTATGTCTTTGGTTATTCAGCCAATACCCTCAGTTTATTCGCTATCATTTTGGCGCTGACCATCGTGGTAGATGATGCCATTGTGGTGGTGGAAAACGTCGAGCGCCTATTATCGAATGATCCGAATCTGACGCCAGCGGCAGCCACCAAACAGGCGATGAGCCAGATAGCGGGGCCGATTATCGCCACCACACTGGTGTTGATGGCGGTATTCGTGCCGATAGCCATTTTGCCGGGAATCATTGGTGAGCTGTATCGCCAGTTTGCCGTTACCCTCTCGGCGGCGGTTATTTTATCCAGTATCAATGCGTTAACTCTCAGTCCGGCGCTGTGTGCGCTATTGCTGAAGCGGCGAACCTTGTCGACCACCGGCGTCTTTGGTGGCATCAACCGTGGCTTGGATCGCGCCCGTGATGGCTATGTCTCATTGACGGGCCGTATCAGCAGCCGCGCAGTATTCAGTATTGCTGCGCTGTTGCTGGTGGGATTGGCCACCTGGTGGGGCTATACCCGCTTACCAACCTCATTTCTGCCGGAAGAGGATCAGGGCTACTTCTTTGTCAGCTTACAGTTGCCAGACGGGGCTTCGCTGAATCGGACTCAGGCGGTGATGGATCAGATGTACCAACAGGTGACCGCCAACGACGCCGTTGAGGATGTGATCAAAATTACCGGTTTCAGTCTGCTCAGCGGCAACAATGCCCCCAATGCCGGTTTTGCTATTGTGATGCTCAAACCTTGGGGGCAGCGGCCACACATTGATCGGGTGCTCGCCAGCATTCAAGCCAATTTAGCAGCGATCCCGTCGGCGATGATTATGGCGGTCAACCCGCCAGCGATTGCCGGTCTGGGCAGTGCATCTGGCTTTGATTTGCGCATTCAGGCGCTACTCGGCCAATCACCGCAAGAGTTGGCGCAGGTCAGTCAGGGGATCATTTTTGCCGCCAATCAGGACCCGAAACTGAGCCGGGTATTTACCACCTTCAGCGCCTCGGTGCCTGAAACCAATTTGAGCATTGATCGTGACCGCGCCGCACTATTACAGGTGCCGGTCAGCCGTATTTTCCAAACCTTGCAGACCTCCCTCGGCGGGATGAATGCCGGTGATTTCACCCTGAATAACCGCATGTTCCGCGTGCAATTGCAGAATGATATGGATTTCCGTCAGCGCACGGCGCAGATCAATAGCTTGAATGTGCGCAGTGATAATGGGGCGTTGGTCAGTTTGGCGAATCTGGTCACCCTCACGCCATCAGTCGGTGCGCCATTTATCAGTAATTTCAATCAGTTCCCATCAGTCGCGGTGAGTGGCTCGGCGGCAGACGGTGCCAGTTCGGGCCAGGCCATGGCGGCGATGGAAGCCCTGTTGGCGCAGAATTTACCGCAAGGTTACAGCTATAGCTGGAGTGGCATGTCATGGCAGGAGCAGCAAACCGGCGGGCAGGTGATGTTGATCTATCTGGCAGCGCTGGTGTTCGCATATCTGTTTTTAGTCGCCCAGTATGAGAGCTGGAGCATTCCGCTGGTGGTCATTCTGTCGGTGGTGTTTGCTGTGGGCGGTGCGGTAGCAGGGCTATCAGCCATGGGCTTTGCCAACGATGTTTATGCGCAGATCGGGCTGGTGCTCCTGATCGGACTGGCGGCCAAGAATGCCATCTTAATTGTCGAGTTCTCCAAAGCCCGACGAGAAGAGGGGGCCACTATTGCCGAGGCCGCGCAGGACGGGGCCAAACAGCGCTTCCGTGCGGTGATGATGACGGCTATCTCCTTTATTCTTGGCGTGATGCCGCTGGTTTTCGCCAGCGGGGCTGGGGCGATGAGCCGCCAAATTATCGGTATTACTGTGTTTGGTGGCATGTTGATGGCGACCGCCGTGGGGATCCTATTTATTCCGGCGTTGTATCTGCATATTCAGCGACTGCGGGAGTGGACAAAATCCCGTAAGCAGCCTTCGGATGAAGGCCCGCAACACTAAAATCAGCATCTGGATGTATAGCGCTGGAAAAGGCGCTATACATCTCCAGGATGGGTTGAATAAAGATCACTCTTTTATGGCTATTTTAGGATGCGGAATACTGACTGATCCTGATCTAAATTCGATCATTCTCTGTGAATTATCTATTTCATAATTGTTAAACTTAGAACCCATCAAAGACAAAAATAGATTATTTTCATTCTGTTGCACTCTCCACTTCTGCTCGCTATCGCTAATCGCAGGTAGAAAAAATATGTCCATTAATACGCATAATCCTCTTTTTTAATCTTTTCCCAGCACAAATTAAATGACATAAAATTAACCCCAAGAAATAAAATCTATATTTTATTAATATGAAATGTATGTGCTAAGGCGAGAATGAAAATCAGGGTTTATAGTCAAGATGCTTATTTAACGGCGGGTGTTAACGAGCTGATAAAATCAATCCCCTTAAACGGTATTTATTGTGGCGGGAGCATAACAATTATTGATTTATCGACAGAGGGCTTTTTACTGCACAGTGATTTTTTTTCCAAAGAGTGCTGTCATGCAATATTGATAGTCAATAATATTAATATTGCATATTGGCTGCGAAGAGTGCCGCTCTGTTTTGATACCCATATTGTTTTGAATACTATTTCACCCAGTGATTTCACCGAAAAAATAAAAAAACTGATAATCAATATCATGTGCCTTACGTGCTACTGGGAAGGTGTCAAAGGCGTTGAAGCTAAAAAATCAACCATGGAAAACAGCCTGACCCGCCGTGAGTGTGAGGTCCTGAAGCTCTACTGCATGGGGATGGCGGTTAAGGATATTGCCCGCGAGTTGGTGATTGACCCTAAAACGGTCAGCGTACATAAACGCTCAGTCATGAAACGGATGACACTAAAGAGTCATGCCAGTTTGTTTGATATACATCAGCAAATAAATAATATTGAAGCCATTATCAGCGCACAGGAAAAACGATTCACCTATAGGCTAACATCCTCACAGCAATGTCGGCTTATTTCGGCAGTGGATTAACTCAGACTATTATTCGAGAATAGAAAAATATTTTATTAAAATGTATGATAATTACTATACTCCATTATGAGTGTAATTAAATTGGGCAGTAGCTTAAATGAATAAGCAATTATCAGAGACGGCCAGACTGATTGGCCATGAGATAGAAAAACATAAATCATCGCATTACGTAAAATTCAAGAAAAATCAGCGTGTTGACTTTAAAAATAACGATAGCATCTATTTTCTGTCAGCAGGCTGCGTCTCCTTCTATCGCTACAACGATGATGTCCTCACTATTACCAAAGATGCCCCCTTTATGCTGGGATTGGCGCAAATGAAAAGTGAGGTCAAAAGCCATTATGTCCGCTGTAATACCGAGTGCGAGATGTGGGGTATCTCAATCAGTGAGGCGTGCCAGTTATTCAATAGCAATGAATTATGGATGCATGCTTTTGATATTCTGACCGATCAGGTGCAGGAATATTTCAAGCGCGAGCACATGATCTTGCAAAAAAATACCTATGGCATCATCAATGAGCATTTGAAACATATCTGGGAGATGGACGAAGCAACCCGAAGAAAAACATCAATATATAGCTATATTCTGACCAGAAATCATATATCCCGCAGTGCGATCCATAAGATTGTGAAAGAGATGATGACGGAGGGCGATATTGTCGTCAGAAGAGGCAAGCTGATCGATTTCAAGCGCGCTGAAAAGCCAGAATGAACCCTGCTGCATCTTTGTGCATTTGCCGCTAAAAAGTGCGGGAAATGCGCACAATCAGTGCTTCGCTCCTGCTGTTTTGCCCATTTTCATTATAAAAAGTACGGGTATACCCGCCAATGTGCGGGTGTCCCGTATTTGGTACAAACCTTGCTTTAGTCCTAGACCGCACTATTACCGTTCAATTGCTTTGATAGGGATAAGGTATGTCACAGGCGAAACAAGCACCGGAATTAAAACGCACGTTGGGCAGTTTTCAATTATGGGGTATTGCCGTCGGATTGGTTATCTCCGGCGAGTATTTTGGTTGGAGCTACGGCTGGGCGCAGGCGGGAACCTTGGGCTTCCTGTTTACCGCGTTAGGTGTAGCGGCGATGTACACCGCGTTTATTTTTAGCTTCACTGAATTAACCACCTCGATTCCCCATGCTGGCGGCCCCTTTGCTTATGCTCACCGCGCTTTTGGTCCCACTGGCGGCTTTATTGCTGGTTTGGCGACCTTAATTGAATTTGTTTTTGCCCCCCCCGCCATTGCCATGGCTATTGGCGCTTATATTAATGTGCAATTCCCCGCTATTGACCCTAAATGGGTGGCGGTGGGCGCTTACCTAATATTTATGTCGCTGAATATTCTGGGGGTCAGCATTGCTGCCACCTTTGAGCTATTAGTCACGATATTGGCGATTTTCGAGTTGCTGGTGTTTATGGGCGTGGTGGCGCCGGGCTTTGAAGTCAGCAACTTTGTCAGGGGGGGCTGGGCGGGTTCAGATACCTTCAGTGCTGGCTCATTGTCGGGGATTTTTGCCGCGATACCCTTTGCGATCTGGTTCTTCCTGGCGATTGAAGGTGCTTCAATGGCGGCGGAAGAGGCCAAAGATCCACAACGCACCATCCCGCGCGCGTTTATCGGCGGCATACTCACATTAGTGGTGCTGGCGCTCGGTGTGATGGTCTTTGCCGGTGGGGTGGGTGACTGGACGAAGCTGTCCAATATCAATGACCCATTGCCACAAGCGATGAAAATCATTGTTGGCAGCGACAGTGGCTGGCTGCATATGCTGGTGTGGCTCGGGCTGTTTGGCCTGATTGCTTCCTTCCACGGCATCATCATGGGCTATTCGCGCCAGATCTTTGCATTGGCCCGCGCTGGGTATTTACCTAAGCCGCTGGCGAAAGTGAATCAGCGTTTCCGCACTCCGCATCGGGCTATTCTGGCCGGTGGTGTGGTGGGGATTGCGGCGATTTTCTCTGACTCGCTGATCGTGATTGGTGGTATGCCACTGACGGCAAATATTGTCACCATGTCGGTGTTTGGAGCCATCGTGATGTATATCATCTCGATGCTGTCACTCTTTAAGCTGAGACAAACCGAGCCACGTTTGACTCGTCCTTTCTCCGCACCGCTCTATCCGTTTGCACCCGCATTGGCGCTGGTTTTAGCCGTGGTCTGTCTGGTGGCGATGGTCTATTACAACCCACTGTTGGCGCTGATTTTCGCTGGCATGATGTTCGCTGGCTATATCTACTTCCGCCTGACCCACCGTTCGCGCGCTGCGGCTGCATTCGATCCGCAGCTGAGTGGTGCCGAGTAATCTTGTATTGGTGGTGTAGACGTCACCACTATTCAGGCTGCTGCGGCAGCCTGCAGAACTAAGGGACGCGTTATGTATCAGACCACCTTGAGCCATCGTAGCTATCATTTTGGCGATCTACGGGAGTTGATGGCGAAAGCCTCACCCGCGCGTTCGGGGGATTATCTGGCGGGTGTCGCGGCAGAGACGGCGGAAGAGCGCATGGCAGCCCGCATGGCACTGGCTGAGTTGCCGCTAAAAACATTCTTACAGCAAGTGCTGATTCCCTATGAGCAGGATGAAGTGACGCGGCTGATTATTGATAGCCATGACCAACCCGCTTTTGCCCCGATAGCGCATCTTACCGTGGGGGATTTTCGTGACTGGCTGCTCAGTGAGCGCACCGACAGTGCAACACTGGCACGGGTCAGTGCGGGCATCACCCCAGAAATGGCGGCGGCAGTAAGCAAAATCATGCGCAATCAGGATTTGATTCTGGTGGCGAAGAAATGCCGCGTTATCACCCAATTTCGTAACACCATTGGCCTGCCCGGCCATTTGAGTGTACGGCTACAGCCCAATCACCCGACGGACAGTTTACCGGGCATCGCCGCCAGTATGCTTGATGGCCTGCTGTATGGCAGTGGTGACGCGGTGATTGGCATCAATCCGGCCAGTGACAGCTTGCCACTGCTGGAAAAACTGAATTATATGCTGGACGATGTTATCAGCCGTTTTGAGATCCCCACGCAATCCTGTGTGCTCACCCATGTCACCAATACCCTTAAATTGATTGAGCGTGGCGCGCCAGTGGATTTGGTGTTTCAGTCAATTGCGGGCAGTGAAGCGGCGAACGCCGGATTTGGTATCAACCTCGCTTTGCTGGAAGAAGCGCAGCTCGCCGCATTGAGCCTCAAACGCGGCACAGTGGGTGATAATGTGATGTATTTTGAGACTGGGCAGGGCAGCTGCCTGTCTGGCAACGCCCATTTTGGTGTCGACCAGCAAACCTGCGAAGCGCGCGCTTATGCCATTGCGCGCCGCTTCTCGCCATTGCTCACTAACACGGTGGTGGGGTTTATCGGGCCGGAGTATCTCTACGACGGTAAGCAGATTATTCGCGCCGGTTTGGAGGACCATTTTTGCGGTAAATTGCTGGGTGTGCCGCTCGGCTGTGATGTTTGCTACACCAATCATGCGGAAGCGGATCAGGATGATATGGACACCTTACTGACCTTATTGGGGACGGCGGGGCTGACCTTTATGATGGGTATTCCAGGGGCCGATGACATCATGCTGAATTATCAAAGCACCTCTTTCCATGATGCGCTCTATATCCGTCAATTACTCGGCTTGAAACATGCGCCCGAGTTTGGCCTGTGGCTGGAAAAGATGAACATTATGGATGGGCAGGGACAGCTACGCGATACTGCGCTTAACCATCCGTTACTGAAACAGCTCCCCTACATGGAGGCATTCTGATGCGTCGTCATGAGTTAGAT
Organism: Yersinia aleksiciae; assembly: GCF_001047675.1. GTDB lineage: Bacteria > Pseudomonadota > Gammaproteobacteria > Enterobacterales > Enterobacteriaceae > Yersinia > Yersinia aleksiciae. The sequence continues at coordinate 1,231,534 of NZ_CP011975.1, read as the reverse complement.
CTGCTCCATCACAACCCGTGGCAAGCCTTGCGGCAGTTTACCGCGGCACGTATTGCCCTTGGCCGCACCGGTGCCAGTGTGCCTACCGCAGAATTGCTAAACTTTGGGCTGGCCCATGCCCAAGCCCGTGATGCGGTGCATCAGCCTTTTATTAGCGAAGATCTAGCCAGCCAGTTAGCAGGCTTAGGATTACGTACCATAACCGCCAACAGTGCCGCGCCGGATCGCTCGACCTATCTGCGCCGCCCGGATCTGGGGCGAAAACTCTCGCCGCAAAGTCATGATCAGCTGTGCGCATGGCCGGATAAGCCAGCGGATTTGTTGTTGGTCATTGGCGATGGATTGTCATCGAAAGCGGTACATCGGCAAGCGGTCCCGCTGATAGTGGCGCTGTTGCCCTATTTACGCAGGCTCGGTTTGTCGCTGGCCCCCATTGTCCTGGCGCATCAATCTCGGGTGGCATTGGGGGATGATGCGGGTGAATGTCTGCAAGCAAAAGCAGTGGTGATGCTGATTGGTGAACGGCCGGGGCTTTCATCGCCAGACAGCCTTGGCATCTACATGACTTGGGGGCCAAATACCCGGCGGCTGGAGTCCGAACGCAACTGTATTTCCAATATCCGGCCCGAGGGATTGGATTATCCGCAGGCGGCATTTAAATTGGCCTGGCTGTTGGAGCAATCTTTCCAGCGACGTTTATCTGGGGTACAGCTCAAAGATGAGAGTGATAACCCCGCACTGCATGGTCTGGTAAGCCCTGCTTATATGATTGATGGTACGAATGGTGAGCTTAGCTAAATTTAACTGCTATAGCAGGTGATAAACGACTTGGCCCCTCTATTCTCAGCACGTTAAGTGGTTCATTGGATGTTATTCAATTAGCCACTCTAATGACTAATGACCAGTTTACCCTACACATCTCTTCCGTTTACAACTATTCTTATAAACCTACAATAAAGTTTTTAACCCATAACAGGTATGACCTTTATCAATGGGTTTGGCTTTATATCGTGGAGCAACAGAGTAAATAAGGAAGAAAAATGGGACTCAGAAGAAAGAGCGTTAAACCGATGCAAATCAATGATATTACCATTATTGATGACACCAAATTGAAGAAGGCGATTACCGCTGCGGCGCTGGGCAACGCCATGGAGTGGTTCGACTTTGGGGTGTATGGTTTCGTCGCATTCGCACTTGGTCAGGTATTTTTCCCCGGCGCTGATCCGGGTATCCAGATGATCGCCGCATTGGCCACTTTCTCGGTGCCTTTCCTGATTCGCCCCCTCGGCGGCCTATTTTTCGGGGCATTGGGTGACAAATATGGGCGGCAAAAAGTCCTCTCCGTCACCATCATTATTATGTCGGTCAGTACCTTCTGTATCGGCTTGATTCCCTCTTATGCCTCAATAGGCATTTGGGCACCCATACTGCTGTTATTGGCTAAACTGGCGCAGGGTTTCTCGGTCGGTGGTGAATATACCGGCGCCGCTATTTTTGTTGCCGAGTACTCACCAGACAGAAAACGCGGTTTCCTCGGCAGCTGGCTGGATTTTGGCTCTATCGCCGGTTTCGTTTTAGGGGCTGGCGTGGTGTTGCTGATTTCCAGTATCGTCGGAGAGGCCAAGTTCCTTGAGTGGGGATGGCGGATCCCATTCTTCATTGCTGCACCATTAGGACTCATTGGTATCTACTTGCGCCATGCACTTGAAGAGACGCCAACCTTCCAACAGCATGTGGATAAAATTGATCGTGACTCGCGCAACAGTATTGCCGAACCCCCTAAAGTCTCTTTCCGCGAGATTCTCACCAAGCAATGGAAGAACCTGACCATTTGTGTCGGCATCGTGATTGCGACCAATGTCACTTATTACATGCTACTGACCTATATGCCGAGCTACCTCTCCCATAGCTTGCACTACTCTGAAGATCATGGCGTCTTGATTATTATCGCCATCATGCTCGGGATGCTATTCGTCCAGCCCGTTATGGGGTTAATGAGTGATAGATATGGCCGAAAACCTTTTATTATTTTCGGCAGCGTCGGACTGTTTATTCTCGCGATCCCCTGCTTTATTCTGATTAATAGTGGCGTGATCGGTTTGATATTTTGTGGTTTGCTGATTTTGGCGATTTTACTCAACTGCTTTACCGGGGTGATGGCTTCCACATTACCCGCCATGTTCCCCACTCATATTCGTTATAGCGCCTTGGCCATTGCGTTTAATGTCTCGGTGCTGATTGCTGGTTTGACACCAACGGTAGCCGCCTGGTTGGTTGAAACCACGCAAGATCTCTTTATGCCCGCCTATTATCTGATGGTGGTCGCGCTTATTGGTCTGGTGACCGGGATATTTATGAAAGAGACGGCGAATAAGCCGCTGAAAGGGGCGACGCCAGCCGCGTCTGATCGGGCGGAAGCTAAAGAGATATTGCAGGAGCACCATGACCATATCGAGCAGAATATTGAAGATATTGATCAGCAAATAGCTGAGCTGGAGAAGAAGCGTAAAAATCTGATTGCTCAACATCCTGATATTGATTAGTCCGTATTGTGAGGAGTATCACAGGTTAAATTTGATTTAAATCAATAAAAACCATTTCTATACAATCACTTACCTTTCTATTCAAATCTGTCTTTGACCCTCCCCCAAGGGGAGGGCTTAGATTATTGCGACTATATTGACGTTATTACTCTTATCGAAAGGACCCTCACAATGAATAAGACCTTCGCTTCCGCTGCCCGACTGGCAATCGTCGCTTTAGCCGCCGTGACCTTCAGCCATTTTGCGTCCGCGCAATCAACTACCGGCGCTGAAAATGAATTTCTGGCGCAACAAGGTTTAGCCGGAAAAACCACTGAGCAGATGATTGAGGCAATTGATCAGTCAAAACAAGCGCGGCCTCTGCCTTATTCGGCATCGGTTACTGGCACCGAACTGAAATTATCGGATGGACAACAGCAATTCTCTTTCCCGCTGGGCGATAAATTTTATCTCTCATTTGCACCTTTCGTGAATCAAACTCACCCTTGCTTTAATCACAGTTTATCTGGTTGCCGTGGTGAAATGGCGGAGACGACCTTCGATGTCAAAATTACCGATAACGCAGGAAAAGTGATTTTGCAGGATAAGCTAACCAGTTATCAAAATGGCTTTATTGGGGTGTGGCTACCACGTAATACCGAAGGGACGATTGAAGTGAGTTACCAGGGGCTTAAGGCGGTATCACCTTTCGCCACCCATGCTGAGAGTCAAACCTGTATGACCACGCTACAACTGAAAAAATAGATCTCATCGGGATCGACTAACATGCAGTTTGGCTATGCCCCGCATACCATCGAGTTTGGTATTCGGGGTACTCTACCCAGTAAAAAACATTGACTTATTTAGTAAGTTTAACTGATGTTATTTCCCCTCGTGACCACCTGTCTCTTATTTGTATTATTTGCAATGCATAGAAATATAACTAATTCCTCTTTTATATCGGCTGAATGTGTGCTTTTACCTCTAAATTAAAATATTTGATTGAGTTGTTTTCTTAATGTTTTGTAGGAATGTTATCTTTATTTAAGTGAGAATATTCCTACTGATTTTGGGAATGTTCTCTTTTTATGAAAACAGAAATAAATACTTATGGCTACATAATTGCACTGTTTCAGTTTTAAAATTTAAAGTAACTCATTTCATAGGTTTTAATTCTGAAGAAGTGCATTGAATGTGGTGTTTAATTTTTATTAATTGACTTATTGCAAAATATTTCTTCGTTGGCGAGATCTTGTCCTAATATTTAAATGTCAGTATAAATAAAAAAGTGCTAACAAAATGCGCGACAGATAACTTTTATCTTCCCATTTTATAAAATTCGATAATAAAACAGATTTTATTATCGATGTGGCTTGCCACTTGTTTATCACTTCCCTATTTAGAAACGGAAATCGCTTATTTATGAAATCCTGATATAACAGATTATTTCTGTTGTATGGCTAAACATATGCGGTTTTTTTAATGTTTTTTTTAGCAAATATTATTTTGTTAAGGATCTATATGAATGAAATATTTAAAGTTATTTGGAATGTGTCGCTGAATATATGGATTGCAGTCGGTGAGTTTGCCAAAGGGAAAATAAAATCAAAAACGACCCGCCTGGTTTCCAACTCCCAATCTTCTTCTGATCTATCCGGTAAATCGCTCTCTGTCAAAATAAGCCTTTTAGCGGCCGCAGTGATGGGGGTATTTGGTATTCAACCTGCTTTTGCCATCAGTGCCGACGATTGTGCTGCTCTGGGGAGTAGCTGTGTTGCCGTGAGCACTGTAACCCAATTTAACGCGGCGCTCACCAGTGGGACTGCGACCACTATTTTGCTGCTGAACGATATTACAATGAGCGGTAATGTCACTGTTAACCAAGCCACGAGTAATCGCAAAGATCTCGTTATCGATGGCGGCGGCTTTACGCTGACAACCGGGACATCCTCGTTTGTATTTAATGCTCAGACTAACGCCAGTTGGGGTGGGCCTGGTTCCTTTACCCTATCCAATATGGCGGCGCTCACCTCCTCAACGGCATTAGGAAATACCGTTATCCAAATGGATGGGAGCACCAGTGCGGTTAATATTATTCTTAATGGTATTGGTAGCGTAAACGACAGTATGTTGGCGGTGCTGGGGGTTATGGGTTCTGGTGGCGCAGCGAACTTAAATAGTCAGTTGATTTTGGGTGATTTTATCAACCCTATTACCTTAACATTTGGTACTAACCATCAGTTAGCCCAAGCCAGTAAAATTAAATTTACGGGTCACTTTGATTTAACGGCAACAACAGGTTCTTTCCCGGCAGTATTTTGGAGCAACTCGGCTAATACCAACAGCCTAATCAATTTTAGTAGCACTGCTGATGTTTCCATTACCACACCGCTATTTACCAATGGTGCGGTGGGTAATGGTTTCTACCAATATACCTTGGAAGATGGCGCTAAATTTGCGTTAAATTCCGATCAGAATGTCTTTGGTGCGAGTAATAATGGTGCTCAGATTGGTAGCTATAGTGCGGTTACTGGCTTTGGCAGTGGCGCGGTATTACAGCTTGCCAACACTGCGGGTAATGCTTATACCTCGGGTAATGGTCTAACCAACGTGGGGGGGGGCAATACCGGTGGGATGGGGAATGGGGTGACTCAAAATGGTGATGTCATCTATAACCTGGCCGCTGATTCGAAAATTAATCTGTCTGCCGCCAGCAGCGTCGGTATTCTAGCGACCAAAACCGGAGCGGCCAATAGCGCAGGGGTATACATCAGCTCAGGTGCCACCATTAATGCGGTCACTGCGGGTATTACGGCGGCTCATGCGGGTGCCGGTAAGATTCTGTTGGAAAACAAAGCCGCAGGGACCATTACTGCGGCAACAGGGATATCTGCCACCAATACTGGCACAGCAACAATTGATGTCGTGAATAAAGGCATCATTAACAGCACATCGGCTGGTATCTCTGTCTCCTCGACTTCATCGCAAACCGTTAATGTTGATAATACTGGCGGTACTATCAATGCCAGCGCTGGAACGGGAATTAATGTTCTGTCTAATGCACTGTTGAACCTTGTAGGAGGGACAATCACCACTACGGGTGCCGCCAGCGGGCTGACATTTGCTGGCGTGGGTGGAAATCATGCATTGAATGACTTAATTTTGAATCTCAATGGGTCTGGAATTGCCTTCACCAAAGCTGCGGGCGTCAATCTGTTATTAAGCAACGTCATACTCAACACCGCGAATGCCACGGTGTTAACGAGTCTGGCCGGTTTGACTTTCGCCAGTAGTGCTAATGGCCGTAATGAGATTAATGTCACCGGTACCGGTACCGCGATTAGTACGGCTAACACCGACTTAACTGGCTGGAGTCCGGCAGCATTAGATATCACGGTTTCAGGTGCTGGAACCGGGATCAACGTCACTGGCGGTGGGGTTGATCTCTCCGGTGCTAATCTGAGTATTGATGTGACCAACGCTGGCGGTACCGGTTTGCAGATAACCGATGGTGCAGTGACCGCGACCACCATTGGCGCCAATACCCAGATCAACGCCACAGGTGCGACGGCGATTAATTTCACCGGAACAACCGCCAAGACATTCAATAACAATGGCACCATTAATGGTGCGGTGACCTTTGCTGGGACTGCTGCAAATATCATCAATAATAATTCGATACTAAACGGTACATTAACCACGGGTGCCGGTAACGATACCTTGTTACTGGGTAGCTCTTCGCAAAGTAATGGCGCGATTAATCTGGGGGCTGGAAATAATAACGTCACTATTCAAAACGGCGCTCGAGTCGCATCCATTACCACCGGTGCGGGCGATGATACCTTTACGATCAATAATATGACGTTGGGCAGTACCTATTTAGGTTCCCTGAATGCAGGTACTGGGACCAATACACTGAATATCAATGCGTCAACGGATACTTTGGCAACAGACACCTCCCTGCAAGGGTTTGCCAATATCAATCTGGCTAACAGCCAGATTACGCTGGCGTCTGACACTAACGTCGGTAGCGGTGCCATTAATATTGACGGCACCAGTGATCTGCTATTTGGCAGCACCTTCAATGGCACTCTGAATGCGTCATTAGGTCATGTCGCGACGGGGGATGGCTCGGCCATCGTCAATAGCGGGGCCAATGTTACGTTAAGCCAGGCGAGTACTTTTGCTGGGGATTGGCTGATCAATCAGAACGGTACTTTAAGTGCCAGCAACAGTAATCAGTTGGGTTCTACCGCGATTGCGCTGAATGGCATATTAAACCTGAATGAGGTGGCTGTTTTTAATAACGCGCTGACCGGTACAGGTATCCTCAATATTGTGCAAACTGGCAGTAACAACTTCAATTTTGACGCTAATACTGGCACCGCCTTTGGCGGTACGGTAGATATGCAAAACAGTGTCTTGATCCTGAGTGATAGCAACAGCAACACCAGTACACTGACCAATGCTACATTGGTGGCTTCTGCGGGTACCATAGTGTCGGTGGATAATAGTAATCAGGCGATCGGTAATTTCTACCTCAACGGTGGGACTGCTCTTTTTGGCCCTGGGAGCTTAATTACCACTGGCTCACTGGGTGTCATCAGTGACAGCACCATTCGTGTTGACTCCACGCTGAGTACTGGCGGGAATTTACTTGATCAGGATACTGACAGCTCAGCTCAGTTAATTAGCAGCGGCAATGTGCTGACGGCGGAGGAGTTGGCGCGACTGACCCTGCTAGATCTTGCCGGTAATAGCTTGGGTGATGGGACCAATAAAGACATTATTCAGGGCGGCAATACGGTGGCACAGGCCCTGTATAACTTTGCACTTTCGGGTGAGGGTGGCGGTTTAAGTGTGACCTCACTCTTGACCCAGTTGGAATTGCTGCTTGGGCAAAGTTTGACCCTCAGCTCTGCGGGCGCGGTGAATGGCGATGATACCTTAGTGGCGCAATTGACGGGTGCGGGCAATCTGATTATCGGCAGTGATAACAGCGAAATGACGCTGACTAATACCACTAACGATTACACTGGCAGTACCTCAGTGAATGGCGGCATTTTGAATTTGGGCAGCAATAATGCGCTGGGGGCAACTTCAGCCTTAAATACGGCGCTGAATACCCAAACCAATCTCAACGGCCACACTCAAACCGTGGGCGCACTGACCAACGCCGGAACCCTGACCTTGGGTAGTGGCGGGGTGCTCACCAGCAGCGGAGCACTGACCAACAGCAATACCCTGAATATCGCGGGTGGTACGCTAAACCTGAGTGCAGGCGGGACCTCCACCGCGACTGGCGGTTTAACCGGCAGTGGCGCGCTGAACATCAACGGCGGCGATTTGGCGATCAGTGGTGCGAACAGCGGCTTAAGCGGTCAGACTCTGATTGCTTCGGGAGCCTCTGCCACACTGAACGGCGCGGGAACCTTGGGCAGCAGTGCCATCAATGTGCTGGGTGATCTGAATCTGAACGGGGCCAATGCCGCATTTGGCAATGTGCTCAGTGGCAGCGGTGATATCAATACCAACGCGGCAGTCACCCTGACCGGCATTAACAGCTTCAGCGGCGCTCACCATATTGGCGCTGCCGGTGCGCTGACGGTAACGCAGGCCAGTAACCTCGGGGCCTCAACCGCCACGGTAGATCTGGAGACCGCCACCTCCCATCTGGTGCTGAACGGCCTCAGTGGTGCTGTGGCCAATGCCCTGAGCGGCGTGGCTGGCTCCACGGTGGATATCAACAATGGCGCAGCTGTCTCGCTCACGGGCAATAACAGTGGCTTCTCCGGTCAGTATGCCCTGGCGGACAGCAGCACACTGACGGTCGGCTCGACCAATAATCTCGGGGCGGCGGCCACTATTGCCCTGGCGGGTGCACAGGATATTCTGGCGCTGAGCGGCTTTAGCGGCAGCTTTACCAATGCCGTCACTGGCAACGGTATCTTGCAGGTCACCGACAGCAGCAATGTCACCCTGACCAGCAGTAACGACGTTGACAATGCCGTCACGGTGGATATCACCAATGCCACCCTGAATCTGGCTGATATCGCGCTGTTTGACCATGCGCTGACGGGCAGCGGCACCCTGAATATCGATACAGCTAATAACACCTTTAACTTTGGCAGTAATACCGGTACGGCATTCAGCGGTACCGTGGATATGCGGAACAGTGTTTTTTCCCTCAGCGGCGATAACACCAATACACTGAGCGGCGCCTCATTTGTTGCCTCTACAGGTGCCTCGATAGAGGTGGGCAGTGGCAACCAGACGCTCACTAATTTAGTCCTCAACGGCGGCACAGCTTCATTTGCCACTGGCAGTTTAATCACCACGGGTACATTGCTGGTGAGTGACAACAGCACGATCAAAGCGGATTCATCCCTGAGTACTGGCGGGAATTTACTTGATCAGGATACTGGCAGCTCAGCTCAGTTAATTAGCAGCGGCAATGTGCTGACGGCGGAGGAGTTGGCGCGACTGACCCTGCTAGATCTTGCCGGTAATAGCTTGGGTGATGGGACCAATAAAGACATTATTCAGGGCGGCAATACGGTGGCACAGGCCCTGTATAACTATGCACTTTCGGGTGAGGGTGGCGGTTTAAGCATCACCACCATGCTGACCCAGTTGGAATTGCTGCTTGGGCAAAGTTTAACCCTCAGCTCTGCGGGCGCGGTGAATGGCGATGATACCTTAGTGGCGCAATTGACGGGTGCGGGCAATCTGATTATCGGCAGTGATAACAGCGAAATGACGCTGACTAATACCACTAACGATTACACTGGCAGTACCTCAGTGAATGGCGGCATTTTGAATTTGGGCAGCAATAATGCGCTGGGGGCAACTTCAGCCTTAAATACGGCGCTGAATACCCAAACCAATCTCAACGGCCACACTCAAACCGTGGGCGCACTGACCAACGCCGGAACCCTGACTTTGGGTACTGGCGGGGTGCTCACCAGCAGCGGAGCACTGACTAACAGCAATACCCTGAATATCGCGGGTGGTACGCTAAACCTGAGTGCAGGCGGGACCTCCACCGCGACTGACGGCTTAACCGGCAGTGGCGCGCTGAACATCAACGGCGGCGATTTGGCGATCAGTGGCGCGAACAGCGGCTTAAGCGGCCAGACTCTGATTGCTTCGGGAGCCTCTGCCACACTGAACGGCGCGGGAACCTTGGGCAGCAGTGCCATCAATGTGCTGGGTGATCTGAATCTGAACGGGGCCAATGCCGCATTCGGCAATGTGCTCAGTGGCAGCGGTGATATCAATACCAACGCGGCAGTCACCCTGACCGGCATTAACAGCTTCAGCGGCGCTCACCATATTGGCGCTGCCGGTGCACTGACGGTAACGCAGGCCAGTAACCTCGGGGCCTCAACCGCCACGGTAGATCTGGAGACCGCCACCTCCCATCTGGTGCTGAACGGCCTCAGTGGTGCTGTGGCCAATGCCCTGAGCGGCGTGGCTGGCTCCACGGTGGATATCAATAATGGCGCAGCTGTCTCGCTCACGGGCAATAACAGTGGCTTCTCCGGTCAGTATGCCCTGGCGGACAGCAGCACACTGACAGTCGGCTCGACCAATAATCTCGGGGCGGCGGCCAGCATTGCTCTGGCAGGCGCACAGGATATTCTGGCGCTGAGCGGCTTTAGCGGCACCTTTACCAATACTGTCACTGGCAACGGTATCTTGCAGGTCACCGACAGCAGCAATGTCACCCTGACCAGCAGTAACGACGTTGACAATGCCGTCACGGTGGATATCACCAATGCCACCCTGAATCTGGCTGATATCGCGCTGTTTGACCACGCACTGACGGGCAGCGGCACCCTGAATGTGGCGAAAAACGATGCCAGCACGGCATTCGATTTTGGCTCTTCAGTGGGCGGCGCGTTTAGCGGCATGGTGAATCTGACGAACTCGACCTTTGCGCTGAGTGCGGGTAACACCGCCGCGCTGGCGAATGCCACACTGCAACTCTCAGCCAATAACGTCACCACGGTCGGCACGGACGATCGCACACTGCACGGCTTAGATCTAAGCGGTGGCACCCTGATCTTTGACGGGGCCGCACCACAGTCGCAGGCCAGCGGCGTAGTGACGGTGACGGATCTGGCGCTGAACAGCGGCACCATCAGTGTCACCGGCACCGACAGTTGGACGAACCAGAACCCAGCCATTGCGCCGAATGTGTCGATCCTCGATCAAGATCGCGGCGATATTATGCTGGAGCTGATTAATGCCAACAGTGTGACCGGCAGTGCTAATGATCTGGATCTGATGATCAACGGCACCTCCGTCACCTCCGGTACGCAAGGCGTGATCTCCTCCATCTTGCAGGGCGGGACGGCGGTGGCTAATGCCACCCATAATTACGGCCTGACCAGCAGCAACGGCAGCGGCGGCACGGGTTTGTATGTCAATTACAGCCTGAGCGCACTGGCGCTGTTAACTGACGATGCCGATGCCTTGTTACTGGCAACGGACAGCAGCGCGAGCTCGAATAAAGTGCTGAATGCACTGGTATCGGGTGTTGGCGGCTTGCAGATTGATGCCACCAATGGGGCATTAACGCTGGCGAACGGCAATAACAGCTATCAGGGCAAGACCAGGGTTAATGGCGGTGAGCTGATTCTGGGGGCGAACGGTGCTTTCGGCGCGACGTCACTGCTGGATATCGCCAGCGGTGCCAGCGCCAATATTAACGGCCACACTCAAACCGTGGGCGCACTGACCAACGCCGGAACCCTGACTTTGGGTACTGGCGGGGTGCTCACCAGCAGCGGAGCACTGACCAACAGCAATACCCTGAATATCGCGGACGGTACGCTGAACCTGAGTGCAGGCGGGACCTCCACCGCGACTGACGGCTTAACCGGCAGTGGCGCGCTGAACATCAACGGCGGCGATTTGGCGATCAGTGGCGCGAACAGCGGCTTAAGCGGTCAGACTCTGATTGCTTCGGGAGCCTCTGCCACACTGAACGGCGTGGGAACCTTGGGCAGCAGTGCCATCAATGTGCTGGGTGATCTGAATCTGAACGGGGCCAATGCCGCATTTGGCAATGTGCTCAGTGGCAGCGGTGATATCAATACCAACGCGGCAGTCACCCTGACCGGCATCAACAGCTTCAGCGGCGCTCACCATATTGGCGCTGCCGGTGCACTGACGGTAACGCAGGCCAGTAACCTTGGGGCCTCAACCGCCACGGTAGATCTGGAGACCGCCACCTCCCATCTGGTGCTGAACGGCCTCAGTGGTGCTGTGGCTAATGCCCTGAGCGGCGTGGCTGGCTCCACGGTGGATATCAACAATGGCGCAGCTGTCTCGCTCACGGGCAATAACAGTGGCTTCTCCGGCCAGTATGCCCTGGCGGACAGCAGCACACTGACGGTCGGCTCGACCAATAATCTCGGGGTGGCGGCCACTATTGCCCTGGCAGGTGCACAGGATATTCTGGCGCTGAGCGGCTTTAGCGGCAGCTTTACCAATGCCGTCACTGGCAACGGTATCTTGCAGGTCACCGACAGCAGCAATGTCACCCTGACCAGCAGTAACGACGTTGACAATGCCGTCACGGTGGATATCACCAATGCCACCCTGAATCTGGCTGATATCGCGCTGTTTGACCACGCGCTGACGGGCAGCGGCACCCTGAATGTGGCGAAAAACGATGCCAGCACGGCATTCGATTTTGGCTCTTCAGTGGGCGGCGCGTTTAGCGGCATGGTGAATCTGACGAACTCGACCTTTGCGCTGAGTGCGGGTAACACCGCCGCGCTGGCGAATGCCACACTGCAACTCTCAGCCAATAACGTCACCACGGTCGGCACGGACGATCGCACACTGCACGGCTTAGATCTAAGCGGTGGCACCCTGATCTTTGACGGGGCCGCACCACAGTCGCAGGCCAGCGGCGTAGTGACGGTGACGGATCTGGCGCTGAACAGCGGCACCATCAGTGTCACCGGCACCGACAGTTGGACGAACCAGAACCCAGCCATTGCGCCGAATGTGTCGATCCTCGATCAAGATCGCGGCGATATTATGCTGGAGCTGATTAATGCCAACAGTGTGACCGGCAGTGCTAATGATCTGGATCTGATGATCAACGGCACTTCCGTCACCTCCGGTACGCAAGGCGTGATCTCCTCCATCTTGCAGGGCGGGACGGCGGTGGCTAATGCCACCCATAACTACGGCCTGACCAGCAGCAACGGCAGCGGCGGCACGGGTTTGTATGTCAATTACAGCCTGAGCGCACTGGCGCTGTTAACTGACGATGCCGATGCCTTGTTACTGGCAACGGACAGCAGCGCGAGCTCGAATAAAGTGCTGAATGCACTGGTATCGGGTGTTGGCGGCTTGCAGATTGATGCCACCAATGGGGCATTAACGCTGGCGAACGGCAATAACAGCTATCAGGGCAAGACCAGGGTTAATGGCGGTGAGCTGATTCTGGGGGCGAACGGTGCTTTCGGCGCGACGTCACTGCTGGATATCGCCAGCGGTGCCAGCGCCAATATTAACGGCCACACTCAAACCGTGGGCGCACTGACCAACGCCGGAACCCTGACTTTGGGTAGTGGCGGGGTGCTCACCAGCAGCGGAGCACTGACCAACAGCAATGCCCTGAATATCGCGGGTGGTACGCTAAACCTGAGTGCAGGCGGGACCTCCACCGCGACTGGCGGTTTAACCGGCAGTGGCGCGCTGAACATCAACGGCGGCGATTTGGCGATCAGTGGTGCGAACAGCGGCTTAAGCGGTCAGACTCTGATTGCTTCGGGAGCCTCTGCCACACTGAACGGCGCGGGAACCTTGGGCAGCAGTGCCATCAATGTGCTGGGTGATCTGAATCTGAACGGGGCCAATGCCGCATTTGGCAATGTGCTCAGTGGCAGCGGTGATATCAATACCAACGCGGCAGTCACCCTGACCGGCATTAACAGCTTCAGCGGCGCTCACCATATTGGCGCTGCCGGTGCGCTGACGGTAACGCAGGCCAGTAACCTCGGGGCCTCAACCGCCACGGTAGATCTGGAGACCGCCACCTCCCATCTGGTGCTGAACGGCCTCAGTGGTGCTGTGGCCAATGCCCTGAGCGGCGTGGCTGGCTCCACGGTGGATATCAACAATGGCGCAGCTGTCTCGCTCACGGGCAATAACAGTGGCTTCTCCGGTCAGTATGCCCTGGCGGACAGCAGCACACTGACGGTCGGCTCGACCAATAATCTCGGGGCGGCGGCCAGCATTGCTCTGGCAGGCGCACAGGATATTCTGGCGCTGAGCGGCTTTAGCGGCACCTTTACCAATACTGTCACTGGCAACGGTATCTTGCAGGTCACCGACAGCAGCAATGTCACCCTGACCAGCAGTAACGACGTTGACAATGCCGTCACGGTGGATATCACCAATGCCACCCTGAATCTGGCTGATATCGCGCTGTTTGACCACGTGCTGACGGGCAGCGGCACCCTGAATGTGGCGAAAAACGATGCCAGCACGGCATTCGATTTTGGCTCTTCAGTGGGCGGCGCGTTTAGCGGCATGGTGAATCTGCAAAATAGCACCTTCAATATCGATGGACTGAATACATCGGCCTTGACGAATGCCACGCTGAAATTATCCAGCGGTAGCCTGGCCGCAGTGGCTGATGGCGTACAGAATATCGGTGGGCTGGCGCTTAATGGCGGTACGCTGCTGTTCAATAATCTGGTGGATAACTCAGGTGTCATCAGTTCATTAGGGACTATCGCGGCGAATAGCATCAATACTACCGGTGGCGGTATTGTTCGGGTTAATTTACCGACGAATGTCACGCCGGATATTACGGGTTTATCAGTGATGCAGTTGGATGAAGGGGAGATCATCGTGACTCTGGCGTCCGGCGCTGCAACAGGGACAGGGCATGAACTGACCTTAACTGATGAGTTTGGTGACCCGCTAAGCGCCACTGTTTACCAATCTATCTCTAACCCAGGTGCACTTTCACCTGCGGCAATGGGCTCGTTCAATTACGGCCTGACCACTGGGACAGGTTTTGATGGGTTGTACGTCAATTATGGCTTGAGTGCATTGGAACTGTTAGCTGTGGGTGATGACGCACTGATATTGACCGCAACCTTAGGGAACAATGGCACGCAGGCCAATGATCTCTCCGCTCAGGTGACGGGCAGTGGCGATCTGGCCTTTGTCTCCGCAAATGACGGCAGCGTTGCGTCATTATCGAATTCGACCAACAGCTATACCGGTGCAACATGGGTCCGTTCAGGCAATGTCCGTCTGGCAGCAGATTCAGCACTGGGGCAAACCTCTCTGCTGGCGATGAGCACGGCGACCAACGTGGATCTCAACGGCACTCAGCAGACCGTGGGCCAGTTAGCTACCGAAACGGGCAGCACACTAGACTTCAATAGCGGCAAGTTAACCGTCACTAATGGGGGTCAGGTTGATGGTGCACTGACAGGCCGTGGTGAGCTGGATCTGATCGGCGGTTTACTGAGTATCACCCAAGGTAATAGCGGCTTTACTGGCAGCACTGACATTGCCAGTGGCGCGACGGCCCATCTGTATCAGGTCCAAGGGCTAGGCTCGGGGGCCATTAACAACAACGGCCTGCTGAATCTGGATAATACCCGTGGGCTGCTGCTGAATTCACTGGCGGGTAGCGGCAATGTCCAGCTTACCAACAGCGCCAATGTGCAGTTGGCCGCTGACAATAACGGCTACTCGGGCTTATTCACCACCGATGCCGGGACGGTGTTGACCGCCAATAATGCTGGAAATCTGGGGAGCAGCAGTGTCGCCAACAGCGGCGAGTTGATCTTGGATACGGCATCCGTCTGGAACTTAACCAACAGCATCAGCGGTACGGGGACTTTGGTTAAACGTGGCAGCGGCACGGTTAACATTGACAGTGGTACGGTCAGTGCCAGCTTGACGACGATTGAAAACGGCTTGCTGCAACTGGGCAGTACAGCGCCTACGTTGGCCCTGATAGTGAATGAGTCACCTTTGGCCCGTTCATTGGTAGGCACATTGGCGTCGAATGCCGTCAATCTGGTCAGTGATGTGCTGATTACCACCACCGGCTCCTTAGGTGGATATGGTCAAGTGACCGGGAATGTGGAGAACCGTGGCAATCTGATTATGCCAAATGCTTTAACCGGCGGCGCTTTCGGCACCTTCACTATTGATGGCAATTATACTGGCGACAACGGCACTGTGGTCTTTAACACCATTTTAGCGGGCGACTCATCCATCACCGATCGACTGGTGATCACTGGCAACACCGCTGGGCAGAGTTTTGTCACGGTGAACAATATTGGTGGTAATGGTGCGCGAACCTCTGAGGGCATCAAAATCATCGATGTCGGTGGCGATTCTGCTGGCCAGTTTACCCTGAATGGCCGTGCTGTGGCGGGTGCCTATGAGTACTTCCTGTATCAAGGCGGTGTCAGTTCACCAACTGATGGTGACTGGTATCTGCGCACGCAAGCAGATGAGCGTCGCCCAGAACCGGCAAGCTATACCGCGAACCTGGCGGCAGCGAACACGATGTTTGTCAGCAGCTTGGCTGATCGCTCCGGTGAAACACTCTATACCGATGTCATTACCGGTGAACAGAAAAGCACCAGTCTGTGGTTACGCAATGAGGGCAGCCATAACCGCTCCCGTGATGACAGTGGTGAGCTGAAAACGCAGGATAACCGCTATGTGATGCAGTTGGGCGGTGATGTGGCGCAATGGAGCCGCAACACACAAGATCTGTGGCGCGTCGGGGTGATGGCAGGTTATGCCAACAGCAGCAGTTCATCTGTGGCACAAGGTACGGGTTATCGCTCAACGGGCTCGGTCGATGGCTACAGTGTCGGCATGTACGGCACGTGGTTTGCCGAAGGGCAAGAGCAGACCGGTGCTTATGTCGACTCTTGGTTGCAGTACAGCTGGTTTAATAACCAGGTGAGTGGCGAGGGCTTAACGACCGAGAAGTATGACTCGAAAGGGTTCACCGCATCGGTTGAGAGTGGCTATGCCTTCAAAGTGGGTCAGAGCGCTAAGCAAAATTACTTTATTCAGCCAAAAGCTCAAGTGGTGTGGATGGGGGTAAAAGCCGATTCTCATACCGAGACGAATGGTACGGTTGTGACCGGAGAAGGGAATAACAATATCCAAACACGTCTGGGTGTGAAGGCCTTTATCAGCCCAATCCCGAGCGCCGATAAAGCCAATACGCCAGCGTTTAAGCCTTATGTTGAAACTAACTGGATCCATAACACCAAAGATTTCGGCACCACACTTGATGGGATGACCGTGAAACAAGCGGGGGCCGCCAATGTCGCTGAACTGAAGCTGGGGGTTGAAGGCCAGATCAATAAGCAGCTGAATCTGTGGGGTAATGTGGGCCAGCAAGTGGGTAACAATGGCTACAGCGACAGCAGTATCGCGTTAGGGGTTAAATATAATTTCTAACTGAAATCAGTGGGATGCATTATCAACGGCACATATCATCCGGTATGTGCCGTTTTTTATGATCAGAATTTGCTCAATCCAGAGACTCTTCCTGCACTTCCAGCACATGGTAGGCCGTTGAGCAGAACAGCGAGTTTAGGCGCTTCATATCCCCTAACAGCCCCATATGTAGGCTGCTGGTTTCAATGCTCAGGACGTTCTGCTGATGCAGGCGTTCGACGTGGGCATGGGAGTAGCGGCGGTTTAGCAAGCGGAAGCGATGCTTGGCACGGCGCAGGCGTTTGGCATTATTGATATCACGGGATAAGAATACCGACATGCCTAAGTCCAGATTTGCTACCAGCCGGGTATGCAGGGTGCTTAGCTCATCAAATCCCTCGGCAGAAAATGGCTTGTGAGCATTGAGGGATTTAGCAGCCACATCGGCGCTCATGCGGCCAATAATCTCACCTGCCTGCTGGAGATTGACGGCAGTATCGATGATTTCCGCCCAGCGGCGTGAATCAATCTCACCCAACTCATCTTGCTGAATTTGCGCCAAATATAACTTAATCGCGCTATACAGCATGTCCACTTCATCTTCCAGCAAACTCACTTCATGTTTTTGCTGCTTATTGCCTTCGAGCACCTCTTTGAAGCGGAAGAGCATTTGCTCCAACACATCGCCCATACGTAGGGTCTCCCGCACGGCGTTAGCGAGGGCCAGTGAGGGGGTATCGATGGCGGTAATATCCAGATAGCGTGGCGCGAAAGGTTGCGCGGTGCTTGGGGCATCACTGACCAGACGGTTACAGATTCGTGCCATCACTTCCACCAATGGCAGCATCAGTAAACAGCGCAGCAGGTTATAGAATACGTGGAAGTAAATGACCACTTCGGCGGCAGGGAGGTTCTGACCGAGCAACCATGGCGTTAAGGTATTGACCCATGGCAGCACCAAAATGCAGCCGACCACTTTAAATAATAAGCTCCCCAACACCACTTGTCGGGAGATGGCATTCTGCCCACGGCTGCTGATCAGGGCCAGTAAACCGCTACCGAGATTCGAGCCGATCACAATGCACAGGGCGATATTCAGCGGCACTAAGCCGGTGGTGGCCAGTGTGGCGGTTAGCAGGACAGCGGCCAGACTGGAATAACTGATCATGGCGAACAGCGCGCCAATCAATAATGCCAAAATGGTATCGCCGGTCAGGGAGGAGAAAATAGCCTGTACGGCGGTGGCCTGCGTAATCGGCCCGGCGGAGGTGACAATCAGTTGCAGCGCCAGAATAATCAGCCCAAGGCCAATCCCCACGCGTCCCATCTGCCCGATACGGGCTTTACGCTGCCCGAGGAAGGTAATCACCCCGATTAAAATTAGCAAGGGCGATAGCCAAGAGAGATCGAAGGTCAGCACTCGCGCCATCAGCGCAGTGCCGACATCGGCACCTAACATAATCACTAGGGCGGGCGACAGTGAAATCAACCCCTGCGAGACAAAAGAGATCACCAGCAGCGCGGTGGCATTGCTGCTTTGTACCAGTGCCGTTACACCAATACCAGCAATAAACGCGGTGGGTTTTTTCTGGATACTGGCACTCAGAATTCGGCGCAAATCAGCGCCATAAACCCGCATGATGCCGGTACGGACGATGTGTGTACCCCAAACTAGCAGGGCGACGGAAGAGAGCAGGTGAAGCAGTGTCAGCATAGTTAATCTCAGTTGTGGTAAGACTACAGTCTTACACTGATTTAAGTCAGATCCTATTTAAGCTGGGGCCGCCCGACAGCAGAAAAGCCCCAAGATGGATAGATATGATAGTTGATATCGGTCTAACAGCGGTGTAACCAGACTAACGATAACAGCTTAGAGCCTGATACAGGGTATCCAAGAGCTTTTTATTATCAACCGTTTGCAGTATTTTAGCGGGTTTGCCCTGTGGGGCCGGAACGCCCACATTCAACCGCAGGCTCTCTGGACTGAAACGCAAGGTCATGCCACGGGTCAGCGCCCCTTCCAGTGCGACATCAAGGTAGTCACGGGTGGTGGTCACGATGCTTTTATCCAGCAACCAGGCGACCACCAGGGCATCATGTACCCAACACCCCGGCAGTTGGCGAGTTTGCATTGAATAGCTGATCCACGGGCGGAGAGTCTCCACCAGATAACGGCTAAGCGGTGAGTCAATTTGCGCGATGTTATCCAAATCCTGATGCAGTAGTTGGGTCTGGGTGGTGACATCCAAAGGCGCGAGCGTGATATTGGCACCGCTGGTCAGTACCACATGGGCCGCTTCAGGATCGAGACCAAAATTGGTGTCTTTCAGGTAGCCATCGACATTAAAGACCCCGCCCATGATCGCAATTTCGGCTACTGATGAGGCCAATTGCGGATAAAGCTGCATCGCGTGGGCGATATTGGTTAGCGGGCCGATAGCCACCAAGGTTATCTCGCCGGGGTTATTGCAGATGAGTTCACCGATGGCATGGGCCGCCAGCGGTGCTGTTGGTGCTACCACTGGAGGGCGCGGTGTGTGCTGCCACAGTGCGGTTAATCCACTTTGGGTTGCGCCATTATCCAGTTTGTTACGCCAAGGGGCGGCCGGTTCAACCAGCGCCTGCGAGGCTCCACGAATAATGGGGATACTCAATCCCAGACGCTTGACTAAATCATGGGCAACAGAGAATCCCACCTCGCTTGGGGTGTTACCCGCCACGATGGTGATCAACTCTAAGCTTATTTCCGGGGCCGCGATGGCGAGTGCCAGTGCTAAACCATCATCGACATTAGCGCCGGGTACGCCATTTCCTGGGTCACAATCAATAATTAAACGCATATTTTTTATCTTTTTTATGTTGGAAACTAATCTTTTTTACTGCGGGAGCAGCCGCAGGATTCACCGAGTTGCAGTGAAAAATTGAATTCGTGAATCGCCGGTGCGCCCGTCCAGTTTTTCAGCATGTCGATCGCGGTTTTCGCCATCGCGTCTACCGGCTGGCGTACGGTGGTCAATGACGGCACGTTATATTCAGATTCGATGGTGCCGTTAAAGCAGATAAGCGCCAGATCTTTGGGTGCCGTCAGATTGTGTTCGGCCATGGCCCGCAGGCAGCCAAACGCCTGTAATTCATTGGTGGTAAATAGGGCTTGTGGCAGCGGCCCTTTTAGCATCTGCTGTGCCGCCTGATAACCACCGGGGCGGGTGTAGCTGGTGGCGAAAATCCACTCATTGCGCACCGGCAATCCAGCCTGTAGCAAGGCATCGCGCCATCCATTCACCCTATCTTGAGTATTAAGCATATCCAGCGGACCGCAAATAATGGCGATTTCACGATAGCCATGCTCAATCAGATGTTGGGTCGCCTGAAACGCCGCCGCGCGCTCATCTACTCGAATGGCACAGACTTGCTGCGTAGGGTCGACTCTATCGAGCATCACAAAGGGCGTGCCAGTAGACTGAATTAATTCGATATAGGGATGACGGTCGACACTGGTATACAGCAAGCCATCAACCTGACGAAGCAGCAGATTATTAATCAGTTCGAGTTCACGCTGACGAGAGTCGCCGGCGTCGCCCAGCAACAACACTTGCCCGTTAGTAAAGGCTTCACGTTGCAGGGCATGGGCCATCGAAGAGATAAAAGGGTTGGAGATATTGGGGACCACCAGCCCATAGGTTTTAGTGGTGCCAGACGCCAATGCTCTGGCAATGCCATTGGGACGGTAACCGGTTTTTTCGATGGCATCCAGCACGCGCTGTTTAGTGAGTTCAGCGACCGGACGCGGCCCGTTATTAATGACATAACTTACCACGGCGACAGAGGTACCTGCTTCGCGGGCCACATCAGAACGTGTAGTACGGTTGACCAAAGTTACCTACTTAATCTGAAGATAGATGCCAAACATCCCTGAAGGGTAGATCCAAGGGGAAATCCCCGGTAAAGCGGGTGGTAAACTCACTTTACCGTGAAAGGCAGGCAATTTCTGTATTAAATCTCATACTTCAAGCTGCGCGTGCGTTGGCTACATTTGTGACTCAGCCCATCCATGGGCCTCGGTATTAAATCGCATCTTCTGGCAGATTGAGGTCACGTCCGCGTGTCTCAGGGGCAAAGAAGGTGGTGACAAAACCGATTCCCGCCATGACAGCAAAGTACAGGGCGATTGGCCACCAGTGACCGGTGAAGGTCAACATGGCAGCGGCCATCAATGGGGCCGTGCCGCCGGACAAAATGGAGCCTAGCTCTTTCGCTACGGCCATCTTGGTGTAGCGGTTAGTCACGCCAAACAGCTCAACGCCCCACGCCGCTTGCACGCCGAAGATCCCCAGTGATGCCAAACCCATACCGACAATAATGGTACCCATCACGATAATGGGCTCGCGGGTTTCCAGCAGCATAAATGCCGGGAACGCATAGATAATCAGTAACAGGCAGAACCAGCGATAGGTGATCCGGCGACCAAAACGATCCGACAGATAACCCGCCAGTGGGATGATCAGGAAGCCCAGGCAGGAGGCGATAAACACCGCCATGGTCGGCACTGATTTATCGACCATCAGCACTTTGGCGACATAACCAATCATAAAGCCCTGCGCCAGATAGGAGGGGCCGTTCTCGCCGATACGCAAGCCCACCATGATCCAGAAGGATTTACTACGCTGCCAGAAGCTGCGGTTATCCACTTCTGCCACGTGCTCACGACCCAGCGCCAGTGCTTGTTGACGCTGCTGTTCCAGCACCCGCTTTTGGCGCTCAAAGACCGGGCTTTCACGCATATGACGGCGAATAAACAGTGCGGCACCGGCGATTAAGATGCTGGAGAGGAACGGAATACGCCAGCCCCAATCAAGCAAGCTCTGTTTGTCCATCTGCAACACTAACAACCAAACCAGCGCTGCCAGCAAGGTGCCGCTGTTAGAGCCTAAAGCAATAATTGAAGAGACCAGACCGCGCCTTTTAGCAGGGGCATACTCCCCTAACATTACCGCACCGCCAGAGAGTTCAGCCCCAGCGCCCAACCCTTGCATAAAGCGTAAAAAGGCCAAGGTGGCAGGTGCCCATAGGCCAATAGACGCATAACTTGGGATTAAACCAATGAGGGTAGTGGATGCCCCCATCAAGGTGATGGTGGTAATCATCACCACTTTCCGGCCCTTGCGGTCACCTAATCTGCCAAACAACAGTGCGCCAATGGGGCGAGCAATGAAGCCGACGGAGTAGGTCGCAAAGCTGGATAACAAGGCGATCGCGGGTGTTGCTTCAGGGAAGAAGACATCACCAAATATTATGCCAGCAGCTAAACCATAGAGTGCGAAGTCTGCATACTCCATGGCGGTGCCGAGCCAGCATGAAAAGGTTGCGCGCCAAAAATCTTTGCGACCTTCGGGCGTAGCCAGACGCTCTTCCGCAGCCATGCTCTCTGATGGAGCATTGTCTGCCGTCGAGCTATTGAGTGAAGTCATTAAAAAGGTTCCCCTGGTGTTGAAGCATCATGTTCACGCATTAATGTTTGTTTATTCGCCTGGCACTCAGCCACTGAGATAAGCGGGCTAAAAGGTGCCGGATGAAAAACATTAGCAAACATTAATCTTTACCTTCCTTTTTAGTGTATCTACCCGCGTAGATAGATCAATCTAATTATTTTATCTTTAGAGATTGTTCACAAAACTGTCATGTAACTGCGCAAGATTTGCATGGGGTAGGTGTAGCGGCCAGATTAAAGTGGTTTTTTAACCTGTTCATCACTGGCAGAGATAGGTATTATTCCGACATTAGTAATGCAAATCATTAGCGTTAGCACTCAAGGATCTTTACATTCCCACTTTTCAGGAGAGAAAATGCGATTACGTCTGGCTCTATTTTCGTCATTATTGGCAGCCACTGTTGCGATGACCGGTTGTGATGACTCATCTGCGGCTCCAGAAGCAACAGCAAAAATCAGCATTGAACATGCGCAAGGGACCACTCAGGTTCCGCTAAACCCGCAAAAAGTGATTATATTGAACCCATCGGTGTTGGATACTGCCGATGCCCTGAACATTAAAGTGGCTGGTGTCCCACAAACCAGCACGCATCTGCCCGCCTTTTTATCCAAATACAGTGGCCCCGAATATTTGAATGCAGGCACACTCTTTGAACCTGATTACGAGGCACTGAGCCAGGCAAAACCTGATCTGATCATTGCGGGTGGCCGCGCTCAAGATGCGTATGACAAACTGAGTGCCATCGCGCCCACCATCGCACTTGATATTGATACTCAGCACTTTACCCGGAGCCTGACTCAGCGCACTGAGCAACTGGCCTCCATTTTTGGTAAAGAGGACGATGCGAAAGCGCTGTTGAGCAAATTCACCGCCCAGATAAACGACATCAAGCAAAAATCAGCTGACGCAGGTTCAGCTATGGTGGTGATGGTCAGCGGCGGAAAAATGTCTGCTTACACCCCGGGTTCCCGTTTTGGCTTTGTCTTTGATGAGCTGGGATTCAAGCCTGCGGCCACTTTCACAGAATCGGGCCGCCATGGCAATGTGGTGACCTCAGAATTCATTCTTAATGCTAACCCTGAATGGCTGTTTGTGCTGGATCGCGACAATGCGATTGGTCGGGCCGAAGGGCAATCCGCACAGCAAGTTCTTGATAATCCGCTGATTCATAAAACTAAAGCCTGGCAAAATAACCATATTGTCTATCTTGATTCTGCCTCACTCTATATTGCCGGTGGTGTGCAGAGCTATACGCAGCTGATGGATAAAATTGCCTCAGTGCTGGATAAACAAGCACCCGCACAATAATCATTACTGATGAAAAATCTTAGTGTTATCGCCGGCCTGGTTATCTTACTGGGCCTGATGATGTGCAGTCTGTTTATCGGTGCCGGACATGTCACCGTCGCGGATGTGTGGTCAGATCCCGATATGCGCGACATCTTCCTCCTCAGCCGAGTGCCGCGAACATTGGCACTGGTTCTGGCGGGGAGTGCGATGAGTGTCGCCGGTCTGATTATGCAGATGCTGACACAAAACCGTTTTGTCGAGCCTTCTATTGCGGGAACCACCCAATCGGCCAGCCTTGGCTTGTTATTGGTTATGGTATTTAGCCCATCAGCGCCAGTGGTCGTCAAAATGCTGGTCGCCACACTCTTTGCGATGGGCGGCACCGCGATGTTTATGATGCTACTTGCGCGCATGAGGATGAAATCGGCGCTGATGGTGCCGCTAACGGGCATTATGCTGGGTGCGGTATTTAGTGCAGTGACCACCTTTTTGGCGATGGAGTTCGATCTGCTGCAATCGCTCGGTAGCTGGGAATCCGGTGATTTCTCTGGTGTGTTGCAGGGCCGCTATGAGCTGCTGTGGATAGTCGGCGCGTTGACACTGATTGCCTGCCTGATCGCCGATCGCTTTACCGTTGCTGGCATGGGGCGGGACTTCTCGGTCAATGTTGGCTTGAATTATCAGCGCGTGATGATGGTCGGGATGTCCATCATTGCCATCATCAGCGGTGTGGTGGTGGTGGTGATTGGTGTGCTGCCTTTCCTCGGTTTAATTGTCCCCAATATTGTCAGTATGGCGATGGGGGACAATTTACGACGAACCATACCCTGGGTGGCGCTGTGTGGCGGTGGGCTGGTCGTTTTATGTGACATTATCGGTCGGTTAATTAGCTACCCATTTGAAATACCTGCCAGCGTTATTTTAGGGGCCATTGGCGCACTGGTTTTCCTGTTATTAATTGTTAGGACGAAACGCCATGCAGGCTAGTGAGTATTCTTCAAAAGAGAGCCCGCTTCAGGCAAATAACAGGGCGCTAAGCATACCGGCAAAAAGGCTAGTGTTACTGAGCCTGATTGCCCTTGTCGCTATCATCATCTTTATGACGATTAATCTACAGGGCAATATTCAGTATATTTTGGTCCACCGTGGCCTTATTTTAGCCACTATGCTGCTGGTCGCCTTTGCCGCCGGTATCGCCACCGTTTTATTCCAAACGGTCACCAATAACCGAATATTAACGCCGTCGGTGATGGGGCTTGAGGCGCTATTTATCCTCATTCAGACTATGTTGATATTCTTTATTGATGCCAATGGGTTCAAAGTGTTGGGCGTCACCGGCAAGTTTCTCTGCGAATCGGCACTGCTGCTACTGTTCTCGGTATTTCTTTATCGCTGGTTACTGAGCGGTGTGGGGATCAATCTGCACAAAGTGCTGCTGGTGGGATTGGTGTGCGGCACCTTATTTCGCAGTTTATCCAGCTTGATGCAGCGCCTGCTTTCGCCGGGAGAATTTGCCATCTTGCAGGGGAGGGTGTTCGCGACTTTTACGCGAGCTGCTCCGGAAATTATCGCCCTGTCCACTGGGATAATTGTGATGGTGGGTATTATCGTTTGGCGCATGCGCTATTGCCTCGATATTATCGCCCTAGGCAGAAATACCGCGATTAATCTGGGGGTTGCCTACCAGAAAAAAATAACCGCTATCCTGCTGCTGGTCTCGTTATTGGTGGCTATTTCGACAGCGCTTGTCGGGCCGCTGACATTTTTAGGCTTATTGATCGCTAATCTGGCTTACCCGATTGTGGGATCATTCCGGCATCAATATTTGCTACCGGGCGTCTTTCTGCTGGGGACTATTACCTTGGTTGGCGGCCAATTGATCCTCGAACGCCTGCTGAATATGTCGGGAACGCTGTCGGTGGTGATTGAGTTTATTGGTGGCGCGCTATTTATTTATCTTTTAATAAAAAAGGCTCCAGTGTGATTGAAATTAATGACATTAATAAAAAATACCAGGACACAGCGGTGCTCAATAATATCAATGAGAGCATTCCTTCTGGTGGGATTACCTCCATCATTGGACCAAATGGTGCCGGTAAGTCTACGTTATTGTCGATCATGAGCCGCTTGCTGACGCCAGATCTGGGGCGCGTACTGTTTAATGGGCTGGATGTGGCGAAAACGTCTGGCGATAAGCTCGCGACTATCCTTTCCGTCTTGCGCCAAGAGAATCACTTCACCAGCCGCCTAACCGTATCGGATTTAGTCGGGTTTGGTCGCTATCCCTATTCGAAGGGGCGGCTTAATGAGAGTGACCACCAGCATATTGATGCTGCGATGGCGTTCCTCAATCTGATGCCGCTAAAAGATCGCTACCTTGACGAGCTTTCGGGTGGGCAGCGGCAACGGGCTTATGTCGCCATGGTGCTTTGTCAGGATACGAAATATATCCTGCTGGATGAGCCATTGAATAATTTAGATATGAAACACTGCGTGGCGATGATGAAACAATTGCGCCGTGCTGCTGATGAGCTGCACAAAACCATCATACTGGTTATCCATGATATTAATTTCGCCTCAGCTTACTCCGACCATATGATCGCCATGAAAAACGGTGAGGTAATATATCGGGGCGCGCCGGAAGAGATAATGAAATCTGATATTCTGGAGGAGATTTTCGATATAAAGGTCAGTATAGAAAAAGTGGAAGATCAGCATATCGCGGTGTATTACCGTTGAGTCATTAATAACCTCATTTATAGCTCGGTGACTGCACCGATGGGCGCTCCGACGGCTTGAGTATTCTCTACTCAAGCCTTTTTGCGGTATTGGTGACAAATAGATTCGTGACAAATACGCATCGCGTTATATTGCGGGGTACTCTCCGGTGCCTTCAGGCCACGGCGTCAGCAAGTCATATCCGGACTCGGTCACGGCAATGGTGTGCTCCCACTGTGCCGACAGGGAGCGGTCTTTGGTGACCACGGTCCAGCCATCAGAAAGTACGCTGGTTGCGGCTTTACCAGCATTAATCATCGGTTCAATGGTAAAAATCATTCCCGGTTTGAGGATCATGCCGGTCCCAGCAATCCCATAGTGCAGCACCTGCGGTGCAGTATGATATTCCTGACCCACGCCGTGACCACAATACTCTCTGACGACCGAGAAGCCCGCGCCCTCAGCGACATGCTGAATGGCCGCCCCAATATCGCCGAGTGTCGCCCCGGGGCGCACAACTTTGATCCCCTCGACCATGGATAAATAGGTGATATCAACCAGACGTTTGGCTCTGACCGATGGCTCACCGACAAAATACATTCTGCTGGTATCGCCATACCAACCCTCTTTAATAATCGCCACGTCAATATTGACGATATCACCATTTTTGAGTTTTTTATCGGATGGAATTCCGTGGCAGACCACATGATTGACTGAAGTACAAACAGTATGGGCATAACCGTGATAACCAATATTCGCGGGGATCACTTTTAGCTCATTAATAATGTAATCGTGGCACAGTCGATCAATTTCATCTGTTGTCACACCTGCGAGAACATAGGGGGTGATTATTTCTAATACTTTAGCGGCTGCGTGACCTGCGGCGCGGGCCATTTCGATCTCAGCGGCTGAATGTATTTTTACGGCTGTCATTGTGCTTCCTCTTCTTTATTCAAAAGAGCTGTATTTTGAATCATTCTGCTAATGTCAGCTCCTCCTTGTAATTCTGCCTGAACCAGTGCTCGGGCAAGTTCATGATGCGTTAATTGGGGATAAAGTTCGGCCAGCATACCCATTTTGAGCCAGTGCTCAGCCTGAGAGTTAATTGAGCGACTCATGGCATTGCTGGCGATACGCAGGTTTTCATGCATTAAATCGGAGATTTTTACGATACCCATAAAACACCTATACGAAACATATATGGAACGTATATTGCCATAAGGGCGGGGAAAATACACCTCCCCAAGCATTTAATCTGGCGGAGAATGAGTCCCTGACGATTGTTGGTGACCCCGATTCTGCTATGAGATCAATATCGCCGGAGCGGAGTTCTGTCACTAGGGTGGCAAAACCACTCTCATGAGTGACGACTTTGATATCCGAATGGCGGTCAATCACTGAATCACGGCGACTGTTCAAGGCTCGGCTGATACAGGGGGCCATCTCATGACCCGCAGAGGGGCATTATGTCTTTCGGTGTGCGGTGGAACAACTTAATGCCCGCGCCTTTTTCCAGAATCTTTAGTGCAGCACTGACTGCAGGCTGGGTGATAGCTACCACCCGTTCGCCGCTGCTTTCTACTCATAACGATAACCCCTTAGCCTGAGCGGTAAGGGGTTTATTGAGCTAATGAGTCATTATTAAAACGAGGTTCGCTTATAAGAACGGTATTGCGGATGCCAGAAATTCTTGGCGATATCTCTTCTCAGTATCTCATCTGGGATGTCGGCGGCGACACCGACTAACTGTGCCTCTTTTGCGACGTTATAGGCGATAGCCTGTGTCACTTGCTGGATATCTTTAATATCTGGCAGTAGCGGGCCATCGCCATCACGCACTAACGGTGAGAAGTCAGCCAGCGTTCGGCTTGCAACCATCAGCATGCTCTCCGTTATGCGACTGGCCTGGCTGGCGATGACGGCAAGTCCTATGCCGGGGAAGATGTAGACGTTATTGCACTGGACAATCGGGTAGATCTTCTCTTTATAGGTGACTGGTTCGAACGGGCTACCGGTGGCGATAATGGCATTGCCATCGGTCCAGCGGAGAATATCTTCCGGACGCGCTTCCACCCGTGAGGTGGGGTTAGAAAGCGGCATAACGATCGGCTTTTGGCAGTAGCGATACATTGCCCGGATGACTTCTTCGCTGAACAGCCCCGGCTGACCTGTTACCCCAATCAGCACCGTAGGTTTGACGTTTTGGATCACATCCATAAATGAGAAGGCTGCGCTCTGGTTGCTCCAGTCTGTTAGGCTTGAGCGCGGTTGTGCCAGATGCTGCTGGAAAGGCGCAAGATGGGTTTGGTCATCGGTTAACAAACCAAAACGATCAACCATATAGATATTGGCACGAGCTTCAGCATCGGTTAAGCCCTCAGACACCATTTGCGTCACGATATGCTCGGCAATACCGCATCCGGCGGAACCTGCCCCCAGAAAGACCACCCGTTGATCTCGTAGCTGATTATTCGCGGCACGGCAGGCGGCCATGATGGTGCCCAACGTCACCGCCGCCGTTCCCTGAATGTCATCATTAAAGCAGCAGATCTCATCCTGATAGCGGTTGAGCAACGGCATGGCGGTATGCTGGGCAAAATCTTCAAACTGCACTAATACGTTGGGCCAGCGGCGTTTGATTGCGCTGATAAACATATCGACAAATTCAAAGTACTCATCACCGGTAATTCGTGGATGGCGCCAGCCCATGTATAGCGGGTCATTAAGTAACTGAGAATTGTTAGTTCCCACATCAAGTAAAATAGGCAATGTTTGAGCAGGACTGATACCGCCACACAGGGTATACAAAGAGAGTTTGCCAATGGGTATCCCCATACCGCCAATGCCCTGATCCCCCAGACCGAGTATGCGTTCACCGTCAGTGACTACAATCACTTTGATGTTCTGTTTGGTCGCATTATGCAAAATATCATCGATCATGTGCCGGTCAGGCCAAGAGATAAAAAGCCCTCTGGCCCGGCGGTAAATATCAGAAAAGTACTCGCAGGCATGGCCGACAACCGGGGTGTAAATAATCGGCATCATTTCAGAAAGATGCTTACCGACCATATGATAAAACAACGTCTCATTGGTATCCTGAATATTGCGCAGATAGATATGGCGGGCAATATCGGATTTGATGTCGAGAAATTGCTGATAGGCCCGTAGCGATTGCTCTTCAATTGTTTCTACCGCTGCAGGTAGCAGCCCATGCAAATTAAACATTTCCCGTTCTGTACGGGTAAACCCACTGCCCTTATTGAGAAGCGGTGACTCCATCAGTAAGGATCCGGTATAGGGGATATACAGTGGATCTTCGTTTGTTTTATGAAACATATTAAATATCCAAATACTCGACAATGAGGATGTTAATGCTTTGCTTTTAGAACAGCAGGAAATTCGCCAGCATCATCGCCACAATGCCGCCGATAGCCGGAATCAGTGTTCGTCTCACAATCATAAACGGAGAGCATTCACCGGCTTTACTGACGGCGATGATGATCCCAGCCACCGGAGAGATAGAACGGCCCATACCGGCCATTAACTGCATAGGCAAAATCATGTAAACCGCTTCTTGACCAAACTTGCTCGCGATTGAGGGAGCCATACCGGAGAAGGAGAAAAAGGCCGCAACGCCCGATCCCGTCAGTACCGCAGTGACACCGACCAACAGCGTCATCAGAATCGTCATACTGGCGAAGCCAAAACCGGCGTTTTGTACTGATACCAATAAATAGTCTATGGCCCCAATCTTCTGCATCCCCTGAGCATAGATATCGGCACAAACCAGTAAAGAAACGATACTGGTAAACATACTGCCCATGCCCTTGAAGAAGACCTGAACCCCTTTACAACAGGCGCGGAAATCACGTTTCACCAGCAGTTCGCAGGCAAATGCCATCAACGTACCCATGATCATGGCAGTGACCACATCTATTTTTATGGTATCGATGATTAGCGGGCTGAATATCAGTACCAGGGCAACAGGGAAGATAGGTAATAATGCGTAGAATGTCGGTACGCGCTCCTCTTCAGCGTTTTCGACGCTGGCAATGTCCTGAGTGACAACGATGTGACCATCTTTTTTGTCGTAATACTTGGCAGTAAAGAAGACGAGAATGGACACCACCAGCATCACCGCAACCGCAACCGGCATTTGGTAATGGGCGAAGTAGATTGCGGTTTCCATACCGGCATGTTTTGCCGCCAAATTGGCCGTTCCTACCGCGGGACCAAGGTCCATAAAGGCACACAGGCCAATCATCGAGGCTGCTGCAGCTTTACTGACACCTAAACGAACCAGCACCGGGAAGAAGGTGACCAATAACAGCATGGCCAAGCCAGCTGCACTCGAAATCGCCACATGGAGCATCTGGGCACAGATATAGCCCAGAGCCAGAATCAGATAGGGTGCCTTGATGATTTGCAGAGGGCGAATACAGGCATTAACCATGGCATTTGACGCTTTGATATGGTCCATGTAGCTTGCGAAACCGCCCGCAGCCATGATAATCAAACCGATGCCTGCCACCTGAGTTGAGAGTGAATCTTTTGCAAAGGCAAAAATATCAATCCAGACTGAACCTGTCGATTTTGCTTTGTCGTATACGATGCTGTTTTCAGGATAAAAGACGGCGGTGATAGTCAGTAAGGAAATACCGGCCAGTAACAACACTGTCTGAGGTTGATAATTCTTGATGATTAACCATGCAGCAATGATCGTAATCACTATTGCAATTATAAATGCAGTCATGAGATGTACCCTTTTATTTGTTTTCCCAGGTAGAAAAAAAACACTGTTAAATAATCTCTTCTTGATATAAGTCAGGTGGCGACGATTAATCAGCATGCCTGTTAGTAATACAGCCATAGTAGAATTTAGAAATCATGGGTAGAATGAGAAAACAGTTTTCTCACAGTAATTTGTGCGCAGGATCTCATAACGTAAAAACATCGATTACCCGCTCAATAATTTCCTTTCACCTTAGTCTGAACATGAGCAAGATATTTTTTTGGGAATATATTTAATGTTAGCCAACAAGAATGCCAAGAGGCAATGATGGATGGAAAATAATAATTTATTGACACTCGAAAAGTATATTTCACAAACCACACAGTTAACTTCATTAACAGAATCAGAGTGTCGACTGGATGCTTATATTCAAGTGCATTTTAACGAACTCCCCTATCATGGCATTGTTGATCTCGCCCGTAATGCGATGGTGAGTAAAGCAACGGTTGGGCGATTTTTAAATAAGTTGGGATTTACCGGCTATTCGGCCTTCAAACGCGAGCTGGAAGAGACGCTCTCTCAGCAGAAGCTGGTACCGCCGTTCGAACTGGTATCACGCGCTCAGGGGAAGGCCAAGGTTACGACGGCAGAGATCGTTTCTGAATTTAATCAAAATGTGACCCTGCTGTTTGATAATTTCAAAGAAAATATTGATATTGAAAGTCTGGATGAGTTTATCAGCCTTATTTTAGACACTGACAGACATCTCTACGTTATTGGTCCTTCCTCATCTCACGCGATGGCTAAGCACTTTACCACCCTGATTAAATACTTTAGGGATAAAGTGACGCTGCTCTCAGTTGATGTCGGGGATCTACCAAAAGACTTACTGAACTTATCCAGCAAAGATGTGCTGATCGCTTTCTCCTACTATCGATTTAACCGCGTCGTAATTCGAGTGACAGAGTGGTTTCGTAAGAAAGACGCGGTAGTGGTACTGGTGACCAATTCAGAATCTAATCCTTATGGGAAGTTCTGTAATCTACAGTTTGTGTTGCCCAGTGATGCACAATCGATATTTAAAAGCAGAATTATCAGTTTCTTTTTTGTCGAATTAGTACTGCATCTGGCTTATGAAAAAGGTGAAGGAGAAGGTAACTTTGAGCAGTTGGAAGAGCTGTTTGTCTTTTTTGAGCTCTTTTCACCGCTACCTAAATAAGTGAATATATCAGCGGGTGAAGACTCCCTCGAGTCGCTATTTTTACGGGGAATCTTCACTCTCACATTTGACGCTTTTTAGGCTCTCATACTTTTGTCAGTGGCATCAAAGAATGCCAGAGTTTCATCGATCAGCGCATCATTGCAGCCGAGATAGGACAGGGGATCACAAGCGGTCATGATCTCCTCTTCCGTTAAAGTCTTACGAATCTGAGCATTATTGAGCACCAACTGCTGTAAGTCTTGAGTACCATCAGCGTCTTTCAATAGCGCTTTCATGATGTGGTAGCCCTGATCCCGGCCGATTTTGTCAGCCAATCTCATTGAGACGGATTCCGACATGATGAAATATTTCGAGGCGTTGAAATTGTCTCTCATCTTCTGTTTGTCGACCACCAAATGGGTGATAAGGCGACAGGCCCGATCCAGGCTGGTGGAGAGGCTTAGCGCTGACTCAGGCAGAAGCGTCCAGTTCAACACGCGCATCGAGGCTGCCCGCACATCCTGCTGATCGAGCAGATTTGTTGCACCCGAGGCATACATCCAGCCCATGCGAGATAACGTCTGGATCATATTGCTGGCGCGAGGGTTGGTTTTATGAGGCATAGTGCTAGATCCGCCACCGCCTTCACCTTCTCTGACTTCTGCCAGGGATGGGCGTCCCATGGTTTCGACATCATTGGCTATCCGGCACAGAGTGCCATGTACCAGCGCAAAAAGCTGTACCACCTGCACTACATTATCCTGGCTGGCATTCATCATGCCCACGGGAGAGGACAAACCTAATGATTTCATCAGATTATCTCGTGTGGATATCCCGTCATGACCCACCGACGCCAGGTTTCCTACCGCACCGCCAAATAACCCAGTAATAGCCATAGGGTAGAGATTATCGAGGCGATGAATGTGGCGGGTTAATTCGCTCAGATAGCTACTCACATGTAATCCCCAAGTGGTTGCCGAGGCATCTACGGAGTTAGTTCTGGCCACCATAACTGTTGTTTTATGTTCCAGTGCCATGGTTTTCAGGCTCTCGCCCAGTTCAATAAGCTGACGGCGCAGCAAGATCAGTGTCTGCTTAATTCTCATTGCCAGCGCGGTATCCAAGAGATCCTGAGTGGTACAACCCCAGTGTAGGTATCTCTTGACCAGCGGTGTACCCGCATCTGTTATCTGATCGACCAGCGGCTTGATCGCCATGCCAACAGATTGTGTTTCTTTTGCCAGCCGCGGCCAGTCAACGTCGAAAGATTGGCAAATAGCGGCAATTTCTTCAGCGGCTTGAACGGGAATTATATTCAATTCTGCTTGCACACGAGCCACTGTCACTTCAAATTCCAGCCAGCAGCGAATTAAATTTTCATCAGACCAAATCAGTTTCATTTCCGGCTGAGTGAACAAGGATGAATACAGTTCTGAATCAAAGACTGAACTATGACTACCTCGCATTATTGACTCCAAATATAAAGTAGATAAACGATATCAGTACATTGTTTATGTTTATTACTGTTTGATCGCTGAAAGTCTGGTCTAATTATCAGGTGATAAAAATGAGAATATTGGTTTCCCTTATATCAACCTCATTTTATTACCAAAAACGTGATGAACTTAACATAAATAACCTGTTTGTACTTTATCGAGTAATGTGAAAAGAAAATCACGCCTTCATTTTTATTTCTCACTAATTAAATTAAGCGACAAAATTGTGCGTTGAATCTTACTTAGATCATTTTTTGAGCTGACTATCACGTTTTAAAATGAGAAAGAAATATTCCCATGTCCAGCATTGTTTTCATTATCAATAATACCTGCGATAAATTTTTATATTTTATCGTTTTATTTTGCTGCAACCTTAATACCAGGGTTTTTTACACTATTTCAATTATAGGTAAATTATGAAAAATAAAATAATACCAATTCTTTTACTCACCGGGATGAGCTCATCGGCATTAGCGATGAATGTATACAAAGACGATGAAACTACGCTGGATATTTACGGACGTCTGGAATATCAATTTGCTCATGGTGATGCTTCATTTGCCGGAAATGACTCGCGAAATCAATTAGGTGGGCGTTTA
Source organism: Yersinia aleksiciae (assembly GCF_001047675.1). Lineage (GTDB taxonomy): Bacteria > Pseudomonadota > Gammaproteobacteria > Enterobacterales > Enterobacteriaceae > Yersinia > Yersinia aleksiciae. Next base: position 1,197,021 of record NZ_CP011975.1, on the reverse strand, counting down.
GGTTTTTATTTGACTCGTGATCTTTCACTATTTGAAGACACTAAAGTCATCGGTCGTCTTGAATGGCAAGTCCGCACCGAGAAAAATGATAATAAGACTAAAGATAAAGACCTTGATGTTCGTTATGCTTGGCTGGGTTTATCTCACGCTCGCTATGGTGAATTGATTGGTGGACGTACGCAGAACCCGCTATATCAGGTTATGAGGATGACCGATAAATATAAAAACTTTACGCCAAATGTTTATAACTACGGTATTAGTTCGATTGATACCTCCTACCAATATAACCGTCAGGACGGCACCCTTCAGTGGAATGGCCAATTTAACGGCCATCAGATTCAAGCCGCCTATGTTGCGGGTAATGGTCATGGTGACAACGAAGCCCTCGATAATGGCATGATGATTAGTTATCGAAAAATGCTTAAATTTGGTGATCTAAAAATAACGCCTGCGATTGCCGCCAGTGAGTTTAACCGTAAGGATAATCCGCAGAAAAATACCACTGATGGTCGTAAGAAGCACCAGCAGGTGATGGGGGGATTACAATTTGATTATGATGCAGTCTCTCTGGCGATAACGGCAGGGAAACTCTCTATCGAACGTGACAAAAAAGCTGATAATGATTATGTCAGCTTCGATTCGGTCGCTTCGTATCAATTTGAAAAAGTTAAAATTCTGGGTGGATATAGCTTCTTGGATGAAGACGGCCAGGATATATATGAGCAGGAGGGTTGGCGAGCTGAGGCTCAGTTAACACTGGCGAAAAATACCTATTTATCGCTGAGCTACAATAAAGAGCTGGCGAGTAAAAACGTTAAAACGAATGATGATGCAGTGATTGCCGGATTACGTTACGACTTCTGAGGATAAATAGAATGAAAAAAGTCATATTGTTGTTGGCATGTGGATTGATCTCTATGGTCAGTGCTCAGGCAAATACGATTATTGCTCCACAGCCTCAGGCGAAAATGGACGGAGAGAGAAAGACCATCGCGCTCTATGGGAATTCATATATGCACTATAACAACCATGTGAATACCCGACTCCGTGATTTAAGCCGTTCATTGCTTCCCGATCAGGCTAAAGATTATATGTTCCGTGGAATCACCATATCCAGCGGGCAATTGGGCTGGCATATCCCTAACCTGAATTTCCAGAATGGGCTGCAGAAATGGGATGTTGTGGTTCTACAAGGCAACTCCATGGAGCCGATTTCGGCTAAAGAGAAAACTCGTCAATATTTTACTGACTCAGCCAAAGAAATGGCGGATATCGCCCATAAAGCTGGATCTAAAGTGGTGTATTTTATGACGTGGGCTAATAAGGATAAAAAAGAGCAAACAGATAAATTGGCGAAAGCCTATATTGATATTGCCAGTAAAACGGGCGGGTATGTTGCGCCGATAGGTTTGGCATTTAGTCGTGCGATCGAGACCCATCCAGAGATAAATTTATATCACAGCGATGGCAATCATCCCTCATTAGCCGGTACTTATTTGGCCGCCTGTGTACTCTTTGCCACAATTTACGACCAATCTCCCGTGGGGGGCGCGTTACCGGTCGATAGCGACATGACAGAACAGACAGCCCGCGCTCTGCAACAGGTCGCTTGGGATACGGTGTCGAAATTCCGTCAGTAAAGAAAATACGTGTAATAGGTTAATGACCGTCTGATGTATCCCCTTTATCTGTTTGGGATAAAGGGGATATCAGCATTATTGCCACCCTCACAGCGCGTTATTCTTTCTGCTATTTGAGTTCTTGAACCTGCTTATTTAATTGCCATGACAATAACGGGGTAAATGCCAGCCAGCGGGTAAAGGTTTTTTCCTGTTCATGGTCCATCGGCTGAGCGGCCCCCACTAACAGACCCGCTTTATCAATCCAGGGATAGAACTCCCCTTTGCCTGCTAAAGTGAATGCACCTTGCTGAGTGATCATCAGTTCAGGGTTGTAGCCCTGACACCATAGCGCATCCGGTTTTTCAGACAATAAGTCGCAACCGGTTCGGTAGTATGGTGCTTCTGACAGGCTGAGCTGATACAACGTAGGCCAAATATCTTTATGGCTACCCACACGGGATGCATCAAAATGGCTGTTTTGACGATAGCCCTGAGGGACATAAAGATAGAATGGCACTGCACGGCTAAGCGCCTGTTCGTTGACGTCAGGATAGCTGATACCACGGATATTATGGTCACCAGTGGCGGCGATAATCGTATGTTCACCCAGCGAATGCTGTTTTACCCAACTGATAAATTGCCCCAATTGATCGTTGGTGTAACGTAGGGTATGAAATACCTCATCCAGCTGTTTACCGCTAGCCAGATTGCTTAACCTCTGTTTTTCCGCATCAGACAATTTGATCTCGGTCTTTACGTAGCTATTCGGCGCTTTAAACGGCGGATGATGCGTGGTGGACATTGACATAATCAGGACATGCTCACCGACTTTATCGGCCTGGGCTAAACGTTCTTCGATATAACGGAACATAAATTCATCAGGTACACCCCAGGTACTGGCTTCAGCTTCGGGGTAGCGTTTTTTCAACCCGTTTTGCTCAACAAATTCACTGATGCCTAAGTGAGGCAGGAACTGATTGAGATTGCGCCAGGAGCCATTACCCGAAGTGACGAAAATGATCTTATAGCCGTTAGCCAGAAAGGGCTTAAACATATTGCTAGAAAAATCAATATCTTGATCGGAAGATTGGCTGATGTTACTGTTTGGGCTGCGGACGAAGAAGCGGCTAAGGCTATCAATAGTGCCATTCCCTTCGGAGATAAAACGGCCAAAGCGCCAGTCAGTTTGCCAGTGCTGTTTCAGTGCGCCGAATACGTCACGGTTAGGGCGATCATAACCTTCAAGGAAATATCCCATACTCTCCATCACGACAAAAACAACGTTAGGAGGGGATTGTTTCGCCATGGGGTTAGGGTTTGTTTTAGCCATAAACGGTTTAAGGCTAGCCTCTGTCGGCTGAGCCAAAAACTGACTGAGCAGTTCTTCTCCCTGTTGGTCGCTGGCGGGAGGGAAGTGGCTATATTCCCGATGGGCTTTCACCGCCCAGGTCAGGGCCATTGGGCCGCTCGGCGTCAGCATATTCAATAAATTGACATCTGAAACCTGCGCATCTGACTGCCGGAGAGGGAAGGTGCCCAAGGAACCGCGTGTGCCGACAAAACCGAGAGCCAGAATAACCAGCGTTGACACTGCCGCCACGGCGATACTGCTACGCTCTTCAGGCCATGAGTTAATTTTTTGCTGCCAGCGGCGAAAAATCCACAAAATGGCGACAACAAATAGCATCAGGCAAATTGCGCTACGAATAACCGGATAGTCGCTCCACAAGGTTTGCAGTACCGCGACAGTATCATCTTCCGCCAGACCGAAAATAAAGATATCAATAGGCCGCTGATAGGTCGCGTAATAGAAAATATTCCCCACAGTGAGTACGGTGATGAGTGTACCAACAATTGTCGCGAACCAAGGCCAAACGCGTTGCCAGAGGTGAAAACTGGATTCATTGAGCGCAAGCAGGCCCGCAATTAATAAGCAGGGAACAAACATCAAGCTGGCGATGCGGACATCAAACAGACCGCCAATCAAGAACATACGTTGCACGTCAGTTGATAAGCCCGCCAGTGACTCAGGGTTACCATAGTCTGTTAGTAGGTAGACTCTTCCGGCTAATTGAGTTGTAACGGCCAGCATCCATGGGAGCAACAGCGCAATAAAAGCGTGCTTAAATCTGTAAAACCACATAATCCCTTTCCTGTGAGTTTCCAATCGTAACCAATTAAAAATAATCAGAAATATCTTCGGTTCTGCCGAATTAAACGCATGTCGGCTGACCGAACTCACAGTATCGGCAGCGGAGGATTAAACATTAGTGACAATGTGGGTATAGACTTGATCTTTGTTAAGGACTTTTACGTAAAAACAGATTGATGTGAATGGTTGTGGTGTGAACCTTTCTGTAGGTATTGCCACTATAATAATGCTTTGCCCTATATTTGAGATTGTGACCCTCTGACTATTGCTTCGGGGGACTGTTCATACAGGAGAACTTTATGTCTCACATGCCATTAATTCAGCTCCCCCACACTCATGGTGAAGCTTGCCTCTGCCATAGTCCTGCGTTTGTGCGTATCAATACGCTGTTTTCCCAGAAAGCCGCTCAATCAGCCCCCATTACGGCGGCGACTGTGGCGGCGGCGGTGCCGGGAGCAAAACCACAAAAAAGAGATGTTGCAGCCAATGCTGTGCGTGTGATGGCTTTTATTAATGTCCGCGTTTTTGATGGTGTGTCAGACCAGTTGCGAGATGGGTTACGAGTCGTCGTGGAGGGTAACAAGATCACGTCGGTCGAGCCTGCGGATACACCGTTGCCACCGGATGTGGAGCTGATTGATGGCGGTGGTGGTGTATTGATGCCGGGACTGATTGATGCGCACTGGCACGCCATTATGGCCCGTCCGTCGATGATGACCGCCATGACGGCCGATTTTAACTATATCCAGGCACTGGCGATTGCTGAAGCTGATGCCACCTTGATGCGGGGTTTCACCACCGTGCGTGATATGGGTGGGCCGGTTTTTGGCTTGAAGCGCGCGATTGACGAACGGGTGGCGACGGGGCCGCGCATCTTCCCTTCGGGGGCATTTATCACGCAAACCGGCGGTCACGGCGATTTTCGCTTGATTGGCGAGTTACCCCATTCGCCATCAGATCCCCTGAGTTACGCCGAGCGCGTGGGCATGACCGCCATTGCTGATGGCGCTGATCAGGTGCTATTGCGTGCCAGAGAACAGCTGATGCGCGGTGCATCGCAACTTAAATATATGGCGGGCGGTGGTGTGGCTTCGATGTATGACTCGATCAGCGTGACGGAAGGTTCGGTGCCAGAAATTCAGGCGGCGGTCACGGCGGCCGAAAATTGGGGGACTTATGTCACCGTCCACGCCTACACGGCCCGAGCGGTGACTATGGCGATCAAAGGCGGGGTTAAGTGCATTGAACACGGCCAGTTGGTGGATGAGGAGACCGTCCAGCTCATGGCAGAAAAAGGTATCTGGTGGAGCCTGCAACCCTTCCTCGATGATGAGGATGCAGTGCCAATGGCAAGCCCGGCTTCCCGTGCCAAGCAGCTCGAAATGGTGGCCGGCACGGATACGGCCTATAAGTTGGCGAAAAAATATAACATCAAGACGGCATGGGGTACCGATACGCTGTTTGATGCTCGACTGGCAACCCGGCAGGGCGCACAATTAGCCAAGCTGATTCGCTGGTACTCACCGCTTGAAATTCTCAAAATGGCGACCCGTGTTAATGCCGAACTGTGCGCCTTCTCAGGCCCAAGAAATCCCTATCCCGGTAAGTTGGGTGTGGTGGAGAATGGCGCGCTGGCTGACTTGATTCTGGTTGCGGGTAATCCACTGGATGATATCCAACTCCTTGCTCAGCCAGAAAAAGCCTTCCGGTTAATCATGAAAGATGGGCAAATTTTCAAAAATACCTTGGGAAGCGAACACTAGTGGCGGCTTATGCTCATCACCTCGGTTTTCTGCTGGGGTGTCGCGTATTAATTAAGGTTATTCAATGAATAATATGACTTCCCTCAGGAAGCCGCAGTGTTTTTTCGGCAAGTTTTTAAGTACCGCAAAACAGGATCTATGGCGTGGATCATGGGTGCTGCTCTCCGCTATCGCGCTGAGTGGCTGCACGGGGGGAGACGCGCCCTCATTTTCGTTAGTTGGCTCCTATTTCCCTTCTTGGATGGCTTGCGCTTTTATCGGAATCATCACGGCGGTGATTGCTCGCGTTCTGTTTATTCGTATTGGTATTGATGAGGTGCTGCCATGGCGGCTGTTGGTGTATGTCTGCCTGGCGCTGGCTGTGGCATTTATCTGTTCTCTATTACTGTTTACGCGATGAATAATGATGATGAATAAACTACAAGGGAGTGGGCGCAAGCGCCAACTGGCACTGATTATTGCTGGCGTGATTATTGTCGCGGCTGTGATATCTGGGTGGCTCTCTGTGCGGCAGACCACACTCAACCCGCTATCTGAAGATGCTGAACTGGGGGCCAGCGTGGTACATGTTGCCAGCTCGGTTCCCGGCCGTATTATTTCGATTAATGTCGTGGAAAACAGCAAAGTTCGGCGGGGCGACCTGCTGTTTACCATTGAGCCGGACCTCTATCGTCTGCAAGTCGAGCAGGCGCAGGCTGAGTTGAACATGGCGGAAGCGGCCCGTGATTCTCAGCAACGCACCGTGGTCGCTGAACAATCCAATGCAGCGATTACCAATGAACAAATTGTTCGGGCGCAAGCCAATCTCAAATTAGCCACTCAGACATTGGCACGGCTACAACCGTTGCTACCCAAGGGCTATGTCACCGCTCAGCAAGTCGATGATGCGGCGACAGCAAAACACGATGCCGAGGTCAGCCTAAAACAGGCGTTGAAACAGTCATTTGCGGCGGAGGCTTTGGTCAGCACAACTGCCGCCTCTGAGGCGCTGGTGGTCGCGCGCCGCGCCGCACTGGCGATTGCCGAACGAGAGCTAGCCAATACCCAAGTCCGTGCGCCCCATGATGGTAGAGTCGTCGGGTTGACGGTCTCCGCCGGGGAGTTTGTAGTGCCGGATCAGGCTATTTTTACTCTCATCAATACCGAACATTGGCATGCCTCGGCATTTTTCCGCGAAACAGAGTTGAAGCATATCAAAGTGGGGGATTGCGCCACCGTGTATGTCATGGCAGACAGCCAGCGCGCGATTGAGGGACGGGTCGAGGGGATTGGCTGGGGGGTTAGCTCTGAAGACATGCTGAATATCCCACGTGGCTTGCCTTATGTGCCGAAGTCACTCAATTGGGTGCGTGTTGTCCAGCGCTTCCCGGTAAGAATCAGTCTGGAAAAACCGCCGGAGGACCTGATGCGTATTGGGGCGACTGCTGTGGTTATCGTGCGCAATGACGACGGTTGCTGATGGTACGCTCGGCGGCATAATCCGTCAGGCAAAAGCGGATTTGGCCTATTTCCCTGGGCGAGTGGCGATGGCCTGGCGGGTGGCTGCGCTCTGTGCATTGATGGCGATGGTTGCCATGGTGTATGGCATTCCAGAATCCGCCATCAGCTGCTATCTCATCATTTTCGTGATGAAGCCGGATGGCGTAGAGAGCATGGTGATGGCTATCGCCATCACCCTATTGGTGTCGATGGTCGTCGGACTGGTGTTTCTGCTGATCCATTTCACTTTGGAAGCCGCGCCGTTGCGTATGGCGGCCTTGATCGTCAGCTCGTTTTTGTTTCTCTATCTCGGCTCGGCCAGCAAGCTTGGACCGGTGGGGAGTATTATTGCGCTGGTTATCGCATTTGTAATGACCTTGCTTAGCAATATTCCGATGGGCGAAGTGGCAACACGGGGGCTGTTATATGCCTGGTTAATGGCGGTCTCCCCGATGTTGCTGATTATTGGGTTTAACCTTTTCTTGGGTCGGGCACCCCAGACGTTATTGCGCGCCACACTATCCGAGCGACTCTCCACGGTCGCCGAGGCATTACGGCAGCCGGACCCCGCTAATATGGCCGGAGTTAGGGCGCTGCTACAGGAGGGGCAAAAGGAGCATCAGCAGCGAGCGCTTTTTGTGCGTATTTTTCATCTGCGGCCTTCTGCCGAGGCCCTCTGGCTTGAAAGTGCGGTAAAAAACAGTTACCGGTTGCTGCTGGCAACTTCGGCTCTGCTCCCGACCTCACCAGAGAGTGAGCGCCTCGCGCTGGCAGCCTACTGTAGTGAGGCGGCGCAGGCGATTGCCGAAGGGCAACTTGTTGTTCCCCCCCACTTTACAATTAAAAATACGGGCGGTGAAATCGAGGAGATCAGAAACGCACTGATAGCACTGGCGAATGCTGAAAATGGGCCAGATCCAGAAGCCCCAAAATCCTCATTCTTTGCCGCCGATGCACTGACTAACCCCGTTCATCAGCGTTTTGCACTGAAAACCACCGCAGCGGCGCTGATTTGCTATCTGATCTATACCGCATTGGACTGGCAGGACATTCATACCGCCATGATCACCTGCTATGTAGCGGCGCTGGGGACCACCGGTGAGACCGTGCATAAGCTGGTATTGCGGATTATTGGTTGCCTGATCGGGGCGTTGATGGGGGTGCTGGCGATCATTTTCATCATTCCCCATCTAAATGATATTGGGCAATTGATGGCACTGGTATTTGGCTGCATTCTCATAGCCGCTTGGGTGTCGTGCGGCAACGAACGTATTGCCTATGCTGGCGTGCAGATAGGGCTGGCTTTCTTGCTGACTGTGCTGCAAGGCTTCGGGCCGAGCACCGATATGGGAGTAGCCCTCGACAGGGTGCTCGGTATCTTGCTAGGCAATCTGGTGGTTTACCTAATCTTTAGTCGGCTATGGCCAGTCGCGATTACAGATGCGGTGCGTATACATATCAGCCAGGCACTGAAGGGGCTGACAAATTTGGCCGCACTGTCACCAGATGCACGGCCTGCGGCGCTAAGAGAAGCCACCACTGTTGAGGCGGAAATTACCCGTGCGCAAGAAGAGCTGGCACTGATTCCTTTTGAGCCAGCACAATTGCGCCCCTCGCGAGAAGAGTGCGTGCGCTTGCAGGCAATATTGTCGGAAATGAGTCAATTATGTCCGGTGCTGTTTCTACCCACTGAAAAATCGCCATCCGATGTGGCGCTATTGCGCCAGCTCTCGGCGGGTGGTGATGCCATGACATTATCTACTGGACAAGAACAGAGTAGTGAATCATTACCGTCAGAGTTATTGACGATTGATTCGACTATTCAACAACATATAAAGCGGCTCGAGAAACTTCTGGGAAATTGATGACATGATGACGCACGCTGTACTGACGGCCCGGATAGCCAAAATAAGCCTGACTTATTCGGTATTGAGTTTGAGCATGTTGATCGCAGGTTGTGCCACCGATCGCCTGGATCTCGCCCCTACATCTTATTCCGAACCCTGGACACCGGATGGGAATGCGGGAGCCTCAGTGGGGGCCGGTAATTTTTCGGTACCGCCGAATCCGCGGGTGGCGGAACTGGCGCAGCCACCCACCATCAACAGTGACCACAGTTATTCGTTGCCGGAGCTGATTGATATCGCTCAGAGTCAGAACCCCGATACTCGCATTGCTTGGCAACAGGCGCGACAGGCCGCATTGGCGGTCGGAATGGGGGAGGCGATATTTTTGCCGATCATCTCGGCGAGTGTGATTGGTGGCTATCAGAGTACGACCACACCACTGCCTTACGCGATCGGCAACGAAAAGGATCTGAAAACCAGCGGCAGTGCCGTGGTGCCGGCCTTGGCACTACAGTGGCTTATCTTTGATTTTGGGCAGCGCAGCGCACTGCTTGATGCGGCAAAACAGACCTCCTATGCCGCCAATGTGACCTTTAATGGTATGCACCAGAAGCTCATTTATGATGTGACCCGCACTTACTTCCAATATGGTGCGGCGCAAACCCAGCGCGAGATAGCAGAACAGACGCTGAAAAATAGCCTAAAAATTCAGGATGCTGCCGAGCAACGTCGGAAAAATGGGATTGCGACGACCGTAGAAGTTGCGCTGGCGCAACAGCAGGTCGCGCAGTCTGAGCTGCGCCGCGTGATGAGCAAAGGCACCGAACGCGATGCTTATCAAGCACTACTGGGCGCGATGGGGGTTTCTCCTTCATTGCTCATTAAAGTCGGTTATGCCGAAGATCGTGCTCTGCCAGAGGTTGCCAGCCAGCCGACAGAAAAGATGATTCAGTTAGCCCTTTCTCAACGGCCAGATGTCTTGGCCAGCTATGCGGCGGCGGAAGCGGCCAAGGCGGGCATCAAAGCGACTGAGGCTGATTTCTTGCCGAAAGTCTATCTTGCCGGGGCTGTCGCGAGTGGAGATGGGCGTTTCGATATTCAGGGCCTGCCGGGTATCAGCCCGCAGACCTCATCCTCCAGTATTCTGATTGGTGTCAGTGTGCCGCTTTACGATGGCGGGATTCGCGCCGCTCGGGTTAAAGAGGCGGAGTCGCGCGCAGCAGTTGCGACTGAAGGATTTAAGAAAACGCAGGAGTTAGCTGTCCGTGAAATTGTGGTGGCGGCAGATACATTGCAATCTGCGCTTGAATCCAATCAGGCGGCATTAAATCTGGTGAAGACATCATTTATTACCTATGACGCCGCGCTGGAATCCTACCGCAATGGGGTCGGCACTATCACGGTCGCCAATGAGGCGGCAAATGGTTTACTGAATGCACAACAAATGAGTACCGATGCACATGCCGCGTCTTTGGTCGCCGCAGCCAATCTGGCTTTTGTGATGGGTAAAATGACTAATAGCTCAGAATAGGGTCTTTACCCATTTTGGTGAAAAATCGCTTTTACACTTTATAATTACGTGGTTTTAGTGGAAAACTGCGTCTTTTAATTAACAATAGTTAAAAAGATATCGAAGTATTAATTAAAACCAGCATTTAAGCTAAAAAATAAATTTACAGCCATCGGTGAAAATCCTAATTAGGACTTTTTACGCATGAAGATTTTTAATTATATTTTTCATGATATTAACGTTGCTACCCTATTTAACTACCAGAATAATCTTGCCTTTTCGCAGGCTCCGCAGGATAAATAACAAGAATAGTCCTAACCTTAGATATGACCACAAAAATAATACAAATGTGATTTTGATCGCTATATTCATAGGTAAAGGAATAAGTATATTAGCGCTGTTAATATTTTCATAAAAAACTGACCGCCACTCTGGCTGGTTTCTGCGAAACTATCCGCACTCCCTTGCAACTACCATATTTGAGGAATTAAATATGTCACAGTCCCCAGACAATCATTCAGATGTCAAACATTCCAAACAACGCCGATCGTTATTAAAAACCGCAGTAGGAATGTCTGTTCTTGGTATCGCCAGCGGATTAAGTTTAGCCACACCAGGGATATCTTACGCCGCAGCATTAACGCGTGAAGAGCGAGATAAACTCACGCCGGACCAAATTATTGCTGGAATGAAAGAGGGTAATATCCGCTTTAGAACAGGAAAAATGCAGCAGCATGATTATTTGGCTCAAAAACGTGCCAGTGCTGAGGGGCAATTTCCTGCTGCGGTTATTTTAAGTTGTATTGACTCACGGGCACCGGCAGAAATTCTTTTTGATACTGGGATTGGGGAAACTTTTAATGCCCGTATCGCCGGTAATATTGCAAATAACGATTTACTGGGCAGCATGGAGTTTGCCTGCGCAGCTGCAGGCGCAAAAGTGGTTCTGGTGCTGGGGCACACTGCTTGTGGTGCAGTACGTGGCGCTATCGACGGCGTAGAACTCGGTAATCTGACTGGGCTGTTAAATCAAATTAAGCCAGCCATTGCGGCAACTGAATTTAGTGGAGAAAGAACCGGTAAAAATGATCAATTCGTTGATGCTGTTGCTAAAAGTAATGTGCAGCATACGATCAATGAAGTACGCAGCCGGAGTAGCATCCTTAACGGACTGGAGAAGGATGGGAAAATTAAAATAGTTGGCGCAATGTATAATCTTAATGACGGAGTCGTTGAATTCTTTAGCTAATAGATGACAAGCTCCGAGTGTTATCGCTCGGAGCAATTTTAATGTGACACAAAACGCTGAACACTCCCCATCATGACCCATGTTATAAGAGGTCAATGCTTCTCATATAGCCGAGATATCGAGATAACAGCGCGGCGTCGGTGGGGGCATATTCAGGGAGACTACAGCTAAACGAACCCCTCTCGGATTGGGTTTTAGTCGCGAATGAATCAAGGCCAGACTTTTTTACTCTGCATCGGCATCAATTCTTAAACTCTCGAGTTAGTCAATAAACTGACTTACCGGTCAATCATATTTACATTATTAGATGTTAACTGATTCACTGAAATAATAGGTGAATCTCTTGTTATCTTACCCTACTGGAAAATATCCCAGACTGATGTCACATTTTTGAAAGAAATTAACTGTAGGACCTCTCCTACAATTAAATTCACAATGACTCAATTTAGTTTCCATAATGCTTTTTAACGCACTAAGCCGAAACGATTTTTTATCTAATTGTAAGAAAGTTCTTATTCATCAATGCGATGAAAATATTTTTTTTGAATAAATTTATTTACAATTTGTAACATTTAAGCCATTGGTGTTACACGGCTAATGTTTTTAAACTGCGGTCACTGGGTATTTAATCGATATGCTTATGTGTGTGAAAAATACCTGCCAGATACCGTGTTATGCCATCCTGCGAATGGGTAATGTTATCTACGAATAATTGTTTCCTTATTTCATACACCCGAGTTATCGGCGTGCGATAAATATTGTTCTGGATAATGTAGATTATTTTTACGCATCTTCTCAGGCATGGATTTCCTAAATTCTCTTCCCCTAACAAGGAAAGTCGATGTCCTCTTCAAGCTTTCAAAATGAGATACCCAAAGCACGCATTAATATTAAATTAGATCTGCACACCGGCGGCGCTCAAAAGAAAATGGAGCTGCCTTTGAAGTTGTTGGTGATGGGGGATTACAGCAACGGTCAGGAACAGCGCCCGCTGTCCGAGCGTGAAAAACTCAATATCAATAAAAACAATTTCAACAGTGTTCTGGCCGAGTTCCAGCCAAGTTTGAAACTCTCAGTACCCGACACCCTGGCAGGGGATAACACCGATACTGCTGTCGCGCTGACCTTCCGTGAGATGAAAGATTTCGAACCGGAAAGTGTTGCCCGTCAAATCCCGCAACTACGTGCTTTGCTGGCGATGCGTAACCTGCTACGTGACCTCAAATCCAATCTGCTGGACAACGCCACTTTCCGCCGTGAGCTAGAAAATATCCTCAAAGACGAAGCCCTGAGCGATGAGTTGCGTGCTGAACTGGCGGCATTAGCCCCAAAAGACTGTTAATTGCCCCGAATTGGATAGAAAAGGAACATGCTGATGTCTGTACAGGAAAACAGTGCGCAGGGTACTGCGACGACCGTATTAGAAAGCTATACCGAAAAAAATGGCCCCGTAGCCCAAGGGGTTTATGCCTCTTTATTTGAAAAAATCAACCTGAGCCCGGTCTCCTCATTGACCGGTCTGGATGCTTTCCAGAACAACGATACCATGGCGGATGCCACGACTGATGAGCGTGTTACTGCCGCCGTCAGTGTCTTTTTAGACTTGCTGAAGCAGTCGTCGAAAAAAGTGGAAAAACTGGATAAAACCCTGCTGGATGGCCACATTGCGGCGCTGGATGATCAAATCAGTCGCCAGTTGGATGCGGTGATGCATCACCCTGATTTCCAACGGGTGGAGTCCACCTGGCGTGGCGTGAAATCCCTTATTGATCAAACCGATTTCCGTCAAAACGTGCGTATCGAACTGCTGGATATCAGTAAAGATCATCTGGTGCAGGATTTTGAAGACGCCCCTGAAATCGTGCAAAGCGGTCTCTACACCCAGACTTACATTCAGGAATACGACACCCCCGGTGGCGAACCGATTGCCGCCGCGATTTCCAACTACGAGTTCGATCGTAGCCCGCAAGATATCGCCTTATTGCGCAATATATCCAAGGTAGCAGCAGCGGCCCATATGCCGTTTATCGGTTCAGTTGGCCCAGAGTTCTTCGGTAAAGAGAACATGGAAGAAGTGGCGGCGATCAAAGATATCGCTAACTACTTCGACCGCGCCGAATACATCAAGTGGAAAGCCTTCCGCGACTCAGATGATTCCCGCTATATCGGCCTGACCATGCCGCGTGTGCTGGGGCGCTTGCCGTACGGCCCCGACACCGTACCGGTACGTAGCTTTAACTACGTTGAGCAGGTGAAAGGCCCGGACCATGACCGTTACCTCTGGACTAATGCCTCATTTGCCTTTGCCGCCAATATGGTGAAAAGCTTCATCAAAAATGGCTGGTGCGTACAGATCCGTGGCCCGCAGGCCGGTGGTGCAGTGACTAATCTACCGATCCACTTGTACGATTTGGGCACTGGCAATCAGGTGAAAATCCCGTCAGAAGTGATGATCCCGGAAACCCGCGAGTTCGAGTTCGCTAATCTGGGCTTTATCCCGCTGTCGTACTACAAAAACCGTGATTACTCCTGCTTCTTCTCGGCCAACTCCGCCCAGAAGCCTGCGCTGTATGACACCGCTGATGCCACTGCCAACAGCCGTATCAACGCCCGCTTGCCATACATCTTCTTGCTGTCACGCATTGCCCATTATCTGAAGTTGATCCAGCGCGAGAACATCGGTACCACCAAAGATCGCCGTCTGCTGGAGCTGGAGCTGAATAACTGGATCCGCACGCTGGTGACGGAAATGACTGATCCGGGTGATGACTTGCAGGCTTCCCATCCACTGCGTGATGCAAAAGTCACGGTGGAAGATATCGAAGACAACCCAGGGTTCTTCCGCGTCAAGCTGTATGCCGTGCCGCACTTCCAGGTTGAAGGCATGGATGTGAATTTGTCATTGGTTTCCCAGATGCCGAAGGCGAAAGCCTGATTGCCCTTTGTCCTTAAAGTTGCAGCGTTGTTGGCTGCCTTCGTTCACCCCAGTCATTGACTGGGGGGGCGTTCAGTTGCCATCTAGCTGCAACACCAATGACTTTGGGCATGATTGTACGCAAGGAAGTACCCATGAAAATTTATCGTCCGTTATGGAACGATGGGGCCTTTTTGGCCCCGCAACAATTCCAGCAACAGGCCCGCTGGGATGCCTATGTGGCAGACAGTGTGGCCCACATGGCTCTGGCATCCCCATGGGGGGTTATTGATGCGGCATTTGACAGTGGGTCGCTGGCGCTTTCCCGCCTGAATGCACTGCGACTGGTGGTTCGTTTTCCCGATGGCACGCTGATTGACTCTGAACGGGCGGATAACTTGCCGCCTGCTTGCGATTTGTCGGTGGTGTCAGACCGTGATGTGGTCGATGTGGTGCTGGCATTGCCGTTGCTGTCGGCTAACGGTGGCAATCTGGATGATGGTCAGGACAGCGCGCGCCCGCGCCGCTGGCAGCAGGAATGGGTCACAGTACAAGAGCTTGCCGGTCATGAGCGTACCGAACTGGCGATCATGCGCCACGCCGTCACGCTGCGTTTTGCTCATCAGGAAAACAGTGCTTATCTGACCTGTCCGGTGGTGCGGTTGATACGCAGTGCCCAAGGGCAGTGGATGCAGGATGAGAGTTTTATCCCACCGATGCTATCGCTGGCGGCAAGTCAGGTGGTGCTGACAGATCTGGGGGATTTAATCCACCGTCTACAAGCGCGTCGGCGTCGCCTGATGGCCATGCGGCGTGAAAGTAACGAACGGATGGCGGATTTTGCGGTGGCTGATGTATCGCTGTTCTGGTTACTGAATGCGTTAAACAGTGCCGAACCGGTACTGATGGAACTGTATCAGACACCTTCCCGCCACCCCGAACTGTTCTATCGCGAACTGGTTCGTCTCGCGGGTAGCCTGCTGACATTTTCCCTTGAACATAAAGCTGAAGACATTCCGCTGTACCAGCATGACGCGCCGGAGCAGGTTTTCCCGCCGCTGTTTACCTTACTTGATGCCTTGCTCGAAGCCAGCCTGCCATCCCGTATGGTAGCGATTGAACTGACTCACGAGGGCCAATTCTGGACCGGTTCATTACATGATGCTCGACTGCGTGAAGGGGCTGATTTCTATCTCTCAGTTCGCTCTTCGATCCCCAACCATCTGTTGCAAACCCAGTTCCCGCTGCTGTGTAAGGCTGGCAGCGTCGAGGATGTGTCAGATGTGGTTAACGTGGCACTGAATGGCGTGGCGATGAAACCGCTGTCTCACGTGCCAGCCGCTATCCCACTGCGTCTGGAGAACCAGTACTTTGCCCTTGACCTGAAGGGGCCCGCCGCGCAGGCCATGCTGAATGCGGGTAACTGTGCTTTCTACACCCCGGGTTCGCTGGGTGATATCAAACTCGAACTGTTTGCGGTGCTGCGCTCATGAGCAAAATAAATACGTCTATCGTTGATACGGTCTTTTATCCCTGCTGGTTAATGGTCAGTCAACTGCGTAATGGCCAGGAAATTGAAGACGGAGAAGCCTTGTACCGTCGTGCCTGCGAGTGGATTGACGGTGCTCGCGAGGCGCTGTCGCATGCCGGTTTCAGCGAAATCAGCTGTGACCATATGCTGTACACCCAGTGTGCGTTGCTGGACGAAAGCGTCCTGAACCGTCAGAAACAGGACAGCGGCTATAGCAAATGGCTGAAAGACCCGCTTCAGGCCCGCTACTTCAATACCCTGAACGCAGGTGAAGAGTTGTGGGAGCGGATCCGTACGGTGTTGCAGGAGCCGGCACCGGATACGGCGGTATTGACCTGCTTTTACCGCGCATTGACCTTGGGGTTTGCTGGTCGCTACCGTGAACAGGGCGACGAGCGCAGAGAAGATGTGGTGCGTAAGCTGAGTTTGCTGGTGCCCCCGTTGACTTCTTCGCAGGAAACACCCGTGGTCTCGCGCTCATTACGTCTAGGTTCTGGACGCAAAACCTATTGGTTCTCGTGGGTCGCGGGCGTCGTCATACTGGTTGCTTTGTGGTTTACGTTATCCACCCGGCTTACGCATATGGTGTCCCAACTGACAGGGATGCATTAGCGGATGCGCGGATTAACACAGTTACTCCTGTTGCTGTTGGGTGTGTGTCTGGCACTGTGGCTTATCCTGGGGTTCTGGCCGTTGGGAACCGGCAGCCGTGTGGCACTGAGCATACTGGTTATCATCCTCAGCGGTGGTGTCGGTTATTTTCAGTGGCGCAAACACAACCGCTATAACGTGGTTCACAGGTCGATTGCCGATTCAACGCTGCCCCCTGAGGATTTTCAGGGCGCGGTGGTACTGGTGTGCGGTGACAGCGATGCCCTGTTTTCTGCCTCTGCATCCTTTCGCGAAACCCGTCAGGGCTGGTATCTGGCCGTGAAGATGCCAGAACAACTGCCGATCCTCGCGCAACATCTGGCGGCGGAACGTCCGGCGCTGATTGCCCAGATCTCAGTGCTATTGGCCATCGTGCCGGAGCAGCATCAGGACCGGGATGATTTTTCACAATCTGTGCGGGCGTGGCAACGGACCATCGTGCAGTGCAAAGGATGGCTTGCGGGGATCCCACCCCTCTGGGTAAGTATCTGGCTTTCACCGCCAATGGCCTCAGCAGCGCAAACGGAACCTTGGTTTACGGTCACGCCGGGACAGAAAGGCATTCAGGTTCAGGAAGCGGGGGCAGGAGTCATGCCGCTGGTTGAATGGAGCCAGTATCAAGACCGCAACGTTCAGGAAAAGTTGAGCGCGGTATTCTGGATGGAAAGTCTTCTGTCTTGGCTTGATGAACATGTTCTGAGCATCCTGACACAGCGGCAAGGGGATGTCCCTGCGCTGACCCCATGCGCATGGGGCTACTGCTTTACCCCGGTTACGGCGAATCATGACAATCTGTGGCAGGCGCATATTAGCGGGATAACCACGCTGACGCCGGTGGCTACCCCTAAGCAAGATCCCCTGCCGTTACCGGAAGTGCTACTGCCTTATCTGCCTCGTCGTCGCGGCGTCTCCCGCCTGATGCAGAGCTGGCAGATGGCCGGCATACTGTGCGGTGTATTTTTACTGTTTGCCCTACTGGCCTCGTATATCAATAACCAGCGTCTGGTCCAGAGCGTTGGCGATCATCTGTCGTTGTATAACCAACTCACTGGCACGCCTTCGGCTCCTAAGACTCTGGCTCAGCAGCAACTGCGTACGGATGCACACTTGCTGGATGATTGGTTACGCAGCGGTGCACCCATGCGTTTGTCGCTGGGGTTGTATCAGGGGCTTCGGCTTAAGGCTCCGCTTGATATTGCTATCAATAGCTGGACGTCTCCTCCTCCACCGCCTCCGGTAATTAATAGGATTGTTCAAGGCCCCAAAACCCTCCGTCTGGATAGCCTGTCACTGTTTGACGTGGGGCAATCAGAACTTAAATCCGGCTCCACCAAAGTGCTTATCAATGCGCTGGTTGGGATTAAGGCCAAACCGGGCTGGTTGATCGTAGTGGCGGGTCACACCGATATCACGGGTGATAGTCAGTCCAACCAGATCCTGTCGCTTAAGCGGGCAGAATCGGTACGCAGTTGGATGCGCGATACCGGGGATATTCCGGAGAGCTGCTTTGCCGTACAGGGTTATGGCCAGAGTCGTCCGCTGAAATCTAACGATACGGAAGCTGGCCGAGCGCTCAACCGCCGTGTCGAAATCAGTCTGGTACCGCAGGCTGATGCCTGCCAGGTGCCAGGCGTAAAAACAGCGTCACAGGATGAAAGTGACGTATCAACTCAAGAAATGGAGAAGTAAACCATGGCAATTCCAGTATATCTGTGGCTGAAAGACGATGGCGGTGCTGACATCAAGGGTTCTGTTGATGTGCAAAGCCGTGAAGGCAGCATTGAGATTGTGGCACAGGACCATAACCTGTACATCCCAACCGATAACAATACCGGCAAACTGACTGGCACCCGTATTCACACCCCGTTCGTTTTCACCAAAGAGATCGATGCGTCCACCCCGTACCTGTACAAAGCGGTGACCACCGGTCAAACATTGAAAACCGCCGAGTTCAAATGGTACCGCATTGATGACGCTGGCCAGGAAGTTGAATATTTCAACACCAAACTGGAAAACGTCAAAGTAGTCAAAGTTGCGCCGAAAATGCACGACGTCAAAGATCCGGCGAAAGAGAAGCACAACCACCTGGAACTGGTGGAATTGCGCTACGAAAAAGTCACCTGGACCTTCAAAGACGGCAACATCATTCATTCCGATTCTTGGAACGAACGCGCCACGGCATAGTTACCCGTCATTCTTCGCGCTGCAGGTGCGTTGGCGACGTTCGCTCGCCCTGGTCACAGAGTTATCTCTGCTCCCAGGGCCTCGTTCACTTGCCGCCTGCCTGCAACACGAATTATTTAGGGTAGCCGCGTACTACGACGGCTGGCAACGTTAAATGCTGGTTGAAGGGGAAACGTGCCGTTGGGGTCGTAGTGGCGTAAGCCACCGGAGCGCCCCGAGGTGCGGTCAACCCTTCACTCACTGAACTTTGTCGTCAACCTCAGGCGGTTCGCCGCCTGCTTTTTTTGCTGAGCCACTGCCTGTTGCGGTGATTAAGCAAAAATTAACAACACTTTGATGACCTTATGGGCCTCGGTTTCCTTAGTAAAGGAATGGCTATGGGCGGTAGCGTACCCAAAACTGGCTAACGTATTAGGTTTCGCACACAAGGAATAGAACTTATGACAACGCATTCAGCACACTTATTACGTCGGTTAAATCCTTATTGTGCGCAGGCACTGGCCGGTGCCGCCACCCTGTGTCAGACCCGCGCCCATGCCGAGATAACCGTTGAGCACTGGCTGTTAAAACTGCTGGAGCAGGGCGAGGGTGATATCACGGTGATTGCCCGGCGTTATGAGTGGGACATGGACAGCCTGTGGCAGGGGTTATTGGCCCATCTGGACACCTTGCCGCGCACCGTGCAGGGCAAACCCCAGCTTTCCGCCGCGTTACAGCAACTGATCAAAAGTGCCTGGCTGGATGCCTCGTTGCAGGAGAACGCCGATGCGGTGCGCTCGGTTCATCTGCTGGCCGCGCTGATTGCCACGCCGTCATTATTAGCCGCCGATGCCGCCTGGCCGTTGCTCAGCCTGAGTACCCCCCAGCTACAGCGCCTGTTGCCGCTGCTGGACAACCAATCCGATGAACGTCCTGAGGTGCAGCAGGCTGCGGCACTGGCAGACAGCCCGGTCAATCTGACCAATGAGGCAGCGACTACTACCTCTACCAGCGGCCAGCCCCAACTCAATGACGCCCTGCAAGCGGCACTGGATAAATTTACGTTGGACGTTACCGCCAAAGCGAAAACCGGGCAGATTGACCCAATTTTTGGTCGCGATACCGAAATTCGCCAGATGATTGATATCCTGTCGCGCCGCCGTAAAAACAACCCGATTCTGGTCGGTGAACCGGGGGTCGGTAAAACCGCGCTGGTTGAAGGGCTGGCGCTGCGCATTGCGGAGGGCAACGTACCGGATAGCCTGAAAACCGTCAGCCTGCGCACCCTGGACTTGGGCCTGTTGCAAGCCGGGGCTGGGGTCAAAGGTGAGTTCGAGCAGCGGCTGAAAAATGTTATCGAGGCGGTACAACAATCGCCAACACCAGTGCTGCTGTTTATCGACGAAGCCCACACCATCATCGGTGCCGGTAATCAGGCCGGTGGCGCAGATGCGGCCAACCTGCTGAAACCGGCATTGGCCCGTGGCGAGTTGCGCACCATCGCTGCCACCACCTGGTCAGAATACAAACAGTATTTTGAGCGCGATGCCGCATTGGAGCGCCGCTTCCAGATGGTCAAAGTTGACGAGCCGGATGACGCTAAAGCCAGCCTGATGCTGCGCGGCTTAAAGGGCCGCTACGCCCAGCACCACGGGGTGCACATTCTGGATTCTGCCATCACTGCTGCCGTCACCTTATCCCGCCGCTTCCTGACCGGCCGTCAACTGCCTGACAAAGCCGTTGACCTGCTCGATACGGCAGGTGCCCGTGTCCGCATGAGCATCGACACCCTGCCAGAAGCGCTGATGGAGATTAACGCCGAGCTGGCTGCGCTGGCGATGGAGCAACAGGCCATCGAACAGGACTTACTCCTGCTGCCGAGTATCGGTTCAACCCGCTTATCTGAGATTGGCCAACGCCGCACAGAACTGCTGGTTGGGCAACAAAGGCTCGAACAGCAATATAATGAAGAGAAACGTCTCACTACCCTGATTATCGACGCGCGTCAGGACATCGCCAACGTGGCACATCTGGCGGAGTTGCAGGCAGAACTCAGTCAGATCCAGGGCAATGCGCCGCTGCTGTCGCTGGATGTTGATGTGCGCACTGTTGCGACTGTTATCGCTGACTGGACTGGCGTGCCGCTGAGCAGCCTGCTGAAAGACGAACAGACCGATTTATTGCAACTGGAAAACCACCTCGCGACCCGGGTGGTCGGTCAGGATGCGGCGCTGGTTGAGATGGCACAACGCCTGCGCGCCGCCAAAACCGGCCTGACCTCTGAAAATGGCCCGCTGGGGGTGTTCCTGTTGGTTGGCCCGAGTGGTGTCGGCAAAACCGAAACTGCGCTGGCACTGGCCGACACCCTGTTCGGTGGCGAGAAATCGCTGATCACCATCAACATGTCCGAATATCAGGAGGCGCACACCGTCTCCCAACTCAAAGGCTCGCCGCCGGGTTATGTCGGTTACGGTCAGGGCGGTATTCTGACCGAGGCGGTGCGTAAGCGGCCGTACAGCGTGGTGCTGCTGGATGAAGTGGAGAAAGCGCACACCGATGTTATCAATCTGTTCTACCAAGTGTTTGACCGTGGCTTTATGCGCGACGGCGAAGGGCGCGAAATTGATTTTCGTAACACCGTGATCCTAATGACTGCCAATTTAGGCAGTGACCCTCTGATGCAGTTACTGGATGAACAACCGGAAGCGACCCATAGCGATCTGCATGAACTGCTGCGCCCGATCCTACGTGACCACTTCCAGCCCGCATTACTGGCCCGCTTCCAGACCCTGATCTACCGGCCATTGGACGCCACCGCGTTGCGTACCATCGTCGAGATGAAACTGGCACAAGTCGCCAAGCGTCTGAACAAACATTACGGCTTGCACTGCACCCTTGACGAAAGCCTGTACGACACGCTGGTCGCCGCCTGCCTATTGCCGGACACCGGTGCGCGTAACATCGACAGCCTACTGAATCAGCAGATTTTACCGGTGCTGAGCCAGCAACTGTTAAGCCGCATGAGCGAGCAACAACGCACTACGTCGTTGAGGTTGGGCTGGGATGAAGCGGATGGGATCACGCTGGAGTTTGACGGAGGCGAAGGATAACGATTATGGACAGTGCTAAAGAAATTGCCCGAGATATGCTGGATGCTATTGATGTTGATGGTTCCGGTTTTTTCGGTGCCGTGGCGAAGGGGTTTATTTCATTTCCTGTTAGTTTTTACTATCTCGGCTATGATTTTATCGATACCGATCATCGAAGCGATAATTTTGATGACAAGATGAGAATTGCCAGATTAGTTAAGTCAGGGACGATTAACAGAGAAACAATTGAGAAAATTATTGGTATCTTTATGAATGACTTCTCCTCTCGTATCAATATAACTAACCTCGTAAAAAATATCGCTGGGAGCTCAATTGGAAAGATATTATTTTCCCAATTGACGGGAGTTAATCTTGGTAACGTAATTGCAACTCGTGCCGTGACTACATTTTTATCCGGAACTGCGATCGGTGCATTTATCACTATCGGTGCAGAATCATCCAGAGCAATCTACACATCCAGATATCTAAGGGAAAGGAGTCCTATGATGTACTATAAATTGAAAGGGTTGGGTGATTTAGACCTTCTTTATTTTCTTGTTGAAGATACGGTAAAGCCATTCGAAAAAGCATGCGAAGTCGATGACCACTCTCCGGAAGAGTTTAATAAAATTTGTGAATACTTTTTTGGTGGTCTAATGATTTGAAAAAAAGAGCACTTACTGCATTATCTATGGCTGTGCGTTGGCTAGGATTAGGTTTAGGTTCAACAGGTATAGGTTGGGCGTGTGGTTTTTTATTTTTTCTGATGATAATTATCGAATACTTTGGGGCTTATATTGCTTACTTCAAGCTTATATTGGGTTCTTAGTATTTAGATTTGGATTAAATAAAATCCAAAATGAGTTTGATAATCACTAACCACTTGAAAGTATAAACTACTCATGAATATAAAAAGAATAGTAATAATTTTGATGTCAAATATTGTTTGTGCAGTTGGTTCTACCATAACAATGGTTGGCGTACTTTCCGCTATCTGGTTTTTTTTTCTATCTAATAGTGATGATAGATTTTACTGGGGGGGAGGGGCGAGCTTATTGGCCATCTTAGGATATTTAATTTTCCGCATTACTTACCCTAACATTCAAAGGAAATGGGATGATTACTACTAATAACGCTCAATCACCTAATCTTTATTAGTTCTACAGCATAGTGAAAATATAGGGGCAGGAAACCGAAAATGAATCTTTTATCCGAACTGACTGGCGCAACGCTTAACCGCTACAGCCTGAATATTCCGTCCTGCTCTTATCCGCTGGATGTTGAGGACTTTAATGGGCTTGAGCAAATAAGTGTTTTGTACCATTACACAATCAAATTTACTACTCTTCACTCCGATCTCACTGCTGAATTATTTTTGAATAAACCAGCCACATTGAACATGGGCATTGGTGATTTGTTCAACCCGGTGATGGGAAAAGTGGTACACGGTGTCATTACGCATTTTAGGCGTATATCAGGCTCACGTGATCAAGTTAAGTACGAGATTATTGTAGAACCTTTCCTTGCTCGACTGGATAAACAATTCCGCACGCACCGTTTCTTTGTCAACAAATCGGTACCGGAAGTTGTCGAGCAGATACTTCAGGAACATGGTCTGAAGGACTGGGAATATGAGTTCACGCTGAAACAGGTCTACCCAAAACGTGAGCAGATAAACCAGTATCAGGAAACTGACCTGAAATTTATTGAACGGTTGCTCTCAGAGATGGGGATATTTTATTTCTTCACTCTGCAGCCGGATACCCAGACTGAAGTGGTGCATTTTGCTGATAAGCAGAGTGCCTATGAGTTTGGTAAATCCCTGCCGCTGAATAGCCCGTCGGGGATGAGTGACAGAGGAGCAGCGTCAGTCTGGGGGTTAAGTGTGCATCACAATGTCGTTGAGGCCAGCGTTACAGCCAAAGATTACAACTACCGTGAAGCGCAGAAAGTGTTGCAGTCCACCCGAGCAGACATGACGCGCGGCGACGGTGAAAGCACGACCTATGGTGAAGTGTATCACTACAAACCGCGCCATCTGGATACCGGCGATAAAATCGACCCCACGGCTGAAAGCGCTAACTTCCTCGCCCGCCTTGACCATGAACGTTTTTTATCAGCACAAACGCTGATCACCGGTCTTAGCACTGATCCCACATTACACCCTGCTCAGGTACTGACGGTAACCGACACATCGATCCTGTCCACGTTACCAGAGCTGTTGGCACAACCGATGGTCGTGGTTCGCACTGGGTTTAGCGCCAGCCGTAAAGATGCACTGAAAGTGACTATCGCTGCGGTTCCGTACAGTGAAACTCTGTGCTGGCGCCCGGCATTGCTGCCCCGTCCAAAAGTCAGCGGCACCATGATGGCGCGGGTGACCAGCGCCAAATCGAACGACATCTATGCCTGGCAGGACACCTCCGGTCTGTATCGGGTGAAATTTGATGCAGATCAGGATGATAAAGCCCAAGGTCAGGAGAGTATGCCGCTGCGACTCGCCAAACCTTACGGTGGTGATGTGTATGGCATTCACTTCCCGCTGATACAGGGCACCGAAGTGGCCATCGCGTTTCACGACGGTGACCCTGATCGTCCGTATATCGCCCATGCCCTGCATGACTCTCGTCATACCGACCATGTGACCGAGAAAAATAATACCCGCAACGTGATCCGTACCCCTGCTTTCAACAAGCTACGCATGGAAGACAAACGCGGCGAAGAGCACATCAAGCTTAGCACCGAGTACGGCGGCAAGACGCAACTGAACTTGGGGCACAATGTGGATGCCCAACGAGTTCTCCGCGGTGAAGGTGCAGAGTTGCGAACGGATGACTGGGTTAGCATCCGCGGTGGGAAAGGGGTGTTTATCAGTGCGGATAAACAGCCGTCTGCTGGGGGGGAGATGCTGGATATGAGTGAGGCGATAAGCCAATTGGAGACTGCGTTGTCGCTGGCGAGAAGCCTGTCGCAAGCAGTACAAACCGCGCAAGCGCATGAAGGAGATATTGCCAGTCAACAGCAATTGAATAAATCGCTGAACGAACTGAGCGCAGCAGGGATGTTGCTGCATGCCCCGGAAGGTATAGGGATGGTGAGCCCAAAAGCGGTACGGATAGCATCGGGCGGTGAAAGTATCAGTGTGGTGTCAGGGCACAACACTGATATCAGCGCGGGTAAGTCGTTTACTGTGGCAGCGAGTGATGTGGTAAGTCTATTTGCGCAAGGGCAGGGCATGAAACTGTTTGCGGCGAAAGGGAAAGTGGAGATTCAGGCACAGGACGACGATATTGAAGCGTTGGCGAAAAAGGACATAACAATAACCAGCGTGGAAGGAACCGTGACAGTGACCGCGGCAAAAGAGTTAGTACTGACCTGTGGTGGCGCCTATATCAAACTCAGTGGCGGAAATATCGAACTGGGTTGCCCACAGAATATTCTGTTGAAGGCAACGAATGTGCAGAAGATGGGTTCAGCCACACTGAATACTCCCCCGGTTACCTTCCCTAAAGGTTATGGTGGGGTTTACACCCTGAAAGGAGATACCGGTGAAATACTGCCATTAACGGAATATAAAATCACAACAGCAGACGGTGAAATATTTAGTGGGTTTACCAATGAAAGTGGGAAAACACAGCCTGTCTATACGTCATTACCTGGTGGGCTTAATGTTGAAATACTGGGCACGGGAGAAAGTAATACGCGAAACGGAGGTGAAAAAGCATGACGAATTATCATACCTGGGAAGTCACTGACGGCAAGCACACTACGGATGTCAACGTTTCAGAGAAAGTCGTGATTTGTAAGCGTAAAGATGTACCTGGCATTACGTTAACCATCGGGATGTTTTTTGATGGGACTGGAAATAATGTTTTTAATACCGATAAGCGGCTTCTTGAAACCTGCACCAGTATGGATGTGGGGATGAGCACCGATGATGCTAAATCATGTGTTAAAAAGCTGAATAAAAGTAGCGATGGAGCCGGAAGTTATCTTGGATATTATTCCAATATTCACTGGCTAAATACGCTTTATTCCATTGATGATGACATCGTTGAAGAACAATCACTTTATCAGCGTGCAGTGTATGTTCAGGGGATTGGCACCCAAAAAGGAAAAGAAGACAGCCTTATCGGTATGGGGATAGGTGCCTGGTTTGATGGCGTAGTTGATAAGACGGATGAAGGGATTGGACAAATAGCAAAGGAGATCAGTTTATTACTTAAGAAAAAAAACAATATCTCATGTGCTATAGAAAAAATCCAGTTTGATATCTTTGGCTTTAGCCGTGGTGCCGCCGCCGCCCGTCATTTTGCTAACCGTGTTAGAAACGGCGATAAGGCAATACAGGCGGCAATAACAGAAGGGCTTGATGGCAGAAATCAGCATGGTAAACCCGCTGGGGAAGTTCGTTTTATCGGGTTGTTTGATACCGTATGTGCGGTGGGTGGGGTTAAAAACTTATTTGATGTCCACGGCGGCGTAAACCCTGGTATTGCGCTGGCCCTTCCCCAGGATATCGCGCAGAAAGTGTTCCAGATAACCGCAATGCACGAATGCCGCTATAACTTCAGTCTGAACAGTATTAAAGAAGCCTGGCCGGAACTGGCGCTGCCCGGTGTCCATTCCGATATTGGTGGCGGTTATAATCCATACGAAAAAGAATATTTGTTTCTAACCAAACCGGCATTTGAAACAGTCCGCGAAAGCGTCCCCACTGAGGTGACTAATATTTACCGGAGCACAGCGGCTGAAATTCCGGATTTACAGGTTCTGCCAAATCTTAGTGCAATCATTCCATCCGGAGATGTAATCACTGGCACATGGTACGACTATCTGGTTAATTCGAATAAGGAACGGGCAGGAATTACCGAAAAGCGGGTGGGTGCAGCGGTAACAATGGAACGGGTTGTTCTTAGCGACTGGTCAAAAGTGAGTTTGCGGGTGATGCTGGATGCGGCGCAGGAAGCTGGACTTAGTTTCCAAGAAATTCTTCCGAAAGATAAGAATTTATCATTATTACCAGAACTGGAGGCGTTGAATCAGATGGCTATTAGTCAGGGCAAAACCGTCAGAACTGGTGGGACACCGGTTCCATTCAGTGTGGAAGAACTGCAATTAATTGGCAAATATATACACTGTTCTGCAAACTGGAATACGGTGACCTTTAAGGATGTCTGGCTTGACGGAAAGGAAATAAAGGCCATTTATGGCGCGGTTAATTTTACGGAATTGATCGGATTTATTAATCGTCCCAATCCGGGGTGGGTGCGTGCAATATGGAATATGCGGGGAGAAAAAGCATGAAAACAACAATGACTACTATTTTTCCACTACTACTACTGCTGGCAGGCTGTACCAGCAGTCAAGCGCAGGAACAACAGAGCAGCATCAAAGCCCCTTGGGATAAATGGTATTTCACTTTTTCAACCCCTAAAGCTTTACCAGCTCAGGTCACACTGGTGAAATTGCTGGATACTGATGGTTATGGCTACGTTTTTCGTACGATTGATCAGCCTCAGGGTAAAAGTGTGGGTACATGGAGTAAATATATAGGTAAGGGTTTTTCCCCATTCAACCAAGCTAAAGCACCACCGAAAATGATTACATTCTGCTGGGATTCCATCATTGATAAGAAGGTATATGAAACTACGTTATTCTTTGCTCCAGATACGCAAAAGAAAATGTTGAGCTCAGCACCCGATTGGGATAATCCCAAAGAGCCTTATTATTTTCGCTATATGGTTATTGGTCTGGCACCTGAAGGTAAGGTGCGTGTATGGTTGCAGAATAACGGTGAACCTAATTTATTGCTAACCAGCACAAAAATCACCACCGTGTCGGGGAAAGATCTTGATATGTGTAAAGGTGAAACAAATTTCCCAGATGGATATGAGTATAGCGAAGGTATGAAATCTTTTATAAAAGACAAAAAATACCCGTATGGAAGTTGGTAAATAAACGTGTGGGACGTTTTTTATGGCGCAGTTTGATATATAATTATCTGGGAGTGATATGTTCAGAAATTTACCTCTACTGCTAAGTGCGATTCCTTTTTTTGTTTTAGCAAATGATCCCTCTGCGTGCGTCAATATGCAGGGGCAGTATCAACGTATAAAATCCACTCAAGGCATACAAGATAATAAAGAACTCTCTGTTTATCTGAAGCATATTGATAATACGAATAATGGATATTATGGCATTATTGATTTCAAAAATTACCAGCAGACATTATAACCTTTGGTAAAGGAAAACCCTCAGTGCAGAATTATTTTTGAGAGTGTTACGCTGAATTATATTACGGACAGTAAAAAATATGGCTGCAATTATGTTTTAAGTGATAATACTGACAATTCGAAATTTTACTGTATGAAAAAAAGCGCCGATGTACTCTTGGATAAAGTGAGCCGTGCTTTTGGTGAAGTAAAAAACGACCCCTGGTATAACGATATGTCTGAGGTGGGCAGTACATTAAAATGGAATAATAGCTTGCAGAATAAATAACCGATTGATTAATTTTTTCTATTGCTACTTCTCTATTTCACTCATTATTTCAATATCTTATACCATAACGTATATGCCCTTTTTATCCTTTATTGATGAGGACGTTTCATGCCCAAAGGTTTCGTATTACTTGGCGATAAAACCACCCACGGTGGTTCCGTTATTTCTGCCTCCTCGACCGTGGTTGTTAATGGCAAAAAAGTCGCACTGATTGGCGATGAAGTCAGTTGCCCGGTCACCGGGCATGGCACTAACCCCATCGTGGAAGGTTCATCTGAATGGTCTTCAGACGGTAAAGCAGTCGTGGTGGATGGCTGCCATTGTCAGTGCGGTTGTCAGGTCATCTCCAGCGCATCGGATTGTGCAATAGGATAAATCATGGGCTGGGAACGTCAAAAACCCTTTACGACTGAGCAGCCTACGCCGCCTTCGTCTGCGAGCTGGTTGCTCGGCGCGGTACTGGCAGTTATCGCGAGTGTGTTGCTGTTTATTTTACATGCATCCGACTCACTGAGAGTGTTGAATTCAATCAATATCTGGCTGCTTGCTTTGGCACCACTGGTGTTCTGGATACTGGTTTTCAGCCTGCGCGGCTACCTCTATGGACGTGAGCTGGAACACTTTCAGTTCTTACAACATGAGGCCAGGCATGCGCAGCAGCAGTGGACAGACTGGGCGGAGCGTTATCTGGCTGTGTCAGCAAGCTGTTTGCTGCTGCCTGACCATATCTCAGCGGCTTTGTTACAACAAAATGCCCAGGGGCTGACGCAACAACAGGGTCTGGTACGCCGTATTGATTATTTGGCAGAAGATACCGAGCTATCTCTGACGGCAATCAACGGGTTACTGAATGGAATCGAAAATGCACTTCTGGCTCTTCCTCGGGAATTATCTCTCCAGGTCACGCTATTAACCGATGAATCGGAAGCAATCCGGCAGGATTTATACGCTCTGTTTGCTGACTGCTGGCAGGAAAGATTCCCTGAACTTTCAGCTCCTTTATCGTTGAATATCACGGACCATTTATCCTTCCATACCCTTGATGAGCGACTTAAACAGCCTGAATCCACCCTCCAGTTGGTTCTGGTTATGCAATTACAGGGAGGAGAACGCTATTCCGACGGGTTGGCAGCATTGCTGTTCACCAGTGACGATGTGGCACAAAAATATGCATTACCCCATTCCGTTCGGTTGCTGCGCCCTATGACACTGGATGTGAGCAATCTTGCAGAAGAGCTGACATTGTTTCTGACCACTCAGACGCAGGCGCGCCTGACCGCCAGTATTGTTGGTGACCATCAAAGTGGACGGCGTCATCCGCTACGCTCATCCAAATCGGCAACGCGCTGGGTACGGTCTGGCAGGCCGAAGATATTCAGACTATCGAAACATATTGCGGTATCCAGGGGCCTTTTTCCCCGTGGTTTACCCTTGCTCTGGGGGCTGACTTGGTCGGTATCGGGAAGCAATCATGGTTAGGGTTATCCACAACAGGAGCAGAAAATTTTGTCTATACCATCACATCAGGGAGTGGGGATGAGCGTGTTAAGTAGGATCTGGCGTGTTGGAGGACTGACGGTATTGAGCCAACAACTGCTGGGCCGCATGTCTGAGCTACAACGCACCACCATGCTGACGTTGGGCTGGGATGAAGCCGAAGGGATCACTTTGGGGTTTGGTAATGAGTGAGGAAAATAAGGACACATTAAAAGAAGGGGGTATCCGGTTGCTGACCTCGGGAGAGACGGAGCTGGCGAAGTCAGTTTTCGGATCAACTATCCAGTACCAGACTGTCTGGATCCATCATGGTAGTTATCTGCCTTTTAATCTGCAAGATGAACATACAGCAATGACGCCGAATGGTGAGATTTATTTCCGTAATGAGTACCGGGATGATTTCTCGCAGACAACAGATAATTTACAACATTTGTTCATTCATGAAATGAGCCATGTATGGCAGCGTGCCAAAGGAATGAATGTCATTGCGAGAGGGCTGGTTAGTTGGCTGGTCAGTTACAGATATAAACTCGATGGGCGGCTGTTAAGCGAATATCCCATGGAGCAACAAGCGCAAATTATTGCGGATAACTTTACATTGCAGGCGCGTGATTATAGTGCCTGGAGGCGATTGAGAAGAAATAATATTATTACTCTTGATGGCGATATTTCTGAAGTCGTAATAAGAAAATCATACCGAAATGTACTGCGAGGGTTTCCTTGGTGATAAGAAACAAACTGCGTTTTCTATTTTTCACGATGTTGTCTTTATTTTGCTTATTGATGTTAACAGGATGTCCATGGGGACAAATGAAGTATTATCCCTCAGAGACGGCCAGCACCTACATGAATGGTGATTCGGTATGCTTCTTTATTCCTAATGCACAAGATTATCAGCCTGTTTTTATATCTATTAATCTCAGGAATTCCCCCCCTAAAGAAGGGATATTCACAGATGAACCTAATCTAACAATTATAGATGGGAAACTTTGTATCCCACCTTCGTTTTATCATCTTCGTGATACATCCACTGGACCTTTTATTGTTCAACTCGTTATTGAGTCCAAAGATAAGGGTAACCATCCAAGACATTTTGTATTGGGATTTGAAATGCTTAATAGAAGGGCTTATGACGTGCCGCTAACTAAACGCGAATATGATGAGCCATCCATTGCTAGCAAAATTTAACGATAAAGATAGGTTTTGCCTGTTTTGTACTTGAAATAAGCAGGTTATTACCACGGAGTAAAACCCATGAATCTTACTAATACGCTACAGAACACATTATCAAAACTCACCGGAACTACTCTGAATCGCTACCGCCTTGATATTCCTTCCTGCCTGTCACCATTGGACGTCGAAGATTTCAGCGGCAATGAGGGACTCAGCAATACATATCAATACAATATACTGTTCACCAGCACAGACAAAAATATTGATGCGGATCAATTACTGCGCAAACCAGCAACGCTGACGATGGGGACTGGCTTGTTGCAGAGTTTGACGGAACAGAAGGTAGTACACGGTGTTATCACAGATTTTCGCCGGATATCGGGTTCAGCCGACCAGGTTAATTATCATATCACGCTAGAACCTTTCATCGCATTGTTGGATAACCAGTACCGCACGCACCGTTTCTTTGTTAATAAATCGGTACCTGAAGTTGTCGGGCAGATACTTCAGGAACATGGTTTCAAGGACTGGGAATATGAGTTTGTCCTGAAACAGACCTACCCAAAACGTGAGCAGATAAACCAGTATCAGGAAACTGACCTGAAATTTATTGAACGGTTGCTCTCAGAGATGGGGATATTTTATTTCTTCACTCTGCAGCCAGACACCCAGACTGAAGTGGTGCATTTTGCTGATAAGCAGAGTGCCTATGAGTTTGGTAAATCCCTGCCGCTGAATAGCCCGTCAGGCATGAGTGACAGCGGAGCAGCGTCAGTCTGGGGGCTAAGTGTACATCACAATGTCGTTGAGGCCAGCGTTACAGCCAAAGATTACAACTATCGTGAAGCGCAGAAAGTGTTGCAGTCCACCCGAGCAGACATGACGCGCGGCGACGGTGAAGGGGTCACTTATGGTGAAGTGTATCACTACAAACCACGCCACCTGGATACCGGCGATAAAATCGACCCCACGGCTGAAAGCGCTAACTTCCTCGCCCGCCTTGACCATGAACGTTTTTTATCAGCACAAACGCTGATCACCGGTCTCAGCACTGATCCCACATTACATCCCGCTCAGGTACTGACGGTAATCGACACATCGATCCTGTCCACGTTACCAGAGCTGTTGGCACAACCGATGGTCGTGGTTCGCACTGGGTTTAGCGCCAGCCGTAAAGATGCACTGAAAGTGACTATCGCTGCGGTTCCGTACAGTGAAACTCTGTGCTGGCGCCCGGCATTGCTGCCCCGTCCAAAAGTCAGCGGCACCATGATGGCGCGGGTAACCAGCGCCAAATCGAACGACATCTATGCCTGGCAGGACACCTCCGGTCTGTATCGGGTGAAATTTGATGCAGATCAGGATGATAAAGCACAGGGGCAGGAGAGTATGCCGCTGCGACTCGCCAAACCTTATGGTGGCGATGTGTACGGCATTCACTTCCCGCTGATACAGGGCACCGAAGTGGCCATCGCGTTTCACGACGGTGACCCTGATCGTCCGTATATCGCCCATGCCCTGCATGACTCTCGTCATACCGACCATGTGACCGAGAAAAATAATACCCGCAACGTGATCCGCACGCCTGCTTTCAACAAGCTACGCATGGAAGACAAACGCGGCGAAGAGCACATTAAACTCAGCACCGAGTACGGCGGCAAAACCCAGTTGAACCTTGGGCACAATGTAGATGCGCAACGAGTTCTTCGCGGTGAAGGTGCAGAGTTGCGAACGGATGACTGGGTTAGCATCCGCGGTGGGAAAGGGGTGTTTATCAGTGCGGATAAACAGCCGTCTGCTGGGGGGGAGATGCTGGATATGAGTGAGGCGATAAGCCAATTGGAGACTGCGTTGTCGCTGGCGAGAAGCCTGTCGCAAGCAGTACAAACCGCGCAAGCGCATGAAGGAGATATTGCCAGTCAACAGCAATTGAATAAATCGCTGAACGAACTGAGCGCAGCAGGGATGTTGCTGCATGCCCCGGAAGGTATAGGGATGGTGAGCCCAAAAGCGGTACGGATAGCATCGGGCGGTGAAAGTATCGGTGTGGTGTCAGGGCACAACACTGATATCAGCGCGGGTAAGTCGTTTACTGTGGCAGCGAGTGATGCGGTAAGTCTATTTGCGCAAGGACAGGGCATGAAACTGTTTGCGGGCAAAGGCAAGATAGAAGTACAGGCGCAGAGTGATTCAATTTTAGCGACGGCGCAGAAAGATATCGAAATCCGTAGCGCAGAAGGAAAAGTGGAGATATCGGCGAACAGTGAGTTAGTGCTGACTTGCGGTGGAGCCTATATCAAACTCAGCGGTGGGAATATTGAACTGGGTTGTCCGGGTAATATCTTGTTGAAGTCGGCCAATGTACAGAAAATGGGCTCGGCAAGTCTGAATGTAGCACCTAAAGTATTCCCTCGTGGTTTTGGGGGCAGTTATGCCCTTACTGATGAAAAAACTGGGGAAGCTTTACCCTTTACCCGCTATCAGATAACGACTAGCGCAGGGGATGTTTACTTAGGAACGACAGATATTGAAGGGAAAACAGCCAAAATATTTACCACCACGCCAATGCCATTGACCATTGGTTCTCCAGATGAATCACTGGATGAGCAATTGAGAGCGGTTGATGAGTCAACGGGAGAGCCAATGGTGGAATATGCATACTATGCAAAATCGCAAGATGGGCAGATTTACTCGGGATTTACCGATGCTCAAGGACTGACTGAACGGATGGTGACTCAGGGCAAATCGGAGATAACCGTACTTTGGGGCGATGAAGCCCTTGCTCAGATAGAGAAGGATACATAAATGAATCAGAAAACAGTAGTGAAACCCAATGATAAAACGGGTTCTGTTCAGGATATCAAAATTAAATCTGTATACTTTGATGAGTTATGGTCCGCTTACCCTTCAAGTACGATCAAACATATTGATCCCAAGTCGAAAGACGATGTGTTTTCAGATCACTGTGCAATAAATGTCAGTGAAGCTTTGTATCAGTGCGGCATATTGATGAAAAGTTTTAAAGGAACACGATGTTGGAATTGCCCTAAACCGGACAGTACAGGAAAAGGAATTCATGCTATCCGTGCCCAGGAACTGAGTGATTATCTTAAAAGCCAGAAAACACTTCCTTTTGCAGGAGGCAAAAAACCACTGGAATTGACGGGAAAAACTTATGAAGATTCTGTGTCTGATAAAACAGGGCTCATCTTTTTCCAAGATTATTGGTTACGCTCTGGTGAGAAATCCCCTACCGGTGACCATATAGATTTATGGAAAAACAATAAATTAGCCAGCCTGGGATGGTTATCTACTTGGGCAAGAAGAACCTTTCCTCAGGCATCTGAAAGTTACCTGTCAATGTCCGACCTAAGGAAATCAACCAAAGTCTTGTTCTGGGAGATTCTATGAAAAGAAAGTTTTTTCTTCTATCTATTTATATTTTACTTTCTTTAACCTTGTTTTTTATCTTCATTATTACTGGCTTTTCATCATATCTTTATCATATCTATGAAGGTTTTATCCTACAAGGACATTATGAGGGGGAGACCAAAGCCGCATTTTATATGGGGTTTTTAATCAAAGTATTACTGCCGGGTTGTTTTTTATTAGTTGGTGTTTTTTGTAGCACTTATTTATGGAAGAAGAAAAGGAACCCGTAAGGGAATTTCTTTGTTAATAAGAGATACTTCAGGACTAATAAAAGAGGTGAACAGGTGAGTAATAAAGAACATAATACTTCAATAAAAGAAGAAAGTAAGACCGTATCACTCAGCGCAAAAAATCAAACAGGTTGGGTTGAGTTCCAATTACTGGATGAGATGAGTAATCCTGTCGCTAATATGCCGTATCGGGCTATTAATGATGCGACCAGAAGTGGTCATGTGAGCGAGTATACTGGCAATAGTGATGCCAGTGGCATTATACGTATTAAGGGTTTACACCATCTTGACCTGACACTGTTTATTGAGGCCCAACCTCTCGCAGATGAAATGGAGACTCGATCGCTGCGTGTCGGTAGGGAAGATAAATACTCAACAGTTAGAAAACTGGCAGAACAAGAAGAATACGAATACCAATACATTACTATTGGGAAATTGTGCGATAAATTACCGACTATTACCCCTAATTGGGAAGATAAAAAGAAACCGCCAGCATATCATTTCACGGATACTCGGTTTACCGGTTTGACGGTAAAAAAATTGAATTGCCGCCATGTTTTGGAAATTTGTCCTTTCCGAGCATGGTCTTTAGTTTTGCATCATATACCCGACTACTCGGTGGTGAATGCCTACAATTTGGTATTGATGTCAATATTATCTTATGCAGATTACGATACTAATGGTGATGGGCAAGCAACGGGGTCTATATCACATTTTTTTTATCAGCAAATGCTAGAGCTATCCCGCGTACCATATCAAGTAAATGATAAGAAATTTCAGCCGATTGTTAAAGATGTGCCTTTTCGCCAGCGTTATACTGATGTTGAATTTATAGACTCAAGTAAAGGTACTGTTGCGAATAAATATACACAATTTTTCTTCGCGGCGAATAATGATGAGTTGATAGTTGCTTGGCGTGGAACAGCAAGTCTCAAGGACGTTGTTTCGGATATTACTTATAAACCTATTGATCTTACTTGCGATATAAAAGCGCCTTGTAGTGGTATCGTTAATAATGGGTTAGTGCATCAGGGCTTTCTCGATGCATTTCAAGCTGTATATATTAATGAAGATATAAATATAAATAGCAAGCTAGATAAGCTTTATGATCTTTTAGCTACTAAAGAGTTATATATTTGTGGGCATAGTTTAGGTGGGGCTCTAGCCTTAGTTCATGCGGCGAAGTTCATTGACTCTAATCCAATATTATATACTTATGGAATGCCACGTACTTTTACTCTAAGTGCTATGGGTGAATTAGAAAGGATACCTCATTATAGGCATATTAATGAGAATGATGCAGTACCCTCTGTACCTCCAGAACGAGAATTAGATAATCATTTCTATAAACTATGGGGACCATTAGGGTACGTTTTTGGTTATAGTTGGTCTGTTGTCAAGACTCTAGTCCCGATTGGGAGTGAGGTTTTTTGTCATCATGGTGAAGTTGTGCACTTTTTCAAAGCAGAGTCAGTTTTGGAGTGGTTGGAAGAGCGAAATCCACGTGCTAAAATTAAAATTAGAAAGCGCCTTCCAGAGAAGGCAAAATTATTTTTGGTTCCTTGCTTAAGCTCACATAGTGATGAAAATGCGAAAAATAATCAGCAAGAATTCATTCAAGAAATAGATAAAGAAAGTAAAGATAAATTATTTCCAAAACATGGCAATCCAGAGCTTAAAAATGCACTAAACGGAGGTGACCATCCATCCGGAAAGTATGCTGAATATATTGGTGATAGATTGCTGGAGTTATATGATACAACTAATGATGGTGTTTATAAAAAAGAACAGGATGTTTTTATTTTACAAATGGAGAAGTATAAAAATGATATACCTCAATCTGAGTATAACAGAAATAAGTCTTTCTTGGCCGTTGATAAATTATTCGTTACGACTTTGGATATCACCAAGTCTTTACCAGAAGGTGATATTTCCATGCAACGTTATTGTTTGAAAAAGGATGGTCTATGAGATTCAATAACATATATATCTTGTTTTTATCTTTATTATGCACTTCTGGCTGCATGGCAAAAGATAGAGCAATCTCACCGCCGAGTGATGATCAATGGGTAGATGTTGAAATTAAGGCACCAATCAATACGCAGGCAGCACCATTAGCTGCATTTTACATTTCTGATAAGTGTAAAAAAGAAAGATACAATACGGATATGAAGATATATTTAGTGCCTGGGACGAAAACAAATTATGTAAATATGGATTTTGATGAAATATCTGGTAATTTTAAAAGTAAAATCCCTATAGATGGTGGTGGGCAATGTGAATGGCAATTGAGTCGTATAACTTTAGGTATCAAGTACTCTAGAAGTGAACATATTATTAAAAATAGCGGAGTTAAGATAGGGACTGCGGTTGGTATTGAAGTGGTTTTTGATGAACAAGGCGAGCGGAGTGGTGATTATATTTCTGCTAATAATCCCCTATCAGTATCTCCAACTTACTATCCTATAGTCAAAGAACGCTATATTGTTGCTGAAGGTATTTTTTTATCTTTGTTCGGAAAAAAAGACTTTGAGTTGTATAAAATAAATAACTATGATGGACGTAATTTAACAATCAATTTCTCACCGATTATAGATGAATCTAAAGTTGTGAAAATGGTTGGCCCAAAGATCAAAAAGAAAGGTAATCATTGGCGTATAGAATACCCCGACGGAAGTGTCACATCAAATGGTGAAGTAACTCCTGATTTTGAGAAGTTGAGTTCAATGTAATTTACTGCTCATTTATTATTTTTAGTGCCCATAAACTTTCTTATCTTAAGTCGCTGTTTAGTTTGTGGCGCGACTATTTACCATTCACACCGGTTATTCTATATGTGCCCAGTTTGTTGTTATCTCGATATGAGCGAAAGTTAAGGGAAACCGAATGTCCAAAGGATTTATATTATTAGGCGATAAAACAACGCACGGTGGTGAAGTTATTTCTGCATCATCAACGATGGTCGTCAACGGTAAAAAAGTGGCATTAATCGGCGATAAAATCAGTTGCCCGAAAGAGAGGCATGGCGTTAATGCCATTATAGAAGGTTCATCTGAATGGGCTTCTGATGGCAAAGCTGTTGTGGTTGATGGTTGCCATTGTGAGTGTGGATGTCAGGTTATCTCCAGTGCGCCAGATTGTTCAATAGGATAAAAAATGGGTTGGGATCGCCAAAAACCGTTTATAGCAGAAAAGCCTTCGTCGCCCTCGCTGGGACGTTGGTTATTAGCTGTAGTATTGTCCATTATTGTGGGGATTTTATTGTTCTCACTGCATGCTGCTGACAGGCTTATTTGGTTACAAACCGTCAATATCTGGGCAGTTTCAACCGCACCTATTATAGGTTGGGGGCTGGCATTCTGTGTCCGGAGCTATATGTATGGTCGGGGTCTCAGTCACTACACTTTTTTACAAGATGAAGCGCAACAGGCACAACAAGAGTGGCAGACGTGGGCTGAGCGTTATATGGCCGTACTGGCGAGTTGTGTTTTGTTACCGGACGTTATCACCGTCTCGTATCTGGCGAATGAACCTACAGATGTGGAATTTCAGCGCGGACTAGTTCGCCGTATTGATTATCTTTCCCAAGATAAAGGTGTTGAGTATCAGGCCATCATGGCTTTGCTCGTTAGCATCCAACAAGCCCTTAATTCATTGCCCCCTGATATTGAATTGCGCGCGACTCTCCTGACAGACAGCGATCCGGCAGAATACGAACAACTGCGCGCCGTCTGGGCTCAATGCTGGGATAAGGTTATCACCACCCGCTTTGCGCCTACAACTCTGACCCTGTCTGCTGAAATGCCATACAGCAAGATAGAAGATGGGATAAAGAATGCTATCACGGATGCAGAACTGACCCTAGTGTTACAACTACACGGCGATGAGAACTACTCCGACGGGCTGGCTGTATTCTTGCTCACGACCGATGACATGGCACAAAAACACCAACTACCGATACAAGGGCGTCTGCTTCGCCCGATGCAATTGAATATTGAACAGGCTGAAAGCGAGCTTACCTTGTTTATGGAAACCCAGTCTCTGGCCTGCCGAGCGGGAGGGATCTTGGGGGATAGCACTGAATTGATGTCACTGACCCCGAAAATAATTCCTGTTGGTCACCGATTAGGGGCTAATTTTAGCGCTGAAAGTGTATTGATACAAGAATCATGGACGGGTATCCCGGGGCCATTCTCTGCCTGGTTAGTGGCGGCGTTTGGGCTGGATTTTGCTTATTACTACGACATGCCCTATGTCGTGTTTTCATTTGGCCCCGAGAGTGGGGTAGTCAGTACGGTTTCTCCAGGAGTTTGCAATGAAGATGTTGAGTAATCCGTGGCGGCAGGGCAGCGGTGCGGTATTAGCCGTCGTGGTGTTGGCCACAGTTGGTTGGCTAATTTGGCAATATGGCGACACCGTCGGGTTGGATAGCCAATATAAAAAACTGTTCGCTTTCCTGCTATTGATGTTGATTACACTACTTGTCCGCCTGTCCCCGGCAATTTCTGGTTACATTAAGCGGCGGCAACATCGGGATAATGGGCGTGATAACGGTATTTATCCCGATGACGAATCACGTCTGGCCCCGACACCTCCCGGCAGTACTTGGGTAAGTGAACTGCAACAGAATCTCCGGACTCTCTATGGTTTTTTCTGGCCCCGCAAAGTGCGCATTCTGTTACTCACCGGCAGTGCGGCGGATGTTGAACAGCTCACTCCCGGACTGACGTCGCAATACTGGCAGGAAGACAGTGGCACCGTGCTGTTGTGGGGGGGCGATCTGGGGGCGCAGGCCGATAGCGCGTGGCTGAGTGCCTTGCGTAAATTACGCCGCCGGCCGCTGGATGGCGTGGTCTGGGTGACCTCAGCCCTGGCTCAGCGCACGACGCTGGGTCTGAAAGAATCTAAAACAACCCTCACCGCCGATATGATGGACAGCGTGGCGCAGGCGTTCGCGGCGCGTTTTGAGCTGCTTGGCTGGCGGTTGCCGCTGTATGTCTGGTCACTGCATGCCGATGACGGGGCCGATCGCATCACCCAATCCGTCGGCTGTTTGCTGCCAGCGGGCTGCAAGCCTGACGAACTGAGTACGCAACTTGCCGGGCTGCTGCCGTCGCTGATTGAGCAGGGTACGCAACAGATTAGCAGCAACACCCAGCACCCATTTTTGTTGCAACTGGCCGATCAGTTAGCGCGTCAACCGGACTCTGTCGCCGGCCCTCTTGCGACGCTGCTGAATCCCTATCGTCCTTCACCGCTGGCGGGGGTGATATTCAGTCCTGCATCCGTCGATGCAAAGCGCAGCGTGAAGCACCACTGGGGCAAGGATAACCGCTGGGATGTGGTGATTGATTCACTGCCATTATTGCCCGCAGGCTTAGCGGCGAAAAAGCTCGGGTTCGCCTGGCGTAAAACGCTGGCGATGGCGGTGGCGGGCGTCATGGTGTTGTGGGGCGCGGGCATGGTGATGTCATTCCTGGTTAACCGCGACACCATTAATGTCAGTGAATCTCAGGTGAAACTGGCGGCTAACGTGCAGCAGCCCCTGCCTGCGCGTCTGCAAGCGCTGCTGGATCTGCAACACAGGATAGACAGATTGCAGTATCGTCAGCAACAGGGTGCACCCTGGTACAACCGGTTCGGTCTGAGTCAGAATGATGCGTTGCTGGCCGCACTCTGGCCACACTATCGGGCCAGCGCCACCCCTCTGCTGCGCGATGCCGCCGCCGGTCACCTTGACGAGCAACTCAGCACTATGGCGCAGCTTCCACCGGATTCTCCGCTGCGTGACACACTGGTAAAACCCGCCTATGACCAGTTAAAACTCTATCTGATGCTGGCGCGGCCGGAGAAAATGGATGCAGCATGGTTTAGCACCACGCTGCTGCGCGACTGGCCGCAGCGCAGCGGTGTGCCGGACAATCTCTGGCAGGGCAGTGGCCCAGCGCTGCTGGATTTTTATGCCCGTAATCTTCCCCTGCACCCGGCCTGGCGTCTGACACCGGATGAGAATCTGGTTAGTCAGGTGCGGACCCGGCTGATCAGTCAGATGGGGGCCCGTAACAGTGAGTCTTCGCTCTACCAAAAGATGCTAGTTCAGGTGGCGCATCAGTATGCTGATCTGCGCCTGTCTGATATGACCGGCGATACCGATGCTGAGCGGATTTTTACCACCGACGCTGTCGTACCGGGCATGTTTACCCGTAAAGCTTGGGATGACGCGGTAAAACCGGCGATTGAAAAAGTGGTCAGTGAGCGCCGGGAAGAGATGGACTGGGTGCTGAGCGACAGCCAACATGCCGTGCTGCAACAGGATTCCCCTGAAGCCCTGCAGGCACGTCTGAAAGAGCGCTATTTCGCCGACTTCTCCACCAGTTGGCTCGATTTTCTCAACAGCCTGCACTGGCAGCAGGCGCAGACGCTGTCGGACTCCATCGACCAGCTCACCCTGATGGCAGACGTGCGTCAGTCTCCTTTGGTGGCGCTGATGAACACCCTGAGCGTACAGGGGAAAACCGGGCAAACTGGGGAAGCGCTATCTGACTCGCTGGTGAAATCGGCCAAAAATCTGTTAAACCGCGATGAGCAGCCCGCCATTGATCAGCAAGCGGGTGCCCAGGGGCCGCTGGATGCCACTTTCGGGCCGGTACTGGCGCTGATGGACGGCAAGGCAGGCGGGCAGGGCAATACCAATCTCAGTCTGCAAACCTTCCTGACCCGTGTCACTCAAGTACGGCTTAAACTCCAGCAGGTGGTGAATGCCGCCGATCCTCAGGCCATGACCCAGACTCTGGCGCAGACGGTATTTCAGGGCAAGGCGGTCGATCTGACCGAAACCCGCGATTACGGCAGTCTGGTTGCCGCCAGCCTTGGTCAGGAGTGGAGTGGATTTGGTCAGACGGTGTTTGTCCAGCCGATGGAACAGGCGTGGCAGCAGGTATTAACCCCTGCTGCCCAAAGCCTGAATGCCCAATGGCAGGCGTCGATTGTCGATGACTGGAACAGCACCTTTGGCGGGCGTTATCCCTTAAAAGATACTAGCAGTGAAGTGTCACTCCCACTGCTAGCGCGTTACCTCAACAGCGACAGTGGCCGTATCGCTCGCTTCCTGCAAACCCGGCTGAATGGCGTACTGCACAAAGAGGGCAGCCATTGGGTGCCGGATAGCATTAATGCTCAAGGGCTGACGTTTAACCCGGCGTTCCTGAAAGCTGTGGATCAGCTGAGTTACCTGTCTGACGTGGTATTTGCCAACGGTGAAGCGGGCATTCGTTTTGAACTGCGCCCCGGTACCGCCAAAGACGTGATGCAGACCGATCTGGTGATCGACAGCCAGAAACTCAGCTATTACAACCAGTTGCCGGTCTGGAAACGTTTCACTTGGCCCCATGACACCGAAGCACCGGGGGCCAGCCTGAGCTGGATAAGCACCCAGGCCGGTACCCGGCAGTTTGCCGATCTCCCCGGGGCTTGGGGATGGATCCGTTTACTGGATAAGGCTCAGGTCACGCCTTATCAGGGGGTAAACAGCAGTTTTAATCTTAGCTGGAAAGCCCCTGACGGCAGGCCGCTGAACTACACCCTACGGACTGAGGCTGGAGAAGGGCCGTTGGCGTTACTGAAACTACGGAATTTTGTCTTACCGACGCAAATATTCAGCGTGGATGCCATTAGCGGCGTTCAGAAATCGGATACCGCAACAGGAGGGGAATACTGATGGCTACGTTGCACTCGTTACTCAACGCCTGTCATGCCGAACAGCAGGCGCTTTCACAGCAGGTCCAGCAGCAGATCTCACTCTGGGAAAAATGGCTGGTCCCCATAGCCGCAGACTCAGCGGTGGGTGAGGATCCCGGTTATGACGATGACTTCCAGCAGATGCGTGAAGAGGTCAACAAACTGTCTGGCGCAGACACCGGTTTGGTCTGCGCACTGGCGGAGAAACTGCTGATGGGGGCGTGCAAGGATGTACGCGTCGCGACCTACTATATCTGGGCGCGACTGCACATCGATGGCGAAAGCGGACTGGCGGACGGCTTGGCTCTGCTGGCCGGATTGGTCCAACGTTTTGGTGATGCACTGCATCCACAACGAGGGAATAGCCGCAAATTAGCACTGGAATGGCTGGCGGGTAGCCGGGTGCTGGACAGCCTGTCACTCTATCCGGAAGTCGCAAAAGCTGACTTTGAGCGCATCGTGGGCGCGCTGGTATTAATAGAAGAAAGTGTTGTCGATTGGGATGAGTCGAGCCGCCCTCAGTTCGGCGGCCTGTATGCGGCATTGGAAAACCGGCTGATGCAGTCCGGCGGCCCTGACGCCGTCATTCCACAAAACAGCAGTCTCCCCCGTCACGCTGCGCCTGATGCT
Organism: Yersinia aleksiciae; assembly: GCF_001047675.1. Lineage (GTDB taxonomy): Bacteria > Pseudomonadota > Gammaproteobacteria > Enterobacterales > Enterobacteriaceae > Yersinia > Yersinia aleksiciae. The sequence continues at coordinate 1,153,848 of NZ_CP011975.1, read as the reverse complement.
CCTGCATTGAAAGCGGTCAGCTCCGGGCGTGATTTGCTCGATCAGGCAAAGCTGCTGGCGAGTTTCTTGCGCGACCAGCCGAACGGCTGGCTGTCGGGCCACCGTCTGATGAAAAGCATCCGTCTGGACACGTTGCATGAATTGCCGCCGTTGGCCGCCGACCGATGTACCCGTCTGGCCCCACCCAAGCCGGAGAATCGCGCCCTGCTGAAACGCCTTTATCTGCAACAAAGCTGGCTGGAATTGTTGGAGCAAACCGACATCCTGTTTGCACAGGGCGTTAATCACCTGTGGCTTGATCTCCAGTGGTATACCCATCAGGCATTGACCAAAACGGGTGGGCTGCATGAGCGCTGGGCTGACATCATTCAGCAGGATTTAAATGGCCTGCTGACCCGCCTGCCGGGGCTCGAAGGTCTGGCATTCAGTGATGGCACCCCGTTCGCCGACGAAGTGACGCTGCACTGGATAAACCAGCACATCATGACATCGGAAAGTTGGGGCAGTGAACCGGCGGCATCTGCCAGCACGGCGGGCGATGACGATATCTTGCAACTGGAGCCGGAAGCACTAGCGCAAGCCGATAGCGAAGGCGTGGAAGCGGCACTGAACTGGCTGCAACACCGCCCAGGCACCCGCACACTCCGCCATCAGTGGTTGATCCGTCTGCTGATGGCACGGGTCGCCGAGCAGTACGGAAAAAATGACATGGCGCTGCATTTACTGGGTGAACTGGAGGGGAACGCAACCCTGATGACGCTGACCCAATGGGAGCCGGAACTGTTGTTTGAAGTAAAAGCCCGCCGCCTGAAATTGCTGCGCATGAAAGCCAGCCGAACCGAGTCGGACAAATCGCGGCTACACAGCGAGATGGAAAATCTGCTTGCCGGATTAGTGGCCCTCGACCCGGCACGGGCTGCGGTGCTGTGTGGTTAATCGATAACCCTATCCTGATAAAAAGAAAACGATGAAAGACCTTACCCTGCGTTATTACGATGCTGAAATGCGCTATCTGCGCGATGCGGCGAAAGAGTTTGCCCAAACTCACCCAGACCGGGCGGCGATGTTAGATCTGGATAAACCCGGTACGCCTGACCCTTACGTAGAGCGCCTGTTTGAAGGTTTTGCCTTCTCCATGGGGCGGCTGCGCGAAAAAATTGATGACGACTTGCCGGAGTTTACCGAAGGGCTGGTGAGCATGCTGTGGCCGCACTATCTGCGCACCATTCCTTCGCTCTCCATTGTTTCGCTGACCCCCGATGTCCCGGCGATGAAAATGGCTGAAACCGTGCCCGTAGGAATGGAAGTCTATTCCCGGCCAATAGGGCCGAAAAACACCGTCTGCCAGTACCGAACCACCCGCGAGATGGTACTCAACCCACTCGCTGTCTCAACCGTGGTGATGGCAACGGAACCGGATGGCCGCTCGGTGCTGCGTCTGCGATTAGCATGCAGCCCTCAGGCTGACTGGTCACAGGTGGATTTACGTCGCCTGTGCTTTTATCTGGCGGGAGACGCCCCGGTCAGCAGTGCGTTACATCTGGCACTGACTCGGCGTCAGGCCGCGCTCTATTTGCGTCTGCCCAATCAGGCTGACCGAATAAAACTGGATGGCTGGTTTTCACCCGGCGGTTTTGCAGACGAAGACCTACTGTGGCCCAAAGGCGAAAGCGCATTTAGCGGTTATCAACTGTTGCTGGAATACTTCACCTTCCGCGAGAAGTTTATGTTTGTGCATCTGAACGGGCTGGAAACCGTAACGCTGCCGGCGGGAATGACTTGGTTTGATATCGAAGTGGTGTTTGACTGCCAGTGGCAAAGTGACCTGCCGGTCAGGGATGACGCGCTGCATCTGCATTGTGTGCCGGTGGTTAACCTGTTCTCGCTGGAAGCGGATCCACTGACCATCAATGGACTGGAAAGTGAGTATATGCTGCGCCCGCGCCGTTTGCAGGATGGGCACACCGAAATTTATTCCGTGGACACGGTGACCGGCTCGCAGCGGACATCCGATGCCACCTATGTCCCTTTTACCAGTTTTCGCCATCGCGGCGGGATGCAAAGACGCCATGCGCCAGAGCGCTATTTCCATACTCGGGTGAAACGGGGGGTGACCGGGCTGCACGATACCTGGCTGATCCTCGGCGGCCAGCAGTGGGAAGCGGATCGACGGTTCACCCGTGAGGCGGTATCACTGAAAATTACCGGCACCAATGGTCAGCTACCGCGCAAAGCGTTACAGAGCACGCTGTTGGACCGCTGCGAAGCGGTGTTACAGACGCCGCTGAAAGTGCGCAATCTCTGCAAGCCGACGCTGCCGTCTTATCCACCAGCAGAAGACCACTTCCAGTGGCGAGTGCTGAGCCATCTGGGCTCAAGTTACCTCAACCTGATGAGCAGTGCACAAGTGCTGCGTGGGACGCTGGAACTGTACAACTGGCAGGGGGATGAACTGAATAATCGCCGTCTTGATGCCATTCAACAGGTGCAGCACCACCAGACTCAGCGGTTTGAAAAGGGCTTCCTGCTGCGGGGCATCGACATTGAAGTGACACTGGATGGCAACGGCTTTACCGGTGAAGGCGACATTCACCTGTTCGGCGAGATGCTCAACCGCTTCTTTGCGCTTTATGCTGACATTCATCTGTTCAATCAGCTCACCCTTATCGTTCAGCCTGCCGGGAAATGTATCCGATGGAAAGAGAATCACAATCAGCGTCTGCCCGGCTAATCGAACAACTGTGGGATAAACTGCCGTATACCCAGTTTTATCGTTTCTGCCAGTTACTGGAGCAAAGCCAGCCGGATGCGCCCCCACTGGGCAGCCACTGGCAGGTCAGGCACGATCCGGTGCGATTTCGCCCCCATCCGGGCATGGGTTTTCCGGCCAGTGAATTTAAACGGGTGGAAATACCCGAACATCCACACCTGCCGCCGACCATCCGCACCACCTTTATGGGGCTGTATGGCGTGGAATCGCCGCTGCCTACCGCGTATATCGACGATATTACTCAGCGTAGGGAAGGGTATGAGGCGGTCAGCGACTTTCTGGATATCTTCAATCACCGGCTGACGACGCAGTACTACCGCATTTGGCGCAAGTACTCTTATCCGGCCAGCTTTTCGCCCGGCGGTACGGATAAAACTTCTCAATACCTGTTGAGCCTTTGTGGTTTGGGTATTGAGGGATGTGCACAGAATATCGCCACGCCAGTATCCCGCTTTCTGGCGCTAACCAGCATGATGCGGCTGCCCACGCGGACCAGCGAAGGCATTATGGCGCTGGTTCAGTTGCTGGCACCGGAAACAGAAGCCCACGTGATAGCCCATGACCGCTGCCGTATCCCCTTGCGTAATCCATTGGCCATGAGTGCGCGCTACCCCATCAGCATGAACAACAGCCCAGTGATGGGCAGTCACGCGGTGGATGTTAACAGCCAGGTATTACTGCAACTGAAGACCGATAACCCCGATGAAGCCCGCGAGTGGCTGCCCGGCGGGCAGTTGCACACCGATTTGCTGGCGTTATTGCAGGTGTATCTGGGGTCACGGCTGCATGTGCGTTTACAACTGTCGGTGTTACGCGCGCTGCTGCCCGATGCCCAACTCTCCTGCCAGCCGAAAAGCACCGGTATTCTGTTAGGCAGAACCGCCGTGATGCGAACGCAGCGTAGCGCTTTAACGATACCGACCCACACTGAAATGATCACAATTAATCTGGGCCGCTATCAGCGTGTTCAGGAAAATCTTCACCGAAGGGAAACCGATGAACATGGCGATTACCGCTGGTAAAACACCTTTTGCATTACTGATGTTGGTCATAATATCCACCCTGAGTGGTTGTGGGCTGACCCAGAAAGTGAGTGACGGCACCGTCGCCGTGACAAAATCCATTTTTTATAAGCAGGTGAAAACACTGCATCTGGATATACAGGCACGGGAAGCAGTAAACAACAATGCGACAGGGGCCCCACTGGCCACGGTAGTGCGCATCTATCAGCTTCAGGACCGCAAAACGTTTGATGGCACCGATTATCCCTCTTTATTTGCCGAGGACAGCCAGGCGATAAAAGCGGATCTGGTTGCCGAAAAAGATATCCGTATTCGTCCGGGGGCTGCCGTGTCCATTGATGTACCGCTGGATGAAAAAGCGCAGTATGTGGCTGTTGCAGGTATGTTTCTGGCACCTGATATCGCGAACAACACCTGGCGGGTGGTGCTGAGCCGTGACGACCTCGACCCTGACAAGGCCCGGAAGATTGAACTGAATAATCATGGCATGACGTTATTACCCCTGAAGGATAAGTAAGATGCCCCAGCCTTCGCTCTATGAAATGCTGTTTGGCAACGTAGCCGGTGGCCTCGATCTCCATCAGGTGAGCGAGGAAAATCAGGTGGTTATGTCGGTGCTGGATAATATGCAGCGTATTCTCAATTGTCGGGCGGGGACACTCAGCCATCTGCCGGATTACGGCCTGCCGGACATGAGCAAAATCCTGCAAGGGATGCCCGGCACCGCACACTCACTGCTGACCACACTCTCTGACACTTTGCTGAAGTATGAGCCACGACTGAAAAGCCTCAGCGTGGTGCTACTACCACAATCCACGCCAGGACATTTGGAATATGGGATTGATGCCGAGCTGAAAGAGTTCGGACTGGTGCACTTTGGCACCGCGTTTATGCCAGAAGGCCGGGTGCTGATGCGCCATCTTAAGCAACAACACTACCTCAATCCGGGCGACTCATTTTAAGGCCTGTTCAGGGAAGACAAACCATGAAACTTAATACTGAAAGTACGCTAAAAACCGGGGATGACCCACGCCACTTTGCCGAATTTAGTGCACTACGTAACGAAATCGGCAAGTTACATCATCCCGCCCGTCCGGATGTTGACTGGGCGCGGGTTGAGCAGCTTTGTTTGGCGCTGTTTCGCCAAAATGGAGTTGAGTTACAGACTACGGTAGATTTTACCCTGGCGCGTACTCACATTGCTGGGATAGCGGGATTATGTGAGGGGCTGGAGTTGCTGGCGGGTTTGCTGTCTCATCAATGGAGTGTGTTGTGGCCACCCCAAACACATGCCCGAGTGGCGTTATTGGCCTGGTTGAGTGACCGGTTGCAACAGGTCTGGCGTACCATGACACTGTGTTACGGCGACTTAGCACAGGTTTATCGTGCAGAACGTGCACTGGAGCAACTGTGTACGCAGCTGCAAACACTGGAACTCAAGCATCTGAGTAAATTGGATGGGGTTCGCCTGATGTTGCATAACGCCGCACTGCGGCTGGAAAGTGCTGAGGCAGATTCTGATACGCCAGACCGGTTGACTGTTCAGGCACGACACGCAGGTATCACTGAACCACAACGACAGCCACAGCCGACATTTTCGTCGGCTGCAACCAGCGCTCCACTCGTCTATATTGTCAACGAACCGGCCCCGCCGAGTGTTCAGGTCGCGTTATCCCCGCCGTCCCCGCCGCGCTGGAAGGCTGGGCACGGTTTTGTTGCCGGTTTACTGTTGATGGCTGTGCTGATGACGGCGTGCATCTATATCTGGCAGTCGATGTCATCTAATCCTGTGCGGGAAGCATTGCTCGCTAATGCCCGTCCTTTGCCGACAACGCTGAGCACTAAATCGATCGATGAACTGAAAAAACAGGCTTCAGATGCCGAGTGGGCGCACTTGGCCGAACCCGTGCTGCAAGCCAGTGGTTCACAATTGGATCAACTGGCGATGTTACCGCCGTTATGGGCACAAATGCGGGGGGATGAGCTGTTAGCTCAGGTACAACAACTGTGGCCCGCCAGTCAAGAGGTCAAACGGCTGAGCACTTTGTGGCAACAACAGCGAGAAGCCGGTGCTGCGCCATTGCTCGAGTTGAAACACTATGCATTGGCGCAAGAACGTTTACGGCAACTGGCGGAGCGACTGAATGGATTGGATGAAAAGAAGGGACGCTATATGACGGTATCGGAGCTGAAAACGGTAGTGTTTGCGATACAGCAGCCGCTGGCAAAAACCTTACCGCTGGAAGAACTGCTGCGGCAGTATCAGGAGCAGTCCGCGTCAGGGCAAACTCCATCCTCAGTACTGCGCCAGCAGATAGACAGCCGGTTTAGCCAACTGCTGAACCGGTATGCGTTGCTGGCCCCATCTCCTAACGTCCAGTAGGAATATTATTTGGTGAAAGGAGAGCATACCGCACAGGTTTGATAGGGTGAGTCCTGCTTGCAGGGCGAATAATCGAACGGAGTTCGATGTAGAGTCCAAACGCCAGAAAGCAAAAAACCAGCTATTAGGCTGGTTTCTTTAAATAGTGGTGCCCGGACTCGGACAACCCGCGAAGCGGTGTTGAACGTCGCTTGCGACGGCCCCGAAGGGGTGAGTCCTGCTTGCAGGGCGAATAATCGAACGCAGTTCGATGTAGAGTCCAAACGCCAGAAAGCAAAAACCAGCTGTTAGGCTGGTTTCTTTAAATAGTGGTGCCCGGACTCGGACAACCCGCGAAGCGGTGTTGAACGTCGCTTGCGACGGCCCCGAAGGGGTGAGTCCTGCTTGCAGGGCGAATAATCGAACGCAGTTCGATGTAGAGTCCAAACGCCAGAAAGCAAAAACCAGCTGTTAGGCTGGTTTCTTTAAATAGTGGTGCCCGGACTCGGAATCGAACCAAGGACACGGGGATTTTCAATCCCCTGCTCTACCGACTGAGCTATCCGGGCAACGGGGCGCATTAAACCGTATTGGTACCAAATCGTCAATGAGTTTCTGATGTAAAGGCGATCAGTTGCTCTATTTTCATGCAAAAATAGTTAAAAAGATATAAATTCACCCGTTTTTAGTATCGTAATGAAATGTTTTATCTGATTGATTTATCAATTTATTATTTCTTAGTTTGTTAAATAACAATAGCTTAGATATTCACTAAATGTGCATTTTTATTGGTTTCCAAGGGTTGCCTCAATAGATAAAACATGCAACTATTGCGCAAATTTTAGCATTAGTATTCATGCTTATAGTCGATCTCATTTCGAAAATTCAAATAGGAGGCGGTCATGGCACTATTACACTTCCCAATGCATATTGAGCGCCTTATGCGCACTCTTTTCTGCTGTACCTCTGCTAAGTCCCTCATTCTTTCCATGCGGTAAGGCTATCTGTTGCCCACTGTTAGGCATTATTAAAAATAGAGAAAATCCTCTGATTTTACTGATGTTTATTGGTCGGTGCTGAAACCAGTTCACCTATCATTCAGGCTCACACTTCCGCCGGGGAAAAGTGCGTGTGTAAAGGCATCAATTTACCGGCATTACATTGTGTTGTGCACCAATGTAATGTCATCTAGATGCCCAAGTGGCAGCCTCATACCTGACCGTTTGAGAGTAAGTGATATGACACTATTAAAAATAGCAACAAGCGCCCGTTTGGCCTCTTATATAGAAACTCAGCGCGGTGTGGTATACCTCAATCAAACTGATTTTACTGATGTTGCCGCCGTGGTGATGTCGGTTGAAGACGCGAATGCCGGTATATTATCGAGGCTGCATGAGCTCGGTTTTGCTATTCCCACTTTTATTGCTGTGATGTCAGAACAGACGGTGTCTGCAGATTATTTGCCTTTTATTAAAGGTGTCATCACGTTGGGTGAGGCAAATAAAGGGTTCTACAATGCGCAGGTAGAAGCTGCCGCCAGTGAATATCAAAAAAATCTGTTACCGCCTTTTTTCTCAACGCTAAAAAAATATGTTGAGATGAAAAACTCAACCTTTGCTTGCCCAGGACATCAGGGGGGCGAGTTTTTCCGTAAGCATCCAGCGGGTCGCCAATTTTTTGAGTTCTATGGCGAGACAATTTTCCGTTCAGATATGTGTAATGCCGATGTTAAATTGGGTGACTTGCTTATCCACGAAGGTGCGGCCAAAGATGCGCAAAAATATGCGGCCAAGGTGTTTAATGCAGATAAAACCTACTTTGTGCTAAATGGCACATCGGCTGCTAATAAGGTGGTCACTAACGCCTTATTGACCCGTGGGGATTTGGTATTGTTCGATCGCAATAACCATAAATCTAATCATCATGGCGCACTGATTCAGGCTGGGGCGACACCGATCTATTTAGAAACGGCTCGTAACCCATTCGGATTTATTGGTGGCATTGATGCCCACTGTTTCGATGAGCGCTATTTACGCCAGCAATTGCGTGAAGTTGCGCCTGAACGAGCAGAAGAGGCTAGGCCATTTAGATTGGCGATCATTCAGTTGGGCACTTATGATGGTACTGTCTATAATGCACGTCAGGTGATTGATAGTATTGGTCATTTATGTGATTACATTCTGTTTGATTCCGCATGGGTTGGTTACGAGCAATTTATTCCGATGATGAAGGATTTCTCGCCGTTATTGCTGGAATTAAATGAAAAAGACCCTGGGATTATTGTGACCCAATCAGTGCACAAGCAGCAGGCCGGTTTTTCCCAGACTTCACAGGTGCATAAAAAAGACAACCACATTAAGGGGCAAAAACGGCACTGTAATCATAAGCGTTTCAATAATGCGTTTATGTTGCATGCTTCGACCAGTCCATTCTATCCATTATTCGCCGCACTGGATGTTAATGCCAAAATACATTCTGGTGATAGTGGCCGCCGTATGTGGATGGATTGCGTAAAGCTGGGTATTGAAACTCGCAAGTCATTATTAGCGCGCTGCTCAATGCTGCGGCCTTTTATTCCTCCGCTCGTCGGTGGTCAAAAATGGCAAGATTACGATACTGAGATTATTGCCAATGATGCGTGTTTCTTTAATTTTGTGCCTAATGAAAGTTGGCATGGATTTGAAGGATATAACCAAGATCAGTATTTGGTTGATCCTTGCAAGTTATTGCTGACGACACCCGGCATTGATGCCAACACGGGCCAATATACTGAGTTTGGTGTTCCCGCTGCGATATTAGCGACCTTCTTGCGTGAAAACGGCATTGTGCCGGAAAAGTGCGACCTCAATTCGATCCTGTTCTTGCTAACGCCAGCAGAAAATCCAACAAAAATGGCACATCTGGTTGATATGTTGGCACAATTTGAACGCTACGTTGAGCAAGATGCACTGCTTTGTGATGTATTACCGACGATATACCGTAAGAATGAAGCGCGCTATCGCGGTTATTCTTTGCGCCAGTTATGCCAAGAAATGCATGATTTGTATGTCAGTTTTGACGTTAAACAACTGCAAAAAGAGATGTTCCGTAAAGCGTGCTTCCCGCAGGTTGTCATGAACCCGCAAGACGCCAACATCCAGTTTATCCGCGATAATATCGAGCTGATTCCGATTGCTGAAGCAGAAGGACGCATTGCTGCTGAAGGTGCGTTGCCGTATCCGCCGGGCGTATTGTGTGTGGTGCCTGGCGAAGTATGGGGAGGGGCAGTACAGCGTTATTTCCTGGCGTTGGAAGAGGGCATTAATCTATTGCCGGGCTTTTCTCCAGAATTGCAGGGCGTTTATATCGAAAAAGGTGATGTGGAGTGGCGACGTATCTTTGGTTACGTTATTACTCAGTAATAGCAGCAAACTGACAGCCGATCAGTGTATCGGCTGTCTAGCTCATGTTTTATCGCTATCCGGCCTGATAAAAAGACGGCATAAATAAACCCTCCACGACCCAATAGCGCACTATTATTCTCTGATCACAATTTTTCCATAAAAAATGGCACAGCGAACTGTGCCATTTGAGTTTTATTTATCAAGCCCCACTAAAACTAATAGCGGCGGTAGCTCTTCTGCGCGCTGTTCACTTTCACCAGATAACGGCGGGATTCACCGGATGGGTGCTTAGTGGTTAGCGTTTGGAATACATCACCCGGTGCCATATTGTTGATAATATTCACCGCTTGATTTTTATCGCTGTGGAACACACGTAATACGCTACCTGCACCGCCATTATAAGAGGTAATAACGGCATAACGCCGTGAGGTCGTATTTTGAATACCACCTAAATAGGTATTTTGCAGAATTGACAGATATGCAGTACCTGCATCGATATTATTTGCTGGATCAAATAGATAGCTGCGGCTTGGCTGACCGCCTTTGCCTTTCAATTTGAATACATCTCGCCCTGCAGTATGCTGAACGACTTGCATCAGGCCGAGCGCATCAGAACCGCTAACGGCATAGGGGTTGAAGCTCGATTCTGTCTGCATTATTGCCAGAATCAATGACTCTTCGACACCATATCGTTCAGCTGATTGCCGCACCAGTGGCAGATATTTATGAGCTCGTTTATCCAGATGGTTAGGTACTAATTGCAACGTTACCGACCAGATAACATGCAGGCCAGAGGTGCGTTTTTGCATTCTGGTTTGCAGTAAATAATCAGCAAAATGGGCTGCACGCCATTCCCAGCGAATCGGCTCGCCATTATTATCTAGCACCTGCCCATAGAGGAAAGGCTCTTTGCTGATCTGAATATCGTTAGCATCAGAGTAGAGATCGATCGAGCCAGGATCATCGCCCATCAATAATGTGGTGATGATCGCTTGACGCAAATGAGCCGCCGGATCGGTCGTGGCAATAGTTTCAACCGTAATCGTACCGGCATCGAAATTGATATGGCTGCGGGTTTTATACTGATCCGTATACTTAACGTAATCTTTCGGACCCGCGATTAAGACTTCTTTTAATCCCCAAATATTTTCAATATCGTGGGCAAATTGGCCCATTAAAATCTCAAAACCGTTCGTGTCTTTGATAAAGACTTCGCTATCTGCCTGATTTTTATTGCCTGAGCAAGACACTAACAATGGTGCAATTACCAGCAAAGCTAAAATTTTCTTCATCTTAAAAGCCATATCTTGATGAGGAATATCCTCGTCATACTTAAAGTTGCCCGAGTGTTAGCTACTTTCGTTCATCCCAGTCACTTATTTTTAAAGCATCCTGGCAATGCGATCTGTTGCCGCCTACCCGCAACTCGAATTATTTAGAGGATAACAGCGGGACCCGCGGAGGCCCCACGTGGTTATTTACTCGGTGGAGTATAACCTTCAATATGAACGTCCTGCCCTTCGAACAAGAAGTTGACCATCTCCTGCTCCAATAGCTTGCGGTCCGCCACATTCATCATGCTGAGTTTTTTCTCATTAATTAGCATGGTTTGTTTAGCTATCCATTGTGACCAGGCTTCTTTTGAGATTTCGTTATAAATACGTTTGCCTATTTCACCCGGATACAGCTGAAAATCCTGTCCCTCAGCATCCTTCTTTAAAAACGTGCAAAAAATCGTTCTGCTCATGCTAAATCCTCATCTATGACTATCGTCAAATAAAGCAGTTTGGGTAAATGGCGCTGTTGCCCGTTATTGTTTCGCTAATTCTGTTTTAGCCAACATCTGCAATAAACGCTCAACTGGGGCGGCCAGTCCAACTGAAGGTGGCTGTGCTAAGTTATACCAGAGACCTGCACCATCATCCATGCATCCACGGACTGATCCCACATTCAACCACATCGGAACAATATCCAGATGGAAGTGGCTGAAGGTATGACGAAAGGCCGTCAGTTGCTGCAAACCACTTGCTGAAATACCTTGTTGCTGTAACCAGCGCTCAAGTTCTTCTCGCTCAGCAAATTGCGGGAAACAAAATAACCCACCCCATAGACCCACTGGTGGGCGCTGTTCAAGCCATGCTTGAGTGTCGTTTTGCATCAACAGAAAATAGGCGGTTTTTTCCGGTATTGTCTGTTTGGGTTTTTTACCTGGGTAGCGTGCCCAACTGTGGTTAGCATAAGCCATGCAACCGATATTCAGTGGGCAAAGTTCGCACTTAGGTTTAGAGCGAGTGCAAACTATTGCACCTAAATCCATCATCGCCTGATTAAAGTGGCCTACGCCTTTGGCGGGAGTCACATCTTCACTGATTTGCCACAGTCGACTTTCGACTTCCTTTTTACCGGGCCATCCCTCAACAGCATAACAACGAGCCAGCACTCGTTTGACGTTGCCATCTAAAATAGGAAAATGTTGCCCTAAAGCGAGGGACAATATGGCACCAGCTGTTGAGCGACCAATACCCGGCAGTGCGAGTATTTCGTCAAAAGTGGTAGGAAACTCGCCCTGATGACGTTCAACCACGGTTTGGGCTGTTTTATGTAAATTTCTGGCACGAGCGTAGTAACCTAGCCCGGTCCATAAATGCAAAACCTCATCCAACGGCGCGGCGGCCAGAGCACGGATATCAGGGAAACGCAGCATAAAGCGTTGGAAATAGGGAATGACAGTCGCAACCTGAGTTTGTTGCAACATCACTTCTGACAACCACACTTGATAAGGTGTTTTATCCAATTGCCATGGCAATGTCTTGCGGCCAAAGCGTTGGTACCAATCAAGTACCGCGTGCGCGAATTGTTGCGCTTGCATCATAAGCAGGTATCGATATCCGGCAGATAAATAAGTAGGGCAGGATTGCAGCATAGAGTTCCAGCGCTGTAAACCCCCTTCGTACTTGAAGCTACAGCGGTGTTAGCTGTACTCACTCACCCGAATCACTGACTTGAGTCAGCTCATCGGGATTCATTCGCTGGCTGCCTTGCTGTAACTCCAATTACTTTGGGGAGCCCTTCGTACTTGAAGCTACAGCGGTGTTAGCTGTACTCACTCACCCGAATCACTGACTTGATTGGGCATATATAGGTTATTTACTGCTTAATTTTGTACTTATGACGTCCATAGTTGATAAACTGGCGTATCTTTGCATAATGCGCATTCATATACGCAACCAACAGACAGAAAGCACCATGATAAATGACGTCATATCCCCGGAATTTGATGAAAACGGCCGTGCCATGCGCCGTATTCGTAGTTTTGTTCGCCGTCAGGGGCGCCTAACCAAGGGCCAACAACTGGCGTTGGATAGCTACTGGCCGGTGATGGGCGTGGAATATCAGGCAACGCCGGTTGATTTAAACGCTCTATTTGGCCGCGAAGCGCCAGTGGTATTGGAAATCGGTTTCGGTATGGGTACTTCGCTGGTGGCTATGGCGGTTAGCAACCCACAGCAGAATTTTCTGGGGATAGAAGTTCACTCTCCGGGTGTCGGGGCATGTCTTGGTTCAGCACACGAAGCTGGCCTCAGCAACCTGCGGATCATGTGTCATGACGCCGTTGAAGTGCTGGAAAACATGATTCCGGATGCTTCACTGGATATGGTTCAGCTGTTTTTCCCCGACCCATGGCACAAAGCGCGCCATAATAAGCGCCGTATCGTCCAGGCACCTTTTGTTGAATTGGTGAGAAGTAAATTGAAAGTTGGGGGCGTGTTCCATATGGCCACCGACTGGCAACATTATGCGGAACATATGTTAGAAGTGATGTCAGGTGTGAATGCATTCCGCAACCTTTCAGAACAAAATGATTATGTACCTCGTCCGGACTCGCGTCCGCTGACAAAATTTGAATTACGTGGCCAGCGTCTGGGACATGGCGTTTGGGATCTGATGTTTGAGAGGAAAGAATAATGGCTAACAATCGTAGTCGTCGCTTACGTAAGAAAATGCATATCGCCGAGTTCCAGGAATTAGGTTTCTCGGTAAAGTGGACCTTCCCTGAAGGAACCGGTGTTGATGTCATTGATGAAACTGTCGATGCTTTTATCGATGAAGTCATTGAAGCCAATGGTCTGGCATTTGATGGCAGTGGCTATTTGCAGTGGGAAGGTCTGATTTGCTTGCAAGAGATCGGTCACTGCACTGACGAGCATCGTGCATTGGTCACTAAATGGCTAGAAGCTCGCAAGCTGAAAAATGTAGAAACCAGTGAGCTATTTGATATCTGGTGGGATTGATCTTCCGTTTAAACGGCAGATAATTAATAAGGGCGCCTAAGCAGGCGCCTTTGTTTTATCGGCGGTAATTAGCCGAAACTGTTATTAGGCTTTATTGGGAGCATTGTGTTGGCAAAGGTTTTTGAGACGGCGATAGTGTTAGATAATGCTTTGCTAGCGGATATATTGCAGCAAGTTCGCCCACTGATTGGTCAGGGAAAAGTTGCTGACTATATTCCCGCGTTAGCTGAAGTCTCCGCTGACAAACTCGGTATTGCTGTCTGTACACTGGATGGCAGGATATTTCAGGCCGGGGATGCCAATGAGCGATTCTCCATTCAATCGATTTCGAAAGTATTAAGTCTAACGCTGGCATTATCCCGTTACGGCGAACAAGAGGTTTGGCAGCGAGTTGGCAAAGAGCCCTCCGGTCAGCCATTTAACTCGCTGGTCCAGTTAGAATTAGAAAAGGGTAAACCGCGCAATCCTTTTATTAATCCAGGGGCGTTGGTGGTGTGCGATATGTTGCAAAGCCGCCTGAGTGCACCGAAACAACGGATGTTGGAAGTGGTGCGCCAACTGGTGAGCGACGATAGCATCAGCTATGATTCTCGAGTCGCTCGCTCAGAGTTTGAGCATTCAGATCGTAACGCGGCCATCGCTTATCTGATGAAATCTTTTGGCAATTTCGAAAACGATGTGCTGACGGTACTTCAGACCTATTTCCACTACTGTGCCATGCGCTTGAGCTGTACCGAGTTGGCCCGCTGCTTTGTCTATCTGGCGAATCAGGGGCGTAGCATTGGCGGGCATGACCCATTGATTACGCCGATGCAGGCGCGGCAAATCAATGCCCTGATGATTACCAGTGGCATGTATGATGGAGCTGGTGAATTTGCCTTCCGCGTGGGTATGCCGGGAAAATCTGGCGTGGGTGGCGGGATTATCGCCATTGTGCCGGATGAGTTGTGCATTGCTGTTTGGTCACCTGAATTAGATAGCGCAGGGAACTCTCTCGCCGGAACCGCTGCCTTAGAGTTACTGGCACAGCGGATTGGTCGCTCTATTTTTTAAACAGTTTTTCAGGAGTCTTATGTTACATAAAATGAAAGCATTACGAACGGTAGGCTTGGCAATATTAATGCTGACCGCTTGGCAGGCGCAGGCTGAATACCAGTGCAGCGTAAAGCCACAGGATGATGTGATTATCAGTCCACAATCTGTACAGATCGTGGGGGCTAGCGGCAATTTGCAGATTTCACCCGACGGCGATGTTATTCGTAATGGCAAAACATTGACGCTGACCGATGAGCAGCGTCAGCAGGCATTCCGCTATCAGACTGCATTGCGTAAAGATTTGCCTTGGATAGATCAGGGGGCGCAGCAACGTCTGGAGAAAGCACGAGTCTCTTTAGATAAAGTGATCGTTAAAGAGCTAGGCAGTAACAGCAATGTACGTAACCGTCTGACCACGCTTAATGATCAACTAAAGCAGCAGATGAGCCGTATTATTGAAAAGCGCAGCGATGGTTTAACCTTCCATCATCAGGCTATTGATCAAGTTGAGAAAGATGGCCGGCAATTGGTGCAACAAAGTATGGGCGGCGTGTTGCAAGACAGCTTAAATGAGATGGGCGTCAAACAGGCGACCAGCGGCGCGGGCAATAACCCGTTGCAGGCTATTATGGGCAATTTGGGTGGGTTGCAGCAGGCCATTCAGAATGAATGGAATAATCAAGAGCAAGACTTCCAGCAGTTTGGCCATGAAGTTTGCAGTCGCGTCACCACGCTGGAACAGCAGCGTAAAGAGCTACTTAAATCTTTAGGGTAATAGCAGGGGGGGATATTTCCCCTCCAAATCTAAAGTGGCTATGTCTTTATTTCCTCCTCCCTACAATAAATTAGCTTATTATTATGTCTATTTTTTAAAATAAGTTTATTCGGTTACTGATCTTGAACTTGTTTTTTAAATTCATATCTGCCTATTATAAAATCTCATTAAAAGTGAAAGTACATAATTATATTTAATTCTTAATGTGTAAATAAATAAATAAATTAATTTATTTATTTATTTATTTCATAAGGAGGGGATATGCCTAATGGAGATATGAAGGTGACTTCTGACATAAAAAATTTATCACTACTACAGAGCTTATCTATCGTTTTTGATACTTATCAGCGTATTAATGATGGTAATGAAAAAAATAAGATTAATTTATCCATAGAGCATATTGAACTAATTAAGAGAAGATTTGCAAAAAATATAGACTCCGAAATTAGGTATTTAGATCGAGAAGGTCTGGAAGTGCCTGAGATTGTCACTGAGGAAGAAAAAAGAAAGATTGCAGATTTAGCTATTGATGGCGCTATTTATAATGATTATGAACGTTTTAATGAGTTAGTTATATATGTTAATTCTCTAGGGTTATCTGTTTCACCATCTAAAAGTCAGAATAAGTTATATCTTTTCTTTAGTGGTGAATTTAAGACCTATGCGAAATTATGGGAAGATAATATTTATATCGGGAACGAGTTGGAACTTTCTGGTATGCAAGACATTGTAGGCCTAAGGTTTATAATCAATACAGCCGAATCACTGAAGTATAACATGGGTAACCTATTTGATAGGAATCTCCCAAAAATAATCAATATTCTTAAAAACAAAATTATTTCATATATCTGTTCCGTCTACGCTACGTATAGCGCAGAACGTGGTTGGACCGTTTATTTGGCTTCACCAGAAGGCTTAAGAATTAATAATTTTTTTTGGAACAGTGAACTTCCGGTGCTACGTGCATTGCAAAAAAAAGGTTTGATAGGTGATATCCGTATTCTTCATAAACCAATAGAGTATTATAAAGATACGCCACTGGCAGAGCTGGGTGATCTTCTGACTGCCGATGATATCTCAATGAGAGCAGAATATAGTTTGCTCCCTGCTTGGCTGCAGAATGAGCTGATAGTGGAAGTTTACCAGTTATGGCTTTATGATGAATATTATCCTAGTTTAGCTATTACCAGAAAAGAGATTATTAACACAATAGAGATCGATAGAAATGCACCCGAAGTAGAAATATTACGCTATTTCCTTATTAAAATACATGAGCAATTAGATGAAGTAATTGAATTTAAATTGTTAACAGAAATTGAGCAGGTAAAGTTAATTAAGCGTAAAATAGTAGCTGGTAGTGAGATAGATCGCTGGTTTACTCATGTAACAACAAAAAACATCAATGAAAAAATAATAATTCTAGATGAATTATGGCAACAAGAAAAAATTTTATTTGATTATTTTAATTTAATTAAAGAATCTTCTGTTCCTCTAGGGTTTAAAAGTAACGTGGTTAATGTTAATACAAAAGAGATGATCAGGAAATTATTGCCTTTTAGCTTGTTACGGGATGAATGGAACCTAACAATCAGTAAGCGAAATTTAGTGACTGGAACATTGGTAATAAATCTATCTTCTGGTAGGAAGGTTATCATTAAGGTGGATCCCAATAATAATCAGTTAAGACAGATAGCGACTTTAGAACGTTTTTTGTTAGCGAATTTTACTTCAGATAATATACCCGATGAATTAGAGATAATTGAAAACACTATTTTTAGCGGAGATGTACTATTAGCGAAGAGAGAGGATAATGGATATTGGCACAATGATCAACAGATGATAGAAAATGTTAAATTAAGTACACTTGATTATTTTAGAAAAAAAGATGAATCCGGATTAAATAGAAAAAATGAAAGCAAGGTTCCTGATGAAGCCGTTACATTAGGATCAACGGAAGTAGATAATTTACGATTAGATTTAGATGAATATCAGATTGTTTATGACGAGAAGAATGGAATACCTTTTGCTAATGGCAATCCTGTAGTTGAACAACTACTCAATGATGTTAGAAAAAATATAAAGTCGGTTAAACAACTCACTAGCTATTATTCGGAGTATTTATCCCCTTTTTTCTCAGGCGATAATGGCATTATAGATAATACTCTATTAGAACTAACGATCTACAATGTTGATAGTCGTGCGAAGTTTGAAACATTCTTAGATATAATAAGACAACATCCGACTCTGCACAAAGGTAACAATTGGCAATCAATTGTTAATAATAACCCAAAAATTTTCGACTCGTCACCATTGAGTGAGTTATTTTTGAAATATCCCGATATCTATCGAGTAAATTCTTGGGATTCACCCGCTGCGATTGAGATCGATAAAGCAGGCAGCACAACCCAATATGATATGCAGATCATTTTTCAATGTGAAAATAACCCAACTGTAAATCGTGCAGCAGCGAGACTGGTAGGAAAACACGCTGAAAACTCTATTTTTATCCAGTTAGATATTTATAGCAATTATCGGGCTTTTATTATTACCTCTAATACTCATGGTGAATGGCGTAAGCTAAAAAGTCACGAACTCTTGGCTAAATTAAAAGAACAGCCTGAAATAAGTAAATTACGTTGGCAAGTAGTAGGGCATGGTCGCTCTGATAATAGCAATTATCAAACATTGGCAGGACAGTCACCAGAGCAATTAACGACACGGTTAAGTCAATTCTCCCATAAATTACAAATCGAACATAAAATAAATATTTTGCCTCAGCAAGTCAGCTTGGTGGGATGCGCTATGATCAGTAGCAATACGCACGCTAGCTTTGCACACAAATTTATGTCTAGTTTGGATAAAAAGGGCATCAGATCTAATGTTTCAGCATCAGTAAATAGAATTGGGGTTGATCAAAAAGGGAATAAGTATGATGTAAGTATGCCTTCTATTAACACTCAAAATAACAAATATATATTGCCAATAAGAGAGACTGAAAAATTGTATTGGGATCGATTTGGCGAGATAACAACTCAACGAAAAAATGGCATAGATTATAGATCAACTAATATTAAAAATATACTTGTGGAATTATCGACTGGAAATTTGTCTACTAACGATCTAAATATAAGACAGAAAAACGAATTATCTGAATTATTTCCAAACTTAGCAACCGGAAAGTTTAACCGAGGTGAGCTATTATTCACTCTACATGATCCACTGCGCTTGAAAACGTTGATGCATAATCTACAAGTCCTACAAGAAATACCTGTAATCCAAGATTTACATCATGAAATAGGTTCGATTTTTCGTTCTAAGTCAAAAGCTGGAAGTTATAAGCCAAGATATGCGATATTTGGCCGGTTAGGCTATGGTATGCAAGGGTATGGTTTGGTTTCTGCCTTAAGATTAACGATGGAATATCAAAGGATTATAAATAGTGGTGAATTAACAGAAAAACAAAAGAGAGAAATACAATTTCAATTAGCCATAACTTGGGGCGGAGTTGGCGCTAATACTACGACAGAAGGTCTGCAATATGTATTAAGTAAATGGGGAATAAGTTACCTACAAAAATTAGCGAATAAAGGAGGGGGGCTGACATCTGCTCTCCTCAATAAAATAACTTTGTTAAAACACAACCCTGTACTTCTATTTAACCCCCGTTTTCTTAAAGATCTGCGGAAGTTAGCTCTGCGCCAATTTGCTCATGGAGCTGCTCGTTTTAGCATACCCCTGCTTTCAGCCCTGACCTCAGGTATAGACATCTATCAGGCATATCATGCATTTTCAAAACTGGCGGCGGAAACAGATCCTCACGTTAGACGAGATCTTATCGCCAGTGGTATTTTTTCTACTATTAATGCGGCTATTGGTTTTGGGGTCGCATTCGCGATCGTACTGGGTGGTACTGCCGCCAGTGTTGCTGGGCTTGTGGGAATTGGCTTGGCTATTGCTATGATCACTATTGCAGATATTTACTCAGCGGTGAGCCAGATTGAGAGACTCCGCGATATTGTGCCAGATATGACAGGCAGTCAACAATTTGAAAATGGCCTACGCTTATTTCTTAAGTTTGGTTTGACGCCGGGTTTAGATAATCAGATCAGATATAATCAAACAATGGCAGGTATTTATCAGCAACAGCAGAGTTATTATGAGATTCTATTAGAGAATAAGCAGGGTGTGGATACGTTATTTTATAGTCGTGGTGACGTTGTTCTTAAAGCAATTCTGTTTATAAAGAGAGATGAACGGAGTCAGGCGAGTAAAAACCTCGATGAGATAAGATCTTTTTTGGGCGATCCTTTTGAGAATGCCAAAGTTTATACTCAATATGCTGAAATGGGTCAACATAGATATTATGAGTTAGACTATATAAATGATATTAATGATCATGTTATTGCTGATTTTTTTGATAGTGGTTCTAATGATAGCGTTATAAAAATAAAAAACTTAAATTCACATCAGGTATTTTCTGTATTGGATGGTGAGGCGACATATAGCTCATTTATCCTTTCTAGCGATATAGATCGTAATGGTCTGGATGATTTTATTGCTATCCATCGGAAGTCTAATACAACATTAGTGTCTAGGGAAAACTCAGTAGGACTTATGGTTCTTGATGATTATGTGAGACATTGGCATTATGAGTTATCTACGTATTTAGCTCAACCTAATGGTAAGTACATCAAAGAAGATGCAACCCTAGATTGGGAAAAATTACCTTATGCAATAAGCCGAGACGAGTTTGATAGAGTAGTATTTCCAGTGCTTGGGGATTTTAATGGTGATGGATTAGTTGATTTTATCGTTTTTCATATGAACCAAATAATAGTTTATTCCTATGATAGCCTGTATTCAAAACAAAGTGGAAAGAATAATAAAAAATTAATTACTTATGGTGATTTTATTAGACAAGATAAACAATATCTTGTGGGTGATGATAGTAAAAACTATCCTTACTCATTATCCGGTGATATTAATAATGATGGGGTTGATGATGTATTGCTGCTAAATAATCATGGCGAAATGTTGCATTTGCTAGGCAATGTGAATGGTGTTTTTAGACAATATATTGCCAAATTACCCCCTGAACTGGCTGGTTTACTCTCTTTCATAAATCCGCATCGAACACAATTACAACTAGCCGATCTTAATCAAGATGGGATACTTGATTTAGTTATTATACTTAACGATGGAGGCTATTATCAATCGCTAGGATATAAGGTAGATGAAGAATACAAAATTGATGTGCCTCTTATGGTCAACAAAAGTACGGTTTATGACGATATGGCTAGTAGTGTTCATTATCGGGAAAAT
Organism: Yersinia aleksiciae; assembly: GCF_001047675.1. Taxonomy (GTDB): domain Bacteria; phylum Pseudomonadota; class Gammaproteobacteria; order Enterobacterales; family Enterobacteriaceae; genus Yersinia; species Yersinia aleksiciae. The sequence continues at coordinate 1,132,887 of NZ_CP011975.1, read as the reverse complement.
AAATTAGCTCAGTTTGGGAAGCATAGGATTATATCGATTTCTCATGATGAAAAAGGAGAAAACAGGCTGGTTTCACTCTCTAACCATGGGCAATTACTTTCCCATCCTCTTCGTGGGATAAAAGATAATGATATTTCCGCTTTATTTGATCTTGGTGGGGGCGATGATATCGCAGCTGGTTATAATAAGAAGAAGAATATATTTACTGTTGGTGAGGGATACAAGCAATATCAAGGCGGCGAAAATCAAGATACGTTTATATTGACCTCCAGTATTGCTACAAAAAATCATATTCTTACAGGGGGAGCTGGTAGTGATACCGTTGCGCTAGGAGAGGTGTTAGGGGATGAAGTTAGTAGCGTTATTGATATCAATGATGGGCATTATAGCCAGATAGAACATGGCATTGTGAAACGAGTTGCTTATCTTTATGATTTTGAGAATATTCTGGGTAATGAAAGTGTTAATGATGAAATTATTGGTAACGATTTGGATAATTATCTTAATGGGATAGGGGGAGACGACTCATTATCCGGTAATGGAGGAGATGATCTATTAGCATTACAGGAGGGACTGGCCAGAGGGGGCGCAGGGAAAGATAGTTATCATATTCTAAAAAACACTCAGAACAGATCCTTACAGATTAAAATTGAAGAAATAGCGGAAGATGATAATGTCGATATATCTGTTAGTAATATTTTCCTGGAACACAACCTCAATCAAATAGTTTCTATTGAGTTGGATGATTTTGATGTGTTGATTAATCTGAGTAATGATAATGGATTTGAAACACAGATTAGGCTAGTCGATATATATATAATAAGTAGCAATGAAAAAAAGCAAGTGCTTAATTTCAACATTCAAACCTTTGATGGCTTCACAATAGTACCATTATGGCCAATTTCTTTTAGTGAGTCTGTTGCTTTTTCTCCCAATATGGCAGCTTACTACTCCCCAATAATTGATCGCAGTTATAATGAGTTAATGAAGATAGCTAATCATGAAGATATCGTTGTACTGACCTCATTAGACAATAACCATCAACAAAAAATTACGCATATTAAGAGAGTTGAGGGCGAGGAAGACATTATTCTGCGGCAATGTATATTCCCTGAATTCATTATGTTATCACCTAAAGAGTACTCTCTGTTAATAGGTTTTTTACCTCGTTATGAACTACAGGGTGATCATAAAGATAATATCTTACAAGTATTAAAAGGGCGTGGATTATTAGAGGGACGTGGTGGTCGCGATATCTATCTTATCCAAGAAGATATGGATAATCCGACAGAGATTAGTATAAATAACTTTGATGATGCATTAGCACCAGACACGTTAGTGCTATCATCGTGGTTATTAAGTGAGGTTATTGTTGAGAGGTCGGGTGATGATCTGTTACTACGTCATCGCGATCAACCAGAAAAACACCAAAGCATTCGCCTTCTCAACTATCTGAAGGATGAGCACTATCGGCACCTTAAAATTAAAGATAAAAGTGGGCAGTCGCAATATCGTGACTCAACTACTGGGAATTTATTTGATTATCAGGTGAGTATTGACCTTCATGGTAATCCCTTTATTTCTGCACAACAGGCGCCAACTGTCACCACTGGTAATGATGAGGTTGTCATTAATTCGGCAACTTTTTTGTCGGAAGATGAGATTGATACCGGCGATGGTCATGATGCCATTATCTATCTTCGTGGACGTGAAAACACGACCCTGAAAGGAGGCAGCGGTGACGATAATTATTACTACAGTGTAGGGAGTGGCTCGATAAATATTGCCGATACCAGTGGGCAGGATAATCTTTACCTGGATAAGAATATCATGTTATCCGCTTTGTCAGCGGAACGGCGAAAAAACCATCTGATTGTTAATATTGATGGTGAGACTCTCTGTAGAATCACTTTTATTGACTGGTATCTTGACGATCTAAATAAGATTGAATTTATTTGGGTTGAAGACTCTCAGATTACGTTTGATGAATTATTCAGTCTGTGTCCATATTCCAGCGAATACGATCAAGTGTGTCAGCAACTTAAAGCGATGGGGCTGATTTTTACAGTGAAGCAGTTGGCTGATATTGACTCTCAAGATGGCTATAATACTCTACATCAGCTAAAAACCATTAGTGCATGGGCGATAAAGTATCAGATTTCCGATCCTGCTGATCTGGATTATCTGGTCTCAATGTCATTAATTGCTTGGCGTAGCAATGCCCGCAATACCGACCCATTACCATTAATAGAGCAGAGTATTGATAAATTCTTCCAGCCATTAATAGCGGAACGTATTAACCTTACGGAAGAACATATTCACTGGATCAGCCGTGAAGAGTTGAATACTGTCGATATCGCCAGATGGGTAAGAAATTATCATCTACGCAGCGAGAGTGAGATCGATTATTTATTGGAACAGTTGAGCTTACTTAAAGTATCCCCCTTAAGTCATAAAGCACTAGATTTTACATTCCAAAATAGAATCGACCTTAGCCGAGCAGATATTCAGTTATTCCAACAGAAGTATGGTCTCAGCCGCCAGAGTCTAATCAATCTGGCGATGAAATATCATGTCGTCGGTGGTGAACATTTTAATTTATTACTCTCAAATATTCAGATGCTCAAAGATCATGGTGTGGTGATCAGTGAATCTGAAACACCTTTGATTCTGAGAAAACCGATTGATTTAAGATCCTACTTTAATCAGAAGGGTATATCAAAAAAGCATATTAGCCGTTTAGCGGGCCGTAATATGAGTTTTGATGAGTTAACTCTGTTATTGGATAAAAATATTCCCATTGAGCAGGCTTTGACCCAAGAGCTACAAACTCAATACGCGTCTAGGCCACTATTGGATGGGGATATGATATTTGGTGACGCGACACTAGAAGATCCTAATGAAGATATTCATCAGTTAGTGAGCGCGATGGATGGGTTAGAATTAATTGGTGGTACTTCTCTATTGGTAGTAAGGCAAGCAGCAATGGCAAGTATGGCACATCAGTTTGTCAGCGAATCTTCTATTATGCATTAATGCATGACGGGATTGGCCTATCTGAGGGCGGATAAGTGCCCTCAGATAACGTTTTAAAAAAGGGGGCTGTAGATTCAATTGGTCAACGCAACAGTCATGTGAAAACATGGGGTTGCGGAGGGTTTTTGAATGAGACGGACATTTACAGCAAAGGAAAAAGCATCTGTTTTTGAACTGTGGAAGAACGGAACAGGCTTCAGTGAAATAGCTAATATCCTGGGTTCGAAACCAGGAACAATCTTCACTATGTTAAGAGATACTGGCGGCATAAAACCCAATGAGCGCAAGCGGGCTGTAGCTCACCTGACGCTGTCTGAGCGCGAGGAAATACGAGCCGGTTTGTCAGCCAAAATGAGCATTCGTGCGATAGCTACTGCGCTGAATCGTAGTCCTTCGACGATCTCACGTGAAGTTCAGCGTAATCGAGGCAGGCGCTATTACAAAGCTGTTGATGCTAATAACCGGGCCAGCAGGATGGCGAAAAGACCAAAACCGTGCTTACTGGATCAGAATTTACCGTTGCGAGAGCTTGTTCTGGAAAAGCTGGAGATGAAGTGGTCTCCTGAGCAAATATCAGGATGGTTAAGGCGAACGAAGCCGCGTCAAAAAACACTGCGAATATCACCGGAGACAATTTATAAAACGCTGTACTTTCGTAGCCGTGAAGCGCTACACCACCTGAATGTAAAGCATCTGCGCCGGTCGCATAGCCTTCGTCATGGCAGACGCCATACCCGCAAAGGTGAAAGAGGTACGATCAACATAGTGAACGGAACGCCAATTCACGAACGCTCCCGGCATATCGATAACAGACGCTCTCTGGGGCACTGGGAAGGCGATTTAGTATCAGGCACAAAAAACTCGCATATAGCCACACTTGTAGACCGAAAATCACGTTATACGATCATCCTTAGACTCAGGGGCAAAGATTCTTTCTCAGTGAATCAGGCTCTTACCGACAAATTCCTGAGCTTGCCGCCTGAACTCCGGCAATCACTGACATGGGACAGAGGAATGGAGCTGGCCAGGCATCTGGAATTTACTGGCAGCACCGGAGTTAAAGTTTACTTCTGCGATCCTCAGAGTCCCTGGCAGCGGGGAACAAACGAGAACACTAATGGGCTAATTAGACAGTACTTTCCCAAAAAGACATGCCTTGCCCAATATACTCAACATGAGTTGGATCAGGTTGCAGCTCAGCTAAACAACAGACCAAGAAAGACACTGAAGTTCAAAACACCGAAAGAGATAATTGAAAGGGGTGTTGCGTTGACAGATTGAATCTACAGCTACCAGTTATAAAAATAGCTCCAGCAGTGAGTTAAGGAATAGCTTCCCTTTCTCGGTAATCTGCCAATATTCCTCTGTTTCAATTAAGTACTCTTTTGCTAACGCCTCATTCAATTGCGGGCGAATAGTACTTTCAGCCAAGCCGGTAAAGTGATAAAAATCCGCACGCGGCGCAGCTTCCAACAAGCGGAAACGGTTCATAAAGAACTCAAAAGGCCGCTCGGCAGCTTCCACTTCATATTTCTTATCCAGGTATTTACCCTGCATGAACCCACGGGGATGTTTGGTCTTTATTGTGCGTAAGATTCGCCCGTCGCTAAAAGTGATTTTGCCGTGTGCGCCACAACCAATACCCAGATAATCGCCAAAGCGCCAGTAGTTAAGGTTGTGCTGGCACTGATAGCCTGGTTTGGCATAGGCCGAAGTTTCGTATTGCTGATACCCAGCGGCACTGAGTAACTGATGGCCTTGCTGGAAAATATCCCACAGCGCATCGTCATCTGGCAGAATCGGCGGCCGCGAACTGAAACCGGTATTCGGCTCGATAGTCAGCTGATACCAAGAGAGGTGAGGTGGGTTCAGCGTAATAGCCTGACGCAAATCGTCCAGTGCTTCCTCCAAAGTCTGATCGGGTAAGCCATGCATCAGATCCAGATTAAAACTGCGCAACTTCAACGAGGTTGCCAGCTCTGCTGCGCGTTTGGCCTCATCTGGCCCATGGATTCGCCCAAGGCGTGTTAACTTCTCTGCGCTAAAGCTTTGCACACCAATAGAGATACGATTGATACCGGCGCGTTGATAGCCACTGAAACGCTCGGCTTCTACTGCGCCGGGGTTGGCTTCCATGGTGATTTCAGCATCAGAAGCCACGGACAATCTGGCGCGTACGCCATCAAGTAACTGTTGCATTGCTTCGGCACTGAGCAAACTTGGAGTGCCACCGCCAATAAATATGGTGCTGATTTTACGCCCACTGACTAGCGGCGCGTCTACATCAAGGTCCGCCAATAAGTGTTCTACATATTCTTGATGGGGCACGTCGCCCTTCAGCGCATGAGAGTTAAAGTCACAGTAAGGGCACTTCTGCACACACCAGGGAATATGGATGTAGAGACTGAGCGGAGGTAATTTAAGCATTGCGCAGCGCATCCAACATCAGTTTTAGGGCTTGTCCACGATGGGATACCGCATGCTTCTCTTCACGGGTCAATTCTGCTGCGGTTTTGCCCAGTTCAGGCACATAGAATATAGGGTCATAGCCAAATCCAGCGGTACCGGCTGCCTGACGAGCAATCACTCCTGGCCATTGACCGTGGAATACCAGTGGTGTTGGATCATCACCATGGCGCATATAAACCAACACGCAATGGAATTGAGCGCTGCGCTGTTCATCGGGAACATCTTTCAGTGTCACCAGTAGCTTATCGAGGTTCTCCTGATCACTGGCGTCAGCACCCGCGAAACGTGCGGAGTAAATTCCAGGCGCACCGCCCAAAGCATCAACAGCCAAACCGGAGTCATCGGCGATAGCCGGCAAACCGGTGGTCTGTGCTGCATGGCGTGCTTTTAATATGGCGTTTTCGATAAAAGTTAAGCCAGTCTCTTCGGCAGACTCAACGCCCAGATCGGTTTGTGCGACAACATCTAAGCCGAAATCAGCGAGCAAGCTCGCCAGCTCACGCACTTTTCCGGGGTTACCGGTGGCTAATACTATTTTTTGCATGAATGAATCCTGAATTTTTAGCTGATACTTCTTGGTTGAGACTGAATGGTCTGACGGGGAAATATCACTCAAGCAGTACCGCAACTTCTGGCGGTATCTGTTGCGGATTGACAATTTTAACCTGCTTATGCCGCCCTAATTCGCCCTTTTCGATAATCACCTGGCTTTTAGCGACCCGGAACTGCTTAGCAATAAATTTGATCAGGTGGGTATTAGCTTGCCCATCAACGGGCGGGGCGGTAATGGCGACTTTCAATTCGTCGCCATGTAAACCGACAATCTGATCACGGCTGGCTTTCGGCTGAATATATAGCCTGAGTACCAGCCCGTCCAGCAAGGATGTTGCTGCACTCACAACATAACCCAAAGCTCGCCCAACATATCCATACCTAAGAAGTTGATCAGATACAGAATAAGAATAACCACCATCGCTGAAAAATCGATACCGCCCATGGCCGGTAAGATGCGACGAATCGGTGCCATTAAAGGTTCTGTTAGCTGATAAAGCAGGTAGTCCATTGGGCTGCGGCCCTGACTGACCCAGCTCATTAGCGCACGAATAATCATGATCCAGAAAATCAGATAACCAGCAGCTTTAAACAGCGCAATAACCCCAAACAGCAAATTATAAGGGCTGAGGGATATCGAACCGCTACCAATCAGTAATAACAGTGGGAACTTAATGGTCATCAATAAATACGCTAACAGCAGTGATGCACTGTCGATCGGCCCCATAGACGGAATAATCCGGCGCAGTGGACCCACTATTGGCTGCGTTATTTTCACCACAAATTGCGAAAACGGATTGTAAAAATCGCTGTGAACCCACTGCATCCAGATGCGCAACAGCAGTACCATCACATACAGGTCAATGACCGTTTTGGCCAGAAAAGTCAGCGTTAGCATGAGTTGCCTTCGTCCTTAATATTAGATATTCGCGTACATTACAGGCCCCTATCTTAACGAGAAAATATCAGGGCCAGTGTCGGTTTTTGTAAATTTGTCGCTGTTAGAACAGCTTTTCCATCTCAGTCGCTCGAACAATAGCAGCTTGCATGGCAGCGGCAACGGTTTCAGCTAAGTGTTGCTCATTAAATACCCGAATGGCCTCAGCCGTAGTCCCGCCTTTAGATGTCACTTGCTGGCGCAGTGTTGAGATCGGCAATTGTGGGTTGGCTTCCACCAGTGCAGTGGCACCAGACGCGGCTTGTTGTACCAGCAGACGGGCGGTTTCACTGTCAAAACCTAATCGCTCAGTTTCTTGTTGCATCGCTTCCATAAACAGGAAGAAATAGGCGGGCGCACTACCTGCTGCGGCAATCACACTGTTGATGCCATTTTCGTCATTCACCCAACAAACTTTACCCACCGAACTCATCAGTGCCGTAGTGAAGTCACGATCATCCTGTGACACCTGTTCTGGGGCATACAAGCCGCTCATCCCTTTCCCTATCAGTGACGGGGTGTTGGGCATAATACGCACCAGATTAAGTTTATCGCCTAATAGCGCATAGAAGCGCGCAACCTGAACACCCGCCGCAATGGAAAGCACCAGTTTGCCAGTGAAATCGACATTTGCCTGCAACGGCTGGCATACATCGGCCATTAATTGAGGCTTAACCGCCAAAATTACCACTTCGGCCTTCTGCGCCTCGGCGATATTATCATCACTACTGATAACACCAAACTCAGCGGCCAGAGCGTCACGATTTTTACCTGAAGGCGCACAAACGCTAATTTTTTTCGCGGGATAACCACCGGCAACTAAACCTGCAATAATAGCGCGAGCCATATTGCCCGCGCCGATGAATGTGATGTGGCGATGCTGCATTGAATATTTTCTCCTTACCCTTAGTACTTGAAGCCGCAGCGGTGTTAGCGGCACTCTTTCACCCGAATCACTTACTTGTGTAAGCTCATCGGGATTCATTCGTTTGCTGCCTTGCTGCGACTCCAATTACTTTGGGTAATTTATTTAGTACTTGAAGCCGCAGCGGTGTTAGCGACCTGTACTCTGGGTGATTACGCGCGGGCGCCAAAAATGGCGGTGCCAATACGCACTAATGTACTGCCGGCAGCAATGGCTGCCGGCATATCATCCGTCATACCCATAGAAAGCGTATCCATCTGAGGGTACAGGGCTTTTAAAGTCAAGAACGCCTGATTCATTTGCTCAAATACCGCCAGTTGCCGCTGATAATCAGTTTCGGGGGCTGGAATAGCCATCAGCCCACGTAAATGTATATTAGGCAGTTCGCTAATATTAGCCGCCAATGCGGGTAATTCCGCTAAGGCAATCCCTGATTTACTTTGCTCATCACTGATATTGACCTGGATCAGAACGTTCAGCGCGGGCATCTCTGCTGGGCGCTGGGCGCTCAATCGTTGTGCTATTTTTAGCCGATCAACGGTATGGCACCAGGCGAAATTTTCTGCCACTAAGCGGCTTTTATTGGATTGCAACGGGCCAATAAAGTGCCATTCAAGAGGAGGGTTCTGAGGCTTATTCGCAAAATAGTGGATTTTATCCACCCCCTCCTGCACATAGTTTTCACCAAAGGCATACTGCCCTGCCGCGATAGCTTCTTCGATAGCGGTCACAGGTTTGGTTTTACTCACTGCAAGCAAGGTAATTTCTTCTGGAGAACGTGCGCAACTACGTGAAACTGTTGCGATCCGTGCTCTGACATCCTGTAGATTCTGCTCAATTGTGCTCATATGGACCCAGGAGTTTGATATGGATTTCACCCGTCTGGATGATAAAAATTCAGCGCCGGATAACCCCGCATATGACGGTATAACGGCCAGATGCATTGATTTAGAAAATCCCGAAAGCACCAATGATGGCTTTAACGAACAGGATTTCGCAAATAAAGTGGCGGCTAGTGTAAATCATAATGCGTCAGATCTGCACCTTTGTACCGGTTATCACCCGGTATTGCGCATTGATGGTGAATTGAAAACCTTTACCCATTGGCCACGAATTCATGCTGGCTGGCTCAATGGGCTAAGTCAGCACTTATTGAGTGAGGCGCAGCAGAGGCGATTACAACACACAGGACAGGTGGATTGCGCCTACACCACTGGGGCGGGGCAAAGATTACGAGCAAATATTTTTCAGCAGCGGCAGGGGCAGTCAATCGCTTTCCGGCTTATTTCTGCGGTCTGTCCGTCACTGGCTGAATTAGACGCTCCAAACATCATTAGCCAGCTTATTGAGCAAGAGAATGGATTGATTCTGGTGACTGGTGCAACAGGTAGCGGTAAATCCACCACATTGAGTGCGATGATCAGTGCTATTAATCAGCAGCAGGCCCGCCATATCATCACACTTGAAGATCCGATCGAGTTTATTCATCGCAGCCAAACATCTTTGATCCAGCAACGGGAGCTGGGCAGTCATACTCACTCTTTCAGTAGTGCCTTGAGCGCAGCCCTGCGACAAGATCCCGATATCATCCTGCTGGGGGAATTACGGGATCAGGAGACGATCAGGTTAGCACTGACCGCCGCTGAGACCGGGCATCTGGTGTTAGCGACACTGCATACCCGCACCGCAACTCAGTCAATAGATCGGTTGGTGGATGTTTTCCCAGCGGCAGAGAAAACGATTATCCAGGCGCAGCTAGCGGCTAGCTTGCGGGCCGTCATCGCGCAAAAGTTGTGTCAAAAGAGTGGGGGCGGGCGTATTGCGGTGTTTGAAATACTGACACAAACCACCGCTGGTAGCCATTTGATTCGTGAAGGTAAAACCTATCAGCTACCGACAGTGATTCAGTCCGGCGGGCAATGGGGAATGCAGACCTTCGAGCAGAGTATCGCGCAGAGACAAAAAGAGGGAGCCTTGGCGATTGCGAGTTGAATGTCAGATCAACTGGATGGGCCGAGCAATGAGAGCCGCTAACACAGCAGCGGCTCCAAGCACGAAGGGTAAACTAGGCCGCAGGGATCTGCTGGGTAATACAGTGAATATTGCCACCCCCTAGCAGGATCTCGCGGGCAGGAACACCGACAATCGCGTAGCCAGGGAACATCTGCTGCAATAGATCCTGTGCCACACCGTCAGTGCGGCTATCCAGCAGAGGATAAATAATCTGCTGGTTACTGATCAGAAAATTGACATAAGAGCCTGCAAGCCGCTCGCCAGCGGTACGTGGCACGGCATCGCTGGACAGCACATCGAAAGTCTCTTCTTCGGTGTTATACAGCGGGCCGGGAGCGGGTAACTTCCAGATTTTCAGCTTACGGCCTTTGGCATCGACCGCATTGGATAGCACATCAAAAGCGGCAACCGAACGTGCGTACTGCGGGTCCTGCTGATCGTCGGTCCAATGCAGGGCGACTTCACCGGGGCGGACAAAGCAGCACATATTGTCGATGTGACCATCAGTCTCATCGTTATAAACGCCGTCTTGCAACCAGATGAAATGCGTGACGCCGAGATATTCACGCAGCAACTGCTCAATCTGCGCCTGATTCAGATGCGGATTGCGGTTTGGGTTTAGCAAACATTCAGCGGTGGTCAGCAAAGTACCTTCACCATCGGTATGAATGGAGCCGCCTTCTAGCACCAAAGGAGCGCTGTAATGAGCATTATTCAGGAAGTCACTCACCTGAGCGGCAACTTTTTCATCTTGCTGCCAGTCGCTATACAAGCCGCCGTTAAGGCCGCCCCAAGCGTTGAACTGCCAGTCAACAGCGCGGCGCTCACCAGCACCGTTGATGACCATGGTCGGGCCGGTATCACGCATCCAGGCATCATCGCTGGCCATTTCAACTAAGGTAGCACTGGCAGGCATGGTGGCTTTAGCCTGCGCCATAAACTCAGCAGGTACGCCCATAAACACTGGCGTAGTACGGCCGATGGCTTCGGCTACTTTGGCAAATGTCTGCTGAGCAGGGATACCTTTACCGCGCCAGTTATCCTGACGATAGGGCCATAGCATCCAGACGGCATCTTGCTTTGCCCATTCAGCAGGCATAAAGAAGCCGTCCTGTTGTGGCGTACCGGATAGTGCTTGTGACGCTGTACTTTGTAAAATCGTGTCTTGTGCAGACATAAATTATCTCCGGGTCTTGCCGTCAGAAGTGGCTAATGCCTGATACATTTCCGGGCGGCGATCGCGGAACAAGCCCCATGACGCGCGCTGCGCAGCGATTTCCTGCAAATCAAACTCATGTACCAAAATGGCTTCATCAGTTTTGTTCGCCTGAGCCAGCAGGGCACCGGTTTGGTCTGCAATGAAGGACGATCCGTAGAAGGTCATTTCCAGACCATCGATAAACTTGCTCTTCTCAGTGCCTATGCGGTTAGAGGCGATCACTGGGACCAAGTTCGCGGCAGCATGACCTTGCTGGACACGGGTCCAGTGTGGCTGACTATCAATTTCAGGGTAAGCTGGTTCTGAGCCGATAGCCGTTGGGTAGAAGATAATTTCTGCGCCGAGCAGCGCCAGACTACGAGCAGTTTCTGGGAACCACTGATCCCAGCAGATACCCACGCCAACTTTGGCATAACGGGTCTGCCAAACTTTAAAACCGGTATCCCCTGGGATAAAGAACTGTTTTTCCTGATAGGCCGGGCCATTTGGAATGTGAGTTTTGCGGTACACATCCATAACCGTGCCATCAGCATCAATCATGACTAGCGAGTTGTAATAGGCGTTATTGGCTTTCTCAAAGAAACTCAGTGGCAATACCACTTGCAGCTCAGCTGCAAGCTTGGAGAAGTGCTGGATCAACGGGCTATTATCCAGCTCTTGGGCCAGTGCATAGTGTTCCGGGCTTTGATCAATACAGAAATAAGGCGCGGCAAACAGCTCTTGAATCAGGATGATCTGCGCGCCTTTGGCGTGCGCCTGACGTACCAGTTTCTCGGCATTTTCAATGTTCTTAGGCAGGTCCCAAGAGCAGGCCATTTGAGTCGCAGCAACAGTCACTTTTGTCATGAGAAAACCTCAATAAATGTAAAAAACACCCGCATGGGGTGTGCAATATTTTGAGCCGCTGATTGGCATAAAGAGAGTATACAATTCCGTGGGCACCGGTGCCATGATATGCGCGGATGACCCAATCAGATCGTGGAAACACAAGGTAGATAACAGCTTCCAGCAAATAAAAAAATAGCCTATTTAGCCCGCTTGTTCATCAAACCAACTTTCCAGAATAATGACCGCAGAGGCGGCATCGACACTGCCTTTGTCCAGTGCGCGGTAGCCACCACTGTCAAACAAATTGGCGCGAGCCTCGACAGTGCTGAGGCGTTCATCCTGTAAGGCTATCTGTACACCAAAGCGGCCATGCAGGCGGTTGGCGAACCGACGAGCACGGGCGGTCAGCGGTTGCTCGGTGCCATCCATATTCAGCGGTAATCCGACCACCACTAAGTCAGGCTGCCACTCTTTCAGCAGTTTTTCGACTTTTTGCCAGTCCGGGGTACCGTCTTGAGCTTTAAATGAGGTCAGCGCTCTGGCAGTGCCGGTGACTTCCTGACCAATAGCCACGCCGATACTTTTGGTGCCAAAATCAAAGGCGACAATGGTGCGATTAGCCATTAAGCGTGTCCTGCTTGCGGTGCAATATTAAAAATATTGATACCCAGCTTGTTGGCAGCCGCTTGCCAGCGCTCAGTAATCGGAGTGTGGAATAGAATATCGGTATCCGCCTCAATAGTCAGCCATGCATTATCCAGCAACTCCTGCTCTAGCTGCCCCTGCTGCCAGCCCGCATAACCCAGTGCCACCAGCAGATTTTTAGGCTGATCTGGTGTGCCGAAGGTCTCCAACACATCTTTGGAGGTGGTTATCATGGTATCGGGTGAAATGGGGATACTGGAGCCGAAACCTTCCCGTGGCGAATGCAGGATAAACCCGCGATCTTCTGCCAACGGCCCGCCAGCCAATACTGGTTTATCCAGACGTATTGCGGGATCCCGTGGTGAAGGGCTGATTTTTAGTTTTTGCAACACAGTTTCGACCGTGAACTGCTCCATCGGCCGATTAATCACCAAACCCATGGCCCCCTCTTCGTTATGCTCACAGATATAGATAACCGAGCGCATAAATTGAGGGTCCTGAAGTGACGGCATAGCGATAAGAAAATGATGCTGTAAATTCATTATGTTATATAGAGGATTCGCTGAGTTAAGGGATGAACTGGTGTAAGTATGCGGATAAATGAGGATAAAGTCACGGCCCCCTTCGCCCTTGAAGCCGCAGGGTTGTTGGCTGCGCTCACTCACCCGAATCACTTACTTGAGTAAGCTCATCGGGATTTACTCTCTTGCCGCCTACCTGCAACTCCAATGGCTTTGGGGGCGCTTCGCCCTTGAAGCCGCAGGGTTGTTGGCTGCGCTCACTCACCCGAATCACTTACTTGAGTAAGCTCATCGGGATTTACTCTCTTGCCGCCTACCTGCAACTCCAATGGCTTTGGGGGCGCTTCGCCCTTGAAGCCGCAGGGTTGTTGGCTGCGCTCACTCACCCGAATCACTTACTTGAGTAAGCTCATCGGGATTTACTCTCTTGCCGCCTACCTGCAACTCCAATGGCTTTGGGGGAGCTTTGCCCTTGAAGCCGCAGGGTTGTTGGCTGCGCTCACTCACCCGAATCACTTACTTGAGTAAGCTCATCGGGATTTACTCTCTTGCCGCCTACCTGCAACTCCAATGGCTTTGGGGGCGCTTCGCCCTTGAAGCCGCAGGGTTGTTGGCTGCGCTCACTCACCCGAATCACTTACTTGAGTAAGCTCATCGGGATTTACTCTCTTGCCGCCTACCTGCAACTCCAATGGCTTTGGGGGCGCTTCGCCCTTGAAGCCGCAGGGTTGATGGCTGCGACTCCAAGTTTCTGGGGAGGGTATCGGGCTTATTTATTCGCTAATCGGACTTCAATGGCATCCATCAACATGCCGGTAATCGACACATCCGGGAAGGCGGCTTCAATTTCACGTATGCAGGTTGGGCTGGTGACGTTAATTTCAGTCAGGCGATCGCCGATAATATCCAAGCCGACAAAAATTAAGCCTTTTTGCTTCAATATCGGGGCAACTGCGCGGGCAATCTTCCAGTCACTCTCACTGAGTGGACGAGCTTCACCACGGCCACCAGCGGCCAGATTACCACGGGTTTCACCCTGCGCAGGGATACGCGCCAGGCAATAAGGCACTGGTTCGCCATCAACCACCAAGACACGTTTGTCACCTTCTTTGATGGCCGGCAGGAAGTTCTGCGCCATACAGAATCGGCTACCCAACTCGGTCAGTGTCTCAATGATCACTGACAGGTTAGGGTCATCTTGTTTCACGCGGAATATTGAGGCGCCACCCATGCCATCCAGTGGTTTCAGGATGATATCGCCGTGTTCCTGATGGAATTGACGGATATGATCTTTACTGCGGCTAACCAGCGTGTCCGGTGTCAAGTCAGCGAACCAAGCGGTAAACAGCTTCTCGTTGCAGTCACGTAGGCTCTGCGGCTTATTCACCACCAATGTTCCTTTATCTTCCGCGCGTTCCAGAATATAGGTGGCATAGATGAATTCAGTATCAAAAGGTGGATCTTTGCGCATCAGGATGACATCAAGGTCATGCAAGGGCAGGTCTTGCTCTGCACCAAAACTGAACCAGTCGTCTTTATCTTGCTTCACACTTAGCAGGCGGGTGCGGGCGCGGCCATCGCCGCCACGCATATAGAGGTCACCCATCTCCATGTAATGCAGTTCCCAACCACGGCGCTGTGCTTCCAATAGCATGGCGAAGCTGGAGTCTTTCTTGATATTAATGGACGTGATGGGGTCCATTACGATGCCGAGCTTGATCATTATTCTCTCCTAGTGGGAACGAATTTTATCCCAGATCGCCAAATCGCACCTGCAAAGCGGTGATTGCGGTAAGGGCAGTAGTTTCGGTACGCAGCACTCGCGGCCCTAGCAGGATATCAGTAAATCCAAGGCGCGAGGTCATGGCAATTTCATCGGCAGAGAGGCCGCCTTCCGGACCAATCAACAAACGCACTTTGTTGAGCGACGGGGGAAGGGTGTTAATGCTGTTGCTGGCGCGGGGATGCAGATTCAGCTTCAGGCTGTCATCCTGCTCTGCGCACCAGTCAGATAACTGCATCGCAGCACGGATTTCAGGGAGGATATTACGGCCGCACTGTTCGCAGGCAGCGATAGCAATTTTCTGCCACTGCTGGATTTTTTTCGCCAGACGCTCACCATCCAACTTTACACCGCAGCGCTCAGAAAACAGCGGAGTAATCACATTGACACCCAGTTCAATGGATTTTTGTACGGTAAACTCCATTTTTTCGCCACGGGAGATTACCTGGCCCAGATGCAGGTTAAGTGGTGATTCGCGATCTTCCAACAACCCTTCGGCAAGGCGGACAACCAGACTTTTTTTATCTACTCGGATGATTTCCGCGTCGAAAACCTGATTGCTGCCATCAAATAATTGCAGGCTTTGTCCTTCACCCATCCGGAGCACGCGGCCTACATGATTGGCGGCTTCATCACTCAGCGCAAGTTCGGTATTCGCCTGCAAGGGTTGCGGATGATAAATGCGGGGTATACGCATGGGTTGCCCTAAGTCCTGAAACGAAAACATACCGCGCAACTGATTGAGCCGCGCGAAATAAGTAAGTGCCTAAGGATACCAGAGGCAGGGAAGCATCAGCCAATCGAAAATATCGCCCATAGGGCAATCCTATTTATGAGGCGCATAGGGGATTCGGATTGATTGACCAATATACTAGATTAGCCCTTTCTCTGCTGGCAAGCCCGTTGTACATAAGGGTTATGATTCCCTTGGACTTTCGCGACTCGCTCGTCACGTAAACATTCCCAATTCGTCACTGGATATTGGCGGTCCCAAGCCTCAAACAACTTGCGTTGCTGGCTGGAGAGGCGCAGTTGATACTGCTCGTTCATATAAAAATAGGTCCGCGCGATAGCCCCGCGAGCACGGGTAGGTGGCTCTGCGGCCTTATTCTTAAAATCAACTTTCATCTCACACTGACCATATTGGCCGTTGCCGCCATTCCATTGGGAATACATGAAATTATTGCGGTCACCATTCACTTCGCCAATAGCAGGTTGCAGATTGTGTAGATCGGTTTCTATCTGTCGATAGACCGGGTCTTTGGCGCAGTTTTTGCGGCCACCTTGTTGCCAGCATTGGCGCTGATGACCAAATTGCCAGGCCGGAACCACATGTTCCCACTCAATTCGGGCGGCTCGTTGGGCATTTTTTCTGGCTTGATAACCGCAGCTCTTCAGGTCTGGAACCCCTTTTTTACCTTGCCAGTCAATTTTGCAGCCACAGTAAAAACTGCCAGGCGCATCTTGGTTAATTTTCGCGGCAACCGCTTTGGCCTGTGAGAAGTTATTGATGCTTTGACTGTAGACCGTCAGTGGAAGCAGAGGGGAGGAAAAAATTATCAGGAACAGAAGGTTGCGTAACATATCTCAAAAACGGCCCGATGATGAAAAGCAGGCAGGTTATAGATATTATTTATGGATAGCAAGTTAACACGCTGTTTTATAACAAGTAACGAGAAATTCTAACAGCTTTTCACCGCGATAAATTGTAACTTTTCACCACACTGACGGCAGCGGTATTCGCTCTCACCGCGTTGCACTTTATTGTGGCGGCGAATGGTTAAGGCATGTTGCTGGCATTTGCACTGATAATTGAAGGTCTTGCTGCGCACCGAGGCTACTTCAAACTGATGGGTGCGGCTGGCCGGGACTTGCAATACTTGCTCCATCATCCAGCGCCACTCTTTGCCATGGGGGGGCACTCGACCAAATTGGCGATAAACCAGCAGGTGGGCCAGTTCATGAGGCACCACTTCATCGATAAATGATTGCTGATTTTCCAGTAGTAATACTGGATTTAGGCGAATTTCAAAGGTTTGTAGATAGGCACTGCCCGCGCTAGTCCCACGTTGATAATAGTTGATTTTTGGCTCCGGATAAGCGGTGCCAAGGTGCTGATTCGCCAGCTGCAATTTGTTGCGTAGACAGCGCATAACGGCTTGTTGTAACGCGATGGGGATTCTTAGTGCACTCATATGGCGGAAGAATAAAACGGCAGATACCCAGATGCAAGTCAGTCGACAGGGCTATTTTTCAGTAGATCATTATGTAAAAAAATATAATATAAAAGTATATAATAAAGAAAAACATTCGGAGGTCACATGAGTGACGATAAAACGATCAACGTGGATCTGATGAGACAGGCGGCAGCCCAAGCTTGTGACCTATTACGAGTGCTGGCCAATGAGGATCGATTGCTACTCTTATGCCAACTGAGCCAGGGAGAGAAAGCGGTCGGCGAGTTGGAGGCCGCGTTAGGTATTCGACAACCGACGTTATCTCAACAGTTGGGCGTGTTGCGCAGTGATGGGTTAGTCAGTACTCGCCGTGACGGCAAGCGGATATTTTACTCGATCGCCGATAGCAAGATATTGGCACTGCTTGAGGTGCTTTATCAGCTTTATTGCCCACAACAGCAGGAGGGCGTATGACTATCGATTGGGCTAATTTCACCCCTTACAGTGCATTGGTGGGTGGCGCGTTATTGGGTATCGCCGCGACTGTTTTATGGTTATGGAATGGCCGAATTGCCGGTATCAGCGGCATTCTTGGCGGCTTGCTGCAGCCCAAAACTGGGGATGTTGCCTGGCGTGCGGCTTTCATTATCGGCCTGATTATTTCTCCTTTGGCTTATTCGCGATTCACCGAATTGCCCAGGATTGAGATTGATGCGGGATTACCGCTATTGATTGTGGCTGGTCTGCTGGTGGGTATCGGCACGCGCTATGGTGCAGGGTGTACCAGTGGGCACGGTGTTTGTGGGCTCGCGCGTTTTTCCCTGCGTTCATTAGCGGCGACACTGAGTTTTATGTTTACCGGTTTCATTACTGTATGGCTTGTTCGGCATCTATTCGTCTAGTAAATAAGCTGACTTAGGAAGGGAATATGAATTTACTTTTCTCATTGCTGGCGGGGCTGCTTTTCGGGCTGGGTCTGATTGTTGCGGGCATGGCGAATCCAGCAAAAGTATTGGGTTTTCTCGATATTAGCAGACAGTGGGACCCCTCGCTGGGATTGGTGATGGCGGCCGCGGTGTTGGTTGCCACTATTGGTTTTGGTTGGGCGAAAAAGCGCGGCGTTAGTTTGCTTGGGCAACCATTACAATGGCCAACATCCACCCATATCGATCGGCGTTTAATCGGCGGTAGCCTGTTATTCGGCATAGGTTGGGGATTAGCGGGGATCTGTCCGGGGCCTGCTCTGGTGTTGTTGGGGGCAGGGATGATCAAGGGAATCATATTTGTGGCCGCGATGCTGCTAGGAATGGCACTCTTCAGTTTGATCGAAAGATATCGGCAGCGATAAAAGCAGTGCGCATAAAAAACCCCGGCCAGCGGGGTTTTTACAGTTCGAATCTTCTGGACTAAAACTTATTTCAGGCCCGCAGCATCACGCAGTATTGCGGCTTTGTCGGTTTTTTCCCAAGGGAACTCTTCGCGACCAAAGTGACCATAGGCGGCGGTTGCTTGATAGATCGGGTGCAGCAGATCCAGCATTTGGATCAGGCCATAAGGGCGCAGTTCGAAGAACTCACGCACTAGGGTAATCAGTTGATCCTCAGAGACTTTCCCCGTACCGAATGTTTCCACCATGATAGAGGTCGGCTCTGCCACGCCAATGGCGTAGGACACCTGAATCTCACAGCGGTCAGCCAGACCTGCGGCAACGATATTCTTCGCGACATAACGGGCAGCATAAGCGGCTGAGCGGTCAACTTTAGAGGGATCTTTACCTGAGAATGCACCGCCACCATGACGTGCCATGCCGCCGTAGGTATCAACGATGATTTTACGTCCGGTCAAACCACAGTCGCCCATTGGGCCACCGATAACGAAACGACCCGTTGGGTTGATATGATATTTGGTATTTGCAGTGAGCCATTCGGCTGGCAGAACCGGCTTGATGATCTCTTCCATCACCGCTTCTTGTAAATCTTTCAGGCTGATATCTTCTGAGTGCTGAGTCGACAGCACTACCGCATCAATACCGACAATTTTGCCATCGTCATACTGGAAGGTAACCTGGCTCTTTGCATCTGGGCGCAGCCATGGCAAGGTGCCATTTTTACGCACCGCTGCCTGACGCTCAACCAAACGGTGAGCATAGGTAATGGGGGCTGGCATTAATACGCTAGTTTCGTTAGTGGCATAGCCAAACATCAGGCCCTGATCACCCGCGCCTTGTTCCAGCGGATCTGCACGGTCAACACCTTGATTAATATCAGGAGATTGCTTACCGATGGCGCTTAAAACGGCACAAGAGTTAGCATCAAAACCCATCTCAGAATTGACATAACCGATTTCGCGCACAGTACGACGGGTGATCTCTTCGATATCTACCCATGCGTTAGTGGTGACTTCACCGCCAACCAATACCATACCCGTTTTGACATAGGTCTCGCAGGCAACACGTGCTTTTGGGTCTTGCTCAAGAATTGCGTCAAGTACGGCGTCTGAAATCTGATCAGCAATTTTGTCCGGATGCCCTTCAGAGACAGATTCCGACGTAAATAAGTGTTTAGCCATTATTTTCTTTACCTTGAATACAAGTGAAATGTCACTGCATAGCGTGTGAGTTCAACAGCAGAAAGTGGCGTTTACACCGACTTTTTGCGATTTTGCTCCGAACAACGCCCCTTTAGGCAAAGCCTTTAGCAGTCTATCAATTGAGAAACCGTTAGCGTTGATAACGTAACGGGTATTATAGCAATTAAAATCTATGGATGTATTAACATCTAGACGTCTATTTTAGGCCAAATTTTGCCCTTAATGCCAGCGCTTTTTGCATCAAGATATTTCTTGTTTCGGTTGTCCCTCAGTTTATTTACCGCTTGATACAGTTACGGGCTATTTTCATTTTGCATTTTGCCCTCGTTATAGGTATAAACTGCGCGCGCAGCTTATTTGATACGCAATGATGAAGATGGCAGAAGATGACATTCGCTCATTGCTCAATTTTTAGTGTTTTGCACTCAGTGAGGGGCTCTCAATATTGTTGGGCGCATCACTGTAGATGAGCACTTAAATGGCGGCGTCATCAAACTGTGACCTAAATTGTCTATTAATAAAGTCTTGTCCGTTCATTGTGAGCGGCATGCGTGGAGGTGGTTGGATTAATGATCCGTTGTCTACTGGTTGCTGCACATCAACAGCTGCGTCGTTCTGACGTTCAATCCCCCCTTGCAACCTTCCTTTCTTGTACACCATCAACCCGATGTTACACCCATATGGGTGCGACTCAGGATTCGCGGGCAGGTTAATCACCGCCTGAAGCACTGAATCCGAGTAGCCTGACGACTTTGCGGCTAATCCGATTCACAAAATCTCAATACGTATTTACAGTCAAACGTATTTTACATTTAAACGTGTTTTACCCTTTGGGTAATGAATAGCTGAGTGATAAACCGCTCGTGGATAGCGCTTTCCAGCGTATTATCCTGCCAATTTGGCATTCACGCGGGTTGTCCTTGCAGGTTGTAGCTGCGATAGTGGCTGACTTTATCGTCAGTATCGCAATAGAGGCGAATTATGTCTGATGATAACTTGATTGGCCGTCCGTCAGCTGCGGGCGCACATGTTTCTTTACGCTCCATGCAGGAGGTTGCCATGAATGATCGTAATGCCAGCAAGATGCTGAGCACGTATAACGTCGCCTATTGGGGTGGCAACTATTATGACGTCAATGAGTTGGGTCATATCAGTGTTTGCCCTGATCCCGATGTTCGTGAAGCTCGTGTCGATTTGGCACAACTGGTCAAAGGAATGCAGCTTGAACAGGGGCAGCGCCTGCCTGCGTTATTCTGTTTCCCACAAATTTTGCAACACCGCCTGCGCTCAATTAACGGTGCGTTTAAACGTGCGCGTGAATCCTTTGGTTATGAGGGCGATTACTTCCTGGTTTACCCGATTAAGGTCAACCAGCATCGCCGGGTCATTGAGTCCTTAGTGAGTTCTGGCGAGCCGTTAGGGCTGGAAGCCGGTTCTAAAGCAGAAATGATGGCGGTTCTGGCCCATGCCGGTATGACCCGTTCGGTCATCGTCTGTAATGGCTATAAAGACCGTGAATATATCCGTCTGGCATTAATCGGTGAAAAGCTGGGCCATAAGGTTTATCTGGTTATCGAAAAGATGTCAGAAATCAAAATGGTACTGGAAGAAGCCGAGCGCCTAAATGTGGTGCCGCGCTTGGGTGTCCGTGCGCGTTTGGCGTCACAAGGCTCCGGTAAGTGGCAGGCCAGTGGTGGTGAAAAATCCAAATTTGGTTTATCGGCCACTCAGGTGCTGCAACTGGTTGATATGCTGCGTGAGGCCAACAGTCTGGAAAGCCTGCAATTATTGCATTTCCATTTGGGTTCTCAGCTGTCCAACATCCGTGATATCTCTACTGGCGTGCGTGAATCAGCGCGTTTCTATGTAGAGCTACACAAATTGGGTGTCAATATCCAGTGCTTCGATGTGGGTGGTGGTCTGGGTGTGGATTACGAAGGGACGCGCTCTCAATCCGATTGCTCGGTTAACTATGGCTTGAATGAATATGCCAATAACGTTATCTGGGGTATCGGTGATGCCTGTAATGAGCATGGTCTGCCGCATCCTACCGTCATCACTGAGTCTGGTCGCGCCGTTACTGCGCATCACACGGTGCTGGTCTCCAATGTTATCGGCGTAGAACGTAATGAGTTCAACGAGCCACTGGCACCCGCTGCCGATGCACCACGCGCGCTGGAAAGCCTGTGGGATACTTGGCTGGAAATGCAGGAGCCAGAAAATCGTCGCTCGCTGCGCGAATGGTTGCACGATAGCCAGATGGATTTGCACGATGTTCATACTCAATACGCTCACGGTATGTTGGATCTGAAGCAACGGGCATGGGCTGAAGAGCTGTATTTGAGCATTTGCAATGATATCCAAAAGCAGCTGGACCCGAGCAACCGTGCGCACCGGCCCATTATTGATGAGCTGCAAGAGCGTATGGCTGACAAGCTGTATGTTAACTTCTCGCTGTTCCAATCAATGCCGGATGCATGGGGCATTGATCAGCTGTTCCCAGTTTTGCCATTGGAAGGTTTAGATAAGCCACCAGAACGTCGTGCGGTGTTGCTGGACATCACTTGTGATTCCGATGGTACCATCGACCACTATATCGATGGTGATGGGGTAGCAACCACTATGCCTATGCCGCCATATGATGCAGAAAACCCGCCACTGTTGGGCTTCTTTATGGTCGGCGCTTATCAGGAAATTCTGGGCAATATGCACAACCTGTTCGGTGATACGGCAGCCGTTGATGTGTATGTCTTCCCTGATGGCACGGTTGAAGTTGAGCAAACCGATGAGGGCGATACCGTCGCAGATATGCTGGAGTACGTTCAACTGAATCCAGAGAAGCTGCTGGCTCATTTCCGCGATCAAGTGAAAGAAACTGATCTGGACACCGAGCTGCAAGCACAGTTTATGGAAGAGTTTGAAGCAGGTCTGTACGGCTATACCTACCTCGAAGACGAGTAACATCTTGTTTTATGATGATTTAAGGGTGAACTTCGGTTCGCCCTTTTTTGTTTGTGCGCTCGCTGGTAATTAACCCAATCTCAACCACACTCATATTAATGGTTTTAATCGTGACTAGGCGAACAACATGGGGGCTTCAATGGGCTGGTTCAGCGTCTGTAAGGTCAATTACGTCAAGCAGGACTCTCCTTTTTCCGCTCAGGCAGCGGATAAAAGGATTGGTGTTTATCTGGTTGATGGTGAGTATTTCGCCATGGAAGATATCTGTCCCCATGCTAATGCATTACTCAGTCAGGGATTTGTGGATGGTGCGACCATCGAATGCCCTTTGCATGGCGCGTTGTTTGATATCCGAACTGGGCAGTGCTTGCGTGAGCCAGGTGATCGGGATTTAGTGATCTATCCGGTGCGGATCAATGGCGATCAGCTGGAGGTGAATTTGGGCGAGGGCGGCTAGTTTCAATCTGACCTTACCTTACCAGCAATGACGCCCGTATCATCACGGGCGTTTTGCATTAATAAGTTAGCTTGATTTACTTTTCGGTCGCAATGCGTTGACGAATATGGTCGGCACGCGCTTGCGAGGAGGGGTGATCATCAAACATGCTACTGGTGCGGCCTGCTTCCATGGTCGCCAGTTTTTCAAAGCTGGTCACCAAACCGTTAGGATCGATACCCCGTTTTTTCAGCAAATCGAATGAGTAATCATCAGCTTCACTCTCTTGCTTTTGTGAGAACTGGGCATTCACCAGCTTCTCGCCTATATCCGCTAGCTGAGACTGAGAAAGTTGCCCAGCAACGCCACCGGCGGATGCTGCGGCGGTGCGCAGGGCAGTGGTGCCGTAGGCCACTTGCATGGCCTTGCGAGTATGACCCAGTGCCACATGGCCCATTTCATGGCCGAGTACGCCTTCCACTTCATTGTCGGTCATCATGTCCATCAGGCCGCTATAGACGCGAATACAGCCGTTAGCCATCGCCCAAGCATTCACATCTTTAGTCACGTAAACCTTATAGTTGGCTGGCGTACCATTGATATTATCACCCAATGCGGCCGAGATCTTAGCCAGGCGCTTGCCGTAAGTGCTATCCGCTGGCGCAATTTGGGCCTTCTGATCCATTTCTGCGCAAGATTTCTCACTGAGATTTTTGACATCAGCATCGCTTAGGGTTGCGGCTTGAAATGCCTGTGCGCCAGACTGCATTAAGCCATCGGCATTCATATTTTGGCAGCCGCTAAGCAGTGCTGTTAGGCTCAGTGCAATCATAGAGGTACGAATTTTCATAACACTTTTTCCTGTGGTTACGCCATTTTTATCATTGGATAGGGCAGTTCTATTGGTGTCGGCAACGCATTATCTGTGGTTATCTATTCATCGTGCTTCGCCCACAGTAGCGGTCGTATTCTTGTCAACTATCGCATTAATAGCTGTTGAATCGACGGCGGTTGTTCTACTCTGTCGGCAATAGGTCTTGCCCTAAATTGTGGTTGCAACCTAAGGTTTGTACTGGTCTGTTTGCAAAAACAAGCAATTCCGGCCCCTCGAGTGTTTACCCGCTCATTGTGTGGCTAAAAACGCAGCGAGGTTACCCTGCCTTGGGCGTTACAGCTATAGCTTAATTCTGAAAATCAGCAGATTCCATTAGCCATTAATATGGAAGTTATAGCTCAATGTGGTTTTAGTGATTGCCGTTTCAATGCTGAGTCTGAGAAAATGGTAAACTTGAACGCTTTTTTTAATCCGACCTGGAGTAAAACATGTCCTCTCGTAAAGAGCTTGCCAACGCGATCCGCGCACTAAGCATGGACGCAGTGCAAAAAGCGAATTCCGGCCACCCGGGCGCCCCTATGGGCATGGCAGATATTGCCGAAGTTCTGTGGCGTGATTACCTGAACCATAATCCAACGAATCCACACTGGGCAGATCGCGACCGTTTCGTGTTGTCGAATGGTCACGGCTCCATGTTGATCTACAGCCTGCTGCACCTCACTGGCTATGATCTGCCGATGGAAGAGCTGAAAAACTTCCGCCAATTGCACTCTAAAACGCCAGGTCACCCAGAATATGGCTATACCGCTGGCGTAGAAACCACCACTGGTCCGCTGGGTCAGGGCATCGCTAATGCCGTTGGTTTTGCCATTGCAGAACGCACGCTGGGCGCGCAGTTTAACCGCCCTGGTCATGATGTTGTCGATCACCACACCTATGCCTTTATGGGCGACGGTTGCATGATGGAAGGCATCTCTCACGAAGTTTGCTCTCTGGCTGGCACCATGAAGCTGGGTAAACTGACCGCGTTCTACGATGACAACGGTATCTCTATCGATGGTCACGTTGAAGGTTGGTTTACCGATGATACTGCTGCCCGTTTCGAAGCTTACGGCTGGCACGTTGTTCGTGGTGTTGATGGTCATAACGCTGACGCCATCAAAGCCGCCATCGAACAAGCCCACAAAGTGACCGACAAGCCATCCTTGCTGATGTGCAAAACCATTATTGGTTTTGGCTCACCGAAGAAAGCCGGTACTCATGATTCACATGGTGCACCATTAGGTGCCGATGAAGTTGCGGCAACCCGTGTCGCACTGGGCTGGAAATACCCTCCATTCGAAATCCCGCAGGATATCTATGCTGCGTGGGATGCTAAAGAAGCGGGCCAAGCGAAAGAAGCGGCCTGGAACGAGAAGTTCGCCGCTTATGCTAAAGCCTATCCAGAACTGGCTGCTGAATTCAAACGTCGCGTAAGCGGTGAGCTGCCAGCTAACTGGGCGACTGAATCGAAGAAATTCATCGAACAGCTGCAAGCTAACCCGGCTAACATTGCTAGTCGCAAAGCCTCACAAAATGCGCTGGAAGCTTTCGGTAAAGTGTTACCTGAATTCCTCGGCGGCTCTGCTGACTTGGCACCAAGTAACCTGACTATCTGGTCTGGCTCTAAATCTCTGAGCGACGATCTGGCCGGTAACTACATTCACTACGGTGTCCGTGAATTTGGTATGTCTGCCATCATGAACGGCATCGCACTGCACGGTGGTTTCATCCCTTACGGCGCGACCTTCTTGATGTTTGTGGAATATGCCCGTAACGCAGTGCGTATGGCTGCACTGATGAAAATCCGCACCGTATTCGTTTACACCCATGACTCCATCGGTCTGGGTGAAGATGGCCCAACCCATCAGCCTGTTGAGCAGATGGCGAGCCTACGTGTTACGCCGAACATGAGCACTTGGCGTCCGTGTGACCAGGTTGAATCTGCGGTGGCATGGCAGTATGCCCTGGAACGTAAAGACGGCCCAAGCGCACTGATCTTCTCCCGTCAGAATCTGGCACAACAGCCACGTACTGCCGAGCAGTTAGCCAACATCTCTAAAGGTGCTTATGTGCTGAAAGATTGTGCGGGCCAACCTGAACTGATCTTTATCGCGACCGGTTCTGAAGTTGAACTGGCGGTTGCGGCTGCGGATCAACTGACCGCCGCTGGCCGTAAAGTGCGTGTTGTTTCTATGCCATCAACTGATGCATTCGACAAACAAGACGCGGCTTACCGTGAATCTGTATTGCCATCGTCTGTCAGCGCTCGCGTTGCAGTAGAAGCGGGTATTGCTGATTACTGGTACAAATACGTCGGCCTGAATGGCGCAGTGGTGGGTATGCACTCCTTCGGTGAATCTGCTCCAGCTGACTTGCTGTTCAAAGAGTTTGGCTTCACCGTAGAAAATGTGGTGGCGAAAGCTCAGGCGCTGTTGAAGTAATTTATCGCTCGAAAATGAGCAGCGTGTAAACGGTGATGATAATCCCGGTAATACGCCTGTTAAAAGACCGCTCCGGCGGTCTTTTTTTTCGCCAATTGATGGATGAATTGTGCCCTTTATCAGGCAGATATTCCTTTTATGATTGGTTTGGTTTATTCTGGCTGAAGCGTTTCAGTCATGATTCGTTTTCCGTTTCAGCCAAATTCGCTGAGGAAAAAGTCGGCTGTATTCTGGCTGAATTGTGATAAGACGATTAACATCTTAGGGTGCGGTGCAGTAGGCTATAGGGTTGCATGATAATAATCAGAATCAGGGAGTAACATGACAATCCGCATAGCGATAAATGGCTTTGGCCGCATTGGCCGCAGCGTTTTACGCGCATTGTATGAATCGGGTCGCCGGGCAGAGATTTCAGTGGTAGCGATTAATGAGTTGGCGAATGCGGAAGGGATGGCCCATCTGTTGAAGTACGACTCCAGCCATGGCCGGTTCGCTTGGGATGTTCGTCAGGAGTGTGACAGTTTATACGTCGGGGACGATATTATCCGGTTGATACATCAGCCAGAGATCGGGCAGTTACCCTGGGGTGAGTTAGGAATTGACGTGGTTCTGGATTGCAGCGGTGTGTATGGCAGCCGCGCAGATGGCGAGGCGCATTTAACCTCCGGTGCCAAAAAGGTACTGTTTGCCCATCCCGGCGGTCATGATTTGGATGCGACCGTGGTTTATGGGGTTAACCATCAGGATTTACAGGCTGAGCATCGAATTGTTTCCAATGCCTCCTGTACCACGAACTGTATTATTCCTATTATTCAGTTGTTGGATGATGCTTATGGTATCGAATCCGGCACTGTGACCACCATCCATTCATCAATGAATGACCAGCCCGTGATTGATGCTTATCATCAAGATTTACGCCGTACCCGAGCAGCAAGCCAGTCGATTATCCCCGTTGATACTAAACTGGCCGCAGGGATTACCCGTATTTTTCCGAAGTTTTGCGACAGGTTTGAAGCTATCTCGGTACGGGTACCAACCATCAATGTGACGGCTATCGATTTAAGCGTTAGCGTGACAAGCCCGGTTGGTGTGACTGAGGTTAACCAGCTTTTGCAAAAGGCAGCAAGAGGTTCATTTCGTGGTATAGTTGACTATACGGAATTACCCTTGGTGTCGACCGATTTTAACCATGATCCGCACAGTGCGATTGTCGATTGCACGCAGACGCGGGTCAGTGGGCAGCACCTGATTAAGACGTTGGTATGGTGCGATAACGAATGGGGTTTCGCCAATAGAATGTTGGATACGACATTGGCGATGGCCCGCAGTGGTTTCTAGTATGGTATACCAACGTCTTGTTTTTCCGTGATTTACTGCGGTTATATCAGCGTTGATGTGCAGCTTATGCAACTTTAAAGAGAATCAACAAGAGGATTCACCATGTCTGTAATTAAGATGACCGATCTGGATCTGGCTGGCAAACGCGTGCTGATCCGTGCGGACCTCAATGTTCCGGTAAAAGATGGCAAAGTGACTTCTGATGCGCGTATCCGTGCATCTTTGCCGACCATTGAAGCGGCACTGAAGCAAGGCGCGAAAGTAATGGTTACCTCTCACCTGGGTCGCCCGACCGAAGGCGAGTACAACGAAGAGTTCTCCTTGCTGCCCGTCGTTAACTACCTGAAAGACAAATTGTCTGCTCCGGTACGTCTGGCGAAAGATTATCTGGACGGCGTTGAAATTGCAGCTGGCGAGTTGGTTGTTCTGGAAAACGTTCGCTTTAACAAAGGCGAGAAGAAAGACGACGAAACGCTATCCAAAAAATATGCCGCACTTTGTGATGTGTATGTAATGGATGCATTTGGTACTGCTCACCGTGCTCAGGCATCGACTCACGGCGTGGGTAAATTTGCCCCTATCGCGTGTGCCGGCCCGCTGTTGTCAGCAGAGCTGGAAGCCTTGGGTAAAGCATTGGGTAACCCAGCGCGCCCAATGGTTGCTATCGTGGGTGGTTCTAAAGTTTCAACCAAACTGACTGTGCTGGGTGCGCTGTCTAAAATCGCTGACCAGCTGATTGTGGGTGGTGGTATTGCAAACACCTTCGTTGCCGCTCAAGGCCACAATGTCGGTAAATCGCTGTACGAAGCAGACCTGATTCCAGAAGCAAAACGCCTGCTGGAAACTTGCGATATCCCAGTTCCAACAGATGTTCGTGTTGCGACCGAGTTCTCTGAAACTGCCGCTGCAACACTGAAACCTGCTGATCAAATCAAAGATGATGAGCAAATTCTTGACTTGGGCGACGTGTCTGCACAACGTCTGGCTGAGATCCTGAAAAACGCCAAAACTATTCTGTGGAATGGCCCGGTTGGCGTGTTTGAGTTCCCTAACTTCCGTAAAGGGACCGAAATCGTTGCTCGTGCAATCGCAGACAGCGAAGCATTCTCTATCGCAGGTGGTGGTGACACGCTGGCAGCAATCGATCTGTTCGGCATTGCTGACAAAATCTCCTACATCTCTACTGGTGGCGGTGCATTCCTTGAGTTCGTAGAAGGGAAAAAACTGCCAGCGGTTGTGATGCTGGAAGAGCGCGCTAAGCAGTAATTTAGATAACGGGGGGCGAAAGCCACCCGTTTCGCTTTTAGCTCATGCAGCTAGGTAAGCGAAACCGATTTACATTTAGGGCCTATCCCATCGGATAGCTGCTATCTTCAGTCGACGAAACAGGACAACGTACATGTCTAAAATTTTTGATTTCGTAAAACCAGGTGTCATCACAGGTGATGACGTTCAGAAAGTGTTCGCAGTAGCAAAAGAAAACAACTTTGCTTTGCCAGCAGTTAACTGTGTCGGCACCGACTCTATCAACGCAGTGCTGGAAACAGCAGCCAAAGTGCGTGCACCGGTAATCGTTCAGTTCTCTAACGGTGGTGCAGCATTCATCGCAGGTAAAGGCGTGAAAGCAGAAGGCCAAGGCGCTGCGATTCTGGGTGCTATCTCTGGTGCCCATCACGTGCATCAAATGGCTGAGCACTATGGTGTTCCTGTTATCCTGCACACTGACCATTGCGCCAAGAAATTGCTGCCATGGTTAGACGGCTTGTTGGACGCAGGCGAGAAACACTTCGCAGCGACCGGCAAACCACTGTTCTCTTCTCACATGATTGACCTGTCCGAAGAGTCCCTGGAAGAGAACATCGAAATTTGCAGCAAATACCTGACTCGCATGGCGAAACTGGGTATGACACTGGAAATCGAACTGGGTTGTACTGGTGGTGAAGAAGATGGCGTGGACAACAGCCACATGGACGCATCTTCTCTGTACACTCAGCCACAAGACGTTGATTACGCGTACGAAAAATTGAACGCAATCAGCCCACGTTTCACCATCGCTGCCTCTTTCGGTAACGTACACGGTGTTTACAAACCAGGTAACGTGAAACTGACCCCGACTATTCTGCGTGATTCTCAGGATTATGTTTCTAAGAAACACAACCTGCCGCACAACAGCCTGAACTTCGTGTTCCATGGTGGTTCAGGTTCGACTGCTGCTGAAATCAAAGAAGCAGTAAGCTACGGCGTAGTGAAAATGAATATCGACACTGACACCCAATGGGCGACGTGGGAAGGTATTCTGAACTACTACAAAAAGAACGAAGGCTATCTGCAAGGCCAACTGGGTAACCCAGAAGGCGCGGACAAACCTAACAAGAAATTCTACGATCCACGTGCGTGGCTGCGTGCTGCACAGGTGACGATGATCGCTCGTTTGGAAAAAGCATTTGAAGAACTGAACGCGAAAGACGTTCTGTAATTTGATACTGATTCACGCGATATAAAAGGCCCTTCGGGGCCTTTTTTCGTTGGATGGATGCCCTAAATAAAGCGTGCTGTATACTGCGCCGAAGTTGATGCTTGCGGTACCCCTTGGGGCTGTTCGTCTTTAGCCCAAAGTGGTTTACCGTGCTTTTGTGCTAAAGTAATTAACTTATTCATTTGGTCCTCAGCCTGCACCATATATGGGCCACCTTGTTCACGCATGTCTTTAATAATGGATTCCAGACTCCGAGTCGAATCTGGATCGATTAACTCCATGGCGGCAATTAACTGCCCAGTACGCCCAGCACCGGCACTGCAATGAATGAATGGCAGCGCTTTTTGATCGGTGCCAGCAGCCCGGCTCCCCCCCTGTTCATAAAGAGAATATTTTTTACTATGGATTGTATTGACATATCTCGCTAATTCTTCCAATTTTTCAACAGATAGGCTTTCATGATCTGGCCACTGATTGACATGAATAACAGGAATGCCGATAGGTTTGCCAGTATGATTAATATCCTGCTGATTTGGCAGTTTGAGTTTGAAACACTCAATAGAGACATCAGTCGGTAAGGGAACATCCTTAAATTCAGCTAAAGATTCTGCATCGTTATAACTATATTGGGGGTCTTTAAAATAAATAGGATAAGGTTTTCTTTCAAAAGGAGAGTTAAGAATACGGTCTTCACCGATAATGACTAATACGGTTATGCGCTTTTCAGCCAGCGTATCACGATATAAATGAACAGCATCCTCTGTCGGAAACTGACTGCGGATGACCCCTTTAGGCGTCCCTAATTTGATATGGTTGGCTGGCAAATACGTACCATCTGGCGCAGTAATAGCAGTGCCCAGAGGAGTGTGTATATCGCCATGTCTTTTATATTTTTCATCAATATTTGCTAGCTTATAATCTGGATATTGCTGTTTTATTTTATTCTTGAGCTCTGCCTGATGCTCCTTGAGCATTTCTTTCAATTTATCGCTCTCAGTTAAAGGAACAGTTGTTTCAACTTGAGTAACGGGAGTGAAATCGAGTGGTGCCAGTCTTATTTTATTTCTATGCATGAAATATTCCTTTCCGCTATCTAGTTGGAATTTTCGGATACCTCAATATAGGGTTTGCCAACAAAGACGTATTTTATAAATAATCAGTTCTTTCTATTATTGAATAATTAAAAATACCTGTTTAGCAGCGAAATCGATGCTTTTCAGCTTTATCCAGTGCTATCTCAATTGGCAACACTCTCCATTGTTGGTTACCCTAGATAAGCTGTCTGCCTTATCAGCCAGCATTTTGCGGTGATTTTTTTGCGTAATCTCTCCCGTCGGGAGCTTTTTGTAGGATGGTTCAAATGGAAGAATTAAACGTAGTTGATGGTATCAATAACGCGAGTACCTGGTTGGTGGATAACCAAGATTTACTGATTCAGTATGCGGTTAATCTTGTCGCGGCACTATTGATTCTGACTGTCGGTTCGATCATCGCCAAGGTTGTTTCGCGCATGCTCGGCCGGGTCATGAAGTTACGGGGCATTGATGTCACGGTAGCGGATTTCCTGGCGGCAATGGCGCGTTACAGTATTCTGGCCTTCACCATCGTCGCGGTATTGGGCCGCCTTGGTGTGCAGACGGCATCAGTGATTGCCGTTATCGGGGCCGCCGGTTTGGCCGTGGGTTTGGCGCTGCAAGGCTCACTCTCCAACTTTGCTGCCGGTGTACTGTTGGTGGCCTTCCGTCCGTTTAAAGCGGGTGAGTATGTCGATCTGGGCGGCGTGGCAGGTACTGTGGTACAGGTGCAGATTTTCTCTACGACTCTGCGCACCGTTGATGACAAAATCATTGTGGTGCCAAATGGCAAAATCATCGCCAATAACATCATCAATACTAGCCGTGAACCAAACCGTCGTACCGATATGGTTATCGGCGTAGCCTATGATGCGGATATTGATGCGGTGAAGAAAGTGCTGGGTGACATCATTGCTGCTGATAAGCGTATTATGCACGATCTCGGCGTCACGATTCGCCTCAATGAAATGGCTCCCTCTTCCCTGAACTTCACGGTACGTGTCTGGACCACTAACGGCGATGCGATGGAGGTGTATTGGGATCTGATGGAGAACTTCAAACGCGCGTTGGATGCCCATAACATTGGCATTCCATACCCACAGATGGATGTACATTTACATCAGGTAGCCAAAGCGGAATCTACCCCATCGGCATAAATGTCGGGCCGCAGTAAACTCTGCCAAAACGGGCTATGATCGGCCCGTTTATCTTCTCCTCTTCTCACCAACGTGCTTCAATTTATCGATTATTAGTTTTACTTATAGTTGATAAGAAATATCAATTTCCTCTGATGATTAACTCCTCGTACTATGCTGCTAATCGTTCTCCTGGGTGCTCAGTCATTTCTGGGTCTTATTTAAAGGTAACAGTATGTTAGCTGTATTTTTGCAAGGCTTCGCCCTCAGTGCCGCCATGATTCTGCCCCTTGGGCCACAAAATGCCTTTGTGATGAATCAGGGTATCAAGCGCCAGCATCATTTGATGAGTGCATCACTCTGCGCCCTGAGTGACATCATCCTCATTTGTGCGGGTATTTTTGGTGGCAGCGCTCTACTGAGCCGCTCACCATTACTGCTGGCACTAGTGACTTGGGGTGGGGTGGCTTTCTTGCTGTGGTATGGCTGGGGGGCGTTAGTCGCCGCGTGGCGAGGTGATAGCGCCTCCGCGTCTGCCAATTCAGGTGCACAGGGCCGCTGGCCGATCCTGGTCACACTACTGGCGGTGACCTGGCTCAACCCCCATGTCTATCTCGATACTTTTGTGGTGCTGGGCAGCCTTGGTGGTCAACTGCTACCGGATGTCCGCCCTTGGTTTGCATTCGGTGCAGTAAGCGCTTCTGTTACTTGGTTTTTTGCTCTGGCGTTGCTGGCGGCATGGCTATCACCCTGGCTTAACCGCCCAACCTCGCAGCGGGTGATTAATTTACTGGTGGGGGGCGTGATGTGGTTTATTGCATTTCAGTTGGCGCTACAGGGATTAAATCTGTGAATTTTTATCATTAATCCGAATCCCATGCTTCATAAGATATGCTACGGTTGATGTGTTAACGGGATTATCGACGGCAAATTAATCACGCTGCCAATAAGATTCCAGCAAGTGTAATTAACTGCAAATATATTTGTGGCTGATTGAATTCACTGGTTATCTGGTAAACGTAGACTTATTTGTCATGCATATATTAGGAGGCACCGTGAAGTTGAAGACATTGGCTTTGGCCGCAATGATGGGATTAGGGACGTTACCTTTGGCGCTACAAGTTCAGGCTGCCGAAGTGCCAGAAGGGCCGCATGTTGTCACCTCCGGCACGGCCAGTGTTGATGCAACACCGGATATCGCCACCATCGCCATTGAGGTCAGTGTGTCGGCCAAAGATGCTGCCGATGCTAAGAAACAGGCAGATACCCGCGTCGCGCAATATTTTGATTTCTTACGTAAAAGCGGTATTGATAAGAAAGATATCAATGCGGCTAATATTCGCACCCAGCCTGAATACGATTACCAGAAAACCGGTGAAGCGGTATTGAAGGGTTACCGAGCGGTGCGTCAGGTTCAGGTCACCCTACGCCAGCTTGATAAGTTGAATGAGTTGCTGGATGGGGCGCTGAAATCGGGTCTGAATGAGATTCGCGCCGTTGAGCTTGGGGTCGCAAACCCAGACACCTACCGCGAACAGGTGCGTAAAAAAGCCATTGATAACGCCATTAGCCAAGCCGGTTCTTTAGCCGAAGGGTTTAAGGTCAAACTGGGGCCGGTTTACAGCATCCGTTACCATGTGGCGAACTACCAGCCAATGCCAGTAGCCCGCATGTTTAAGAGTGCTGAAGCGGCACCAGCCACGGATGCTGCCCAAACCTACGAACAGCAGACCATCAAGTTTGATGATCAGGTTGATGTGGTGTTTGAGCTGCAAACGGCGACCACTGCTGCCAAATAATTCAGTCCTGCCGCAATACCTGACGCCCGTAAGATAACAGGGCGTCAGTCACTTTCCTCATCGTCCGGCTTTCTGGTGCAAAGCGATGCCAGAACAGCATCCGCCGTTGCCGTAGCCCCGGTGTCAAATCAATCAATTCGCCTGACGCCAGCTCTTTTTCGATTTGCAGATGTGGGATCATGCAGCAAGTCGTGCCTTGCCTTGCTAACTGCACAAAGGCTTCCGACGAGTTAACGATATGGCAGGGTACGCTGCCGGGTGATAAATCAAAATTCTGCTGTAAAAACGCCTGATGCATATCATCCAAATGGTCAAAGGCCACCGCGGGTGCTTTCAGCAAGGCTGAGCGGGTCACGCCATTGGGGAAGTAGCGCTCAGCAAAGGGTTTGGACGCCACAAACAGATAGTCCAGCGCGCCCAGTTGATCGACCAAACAGCTCGGCAGCGGTTGTGGCTGGATACTGACCGCTCCCACCACCTCACCACGGCGTAGCCGCTCCTGGGTTCGAGTTTCATCTTCAACCTGCAAATTCAGCCGGATAGGGGAGTCTGCCAGCACCGGTTTCAATGCTGGTAGCAACCAGGTCGCCAGACTGTCGGCGTTGACCGCCAGTGAGAGCAGCAGCGGCGTGTCCACTCCGTTATCATTGCCGAGCCACTCCTCTTCCAGTAACTCAACTTGATGCAGCAACGCGAGCAGTTTCTGCCCCTGTTCTGTGGGGCGCGGGGGCACAGTGCGCACTAACAGCGGCTGACCGAACAGGTTCTCCAACTGCTTAATGCGTTGAGATACCGCCGATTGTGTGATGCAAAGTTTTTGTGCAGCGCGTTCAAAACCGCGTTCACGGATCACCGCGTCCAGCGCTTGTAGCGTACGGTAGTCTGGGCGTTTCATCGGAGTCATCTCTCCAAATATTAAGTCGATACGGCACTATGCCACATTTTGCCGCCACATTTTGGTCATTTTGCTTTGGCTGACCACTAAAGTGCCCGCCATAAATAAACCGGTATAACTGTGATCCAGCTAGAATTAACCGCGTCGTAAGCCCGCTTTATTGAGACGTTTTATCCTGTGCATGTTCTATAATGGATACAGTTTTTTCATACCATAGGCAGTGAACTCACCATGACTCAGGATGAACTTAAAAAAGCAGTGGGCTGGGCAGCATTAGATTACGTCAAACCCGGCACTATTGTCGGTGTGGGTACCGGCTCAACCGCAGCTCACTTTATTGATGCCCTCGGCTCCATCAAAAATCAAATTGAAGGGGCGGTTTCCAGCTCTGACGCTTCTACCGCGAAACTGAAAAGTTACGGCATTCATGTCTTTGATTGCAACGAAGTGGATGTGCTGGATATCTATGTTGATGGCGCGGATGAAATTAACGGCCATATGCAGATGATCAAAGGCGGTGGTGCGGCTCTGACCCGTGAAAAAATCATTGCAGCGATCGCCCGCAAGTTTATCTGCATCGCCGATGCGACCAAACAGGTTGATGTGCTGGGTAAGTTCCCGCTACCCGTCGAAGTGATCCCGATGGCCCGCTCTTATGTGGCGCGCGAATTGGTTAAGCTAGGTGGGCTACCTGAATATCGCCAAAATGTGCTGACCGATAACGGCAACGTTATTTTGGATGTGCACAATCTGACAATTTTGGATGCCGTTGCGTTAGAGAATAAAATCAACGGAATTGCCGGTGTTGTGACGGTGGGGTTATTTGCCAACCGTGGCGCTGATGTGGCACTGATTGGCACCGCTGAGGGTGTTAAGACGATAGTAAAATAATCGGCTAAATCATTTTCAGGATGAGGTGACGTTGCTTCATCCTGATCATTTTTTGTCTTTAAATATCTTTTCTTAAAAACGTTAAATTTGGTGATATATATCACATTTCGTCATTTCAATTTATTAACCTGCCATCAACCCGCTCACCGCCAGTTTTTTATTCCATAAATTAACATTCGTGCTGATTGTTATGCTGATAGGTAGGCAATCGTTTGTATTGCTGCCTGCGTAATATTTGTTATGTTGACAGGGTGCTGACCGGATTCATTCGATAGCGGCAGCCACATCTGAAGTCTGAAAATAGGGTCGGGGACATGGCAAAAGTATCACTGGAGAAAGACAGAATTAAGTTTCTGTTAGTGGAAGGGGTGCACCAGAGCACAGTTGATAATCTGCGTGCAGCCGGATATAGCAATATTGAATACCATAAAGGTGCCTTAGACACCGAATCACTGAAAGAATCTATTCGTGATGCCCACTTCGTCGGAATTCGATCGCGCACGCATCTGTCCGAAGAAGTTTTTGCCGCAGCAGAAAAATTGGTTGCGGTAGGTTGTTTCTGTATCGGTACCAATCAGGTTGATTTAAAGGCGGCCACCAAGCGCGGTGTGCCGGTATTCAATGCGCCTTTCTCCAATACCCGTTCGGTGGCCGAAATGGTGCTGGGCGAGTTACTGCTGATGTTCCGGGGCATTCCGTCGGCGAACGCCAAAGCCCATCGTGGTGAGTGGAATAAGCTGGCCGTCGGCTCCTATGAAGCCCGTGGTAAGAAACTGGGTATCATCGGTTATGGTCATATCGGTACCCAGTTGGGGATTCTGGCTGAAAGTGTCGGGATGAAAGTGTTCTTCTACGATATCGAAAATAAGTTGTCGTTGGGGAATGCACAACAGGTCCGCCACCTGTCTGACTTGCTGAATATGAGTGATGTGATCAGCCTGCATGTGCCGGAAAACCACTCCACCAAAAACATGATTGGCCCTGAGCAGTTGGCCCTGATGAAGCCGGGCGCGATGCTGATTAACGCCTCTCGCGGTACGGTGGTTGATATCCCGGCCCTGTGTGAGGTTCTGGCGAGTAACCATCTGGCGGGGGCAGCAATCGACGTCTTCCCTGAAGAGCCCGCTACCAATAAAGACCCGTTCAATTCACCATTGTGCGAGTTCGACAATGTGCTATTGACTCCGCATATCGGTGGTTCAACTCAGGAAGCGCAGGAGAATATCGGTGACGAAGTGGCCGGTAAACTGGCGAAGTATTCCGACAACGGCTCTACGCTGTCAGCGGTAAACTTCCCGGAAGTTTCTCTGCCCGCTCATGGCGATAACACCCGTCGTCTGCTGCATATCCATGAGAATCGCCCAGGCATTCTGACCAGCATTAACAAAATTTTTGCTGAGCAGAACGTCAACATTGCCGCGCAGTATTTGCAAACCAGCGCTGAAATCGGTTACGTCGTGATCGATGTTGAAACGGATGATGCGGAAAATGCAGAAAAAGCGTTGCAGGCCATGAAGTCGATTCCAGGGACTATCCGCGCACGTTTACTGTATTAGTATTTACTGTATAGATAGCGAATAGCACCTGATAACCCGGTATCTGCTGATATCGGGTTTTTTATCGCCTAAAAACTCAGTCTCACCAGCGCCACACTTTCTCGGGTGTCACAATCTCCGGCAAAGGCACATCCCAATATTCACTAGGTAAATACTCGACGCGTTGGCAATCATGAGCCAGTCCAATGGGATAGGGGCCACCTTGCTGCCAGTGTTGTAGCGTGCGGTCATAAAAACCGCCACCCATCCCTAAGCGCTGTCCATGGCTATCAAAGGCCACCAGCGGCGTTATCATCACATCCAGTCGATTGAGGGGCAGAACCTCACGCACATTAAGCTGTGGTTCCAGGATTTTCAGGCGATTACGGATGAGCTGGCTGTTGGGGCGATAGCGGAGAAATAATAAATTACCGGGGCTGAAAGGGTGGAGAACCGGCAGGTAAACCTGTTTTTGCTGCTGCCACAACATCTCAATGATAGGGCCGGTATTCAGCTCGCCATCAAAGGAAAGAAATAGCGCCACAGTGCTGGCCTGATGAATTTTATCATGGGCAGCGAGATGACAGGTGGCCAAATCGGCAGCGTGCCGCTGTTGTTCAGGCGTTAAAAGACGCCGACGCTCACGAATTTCTTGACGAATGTTTTGCCGCTCAAGGGCGTGTTGTGGATTCAAAGCATGTTGCGGGCTTAAAAGCATGTGATTGACTTAAAGGCGTGGAGAATGGCTTATGTCACATCGAACGTGATAACTCAAAATATCAGTTACCCGATAAGAAAGGGATCTCCGAGATGCCGCCGCAGGCTGTAACCCTTGAACCCATGGTTCAAGGTGAACGCAGCGTCGCAACCTTAAGGCTTCTCGGCGGACCGAGCATGCGCACCGGTTACGGAGGCACTACATTCTGTTGGTATTAATTATCGGCTCAGGGGACGGGCCCGCTGGCAAACACCTCAGAGAAATTCTTTACTCGCTATTGAATCTATCATTCAACAGAGATTTATTCAAACTGTGCATCCTGACGTTCAGAGATGCGACCTTGTTCAAGCAACGCCTGTTCAATGGTCTGTTGTAACATCCGAATACGTTGCTCCATATTGGATGCGTAGTCACGGGTTTTCAACCTTTCCTGAGCTAATTCGTGACAGACGTTCAATGCCGCGATAAAAACTAACTGCTCGGTATTTGTGACTCTAGTGCGAACTTTAAGATCTTGCAACCGTTGGTTAAGATCTTCTGCAGCCATATTCAACGCTTCTTGTTGTTCTGGCGGACAGTTAACTCTTAACGAGCGACCAAAAATTTGAATATCTACCGGTTGTGCAGACATGCCACCTTCCTGACTAATTTTCGCGCCAGCCTTGAAAACCAGAGACAAATTGCTCGTAGCTGCAAAGCGGGCGTCACTATATATACCTGTTTACCAAGATACAACCACTTTGTGGCTATGCGTTTTCTGGTATAGGGACTGAGCTTGATGGTAGCATAACATGAACTTATCCAGCCAACGATGACCAATACGCATGTCTATAGAGAATACATTACCAACTTATCAATCCGTTGCCCTGGCGTTGAACCAGCAAGCAGTGGCATTAACCCCTGCTGAAATGCATGGACTCATCAGCGGCATGCTCTGCGGCGGCAGTAAAGACGAGGGCTGGCGCGTGATGGTGCATGATCTGACCAACGACGGCGTTGCCTTCCCACAAACGCTGGGTTTGCAGTTACAGCAGTTACATCAAGCAACACAAGATGCGTTGGAAAATGAAGGCTTTATGTTTCAGTTGCTGATCCCTGAAGGCGACGATATTACGGTATTTGAGCGCGCTGATGCACTATCTGGTTGGGTGAACCATTTCCTACTAGGACTGGGGATGCTGCAACCGAAATTGGCGCAGGTGAAAGGGGAAGTGGGTGAAGCCATTGATGATCTGCGTAATATCGCTCAGTTAGGCTATGACGAAGATGAAGATCAAGAAGAGTTGGCCCAGTCTTTAGAAGAGGTCATCGAGTATGTGCGTGTGGCGTCTATTTTGTGCCATATCGAATTTACTCAAGAAAAACCTACAGCGCCAGAGATGCGCAAGCCGACGCTACATTAAGCGAACCCGTGTTGTACGTTGGATGATGAAAACCGGATGTTTCAGGAGGGTATAATGACTCAGCAAGAGTACCAGAACCGCCGTCAGGCGATATTGGCGAAGATGGCTCCGGGCAGTGCGGCAATTTTTTTTGCGGCACCAGAAGCCACACGTAGCGCGGATTCTGAATATCCTTATCGGCAGAACAGCGATTTTAGCTACCTGACTGGCTTTAATGAGCCGGAGGCGGTGCTGATTCTGGTGAAAAGCGATGAGACTCATAACCACAGCGTGCTGTTTAACCGGGTGCGGGATTTAACCGCTGAAATCTGGTTTGGTCGCCGTTTAGGGCAAGAAGCGGCCCCCGCTAAGTTAGGGGTCGATCGTGCATTACCTTTCGATGAAATCGACGAACAACTCTATCTGCTGCTTAATCGTCTTGATGTGGTTTACCACGCGCAGGGCCAATACGCTTACGCGGATAACATTGTCTTTGCCGCCTTAGAACAATTACGTAACGGTTTTCGTAAAAATCTGCGTGCACCCGCGACCTTAACGGACTGGCGACCTTGGCTACATGAGATGCGCCTATTCAAGTCCGAAGAGGAGATTGCCGTGCTGCGCCGTGCCGGTGAAATCAGTGCGTTGGCCCATACCCGTGCGATGGAAAAATGTCGCCCCGGTATGTTTGAGTACCATCTGGAAGGGGAGATTCTGCATGAATTTACCCGCCACGGTGCGCGCTATCCGGCTTATAACACCATCGTCGGCGGCGGTGAAAACGGCTGCATCCTGCATTACACCGAAAATGAGTGTGAACTACGGGATGGCGAGCTGGTGCTCATCGATGCGGGCTGCGAATATCAGGGCTACGCGGGCGATATCACCCGCACCTTCCCGGTTAACGGCAAATTCACTCCAGCGCAGCGGGCGATTTATGACATCGTGCTCGCCTCCATTAACAAATCACTGGAGCTGTTCCGCCCCGGCACCAGCATCCGCGAAGTGACGGAGCAGGTGGTGCGGATCATGGTCACTGGCTTGGTCGATTTGGGTATTCTGAAAGGCGATATCGAGCATCTCATCGTGGAGCAGGCCCATAAGCTATTCTTTATGCATGGGTTGAGCCACTGGCTGGGGCTGGATGTCCACGATGTCGGCGACTATATCAACAGCGATCGTGGCCGCACGCTTGAGCCAGGCATGGTACTGACCATTGAACCGGGCCTCTACATCGCGCCAGATGCGGATGTTCCCGCGCAATATCGCGGCATTGGTATCCGTATCGAGGATGACATCGTGATCACCGCTGATGGCAATGAAAACCTCACCGCCAGTGTGGTAAAAGATCCCGATGCCATTGAAGCCTTAATGGCGGCGGCGAGATAACTCATGAGCGTGATCATTGTGGGTGGCGGTATGGCTGGTGCGACACTGGCGCTGGCGATTTCATCCCTGACGCAAGGAAAAGTGCCGGTCGCGTTGGTGGAGGCGCAGCAGCCCGACAGTCGGGCGCATCCGGGTTTTGATGCCAGAGCCATTGCGCTGGCGCAGGGCACATGCCAGCAACTGGACCGCATTGGTCTCTGGTCGGTACTGGCCGATTGTGCCACCGCCATTGATCATGTCCATGTCAGTGACAGCGGCCACTCCGGCTGCGTAAATTTACGGGCCCGCGACTATCGTGTGCCCGCGCTGGGTCATGTCATTGAGTTGCACGACGCCGGTCAACGGCTGTTTGCCTTGTTGCAGAAGGCTCCGGGTGTGACCTTATATTGCCCGGCGAAAGTGGTGGATGTGGCGCGCACGGCTGAATCCGCCAGTGTGACGCTGGATAACGGCCAGCAACTGAGCGCCAAATTACTGGTGGCGGCCGATGGTTCTCATTCGACACTGGCCCGCGCCTGTCATATTCAATGGCAGCAGCAGGATTACCAGCAGATTGCGGTGATTGCCAACGTCACCACTTCAGAACTGCCCGAAGGCCGTGCCTTTGAGCGCTTTACCCGCCATGGGCCATTGGCGTTGCTGCCAATGTCACAGGGGCGTAGCTCACTGGTCTGGTGCCACGCGAAACAAGATCAACAGCAAGTTGATAGCTGGGATGACACCCGTTTTCTGGCTGAGTTACAGCGCGCTTTCGGTTGGCGGTTGGGGAAAATGCGCCATGTCGGGCAGCGCCACAGCTACCCATTACAACTGCTTACCGCCTCGCGCCATGTCAGCCACCGTCTGGCATTGGTGGGTAACGCGGCACAAACACTGCACCCGATTGCCGGACAGGGCTTTAATCTCGGGCTGCGCGATGTGATGTCGCTGGCCGAAACCCTTGCACAGGCCACCTCGATGGGGCGCGATCTCGGCGACTACGGGGTGCTGGCGCAATACCAACAACGGCGGCGACAGGATCAACAAGCCACTATTGGTGTCACCGATGGCTTGATCCGCCTGTTTGCCAACCGCTATGGGCCGCTGGTGGTGGGGCGCAATCTGGCATTGATGTCGATGGAGTATCTGCCTGTGGTTCGTGATGCATTTGCCCGACGTACTCTGGGGTGGGTTGAGCGCTAAAATTTTTTACCCGTCATCTTTCACGTTGCAGGTGTGTTGGCTGTACTCGATAACCCGAATCACTTACTGATGTAAGCTCACCAGGATTATCTTGCTTACCGCCTTCCTGCATCGAGAAATTTATAAGGTAAATAAAGTCTATATTTTCATGGGGAAATGTTTCGGCATGCAATCATATGACGTAGTAATCGCCGGTGGCGGAATGGTCGGTCTGGCATTGGCCTGCGGCTTACAGGGCAGTGGCCTGCGCATTGCCATTCTTGAGCACCAACCCGCGCCGGAACCCCTACCCGAGCCCTTGACCGGTGAATTGGCGTTACGCGTCTCGGCGATCAATGCAGCTAGTGAGCGCTTACTGCAAAAAATTGGCGTGTGGGACGGCATTCAAGCACTGCGCGCTAGCCCTTACAGCGGCATGGAAGTCTGGGATCAAGACAGTTTCGGCAAAATCACTTTCCATGCGGATGAATACGGTTTTAGTCATCTTGGGCACATTATCGAAAACCGCGTGATTCAACAGGCGTTGTGGCAGCGTGCCAGCCAATTGGCGGACGTCACACTGCTGGCTCCGGCCAGCCTCAAACAGGTGGCATGGGGAGAAAGCGAAGCTTTTATCACGCTGACAGATGATCGTATGCTCAGCACCAAACTGGTTGTTGGCGCAGAGGGTGCTAACTCTTGGTTGCGCCAACATGCGGATATTCCGCTGACTTTCTGGGATTACGCTCATCATGCACTAGTGGCAACTATCCGCACTGAAGAGCCTCATCAGGCTACCGCACGTCAGGTCTTTCATGGCGACGGCATTCTGGCCTTCCTGCCATTCAGCGACCCGCATCTCAGCTCCATTGTTTGGTCACTGCCCCCTGAACGCGCTGCCGAATTAGCCGCAGTGCCTGCCGAGGAGTTTAACCGAACGCTGGGCATAGCGTTTGATATGCGCTTAGGGCAGTGCCAATTGGAGAGCGAGCGCCAGACCTTCCCACTGATGGCGCGCTACGCCCGTAGCTTTGCAGCCCATCGGCTGGCGTTAGTCGGGGATGCTGCCCATACCGTGCATCCATTGGCTGGACAGGGGGTTAATCTGGGCTTTATGGATGCCGCCGAGCTGGTTTCAGAACTCCGGCGCTTACAGCGTCAGGGCAAAGATATCGGTCAACATCTCTACCTACGCCGTTATGAACGCCGCCGTAAGCACAGCGCCGCGGTGATGCTTGCCAGTATGCAGGGCTTTCGTGATCTGTTTGCGGGCAGTCATCCTGCGAAAAAACTGCTGCGCGATATTGGATTAACACTGGCGGATAACTTGCCGGGAGTTAAACCGCAGTTAGTGCGGCAGGCGATGGGGCTAAATGATTTGCCTACGTGGTTAGATGCGTCATCCCCAGACTCGTAAATCTCCTCTCAGTTGAAAAAATCTAATTTCAGTCTGTTTTTCGCATTAGTTTTTCTCACATCCAGCCAAAACCTGAAAAGTTGAATCTGACAGGGTTTTGGTTGTTTGGTTATATAACATCGCTACTTTCACTGTTTAATTGTTAATTGTGTGCCTATGTACGCAGTTTTACAGTGGAAAACTCTGCATAATACCCCTGCACTTTATACCTTCAACCTCTGTTATCGCTTATTTTAGCTTATGGTTACCGAATAGATTCGGTGATAACGTTGGGTAAAAGGTATCGTTTGCGTAGCGGTGCTCATACCTGTTTTTAGTGGGTTTTGGAGCCGATACAAAACACTCATTAATGTTATTCCCAAAGTCATTGGCGTTGCGGATAGGCAGCAAGCTAGTCCCCTGCGACGTCAAGTGCGACGGGTATATTGAGGGAAAAGATGGCTAAGCAGACCCCGCTGTATGACCAACACGTCGCGTGCGGTGCGCGCATGGTAGATTTTCATGGCTGGATGATGCCATTGCATTACGGCTCGCAAATCGACGAGCACCATATCGTGCGCCAAGACGCCGGTATGTTTGATGTTTCTCACATGACGATTGTCGACCTGCACGGCGCGCGTACCCGTGAATTCCTCCGCTACCTGTTAGCCAATGATGTCGCCAAACTGACCCAACCGGGCAAAGCCCTTTACACCG
The DNA here is from genome assembly GCF_001047675.1 of Yersinia aleksiciae. Lineage (GTDB taxonomy): Bacteria > Pseudomonadota > Gammaproteobacteria > Enterobacterales > Enterobacteriaceae > Yersinia > Yersinia aleksiciae. The sequence continues at coordinate 1,088,572 of NZ_CP011975.1, read as the reverse complement.
GGATGCTGAATGCGTCCGGCGGTGTCATTGATGATTTGATTGTCTACTTCCTCCGCGAAGACTATTTCCGCTTAGTGGTTAACTCTGCCACTCGTGACAAAGATCTGGCCTGGATCACTCAGCATGCTGAGCCTTATCAGGTGGAAGTGACTGTGCGCGACGATCTGGCGCTGGTGGCAGTACAAGGCCCTACGGCACAGCAAAAAGTCGCAACGTTACTGACCACTGAGCAGCAGCAAGCCGTTGCAGGAATGAAGCCATTTTTTGGCATTCAGGCGGGTGATTTGTTTATCGCCACCACTGGCTATACTGGTGAAGCGGGCTATGAAATCGCGCTGCCAAAAGAGCGGGTGGTTGAGTTTTGGCAGCAACTGCTTGCTGCTGGCGTGAAACCTGCGGGTCTGGGTGCTCGTGACACTCTGCGGCTGGAAGCGGGGATGAACCTCTACGGTCAAGAGATGGATGAGACTGTTTCGCCATTAGCCGCCAATATGGGCTGGACGGTAGCCTGGTCGCCGGAAGATCGCCAGTTTATTGGTCGTGAAGCTCTGGAGCAGCAGCGAGCTAACGGCACTGAGCAACTGGTCGGCTTGATCATGACCGAAAAAGGCGTATTACGTAATGAGTTGCCGGTGCATTTTACCGATGCCTCGGGTCAGGCGCAGGTGGGGGTTATCACCAGCGGCTCCTTCTCGCCAACACTGGGTTTCAGCATCGCGCTGGCCCGTGTGCCTGCCGGTATCGGTGAGAGTGCCATAGTGCAGATTCGTCATCGTGAAATGCCAGTGCGCGTCACAAAACCGGGTTTCGTGCGGGCCGGTAAGCCGGTCGTTCAGTAAGTTTATTTGTCATCATTCCAGATTATACGAGCCTGAATTTTGGCTCTATACCCAAATTAATTGGAGTTGCAGCAATGAGCAATGTACCAGCAGATTTAAAATACGCCTCTTCCCATGAGTGGGTTCGTGCCGATGGCGATGGCGTCTATAGCGTCGGGATCACTGAACATGCGCAGGAACTACTGGGCGATATGGTGTTTGTTGATTTACCCGAAGTCGGCAGCGACGTTTCCGCAGGCAGCGACTGTGCTGTTGCTGAGTCAGTTAAAGCGGCATCCGATATCTACGCGCCTATCAGCGGTGAGATAGTCGCGGTCAATACCGAGCTGGAAAGCTCACCAGAGCTGGTGAACAGCGCGCCTTATACTGATGGCTGGTTGTTCAGCATTAAAGCGTCTGATGAAAGCGAGTTGGCGAGTTTGTTAGATGCTGAAGCATATTTAGCCACTATCGACGAGTAAGGGCTATTTTATTTGCCATTTTGAACCCGGGCAGTGCTCGAAATCCTCACGTACTAGTTATTATCAGATACTCTGTGTACGTACCGGTTTCTGTGCGCTGTCCGAGTCCAAACTGCCTGCAACAATAACGCCCTTTGAAATCAGCCCAACTTCCCGTCTCATGCCCTATTCAGGAATTCGTAGCAATGACTCAGAATCTCAGCCAGCTTGAACATAATGATGCTTTTATTCAGCGCCATATCGGCTCCTCAACTGAACAGCAGCAACAGATGTTGGCCGCCGTGGGTGCCAGCTCGTTAAGTACATTGATCCAGCAGATTGTTCCGGCCGATATCCAATTGCCCAGCCCGCCTCCGGTGGGTGATGCTGCCACTGAACATCAGGCGCTGGCGGAGCTGAAAGGGATTGCCAGCCAGAATCAATGCTATAAATCCTATATCGGCATGGGCTACAGCCCAGTTCTGACACCACCGGTGATCCTGCGCAATATGCTGGAAAATCCGGGTTGGTACACCGCTTATACTCCCTATCAGCCAGAAGTTTCTCAGGGCCGTTTGGAAGCGCTGCTGAATTTCCAGCAGTTGACCCAAGACCTGACCGGTCTGGATCTGGCGTCCGCCTCTTTGCTGGATGAAGCCACGGCAGCGGCAGAGTCCATGGCGCTGGCTAAACGCGCCAGTAAGTTGAAAGACGCTAACCGCTTCTTCGTCGCCGATGATGTTCATCCCCAAACGCTGGATGTGGTACTGACCCGCGCTGAAACCTTTGGTTTTGAAGTGATCATTGATCGCGCAGAAAAAGTGCTGGAGTTGGACGGTATTTTCGGCGTACTGCTGCAACAAGTGGGTACTACCGGCGAGTTGCATGACTACAGTGCACTGCTGGCTGAGCTGAAAAAACGCAAAATTATTACCAGTGTTGCCGCTGATATCATGGCGTTGGTGCTGCTGACTGCACCGGGCAAACAGGGGGCTGACGTGGTCTTCGGTTCCGCTCAACGCTTTGGTGTGCCAATGGGCTACGGTGGTCCACACGCCGCCTTCTTTGCCTGCCGTGACGAATTTAAGCGCTCGATGCCGGGCCGGATTATCGGGGTATCGCGCGATGCTGCCGGTAACACTGCGCTGCGCATGGCGATGCAAACCCGTGAGCAACATATCCGCCGCGAGAAAGCCAACTCCAATATCTGTACGTCTCAGGTGCTACTGGCCAATATCGCCAGCCTGTATGCGGTCTACCATGGCCCACAGGGCTTGCAGCGCATCGCTGGCCGCATTCATCGCCTGACCGATATTCTGGCGGCGGGCTTGCAGCAAGCGGGTCTGACGCTGCGCTTCCAGCACTGGTTTGATACCCTGACGGTTGAGGTCAAAGACAAAGCCGCAGTCATGGCCCGTGCATTGAGTTTTGGTATTAATCTGCGAACTGATATTCATGGTGCAGTAGGTATCACGCTGGATGAAACCACCTCTCGTGAAGACATTCAGGTGCTGTTCGCCCTGTTAGCTGGTGATGATCACGGCTTGGATATTGACCAGCTTGATGCCAAAGTCAGCCAGCACAGCCAGTCGATTGAGCCTTCAATGCTGCGCCAAGATCCGATCCTGACTCATCCAGTCTTTAACCGTTACCACAGCGAAACCGAAATGATGCGCTATATGCATCGTTTAGAGCGCAAAGATTTGGCGCTGAATCAGGCGATGATCCCGCTGGGCTCCTGCACCATGAAGCTGAACGCTGCCGCTGAGATGATCCCCATTACTTGGCCGGAATTCGCTGAGCTGCACCCATTCTGCCCACCGGAGCAAGCGGCTGGCTATCAGCAGATGATTGGTCAACTGTCACAATGGCTGGTGCAACTGACCGGTTATGACGCCGTCTGTATGCAGCCTAACTCGGGCGCACAAGGGGAGTATGCGGGTCTGCTGGCGATCCGTCGCTACCATGAGAGCCGTAATCAGGCGAGCCGCCATATCTGCCTGATCCCAAGCTCTGCCCACGGTACTAACCCAGCTTCCGCGCAAATGGCAGGGATGTCAGTGGTGGTGGTGGCCTGTGATAAGCAAGGCAATATTGACCTGCACGACCTGCGCCAAAAAGCGGGCGAAGCCGGTGATGAGCTGTCATGCATTATGGTGACTTACCCGTCCACCCACGGCGTGTACGAAGAGACGATTCGTGAAGTTTGCCAGATCGTGCATCAGTTTGGCGGTCAGGTTTACCTTGATGGCGCGAACATGAATGCGCAGGTGGGGATTACCACGCCGGGTTATATCGGTGCGGATGTCTCACACCTTAACCTGCACAAAACCTTCTGCATCCCACACGGCGGTGGCGGCCCAGGCATGGGGCCAATTGGCGTCAAAGCCCATTTAGCGCCCTTTGTTCCCGGTCATAGTGTGGTGCAAATTGATGGCATGACCACTCAGCAAGGGGCGGTTTCTGCGGCACCATTTGGCAGCGCGTCTATCTTACCCATCAGTTGGATGTACATCCGCATGATGGGGGCCGATGGCCTGAAGCAAGCGAGTCAGGTGGCGATTTTGAATGCCAACTACATTGCGACCCAACTTAAAGGGGCCTATCCGGTGCTGTATACCGGTCACGATGGTCGCGTTGCACACGAATGTATTCTGGATATTCGCCCGCTAAAAGAGGCGACAGGCATCAGCGAGATGGATATCGCCAAGCGATTAATTGATTTCGGTTTCCATGCGCCTACCATGTCCTTCCCGGTGGCCGGTACGTTGATGGTGGAACCGACTGAATCTGAAAGCAAAGTTGAGCTAGATCGCTTTATTGATGCCATGCTGGCGATTCGGGCGGAGATCGAAAAAGTGGCCCGTGGTGAATGGCCGCTGGAAGATAACCCGCTAGTGAATGCGCCTCATACCCAAGCTGAGTTGGTCAGTGACTGGCAGCATCCCTACAGCCGTGAGCTGGCCGTCTTCCCCATCGCCGGTGTGATGGAGAACAAATATTGGCCGACGGTGAAACGTCTGGATGATGTTTACGGCGACCGCAATCTGTTTTGCTCATGTGTGCCTATTGCTGATTACGAATAAACGTGGTGCAGCTATCAATGAAATGAAGGGTTACGTAAGTGGGCTTTCAGACTACTGACAAACCTCGATGACTCGATCTGAAACGGAGAGGACAGGTAGAAGAGTAAAGCGTCCGCGCCAGGGAGGGCGCGGCTCGAGCCATCAGGGATGATTTTACGGCGTCTTTACGATCTGCCTGTTCTCTCCGCCGCTGGCACTTTGTCAATAACCTCAAGGGTCGCGTAAGCGGCCCTTTTGTTTTTGTTGGTGTTTCCTTGATGAATGGCTACGCTTACTCCTCAAATTGAGGAAATATTCACGGTGGAATAGGGAGGTTATAAATGCATAAAAAAGTTGCATTGGTGACGGGTGGTAGTCGGGGGATTGGTCGTGCTACCGCATTGCTACTGGCAAAACAGGGCTATCGGGTGGCGGTCAATTATATCAATGACCAACAAGCTGCTCAGCAGGTGGTGGCCGAGATTGTTGCTGCGGGTGGATTGGCAGTGGCATTACAGGCTGATATTGCTGATGAGCTACAGGTTGTCGCGCTGTTTGAGCAACTTGAAGCGCAACTCGGGCCGCTCACCGCATTGGTCAATAATGCCGGTATTCTGTTTACGCAATCCAGCATTGAAGGGCTAACCGCCGAGCGCATCAATCGGGTGTTGACCACCAATGTGACCGGCTATTTCTTATGCAGCCGCGAAGCCGTTAAGCGCATGGCCTATCGCCACGGTGGTGATGGTGGTGCGATTGTTAATGTCTCTTCTGCCGCCGCTCGTCTCGGCGCGCCGGGAGAATACTTGGATTATGCCGCCTCCAAAGGGGCGATTGATACGCTGACCATCGGTTTGTCGCTGGAAGTAGCCGCTGAGGGCATCAGAGTCAACGGGGTGCGGCCGGGCTTGATTTATACCGATATCCACGCCAGCGGCGGCGAACCGGGGCGAGTGGATCGGGTTAAACATTTGCTCCCCATGAAACGTGGCGGCTACCCGCAAGAAGTGGCGGAAGCCATTGTCTGGTTGCTATCAGACAACGCTTCTTATGTCACGGGCAGTGTGTTGGATCTGGCGGGTGGGAAATAACAGACGGGGTTTGCGGCTATTCTCCTGAATGATGCGCCGCCGACATGGCAGCTTACATGTGCTGACAGAATATTTAAGCGTACACGTGTACACTGGAATCATTCTCAGTTAATCTGAGTGCGGCATTTTTGTGCAATTAGATACTCTGCTACAGCGCTCACCGGATGAGATAACAATTAAGTACGATAAAACAAATAATATTCAGGAAAACTAGTATTGAAGAATAAATCATCTACTTCGGCAATCTCTGAGGTGCCAGCGGCACCGACGACCCCGCTTTACCCTTGGGCGGAAGAGATAGCCAACAGCATCAGCCATGGCATTGGGGTGGTGCTCGGCATTATCGGATTGGTATTGCTCTTGGTGCAAGCCGTGGATAGTGGGGCTGACACTAAAGCGCTCACCAGCTACAGCCTGTATGGCGGCAGCATTATTTTGCTGTTTCTGGCCTCCACCTTGTATCACGCTATCCCACACCGCAAAGCGAAACTCTGGCTACAGAAGTTTGACCACTGCGCCATTTACATTTTAATCGCCGGAACCTATACGCCGTTTCTGCTGGTGGGGCTGGATTCTCCCTTAGCTCGAGGCTTAATGGCGGTTATCTGGGGGCTGGCGCTGGTTGGCGTGATATTCAAATTGGCCTTTGCTCACCGCTTTGAAGTGCTGTCACTGGTCACTTACCTGACGATGGGCTGGTTATCATTGATCGTGATTTATCAGTTGGCGGTGAAACTTGAGATTGGCGGGCTGGCGCTGCTGGCGATAGGTGGCTTGCTGTACACTCTGGGGGTGATTTTCTACGCCTCGAAACGCATCCGCTTCGGCCACGCCATCTGGCACGGCTTTGTATTAGGCGGCAGTGTCTGCCACTTTATGGCGATCTATCTGTACGTTTGATATTTTCAAATAACACATTGAGGCCGGATAACCGACCTCAATATATGGCGACTTGATGGTTACTCTTCGGCCAGCGAATATGGCAATGGCTGAATAGAAAGCACACTATCTGCATCATCACGCACCCGCAACACACTGTCTGCCGCCAGATCGTTATTCAATACCGCTTGAACCCACACTTTACCATCACTGAGCTGAATCGCTGCCAACACACTACCGGTACGACGCCAGTTCTCACCCAACTGCCACTCTAAATCTTCACCGACTGCTGGTACACGGCTGGCTTGACCCGCGAGCCAGAACAATGCACGTTTGTTAGCGCCACGGTATTTTGCTCTGGCGACCATCTCCTGCCCGGTATAACACCCTTTGCTGAAGCTGATGCCATTCAACGCCTGAATGTTTGTGGCTTGCGGAATAAATTGCGCGCTGGTATCCGCATCAATGATGGGGAAGCCAGCTTCAATATCCAGCGCCAACCACTGTTTGCTGTTATTTAATTGCGCGCGATCAGCCAGTTTATCCACCAGTTGCTGCGCCTGTTCGGCATCCGTCACCAACAGGAAACGTTCGGCTGGCAGCGAGAAGTGCAACAACGTGCTACTCCCTTGCTGTACCACCGGATGCTCGGCATCGGGTAATTCGGCAAACAGCTCTGCCAGCGTGGCTCTTGCCTGTGTGCCCGCGACACCCAATAAAACCGCCTCGGGTTGTGCGGCGATCACCACTTTGGAGAACACGGCGTATTTTTTCAGCTCACTTAGCTGGTTATCAAGCAGACTGCGACGTTCGATAAACGCCAGCCCCTCGCCACGGTAAAACAGCCGCAGGTTGCTCCACATCTTTCCTTTGGCATCACAATGGGCGCAAAGAATATGTTGATCAGCGGGCAGGGCATCAATATCTGCGGTTACTTGGCCTTGCAGATATTTGACGCGATCAGCACCAGTTAAGGTCACCAGTGCCCAATCCTCAAGTGAAATCAGCGTTAACGGCAGCTCGGAGGACGCGACCGGCGGTTGTGCAGCGAACGGAGTATTATGTGCCATTGTTTACCTGCAATTGAAAAGTACTTGCCAATAAATAGCACCTGCCAATGAGGTGCTCTGAGCTTATGCTACCAATGGTAAAATAGGCGGGTAGCTTTGCAAGCAGTTATTCCACGGATTTGCCATTATTATCCAATCTCCGCATTCCCTCTATCTGAGGTACAATAGCCGCAGATTTTGTGGCGGAGTGCTGACTATGATTGAAATAAATAGCACTATAGCGCCTTTAGCCTATCAGCATCCTTCATTGAGGAGTCAATCAGGACATGGAAATCGATAATAAAGCCCGTATTCACTGGGCGTGCCGTCGTGGCATGCGTGAACTGGATATCTCTATCATGCCATTTTTCGAATATGAATATGATGGCTTGAGTGACAATGAGAAGCAGGTTTTTATTCGTTTACTCGAATGCGATGACCCTGATTTATTTAATTGGCTGATGAATCATGGGGAGCCGCAGGATAGCGAGCTGCGTCAGATGGTTAAATTGATTCAAGCACGAAATAAAGCCCGTGGCCCAGTGGCGATGTGACCTGCGGGTATCCTGGCACACTCAACTTTTCTCTTTATTGACGCACGGTGTTTTGGTGATACTCACGCTGGTCGCGCCCTGGCCTCAGGGCTATACCGCGCTATGGTTAGTATTGCTGACGCTCGTGGTGTTTGAGTGTATCCGCAGCCAGAAAAACATTACCTCCTGTCAGGGTGAGATCAGGCTGAAACCCGGCAATGTGGTGCTATGGAAAAGGCTCGAATGGATTGTGGTTAAACAGCCCTGGATCACCCGTTATGGGGTGTTATTGAGCTTAAAACAGGCTAGTCACCATTCGACCCGTAAGCGTTTATGGTTGGCGGCTGATAGCATGTCAGAAGATGAGTGGCGGCAACTCTGCCTGCTACTGCGCCACTCCTTTGATGCTGATGAGGGTTTGAATCGATGAAGCCTTTGATTTGGCTGGTGGAAGATGAGCCGAGCATCGCCGACACGCTGATTTATACGTTGGAAAGCGAAGGTTTTACCCTCCGGTGGTTTGATCGGGGGGAGCCCGCGCTAGCGGCACTGGCTAACGGCCCGCCGGCACTGGCGATCGTCGATGTCGGCTTGCCTGATATCAACGGTTTTGACCTTTGCCGCCGCCTATTGGCGCAGATGCCGGAACTGCCGGTGGTCTTTTTGACCGCCCGTAGCGAAGAGCTGGACCGGATTGTCGGTCTGGAAATAGGTGCCGACGACTATATTGCGAAACCCTTTTCGCCCCGTGAAGTGAGCGCCAGAGTTCGCACCGTCTTGCGGCGCTTACAGAAGTCACAAACGTTCTCGACACCTGCCGCACTACACCAGTTTGGTCATTTCACGCTGGATGAAGCGGGGACGCGTGTGACCTATCATCAACAAGTTCTATGGCTAACACGCTATGAATACCTGCTGCTGAAAACCTTATTGCTGGCCCCTGAGCGCATATTCTCACGCCAACAACTGATGGATATTGTCTGGGCGCAGGCGGAAGAGAGCCAGGATCGCACTGTCGACACTCATATCAAAACTCTGCGCTCAAAACTGCGCATGACTTACGATGAAGAGTCGCCCATCCGCACCCATCGCGGGTTGGGCTATAGCCTGACGTATCAACCTTAACGTGCCGATGATGAGTCCTCGCCCATGAGCTATTTTCTATGAAAAGCGGTTTGCTATGAACATAGGTTTTGCTATGAACATAGGTTTCCTATGAAAATCGGCATCCGTCTGTTGCTGGGTTATTTTTTGATCGTCGCCATTGCCGGTTACTTTGTGATTCGTATTTTTGTGCAGGAAGTAAAGCCCGGAGTACGGCGCGCCACCGAAGGCACGTTAGTGGATACCGCGACCTTACTGGCACAGTTCGCCCGGCAGGACATGCTGCAAAATAAGGTTGCCGAGGGCCAACTGGCGCAAGCTTTTGCGTCGCTGAATCTGCGGCCCATCGGGGCTAATATCGAGGGCATCCGCAAGGATCGCAACGAATATCGGGTCTATTTGACCGATGCCGACGGGCGGGTGATTTTTGATTCGTCAGGTAAATCAGTGGGTCAGGATTATTCACGCTGGAATGACGTCTGGCTGACGTTACGCGGTGAGTATGGCGCACGCAGTAGCCGCACCGACCCCCATGATGAGCAAAGCTCGGTGATGTATGTGGCAGCCCCGGTCATCGTTGAAAATAAAATTATTGGGGTGCTCAGTGTGGGTAAACCCAATATCTCCATGGCCCCAGTTATCAAACGCAGTGAACGTAAGATCTTGTTAGCCGGTGGGATTCTGCTGGGCATTGCGCTGCTGATTGGCTTGGGATTTGCTTGGTGGATCAATCGGGCCATTGGCAAGTTAGTTAATTACGCCGAACGGGTTGCTGAGGGGCAATCGGTGGCGCTGCCCGCCATGGGGAGCAGCGAACTGAATGATTTGGCGCGGGCATTGGAAAGTATGCGGCTAAAATTGGATGGTAAAGCCTATATCGAACAATATGTTCATACGCTGACCCATGAACTGAAAAGCCCGCTGGCGGCCATCACGGGTGCCGCTGAGCTATTGCGCGAATCCCCGCCACCAGCCACGGCTCAGCGCTTCCTGCTTAATATCGAACAGCAAAGTGCACGTATCCAGCAACTGGTGGATAAAATGCTGATTCAGGCACGGCTGGAGAGCCGGGTAGACCTGCAACTCTCCCCATTGGAGATAAGCCACATAGTGAAGCAGACCTTCAGTGGCAAAGAAGCACAGGCGGTCAGTCGCGGCATTCATTTGCGGCTAATCGGTGCCGATAGCGCGATATTAACCGGTGATGCTCTGTTGCTGAGTCAGGCGTTGACCAATCTGATTGATAACGCACTGGATTTCACGCCAGTAGGGGGCGAGGTGACATTACGGGGGCAGCGGCAAACCACCGACTATCTGATCACCGTTGAGGACAGTGGCAGCGGCATTCCCGATTATGCTCAAGAGAAGATTTTCGACCGTTTTTATTCGCTGCCCAGAGCCAATAGCCCGAAAAGTACCGGGCTGGGGCTGAATTTTGTGCGCGAAGTCGCGGCGATTCATCAAGGGACTATTTCCCTGGAAAACCGCCAACCGCAAGGGGTATGCGCCCGCTTGACGTTACCGCTCTATAGCGCTTGATTCGCTGACTTCACTTTCGCTTCACATAGCCTCATTCTCCTTTCACTTTACTCTCTTAAGCTGCTCTCCTGACCTTAAAAGGAGCGCAAGCCATGTTCAAATCTGTACTGTTTTGGAAAATAGCCACACTGCTGGGCTTAATTTTGCTGATGATGATCCCGAAAGAGATGTTGCTGAACGTTATCTATGAGCGCAGCGGCTATCGACAGAGTGTGATTGATAAAGTGAGTGACAGCACCAGCCGATCGCAGAAGATCCTTGGCCCGCTGATTGTGGTGCCATACAGCGAATGGGTGGAAACGGAAGTGGACGGCAAGAAACAGGGCCAGCGGGTTAGCCGCCATCGCTACTTACTTCCCGAGGTCATGACCGTCAAGGGCGCACCTAATGTTGAAGTGCGCCAACTGGGTATTTATAAAGCGCAGGTATACCAGGGTGAACTCTATTTCCACAGTCAATTTGAACCCTCCTCGCTGGATGACTTGGATCGTGAGGGCGTCATCATCGGCGCACCGTCATTGGTCTTGGCACTGAGTGATTCACGGGGTATCCAGCAGATCTCGCCGTTGACGTTAGGCAGTGAAAAAATCAACTTCGAGCCAGGGGCTTTTCTGGGACGTGCTGCGCAAGGGGTGCATGCACCACTGACACGGGCACAGATTCAGCAGGGCAAATTTGATATCGACTTTAAACTGACCCTGATGGGCACCAATAGTCTGTCAGTGGTACCGGTTGGGCGTAGCAGTGAGCTGACCTTACAGAGCAACTGGCCACACCCTAATTTTGTCGGCGAATTCCTACCGATGCAGCGCAAAGTGGATGAAAATGGTTTCCGGGCGCACTGGAGCAGTAACTGGCTGGCCAATAGCATGAATATCAACTTTGCCAGCGACGGGGCGCTTTTTGATTTCAACGAGTTACCGGCTTTCACCACCAGTCTGATTGAGCCAGTTGACCACTATCAACTGACTGAGCGTGCGATCAAATATGCCATTCTGTTTATCGGCCTGACATTTTTTAGCTTCTTCCTGTTTGAAAGCCTGACCTCATTGCGCGTACACCCGATTCAATATCTGTTGGTGGGCGCGGCACTGGTGCTGTTCTATCTGATGCTGCTGGCGTTCTCTGAGCACCTTGGTTTCACGTGGGCTTATATTATTGCCAGTCTGAGTTGCAGTGCACTGATTGCTATCTATCTGAGTGCTGTTTTGCGCGGCTGGTTACGTGGTCTGTTGTTTGCTGGTGGCCTATTACTGTTGTACGGGGTGTTGTTTGGCTTGCTGCAATCCGAAGACAATGCACTGCTACTCGGGGCCGGATTGCTGTTTATGGTGCTAGCGGCAGTAATGGTACTGACACGGCGTCTGGACTGGTATCAAGTGGCTTTACCACCGCATTTTACCGGGGCGAAAAATGCCGAATCAGCGACGGATGAAGGCGCAGCTCAAGATAAATTCCGGTTGTGGAAGTAAGATTGGGACTTAAACCAGACCGTTGACAAAGTTGATTCGCGGGGAAATGTGCCGAATGGGTCGTAACGGGTAAGCCGTCGGAGCGCCCATCGGTACGTCGCCCCGCCAATCACCGAGCTATAAATGAGGTTTGCCAGCAAGCTAAAACGAGCACCTATGTGCCCGTTTTTTGATTTTCAGTGTTGGATTAATTAAAGCAGCGCGTCCATCTCTAACAGAATCTGCTCACACCACAGCTCGATCCGCGCTTCACTCAAATCGTACTGATTGACCTCATCCAACGCCAGGCCGACAAAGTGTTCACCATCGGCGCTGAGCGGTTTGGGGCTGGTAAATTCAAACCCTGCCGTTGGCCAAAAACCGATAAATTTCACGCCCAGCGGTGCAATATGGTCGTGCAGCATGCCAAGGGCATCAAGGAACCATTCGCTATAACCGAATTGATCGCCCATACCATACATGGCGACAATCTTTCCCTTGAGATTAAGTGCTGTTAACTGTGGCCAGATGGCTTCCCAGTCTTCCTGTAACTCACCGAAATCCCAGGTAGGAATACCCAAAATCAGGATGGAGTACTCCTCCATCAGGCGGGGGCTGACATCCTTCAGATTATGCAAATCAACCAAATCTTCGCCGAGAATATCGCGGATTTTTTCTGCCACCATCTCGGTATAACAGGTGCTGGAGCCGTAAAAGAGACCAATCTTCATGATGTATAGCCATAGCATTACTAATAAGGAATAGCATCGAGTGTACCAGATTTGTCCTGTCATCAGGCATAATGGCGGCTGAGTTCAATCAAAGAGAGCAACAGCAATGCAACAGCAAAATAACCCGCTGATTGAACAGTTTCTTGATGCTTTATGGCTGGAGCGGAATCTGGCGGAGAATACACTGGCGTCATACCGTTTGGACTTACATGCATTAACCGGATGGTTAGAACATCACGGCAGTGATTTATTGCGCGCCGGTTCGCAGGACCTGCAATCTTTCCTTGCTGAGCGCATTGAGGGTGGATATAAAGCCACCAGTTCCGCCCGCTTGCTCAGTGCGATGCGGCGGTTATTCCAATATTTATATCGCGAAAAATTACGTGACGATGACCCGACAGCCATACTTTCATCACCTAAGCTGCCGCAGCGTTTACCGAAAGATCTCAGTGAGGCGCAGGTTGATGCATTGCTCAACTCACCCAATGTTGATATTCCGTTGGAGTTGCGTGATAAAGCGATGCTGGAAGTGCTCTATGCCACGGGCTTGCGGGTATCTGAACTGGTTGGGCTGACCATCAGTGACGTCAGTTTGCGCCAGGGCGTGGTGCGAGTAATCGGTAAAGGCAATAAAGAGCGGTTAGTGCCCTTGGGCGAAGAGGCTGTGTACTGGATTGAGAACTACATGGAGCACGGGCGTCCGTGGCTTATCAATGGTCAGTCGCTGGATGTGCTCTTCCCCAGCAACCGCAGCCAGCAAATGACCCGCCAGACTTTCTGGCATCGAATCAAACACTATGCGATCCTTGCAGGTATTGATAGTGAACGGCTTTCGCCCCACGTATTACGGCATGCTTTTGCCACGCATCTGTTGAACCATGGTGCGGATCTACGTGTGGTACAAATGTTACTGGGCCACAGTGATCTGTCGACGACCCAGATTTATACCCATGTAGCGACTGAACGTTTGAAGCAGCTACATCAACAGCATCATCCGCGCGCATAATTGTTGCGTGGAAAAGGATAGGATTTTTATATGAAAAAAAGTTTATTGCTGCTGCCGATGCTAATCGCGGCACTCACTGGTTTGGCTCATGCTGATGATACGGCTATCCAACAGACACTAAAAAAACTCGATATTCAGCAAGCAGATATCCAGCCGTCGCCGATCCCCGGTTTGAGTACGGTAATGACTGAAAGTGGTGTGCTCTATATTTCGGCGGACGGCAAACATCTGTTGCAAGGACCGCTATATGACGTCAGTGGTACCCAGCCAGTGAATGTGACCAATCAGTCGCTGGTGAAACGACTTGAAGCATTGAGCGGCGAAATGATCGTGTACAAAGCGCCACAGGAAAAGCACGTTGTTACCGTGTTTACCGATATCACCTGCGGTTACTGCCATAAATTGCACGAGCAGATGAAAGACTATAACGCACTGGGAATTACCGTGCGTTATCTGGCCTTCCCGCGTCAGGGCTTAAGCTCTCAGGCGGAAAAAGATATGCGCTCCATCTGGTGCATGGCCGATCGCAACAAAGCATTCGATGATGCGATGAAAGGCACTGAGATCTCACCGGCAACCTGTAAAACCGATATCAGCAAGCATTACCAGCTAGGTGTGCAGTTTGGTATTCAGGGAACGCCAGCCATTGTGCTGCAAAATGGCACTGTCGTTCCGGGTTATATGGAGCCAAAAGAGATGTTACAGATGCTGAACAAGCATCAGGCTTCCGTCAAAGCAGCGGGTTAATCACCCGTGACATTGAAAACTCAACTTCGTCGTCGTGAAGCGGCAGATGACAGCCATTTACCTGCACAATTACACCCGTTGCTGCGCCGTCTCTACGCCAGTCGCGGCGTAAAAAGTGCCGAAGAGCTAGAGCGCGGCGTCAAAGGCCTGTTGGCATGGCAGCAACTTGACGGCATTGACACGGGTGTCACCCTGCTGCAACAAGCGCTAGCAGAGCGGCGGCGCATTGTGATCGTCGGTGATTTTGATGCCGATGGCGCAACCAGTACTGCGTTGGCAGTGCTTGCATTACGTAGCATGGGCGGCAGTCATATTGATTATCTGGTGCCAAATCGCTTTGAAGATGGCTATGGGCTTAGCCCTGAAGTGGTGGAGCAAGTTGCCGCCCGTGGCGCGGAACTGATCGTTACGGTAGATAACGGCATCTCCTCCCACGCTGGGGTGGACTTGGCCCATGCCAAGGGCATTCAGGTGCTGATTACCGATCATCATTTGCCCGGTGAAACCTTGCCTGCGGCAGAAGCCATCATTAACCCGAATCTAGCCGGATGTGATTTTCTGTCCAAATCGCTGGCAGGGGTTGGGGTCACCTTTTATCTGATGCTAGCGCTACGTGCTCGCCTTAGAGACTGCGGTTGGTTTGAGCAACGTGCACTGGCTATCCCCAATCTGGCTGAATTGCTGGATTTAGTGGCACTCGGCACAGTCGCCGATGTGGTGCCGCTGGATGCCAACAACCGAATTTTGGTACACCAAGGCCTAAGCCGCATCCGTGCGGGAAAATGCCGTCCGGGGATTCGCGCGTTACTGGAGGTGGCAAACCGTGATGCTCGTCAACTGGCGGCGAACGATTTGGGCTTCTCCCTCGGCCCACGGCTCAATGCCGCCGGGCGTCTGGATGATATGTCTATTGGGGTGGCACTGCTCCTCAGTGACGATATCGCTCAGGCTCGTACACTGGCAATCGATCTCGATACGCTAAATCAGACGCGCCGCGAGATAGAACAAGGTATGCAGGTTGAAGCTCTGCAACTGTGTGACCAATTGGAGCGCACCAGCACTGAATTGCCTTACGGTATCGCGATGTATCATCCGGAGTGGCATCAGGGTGTGGTGGGGATTCTGGCCTCACGGATTAAAGAGCGTTTTCATCGGCCAGTTATCGCTTTCGCCCCTGCGGGTGATGGTTTATTGAAAGGATCAGGCCGCAGTGTTGCCGGTTTACATATGCGTGATGCTCTTGAGCGCCTTGACACACTAAACCCAGGATTGATTCTGAAGTTTGGTGGGCATGCCATGGCGGCCGGGTTGTCGCTAGAGCAGGATAAGTTCGATGAGTTCCGCCAGTGCTTTGCAGATCTAGTCGGTGAATGGATGGACGCCTCTCAATTAGAAGGCGTTATCTGGTCGGATGGCGAGCTGAAAGGCAATGACTTATCCATCGAAACAGCTGAGTTACTGCGTGACGGTGGCCCGTGGGGGCAATCTTTCCCAGAACCCACATTTGACGGTAAATTCCGTATTCTGCAACAACGTCTAGTGGGGGAGCGCCACCTGAAGCTGATGATTGAGCCATTGAGTGGTGGGCCGTTGCTGGATGGCATTGCCTTTAATATCGATACTACCCTATGGCCGGATAGCAGCGTACGTGAAGTTAAACTCGCTTATAAACTCGATATTAATGAGTATCGCGGTAACCGCAGTGTTCAGTTGTTGATTCAGCACTTGTGGCCTTATTAGTTCGCCACTAAAGGCTCCCCGAATGACTGACATCTGCCAGGGATTCGGGGCAATGCGGGGAGTTAACGCTGCGGTAATTCTCAGTAAGCAGGAAATATAGTCAACTTGCTATAAACCGTCGTTGAGATCCGTTAGAATTACCGGTTCTAATGACACTCCGTCATCGACGACTCAACGTAAAAGACATTAAATCATGTTTGAAATAAACCCGGTAAAAAACCGAATTCAGGACCTGTCTGATCGGACAGCCGTTCTCAGGGGGTATCTTTGACTATGATGCCAAGAAAGAGCGACTGGAAGAAGTAAACGCCGAGCTGGAACAGCCCGACGTCTGGAATGAACCTGAGCGCGCCCAAGCGCTGGGTAAAGAGCGTTCGGCGCTGGAAGAGATTGTCACCACCATTGATCAATTGGATCAAGGCATGGAAGACGTCACGGGTTTGCTAGAATTGGCGATTGAAGCTGACGACGAAGAGACGTTTAACGAAGCGGTTGCTGAGTTAGATATCCTCGATGGCAAACTAGGCCAGCTTGAATTCCGCCGTATGTTCTCTGGTGAATATGATAGCGCCAACTGCTACCTAGACCTGCAAGCAGGCTCCGGTGGCACAGAAGCTCAGGACTGGGCCAGCATGTTACTGCGTATGTATCTGCGCTGGGCTGAGTCAAAAGGTTTCAAAACTGAAATCATTGAAGAGTCGGATGGCGATGTTGCGGGCCTGAAGTCTGCCACCATCAAAATCATCGGTGAGTATGCATTTGGCTGGTTACGTACTGAAACTGGCGTGCATCGTCTGGTACGTAAAAGCCCATTTGACTCCGGTGGCCGCCGTCATACCTCTTTCAGTTCTGCCTTTGTCTATCCTGAAGTTGACGACGATATTGATATCGAAATCAACCCGGCTGACTTACGTATTGACGTTTACCGCGCATCCGGTGCGGGTGGTCAGCACGTTAACAAAACGGAATCTGCGGTACGTATTACCCATATTCCAACCAATATTGTGACTCAGTGCCAGAATGACCGCTCTCAGCATAAAAACAAAGATCAAGCGATGAAACAGCTGAAAGCGAAGCTGTATGAGTTTGAAATGCAAAAGAAAAATGCTGACAAACAGGTTCTGGAAGATAACAAGTCCGATATCGGTTGGGGCAGCCAGATCCGTTCTTATGTACTGGATGACTCCCGTATCAAAGATTTGCGTACCGGTGTGGAAACACGCAACACGCAAGCGGTACTGGATGGTGATCTGGACAAATTCATCGAAGCAAGTTTGAAAGCCGGGCTATAAGGAACTGAGATGTCAGAGCAAAAAACACAAGTCGCTGAGCAAGCGCAAGAACTCAATAGTGAGTTACAAGCTCGTCGAGAAAAACTGGCAGTGCTAAGAGAGAAGGGGATTGCTTTCCCAAATGATTTCCGCCGCGAGCACCTCTCTGACCAGTTGCATGCTGAGTATGGCAGCAAAGAGAACGAAGAATTAGAAGCACTGAATATCGAAGTCACCGTTGCCGGTCGTATGATGACTCGCCGGATCATGGGCAAAGCATCATTCGTGACACTGCAAGATGTCGGTGGCCGTATCCAGTTGTACGTTTCCCGTGATGATCTGCCGGAAGGCGTTTATAACGAAGAGTTCAAAAAGTGGGATCTGGGCGATATCCTCGGCGCACGGGGTAAGCTGTTTAAAACCAAAACTGGTGAGCTGTCTATCCACTGTAGCGAGCTGCGTTTGCTGACCAAAGCACTGCGTCCGCTGCCAGATAAATTCCACGGTCTGGCTGATCAGGAAACTCGTTACCGTCAGCGTTATTTGGATCTGATCGCTAACGACGAATCGCGCAACACGTTCAAAGTTCGTTCGCAAGTCATGTCTGGCATTCGTAGCTTCATGGTGGAAAAAGGCTTCATGGAAGTCGAAACCCCAATGATGCAAGTGATCCCCGGCGGCGCGGCGGCGCGTCCGTTTGTGACACACCATAATGCGCTGGATATCGATATGTACTTGCGTATCGCGCCAGAATTGTACTTAAAACGCTTGGTTGTGGGTGGTTTTGAACGTGTGTTTGAAATCAACCGTAACTTCCGTAATGAGGGTGTTTCACCGCGCCATAACCCAGAGTTCACCATGATGGAACTCTATATGGCGTATGCAGATTACAAAGATCTGATCGTATTGACCGAAGAGTTGTTCCGCACCCTGACTGAAAATATTCTGGGTAGTAGTGTGGTGCAGTATGGTGAGCAGACGTTTGATTTCGGTAAACCTTTTGCCAAATTGACCATGAAAGAAGCCATTTGCAAATACCGTCCTGAAACCAATGTGGCGGATTTGGATGATATGGACAAAGCTTTGGCCATTGCCGAGTCACTAGGCATCAAAGTTGAGAAGAGCTGGGGCTTGGGCCGTGTTCAATGCGAAATCTTCGAAGAGACCGCAGAGAGCCATCTGATTCAGCCAACCTTCATCACTGAATACCCAGCAGAAGTTTCTCCGCTGGCACGTCGTAACGATGATAATCCATTTATCACTGACCGCTTCGAGTTCTTCATTGGTGGCCGTGAAATTGGTAATGGCTTCTCTGAGCTGAATGATGCTGAAGACCAAGCTCAGCGTTTTGCTGATCAAGTTAGTGCTAAAGAAGCAGGCGATGACGAAGCGATGTTCTACGATGAAGATTATGTCACCGCACTAGAACATGGCTTGCCACCAACGGCTGGCTTAGGCATTGGTATTGACCGTATGGTGATGCTGTTTACCAACAGCCATACCATCCGTGATGTTATCTTGTTCCCGGCGATGCGCCCGGTAAAATAAGTCACTCCGGTTAACGGCAAATCGATTAGGGCGCTACGGCGCCCTTTTTACTGAACAAAGCATTGCCAGAAAATAGTAGAGGTTATGGCTTATTTAATCTAATCGCTTAAAATACCGGCGCTTAGACTATATCTTCGCTTGCCCACGTCAAAGAACCGGTTATAATGCAAACCGCACACCGAAGCGGGTGTAGTTCAATGGTAGAACGAGAGCTTCCCAAGCTCTATACGAGGGTTCGATTCCCTTCACCCGCTCCAAAACTTCCTTAACGTATTCATTTCACTAGTTTTTTCTAAATCATACGTAATGGTGCTCGTGATCCTCCTACAACGGAGTGATACAGCCGATGGCTCAGCGTGATAATCTTTATCGACGTCCAAGCGGGATCTATGTTCTACGGATAACCGTTCCGGTTCGTTATCGTGCCCTGATAGGGCAGCGCGAAATTCATGCATCTACCCGCACAAGACAACTTGCAAATGCCAGAGCGATCGCCGCGCGTTTGCTGGATAAATGGTATGCGTCTCTGGAAGAGTTCAGGCAAGTGGATAAAGAGAAGATCAGGGGCAATGCCCCATTGTTGGCTGGCGCAGGCAAAATCAGCCTGACGCTGTTTTGCGAGTCATTTGGGGTTGGGCTTGAAACGGTTGTTCAACATCTTTTGGCAGACAATGTGTCGCTTTATGCCTTTGTGTCGAGTCAGCGTGGTTTTCTGATTGATGATTCCAGCACGCTTGAACGTGATCCTGATACGCACGGGTTCGTGCTAAACAACGTTGCGCATTATGGTGCTTAGGCTGCGGTAAATGGTCATATGCAGTTAATAGCTATAAGCATTCCTAAAACATCAAAATACAGCTGCGTTACGTAGGCGTTACGGTGGCCGTTTCACTTCACACAAGGAGAGATGTTTTGAAAAATATCCATTTAATATCAAAGAGTCTACTCACATCACTGTGTGATCTTGAGTTACTATCACTTCATTCGGAAATTTTAATAGAATTGCGTTCTAGAGGTGTTATCCGCACCAAAAATAATCCTGTAGGCGATTATGCCGAATGGCTGGTTTCTAAGGCACTAGGTATGACTCTTCTCAGTAATTCGTCGGCGGGTGCTGATGCCATCGATACTGACGGCATGAAAGTGCAGATCAAAGCGAGGAGAGTTACGCCGGATAATCCTTCCCGGCAACTGAGTGCATTGCGTAATTATGAGGCAGCCGATTTTGATTATCTGATAGCCGTTATTTTCGATGAAAATTACAACGTTCTTGATGCTTACAAAATCCCGCATGAAGTAATACGAGATTATGCTCGGCATAGTGATCACGTTAACGCACATATCGTTTACCTAAAAGGAGCAATTCTTTCTGATCCCCGAGTTATTTCCATCAAAGAAGATTTAATTGTCAGTAATTCAGCTTCAGTAAATGAAGTATCTATTGAAACTCCTCCGCTCGAAGTGGTGGAGGAAGTTTTGAAGCAGCAGGAGAAGATAGCTAGCAGCGCTACGCTGGCCGAACTCCTCAAGGCTATCGGGATGGAGTGTTTCGTCAACTACTACCTTCGTTTTGCTGATTCAAATTTATCAAGCGCTGACATCATTGAGCACATGCACTCATACGAAGGGTATACAGAGAAAAGCTGCCGGGGGCGTCTCAGTAAAGCGCGAAAAGTGATCAGGGATGGTCTAAGTATTGAAGCATTGAAGTTGATCGCTGACTCTGGACGAATACAAGATTCTGTCAGAAATGATGCGCTTAAACTAATCGGCGTTCTTGATAACACGGCTTTGTAAAACGTTGTAGTTCCTCCTACAAAACTCTCCTACAATGTGTTCTGTTTTTGTTAATAAATCCATGAGATTACGAGATCTTTGGGGCGGGGGGGATTTCGCTTCACCCACTCCAATTTCTTATCTGTTAGTACGCTAATCTATTTGTATATTAAATCTTCCGGCATTAGTGCTTATTTCCCTACTACATCTTCAGTTCCATTGAATAACCCACAACTCACGCGGCTCGTTTGATTGAGAAAAATCATATGCAACCGGTTGAGGTGGGATCGAGAATTTATACCGCCGGTTTTTCGAAATCAGACCTGATGCGTGGTGTCATTCATGCTTTGCGAAAAGAGGAGTTTATTCCAGATTTTTGATAGTCAGTGCATCAGAGGATTAATATCCTGCTTTGTTATCCCTACATACGGAGCTATTTTCAATGAGTTCACACCCAATACGTCAGGTTATCGAAGCATGTGATAAAGCTATTTCTGAGCGGAGTTTTGACGCGCTAATGGCGTATTATGCGGAGGATGCTGCACAGGTTATCAAGCCAGGGATGATTGCCAGAGGAAAGGAGAGTATTCGAAAAGCCTTCATTGCTATATCTGACCACTTTAAAAACCAGTTAGTCGTTGAACAGGGAGAGATGCAAGTCATTGAAGGTTCTGGAGATGCTTTGGTGATTATGGAAACAGTTTTGTCTTTTCCTGATGGACTGGGTGGCGTTGTGACCACTACCCGACGTGCAACTTATGTATTTCGCCATGAGCCGGATGGACGTTGGGTTTGCACGATTGACAACTCCTATGGCACCGCACTTCTCGATGAGTGTGATCATTAGGTTTTTACTTAAATACGTTTAGCGTGATTTTAAGCATCGCCCAAAAGTAGCAACGTTGGTCCTCAATACGTTTTGCCGCTCGCTGCTCCACTACATTGGGTATAAATCAAAATGTAGTGAATCTGTGGTAATTAACTGTATTCTGTTCTTATGCCAAATTTCTCTCGGTATTCCTATGTTGATAGCTTACTTAGATGCATTAAATATTTTGAGTACGCCAATTTGGGTTGTTGTACCCAAAAATCAAGAATTGCTGTTTGCTAACAAGGAAGCCCGAAAGATTGCAGGTGACTGCCATCTACCACTAATGCGTAATGGCCGATTTTCGGCACATGCGCAGCAACAGTTGGAGGCCTACCTTCCTGCTTTGGCTGGCGATGATCAGATTGTTGAGATTTGGACGATCCAGACCGCAGGAAATATCTTCCCCCTGAGTTGTCGGCTCTCCCTCACTCAGATAGAACCTTATGGTGATGTTATTGTTTTTGAAGGGCTCTATATCTCCGAAAAGGTCCTCGCTCAACCCAATATGGGGCAGTTATGCTCAAAACCCTATCGCCGAGATGAACAGGGTTTTTATGAGCAATTGTTCAATACTAATACGGCCCCGATGCTACTTATTGATCCATCGAAAGAAGGGCAAATTGTTGATGCTAATCAGGCAGCAACCCGTTTCTATGGTTATTCGCGGGATGAGATGTGCATGAAGCACACCTGGGAAATTAATACTATGGGGAAGGATGTGTTGCCGGTAATGAATGAGGTTGCCAAATTACCGGGGGGTCATAAGCCGCTAAACTTTATTCATAAATTAGCGGATGGCAATACCCGTCATGTGCAAACCTATGCCGGTCCGGTTGAGTTGGATGGCGTGCGATTGATGCTATGTATTATCCATGACATCACCGAACAAAAGCGGCTGGAGCAGGCGTTGGAACATGCTGCCCTACGCGACCCACTGACAGATTTAGGCAATCGACGTCAGTTTTTCCCCTTGGTCGAACATTCTCATGCCCAGAGCCAACGTTACGGTCACGACTTCAGTTTGATTTTATTGGATGTAGACCATTTTAAGTCCATTAATGATCAACTTGGGCATAACAAGGGGGATGAAGTTCTGATTTTGTTGGCAAGAACCCTAGAATCCATCATTCGTGAAAGCGATATCGTTTTCCGTTGGGGAGGTGAGGAGTTTGCGATTCTACTGCCTTTAACCAATCTGGAAGGGGCATTGCAACTGGCTGAATCTATTAGGGAAACCATCCAAATGATATGCCAACCTAATCTGCCACAACTCACGGTAAGTATCGGCGTCGCGCAACATCAGATAGGTGAAGATACCGATAGCTTGTTCAAACGCATGGATGAGGCACTCTACCGCGCAAAAGCATCGGGGCGAAACCGAGTGCTAGCGGCGTAGATTGATGAGCAAAGCACCCGCGGGAGTTTACGCCAGTGGCAAGTGATCCAGCGGTTTGACTTCGCGCAACACGAAGGTTGTTTGCATCTCTTTAATCCCCGATAGCTGGCGAATAACTGACATCGCAAAGGTGGAGAAACTGTCGAGATCTTCCGCCACCACTTGCAGCAAGAAATCCGCATCCCCCGCGACAGCGTAGCAAGCAATCACCGGCTTTAACGCTTTTACCTGCATTTCAAACAGTTTGGCTTCCTCTTCGCTGTGGCTATCAATTTTCACTCGAATAAAGGCTAAAATTCCCAGGCCAATTTTTCGTCGATCAATATTGGCCTGATAGCCCGTAATGACGCCACTCTCTTCAAGTTGCTTCACCCGTCGCCAGCAAGGGGAGGTCGCCATACCCACTTTATCGGCCAGCTCTTGGTTGGTCATGCGGCCAGCACGCTGCAATTGCCTTAATATTTTTATATCTGCCGGTGTTATCAGTGATGAAGGCATTTTCTACCTGATTATTATTAAGTATGGGTATAAGTTACCAATATTAGCCGAATGAGGCTGATAAAAGAAAGCACTTACCGGTGGCGGAGAGATATGATCTTTTGCACAAACTTATCGGTAAAAAGGCACTGATGTGACAGAACAAATGCGGATCGCAATTATCGTTAATCCCGAACTTCCTGTGGGTTTAATCGCCAATACCACCAGCGCAGTGGGGATTGGTTTAGCCGCAAAATTTCCACAGCTGGCGGGGACGGCGCTATCCGATTCGGAGGGCAAAGAGATTGATGTGAGTTCAAAATTGCCAGTACCTATTTTACAGGCGAATGCTTCGCAGATAAGAGATGTGTTGCTGAAAGCATTGGCGGCGACTCACGATCGGGCGATTGTACCTTTTCCCGCATTTGCCCGTTCGATGCACAGTTTTCAGGATTATGAGGCAGCGTTTTCGCTACGTTCACTTGCCGATGAGCCGTTAGATGGTTTGGGATTGGTCGGGCCGGAAAAATGGGTGCGCTCATTGACTGGCGCACTCAAATTGTTGCGTTAGCCAGGTATGCCTATTAGGTGAAAAAAAAACGGGTTCTGGCAAAGAACCCGCTTTGGGGCCTGATTTCAACGCATTAGGTCAACTGATTTAACTGCAATGTATGACCAGTCACGCCGTTGATCACTAACTCGCGATACTCATCCATTGGCAGGTTAACCGTCAATTCATGCCATGCGGGTTGATAGCTCCCAGTGCGGCTAAAGATGATATCAATTCGGTGATTATCGGTCGTCACCTGCCAGCTCAGCCATAGTGCATGGCCTTGCTGCCAGCGGTGGCTTTCGCCGTCATCTTCAAACAACATCCCGCTAGATTGCCCCGCTCCTTTGGTCGGATAGAGTGCTAGCTCGCGTTGAGAGTCCAGTTTGGCATTCACAAAAGCAATGCGCCGTGACAGCGGCAGCGCGGCACCTGCTCGCACCAGTAGCGGCAAACGCTCGAGTGGCGCATCTAAAGTGATTGTCTGCCCGCCGCTGTACCATTGCCCTGAGTGGAAACAGTACCAGCCGACATTATTATCAGGCAGATAGACCAGACGTTGGCGTTGCCCCGCCTCTACGACACTGGCAACCAGCAAATCGCGGCCCAACATAAAGTCGTCATTTTCCTTGAACGTGCCGCCATCGTGCTCATGATCGAGGAAAGTGGGGCGCAACATCGGTTCGTCATCATGGGTCGCCTGCCATTGCAGCGTATAGAAATAGGGCAACAGTCGATAACGTAATACCATGGCATCGCGAATCATCGGGGTAGCCGCAGGGTACATCCAAGGCTCGTTTACCGTGTTATCGTCATTCCATGAGTGAATGGTAAAGCGTGGATGCATCACGCCGTTTTGTACCCAGCGAATAAATAACTCTGCTTCCGGTTTATCGCCAGAGAAACCGCCCACATCGTGGCCCAGGTTGTACAACCCTGACAGGCTCATTCCCAGGCCCATACGGATGTTATAGCGCAGTGTCTGCCAGTTGGTGCGATTGTCGCCACTCCAGGTCTGGGCGTAGCGCTGCATGCCCGCACAGCCAGATCGTGATATCAGATAGGGGCGCATATCTGGTGCGAATGCTTGTTGAGCCTCCATTGAGGCGCGCATCATCAGTAAAGGCATTACTGGCCTGATATGTTTGATGGCAATTGATTCACCAAACCCATGGCATTGTGCTTCGCCATCCCACACTTCGTATTCGTTATTATCATTCCAGGTCGAACCTATCCCCATCTCCAGCAGCTGTTTGGTCACATTCTCCTGCCACCAATCCACAGTTGCGGGGTTGGTAAAATCAAGGTGAGAGCCCTCGTCATCCCAAAATGAAGAGCGCTCAGGCAGCCCGGTTTCGCCGTCACGGATAAACAACCCACGTTCAGCAACTTGCTGATATTTTGGATGATCCTGCAACAAACAAGGTTTGATATTGGCCGCCAGCTTGATACCTGCTTGCAGGAAAGCCTGACTCATTACCTTTGGCTGCGGCACTTTGTCGTAATTCCAGTTAAAGACATAGCGCTTGTTTTTGATTGAGGTATAGCCAGATGAGAGCTGGAAAGAATCACAGGGAATATCATGCTGCTGACACAGTGCAATAAACTTTTGCAATTGCACCTGCGCGTCAGGAGCATCGGTGTAATGCATGGTGGAGCCACTGTAGCCGAGGCTCCATTTCGGGCCAAATTGGGTCTTACCGGTCAGGCGGACAAAGGCTTTGGTGACATCCAGCACTTTTGGGCCGAGGAACAGGTAGTAATCAAGATCACCCGCTTCGGCCTGATAACGGCGATAAGCCAGATGATAGTTATCGATTTCGTTACCTAAATCCAGCCAACAGCTGCTGAGGTTGTCATAAAACAGGCCAAAACTGACATCATCACGGCGGGTGATGGTAAAAGGAATGTGCTTGTAGAGCGGGTCAGTGCTGGCGGCGTTATAACCCATGGCATCTAAATTGCGCATTTCAAAGCGACGGCCTGCACGGTTAAGATCACCGGCTTTCTCACCCAGTCCATAATATTGTTCATTGGGGTAGCGGCGCTGATAGTGAGCAATCGCTTCGCCTTGCGGGCTGAGCAGATAGGCGCTGGTGGGCCGATCGGCGGCCAGTGGCTGCCATTCACCCTGCGAATTTTTGTATTCCCACGCCAGATGCAAAGGCTGGTGAATCGTGACCCTTAAGCATTCAGTGGTCACTATCAGCTGCTGCTCATGGTGCTCCAACTGATAGCCTGGCACTGAGAAACCCGCCAGACTCAATCGGTCACGTCCCGACCACGGCACATCCCCTTGCGGTGCAATGCTCCATGTGCGATTCAGTGCCAGTTCGCCATTACGTTTAATCAGTACGCGACAGAGGTTTTGCTCTAACACATACAGACAAAATATATGACGGTCATCGACCCGTAATTCTAAATGGTCGGGGAATTCATTTATTAACTGCCAGTTTTTTAATGTTTTCATCACAGCTCATCTTTTTTGAGCAACAGCGCAGCGGCACTGTTGCGAACAGAATTAGGGGATAGGATTAGGTTGCCGGTTGCGCCTTATTACGGCGCTCAGCAAACAGCGCAATCAGGAATACGGCACCAATCAAATCGAAAAAGCCCATGGCGATAAACAGCGGGTTAAAACCGATGGTGTCGGAAACTGCGCCAATGAGTAAGGTAAACAGGAAGCTGGCGATCCACGCGGACGATCCCCGTAGGCCATTGACGGTCGCAACTTGATTTTTATCAAAAGAATCAACCACTAATGCGCTAAGCATGCAAGAGATAACCTGATGCCCGAAGCCGCCAATGGAGATTAGCGCAATCGCCAGATAAGGGTCTTTGGTGATAGCCACAAACGCCAGTGAAACCATCATAAAAGCACCAGTGACCGAGCTGGCAACCACGGAGTTGATGCGGCTGAAGCCAAACCACTTCTGATATAATCGAGTTAAATAACCACTGGCAACACTGCCGATATCTGCGGCCAAGAAGGGGAGCCAAGCGAACATGGCGATCTGTTTTAGATCCATCCCGCGCTCGGTGGCTAAGTAAAGTGGCACCCAGAAGCTAAATACGGCCCAGGCGGGTTCCGCCAGAAAGGCCGGGATCGCAATGCCGTAAAATTTCTTATTTTTGCTCAGAATAGCTAATGATTTCAGGAATGGCAGCCGTGGCAGCACGGGTTCATTGTCCTGATGAATTAGTTCAAACTCTTCTTTGCTCAGATTTGGATGGGTATCTGGCGAATGGTAGAAGCGCCACCACAGCAGCACCCAAATCATGGCTAAAGCACCGGAGAATAAAAACGCCCCTTGCCAGCCGAGTGCCACATGCGCCAATACAATAATGGGTGGGGCTAACATTGCGCCAATAGAGAAGCCGACGCCTGCCCAACCGGCCGCAATTGGCCGCTCTTTCTTCGGGAACCAGTCAGAAATTGCTTTGGCGTTTGCCGGTGTTGCCGCCGCTTCGGCACTGCCCATAAAGAAGCGCAACACCGCTAGCTGGAACCACGTCCCAGCGCCAGCATGCATCATGCACACCACAGCCCAAACACTGGCACAAATCAGGAACCCCATCTTTAAGCCGATGACGTCAATGAGCCAGCCACACAGCGGTTGGAAAACAGTATAAGCCAGCTGAAAAGAGGCCACGATCCATGAATATTGCTCCGTGGTCATATTCAGGCTGGTTTTCAGTTCGGGGGCGAGTATGCCCAGAGAGTTACGGGTAATATAGTTAACCGTGACCCCAAGTAGAAATAGTGCCAGCATCCACCAGCGTAGTGACTTTATTTTCCGCCGCCCGATAACTTTAGCGGATTGATTAATCTCAACACTCATCCCAGCCTCCTGCTGTTAGCCGGTAGCATATTAACCGGGCCAACGAATTGTTTTGGTATGATCCATTTTCGGTTATTAAGATTTCGCTGAGTTTTAATGTGACATTGTTCACATTAAATCGGCCAATAAAATATACTTAATTGTTTTTTAACGTATTTTTATATTTCATCAAAACAAACCGGACTGATAAGTTTTTAAAATTGGTTTACCAAAACAAGGTAGCTAGCTTAAATTGGCATTAATATGCGTTTTTTTGAAAGAATTTTCATAAGCTGGATAATATTTCAGCATTTATATTCTGTGATGGCCTGAATAAAGCATTTACCGGCTATGAAAGTTTTTTCATTTGCTAATTTGAGAGAGATCACAAAATGAATGGAAAGCTAAAAATACAAGAAATAGCCAATCAAACGGGCCTTTCAATTAGCACGGTATCCAGAGTATTAGCTGGTAAAGCCAACACCAGTGCGAAAGCAAAAAAGCAGGTGATGGCGTATGCGCAATCTCAGGGGATTTTGCAGAATTTATCCAGCGGGCGATTAATGCTCAATAACATTATGGTCTTTGCGCCGCACCGGGCTTTCGATGTGCGTACCGACATTTTCTACTACAAAGTCATCCAAGGTATTACCGAAGCCGTCAGCCAACATGAAGTCATGATTCGCTACTGCGGATTATCGGAAACGCAAAGTGATATCTCGCTGTTTCTGGAGAAAATGACCAATCCGCAGACCGAGGCTGCAATCATCATTGGTATTGATGATCCACGTATCCATACCTTAGCGGCGGGGGTACATAAACCTTCGGTGCTGGTGAATTGCCGTGACAAAGAGATGTCATTGGATAGTGTGTCGCCAGACCATCAATTGATTGGTGAGTTCTCTGCCAACTATTTGATTCAACAAGGGCATCGCCAAATCCTCACATTGCAATGCTTACGCCGCAATACCATGGAACTGCGGTTAGTGGGGATTAAAGAGGCGTTCGCCAGCCATAATATGAGTTTTGATGATAGCCAACATCTGATCACCACCCATGGTTTTGGTGCGGAAGAGGCTGAACAGGCGGTCACTGACTTTATGACGGGGTGTGAGGATAAACGCCTGTGGCCTACTGCCATTCTAGCCGGTGGCGACTATATGGCGGTAGGGGCCGTTAATGCACTGAATAAATTGAAAATAAGTGTACCTGATAGCCTATCGGTGATGAGCATGGATGGCTTTAATCTGGCTGAGATTCATGAGGTTCCGCTCACTGCGGTGCATGTTCCTCGCGACGAGTTGGGGGCCGAGGCCATCCAACTACTGCAACGACGCTTATTACGCCCAGATGCCCCCTTCAGTAATACCTTATTGCAGGGGCGATTAGTGGTTCGCTCCTCGGTGAAGCAGGTCAATCATAAAAGGACGATGTCCGCCGCAAATAAGCCATCAGATCAGTTATATGATTTGTAATGCTTATGCGGCCAATGGTCAGAATGACAATATAAAACCCACGAACAAGCCATTGCCGCTATAGTTTAGATTTGTTTCATTTAGGGTTTTCAACAGTTGAAATAGGCACAAACAGGTTTTATATAAGTCAAATGGGGATAACTTATAGCACATTGAATTTAAGGATATTGCCGCATGGAATTTAAAGACTATTATGCCGTGATGGGCTTAGAGCCCACAGCTTCGCTGAAAGAGATTAAAACAGCCTATCGTAAGCTGGCGCGCAAATACCACCCTGATGTCAGCGATGAACCCGATGCTGAAAGTAAGTTTAAGGAAGTTGCAGAGGCTTACGAAGTACTGAAAGATGCTGAACGGCGCGCTGAATATGACGAATTAAGGCTGCATCGTGACGATCCTCGCTTTAATCAGCAGCAAGCCGCCTATCATTCCGGTGGTCAACAGTGGCACAGCAGTGCCGGTGGGGGGGACTTTTCGGATTTCTTCGAGTCCTTCTTTGCCAACCGTGGCGCTTCAGCTCACCACTCGTCTCACCGAGCATCTCATGGCGTTCGGGGCCAAGATCTTGAGATGGAATTGCCACTCTTTTTAGAGGAAACACTGGCGGAGCAGACGCGCTCAATCTCTTACAAGATCCCGACTGTCGATGCTTCAGGCTTTCCGGGCCCGGACACCACTAAGACCCTGAAAGTGAAAATTCCTGCTGGTGTGGGTGATGGTGAACGCATTCGTCTTAAAGGGCAGGGCGCACCAGGTTTTGCGGGGGGAGCCAATGGCGACTTATTCCTAATTATTCGCCTTGCGCCGCATCCGCAATTTGATGTTGATGGTCAGAATTTACAAATTGTCGTGCCGTTAGCCCCATGGGAAGCGGCATTGGGGGCTAGCGTCGAGGTGCCGACTCTGACCGGTAAAATCAGCTTAACGATCCCGGCGGGTAGCCAAAGTGGTCAACGATTACGCATCAAAGGCAAAGGTTTGGTGAGCAAAAAACAGACTGGCGATTTGTATGCGATCCTCAAGGTGGTGATGCCACCGAAGCCAGACGAGAAAACGCGGGCGCTTTGGCAACAATTGTCAGAGCAGGCAGCGTTTAATCCTCGTACTGGGTGGGAGTAACAGATTATGGCTGAAATAGAAATCACCTACACTGTGACTGAGCTGTGCCAGTCAACGGGCATTATGCAGGAAGAGCTGGTCGAGGTGGTCGGATTGGGCGTGATTGTGCCGCTAGAACCCGCAGATCCTGTCTGGGTTTTTGATGCTGAGGCATTGAGCAGCCTGAAACGCGCCCAACGTCTGCAAAATGAGCTGGATCTGGACTGGTCCGGTGTGGCGGTGACCCTAACGCTACTTGAGAGAGTTGAGCAGTTAAAGAAAGAAAACGATCAACTGCGCAGGCAGCTTGATCGCTTTTTGCAAACATCTTGAGGTGACCTAAAACGGGTTGGTGCGCAGAGTTTAGCTAACCCGATATTAGCATTAGCCAATGGTGCAATGCTTTAAAGGCTGCTGACGCCGCCATCAACCCGTAATTCGGTCCCAACGACAAAGCTGGACTCATCTGAGGCAAGAAAAACCGCCGCATGGGCAAGCTCGATTGAGGTTCCCATGCGCTTGATCGGCACCAGTTGGCGTATCTGCTCGGCCAGTTTTTCTTGCTCGTCGCCTGATAGCCCCAATTTTTGCAGCGCCGGTGTCTGTGTCGGGCCGGGGCTTAGGCCATTAACCCGAATCCCTCTTTCGGCCCATTCGCCAGACAAAGTCCGCGCCAGAGAGAGTAATCCTGCCTTACTGGCGGCATAAACACTACTTTGCGGTAAACCGATATGGACGCTGGCTGAGCCACAAAGAATCACTGACGCAGGATTAGCCAGCAGTGGTAATAGTGATTGCAGCAGGAAAAAAGGGCCTTTCAGATTGGTTGAGAGTACCCGGTCAAAACTTGACTCATCCCATTTCTCAATTGGATTGTGAGTAACATCACCAGCATTGATATAGACGATATCCAGACGTGGCCAAGCTTCTGCTAGCGTTGCCGCTAACTGATATTGGTCGGTAATATTACTGGCGTCACTATTTAGCAGCAGAACGCGATCCCCCAGTTCCACACGGGCTGCCTGCAACGCTGCGACATTTCTTCCTGTGATCGCGACTGTTGCCCCCTCGGCGAGGAATTGGCGAGCGGTTTCCAGCCCGATACCGCTGGTTCCCCCAGTAATCAACGCATATTTATTACTTAAACGATTCATGGCTGGCCTTCTAATTAAGAGCAGTAGAAGACCATTTTTAATATAAAAGTATCTAAAGTATAGTAGGTACCAATTAGATACTAAGGATGAAACAGGAACGCAATGACGACCCATAAGCCATTAACAGCTAAAAATAAATTGATGACTGAAAGTGAGATAGTCGAGGAAAGGTGCCCGATGGTGCAATTTGTCGAACTTATCGCCGGAAAATGGGCAATTCCCATTCTCTATCGCTTGATTGTGACAGCAGCGCCGATTCGTTTTGGAGAGCTACAACGGGCGATTACGCCTATTACCCAAAAAGAGCTAACCCGGCAACTACGTGCTTTCGAGCAACGTGGCTTGGTCAATCGCAAAGTCTATGCTGAAGTCCCGCCACGGGTTGAGTATGAAATTACTCCGCTGGGTAAAACATTGCAGCCCACACTGGATTCATTGGCCCAATGGATGAGAGCTCACCATAAAGATCTCAATAGCGGTTTATAATACTTAGCCGTATTGCGTTAATAAATGGCTAATTCTTTTTAGCTGTTATTCGTGGTTGTTATATAACATGAAAAATATGTTGATACAGTTGTGAAAAATAATATGAAGCACACTACTGATGAGATATGTAAAAATAGTAAAATTATTAGAGTATTGGAAAAAAGTCAAAATTTAAATAGTCAGCAGTATGTACAATTTAAACGGCGGTGCTGTTAAGTTTCTAATGCAGTATATTCTGTTATACCCTGTATTCCTTGATATTGACTCAAAGGGATGAGTGATAATTACGTGATTAGATAACACTACTTTATCTATCCCCCTATCTTATTTATTGCTTGTTTATGCTTGGTGGAAATTTAAATCTGTGTTTATATGACTAAAACAAAACTAACAATAGCCTGTCAGGTAAATCAGACTCTATGGCAAGA
This sequence comes from Yersinia aleksiciae, assembly GCF_001047675.1. Classification (GTDB taxonomy): domain Bacteria; phylum Pseudomonadota; class Gammaproteobacteria; order Enterobacterales; family Enterobacteriaceae; genus Yersinia; species Yersinia aleksiciae. Next base: position 1,056,007 of record NZ_CP011975.1, on the reverse strand, counting down.
GTGAGACCTGAATTCATTAGTGATTACATGAGCTATATAAAACTAAAGTAGCTTAGAAGTCAGTATGCGATGAGCACATATAAATGTTATTAATGTATTTTTTAGCGAACGACGTTTCTGAGATTATTAAAAGATATTCCCCTTGAAATTTTCCATCATTATTGTATTTTAACTTCGGTGATTACCTGTGCTTTTATGGATGAATAAAATGAATCTTAAATGTTAAGAACAAGGATGAAGCTTGCATTTACATGCCTTATGTTATCAGTGCAAGCTATTCACATTAATAATGAATTGCTCTTTGGTTGTCGGTTTCTAATTAGCCACCAATAGATCTCTTTGCTTATATATAAATATTTATATGTGAAACTATTATATAATAAATTTATTTATATTAGATATAATTAAAATATATAATTTAATTTGTTTTATTCATTAAGTGAAAGTAATAATAATCACTTATTCCTTTATCACATCTGAGGTGTGATTGGTTTTTATTAACTGAGTGAATATGTTTGAAGGGGTTATCTATGTATGTTGATACAGTCTCTGTTGTTTCGGGTAGTAAATTCATTGATATCAATGGGAAAGGAGTGATTGATTATGAAAAAGAGATATCACTGGATTGTTGTATGAACAAGATCCACTTCCATACTAAAAAATTAACTGTGGATATTAATGAAAAGCAAAAGAGATTGGTCATGTGCTTGTTTAATGATGTCAATCGCAAGCAAGATATTATAAAAGTCGTATGGTATGAAAACCATAAAAGCATATCTGATAATAATTATCACCAATTAATACACAAATTCAGGGCTCACTTGAAAAGTGCAGGTATACCTGATGGAATCGTTAAAACTATAAATAGGTATGGTCTCAGGCTCGATTCTGGGATATTAAAAGCCATGGCCTCCAATAAGATGAGTGATAGGTTTGTGGGCTATTAGCAGAAGATACACGTAAGTGCTACTTTCTATGTTTACTTCATTATGAATAAGAGGTTCGGGTGTTATCATTTTTCAAAAGGATAGAAATAGCACCCAGCCAAATCTTGAGAAATAAAAAAATACATATTATTATCGTAGCTATAATAATAATTATATTATATCAACTCATCGCTGTATATTATACAGTGATAAATTATAGCGAAAATCCTATTCCAGTCTTATATGAAGGCTACGATGGTATCGATGAAAGAACAAATGATAGCATTAAGATGATAGAGGAATTAAAAAAACTTAAGCTATTTAGTAAAGTTCATATAGATAATGAATTGAATAATACTGCTTATGTTGCTGAGGATATTTCCAACTATCCAATTTATAGTGGAAGAATCAGGCTTGTCGGTGTTCTTGAACATACAGATGAAGCTAAATCCATTGCTGTATTAGAGTTTGAAGGAAGGCAAGCAAGCCATTTCATTCATGATGAAATAGGTGACGGCATTACTATAGTAAAAATACTTAAGGATAAAATTATAATTAATGAAAAAAAACTTAATTACTCATTAATCCTACGATAATAAGTACACCCTAAGCTAATACGTAAGGGGAAGTTTATGTCCTTTTTTTATGACATGTACACTATTTCTAATGATAAAGATACAGAAAACTTAAAATGTCTTCCAACCAACTTATTGAAAGTGAAGCTAATAATATTATTTTTAGTTATATTCCTATTTTTCTCAATTGAGAATTGCAGTGCTAAATTTTCTGTTTCATTCGTCGATACAGATATAAAAGAAGTTATTAATACAGTCAGTAAAAATATGAATAAGACGATAATTATTGATCCAAAAGTCCAAGGGTCAGTCAGCGTCCGCAGCTATATGTCATTAGATGAAGAAGAGTACTATCAATTCTTCCTGAATGTACTTGATGTATACGGGTACACAGTAGTGGAGATGCCCAATAATATCTTGAAAGTAATACCCTCAAAACGCGCTAAAGGTTCGGTTGTTCCCATGTTAAAGGAAAATGAAGAAACTCATGGTGATGAACTTATTAATCGAGTCTTTCCACTTAAACATATCTCTGCAAAGAACCTGGTTCCACTGTTACGCCAGCTAAATGATAACGCTGAATTCGGTAGCATTATTCATTACGATCCTTCAAATGCAATATTAATTACTGGTCGTGCCGCTGTAGTAAACCATCTACACTCAATTATTAGTACATTCGACCAAGCAGGAGATGCTAAGGTCGAACTCTATAAACTAAGCCATGCAGTTGCTGCTGAGGTTGCTAAACTGGTCAATGAATTAATAATTCCACTCAATATCAGTAAGAAAGAGACATTAAATATAGGAAAAGCCGTTGCTGATGATAGAACCAATTCAGTATTAGTGAGTGGCGATAGTAATATCAGGAAAAAAATAATTAAAATGATAAAGGATCTTGATCGTCAAGAAAATAGTTATGGGAATACAAAAGTTATTTATATGAAATATGCCCAAGCATCCAAGCTATTGGATGTGTTAAATGGGGTTAGCCAAGGCTTTCTGAGTGATAAAAAAACAAATATTGTAGGTAAGGGTTTGAGTGGAAATGTTGCTATTAAGGCATATGATCAGACTAATGCTTTAGTTATTACAGCAGAGCCAAGAATGCTGAAAGAGCTTACTTCTGTTATCGAAAAACTAGATGTTAGACGTGCGCAGGTGTTAGTTGAAGCCATTATCGTTGAGACGCAAAATGCTGAGGGTCTAAATCTTGGTATTCAATGGGCTAATAAGTTTGCTGGAGGAGCCAATCTTCTTTCTAGCTCCGGAAATACTAGAATCAATAGTGAACACCCTGTGCCAATGGTTGTAGCAGGGTTAACCGCTGGTTTTTACAAAGGGAATTGGGACGGGTTATTTACTGCACTCGCAACTAATTCAAATAACAATATTCTTGCTACACCAAGTATTGTCACATTAGATAATATGGAGGCTGAGTTTAACGTAGGGCAGGAGGTCCCAGTACTGACATCGACACAAACAACAGCGACAGATAAGGTATATAATTCAATCTCAAGACAATCTGTTGGTATTATGCTGAAAGTCAAACCACAGATCAATAAAGGTGATTCAGTTCTACTTGAAATCAGGCAAGAAGTATCGAGTGTGGCTGACAGCTCTAATACTAACACCAACAACTTAGGTTTCATTTTTAACAAAAGAGCCATTAATAATGCAGTTTTAGTAAAAAGTGGTGAAACCGTTGTGGTCGGTGGACTATTAGATGAGAAATTAAGCAAATCAGTTAATAAAATACCACTACTGGGAGATATTCCACTTATTGGTGGATTATTCAGGCAGAGTAAAGAGAAGGTCGATAAAAGCAATCTTATTTTATTTATTAGACCAACAATATTAAGAGAAACAAGTGACTATAGCGTAGTGACAACAGAAAAAAGAGATGAATATAAGGATAGAAGTTATCATGGACATGTTATTAACGACAACAACTTCTCTCATAATGTTTTAGTAAATGAAGTTAAGAATGATAATTATAGTGAGCTTAAAAAAGATATTATGAGTTTTTATGATGTTGTTGAGACGATACTATGACACAGAAAAAAACAGAATCACCATTATTAAATTTTATCTGGTCAAGAGATAATGGTGTTATCTTATTACCATTAGATCAAGGTTATAAAATAATTTGCCGCCATTCATCCTCGCTTGAGGCAATACTTGAAGGAAACAGAGTCGCCAATCAAGCGGTAAAGCTTGATTTTGTTACTGATGATGATTTTGATGCTAACCTGGTGGATATATATCAGAATAGCTCAATGCAATCACATAAAATAATCAATGCAATTAGTGAGGAGATAGATAGTTATTCTTTTTCAGGTGATCTACCAGATAGTGAAGACTTATTGGATACTAGCAATGAGGCCCCTGTTATTAGGTTAATCAATACGATATTAGCAGAAGCAATTAAAGAGTTGGCTTCAGATATTCATATCGAATCTTTCGAAAAAAAACTGATCATAAGGTTTCGTATTGACGGAGTATTAAGGAATATATTAGAGCTACAGAAAGGTGTTGCGCTATTATTAGTTTCGCGAATTAAAGTTATGGCAAAACTAGATATTGCAGAAAAACGAGCTCCACAAGATGGGCGCATTGCACTTAATTTAGCAGGACGGGCTCTAGATGTGCGAGTCTCCGTATTACCGTCAAATCATGGTGAACGAGTCGTCATGAGATTACTGGATAAAAGCAGCATTAAGCTGGATTTACAGTCTCTGGGAATGTCGCAAATAAACTGTGATGCTATGAGCAAACTTGTGCTTAAACCCCATGGAATCGTGTTAATTGTCGGTCCAACGGGGGCAGGGAAAAGCACCACTCTCTACGCGGCCTTAATGGGAATAAATTCACATGAAAGAAATATCATGACGGTAGAGGACCCTATTGAATTTGATATCGATAGAATCTCACAGACACAAGTCAACTCAAAGATTGGCATGACCTTCTCCCGCAGCCTAAGGGCAATACTGAGACAAGATCCTGATGTTATTCTTATTGGGGAAATACGAGACGTAGAGACGGCTCAAATAGCAGTACAAGCTTCGTTAACTGGCCACTTGGTTTTATCAACATTACATGCTAACAGTGCAGTAGGTGCGGTAACCAGGCTTAAGGACATGGGGATTGAACCATTTATGCTGGCAAGTTCATTATTAGCTGTCTTATCTCAGCGTTTGATCCGTAAACTATGTTTTGAGTGCCGGCAAGAGTATTTATTTACACAAGAGATGCTGAAGGAGTTGGGGATAAATTATCCGCTGACGATGAGACAATCTGCATATCGTGCTATGGGGTGCAGTAAATGTAACGCCACAGGTTACCGCGGACGAATAGCTTTACATGAACTCCTTTTAGTAGATAAAAACCTACGCGAAGGAATTTATAAAAGTTCGAGCGAATTCGATTTGGCAAGTATGGCTCAGAGAACAATGCGTAGTATTGAGCAAGATGGAGTAGATAAAATTATTGCTGGCTTAACAACAATCGAGGAGGTGATAAAGATTGGTTTAGAGGATAAACATGACTCTCTTTAGATATGTTGCGATAGGCAATAATGGGGTGAAAATCAAAGGTAATATTGAAGCTGAAAATATTCAGGCAGCTAGGCATCTTCTCTACCAAAGAAAAATCAATCTACTCAGTCTTAAAACTAGGCACGTAAGCCATAAATCAAGGGTAATAAGATATCTTAAAACAGTTAATAACTCTGATTTGGTATTAGTTACCAGGCAAATGTCCATATTAGTCAATTCTGGCATACCACTAGATGAGACGCTAAATATAATTGAGAGACAAAGTAAGAAGAAGCATGTAAATGCTGTGATTCACAATGTAAGAAAAAAGGTTGTTGAGGGGTACTCATTATCTGATTCACTCTCATATTTTCCGCGGGTTTTTAATTCATTATATAGATCTATGATTGCTGCGGGTGAGTTATCAGGTCATCTAGGTATTGTGCTATCACAACTCGCAGAACACATTGAACAGACACAGCGGTTACAAAAAAAGATAGTTCAGGCACTTATCTACCCTGCAATTTTAATCTTTATATCTGTAGGTGTCATAATCATACTTTTGTCTGTTGTAATACCGAACATAATAGAGAGTTTTTCATTTGATAATCAAGTGTTGCCACTATCGACTAGAGTTATTATGACTGTCAGTTTTTTTTTGAAAAATAATATATTACTAATAAGCATAATAACTTTAATCCTCTTGGTTGGATTGCTTCGAATATTGAAGATAAAGTTGGTAAGGGCTTTTTTTGAGCGAAATTATTTGAAAGTTCCAGTGTTAGGAAAGGCTATCCTTAGAGTAAATATATCTCGCTATTTAAAAACATTAACTATTTTAACGTCTAACGGCATTGGGTTAATCCCTGCAATGAAAATTAGCAATGAAGTTTTAACTAACTATCATATTAAAAAACAGTTAGTCAATTCGACTAGGCTGGTCAGTGAAGGGGATACACTATCCTCATCACTTGCCTCAAGCAAAGTATTTTCACCTATGACTTTACATATTATCTCGTCAGGTGAACGTAGCGGGAAATTGGATTTTATGTTGGAAAAAGTGACTATTATTCAAGAGGAAGAACTTGTTAATCAGGTAAATATTTTTATAACATTATTGGAGCCAATGATAATGATGTTCATGGCTGCTCTCATATTTATTATTGTTTTGGCGGTTTTTGAGCCAATACTACAAATCAGTAGTTTAACAATCTGACTTTTATCAACAGGATTTTATGAATAATATAAAAATAGGTGGTTTTACATTATTAGAGATTATGATTGTTATCATAATATTAGGCTTACTTGCTAGCCTAACAATTCCTAGTCTGATGTCCAATAAAAATAGAGCTGATCGGCAAAAAACCCTCAGTGATATTGCCGCGCTAGAAAATGCGTTAGACATGTACAAATTGGATAATGGTCATTATCCCACAGAACAGCAAGGTATCGACTCATTGGCTCTCAAACCAACAGAATTACCTACCCCGAGAAATTATCCTCTGAATGGGTACATTCGTAGATTACCGCAAGACCCATGGGGAAACTCATATCAGTTGAGTAATCCCGGGAAGCATGGAGAGATAGATATATTCTCCTTTGGGCCAGATCGAGTTGCAGGAACTGAAGACGATATTAATAATTGGTTAGAATCGTCAATAGTTGAATAAATAGATAATGACTCTTGGCCATTTTTAATATTGAATCAATAATCAGGTGATACTTGCTGAAGTATAAAGGTTTTACTTTATTAGAGGTTATGGTCTCATTAGCAATATTTGCTCTTGTTGGTATTGGTATAATGAATATTATTAGTGCTCAAGTGAGAATGGTTGATAATTTGGAAAATAGAGTAATATCCTCTTGGGTGGCAGAGAATATTATGTCTGAAATTAAAATCATGAACATTGAGGTGATGGAAAATTGGTCAAGTGGCGAAGAGTTTATGATGGGTAAATCATGGCATTGGCAATCTAAAGAAGTTAAATTACAAGACGATGACATTGTAACTATTATCGTTGAAATTCGTAGCCTAGAGGATAATATCACCCCTGATTTTGTGCTGAAAGGATATCACTTTATTAATGAGTAAAATCTCATGCGGGGGGTTTACCTTGCTAGAAATATTAATATCTACAATCATTTTTACGATGATGAGTTTAACTGTTTATCAAGCTCTTATGATTGTGACTAAGAGTAGTCTTTCTATAAATAAAAAGACAAAACAGATTAGTGAGTTAGAAAACTTAATTGATAGACTAGATCAAGATATATCACATATTAATATCCATCGTGAACTCTCTGATAATAAGCACAAGGATTATCTTGATATAAGAGATAAGTTGTTGGAAAGTGATGGTTTTGGGCTCTACTTATTCTGCGCTACTAATATTAGTGATGAAATACTTTTCCACTATCAATCAAAAACTCTAGGCTATAGATTAAAGGATAAGAAATTAGAGAGGATATCTAAATATATATCAGAAGATATGAGTATATCAAATCAAGAAGTTGCTACTATGATCAGTGGCGTTGTAGGATTTCATTTACGCATCTATCATGAAGGAAAATGGTTGAGTGAATGGAATAGTCAATTTTTTCTACCTAGGGCAGTAGAAATAACACTTGAGTTTGAAGGTGCAGGTACAATAAGGCGGGTGATTATTTTATTAAACAGTCCTAATATCTATAAGTAGGAGACGTTATTGAAGCAGTGTGGTATTGCTCTGCTGTTAGTTCTATGTGTTCTGTTATTAATGAGTGGGATATTAATGACATCATATTATCGTCAATCAGAAATATTTCTCCTGTCAAAAATAAACAAACAAAAAAAATTAGAGAAATGGTTATTACTGGGTGCGGAAGAAAAAATAGTAATAGGTAGGGTTAAAGATAACCTAATAAATATCCTCTCAAGTCATATCTCGTCAGAGGGGTATAATTCGCCTGAAAATATAAAGATAGATGATCTTAATGTGAGTTATAACTTAATTGATAACACAAACTGTTTTAATATAAAATTTATTCAGCCATCTTTATCCGATGCTAAACAGAGTGAAACCTATTCCTGGACTGTTTTTAAGAATATAGTGAATAGTCTTGATGTGAGTGATTCTGATAAAAATAATATCACAAAGGCTGTCAGGTATTATTTGAAGGAAAATTTAGACAAGGAATTTGTCATTGGTAAAGTGGGTGCCTCAAGGTTGTCAATGATAAATACGAGCCCAATTGCAAGTGAAATAGACTTTTTGGTAAATATCAACAGTGATATTTATTCAGAACTGGCCTCCATATTATGTGTCAGATATGATAATTCATTGGTAATAAATATTAATACACTTGAGATTAAGCATGGAAAACTTATACAGGCAATTCTTATGAATTTAGTCGATGAAAACGCTATTGTTAAAACTATATTATCTAAACCCAATAACGGTTGGATTAATCTCCATATTTTCTTAGATACACTGATAAAAAACTCCGATCTAAAAAAAGAGGACATATATAAAGTAAGGGAGATTATCATGTCAACTTTTTCCCATGATAGATACTTTATCTCATTACTGTTATGGCCAAATAATGAACATGCAAATTATCAATTAACAAGTTTTCTTCAAGTAAGATTGAGAGGGGTTGAGGTGTTACACCGAAGATTTGGTATTAGTGAGAAATATAATAAATAAATTAACCTCTCAAAACAAACTCATCATCCGGTTGGGTAGTGATGCTGTAGACCCTATTTACTGGTATATGGAGATGCAGGATAGTGGGGAGGCAACGCATGGTAAGCTAGCGAGCTATTGTGAATTAGTTAAAATTCCCGGATATACTCATTGTCGTGTTCAAGTATTAGTGTCATCAAGCCGAGTTATTTTCCGTAAAGTAGACATTAAAAATAAAAAAATAAGAAAAAGCATTAAAGCTATAGGATTTATTATTGAACAATCAATTGTAGGTAATATAGATGATTATCACATCATCCTGTTGGAATGTGATAATGATTTTTGCTATGTAGCGGCTGTCGAACATGAGTTGATGAAAATTTGGCTAGGTTGGTTGCAAAGTGCAAAGATATCTACAGAAATTCTCATGCCTGATGTACTAGCATTGCCATATAGGGCAGGGGAGTGGCATACGGCTAATTTAGGAAATGAGTGGTTAATGAGATCTCATGAAATGTCTGGTTTTTCAGTCCAGGAGACGATACTTGAAAAATTATATATATCAAGGTTTATACCTGTATCTGAAGAGATATTGAGTCCTGTTAACGATAAACCTACAACCCGTCATTTTATACCTTATTGCGATGTGCTTCGCATTATGTCCGAAAATATCGGAAATTGTAATGCTAATTTTCTTCTAGGAAAGTATTCTTACTATAAGAGCCTTACAAAGGAAGGTCATTATAGTTTTAAAGTTCTCTGGTCACTGTTACTATTATCTATCCTGATATGTTTTGGATATTTAATTGATAATTATAAGGTAGAGGAAGGTATTGCTGCATTAACTTCGGTTTCAGAGAGTTTTCATAGAGATTTTTCTTGGGATAATAAAAAAGTCATTAATGATACTATTGATTTTAGTGATTATATTTATCGTTATAATAGACGCATGCTAAATTTAGATTTTATTAGTCAGTTACATAATTCTAGTCATATTATTAACGACCTAGACGTCGGTGTAAATAGAATTTATATTGATAATGATAGACAAAGGATTTCCTTCAATGTATCCACTATAAGAGATAGTGCAATAAATGAGAAGTTAATAAAGGTGGATGAGAAATTATTACACTTAAATTCAGTTGTTGTTAATAATAGCGATGGAACGCATAATGTTATATTTAAGTGCTGCCAATGAGTTTGTTCGTACGTTCCACTTCCTATTTCATAAAGAGATTAAATATTATTTCCCCTCTGCTTATATTATTTATTTCTGTGCTTTATTTAATTGTATTGGTTTTGGATAGCATCCGGTTGACACAAAAACATGACTCGTTAGCTAGTAATGTTGCATATTATTCTTTCATGGCTGAAAAGCTAAAAATGAGAAAGGACTTGATGGTATGGGGAGGTTATCACTCTAATGAACGAGTTGATAATGAATTAACACGCCTTCTTATTGGTGGTGATGTTGTATTTAATATTTCCACATTAAAGGGTGGAGTGGTTTTAATTGAAATTAAAAATGTGAGCTTCTCTAAACTATTGGATGCTATTCTCATCCTATCTTACTATCATGACGTGGACATTAATAATATAACTATCTATCGAGTTAGCCGTGAAGATAATGGTGATATTATAAACGGTACTATTTATATAAGCGTTTTATCTAAAGGAGTATGATGAAGTTATGGTGGATGTTTCTAAATTAGGATATGCGTTTTTTTTCATTTTTATTGGATTGTGTGTCGGGAGTTTTCTGAACGTTATAATCTATCGTCTACCAATTATGTTGACTGGTTTTGTCTCAAAAAAATCAGTGAAATATAAAGAATCTGAAGTGTTTAAAAATAAAATCAATCTATGTTTCCCACGATCGTTCTGTCCAAGCTGCTATTGTCCCCTAGGGATCAGGCATAATATACCCATTTTCAGCTGGTTGTTTTTAAGAGGGATAACACATTGTTGTAAGCAAAGCATCAGTCCTCGCTATTTAGTTGTAGAACTATTGACAGCAATATTAACACTGGCAATTATATACTGTATGAGAGATAACTATATTATGATTGCCAGTCTATTTTTAGTTTGGTCGCTTGTTGTACTGTCCTTTATCGATCTTGATTGTTATCTTTTGCCCGACTGTATTACGCTTCCATTATTATGGGGAGGACTTCTATTGAATATAAATAATAGCTTCTCTCCTTTGCCTTTTGCTGTAATTGGTGCTGTGGGTGGTTATCTTTTTTTATGGGTACCCTATTGGCTACTTAAGATTTTTAGAGGTGTAGAGGGAATGGGGTATGGCGACTTCAAGTTAATGTCTGCACTAGGAGCTTGGTTTGGCTTATCTGCAATCCCAGCTTTGGTCTTGCTATCTTCCTGTTTTGGTATTATAGCCTATATTGCTATTTACAATGTATCAAAAAGCAAGGTGAAGTATATTGCATTTGGTCCCTACATTGCTTTGTCTGGAGTAGTTTATCTGTTTCTAGTTGAATGAAACACAACGTGAATGTGGACGTTAACTCATTTGATAGACTGTTTTCTCGTTGTGCTTATAGGCTAGTCCTATGGATTAATCACTTGTTGTGGTCATTTTTATGTTAGCAATCTATCTTTCTTGATAGACTTTTACTTTGGTATATTTATGTCGTTTTTAGTTTTAGAGTTTTTATAAAAACTATTGTTTTTCATTTTGTCAGTGTTTGTGACTGATGATCGTTTAGTACTATCTCTGTTATTTTTATCAGTGATAACTAAAGGGTGACGGAATGGACGAAATAATCATTGGTAACATCATATTTGATCCGATAAAAAGAACGATTAATAAAGGAGGGGTTGTTGTAAAAATAAGGAATAAAGAATCTGAGCTGTTGTCTTTGTTGTGTCACCACTATCCTTCGTCACTTTCTCGGGAGGATATTGAGAGAGAAATATGGGGTGAGAGTTATGTCACTGATAATACATTAACACAAACCATTAGTAATTTACGTAATGCGCTTGATGATAAAGATCATGAGTTAGTGACGACAATTCCTAAAAAAGGATATTGTATAGGTATTAAGCCTGGCTTCATTCCATCCAACTCCTCACAGGACTTGGCATTCGTCCACCGTGATTCTACTGTCAGTATTAAACCTGAATCTATCACTTTAATGCCTAATTATTTAAGTTCCCAATATAAAATTTTTATGCTGTTAGTCTCTGTTGTTTGTTTTTTTATTTCATTTGAATTAACCTCAAGCCAACATCAGATTAAAATTAATGAGGTGAAAACCTTACCTATATTAATAGGCTTAGATAAAACCCAAGATAAAGCGTTCTTATCCTTATATCAAAAAGAGCCCTATGTGTTCTTGAAAAAAATGAGTGATGGAGAATATATTGCATGTAAATATAATGAGGGAGAGTTGATGTGCGAAAAAAAATAATAACCCTTACGTTTTTTTTTGTAATTTTTGGCTTAAGTATCGGATATCTCTCAGGGCGAGTGTATTCTTATATTCATCCAATGAGAGATATCGAAGGTTATTGGGAGATGAATAGTAGTCTTAGCCATGCGATTGGTGCTTATCATGTTTACTCACGAATCAGCATTATAAACAGAGAAGTCAATTCATCTGTTGATGTTTATGATGATAATCACTATGTGAAAGCAAGGCGTAATATTGTTTTTGATGTTATGGATATTGATAATAATATTTTAACTGGGAAGATATTATCTGTGTCAATTATGGATAATGACGATCATGACTTAAGTGATTTCCTTAACACCCCCTACACGATAAGTCATCCGTCTATCTATAGGCTAAATAAAAATACTATTTTTATAGAGCAATCCCAAGGACATCCTGTCAATAGTTTGCGCTTGTTAACGCGAGTCAATGCATAAGGTTATAGTTTGATGAAGGTTATGGGGATCAATTCAGTGGCCTGTTTTTGTTTGCCCACAATGAAGCGACCTGCGCAATATCTTGATGAGTAGGTCGCCATCAATTTTTAGTGTGCGATGCTGTTTTGCAGCATCTCGGCCCAAGCCGATGGATTGCCATAATAGTCACTTGCGGGCAGAACAGTCATCTTTCCCTGTTCGTCTTGCAGTACAAATGTTGGGAAACCATGTCCGCGCACTTTTGCCAGTAAAGCACGACTTTCAGCAATATGTTGAGTGGATGCGGTCTGAGCGGTGTTGAACGCGTCGATAAACGCATCACTGCTCAGGCCAATATCCGTGGCGAGTTCAGCTAACACTTTGGGGTCAGCAATATGGCGGCCCTCAACATAATGCGCTGGCTGAATACGATGCAGCATATCGGCTCCGCGCCCAGCCAGAGCCTCTGCTGCCAAAATGGCGGCAATAGGTGGCGTGGAGTCCATGACGGCTGAAGTATCATTCAGTAAATGATTATAGTAAGCATCACCAAAGGTTTGCCCAGTTAACTTGGCAATACGTTGGTCGTGAGGCATAACATAGCCGCGCCACTGGCTATCAATCTGTCGGCGATTTGGCCCAGACATCATACCGCCACCGTGTAACACCAGCGTCAGATTAGGAATATCTTGCGCGGCTTGAGCCAATGGCGCAGCACCATAGCACCAGCCACATAATGGATCGAAAATGTAATGCAACTTTGTAGCGGCCATTATGGCTTCCTCTCTGTTATTTACTGGTATGGCAGTTCAGCGTTGAATAATTCTAGTTGCCTCTACTGAGGCCATTTCATCTCGTTTTTCAATACTTTGGCACTGAGTTCCAAACTGGACTCATCTTTCAGCTCAGGATAATGTTTTTTCATCGCTGCAATCAGTTCTGCCGAATCTTTTGCTTTAGGAATCTCTGTATTTAAGGTGGTTAAATAGTTCTGAGTAAAGGTCACTGATGCCAATGTTTGTGGCGCGTTATCCAGATAGTGGCCCGGAACCACCGTCACAGGTTTCAACGCTTTAATCTTTTCTAATGTGGTCAGCCAGTGCTGGCGTGATTCTGGTGTTTGAGTATCGGCAACCCATAAATGGATATTACCGGAGACCGCAACCCCGCCGACAACAGCTTTTAATGATGGGATCCAGACAAAGGTTTTTTCTGGTGATGGGCCGTCTAAGCCTTCTACCTCAATCTTGTGTCCATCAATCGTAAAACTCTTACCTTGCAGCGGTTGTGGCACAATCACTTGGGTCGGTGCGTTCTCTTTCAGAATTGGCCCCCAATAGGCTATTTTACCCGCTTGAGTTGCCTCGATCTCTTCGATAGTTTGCGGCGACGCGAGCACCTTGGCTTGCGGGAACGCTTTAGTTATCACATCCAGGCCAAAATAGAAATCGGGATCGGCCTGGCTGATGTAGATGGTGGTCAGTTTTTTACCACTTTGCTGGATTTTCTTCACCAACGCTTCGGCGTCATTGCGCTGAAATTGGGCATCAATTAAGGCTACTTCAGTTTTGCCGCTGATAATTTCCGACGATACTGGGAAGATACTTTTTTCTCCGGGATTGTAGACTTCCATTTTCAAGGTATCAGCAGCATTAGCTGTTGATACCGCAGCAAAAATAGCCATGCTGGCGAAGATTATTTGTAATCGTGTTTTATTAAACATGTTCGTTGTCCTGAGAGTGATTGGGTATGGGCTAGATAATAGATTGCATATATCGATAGAAAAACCCGATAATGAGCAACTATTTGTTGCGTAAATCGAGCTAATCATGGATAGAATCACTGCCGCAGAGGTCTTTGTCGCGATTGTTGAGCGGGGCAGTATGATCGCCGCCGCCGAGTCGTTGGAGATGTCACGCGCCATGGTGACACGCTATCTGGCGCAGATGGAGCAGTGGGCAGGAGTGAGATTATTGCACCGGACAACCCGAAAATTGAGTTTGACCCATGCGGGAGAGGCGACACTTGAGCGCTGCCGACGGATGCTGGAGTTTGCTCAGGATATGGATACCGTCGTGGGCAAGGAGAGTGATGGCCTGCGTGGATTACTGCGCATCAGCTGCTCTCAGTCACTGGGGCAGAGTGCGTTGGTGATAGCGGTCACTGACTACCTACGCCGCTACCCGCAAGTCGCGGTTGATTTGCAAATGAATAATCGCGCCGTCAATTTAGTCGAAGAACGTATTGATCTGGCGTTACGTATCACCAATGAACTAGACCCTAACCTGATAGCTCGACCACTCGCTATTTGTCATTCAGTGGTCTGCGCCTCACCAGCTTATCTATCTGCCAAGGGAATCCCAAAAGACCCACCTGATTTGGCGGTACACAACTGCATGACCTACTCCTATTTTGGCAAAAGCTTATGGCATTTTGACCAGCAGGGCGTGAAGTCATCTGTTGCTGTCGGGGGGAATTTGAGCGCCAATGAGTCGGTCGTTTTACTCAGCGGGGCGCTAGAGGGGGCGGGCATCACCTTGCAGCCCAGCTACTCTGCCGCGCCCTATATTGCCCGTGGGGAGTTGATAAAGTTATTACCTGATTACCAACCGCAGTCTATGGGTATTTATGGCATCTATACTTCTCGGCGGCAAATGCCCACAACATTAAGAACAATGTTAGATTTTCTGGTGGAGTGGTTTGCCACCCATCCTCTGTCGCACTGAAACGGCCGCGGTAATAACCATTACTGGTAATCATTTGGTTCGCCTGCTACTTATATGACGGGTGGATATTGTCTGACTGGGAGTTTGTATTATGCCTGTTGCGCTGTTGGCATTAGCACTTTGTGCTTTTGCTATTGGGACCACCGAATTTGTCATTATGGGGCTGTTGCCTCAGGTGGCGGGTGATTTACACATTTCGATTCCAACCGCGGGTTGGTTAATCAGTGGTTATGCACTGGGGGTGGCGATTGGCGCACCTATCATGGCGCTTGTGACGGCTAAGTTACCGCGTAAAAAGACATTATTGCTGCTCATGGTGATCTTTATCATCGGTAATCTGATGTGCGCCATGGCATACAGTTATGATTTCCTGATGCTGGCGAGGGTGATTACCGCGCTGTGCCATGGGGCTTTTTTTGGCATTGGTGCCGTGGTGGCCTCCAATCTGGTCGCGCCAAATCGGCGGGCCTCTGCGGTGGCTTTGATGTTTACTGGCTTGACGCTCGCCAATGTGCTCGGTGTGCCATTAGGCACTGCGCTGGGGCAGACTTTTGGCTGGCGCTCGACATTCTGGGTGGTTTCGGTCATCGGCTTGTTCTCTCTGGTCGCGCTCTACCGCAAATTACCCTCTTCTCAGCAGGAGGCTCCGACCGAATTACGTAAGGAAATCGCTGCCTTACGTGGTGGCGGTATCTGGCTATCACTGCTGATGACGGTCTTTTTTGCCGCCGCGATGTTTGCCCTATTTACCTATATCGCCCCTATTTTGACCGAGGTGACACAGGTTTCTGAGCACGGTGTTAGCTGGACATTATTGCTGATGGGGGTGGGTCTAACACTGGGCAATATTGTCGGTGGGCGGCTAGCCGATTGGCGTTTATCCGTCAGTTTGACCATGACATTCTTGCTGATCGCGGTATTTTCTGCCCTGTTCAGTTGGACCAGCTACTCCTTATTGGCGGCGGAAGTGACACTGTTTCTCTGGTCAGCGGCGGCATTCTCGGCAGTGCCAGCCTTGCAAATCAATGTGGTCGCCTATGGCAAAAAAGCGCCTAATTTGGTGTCGACACTGAATATTGCGGCGTTCAATGTCGGCAATGCGTTGGGCGCTTGGGTGGGCGGTATGGTCATTGCGCGCGGACTCGGTTTGACGGTCGTCCCGCTGGCGGCGGCAGGACTGGCGGTTATCGGGCTGCTGCTGTGTCTGTTTACCTTCTCCCGTGCGCGGGCGGGTAAGGTGAAGGCAGCTTAGTTAAGTCATAATAAGTTAATTATTATTGGGCGATCACCCTAGCCAGCCGCTGCTGGAAGGTGATTGCCTGCCGTTTTAAATGCTCGATAAAGGTATCCACCAAGGCGGATGATGGCCGATGTATCGGCTGTATCAGGCTGATAGTAAAGGGAATCTCAACACTGAACGGCCGTACACAAACCCCTTCCCCCGCACCTCTGCTGATATAATCCAATGCCGTCAATGGGTTAACGATTGATACACCCACTCCTTCCCGCACCATGGCACAAACCGAGGCCGCGCTGTGAGTCTCCAGCACCAGCCTGCGGCTAATACCTTGTTCAGTAAACAGATTATCCAGCAGTTGGCGATAGCTGTCGGTGACAGACAAACTGATAAAGTTTTCGCCCTGGAAATCCTGTGGCGTCAGCACGGATTTTTCCCGTAATGGATGGTCGCTGGGCAAGACACAGACTTCATTTACGGTCATCAGGGCATGGCGCAATGTGCCTGCTGGCGTCTGGGTATTCTCGGTCAGCCCCAAGTCATGGCGCTGGGCTGAAAGCCACTCCTCCAATAAGGGAGACTCCTGCGGGATCACACTCAGGCTCACTTCCGGGTAGCTTGCAATAAAGGGTTTGCACACCGCGGGGAGCAGTGATTGCGAAAATACCGGCAGACAGGCAATCGACAGCTGTGCCTGCTGAAATTGGCGAATCCCTTCGGCGGCTTGCCGGATGCGGTCAAGGCCGTAATAGGAGCGCTGTACCTCTTCAAATAGTCGCAAGCCCTGCACTGTTGGGTAAAGGCGGCCACGCACACGATCAAAGAGCTTTAATTGGACTAATTTCTCAAAGCGGGCCAGTTCACGGCTGACCGTGGGTTGTGACGTTTGCAGTAGCGACGCCGCTTCCGTCAGGTTGCCCGTGGTCATCACAGCATGAAAAATTTCGATTTGTCGTAGGGAAATGGCGGGCATCACGGCGCTCCTGCACTGGCGTAGAAATAGTCTAATCCATATCATAAATGAATAGACTCAGGCTAAATAGATATTTTCATAACATGAACGCGATTGTTAATAATAAGGTATCAGCGAAACCGTTCCTTTCGCCCAATATATTGATTGACCCATTATTAGGAAAACCCTATGCCGCGTGCACTTAACGACACTTCTTCGGCCCTAACCGCCCAAAACCTGATTGCTCTTCCTGAGCGTTTTGGCTGCCCGGTGTGGGCCTATGATGGCGACATTATTACTCAGCGTATCAATCAATTACGCCACTTTGATGTGATCCGTTTTGCGCAAAAAGCCTGCTCGAATATCCATATTCTGCGCTTGATGCGTGAGCAAGGGGTCAAAGTGGATTCAGTCTCGTTGGGTGAGATTGAGCGCGCGTTAGTTGCCGGTTTTCAGCCTGGGCAGGAGCCCGCTGAAATCGTGTTTACTGCGGACCTACTGGATCAGGCCACCCTATTGCGGGTGACGGAGTTAGCTATTCCGGTCAATGCTGGCTCCATCGATATGCTGGATCAACTGGGGCAATACGCCCCCGGTCACCCAGTTTGGCTGCGCGTTAATCCCGGTTTTGGTCATGGTCACAGCCAGAAAACCAATACCGGCGGCGAAAACAGCAAGCACGGCATTTGGTATCAAGATTTGCCGCAAGCGATCGAGAAAATCACGCAATACGGCTTAACCTTGGTGGGCATTCACATGCATATTGGTTCTGGTGTTGACTACCAGCATCTGGAGCAGGTGTGTGATGCCATGGTCGAGCAGGTGATCTCACTGGGGCAAGATATCAGCGCCATTTCGGCGGGCGGCGGTTTGTCGATCCCGTATCAGTTTGGCGATGATGAGATTGATACCGAGCATTACTATGGCTTATGGAATAGCGCCCGTGAGCGTATCGCCGCTCATTTGGGCCATCCGGTCAGCCTTGAAATTGAGCCGGGCCGTTTTCTGGTGGCAGAGTCGGGTGTGCTAATCGCGCAGGTTCGGGCGGTTAAAGATATGGGCAGCCGTCACTATGTGCTGGTGGATGCAGGCTTTAACGATTTGATGCGGCCGGCGATGTACGGCAGCTACCACCATATTTCGCTGCTGCCTGCGGATGGGCGCTCACTCACCGCTGAACCACTCATTGAGACCGTAGTCGGTGGCCCGCTTTGTGAGTCAGGTGATGTCTTCACCCAAGAAGCGGGGGGCGGGTTAGAGACGCGCCCACTGCCTGCGGCTCAGATTGGTGATTATCTGGTGTTCCATGACACTGGCGCTTATGGTGCGTCGATGTCGTCCAACTACAACAGCCGCCCACTGTTGCCAGAAGTACTGTTCGAGCAAGGGCAGCCGCGTTTAATCCGCCGTCGGCAAACCATCGAAGAGCTGATTGCGCTAGAGTTGGTTTAACGGCGGTAACCCCAGTTTTACTCCTCTGTCGCGGCTTGCGGGCTGGCGACAGAGTGACGGCGCACCAGTGTCGGGCTAAACATATTGGTGATCTCAGGCAACGGGGTGTGGTTGGCCAGCGCCAGTGCGAGCTCCGCCGCTTGTGTTGCCATCGCCACCACTGGATAACGGATGGTGGTCAGCCGTGGCCGCAAATAGCGTGAGATCAAAACATCGTCAAAACCGATCAGTGAGATCTCTTGCGGCACTTCAATGCTGTTATCACTGAGAACCGACAACGCGCCAGCGGCCATGGAGTCGTTATAACAGGTGACGGCGGTGAAATGTTTGCCACGGCCCAGCAGGTCGGTCATGGCTTGCTCGCCGCCAATTTCATCCGGTGTCCCGTAAGAGATCAAACGGTCATCAACGGCGATATCAAACTCTTTTAGTGCATCCAGATAGCCTTGCAGGCGGTCAATGGCATCAGAAATCTGATGGTTGGAGCAAATAATCGCTATCCGCTTATGCCCTTGCTGAATCAGATGGCGAGTTGCCAACCAGGCACCGTAACGATCATCTAATGCGACACAGCGGGTTTCAAAACCGGGCAGAGTGCGATTGATCAGCACCATACCGGGGATCTGCTCCATCAGTGACGTCAATTCTTCATCGGATAATTTTTTGGCGTGAACCACCAGTGCGGCGCAGCGATGGCGGATCAGTTGCTCGATAGCTTGACGCTCTTTCTCCGCATCATGGTAACCGTTACCAATCAGCAGGAAATTACCGGTGGCATACGCCACTTGTTCTACCGCTTTTACCATTGAGCCAAAGAAGGGATCGGACACATCAGAGACAATCATACCGACAGTTTCGGTGGATTGCTGAGCCAGCGCGCGGGCATTGGCATTGGGGTGATACTGCAACTGCTCCATGGCGCTAGATACCGCCACACGTGATGCTTCACTGGCCTTAGGCGAATTATTGATAACACGAGATACCGTCGCGACGGAAACACCCGCCAGCTTGGCAACATCCTTAATAGTGGCCATTTTTCTTCCAGAGATTTCAGGGTAATCGCTTACATCACTCAGTTTTGCGGAAAACCGTCTTGCCCGCAAGGGGGGATGATCGCAACTTGGTGAGAAAAAACCAAAGAAAAGGAAATTAGGCGCATTAACGGTTGCTTTCGACGGTGGCAAGCCTTCACTGCCCGTCCTATTGCCTGCATTTTCCTTAGTACCAAAGGATCATATTTAGTCGAAATTGTGCTTTGGTTTTATGGCCTGATGAATGTTACGTTTATGGTCTAATTAATCGTCTGAGATACCCATGTCCATCATCCGTTACCCCCAGCTTGCCCACTGGGGCGCTTATACTGCTGTCGTTGAAGATGGCAAATTGATCCGCTGTGAACCCTTTGCCGATGATTCCAACCCTTCGCCGCTGCTGGAATCCATCACGCCGATGGTTTATTCCGACAAACGTATTCGTAAACCAGCAATACGGCGCTCATGGCTACAGCAACGGGAGAAAAGTGATCGCACCCTGCGTGGACGGGAAGATTTTGTCGAGGTGGATTGGGATGTCGCGCTGGATTTAGTGGCCGCAGAGAATCGGCGGGTCCGGGATCGTTATGGCCCGTCAGGGCTATTTACCGGCTCATACGGTTGGTCTTCTGCGGGACGTTTACATCACGCGCGCTCATTAGTTCGGCGCTTCTATTTCGGTGGCGGTGGGGGTGTCGACCAATTGGGCAATTACAGCTGGGGATCGGCCCAGTTCTTTCTGCCCTATGTGATCGGGACTTTTAGTCCGTTGACTGGCCGAGTCACCTCATGGCCGAGTGTGGTTGAGCATTGCGAACTGTTTATCGCCTTTGGTGGGCTGGCATTGAAAAATGCTCAAGTCTCTTCCGGTGGTTCGGCGGAACACTCGCTGAAACCCTGGTTAGAGAAGCTGGCGCAAAAAGGCACGCCGGTGATCAACATCTCCCCAATGCGTGACGACTGCCCCGCTTTTGTGAATGCGGAGTGGATACCGATCCGCCCGAATACCGATGTGGCGCTGATGTTGGCGTTGGCTTATGAAATCCAACGCTTTGATGGGCAGGATGAATCTTTCCTCGCCAGCCACTGTGTGGGCTATGAGCAATTAGCCGATTACATCCGTGGTGTGAGTGACGGCGTGGCGAAAACGCCCAATTGGGCCAGTGAGATTACCGGCATTCCGGCGGTAAGAATTAGCCAATTAGCCCAGCAACTTATTGGCGTGCGCAGCTTTATGACCTGCTCCTATTCAGTACAACGCGCCCATCGCGGCGAACAACCTTACTGGATGGTGATTGCTCTCTCGGCCATGTTGGGGCAAGTGGGGCTGCCGGGTGGTGGTTTCTCATTTGGTCACGGTTCGATGAATGGGGTGGGTAACCCGCGTATAGACACCCCAGGGCCGACGATGCCTGTGGGCAAAAATCCTGCTGGGCTGGCGATTCCGGTGGCGCGGATTTGTGACATGCTGCTGCAACCGGGGCAGCCATATCAATTTCAGGGCGAAACTCACACGTATCCCGATATTCACTTGGTGCATTGGGCGGGTGGCAATCCGTTCCACCATCATCAACAGTTGAATCGGCTGGTGGAGGGGTGGCAAAAGCCGGACACGGTGATTGTGCAGGATATCTGGTGGACACCAGCGGCTAAAATGGCGGATATCGTGCTGCCAGTGACCAGTTCATTGGAGCGCAATGATATTGGCGGATCGTCGCGGGATCGCTATGTGCTGGCGATGCATCAAGCGATTGCGCCACAACATCAGGCCCGCAACGACTTTGATATCTTTGCCGATCTGGCTGAGCGACTGGGTTATCGCGATAGCTTTACCGAGGGGCGCGATGAGATGGCATGGATCCGGCATATCTACCAAGAGTGTGGTGTTGCCCAACAGCCGCATGGGGTGGAGTGGCCTGATTTTGAGACATTCTGGCAACGGGGCCATGTTGATCTTCCGGCACCGCAGCAAGAGTTTGTGTTCTTTGATCACTTCCGCAACGATCCGCAGGCGCATCCGCTACAGACGCCCAGTGGCAAGATTGAGCTGTTCAGTGAAAAAATCGCCAGCTATCAATATGCCGATTTTGCGCCACACGCCGAGTGGAAACCGCCGGTGGAGTGGCTGGGGGCGCCCGAAGCTGAGCAGTGGCCGCTGCATTTGATCTCCATCCAACCCGCCGATCGCCTGCACAGTCAGCTCGATCCCGCGCCATTGGCACAAGGGAATAAAACCGCAGGACGTGAAACGCTCTATATGCATCCGCAAGATGCGGCCAGCCGCGAGATTACCGAGGGCAGCCAGGTGCAAGTCAGCAATTTACGTGGCAACTGTCTGGCGGGGGTGCGTATTACTGACGGCGTGACCCGTGGCGTGGTGCTGATGGCAACCGGTGCCTGGTTTGATCCCGGTTTTGGTGGCAAGCAGCACAAAGTTGAGCAATCCGGCAATCCCAATGTCCTGACGTTGGATATCGGCACTTCTCGATTGACCCAAGGGCCGAATGCGATGAGCTGTTTAGTTGAGGTCGCACTCTATTAATGGCCATCTACTGCAATGAATTACAAACCTTTTCGCCTTTTTGACAATGTTCACCACTGGTTACACTTTGCACGCAAATGTTTCGATTGCTAGCTGGCTGTGGCACCACATAAACGGATATCCTGATTGTCCCAGAGGTATTAATTGGTGAGTAATCAACATACGCTGTGTGTTAAAAGCCAGTTTTTGATTTGCACCGACCTACGCAGATGCGTAGGTTTTTTTTTATTTGTTCCCTCCCGCCACTTTCAGTTTCTCCTTACAGATAAATTCCCCACTATTATAGTATTCTCTCCTCATCATATTTATTGGCTTATAGAGAGACAGAGATGGGTTATCGCTTACTGCGCGCGCTTTTTCGTGGGTTATTTCGTGTCACCATTGAGGGGGTAACTGACCAGTTTACGCATCAGAAACTGATCATTACACCCAATCATGTCTCTTTCCTTGATGGCATCTTGTTAGCGCTATTTCTGCCGATCAAACCGGTTTTTGCGGTCTATTCCAGCGTCACCGAAAGTTGGTTTATGCGCTGGCTAAAACCTTACGTAGATTTTGTCGCCCTCGATCCTACTAAACCGATGGCCATCAAACACTTGGTCAGAATGGTCGAGCAGGGCAGGCCGGTGGTGATATTCCCTGAAGGGCGTATTACCGTGACTGGCTCATTAATGAAAATCTACGATGGTGCCGCCTTTGTTGCCGCTAAATCTGGTGCGGCGGTGGTGCCTATTAGGTTGGAAGGCCCCGAATTTAGCCGCTTTGGCCGATTGGCGGAGGTACTCAAAGTCCGCTGGTTCCCGAAAATCAGCATCTATGTGTTACCGGCAACCCATCTACCGATGCCGCAAGCGCCACGCGCCCGTGAACGCCGGGTGCTGGCAGGCGAGTGCTTACATGCCATTATGATGGCGGCCCGCATGGCTATCGTGCCGCGAGAAACTTTATTTGAAGCGCTACTGGCGGCTCAAACTCGCTATGGGCGCTTTAAGCCCTGCATCGAAGATATCTCCTTTAAAGAGGATAGCTACCAGACGCTACTGAAGAAAATCCTTGGCGTCAGCCGCATCCTGCAACGTTTTACCGCGCCGGGCGAGCACGTGGGTATGCTGCTGCCAAATGCGACTATCACGGCGGCGGCGATTTTTGGGGCCTCAGTGCGCGGGCGCATTCCGGCGCTGCTGAATTACACCTCGGGTGCCAAGGGGCTGAAGAGTGCGATTACTGCGGCCTCATTGAAAACTATCGTCACCTCGCGCCAGTTTTTGGAGAAAGGCAAGCTGACACATCTGCCGGAACAGGTGACTGAGGCCAACTGGGTCTATCTGGAAGATCTAAAAGACACCGTGACGCTCGCGGATAAGTTATGGATTTTATTCCACTTATGCTGCCCACGTCGGGCGATGCTGCCCCAGCAGGCGGACGACAATGCCCTGATTTTGTTTACCTCCGGTTCTGAAGGCAATCCGAAAGGGGTGGTGCATTCACACGCCAGCTTATTGGCGAATGTCGAGCAAATTCGCACCATTGCTGATTTTACGCCTCGTGATCGCTTCATGTCGTCACTGCCGCTGTTCCATGCGTTTGGCCTGACCGTGGGGTTATTCACCCCACTGATGACCGGTAGCCGCGTATTTCTTTACCCTAGCCCGCTACACTATCGTGTGGTCCCTGAGTTGGTGTATGACCGCAACTGCACCGTGCTGTTTGGCACCTCAACCTTCCTGGGTAATTACGCCCGCTTTGCCCATCCCTATGATTTTGCTCGTTTGCGCTACGTGGTGGCGGGGGCTGAAAAGTTAGCCGATAGCACTAAACAGATTTGGCAGGACAAATTCGGCATTCGCATTCTGGAAGGCTACGGCGTCACTGAATGCGCGCCCGTGGTGGCGATCAATGTGCCTATGGCGGCGAAAGTGAACACAGTAGGCCGCATTCTACCGGGGATGGAATCGCGATTGATTAAAGTACCGGGCATCGAGCAGGGCGGTCGTTTGCAACTACGCGGCCCCAATATCATGCGCGGCTACCTGCGGGTCGAAAATCCTGGCGTACTGGAGCAGCCATCCGCTGAAAATGCGCAGGGCGAACAGGAGGCCGGTTGGTATGACACCGGTGACATTGTTGCTATCGATGAGCAGGGGTTCTGCGCGATTCGTGGCCGAATGAAGCGTTTTGCCAAATTGGCGGGCGAAATGGTGTCACTGGAGAGCGTCGAGCAACTGGCGCTGCGAATCTCACCTGAAGGGCAACATGCGGCAGCGGCTAAAACCGACAGTGCCAAAGGTGAAGCCTTGGTGCTGTTCACTACCGACAGTGAGATTACCCGTGAACAGTTAATCAAAGCCGCGCGCGAAAGTGGCGTGCCAGAACTGGCCGTCCCACGTGATATTCGGGTGGTGAAAGCCTTGCCGTTACTCGGCAGTGGTAAACCTGACTTTGTGACGTTAAGCAAAATGGCGGAAGACCCGGAGATGAGCCTATGAGTCAGCAAGCGATAGTAGATAAGCCTTTGTTATCCCGAGGGATGATCGCGGTGCTCAGCGCGCAATTTTTCTCGGCGTTTGGCGACAATGCGCTGCTTTTTGCCACTCTGGCACTGATTAAGCAGCAGCTATATCCCGACTGGAGCCAACCCATTCTGCAAATGGCCTTCGTCGCGACCTATATCATTTTGGCACCTTTTGTCGGGCAATTTGCTGACAGCTTCGCGAAAGGGCGGGTGATGATGGTAGCGAATGGTTTGAAGTTGGCTGGTGCACTGGTGATCTGTTTTGGTTTCAATCCGTTCTTGGGCTATAGCCTGGTGGGTGTGGGCGCTGCGGCTTATTCACCGGCTAAATATGGCATCTTGGGTGAGATCACCTCCGGCGAGCAGTTGGTGAAAGCCAATGGCATGATGGAAGCCTCAACTATCGCCGCGATTTTATTGGGATCAGTGGCTGGGGGTGTGCTGGCAGACTGGAATTTGGTCGCGGCCTTAGGGGTCTGTGCGCTGGTGTACGCCATCGCGGTAGTCGCCAATTTATTTATTCCACGCTTAGCGGCCGCTCGAGCAGGCAGTTCATGGCGGCCTCGGGCCATGACGAGCAGCTTTTTTACCGCGTGTCGGCTGCTATGGCGTGACGGTGAAACTCGCTTCTCACTGGCGGGAACCAGCCTGTTTTGGGGGGCTGGGGTCACGTTACGCTTCCTGTTGGTGCTCTGGGTGCCTATCGCGTTAGGGATTACCGATAACACCACGCCGACCTTGCTCAATGCCATGGTGGCGATAGGAATTGTGGTCGGGGCTGGGGCTGCAGCGCGCTTTGTCACCCTTAAAACTGTGAAGCGCTGCCTACCCGCAGGGGTGTTGATTGGCGTTGTTGTTGCCATTTTTGCCCTACAACACAGTATGCCTATGGCCTATTTACTGTTGATTATCATCGGGATTTTGGGCGGATTCTTTGTGGTGCCACTCAATGCGCTGCTACAGGAACGCGGTAAACAGAGTGTCGGTGCGGGTAATGCCATCGCCGTGCAGAATCTGGGTGAAAACACCGCCATGCTGCTGATGCTGGGCTTGTTCTCCGTGGTGGTCAAACTGGGTGTGCCAGTGGTGGCGGTCGGCGTGGGGTTCGGCGTGATCTTTGCACTGGCTATCGCGCTACTCTGGGGCTGGCAGTGGCGGCAACTGCGCAGGAAAGCGGTGGAGTGACTCGATAACCTAACGAAAGGCCGCATTTGCGCACCAGAAATACCCGGAGACAGAGATTATCTGCCTCCGGGATAAGCACGGGTTAATGGCCTTTGGCCGCCTCTTCAATCAACGCGATGATTTCATTGGGATGGGAAGCCAGAGACGCGTGGCTGGAGTCCAGACGAATGGTTTTCTTCGGTTTCATGCGTTCGGTAAACCACTGCTGAGTTTCTGGCGGTATCATATTGTCCTGATTGGAAATCTGGTACCAACTGGGTTTGGTTTTCCACGCTGGCTCTGCCGAGGCATCTTCAAAACAATGGCCCGAGGTTGGTTTCTGCGCGACGGCCATAACGATGGCTTCGGTTTTGTCTAAGTCTTGACAGAAACTTTCGTGGAATTTGTCCCGCTTAATCCAAAGGAAACCGTCCTGATCCGGAACCAGATTGGCAGCACCAGAAGGGAGGTTGCGCAGTTGGAAAATAGAGCCAAGACTTTCGCCTTTCTCTGGCGCAAAGGCGGCAACATAGACCAGCCCAACAACATGAGCCAGGTCGCCAAGTTGCGAAATCACCATACCACCATAAGAATGGCCTACCAGAATGGTGGGGCCTTCCAAAGATGCTGCCAGCTTTCTCGTTCGCTCCACGTCATCTGCCAATGAGGTCAATGGGTTTTGTACCGCGTATACGGCATAACCCTTGTTATGTAGCGTAGGAATAACATGACGCCAGTGAGAACCGTCGCCCCATGCGCCGTGTACCAATAGGATATTCGGTTTTTTTGTCATTTTATGCCCTGTATTATCAGTAAAGAACATGAAATAGGGTTGTGGATAGGTTGATATCAGTTCTATCACCGACCCCAAAAAGTATAGTTCAGGTATCACTTTCTTGGAAACGTCGGCCTATATCACTGGCTGATAATGTCATTGACCAGAGAAGTTGATGTGTAGGGTATTTTGCCGGTATTTGTGAAAGGGGGCTAAGGCGCTTTGGAAGAGGTTAGGCATACATGACGGGCAGGCATAGAGTTGATCTCCCTGAGTTGGCGGCACAATCAGTCGATCGTATTTTCTCTATGTCAGCCCTTTTTCTGCTGATTCCTCAGCGTCTTAGCGACCTTTTTGCTATTCTCTCGCGGAGAGACTTAAGGTGCAGGGAAGGTGAAGCGAGTGTGGATCTCTTCCAATGCGTCTAACACTTCCTGACTCAACACTACATTCTGGCTATCAATATTACTTTTCAGCTGTTCCAGCGTGGTCGCGCCTAATAATGTACTGGCTACGAAGGGTTGCTGCCGCACGAAGGCTAGCGCCATCTGCGCTGGATCAAGGCCGTGACGTTTTGCTAGTGCGACATATTCCGCTACCGCCAACTGAGGTTGGGTACCGGTATAACGTGTGAAACGACTGAACAAGGTATTACGTGCGCCTGCGGGTTTTGCGCCATTAAGGTATTTGCCGCTCAGGGTGCCGAACGCGAGGCTGGAATAAGCCAGTAGTTCAACCCCTTCGTGCTGGCTAATCTCCGCCAAACCCACTTCAAAGCTGCGGTTAAGCAGGCTGTAGGGGTTCTGAATCGACACAATGCGAGGGAGGTCATGCTTCTCCGCCAACTGCAAATAACGCATTACGCCCCACGGCGTTTCATTCGAGACACCGATATAACGGATTTTGCCAGCCCGCACTTGTTCATTTAGCGCTTCCAGTGTCTCGAGCAAGGTCACAACGGCGGTTTGTTCGCTGTAGCGATAATTAAGCTTGCCGAAACAGTTAGTATCCCGCTGTGGCCAATGCAATTGATAAATATCGAGATAATCGGTATTAAGCCGCCTGAGGCTATCTTCCAGCGCAATGCGAATATTTTTCCGGTCCAGTGCCATATTCGGACGGATCGGCTGATCACTCCCGCGAGATGGCCCGGAGACTTTGCTGGCTAAGATGATTTTATCTCGGCTACCGCGTGCTTTTATCCAATTACCGATGTATTGCTCAGTCAACCCTTGGGTTTCTGGCCTTGGGGGCACCGGATACATTTCCGCAGTATCGATTAAGTTAATACCAGCTGCAACGGCATAATCCAGTTGAGCATGGGCATCGGCTTCACTGTTTTGCTCACCAAAAGTCATGGTGCCCAAACCCAGCAGGCTGACCTCTAATGAACTGTGGGGGATACGATGATATTGCATTGCCGACCTTCCTTAATGTCTGAAATTGTCAGGCCATACCCTGTGTACTTGGCGTTGCTGTCTCGCCAATGATTTTGGGTATAAGTCAAACCCGCCTTATTCGACTATAACCAAGCGCGGCAGTAGGGGGAAGCGTGTAAGACGAAAGTGCAGAAAAAAGTGGGAAACGGGTGCGTTGAACCGCACCCGGAGGTGATTATGCTTTTTTGTCAGTAGACTTATTTTTCTTCCCGCGCATCAGATTGAGGGTTTCAACCCCCATCGAGAAGAACATTGCGAAGTAAATGTAGCCTTTTGGAATGTGGATCTGGAAACTTTCCAGCATCAGCGTGAAGCCGACCAGAATCAGGAAAGAGAGCGCCAACATTTTGACTGATGGATGGCGGTTAACAAATTCACCAATCGGTCTAGCCGCAAACATCATCACGCCCACAGAAATAACCACTGCAGCCATCATAATGAACAGATGGTCCGACAGCCCAACCGCCGTGATGACCGAATCCAGGCTAAAGATGATATCCAGCAGCATGATTTGCACGATAGCGCCGAAGAAGGAACTAACGTTGCTACTGTGCTCAGTATCGCTGCCTTCGATCGTTTCATGAATTTCTTTACTGGCTTTCCAGATCAGGAATAACCCACCTAACAGCAGGATCAAATCCCGCATGGAGACGCCATGGCCTGCGATGGTAAACAGCGGCTCAGTCAGGCGAATCACCCAAGCTATAGACGCCAGTAATGCCAAGCGCATTAACATTGCCCCAGCCAAGCCTATACGGCGGGCTTTGTTCTGCTGCGCTTTAGGTAATTTTGCGACCACCAAAGAGAGGAAAATAATATTGTCTATCCCGAGAACGATCTCGAGGATAGTTAACGTGCCCAGCGCCAACCAGGCATTTGGATCGGCAATCCATTCAAACATTGCGCCATTACACCTTACGGAAACACAAAAATACAATTATACGCTTTTATTTATGAATCGGAATATATCTGACGTGATTGGCGTGGCGACTTAGTGGTAAGCCGCATCAATCTCGGTGATGCTTACAACAGAAAGTGGCGGGCCAGCATAGGGCCGGTAAAGGTTTTTTTCAGATAAAATCCACGGGGTAAGGTCATGATAGGCTGCCCCTGCTCGCCGATAGCTTCGGTCAAGGCGCGGCTATTGGCGGCCTTCGGACGCAACTGCAATACCTCGCCATGACGGGCGGTGATGGTTTCGACTTTACCTAAAACGATAAGATCCATTAACTCTTCCCAATCGCGGCGCAGCAGCTCCTCTTCTTGCGTATTCGGACTCCACAACAAAGGCGCGCCAACCCTGCGTTCTGCTAACGGAATTTGCCGCTCTCCTTCAACGGGTACCCACAAGACTCTGGCCAGCTTATGTCGCACATGGCTATTTTCCCAAGTGATGCCGCTATTACCGGTCAGTGGTGCGACGCAGACGAAAGTGGTCTCCAGCGGTTTGCCTTGGCCGCTGATCGGAATGGTTTTCAGCTCAATGCCAATATCCGCAAAATCCTGTTCAGGTTTACTGCCCGCGCTGGCCCCCAGATAGAACTCCAGCAACATACCAACCCAACCTTTGACACGTTTTAGGTCTGCCGGGATGACCCATTGCGCACGCGCTGCTAATTCACCCAAGGTAAAACCTGACAAAGCTTGAGCGCGTTGAAAAAGTTGATGTTCATCAGTCGGGGGGGCGGGTGGCAGTGAATAAACAGACATTGATGGAAACCTGCTAAAGTCGGTTAAAAAACAAACTGAATTAAAAATGACGGTATCTGCGTTGTTATTCAGCTTGGCAGAAATGAATAATAGCATGATTTAACGGAAGTTTTCTTTCCCCCCACCAAGGAAATGCTTTTATTCTGGCTATCTTGTGCACCTGCTGACAGTAATAATGAACAGGATCTTACACCTATTTATCCACAGATTTCTTGGATAACCTCAGTAAATCACGATCACTGGTTCAATTTACAGCCTTGACGATCGCTTTTTTTGCGAGTTTTGCTATTTTTTGCATAACTTCGCCTCATTATCTGTGGATAAAAACTGCATTGATGGATCTTTAGCCAGCACTAGATCCAAAACGGATATAGATCACATTTTGGTGTAGTGAATGCCTGTGGGAAACCTGTTATTTCATTGAAATTAATCAATTATTTTTTTAGATATTTTTATCGTATTATTAGCTTAAAATGAGTTGTACCCGCTTTACCCTAGAGTTCTGCACACCTATATCCACAGAAAAAGTGAATAAAATAGTATGCTGGTCCCTCAGGGTGTTCATAACTTTGCTAATATCTGTGAGTTATCCCAGAGTTATCAGGTTTTACTGTCTGATAAGCAGTGGTTTACCGCCTGTTGCTAGTGTGAAACAATCAGGGCATCTTTGCGTTTTTAAGCTTATCGAGGTAGTCCGGTGATCGACGATGATGGCTACCGCCCGAACGTGGGTATCGTAATTTGTAATCGGCAAGGCGAAGTGTTGTGGGCCAGGCGGTACGGCCAGCACTCTTGGCAGTTTCCTCAAGGGGGGATAAACCCCGGTGAAACACCAGAGCAGGCGATGTATCGCGAACTTTTTGAAGAGGTAGGACTGAACAAAAAGGATGTCCGAATTCTGGCTTCAACCCGTAACTGGTTACGTTATAAATTACCGAAACGTTTGGTGCGTTGGGATACAAAGCCGGTGTGTATCGGCCAAAAGCAACGATGGTTTCTGCTACAGTTAATGTGCAATGAAGCCGATATCAACATGCAACGCAGCAGTACCCCGGAGTTTGATGGCTGGCGATGGGTCAGTTATTGGTATCCGGTGCGTCAGGTGGTCTCTTTTAAACGTGATGTTTATCGTCGCGTAATGAAAGAATTTGCTCCAACCGTCATGCCTGTACAGGAGGTTGCTCCGCCACGGGTACCGCCTGCTTATCGCCGTAAAAGAGGTTAAGTTAAGCCGATCATGCTCATGCGTTTGCGAGAAATAGTTGAGAAAGTGGCAATGGCAACCAGCCTAACGGATGCGTTAGAGCTGCTGGTCAATGAAACCTGTCTGGCGATGGACACGGAAGTCTGCTCGATTTATCTGGCAGATAATGACCGCCGTTGTTACTACCTGATGGCAACACGAGGTTTGAAAAAGCCTCGTGGTCGCATCATTACACTGGCTTTTGACGAAGGTATCGTCGGGCTGGTGGGGCGTTTGGCTGAGCCAATTAACCTGGCTGATGCTCAGAGTCACCCCAGTTTTAAATATGTTCCGCAAGTCAAAGAGGATCGCTTCCGCGCGTTTCTCGGGGTGCCGATTATCTATCGCCGCCAGCTACTCGGCGTGCTGGTGGTTCAGCAACGTGAGCATCGTCAGTTTGATGAGAGTGAAGAGTCGTTCATGGTCACGCTGGCTACACAGCTGGCAGGCATTCTTTCTCAATCTCAGCTTAATGCCATTTTTGGTCAATATCGTCAAACGCGAATTCGCGCTCTGGCTGCGGCACCCGGCGTGGCTGTTGCGGAAGGGTGGCAGGATACCTCCCAGCCCTCCCTCGATTTGGTTTATGAAGCCTCAACGCTCGATACTGTTCAGGAGCGCGAACGCCTGACTCAAGCGCTGGAAGAGGCTGCGGCTGAATTCCGCCGCTTCAGTAAGCGCTTCGCCGCCAGCTCACAAAAAGAGAGCGCGGCAATTTTCGATCTCTACTCCCATTTACTCAATGATGCCCGCTTAAAGCGTGAGCTTTTCGCACAAATTGACGCCGGTTCTGTGGCCGAATGGGCAGTTAAGCAAGTGGTTGAACAATTTGCTGCGCAATTTGCCAACTTGCAAGATACCTACATGCGCGAGCGTGCCAGTGATCTGCGGGCATTAGGTCTGCGCTTGTTGTTTCACCTCGACGATAGCACTTCCGGTGCCAGCCAATGGCCTGAACGGTTTATTCTGGTGGCCGATGAGCTAACCGCAACGTTATTGGCTGAGGTGCCACAGGATCGTCTGGTCGGTGTCGTGGTCCGTGACGGTGCCGCTAACTCCCACGCCGCTATTTTGGTGCGCGCCATGGGTATCCCGACCGTGATGGGGGCGGATATCCAGCCAGCGCTGCTGAATCAGCGGCTATTGATTGTTGATGGCTACCGTGGCGAGGTGCTGGTCGATCCTGAGCCGGTACTGGTCAAAGAGTATCAGCGGTTGGTTACCGAAGAGATTGAACTCAGCAAGCTGGCTGAGGATGACGTCGAGCAACCTGCGGCCTTGAAAAGTGGTGAGCGAATTCAGGTTATGCTGAACGCCGGTCTTAGCCCAGAACATGAAAAACTGCTGGGTGGACGGGTCGATGGCGTGGGCCTCTACCGTACTGAAATTCCTTTCATGCTGCAGAGCGGTTTCCCCTCAGAAGAGGAGCAAGTCGCGCAATATCAAGGCATGTTGCAGCTTTATCCCAACAAATCTGTCACTTTGCGCACTCTGGACATTGGCGCAGATAAACAGCTGCCCTACATGCCCATCAGCGAAGAGAACCCTTGTCTGGGCTGGCGCGGTATCCGTGTCACCCTCGATCAGCCGGAGATCTTCTTGATCCAGGTCAGAGCGATGCTTCGCGCCAATGCAGGCACCGGGAATCTGGGTATTTTATTACCGATGATCACCAGTCTGGAGGAGGTCGATGAAGCCAAACGCCTGATTGACCGCGCTGGGCGCGAAGTTCAGGAAGTGCTGGGCTATGAGCTACCACAGCCAAAACTGGGTGTGATGATTGAAGTGCCCGCCATGATCTTTATGCTGCCTTATCTGAAGTCACGGGTTGATTTTATCTCGGTTGGCACCAACGATCTGACACAATATTTACTGGCGGTGGATCGCAACAATACTCGTGTTGCCTCGCTGTACGACAGTCTACATCCGGCGGTGCTGCAAGTGCTCAGCCACATTTTGACGCAAGCGACACAATCGGGTTTGCAGGTGAGCTTGTGTGGTGAAATGGCCGGCGATCCTATGGGCGCGCTGTTGCTGGTTGGATTGGGCTATCGCAATCTCAGCATGAATGGCCGTAGTGTGGCGCGAATAAAATATCTGCTGCGCAATATCGATTTGGCGGATGCACAAGCGTTAGCCGAGCGGGTATTAACTGCCCAAATGACCACGGATGTGCGTCATTTAACGGCAGCATTTATGGAACGCAGAGGATTGGGCGGATTGATTCGCGGCGGTAAGTAACGGCTACCCCTTGAAACTCATCGGGATTCTCACCTTTACCGCATAGCCGCAACGCCAATGAGTTTGGGGATACCCATAAAGGCTTTTGGCGAGCAATCTTCACTTGCAGGATAATGGTTGTTTACAGAACTTTTCCTTCTGCTGCGCCCCTGAGTAGCCTCGGCCTATGCTATTATGCGCAACCTGTGGCCCTAACCGGGCGAGAACACCTGTTTTCCCAAAAACAATAGACATTCCGTGGTGATAGATGAGCAATAGCTATCTGGCGTTTCCTAAATTCGATCCGGTCATTTTCTCGATTGGCCCGGTTTCCCTTCATTGGTATGGTCTGATGTATTTGGTCGGCTTTGTCTTCGCCATGTGGCTGGCCGTGCGTCGGGCCAACAAGCCAGGCAGCGGCTGGACCAAAGAAGAGGTCGAAAATCTCCTTTACGCCGGTTTCCTCGGTGTGTTTGTTGGTGGTCGTGTCGGTTATGTTCTGTTCTACAACCTACCGATGTTCCTCGATAATCCGCTCTACCTGTTTAAAGTCTGGGATGGTGGCATGTCATTCCACGGCGGTTTGATTGGTGTTATCTGCGTAATGCTGTGGTTCGCCCGCCGTACCAAGCGCCATTTCTTCCAAGTTGCCGACTTTATGGCACCACTGATTCCCTTTGGTTTAGGGGCGGGTCGTCTCGGTAACTTTATCAACGGCGAGCTGTGGGGCCGTGTCACTACCGATACCCCGTGGGCCATGCTATTCCCGACTTCCCGAGGTGAAGACATTGCGATTGTTGCCGCTGATCCGGCGAAATGGCAGGCGATATTCAACCAATATGGCGTCCTGCCGCGTCACCCGTCGCAACTGTACGAAATGCTCCTTGAAGGGGTGGTGCTGTTTATCATCCTGAACCTGTTTATCCGCAAGCCGCGCCCGATGGGCAGCGTTTCTGGCTTGTTCCTGATTGGTTATGGTGCATTCCGCATCATCGTGGAGTGCTTCCGCCAGCCAGATGCTCAGCTCGGCTTGTTCGACGGCGTGATCAGCATGGGGCAGATCCTATCTGTACCTATGATTCTGGCCGGTATCATTATGATGATTTGGGCGTATCGCCGTCCTGCGCAACAACTTTCGTGAGGTAATATGAAACAGTATCTGGATTTGATGAAAAAAGTGCTGGAAGAAGGCACCCCTAAAGATGACCGTACAGGTACAGGTACAGTATCGATTTTTGGGCATCAGATGCGTTTCAATTTACAAGACGGCTTCCCGCTGGTAACCACCAAACGTTGCCATTTGCGTTCGATCATCCATGAGCTGTTATGGTTCCTAAACGGCGATACCAATATTGGTTATCTGAAGGAAAATAATGTCTCAATCTGGGATGAGTGGGCAGATGAAAACGGTGACCTTGGCCCAGTATATGGCAAGCAATGGCGTGCCTGGGGCGCTGCCGATGGGCGTCAGATTGACCAACTGAGCAACGTGGTAAAACAGCTTAAGCAAGACCCTAATTCACGTCGCATTATTGTCTCTGCTTGGAATGTGGGTGAGCTGGATCAAATGGCACTGGCACCTTGCCATGCTTTCTTCCAGTTCTACGTGGCTGATGGCAAGCTTTCTTGCCAGCTATATCAACGTTCTTGCGATGTATTCCTTGGCTTGCCATTTAATATAGCCAGCTATGCATTACTGATACATATGATGGCGCAACAATGTGATTTGGAAGTCGGTGATTTTGTCTGGACGGGTGGCGATACTCACCTATACAGCAACCACATAGAGCAAACACACCTGCAATTAAGCCGCGAACCTCGGGCATTACCGAAATTGATAATCAAACGTAAACCTGACTCTTTGTTTGATTATCACTTCGATGATTTTGAAATTGAAGGGTACGATCCGCATCCAGGGATTAAAGCTCCGATCGCTATCTAACCTTCTGACCTGAGTCGCAATGGCTCAGGTCAGATTGATGACAAACCTCGACGACTCGATCTCAAGAGGTGAGGACAGGTAGAAGAGTAAAGCGTCCGCGCCAAGGATGGCACGGCTCAAGCCATCAGGGATGTTTATTTTTACAAAGGGAATACGGCGTCTTTACGATCTGCCTGTTCTCCCAGCCGCTGACACTTTGTCAATCACCTCAGTTTTATATCTGTCATCTCCATAACTCCCCTCATAACAGCGGTCTTCCCTGCCATAAAAATGCGAGCCGTGCCGCACTCTTTTTTGCATTTATGTCGTCGAAAATAAAATTTTGCGCACCCTTTCCAGACCTGATAATTAGCCACTAGACCCCAAGTTCTGGCGACGTAAACTTGCGACATGAAAACCGATATCACACTCAATAAAACACAACCCATAAAAGATAATCACCTGATAAAACAAAAAGGTATCAGTCTGATTGAGATATTGCTGGTTATTGCATTGGTCGGCGTTATGGCGACATGGGGGGCGCAAAGTTGGCACCAGTACCGGCAACGGGAAAGGCTGGCTGATAGCGCACGCCAGCTACTTGCCTTCTTAACACATTTGCAGGTACAGACGAATCGCAACAACGACACGGCACTATTATGGGTAGAGCAATATGGGCAGGGGTGTTTGGGCTATGGTGATAAACCCGTAGCACCTTGTTCTACATTAACTGGTAGCGTGTTTATTCCGCCTTATCCTGACGTCGTGATCACGATGTCATTGCAAAAGAGTATTGGCTTCTATGGGGTAAGAAACACGGCGCAAGCAGGAAGCATCCTACTCAATAACCCCGCAGGGCATATCCGGCTGATTATTTCCAGCCGAGGGCGAATGAGATTGTGCAGTGAAGGCCAGCCAATATCAGGTATCCATTTATGCCAAAAGTGAACATAAAGCCGATAGGGTCAATGCCGGAGCATACTTGGCATAGATCTATTTCAGGTTTTACGCTGCCGGAAATGATGCTGGCCTTAAGTATTGGCAGCATCATTGTGCTTGGTTCGACACAGCTTTTCCCCAAATTACGCCAGCAGATATCAATATTGCAACAACACTACCAGTTGGAGCTAGTACTCCGTCAGGGGATGGCTATGTTGGAAAAAGATTTACAGCGAGCGGGTTTTTGCCACGGAGAGTGCAAAGGGAAGGCTATCACCACACATCATTATCCAGGTGAAACCACAGATTCCTGCCTGATAACTGCGTATGACCTTAACCGTAATGGCCGATGGGAGGGGGAAAAGCATCAGGAGTCTGAATACTTTGGCTATCGTCTGCGTAATAAGGCATTGGAAGCCCAACGTGGGGAGCTAAGTTGCGCTGGTGGTGGTTGGGAAAGAGTGTTTGACCCAAAAGAGGTCACCATAACGCATTTTTCTGTTCGTCGATTACCCGAGGTAACACCTGCCCAGATTTACAGAGTGCAATTAGCTGGGCAAAGCACAGATAATGTAGCCGTCCAGAATCAGCTTATTTATATGATTCGTGGGAATAACCTATGAAGCAGAATCGCCAACAGGGGGCCAGCACCTTAGCTGCTGTCGCCACACTTTTTGCGCTTGGCTTATTTCTACTATCAGCCTTACACCGCCAATTGGATAATATTCAGCAAATCACAGCTGAGGATCAGCACCATTTACGGGTTTTTAATCAGGCGACATCATCATTGGCGTGGGGAATCAATCAGCATTGGTCATTCACTCTACCGTGGCGTGCTGGAGCAGTATGGCACTGTAGTGATCATCCACAGTATGGCTTAAAGGCCTGTATTAAACCGTCATCACTGACCGGACTTTTTATCCTGAGAGGAGAGAGCCAACCTCTTGGGGTACACCCCCCCTTGATGCTTTATCAGCGGGTCAAACTGAATACTAATAAAAACAATAGGGAAGGCTATCAATTGGTTAAAGCCGCTCATGGCTGGTTGGATTTTTGCCCGGATAAGGATACACAATTTTGTCTTTATTAAGAGATTGCTACAGACCGCAACTGACCAAGGAGTTAGCCTATTCGCGGGAACCGTCAGGATTTAGCCTGCCCGAAGCCTTAATAGCCGCGCTATTTTTCTCGGTTTCGCTATTGGGATTGTTGCAATACCAGCGGGCACTTTTGCAGGGTTTTTCTACTTTGTGGCAACAGCGTCAGGCTTGGTCTCTACTCCATCAGCATATTGAAAGCCTTGGAGGTAATACGCCGGATAAGCCGTTTATCTCTGGAATGAAGCCTAATTGGTTATATCGCCAATCAGTCGGCAGAGTTGCAGGGGAGTGCACCGAGTATAACTTCACTCTTACCGTGCGGCACAATCAGCAAGCAGAACTAAGCCGTTGGTTTTGCTCGGAGAGTGGGGGCTAGCCCCTGCAACAGCAAGTACCAAGGGTGATAATGACGATAACCTATTGCACTCACTCATTATCAAGTTAGAGTATTAAACCTCAGGATTTATTCACAAGTGATAATCAGTTGGTTTAATCATTCATGAATATTATCCATAGTGCCTTAAGGGAGTCATCATGTTCACGGTTTATCATTCTAATCAACTGGATTTACTCAAAGCGCTAACGACAGCGCTGATAGAACGAGAGCCGTTGGATAACCCTTTCCAGCAAGAAGTGGTGCTAGTTCAAAGCCCCGGAATGGCCCAATGGTTGCAGATGCAATTGGCACAACAGTTCAGCATTGCAGCCAATATTGAGTTTCCACTGCCCGCGACTTTTATCTGGGATATGTTTACCCGTGTCTTGCCGGGAATTCCCAAGGAGAGCGCATTCAGCAAAGATGCCATGACATGGAAACTCATGTGGTTATTGCCAGATTTACTGGATGACCCCGTATTTTCGCCCATGAAACGCTACCTAAGTGACGACGGTGATAAGCGTAAGATTCACCAACTTGCGACACGGGTAGCTGACCTTTTCGACCAGTATTTGGTGTATCGTCCTGAATGGCTTGAGGCTTGGGAACGTGGTCAACTCATTGAAAAACTGGACGATAACCAGCAGTGGCAAGCCAAGTTATGGGTTGAACTAACGCGCTACACCCGCGAACTGGAACAACCTGAATGGCACCGCGCCAATCTCTATCAGCGTTTTATCCGCACTTTACTCGACTCGGATGTTCGCCCCGCAGGGCTGCCTAAACGGGTATTTATTTGCGGTATATCGGCACTACCACCCATCTATTTACAGGCGCTGCAAGCGCTGGGTAAACACATCGATATTCATCTCATGTTTACCAACCCCTGTCGCTATTTCTGGGGTGATATTCAGGATTATGCCTTTTTGGCTAAATTACAAAGTCGCAAACGTAGACATTATCGCGAGTCGACTGAAGGAAAATCGATCGAAGTAAACCTGTTTCGGCATCCAGAACAGGCAGAACAACTATTCAATGTTGATGGAGAGCAGGATCTCAGTAACCCACTATTAGCCTCATGGGGACGTTTGGGGCGAGATCACATGTATCTATTGTCGCAAGTTGATGATATCCAAGAGGTACATGCTTTTGTTGATATTGAGCCGGACAATTTATTGCATGGTATTCAGCACGATATGCTGGAGTTGGAAGATCATGCCATCATTGGTACTACGCCGGAAACCTTAGCCCATAGTGACCAGAAACGGGTATTAGATCCGACTGATCGCTCTTTGAGTCTGCATGTTTGCCACAGCCCTCAAAGGGAAGTTGAGGTTCTGCAAGATAACCTGTTGAGGTTATTAGCCGCCGATCCTGAACTCACGCCACGCGACATCATTGTGATGGTCGCAGATATCGACAGCTATACCCCCTATATTCAGGCCACATTTGGTAATGCAACTGGGGGGCGTTATCTGCCCTTTGCGATCTCTGACCGTAAAGCCAGTCAGGCCCATCCGGCGTTACAAGCTTTTATTACCTTACTTGATCTCCCCCAGAGCCGCTTTACCTCCGAGCAAATATTAGCGCTGCTGGAAGTCCCAGCCTTAGCCAATAAGTTCGGTATTACCGAAGATGGGTTGCGCCGCTTGCGGCAATGGGTGGGGGAATCGGGTATCCGTTGGGGGTTGGATGATGACAATGTTCGAGAGCTATCTTTGCCCGCGACGGGGCAGCATACCTGGCATTTTGGTATAACCCGCATGTTGCTCGGTTATGCCATGGACAGTGCCGCCGGGGATTGGCAAGGTGTCTTACCCTATGATGAATCAAGTGGTTTGGCTGCGGAACTTGCCGGGCAATTGGCCGATATGCTGATGCAACTAGGGCAATGGCGGCTGCTGTTAAGTGAATCGCGCTCACTCAGCGACTGGTTACCACTGTGTCGCAGCTTATTGGATACCTTCTTCGAGTCCGATAATGAGACTGAAGCCGTTTTGGTACTGATTGAACAGCAGTGGCAGAAGGTTATCAGCTATGGTATCGCCGCCCAATATCCGGATGTTGTGCCACTTAATTTATTGCGGGATGAGTTGGCCTCACGCTTAGACAATGAGCGCATCAGCCAGCGCTTTCTCGCAGGGCCAATCAACTTCTGTACCCTGATGCCAATGCGCTCTATCCCGTTTAAAGTCGTGTGTTTATTGGGGATGAACGACGGTATTTACCCACGAACACTGCCGCCGTTGGGATTTGATTTGATGGCAAAACAGGTTCGTCGCGGTGATCGTAGTCGGCGTGATGATGATCGCTATCTGTTCCTTGAAGCACTACTTTCTGCTCAGCAACAGCTTTATATCAGTTATATCGGGCGTTCAATTCAAGACAACAGCAAGCGCTACCCCTCAGTGCTGGTGAGTGAATTGATTGAATATATTTCGCAAAGTTATCACTTGCCAGGAGATGAAGAGCTCAGTGCTGATGACAGCGCCAAACGGGTCATTCAACACTTGCTCTGTTTGCATGCTCGCATGCCGTTTGCAGCGGAAAACTTTGTCGAAAACAGTGAACTACAGAGTTACGCTGCGGAGTGGCTGCCCTCTGCTGAATCGAAAGGGCTGGCACATCCAGAGTTTAATCAACCTTTGTCGCCTGAACCCTTACCTGAAATTACCTTAGATGAGTTAATTCGTTTCTATCGTCATCCTGTAAGGGCATTCTTCCAGCTACGGCTAGGGGTGAATTTTGTTATTGAAGAAACAGAATTGCCAGATGAAGAGCCATTTACCTTAGATAACCTCAACCGATATCAATTTAATACCCAGTTGCTCAATGCACTTATAGATGATGGTGATATTAACACTGTGTTTACTCGTGCCCGAGCCGCTGGCAGCTTACCTTATGGATCCTTTGGCGAGCTTTATTGGGAAAGTCAGCAAGAAGAGATGGTGCCATTGGCTGAACAGATCCGCACTGAACGTAAAGAGAGCCACAGTATTGAGCTTAATATTGAATTTGGTAACACCACCCTGACGGGCTGGATTCATCAGGTTCAGGAGGATGGCTTAATTCGTTGGCGGCCTGCGGCATTGACCGCCGTCGATGGGCTTTTATTGTGGGTTGAACATCTGGTGTATTGCGCCGCAGGTGGTGAAGGTGAAAGCCGAATGTATGGCCGCAAAGGAACCGCATGGCGCTATGACTCTTTGAGTGGCGATGAAGCTCGTCAATATTTACAGCAGCTAATTACTGGATATCAGCAAGGGATGTGTGAACCTCTGCTACTGTTGAGTAAAAGTGGCTGGGCATGGCTGAGTCAGTGCTTTGATAGCGATTCTGATCAGATTCTGTGGGATGAAGAAACTCAGGCTAAAGCAAGAATGAAGCTTTTACAGGTTTGGCAAGGAGATCAGCGAGTTGCAGGAGAGGGGGAGGATCACTACGTACAAAGAGTACTTCGCCTGATGGATAACCAACATCTCGACATGATATTGCACGAAACGGAGCGTTATTTATTACCGATTGCCCGCCATAATAAGGCGTGAAAACTGCGCGTCACTCAACCAGATGATCGTACATATTCAATACAAGAAAGCCGGATATGTGTTTTAGCGGTAATTTTAAAGGGGTTAGGGGAGAAACGGAATGCATAAACAGTTTGCCCGCATTATTGGCATATTTTTCTTATTAGGTTTGCTAGCGCCACTGAGTTGGGCTGCGGCTCCTGCATGGCAACCACTGGCAGAAGCTATTCATAAAAGTGAACATGACCTGCGTAAATATCAGGCAATAAAGTTGCCGAATGGTATGACAGTATTGTTAGTTTCTGATGCACAAGCACCTAAATCCTTGGCCGCACTGGCGTTGCCTGTCGGATCATTGGAGGATCCAAATAACCAATTAGGTTTGGCTCATTATCTGGAACACATGTTATTGATGGGCTCTAAACGTTTCCCTGAACCAGGTAGTTTCTCTGAGTTCCTGAAGAAACACGGTGGTAGTCATAATGCGAGTACCGCTTCTTATCGAACCGCTTTTTATCTTGAAATTGAAAATGATGCGTTGGCTCCTGCGGTTGACCGATTGGCAGATGCTATTGCAGAACCCTTGTTAGACCCGATTAATGCTGACCGTGAACGTAATGCGGTCAATGCAGAACTGACGATGGCCCGTTCCCGCGATGGGATGCGTATGGCACAGGTTAATGCTGAAACCCTCAATCCAGCGCATCCGAGTGCACGTTTCTCGGGCGGTAATCTTGATACGCTGAAAGATAAGCCTGATGGCAAATTACACGATGAATTATTGAGCTTCTATCATCGTTACTATTCCGCCAATTTGATGGCAGGCGTGTTGTACAGCAATCAATCACTGGAGCAGTTAGCACAATTAGCGGCTGATACATTTGGTCGCATTCCTAATCGGGATGCAAAAGTACCACCGATTACGGTACCAGTAGTCACCCCGGATCAAACTGGCATTATTATCCATTATGTTCCGGCCCAACCGCGTAAACAGCTAAAAGTCGAGTTCCGCATTGAGAACAACAGTGCAGAGTTTCGCAGTAAAACAGATACCTATATTAGTTATTTGATTGGCAACCGCAGTAAAGACACATTATCTGACTGGCTGCAAAAGCAGGGATTGGCGGATGCAATCAATGCCGGCGCTGACCCGATGGTAGACCGCAATGGGGGGGTATTCTCCATTTCTGTGTCACTCACCGATAAAGGTTTAGCCAAACGTGATGTGGTGGTCGCGGCCATCTTCGATTACATCAATATGTTGCACAAAGATGGCATTAAAAAGAGCTACTTTGATGAGATTGCTCATGTATTAAATCTTGATTTCCGCTATCCCTCAATCACGCGAGATATGGATTACATCGAGTGGCTGGTGGATATGATGCTGCGAGTGCCTGTCGCACATGTACTTGATGCCCCT
Source organism: Yersinia aleksiciae (assembly GCF_001047675.1). GTDB lineage: Bacteria > Pseudomonadota > Gammaproteobacteria > Enterobacterales > Enterobacteriaceae > Yersinia > Yersinia aleksiciae. The sequence goes on along the minus strand of NZ_CP011975.1, from coordinate 1,013,154 downwards.
TATCTGGCTGATCATTATGATCCAAAAGCCATTGCCGCACGCTTGGCTGAAATGACACCAGAAAATGCACGAATCTGGTTTGTTAGCCCTGAAGAGCCTCACAACAAAGTGGCGTATTTTGTCGATGCACCTTATCAGGTCGATAAAATCAGCCCGAAAGTGATGAAAGAGTGGCAACAATTAGGGGGGGATATCACGCTGAGCCTACCAGCACTTAACCCTTACATTCCGGATAATTTCACGCTGATTAAAGCTGATAAAAATATCACCCACCCACAGAAAGTCGCTGAACAGCCGGGTTTACGGGTGTTTTACATGCCAAGCCAGTACTTTGCTAACGAACCCAAAGCGGATATCTCGGTTGCTTTTCGTAATCAGCACGCCTTGGATACTGCCCGCAATCAGGTTCTATTTGCCCTAACCGATTATCTGGCTGGCCTTTCACTCGATGAACTGAGCTACCAAGCCTCTATCGGTGGAATTAGCTTCTCCACGGCACCAAACAATGGTTTGTATGTTAGTGCTAATGGCTTTACCCAGCGGATGCCGCAGTTGTTAACCTCACTGGTTGAAGGCTACTCCAGTTTCACGCCAACGGAAGACCAACTGGTGCAGGCTAAATCTTGGTATCGTGAGCAGTTGGAAGTTGCCGAGAAGGGTAAAGCTTATGAACTGGCGATCCAGCCGGCCAAGTTGCTATCTCATGTGCCTTATTTTGAGCGCAGCGAGCGACGTAAACTACTTGATACGATTAGCGTGCAAGATGTCGTGACCTACCGCAATAACATGCTCAAACAATCTGCCATTGAGGTATTAGCGGTGGGTAATATGACAGCCCCGCAGGTCACTTCGCTGGCGGAGTCATTGAAGAAACAGCTCGGTTTGACGGGAACCACTTGGTGGACTGGCGAAGATGTTGTGGTCGATAAGGCCCAGTTAGCCAATATGGAACGGGTTGGCAGCAGCTCTGATGCTGCACTGGCAGCTGTTTATGTACCTATCGGTTATTCAGAAATTGATGGTATGGCGCACAGTGCCTTACTGGGTCAAATTGTTCAGCCGTGGTTCTATGATCAACTGCGCACGGAGGAGCAACTTGGTTATGCGGTATTTGCCTTCCCAATGTCGGTTGGACGTCAGTGGGGCCTAGGCTTCTTACTGCAAAGTAACAGCAAACAACCTGATTACCTTTATCAGCGCTATCAGGCTTTCTATCCACAGGCTGAAAAACGACTGCGTGAAATGAAACCGGCTGATTTTGAACAATATAAGCAGGGGCTAATCAACCAATTGCTGCAACGTCCGCAAACACTGGATGAAGAAGCTAGCCGTTATGGTAATGATTTTAATCGTAATAATTTTGCCTTTGATAGCCGTGAGAAAATGATTGCTCAAGTGAAGTTACTGAATAGCACCATGCTGGCTGACTTCTTCCAACAAGCAGTCATTAAGCCGCAAGGTCTGGCACTGCTCTCTCAGGTTAAAGGCCAAGGGCAAACGACGGGTGGATATGCGGTACTTCAAGGATGGACCACCTATCCAACCGCCTCCGCCTTGCAGGCGACCTTGCCGCAGAAGGTATTGGCTCCATGACATCAATGACTCCCCAGCGGCTGGAGCCGCTAACGCTCCCCTTATATGGCGAGAGGCTAATTGAAGCTTCTGCCGGAACGGGTAAGACTTTTACCATTGGGGTACTTTATCTAAGGTTGCTGCTTGGCTTGGGGGGAGGGGCTGCGTTTAGTCGCCCTCTTATGGTTGAGGATATCCTGGTGGTGACCTTTACCGAAGCCGCAACTGAAGAGTTAAGAGGGCGAATCCGCGACAATATTCATGAGTTGCGTATCGCCTGCGTGCGGGGAGTCAGCGATAACCCAATGCATAAGGCTTTATTAGCCGAAATCATTGACTTAAGTGAGGCCGCAGCACAATTGCTGGCGGCTGAGCGCCAGATGGATGAAGCGGCGATTTATACCATTCACGGCTTTTGTCAGAGAATGCTGGCGAATAACGCTTTTGAATCTGGCATTTTGTTCGAGCAAACATTGGTGCAGGATGAACTGCCACTGCGCAGACAAGCTTGCGCCGATTTCTGGCGGCGTCACTGCTATCCGCTCCCCTTGGCTGTGGCTCGAGCTGTCAGTCAGGAGTGGAGCGGGCCAGAAGCATTACTCAAAGATCTCTCTGCCTATCTACAGGGTGAAACGCCAAAGTTTCGGCAAGCGCCCGGTGATGATGAAACGATACTCAGTCGGCATCAGCAAATCGTGGTGCAAATTGACGCGGTCAAAGCACAATGGTGTGCCGCCGCGCCTGAGTTAGAGGCATTGATCAGCATCTCAGGTGTTGATAAGCGCAGCTACAGCGCCCGATATTTACCCAACTGGCTGGAAAAAGTCGGTGCATGGGCAGATCAGGAAACGGGTGATTATCAGTTACCTAAAGAGCTGGAAAAATTCCGCCAGTCAGTTTTATTTGAGAAAACTAAAAAGGGTACAGCGCCACAACATGCCCTATTTAGTGCCATAGACAGCCTATTCGAGCAACCGCTGACACTAAGAGATTTGATTTTAGCCCGAGCGATCAGTGAGATACGAACATCCGTCCAGCAGGAAAAACGGCAACGGGCGGAGCTGGGATTTGATGACCTGCTCAGCAAACTGGATGTGGCATTACAGCAGTCGGGTGGTGAGTTGTTGGCCCAATCTATTCGTAACCGTTATCCCGTCGCAATGATTGATGAGTTTCAAGATACCGATCCCCAACAATACCGCATCTTCCACACGCTTTATGGTGGACAAAAAGAGTGCGGTCTATTACTGATTGGTGACCCCAAACAGGCTATTTATGCTTTCCGTGGTGCAGATATATTTACCTATATCCGCGCCCGTTCTGAAGTAAGCGCCCACTACACACTAGAGACAAACTGGCGCTCCTCCTTCCCGATGGTGCAATCAGTGAACCGGCTATTTAGTTTGGTCGAGGTGCCTTTCCTGTTTGAACAAATTCCTTTTATAAAGGTATCTGCTGCGGAAAAAAACAGCCATTTATCTTTTGAAATTAAAGGAAAAAAACAGCCAGCCATCTCTTTTTGGTTGCAGCCAGGAGAGGGTGTCGGAGTGAGCGAGTACCAACAATTGATGGCGCGACAGTGTGCAGCCCAAATCCGTGACTGGTTAACCGCTGGCCAAAATGGGCAGGCCCAATTAGTGACAGCCGATGGATCAAGGCCAGTTCAGGCATCTGATATCACTATTTTGGTACGCAGCCGGGCAGAAGCTGCATTAGTGCGTGATGCAATGAGTGCATTAGCCATCCCATCGGTTTATTTATCCAACCGTGACAGTGTGTTTGATACCGCAGAGGCCAAAGATCTGTTGTGGTTGTTGCAGGCTGTTTTGGCTCCAGAGCAGGAGCGGGCATTGCGCAGTGCAATGGCGACAGGAATGCTCGGACTGGATGCAAAAATATTGGATGCATTGAATCACGATGAGCGTGCATGGGATGCTTTGGTTGAGGAGTTCGATAGCTATCGCCAACATTGGCAGCGCCGTGGTGTACTGCCCATGTTGCGGGAGATTATGGCTCACCGCCATTTAGCTGAAAACCTGCTTGCGACACCGGGTGGAGAGCGTCGACTGACGGATGTGCTGCATTTGGGGGAACTATTGCAAGAAGCCGCATCACAGCTTGATAGTGAGCACGCACTTATCCGCTGGTTGGCACAGCAAATAGCGCAACCCAATCATCAGTCAGATAATCAACAACTGCGCTTGGAAAGTGACCGCCATTTGGTGCAGGTTATTACAATCCATAAATCGAAAGGGTTGGAATATCCGTTGGTTTGGCTGCCTTTCGTTGGCAATTTCCGCCAGCAGCAGGATGTGCTGTACCACGATCGCCACAGCTTTGAGGCTCTGCTTGATCTGAATGCAGATGAAGAGAGCCAGGCTCTGGCTGAAGAGGAACGGCTGGCAGAGGATTTACGGTTACTCTACGTGGCACTGACCCGTGCGGTTTATCATTGCAGTGTGGGTATTGCGCCGCTGATTAAAGGCGGGCGGAAAAAGCAGGGCGAAAGTGACATGCACCGCAGCGCATTAGGTTATCTGGTGCAACAGGGGCAGGCAGGTGATGCACAATATTTGGCCGATAAATTAGCAGAACTAACAGCGGCAGCAAAAGGCGATATTTCTGTATCACTGGCAGAGCGCCCGGACGATACGCCTTGGCAGCCACAACCGGAAATTTTACCAGCACTTGCTGCGCGCCAATTTAACCGGCAAATACAGGATTATTGGCGTGTCACCAGCTATTCTGGCTTACAGCAGCATGGCTCAAGTAAAGGTGGTGCTTCACAGACCCTAAATGTGCCGCTACAAGAATTACTTCCACGGCTGGATACCGATGCTGTTGGTGAGCAGGTATTGATAGCCACAGCGCATTTAACCCCACATACTTTCCCACGCGGCGCAGCACCGGGAACTTTCCTACATGACTTACTCGAGCCAATGGATTTTAGTCAGCCTATTGAGCAAGAGTGGTTGGCAGAGCAGTTGCAGCGACAGGGTTTTGGTGAGCAATGGCTGCCAATGTTGTCTCAGTGGCTAAATGACATTGTACAAGTTCCGCTCAATACCACGGGTGTGACATTGGCTGGGTTGACGCCGGAGAGCAAGCAGGCCGAATTACAATTTTATCTGCCAATCGATACGCTGCTGCGCGCCAGTGAATTAGATTCCTTAATCAAACACTATGACCCGCTCTCTCGGCAGTGCCCAGTGCTGGATTTTCAGCAAGTTAGAGGGATGCTTAAGGGGTTTATTGACTTAGTTTTCTGCTGGCAGGGTAAGTATTACTTATTGGATTACAAATCAAATTGGTTGGGTGAGGACAGTAGCGCCTATACCCGAGAGGCGATGACTCAAGCCATGGCTGAGCATCGTTATGACCTTCAATATCAGCTCTATACACTGGCATTGCACCGCTATTTGCGCCACCGATTGGCAGATTATGACTATCAGCGCGATTTTGGTGGCGTCATTTACCTCTTCCTACGTGGTGTTAATAAGCAACATCCGGGCAACGGTATCTTTAGTTGCCGCCCTGAGCTGGAATTGATTGAAGGAATGGATTGTTTGTTTAGTGGTCGTGAAATAAATGATAATGCTATCCAAGTAGATGAGAGGGCCTCACTATGATGGCGTTACTGAATCAGGCGCTCGGTGACCACTTACTGCGCCCGCTGGATCTTCAGTTTTCACGAATGATCGCGGGCGACAATAACCCGATGCTGCAATTGGCCGCCGCTATTCTCAGTGCCGAAGCGGGGGCTGGGCATGTGTGCTTACCATTAAGCTACTTGCAGCCTGACCTGCTATTTGGTGGGCGGCAGTCGGCGTTATCACAAGCACTGTGGCAGGCTGCGGGTGCGCCAGATGAGTCGCGTTGGATACAGGCACTGAATAACTCCCCTGCAGTGAGTGACGGCTCACAACCGACGCCGTTGGTTTTGCAAAATAACCGTTTGTATTTGCAACGAATGTGGCAGTACGAAGGGGATGTGGTTCGGTTTATTGCCAGCGACAGCATGGCTGCATGGGTCAATGAACCTCGAGACGTAAACGAAATACTATTAAGAACCACGCTAGACCGATTGTTCGGCTTGGCGGGTACTGAGGTTGACTGGCAGAAAGTGGCCGCCGCCGTTGCTGCGACCCGCCGTATTTCCGTGATTTCTGGTGGACCGGGAACAGGGAAAACCACTACAGTCGCTAAGTTATTGACCGCACTGATACAGCTGAGTCAGGGGCAACGTTTACGTATCCAGCTTGCCGCACCAACCGGTAAAGCGGCCGCGCGATTGACCGAGTCATTGGGTAATGCTATTCGGCAACTCGTATTAACTGATGATGAGCGGAAGCTATTTCCAGATCAGGCATCCACGCTACACCGCTTGTTAGGGGCGCAACCTAACAGCCAGCGCTTGCGTTACCACCGTGGCAATCCGTTAAACCTTGATGTGCTGGTGGTCGATGAGGCATCAATGGTGGATTTACCGATGATGGCGCGGTTAATTGCAGCTCTGCCCGCGAAAGCTCAGGTTATTTTTCTTGGTGATCGTGACCAATTGGCCTCGGTTGAGGCCGGTGCGGTATTAGGTGATATTTGTCGTTTTGCTGAATGGGGTTACAGCGAATTACGGGCTGAACAATTAGCGCGGTTAACTGGATGTTCATTGCTCGGAGTCATTCCCATTGGCGATGTACCAACAGATGCCGTCAATGTCCGTGATAGCTTGTGCTTACTGCGCAAAAGCTACCGTTTTGATGAAAAATCAGGTATTGGACAGCTCGCTTTGGCCGTTAATGCCGGGAAGTCTAACAAGGCATTATCAGTTTTAAGCAGCACCTATTCTGACATCGAATGCTTCTCTCTGGCCGATTCTGATGACTATCAGGTATTGCTGGAGGATTGTGCCGCTGGCTATCAGCATTACCTTCAGTTGGCGACATCCGGTGCACATGCCGTTGATGTGTTAGCGGCATTTGATCGCTATCAGTTGCTGTGTGCATTACGTACCGGGCCATTTGGGGTCAGCGGCTTAAATGAGCGGATTGAGCAGTTGTTGCATCGCAAAAGGTTTATTGAGCGAGCATCTGGCCCATCAGGGCGTTGGTATGTTGGCAGACCAGTGATGATTGGACTTAATGACAGTGCTCTGGGTCTATTTAATGGGGATATTGGTATCGCGTTATATGACTCAGAAGGCGAGCTTCGGGTCCATTTCCAACTGCCTGATGGCAATATCAAGTCGGTGCAACCCAGCCGTCTTCCCAGCCATGAGACCGCTTATGCCATGACAGTGCATAAATCTCAAGGATCGGAGTTTGAGCACACGGCATTAATATTACCCAACACCTTTATGCCGGTACTCACCCGTGAATTGGTTTATACCGCGATCACCCGTGCTCGCCAGCGATTAACACTCTATTGCAGTCATGCTGTATTGAGTCATGCGATACGGACACCCACGCAGCGTCGTAGCGGATTAGTTGATCGGTTGAATGAGTTGAAGAAGAAAAGCTAAGGGGGCGCAGCCCCCTCAGACCGTTGACAAAGTGGATTAGCGGGGAAATGTGCCGAATGGGTCGTAACGGCTAAGCCGCCGGAGCGCCCATAGGTGCAGTCGCTCCGCCAGTCCCCGAGCTACAAATGAGGTTGTTGACAAAGTGTCAGTGGCGGAGATAACAGGCAGATCGTAAAGACGCCGTATTCCCTTTGTAAAAATAAGCATCGCTGATGGCGCGGATGCTTTACTCTTCCGCCTGTCCTCACCGTTCCAGATCGAGTTCTCGACGCACTGCTACAAATCAGCCAGCAGAATCTTTGAGCGCCGCTGATAGTTATATAACTCCTGCTTCTGAATCGGTAAAACCTCAACCTCAGCTGGAGTAAAACCACGCTCTTGGAACCAGTGAATACTGCGGGTGGTTAACACAAACAGCTTTTTAAGGCCCATTTGACGTGCCTGGTTTGCGACTCGTTTGAGAAGCATCTCCCCACGGGAGGAGCTACGATAGTCCGGATGCACGGCCACACATGCCATTTCACCGATTTGCTCCTCGGGGAATGGATAAAGTGCAGCGCAGGCAATCGTCAGATTATCTCGCTCAATAATGGTGAACTTATCGATCTCCATCTCAAGCTGTTCTCGTGAGCGGCGGACTAAAATCCCTTGTTGTTCCAGTGGGCGAATCAGCTCCAGTATGCCGCCAATATCATTAATGGTGGCGCGGCGCACTTGCTCCGCACTCTCCATCACAATTTGGGTGCCGATACCATCACGGGAGAACAGCTCTTGCACTAGCGCGCCATCCTCCTGATAACTCAGCAAATGGCTACGACGCACGCCGCTGCGACAAGCTTTTACTGCCCCACGTAGAAAACGGACTGTACCCGAGTTGTAATCACCCTCTTGCTCAAGATCCTCGATCCGTTTTTGAGCATCATTGGGGAACAGTTCTGAAATAATGTTGCCTTCGCTGTCCGTCACCCCTTGGGATGAGCAGAAACCGATCATTTTTTCCGCTTTGAGTTTGATAGCTAATTGCGTGGCCACCTCTTCTGACGTGAGGTTAAAACTCTCGCCAGTCACTGAGACCGCAACCGGCCCTAGCAATACGATAGCGCCATTATCTAATTGACGATGGATAGCATCCTCATCAATCCTCCGAATGCGTCCGCTATGACAATAATCCACACCGTCATCAACACCTAATGGTTGGGCAATAATAAAGTTGCCGCTAACCACATTAATATGCGCGCCTTGCAGTGGAGTATTATTCAAACTCATTGATAATCTAGCGGTGATATCCAGCTGCAATAAACCCGCAGCTTGCTTAACCATTTCCAGCGTTCGGGCATCTGTGACTCGGGTATGTTTGTGATAAATAGGTTCGTAGTGATGCTGTGCCAGATTGCTATCGATTTGTGGGCGTGCGCCGTAGACCACGACCAGCCGGATGCCAAGACTATGCAACAAACCGATATCGTTGACGATACTAGAGAAGTTCTCATGTTCAATCGCCTCACCACCCAACATGACGACAAATGTCTTGCCACGGTGTGCATTGATATAGGGAACTGAGTGACGAAATCCCTGGACCAGTTCAGTACTACGTTCCTTCACGGCAGACCCTCATTGAATTTTTATTCGCTATTTTTGTATTTTTATTCTTTTTTGACCAAGATGGCAAGCAACAAATTACGATCAATTGCATATGTATGACGCATAACTATTAATAAATCGAATAACATAAATAATGTTTTTCTAATGACAGCATTGAATTGATTCGTTAAAGTTTTTCCTCATAAAACTTTTTGTTTGTTTTTTATTCATATTTTGGTTGTTACTTTGGAGTTACATGGCAGATTCAAATCATAATTCTGGGCGTCGCCGTCTACTACAAGGTGCTGCCGCAGCCTGGATGCTAAGTGTCAGCCGGGTTGGATTTGCTGCTTCTTCACATATTATCGCCGTCAGGGTTTGGCCCTCTTCCACTTATACCCGGGTGACGCTGGAATCCAATACCCCGCTAAAATATCGTCAATTTGCGCTGAAAAATCCGGACCGTATAGTGGTTGATATTGAAGGTGTACATCTCAATAGCGTACTGAAAGAGATCAGTAGCCAAGTGCAGTCCGGTGATCCTTACCTTAAGCAGGCACGAGTTGGGCAGTTTGATAAAAATACCGTCCGCCTGGTGTTGGAGTTGAAACAAAGCATCAGTCCACAACTATTTACGCTGAAACCCTTCGCTAAGTTTCGTAACCGCTTGGTCGTGGATTTATATCCCGAACAGGGCAGTACCTCGATTGAAGACGATCCCTTACTGGCATTGTTGGAAGATTATAATAAAGGCAATGTGGAACGTAATTTACCCGCAGAGACACCCAAAGTGGGTAAAGCGGGGCGGGATAGGCCGATTGTTATCATGCTGGATCCCGGTCACGGCGGTGAAGACCCTGGCGCAATTGGGCGAAATAAGACGCGCGAAAAAGATATTGTGTTGCAAATTGCCCGCCGGCTACGGACGCTGATCCAGAAAGAAGCGAATATGCGAGTGTTTATGACCCGCAATGAAGATGTCTTTATCCCGCTGAAAGTGCGAGTGGCAAAAGCTCGTAAACAGCGTGCGGATTTATTTATCTCAATTCATGCCGATGCATTCACCAGTCAGGCCGCCAGAGGCTCCTCCGTATTTGCGTTATCGACCAAGGGGGCAACCAGTACCGCAGCACGCTTCTTGGCCCAGACGCAGAATGAGGCAGACCAAATTGGTGGGGTCAGCAAAAGTGGGGATCGCTATCTGGACCATACCATGATTGATTTGCTGCAAACGGCGACCATCAATGACAGTCTGAAGTTTGGTAAAGAAGTGCTTAACCGAATGGGTAAAATTAATAAGCTGCATAAGAACCGTGTCGATCAGGCGGGCTTTGCAGTTTTGAAAGCGCCAGATATTCCATCAATCTTGGTTGAAACGGCATTTATCAGCAATCTGGAAGAAGAGCGGAAATTACGTACCAGCCATTTTCAGCAGCAAGTTGCTGAATCTATTTTTGCTGGCATCAAAGCCTATTTTGCTAATGGTGGGGCGATGGCACGGGTGTAATCAGTTAGGGAGATGCTATTGATGTACCGCAGGGGTGGGTTAGCCCTTGCTGGGGGGAACTCTCGATATTTATTGAAAACCAGAAACAAAAAAACACCCTTTAGGGTGTCTGATGTTGATATGAAAATGATTAAGAATTGGTTGCGGGGGCCGGATTTGAACCGACGACCTTCGGGTTATGAGCCCGACGAGCTACCAGGCTGCTCCACCCCGCGTCCGTCTTAATACTCTTTTCTATCTTACTCTTTATCTCTTATTACTTAACCGTGTAATTGGTTGCGGGGGCCGGATTTGAACCGACGACCTTCGGGTTATGAGCCCGACGAGCTACCAGGCTGCTCCACCCCGCGTCCGTCATTACACTTTTACTTCTGTTGCTGTTTTCACAGCTGAACTGCCATTCTACCTAATTAGTCTTAAGTTTCAAGGCTATCGGACGACATTTGATACTGCTGGTAGCCAGTATCGGTTGGTTGCGGGGGCCGGATTTGAACCGACGACCTTCGGGTTATGAGCCCGACGAGCTACCAGGCTGCTCCACCCCGCGTCCGATTGAGCGCACTATACTCTGGATGAGATCTGTTGCAAGTAGTTTTGCCACTTAATTTAGGTAAATAGGTTTTTTCGATTAATTTATCAACTATCTGTTTCCTTTTTCCCCACAATGGCATCAGGGGATTTTTTTCCACCTGCTGATTCCTTTATCTATAGGCGTTTGTTATCGTTCGTCGGTAGATAATATGAGTAATAGAAGGCGTGAAATGACAAGTCGTTGGGGCAAATACCTATTGAGTGGAATAATGATTGCTGTTCTGGCTGGCTGCCAATCACGGCCAACCGATCGTGGGCAGCAATATAAGGATGGGCATCTGGAGCAGCCACTGGAGTTGGTGAATGAGCCAAATGCGACAGGTAAGCCAGTCAACGCAAAAGATTATTCTGATCAGGTGAAAGTGATTAACCAATCTTCACCGGGTCTGTATGGCCGTAATAGTAGTACATTTAATGCGGTAGAAAACTGGATGTTGGCGGGCGCTGATACCAGCAAGTTAAATCTATTTGGCTTGAATGCCTACCAAATGGAAGGCGTGGATAACTTCGGTAATGTGCAATTTACTGGCTATTACACCCCAGTACTTCAGGCGCGCTATACCCAACAAGGCGAATTCCGCTATCCACTTTATCGTATGCCCACTAAAGGAAAGGGGCGTTTACCTGATCGTGCCTCAATATATTCAGGCGCATTGGATAACCGTAACTTAATTATCGCGTACACCAATTCATTGGTGGATAACTTTATGATGGAAGTGCAGGGCAGCGGTTATGTCGATTATGGTGATGGGCGGCCACTAACCTTCTTCGGGTATGCAGGTAAAAACGGTCATGCTTATCGTAGTATTGGTAAGGTACTGATTGATCGCGGAGAAGTTGCTAAAGCTGATATGTCGATGCAGGCTATCCGTCATTGGGCTGAAACTCATAGCGAAGCTGAAGTCAGAGAGTTATTAGAGCAAAATCCCTCCTTTGTCTTCTTTAAACCGGAAATGTATGCGCCAGTAAAAGGGGCTAGTGCGGTTCCTCTGATAGCCAAAGCCTCGGTGGCTTCTGACCGTTCGTTGATCCCGGCGGGTACTACGTTGTTGGCTGAAGTTCCCTTACTGGATAATCAGGGCAAATTCACTGGTCAATATCAGATGCGCCTAATGGTCGCACTGGATGTGGGGGGGGCAATTAAAGGTCAACACTTTGATATTTATCAGGGGATTGGTCATGAAGCAGGGCAAGCGGCCGGTTTCTACAACCATTATGGTCGTGTTTGGGTGCTGAAAAATGCCCAAAGTAATGGGCCACTGTTTACTGCCTATCAAGGTGGTGCTAAAACTGCACCCGCTGGCAATGGTTTATCGCTATTGGTGAGCAATCAAGGTCAGTAAGCAGATTATTTGATGTAATAGATTCACTCTTTATCTGGCGGCCAACTGGCCGCTTTTGCATTTGCTCCATCAATTTTATTAAAGCCATTTATTATTTCTAAGTCATTAAGGTAACAAGTCTATGAGCACTGCCTTTTCCGAAGCTTACCAACAGCGGTTTGGTGGTATTGCGCGCCTTTATGGGCAACAGGCGCTGACACTTTTTTCGCAGGCGCATGTTTGTGTTATCGGCATTGGCGGCGTGGGGTCTTGGGCTGCGGAAGCACTGGCACGTACGGGCATTGGCGCGATCACGCTGATTGATATGGATGATGTTTGCGTCACCAATACTAATCGCCAGATCCATGCATTGCGGCACAATGTCGGGCAGGCTAAAACGGAAGTGATGGCGGAGCGCATTCTGGCTATCAATCCTGAATGTCGGGTGACTTGTATCGATGATTTCATTACCGCAGATAATGTTGCCGAGCTTTTAAATAATAATTTCAGCTATGTCATTGATGCAATAGACAGTGTTCGCCCAAAAGCAGCACTGCTGTCCTACTGTCGCCGTTATAAAATCCCAGTAGTCACCACTGGTGGCGCGGGCGGGCAAATCGATCCAACGCGCATTGAAGTGGTGGATCTGGCGAAAACCATTCAGGATCCACTGGCGGCGAAGCTACGTGAAAGACTGAAAAATGATTTTAATGTGGTGAAAAACAGCAAAGGAAAACTGGGGATCGACTGCGTTTTCTCCAGCGAGCCTTTAGTTTACCCGCAGGCCGATGGTTCGGTCTGTGCCTCCCGTAGTACCGCTGAAGGTCCAAAGAAAATGGATTGTACTTCAGGTTTCGGTTCGGCAACCATGGTCACCGCGACCTTTGGTTTTGTTGCGGTGTCCCATGCATTGAAAAAAATGATGGCGAAGGCGGCACGTCAGGCGTAATCGTTTACCGCTAGCGATATTGGGCAGCGATCGCCCGTACACCCTGTGCCAGTGCTTGCAAACCACTGGCGCGCGAAGTACTTAATTGCTGGCGTAAACCGAGTTGATCAAACAGCGCCAATGGATCTTCTGCCAAGACCTGTTGCGGAGTTTTGCCTTCTACAGCGGTCAAAATCACCGCCAGTAACCCACGAACAATACGCCCTTCACTGTCGCCGTAGAAATGTAAACTGCCATCTGGTAGATGCTGATGCCCCAGCCACACTCGGTTTTCACAACCGGTTAATTCCAGTTCATTTTGTTTCAATGAGTCCGGCAGTGGCGGGAGTTGTTTAGCCAGCAAAATTAACTGGCGATAACGATCTTCCCACTGTTTGTGGGTACTGAATGTCTCGATAAGCTGAGTTTCAGTAATATCGTGACCAAAAGGGTGCGGCGCAATCATCGTTTTCTCGTTTTATTGCATGTTGATATTTATCGGAATTATCATCCGGTGACACTTAATCTTGCAAGAGCTCCAACGCCTTAGCGATCGCGGCGCACAGCATTTCAGCATCGTCAGCGGTATTATAAGGCGCGAATGATGCTCGCAGGCTGCCATTGATCCCCAGCGCCGCCATGAGTGGTTGCGCACAGTGCTGCCCAGCGCGTAGCGCAATACCTTGTTCCGCCAGCAATGTCACTAAATCGCTGTGATGAATGCCGTCAAAAGTGAAGGCGAGCAAACTCGATTGCTGGCAACGGAAGCTGCGAAAGCCCGGCAATTCAGCCAGCTTATTTTCCGCCATCGTCGCTAAACTTTGGCTATATACCTCGGCCTCTTCCAGATCAATATGTTCGAGCCAACTGAGCACCGCCGATAAGCCAATCACGCCAGCAATATTTGGCGTACCTGCCTCAAAGCGGTAGGGCACCTCATGAGGCGTGAAACCACCGAATGAAGCATGAGTAAGCATTTTCCCGCCACCTTGCCAGGCGGGCATCTCATCCAGTAATTCTGATTTACCGTACAGCACCCCAATACCGGTCGGGCCGTACAGTTTATGGGCGGAAAAAGCATAAAAATCAATATCTAGTGCTTGAACGTCTGCTGGGCTGTGGACAATACCCTGCGCCCCATCCACCATAACAACACAATTATATTGGTGTGCAAGTGCTATTGCGCTCGCCAATTCTGGACTGCCGCCGGTGACATTAGACATCTGCCCCAGTGCCAAGACGCGTGTTTTATCATTCAGCAATAGCGGCAGTTGTGATAAATCAGGTAGGTGGTCAAGACTGATAGGCAACTTAATGATTCTAGCCCCTGTCTGCTCAGCAACCATAAGCCAGGGGATTAGGTTCGCATGATGTTCTGCTTCGCTAACAATAATTTCATCGCCAGCTTGTAGGCGAGGGCGAGCGTAACTTTGCGCCACGAGGTTAATCGCTTCGGTCGTGCCACGGGTCCAAACGATATTTTCTGCTGCGGGGGCATTAATAAAGTCAGCCACCTGTTGGCGAGTCTCTTCAAAACGGACCGTCAATGATAATGCCGATTGATGCTGGCTGCGATGTACTGTCGCGGCATCCTGCTGATAGAACAGCTGTGTTGCCTCAATCATGGCTCGGGGCTTTAGGGCAGTTGCCGCGCTGTCCAGATAGATTATCTCATCGCTAATTGCCGGAAATTCCTGACGAAAATCCGTTGGATTAAAAGCCTTCATACCGTTTTTTGCATCCTTTGGTTCACTTCGGAACAGTCTCATTCTGACGCGTTTTGTTCATAAATCACCCACTAACAACCCTGATGGCTGGAAATATGTCATAAGCGGGTTATGCTGAATAGTAACGGACACAACCATTTGTCTGGTAATGGAACTGAGTTTTTCAGCATTTTAATCTGCAAGGAGTCACCCATGAAAAAGACAGCTGCCGTAATTTCTGCACTCATGCTCACTTTTACTTTAGCAGGCTGTTCAAGCAACTATGTCATGCATACTAATGATGGTCGCACTATCGTTGCTGATGGTAAACCTAAAGTAGATGATGAGACAGGGATGATAAGTTACACCGATGCCAATGGCACCGAGCTGCAAATTAATCGCTCAGAAGTCAAAGAGATGGTTGAGGGCAATTAGCTTTAGGTTAAGTCGTCGTTGTAATGATGTCTGACGCGGCTTAAAAAACCTTGGTAACAACTTAAATGTAAGCTCTGACTGATGTGCAAGCCAAAGTGGCGCTTACATTTAAGCTCTAAGAAATAAGCAAACGCTAAAAATTGGATAAAAAAAAGCACCGCGAAAATGGCGGTGCTGCATAAAATCACTATGGACAGACAGGGTAAATGTACAGGAAGTGAAAAAAAAACAGTAGCTTAGCTACTATGTCTGGGACACCAGACCATTTGCAAACACAACATCACAACCACAAAGCCAAAAGCATTTCAGTACCTGGATACTAAACCTACTTTTCGTTCCGGCTTGGGAAGTGCCGCCACTATAGGTATTTGCTGGCACATCATCAACGGACAATTTATAATGCCTCGGATTACAAAAACTAATAAGTAAACAAAGGGTTTCATCTGAGGATGAGCCGTTATAAAAAAGTATCCAATTCATGTCAAAACGATTACCACCCTTGAACGCCTTGCGGGTTTTCGATGCGGCCGCACGCCACCTGAGTTTTACTAAAGCGGCTGACGAGTTATTTGTCACCCAAGCCGCAGTTAGCCACCAGATAAAGTCCCTGGAGGATTTTCTCGGGCTAAAACTGTTCCGTCGTCGTAACCGTTCTTTGTTGCTGACCGAAGAGGGTCAGAGCTATTACCTCGACATCAAAGAGATTTTCACCTCGATCAATGAAGCCACTCGCAAATTACAGGCCCGCAGTGCGAAAGGTGCACTGACGGTAAGTCTGCCCCCAAGTTTTGCTATTCAATGGTTGGTCCCGCGTCTTTCTGGATTTAATGCCGCTTATCCTGGCATTGATGTCAGGATCCAGGCGGTGGATCGGGAAGAAGATAAACTCGCTGATGATGTCGACGTTGCGATATTTTATGGCCGGGGTAATTGGACTGGCTTGCGCACTGAACGTCTTTATGCCGAATTTTTACTCCCCGTCTGTGCTCCCAGCTTATTAATGGGTGAGCATGGATTAAAAGTACCGGCAGATCTGGCTTATCATACGCTGTTGCATGATACTTCCCGCCGGGACTGGATGGCGTATACCCGTCAACTGGGTGTACCGCAGATTAATGTGCAACAAGGGCCAATATTCAGCCATAGCGCCATGGTGGTTCAGGCTGCCGTTCATGGGCAAGGTATTGCGCTGGTGAATAACGTGATGGCGCAGTCAGAGATTGAAGCTGGGCGATTGGTGTGCCCATTTAATGATGTATTGGTGAGTAAAAATGCTTTTTATCTGGTTTGTCATGACAGTCAGGCAGAACTGGGTAAAATAGCCGCCTTTCGTCAGTGGATACTGGCAAGAGCTGCCAGTGAGCAGGAGAAGTTGCGTTTTCGCTATGACAAATGATCAATCAAGGTGTTTAGCGAACAGAGTATCTGCGCAGTAATGACAACCCATTCACGATGGTCGCTGGCTACGATAAAATAGGTTATTGCCTGATATAACGACATACCTAAAGTCTTGGGCGTTGCAGCTTGCAGCGTTGAGTACCAAGGGTATCACTCTATCTAATTCAAGGTTAATGGCGATGAACAGTCGTTTAATGCTGATATTTGCCGCGCTGAGCGGTTTTGTCTATGTGGCTTTAGGTGCTTTTGGTGCCCATGTATTGAGCGCCACATTGGGGCCAAATGAGATGGCCTGGATCCGTACCGGGCTGGAGTACCAAGGGTTCCATACGTTGGCGATTCTGGCATTGGCTGTTGCTATGCAGCGGCAGATAAGTATTTGGTTTTACTGGAGTGGAGCCTTGTTAGCGCTCGGAACGCTACTCTTTAGCGGCAGTTTATACTGCCTGGCTCTATCGCACCTGAAACTGTGGGTCTATATCACGCCAATTGGCGGAGTATGTTTCTTGGCGGGATGGATTTTGATGTTGATTGGCGCGCTGCGTCTAAGAAAAAGGGCAGAACGCCATGAATAATAAAATTGCTTTATATTGCCGCTCCGGCTTTGAGAAAGAGTGTGCGGCAGAAATTACCGCGAAAGCGGCTGAGCTCGAAATTTTTGGTTTTGCGCGAGTCAAAGATAACAGCGGCTATGTGCTGTTTGAGTGTTATCAGTTGGAAGATGCTGATCGCTTGATCCGTGAAGTACCCTTCCGTGAGCTGATTTTTGCCCGTCAAATGATGGTGGTGGGGGAGTTGTTGAAAGACTTACCACCGGAAGATCGTGTGTCACCGATTGTGGGCATGTTGACCGGTGTTATCGAAAAAGCGGGTGAGCTGCGGGTTGAAGTCCCTGACACTAATGAAAGCAAAGAGTTACTGAAGTTTTGTCGCAAGCTGACAGTCCCTTTGCGTAGCGCCATGCGCGCACAGAAAATTCTGTCCGCCCGTGAAAATGCTCATCGTCCAGTGGTGCATGTGTTCTTTATCGCGTCAGGCTGTTGTTATGTCGGCTACTCATATAGCAATAACAACTCTCCATTCTATATGGGGATCCCACGTCTTAAATTCCCGTCTGATGCCCCAAGCCGCTCAACCTTAAAACTGGAAGAAGCTTTCCATATGTTTATCCCTGCGGATGAATGGGAAGAGCGCTTAGCCAGTGGTATGCATGCTGTTGATTTAGGCGCATGCCCCGGTGGTTGGACCTATCAGTTGGTACAACGCAGCATGATGATTCAGGCCGTTGATAACGGTTCTATGGCACAAAGCCTGATGGATACTGGGCAGGTGACACATCACCGTGTTGATGGTTTTAAATATGAGCCAACGCGCAGCAATATCTACTGGTTAGTGTGCGATATGGTAGAGAAACCGGCCAAGGTAACTGAACTTATCATCAAATGGCTGGTAAATGGTTGGTGCCGTGAGGCGATTTTCAACCTGAAATTACCGATGAAAAAACGGTTTGAAATCGTTTTGGAAAACTTGGAAATGATGGATGAGCAACTGAAAGAAAATGGGATCAATGCCCATATTCAGTGCAAGCAGCTCTACCATGACCGTGAGGAAGTGACGGTGCATGTGCGTCGGATTTGGTCTGGGGCGCCGGGTCGCCGTGATGAGCGCGAATAAAAATCAGTGATATCGCGTTAGATTAAGGGGCTTTTTGGCCCCTGAGGTTATTGACAAAGTGCCAGCGGCGGAGAGAACAGGCGGATAGTAAAGACGCCGTAAATCCCTTCCTGGAGGTTCGAGCCGCGCCGTCCTGGTGCGGACGCTTTACTCTTCCGCCTGTCCTCACCGTTCCCGATCGAGTCATCGGGGGTTGTCAGTAGTCTGAGGAGCCTTTTGGCCCCTCAATCTTTCTGTAAACGAAGCTGTTGTAAGTTGCCACTCAATGGCAAATCAGTTTTCAATGTGGCGATTTTTTTGCAAATAAACGCCATTTCTTGGTGTTGTTGCAACTTTTTACGCCATTTCTCCGGTACTGACTCCAGTCCTTGATAGAGTGCCTCTAGCGTGTTGACTTGTTGCAGCAATAACGCGGCGGTTTTTGCCCCAATACCCGCGACGCCGGGAATTTTACTGCTGCTAATTCCGGCAAGACCCCAGTAGTCAGGCAGTTGGTGTGGTAATACGCCGAACTCCTGTTTCACAAACGGCATATCCAGCCAGCGCTTCTGAAAGTAATCACGAATCTGCACATTCGGTGCTAATAGCTGACAGTAACCTTTGTCGGTCGAAACAATCGTCACTTGATGTCCTGCACCGCCAATTTTAGTTGCCAGCGTTGCGGCCAAGTCATCAGCTTCATTGCCCGGTGAATGCCAGCAAGCGATGCCTAGCGAATTGAATGCCTCGCGGATTAGGGGCATTTCCTGCTGTAGATTATCGGGCATGGGCGAACGGCCCGCTTTGTAATCCGGCAGACACTGATGACGCCAGCTGTCTGAGCGGTCATCTTCATCAAAAACCGCCACGGCATGTGTGGGTTGGCTGTGCTGAATCAACTGTTGCAACGCATGTTGGCAAGCCTTAATGCAAGGCGAGCCCTGTACTGCGTGAATGCGGCGAATTAAATTAAGGGCATCAACAATAAGGAGGTGGATTTGCATAGCCTGTTTTATATGAGCGTTTAGCCAGAGTAGAATTGGGCAGCGCTAAAACTCAACGCTGCCCAGTGATTGCGCCTTTCTCTTTTAGCTACAGATTTCATAGCAAGGAGTATAATCACTGCCCGGTAATTTCATTCGTTGTTGAGCGATAAAGCCTTGTAATAGGCTATCCATCTGCTTCATCAATTGCGGGTCACCGTGTAATTTGAATGGCCCGTTAGCCTCAATCGCATGAATTCCTACTTCTTTCACATTACCCGCCACAATTCCAGAGAAGGCACGTCGTAACGCTGCGGCCAGTTTCTCAGGGGGCTGATTATGGGACAAGTTCAGGTTCGCCATATTTTCATGGGTTGGCTCAAATGGGTGCTGCAAATCAGACTCGATGCGGATTGACCAGTTAAAGCTATAAGCATCACCCGTATTACGGCGATTCTCTTTCACTAATGGCATCGCTTTTTTCATCTGGCGAGCCACTTCATCCGGATCACCAATAATGATTTGGTAATACTTACGCGCTTCATCACCCAGTGTATTCATGATGAATTCATCCACAACGCGGAAGTAATCGGCACTCTCTTTCGGCCCGGTTAAAATCAGTGGTAATACCTGCTCACTGTTTTCCGGATTCATCAGAATGCCTAACAGATAGAGTAGCTCTTCGGCTGTCCCCACACCGCCAGGGAAAATAATTATCCCGTGCGCGATACGGACGAAGGCTTCTAGCCGTTTTTCAATGTCAGGCATGATAACCAGTTCATTGACCAGCGGGTTTGGCGGTTCTGCTGCAATGATTGAAGGCTCGGTCATGCCGATAAAACGACTATTTCTGTAGCGCTGTTGGGCATGACCGACAGCTGCACCTTTCATCGGGGCTTCCATCGCACCCGGCCCACAGCCAGTACAGATGTTCAACTCACGTAAACCGAGCTGGCTACCGACCTTACGGGCGTATAAATACTCATTTTCATTGATTGAATGACCGCCCCAACAAACAACCATATTCGGTTCTTCATCAATATGCAGGGCGCGGGCATTACGTAAAATGGAGAAGACCAAGTTGGTCAAATGACTGGAGCTTCCCATATTCAAATGCTGGTAATGTTCTGCGCTAACAATTTGCCCATTCACAAATAAGATGTCGCGCAGCACGGCAAAGAGGTTTGCCTGTAAAGAGCGGATAATTTTACCATCCACAAAGGCATGTTCTGGCGGATTCACCAATTCGAGCTTCACACCACGCTCGCGGCGCAGTACGTTGATATCAAAGGTTTCATAGCGCGATAAAAGCTCTTTGCTGTTGTCAGTCAGGCTACCTGAGTTGAGAACGGCCAATGAGCAATTACGGAATAAACGGTACAGATCACTGCTAGCTGTACGCTTGAGCATATCCACTTCTAGCTGTGATAACAGATCCATTGAGCCGAGTGGGCTGACATGTGTAATCAAAGTTGCTCCTTTACACCCTTTAGGGTGGTAGTGCCCGTGTATCAGAATGCTACTTTCTATTTTGCCTAGGAATATCAGAGAGATCTTTCAGTATTCAGTTTGTGTTTTTCTGCTGAAAATAGCCTGAAGATACTGTAATTAACCTTAACGTCCTCCCCTTAATTTTGCCAACATTAACGTGCGCTGAGCTAAAATGTTGCGCACATGCACGCATTTATTGCCGGGCCAGACGACCTGTTGACGGTACAAAATCGGTATTGGAGCGCCAAGGGTTGATATCCAGCCCACCACGGCGAGTATAGCGGGCATAGACAGACAAGGTTTTTGGCTGACAAAAACGCATGATGTCATTGAAGATGCGCTCTACACACTGTTCGTGAAATTCGTTGTGATGGCGGAAAGAGACCAGATAGCGCAGCAGTGCTTCTCGGTTAATTTGCGGGCCGCTGTAGCTGATCTGCACGGAGCCCCAATCAGGTTGGTGGGTGATCAGGCAGTTGGATTTGAGCAGGTGGCTGACGAGGCTCTCTTCTACGTGATTGGCCCCCGCTGCGCCTTGCAGATAATCGGCACTAAATTCATAGCTATCAATGCGAATATCCTGCTGATCCAGGCACTCTCCCACAAAATTGGCAATCGGCTGATCCGTTATTTCATCGAGCCGGTACAGTGTGACACTGACATCACCCACAGCACAGGCGGCCAAATCACGTTGCAAAGTCGCTTGAACACTTTCCCAGTCAGCAAAAACGGTTTGGTTGAAACTGTTGAGATAAAGTTTGAAGCTTTTTGATTCAATCAAATTGACGCTATTCGCATTCAGACTTATTTCGCCCACCGCGACCTGCGGTAGCCCGTTGCTGTTTAGCCAAGATAACTCATAAAGTGTCCAGATATCAGCACCATGAAAGGGCAAGCTATCTGGATACAAGCCGAGAGGCTCGCGATTCATGCTGCGTGGTACGGCTTGTAGCAAGGTCACGTCATAGTGATCACGATATGCGGTTGGTTTGCCCAGCGTCAGTTCCGCCAGCGCTTTGTGGTCTTGATATGAAGACATGCTGTTTCCATGGTGAGAGTTCGGTACAATACTCCGAGTTTATCAATTTATGCCGCGTTTAACCGTATTTCTAAGCGGGTGAGATGCCCATCATGTTGCAGTGCAAGCTGCCGCGATACTGAGAATTAAGAATGGACCAGAACGTTTCAACGGCACTGAACAGTTTTACTCAACGCTATATCGATTTATGGCAGCAGCAAACAGGGCATCATCCTGCCAGTGACGAACTCTATGGCGTACCCTCGCCTTGTATCGTAGAAACGCAGGATAATCAGGTGATTTGGTTACCTCAACCTTGTGTTGCAGATGCTAATTTGAGCAATGTTGAGCGGGCACTGGAGATTCAACTTCACCCTGATATTCATGAATTTTATACCTACCAATACGCTGGCGATATGATGGCTGATCTCGGTGATCACCGTTTTAGTTTGCTGCAAGTATGGAGCGAAGATGACTTTATTCGCTTACAAGAGAATCTGATCGGTCACTTGGTCACACAAAAAAGGCTGAAACTCTCTCCGACGCTGTTTTTGGCAACCACGGAGTCAGAAATGACTATGGCTTCACTGTGTAATGTCAGCGGCAATGTGGTGTTAGAGCAATTTGGCAGCGGTAAACGTACGTTACTGGCTTCGACGCTCGTACATTTTCTAGATGCACTACGTCCCGTATTACCTGAATAAATAAGTGGTTATCCTGTATTCAGATACAGGTGCGTGTGAGAGATCTCGCACACGGCCTGTGAGACATCACTTCTATTGCTCATATGTAAAATTCTTGTGCCAGATTTATCTTCAATAAAATCACTTTGTTATAAACATTCATTTTTTTATATGAAAAAGTGTCAGCACCAATCTCCTTACAGTACCTTGTCACCCTTTGTCGTTTAAGCGATCCTTCTACTCGCCGGATAGGATCTGGTGGAGAAGGATGGTATCGGATGCTACCACTTCAGGATGAAGAACACAGGGACTGCTTAGGACGAGTGAAGGGACGTTTCAGGATGAAACAGAGGACACCTCCAGGATGGAGATTGAGAGCCGGTTCAGGATGGATGGTGGGTTAGGATAACCTCAGGATTAGCGCCGGGATGGTGTAGGACAACGCTACGGATTGCTGGTTAGGATAACCGAACGGAAAAGTTTTCAAGGACTGAGCAGGGAGCATCACTTTTAGCTGGATAGCTATAAAACGAATCGAGGGGTACTGGTAAAACAGTACCCCTTTTTTTATCTGCATTTTGCATAAGTTGCAGCGGTTATCTATGGTGTGAACTTGGGCATAGCCTGCTTCAGTGGTATGCTTTGCCGCCGTTGAATCAGCCCGGTAAATGGCTTTTTTTTGGTTGAGAGCATAATCATGAATACAGAAAATCAAGTGCGTCAGAGCTTGCAGGATATTGAACTTGCTATGCGGGCCATTGATCTTTGGCAAACAGTTCCGCCACAAGCCGAAGCTTTCGAAAGCAATGAACCTTTCAGCATCGATACCATGGATGCGGAGCAGTGGTTGCAATGGGTACTTATTCCCCGGATGTATGCATTGCTGGAAGCGAATGGCCCACTGCCAACCCGTTTTGCTATCACGCCCTATTTTGAAGAGGCGTTGAGTGGCGATGACCGACCCGATTGCACGGCACTGCTGATACACTTACGGCGCCTCGATGACCTGCTGAATAAAGAAAGTAACTAATGCTGGAAATAATCTATCAAGATGAATATATAGTTGCGGTGAATAAGCCGGCGGGTTGGCTGGTTCATCGTAGCTGGCTGGACAGTCACGAAACCCTATTTGTGATGCAAACAGTGCGCGACCAGATTGGTCAGCATGTTTATACCGTGCACCGCCTGGATCGTCCAACATCAGGGGTGCTGTTGATGGCGCTATCCAGCGATGTCGCTCGTGCGCTCTCTTTGCAATTTGAACAGCACCAAATCCAGAAAACATATCATGCGGTAGTTCGTGGATATGTGCTGGAGGGGGGAACGGTTGATTATGAAATGACTGAGGAACTGGATAAAATTGCTGATAAATTTTCCCGCCCAGATAAGGCTCCGCAGCCTTCAGTCACTCATTATCAGCCGCTAGCACAAGTGGAAGTTCCTGTTGCTATTGGTCGCTACGACACTGCGCGTTTCAGCTTAATGGAGCTGAAACCGGAAACCGGACGTAAGCATCAGTTACGGCGGCATATGGCGCATATCCGCCATCCAATCATTGGCGATAGCACCCACGGCGACTTACGCCAGAATCGTGGTATTGCACAACATTTTGATTGTTCAAGACTTATGCTACACGCTAGCCATTTAAAGCTGAATCATCCGGTGACAGGTGAAGCACTTTCGCTTACGGCGCGTTGGGATGAATCCTGGCAAGGATTGATGTCACATTTTGGTTGGTCTGGCATTGCCCCTCATCTTGAAAGGGTTGAGTTTTCCGCCACCGACGGTCAGGATAGTGAATAATTTTTTCTAGCTAAAAGGGTATCTATTGTATGGCTCAGATCGGAGTTTTTGTTGGCACAGTCTACGGTAACGCGTTGTTAGTGGCAGAAGAGGCCGAAAACATACTGAAAGAGCAGGGCCACGAAGTTAAAGTGTTCGACGAGGGTACCTTAGAAGCCTGGCAATATTATCGCCAACATTATGCGCTGGTGGTCACTTCGACGACCGGGCAGGGCGATTTTCCCGATAGTATTGCTCCGCTCTTTGTCGCAGTGCGCGATCAGCTAGGATTTCAACCTGAACTGCGCTATGGCGTTATTGCTCTGGGCGACAGCAGTTATGATAATTTCTGCGGCGCAGGGCGTACATTCGATGCATTGTTACAAGAGCAGGGTGCGACGCGGATTGGCGAAAGATTGGAAATTGATGCCATTGAGCACCCAGAGCCGGAAGTTGTTTCAGCGCCATGGGTAGAGCAGTGGGGTCGTTTAGTTCAATAATAAGCATCGTTATTTGGCCTCAGATTTAGTCATTAATACACATAATAAAACTGAGGCTACATCTTTGTTATCTTCAATACTTCTTCTTTTCTCATAATTAGTTCTCGTAGAAATAGCTCATAAATTGCCTCTGTGTAAAGTTGCTGCCGCTGCCAATGCAGTGACTTAATTTATTTGTTTAAGAGACGCAAAACCTATGAGTAACTCCTTCTTTTTTACCACGCCTAATCAACTTGGCGGTGGTGTACTGCCTTCCCGTTATAATGAGATTGTATTTGAACTGTCAGATGGTAATTGGGTTAACGATATTGTATTACCCGAGCAACCTGCGGATAAAAGTAGAGTCGTTATTCGCTCCTCAGCAACTTGGGATGCGAAGCTACAAGGCTCATTCGGCTTATTGGATATTAAGGCAGGTAATCAATATGAACTTGAGTATGATGCAGACATTCAGGATTGGAGTATCAAGATAATAAGTATTAATTATCTGACACCAAACAGTGTCGGTAATATTATTCCTGATAACCCCCAGCGCTTGACCTACTATTCGATGAATAATTGCAACTATGTGGCTGAGGTTACGTTGCCAGCTACGGCAGAGGACGGAGCCGTTATTATTATTAGTTCCACCGCATGCGAGGAATCACAATTATCAGGCAGCAATATATTATATGGCGGTTCTAAGACGATTAAACCCGGTGAGCAGTCTGTTTACCGATATCAGTCTATAAACAATGCTAGTGGTTGGATAATTGATTCTGTATCAATCGAACCGCAAGATAATATGGGTAATGAAATGCCGAGTTCAATGGGAAATATTAGCGTTACAGACAATAGTGATGAAACATCGGACTCAACCGCTAATGTAAGCGATAAAGATGATAGTAATGAAATACCCGATTCCCAAGTACATATTAGCTCTTTAGACGATAGCAGCAAGGAGGAGGAAGTTGTCAGTCACGAGCAGAGTCAAAGCAGAAAAACGGAGCTGATACCTAAAACTTTGTTTATGAGACCTGATCCACTTGATCGTGTTGTGTTGCCTTCAGGCTACAATAAGATTGTAATAGATTTTTCAAATGATAATTGGGCTAATGAGCTTGAATTGCCAAAAGATCCTGCGGATAAAAGTATCGTTGCTATCCGATATTCTGGAAGGAGGACCTTCCATCTAAGACTTCTGTCAATGTTCTTGCAATTTCAGCCGAATAATGAGTATTTTTTCGAATATCATGCAGATATTCGGAAATGGAAGGTCAGTGGGGAGAGCGTTGCTTATCTGACACCCAGTATTACCGGCAGTACTATTCCTGATAATCCTAAAAATCTCACCTATTTTATGATAGATAATGATAATTGGGTGTATGAAGTTACGCTTCCAGCTAAGTCAGTAACTGGCGCGATCATTATTATTACTTCTACAGCTGATTCGGACTCAAAAATTTCGGATAGCAATATAGGATATAGTGATATAAAAACGATTAAGCCTGGAGTGCAGTATATTTGCAGGTATGAGACGACATGCAAAGTTAGTGGTTGGTGGATTACTTCTATCCCCGTTGAACCGCAAGATAATATGGGTAATGAAATACCGAGTTCAATGGGATATATTAGCGTTACAGACAATAGTGATGAAACATCGGACTCAACCGCTAATGTAAGCGATAAAGATGATAGTAATGAAATATCAGATTTCCAAGTACATATTAGTTCTTTAGACGATAACAGCAAGGAGGAGGAAGTTGTCAGTCACGGGCAGAGTCAAAGCAGAAAAACGCAGATAATACCTAAAACTTTGTCTACCACACCGATTAAGCTGGGAAATGGTGTATTGCCGTCAGGCTATGATGAGATTGTATTCGAGCTTTCAGACGGTAACTGGACCAAAGATATTATATTGCCACTGCAACCGGCAGATAAAAGTATCGTTGTTATCAAATCATCAGCAACTTTTGTTGCTGACCTACATCTCCCATTCACGTCATTGAAAATCACAGCAGACAGTGAGTATACTTTCCAATATCATGCAGATTTGCAGCAATGGGATATCGAGGGGACAGGGGTTAATATTCTGACACCAAACAGTGTCGGCAATACTCTCTCTGAGAGTACCCAAAGAATTACCTATTATTTGATGAAGAATGATGACTGGGTGCCTGAGATTACGCTTCCATCCACCGGCAAGGATGGGACGCTTATTATTATTCGCTCTATGGCAGCTAGTGATTCAAAAATATCTGCAGAGCATCTGTTATATGATAGTACCACGACGATAAAATCGGGTGACCAGTATGTTTTCAAATATTTGGAGAAATTTAATCGTTGGGTGTTGGAATCTGCACCAATAAGACAGATAGAAGCAGGTGATATTCAGGATGAAATACCTTATCCGACCTCACAAACTACGTTAGTGACTATTACTGATAACTCTTGGCGAGAGACAATAAAGCTACCTGAGAAAGCCGCTGATCGTGACAAAATCACACTAAAATCGTCAACTGATACAGTGACGTATATTAATGCTGACAATGTTAATGAGCCGGGGGTAATGAAACTACAAAAGGGTGAGCAATATGACTTTTTCTATATTGCTGAAAATGGAAAGTGGCAATTAGTACAGTCACCGGACACCCTTTATCAAGCACAAGATATTACTGATGGCAAAGTGCCCGAATTACGCACGCCACGAACGATCATTAATGCAGCTAATGGCAATTATCAACCGGAATTACGACTACCTACAGCACAACAGCCTGGTAGCCGAGTCATTATTACCAGTAGCGCCGAATGGGATATATCTGTCGTAGCCGATGAGACAAACGAAAAAGTCTTTAATGGTGAGACGGTCGTATTTAAAGTGGACGGAAAAGGGCTCTGGTTCAGAGAAACAGTCACCATTGATCTGTTATTACTTTACAGCGATAAAGCCGCCGATCGTTTAGGTAAAGAGGTGATGGAAGCTCGTCTAACTGAGGGCTTGGCGTTGACAAATAAAGCGCTGGAAAATTCGGGTGCTAATTTTCGCTATCGTGCGGTTGACATACGGCAAGTAGCGGCAAAAGCTCACTGGCGTGAACTGGGTCATCCTCTTAATGAGTTACGAGAAGATCTTGAAGTGCAGGGGTGGCGGAATACCTTAAAAGCCGACGGTATTTATTATGAAGGTACTGAAGATGGCTGTGGCCTGGCATGGCTAGGTCCTTCAGAGAAGAATATGGTTGGCACAGGTTCGACAAACTGCGGAACGACTGTTATGCGCCATGAACTGGGTCATAATATGGGTATATATCATGGTGGTGAGAGCGAATCATACAATCAGGGGTATGGGTTGCTTTCAACCATCATGGCAGGAAATGACTCACATTATTATTCCACGCCTAATCGTTATAGCGCTGATTACGGCATAGCTATAGGAACAGCTAAAAATAATGGTGTGCGGATGATGAATGAGATATCGGCAGGAGTAGCCGCTTACCGCTAAATGGCACATCAGGACTAATGTATTTCAGTCAGTGCTAAAATATAACCGTATTGTGGCGTCAAGTTACGCCACAATACGGACCAAACTGAATACCCACTGCCCGATTTAACGACCGCTGGTTAATTTTTCCAGATCGGATTCAATCTCAGAAATCTTATTGGCGACAACGCTTTCTAAATGATGCAAGTCATCCAGAATTTTACGTTTCAAATCAACTTCAATCTGATCTCGTTTGCACAGTTGATCTAACTCATCAATGACATAACGTAGATTCGGATTAATTTCATTGATCTCTTTGTAGCCATGACCGGCATTATCAGCCACAACGGTTTTACGTTGGCGTGGGTATTTAAATTTCACACTCTTGGCAAAAAACTCGCCTTTATCTTTGCGGAAGTAAATTTTCAGAATGTCGTTATTGGCCTCCTGACGCAGGCTATAGCGATCGACATCTTCTGGTTGTGTGATTCCTAAGCTTTTCAGATTGTCATACATAGCGCCACCTTTTAATATTTTATATTCCACAGTTTATGATTATGACGGTAAATACCATCTTAATATGTGATTGCAGGCGATATTCTTTGTCCTTGAATTAAGTCAGCAACAAGGCAAAAAAATAGCGGGTGGTTAGCCCGCTGGTTCAATGTTAGTCGATGGTACGTAATAACTCATTAATACCGACTTTTCCGCGCGTTTTCGCATCAACTTTCTTCACGATAACCGCACAGTACAGGCTGTAGCTACCGTCTTTCGATGGCAGGTTGCCTGAAACGACAACAGAACCCGCTGGAACACGGCCATAGTGGATCTCACCGGTTTCGCGATCATAAATACGGGTGCTTTGACCAATAAATACACCCATGGAGATAACGGAGCCCTCTTCAACGATAACCCCTTCAACCACTTCTGAACGTGCACCAACAAAGCAGTTATCTTCGATAATGGTTGGGTTAGCTTGCAGCGGTTCCAGTACGCCGCCAATGCCCACACCACCGGACAAGTGAACGTTCTTACCAATTTGCGCGCAAGAACCCACAGTCGCCCATGTGTCGACCATGGTGCCTTCATCAACGAAAGCGCCAATATTCACATAAGAGGGCATCAGCACAGTATTACGGGCAATAAACGCGCCTTTGCGCACAGTGGCTGGCGGCACGACACGGAAGCCTTCGCGCTGGAAACGAGCTTCGTCATAACCGGCGAATTTCATTGGCACTTTATCGTAGTAGCGGGTTTCTGCGCCTTCCATGACTTGGTTGTCATTGATGCGGAAAGAGAGCAGAACCGCTTTCTTCAGCCATTGGTGAGTGACCCACTGACCGTCAATTTTTTCTGCAACACGCAGTGCGCCAGTATCAAGCAGATCAATCACGTGGTTAATCGCTTCGCGAGTTACGGTGTCTACGTTAGCCGGAGTAATATCTGCACGGCGCTCGAAGGCAGTTTCAATCACGTTTTGTAGTTGTTGCATCCTGTTCTCTTCCCTAACATTTATACCCTTTTTATTTGAAGCTGCTGCCTTGCTACAACTTCAATAAATTTGGGTAGCGGTTGTAAGTAAATTAATGGCTAAAAAGTTATTTGTATCACAGTTTATCGTTCGGATTGAGGGTATCTGTCAACCGTTGTGCTAATTCACGGCGCGTTTCAACACTCAATGCGCGGCGATCTTTGTCGGCTAACACAAATAGATCCTCCACCCGTTCGCCGATCGTCGTAATACGTGCGCTATGTAGCGATAATCCTAAATCGGCAAAGATCTCGCCAACACGAGCCAGCAAGCCCGGCTGGTCCAGCGCAGTCAGCTCTAGATAAGTCCGGCGCTCATTATGCGTCGGCAAAAAGTTAGTTTCAGTCGGTACGCTGAAATGCCGCAGCTTAGGTGATAGACGCCTGACGCGCGGATGCTGATAGTTCGGCTGCGTCATGGCCTGCTCCAAGGCATGACTGATGATGGGATGTCTGTCTTGCGCCAGTGGGCTGCCATCTGGCTCCAGCACGACAAAAGTATCCATCGCCATCCCATCACGGTTGGTGAAAATCTGTGCGTCATGGACACTCAGGTTGCGGCGATCCAATTCGCCGACAACCGCGGCAAATAGCGATGGGCGGTCAGGGCTCCAGATGAATATTTCGGTACCACCACGGGTTGCCTGATGGCTAACTAATACCAGCGGCTTGGTGGAGTCATGGGCCAGTAAATGGCGGGCATGCCAAGCTAATTGATTAGGTGAATGGCGCAGGAAGTAATCAGCTCGGCAGCGGCTCCAGATACGATGTAACGCTTCTTCATCAATATTATCCATCCTCAGCAGCGCTAGGGCCTGTAGCCGATGGTGGCGGACACGCTCACGCAAATCTGGACTATTTTGCATGCCACGACGTAGCTGTTTCTCTGTCGCAAAATAGAGTTCGCGTAACAGGCTCTGTTTCCAGCTATTCCACAGGGTTTCATTGGTGGCGCAAATATCGGCCACGGTTAGGCTGACTAAATAGCGCAAGCGAGTTTCGCTTTGCACCTCGGCGGAGAATTGCTGGATAACATCCGGGTCCTGAATGTCTCGGCGCTGGGCTGTTACTGACATCAATAAATGGCAGCGCACTAACCAAGCGACCAACTGAGCCTCGCGTGAGTTAAGCCCATGTTGCTCAGCAAACTCCAGTACATCGTGAGCGCCCAGTATTGAATGGTCACCACCACGGCCTTTGGCAATATCGTGGAATAGCGCCGCGAGTAGCAGTAATTCAGGTTGAGGCAGGCGTGGATAAAGCTCGACACATAAAGGATGCTGTGGCCGCGTTTTTTCATCGGCGAAACTTTCGAGCTTAAGGAGCACCCGAATCGTGTGCTCATCAACGGTATAAGCATGAAACAGGTCAAACTGCATCTGGCCGACAATGCTGCCCCATTGCGGCATATAGGCCCACAGCACGCTGTGGCGGTGCATCGGCAGTAATGCGCGAGAAACCGCACCGGGGTGGCGCAAAATGGCCATAAACAGCTTACGGGCTTCAGGAATGTGACATAGCGGTTGTTTCAGATGCCGACGCGCATGACGCAAGCGGCGCACTGTGGTGGAGTAGATGCCTTTGATTTCCTGATTGCGCACCATCAGGTAAAACATGCGCATAATCGCTTCGGGCTGCTGTACAAAGAGGTTCTCATCACGCAAATCAATGAGATCACCACGTAACTGAAATTCATCATCCAGTGGACGCGGCTTTTCATTGGTATCCAGTGCCAGTATGGCTTCGTCAAACAGCTGCAACAGCATATTGTTCAGTTCGCTGACCCGGCGTGTCATACGATAAAAGTCTTTCATCATATGTTCGACCGGTTGATTGCCTTCGCCCTGATATTGCAATAGTTGGGCAACGCTCAGTTGGCGATCAAATAGCAGGCGGTTATCGTAACGGGTCAATACCAGATGCAGCGCAAAACGGATGCGCCATAAAAAACTCTGGCTTTCAATCAGTTCATTGCGCTCAGCTTTGGTCAGAAAACCAAAATCAACCATCTCACTTAGCGAAGTGGCACCAAAATGGCGGCGCGCCACCCAGAGCAGGGTATGGATATCCCTTAACCCGCCGGGGCTGCTTTTGATGTCTGGCTCGAGATTGTAGCTAGTACCGTGGTAGCGCTTATGCCGCTCTTGCTGCTCGACAATCTTGGCATGGAAGAATTGGGGGGAGGGCCAGAATCCATCGCTAAAAACGTGTTTTTGCATCTGTAAGAACAGGGCCACATCGCCGCAAATCAAGCGAGATTCAATCATATTGGTGGCGACGGTGAGGTCGGCTAGCCCCTCCAGCAAGCACTCTTCTAGCGTTCGTACGCTATGGCCCACTTCCAGCTTCAGATCCCATAGCAATGTTATCAATTGACCAATTTGCTGAGCATGCTCATCATTCAGGCGCTGTCTACTCAGCACCAGCACATCAATGTCTGACAGTGGATGCAGTTCGCCACGGCCATAGCCACCGACGGCGACCAGCGCGGTTTCTGGCACCTCATCAAAGCCGTAGAATGTCCATAACCGTCGCAACAGACGATCGATGTAATCACTGCGCGCAGCAATTAATGTTTCGGCACTGATTCCGCCGTTGAATGCTTCAGCCAGCCAAAATTGAAATGCCTCAAGCCGTTGCTTGAGTGTCGGGCAATTAAGCTCACCATCAAGATAGGTGCTGGGTGATGCGGGCTGCTCAGGAATAGTCAGCGTGAGCGCGCGTGATTCAGAGTGCTCGGTATGATTTTCAGACATATGTTTACCCGATGAATGTATACCTGATAAAAAATGCAGCCCATAAAAAAGCCGGCGGGGGCCGGCTTGTCGTTATTACTCGTGCGTTATGATGTTGGGGATGGTGTCATCCTTTCGCAACGTCATTATTTCGCAGCCGTTATCCGTCACCACAATAGTATGCTCATACTGTGCCGACAAGCTGCGATCTTTAGTTTTTACTGTCCAGCCGTCTTTCATGGTGCGAATGCGGTAATCCCCAGCATTGACCATGGGTTCAATGGTGAACGCCATACCCGGTTGCAGGACGACACCGCCGTCATCTGCATCGTAGTGCAGCACTTGTGGCTCTTCATGGAAACCTTCGCCAATGCCGTGACCACAATATTCACGCACCACAGAGAAGTTCTCCGCTTCCACAAACTTCTGGATCTCTTTACCCAGCGTGCGCAGACGGATACCCGGTTTGACCATTTTGATGGCCAGATACAAGCTCTCTTGTGTCACGCGGCACAAGCGCTCACCCAAAATAGTCGGTTTGCCGACGATGAACATTTTTGAGGTATCGCCATGGAAGCCATCTTTAATCACGGTAACGTCAATATTCACGATATCGCCATCTTTCAGGACTTTTTCATCACTTGGGATACCGTGGCAAATGACCTCATTAACCGAGATACACACGGATTTCGGAAAGCCGTGATATCCCAGACATGCAGAAATGGCCTGCTGGTGGTTGGTGATATGGTCGTGACAAATGCGGTCGAGCTCACCGGTGGATACCCCAGGTTTGACGTGAGGTTCAATGATCTCCAGCACTTCAGCAGCCAAGCGGCCAGCAACGCGCATTTTTTGAATATCTTCAGGTGTTTTGATTGAGATTGCCATGCAAAAGTGTCCGTAGGGGCTGTGAATATCAGCCGCCATTATTAATATGACCTTCGTACTTGAGGGGCAGGGGCGAATTTGCTACCGACCTGTCACTCCAAATTCTCGGGGCATAGATGCAGAAAAAAACAGGTGAATGTCGATTAATAAAAAATCTGTCGCCAATGTTACCAGCCCTGCAATTTGCTGCCAAACTTTCGTTTGCCGTGGCGACACTATATGCAACAAAAGTTGGTGTGTCGTGACTGTTTATGGTATAAAGCGCGCCGGCGAACCGTACTCTGTTCCTGGACATGTTCTAGTGGCAAATGCGTTGTTTAGCTGAGTAATACCAATCGCACTCATATGTGTAAATAACACACACGTGTCGACACATACGCCGGGGTGCCCTAAAGTTTTTGATTAATATCAATCGCTTATGGGGTCGGCGTTATGGGACACGTGGAGGCATAACCCCAACTGATACTATAGAGGTTTTAATCATGGCAACTGTTTCCATGCGCGACATGCTCCAGGCCGGTGTTCACTTTGGTCACCAAACCCGTTACTGGAACCCGAAAATGAAGCCTTTCATCTTCGGCGCACGTAACAAAGTTCACATCATCAACCTGGAAAAGACCGTACCACTGTTCAACGAAGCTCTGGCTGAATTGAAAAAGATCTCTTCCCGTAAAGGTAAGATCTTGTTCGTTGGTACTAAACGCGCAGCAAGCGAAGCGGTAAAAGACGCTGCCAACAACTGCGACCAGTTCTTCGTGAACCATCGCTGGTTGGGCGGGATGCTGACTAACTGGAAAACTGTTCGTCAGTCCATCAAACGTTTGAAAGATTTGGAAATCCAGTCTCAAGACGGCACCTTTGACAAGCTGACCAAAAAAGAAGCGCTGATGCGTACTCGTGAGCTGAACAAGCTGGAAAACAGCCTGGGCGGTATCAAAGACATGGGCGGTTTACCAGACGCTCTGTTTGTTGTTGATGCTGATCACGAACACATCGCTATCAAAGAAGCTAACAACCTGGGTATCCCGGTATTCTCTATCGTTGATACTAACTCCGATCCAGATGGCGTTGACTTCATCATCCCAGGTAACGACGATGCAATCCGTGCAGTTAAACTGTACCTGAGCGCTGTTGCTACTGCCGTCAATGAAGGTCGTTCTCAAGATCTGGCCGTTCAAGCGGAAGAAAGCTTCGTAGAAGCTGAATAATAAGTCAGGCTCGCTGGAGCCCTTATTAACCAGGTATTGAAATATGTTGGTTAGGGGGGCCTTTTATAGGCCCCCTTTGCGTATCTAATGTGAGATCTTGTCTTCACAAGAGAACCGAGGAAATTTAAATGGTTGCTATTACCGCTGCTTTGGTAAAAGAACTGCGTGAGCGTACTGCCGCAGGCATGATGGAATGTAAAAAGGCGTTGGTTGAAGCTAACGGCGACATCGAGCTTGCCATCGACAATATGCGTAAATCTGGTCAGGCTAAAGCTGCCAAGAAAGCAGGTCGTATCGCTGCTGAAGGTATCATCCTGGCTAAAGTTTCAGCCGACGGTAAATTTGGTGTGATTCTGGAACTGAACTGCGAAACTGACTTCGTTGCTAAAGATGCTGGTTTCAAAGCATTCGGCGAAGAAGTTATCAATGCAGCTCTGGCTGACAAAATCGCTGATATCGACGTTCTGAAAGCTAAGTTCGAAGAACAACGTGCAAACCTGGTTGCTAAAATCGGTGAGAATATCAATATTCGCCGTATTGCTGCGCTGGAAGGCGACGTTCTGGGGACTTATCTGCACGGCGCACGTATCGGCGTGATGGTTGCTGCAACTGGCGCTGATGAAGAGCTGGTTAAGCACATTGCTATGCACATTGCTGCAAGCAAGCCTGAATATGTTAAGCCAGACGATGTTCCTGCTGAAGTTGTTGCTCGTGAGCACCAAATTCAGTTGGACATTGCTATCGAATCCGGCAAGCCACGTGAAATTGCTGAGAAGATGGTTGAAGGCCGTATGCGTAAGTTCACCGGCGAAGTTTCTCTGACTGGTCAGAACTTCGTTATGGACCCAAGCAAAACTGTTGGCGATCTGTTGAAAGAGAACAAAGCTGACGTTGTAAACTTCATCCGCTTCGAAGTGGGCGAAGGCATCGAGAAAGCTGAGACTGACTTTGCTGCTGAAGTTGCAGCAATGAGCAAACAGTCTTAATGCTAAAAATGGGGCCGCCAATAGGCGGTTCCATTTTATTCACCCTGAATTTCGTCCGCTCAGTTTTCAGCGCGAAGCACTGCCTTGAACACCTGAGGGTCAAGTCCCCAATATTATTACTGCTGCTTAGGACAGAACACCATGGCAACCAATGCAAAACCCGTATATCAGCGTATCCTGCTTAAGCTTAGTGGCGAAGCCCTGCAAGGCGCCGAAGGTTTTGGTATCGACGCAAGCGTTTTGGATCGCATGGCTCAAGAAGTTAAAGAGCTAGTCGAATTGGGCATTCAGGTCGGTGTGGTCATTGGCGGTGGTAACCTATTCCGCGGTGCCGGTTTGGCACAGGCAGGGATGAACCGCGTCGTGGGCGACCACATGGGAATGCTGGCTACCGTTATGAACGGCCTGGCAATGCGAGATGCACTGCACCGTGCCTATGTGAACGCCCGCCTGATGTCAGCTATTCCATTGAATGGCGTGTGTGATAATTACAGCTGGGCTGAAGCTATCAGCTTGCTGCGCCACAACCGCGTGGTGATTTTTGCCGCCGGTACTGGTAACCCCTTCTTCACCACTGATTCTGCTGCCTGTCTGCGTGGTATTGAAATCGAAGCTGATGTTGTGTTGAAAGCCACCAAAGTCGATGGGGTTTACTCCGCAGATCCGGTGAAAAATCCTGACGCGACGCTGTATGAACAGCTAACCTATCAGGACGTTTTAGAGCGTGAACTGAAAGTTATGGATCTGGCCGCCTTTACTCTGGCTCGTGACCATAATCTGCCAATTCGCGTCTTCAACATGAATAAGCCTGGCGCTCTGCGTCGCGTGGTGATGGGTGAGAATGAAGGGACGTTGATCACTAAAGAAGTGACCTCGATCGCTAAATAAGCAGTTGCCCATCCTGTCGGGGGGATCTCGATTGAAGATTTGCCCCTCTAGCCAGCAACTGTTGGTTTGTATATTCACCGGCTATACTGAAGTTATGGCCTGCCAAGTAACCAGTTTTCAAGGGTTAACAACGTGATTAACGAAATTAGAAAAGATACTGAAGTGCGCATGGAAAAATGCTTAGAAGCTTTCCAGAACCATATCAGTAAGATCCGTACCGGCCGTGCTTCTCCAAGTATTCTTGATGGCATTCAGGTTGAGTACTATGGCACTGCTACGCCATTGCGCCAGTTGGCTAACATCGTTGTTGAAGACTCCCGAACTTTGGCTTTGACTGTTTTTGACCGTAGCCTGAGCGCTGCAGTTGAGAAAGCGATCATGACTTCTGATTTGGGTCTGAACCCTTCTTCTGCTGGCACCGTTATTCGTGTTCCACTGCCAGCATTGACTGAAGAGCGCCGTAAAGATCTGATCAAAGTTGTTCGTGCAGAAGCAGAGCAGGGCCGTGTTTCTATTCGTAACGTGCGCCGTGATGCTAACGAAAAAGTGAAAGCTTTGTTGAAAGATAAAGAGATCAGCGAAGACGAAGATCGCCGTTCTCAGGATGAAGTACAAAAGCTGACTGATGCATTTATCAAGAAAGTTGATGCTGCATTGGCTGCGAAAGAAGCCGAGCTAATGGATTTCTAATCCTCATTCATAATTGCAAAGCGCTGCTTAGGTGGCGCTCTGCTTTTAGCTGAATCAATATTTTTAGCTGATCTAATATTTTATTATATCAATGTATTATCGGCGAAATATGCTGTCGGCCAATTTGTTATGAATCACAAAGCGCCATAAAATTGGGCTCGAGGATATTAATAATACCGCCTGTCATGAAGGATGGTTAACACCTCGCCTATCATAAAAACAGTTATTCAGAGCACTCTCATGAAGCAACTGACTATTCTTGGTTCTACTGGTTCCATCGGCAACAGCACTTTGGGTGTTGTGCGCGCTAATCCTGAATTATTCAAAGTCACCGCCTTGGTTGCTGGACGTAATGTCGAACAGATGGCTCAGCAATGTCTTGAATTCGCTCCCCGTTACGCTGCAATGTCCGATGAAACATCGGCTAAAGCACTGCGCCTGCTATTGGCTGAGCAGGGTTCAAGAACCGAAGTGTACTTTGGCGAAAAAGCTGCCTGTGAACTGGCTGCGTTAGATGATGTTGATCAAGTCATGGCGGCGATTGTCGGTGTTGCAGGATTATCTTCTACACTGGCGGCGATCCGTGCGGGTAAACAGGTATTACTGGCTAATAAAGAGTCACTGATTACCTGCGGCAAACTGTTCATGGATGAAGTTAAGAACAGTAAAGCGCAGCTGCTGCCAATTGACAGCGAGCATAATGCGATTTTTCAGAGTTTACCTGAAAGAGTTCAGCGCCAATTAGGCTACTCTTCATTGAGTGATAATGGCGTTTCTAGCATCATTTTGACTGGCTCTGGCGGTCCATTGCGTGAAACCCCTTTATCGCAATTCGCGGATGTCACGCCGGATCAAGCTTGCGCTCATCCAAACTGGTCTATGGGCCGTAAAATTTCGGTCGACTCCGCGACAATGATGAATAAAGGACTGGAGTATATCGAGGCTCGTTGGTTATTTAATGCCAGCGCAGAACAAATCGAGGTGATTTTACATCCTCAATCCGTCATTCACTCGATGGTGCGCTATCATGATGGTAGT
The DNA here is from genome assembly GCF_001047675.1 of Yersinia aleksiciae. Lineage (GTDB taxonomy): Bacteria > Pseudomonadota > Gammaproteobacteria > Enterobacterales > Enterobacteriaceae > Yersinia > Yersinia aleksiciae. The sequence goes on along the minus strand of NZ_CP011975.1, from coordinate 975,063 downwards.
GTACTGGCACAGATGGGAACACCTGACATGCGTACGCCTATAGCGCATGCAATGGCCTACCCAATGCGAGTTAATTCCGGCGTAGCACCACTGGATTTCTGCAAAATACGTGAACTGACCTTTGCCACACCGGATTACCAACGTTATCCGTGTCTGAAACTGGCAATCGATGCTTGTCACGCAGGGCAGGCTGCAACAACAGCGCTGAATGCTGCAAACGAAGTTTCTGTCATGGCATTTTTAGATTCTCAGATTCGTTTCACTGATATTGCGGTAATCAATAGAGCGGTAGTGGAGCATTTATCGTTGCCAGAACCCAGTAGTGTGGATGAGGTGTTGGTGATTGATCGTAAAGCCCGTAATACAGCTGCGAAAGCCATCGCAAAACTGAATAATTCAGAGTTACTGTCTGATTTGGGAATTTGTTAGGGCAAGGCTGAGATGATATAGTCTGCACCGTCGATGGAGAGATAGACTGTTGATTAGTGGCCCAATAGGTATTTAAACCGTCTATTTTGGCTGTCACTTAAGAAGCCGTGACTTGGTACACGGCTTTTTTTGTGCGCTTACTGCCTAATGTTCGGGACGAACAATTGATTTATTGAGGAAATGATTTCGCATTATGTCGTCTGTAAATGAAGATAGGGCTAACTTGTCGCCCCTGATGCCACGCCATGTTGCTATCATTATGGATGGTAATGGGCGCTGGGCTAAAAATCAGGGTAAATTAAGGGTTTTCGGTCATAAAGCGGGAGTGAAATCAGTTCGTCGCGCGGTAAGTTTTGCGGCCACTCATCATTTGGATGCGCTCACGCTTTATGCTTTCAGTAGTGAAAACTGGAACCGCCCTGCTCAGGAAGTCACCGCCCTGATGGAGCTTTTTGTTCGTGCGCTGGACAGCGAAGTAAAAAGCCTGCATAAACATAATGTTCGTTTATCGGTTATTGGTGATATCAGTCGATTTAGTGAACGTTTGCAACAACGGATCCGTCGCTCAGAAACGCTAACAGCAAATAATGACGGTCTGAAACTCAACATTGCTGCTAATTATGGTGGGCGTTGGGATATTATTCAGGGTGTGCGCCATTTAGCTGAACAAGTACAGCGAGGGGAACTGCAATCCACAGATATCAATGAAGAATCGCTAAACTCGCATATCTGCCTACATGAGCAATCTGAGGTGGATTTAGTGATCAGAACCGGTGGTGAACATCGCATCAGTAATTTCTTGTTGTGGCAAATTGCCTATGCAGAACTTTACTTTACTGATGTACTCTGGCCTGATTTTGATGAACATGTCTTTGAAGGTGCGCTGAATGCATTTGCACAACGCGAGCGTCGCTTCGGGGGAACTACACCTATCGATGCCACTGCATCCTAGGGGGAACTTTTGCTGAAGTATCGTCTCATAACTGCTTTGATTTTGATTCCGGTTGTCATTGGTGCACTGTTCCTGCTTCCGCCGGTTGGTTTTGCTATTGTTACTCTCTTTGTCTGTATGCTTGCAGCTTGGGAGTGGGGTCAATTAGCGGGTTTTGCCACTCGTTCACAGCGTATTTGGTTAGCCATACTTTGTGGTTTTCTACTTGTTCTGATGCTGCTTAGCCTCCCGGCCTACCAGCATTCAGCTCATCTTCCACAAGTGAGCGTCCCACTCTGGCTCTCTATGGGCTGGTGGCTTGCTGCATTGTTGTTGGTGCTTACTTACCCTCGCTCTGCTGCGTTCTGGCGCGATTCACGTCTCTTACGTATAATTTTCGGCATTCTGACGATTGTTCCATTTTTCTGGGGCATGGTGGCATTGCGCCAGTACGGCTATGACCAGCACCACAATATTGGTGCTTGGTGGCTGTTATATGTGATGCTTCTGGTGTGGGGTGCAGATTCTGGGGCTTACATGTTCGGTAAGCTATTCGGTAAACATAAGTTAGCGCCTAAAGTCTCACCAGGTAAAACGTGGGAAGGATTAATTGGCGGTTTACTGACATCAGCTCTGATATCATGGTTGTTTGGTCGATACGCTCCGTTGGATATCATCCCGGAAAAGCTGTTAATCTGTTCCGTGGTTGCTGCATTGGCCTCGGTACTCGGCGATTTGACCGAAAGTATGTTTAAACGTGAAGCGGGAATCAAAGACAGTGGTCATTTGATTCCTGGTCATGGTGGGATACTGGATCGTATCGATAGCCTGACCGCAGCTGTGCCGGTATTTGCCTGCTTAATGCTGTTAGTGTTTTAATCCGTCGCTGACGGGGAGTTTAGGGAATATGATGAGCATACTCTGGAGCCTTGCCGCGTTTATTATCGCACTGGGGATCTTAATTACAGTGCATGAGTTCGGCCACTTTTGGGTGGCGCGGCGCTGTGGTGTCCGTGTCGAACGCTTTTCTATTGGTTTTGGCAAAGCCCTATGGCGCCGGACCGATCGTCAGGGTACTGAGTATGTTATCGCCCTAATCCCGTTGGGTGGCTATGTTAAAATGTTGGATGAGCGCGTGGAAGCTGTTGCACCGGAGCTTCGCCATCAATCTTTTAATAATAAAACTGTTTTACAACGTGCGGCAATCGTCAGCGCGGGTCCTATAGCTAACTTCCTTTTTGCTGTCATTGCTTACTGGCTGGTGTTTATCATTGGTGTTCCAAGTGTGCGTCCGGTCGTGGGTGATATTTCACCACAATCCATTGCTGAACAAGCCAATATTTCTCCGGGAATGGAACTTAAGTCTGTAGATGGTATCGAAACGCCTGACTGGGATTCTGTTCGTTTGGCGTTAGTCAGTAAAATTGGCGACAAACAAACACAAGTTGGTGTGGCCCCATTCAGTTCTGGCAATGATACATCTGGTGCTGCCAACATAGTGCAAAAGACGTTAGATTTGCGGCAGTGGCAATTTGAGCCTGATAAGCAAGATCCTGTCGTTGCTCTGGGTATTATTCCTCGTGGCCCGCAGATTGAATCGGTCCTGGCGGAAGTTCAACCCGGGTCAGCTGCGCAAAAAGCGGGTTTACAAGCAGGGGATAGGATCGTTAAAGTTGGCGGTCAATCACTGGATCGTTGGCAAACATTTGTTTTACAGGTTCGTGATAACCCCGGTAAGCCACTGGTGTTAGATATTGAAAGGGGAAGTACCCCCTTGTCTTTAACCTTGATACCAGATACAAAATCGGTGGGAGAAAACCGCAGTGAAGGTTTTGCGGGTGTAGTGCCGAAAGTTATACCGCTTCCGGATGAATATAGAACGATTCGCCAATATGGTCCGTTCACGGCACTCTACCAAGCTGGGGATAAAACCTGGCAGTTGATGCGGTTGACGGTAAACATGTTGGGTAAGCTGATTACTGGTGATGTTAAGCTGAATAACTTGAGTGGCCCGATATCTATTGCACAAGGCGCTGGGGTTTCAGCCGAGTACGGGTTGGTGTATTACCTGATGTTTTTGGCACTAATCAGTGTCAACTTGGGCATTATCAATCTGTTCCCGTTACCGGTATTAGATGGTGGACATCTGCTCTTCCTGGCGATAGAAAAGCTCAAGGGTGGGCCGGTTTCTGAGCGAGTACAGGACTTCAGTTATCGCATTGGCTCTATTCTGCTGGTGCTATTGATGGGGCTTGCACTTTTCAATGATTTCTCCCGTCTTTAACGGCAGGGGATAGGTTAGGAAGAACGCATAACAACGATGGCGATGAAAAAGTTGCTCATAGCGTCGCTGCTGTTTGGCAGCGCCACCGTATACGGTGCAGACGGGTTCGTAGTGAAAGATATTCATTTCGAAGGCCTGCAACGGGTCGCCGTCGGTGCGGCGTTACTTAATATGCCGGTTCGCGTAGGCGATACCGTCAGCGATGATGACATCGGTAAAACTATCCGTGCGTTGTTTGCTACAGGCAACTTCGAGGACGTTCGCGTCCTGCGCGATGGTGATACGCTGATTGTTCAAGTCAAAGAACGCCCGACGATTGCCAGCATCACTTTCTCCGGCAACAAAGCGGTGAAAGATGACATGCTTAAGCAGAATCTGGAAGCCTCTGGCGTCCGGGTTGGCGAAGCCCTGGACCGTACCACTATATCCAGCATTGAAAAAGGACTCGAAGATTTCTACTACAGTGTGGGTAAATACAGCGCTTCAGTGAAGGCTGTTGTTACACCACTGCCACGTAATCGTGTCGATCTTAAATTAGTCTTTACCGAAGGTGTTTCTGCAAAAATTCAGCAGATCAACATCGTCGGCAACCACAGTTTCACAACTGATGAGCTAATCTCGCGCTTCCAATTGCGTGATGAAGTGCCATGGTGGAACGTGGTTGGAGATCGTAAATACCAGAAGCAGAAACTGGCAGGTGATCTTGAAATCCTGCGCAGCTTCTATCTGGATCGCGGCTATGCACGTTTTAACATCGACTCAACGCAGGTGAGTTTGACGCCAGATAAAAAAGGCATCTATATCACCATCAATATTACTGAAGGCGACCAATACAAGCTTAACAGCGTGGTTGTGAGCGGTAATCTTGCAGGCCACCAATCTGAGGCTGACAAGCTGGTCCAGATTGAGTCGGGTGAATTGTATAACGGCAGTAAAGTCACACGAATGGAAGAAGACATCAAAAAGATGTTGGGCCGTTATGGCTATGCCTATCCGCGTGTCGTGTCTCAACCTGAAATTAACGATGCTGATAAAACAGTCAAACTGCATATCAACGTAGATGCGGGTAACCGTTTCTATGTCCGCAATGTTCGTTTCGAGGGTAATGACACCAGTAAAGACTCCGTACTGCGCCGTGAAATGCGTCAGATGGAAGGTGCATGGTTAGGTAATGATCAGGTCGAAGCGGGCAAAGAACGTTTGAACCGTTTAGGCTATTTCGAAACCGTTGATGTTGAAACTCAGCGTGTTCCAGGAACGGCTGATCAAGTTGACGTCACCTATAAAGTTAAAGAGCGCAACACAGGCAGCCTAAACTTTGGTATCGGTTACGGTACTGAAAGTGGCGTGAGCTTCCAGGTTGGTGTTCAGCAGGATAACTGGCTAGGTACAGGTAATACTGTCGGTATTAACGGTACGAAAAACGACTACCAGACCTATGCTGAATTTACCTTAACCGACCCTTACTTCACCGTTGACGGTGTCAGTCTGGGCGGGCGTATCTTCTATAATGATTTTAAAGCAGATAACGCAGACCTGTCTGGCTACACCAACAGCAGTTATGGTATTGACGGCACTTTAGGTTTCCCAATCAATGAGAATAACTCATTGCGTGTCGGCTTAGGTTACGTCCATAACGATCTGTCGGATATGGAACCGCAAGTTGCCATGTGGCGATATCTTGACTCTGTTGGTCAAGATCCTAATCTGACTGATCGTGCAAGTTTCACTGCCGACGATTTCACACTGAATCTGGGTTGGACCTATAACAACCTTGACCGGGGTTTCTTCCCAACCAAGGGTGTTAAATCATCAGTAAATACCAAAGTGACTGTACCGGGCTCTGATAACGAGTTCTATAAAGTGACTTTCGATACCTCTGCGTATCAGCCGTTAGATGAAGATCATTCGTGGGTGCTCTTGGGTCGTGGTCGCTTGGGTTATGGCGACGGTATTGGCTCTAAAGAGATGCCATTCTACGAAAACTTCTATGCCGGTGGTTCTAGTACAGTTCGTGGTTTCCGATCAAATAACATCGGGCCTAAAGCTGCATACTATAATACTGATGGTACTGTCAGAAACTCTACCGATGCTGTCGGTGGTAACGCGATGGCGGTGGCCAGTTTAGAACTGATCACACCGACACCGTTTATCAGTGAGAAATACGCTAACTCTATACGTACCTCATTCTTCATTGATTCCGGTACTGTATGGGATACCAATTGGGAAAATACTGCGGCGACACGAGCTGCTGGCATACCTGATTACAATAAAGCGAGTAATATTCGTGTTTCTGCCGGTGTGTCATTGCAATGGATGTCTCCATTGGGGCCATTAGTGTTCTCATATGCTAAACCGGTTAAAGATTACGAAGGCGACAAGTCAGAGCAATTCCAGTTTAACATTGGTAAAACTTGGTAATTGATTGGCAAAGCAGTACTGAATTTTAAAGACAGCACTGGTAGTTGAAATAACCTAAAGTAGCGTTGGCTCAGGTCGGCGCTATCTTAGGCATTATTCAGTATTAAGTGCACTTCAAGGTGTCTCTGACACAAACGGGTAATGGTAAGGAGTTTATAGTGAAAAAGTGGTTGTGTGCCGCAAGTCTTGGTTTAGCATTGGCTGCTTCAGCCAGCGTTCAAGCCGCTGACAAGATTGCTATTGTTAATGTTTCCAGCATTTTCCAACAATTACCTGCGCGTGAAACCGTAGCTAAGCAGCTGGAGAATGAATTCAAAGGCCGTGCAACCGAATTGCAAGGGATGGAGAAAGATCTGCAGACTAAAATGCAGAAGCTGCAACGTGACGGTTCTACCATGAAGGCAAGTGATCGCACTAAGCTGGAAAGTGACGTGATGAAACAGCGTGAAACTTTCTCTACTAAAGCCCAAGCTTTTGAGCAAGACAATCGCCGTCGTCAGATGGAAGAGCGTAACAAAATTCTGAGCCGTATTCAGGATGCTGTTAAATCTGTTGCTAGCAAAGGCGGTTATGATGTGGTGATTGATGCGAATGCTGTTGCATACGCAGACTCTTCTAAAGACATTACTGCTGACGTGCTGAAACAGGTTAAATAAAACATGCCTTCAATTCGACTGGCTGATTTAGCCCAGCAGTTGGATGCACAGGTGCACGGTGATGGCGATCTCGTCATCACCGGCATCGCTTCTATGCATTCTGCCCAACCTGAGCAAATCACGTTTTTGTCAAACAGCCGTTATCAGGAACAACTCGCCACTTGTAATGCCGGTGCCGTGGTGTTGACTGAGGCTGACTTACCTTTCTGTAAATCTGCAGCTTTGGTGGTTAAAAATCCTTATTTAACCTATGCACGTATGGCGCAGATAATGGATACCACACCTCAACCAGCGCAAGATATTGCATCGAGTGCGGTGATCTCTTCGCAGGCAAGACTGGGAGAGAATGTCTCTGTCGGTGCTAATGCGGTTATAGAGTCCGGTGTTGTGCTGGGCGATAACGTGGTTATCGGTGCTGGCTGCTTTATTGGTAAGAATACTCACATTGGTGCTGGTAGCCGTTTGTGGGCCAATGTTTCCGTTTATCATGAAGTTGTGATTGGACAAAACTGTCTGATTCAATCCGGTACGGTCATTGGTGCAGATGGTTTTGGCTATGCCAATGATCGTGGTAACTGGATAAAAATCCCACAGCTCGGTTCTGTACATATTGGCGACCGCGTTGAGATTGGTGCTTGTACAACGATTGACCGTGGTGCATTGGATAATACGATTATTGGTAATGGCGTCATCATTGATAACCAATGTCAGATTGCACATAACGTTGTGATTGGCGACAATACCGCAGTTGCGGGTGGTGTTATCATGGCAGGCAGTCTGAAAGTTGGCCGCTACTGTATGATAGGTGGGGCCAGTGTGATCAATGGTCATATGGAGATTTGTGACAAAGTCACAATAACTGGAATGGGAATGGTGATGCGTCCAATCACTGAACCTGGGTTATACTCCTCCGGTATTCCGCTACAACCAAATAAAGTTTGGCGCAAGACAGCTGCTTTAGTGATGAATATTGATGGGATTAATAAGCGATTAAAAGCTATTGAGCGTAAAATCGATAAAGAATAATCACTTAAGCCCGACACTCTGAGCGAATAATTAAGCTTATTGGCAATCGATGCCAAAAGTAGATACCCAAAGAAATTGGTGTTGTAGCTAGCATCACCGCAGCTTCAAGGACTAAGGGTATACAGAGTTCCTAATTTGCGGCCTGCCTAATGCCTCCCTTTTGGGGCAGTGCAGGCCGTGTTGTTGATAGCATCAGTTTTTAGACAGGAAGAGTATTTTGACTACTGACACTCATACTCTGCATATCGAAGAGATTTTGGATCTACTCCCGCACCGTTTTCCGTTCTTGCTGGTAGATCGTGTCCTTGATTTTGAGGAAGGAAAATTTCTGCGTGCAGTGAAGAACGTCTCTTTCAACGAGCCATTTTTCCAAGGCCATTTTCCGGGCAAGCCAATCTTCCCTGGCGTGCTGATTTTAGAAGCGATGGCTCAGGCTACCGGGATTTTGGCGTTTAAGAGCCGTGGTAAACTTGAACCGGGTGAGCTTTATTATTTTGCTGGTATCGATGAAGCTCGCTTCAAACGTCCAGTAGTCCCTGGCGATCAAATGATCATGGAAGTTGAGTTTGTCAAAGAACGCCGTGGTCTGACTCGTTTTACTGGTGTTGCGAAAGTAGATGGTGAAATCGTTTGTACGGCAACAATGATGTGTGCTCGTAGCAAACCAGCGACACCACCAGCAGAACCTGTAGTTGCAAAGGAGTCCTGATACGTGATTGACAAAACGGCCGTTATCCATCCAAGTTCTATTGTCGAAGAAGGCGCAGTTATTGGCGCTGGCGTTCATATTGGCCCCTTCTGCTTTGTCGGATCCCAGGTGGAAATCGGCGCTGGCACGGAACTGAAGTCCCATGTCGTCGTTAATGGAATAACAAAAATCGGCTGCAATAATCAGATTTACCAATTTGCTTCTATTGGTGAAGCAAATCAGGATCTGAAATATGCAGGCGAGCCAACTCGAGTCGAGATCGGTGATCGTAACCGTATCCGTGAAAGCGTTTCTATCCACCGTGGCACAGTACAAGGTGGTGAATTGACAAAAGTAGGCAGCGATAATTTACTGATGATTAATGCCCATATTGCCCATGACTGTATCATTGGCGATCGTTGTATTCTTGCGAATAATGCGACCTTGGGTGGTCATGTGGAAATTGACGATTATGCCATTATCGGTGGTATGACTGCTGTTCATCAATTCTGCGTGATCGGTGCGCATGTTATGGTGGGTGGTTGCTCTGGCGTTGCTCAGGACGTGCCTCCGTTTGTCATTGCTCAGGGGAACCATGCGACACCGTTCGGTATCAATATCGAAGGGTTGAAACGCCGTGGTTTCGACAAAGAATCACTTCACGCTATCCGCAATGCGTATAAGTTGTTGTATCGCAGTGGCAGGACGTTAGATGAAGTGAAACCTGAAATTGCCGAATTGGCGGCGCAATATCCGGCGGTTAAGGCATTCAGTGATTTCTTTGCTCGCTCTACTCGCGGCATTATTCGCTGATCTATGCAAAATAGCCCATTATCTGTTGATCGTCCGTTAAGTGGCGGGCGTCCTTTAACGATAGGTTTAGTCGCCGGAGAAACGTCTGGCGACATCTTAGGTGCAGGATTGATTCGTGCACTGAAAGCTCAGGTGCCTGATGCGCGCTTTGTCGGTGTCGCAGGGCCTCTGATGCAAGCTGAAGGATGTGAAGCCTGGTTTGAGATGGAAGAGTTGGCAGTGATGGGCGTTGTCGAGGTATTAGAGCGCCTGCCACGTCTACTGAAAATCCGAAAAGAGCTGACTCAACGTTTTAGTGAGCTATCCCCGGATGTTTTTGTCGGTATTGATGCCCCTGATTTCAATATCACTCTTGAAGGTCGCTTGAAACAGCGAGGCATCCGCACCATCCATTATGTCAGCCCGTCAGTATGGGCCTGGCGACAAAAACGTGTTTTCAAAATAGGTAAAGCGACTGATATGGTGCTTGCTTTTCTCCCTTTTGAAAAAGCGTTTTATGACCGTTTTAATGTTCCTTGCCGCTTTATCGGTCATACCATGGCCGATGCCATGCCGTTAACCCCTGATAAGCAAGCCGCAAGAGCAGAGCTGGGTATTGCGCCGAATGTACCCTGCTTAGCCTTATTACCAGGGAGTCGCCACTCTGAAGTCGAAATGCTCAGTGGCGACTTTCTGCGTACAGCAGCGCTGCTAAGGAAGCAGCTGCCTGAATTGGAAGTGTTGGTTCCCCTTGTTAACAGCAAGCGACGCGAACAGTTTGAGCGAATTAAGGCCGAAGTTGCCCCTGATTTATCCGTGCATTTACTCGATGGTAATGCCCGTGCGGCAATGATCGCCAGTGACGCAACACTGTTGGCATCCGGTACTGCGGCGTTGGAGTGCATGCTAGCTAAATGCCCAATGGTGGTCGGTTACCGTATGAAACCTTTCACTTTCTGGTTGGCAGAACGCCTGGTTAAAACGCCATATGTATCGTTACCGAATCTATTAGCGGGCGAAGAGTTGGTAACAGAGCTGTTACAACAAGAGTGTCAGCCGCAAAAATTAGCCGATGCGCTGTTGCCGTTATTGCAAGGTGGTGAAGCGGTTGAGGCATTAAAGGCGCGTTTTCTGATCTTACACCAGAGCATTCGCTGTGGTGCGGATGAGCAAGCTGCGCAGGCGGTATTGGAGTTAGCAGGATGATGACTGATATTTTTATATACCCGCAGGCAAATCTGATTGCCGGCGTGGACGAAGTTGGCCGTGGCCCGTTAGTCGGTGCAGTTGTCACTGCGGCCGTGATCCTCGATCCAAAACGGCCAATCGTAGGACTTGCTGATTCAAAAAAGTTGAGTGAAAAGCGCCGCTTATCACTTTATGACGAAATTACTGATAAGGCACTATCATGGAGCCTTGGTCGTGCTGAGCCAGAAGAGATAGATCGCCTGAATATATTGCACGCGACGATGCTGGCGATGCAAAGGGCGATTGCAGGGCTGCATATCGCCCCTGATTATGTCTTGATTGATGGTAACCGTTGCCCGAAACTGGCTATGCCGTCATTGGCTGTCGTGAAAGGTGATAGCCGAGTGGCAGAAATAAGTGCAGCCTCGATCCTTGCTAAAGTGACGCGAGATCGTGAAATGACTGAGTTGGATCGCCATTTCCCTGAATATGGGTTCGCGCGACATAAAGGTTATCCAACCGCAGTCCATTTGGAAAAATTGTCCGCCTTCGGTGCGACAGAGCATCACCGGCGCAGCTTCGGCCCGGTAAAACGTGTGCTGGGTTTGGTGTAAGCCACTAGTGGTATTCACAAAATAAAGCAACATCCATAATATATGGATATGATTCCTCAGTAGTGAATTGCTGAGGACATGATTCAATCCACTAATTTCTGGTATCTGGATATGGCCGAACCTCGTTTTGTCCACCTGCGTGTTCACAGCGACTACTCCATGATCGATGGATTAGCCAAGATTGGACCCTTGGTGAAAAGAGCTGCTGCGCTAGGTATGCCCGCTCTGGCCATTACTGACTTCACTAACCTTTGCGGCTTAGTGAAATTCTACGGTAGCGCTCATGGTGCTGGGGTTAAACCCATCATTGGTACCGACTTCTACGTGCAAAGCGAAATTCTGGGTGATGAATTGGCCCACCTCACTGTGCTGGCACGCAATAACGAAGGTTATCAAAACCTGACTTTACTGATCTCCGAAGCCTATCAACGTGGTTATGGAGCTGCTGGGCCTATCATTGATCGTGATTGGTTGATCCGACATAAAGAGGGGCTGATCCTGCTATCCGGTGGCCGGATGGGGGATGTAGGCAAATTTATTTTGCGCGGTAATCAGATTCAGGTTGATCAGTGTCTTGAGTTTTATCAAGAGCATTTTCCTGACAGCTACTATCTGGAATTAATTCGCACCGGTCGCCCGGATGAAGAAAATTATCTGCATGCCGCCGTGGCGTTAGCTACTGAACGTGGCTTGCCGGTAGTGGCGACCAATGATGTGCGCTTTATCGATGAATCAGATTTTGATGCTCACGAGATTCGTGTCGCCATCCATGACGGCTTTACGCTGGTTGATCCCAAACGGCCCAAAAACTACAGCCCTCAGCAGTTTATGCGTGATGAAGAGCAGATGTGTGAACTGTTCGCGGATATCCCTGAGGCACTGCTCAATAGCGTTGAAATCGCCAAACGTTGCAATGTGACCATTCGTCTTGGGGAGTATTTCTTACCACAATTTCCAACTGGTGAGATGAGCACAGAAGATTTTCTGGTTGAGAAGTCGAAACAAGGTTTAGAAGAGCGACTTGAGTTGCTCTTCCCAGACCCTGACGTGCGCGCGCAGAAAAGACCTGCGTACGATGAGCGTCTGGAAATTGAGCTAAAAGTGATTAACCAGATGGGCTTCCCTGGTTACTTCTTGATCGTAATGGAATTTATCCAGTGGTCGAAAGATAATGGTGTGCCGGTAGGGCCGGGGCGTGGCTCGGGTGCGGGCTCTTTGGTTGCGTATGCGCTAAAAATTACCGACCTCGATCCATTGGCATTTGACCTGCTGTTCGAACGTTTTCTGAATCCAGAACGTGTATCAATGCCCGACTTCGACGTTGACTTCTGTATGGAGAAACGCGATCTGGTGATTGAGCACGTCGCGGACATGTATGGGCGTGATGCGGTTTCCCAGATTATTACGTTTGGTACCATGGCGGCCAAAGCGGTCATCCGTGATGTTGGCCGCGTACTGGGCCACCCCTATGGCTTTGTCGATCGAATCTCTAAGTTAGTCCCGCCAGACCCAGGTATGACCCTGGAAAAAGCCTTCGCAGCTGAACCACAACTGCCTGAAATTTATGAGGCAGATGAGGAGGTCAGAGCGCTGATTGATATGGCGCGCAAATTGGAAGGGGTAACACGTAACGCTGGTAAACATGCCGGTGGTGTGGTTATCGCACCCACTAAAATTACTGATTTTGCGCCGCTATATTGCGATGCAGAAGGCAACAACCCCGTCACCCAGTTCGATAAAAATGATGTGGAATATGCTGGCCTGGTGAAGTTCGACTTCCTCGGTTTGCGAACGCTCACTATCATTAACTGGGCGCTAGAGATGATTAATGCCCGGCGCGCCAAAACCGGGTTAGAGCCAATAGATATCGCTTCTATTCCGCTGGAAGATAAAAAAAGCTTCGATATGCTGCAACGTTCGGAAACGACAGCAGTATTCCAGCTTGAATCCAGGGGTATGAAGGACTTGATCAAGCGTCTGAAGCCCGACTGCTTCGAAGACATGATCGCACTGGTGGCATTATTCCGCCCCGGCCCGCTGCAATCAGGGATGGTAGATAACTTTATCGACCGTAAGCATGGCCGTGAGGCGATCTCTTATCCGGATATTGAATGGCAACATGAGTCTTTGAAACCGGTGCTTGAGCCGACTTATGGCATCATTTTGTATCAAGAACAGGTCATGCAGATTGCTCAGGTTCTGTCCGGCTATTCACTCGGCGGGGCAGATATGTTGCGTCGTGCGATGGGTAAGAAGAACCCGGCAGAGATGGCTAAACAACGCTCTGTATTTGAAGATGGTGCAAAAAATCAGGGCGTTGACGGTGAGCTAGCGATTAAGATTTTTGACCTGGTAGAGAAATTTGCCGGTTATGGTTTTAACAAGTCTCACTCTGCAGCATACGCACTGGTTTCCTACCAGACGCTTTGGTTGAAAGCACATTACCCGGCTGAATTTATGGCGGCGGTAATGACTGCTGATATGGATAACACCGATAAAGTGGTTGGTTTGGTTGACGAATGCTGGCGCATGGGGCTGAAAATCCTGCCTCCTGATATCAATAGCGGCCTGTATCATTTCCACGTGAATGATGAAGGCGAAATCGTTTATGGCATAGGTGCCATCAAAGGTGTGGGTGAAGGGCCGATTGAGGCCATGCTGGAAGCCCGTAAAGAGGGTGGACACTTCAAAGAGCTGTTTGATTTGTGTGCCAGAGTCGACACCAAAAAGCTCAATCGACGAATCTTAGAAAAACTGATCATGTCCGGCGCTTTCGACCGTCTGGGGCCGCACCGTGCTGCATTGATGAGTTCGTTGGGCGAAGCATTAAAAGCTGCTGACCAGCATGCCAAGGCTGAAGCTATTGGCCAGGCAGATATGTTTGGTGTATTGGCTGATGCACCTGAGCAGGTTGAGCAATCTTATGCTAATGTGCCGCCGTGGCAGGAACAAATTGTCTTAGACGGTGAGCGGGAGACGCTGGGGCTCTACCTGACCGGTCACCCGATCACCCAATATCTCAAGGAAATAGAACGTTATGCCGGCGGGCAGCGTTTGAAAGATATGCATCCGACGGATCGGGGCAAAATGACCACAGCAGTGGGGCTGGTTATCGCTGCAAGGGTTATGGTAACAAAACGCGGGAATCGCATTGGTATTTGTACTTTGGATGACCGTTCCGGGCGTCTGGAGGTGATGCTATTCACCGATGCGTTGGAAAAATATCAGCATTTATTGGAAAAAGACCGTATCCTGATAGCCACCGGACAGGTCAGCTTTGATGACTTTAGTGGTGGACTTAAAATGACCGCCCGTGAGTTAATGGACATCAGTGAAGCTCGTGAAAAATATGCCCGTGGGCTTGCTATATCGCTGACCGACAGGCAAATTGATGACCAGCTTTTGAACCGTCTCCGTCAATCGTTGGAACCCCATCGAGCGGGGACGATCCCAGTGCATCTTTATTACCAACGGGAAGATGCTCGCGCCCGGTTACGGTTTGGAGCCACATGGCGCGTGACGCCCACCGATCGCTTATTGATAGATTTGCGAACGTTGGTAGGTAATGAGCAGGTGGAACTGGAATTTGACTAAAATAGGAATGCTATGAGTCTGAATTTTCTTGATTTTGAACAGCCGATTGCAGAGCTGGAAGCGAAAATTGACTCGCTGACTGCAGTCAGCCGTCAAGACGAAAAATTAGATATTAATCTGGATGAAGAGGTCCAGCGTCTACGTGAGAAAAGTCTCGAGCTGACGCGGAAGATTTTCTCGGACCTCGGCGCATGGCAGATTGCCCAACTGGCACGCCATCCTCGTCGTCCTTATACCCTGGATTATATCGCTAATATCTTTACCGATTTCGAAGAACTGGCCGGCGATCGCGCTTATGCTGACGATAAAGCTATCGTTGGTGGTATTGCTCGTTTAGATGGTCGCCCAGTGATGATCATTGGTCATCAAAAAGGTCGCGAAACCAAAGAGAAGATTCGCCGCAACTTTGGTATGCCTGCGCCGGAAGGTTATCGTAAGGCATTGCGTCTGATGGAAATGGCTGAGCGCTTTAAGCTGCCAATCATTACTTTCATCGACACACCTGGGGCCTATCCGGGTGTTGGCGCAGAAGAGCGAGGCCAATCTGAAGCCATCGCACGTAACCTACGTGAGATGTCACGGCTGAATGTACCTATCGTTTGTACTGTTATTGGTGAAGGTGGTTCTGGCGGTGCATTAGCCATCGGTGTTGGCGATAAAGTGAATATGCTGCAATACAGCACCTATTCCGTTATCTCTCCAGAGGGCTGTGCTTCTATCCTGTGGAAAAGTGCCGATAAAGCGCCATTAGCCGCAGAAGCCATGGGTATCACCGCGCATCGTCTAAAAGAATTGAAGATGATTGACTCAGTGATCCCTGAGCCGTTAGGCGGTGCACACCGTGATTACTTAGCGATTGCCGCTTCACTGAAAGCACAATTGCTGGCAGATCTCAGTGATTTGGATGTCCTGAATGAAGAAGAGTTATTGAATCGCCGTTATCAGCGTTTGATGAATTACGGTTATTGCTGATTTTATACCTTCGATGACATCATCGTATTTGAAAAATCCGGAGCCGCATGGCCTCCGGATTTTTTTTATAAAATTTAGTCTGTCTGATGATAAGGCGGCCAATGAATACCTTTAACGCCTATTATGATACTTTTTACTGTATTAGCGTATGAAATATTATTGGTATTTACTTCATTGGTAGCGCTTACTGGGCTGCCAAGAATATAGGCCATTTGTGCTATTTTACAGACGGCATCGCCATCAGAAAAATGCCATGCATTACTATATTTTGTTGGGTTATTAGACTCAAAGGAGATATAGCACTTATCTTTAGAAATACGAATGCCATTAACCTTCCCTGTTACTTCATAATTTTCGCCAGCAAAGGAGGTTAAAGAGGTAATTGCTATTGCGCTTGATAAGATAAATTTAATCATCACATATCCTTTTTTGCTCGAATCATTTGTTTATAATTTAATTATTGGGGAGGTAATTGAGGTTGTTCGACGAGTAAATTAAATAGTTGCCAGATGAGTTGGTTATTATAAAAATACTTTGAGGTGTAAATTCTTTCACGGCGACAATTATTTTTGATCACCCCTCGTTTCATTCGTGAAGTGTTGAAGCTAGCTTCTCCATAGCAGGTAACGGATATAGGTAGCTGCCGCCCAGTCTCATTCTGCGCCATAGTGACATAACCACGAGGCACGCCAAGCGCCAAATAGGGTGCTGAAGTACTGTGCTCAGAGTCCAATGCAGAACTATATTGAGGATTGTTTTGCCAGCGACCAGCCCAAAAAAGCTCAGAAAAAATCTGACCAGAGTAATAATGCTGTTGCAGCATAGGTCCGCTTAGCCGTGCATAAGAGATAATCCTGGTATTCGTAAACCCCCCGAGGGCAACCCACTCTTCCATACCGCCATAGTCACGAAGTAAATTTCTTAGTTTTGCATATAAGAGGCTATTTTCGGTTAATTCTTCTCTGGCATGATTGAATGAGGTATCAATGCTGTAGAAGTTTTCTGAAGGGCGGATAATGTAGAGATAAGTTTCAAACTCAGGATCGAATGGTTCTGCATCACTCATTCTCGCGGTAAAGGCTGCATGGTTGATAGCTTGGCGTAATGACGCAGTAGTGGAAACAAATGCACTGGTATATCCCTCTAAAGACTCACCTTCAAAATGATGCAACAAATCGGGGTCTTGGGGTAAATCAGAAAAGGGGAACATACCTCCCGCCAATGTGATCTCTTCTGGGGCGCGGGAATCAGCTCGATAAACAAGATTAACTTGGTTAATAGCAAAAGCAGGGTAATTAATAGATAGTATAAAAATAAAGTGTAAACTTTTTATATTGAGCATGGATGACTCCTTAAAATAATTAACTCCCTATTGTTGATTTCTATTTTTAAAATATCATACGGCGTTGGTTTGCTTTAATATAAAAACCGTTTTTCCTATATCAATAAATAAATTGTTTTTCAGATGAGCTTATTTTTCACTCTAGTGCTAGAGCATAGATGATAAAAGTGCATCTATCACGATGAAGATAAATTTTATCATATAGCACATGCTTAGCAGCGTTCTGCGGTAATATAGGGTCAGTATGCGCTAACCGATGGTATTGATGGCGGATGCTCATTGTAACTCATAATTAGACGGGAGTGATGCATGCTGGCAATACGTCAGGTTCACCATATTGCGATCATTGGCTCAGATTATCAGGTCAGCAAAAAATTCTATTGTGAGGTGCTGGGCTTCAGTCTGCTCAGTGAGGTTTACCGCGCAGAACGCGATTCGTGGAAAGCTGATCTGGCGTTAAATGGCCAATACACCATCGAATTATTCTCCTTTCCTTCACCGTCACCGCGCCCAAGTCGTCCGGAAGCTTGTGGCTTGCGGCATCTGGCTTTTCAGGTTGATGACATTGAACAGGCCATCAGTGAACTCGCCACCGCTGGGGTGATTTGCGAAGCGGTGCGCATTGATCCTTATACTCAATCACGTTTTACTTTCTTTAATGACCCAGATGGTTTACCACTGGAGCTCTATGAATTGATGCCGGAATAACATGAACTCAGTCCCTGCTACGCCAAATGTTTTACTTAACCCTGTGTTCGCACAATTAGGGGGGCATCGCAATTTTCTGGTGGGATTCAGTGGCGGCTTGGATTCGAGTGTATTGCTGCATTTATTGGTCTGTATACGTGACCAACTCATTCCTGAACTGAAAGTACGCGCCATTCATATTCACCACGGCTTAAATCCGCTGGCGGATGGTTGGGTAAAGCATTGCCAGCAACAATGTGGGCGATGGAAAATTCCGCTGGAAGTGGTTCGAGTGAGTATTGATCCCCGCCACAATGGTATTGAGGCGGCAGCCAGAACTGCCCGCTATCAGGCATTTTCTTCACATTTAGCGGCCGATGACGTGTTACTGACAGCCCAGCATTTGGATGACCAATGTGAAACCTTCCTGCTCGCACTCAAGCGGGGCAGTGGCCCGGCGGGTTTATCCGCAATGGCAGCCCGAATGCCCTTTGCTCACAGCCAATTATTGCGGCCTCTACTGGCATTTTCGCGCGAAACGCTAGAGAGCTATGCCAGAACCCAGCAATTACAATGGATTGAAGATGACAGTAATCAGGACGAACGTTTCGATCGTAATTTCCTGCGCTTGAGAATCCTGCCTTTACTTCATCATCGTTGGCCGCATTTCGCGCAGGCCACGGCACGCAGTGCGGGTTTGTGTGCTGAGCAAGAACAGCTATTGGATGAGTTGTTGGCTGATAGCGTGCAACAACTCAAAAATCAATTTGGCGCGCTTTCCATTGAGGGGCTATTGCTGGCTTCAGACGCTAAGCGATCGGCAATATTGCGCCGTTGGTTAGCAGAGAGAGGAGCCTCAATGCCGTCGCAGAGCCAACTGCAAAGATTGTGGTTAGAAGTTGCGATGGCTAGGCAGGATGCGGAGCCCCAATTAACCCTCGGTGCTTATCAGGTACGCCGTTTCCGGCAACATCTCTATTTAATGCCAACGCTAAAAGAGATATGTGTGGAGCATCTCTCTTGGGCGATCGCAGAGGATAAAGAGGTGCCACCTGACCCCTTGGTTCTGCCAGCTAATCTGGGGGTGCTGAGCTTTACTACGAGTGATGGGCAAGCGATAAGAGCTGCTGCTATCGGCGACGAAATCAGTGTCGGTTTTGGATTGCATGGCGACGTCAAGATTGTCGGGCGGCACCATTCGCGTCAAGGCAAGAAGCTATGGCAGGAGCTAGATATTCCACCATGGCAGCGTGAACGTATTCCATTACTCTATTTTGGTGAACAATTGATTGCTGCGGCTGGGGTCTTCGTGACTCAAGCAGGTCAGGCAAAAGAAGGCGAACCCTGTTGGTACCTGAATTGGGCCAAAGCGGAATAATAATAACGAGATCCGGGGCGGGAAGGCGACAAACAAAAGTCGCCAACAGGCCCAAAATTGAAAAGATACTTTGTGAGGAGCAATGATGAAATTAGTCGTCAGTACATTGGTCGTTCTCGGTCTGTGCAGTTTTTCGGCGCTGGCAAAAAATGATATTGAGGCGGGGCGAGTAAAGTCAGCCAGTTGCGTGGCTTGCCATGGTATGAATGGCAAAGTCTCAGTGCCGATGTATCCCAATCTAGCTGGGCAGAATGCACTGTATTTAGAGCAATCATTGGCAGCGTATAAGAAAGGTGGGCGAACAGGGGGGCAGGCTGAAGTGATGCGGGCTTATGTCTCTAATTTATCTGACGAGGATTTTTCTGATCTGGCGGCTTACTATGCCAGTCTTAAACCTTAATGTGCCGATTTAAAGCCTTAAGCTTTGGGGCCGCTTTTCAGCGGCCCGTCAGTCTAAAGCATGAATACTATGACGCACTCACCACGACAGTCCCGATTTCGGGGTGACTGAAACTGGCAATATGGTCCAGACGTAACTCGCGCATAGCTCCGTCTTGTTCGATAATCAGGTACTCGACCTTCTTTCTCAGCAGCAGATCGCTAGCTTTACCTTCTACGATCTCACCGCCTCTCAACTTCAACGTCAGTATCAGGTGATGTTGGCAGGCGAGTTCCAGATTATCGTAGTCATCACAATTGATGGGTTGATACTCTTCACTCATCGACATAATCGCTCACCAATAAGTTAGCGGCGGCATAGGCCGCCTGTTCCCTAACGGAGGACGGGAGTGCGTCGTTAGCCGCAACTTCGTCCAATGCTTTCAATACACAACGCAGGGCGTCTGGCACGTAGCCAAGATCACCACTTCCTATTTCGGCATAAAAACGGCGTACTAATTCACAGTATTGCTGCACAGTAATCCTCCTGGAAAAGTTTAACTCGGTAGATTCTCAGTGGAGACGGCACACTGTCAACCTACGAAGATAAACTCTGAACTTATAAGGACTATAGCACAGGAGTGATGGAGATATTAGAGTGGGAGATAAGGTTTCTTTTTAGTATTGATGCCACTAATAACTCTCTTTACGCAGGGTTGTCTGGCTGCTGGCAGACCTAATCAAGTACACTGTCCACCAGATATTTAAGAGGTCACCCATGGCACTAAAAGCAACCATCCATAAAGCCGCTATTAACATTGCTGATATGGATCGTAATTTTTTTCAGGATGTTAACCTGACGATAGCACAGCACCCCTCCGAAACTGATCAACGTATGATGCTGCGTTTATTGGCGTGGATTTGTCATGCCAATGAACGTTTGCAGTTTACCAAAGGGCTGAGCGCCGATGATGAGCCGGAAATATGGCGCCATAACGATCACAATGGCATTGAACTCTGGGTAGAATTAGGGCTGCCAGAGGAGAAACGGTTACGAAAAGCCTGTAATCAGTCACAGCAAGTTGTGCTGTATGCATACAGTGAACGGGCGGCTAAAGTGTGGTGGCCGCAGGTTCAGGATAAGCTCTCTGGGCACCGTAATCTTCAAGTGCGCTTCCTTGATGATGAACAGATGGCAAAGTTGGCTGCACTGTCTAACCGGAATATGTCATTACAGGCTACGCTGCAAGAGGGAACGATCTGGTTATCAGATGATAAGAATAATCTGGAAATTAGTTTTGCCGAATGGCAAAGCAATGGGCAATAAGTGTGCTGATTATATCTAACAACGTCAGTCTACCGGACAGTGAGATTGAGCTGACCGCGATCCGAGCGCAGGGGGCGGGGGGCCAGCATGTCAATAAAACCTCAACTGCTATCCATTTGCGCTTTGACATCAAGGCGTCAAGCCTGCCAGAGTATTATAAAGAAAGGTTATTATTGCTAAATAGCCATTTGATGACGACTGAAGGCGTCGTCATCATTAAAGCGCAGGAGTACCGCAGCCAAGATATGAATCGAGAGGCGGCATTAGCGCGACTGGTGGCATTGATTCGTCAAGCCATGGTCGTGGAAAAACCTCGTCGGGCGACGAAACCCACCAAAGGCTCAAAAATTAGGCGAGTTGAAAGCAAAGTCCGCAAAGGGGCCACAAAAGCGCTGCGCGGTAAAATACATCAGGGATGATGCCTGGACGGCCTCATGCCTTATATATCGGACACAGTATGGGAGAATGACTGTGAGTAAATTAGCAATAACGCTGTTTGTGGCAGTAGGTGCGCTGTCACTCTTTGGCTGTAATAATCGGCATCAGCCGGTTGAACAGGTTTTACAACCGATGCAGCAAAGTTATCAGGGGGTATTACCCTGTGCAGATTGCAGCGGGCTGGATACCTCACTGTTTCTTGATAATGATGGCACATTTGTCCTGAAAGAGATTTATCGCGGCAGCAAAGATGGCGATCAGACCTTTGCTGAATATGGTAAATGGGCGCGTACTGCGGATAAATTGGTGTTAACCAACGGGCAGGGGGAAAAACGTTATTTCCGGCCAGTGGGTAAGAATCTGGTGATGCTGGATCAACAGGGTTTACCGATCCAGTCCAAACTGAATTATCAGTTAGCGCCGAGCGAACAAGCTTTGCCTAAAACGCCGATGCCATTAAGTGGCATGTATAAATACTTTGCGGATGCCGCAGTATTTACTGATTGTGCAACGGGCAAAACTTTCCCAGTAGAGAATAATATCGCGTTGGAGAAAGGGTATTTGAAAACGCGTAGAAATGCCGGTGAACCTGTATTTCTGACCCTCAATGGCCACTTTGATATTCGACCTTCGATGGAAGAGGGGCAATCGGATAAAACGCTGATTCCGGCGGGTGATGATATTCAGTTCAATGCAAATAAAAGCTGCGACAGCCAATAAAATTGGTTTGTCGCTGAAACAAAAAAGCCGCTGGTTGTGATTACCCAGCGGCCTTTGGCGCAAAATACTTAACTTAGCGTTTGATCTGACTCAACAGGAACTCAATGATTTCGCTGGTTTTAATCATTTGCTTTTCACCAGCACGGCGATGTTTGTATTCCACTTCTTCGCTATCAAGATTGCGGTCGCCAATCACGATATTGTGCGGCACACCAATCAACTCCATATCGGCAAACATCACCCCTGGGCGCTCTTTACGATCGTCAAGAATCACGTCAATACCATGTGAACGCAGAGTGGCGTACAACTCTTCCGCCAACTCTTTCACTCGGAAGGATTTGTGCATATTCATTGGCAAAATCGCGACCTGGAATGGCGCAATCGCATCTGGCCAAATAATGCCACGGTCGTCATAATTCTGCTCAATCGCCGCAGCAACCACGCGAGACACCCCGATACCGTAACAACCCATGCTCATGACCTGGTTACGGCCATCTTCACCTTGAACAGTGGCCTTCATCGCTTCGGAGTATTTGGTCCCGAGCTGGAAGATATGACCCACTTCGATCCCACGCTTAATTTGCAGCGTGCCTTTACCATCAGGGCTGATGTCACCCTCAACCACATTACGCAAATCAGCAATTTGTGGCAGCGGCAAATCACGCTCCCAGTTAATGCCAAAGTAATGTTTATCGTCGATATTCGCGCCTGCACCGAAGTCACTCATCACCGCCACGGAGCGGTCAGCCACAACCGGCAGTTGCAGGTTAACCGGCCCAAGTGAGCCTGGACCTGCACCGATTACCGCACGAATCTCTTCTTCGCTAGCAAAAGTCAGTGGTTTGGCAACTTGTGGCAACTTCTCTGCTTTGATTTCGTTTAATTCGTGGTCACCGCGCACTAGCAGTGCTACCAACTTATGTCCACTCTCTTCATGAGCATGGACCAATAAGGTTTTCACTGTTTTCTCAATTGGCAATTTGAACTGCTCAACCAATTCAGCGATGGTTTTTGCATTCGGGGTATCAACGATACGCAGCTCTTCTGTTGCTGCGGCTCGAGGTTCAGTTGGCGCCAGAGCTTCAGCAAACTCAATGTTAGCGGCATAATCAGAACCGGTTGAGAAGACGATATCGTCTTCGCCACTTTCCGCTAATACTTGGAATTCGTGGGAGGCGCTGCCACCGATTGAACCGGTATCTGCCAGCACTGCACGGAAATTCAGATCCATACGTTCGAAAATCTTACTGTAAGCGGTATACATCGCGTCGTAAGTTTCCTGCAACGACTCCTGAGTGGTATGGAAAGAGTAGGCATCTTTCATCAGGAATTCGCGCGCGCGCATCACACCAAAACGTGGGCGAACTTCATCACGGAACTTGGTCTGGATCTGAAAGAAATTCAGCGGCAGTTGTTTGTAAGAGTTGATCTCACCGCGAATCAGGTCAGTAATCACTTCTTCATGAGTCGGGCCGAGGACAAAAGGGCGCTCGCCGCGATCAACAAAACGTAACAGCTCAGGGCCATACTGTTCCCAGCGACCACTCTCCTGCCACAAATCGGCCGGTTGCACGACTGGCATTGAAACTTCGATAGCACCCGCGTTATTCATCTCTTCACGCACGATGTTTTCGACTTTCCTCAATACCCGGACCCCGGTTGGTAGCCAGGTATAAAGGCCTGATGCCAGTTTACGGATCATCCCGGCGCGGAGCATCAGTTGATGGCTGATGACTTCAGCATCAGCAGGTGTCTCCTTTAGAGTGGAGAGCAAATATTGGCTAGTACGCATGATGTTTTGGTTCCATTAGCACTGCAAGTATACCGGTCATCTCTCACGTTGCAGGTGTGTTGGCGACACTCAATCACCCAAATCACTTTCTCATGTAAGTTCATTGGGATGCTCCCGTTTGCCGCCTTCCTGTATCTTGAAATCTATTGGGTATAGAGACAGCCAAAAAGTAAAAAGTGGTTTAGTTTACCAGTGAGTCAGGGTTGTCAAAAGAGAGTAGGGTGAAATTTAACGTGGGTCGATGGATAACACTTCCGTTTGCTGGTCAATAACCCGCCAGCACACATTAAATTCCAGCAGTAGAACAGCATACTCTCGGCTTTCGTTATCTGCTTTACGGTAGGCCGGACGGGGGTCCTGTGCTAAAACCTGAGTGATAAAACGCCGCAAATTCGGATACCGTTGTTGCTGCTGTGCTAACTGTTGTTCGGCGGTGGTGGAAAAGCAAACCTGCATGTTGGCATCAGGCGCCAATTGAGCAAAACCTGCGCGCGCTTGTGGTTGGCTCTCCGCAAAAGGTAGATAGGGCTTGATATCAATGACTGGCGTGCCATCAACCAAGTCCAGACTCCCTAATTCTAAAATCACCTCACCGCTTTGGCAGCGCACCCCTTTCAGCTCAATCAGAGACATCCCAATGGGGTTAGGGCGAAAAGTGGAACGGGTGGCAAAGACCCCCATTCGGGCATTGCCCCCTAAACGTGGCGGACGAACCGTCGGACGCCAGCCGCCATCCATGGTTTGATGAAAAACAAATATCACCCATAGGTGACTGAAATCAGATAGGCCACGCACGGCTTCCGGCTGATTATAGGGTGCTAATAATTGTAACTCGCCGCCGCCATCTTCAATCAGACCGGGCTGCCGTGGCACGGCAAACTTCTCTTTATAGGGTGAACGGATCACGCCGATCTGATTAAAGGAAAAAACACTCATTTTGATGAAACACTTAGCGCTGAGCCTTGGCATACCGCTTGTTGATAGCAGCCAGGAACACCACTTTGTATTTCACACTCATGGAGCAACACCGCGTTAGCTTTCATATAAGATGCGCGGGTCTGCATTCTTTTGCGGGCGGTTGCAATGCTAGGTGGAGAGTCCTGAACCGTCGATTGGCAAGATTCACCGGACACTTCCCCTAAGTCACGGAAAGGCTTGCCGACAAGCTCTTCAGCGCTTTTATAAAGTTTTACTGGTGCCGGACGAGGGGCTACCGTTGGGCTGGTTTTGGTCACCGGCGGCGGTTGCTTAACCGGGGTTTCTGTGGTGGATGGCTTTGATTGAAGCATGGAGCATCCCGTTAGCGAAAGGGCTAACAGACACAGAGGTAACGCACGCATAGAAATTCCTCAGCCTTTTTATTTAAGAGGCGCTATTGAAGCAATCTATAATGCAAATAACAAGACGGGCCATCGCCCGTCTTGCAATATATTTAGCAAACACTGAATTTAATTAGCGTCGTATTCAGCAAAATAGTCAATTGACCATTACCAGCCTTTTACTGCGCCACCATTGAAGGCTTTATTTGCTGCATCGTAAACTTCGTCAGACTGGTAAGCCTGAACAAATTTCTTCACATTTTCCGCATCTTTATTATCTTCGCGGGCCACGATCAGATTGACGTAAGGTGACTCTTTATCTTCCACAAACAGGCCATCTTTCGCTGGCGTCAGGCCAATCTGGCTTGCATAGGTGGTGTTGATAATTGCCAATGCGATCTGCTGATCATCCAAAGAGCGTGGTAACTGAGGTGCTTCCAGCTCAACCAGTTTCAGATTTTTAGGATTCTCAACGACATCCAACACGGTTGGCAACAAGCCAACGCCGTCTTTCAGCTTAATCAGACCCACTTTTTGCAGCAGCAACAGGGAACGGCCCAGATTAGTCGGGTCGTTTGGCAGTGCTACCTGAGAGCCCGGTTGCAACTCTTCCAATGATTTGATTTTCTTAGAGTAACCAGCAATCGGGTAAACGAATGAGTTACCTACAGAAACCAATTTGTAGCCACGATCTTTGATCTGCTGATCCAGATAAGGTTTATGCTGGAAGGCGTTCAGGTCAATATCACCTTTGCTCAGTGCTTCGTTTGGCAATACATAGTCGTTGAACGTCACCAGTTCAACATCCAGACCATATTTGTCTTTTGCTACTTTCTGCGCAACTTCTGCAACTTGTTGCTCAGCACCGACAATAACACCTACTTTAATGTGGTTTGGATCTTTCTCTGCCGGGCCGCAACCCACGAGAGCCAGAGTACCAATAAGCGCGCTGACAGCCGCGATAGATTTGAATTTTAAAGACATATCCCTTCCTCTATAGACATTCGTTAAGGTGCGCCGCTGTGTGAGGCAGTCGCTATGTAATTTATATAGTAATAACTATTTGTGGGTAACGGCTTTTACGATCCGATCGCCACTGAGCTGAATGAGATAAACCAGAATAACTAATAGTACCAATACCGTATTCATTACAGTGGCGTTATAACCAATGTAACCATACTGGTAACCGATTTGGCCTAGACCACCGGCACCGACTGCTCCCCCCATAGCAGAATAGCCTACCAGGGTAATCAGGGTAATTGTGGCGGCATTGACCAAGCCTGGGAGGGCCTCGGGCAACAGCACCTTTTTAATAATTTGCATTGGGGTTGCACCCATTGCACGCGCCGCTTCAACCAAACCGGATGGGATCTCCAGCAGGGCGTTCTCTACCATACGGGCAATAAAGGGGGCAGCACCGACGGTTAACGGTACAATCGCGGCCTGCAAACCAATAGAGGTACCGACTATCATTCGTGTAAATGGAATCATCCATACCAATAAGATAATGAAAGGTATCGAACGGAAGATATTCACCACCCCAGACAGCGTTCGGTAAATCTTATTATTGGCGATAATTTGCCCTGGACGAGTGACATACAACAGAACCCCGACCGGTAGCCCCAAAACAAAGCCAAAGAAACCAGACACAAAAGTCATCATCAGAGTTTCCCAGACGCCTCGGCCCATTAACCACATCATTGCCTCAGACATAACCCAGAACCTCTACTTTTACATGATGGTCTTGCAAAAACTTGATAGCAGCGAGGCCATCTTGAGTGTCGCCATGTAGCTCAGCCAGCATGACACCAAACTTAACGCCTCCGGCATAATCCATTTGCGAGCTAAGAATACCGATATCAATGTTGAAACGGCGCACGGCTTGTGAAATTAACGGCGCATCAACAGACTTACCTGTGAACTCCAGCTTCAGCAGTGGGACGCGATCCGTCGTTGGCTCTTGCGTCATACGCTTGGCGTAATCATCTGGAATATCCAAATGCAAGGTTGATTGAATAAACTGTTGAGCCAACGGGGTTTTCGGATGAGAGAACACTTCGCTGACGCTATCTTTCTCAATCAATTTACCGTCACTAATAACGGCGACTTGATCACAGATGCGTTTCACCACGTCCATTTCATGGGTGATCAACAAAATTGTGAGGCCCAAGCGGCGGTTGATATCTTTTAGCAACTCAAGAATTGAACGGGTTGTCGCGGGATCCAGTGCGCTGGTGGCTTCATCACACAGTAGAACTTTAGGATTGCTGGCCAGTGCGCGAGCAATAGCAACACGTTGCTTCTGCCCACCGGATAAGTTCGCGGGATAAGCATCTTGCTTATCTGCCAGACCGACTAAATCCAGCAGCTCGCTGACTCTCTTCTTTATATCTGCGCGTGATGTATTGTCCAACTCAAGTGGAAGCGCGATATTGCCATACACGGTACGGGAGGAGAGTAAATTAAAATGCTGAAAAATCATGCCGATTTGACGGCGTGCACGCGTCAACTGACCTTCAGATAAGGTGGTAAGATCTTGGCCATCTACCAGAACTTGTCCGCTGGTAGGGCGCTCTAGCATATTGGCGCACCGAATCAGTGTACTTTTACCGGCACCCGAAGCACCGATAACGCCATAAATTTGCCCTGCCGGGACGTGTAGACTCACGTCTGAAAGCGCAGTAATTGTGCGTGAACCCTGCTGGAACACTTTGCTGATGTGAGAAAGTTTAATCATATTATTCTTATTTTATCGTTATTTCCGTGGCTAGATAAAAAGTAAACTTCAGCAGAACCAAAGTATGGATTGGATGTTAAGGCGTCTAGACGGCTAAGTCAACTGGCAACACTGATTCTCTTCCATTCTCAATCGGTAATAAAACATGCGATACTAACGGGGTTTACAGCCTTCAGGAGCAAATAAGTGACTCAGCCCGTTCCCGCAATATTTTTAGATCGTGATGGTACAATTAATGTCGACCACGGTTATGTTCACGAAATTGATAATTTTCAATTTATAGATGGTGTAATTGATGCATGCCGCGAATTGAAAGAAATGGGCTTTGCATTGGTACTCGTCACTAATCAATCGGGCATTGCGCGCGGTATGTTTACCGAAGAGCAATTCTTAAGCCTAACCGAATGGATGGATTGGTCTCTTGCTGATCGTGGTGTTGATTTGGATGGTATCTATTTCTGCCCGCATCATCCCGAGGGTAGTGTCGCAGAGTTCAGTGAAACATGTGAATGCCGCAAGCCACTGCCTGGCATGTTACTGCAAGCGCAAAGTGAAATGAATATCGATATGGCGGCTTCTTATATGGTTGGCGACAAAATAGAAGATATGCAGGCAGCATTGGCGGCAAATATCGCTACTAAGGTGCTGGTGCGTACCGGCAAGCCAGTCACTGCAGAAGGTGAGGCAGTGGCGGATTGGGTGCTAAATAGCCTGGCAGACCTGCCAAAAGCGATAAAAGCGCGTCATAAGTAACCTTTGTGTTTAAATAATCAGCAAACGAAAAAAACTTTAATATAAACCCTTGCCATTCTGAAGCGGCTCCCTATAATGCGCATCCATCGACACGGCGCTGTGAGCAACTTCACAAAGTAGCCGAGTAGAGCAGAGGAAATTAAGTGATTGACTCTGTAGCGGGAAAGCGTATTATCTGCCTCCCGCGTTACCGTAAGATTCGCTGAAAGGCAAACGGGTAACGAACGCTCTTTAACAATTTATCAGACAATCTGTGTGGGCACTCGCAAGACGATATCGAAGCCTGTTTCGACAGGCAGAAATAATATCAAAGTCTTGAAGAGTGACCAAAGCAGTACACATTTGAACTTCGGTTCGAATGCATATTTGCAGAAAGTAATCTTTGAGCATCGCTATGTTAACTCATAGCAAATCAAACAAATCTTAAATTGAAGAGTTTGATCATGGCTCAGATTGAACGCTGGCGGCAGGCCTAACACATGCAAGTCGAGCGGCAGCGGGGAGTAGTTTACTACTCTGCCGGCGAGCGGCGGACGGGTGAGTAATGTCTGGGGATCTGCCTGATGGAGGGGGATAACTACTGGAAACGGTAGCTAATACCGCATGACCTCGCAAGAGCAAAGTGGGGGACCTTCGGGCCTCACGCCATCGGATGAACCCAGATGGGATTAGCTAGTAGGTGAGGTAATGGCTCACCTAGGCGACGATCCCTAGCTGGTCTGAGAGGATGACCAGCCACACTGGAACTGAGACACGGTCCAGACTCCTACGGGAGGCAGCAGTGGGGAATATTGCACAATGGGCGCAAGCCTGATGCAGCCATGCCGCGTGTGTGAAGAAGGCCTTCGGGTTGTAAAGCACTTTCAGCGAGGAGGAAGGCAGTCGTGTTAATAGCACGATTGATTGACGTTACTCGCAGAAGAAGCACCGGCTAACTCCGTGCCAGCAGCCGCGGTAATACGGAGGGTGCAAGCGTTAATCGGAATTACTGGGCGTAAAGCGCACGCAGGCGGTTTGTTAAGTCAGATGTGAAATCCCCGCGCTTAACGTGGGAACTGCATTTGAAACTGGCAAGCTAGAGTCTTGTAGAGGGGGGTAGAATTCCAGGTGTAGCGGTGAAATGCGTAGAGATCTGGAGGAATACCGGTGGCGAAGGCGGCCCCCTGGACAAAGACTGACGCTCAGGTGCGAAAGCGTGGGGAGCAAACAGGATTAGATACCCTGGTAGTCCACGCTGTAAACGATGTCGACTTGGAGGTTGTGCCCTTGAGGCGTGGCTTCCGGAGCTAACGCGTTAAGTCGACCGCCTGGGGAGTACGGCCGCAAGGTTAAAACTCAAATGAATTGACGGGGGCCCGCACAAGCGGTGGAGCATGTGGTTTAATTCGATGCAACGCGAAGAACCTTACCTACTCTTGACATCCACGGAATTTAGCAGAGATGCTTAAGTGCCTTCGGGAACCGTGAGACAGGTGCTGCATGGCTGTCGTCAGCTCGTGTTGTGAAATGTTGGGTTAAGTCCCGCAACGAGCGCAACCCTTATCCTTTGTTGCCAGCACGTAATGGTGGGAACTCAAGGGAGACTGCCGGTGACAAACCGGAGGAAGGTGGGGATGACGTCAAGTCATCATGGCCCTTACGAGTAGGGCTACACACGTGCTACAATGGCAGATACAAAGTGAAGCGAACTCGCGAGAGCAAGCGGACCACATAAAGTCTGTCGTAGTCCGGATTGGAGTCTGCAACTCGACTCCATGAAGTCGGAATCGCTAGTAATCGTAGATCAGAATGCTACGGTGAATACGTTCCCGGGCCTTGTACACACCGCCCGTCACACCATGGGAGTGGGTTGCAAAAGAAGTAGGTAGCTTAACCTTCGGGAGGGCGCTTACCACTTTGTGATTCATGACTGGGGTGAAGTCGTAACAAGGTAACCGTAGGGGAACCTGCGGTTGGATCACCTCCTTACCTAACGATACGCATTGCGTAGTGTCCACACAGATTGTCTGATAGAAAGTAACGAGCAAATAAGGCCGGACTGAGAAATTAGTCGGGCTTTAGTACCTTGTTGGGTCTGTAGCTCAGGTGGTTAGAGCGCACCCCTGATAAGGGTGAGGTCGGTGGTTCAAGTCCACTCAGACCCACCAACTCACCATTCCCTGTTGAGTTGCAGCAATAAGGTGATTTGCTTTTTATATGGGGCTATAGCTCAGCTGGGAGAGCGCCTGCCTTGCACGCAGGAGGTCAGCGGTTCGATCCCGCTTAGCTCCACCATATAAAAAACTATTTCAAAACGTACTGCGGTCGCAAGACTCAGTGGGTTGTGAAATATTGCTCTTTAACAATCTGGAACAAGCTGAAAATTGAAACAATACAGCTGAAACTTATCTCTCCGTAGATGTACTGAGATGAGGAGTAACCTGTATTAGAGTCTCTCAAATAATCACAGCGCAAGATGTCTGTAAAGACACCTTCGGGTTGTGAGGTTAAGCGACTAAGCGTACACGGTGGATGCCTAGGCAGTCAGAGGCGATGAAGGGCGTGCTAATCTGCGAAAAGCGTCGGTAAGCTGATATGAAGCGTGACAACCGACGATACCCGAATGGGGAAACCCAGTGCAATTCGTTGCACTATTGCATGGTGAATACATAGCCATGCAAGGCGAACCGGGGGAACTGAAACATCTAAGTACCCCGAGGAAAAGAAATCAACCGAGATTCCCCCAGTAGCGGCGAGCGAACGGGGAAGAGCCCAGAGTCTGAATCAGTTTATGTGTTAGTGGAAGCGTCTGGAAAGTCGCACGGTACAGGGTGATAGTCCCGTACACAAAAATACATATTCTGTGAACTCGATGAGTAGGGCGGGACACGTGACATCCTGTCTGAATATGGGGGGACCATCCTCCAAGGCTAAATACTCCTGACTGACCGATAGTGAACCAGTACCGTGAGGGAAAGGCGAAAAGAACCCCGGCGAGGGGAGTGAAATAGAACCTGAAACCGTGTACGTACAAGCAGTGGGAGCACCTTCGTGGTGTGACTGCGTACCTTTTGTATAATGGGTCAGCGACTTATATTTTGTAGCAAGGTTAACCGAATAGGGGAGCCGTAGGGAAACCGAGTCTTAACTGGGCGTCTAGTTGCAAGGTATAGACCCGAAACCCGGTGATCTAGCCATGGGCAGGTTGAAGGTTGGGTAACACTAACTGGAGGACCGAACCGACTAATGTTGAAAAATTAGCGGATGACTTGTGGCTGGGGGTGAAAGGCCAATCAAACCGGGAGATAGCTGGTTCTCCCCGAAAGCTATTTAGGTAGCGCCTCGTGAACTCATCTTCGGGGGTAGAGCACTGTTTCGGCTAGGGGGTCATCCCGACTTACCAAACCGATGCAAACTCCGAATACCGAAGAATGTTATCACGGGAGACACACGGCGGGTGCTAACGTCCGTCGTGAAGAGGGAAACAACCCAGACCGCCAGCTAAGGTCCCAAAGTCATGGTTAAGTGGGAAACGATGTGGGAAGGCACAGACAGCCAGGATGTTGGCTTAGAAGCAGCCATCATTTAAAGAAAGCGTAATAGCTCACTGGTCGAGTCGGCCTGCGCGGAAGATGTAACGGGGCTAAACCATGCACCGAAGCTGCGGCAGCGACACTTAGGTGTTGTTGGGTAGGGGAGCGTTCTGTAAGCCGTTGAAGGTGACCTGTGAGGGTTGCTGGAGGTATCAGAAGTGCGAATGCTGACATAAGTAACGATAATGCGGGTGAAAAACCCGCACGCCGGAAGACCAAGGGTTCCTGTCCAACGTTAATCGGGGCAGGGTGAGTCGACCCCTAAGGCGAGGCTGAAAAGCGTAGTCGATGGGAAACAGGTTAATATTCCTGTACTTGGTGTTACTGCGAAGGGGGGACGGAGAAGGCTAGGCTAGCCGGGCGACGGTTGTCCCGGTTTAAGCATGTAGGCGGAGTGACTTGGTAAATCCGGTTGCTTATCAACGCTGAGGTGTGATGACGATGCACTACGGTGCAGAAGTAGTTGATGCCAAGCTTCCAGGAAAAGCCTCTAAGCATCAGGTAACATTAAATCGTACCCCAAACCGACACAGGTGGTCAGGTAGAGAATACTCAGGCGCTTGAGAGAACTCGGGTGAAGGAACTAGGCAAAATGGTGCCGTAACTTCGGGAGAAGGCACGCTGGCATTAGGTAAAGAGACTTGCTCTCGGCGCCGAAGCCAGTCGCAGATACCAGCTGGCTGCAACTGTTTAATAAAAACACAGCACTGTGCAAACACGAAAGTGGACGTATACGGTGTGACGCCTGCCCGGTGCTGGAAGGTTAATTGATGGGGTCAGCCTTACGGCGAAGCTCTTGATCGAAGCCCCAGTAAACGGCGGCCGTAACTATAACGGTCCTAAGGTAGCGAAATTCCTTGTCGGGTAAGTTCCGACCTGCACGAATGGCGTAATGATGGCCAGGCTGTCTCCACCCGAGACTCAGTGAAATTGAACTCGCTGTGAAGATGCAGTGTACCCGCGGCAAGACGGAAAGACCCCGTGAACCTTTACTATAGCTTGACACTGAACATTGAGCCTTGATGTGTAGGATAGGTGGGAGGCATTGAAGTGTGGACGCCAGTCTGCATGGAGCCAACCTTGAAATACCACCCTTTAATGTTTGATGTTCTAACTCGGCCCCGTAATCCGGGGTGAGGACAGTGTCTGGTGGGTAGTTTGACTGGGGCGGTCTCCTCCCAAAGAGTAACGGAGGAGCACGAAGGTTAGCTAATCACGGTCGGACATCGTGAGGTTAGTGCAAAGGCATAAGCTAGCTTGACTGCGAGAGTGACGGCTCGAGCAGGTACGAAAGTAGGTCTTAGTGATCCGGTGGTTCTGAATGGAAGGGCCATCGCTCAACGGATAAAAGGTACTCCGGGGATAACAGGCTGATACCGCCCAAGAGTTCATATCGACGGCGGTGTTTGGCACCTCGATGTCGGCTCATCACATCCTGGGGCTGAAGTAGGTCCCAAGGGTATGGCTGTTCGCCATTTAAAGTGGTACGCGAGCTGGGTTTAGAACGTCGTGAGACAGTTCGGTCCCTATCTGCCGTGGGCGTTGGAAGATTGAGAGGGGCTGCTCCTAGTACGAGAGGACCGGAGTGGACGAATCACTGGTGTTCGGGTTGTCATGCCAATGGCATTGCCCGGTAGCTAAATTCGGAAGAGATAACCGCTGAAAGCATCTAAGCGGGAAACTTGCCTCGAGATGAGTCTTCCCTGGGGCTTTAAGCCCCCTGAAGGAACGTTAAAGACTATGACGTTGATAGGCTGGGTGTGTAAGTGCAGCGATGCATTGAGCTAACCAGTACTAATGATCCGTGAGGCTTAACCTTACAACACCAAAGGTGTTTTGGCTATTTGAGACAAAATCGAGTGAAACGATTTTGAGCGCCATGAGTGGCGAACCCGAAGGGGTGAGTATCGGTATGATACATATACTCTTGATTTTCAGCGAAGTTCCGAGATTGAGCTAATTGGTTTGGTATTTGATACTGAACGGGTTGGTTAAAACAGAATTTGCCTGGCGGCCATAGCGCGGTGGTCCCACCTGATCCCATGCCGAACTCAGAAGTGAAACGCCGTAGCGCCGATGGTAGTGTGGGGTCTCCCCATGCGAGAGTAGGACACTGCCAGGCATCAAATAAACAAAACAGGCTACCCTAACGGGTGGCCTTTTTTGTTTATGGGTTTAAACAGAGAGCGACTGGAGCATGACATGCGACAAACTGTGAACGCAGTTTGGACAGCGTCTGCGCTGGCCCCGTTAGGGGGGAGACTCATCTTAAAGATGAGACGAATACTGTGGACACTGGCAGGCATCAAATAAAGTCGAGACCCCATGCCAAAAGCGTGGGGTTTTTGCTAGCCAGCCCTAATTACCTTGAGCGACAGTTCATTGTCCCGACCCCAAATACGCATTGGGTGAGTGACATGACCTATATAAGGACGCATGAAGGCTGGTTATATCTGGTCGTTGTTCTCGATCTCTTCTCACGTCGGGTTATAGGCTGGAGCATGGGAGGACGAATGACCGCTGAGTTAGTGATGGATGCATTATTGATGGCGGTATGGCGACGTAAACCAACAGCAGAAGTATTAATCCATTCAGATCAGGGTTCTCAATATACCAGCGAAAGGTGCCAGCATTTTATGGCATCTCACAATTTGAAAAGCAGCATGAGTCGTCGGGGTAATTGCCATGACAACGCAGTGGCAGAAAGCTTTTTCCAGTTGCTAAAACGGGAACGAATAAAGAAACGGATCTATAAAAACAGAGAAGACGCGAAGGCGGATATCTTCGATTATGTCGAGATGTTTTATAATGCTAAACGCCGCCACAGTGCCTGTGAGGATCAACCCCCTGCAGTTTATGAAAGTGCCTGGTTCATGAGGCACGGAACCGTCTAGGAAATCCGGGTCTATTCACTGGTAGAGCTGGCTTTACCTGTGGCAATGCCAATTAATGCTGTTTATGACAGTGAACAAGATGACAGTAATCGACTGTGCTGTTTTATTGATTTTATTAAGAAATGCCTGACACAAACGATGACGACAAAATAAAAAAAACCACCTCATATGGAGGCGGTTGAACTTTTACTTAGCGAACTATACATCCCATTTTGGTGCCAGGCCATCGGGGTTGACCAGACGCTCTCCTTGATCCAACGTTGCGATCAGTGCCATGTCCTCTGCGCTCAAACGTAACTCCTGCGCCAGTAAATTACTGGCCAAATTAATCTCTTTGGTTGATGACGGAATAACGTTGTAACCCAATTGCATCGCCCAGCTTAAAATGACTTGTGCGGGTGTTGCGTTGTGTTGTTCAGCAATCGCTTTGATGATCGTCTCTTCCAATGCTTTGCCATAGGCCAGCGTCATGTAAGAGGTGATTGCAATACCATTTTCTTTTGCGAACTCAACTACTTTCCTGTTTTGCAAAAGCGGAGATAATTCGATCTGATTGGTCGCAATAGCCTCTGCACCCACCGCTGCAATTGCCTGTTTCATTAAATCAATGGTGAAATTAGAAATACCAATCTGACGTGTTAGCCCCATCTCTTTGGCTTTTATTAACTCAGCCATAAATTCTGCAACAGAGACTTCATCATTCGGTGATGGCCAATGAATTAATGTTAAATCCACATAGTCTGTTTGCAGCTTCTGCAAGCTCTCTTGCAGGCTAGGGATCAATTTCTCTTGCGCTAAATTAGCAATCCAGATTTTGGTGGTGATAAATAGCTCATCACGTTTGATACCACTTTGTGCGATAGCTTGGCCGACGGCAGCTTCATTTTCATAGATTTGTGCTGTATCAATAGCACGATAGCCCAATTTCAAAGCTTGGCTAACGGAATCAATAACCACTTGATCTTGAAGGCGGAAAGTTCCCAGGCCGAATGCAGGTACGCTCATCGTAATTCCTTGTTTTGCTGATAATGGTTTTATCTTTAGATGTCATTGAGAATTCTCTATCGACCATAATGCTCTGCATTATCGGTTCGATGAAAAACTGGACGAATTATGGCAATAGAGTTATCAACAAAAAATGCGGTATTAGGCATAAGACTTTTGATTATAAATCAAGTATTACTGTCGCCGAGTAGGATCTTTTACTGTTCAGGTTATGGGTTTTTTATCAATTGAAGGCTTATTAGTGCATTATGAATTACATAAATTGAATATCTCCTTGCGCATCCCAATATCAAAGGGAAGCCGTTGGTAAAAGAAATTACTGAGTGGAATATCTGGGCGTATAATCAGTAAAGTATCAACGGTGGTTACCTCAAAAGCCAAAGTGATTTCGAATAAGGAATAGGCCATCAAAGTGCCGAAACGAACATATGCAATGCGGTATGTTGCAGGTCAACCGGTTGAACAGATTTTCCCTGGCTCGGCAATGCAGTTGGGACAGGGGCTACCGGCAGGCGCACCATTGCCAACATCTGAATTTCTTCGTGTGATGGTGTGGAATATCTTTAAGCAACAGCGGGCAGAATGGCTGTCTGTTCTTAAAGAGTTCGGGCGTGATGCTCAACTGATGCTATTGCAAGAAGCACAAACAACACCTGAGCTGGTGAGGTTTGCTACATCCCATTATCAGGCTGCAGATCAGGTTCCGGCCTTTGCATTGCCTCAGCACCCTTCTGGTGTCATGACGTTAGCGGCTACTCACCCAGTCTACTGCTGCCCATTGCGTGAGCGTGAGCCGCTACTGCGTTTGTCTAAATCGGCATTAGTCACGGTTTACCCGATCCATGATGGTCGTCTGTTGATGGTAGTGAACATTCATGCGGTGAATTTCAGTCTCGGCGTTGATGTTTACAGTAAACAACTTGAGCCCATCGGTGAGCAAATTGCGATGCACCGTGGTCCGGTTATTCTGGCGGGAGATTTCAACGCCTGGAGCCGTCAGCGGGTTAACGCTTTACAGCGCTTTGCCCAAGGAGTGGGACTGAAGGAGGTGGAGTTCCGCACTGATCTCCGCAGTCGTGCTTTTGGTCGGCCACTTGATTTTGTGTTTTACCGTGGACTTACGTTGGCTGATGCCTCGGTATTAGTGACTCGAGCTTCCGATCATAACCCACTTCTGGTTGAATTTAAGCCATAAAAAAAGCACCCCGAAGGGTGCTTTTAACAGCTTTAATCGCGATTCTAGCTCTACGTATCCGGGGTCGATTTGCCGTCAACGAACAACGTCAATTTTAAGCCTGGCTGTAAATTATTAGCTTTGCTGACTACCGAATTCCATCGCATCACATCGTTGGTGTCTACACCGTGACGCTTGGCAATACTGGCAAAAGAATCACCTTTACGAACTTGATAGGTGATGCTGTTGCTGGTTGTATTGCTTGCCAGTTGCAGGGTTTGCCCAACTTTTAAGGTGCTCTTGGCACGTAAGTTGTTCCAACTCTGCAAATCGCTGGTCTTGATATTCAATCGCTTGGCAATCGTAGATAAGGTATCGCCGGGGCGAACTTTATACTGCGAACTTGATGCTGATTTTGTGCTGTTCTGCGCCAGTTTAGTGGGTTGAACTGCGGCAATATCAGTATCTGCCAATGAATCTTTAAGCTGCTCAGCATGGGCTTTCGGCAACATAATATAACGAGGACCATGTCCATCAGGTGCTGTTACATTGCGCTTATACCCAGAGTTAAAGGATTTCAACTTTGTCAGTGACATCCCCGCCATCTCAGCCGCCTGAGTTAGCTGTATCTGCTGACCAACATCAACACGCGCCAATGCACGGTCTTTGTCGGGTTCAGGTAAGGTTATACCGTACTTTTTGCTGTTCTTGATTAGATCGCCCAAGGCCAGCATTTTTGGCACATAAATTGACGTTTCACGAGGAAGCGACAATGCCCAAAAGTTCGTCGGTTTACCCTTTGCCTTATTGGCTTTCACCGCTTGCATGACTCTGCCTTCACCGCTGTTATAAGCAGCAACTGTTAATAGCCAGTCACCGTCAAACATCTTGTTCAGGCGCTCCATCATATCAAGCGCTGCTTTGGTTGAAGCAACCACATCTCTGCGGCCGTCATACCATTGGTTCTGTTTTAAGCCATAATTTCGACCTGTACTCGGTACTATCTGCCATAGCCCTGCGGCGTTGGCGGATGATGTCGCGTGAGGGTCAAAAGCGCTCTCCACTATGGGTAGCAGTACCAGCTCCATCGGCATCTTACGTTTCTTAATCTGCTCGACTATCAGGTACATGTACGGCTCTGCCCGTAATGTTACATCGTGGAGATAGCTCTTATTTTTTAAGTATTTTTGCTTCTGTTCACGGATCCGGGAATTTTCCGGAACCTTCATCTTCAGCTCGTCGCTAATGAAGTTCCACAAATCCTGCTGCGCGAGGCCACTTTCACTATCCAGCCATCGCGCGCTGCCCACTCGGGCGCTATTTGTGTACTCTCCTGCTTCACTCTCTTGACCTGCCGAAGACAAACTCTGTGCATGCTGTACGGGGGCCTTCACATCCGTCTTGGACGTCTGGCACCCAACAAGCAAGACTGAGGCGAGTAATATCGCTTTGGTCTTCATGTGTGTGTCAATGTAGTTGCTTAAAAGACGACCAATCATACTTTGCTTCGACAAAAAACACAACTAAAAGCTCAGAAGCGGTCTTTACGGGCGCGTAATTCGGAAAAAACTGAGACAAGTGAGCTTGGTGGAGAGATTACGCCTATTTCTCTTTGTAAATCAACGTCATTGCAACGTAAAAAAACATTAATTTTCCGCTCAAATTGCAATTTTGTAGGTAGGCTGGGTAGGTTTTTTGCCCGTAATTGCATGATTTGTTGTTGATATGTAGCTATATCTTGATCTGATGGCAGAAGGGAACGGGCAAACTTAAGATTTGAGAGAGTATATTCATGCGCGCTGCAAATTAAGGTTTCGTCAGGGAGCTGCGCGAGCTGTTGAATTGACGTGTACATTTGCTCTGGCGTGCCTTCGAATAACCTGCCGCAGCCAGCAGAGAAGAGGGTATCACCACAGAAAAGATAAGGTTCGCTGTAGTATGCAATGTGCCCGAGGGTATGGCCGGGCACAGCAATAACATGGTAGTTTTGCTCGCCAATTGTCAGGTTATCACCCCCATTAACAATAATTGTCGCGCCTTTGTTCGCTGTTTCCTGTGGTCCATAGACGGGAATGTTGGGGAAATGACGACATAAATCAGCAACACCGCCGACGTGATCGTGGTGGTGATGAGTGAGTAAGATGGCCTGAGGGCTATATTGGCCTTGACTCAACGCTGCCAGCATTGGAGCGGATTCGCCCGGATCAACAATAACGCACTGTTTTTGTTGATCTGCCAATAGCCAAATGTAATTGTCTTGAAATGCCGGAATGCTGATAAGATTCATGGGGTACCCTTTTGTTGGCAATAGCTTGAAAGAAGATAATATACCCGTCATCTTTCAAATTGCAGGTGTGTTGGCTACTCTCGCGACCCGGCCCATCTATGGGCCTCGCTTACTTGTGTAAGTTCATCGGGATCCACTTGCTTGCCGCCTTCCCGCACCTTGAAATCTATTGGGTAGAAACATGAAACCAGCGCAAACACGCCGAAAGATTGATGCGCCCGCATCCTGGGCTGAGTTACCTTGGGGAGAGTATTATCGCACGGCAATTGAGCAACAGTTGCAGCCTTGGTGGCCTAAATTCTTTGGTTTCCATTTGCTGAAAATAGGCCATTTGAGTGCCGAAATTGCCAGCGATAAATGTGCTATCTCCCATCAGGTGAATGTGGGGGAAAGAGGCAAAAACATGCAAGTGTTCGCCAGCCCGTACCAGTTACCTTTTGCCGAAAAATCCGTGGATGCCTGTTTACTGTCTCACACTTTAGCTTATGCCGCTGATCCACACCGTATTTTACGTGAGGTGGATCGGGTGCTTATCGACGACGGTTGGCTGGTTATTAGTAATTTTAATCCAATGAGTATGCTGGGAGCAGGGAAATTGATCCCAGTATTACGCCTGCGGCAGCCCTATGTTAGCCGTATGTTTACCCAAATGCGTTTACTGGATTGGCTGAGTCTGCTGAATTATGAAGTTTTGCATCTGTCGCGTTTCCACGTTTTACCCTGGCATAAAGAGGGTGGGCGCTTTATTAGCACCCACTTGCCAGCGTTAGGTTGCGTCAGCCTGATTGTCGCCCGTAAACGCACCATTCCACTGACCTTCAATCCGATGAAATTCGGGGCGCGTAAACCTTGGTTCAGCCGCGCCGTTGGTGCGACCAAAAGCTATCGTGATCAGCCCTGATTTAGCGGCAACGTATTAATTAGGGATATAGCCAGTATCCTCTAACGTCGGTGAGTTCGCACCCTGGCGGGCCAGTTCATCGCAACGTTCGTTTTCCGGGTGGCCCGCATGGCCTTTTACCCATTCCCATTGCACGGTATGGGTTTGGATCGCCAGATCCAGACGCTGCCACAAATCCACATTGCGTACCGGTTTGCGGTCGGTTGTTTTCCAACCACGTTTTTTCCAGTTGTGAATCCACTGAGTGATACCTTGGCGTACATACTGGCTATCCGTGCTGAGCGTCACTTCACAAGGCGAGGTCAGAGCCTCAAGCGCGACGATGGCAGCCATCAGCTCCATGCGGTTGTTAGTGGTCAAATAGTAACCTGCACTAAAGGTTCTTTCATGCTGCTTGTAACGCAAGATTGCGCCGTAACCACCGGGTCCCGGATTGCCAAGGCAAGATCCGTCGGTGAAAATCTCTACCTGTTTAGTCATCTCTGGTAGACTCTTCCTATCTGTTTAAACGTTAAGTCTGACATAAACGAGCGCTATGAGCACTGGCAATATGATCGTTACACCGACCAGACAGATTGTTCTGGATACTGAAACCACCGGTATGAATAAGCTGGGCGTTCATTATGAAGGCCATCGGATTATTGAGATCGGCGCAGTTGAAGTGATCAACCGCCGTCTGACCGGCAGAAACTTCCATGTGTATGTGAAACCCGACCGTCTGGTTGATCCCGAGGCCTATGGTGTTCACGGTATTAGCGATGAGTTTTTGGCGGATAAGCCGACATTTGCTGATATTGCACCTGAGTTTCTCGAGTTTATCCGTGGTGCAGAATTAATCATCCATAACGCGGCGTTTGATATCGGCTTTATGGATCATGAGTTCCGCATGTTGCAGCAGGATATTCCGAAAACGGAGACCTTCTGTACCATCACCGATAGCCTGTTAATGGCGCGTCGTCTGTTCCCCGGCAAGCGCAATAACCTCGATGCTCTGTGTGATCGCTACCTGATCGATAATACCAAGCGAACATTGCACGGCGCGTTACTCGATGCCGAAATTCTGTCAGAAGTCTATCTGGCGATGACCGGCGGCCAGACGTCGCTCACTTTCTCAATGGAGGGTGATCAGTCACAGAATGACGCTTCCGACGACATTCAGCGCATTACCCGCCCAGCATCTGGGCTGAAAATTATTTATGCCGCTGAGGATGAATTGGCGGCCCATGAATCGCGCCTCGATTTAGTGATGAAAAAGGGCGGTAGCTGTTTGTGGCGAATGCCGCTTGAATCGGAAGAGAGCACAAACGCAGAATAAAACGACACCCAGACGAAAAACTGTGCAAACAGCTTATTTTGCAGGAAAAAATGTTGACGCCATTACCTTCGATACGTAATATCCGTCTCGTTCTTAACCGGAACAGCAGCGTGGTGCGGTAGTTCAGTCGGTTAGAATACCGGCCTGTCACGCCGGGGGTCGCGGGTTCGAGTCCCGTCCGCACCGCCAACATTCAGCAGCCCTGAGTTAGAAATAACTCAGGGCTTCGTTGTATTCAATCTCCGTTCATACCCCTTCTATCATCTGAACCGAACAAGACTTTCGACGGATAAAAAAACAGATACCCGAAAGTATCTGTTTCACATTAATTATTGTGCAGCATTACCCGCTTGTGCGGCGGTGTTCACCCAGCCATCAAAGGTGGCCTGATGCGCCTGAATCCAGCCGTTCACATGGCGTTCGATATCGGCATCTGATGATTCACCGGCATGCATCCGCATGTTCTGAGCATTCACATCATTAATCGATATTTTCATGACAGAGAACAGTTTAGCGGCAGCCGGATTGGCTTCAGCCCATTTTTTGTTGGCGACGATATGCATCACACTCGGTGGATAGCCGTAGTTCGCGCCATTGGAAAGCTGGGTGTTGATAGTTTTATCTGGCAGGGAAGAGAACGGCACCTGCAACCACACCACATCACGCCCCGGCACTAAGACATCACTGACCCAATAGGGGGTCCAAGTGTAATAAAGAATCGGTTTACCTTCTTTGTAGCGGGTGATGGTATCGGCAATCATGGCGGCATAGTTACCCTGATTATGGGTCACGGTGTCGCTCAGGCCGTAAGCTTTGATTTGATGATTAATCGGCGCTTCACAGCCCCAACCGGGGTTACAGCCGGTTAAGTCGGCTTTGCCATCATTATTGGCATCAAACAATTTGGCGATTTTCGGATCTTTTAACTGCTCAATATTGGTGATGTGGTATTTATCGGCGGTTTTTTTGTCGATCAAATAGCCCTGCGCCAGCCCTTCGATATAGTTACCCTGACGATAAAACTTGGCATCACCACCTGCGGCGGCGTACTGGTCGTTATGCAGTGGTTCCCAGTTGACTGCCAGATAGGTGGCATCACCTGCGGCAATGGAAGCGTAGGCGACATTGTAGTCAACCTCTTTGGTTGGCTGGACATCGTAACCGAGCTTCTCCAGCGCCTTATTAACGAGTGAGGTCTGGAAAGTCTCTTCCGAAATGGTGCTTTGCAGCGGTTGGACGCTAACGCCTTTACCCGGTAATTCTGCGGCGGATAACTGAGTGCTGATCAGTGTGGTGAGAGTTAAGGCCCAGATTCCTGTCATACGCATAATTTTCCCCTTATTCCCTTCGTCCTTGACGCTGCTGCTGTGTTCGCGGCACTCGCGCACCCGAATCACTTACTTATGTAAGCTCATTGGGATTTACTCGCTTGCTGCCTTGCCGCAGCGCCAATGACTTTGGGTATGATATTGAGTGTAATTATTTAAAATTACTTGCTGTTACGAAATGGTTTGGTGAATAGCCCGATAGGGCCGGTGGCATACCAGCGGCCAACGCCTTTACTGCGGCGATCGCGGCCTAATGATTGGGTCAGGCGGTCAAGAATAATCGCCAGAATCACGATACCCACTCCCCCGACGGCGGCCAGCCCCATATCCAGGCGACCAATACCGCGCAGCACCATCTGGCCTAAACCGCCGACGGCAATCATCGAAGCGATAACCACCATCGACAGCGCCAGCATCAGGGTCTGGTTCACACCTGCCATGATGGTTGGCATCGCCAGCGGCAGTTGTACTTTGAACAACAATTGACGTGGATTGGCACCAAAGGACTCTGCGGCTTCGATAAGATCTTCCGGCACCTGTTTGATACCCAGAATGGTCAAGCGAACAATCGGTGGCAGCGCAAAGATAATGGTGACCACCACGCCCGGCACGTTACCGATACCAAATAGCATGACGATCGGCACCAGATAGACGAAGGCTGGTGTGGTCTGCATGGCATCCAGCAAGGGCCGAATGATACGTGCGGCATTATTACTGCGCGCCAGCCATATCCCGAGCGGTAGCCCGATAAGGATACAGAAGAATAGCGAGGTCAGAACCAGTGCCAGTGTCACCATGGCTTGCGACCACGCGCCGATAGCGCCAATGGCGATCAGTGAGACCAGGGTAGCTACCCCCATCCCTAAGGTGGAGAACTGCCAGGCGATCAGGGCAAAGACCAGAATCGCCACCGGTGCTGGCATACCCAACAGCAAGTGCTGGAAGCCACTGAGAATAAAGTCGACCGGCACACGAATGCCTTGGAACAGTGGGCGGAAGTGCAGCACGACCCAGTCAATGCCGTGAGTGACCCATGAATCCAGTGGCAACCACGTGGTGTGGAACGGGTCCATTAAGCTGAAATGTTCAGGTGCCGCCGCTGGCGCGCTGTTCAGCCAGTCAGCATTTGCCACTTGGCTCTGTGCCGCCTGAGCGGCAGCCTCGTGGCCGGCACTCCCTGCGGCATGGCTACCCTCGGCCATGCTGGCTCCCCAAGGGTCAGCTGCGGCTGACAGGCTCTGAGGGGCGGTGTTAGTCACAGCAGGTGCAGTCGACGCCGCTGCATCCGTAGCCCAAGGGTTACTGACTGCTTGATCGTTGATCTGGATTTGATCACTCATTTGGCGTCTCCTTATCTAGGGCCTGCAACAGCATGGCCTTGGAAATAATACCGATATAGCTGTTGTCTTCACCGACCACAGGCACCGCGCAAGGGGCTTGTGCAACCAGTGAAATCAGCTCACTGAGGGGCATGTCTGCGGGAACCGGTGCGGGATCAGCCAGTAAGGCACTGTCCAACGACTGGTTTTCAGCCAACGCTTTTTTCAGTGAATCTATCGATACCACGCCAATAAACTTCTGCCCGCGTTCCAACACATAACCGTAATCGCGGTCTTCATCCTGAAGCAGTTTTAATGCTGAACGCGGGCCGAAACCCGGTGTTTTACGGATCAAAGAGACTGGGCGGCGGCGCGCAATATCCTTGGCGCTGAAGACGTGGCTGATATCAACGCCACGGAAGAAGGTGCGCACATAGTCATTGGCCGGATTGTTTAGGATCTCATCCGGGGTGCCAACTTGTACCACTACGCCGCCTTGCATAATGGCAATGCGATCACCAATGCGCATGGCTTCATCCAGATCATGGGAGATAAAGACGATGGTTCTTTGCTGTTTCGCTTGTAACTTGACCAGCTCATCTTGCATCTCGGTGCGGATGAGTGGGTCGAGGGCGGAAAAAGCCTCATCCATTAATAAGATGTCGGGGTTATTGGCCATGGCGCGGGCTAAGCCG
This sequence comes from Yersinia aleksiciae, assembly GCF_001047675.1. Taxonomy (GTDB): domain Bacteria; phylum Pseudomonadota; class Gammaproteobacteria; order Enterobacterales; family Enterobacteriaceae; genus Yersinia; species Yersinia aleksiciae. The sequence continues at coordinate 930,107 of NZ_CP011975.1, read as the reverse complement.
ACACGTTGACGCATCCCACCGGAAAGCTCGTCGGGATAAGAGTAGGCGTAGCTGTCCAGACTCACCTGACGCAAGGCTTCCATGGCTTTTTCATGGCGTTCCTGTTGAGGGACGCCCGCCAACTCCATGCCGAATGCGGTATTGTCGAGGACATTCAAATGGGGCATTAATGCAAAGGATTGGAAGACCATACTGATCTTATTGCGCCTCACCGTGCGCAGGGCGCTATCCGATATTTTGGCAATATCTTCGCCGTCGATCAGTACTTCGCCACGCGTAGGTTCTATCAGACGATTGAGAAGGCGTACCAGGGTGGATTTACCGGAACCGGATAATCCCATGATGACGAATATCTCGCCTTCTTCAATGGCCAGATTGGCATCTTTAACGCCAACGGACAAACCTGTTTTAGCAAATATCTGCTCTTTATTCTTACCTGATTCAAGCAGTTTAAAAGCCCGTTCGGGATGCTCACCAAATATTTTATATAGATTCTTTACTTCGAGTTTAATTGCCATGCAGCTGGTATATCCCTCTGTCAATTTTGAATTATGTTTATTCGATCGATGTTATCCTGATGAAAAAATAGAGCGCCATATACCCTAACACAGTGAGAATCTGAGACAACCCTCAATGTCCTTATAATCAAATTGGCAATGGTCATTATCTCAATATATATCTTTTAGAATGATTGATTTACATGCGTTAATATTGTGGTTTTCTGGTAGTGATGAAATGTCTAATATTATCGGTGAGGCCGATGACTAATTAGTCCCTCAGCGGTGTGAATGTGGTTCATATATAGCTAATATTATTTGGTCGTATTAGTGATTATATCCTTCCTGATCGCGGACTCTAATTCACCTCAGAATGGGACATGATTTTCAACTTTGATAGGGCATTTCTGTCGCTCAACGAGATGCGCTGAGTCCCCTTATGCTCTGGTCTGTCACCAAAAGTATCGCGAGAGAATAATTTCAAATTTCGCTGTTTACTCTGGCCGTTGAACAGGAAAAAACAGGGCGGAGTTGATAGGGGGATTTTAGGGCGAAATAGGGCGTCAATGGTGGGGAAAAAACAGGCAACCTCAATATGGCTGCCTGTTACTCTTGATTTCTCTTTTTTTATGCTCTGGTAAAGGGGGAGATATGAAGACTGAGAAAGCTTAAAAATCCCAATCTTCATCTTCGGTATTGACCGCTTTGCCAATCACATAAGAGGAGCCGGATCCAGAGAAGAAATCGTGATTTTCATCCGCATTTGGCGATAATGCCGCCAAAATAGCCGGGCTGACCGCTGCCTGGCTGGCGGGGAATAGTGCTTCATAACCTAAATTCATTAATGCTTTATTGGCATTATAGTGCAGGAATTTTTTGACATCTTCTGTCCAGCCGACCTTATCATAAAGGTCTTCGGTGTAGCGCACTTCATTATCATATAAGTCTTGCAATAGATCGAAGGCGAAATTCTTTATTTCCTGACGGCGGCTATTATCTACTTTCTCCAAGCCTTTCTGGAATTTATAGCCGATATAATATCCATGTACTGCCTCGTCGCGAATAATAAGCCGAATAAGGTCAGCGGTATTGGTCAATTTTGCCCTGCTAGACCAATACATCGGCAAATAGAATCCGGAATAGAATAGGAAAGATTCCAAGAATACACTGGCAATCTTCTTCTTCAGCGGATCATCATTATGATAATGCTGAAGGATAATATCGGCTTTCTTTTGTAGCGGGCCATTCTCCTCGCTCCAGCGATAGGCATCGTCCACATCAGATGTCATGCAAAGTGTCGAAAAAATGGAGCTATAAGAGCGGGCATGTACCGCTTCCATAAAACTGATATTCGAAAATACCGCCTCCTCATGAGGGGTAATGGCATCTTTAATCAGCGCCGGTGCACCCAGCGTATTTTGAATGGTATCCAGCAGGGTTAGCCCAGTAAAAACACGGATCGTCAACTGCTGCTCATTGGGGGTAAGTGTTGCCCAAGAGGGAATATCATTGGATAACGGGACTTTTTCTGGCAGCCAGAAATTAGCCGTCAAACGGTTCCAGACTTCCAGATCTTTATCGTCCTCAATTTTATTCCAATTGATGGCGCTGATGCGTGTTATCGGTTTTACTGTGTTCATATAATGACTTCCTTATTAACCCGATTTTATTCATTTACAGCGAGCAGGAAACACAACCTTCAACTTCCGTGCCTTCGAGTGCCATCTGACGCAGCCGGATGTAATAAATAGTTTTAATTCCTTTCTTCCAGGCATATATCTGCGCCTTGTTAATATCGCGGGTGGTGGCGGTATCGCGGAAGAAGAGTGTCAGTGATAACCCCTGATCGACATGCTGAGTTGCCTCGGCGTAGGTATCGATGATTTTCTCCGGCCCTATCTGATAGGCATCTTGATAATATTCAAGGTTGTCGTTGGTCATATAAGGTGCGGGATAATAGACGCGGCCAATCTTGCCTTCTTTGCGGATCTCAATCGGAGAGACAATCGGGTGAATGCTTGATGTCGAATGATTGATATATGAAATTGAGCCGGTAGGGGGCACGGCCTGCAAGTTCTGGTTATAGATGCCGTGCTCCATCACAGATTGGCGCAGTGCGACCCAATCTTGTTGGTCGGGAATCCTAATACCGGCGTTGGCAAACAGCGCTTGTACTTTGGCCGTTTTCGGCTGCCAGCGTTGTTCCACATATTTAGTGAAATAGCTGCCTGAGGCGTAAGCCGATTCGTCGAAGCCCTTAAAGTGGCAACCGCGTTCTATTGCCAGCAGATTAGATGCGCGGATCGCATGGTACACCACGGTGTAAAAGTAGATATTGGTGAAGTCCAGCGCCTCTTCTGAGCCATAGAAAATACGTTCGCGCGCCAGATAACCGTGCAGGTTCATCTGCCCAAGACCAATGGCATGGGACTCCTGATTGCCTTTTTCAATTGAAGGCACTGAGCGAATATGACTCATGTCAGAGACTGCCGTTAATCCACGAATAGCAGTTTCAATGGATTTACCAAAGTCTGGTGAATCCATGGTGTGGGCGATATTTAGCGAGCCCAGATTACAGGAGATATCTTTGCCGATATGACGGTAACTGAGGTCGTCGTTATATTCGGTAGGTGAATTAACCTGCAAGATCTCTGAGCAGAGATTGCTCATATTGATCCGGCCTTTGATCGGGTTGGCGCGATTCACCGTATCTTCAAACATCATATAGGGGTAGCCGGACTCAAACTGGATCTCTGCCAGGATCTGGAAGAACTCGCGCGCCTTGATCTTACTTTTACGGATGCGCTTGTTATCGACCATTTCACGATATTTTTCGCTGATGCTGATTTCAGACATCGGCACACCGTAAACCTGCTCTATGTCATAAGGCGAAAACAGGTACATCTCCTCATTATTCTTCGCCAGTTCAAAGGTAATATCAGGGATCACCACCCCCAGCGACAGGGTCTTAATACGCACTTTTTCATCGGCATTTTCCCGTTTGGTATCGAGAAAACGCAAAATATCGGGATGATGGGCATGGAGATAGACGGCCCCCGCGCCTTGTCGCGCTCCTAGCTGATTGGCGTAAGAGAAAGCATCTTCCAGCATTTTCATGATGGGAATGACACCAGAAGACTGATTTTCAATCCGCTTGATGGGCGCACCGACTTCACGAATATTGCTCAGGAGGAAAGCCACACCGCCGCCACGTTTAGACAATTGCAGCGCCGAGTTTATCGAGCGACCAATGGACTCCATATTGTCTTCAATGCGCAGCAAGAAGCAGGAGACCAGTTCACCGCGCTGCTTTTTACCGCAATTGAGGAAGGTCGGGGTTGCGGGTTGGAAGCGGCCAGAGATGATCTCTTCGACCAACTCCCGCGCCAATTGTGGATTACCCGCCGCCAGTGTCAGCGCAACCATGCAAACGCGATCCTCATAGCGCTCCAGATAGCGTTTGCCATCAAAGGTTTTCAGGGTATAGCTGGTGTAATACTTAAACGCACCAAGGAAGGTGGGGAAACGGAATTTTTTGCTATAAGCCTGCTGGAATAGGCTCTTGATAAAACTGAAATCATACTGATCCAGCACCTCTTTCTCGTAATATTCCTCCTCAATCAGGTAGTTGAGTTTCTCCTGCAAATTATGGAAGAACACGGTGTTTTGATTGACGTGTTGCAAGAAATATTGCCGTGCTGCCAGTCGATCTTTATCAAACTGGATACGCCCGTCAGCATCATAGAGGTTCAGCATCGCATTCAGTGAGTGATAATCAAGCTCGCTGCTGGATGGATCGGTGATTTTCAGTTTTGTCGTTGCCAAAATTCAGTTACTCCCTTGCGCACGTTTGCCACATCTTCAACTGTACCCAGTAGTTCAAAACGATACAGATAAGGCACCTGACATTTTTGGGAGATGATTTTCCCCGCCAGGCAGTAGGCGTCGCCAAAATTAGTGTTACCCGCAGCAATGACACCGCGAATCAATGAACGGTTATGAGGATCATTGAGAAACCGAATGACCTGAATCGGCACTGTGCCGACTGGGCTGCCGCCGCCATAACTGGGTACTAACAAAATATAGGGTTGCTCGATCCGTAGTTTCTCCCGCCCCCCTGCAATAGGGATGCGGATTGCAGGGAGTTCGAGCTTCCCGATAAAACGATGGGTGTTCTCCGAAGAACTGGAAAAATAGACCAACGGGTTCATGCCATGGCCCTCATTAGGCACCGACAGCTTGAGCCAGTGCGCTTATTTTATCGGGGCGGAAGCCGGACCAATGGTCATCACCAGCAATAACCACCGGGACCTGCTGATAGCCAAGGGATTTTACGTGATTTAATGCCTGTATATCTTCTGTTAAATCAACCACCTGATAAGCGATCCCCTGTTTATCCAAGGCACGATAGGTCGCATTGCACTGGACACAATCGGGTTTACTGTAAATAATAATGCTCATGATTCGCATTTACCTTTTGTCTTGAGGAAAGGCGGAATTAGCCAGGTTGTTAGTGTATCGTGACGACCGGCCCTTGATTATCAGCCACAGTTCTATTCCCGCAGATGATGAATAAATACTATATCTAGTGTTTATTTAATTCAACCACACCATATGTAGTTATTTGCGTGTAATCTATGATGCACATAGAGACAAGGCCGCCAGCACAGGGCTGGCAGCAGAGTTTGGTAATAATGAGCAGGGTAAAAATATTTTTAACGCAGAAGGGAACGGGATAGATCTGTTACTGACGCAGACTGACAGCTAACCGGTTAAATGCATTCATGATGCTGATAGCAAAAGTTAAGTCAGAAATTTCGGCATCGGTAAAATGCGCCTTCAAGGCGTCGAAAATATGATCAGGCGTGCCGCTGGTGGTGATGTTAGTGACCGCTTCAGCCCAATCCAGTGCCGCTCGCTCAGCTTCACTGAAGGCATGGCTCAGCCGCCATCCGGCGATCATATCCATTTTGGCGTTATCGAAGCCATTGGCACGCAAGAATTTACCGTGCATATCCAGACAGAACGCACAGCCGTTAATCTGCGACACCCGCATAAAAACCATTTCGATCATGGCCTTGGGTAACGAACTTTTATCTAGCGTGAGGGAGGTGTTCACCAGTGCTTTGTAGGTGGCTGGAGAGAGTTCTGAGAAATAGAGGCGCTGCTTAACCATGAGAGTGACCTGTGAGGTTGATTGTAAGATATGGCGCTACTTTAGCAACACCATGGCCTATACTATAGGGCCATAAATTACTTATTTTAGTGGGTCATGATGAGGATGTTTTCGCGCCTGCTGAACTTGGATCGTCAGCAAAACGAGCCGGTTTATCGCCAGATTTATCAACGTATTAAAGATGCGATTGTTCAGGGCGCACTGCTACCTGATACTCGCGTACCCTCGGTTCGGGCGCTGGCCAGCGAAGTTGGGGTTGCTCGGGGTACGGTAGAAAACGCCTATGCCCAATTGATTGCCGAGGGCTTCTTGCAAAGCCGTGGGCAGGGTGGAACCTACGTTTCAGCTCAGCTACTTGATGCCCCTTTGCTGCCCTTGAACAGGGTAGCCGAAGGCACTCAACCCATTGCGGTCAATAATGCGCTATCGGCTAACCGTATGATGGCGCTGCCGTTTCAGTTGGGTCTGCCCGCACTGGATGCCTTCCCACGCGCCCAATGGGGGCGGATTATGGCGAAACAGCTACACAATTTGACCGCCGCATCACTCGGGCATCCTCCCGTCACCGGACTACCCGCCTTACGTGAATCCATTGCCCACTATTTGCAGCTCTCACGAGGGTTCAGTTGCCAACCGGAGCAAGTTTTTATCTGTGCGGGTTATCAATCGCTACTGGATTTGGTGGTCAGCACCTTGCTGAAACCCGGTGATCGTGGTTGGCTGGAAGATCCCGGCTATCCCGCCACTCAACAGTTGATCCGCGAAGCGGGATTAATCCCGCATCCAGTGACGGTGGATGACGAAGGCATGGATGTGAACGCCGCCATTCACTCTTGTCCGCTGGCGCGTTTTGCCATCATTACGCCAGCGCATCAAAGCCCATTAGGTGTAGCGCTCAGCTTAGTGCGTCGCATGGCGCTATTGGATTGGGCAGAACAGCAGCAATCTTGGATCATTGAGGATGATTATGACAGTGAGTTCCGCTATCAAGGGCGCCCACTGCCTCCGCTAAAAAGTATGGATAGGCAAGGGCGGGTGCTTTATGCCGGAACATTTAGCAAAGTGATGTTTCCGGCACTGCGGCTGGCTTATCTGGTGGTTCCTCCTGCGTTGGTGGCGGTATTTAGTCATCGCAGCCAGTTGCGGACCTGTGCCTGCCCGCCATTGATACAGGCCAGTGTGGCGGAATTTATGAATCAGGGGCATTTTTACCGCCACCTCAAACGAATGCGCCACCTCTATGCGGAGCGTCGCGAAATGTTATCTGCCAGCCTGATGCGGCAGCTTGCGGGGGTCGTCGAGGTTGAACGGCAGTCGGGCGGCATTCAATTACTGGCGCGGCTGGATGGCCGTCTTGTTGATCGGGCTGTTGCCGCAGAAGCTCAACGTCAAGGGCTGGCGGTTCAGGCGCTATCAGATTGGGCGTTGGCAGAGAGAGTGGTGGGTGACCAAGGTGAGAATGGTCTGCTGATGGGCTTTACTAATCTGACGTCGGTGACAGAAACCGATCAGTTGGTGGCACGGTTGGCAAAAATAATGCGTTTTTTATCTGAGGAGTAAAGGTGTTGGCCCGAGGTGAGGATCACCTGGGCCACCGATAAGCAAACAGTATTCAGCTGCCGTAGACACAGCAATAAGGGGCATAGGTTGTTAGTTTATCGGCAATCAACTTGATTTCAGCGGCGTGCCAGCAATACACCCAGTACGATACCGACAGCGGCACCAATACCGACACCTTGCCATGGCTTATCGCGGATATAGTGATCCGCATTACCGGCAACGTCGCGGGCATGTTGCTTCAGGCTGGTCGAGCCACTGAACCGCGCTCGAGCATCACGTAATACCCCTTCGGCATTTTGGCGCACCTTGGTCAGTTCCTCTTTGGTTTTCTCACCTGATGAGCGTAAGACATCGTCGAGAGTATCTGCCAGAAGGGTCACGTCTTGATCGAGATTTCTTTCAACTTTTTCTGATTTCTTGAACATTTGACTCTCCATTTGCCTGATGAACATTAAGCATAGACTATCAATCAGCAGGCCTAATGGGCTTAAGGAGTAATCCTAGGCGGGGTAGCATTAATGGCACAAGTATTCACCATGGTGATTTTGTACATTTGGTTACTTAGCGAAACCAATGACTCACGGAAAGAGAAAATTCAATCCTCTATGATTCTTCCCAACGGCCCCATCGGGGGCTTAGCGAAAAAAACTCTGAGGATTTGAAAATGAAAAAAGTATTAGCGCTGATCGTTGCTGCAACTATGGGTCTGTCTTCTGTTGCTTTCGCTGCTGAAACGACTGCAGCCGCTGCGGCTCCAGCTGCAACCAGCACTACTGCGGCACCTGCTGTAGAGAAAGCGGCACCAGCTAAAGCAACTCAACATAAAAAACATAAAGCCACCAAACAAACAACTGAGCAGAAAGCACAAGCTACTAAAGCTAAAAAACACGAGAAAAAAGCCGCAGTGCAAAAAGCACAGGCCGCTAAAAAACACGCGAAAAAAGCACCTGCTCAAAAAGCACAGGCCGCTAAAAAACACGTGAAAAAAGCGCCAGCTCAAAAAGCACAAGCCGCTAAAAAACACCACAAAACTGCTAAAAAATCAGTCACAGCGCCAGCTGCATAATTACGCCGGAATGCGGGCTTTGTACCGCACCGTCTAGCCCATTCCAGACACCCGGTTAATGCCGGGTGTCTTTTTTTATAGGCTAATCATCATGATCAATCGCTATCTGTTTGAACTGATTTTCAGTGTCGTGACGTTGTGTGGTGTATTACTTGCCTGCGTATTATTTCTGACTGATTCTGTGATTTAGCTAGAGTCGGGGTTCCAAACTAAATCCAATTTCAATCGTGAATTTATGCGGTTTAAGGGCATGACTCCCTCGTAGTGGCGTGTAGACTATTCCTAAATAGCCGTTTTGAGCCATTAAATACGTGGTTTCCCTTATTTATTGCGGTAAGGTCGCTCAATAGTAGTTAAAAAGAGGGAAAATAAATGTATTTACGGCCAGATGAAGTGGCTAGAGTCCTGGAGAATGCCGGTTTTGAGCGGGATTATACGGTTGATCAGGCTTACGGTTATCGGAAAGCGGGACACTACGTTTATGTGAATCGTGAAGCCCGTATGGGCAGGACTGCTTTAGTTATCCACCCCGCGCAAAAAGATAAAAGTCTGCTGTTTGCCACGCCGACAGCCACTATTCGTATCAGTGATAAGTATGTTGAGTTTCCACTCTATCTGGCGGGTGAAGCCGAAGATCGCTACGGTATTGCTCACGGTTTTAGTTCAAGGGAAATATTATTGCGCTACCTGAACAGCATGTTTCAGCCAATTTAGCGCTAGCCTACCGCAATAAATATCATCGCGCCGTAGTGCCATTATCAATGCAATACGGCGTCAGCTTCCTGATTAAAATGCAGATTATAGTGGCGGCGAAATTGCGCCAATTCAAAAGCGTCTAAATCCAGCTCAGCAAAATAGAACAGTGCTGCCTCGGTGTGTTCGGCCGTCAGCATTGGAGAGATATGTGCACGAACCAGCGTATTTCGCCATTGCATCACATTTTCGTCGGAGGGATCTTTAATAAAGGTCTGATAGATGAAAACCAGATATGCCGCCTTTCTAACATCTTCGGCATAACCATTGCTGGTGGAGCGAATAAACATTTGAGTTTGACGTTGCCCCATCTCTTGCAACATCGACTCAATATATATGGGTTTTATCTTCAGTAAATTAGCCAGTGTATCCACAGCCTTGCGGGTATCTGATGTCAATACACGATAGCCCACAATAAAAACCACGATCAAAACAGCAATAATTATCCACGTCATTGAGTGTTTCTTTGCGCCATATAAGGTGAAATTGACAACGTAAAATTATCTGGCTGTTAAATCGCCTGAGCCGATAAATTCAACGCAGTGTTTAAGGGGTATTGCCACTGAAATTATCGCTATTTTTCTGCTGATTATTCAGATGATGATTGAAAGCTGCGGCATCTTTCGCCAGCGCATCAAGATGGGCACCCAGCATTTTTATCTGTCTGACCAGCGAATGTTGCTCCGGCAAAGTATTCGCGGTATTGAGCTTTCTCAGCAACATATCATTTTTAGCACGCAATGCCGTTTCCCGTGCTTTTGACTGCTCCAGCTCATGTTGCAGTGCGGTATAACTTGCCTGCCATGTCTGATGCTGTTTCTCAAAAGTTGACTGCAACTCACTCATTGCATTAAGAAACTGTACTTCAAGCTCACGCATTGTCATTGCTTTTCCTTTATGACGGTTTCCGATTTTCAGTGGCAGTATAACGAAATTTGAACATAACCTCATCCGCTAGAATCTGACTTTTACTCGCGATGTAGAACTGAATTGGGCGAGGCATTAACCTTAGCTTTTACCATAACTTATGAGAGGCGTGTGTTTATTATCCATTAAGGAGATAAATAAATAAGCCTTGCTATTAATATCTTAGCATGCGTTAATAGCCTCATCGGTTTGTAGCACAGACCTATTTATGTAAGCCATTTAAGTAAAGCAGTTCCTAGTTAAAGCGATATTTTTAGACATCACTTCTCCGACGAATTTCCTTCTTTAGTGCCCCCATAAGTAACTCTTGATAAACAGACCTCAATAGCCAAATATTGGCACTAATAATGAAGGAAATATCTTATGTCTAATAAAATGACTGGTTTAGTAAAATGGTTTGATGCTGGTAAAGGTTTTGGTTTTATTTCTCCTGCTGACGGTAGCAAAGATGTATTCGTACATTTCTCTGCAATCCAAGGTACAGATTACAAAACTCTTGATGAAGGCCAGAACGTAGAGTTCAGCATCGAACAAGGCCAGAAAGGCCCTTCAGCTGTAAACGTCGTAGCGCTGTAATTTACACTGCTGCAATAAACGTTTAGCTGTAATAAAACCTCGCCACGGCGAGGTTTTTTGTTTTCTGCGATAGTCGCAATAGATGCCATACCCTAAATTATCCACGGCTAACCCTATTTAAACTTTCGCCGATATACCGCAGACGCGATGCCACCCGCTGCGGTTGCCATGGTTGAATGCACTTCCCCCGCTGGTGGCATAAATTGAATGTGTCTTGTTGACTCGTGATGAGTGGTGGGCACTATTATTCTTGGCACTCATTATGAGTTAGCTGGTAGAGTGATAGTGCTTATTCATGACAGGAATTCTGTATGCGTTCAGTTTATCTGTGGGTTGTTGTGGCAGCTATTGGTATCACTGCATTCGTATCACAACTGAGCTTTTTTTCCATTGAACCCCAGATGGGGATTGATGAGGGGAAAGTCTTAGTGCTTAAACGTACCCCAAAGATGGACTTTATCGATAGCCCACGGGGTTACTGCCAGCGGCAATATCCGACGGAAGAGTCTTCACGCTGCGGATCCAGAATCCTGCCAGCACTGTTGGAAAGCACTCATGTATTTTATGAGTTGCCGTTCAGCACTTATTTTTACGATATGACCTATCAAACCAATGATGAGTATTTGCCGTAACTAGGGTATACCCTAGGGTTTGTTGTGAAGCATCCTTTGTATCGCTAGCTATATTCCTATACCAAGGAATGCCGACTTAATCACTCTCTTGCTGTTATTAATATGATAAATTTCAATCAGTGGATAATAACCTCTGGTTGGAATCTGTCATATTATTCCGGCACTATTTTGATTATTCGTAACGCAAAATAACAGCTGAAGTGATGAGTCAATAATTAACTACCTTGATAAAGCAATGGGGAATAATAAGTGAGCTAATTCATAGGCTAAGCCTCTCAGTGAGCAAGTTATAATAGGTAAGTCTGTGGTTAGGTTGAGGGGCAGATTATCTCTGTACTATTCAGGGTTTATATTTTTTGCCACTTTATAGATGCAGATCAATTTTATTTATAATCAATTTTATTTCCAGCTTGGTTTTTTTTGATTTACCTCATCTAAATCCGATATTTGTCACATAAATACTTTAAAGTTCTAATGGATGAATAGAAAATCAGTCATTACTGCTAAATAAGGCATACATTACCCATATTAATGTTTAGTGCTACGCTTAATTGCTTGTTGAATCTCTTTCTGACAGGCGATGACCTATATTCGCTAGCTAATTTATCAAAGGATGATACATGTCTAAACGTCTATGGCTCCGTACTACCTTACTGACCGCCACTTTATTGAGTGTTTTATCTATTTCGGTCAATGCTGCAACACCTCACACACTGCAACTGGCTATCGGTGATGAGCCAACTGAAGGTTTTGACCCCATGTTAGGGTGGAGTCATGGCAGCTATTTGCTACTGCATAGTCCATTGCTGAAACAAAATGAAGATCTTAGCTGGAATAGCTTTTTGCTGAGCCAGTATAAAACCAGTGACGAGGGTAAAACCTGGTTACTGACGCTCAAGCCTGATCTTAAATTTTCTGACGGTTCGCCGCTGACCGCCAAAGATGTGGTGTTTACCTACAACAATGCGGCTGCCAGTGGCGGTAAAGTTGATATGGGCAACTTCCTGAGTGCGCAAGAGATCGACCCGCTCAATGTGCGTATCCAACTGAAGGCCCCGCAAAGTACCTTTGTCAACGTATTGGGTTCACTGGGGATTGTTTCAGCCGATAAATATGATGCTAAAACTTATGCGCAAAAACCTATAGGTGCTGGCCCCTACCGCTTAATCAGTTTCCAGCCCGGTCAGCAAATGATTGTCGAAGCGAACCCCTACTATGCGGGGAGTAAAAACGACTTCGATAAGCTGATTTTTGTCTTCCTTGATGAAGACAGCGCCTTTGCAGCCGCGCAAAGTGGGCAATTAGGCGTGGTACGTATTCCCCCATCTATGGCGGCTGGCCCGGTCAATAACATGAAATTATGGGTCAGACCGAGTGTCGAAAACCGTGGCATTGTGTTCCCGACCACACCTTCGGGCAAAAAAGATGCTCATGGTGACCCGATTGGTAATGACGTCACGGCGGATGTCGCGATTCGGCGTGCGATTAACTATGCCATCAACCGCCAGTTACTGGCTGAGCAGATCATGGAGGGCCATGCGATTCCGGCCTACACTGGCGTACAGGGGTTACCATGGAATAATCCTGATTCGGCCATCAAAGACGGTGATCTCGAACAAGCCAAACAGATATTGGAACAGGCTGGCTGGACGCTGAACCAAGAGGGTATTCGGGAAAAGAGTGGCGTGCCAGCTAAGATAACACTTTGGTATACCAGCGGTGATACCACGCGCCGTGATTTAGCGCAGGCGATTCGCTCAATGCTAAAGCCTATCGGCATTGATGTGGATTTAAAATCAGGCAGTTGGGAAACCGTGGAACGTAATATGCATGCCAATCCAACGCTGTTTGGCTGGGGCAGCCTGGACCCAATGGAGCTGTACCATCACTACAGCAGCAAAGCGGCTGGCGTGGAGTATTACAATCCGGGTTATTACCAGAATCCGGTGGTTGATAAACATCTGCAACAGGCATTGGATGCCCCAACGTGGGAGCAAGCCGTGCCCTTCTGGCAACAGGTGGATTGGGATGGAACCACCGGTGCCGGTATTCGTGGCGACGCGGCATGGGCCTGGTTGCTGAATATTCAGCATACTTATCTGGCTAATGATTGCGTTGACTTAGGCAAGGGGGCACCAGAGATCCACGGCTCTTGGTCGCTGCTCAATAGCCTTGATAGCTGGAAATGGACCTGTCAGTAATGAAGGGGGTCTCACTTTTCATTGTGCGTTTAATCTGCCTGCTGCTGGTCACCGCAGTAGGCACTTTTACGCTATTGAGCTTCTCCCCCGTCGATCCCATCCGCGCCTATATTGGGAGTGAACTGCTGCATGTTCCACCGGAGCAATATCCGTTGATTGCAGCGCGATGGGGACTGGACTTGCCGTTATGGCAGCGATTCCTGCACTGGTTTAGCCAAGTCCTACAAGGGGATTTGGGGTACTCGATGCTGTATAACGCTCCGGTTTCGCAGGTTATCGGCGAGCGTTTTGCGACCTCGTTCGCGTTACTGGTTTCGGCGTGGTTATTCTCAGGTATTGTCGGGCTTCTGCTGGGCCTAACGGCGGGGCGTTATCTCAATCGCTGGCCGGATCGTGTAATCTCATCGCTATCCTATTTGCTGGCCTCACTGCCCACCTTCTGGATTGGTTTATTGCTGCTGTCGCTCTTCGCGGTAAAACTGAATTGGGCACCGATTTGCTGTGCATGGACACCGGGCAGTAACGCTGAGACCGCCAGTTGGGGCGATAAGCTGCACCATCTTATTTTGCCGATGCTAGCACTGGGGCTATTGGGGGTCGGCAACATCGCCCTGCATACCCGCGCTAGAGTGGCCGAGGTGATGAACAGTGAATTTATTCGCTATGCGCAAGCGCAGGGGGATAAAGGCTGGTCGCTGGTGAATTTCCATATTTTGCGCCATGCGATCACCCCCGCACTCTGCCTGCAATTTGCCTCGGTGGGTGAGCTGCTGGGGGGATCGCTATTAGCTGAAAAAGTCTTTGCCTATCCCGGCTTGGGGCAGGCGACCATTGATGCCGGGTTACACGGTGATATTCCGCTATTAATGGGGATCGTGATGTTTTGCGCCATCTTGGTTTTCTGCGGTAACAGCATTGCCAATGCACTGTTACACCGCCTGAATAGGGGGGCGGCACGACAATTATGACTTATAACCCAAACCGGGCGTTGTTCCGGCTGTTTGTTTCAATCGCGCTATTATCCATTCTGATCATTTATGGTTGGGCCATCTATCCTGTCGACGTTCCAATGGATTTGATGGCTCGTCGTCAGCCGCCCTCGATGGTCTATTGGTTCGGCACTGACAGTCTGGGGCGTGATCTGTGGCTGCGCTGTTTTCAGGGCATGACCACCAGTTTGCAGATTGGCCTGATTGCCGCCTTTGCCAGTGGCTTGTTGGCGATGCTCACCGCCAGTCTGTGTGCGGTGAATAAAACGCTGGATTACCTTATTCGTGGGCTGATTGACAGCATGTTGGCACTGCCGCATTTGCTGCTGTTAGTGCTGATTTGCTTCACCTTGGGCGGCGGAAAACATGGCGTTATTCTGGCGGTGGCATTAACCCATTGGCCCAAGCTGGCCTTGATTCTGCGGGCGGAAATTTTACGCATTCGTGAAACTGATTATGTGATGCTTTCCCATCGACTGGGTAACAGTAATTTTTACCGCTGGCGTCATCATCTGCTACCGTTATTACTACCGCAATGGATTGTTGGCACACTGTTGATGTTCCCCCATGCGGTGTTACACAGCGCAGCCCTCAGTTTTCTGGGCTTCGGGTTGTCACCTCATGAACCGTCACTGGGGATATTATTGGCCGACGCGTTGCGCTATCTGAGTAGTGGGGCATGGTGGTTAGCATTTTTCCCTGGACTGATTTTGGTGGGATTAGTACTGATATTTGACCAGTTTGCCCGATCACTGCAACAGCTCTGGGTGAGGATAACCTGATGTTGAAATTTGAAAGGTTTGCCATCGATGTTGCTCATTACCGCTGGTTGGGGCGAAAAACCTGGCACCCTCTGCTGAGTAATATTTCACTGGAGGTGAATCCGGGGGAGCTAGTGGCGTTAGTCGGCGGCAGTGGTGAAGGTAAAAGCCTGTTACTGCAAAGTGCGCTGGGTCTACTGCCGGATAATATGCGCTGCCATGGCGAGATTATCCTTGATGGCGAGGTTTTGTGTGCCCGCGACAAAATTGAGCAGCGTGGCAAAACCCTGTGCTATGTCCCCCAAGGGGTCAGCGCCCTTAATCCCTTGATCAAAGTGGGGTCGCAAATGACCCGCGCCGCACAGCTCAGTGGCGTAAAACTGCGGCTGGAAGATGTCGCTATGCAGCTGCAAACTTACAATTTGGCCCCGGGACTGGTGCATGATTTCCCTCGCCAACTCTCTGGCGGGATGGCCAAACGTGTCCTGACCAGCTGCGCAACCCTGACTCGTGCCCGCTATATTCTGGCCGATGAAGTCACCTCCTGGCTGGATGATGAACATGCCTGTCAGTTACTCACCCACTTACGGGCTTTTTGTCAGCAAGGGCGCGGCATCTTGTGGGTCACTCATGATTTGGCACTGGCAGCGCGTTTTGCCGATAAAATTGCGGTATTACATCAAGGCGAATTGCACGAAACACTGAGCGCGGAGGCGTTAAAAAATAACGGCGGTAGCCCTTGGTTGCAATCGCTATGGGCGGCATTACCGGAGCAGCAATTTGTCAGTCAGAAGTTATCGTCGACGGAGGTGGCAGAGTATGTTTAGTGTCGACAATCTAACCATTGATCAAGGGGGAAAACGGCTGTGGGATTCAATCTCCTTTTCTCTCAAAGCGGGAGAGCGATTGGGTATCTCCGCCCCCAGTGGCTTTGGTAAAACCACCCTTGGCCGAGTCTTGGCGCAATGGCAATCAGCCACGTCGGGGCAAATTTTGCTCGGCGGAGCACCGCTGGCGAAAAAAGGGTATTGCCCGGTCCAATTGGTACCTCAGCATCCGGAACAAAGCTTCAATCCTTACCGAACCACGGGGGAGAGTCTGCACGATGCCTGGCGGCCAGATGCCTATTGGCTTGAGCGGATGGCGGTGAATCCAGATTGGTTGAAGCGTCGGCCCGATGAGCTATCTGGCGGGGAGTTGGCCCGTATTGCGCTGTTGCGAGCACTGGACCCTCGCACTCGTTATTTGATTGCTGATGAAGTTACTGCGCAACTGGATGCACATGTTCAGGCGCAAGTCTGGCAACTCTTATTGGCAGAAGCGGCTCATCGTCCACTGGGGTTAATTATTTTTAGCCACAATAAAGCCTTATTAGAAAAAGTGTGTTCGCGTATATGGATACCCGAAAGAGGAAATAACAGCCCCCATTATTCAACGCCACAGATTAAACCTCATCTCGGCCTGGCAATGATAAAGTCAGGATAGACGTTGCCATAAAGAAGAGTTAATAACTAAGTCATAAAATAATAATGCAACGTGACTATTAATCTCCGTGAAGAGTATTTTTCGCCTAACTTTTGATTATTCATATATTGATTGAGATCATATCTCACCTATAAAATTCAATGGATGCTATTTTATATCGAGTTAATAGTGATTAATATTATGTCCAAGTAAGTTTACATTAATAAATTGAATTTATAATGGCAGCTAATTGTGATGGGCTGGAGTTTTGTATGGCTTGGATTTTATCTTATTGATATTTTATGCCATGAGTGGCTAATGTGGCAGAAGTGGGTACTTTATTTTTGACGAATAATAACATTGGTTTTTTGGCTTAATTATTTGATTTAAATGAATAATATTAAGTCACAACATTGTAACATATAACTGTTTTTATTAAATTTGCAACTAATGATGAATTTTCAAATTTTTAGTCTATATTGGTTAAAGGTGGTTTTTTTATAGCAAAGCATAGGTTTTTTCTTATCTCTGCTACAAAAAATTCATACTGAAATCGAGCTTTAAATAAAGGGATTCATTAGCTATGACATTAGCTATAGAAAGCAAACGATTAATTGGTTTTTGCACTTGTGGGTTACTGTGGATAAATGCAGTAATACATTTCTATTTTAGTAAAAAAATATTACTGAACACTAATTTCTTATTGATTGAAATAACTAAAAGCGGTAAAAAAAACCCATCCAAGCAAATCATCACACAAATAAATCTGACGGGATAACCTCGGTTAATCGCGACTGTTGTTACTACCAACAGCGCAATCGGTGGCTATTCGTCTTTTTTAGTAAATTGTTTTTCTCACTTTCACTTTCTTAACACGATACAGGAGGGCTTATGCAGCTCACCCCAAGAGAAGTTGAAAAGCTCATGATCTACACGCTGTCTGATGTGGCGTTCAAGCGCAAAGCACGTGGATTGAAACTCAATTATCCGGAAGCCGTTTCGATTATTACAGTGACAGCAATGGAAGGGGCCAGAGATGGCAAATCTGTAGAAGATGTGATGAAAGAAGCCAGCAAAGTTCTCACCAAAGATGACGTGATGGACGGGGTAGCTGATCTGATTCCAAATGTTCAGGTTGAAGCGATTTTTACTGACGGTAGCCGCCTGGTCACGGTGCACGATCCCATTAAATAAGTGTAACGGCAACATGCGAGTAAGACCTGAACTGATTATTGCAGAGGATTAAAGCATGAGCGCAAAGAAAGGTACTAAAGAGTCGACAGAGCAAAATACCCCACTGGGTGGCTGTATTTTAGCTGATACCCCCATCACCTTTAATGAGAATAAGCCTGTTACCAAAGTAAAAGTGCGAAATACCGGTGACCGGCCTATTCAGGTGGGTTCACATTTCCACTTCTTCGAAGCTAACCGCGCACTTGAATTTGACCGTGCGGCGGCTTATGGCAAGCGGCTGAATATCTCCTCAACCACCGCTATCCGTTTTGAACCCGGTGATGAAACCGAAGTTCCGCTAATTCCTTTCGGTGGCAAGCAAACACTGTATGGCTTTAACAACCTGGTGGACGGCTGGACCGGAGAGGGCGTGGTGCCGAACAGTGAGCGCCCGGACAAGCTCGAAGCTATCCGCCGTGCGGCTGCGCGTGGTTTCAAATCACCTAAATAACCCGTTATTTATTGAGTAAATCATCGAAATTCGCATACGTGTGATGAAGAAATCCGTTACACGCACCGGAAAAAGAAAGGAGCGACAGATGCCTCAAATTTCTCGGCAAGAATACGCGGGTCTATTTGGCCCTACGACGGGCGATAAAATCCGGTTGGGTGATACCAATCTGTTTATCGAAATCGAAAAAGACCTGCGTGGATATGGTGAAGAGTCGGTTTACGGTGGCGGTAAGTCATTGCGTGATGGGATGGGGGCCAATAACCACCTGACCCGCGATAATGGCGTGCTGGATTTAGTGATTACTAACGTCACTATTGTGGATGCCCGCCTTGGGGTGATTAAAGCCGACGTTGGTATTCGCGATGGTAAAATTGCCGGTATCGGCAAAAGTGGTAACCCCGGCGTGATGGATGGGGTGACACCCGGAATGGTAGTGGGTGTCAGTACCGATGCTATTTCAGGTGAGCACTTAATTCTCACCGCCGCCGGTATCGATTCCCACATCCATTTAATCTCACCGCAACAGGCATACCATGCACTATCCAATGGTGTGGCAACCTTCTTTGGTGGCGGGATTGGCCCAACCGACGGCACTAACGGCACCACCGTTACACCGGGCCCATGGAATATCCGTCAGATGCTGCGCTCAGCAGAAGGGCTGCCAGTTAACGTGGGTCTCCTGGGCAAAGGTAACTCTTATGGCCGTGGCCCTTTGTTGGAACAAGCGATTGCCGGTGTGGTGGGCTATAAAGTCCACGAAGACTGGGGCGCGACCGCCAATGCCCTGCGCCATGCCTTGCGGATGGCGGATGAGATGGATATTCAGGTTTCCGTGCATACCGACAGCTTGAACGAATGTGGCTATGTGGAAGACACCATTGATGCCTTCGAAGGCCGCACTATCCATACCTTCCACACTGAAGGTGCGGGTGGGGGTCATGCGCCGGATATTATCCGCGTTGCCAGCCAGATGAACGTGCTGCCAAGCTCCACTAACCCAACGCTGCCCTATGGTGTCAACAGTCAGGCTGAACTGTTCGATATGATCATGGTGTGCCATAACCTCAATCCGAATGTGCCTGCTGACGTCTCCTTCGCTGAAAGCCGTGTGCGGCCGGAAACCATTGCAGCAGAAAACGTGCTGCACGATATGGGGGTGATCTCCATGTTCTCCAGTGACTCACAGGCGATGGGCCGTGTCGGGGAAAACTGGTTGCGCATCATACAAACCGCCAATGCGATGAAAGCGTCGCGTGGCAAACTGCCAGAAGATGCACCGGGTAACGATAACTTCCGCGTGCTGCGTTATGTGGCGAAAATCACCATTAACCCGGCGATTACGCAAGGTGTCAGTCATGTCATCGGTTCGGTTGAAGTGGGAAAAATGGCCGATCTGGTGCTATGGGATCCCCGCTTCTTTGGGGCCAAACCTAAGCTGGTTATCAAAGGCGGCATGATCAACTGGGCTGCAATGGGTGATCCTAATGCGTCACTGCCGACGCCTCAACCGGTGTTCTACCGCCCAATGTTTGGGGCCTACGGTAAAACCCTGCAAGACACCTGTGTCACCTTTGTTTCTCAAGCTGCGCTCGATGATGGGGTGAAAGAGAAAGCGGGGCTGGATCGTCAGGTTATTGCGGTTAGAAACTGCCGGACCATCTCCAAACGTGATCTGGTGCGTAATGATCAAACCCCACACATTGAGGTGGATCCAGAAACCTTTGCGGTAAAAGTGGACGGTGTTCATGCTACTTGTGAGCCTATCGAAACAGCATCAATGAACCAGCGCTTCTTCTTTGGTTGATGGGTCGATCAGGGTTAATTGATAACTCAAGGCTAATTGGTGAGTCTGGACGCTAATCCCACTTTCAGGGTCCAGTCTATTACAGAGTTCAGCTTGCCCATGGTAAGTGTCATCTGGCCTTTGGATGGGGCGACCAACAATGGCTGGGATGTATGGCACAGAAACGGATTTCATTACTGTGGGCAACTGACGACTCGCAATGGATAGACGCAAGGAGTCACAACATGATTTTGATAGAGCACATTCTAGGAAATGTGAAAAAAGATCCAATTTGGCGGGAGAAACTCAAAGGGGCCACTTTTGACTTCTTGGTCTTGGATCAGCGGGAAGCACAAAAAAGTCGCTGTCGTAAATCCAGTACTCAAGGTCTGGATTTGGGGATCTCGCTCGATCGAAACGTGGTACTGGCAGATGGTGATGTGCTGGCATGGGATGAAGAAACCCATGTCGCTGTGGTGGTGCAGATCAATTTACGTGATGTCATGGTGATTGATCTGAGGGAGCTAAAAAACCGTTCACCGGATGAACTGATTAAAACCTGCTTTGAGCTGGGGCACGCGCTGGGTAACCAGCACTGGAAAGCCGTCACCAAAAATAACGAGGTGTATGTGCCGCTGACCGTTGCCACCACCATGATGGACTCTGTGATGAGAACTCATGGTTTCCAGCATCTCCCGTTCCGCTTTGTTAAGGGTGCTGAGATCTTACCCCTGCTAAGTAACTCTGAAGCGCGGTTGCTGTTTGGCGGCGCGGAAGATAGCGATACTCACGTTCATGTCGCCAGCCCCTTAGATGAACCCCATGGCTCCGGCTTACATGTTCACGCCATTCATTCACATGGCGAGGGTCATAGCCACAGCCACGATCACGACCATGATCACAGCCATGGCGATCACGACCATAAACATTGATTCGGGCAGAGGAGGGGCAGCGCAATGAATGCATCAGATCTCATTCGTATTATGCAATTTGGTGATTCCGTACTGCCGGTCGGGGCCTTTACGTTTTCCAATGGTGTGGAGTCCGCCATTCAAACTGGCGTGGTTCATGATGTGGCGACCTTAAAAGGCTTCGTCTTGACTGCGCTAAAGCAGGCCGCCAGTTGTGATGGCATGGGGGTTGTCGCAGCCCATCGCGCCGTCATGGCTGATGATCGGGACGGCATTATCCGCGCCGATTGGGCGGTGAATAACCGTAAGTTAAATGAAGAGAGCCGCCTGATGGCGACCCGCATGGGGAAAAAATTGGCCGAAATGTCTATCCATGTGGTGGAACATCCGCTGATTAGCTGGTGGCTGGAGCAGATAAAAAATGGCAATACCGCCGGGACTTATCCGGTGACGCAGGCCGTGGTCATGGCCGCACAAGGGATCGGACAGCGGGAAGTGGTGGTGATGCATCAATATGGCGTGGCAATGACGATTTTAAGTGCGGCCATGCGTTTGATGCGCGTTACCCATTTTGACACTCAGCACATCTTGTTTGAGTTGAACCATGACATTGAGAAGTTCTGCGATATTGCTGAAATTGGCGATATCGACCAGATGTCTTCTTATGTGCCGATTGTGGATGTTTTGGCGGCGGTGCATGTGAAAGCCCATGTTCGTCTATTCAGTAATTAATCGGTTAGCGATCCACTGATTAATAAAAGTGCATTCTGAGTACTGGGTTTGCTGTGAACCGAGTACCGACCCAAATCAGATTAAAAGAAGAGGATTATCCCGTGAACAGCCATTCAACCGATAAACGCAAAAAGATTACCCGCATTGGTATTGGTGGCCCGGTAGGTTCAGGTAAAACCGCCATCATCGAAGTGATCACCCCCATTCTGATTAAGCGGGGCGTTAAGCCACTGATTATTACCAATGATATTGTCACCACCGAAGATGCCAAACAGGTGAAACGTACCCTGAAAGGCATTCTGGATGAGGAGAAAATCCTCNGGGGTGGAAACCGGCGCTTGCCCACATACTGCGGTGCGTGAAGACCCGAGTATGAACATTGCTGCCGTGGAAGAGATGGAAGAGCGCTTCCCCGATAGTGACCTGATTATGATTGAAAGTGGTGGTGATAACCTGACGCTCACCTTCAGTCCGGCACTGGCTGACTTCTATATCTATGTCATTGATGTGGCCGAAGGGGANAAAATCCCGCGCAAAAATGGCCCTGGCTTAGTGCAGGCGGACATTCTGGTCATCAATAAAATTGACCTTGCCCCTTATGTNGGGTGCCAGTCTGGATGTGATGGAGAGTGATACCAAAGTGGTTCGCGGTGAGCGCCCTTATATTCTNGANCCNAACTGTAAAACCGGACAGGGTATTGAAGAGCTGGTGGACATGATTATGCGCGACTTCCTGTTTACCCACGTCCAGCCTGAAGGAGCAAACGCATGACATCCCAGAGCCAGAATATCGTGGAAACTCCTTCACGGGTTCGCGCTCACGCATTAGGTGTTAACGCGCCGGAATTAGCGAGATATCAGGACGAACCGGCGCAAATGCATAGCGGGGCCGTAGGGAAAAGTGGCTATCTCAAACTGAGATTTGCCAAACNGTGGGCAGCGCAGTATTTTGGCAGAAATGGAAANGACGGGTGCCATCCTTGGTGCAAAAGGCGTTGTACTGGGATGAGGAGATGCCCGAGCTACCTTGCGTCACCATGATCTCGACGTCAGGGTGCATTCTACAAGGGGATCGGCTGGCAACCGATGTCCATGTGGAAGCCGGAGCCTGCGCTCACGTCACCACCCAGTCGGCGACCAAAGTTCACATGATGAATGCGAACTACGCATCGCAAATACAGAATTTCACCGTGGAAGAGGGCGGCTATCTGGAATTTATGCCAGACCCGCTTATTCCGCACCGCAATTCGCGCTTTATTACCGATACCACCATTAATATTCATCCGACGGCGACCGCGATTTATTCAGAAGTGTTGATGTCAGGGCGTAAATATCACCATGCGGAAGAGCGCTTTGGTTTTGATGTCTACTCATCCAAAGTGGTCGCCCATAATTTGGCAGGGAAAGAGCTATTTGTTGAGAAATATATTTTAGAGCCAAAGGTCGAGAGCCTTGATGCCATTGGGGTTATGCAAACATTTGATGCATTCGGCAACGTCATTTTATTAACGCCGAAAGAGCATCATGACCGTATTTTGGCGCGGGTTCCTGCGCGTTTTGATATCAAAGGTGGCATTGCCAGTGGGGCAACGCGCTTACCCAATGATTGTGGCTTGGTATTTAAAGCGCTGGGCATCGACAGCGCTGGGGTTAAAGCCGAAATTCGGCAATTCTGGAAAATAGCCCGCGAGGAAATTCTCGGTATTACATTGCCGGAAAAATTCTTGTGGCGCTAGGTGTCACCCAAAGGTACTGCTGTTGCCGCAAATAGGCTGCAACTTTAAGTCAGAAGGATAAACATAATGAATGCAAAAACCGGCAATTTATCTGGCTGGGCGCAACTGAGTAGTTCGAATGTTTTCATTGAATTTATCGATACCACACTGCGCGGTTGTGCTCAGGTTATGTTCCAAAATAACCCACTCACCGGGCTATTCTTTTTTATCGCAATATTTGTCGGCGCTTATGGTGAGGGGAATCCGGCGGTCGCTTATGGCTGTGTATTGGGTACGGTGATTGCCACCTTAACGGGGCTAACCATGCGCGATCGTAAATCATGGCGGGCCGGATTATATGGCTATAACGGCTGTTTGGTTGGTGCGGCATTACCGACATTCTTGGTCGTCACACCGGTCCTTTGGGCCTGTATTATCTTGGGCAGTATCGTGTCGGTTATTGTCACTGTCTGTATCGCCGATATTTTAAAAACCTGGAAAGTTGCGGCATTGACAGCGCCTTTTGTCTTAACCACCTGGATGATACTGCTGGCGAGTTATGCGTTTGCCGGTCTGTATAGTAGCGGATTACCCACGCCAGCCTTACCGCATCCGATCGATTTGGATGGTGGTAATTTCTTTGCGCAAAACAATGTTTTTGTCAGCATGTTTAACGGCATTTCACAGGTGTTTTTATTCAGTAGCTTAATTGGCGGTATTTTATTTGTTATCGGCTTAGCCGTTGAATCGCTATGGGCGGCTGTTTTTGGCGTCTGTGGCGCGTTATTGGCGATCCTTACTGCTGTTTTCCTTGATGCAGATCACCACAGTATTAATGCCGGACTCTATGCTTTCAGTGCTGTATTAACCGCTATCGCACTGGGCTCTACATTTAATAAACCCAGTTGGCGCGTTCTGGCTTACACCATTGTCGGGGTTATTTTCACGGTCATCGTCCAAGGGGCGCTAAATACCTTACTGTTGCCTATTGGCATTCCGACGCTAACCATGCCGTTTGTTTTAGCTTCGTGGTTATTCTTGGTACCGAATAAAGATGTGATGCCTGCGCATCGACAATAACGATTTTATTCTGGAGTACAAACATGACGACAGGAATAGAGAGAAGCAGCGCCTTTGGCAATCGAGAAACTAAGCTTCGTGCTATCTACTTGCTAATTGGTTTACTGATTGTTAACGGGCTGGCGTGGGTTTGGGCTTTTACGGAATTTAATGACAATGCGGTATTGATGGGGATGGCGTTTCTGGCTTATAGCTTTGGTCTTCGTCACGCCGTTGATGCGGATCATATTGCTGCCATTGATAACGTCACTCGCAAATTGATGCAGCAAGGTAAAACACCGATTGCCGTCGGAACATTCTTCTCTCTCGGCCATTCAACCATCGTGATATTAGCGTCACTGGCCATTGCGGCGACAGCCATGGCTTTTAAGAATAATATGACGTGGTTTCATGAAACCGGCGGTTTGATCGGCACGCTGGTTTCATCTGTATTCTTGTTATTGTTTGCTTTCCTTAATTTAACCATCCTGATCTCAGTGTACAAAAAATTCAAGCAGGTCAAAGCGGGTCATGTGTACAAAGATGAAGAGCTTGATCTGCTGGTGACGAATAATGGTGGCCTACTCGCCAGAATTTTTAAGCGAGTATTTAATATGGTCAATAAGAGCTGGCACATGTACCCAGTGGGTTTTTTATTTGGTCTGGGTTTTGATACTGCTACTGAAATCGGGGTGTTAGGTATTTCCGCTGCCAGCGCAACCCATGGTATGAACCTGTGGTCGATTATGGTTTTCCCGATCTTATTTGCCGCCGGGATGGCATTGATCGATTCACTTGATAATTTTGTGATGATTGGCGCTTACGGTTGGGCTTTCTCCAAACCGGTACGAAAACTGTATTACAACATCACCATTACGGCCGCTTCCGTTATTATTGCTTTCTTTATCGGTGGTATTGAGGCATTGGGCTTAATCTCAGAAAAACTGAATCTAACCGGCGGTATTTGGACGCCAATTAATAATATCAGCGAAAATTTGGGCGAGATAGGCTACTGGATTATTGGTATGTTTATACTGTGCTGGTTAATTTCAGCTGTTAATTATTATGTCCGTGGCTACGATAAGTTAAGTATTACTCGATAGGCTTATATCACCTCAAAATATAAGCCCCCCATTAAAGTCGTTATGATTAATGGGGGGCTTACTTACTGCGCTACACTCTGT
Organism: Yersinia aleksiciae; assembly: GCF_001047675.1. GTDB lineage: Bacteria > Pseudomonadota > Gammaproteobacteria > Enterobacterales > Enterobacteriaceae > Yersinia > Yersinia aleksiciae. The sequence goes on along the minus strand of NZ_CP011975.1, from coordinate 904,434 downwards.
AATTACATATTGTGTTTCTTAGCGAAATTTAAAATATCCTGTTTAATTTCAGAGAGTTTGCTTTCAGGTGATTTTTTGCATACTTCAACCACTTTCGGTGTCACGATGGTATCTGTTTCGTGCAAATCAACATAATCGCCATGCTTATATTGAGTATCATCGTTCAATACCCAATAAACGACAGGAGTAAATGACTTAGGATTCAGATCCAGGAATTCTTTGCAAGTCATATCACTCGGAGTCGTTCCTGTTGCGCTAGTGGTTGTTGCTGCAAAGCTTGTCGCGGCAGCGGAAAAGAGTAAACCAGTCAATGCAATATTACGAAGTGATTTGTAGGACATGCTTATTTCCTTATTTATCTGTTAAATACGGTTAGATACTTGTAACATTAAATTAAGGGTGATGAGTATCACTCGAGGATGAGAACGCCGACGGTATTATATGCCGGAGAACAGATATATTATTATTTATAAGTGGTATTAATGCCAATAATTTAATTTATTATTTTACTGGTTGTAAAGTATGGATAACTTTACAGAGCGTAAATCTAGCTTTCAATAAAAATAACTGTTAAATATTAACGCCTGTTGATTATCTTGGGTTTTAAATTTAATCACGTTGCGTGAATATTAGAAGGCGATAAGTGCGTATCACTCTCACTGTACTCAATGAATTTACCTTTTGATTTTAGTCAAAAATAGTCTAATTCTGCCATGAAATATCTTATTTTTTATCTATACTTAATCTACCTATAACAATTTTAGTCACTCTATTGATGAAAATATTACAGGAAATTAAGACTAAGGTATCAATACCACTTTTGTTGGCTATTTTGGTGGCCATTAATGGGTGTCTGGTGTTAAGCCCTGTGCTTTTACGGGCGATCTCTCATTCAACAGATGCGATAAACAATTTCAGTACTTGGAAGGAGGCGTTAAGTTTTCTTGATTTATTTGAAATTCCGCAATTTATGATTGGTCTGCTATTGATACTGATGGCATTTGCAGTTTCGATGAAAATCCGTACAGCATGGTTCCTTACGGTACTATTGCTGTTTACCCTCGTTGCTATCAATATCTTTATTCTGAAAGATCAGAATAAGCTGACGACTTATTCTCTTATCGTCATTGTCGCTCTGCTATTTTATTGGCGTGAGTTTGATCATTACAGTCTCGGTAGTGCGACATTCTTCGCGATCGCCAGTATTTGTTCATTAATCGTCTATAGCATGTTGGGCACACTTTACATGGGCGATGAATTTGCACCGGTAGTGACTGACTTACCGACTGCGTTCTATTTCGCGATTGTTTGTATGTCGACGGTGGGTTTCGGGGATATTATCCCTCATACCACTGTGGCGAGAATGTTTACTCTTACGGTGATTATTGCTGGTATTACTGTTTTTGCGACTTCGATTGCTTCTATTGCCGGCCCGATAATCAGTAATAATATTAAACGCATAGTTAAAGGTAGGATTTCTCACGTGGAACGTAAAAATCATTTTATTATTGTCGGTTCCAGTTCTTTGGCGTTGAATGTCTATAACGGTCTGCGTGATCGGGGTGATGATGTCACTGTCGTCTGCGCAGCTGGCAGCCAACACAATTTCCCTCCTCATGCCGATGTTATTGAGGGAGATCCCTCTTCGGTGGAAACACTGAAACTGGCCGGTGCCGCTAAGGCAAAATATATTATTGCATTGTGCAACAATGATGCTGATAACACCTTCACCATTCTGGCGGCCAAGGAAATTGTCGGTGAAAGCACGAAGACATTAGCATTAGTCAATGAAACGCAGAATATGGAGAAAGTTAAACGGGTTAATCCTGATATGGTGTTCTCACTTCCTTTATTAGGCAGTGAACTGCTGGTCAGAACTTTGAACGGCGATACCATCAATAACTCCCTTATTACGGAAATGTTCTTTGGTAAATGCAAAAAATTAGATTAATTGTGGCGAGTTTTTATCCGTAATAGCACATAAAACACCCTCGGCAGTGAGGGTGTTTGTTTTTCTACTTTGAACGATCTTATTCAGCTACTGCTTGTGGATCTTTGGGTTTCTCTTTCGGGCCGATCATTAAACCCAATTCAACCGCGATAAAACCAACGATTAGGCTAGCGACCAAGTAGCAGATTGAGACTAACACTCCTGTTGGATTTTTCATCATCTCAACTGCGCCAAATACAAAGCTGGAGAATGTCGACAGCCCGCCCATGATCCCAGTCCCCACCATGAGATGCACATATTGATTAATTTTATCTTTCTTAAAGAAAGAGGTGGTCAGCCCCAATAAAAATGCGGCAATGATATTGGCAACAAAAATATCCATGGGGAATCCATCGGCCAGGCGGGGTACTGACAGCATAATGAACTCACGGCACATGGCACCAAAAGCACCACCGACAAAGACGAGAATAATAAGATTCGGCATAGTCGTTCTCTCCGATTAATAAGCCAACCAGGCACCAAATGCCGCTGCGATTAGACCGACTAAGACAGAAATAATCAGATACCCGGCGGCGATAGCTCTGCCTCGAGCCGTTGCTAATTTTGCTGCATCCAATTGCATGCTACTGAAGGTGGTATAGCCACCCAAAATACCGGTTAAAACGGCGGCGTTCATTAAATCGCCATAGCGATCACGCCAGTCAACGTTAAAAAGAACACTCAGATAACCAATAATAAATGCACCGGATATATTGATCAGAAAAGTCGCGAGAGGAAGATTGCCTTTATAGGCTTTTCCGACCCCCAGTCCTATCCACCAGCGTAAAAGTGAACCTATACCTCCACCCAGTCCTACCCACATGACGTCTATTGCAGTCATAACAAAGCCCTCAATGGCAATTCGTTAGAGTCTGAATAATTGTAGTACAAATAAGCTGAGGCTATCAGTCCGAAGTCATACCTACTTTCAACAATTTACCATTACTTTCATCAGTTAACAGATAGAGATAACCATCAGACCCAATGCGGACATCACGAATCCGTTCGCCGCGATCACTCAGCAGGCGCTCCTCCGCAATCACTTTATCGCCATCTAATTGCAAGCGAATCAACTCCTTCTGCGCCAGAGCGCCAATAAACAGCGAATGCTGCCATGCTGGAAAACGAGTCGCGTTATAGAAAGCCATGCCACTGATGCCCGGCGATTTCTCCCAGTAATAAATGGGCTGCTCGGTACCATCGACATGGGTGCCTTTCGCTTCAGGAATGGCTAAACCAGAATAATTAACGCCATGAGTCGCCAGCGGCCAACCATAGTTTTTCCCCGCCGCAGGAATATTGATTTCATCGCCGCCTTTAGGACCATGCTCGTTAGCCCACATCACTCCACTCCATGGGTTTAACGCTAATCCTTGCGGATTACGATGGCCAAAGGACCAGATCTCGGGTCTGGCGGGAGGCTTATTGGCAAAAGGATTATCTGTCAGCACTTTACCATCGAGTGTGAGGCGAACAATTTTACCTTGATGCAAGCTCAAATCCTGAGCCGTAGGGCGCTGATTATTCTCGCCTAGCGTGATAAAAAGGTGGCCTTGATCATCAAAGGCCAACTTACCGCCAAAGTGGTTACCCGTTGATAACTTCGGTTGTTGGCGGAAGAAGACGGTGAAATTTTCAATGGCCGTTCCCTGTGGATTAAGGCGTCCATAGCCCACGGCAGTGCCCGCCTTACCCTCTTTTCCGGCTTCAGCGAAACTGAGATATACGCGGCGATCTTGCGTAAATTTCGGGGATAATGCCACCCCCAACAAGCCACCTTGCCCCTTGGCATCGACTTCTGGCACACCTTTTAATGGCGCTGACACTGTTTTCCCTGGTTGCCATAGACGTAACTGGCCAGAGCGTTCTGTAATCAAAATCCCCCCATCATCAGGCAAAAAGGCCAGTGACCATGGGTGATCCAAACCACTTTGCAATTCTGTCACTGTTACAGTGGGCGCGGCGATGGCCGACATTGAGGTAAATAGGCCGAGTAATACTAATCTTAGTAACTGCACTCTTAATAACGGCAATCTTGCTAACTGTAATCTCAGGCGATTGGCTGGTGTCATCTTTCCGAATAACGTCATCAGTCACTCCGTAAATGTGTAAACACCTGTTAACTTAAGAGTATTAAAAGAGAATCGGCCATGACTGACACTAACGTGTTGATATCTGAGGTCACTGAGTTATGCCGTGAACACTTAAATCGCAGAAATACACTTCGCACCACGAATCAAGACACCGCACTGAATCACCGTCTAAGTGGGAAAAGTTTGAATGAGACGATTCTCGAACCGATAAGAATCCCTAATTTATTCCACCATCAGCTTCAATCTGTTTTTTATCGCAACATCTTGTTGTGCTGTCATCCGCGAATAAAACTAACCACATGAAATACAAATGAATTAAACTTAATTCGCCGAGCAAAAAAATAACCATTTTGCGATAACCATCACATTGTAATCACTTAGAAATGTGAAGGGCATCAATATCAAAAGTCAATTAGAGACGATTATGGTGGTAAGTGAATTACTGGCTTGGCTATCAACGCCGTATACTGCCGACAACCAGAAACAATGGGCTGGGCAAGGGGCACGATAAAGTACAGATAAAAGGAATTCACCATTGCACTGGCATATAAATAACTTGTTTCTTTTGAACATCAAAAGGTGTTGGGTATGGAAAAGAAGAAAATTTATCTATTTTGCTCTGCCGGTATGTCCACCTCGCTGCTGGTTTCCAAAATGAAAGTACAAGCAGAGAAGTATGAGGTGCCAGTCATTATCAATGCTTACCCGGAAGCGCTGGCGGCAGAGCATGGCGCTCAAGCGGATGTGATCCTACTGGGGCCGCAAATAGCCTACATGTTGCCCGAAGTGGCCAAAATGTTCCCCAATAAGCCAGTTGAAGTGATCGACGCACTGCTTTACGGCAAAGTCGATGGCTTAGGGGTATTAAAAGCAGCTGTAGCCGCAATAAAAAAAGCAAAACAATAAGGGGAGCACTGTGAGCGCATTTATTAATTCTCTGGAAAAGGCTATTTTGCCTTTTGCGATTAAGATTGGCAGACAGCAACATATCAATGCCATCAAGAACGGATTTATCCGGCTGATGCCATTAACCCTGACAGGGGCAATGTTTGTTCTTATCAATAACGTGTTCTTAAGTTTTGGTGAAGGGTCATTCTTCTTCTCAATGGGTGTGCGGTTAGATGCTGATACTATTGCCACGCTCAATGGTTTGAAAGCTATCGGCGGCAACGTCTATAACGGTACGCTCGGTATCATGTCGTTAATGACGCCATTCTTTATCAGTATGGCCTTGGCTGAAGAGAAGCGAGTCGATCCGCTCGCCTCAGCGCTACTGGCTATTGCAGCTTTTATGACGGTAACCCCGTACAGCGTGGGTGATGCCTATGCGGTGGGGGCCAATTGGTTGGGCGGCGCGAATATTATCTCCGGTATTATTATCGGGTTAGTGGTCGCCGAGGTCTTTACCTTTATCACTCGGCGCAACTGGATCATCCGCCTGCCGGACAGTGTCCCGACGTCAGTTTCCCGCTCCTTCTCGGCCTTGATTCCGGGCTTTGTCATTCTTTCCATTATGGGCGTACTGGCCTATACCCTTGGGCTATACGGCACTAACTTCCACCAGATCATTATGGATAGCATTTCAGCACCGCTGTCGAAAATGGGCAGTGTGGTGGGTTGGGTGTATGTCATGTGTTCCTCACTGTTGTGGTTCTTCGGGATACACGGCGCGATGGCACTATCTGCACTGGAAAGTGGCATCATGATGCCGTTCGCCTTAGAAAACGTGGCCACTTATACCCAATATGGTTCAGTCGCAGCGGCATTGGCTGCGGGCAAAGAGTTCCATATGTGGGCCAAGCCATTTGTTGATTCCTATATCTTCCTGGGCGGAACCGGGGCAACTCTTGGGCTGGTTATTGCTATCTTTATCGGCTCTCGTCGCGAAGATTATCGTCAGGTGGCAAAACTGGGTGCGCCAGCGAGTATCTTCCAAATTAACGAACCTATTCTGTTTGGCTTACCGGTCATTATGAACCCGCTGTTCTTCATTCCATTTATTCTGGTTCAGCCGGTCTTGGCAATCATCACTTCAATTGCGTATTACACTGGCTTTATTCCGCCAATCACCAATATTGCGCCGTGGACCATGCCAGTCGGTTTGGGGGCATTCTTTAATACCAACGGTAGCATTGCTGCGATGTTATTAAGCTTGTTCAACTTAGGTGTCGCCACATTGATGTATCTGCCGTTCGTGATTATTGCCAATAAGGCGCAGAACGAAATTGATCGTCAGATTGAAAGTGAAGAAGACATTGCGGATAGCTTGAAGTTTTAATCAATGCCCTGTTTTAACGTACTGGTCTGGAGGCTGGAATGAAATATCAATATCCCGATGATTTTTGGTGGGGCAGTGCCACCTCTGCAACCCAATCTGAAGGGGCGTCATTGCAGGATGGTAAGAGCAAGAATATCTTCGATTATTGGTATGAAGTTGCACCAGAACGTTTTCATGGTCAAATTGGCCCAGAAAACACCTCCACTTTTTACGATAATTATCAGCAGGATATCTTGCTGTTAAAACAACTAGGGCATAACACGTTCAGGACGTCGATTTCATGGTCGAGACTGATCCCAAGTGGTGACGGTGAGCTTAACCCCAACGCCGTCACCTTTTATAACGCCGTCATCGACAGCTTATTGGCGAATGGCATTACGCCATTTATCAATCTCTATCATTTTGATATGCCACTGTGCATGCAGGAGAAAGAGGGCTGGGAAAGCCGCGCCGTTGTTGATGCCTATGCCCGCTATGCCAAAATCTGTTTTACCTTGTTTGGTGACCGGGTCAAACACTGGTTTACCTTCAATGAGCCGATTGTACCGGTCGAAGCTGGTTATCTGGGCGACCAGCATTACCCTTGTGTGGTCGACTTCAACCGTGCGGTGACAGTGGCTTATCACAGTGTATTGGCACATGCCAAAGCGGTAGAAAACTACCGAGAACTCAAGCAGGGCGGTGAGATTGGGATCATTTTGAACCTCACACCGACCTACCCTCGTTCCGACACGCCATCAGACCAAGTTGCCGCCAACCATGCAGATCTGTTGCTTAACCGCAGCTTCCTCGATCCGGTCACGAAAGGAGTTTACCCTGACGAGCTGATCCGGTTATTACGCGATCACGATCTATTACCATCGATCGAATCGGGTGATTGCGAGCTAATTGCGAGTGGGGTCATCGATTTGTTGGGGGTTAACTATTACCAGCCAAGAAGGGTTCAGGCGAAAGAGATCCCAACCCCTAAAGGGCAGGTGAAAACGCCAGAAGACTTATTTAGTTTCTATTCGATGCCGGGGCGGAAAATTAACCCGCATCGTGGCTGGGAAATCTACGAAAAAGGGTTGTATGACATCCTGACAAATCTGAGAGTAAATTATGGCAATATTCCGTGCTATATCTCCGAGAATGGCATGGGGGTTGAGGGCGAAGAACAGTTTATTAATTCATCCGGTCAGGTTGACGATGAATATCGGATTGAGTTTATTCGTGACCATTTGAAATGGCTGCATCAAGCATTACAAGAAGGCAGCAACTGTAAAGGCTATCATTTATGGACCTTTATTGATTGCTGGTCTTGGCTCAATGCTTACAAAAATCGTTATGGATTTGTTCGCTTGAATCTCGCCGACCAAACGCGGGTCATAAAGAAAAGTGGCTATTGGTTTGCGGATGTCGCAAGGCAGAATGGCTTTAATTAACGGAGCAACAGTATGTTTGATTTAGATAAAATCGTTGATGATGTGCAACCCACTGATGAAATGGAAGATGTGGTCATGGGGTTGATTATCAACGCAGGACAAGCCCGAAGCCTGGCTTATAAGGCGTTGAAACGAGCCAAAAGTGGTGATTTTGCCCAAGCAGATGAGTTAATGGCGCAATCACGCCTAGCTCTAAATGAGGCGCATCTGGTTCAAACTAAGCTCATTGAGTCCGATCAAGGTGAAGGGAAAACCCGAGTAACATTAGTCTTAGTGCATGCTCAGGATCATTTAATGAACGCGATGTTGGCCAGAGAGTTAATTGCTGAGCTGATTGAATTGCATCAAAAGTTACGATGAACTTGGTATAACTTGTTGGTTATTTCAGTCGATAGAGTGAAGGTAAATAAGATGGAAGTCAGATTTGTACGCCAAAAAGACTTTTTTAACGGAAAAGAGTTCCATCTGTTTATATATAACAAAACGGAAAGTGCGACAGGCCTACACCAGCATGATTATTATGAATATACTCTGATATTAACGGGAATGTGTTATCAGGAAATTAATGGTAAACGGGTCTTTTTAGAACGTGGAGATGTCGTTTTTATTCCCATTGGTTCTCATCATAAAAGCGCTTATGAATTTGGTGCGACGCGAATTTTGAACGTTGGGATCAGCAAAACCTTTTTCGAAGAGCACTATTTTCATCTGTTATCGCGGCCTATTGTGGCCTCGCAAGCCTATCGCCTAAAAGGTGATTTCCTTTCTTATATTGAATCAGCCATTTCTGCGCCGCACTTTAGGGAAGACGAACTTACTGAATTGGTCGAGCTGCTGACGTTTTATGTCACCAACCGCATCAGCCACTATAAAGAGAGTGAGGTCAACGACGATATTCCGCTGTGGCTGAAAACCAGTATCGACAAAATGCATGATAAATCGATGTTCGGTGAGAAAGCCTTAGTGAACATGATTGAGCTTTCCGGCAAAACTCAAGAGTACCTAACCCGTGCGACCCGACGTTATTACCAAAAAACGCCGATGCAGATTATCAATGAAATCAGAATCAATTTTGCCAAAACTCAGCTTGAAGTAACGAACTACTTAGTCTCAGACATTGCCTTTGAAGCAGGTTACAGCGACACCACATTATTTATCAAAAATTTCAAGAAACTGACCTCTTTTACGCCAGGAAACTACCGCAAGAAATTCAACTGCGTCAGAGAGGGGTTATCCGATTAGTTACCGGTCAGATATTATCTGCCGAAATAGCTTACAAGGCACCCTTGATGGAAAAGTTACTTATTGTTAATGCTGATGATTTTGGTCTAAGTAAAGGACAAAATTATGGAATCATTGAAGCATTTCGGCATGGCGTTGTCTCATCGACCAGTGCAGTGATGAACTGCGAGGATATCCACCATGCAGCAGAGCTGAGTCAGCAGAATCCAGCGTTACCAGTCGGAATGCATTTTGTATTGACCTATGGGCGACCGTTAACCGCGATGCCATCTTTGGTTGATGCCAATGGGCTACTGAGTAAAGGCTTGTGGCAACGTGCTGAGTCAGGTGTGCTAAATTTGGCTGAGATTACCCAGGAGCTGGCTGCTCAGTTTGATAAATTTGTCGCTATTTTTNGGTCGCTCACCAACACATATCGACAGCCATCACCATGTACATATGTTGCCGCAGATCTATCCGCTGGTTGAAGCTTTCGCTCGCGAAAAATCACTCGCGTTACGTATTGACCGCCATGAAGCCCAGCAGAAGGGGATCCCACTCAATGAGCCACGTACCACCCAGTGGTTTGATGCTGGTTTTTATAGTGAAACACTATCGGAACAGACATTTTTACAGCTGTTGGATCACGCCGAGCAAAAAGGGGTGAGTTCGCTAGAAGTGATGTGCCATCCGGCTTTTGTCGATAAAATACTAATGACTAGCGGCTATTGTTATCCACGGCTAACAGAGCTGGAAATACTGACTTCGCCGACATTAAAGCAGGCGATTGAACAGCGCGGTTATCGATTGGGCTCCTATTTGGACTGTTGAACGATAAGCTTNCATGACCGGATATTGGTCTAAAGATAAAAACGTGCTCTGATTAATGGCCAACAAATCAAACANGGGGAAACCGGGGAATGAGTGAATTAATCAGGAAGAATTATTCAGAACTTGGTCAAGTCAAAGGGCCTTATGTCCATGCGGTAAGACATAATGAGACTCTTTATATTTCGGGGCTGACCGCTTTCGGAACGACATCTCAGGGCAAGTGTATATCAGAACAGGCGGANGAGANTTTTAGGCAGTTTCATTGCATTGCCTCAGCAGNAAAAACAGCACTCAGCGCCTTAATTAAGGTGACAATTTTCGTGACTTCACTTGAAGATATCGATCAATTACGAGTGGTACTCTTCCGTCATTTTGGGGAGAATCTTCCGGCAAGTTCGTTGGTGCAGGTCACACAACTANTTTCTACTGAAATAAATATNNAAATTGAGGCAATGTTAGCACTAAACCTTGAATGAATGATTTGCGATCTGTTTAATTTNCCTACTCTATTTTCATACCTAGGCCACTGGTCGAATAAGCCGGTGGCGCTTCTATTGGAGGCAACCGGCCATCTAAATGATCGCGGATAAACTTTAAATATGGGGGGCTACAATATCGCTGTTGTTATATCAGCTATTAATTGAGCACTATCAATCTAATGCTAGCTCAGTAGAGGAAATAACCTGAGCAAAGTCAGCATCAAGAAGCGCAANGGTCACATTATGGATTTCTTCTGCACCAAGATGATATTTATCCAGTTCAAAACTGATTACAGCATCTTTTATAACAGTCATCTTTAGCCCACTGTCGGCACCCATTCTGACCGTTGAGTTAACGCAAAACCCAGCTACTGCACCTATTACAGAAATCTCATCGATATCAGCATCTTGAAGGTAAGAAAGTAGTTTAGTTGAGCTGAAAGCAGAAGACGTATTTTTGATAAATACAGGTTCATCAGACAACTCTTTAAAAGATTTAACTGGCAAACTCATGGGGGAGTTTTTATGTAAAGTGGAACCATTTTCAGACGTTTGATGGCGGACATGTATGACTGGTTTTCCTGCTTTTCTAAATTTCTCAACTATACACTTCATATTTTCAATACTGTTTTCTGGATAGTATTTGACGCCAAGTTGAATTCTGTCTACAACAAAATTCTGCATATCTATGATAAGTAATGCTTTTGACATTTTGTTCCCCTTAATAAATAGTTTACGGCTATTTTGTCTGCCAACAGTCGGGCTGTCTATGGTAATAAACTGGGCTAGTTTGNNCGTATTGACCCAGANGGCACCCTTTTTATCCTCCCTGCGACAGGCATCAGGATTTGTCGGCCACTTAATAAGTTCATCGATGGCTAGATGCGATTAAATCACGGTATAGCTATGAGGAAATGTATGCAGGGGGGATGAGTCAAACACCGACGCGCGCCGTGATTATCTCTCTGTTCAGCTGGCGGCGCGCTGATNCGGATGATTATTCAGCGCAGCCCATGGGGCGCTGCGGGTGGTGATTATATTATCTGGGCCAAAGAGGTTCCCGGTTTACCCGCGCATGGACTTATCGTCACTNGAGGGGACAGGTACAGTCGGCGTCATGGTAGCCAATAGCAATCTTGAAAATCCGGTACCGGATAATGTGGTCGTCNCTGCTGTGCGTGATCACATCTTGTCGCTGGCTCACTCGCGTATTAATGAAGCGATGAGTATCGCCACGGGTGAATATAAGCATGTTCTGGTGAGTTTGACCGATGATATCGATTCGGCTGCAACAGAATTGCTTGTAGTGGGAGAGTTAACGTGGACTTAACCGACGGCTAGCTATTAAAGAACTTCCTGCCGCGTNGCCCCGGATGGGAGGGCGATGATCTCCTACTGCTAGGGCTTGCANCGTCCTACTCCCGTATCCATCAGCGCGGGGATAGCCTGATGCTATAGATTGACCTGCGCACCACCACCGAACTATTACGGGCGCTCTAGCCACAATCATTGAGTTGGGTGGGTACAGGGTACCCCTGCTCAGTGATCTGTTTTACGGCTTCAATTTTGAATTCTTCAGTGAACGTTTTGACTGACATAAACACTCCTTCATTAGGCCTCCATTATGAGGCAAAAAAGTGTCTACGAAACCCNGGTCTATTCATTGCCNANATTGACGCTAGGAACCGCATCAATTAGGCCAGTATTTTGAGCATAAACCATGACCTCATTGATTCGTTGGCACAGGCGACGGACGGTTTCCAGCGCTCCTCTGGCCTGAAMCGGNNGNNCNNCCTGAATCAGTGTATGAGCTTTAATATCTGTAATACTGATATTGCCAATCGCTGGTAAAACATCTCTCTCCAGCGAGCGCCAGATATCCTCTGCGTAGTCCTCGGTCACACTGGCTTTCTTCACATTCCACCAACGTTCAGCTACGAGTTGGAAAGTGTTGGTTTTGGCTTCAAGTGAACTGCGGAGTTGTTCTTGCTGATGCTCCTGAGGATCGATTTGTTTTGCGAGGAGAACGCGAGCTTCTGCCCGGTAGCTTCGCGCACCCGCAAGGGTTACTGATGGGTAAGNCCCAATACTCTTTTTCGCACGTTTTTTGGTGACAGGGCGAATGTAGCGAAACTGCCAGATTTTGCTGCCACTGGATTTGATGAGTAGCTCAANGCCATCACCATCATAGAGAACGTAGTCTGCTTCCTTGGGCTTAGCAGATTCGANNTCTTTAACGGATAGAGGTTTGGTTTGTCTTGCCATAGCCGGGTTTCCATAGTTTTAGGCACCTCAAAAACAATAAAGCTTTATGAGGTGCCTAACAAGGTGCCTAAAAGGTTCGGATTTAATTAGTTAGCTTCAGACTTCCCAGGACAAATTGAAGGCACAAAAAAACCCGCAAGGCTTGCACCATGCGGGTTCTTAGGACTTCGTTGGATGGGCTGGGGTCCCTGTAATTAAACTTGTAATAAATTGATTTTTATAACTATTTTGTTTTTATATTTAATTGAGGGTTCAATGAAGGGACCAAAGAAACAACATGAGCAAAGTTGTGTCGTTTTTCAGTGTTAAAATCATCTATAGCGCTGATGCGAGGAGTTGAACTCACGACAAGCATCACAATCTATTAGGGTCAGAGATAGCATGTTTAACGTTCAGTGGTAAATCTTACACCTACCCAAACATTTTTTTAGCCTGAAGCAAGATGAATAACAGATGTTAGTTCAGAATTTAAACTCAAAGAAATTAACCGCATGATAAATAAMAAAATATTAAATAACTTCAAATAGAGTAAAAAAATAGCACTTTTTGCAAAAATGCTTCAAAGCCCACAGCAACTGGCTTTCGCTATTCCCATCTCTAATCTATCTAAAAATCCCCCATATCTTGATCAATTCGTGCTTTTTGAGAGTTGATCGTCATAAGCGATCTGAAGANACTACCTCCATCAAAACAACAATGGAGAAATGTATGACAGAAAGAAAAAGATTTATCCGTTTACCTGAAGTACTGAAAAGAACGGGTCTTTGCAAAGCTTGGATCTATAAACTTATTAGTCAAGATCGTTTCCCTGAACCTATAAAGCTTGGTGAGCGTGCAATAGCATTTGTCGAGAGTGAAATAGATGAATGGATTGATCAGATGATTGATTTATCCCGAAATAAATCGGCCTGATATTTAAATATCGTAAAATAAAAATATCGTTATAAAAATACAGATGAAAACTGTATGGAATTCTTTTAACTAAAATAAGGTGATAAATATGAAGATTAAAACTTTTGAAAATACAGAAACAGAGTTTTTTTATGTGTTATCAATGAAGATTTATGTAGAGGCGGTCAGTGATACAGAAGAAAGTTATAGTGTATTCTGTGATCGAGCAATGAATATTCCATTTATGGATTCATTCTTTTCAGAAATAATAAGTCTCATAGAGAAAAACTTTAATCACTATGTCAAACGTTATGGCGCAGATGAAAAACTAGCAGATGTTGATTTCAAAGTAGTGAAAAGAGCATTGTTTGAATCTCACACAGAGGCATTAGAAATAAACGAGCACTGATTTTCAATAGGAATATTCATTCTATATTAACGCATATCGTAAGTTAATAAAAATACCAGCAATGCTTATTTAGCCCCGAAAGGGGTTGATAGAACTACGCCATCAATTTGAACTAAATATAATGAGGTGTTAAATGAAAAATAGATTAACTGTCAAAGATTTTAAAAATAAAGATTCATTTTTCTTCTATGCAGTATCCTTAATAGCATGTCAGGAAAGTATTGATGAAATCAGCAGCTATTATAATGGTAATAGAACTGATTCATTAAGCAACGATGTTTTATTGAAGCTTCTGATAAACAATATCGTTATGTATATATTCAATAACTTTGAAAATATGGTTGAGACCTATGGATATAATGAAAACCTTGATGAGGTAGATTTAGACCAAGTCATAGAGAAGCTCGGTGTTATCCTGAAAGAAAAAATAAGTGAAGGGTTAGTCTAACCATTATGATTGATATCTGGCCTCTAACGAGGCCGGGATAGATAATCTACGGTTTATCTTAGTGTTGTATTATATGTTACTTTAGCTTTTTTTCTTCCTTGACTCTAATCTCTTCAATAAACTTGGCTCTATCACCATTAAAAAGAACCGCAGGATTAATGTAATAGATATATTTTGATTTACTTTGTGCGATGATCTTTTTATCAATAAGTTCTTTGATGCCCCTATAGTAAACAGGGTTAGATAAATTAAAGTCACATTGAGCTGCAATGTCTTTTGCTTTTTCAAAGTTCATATAGACTTCATCTTTACCAATGACGTCAGACATCACGAACATAAAAATATAAAAAAGCTTGTTGCCGGTAAGGGTTAGATCAAATAAAACCCGGACTCGTGATATGAATATTTTTACGAACTTGGCTTTATCCACTTCTTGTATCGAGTGGATGACTTTTTCATATTTATCACCTTCGGGTGTTTGAAACTTCTCTCCACGTGCCACGGTTCTTTTTCGGCCTCTGGTTTCTATTTCAATATCATCTTCGAAAATAAATGGGTTTTGGTTAAATGTTTTTCCAGCCATAAATACTCCTTTTTATTATTATGTTTTAATCTATATAATATTTTTAACAGAAATGTCAAATATAGTTTGAAGTTTTATCTTCATTTTTTATAGGAGTAATGAAGTAAATACCATCAATAATGAAGTAATCACCATCAATCACGAATAAAAATCTACAATCGTGAAGAAAGATCTACAATAACGAAGAAAGTAGACTTCTAACTTATTGTTACTAAATGAGTTATTCCCCCTTAAGAAGTATAAGAAATATAAGAGATAAGAGGATTTGGCGTTCGCCCTAGATTTTTATAACAGATGACGGGCTTTTCTTTTTATTTATCGAGTGCCGAGTAAAATAGCACCCGATAACGTTCTGTTAATTTGTTTTTCCGTGTTATTGCACTAGCGGCTACGCCGCGATTTTTTATGGATAAATCCATCATTATCGGAGGCAAGCTCCTCACAGCAGAGTGATTGTTAATGACAATCACAAAGCGCTGCTATCAATTGATATTTTTCCGATATATGGGATTAAGAGTAATCTTTTATTGATAATAATACTATTTCTTCACTGTTGTTTCATTTACCTTCATATTTAGCATTGAAATAGATGCAAACTACTTCACCGAGTGAAGAAAAAATTTTGATATCATCGTTGGGGCGTAGCCGTGCGACAGCACCATAAGCTTTAGCTCATAAGATAAAGATGTTTTCAAAAAAGATCTCAATAATTTTTTGCTAAAACGAAGAGAGCAATGATATCAGGAAATTTTTTTCTAAAACTGGGTGTTAAATTTTAAGATAAAAATACAAATAAATATAAATCACTCAATGCATTTGGTTTGCAGTGCTTTGGTAATATTTTATTTTGATGAAACATATTAAATGCTTAGATAAAACTCAGGTTTGAGGAGGAAATAATTGAAACATCTCTTGTCTTAATAAGGCCAGTCTAATGCTGGCCTTTCTTGTTATTAAGTCATTATATAAATCATGATCTTTAAGTTGTTAAAACTTTCCCTGATATTGTATGAATAACTACATATTATCAGATGACTTTTTCATCTGTTTTACTCAAATAGCCATTAAATCGCTCTCTGAGTTTCAGCTCACTCTACTCATCCACTTTCAATATAGCAAGAAAATGATCGGTTAAAACGATCTATAAATCAATATTGATAGTTTTTAACGATTGATAAACTCTAATCGATCGGGTTTTTAATTGATAATAACGATCGATAATTTATATATGATAGGTAAAAACTATCATAAGTTTGATTTTGATCGTTACAAACGATATGACGAAAAACAAAAATAATTTAATCCTATCAATTGGTTGAAAAGTTGGTTTGTTCCTTCGTATCAATCGATGCCTCGTATAGAGCCATCTTATTGGTGCCGGAACGGCCTTTATCCTCTCAAACTGACTTCTTTCGAGGGTGTGTATGAGTAAAAGCATTGCGCTATCGCTGGCACTGACGGTTATAGCTTTATCAGGGTGCCAGCAACTTAATGAAGGCGTGAATAAGGTCAATGGGGCGATTAATACCTCGTTATCCTCATTGAACGGAACAGTAGATAACGCATTAGGTCTTTCCACAGCAAAACAAGATACCGGCCCGGCATCCTCAGTTGCTGGCCTTGGTCCTGTCTGTAAGGACTATGAAGAAAATGGCATGGCAGCAGAAAAGAACTGGACGGGTAAACGGATCTCAATTGCTAATGCCACTGTTCTTGAAGTTACTAAAGGCAGGAGTGCCAGCGATATGCTCAATGGTATGCCAAAAGCCGCTCATGCCAACTATTACCTGCTCTTCAAAACATCAGATACCAGCTATTGCGGCGGTATGGTGTGGATCAATTACTACTCTGGCCTTGATGATGCTGTTCTTACTTACAGGAAAGGCCAGAAGGTCAGCATTACCGGGACTATCAACAATTTCGAAGTTCGTGGTTTCACTACGGTAAACAATGCTGATATGCCGGTTCGTCTGGTTGTATTGAGCAACGGCACTATCAGTCATTAATTAAGGGTTAAATCTATGCGTAATTTTTTATTAGTTGTTGGTCTTGCGGCTCTGTTATCCGGTTGCGGTGATAATGGTATCTATGGCAGTTATGAAAGTCCTCAATATGGCGTGAGGCTTGATATTCAGAAAGACGTGATCAAGTTCAAAGACGGAGTATTCACCGTGAAAAGCTGGGATGAAAGTCAGCAGCCTGTCTATGTTGCCAAAACACAAAATAAAGATCTCGGTGCTTGGACTTTTAAAATCGAGAAAGTTAAAGACGGCATCATATATCAGGGCGTGAAGTTTAAGAGGAATTGATAATAAGAAATGAGGAGCGACTATTCGTTCCTCATCTTCATAGCATCATTTTAATATGAAAAATGGTTTTTTAAGATAATACAAAATTTAGTTTTAAATAACTACTGCAGTTTAGTATTTCAATCTATCTATTTGTTGGATTTTTTCACTAATATTTCTTGGGCTTTTCTTATTTTTTCAAGTTCTTCAACAATGGGGTTTCTCTCACCTTCGCTTCGTGAAAAAGGTCTTAGATCTATATGGTTTCTTTCAACCACCTCTTTGTCCATATAGCTATAAGTTGCAGTTATCATAAATTGCTGCGGTAATTTATTATGTGATTCACCAAAAATTATCCAGCCTTGACCAAGAGCAAAGAATAACTCTTGATTAGGTGCGAAACTATCAAATGTTGATGTAAATACACTTGAGTTTTTTAAGTTTTCACTAGGTTCATCGAACTGATGAAAATCCCTGTCTAATTCCATCTTTACATTTAAGGCTGGGGTTTTACCACTATTAAAAATTTTTAAATATAGAAATTGAGTATGAGGTCTTACAACTGGTTGAATGATTAAATAAGGGCGAAATATTGCCTCTGTTTGTTCATTCATTATCTGAACTGAGCGTTCGTTCATTTTAGACATTTTGTATGTTAAATATGCATAAATCCCTGTAATTCCTACAAGGATTGCTGTAAGTATTTCCATTGTCATTGTATACTCCTATCTGTAAATTACTATGAACAATATATACACCAAGGTAAAGTGACATTTTTGAACCCATTAACTTTATTTTTTATTCAATAATTGACCATACCCACGTTCCATTTCTTCTATAAAGCACTCTCTAATTGAAGGAAATCCGCACACTAAACACTCTTTTTCTCTAATTTTAAATAATTTATAGAGATAGCTTTCTTTGATATGTGATACATGTACGGCAGGGAATGGTCTGCTTTGTATAATCTTTTTGTTTAGCTCTATGTCATCAATAAGGTTATATTGATCCCCTGTTATATCAATTACAATGTTATTAATCTCTAGCCAATAGTGGCTTATTTGGCTATTTTTCCCAGTCGTAGCACTTACTCCTCTTAACTCAAGTTCAGGCCATAATGTCAGAAAATGATAGGAAAGAAGCATTGAGGATAATTTGCAACTCATAACTGGAAAAGAATCGATAACAAGACAGGTGTTATCTTTATCACATTTTTCGATCAACTCCCGAAACCTAATTGCTTCTTTTTTTATTTCGTTAATGGTTAACAAAATATGATCCTTAGTTGTAAGGTATAATTCATTATTAATGATACATTATTGCCAATGAATTAAAAAGAATATTGTATTGTCTACGATCGTTATATATTCCTATAACCCGGAGGTCGTAGTCTTGAAACATTGCTCTTTCCGGTTTGCTTTGATTGCATGGATGGTGTGAGTTTCATGCGGTTATCAATATCTTGTTTTTCCTGCTTGTAGCGACTTGGAAAACGATTGATTTCCTCCTTCGTCGGTAGATAGTCATCACTGTTAAACCTTGCTCGTTTCTCAAACTCAGCACGGGGAACATAGATACCCAGCACCTCATCAAAGACATAGTTTTCAGCAATGCGCTTATCGTGCTCAACATCAGGAGCAACAGGCTTCTTCTTGGCCCAGATAAATTTCTCTTTGAAGAAATCCACCACCAAGAGAGTAAAACGCTTGAAGATACCATCCTGACGAGGTTCATTTTTTTTCTTCTTGGACTTAACAGGAACGCGTTTACCAGCTCTGGTTTTTGCTGAGGATGGGTTTCTCAATTTAGTGCGGGCATGAGGTACTGGGGCAACCAGAACTGGCTGTTGGTCTTCTGATGATGACTGCGAACCCGTTTCAGGCAATACGATTTCAACAGGCTCAGGCAACTCGGACACGGTGAAGCTTCTGAGGTCAACAATGATCTGTTGGTCCAGATCTTTAAAGGTTCGGTAGGTAACCTGAGCTTCCTGTTTCATCTCATCACGAACAGCCTGTTCAGCAGCACGGTTTTCCTGAACACTCTTGCTGTTCCACTTAGCACGGTGAATACGCTGCATCGGGGGACGACTGGTTAACGTTGCTTTGGCAAGCCATAACGCCTTGTCTTCAACATTCAATGTAATAGCGGCATTTTCCAAGGCTTCATTGTGTTGAGCATCAATAGAACGTTGATCAATACGTTCTTCAGTACCAGCGGCTTCAAGATAACCATTGGTGAGGGTAGACCACGCTTCACGCCATAGGATCACGTTTTTCTTCTCATTCCAGCTTCTATCCTTTTTGCCAAAGCCTTTAGCCGTAATTGGCTTTAACGTCAACATCACATGTGCATGGGGATTATTACTGTCCAGATCGTGGAAAGCGATATCGGCAATCATTCCCTTATCGACAAAATTATTTTGGCAGTATTTCAACACCAGTTTTATTTTATCTTCATTGTTTAGCTCACAGGGAATAGCAACATCAAAATAACGGGCTGTTTGACCGTCCTTCTGACGCTCAACCCTTTCAACTTCATTCCATAAGGCTGTTGAGCTTTCAATAATATGAGAAGGAACAGAGTCAGGGGCTAATATCTGATGATGAAATAAATCAGAACGATGGCTGAAATCATAGGTATTGCCAGTGCGATCATCTGTTATTCTGCAACGCGCATGGTAAGCAGCCTTCCTGCAGGAAGACATACCTTCTGAGCGTTTCACAATTTTAAACTCCAGATGAAAAATAGCCATAAAATACACACCTCAAATATAACCATGCTGCTGTTAGTTTTTCGTAAGAAAAACTTTTGTGTTGACCTTGGTTTTTCTTTTAGCCTGCGGCAGGCAACCGTCGGTAGACCCCACACGCTCACGAAGTGAGTGTATAAGTGGGCATTGTTTTGATAACAATGTAAAAGCTCTCCTTATTAATTAATACAACTAATATGAAAGGCTGTAAATAAATAGAAAACAAAACGCCGAATTAAGCGGCGCAATATAGATTAAAGGGCGAAGTATTCCGCGATATTACATAGATGGGGTTTAGATAGCGTCCGAAGGACAAGGGAGGTGTTAATTTATCCCGCCGTAATGCGGGAAAACTCTAAAACAAAAAATAGGCGAGTTTATAGGTGATTTTCCTTGTTGCACAGTTCACAGGTTAACTATGGAAATTCGGATTAAAATTCAACATGTGAAATGAAAAACACTAATAGACAAAAATAAGTAACGCAGAGAGTATTAGATAAAATAGTTAGTGATTACTATCATGTTGTGTTGTTGGTTTTTATTTTACCTTACCATTTTTTTGTGTTTTTTTTGACAATGAATAATAAGTTGAGTAAGTAATATATAACAATTATTAATTAACAAGAGAGGGTTCAGAATGGGAGGGTTGATAACAACAGCAGCACGCCTTAAAGATGGCACAGTTGTAAGTTTTAGGCACTATACCAATAATGACTTTAACCTTGTCTTGAGACAAGATGATTTTATTAAGGAAATGAAAAATATTTCTCCAAGCATAAAAATATCACCTCAAAGGAAATACATGAAACTCAGCAGGAATGATGTTATCGATAAATTTGAAAGAAGGTTCTCAAAGACAACGTTTGATTATGTGTGTGGGAATAGCTTTCTAGCCCCTGTCTGGTATGGAATAAACTTCTTTGATTATAGAAAAAATGTGGCATTTTCGGTGAGCGGCTTTTCAAGCAATTTGCATTTTTTGACTTACAACCTAATGTCTAATCCGATAGTCATAAAAATGCTCAAAGAGGGTATTATGTTTACAGAGGGTGATCTTGTTCGCTTATCTCATAATGTACCTTTCGTTTATTTGAGAGAGCTATTCAAACTTAAAGAGCTTAAAGATATCAATGCATTATATGATGAAAATGGAGACGTTCTTGATCTTAAAGACCGTGACACATTTGATATCATTCGTTTGTTTTTCGATGGAAATTTAGTCAAGCCTGAATATTTCAAGTTAAGAGTTAAATATCCGAGGTGGGATTTTTATTTCCGTTCTGATGGTGAGGATGGATTCGATATATTGAAGGCTTATTTAGAAAAGGAAAACCTTCTGACTAAGAATGATAGGATTTCGTGGGGGCTATTCGAGTCAAATGCACGATAATTGAACATGGCAACGGTTGATGTTGCCATGCATATTCTATGCTTTAAGGCCTATTTTTAGGTTTATTCTGACGCTTAGGTTTTAGCGTTATTTTTGGCTTAGGTAAGTTTGTTTCTATCTCGATAATAAACCTATTGAACTCATCAAGACCACTTTTCAACATCGTATTGATGTCACCTGTATTAATTTCTCCATGTAAACAAGCCATAACATGATCTATAAGATAATCATCGAAAATTATACTGTTTTCATGGAAATATTTATTTTCACGATCACCTATGTGTACTACAGGAATATGATGGCTGTCATCTCTTAAAATTACGATATAATTTCCAGTAACTATCGCCATTTTAGCACATTGTACTGAGAGATCTTTACTATCAGCGTTTTTTAATCTGTTATTTTTTGCTTGACCGATGATACCTTTTTGAAGGTTATCACCGGATGTAGAAACCCATTCTATCTTAATTCCAAAATCGCATCCAAATCTGTGCTCAGGAGAATTTTTTCCCTTATGCGCTGTTTTTGATGTCTCAAAACGTAAATAGTATCCATCACCAAATGATATTGTTGTTAACGATAATGCGGCACAAAATGCAGCGAAAAAATCATCCTCTTGTCTGTAATTTTCCCTTGTAAAAATACCAGCAATTTGTATAAATTTAGTACGTAGTTTTGTCTTTAATTCATTGTATTCATCAATAGAGATATTTAGTCTTTCGTAACTCATTTTTAGCCCTTAATAGTCATTAGTATAAAATCATCATTTAAAATATCAATTTTATTATTTATAATATAGTGTTCTTTGAGTAAAAAAGTAATCATGCATATAGAAATGTTGCTCAATAAGCTAACTACTAGAGGGAGGTAAGTGTTGTTTATGTTTACTAAAAGCATATTACTTCACCTCATATTAATATCTTGTGTGCTTGCAACTAAGCCATTTTTGTGACTTCAATGTTATTGAAGCCATTTTGATTCAAAAATACATTAATATCTTCTGGCAATATTGTATTCTCTTTGCCTAATATAATCCGCATAATATATGCAAAAGGATAGTGTCCAGACATGATAACTTCATCTTGCTTCGTAAAGGTAAGTGGTGCAGTTTCGTTTATCAATGGGTTTAGATGGAGAGGAATATATCTCCTACCATTTACAGCTAAATTATCTATGTTATAGAGATATTTATTGAAATAAGATACTAAGTCGTAAGGTGCACCTGTATGAGACAAGCTAAACAAGAATCGTGTCTCTTCTTCTTTTGAGTAATCCGCCTCAGACGTAAGTTTATAACTTGATGAAAGATTAAATGTTATAAGTTGCATCCAAACAGAACAATTTTTATCTTTAAAATTTTCATCCCTGAACCGTTGAAGTTCTGACCTTAATCTGTCTCTATAATCTTCGGATTTATAATGAATTTGGCGTAATGGTTCATTGTTAATGAACCCCGGAAGATGTCGTATAAATTGTTCTCGGTTTCCAAAATTAACAGCACCTTTGGTATCCTCATACGGTGAGATATTTCCTTCTATTTCACTGCGGCTAAACTCTATCGCGACACCAGTATTTCCAGATGCATAGTTCTCCCATAGGTAGTTGTTATGAATGTTGTTGCAGAGAGATAATATATAAAAATAGAAAATGTCCTGCAGAGATGTATCTTCTGCTTTCATCTTATCTAAATGTTTATTGATAGTATGTCTAGCACAGTTAAATGAATCGATCAATATGTCATTATTTTTTATTGAGTTAATGATCTCGTCAATAACAGATATAGATATCTCAAGACCTGCGATCACCTCCTGTTTATCCTGCATACTAAATGCATTAAACATAAAAATCTTTCTTGATTTTATTATTTTTACGAAGTTTTCATATGTTGTGAAATGATAAATTTTGTCGTTTTCCATATTTCATCTCATTAGTTAAAACAGTTAAAAAGATGCCTGTTATTATCTGTCATCACGATAAAAATGAGTGCTTATCTCGGGCATAAGTGATTTCCTTCTTCCAGTATTAAATATTCGGAAGTTTAAATTTTCGAACTGATTGCTGGATAACAACATTATATTGTATGCTGGCTGATGTGCATAGATTAACAGAGATTCAATCGCTTTTAGTTCGGTATTATCCTTACTGACAGGATCATAGTTTCCATCACGCATTTCCTTCCAACTAGTAAATTCTCCAAATGAAGCAAGGAAAACCTTGACCTCATCGCACTGATTAGAAAAACGACTGTAGTGTTCTGACAGTCTTCTCACTATGTCTCTTTCCGTTTTTCCAATATATAACAAAACACCACGGCCATAAGTGGGATGATCACCATAAATTTGATAGAGGCAATGCCATTCCTTTACAATATATCTGCCTCTATCCTGAGTTATCGTATCTAACGAGTATGGGCCTTCCCAATATACATCATAAATTGTAGTTTCCAGATTTGAGTTTCGCATGAATATTTTTATAGAAAATTAATTAGATAAATAATATCGGCATATGTTCTAAAAACTTTATTAATTTATATGATCCATTTGATTTAAATATTTCAGTGTGATAAATTTAAAATAATTTGAAAATGTGGAATGAAAATAATTCGTATAAATGTTATTGTGTTTTTTTTGATTTTATTATTAAGTGATATTTTTAAATTTAATTATAGTTATTATTTTGGAGGTTTTGGTTGTTAATGAAAGTGAAAATCCATCACTCTATTGATTTATTTTATAGTTATGTTATTACATATGGAGGAAATTAAATAAGGAGGTTTAATGTATAAAAATAATGATGAAGCTATCGCTTGGGAAGCGAAAAAACTTCTTGATGAAGGTATCTATACCGATACAGAACAAGCCTATTTAGAAGCAGAAAAGATAGTTATCCATATAAGGGAACAAGAAAAACAGCGTCAGGTTAAACAGCAGTTTAAATTGAAAATAAGATCAATCAAACACAAAATTAACAGTGGTAAAGATTATGCTCCTATTCCCTATACTAAAAATAAAAATCATTGGGAGAATTAAATATGACAACAAAAACGATAAAACAACAAATAGCAGCCGCTCAGGAAAAATTATTTTTCTTGGAAGCCAAGAAAAAACAGCAGACTAAAAAAGAAAACACACGTCAGAAAATTATTTTTGGTGCAGAGGTTGCCAAAGTCTTGGGATGTGATATTGGTTATGTAGATAAGGAATTAGTGTATGGACTTTTACTTAACATATCTAATCTTCATGAATGTGATATCGAGAAACTCAGACACCAAGGGAAAACCTACATTAATACCTACATCAATAAATAATTCTTTCACGTCCAAACGGTGAACCGACTTAAAATTTACTTTTAGGTCGGTGAACTGTTTACCAAGCCCCAGAGGGCGCGGTAGTTAAATTAATTCACTATTTACCTCATTATGTTTCCCATCACTATTGACCTCTTTTTTATTTTTGTTAATTAATGATTACGTGAAAATAAAAAAGGACGCGAAAATGATTAAACAATATAAAAAAGGATTTTCCTTATTAGAGTTGGTATTGGTTTTAGGGGTTGGCACTGCAATGGCTTTTATTAAATTTCAAGATATGAAAAGTGAACAAGAAGTTGTTATAGCTAATGCGGTGGGAGCGCAGATAAAGCAAGTCGGTGAAGCGGTTAATCGCTATATCAGTATCCGCTATGACAAGCTTTCAACCCTGACAAGCAGCACCAGTCAATCCAATGATCCGGGGCCAAGAGTTTGTTCATCCAATGGTTGTGAAATCACTTATCAGACATTAATTAATGAAGGACTATTGCCTGTCAGTTATACCGGGATGAATTCCAATAAATCTTCATATAAGATTTTATTGAAACGTTCAGGTATTGCTCCTAACTATGTGATCAATGGCCTTGTTATGACAACGGCAATATGGAATGAAGGAGGAAAAGTTCGCTATGACCTCCTTGGTAAAGCGATGCAATCGGCAGGAATAGACAGCGGAATGACCCGATCACCCACTGTAGCTTCTGGTTATGGTGGTCAATGGAATGAAAAATCATCTGACTACAGCAATATCACTACAGAAGGTTTATTGGCCTATCGTGTGGGCTATGATTCATCAATGTATTCGGTTTATCTGCGCCGTGATGGCACATTGGCAATGACGGGAGACCTGAATATGGGTGGCAAAAATATTAAAAACGCCAAAGATATTACCGCTGCAGACACTGTGATGGCTGAGATATTAAAATCGACAGGAGCAACCAATGTTGGCGGTGCCTTAACCGTTGTAGGGAATTCGACTTTGACTGGCCCTGTAGAAGTAAGATCTACCTTATCGGTCAGTGGTGCTTCAACCTATGGCGGTGTTGTTCAGGTTAATAATGTGATTAACGCCACCGGCAATATCAATACGACTGCAGATATTAACAGTAAGCGTGTTTATTCCGGTTATATCCAGTCGACAGGGCGTATCACATCAGACGAGTATGTTCAGATAAATGGGATTGCTGTATCTGGCGCAGCCTGTTCACCTAATGGACTTATTGGGCGATCAAATGCAGGGGATATGCTGTCTTGTCAATCCGGTGTTTGGGGTTCAGGTGGAAAGGTAGAAGTTATTTACGGGAGTAATCCTGTATGTTCAGCTAATAAAATCCCTGTAGCACGCTACTGGACGCAACCGGGAGGTTCTAACTATGGCAATTATTGCACCTTACAAACTGGCTGGGCTGGAGTCACGATACCTTCCTGCGAATCGTGCGTAAACTGGGAAAAATGTCATATGGTTTATTCTGCATCATGGTCAGCAACGGCGTGTAGTTAGTAAATAGAAAGGGTCTCTCAACCCTTTCTATTCATTATTTCCAAAATGTAATTATGGTTTTTCTCTTTCGGCAAGTATTTCATTGTATTTGATTTCTATTAACTCTTTTACTGAAATGTCAATTTTTTTATTTATATCTTTTTTTGATTCTGAGTTTGCTATATTTTTCATGGTTATTTTGTTACATGAAAAAATAAACTCGCTATTTTCATTTTTATCACTTCTCTTATTTTGAGAGCTAAAGAAAAATGACACTTTGCATATTCCAGAGTTTTGTCCGAATGAGAACGGGAATTCAATGTCCATTTTTTGAATATGATAATGTTTATAATATTTCTCATCAGATATAAGGAATATATCATTCAATCTTTCTCCATCTATTTTGATCCTTTTTACTGATTGTCCCATCCATGAAATTTGAGGATCATTTGGTATAACGGGACCATTTTTGTCGAAGCTAATTTCGATATTATCAACAGTGCCAATGGATAATTTTTTTGGTTTACCTGCAGTCAAGCGCTTAAAAAATCTGACTCGCTCTTCATTATTAAATGAGTCAAAAGTTATAACCTCTGGTTCATCTGATGTGACAATATTTAGGCTGTTTAGTGCCTTAGATATTTTCGATGTGATTCTTTTATTAATTATTTCTGTTTCTTTAGATGAGTGAGTAGATAAAAAATCTAATTTAAGATAATTTCCATTTTTTTCAATGGTTATTTCTCCAGAGAAATTCAACTCTCTTTCAAGCCAGTCTTTACTATAATCTTTTCTATTTACTTTGTAATTTATTTTTACTTTATTATCTTCTACTACCACCTCTGGATAATCAATGAATACTATATTATCCATCCCATTAATAAAATCTATATGATCATTTTCAAACTCATCTTTAAGCGGAGATATCCAATCAGAGCTATTGTTTGTTAATTCAAGCGATAGCGATTTGTTTTTAGGTATAGATTCCCTGTTGACACTGGCTTCAATCAGTCGTGAAAACTCATCAGGGGTTAGAAGGGTTGATGACAAAAGAGGAATTGTAGCGGACTTATCTGGATCTCCGATAAAAATACCTTTTTCTTTTAATGTATTGTGTACTTCGCCATAAGAGATGTGTTCACTGTTAAGAAGAACCCTTAGGTCATTCCCTGATAATATATTCGATTTTGAATCAAACTGTGGGTTCATTTATGCATCCTTCTCTAAAAAACTTAGAATAGACCGATTAAATGAAAATGGTGTTATTTTTTCATTTCTATTAGTGAAGCTCATTCTTGCTATTATTGCATCCTGTTCATGTTTGGCTGGATTATAATCAGGCATTCCTATTTTTATTTCAGGAACCAAACCACTCGAAAATTGAAGTGCATAAGATATTAATTTTTTGTATGAATCTTGATTGAAACTCTGATTTGCATAAAATATTAAGCTTAATCCCTTATCTTCTTTTACTGTAAAAGGAATTATATCCGATGCTATAAGTTCTAAAGGTAAATAATTTCCAGTACGATCTTCATCTACTAAAATTGAGGTTCCTATTTTGGGATAAAAAAATTTGATTGTATCATTTTCAAATCGACGATTAATATCATCGATTGCTTTTAATAAGAATGATGCTCTAGCATTATCAATTATATATACAGGGTGTTTTATACTCTGATCTACTCGTGTTGTTGCAAGCAGAGATTTTATATTACATTCAATATTTGATTCATCATTGTGTAACCAAATTAGTAGGCCTGAATGATTTTTATTTTTCTTGGCTTTATTGGCTGTATTTAATTCCTTTAATTCTGGACTATGTTTGGCACACTCAATAATTTCTTGAAGTTCTTTAATATATTCTTTGAATTTTATTTTTAATGTTCCTTCAGCAGGGTATTTTTCTAAGTTATTTTTTACTGAAATATGCACTATATTAGTAGTATCATCATGAAATGGATTGTGATAGGTATATATTTGGTCCTCTCCGTGAGTTGTTCTTTTTTTCCCTAATTTAGATAAATGACTTGGTGTATTACATTTAATAGATACATTATGCAATGATAGATCCCATCCTATAGATGATAAAATTTGTGTTGTTAATTTTTCACCAATTTCACCTGATTTTTTGGAGTTCTCGCCCATTTTATTCTCCTTTTATACTGATATCGATAAGAGCTTGTAATCCAGACTCAGATTTTTTAACTGATATTTTATCAACTTGATGTGTTGGATTAGTGATTATTAAACTCACACCATCATCTATTTTTGTTTTTCTTGTTATTTTTTTTGTGTATTTTTCTAAATCATGTGATTCTATTTCAATATCATCGGACAAGTCGAAACCAAATTTCTCTCTCACACTGGAAAATACTGTATCCATCTTTTCTATATTTAAAAATTTCGCGGCTATATCTTTTATTTCCTTTATTGATATTTTCGGTGAAGATTTTATTTTTTTCTCAACTTCCTTATTTAGGTTTAAAGACATTGAAGTATCATCAATTTTAGATGATATTGATTTTAATATTTCGCCTCCAGCTTTAGTGCAAGACTTTTGTGTTTTTAAAGGAACTACTTTTAAAAATGAATCTAACCAATATTTTGTTTTTTGCCCTAAATTATCAATGGCATATATTGTTTTTGTATCGGATATGATTAACGCACCCTTTTGTATTTTATTTAAAGATATTCCTGTTCTCTCGTGTGGTTGAAATATTCCCGCATTGTCTTTTATATCTAAATAGTCATCTTTACTCTCTATTTTTAATATGGCTATTCCATATGATGATATATCATTTAGTTTTATTTCGGAAAATAAAATTATTATAAAATCCCCACCTGCTATATTAGGATGAGTTGAGGCACTGTATAAATGTTTTGCTATGTTAACGGATTGTTCTTGAAAAGAGCTAGGATTGAAAAAAATTCTTGACGTAAATTGGTGAATTTCATTTAGTGTAATATCTGACTCGTGATAGAATTGGAAGCAAGAATCGATTTTTGATAAAGGAAGCAAGTAATGTTTCAAAAATAGATCATTTAAGTGATCATTTATTTTTGCTTCATTTGAAGAAAGCTTATACCCCTCTTCTCTAATTTTATTGCCTACTCGATGAACAATTAATTTTTCTATTTTTGCTGAGCTAATGTCAATCATTATCAATCCTTAGCTGATTATAATATTTACTAGTATCATTTTTTACACATTTACTATTGTTGATGTGTTATCGATGTTCGTGAATAAATTCACGTAGGCCCTTTTACACACTATCCGAACAAACATAGGATGATTTATATACAACTATTTACAAAAATGGAAGCGTTTGAAAAATATTATACATTATCCTACTGAATAATTTGACTAAAACGCCCACAAGTAGAAACGAATTTGCAACTCTTTTTTTTAAAAAGACATTGAAAATCAGTAAAATATAACCAGCCAGCACATCCTTGTGCTTTTGCCTCGATTATTTAGCAAAATAGAGCGGTCTAATAATTTGTTCTCGGTTAGCATCTAAATAATAAATATATTGAACTATTAGCATGCGTTCATTATTATGTTCAGCCTTATGGATATAAGCCGAACGAATTGCATTGCACTCTTGATGGTTCATCTGATGTCCAACGCTGTCCTTTGACCACAAACCAGACTTAATCAATGCGCTACAAGCTTTAGAACGGAAACCAAGACCATAAACTTCTGTTTGGGTCATTTAACACAGATCTCGTGGGAGCCGTAAGATCGCATCACTATCACGCTGCAATAGCCTTATGTTTCTGCACTTGAATATAATCCCCCCACCATTGCATAAGATCTGCTCTTTCGACGAGATACTCTGCACGATTGTAAGCGGCTATAATCTCAGTGCTTTTGGTATGAGCCAAAGCCGATTCAAGAACTTCCGTCCTAAATTTACCGCATTCCTCTGCCGCTGTCCTTGCGATAGATCGCATACCGTGAGCAACCAATTCACCACCTAAACCCATACGTATTAACGCTGCATTGGCTGTTTGCTCATGCATATGGGTCAGCGGAGTTTTTATGCTGGGGAACACCCATTCACGATGGCTACTGATAGGCTGCATATTTTCTAGTATACGAAGAGCTTCTTTGCTGAGCGGCACTTTATGAGGACGTTTCATCTTCATAAATTCAGGGGGGATGTTCCAGATTTTGTTTTCTGTATCGATGTCAGCCCAACGCGCACGAACAGCCTCTCCGGGGCGAACCCAAGTAAGCAACTGCCATTCAATCAGCATACGTGTTTCCAGCCGTATGGAAGCATTCGCCAGAGCAGCCATAAATCTTGGTAGTTCGCTGGGGGGAAGGGCGGGCATATTTTGCTTTTTAGGTTTACTAAAACGCTGACCGAGGTTATCAGCAGGATTAAACTCAATAAGTTCTTCTGTCGCTGCCCAGCGGAAGATTTCATTCAGGCGGGAAATGATTCGGCGCAGGGTTTCCAATACACCACGTTGTTCAATTGGGTCAAGATGCTGCTTCAATAACTTAGGCCGGATCTCTTTTATAGGAACATTGCCTAATCCGGGGAAGATATTTCGTTCAAGACTGCGCCAGATGTCTTCTGCATGGTCTTTGGATATACCAGATGTCTTTACCTTCTCATCTAACCACTTTCGAGCAACGGCTTGTAGCGTGTGCTCAGTAGCATCCTTTAATGCATTAGCTTTATCGTTGTTATGGACTTGTGGATCGATGCCATTGGCAAGTAAAGATAGGTATTCATCCCGCAAAGCTCTTGCTCTTGCTAACGTGAGGTGGGGGTAGGTTCCGAGGCTTACCTTTGTTCGCTTTTTAGTTACTGGCACTGCATACCTGAAATACCAATTTTTCTTACCACCCCTTGAGAGGGGCGCGATTCTTAGCATTAAGCCATCACCGTCAAACAAGTTGATTTCTTTGTCTGCAGGTTTAGTACTTTTGATTTCAGTATCCGTGAGTTTTTTTGCGAGTTTTGCCATTTTGGGACCCTCAAGTTTTGGACCCTTTGTATTGGGTCCCAAGGAGGGTGCCATAAGTAGTGGTTTCTAGCAATTCTCGGTAGACTACTATAGACGTAAAAAAGCCCGCAAGGCTGGTTCCATGCGGGCTTAGTAGACTTTACTATACTTCGGTAAAACTAAAAGTGGTGGAGCTGGGGGGATTTGAACCCCCGTCCGAAATTACTACGCCGTCGGTACTACATGCTTAGTCCAGTCATTACATTCGCCGGTTAGCTGCGGACGGACACGCCACTAACAAACTATCCTGATTGGATTTAACGCTTTCACCCCAGGCAAGGTGTCCACGCGATCTCTTTTAGGTTTGACCTCTCTTGATCCCCGTCCTAAGAGCGGAGGCTAGGGAGAGAGGGAATCTTCAGTTTCTTAGGCTGATTAAGCTGCTAAAGCAGCAGATTCGTATTGCGAGTCGTTTGCAATTATTTTTTTTGCGGTTTTTTACGAGGCCTCCGCACCTCGGCATGCACCTTGGGTTTCGCAAATCCCGTCGAATCCAGAATCAGCCCCAAAGAACTTATGTAGTATACCAGAACTATAGCCTGTTAAGCCAGTGACTTAACGATTTGCATGTTTCATTATTCTGGCTTTATCAACCTGCCACTCACGATCTTTGATGTCATCGCGCTTATCGTGATCTTTTTTACCTTTTGCGACACCGATTTTAACTTTAACCCACGCATTTTTCCAATACACGGAAAGGGCAACTACGGTAAAACCGTCGCGGTTAACTTTGCCGATCAGCGAATCCAGTTCGCGTTTATTCAGCAATAATTTGCGTGTACGCATTGGTTCACAGACAACATGAGTTGAAGCGACGTTAAGCGGTGTAATAGTAGCCCCGAATAGGAAGGCTTCACCGTTTCTAAAAGTGACGTAGCTATCACTGATGTTGGCTTTACCAGCACGCAGGGATTTTACTTCCCAACCTTGCAAAGACAGACCCGCTTCGAACTCTTGCTCGATGAAGTATTCGTGGCGGGCGCGCTTATTTTGCGCAATGGTTGCGGAACCGGGTTTGTATGCTTTTTTCTTTGTCATAATGTTGATCATTATACTGTATGTAGAGGCGAATGAAATCCTTTCCCGCAGGATGCCGGTGCATTTTGTCTCATTTGTTGCACAGAATGCCTAGCAGATTTTTTGTCTGGCGGTAGATAAATGGTATTATCAGTGCGTTTTATGTCTCACAGGAAATGTTATGCCGCAAATTAGCCGCTCTGCGTTGGTTCCGTTCAGCGTAGAACAGATGTATCAACTGGTTAATGATGTTTGTTCTTACCCAGAATTTTTACCAGGTTGTACCGGAAGCCGAGTACTTGATGCTACTGAAAATGAAATGATCGCAGCCGTTGATGTTGCCAAAGCCGGAATAAGCAAAACCTTTACCACACGTAATACATTGACTGATAACCAGAGCATTAATATGCAACTGGTGGATGGGCCGTTTCGTACATTAATGGGCGGATGGCATTTTACCCCACTGAGTGCGGATGCCTGTAAAGTTGAGCTGCACCTTGATTTTGAATTTACTAATAAGCTGATTGAATTGGCTTTTGGCAAGATCTTCAAAGAGTTAGTTGGAAGTATGGTGCAGGCGTTCACCCAACGAGCTAAAGAGGTTTATAGTGTCTGATATTCGCGTTGAGGTGGTTTATGCTTTGCCTGAACGCCAATACCTGCGCCCTGTTACCCTTGATGAAGGCAGTACTGTCGAGGATGCTATTAAGGCATCGGGTCTGCTTGAGTTACGATCAGATATCGATCTGACAAAAAATAAAGTGGGTGTTTATAGCCGCCCGGTAAAACTTGGCGATAAGCTTAATGACGGCGATCGGGTTGAGATATATCGCCCACTAATCGCAGATCCGAAAGAACTACGCCGCCAGCGCGCTGAGCACGCAAAAAAATAAGGCACGGGCGCGCCTTATTTTTGTTGTTGCCCTAGACTGCTCTTGAGAAAAAACGTGCGCTATCGTGTGGCGACATAAGCATTAATCGGCCCAGCACTAAAAATCCTAATCAGCATCCGCTCCCTCAATCTACTCGGCAATCTTCGGATAAATTAATTTCCTGCTAATGTTGGATCGTTTTTGATATCAGTCAGCACACCACTGCTATCGAAGGTCAACGTCAGTGTTTGTTGCGTGATTTTTTCGTGGCCAGGTTGCTGACGGAATACGTAGAACCAGGTTTTAGTACCAAATGGATCCTGCAACATTGGGGTGCCTAAGGTATATGCCACTTGTTGCTGGGTCATACCCTTATGAATTTTGGACGCATCATTAGGTGATAAATAGTTACCCTGATTAATATCAGGCCGGTAGACCACCTTCTCCAGCGTTGAACAACCCGCAGTAAGCATTGCAAGCATTACAGCGGCGGCAGTCAGCATTTTACAGCGCATAGTAATCACATTCCTTTAGGGCGTAGGATGACGATGATAATAGACCTTGCATCAGTTGGAAACCTTTACAGGGCACCTGTATGACCTCTAGAAAGGAAAAAAGTTAATCTTTTCTACGCTGCGAGCAATTCTTTTGCGTTTGCCAAGGTGTTTTTCGTCACTTCACTGCCACCCAGAAGGCGCGCCAACTCTTGCAAGCGGGCTTTTTTATCGAGTCGATGCATCTGTGTTTCGGTTTCAGTGCCATCGGTTTGTTTACTCACAAAGAAATGTTGGTGACCGCAACCTGCAACTTGTGGAAGGTGAGTCACACACATGACTTGGGTCGACTCGCCAAGCTGACGCAGCAGGCGACCCACTATGGCTGCTGTTGGTCCACTGATGCCAACATCGACTTCATCAAAGATAAGCGCAGGGGTGTCCATTTTACGCGCTGTAATGACCTGAATAGCCAAGGCGATGCGAGACAGCTCGCCACCAGAAGCAACTTTAGCCAGTGGTTGTAGTGGTTGACCTGGATTGGTTGTGACACAGAACTCAATTCGGGTTGCCCCTTCGGCACTGAGGTGTTCTGGCTCAAACTGGGCATCAATAGTGAGTCTGCCATGTGGCATCGACAGCTCATGCATGCTCTCGGTAATCAGTGCAGCCAATTCATCAGCATAATGCTGGCGTTCCTCGTGCAACCGTTTGGCGATAGCAAGTGCATGCTGATAGTGAGTATTAACTTCATTACTGAGTTGCTCATGATCATTTTCTTGTTGCGAGAGTTGTTCTTGCTCATCCAGCAACTGTTGATGGAACTGTGGTAGTTCTTCCGGCGCAACGTGGTGCTTACGTGCCAGATTTAATTGGCGGGATAGCCGTTTTTCCAGCTCATATAAGCGATTGGGATCCATATCCAATTGTTCAGCATAGTGACGTAACTCATCACTGGCTTCACTGATTTGGATTGAGGCTTCTTCCAGCATATTGAGCAGATTATTAAATTGCTCATCCATACTCGCCAGTTCGGTTAACTGATGTTTGGCAGAGTAGAGCTGGCTGAGGATGTTACTTTGTTCGTCATCTGACAGTAACTGCAAGGTTTGCTGACTGAGTGACAACAGCTGCCCACTGTTTGCCAGACGCTTATATTCACTATCAATTTGCTCATATTCACCCGCCTGTGGGGCGAATGAATTCAGCTCTTTCAACTGATATTGCAGCAGTTCATGGCGAGCACTACGTTCCAGTGATTGCTGCTGATGAAGTGCCAGAGCGCGACAACTTTGGTGCCAGATTTGATAGGCCGCTTTCATTTCAGCAAGTAGGGCTGATTGGTCTGCGTAAGCATCTAATAATTGTTTTTGATGGTCGGGTCTTAACAGCAACTGGTGGGCATGCTGACCGTGAATTTGGATCAGGTGTTGGCCCAGCTCCCGTAATTGAGACAAAGGCACTGCTGTACCATTAATAAAGCCTCTTGAGCGGCCATCTGTTCCAATCGCTCGTCGCAGCAAGCATTCATTGCTGTCATCAAGATGGTTGTTTTCCAACCACTGACGGGCTGATGGGGTATCTGCCAATGAGAAGCGCGCGCAGATATCAGCACGTGTTGCCCCTAAACGTACCATACTGCCCTCTGAACGGCTGCCAAGACATAGTCCTAATGCATCTATGGCGATGGATTTACCTGCCCCAGTTTCGCCAGTAATTGCCGTCATTCCGGGTTGAAAATCAATTTCTAACTCACGCACAATTGCAAAGTTACTGATGGTTAATTGGGCCAGCATGGTAAATCTCCTGTACATAAACACATGGCTGTATTTGAATACAGTATAAACTGGTTTTATATACAGTAAAGTCCCTAAGGCGTTTTTTAGAATAATTTTTTTGACCAACCTAGTTTTGTACTTAACGTGTTGAAATAACTGTAGTCTTTTGGATGAATGAGATTGAGGTGGAAATCACTGCGCCGGATGAGTACTTCTTCTCCCTCCTGAATCGGCAAGGCTATCTGGCTGTCACAACTTATTTCCAGGTCGCTGGTAATTTGTGAAAACTTCAAACGAATGGTGCTGCTACTATTAATTACCAGTGGGCGAGCAGTCAGGGTGTGCGGGAACATGGGAACTAAGACGATGGCATCCAGTGTGGGCGTCAGGATTGGACCGCCTGCTGAGAGCGAATAAGCTGTCGAGCCAGTTGGGGTGGCGATGATTAAACCATCAGAACGCTGAGAAAATGCGAAGCGGTCATCGATATACACTTCGAATTCAATCATATGTGCTACTTTGCCAGGATGCAAAACCACTTCATTTATCGCGGTGCTGATGCGGCTTTGTTGATCAGTACGAGTGACTTGGGCTTCTAGCAAGAAACGTTGTTCGTTTAGGTATTCGCCTTCCAACACATCGGAAAGCTGTTGCTGGGCATTATCCGGATCTAAATCGGTCAAAAAGCCCAGATTGCCTCGGTTGACGCCAATCACTTTGATATCATAGCGGGCGAGGACGCGTGCGGCACCCAGCATGTTGCCATCACCGCCGACCACTACCGCTAAATCAGCTTTTTGGCCGATTTCAGCCAAACTACCGGTGACTGCGCCAGTTAAATTGAGATCTTTAGCAATCTGTTGTTCAACCATAACGTCATAACCTCTGGCGTTTAGCCAGTGGTAGAGCATTTCATGGGTGGCAAGTGCAGCCGGGTGTCGTGGGTGACCGACAATACCAATACAATTGAATCTTTTATTATTCATTGCCGTGATTTTCCTTACTGGGGGACTCTTTTACCCCACATTATGACCGGTTCCCTTGAATCCCCGGTTTTGATCCCCATAATAAGCCAAGTAGCGAGATTAATGCTAAAACGCGGAGATATCCATGAGTAGTAAAGAACAGAAAACACCAAACGAGCAAGTCTCGGAAGAAATGGAAAATGCAGCAGAGCAGCAAGTGGAAGCGACACAAGAGACGGGTGAAGGTGTAGATCCGCGTGTTGCCGAGCTTGAAGCGCAGTTGGCTGCAGCCATACAGCGTGAGCGCGAGAGCTTGCTACGCGCTAAGGCTGAAGTTGAGAATATCCGTCGTCGTACTGAATTGGATGTTGAGAAAGCGCATAAGTTTGCTTTGGAAAGATTCTCTGCTGAATTATTGCCAGTGATCGATAATCTGGAGCGCGCACTGGATACTGCTGACAAAGCCAATACTGAACTGACTTCGATGATTGAAGGTGTTGAATTGACACTGAAATCACTGCTTGATGCCGTCGGTAAATTCGGTATTGAAGTTGTCAGCGATACCAATGTGCCATTTAATCCTGAAGTTCATCAGGCAATGACGATGCTTGAATCTGCCGATCACGAGCCCAATAACGTGATGATGGTGATGCAAAAAGGCTATACGCTGAATGGCCGTCTGTTACGCCCGGCAATGGTTGCGGTATCTAAAGCGAAAGCTTAAGGTGTCCTAACGTGAGAAAGGCACCTTTTTAGGTGCCTTTTTTTATCCGTTTTTTGAGCAAATAACGTTTTATTCTTCAGTGGGCAGTTTGGGTTGCCAGTCAATTGGTGGTAAACCTTGCTGCTGTAACAGCTGATTTGCTTGTGAAAAGTGCTTACAGCCAAGAAAACCGCGATGTGCTGAGAGTGGTGATGGATGTGGGGCTTTCAAAATATAATGGCGCTGAGTGTCAATAATTCGACCCTTTTTCTGCGCATGAGCCCCCCACAACATAAAAATGACACCATCGCGATGTTCATTCAGTGCTGCAATCACTTTATCGGTAAAGGTTTCCCAGCCAAGATTGGCGTGAGAGTGTGCATTACCCGCTTCGACAGTTAGCACGGTATTAAGCAGCAGCACACCTTGCTCGGCCCAGCTTTGTAAAAAACCATGGTTTGGACGTTGGAAGCCGGGAATGTCAGTGGTCAGTTCTTTGTACATATTCACCAGAGAAGGGGGAGCAGGGACACCCGGCAACACGGAAAATGATAATCCATGAGCCTGATTAGGGCCGTGGTAGGGATCTTGGCCCAAAATAACCACTTTAACCTGGTCCAATTCGGTGAGGCGGAATGCGTTAAATACGTCTTTCTGCGATGGATAGATAATTTTACCAGCACTGCGTTCTGCGGCCACATAGGTCAGTGTATCTTTAAAGTAAGGTAGTTCTTTTTCCTGGCCGATCACATCGTGCCAGCTAAGGGAGACGGACATAAACACTCTCCTTGGTTTCTGTAAGATATTGATGTGCGATAGCTTACCGATTCAAACTCGTGAGTGAAACTGTTAAACCCGGGTCTGTGACGTAATGATGTTTTTTTGACCTTTCGATGCAAAAAAATGTTGAAAATTTACAAAAATAATTGCTGTTAACTCTATCGATAAAATTGATATAAAACATAAATTTGGCAGTGACGTACCTGTCGGTGTGGCGAAAATATTGATTTAGGTCAAAGAATTGCAGCAGTCTGACTGGTATACAGAACAATAAGACAACAATGGTTTTACCAAATAACCAAGAAAGTTTTTCTCCCTTGGAATTTATAGCCGTATTACGGAGGCCCCAAATGATTATTGGTATTCAAATTACTAAAGCTAGCAATGAAGCTCTATTGAACTCTTTCTGGCTGTTGGATGATGAAAAAGATGAACTGCGTTGTGTTTGCGCTAAATCAGGCTACGCAGAGGACCAGATCGTTCCAGCAAGTGAGTTGGGCCAGATCGAATATCGTGAAGTTCCACTGGAACTGCAACCTACTGTGCGTGTTGAAGGTGGTCAGCATTTGAACGTAAACGTTCTGCGCCGCGAAACACTGGAAGATGCAGTGAAAAACCCAGAAAAATATCCGCAGCTGACCATTCGTGTGTCCGGCTATGCAGTGCGTTTCAACTCACTGACACCAGAACAGCAACGTGATGTGATTACTCGTACTTTCACTGAAAGTCTGTAATTCTTATCACAACGATTTAGTGACAAAAGTCACAAGGGAGCTTCGGCTCCCTTTTTTGCTTATAAAAAAAGCCGCTATTGATAAGCGGCTTCTTAGTCAGGTTGCTGAATTAACCGGTACTCTTGGTATCTGGTTTTTCTTTCGGCTGACGGCGTTTACCCACGTTTTTAGCATCGCGGTGACGAACCTTCACTTTGGCTTTTTCTTTGCTAGCTTCTTTTAGTTCTTTACGTTTAGCCAAAACCTTTTTCGACGGCTTGCCGGTAGATTTTGAACTTGGCTCTTTACTGGTTGGGCGCAACTCATCAACAACACGTGGTTTCAGCGGTTCTTTGAGATAGCGTCCAATTCTGCCCAGTAATAAGTGGTCATGCGCTTCAACCAGTGAGATCGCTATACCTTTACGCCCCGCGCGGCCAGTACGGCCAATGCGGTGAAGGTAGACGTCAGCAGTCAGCGGCAAGTCAAAGTTGAATACGTGGCTGATGTCGTCGATATCCAAGCCGCGTGAAGCAACGTCAGTCGCTACTAACACATTCACTCGGCCATCACTTAAACGAATAACGGCTTCGGTACGTTTGGCCTGAACCATTTCGCCTTCAAGGAACCAGGCGTTGATCCCAGCTTCACGCAACCAACTGACCAGTTGATGTACCTTTTCACGGGTACGCACGAAAATGATAGATTTCTGCACTTCCGGTTGCTTGAGCAGATGCACCAGCAAAGCGGTTTTATGTTCGATATCGTCAGCGCGGTAGTACCATTGCTGAATTTTTTTGCGTTCACGGCGCGATGGGTCAGCTTCCAGCTCAACCGGTTCTTCGAGGATGCGTTCGGCAAACTCGCGAATGGCCTCGCCTTCCAGTGTCGCGGAGAACAGCAAAGTCTGTTTGCGCCAGCGGGTTTCTGCCGCGATGGTTTCGATATCCTGCGCAAAGCCCATATCAAGCATACGGTCAGCTTCGTCCAGAATCAGGGTCTCTACTGCGCGACAGTCAAAGTTCTCTTCTTTGATGTATTGCAGCAAGCGGCCAGTGGTAGCAACCACAATATCTTGATTCTCGCTAAAGACTTCCGCGTGGTTCATATAAGCCACACCACCGGTGATCGTCGCGATATCCAGTTGTGTATGCTTAGCCAGTTCACGGGCTTGATCCGCAACTTGCATTGCCAGTTCACGGGTCGGCGTTAGGATCAAAATCCGAGGCGGGCCAGATTTTTTGCGTGGGAAATCCAGCAAATGCTGCAAGGCTGGCAGCAAAAAGGCGGCAGTTTTGCCAGTACCTGTTGGAGCCGAACCCAATACATCACGTCCATCCATAGCTGGCGGAATAGCCGCAGCTTGAATGGCAGTTGGGCGCTCATAGCCTTTGTCGCGCAGTGCGTCAATCAGGCGTTCATCGAGATCGAGTTCGGAAAAATTGGTTACAGTCATGGTCTTCCTCTACTTGGGGCGCCGATTATAGACGGGTTAGCCGAATTCTTCACCTGTTTAAGCGGTAATGATGTCTTTTCCCTTCAATCATATTGTCCTATGCTACGCCGGTTATAGATTCTGGTGACTAATGTGGGCGAACAATTGAAAAAAAAACCGGTATTGCGTGGTGGTGGTTTCACTTTTAAACAATTTTTTGTGGCACATGATCGTTGTGCGATGAAAGTGGGCACCGACGGTGTGCTACTAGGTGCTTGGGTTCCGGTAGAAAAAGCCCGCAAAGTACTGGATATTGGCTGCGGCAGCGGGCTAATTGCCTTGATGATTGCTCAGCGTTCGTCATCAGAGGTATTGATTGATGGTGTTGAGCTAGAACCGGAGGCGGCGCAACAAGCAAGCAGCAACGCGGCGTTATCGCCCTGGTCTGAGCGAATTCGAATTTATGCGCAAAATGTGCATCAGTTTGCCGAAAACCATCCTCATCAGTATGACCTGATTGTCAGTAATCCACCTTATTTTGCCCCCGCAGTTGCCTGCCGGGATGAAGCCCGTGATACCGCACGTTACACCGGCTCCTTAACTCATGACGCTTTACTGAATTGCGCTGAGAAGCTTATCACAGAGGACGGC
The DNA here is from genome assembly GCF_001047675.1 of Yersinia aleksiciae. Classification (GTDB taxonomy): domain Bacteria; phylum Pseudomonadota; class Gammaproteobacteria; order Enterobacterales; family Enterobacteriaceae; genus Yersinia; species Yersinia aleksiciae. The sequence goes on along the minus strand of NZ_CP011975.1, from coordinate 863,866 downwards.
CTGTTTTGTGTGGTTTTACCTCAGGATTTAGGCACTGAACTCGCTCGTCTGGCGGTGCAAAAAAAGTGGTTTGTCCGCTGTCAGGTTGATATTCGGGATCGTCCCGGTAAACCCTTGCATCGAATGTTGCTGACGTTATCGCGCAAATCCAGTGAAACTGAGTACCAGAAATTGGATCTGCGCCAATCGGAAGGTGTGTACTCGCCTGAGTTCTGTGCGTTAATCAGTGATTTTTATCTTAACTATTAGTCTGGATATTAAGGCCACGGAGAAGAGATTGAAGCAGGGCGCATAGCCGGAACTGCGCCCTGAAATGCATTATGGATGGAGAATCGTCGGTTTCGGATTATCTATTTGATCAGGATAATCAAGTGTGTAATGCAAACCACGACTCTCTTTTCGGTCCATAGCACAACGCACAATTAACTCGGCAACCTGCACCAAATTACGTAATTCCAACAGATTGTTAGAGATACGGAAATTGGCATAATATTCATCAATCTCCTGCTGCAAGGTATTAATTCGGCGTAAGGCGCGCTCTAAGCGTTTAGTGGTCCGCACGATACCGACGTAGTCCCACATAAATAGGCGTAATTCATGCCAGTTATGCTGAATGACAACTCGTTCATCTGAGTTATCAACCCGGCTCTCATCCCAGTCCGGTAAATGCTTAGCCAGCTTGGCATGGGGTAAGCGTGTAAGAATATCCTCAGCGGCAGACCAGCCGTAAACCAGACACTCGAGCAGTGAGTTAGATGCCATACGGTTAGCGCCATGTAAGCCGGTATAGCTGACTTCACCAATGGCATATAACCCATCCAGATCGGTACGCCCGTGCTGGTCTACCATCACACCACCACAGGTATAATGTGCGGCCGGGACGATAGGAATGGCTTCTTTGGTCAGATCAATACCCAATGACAGTAGTTTTTCGTAAATCATCGGGAAGTGTTGTATCACGAAATCAGCGGGTTTATGGCTGATATCCAAATACATGCAATCTGCACCGAGGCGCTTCATTTCATGGTCTATCGCACGCGCGACGATATCACGTGGCGCAAGTTCACCCCGTGAGTCAAAATCAGGCATGAAACGGCTACCATCAGGGCGCTTAAGATAGGCACCCTCACCACGCAATGCTTCAGTCAATAAAAAGTTACGAGCTTGCGGATGGAACAGGCAGGTTGGGTGAAATTGATTGAATTCCAGGTTAGCAACTCGACATCCAGCACGCCAGGCCATGGCAATGCCATCTCCAGAGGAGATATCTGGGTTAGTCGTATATTGATAAACTTTCGCCGCGCCACCAGTTGCTAACACGACAGCTTTAGCCCGAAAAGTTTCAACTTTTTCTAACTCGCGGTTCCAGATGTAAGCGCCAACTACGCGTTTAGTCCCCGTCAGGCCAATTTTGTTGGATGTGATAAGGTCGACTGCATTGCAGCGCTCTTTAACTAAAATATTAGGGTGGGTACTTGCTTTACCTACGAGTGTAGTTTCTACTTCTTTACCTGTAGCATCAGCGGTATGCAGAATACGGCGATGGCTATGACCGCCTTCGCGTGTAAGGTGATAGCGTTCTTCGCCGCTGGCACTGGTTTCAGTATCAAATAGGACGCCTTGATCAATCAGCCATTGCACGCAAGAGCGGGCGTTGCTAGCAATAAATTCTACGGCGTCCTTGTCACAAAGCCCGGCCCCGGCAATCAGGGTGTCATCGACATGTGAACTGATGCTGTCGGTTTCATCAAAAACGGCAGCAATTCCTCCCTGAGCATAAAAAGTGGCACCTTCATTAAGTGGCCCTTTACTCAGAACGGTAACTTTACAATGTGGCGCGAGGCGTAATGCTAATGACAAACCGGCAGCGCCACTCCCGATGATCAATACATCGCTAACGTGTTCAGATGATGATTGCATATCGTATGATGTGTGCAGAAGAAGAGGGAATTTCATGTTAGCCTATCTGCCAGAGCAAAAGCTATGGCTATAAGATGTCTAAATAATATTCAGACAAAAAATCTGGCAACATGGAACTTTGCAATTTTTATAAACTCCAAGCGTGTGCTTGCTCAGGAAAATAAAGATATGGCTGGCAGTACTATTTTTAGCGTGGGGATAGATTTCGGGAGAGTTCACCTCGGATGAGCGAGCAGTTAACGGATCAGATGCTGGTTGAACGGGTCCAGAAAGGTGATCAGCAATCGTTCAATTTACTGGTAATTCGATACCAGCATAAGGTTGCGAGCCTCGTATCCCGATACGTGCCTCAGGGCGATGTCCCTGATGTAGTGCAGGAATCTTTTATTAAGGCGTATCGCGCATTGGCATCATTCCGTGGCGATAGTGCTTTCTATACGTGGCTTTACCGTATTGCTGTCAATACAGCAAAAAATTACTTAGTCGCTCAGGGGCGGCGCCCGCCATCCAGTGATGTGGATGCAAATGATGCTGAAAATTACGAAAATGCGGGTGCATTGAAAGAAATATCGAACCCTGAGAACTTAATGTTGTCTGAAGAGTTAAGGCAGATAGTTTTTAAAACCATAGAGTCACTTCCTGAAGATCTCCGTATGGCGATTACACTCAGGGAGTTAGATGGTCTAAGCTATGAAGAGATAGCTGAAATTATGGACTGTCCGGTGGGTACTGTTCGTTCCCGTATCTTCCGCGCCAGAGAAGCTATCGATAACAAAGTTCAGCCGCTGATTCAGCGTTAAGCGGACACATAAAGGGTATTTGGCATGCAGAAAGAAAAGCTTTCCGCTCTGATGGACGGAGAAACTCTTGATAGTGAGCTGCTTGGTTCTTTATCGAAAGATAAAGCATTGCAGCAGAGCTGGCAGAGCTATCATTTAATCCGTGATACCCTGCGGGGGGATGTTGGTGAGGTCTTGCATCTGGATATCGCCAGCCGTGTCGCAGAGGCGCTCAAAAACGAGCCAACTCGTTTTGCTCCTATTGCTGTGCCTGAATCTCAGCCACAACCACATACCTGGCAGAAAATGCCTTTCTGGCACAAAGTTCGCCCGTGGGCCAGCCAGATTACGCAAGTGGGTGTGGCAGCCTGTGTTTCGCTAGCCGTGATTGTTGGGGTTCAGCAATATAACCAACCTGCGTCTGGTAATTTGCAGCCAGAATCACCTGCATTTAATACGTTACCGATGATGGGTAAAGCTTCACCAGTCAGTTTTGGTGTACCTGCTGATGGCTCTTTCGGAACTTCTCAACAACATCAAGTTCAAGAGCAGCGTCGGCGCGTCAATATGATGACCCAGTTGCAAGATTTTGAATTGCAACGTCGTTTACCACAAACTGATGTGTTGCAGCAGCCTTCGACATCAACGCAAGCAGCAATTCAGGTCCCTGGCACTCAGTCCTTAGGAATGCAGCAGCAGTAATGAAGCAATTTTGGTTTTCCGTTTGTTTATTGGCGGGCAGCCTATTCATGCCAACACTAGCTTCGGCGGATACTGCGCCGATAGCTATGTTGCAGGAAATGAGTACTGCCAGCCAATCGCTCAATTATGAGCTATCGTATATCAATGTTAACAAGCAAGGGATTGATTCTCTTCGCTATCGACATGCTATTTTAGATAAAAAAACCTTGGCGCAATTACTGCGTATGGATGGTCCACGTACTGAGATCTTACAGCGTGGAAATGAAATAAGTTATTTCGAACCAGGTTTTGACTCTTTCACCCTTGCCGGTGAGCATATAGTTGATGCATTGCCTTCTGTTGTTTTCCCCGATTTTGAAAAACTATCAAAATATTATAACTATATTGCGCTTGGTCGTGCCCGTGTAGCGGATAGGCCATGTCAGGTTATTCGGGTGGTATCCCGTGACAGTACACGCTATAGCTATATTATTTGGATGGATGAGACAACTAAACTTCCGATGCGAATAGACCTGCTAGACAAGGACGGTGAAACACTTGAGCAGTTTCGTGTGATCTCTTTTGCTATCGGGGAGCCTATCCAGGAGATTCTGAAGGGCTTGGTCAAACTCTCATTGCCACCTTTGCTGGCATTACCCGCTAAAACCAAAGTAGATTTCACTTGGGCTCCGCGCTGGTTACCAGAAGGTGTTACTGAGATTTCGCGTAGCCGCCGTACTTTGCCGAATATGGATACGCCGACGGAATCACGGCTCTATACTGATGGCCTATTTAGTTTTTCGGTGAATGTGAACCCGTTGAGTAAAGATGTTCCTTCAGAACAATCATTACGTCAGGGGCGTCGTACTGTTCATACTGAAGCTCGCAACAATGTAGAAATCACTGTAGTTGGTGAACTACCACCGGCAACAGCGAAACGTATTGCCGATAGTGTGGTTCTGGAGTCTGCGAAATGATGAAAGAGTGGGCCACAGTTATCTCGTGGAAGAATGGAATTGCGCTTCTACGTTGTGAGCCACAATCTGGTTGTGGAAGTTGTAATGCGCGTAGCGGCTGTGGTAGTCATCTGTTAAATGAATTGGGGCCAGAATCTGATCATCAATTACAAATATCGATTTCACAACCGCTTGAGCCTGGGCAGAGAGTTGAAGTTGGAATTAGCGAAGGCAGCTTATTACGTTCTGCCTCTTTGGTATATTTAACCCCATTAGCAGGGTTAATTGCTGGTGGGGCTTTGTTCCAAGCGTTATTTGTTACCGATGCTTTTACTGCGCTTGGTGCTATTTCAGGGGCTAGCTTAGGCTTTTTGTTAGCCAAGAAATTGGCAGCCAGAATCGAAGGGCAGAGTGATTACCAGCCTACAGTCTTACAAATTGGTTTACCTCCAACGGCTATACGAATTCAGCAAGAGCAATAATTCATTATCTTAATCTTAGCCATAATAGGCGGGGATGCGGTTTTGTATCATGTGTTCAATTAAAGCAATAAATAGATCAGCACTGATAAGTGCTGAATAGTCTAATGAAAATAGTAGGTTACCTTCTGCACCAAATAATCGGACTTTGTCATAACGCTTTTCTCTAGAGATCTCGATACGTAAAATATCTTCGATATAAATAGTACCTCCTGTAGTCATCAGTGCGTGTGCACTTAGAGTCAGCGGAATCGTATCCATCTGAATACTTTTCACCTTAATGATATTTAAAACACCATTAATTATCGGTATATTTAACCAGTTATCATTCTTCTTGATCAGATCAAATACAACACTTTTACCTAGAGACAAAGTATTTAAACTGACTACACCAACATGCATAACTTGCTGATGAATTATTGTATTTATAAGTGGGTAAGCATTACTTATATTGTTAACTATAATATTCCATGGCTGAAGTTTTGATGTGCGAAAGGCCATGGTATTAATTCTTCCATTAGAATTTATGCCAGTGTGATATTTATGAATGTATTTGATTTTATTAAATGGGATGAAATAGACATTGCCATTGCAATGATTAAATACACGTACACCTTTCTCATAAAGAAAATAGGTAAATACAGAACTACTATTTGAACGAAAATAAAATGTTAAAATCAATAATATAGCTAAGAGAGCGAGACATAAAATAGCGATAAGAAATGGCGTTGAGAATATAGAAGTTTTTATAGATACAGTAATGAGTAAAACAATAAGTGCTGATGTAATTATTGTTGCAAAGATAGTTAACTTTGATTTTTCATTTTTAAACTCATGGCGGCTAAGTATTTTTCCTTCGTCAATCATAATATTCTCCATATGGCCGCCAAGAGGATATTTCACTTGGTTGATATTTGTAACTCTAGGTTATTTCTCAATGAGGTAAATGAGCATTTTCCTAAAGTGAGTTAATAAAGATTTATACTCAAAAATAGAAATTATTGACTGCCATTAATCATGACAATGATGTTGCCTACCACGCTGATTATTTTCAGTAAAATATGTATCAAAGCTATAAATTAGAGCTTGTAGGCACAAAATAGCTATGGATATTGTCTGTTGTTATCAGATATCGGATAGAAATGGTTGTATGGCTAGGCCGTATCAATTGCCGCTAACGGTAAGGTGTGGATACATTTTAACAGAGTGAATCCGCGAACAAGCTAAGTGTGATGCCTTTCACGAGGCTAACTTACAGTGTAAGATGCGTGCATATTTATGTGGGTAGTTTTGGGTTTGAGTCCATCGCTGTGTCCACCAATAATTAATTAAAGACAACGACTAGAGAAAAATTCATATAAATGAAGCACATAAGAAACTTTTCTATTATTGCCCATATTGACCACGGTAAATCGACACTGTCGGACCGTATTATTCAGATTTGTGGCGGATTATCAGAGCGTGAAATGGCCGCTCAAGTGCTCGATTCTATGGATCTGGAGCGTGAGCGTGGTATTACCATCAAGGCACAGAGTGTGACCCTTGATTATCATGCTAAGGATGGTCAAACCTATCAACTCAACTTTATTGATACCCCCGGTCACGTTGACTTCTCTTATGAAGTTTCCCGCTCTTTGGCGGCCTGTGAAGGGGCTCTGTTGGTGGTGGATGCAGGGCAGGGCGTTGAAGCACAGACGCTGGCAAACTGCTACACCGCGATGGAAATGAATCTGGAAGTTGTTCCGGTTCTGAACAAAATTGACTTGCCTGCTGCTGATCCTGAACGTGTCGCTGAAGAGATCGAAGATATTGTCGGTATCGATGCGACTGATGCTGTTCGTTGTTCAGCCAAAACGGGGGTTGGTGTACCTGATATTCTTGAGCGTTTGGTCCGTGATATCCCACCACCGGAAGGCGATCCAGACGGCCCATTGCAGGCGCTGATTATCGACTCTTGGTTTGATAACTATTTAGGCGTTGTGTCATTAATCCGTATCAAAAACGGTTCATTGCGCAAAGGCGACAAAGTTAAGGTGATGAGCACCGGCCAGAGCTATAACGCTGAGCGTTTGGGTATCTTCACGCCAAAACGGATTGACCGTGATGTCCTTAACTGTGGTGAAGTAGGCTGGTTGGTCTGTGCGATTAAAGACATTCTCGGCGCGCCAGTCGGCGATACCTTGACCTTAACCCGTAACCCGGCTGAGAAATCATTGCCTGGTTTTAAGAAAGTTAAGCCGCAGGTTTACGCGGGTCTGTTCCCGATTAGCTCAGATGATTATGAAGCCTTCCGTGATGCACTTGGTAAGTTAAGTCTTAACGACGCTTCTCTGTTCTACGAGCCAGAAAGCTCGACAGCATTGGGCTTTGGTTTCCGTTGTGGTTTCCTTGGCTTACTGCATATGGAAATCATCCAGGAACGTCTGGAGCGCGAATACGATCTGGAACTTATCACCACGGCACCAACAGTGGTGTACGAAGTGGTCACCACCAGTCAAGAAACGGTTTATGTTGATAGCCCTTCCAAGCTACCCGCTTTGAATAATATTGAAGAGCTGCGCGAACCTATTGCTGAATGCCATATGTTGTTGCCACAGGAGTATCTGGGTAACGTCATTACGTTATGTATCGAAAAGCGTGGTATGCAGACCAATATGGTTTACCACGGTAACCAAGTTGCGTTGACGTATGAAATTCCAATGGCTGAAGTGGTGCTTGATTTCTTCGACCGCCTGAAATCAACCTCTCGCGGTTATGCTTCACTGGATTACAATTTCAAACGCTTCCAGACCTCTGACATGGTCCGTGTTGATGTATTAATCAACAACGAACGTGTAGATGCATTGGCATTGATTACCCATCGCGACAATGCGCAGTACCGCGGTCGTGATCTGGTTGAGAAAATGAAAGAGCTGATCCCACGCCAGCAATTCGATATTGCTATTCAGGCAGCTATCGGTAACCACATCATTGCCCGCTCAACAGTGAAACAGTTACGTAAAAACGTACTGGCGAAGTGTTATGGCGGTGACGTTAGCCGTAAGAAAAAACTTCTGCAGAAACAGAAAGATGGTAAGAAACGTATGAAGCAGGTCGGTAACGTTGAATTACCGCAAGAGGCTTTCCTGGCTATTCTGCACGTCGGAAAAGACAGTAAATAAGGAGTTTTGATGGCTAATATGTTCGCTTTGATTTTAGCGATAGCAACGCTATTGACAGGAATTATCTGGTGCTTCGAGCGCTTTAAATGGGGGCCAGCCCGTCAGGCGAAAATTGCGGCAGTGCATGCGCAAACAGCGGAGATCAAGGCACAAACGGGCTGCGCGGTAGATAATAAAACGTTATCGCAGGCGGCGAGACAGCCAGGCTGGATTGAGACTTGTGCCTCAGTTTTCCCAGTATTAGCGCTGGTATTTATCGTACGTTCGTTTATTTACGAACCTTTCCAGATTCCGTCTGGTTCGATGATGCCAACGTTATTGATCGGCGATTTCATTTTGGTTGAGAAGTTTGCTTACGGCATTAAAGATCCGATAACGCAAACGACACTGATCCCTACCGGGCATCCGAAACGCGGCGATATTGCTGTGTTTAAATATCCGCTCGATCCGCGAGTGGACTACATCAAACGTGTAGTGGGTTTGCCGGGTGATCGGGTTAGTTATAATCCAATCAGCAAAGAAGTGACAATTCAGCCTGCGTGCAACACCGGCACTTCTTGCGATAGTGCGTTGCCGATTACTTACAGTACGTCAGAGCCAAGTGATTTTGTGCAGACATTCCGCTATAGCGGGAATGGTGAGGCTTCTGCTGGGTTCTTCCAGATCCCAACCAATCAGGCAGTGCCTGATGGTGGTGTGCGTCTGCGTGAGCGTAGCGAGACGTTAGGGACAGTTGCACACCATATTTTGACAGTTCCAGGGCGTCAGGATCAGATTGGTGGTTATTATCAGCAGCCTAATCAGCCTCTCGGGGTTTGGGTAGTGCCGGAAGGCCATTACTTTATGATGGGCGACAACCGCGATAATAGCGCAGATAGCCGCTATTGGGGCTTTGTGCCAGAACGTAATCTGGTGGGTAAGGCTACGGCTATTTGGATGAGTTTTGAAAAGCAAGAAGGTGAATGGCCAACGGGCGTGCGTTTAAGTCGGATTGGTGGTGTTCATTAATATCGGCTACCTAAAGTCATTGGCGTGGTAGCAGGTCGTTGCTAACACATCCCGATGATCTGACAAATGTCAGTGATTCGGGTGTGGAAGTCGCTACCACCGCGGTGAGTTCAGGTGAGCAGGGTATTTAAACGCAGCATTATATTCCAACTCGTTGTAGAATAACCTTTCGAGCGATAAAAGTTGGCTCTTTTATGGGGGCCACTGCAAACGAAACAGTTTTGTCCTGATATTTTTTGGTGGATCAGACCTGTTCCGTGTGCTGTAGTTTTTGACGCATTCTTGATCTATTGGTAACTCATGAACCCCATCGTAATAAACAGGCTACAGCGGAAGCTGGGCTACACTTTTCAACAGCAGGAGCTCTTGCTGCAAGCACTGACTCATCGTAGCGCCAGTAGCAAACACAATGAGCGTTTGGAGTTCCTGGGTGACTCTATATTAAGTTTTGTTATCGCCAATGAGCTGTATCGCCGTTTTCCCCGAGTGGATGAAGGGGATATGAGCCGGATGCGTGCAACATTGGTCAGAGGCAATACGCTCGCCGAAATGGCCCGTGAGTTTGACCTTGGTGAATGTTTACGCCTTGGGCCGGGCGAATTGAAGAGTGGTGGTTTTCGCCGCGAATCAATTCTAGCGGATACGGTAGAAGCCTTGATTGGCGGTATATTCTTAGATAGCGATATACATATGATTGAACGGCTGATTCTCGACTGGTATCGCAGTCGGTTAGAGGAAATCAGCCCCGGTGATAAGCAGAAAGACCCAAAAACGCGCCTGCAAGAGTATTTGCAGGGCCGTCATCTGCCATTGCCTTCTTATCTGGTCGTGCAGGTTCGCGGTGAAGCACATGACCAGGAATTTACTATCCACTGCCAGGTGAGTGGCTTGAATGAACCAGTAATAGGTACTGGCTCAAGTCGACGTAAAGCTGAGCAGGCGGCAGCGGAACAAGCGCTGAAACAGTTGGAGCTTGAATGAGCGAAGTAGAAAAAACGTATTGTGGCTTTATTGCAATTGTAGGTCGCCCGAATGTGGGTAAATCTACTTTGCTGAATGAATTGTTGGGGCAAAAGATCTCCATCACTTCACGTAAACCGCAAACCACACGCCACCGTATTATGGGGATCCATACTGAAGGGCCTTATCAGGCTATTTATGTTGATACCCCCGGGCTGCATATTGAAGAAAAACGCGCCATTAACCGCTTAATGAATCGCGCGGCAAGCAGCTCACTCGGTGATGTGGAATTAGTGATTTTTGTGGTTGAAGGCACCAATTGGACTGCCGACGACGAAATGGTGGTTAATAAGCTGCGCAGTTTACAATGCCCGGTATTATTGGCGATCAACAAAGTTGATAACGTAACAGACAAAAGCAAACTTTTGCCGCATATCCAGTTCTTAAGCCAGCAGATGAACTTCCTTGATGTTGTGCCGATCTCCGCTGAGAAAGGGATGAACGTGGATACTATCGCTGGCATCGTGCGCAAGCTTATGCCGGAAGCTGAACATCACTTCCCGGAAGATTACATCACTGACCGCTCCCAGCGTTTTATGGCGTCAGAAATCATTCGTGAAAAGCTGATGCGCTTTTTGGGTGAGGAGTTACCTTACTCAGTGACGGTTGAGATTGAACAATTTGTACCAAACGAACGTGGGGGCTATAACATCCACGGGTTGATTTTGGTTGAGCGCGAAGGCCAGAAAAAAATGGTCATCGGCAACAAAGGTTCAAAAATCAAGACCATCGGTATTGAAGCCCGTCAGGACATGGAAAAAATGTTCGAGGCTAAAGTGCATCTTGAGCTGTGGGTGAAAGTGAAATCAGGCTGGGCAGATGACGAACGTGCATTGCGCAGCTTAGGCTATACCGACGACCTGAAGTAAGGCCGCCAATGGACGGTTGGCAGCGCGCATTTGTCCTGCATGGGCGACCTTACAGTGAAACCAGTTTGATGCTGGATCTCTTCACTGAAGGGGAAGGCCGTATGCGGGTGTTGGCAAAAGGTGCGCGGGGTCGCCGCTCCAATCTAAAAGGCTGCTTGCAGCCTTTTACGCCTTTACTGGTTCGCTGGACCGGTCGCGGTGAAGTCAAAACATTGCGCAGTGCCGAACCTGTATCACTCGCTCTCCCATTGAGTGGATCTATGTTGTACAGCGGCTTATATGTCAACGAGCTGCTTTCTCGCGTGTTAGAACACCAAACCAATTACTCCGCTTTATTTTTCGACTATCTACACTGCTTGCAATCATTGGCTGGCAGCGATGGCACGCCTGAATATGCATTGCGCCAGTTTGAATTAGCGATATTAGCTCATCTTGGCTATGGTGTTGATTTTCTTCATTGTGCGGGTAGCGGACAACCGGTATCGGACACCATGACCTACCGTTATCGGGAAGAAAAGGGCTTTATTGCCAGTCTGGTTATCGACCATTACAGCTTTACCGGCCGCCAATTACTGGCGTTGGCTAATCGTGAATTCCCTGATGCCGATACTTTGCGTGCCGCCAAGCGATTCACCCGCATTGCCCTGAAGCCCTATCTGGGCGGTAAGCCACTAAAAAGTCGCGAACTGTTTCGCCAATTTGTGATTAAACCGCCAGCTGAACCCTTAGCCTAGCGCAAGCCTTCATTATTTAAGCTCCCCATTGCCAATTTTCACTTATTGCAGCCAGTCGACTCGGTGTAAACTGCGAGGCACTTATGTGTTTCATAGCAGGCTTTTTGCGTGCTTATTGACCTAATCAAGATGCATCCATAACTGGAGGGCTGTCATGGCTGATTTGTTGCTGGGCGTTAATATTGATCACATCGCGACATTACGAAATGCACGTGGGACCATTTACCCCGATCCTGTTCAGGCTGCGTTTATCGCCGAACAAGCCGGTGCTGACGGTATTACTGTGCATTTACGTGAAGATCGTCGCCATATCACGGATCGCGATGTACGCATCTTGCGTCAGACCATCCAGACCCGTATGAATCTGGAAATGGCAGTCACTGATGAAATGGTGGGTATTGCCTGTGAGTTACAACCACACTTTTGCTGTTTGGTGCCGGAAAAACGCCAAGAAGTGACAACCGAAGGCGGTCTGGATGTCGCTGGGCAAATCGACAAAATGACGGTAGCGGTCAGCCGATTAACTGAGGCGGGCATTTTGGTATCACTGTTTATCGATGCCGATATGCGCCAGATCGATGCGGCGGTTACCGTCGGTGCCCCTTATATTGAAATCCATACGGGCGCTTATGCGGATGCCACCACCGATTTAGCGCGTCAGGCCGAATTAGTGCGGATCACGAAAGCTGCGACTTATGCGGCTGGCAAAGGGCTAAAGGTCAATGCGGGTCATGGCCTGACTTACCACAATGTGCAACCGATCGCCGCCTTACCCGAAATGCACGAGCTGAATATTGGTCATGCCATTATAGGTCAGGCAGTGATGACCGGCCTTGCCGCTGCGGTTAGCGATATGAAAGTATTGATGCGGGAAGCGCGTCGTTAATGGCTATCCTTGGCTTAGGCACTGATATTGTTGAGATTTCAAGGATAGAGGCTGTAGTTGAACGTAGTGGCGACAGGCTGGCACGGCGTATCCTTAGCCCATCTGAATGGCAACATTATCAGCAGCACCAGCAACCCATCCGTTTTCTGGCTAAACGGTTTGCGGTGAAAGAGGCGGCGGCCAAAGCATTTGGCACCGGTATCCGTAACGGCCTGGCGTTTAATCAGTTTGAAGTGGTTAACGATGTATTGGGTAAGCCGACTCTACATTTGCATCAGCGGGCAGCTGAATTGGCTGCCGAGTTAGGGGTCAAATCCCTGCATGTCACTTTAGCCGATGAGCGGCGTTATGCCTGCGCGACAGTGATTATCGAAAGTTAGCGCGACTTTACCGTAAACGGCGAGCAAAGAGAAACGAAAGGCGAGCATGAAAATGCCGCCTTTTTTTATTGCTATCTGAACCCCTTCTGAAATCCCCTGCGTGACTCTCAATATCTCTCTGTATGTCTTCACTTATCTGGCTTGATGCTGGGTGGTCATTAACCTCAATAAATCTTTATTTTGCGATCTGTCCGACAAGTTGGTTAACCAAAACTTCATTTGGTTGCCCAATTAATGATACTTGTAATACCAAATCATTATCCATCATAGACAACAATGTCTCGATAATAATCGTTTTAAAACAACAATTATCGTATGGGTATGATTTTCAATAAACAAAAAATGGTCTCGCTTTGGCCTGACCAATATAAAACGGTGTTACCAGCGAAAGTTTTGATATCTCACTACTGGGGAAAATAAAAGATGGAATGGATTAATATCCTATGGGTCGTTCTGGGTATAGGTTTAATGCTCGTGCTCAATATCCGCTATCAAATCAATTCAATGATCGCATTGCTGCTCGCGGCTCTCTTGGTGGGAACGCTAGCGGGTATGGATCTACTCAAACTCCTGCACACCATTAAAGCAGGGTTTGGCGGTACGCTAGGTGAACTGGCGATAATCGTGGTGTTTGGCGCGGTGATCGGCAAGCTGATGGTCGACTCTGGCGCGGCACATCAAATAGCTCAGACGCTATTGCGCCGCTTCGGGATTAAATATGTCGAAGTCGCGGTCATTATTATCGGCCTGATCTTTGGCTTAGCGATGTTTTATGAGGTTGCCTTTATTATTCTGGCACCACTGATCATTGCTATTGCGGTCGAGGCGAAGATCCCATTCCTCAAGCTGGCGATCCCGGCGGTTGCTGCGGCGACCACTGCTCACTCCTTGTTCCCACCTCAGCCAGGGCCGGTTGCACTGGTCAGCGCTTACGGCGCAGACATGGGCATGGTCTACATCTACGGGGTTTTGGTGGCGATCCCTTCCGTTATTTGCGCAGGGTTAATTTTACCGAAATTTCTGGGTAATCTGGAACGGCCAGTCCCAACTTTCCTGAAGGCGGAAAATCCGCTTGATGAAAATAATCTGCCGTCATTCAGTACGTCGATTCTGGTGCCGTTAATCCCCGCATTTATTATGATTTTTACCACCATTGCTAACATCTGGCTGGTTAAAGGGACGACGTCGTACACTATCCTCAATTTCCTTGGCTCGTCGCCAATTGCCATGTTTATCGCCATGCTGGTTGCTTTTGTTCTTTTCGGAACGGGGCGTGGTCATAAAATGGAATGGGTAATGCACTCGTTTGAAGGCGCGGTAAAAGGGATAGCCATGGTCATCCTGATTATCGGTGCTGGGGGGGCACTGAAGCAGGTGATCATCGATACCGGGATTGGCGACACTATTGGTATGCTGATGTCTGCTGGGGGTGTTTCACCTTACATTATGGCTTGGCTGATCACAGTACTGATCCGCCTATCAACGGGTCAGGGGGTGGTTTCAGCGATGACGGCAGCGGGGATTATTAGTGCAGCAGTGATGGACCCTGTGACAGGAACAATTACTTCGGTCGATCCCGCGCTATTGGTGCTGGCGACGGCGGCAGGTTCAAATACCTTTACCCACATCAATGATGCTTCGTTCTGGCTATTTAAAGGCTATTTTGATCTGTCGATTAAAGATACGTTGAAAACTTGGGGTCTGCTTGAATTGACCAACTCGGTCGTCGGCTTAGCGATGGTACTGCTGATCAGTATGTTCGTTTAGGGCGCTATTTTGTATCTTATTGATTTTACTATCAGTGCTTCAGTGGAGGCACTGATAATCAACTTTCTGGAAGCGTTGCCGTGACTACAAACGGTCAGCGTGATGCAGTTGGACAAACTTATCCCACAGCTGCTCGTTAGATTCAACCCAAGCAGGATCGGTAGAAATCGTATTATCGATAGGGCAGACCAACTGGCAAGTTGGTGTTTCGTAGTGACCAACACACTCCGTACAGCGCATCGGGTCAATCTGATAAATTTCTGCACCCATGGTAATTGCCTCGTTAGGGCATTCCGGCTCGCACATGTCGCAATTAATACATTTACGAGTGATCAACAGGGCCATGACTCTCTTACCTTAGGTCGGGTATTCTCAACAGCGGTGGATTATACGCCTCTCAAGTCCTTAGACCAGTTTTTTCATCAGTGCGGCACTGTGCTTAATGTGATCCTGAGCACTTTCAAGATCTTGCTGAATCATCGCCATAAACAGCAGGTCCGTCAGTGCATATTGCGCAGTGCTTGACGAGATCGCGGCACTGCGAATAACCGGCTCTTCCGAGATGGTATACAAGCAGTGGTCAGCACGCTGTTGCAAACTGTTGGGGGAGAAACTGGTCAGTGCCAGCACCTTGGCACCACACCGCTGTGCCTCCTCAGCCGCCAGATTAATCTCTCGACGTTCACCGCTAAAAGAGATCGCCAACAGCAAATCCCGCGAATCCAATGCCTGTACGGCGGCTATCTGCGCATGCATATCCGTTTCCGATACTGCCATTACTCCAATTTTCAACAGCTTATAGGCCAGATCCTTCGCCACCAGCCCTGAAGCACCAATACCGGTCAAGATAATGCGTCGCGCTGCCCGCAGCATCTCCAAGGCTTGGGTGAGGCGCTGCTCACTATTGATATCCAGTGTGGCTCGCAGTGCGGCGGCTTTCTCACTCAATAACTTTTCGCCGACGGTTTTTAAGCTGTCGGTACTGAGAATTTGGTTATGTAGTGTGACGGCTTGCGCGGGGGCGGCAACAACTTCGCTCAGGGCCAGTTTGAGGGCTGGGAAACCTTTATAGCCTAATTTCTGAGCAAACTTGACCACCGCGGATTGGCTGACGCCGGTCTGCTGCGCCAATAGCTGCGAACTCAGATGGCGCGCCTGCTCAGGATTGGTCAGCAGAAAGTCGGCCAACTTACGGTCATTTTGTGCCAGCGTCGGGTAGAGCTGACGGATGCGTAGAAGAGTGCTCATAAATCTGTTCCTGAATAAGGGACGCTGGGTAAAGAGTACCCATTAATGTTGAGGGTAAAGGCTAAGTTAGGGAGCATAACACCCTTTTTTTGTGATCATCCGATGAATGCGACAAGAAAACAGTCGCTTTAATGAATATTATATTCAATTATAAATAAATAACTGTGAATTAAAAATTCAAAGGAGAGAAAATCATGAATCTGGGCGCGTTGATTTCGGAAAGCCGCAATCCGGCAACCATGGAGTTGGACAAACTCTCCACGCTGGCGATGTTGACTTGCATTAATGATGAGGATCGCAAAGTGCCGGAGGCCATTCGCTTGGTCTTACCGGCCATTGCGCGGGCGGTCGATCTGGCTGCCGAGGCATTAAAGCAGGGCGGGCGGCTGATCTATCTGGGGGCCGGGACCAGCGGGCGACTCGGGGTTCTGGATGCGTCTGAATGCCCGCCCACTTTCGGTGTCCCTCATGGCATGGTGATTGGCTTAATTGCGGGTGGCCCTGGTGCATTGCTCAAAGCAGTAGAAGGTGCCGAAGATGATATGGCGCTTGGCGCGCAGGATCTGCAAGATTTGAATCTTACCGCAACCGATATGGTGGTTGGCTTGGCGGCTTCAGGCCGAACGCCTTATGTTATTGGTGCCCTGCGCTATGCCCGCCAGCTTGGCTGCCCGACGGCGGCCATCTCTTGTAATCCGGATTCCCCTATCGCGCAGGAAGCACTTGTTGCCATCTCACCGGTAGTTGGGCCGGAAGCCCTGACAGGGTCCACCCGCATGAAATCAGGTACCGCGCAGAAATTGGTGCTGAATATGTTATCCACGGGCGCGATGGTCAAGCTGGGTAAGGTTTACCAAAATCTGATGGTGGATGTGAAAGCGACCAATGTGAAGCTAGTCGATCGCGCTTGTCGCATTGTGGTGGAAGCCACCGGAGCCAGCCGTGCAGAGGCTGAAAATGCTCTGTCACAAACAGAATTTGAAGTCAAACCGGCCATTTTGATGATTCTGAAAGGCGTGGGTGCCGAGCAGGCCCGTCAGGATCTACAGCAGCATAATGGCTACTTGCGCGCGGCATTGTAAGACGCACTTTCAGGGGATCGGCAATGGATAAGTCAACCATATTGGCAACACAAATACTTGCGGGTATTGGCGGTGAAGGCAATATTCTCAAACTTGAGAACTGCATGACCCGAGTACGTATTGTCGTAAACGATGAGCAACAGCTGGATTTAGCGCTGCTTAAGCAGTTACCGGGCGTTAAGGGCTATATCAAGCAGGGGGATCAGCATCAGCTAATTGTGGGCCCCGGCGCGGCGTCAAAAGTGGTTGATAGCATGCGTAGGCTATTGAAAAAAAACACGGATGATGCGGCGGTGCCTCAGGATGATATCAACCGCAACAAGGCGCAAGCCAAGGCCAAATATGGCGCCCCGATGAGTGGAGCCCTGCGGCAACTGGCTAACATATTCATCCCGATCATCCCTGCATTTATTGCATCAGGCTTGATTATGGGGATCGTCAACCTGCTGAAACGGCCAGATATTTCCGGCGATCTGGCGCTGCAATACCCGAACCTGCTTGGTCTATTGGCTATTTTCGGCAGTGCGGTTTTTGCCATTATGAATATCTTGGTGGGGGTGAATGCCGCCAAAGTCTTTGGTGGTTCAGCGGCGATGGGGGGCGTCATGGCGGGCATTCTGACTAGCCCCGCATTGGCGCAAATTACCTTATTTGGCGAGGCATTGCAGCCGGGACGGGGCGGTGTCATTGCCGTGCTACTGGTAGTGGCATTAATGTGCTGGCTGGAGAAGTGGCTACGTCAACGCTTGCCGGAGTCCATTGAGCTTATCGTCAACCCATTACTGACCACCTTGATTACCGCTTCGTTGGCCATTGTGATTTTGCAGCCCTTGGGCGGCTATATTTCTGAAGGCATCACCCATGGCGTCAATCTGGCGATCGATCATGGCGGCTTGCTGGTGGGTGCGCTGTTATCGGGCTTCTTCCTGCCACTGGTCTTGACCGGGCTGCATCAAGGGCTAGTCCCAATTCATGTGGAGCTGGTTCAGGCCCACGGTGCCAATCCACTGCTGCCGATTTTGGCGATGGCAGGGGTCGGACAGGTGGGGGCGGCGTTGGCGGTATTAATGAAAACCCGGAATAGTCGCTTGAAAAAAGTGATTAAAGGGGCGCTACCCGTGGGCATACTGGGCATCGGTGAACCGCTGATTTTCGGTGTCACTTTACCACTGGGCAAACCTTTTATTGCTGCCTGTTTAGGGGGCGCGGTGGGGGGCGCACTGATCAGTTATTGGAAAGTGGCGACGGTGATTACTTTTGGTATTTCCGGCTTGCCATTGGCGTTGACCATTGTCACCGGCAAAGTGATGTTGTATTTAGTGGCTATGGTTGTCACCATACTGGCAGGTTTTATATTTACCTGGCTTATGGGATTCAATGACCCTGAGGAGTAACTTTTGAGCGCAGAGCAGGCCACATCTACCTTTGAGCAAGCTGACATTAACCCTAAAGCAACACGTGAGTCGCCAGCCGCGAGTGCCAAGCGCGTTGTCTTTTTTGATTTAGATGGCACTTTGCATCAGCAGGATATGTTTGGCAGTTTTTTGCGTTTCCTGTTGCGCCACCTGCCACTGAATCTCTTGTTGGTGATCCCGCTACTGCCAGTGATTGGACTAGGATTACTGGCAGGGGGGCGCTGCGCTCGCTGGCCGGTGAGCCTGTTACTGTGGGCGACAACCTTCGGGCGACGCGAAGCGCATCTGAAAGATTTAGAATTGCGCTTTGTGAAGGCGTTTCGGCAGAAAGTTACCGCGTTTCCGGTGGTGGTCATGCGGTTGCGCGAATATTTGGAGAGCAGTGACGCCGAAGTCTGGCTGATCACCGGTTCGCCGCAACGGCTGGTCGAGCAGGTTTACCATGACTCAACATTTATTCACCGCTTACGGTTGGTGGGGAGCCGTATGGCACGGCGTAATGGTGGGTGGGTATTACCCCTACGCTGTTTGGGGCCAGAAAAAGTGGTGCAACTGGAACAACGGCTGGGGTCACCGCTGAAACTCTACAGCGGATACAGCGACAGTAAGCAGGATAACCCGCTGTTGTACTTCTGTGAGCATCGTTGGCGGGTCAGTAAAACTGGCGAATTGCAGCAACTAGAATAAAAGTCGTTGCCGCTATTCGCCACATTAATGGGTTAGCCCTTAGTGAGTGACATCATTTTCATGGTGGCCGAGTTGCCAGATCCGCTCAGCATGTCGGCCCAGCAACCATAGGCTGATACCCAGCAGCAGGAAGATCACTGTTTTTGGCATCGCATCCCAGAAAAACTCAAAGAAGCGGGTATACAGGTTTATGGCGAGGAATGTCAGGCCAAAGCCGCGTAACATCGCATCATCCCGTTTTAACCCCAGCCAGATAGCCACTCCAGCCGCGATGGCAAACAATAAACTCCAATGCAGCAGCTCTATTTGGCGCACATTATACCAACGATCAATATCGCCGTAATTGCCAAAAATGGACAATAGCCATAAGGCGATAAACAGGTAAAGTAGCCCCATTGCCTGTGAAACTCGGTCTAATCGGCGCATCGCCAGTTGCGGTTGAAATGCCAGCGCGGCGGCACAAAGCACCAGGCCAAAAGCGATAAAGCGCATCGGGTAACTCATCCCCAACCAATAAGCCCCCCAACCTGATGCATAGCCGGTTTCCGCGCCAAAGGCATTCCCCAGCGAGAGTAAGGCAAATAGCCACACCAGTGGTGAGCGACCAAACCAACCGACCACGCCATAGATAAGGGTACCGAGCAGTAATAGCCCAGAGAATCGTCCACTGCCATTATCCAGCCACAGGCCGAGTTGGCTGATGGCCGCAGCGGTCATCAGGACGCCGAGGAACAATATCGCCTCGTTGCTGTAGATTTTGC
The DNA here is from genome assembly GCF_001047675.1 of Yersinia aleksiciae. Lineage (GTDB taxonomy): Bacteria > Pseudomonadota > Gammaproteobacteria > Enterobacterales > Enterobacteriaceae > Yersinia > Yersinia aleksiciae. Next base: position 844,033 of record NZ_CP011975.1, on the reverse strand, counting down.
TGGGTTTTTGTCGACGGCGGCGAAAGCCCCAAGTGTAAAGCAGGGCAGCCAAAACCCCGGTGACGGCGACCCGAACCGGTGCATCGAAGCGGAAAAACTGGCTAATCCAATTTAGCAGGAAAGTGTCAGCCATTAAGCTGCCAATGGAGATAACCAGTGACGCCAGGGCTGCGAGAAAGGCATAACCAGCCAGTCTACGCCAATCAAAAGGTTGAATATCGATGTGGTTTAATAAGCGCTGCTGCTCTTCCTCAGGGATCACCCCTTCGTTGGCCCATCCATTGAGGGTTTTGCGCACAATCGCGGCGTTTTTCTTACTGAGCTTCATTTATCTGGCTTCCATTATCAGAGAACACTCATATCGGCAGGTATCGCTTATGTTTGATACGTTTTCTATCCAGCCGAAACTTTAAACGATCATTATATACTGAGCTACTTTATATTGATTAGGTATTGAGCTGCTCTATATAACTGGCGACGTTATCGCGGGTATAAAACGGATGTAGAGGCCGTCGTTAGCTGTGTATAATGCACGCCGCAAAAGTACCAGAGAGGTTAATGTGTCTGCTGATAATAATTTGTCTTCTGAATGTGTGCCGACGGCTGAGTACAGTGATGAGTACTGGATGCAGCGTGCGTTGACGCTGGCCCTGCGTGCGCAGGAAGAGGGTGAAGTTCCGGTAGGTGCGGTGTTGGTACTGGATAATCAGGTGATTGGCGAAGGCTGGAATCGGTCTATTCGCGATAACGATCCCACCGCTCACGCCGAGATCATGGCGCTACGCCAGGGCGGGCAAGCGGTGCAGAATTATCGCCTACTGGAAGCCACGTTATATGTGACGTTGGAGCCTTGCGTGATGTGCGCCGGTGCTATGGTACACAGCCGGATTCGTCGTTTGGTGTATGGCGCGAATGATCTGAAAACCGGTGCCGCCGGATCGCTGGTGGATATTTTACGTCATCCAGGGATGAATCATCAGGTTGAGATCAGCGCTGGGGTGTTGGCAGACGCCTGTTCTCACCAATTGAGCGCCTTTTTTCGCCTGCGGCGGGAGCAGCAGAAGGCGTTGAAAATCGCGCAGCGAGCCTCTTCGGACAAAAACTAACCCGCGCGCGATAATGTGATTTGAAAAATAGATGCTAGTTATTGATTGACCAGCCGGGGGCGACGACCGGATAGGCTTTCCCCAACTCAGCCTCGATAGCGGCGTGTTGGGCGGCTTTTTTCTCTTTTTCCTGCAAATATCCCACCAAACTGACCTGATAACGGCGGATGTTCTCGACGTAGTTATAAGCTTCGTGACCACGGGCATAGCCATAGGTGGTGCTCGGGTAGTAGCGCTTTTGGCTCAACATGGGCAGGCGCATTTTGACGTCAACCCAGCTGTCTGGGTTGCCATTCTGGTTTTTGGTCAGACGACGTGCATCCAGCATATGCCCATAACCCATATTATATGCTGCCAATGCGAACCAGATTCGCTCATCTTCAGGAATGGTTTCCGGCACTTTCTGCATCAGCCGCTGCAAATAAATGGAGCCGCCCTTGATGCTCTCCTCAGGATCCACGCGGTCTTTGACCCCTAAACCATCTGCGGTGGCACGGGTTAGCATCATCAAGCCACGCACACCTGTCGGTGACGTGGCTTGCGGGTTCCAATGGGACTCCTGATAAGCAATCGCCGCCAGCAGTTTCCAATCGATATCGCCCGCATGTTTCTCAAATAGTGGCTTGAAAGTGGGCAGCACATTGTCGATGGCGGACAGGAAGGTTTTGGTATCGACATAATCAAAGCTACCGACATGGCCGAGATATTTCTCCTCCAGCCGCGCCAAACTGCCGTCTTCCACCATCTGACTGTAGAAATCGAGCATCGCCGCATACAGGCTGTCATCGTTACCTTTGCGGAAATACCAGGTCACGGGCTCTTCATCGGTGACATCAAAGGCGACGGCTAATTGCGGGTGAATGCGTTGCAGCAGAGCAATGGTGATGGAATCACCAAGGGTATAGTCGAGTTTGCCATCAGCAACTTGCTCCAGTAACTCCTTTCCTGAGCGATCAATGGATGATCCCCAGTTTAGATCGGGATATTTGCTCTGCTTGAGCTGTTTTAGCGTGGTCATATGGGCCGAACCCGAAGCGACGATCAATTGTCCTTTCAGATCACTGAAGGATTTTGGCCGCGGCGTGCCAAGTCGATATACCAACTGTTGCGAGACCGAATAGTAGGCAGGACCAGTACGCGCCCTATTGAGACGCTCACGGTTAAAAATCAGCCCGGCAGCCAGCATATCTGCATCATCGCTATCTAAAGCATCAAACAGATCATCAATATTGTGACGCGGGGTCATGACCAGCTTGACCCCCAGATAATCAGCAAAACGTTTTGCCAGCTCATAGTCGAGGCCGGAGGGGCCATCTTTTCCGGGTGTGTAGATCAGGGGTGAGCTAATGGTGCTAACTCGCAGCTCACCACTGGCTTTTATGCGATCAAGTTGCCCCTCCTGACCATTGCGCCAAGGAATATTGGGCCACAACGCGAGAGCCAAAAGTATGGCAACTACACCGATAACAAAGTAATTTAATTTTATGCGCGTCAAATAGTTATCTCTCGGCAGCGCTCTTTATATGTGTGTCGTGAAGCTAGAATCGACATGGTTAAATCCCCAGTGGAGTGGCATTTTGCGCAACAAATCGTCAGTGTGCAACTTTATTGCGAGCTTATTTATCCGGTATTCAGCCGATAAGCCTAATCGCAGTTTCTGACGCAATTATGAATAATAGCTACGCAAACGGTTTCGTCGGCGGCTTAGATTCACTATAATGGCGCGCGTTTTCCCCTGTTGCGCCCAATGAAGTGCTGTTCCAGTCGCTTCGAAGACGAGAGAAACTTAGATTATGGAAATACTGCGTGGTTCGCCCGCTTTGTCGGCTTTTCGTATTACCAAACTGCTGTCCCGTTGCCAGGATGCTCACCTGCCGGTGAGTGATATCTACGCCGAATATGTTCACTTTGCCGATGTTAGCGCACCACTGAGTGCTGACGAACACGCCAGACTCCAGCGGCTGCTTAAGTATGGGCCATCTCTCCCTGAACACGCGCCAGAAGGGCGTTTGCTACTGGTTACCCCACGACCGGGGACAATCTCTCCGTGGTCTTCCAAAGCCACTGATATCGCGCACAACTGCGCGTTGCCACAAGTTCTGCGTCTGGAACGGGGTTTAGCCTTCTATATCCAAGGCCCGAATCTGACTGAAAGCCAGTGGCAACAATTGGCCGCGCTGCTACATGACCGCATGATGGAAACGGTATTCACCGATTTGCAGCAAGCCGAACAGCTGTTCTCTCATCATCAGCCAGCCCCGGTACAACGGGTGGATATTCTGGCGCAGGGCCGCAGTGCACTGGAGCAGGCCAATACTAAATTGGGTCTGGCACTGGCATCGGACGAAATTGATTATCTGCTGGCAGCCTTTACTGGGCTTGGGCGCAACCCGACGGATATCGAGCTATACATGTTTGCGCAGGCCAACTCTGAGCACTGCCGCCATAAGATTTTTAACGCCGATTGGATTATCGATGGTGTTGCTCAGCCTAAAACGCTGTTCAAAATGATCAAAAACACCTTTGAACACACGCCGGATTACGTGCTGTCTGCCTATAAAGACAATGCGGCGGTGATGGAAGGTTCTCAGGTTGGGCGCTTCTTTGCTGCGCCAGATAATGGTGTTTATGGCTACCATCAGGAAGAAGCGCATATCCTGATGAAAGTTGAAACCCATAACCACCCGACAGCCATTTCACCATGGCCGGGTGCGGCAACAGGCTCTGGCGGTGAAATCCGTGATGAAGGTGCCACCGGGCGTGGCGCGAAACCAAAAGCCGGTTTGGTCGGTTTCTCTGTTTCTAACTTGCGTATCCCGGGTTTTGAACAACCGTGGGAAGAGAATTTCGGCAAGCCGGACCGGATCGTCACCGCGCTGGATATCATGACCGAAGGTCCATTAGGCGGTGCTGCATTTAACAATGAATTTGGTCGTCCAGCGCTGTTGGGCTACTTCCGCACCTATGAAGAGCGTGTTAACAGCCATAACGGCACCGAGTTACGGGGTTACCATAAGCCGATCATGTTGGCGGGTGGTATCGGTAATATCCGTGCCGATCACGTGCAAAAAGGCGAGATCACGGTCGGCGCTAAGCTGGTGGTGCTCGGTGGTCCGGCAATGAATATCGGTCTGGGTGGCGGTGCGGCATCATCCATGGCCTCCGGCCAGTCAGATGCGGATCTGGATTTTGCCTCGGTACAACGTGATAACCCAGAGATGGAACGCCGCTGCCAGGAAGTGATCGACCGCTGTTGGCAGTTAGGTGATCACAACCCGATTCTGTTTATCCATGATGTCGGCGCGGGCGGCTTGTCCAACGCCATGCCAGAGTTGGTCAGCGATGGCGGTCGTGGTGGGCGTTTTGAACTGCGCGACATCCTGAATGACGAACCGGGTATGAGCCCGTTGGAAGTGTGGTGTAACGAATCTCAGGAACGTTATGTCATGGCTATCGCCCCCGCGCAGGTGGCCCAGTTTGATGAGATTTGTCGCCGTGAACGCGCCCCTTATGCGGTAATTGGGGAAGCCACGGAAGAGTTACATCTCACCCTCAATGATCGCCATTTCGATAACCAACCTATTGATATGCCGCTGGATGTACTGTTGGGTAAAACGCCGAAAATGCTGCGTGACGTGAAGAGCTTGCAGGCCGCAGGTGAGGTACTGGATCGGGCTGATATCACGATTGCCGATGCGGTAAAACGGGTGATGCATCTGCCCGCTGTGGCAGAAAAAACCTTCCTGATTACCATCGGCGACCGCACCGTGACCGGTATGGTGACCCGTGATCAGATGGTGGGGCCATGGCAGATCCCAGTGGCCGACTGTGCGGTGACCAGTGCCAGCCTGGATAGCTACTATGGTGAGGCGATGTCACTGGGCGAACGTGCGCCAGTGGCCTTGCTCGATTTCGCCGCCTCCGCCCGTTTGGCGGTCGGTGAAGCGCTGACCAATATCGCTGCCACTCAAATTGGTGAGTTGAAGCGCATTAAATTGTCAGCCAACTGGATGTCAGCTGCCGGTCACCCCGGTGAAGATGCCGGTTTGTATGATGCGGTGCGCGCTGTCGGTGAAGAGCTCTGCCCGGCGCTGGAAATCACTATTCCAGTGGGCAAAGACTCCATGTCGATGAAAACGCGCTGGCAGGAAGGTAACGAGCAGCGCGAGATGACTTCGCCGCTGTCGCTGGTGATTACGGCTTTCGCCCGTATCGAAGATGTGCGCCATACCGTCACACCACAACTGCGCACGGATAAAGGCGACAATGCCCTGCTGCTGATCGATTTAGGCGCGGGCCACAATGCGCTGGGTGCTACCGCCTTGACTCAGGTTTACCGTCAGTTGGGGGATAAACCGGCGGATGTGCGTGATGTGCCACAGTTGGCGGGCTTCTTCAACGCCATGCAGCGCTTAGTGGCGGATCAGCTGTTACTGGCCTATCACGATCGTTCTGATGGCGGTTTGCTGGTGACGCTGGCTGAAATGGCCTTTGCTGGTCACTGTGGTATAGATGTCGATATTCACTCGCAGGGCAACGATTCACTGGCTGCATTGTTCAATGAAGAGCTGGGCGCGGTGATTCAAGTGCGCGCAGATCAGCGTAATGCAGTGGAAAAAATATTGGCAGACCACGGCTTGGCAAATTGTGTCCACTATCTGGGTCGGGCGGTAGAGGGAGATACTTTCGATATTCGCCGTGGCACTGAGGTGGTTTACAGTGAAAAACGCAGCACCCTGCGCTTGTGGTGGGCAGAAACCACCTGGCAAATGCAGCGTTTGCGGGATAACCCCGATTGCGCGGACCAAGAGCATCAGGCAAAACAAGATGAACGTGATCCTGGCTTGAATGTGAAACTGACCTTTGATCCGGCTGAAGATATCGCCGCGCCGTATATCATCAAGCAAGTACGGCCAAAAGTGGCGGTACTCCGTGAGCAAGGAGTTAACTCCCATGTTGAAATGGCCGCCGCCTTCCACCGCGCCGGTTTTGATGCTGTTGATGTGCATATGAGTGACCTGCTGGCAGGGCGCACTGATTTGCGTACCTTTCAGACCTTAGTGGCCTGTGGCGGCTTCTCCTACGGCGACGTTTTGGGCGCGGGTGAAGGTTGGGCGAAATCCATCCTGTTCAATGACCGGGTGCGTGACGAGTTCGAAGCCTTCTTCCATCGCCCTGAAACTTTGGCGCTGGGGGTGTGTAATGGTTGCCAGATGATGTCCAACCTGCGCGAATTGATCCCCGGTGCAGAGCACTGGCCACGGTTTGTTCGCAACCTGTCAGATCGCTTTGAAGCGCGTTTCAGTCTGGTTGAAGTGGCAAGCAGCCCGTCGCTGTTTATGCAGGGTATGGCCGGTTCACGTATGCCAATTGCTGTGTCACACGGTGAAGGGCAGGTTGAAGTGCGTGATGCTGCGCATTTGGTGACATTGGAGCAAAACAACTTGGTGGCATTGCGCTTTGTAGACAATTACGGCGCGGTTACCGAGCAATATCCTGCTAACCCAAATGGTTCAGCGAACGGCATTACGGCGGTAACCAGCGCCAGTGGCCGCGCCACGGTCATGATGCCGCATCCTGAACGCGTCTTCCGTACTGTCAGTAACTCATGGCATCCGGAAGAGTGGGGCGAAGATAGCCCGTGGATGCGTATGTTCCGTAATGCGCGTAAGCAATTAGGCTGATAGAGCAGACTCAGGGGAGTTATCCCCTGAGTTTTTTCAGTCCAGCGTAATATTATAATTTCTGAGTACGGTCATTTTATTATTATCGACTAACTCAATAACGACTTCATAATCTCCCGGCCAGGTGCTGGTCATTTTCAATGAAACAGACTGCTGATCGTTATTAACGAAGCCTAAAGTATTCATGATTTCGTTGTTATCTTTATCATTGAGATAAACGTGGTAATACAATAATTCGCTACTTTTTAAGGTGAACTTAATTTCGGCCTCTCTGGCTGCGGTATGTTGCTGAACGTTAAAATTCTCAATGGAAAACTCTGGGAAGTTATCATTGCGATGATAGTCGGTGGCTGACATCACTACAGGGCTTGGCCTGGTGGGCTGCGAGCTTGAACTGTAGTCTGCTGCGGTGGTGCAGTAAGGGCTAATAAAGGGAGTGCAGAAGAGTATCATGGCGCTTATTTTCATGGATGTTACCTGCTAATTAAGGTTAAGCGACATCCCTGTTCAACGGAATATTTTGCTCTTTGTCTCTGTCTCTGTCTTTGTCACGGTTCTGGGTCAGAACAGGATAATGAGTTATTTGCTGTGGCAATGAAATAGCATAATTTATAACGCGGTCGTGGTTTTCGAGTGGGCAGGGCGCGAGTTTTTCTACGTGATGGTTTGGTCAACAACCTTGATGACCAGATTGTAAGCTGACACCCTATTTGTCTGAATAATAACGATTTTAATCTTTTGTCGGCAAATTGCGACAATCAGCCAAACGGCTGTCTCAAATAGGAGACACTTAATCATTTGATTTATATGTGTTTTATTTAATTGGCGATTAGCTGTCGTGGAATAGCGACAAAGAATTTATTGTCGATTGATTATTGAGCTGGGTTTGTTTTCAATAGTTGAGCCTATTTTTAATTTTTATTTAAAAATCAATGTGTTAGTTTTTTATTTAAAAAGTTGGCACGCAAGCTGCATTATATTAGTCAGTTGCTCATTCACCTCTTTATGATAGTCCCGCTGTTAAGCGGAATATGCGCTTCATAAGCCACCGAATGATGCCTAAGACTGGTGCCTATCGTCCACCTAAACCGATATTGTGTGAATACACATTATCAAACATCGGACGACACGTTGAGTGAGGCACCGCCTATGTCCTGCTGTGATGAACCATTCATCAATTTTGGACATGTCTGGATGCTATTCGTCTCATCCTCCCGATGATTGCTTCGGCTTCATCACACTGGAGACGATGTTTAAGGGCATCCAAATATTCTGCGACGGGGCATCTATTGCTCCGTTGTCTCATTCTCAGTTAGTCATTTCGTCACTGTATAACAGGCAGGCATGATAATGATTCTGACGGTTATGAGTCATAAATTAAATTTAAAGCACTTAGCTTCTGGCGAGTGCTTTTTTTTTATCTCGCAAATGGCGATCGCACTATTTATTTGGATTACAAGCATTTTATTTGGATTACAAGCATTGTAATCCTGCCAGAGTCAGCTAGCATCACAACAGAATGATAGGTAATGAGATGATTTCGTTGAAAAGATGGCGTTTATTCCCCCGATCTTTACGTCAATTGGTGCTCATGGCATTTCTGTTGGTGCTGCTGCCACTGCTGGTACTGGCGTATCAGGCGTATCAGAGTCTGGATCACTTAAGCACGCAAGCGGCTGATATTAACCGCACCACGCTGGCAGATGCCCGGCGCAGTGAGGCGATGACCAGTGTGGCACTCGAAATGGAGCGTAGCTACCGCCAATATTGCGTATTAGATGATGCCACGCTGGCAAAGCTCTATCAGAATCAGCGTAAGCAGTATGCCCAAATGCTCGATACCCATGCCCCTATTCTGCCTGATGCTCGCTACTACCAAACCCTGCGAGGGCTTCTGACCCAACTTTCTGATATTCAATGTAAAAATAGCGGTCCGGAACAAAATGCCTCAACGCTATTGGAGCAATTTTCCCGCTCGAATGCCGAAATGGTACAGGCCACCCGCGATGTGATTTTCTCGCGCGGTCAACAGCTACAAAAAGATATCGCCGAACGTGGGCAATTCTTTGGTTGGCAATCCCTGTTGCTGTTTTTGGTTAGCGTGATATTAGTAGTGCTATTCACCCGCATGATAATCGGGCCGGTTAAAGGCATCGAGCGAATGATTAATCGCTTGGGGGAAGGGCGACCTCTAGGCAATACGGCACTGTTTAAAGGGCCACGGGAGCTACGATCACTGGCACAGCGTATTATTTGGCTCAGCGAGCGTTTAGCCTGGCTCGAATCACAGCGTCATGAGTTTTTGCGACACATCTCCCATGAGCTGAAAACGCCACTGGCCAGTATGCGCGAAGGGACCGAATTGCTGGCTGATGAAGTGGCAGGGCCATTAACCCAAGATCAGAAAGAGGTGGTTGCTATCCTCGATAACAGCAGCCGCCACTTGCAACTGTTGATAGAGCAATTACTGGACTATAACCGCAAATTAGCGGATGGCCCCGGTGAGCTTGAAAATGTTGAGCTGGCGGAAATGGTTGAGGATGTGATCTCCGCGCACAGTTTACCAGCGCGAGCCAAGATGATTCGCACCGAGCAGGATTTGCAGGCGGACATTTGTTGGGCGGATCCAACGCTATTAATGCGGGTATTAGATAATCTCTACTCCAATGCGGTGCACTATGGTGAGGAATCCGGTACCATTTGGATCCGTAGTCGTCAGGTGAATAACCGCGTACAAATTGATATCGCCAATACTGGGGCACCAATCCCAAATTCAGAAGAAACAATGATATTTGAGCCTTTTTTCCAAGGAAGCCACCAGCGAAAAGGCGCCGTAAAAGGCAGCGGATTGGGGCTGAGTATTGCTCAGGACTGCATCAGACGTATGCAGGGCGACTTGCAACTGGTGGCTGTGGATTACGCCGCCGTCTGTTTCCGTGTTGAATTGCCATTAACCGCCGAGAATGAATGAATAATGTACAAATGGTCGATGCACAGCATCATTAAAAAGACCGCCTTTTTATCACGTCCTACAACGACTGCGGCCAGTGTGCCAGCGGGCAGCCTTAGCACGGGTATTTTTTGGCGAGCACTATTGCTGGCCCCACTTTTACTCACCGGGTGTACGGATAATCCAACGAGCAGCCGTTTTTCACAAGCGGTCCAGATGGTGATACCGGAAACGAAAATCGTCGATTATCGGACGTTATCCTGTGATGTGCTGTGGGATCTTGATGATAAAGAGACGTTAGAAAACTCGCTGTACTGGTTACGGGCGATGGATTGTGCTGAGCGTCTAGGTTCTACTCAAGCGCGGACGCTGGCAAAAGCATTGCCAGTCGTCACTTGGTCTGCCGCCTTTAAGCAAGGGATTTTGATCAGCAGCGCCGAGCCGTCAATAGCAGAGCGGCGTCAGGTGGTTGAGCGCCTAAACAGTTATAGTCCAACCTTCCCAGCCGCTGTGCGCCCACTGATTCAATTGTGGCGCGAGCAGCAGGTTCTACGCATCTCTCTGGCTGAAGAGCGCACTCGCTATCAGCGCTTACAAGATGAATCGGATGCTCAGATTGATCGTCTGCGGGAAGGCCAAGTCCGGTTGCAATATAACTTACTGGATACCACTCGCAAGTTGGAAAATCTGACTGATATTGAGCGGCAGCTTTCATCGCGTAAGCAGCTGCAAAATGAAATTCCAGAAACAGATGCGGAGAGCAAATCCGCAGCTGCGGCAGAAGCTAAACCTCAGCCCAAAGTGGAGCCCGCCAAACCGGTAGAAATCAAGCCAGTAGAGGCTAAACCGGCAGAGACTAAGCCGGTAGAAACCAAGCCAGTAGAGGCTAAACCGGCAGCGACTAAGCCGGTAGAAACCAAGCCAGTAGAGGCTAAACCGGCAGCGACTAAGCCGGTTGAAACCAAGCCAGTAGAGGCTAAACCAGCAGAAACCAAGCCAGTTGAAACCAAACCTGTCGACGTCAAGCCAACGGCACCTCAACCTGACGCTAAATCGGCCGCGCCATTGATAGAAAAACCGGCTGATACTTATACTCCGCCAGTGGTGCCGCCAACTGACGTCCCTCCAGCGACTAATAAGGAATCTCATGACGCCACGCAAACCGGCCAATCTACTGCTGGTTGATGACGATCCCAGCTTACTTAAGCTACTGGGGATGCGTTTAACCAGCGAAGGATTTAATGTCACCACGGCTGAAAGCGGCCAGGAAGCATTGCGCTTGTTAATGCGTGAGAAGATTGATTTGGTTATCAGTGATTTGCGGATGGATGAAATGGATGGCATGGCGCTGTTCGTCGAAATCCAGAAGCATCAGCCGGGTATGCCAGTGATTATCCTGACTGCCCACGGCTCGATTCCTGATGCTGTCGCCGCGACTCAGCAAGGGGTATTCAGCTTCCTGACCAAACCGGTTGATCGTGATGCCTTATATAAAGCGATAGATGCGGCTTTAGAGCTTTCTATGCCTGCTGGTGATGATAGCTGGCGCGAAGAGATTGTGACCCGCAGCCCAGTGATGCTGCGCTTGTTGGAACAAGCCAAAATGGTAGCGCAATCCGATGTCAGCGTGCTGATTAACGGGCAGAGCGGTACCGGTAAAGAGGTATTGGCGCAAGCTATCCATGCCGCCAGCCCACGGGCGAAAAAAGCCTTTATCGCTATCAACTGTGGTGCATTACCCGAGCAGTTGCTCGAATCCGAGCTCTTCGGTCACGCCAAAGGGGCATTTACCGGCGCTGTCAGTAGCCGTGAAGGGCTATTTCAGGCCGCAGAAGGCGGCACACTGTTTCTGGATGAAATCGGCGATATGCCGTTGTCTTTGCAGGTAAAACTGTTGCGGGTGTTGCAGGAGCGCAAAGTGCGCCCACTGGGCAGTAACCGCGATTTAAGCATTGATGTCCGGGTGATTTCAGCCACCCACCGTGACTTGCCCAAAGCCATGGCGAAAAATGAATTCCGCGAAGATCTCTACTATCGTTTGAATGTGGTGAATCTGAAAATCCCTGCATTGCATGAGCGCTCAGAAGATATCCCGCTGTTGGCGAACCATTTGCTACGTGAATCAGCCAAGCGCCATAAACCCTTTGTCCGTAGCTTCTCAACCGATGCCATGAAACGGCTGATGACGGCCAGCTGGCCGGGTAACGTGCGCCAACTGGTCAACGTCATCGAACAGTGTGTGGCATTAACCTCGGCTCCGGTGATCAGTGAGGCACTGGTTGAACAGGCGCTAGAGGGGGAAAACACCGCATTACCGACTTTTGTTGAGGCGCGTAATCAATTCGAATTGAATTATTTGCGTAAACTGCTGCAAATCACCAAAGGTAATGTGACACAAGCCGCCAGAATGGCGGGGCGTAACCGTACCGAGTTTTACAAATTGTTGTCACGCCACGAGCTGGATGCCAACGATTTCAAAGAATAACTGTTGTTTATCAATGACAACGCTGATAACCGAGTTTAAATACAAATGAGCAGATCACTTTCCGTTGCGTTAGCCCAGCTGAATTGGCTGGTTGGCGATATCGAAGGCAACACTGAACGTATGTTGCAAACCTTAAATGAGCAGCAGAAGGCGGGGGCCGATCTGGTCATGTTCTCCGAGCTGGCTTTATCCGGTTATCCGCCAGAAGATCTGCTGTATCGCGATGATTTCTATCAACGCTGCGAAGCGCAACTAGATCGTTTACAAGCCGCAACGCAGCATATTGCGGTGCTGGTGGGCCACCCGTGGCGTGAAGCGGGTAACCTGTATAACGCATTATCACTGTTTTCTGAGGGGAAATTGCTGGCGCGCTATTTCAAGCAGCAATTGCCAAACTACGGCGTGTTCGACGAAAAACGCTACTTTTCTGCAGGTCATGACAGCTGTGTTGTCGAGCTGAAAGGCTACCGTCTGGGCTTGCTCATTTGTGAAGATTTATGGTTCGATGGCCCGGTCGATGCAGTAAAAGCCGCTGGTGCAGAAGTGCTGCTGTCGATCAATGCTTCCCCTTACAACCGCGAAAAACCCTATATCCGCAAAACCCTGATGGCCGCACACTGCCAGCGTACCGGGTTGCCATTGGTCTATCTCAACCAAATCGGTGGGCAGGATGAGCTGATTTTTGATGGCTGTTCCAAAGTTTTCGATGCTGCGGGCAACCTGACTCATCGTTTGGCCGCCTTCGCGGAACAAACCACTTTGTTGCAGCTTAACGAGTGCGAAGTGGTGCCGATGATGGCCCCTGCTGCTGAATTACCGCCATTGGCGCAGGTCTATGAGGCGCTGGTATTAGCGGTGCGCGATTATGTCACTAAAAATGGCTTTAATGGCGCGGTTCTGGGCTTATCCGGTGGGATTGACTCCGCACTGACGTTGGCGATTGCCGTCGATGCGCTGGGTAAAGATAAGGTTCAGGCATTGATGATGCCGTTCCGATACACCGCAGATATCAGTATTGCCGATGCCAAAGAGGAAGCTGAAATTTTGGGTATCGAATTTGATGTGCTTTCCATTGAGCCGATGTTTGATGCTTTTATGGGGCAACTGGCACCGATGTTTGCTGGTACCGCACGCGATACCACCGAAGAGAACCTCCAGGCACGTTGTCGTGGTGTGGTGCTGATGGCGCTGTCCAACAAGCGGCGCAGCATTGTATTAACCACCGGTAACAAAAGTGAGATGGCCGTGGGCTATGCTACCTTGTACGGTGATATGGCGGGCGGTTTTGATGTGCTGAAAGATGTGCCAAAGACCTTAGTCTTCAAATTATCGGAATACCGCAATACTGTCTCCTATGTGATCCCACAGCGGGTGATCACCCGCCCACCGTCTGCGGAATTGGCACCTGATCAGAAAGATGAAGATAGCCTGCCACCTTATGATATTTTGGACGCCATCCTCGAAGGTTATGTCGAGCAGGATAAGTCGGTGGCCGATTTGGTCGCAGACGGCTTTGATGAAACTATCGTGCGTAAGGTCATCCGCCTGGTAGATATCAATGAATACAAACGGCGTCAGTCAGCTGTCGGGCCGCGCATCACTGCCCGCAATTTTGGTAAAGATAGACGCTATCCGATTACATCAGGCTTTGGCCGCAAGAATTGGTAATAACAGGGATTCACCATGAAAAAAATTGACGCGATTATTAAGCCATTCAAACTGGATGATGTCCGTGAGGCGCTGGCTGAGGTTGGCATCACCGGGATGACAGTGACAGAAGTAAAAGGTTTTGGCCGCCAGAAAGGGCATACCGAACTGTACCGTGGCGCTGAGTATATGGTGGATTTCCTGCCAAAAGTAAAAATCGAAATTGTGGTTGCTGACGATATCGTCGATACCTGCGTCGAAGCGATTATGCAGACAGCTCAGACCGGTAAAATCGGCGATGGCAAAATCTTCGTGTTTGATGTCTCCCGCGTGGTGCGTATTCGTACCGGAGAGCAGGACGAAGAGGCGATTTAATTCGCCTTATTCCGCTGATAGAAAGCACGCAATAGAAAACCCGTTTCGGCGTAAAACGAAACGGGCTTTTTTTAACCATTTTATCGAGTTTCGTTAGCTCAACCGATTGCCCCGGCTGTCATAGCAGCCAAGCAAACGGGGCTCCCCGCTCTGAATACCATCAATCAATACCACGTCACTGCGGGTAGCAAATATCTGGGTGCGGAAACTCATGATGACTGGGCTGCCAATCGGAAATTCACCGGCCAGACGCAGACAGTAATCGATACTGCTGTCATCAATCGGCAATACTGTACTTTGGCTGAACTGATTTTCGTGGTGTATCAATGCATTTTGCAAATGGCCACGGCGATAATAACCGCCGCCAAAGAAATGGCTGTTGCCAGCAACATGATGGGAAATCTCGGACAGATAAAGCATGGATATCTGTTCCGGTTGGTCACCATGCTGATTGGCAGGGATGGTGCCCGTGAGGGCATGGCCGGGTTCACTGTGTGTGATACCTAATTGGGCCAATAGTGGCAAGGTCGTACAGCTAGTGGCTGAAGGGGCATTCACCTGCTCAATATCTACGCCCTCAGCCATCAGGATATCTCGCGCAGCCAGTAACGTATGCATATTCGCAGCCGGTAAGGTCCGGTGTGATGAGGGGTCATACAGCATGCAAGGGAAGTGGGTTATCCCGACCAATCGTACCGCCGGTAATTTACGGATGGCGGCAATCACGGCTGGTAAATGTGTTAACTCAAATCCCGCTTCTTGCCCGGCATACAGTAAATCGCCAGCCTGGCAAACTTTCAGCAACAGCGGCTGGGTAATATGCTGCTGGTGTGCCGCCTGCGAGATCTCCAGTGCTTTCTCCAATGAGAAAACAGTAATCACCTCCGGTTGTCTGCGCACTATTTCTGCCACCATGCCGGAAGGGGGCTGTACCAAATGGCCAATATGCGCGACAGGGATCTCGTGGTGATAGAGCTGCCGCGCCTCTTTGAAATCAACAGCGACCATACCTTGATAGCCGGTGCCTTCATAGCGACAAGCTAACAGGCGGCGGCAGAGTTCAGGATTGCGCCCGAACTGCTTGCTCATCAGATACAGTTTTATCTGGTAGTGATGAGCAGCTTCCAGCAGTAAACGGGCATTGGCTTCCGTTCGTTCAACATCGATAACATAGCTATCTGGACTGATTTTTCCCTGGTGCCAGAACGAAATAGCCGCATCAATTAATTTAGTGTTTTGTTTTAATAGGGTTTTTAAAAACATTTTATGTCCTAAGCGCCCGAGGCATAATTATTTTTGTTAAATTATTATTATTTTGAATATTTATAAAAAAAAGAGCCTGGTGTTGTCTATTTGATAACGCTACCCACAACGCTAAATTAGCGTAGCGGTGGCAAGTCACTATTAATGTATAGACTGTAAAGGTTCACGAGTAAATATCCAATTTCATTTTCAGCGGGTTTTAGTGAAAAATAGGCCAATAAATCCTGATTGATCTCACGAATGTAGTGAATGTCTTCGCTTTGGACGAGTTCATCGTATATCGCCGAGTCCAATGCTTGGATCTCTTCGCCACGGCGGGTGCGCATCAATGCACTCGCCATATGAGTGATCGCCATCACCCCCTGATCGCCACGAGCTGGTAATTGCCAAAAGTTCTCTAACCGATTGATAACCTGGTCTAAACCTTGGGCGATATCGGCGTCGATGACCCCAGCCTGAAGCAAAATATTCAGACGCGAATCAATACAAGTTTCCAAAAGCTAGCCTCCTGAAAACGCTAGCTTAGCGTGCAGCTAAGCCAAAATGATGATTAATAGCGAGGCTCTATCTCACCTTTTTGTACTGCCCGCTGGTGATTGAGCAGCAACGTTTCATTGATACCTTTCTCTAGCAGTAGTTTGATCGGGTGGTTATCTGGCCGGATAAGGATTACCGCCTGTGAGGCTTGAATATAGCGCTCATCACCCTGTAATTTGATCGCTTGCAAATCTTCATGGGGAACATCATCAGCCAGATTCCAAATAGCGGCATCAATATCACCACGGTTAATATGTGCGATACAGTCGCTATAAGGCAACTCGACTAACTCGATAGCTTGCCCGGCAAATTTAATTTCAGTCAGTAAGCATTGGTCGGGTGAGCGCGGGTCTAATCCTACCCGGCGAATATTGTGCTGTTCACCACGACGGCAAATAAGCTGGTGGCCATCCACGTAGGAGCCATTTCCCAGATTTAATGCCAGCGCCACTCTCCCTTGAGCCAGATAACTTTTTGCGGCCAGATGCGACACCACCGCCATATCGTAAATACCATCAATTAGGCATTCGATACGCACTTCGGCCCCGCGCATATGGGCAAAATAGAGGGGGAGTAAGGTGAATTGCTCCCTTAAGCCACTGGCTAAACCTTCATAAAGTTTAGTATAAGGCAGCGGCATGGCGCACACCATATTACCCAGATCCGCCTGTTGCAATAACAGTGGCATATTCAGGTCAATCAATAAGGTACCATTGCGGCCACGACGTTCAACGATGATAGCTCCGTCAGCTTCCAGCACTTTTAAGGCATGCTGTACGACACCAACAGATATGCCGAAATTTTCTGATAATTCATCGATAGTTTTAAGTCGATTACCAGGGTGCTCACCAATTAAATAGCGGGCCATAGATACCAACGCCAACCCTTCTTTTTTTATGAATTTCTTACTCATGGTAGGTCAATTCAGCCTTATTACTCTCAGTAATATTCCCTTCGTCCTTGAAGCCGCAGGGGTGTTGGCTACGCTCTTTCACCCGAATCACTGACTTGAGTCAGCTCATCGGGATTCATTTGCTTGCCGCCTACCTGCAACTCCAATGACTTTGGGTATTTCCCTTCGTCCTTGAAGCCGCAGGGGTGTTGGCTACGCTCTTTCACTCGAATCACTGACTTGAGTCAGCTCATCGGGATTCATTTGCTTGCCGCCTACCTGCAACGCCAATAACTTTGGGTTTAAATAATGTTACCGAGTCATAAATAGTGAGGGGATAATTTTAGCCACACTGATAATTTTCAGTTATATGAATTTTTAGAAATTCATCCGAATGCATCATCGTGGCAATATTAAGTTAGGATATATGAGAACTAAATCACGTTCTACCAAATTTAAGCACAATAATCAGACGGAATTTTTAACGCAGAGATGAGTGGGAGAGCGAATGATCTCCCACGAAAAATTAAATAAAATTCAATTATTAAATAACTTTATGCGGCCCGAAACATTCATAGTGAATTCGTTCGGATGCCACCCCTTGTGCCAATAATTGACGCCCCGCAAATTGCATAAATGCCAGTGGGCCACAGAAGTAATAATGTCGGTTGGGATCCGCCGCCAACCACTGATGTGAACTGAGATCCATCAACCCTTCGCTGTGGTAATCCTCACCATGATTATCCTGTGCGGTCGGTTCGCGATACCACACGTGACGGCTGAGGTTCGGCATTTTTGTTGCAATCGTTGTAACTTCATCGGCGAATGCATGAACGCGGCCATTTTCAGCGGCGTGCAGCCAATGTACCGATGCTGCATGTTGTTGATCGTATAGGGTATTAAGCATACTTAACATCGGGGTCTGACCCACACCGGCAGAAATCAGTGCCACTGGGGTATCTGGTGAGACATTCAGGAAGAAATCACCACGAGGAGGCGCGATGCGCACGTTGTCCCCTTCATTCAGCTGTTGGTGCAGATAGTTAGAAACCGTGCCCTGTTCCTCACGTTTCACCGCAATACGATAAGTCTGACCGTTTGGTGCGGCAGTCAGGGAGTATTGGCGGATTTCCTGATACTCAAGCCGCTCATCCTCAATATAAATACCCAGATATTGACCCGGTTTGAAATCCAGCACCCGACCACCATCTTCTGGCGCTAACACAAAGCTGCAAATCACCTCACTCTGCATCTCTTTTTTGATGATGCGGAAGCGGCGCAAGGTTCGCCAGCCCCCAGTGCTGGTTTCACCTTGTTGATAAATCTGGCTTTCTCGCTGAATAAACACATCAGCCAATACCCCATAAGCTTTGCCCCAGGCATCCAATACTTCCTGACCGGGTGAGAACATTTCATCCAGCGTGCAGATTAAGTGATGACCGACGATGGCATAGTGCTCAGGCTGAATATTCAAGCTGGTATGTTTCTGGGCTATCCGCTCAACAGCGGGCAGTAAGGCCGCCAGATTGTCGATATTTATCGCATAAGCACAAAGGGCATTAAACAGGGCTTCACGCTGATCACCATTAATCTGATTGCTCATATTGAATATGTGCTTTAGCTCAGGATTATGTTCGAACATGCGATCGTAGAAATGTGCAGTCACTTTGGGGCCAGTAGCGGCAAGTAATGGGATGGTGGATTGAACGGTGGCGATGGTTTGGCGGTCCAGCATGGTGACTCCTTGGTCATTTTATCCCTTGGCATCTGAAGCCGAAGCTCAAATGAGGCTGGGTAATTATCGTGTGTATTTCAATACATGCATTTTAAATGCATCTTATAGATTGCACTCTAATTTGTAAATGCACTTTGTCGTAATAGGGGATTACAGTGGCATCTCAGCTCACAGAATGTGAATAAACTGCATAATGACTATGAGGATATTTCCCTTGCCTTGGATGAACGCTGAACAGGTCAAAGCCTTACGTAGTCTGGAGCCAATCGTTTGCGTAAAAACCTCTGTCAAGACCTATCATAACGAGGGGGAAACAGTTTACACTGTGTGTCAGAACCCAAACGGGTGACCTTCTAGGTATAATTTGTTAGCTAAGTCAGGAGAGCCGGATGTTAAAGCGTGAAATGAACATTGCCGATTATGATGCAGATCTATGGCGTGCAATGGAGCAAGAAGTGGTGCGCCAGGAAGAGCACATCGAACTGATTGCATCTGAGAACTACACCAGCCCGCGAGTTATGCAGGCGCAAGGTTCTCAGTTAACGAACAAATATGCTGAAGGCTATCCGGGCAAGCGTTACTACGGTGGCTGTGAGTATGTTGATGTGGTTGAGCAACTGGCTATCGACCGCGCTAAAGAGTTGTTTGGTGCCGATTACGCAAACGTTCAGCCGCACTCCGGTTCACAGGCGAACGTTGCTGTTTACTCTGCACTTCTGCAACCGGGTGACACCGTTTTGGGGATGAATCTGGCGCACGGCGGCCACTTGACCCACGGTTCACCGGTGAATTTCTCCGGCAAACTGTACAATATCGTGCCTTACGGTATCGATGAATCCGGTCAGATTGATTATGACGATCTGGCACGTCAGGCAGAAAAACATAAACCAAAAATGATCATCGGCGGCTTCTCTGCTTATTCTGGTATTGTTGACTGGGCAAAAATGCGTGAAATCGCAGACAGCATTGATGCATGGCTGTTTGTAGATATGGCTCACGTAGCAGGTCTGGTTGCTGCGGGCGTGTACCCTAACCCCGTTCCTCATGCGCATATCGTGACTACCACTACGCACAAAACACTGGCTGGCCCACGTGGCGGTTTGATTTTGGCGAAAGGTGGCGATGAAGATCTGTACAAAAAACTGAATTCATCTGTTTTCCCTGGCAACCAAGGTGGCCCACTGATGCACGTCATCGCGGGTAAAGCGGTCGCGCTGAAAGAAGCCATGGAACCTGAGTTCAAGATTTACCAGCAGCAAGTGGCTAAAAACGCTAAAGCAATGGTGTCTGTGTTCCTGGAACGCGGCTATAAAGTGGTTTCTGGCGGGACTGAAAACCATCTGTTCTTACTGGATCTGGTGGATAAAAACATCACCGGTAAAGATGCTGATGCTGCTTTAGGCCGTGCCAATATTACGGTGAACAAAAACAGCGTACCTAATGATCCGAAAAGTCCGTTTGTGACTTCAGGTGTGCGTATCGGTAGCCCAGCGATTACTCGCCGTGGCTTCAAAGAAGCGGAATCTCGCGAACTGGCTGGCTGGATGTGTGATGTGTTGGACAACATCAACGATGAAGCGACCATTGAGCGCGTGAAGCAAAAAGTCTTGGATATCTGCGCCCGTTTACCGGTTTACGCCTAATATCTTCGGATCTGCTTTAGCCGAATAAAAACCCGCGAAATGCGGGTTTTTTTACGTTTGGTGGGCGGGCAACGTAGGCCATTGCACAATGCGGGAGCTACCGCATTGCTTGTCAGTGTTTTGTAACTCTTGCTGCTTAAATTGTGAACTCAATCTCAAACTCTATGTTTACACTACGACAAAGTTGCTCGCAGACGGGGCCTCTGTCACAGTGGCGGCTGACCTCGGAGGGATACATGGTATTACAATCAACACGATGGCTGTCGCTCAGCTATTTCACTTATTTCTTCTCTTATGGCATTTTCCTGCCTTTTTGGGGCATCTGGTTACAGGGGGAAGGGATACCACCTGAAACTATCGGTATTTTGCTGGGGGCTGGATTAATTGCCCGTTTTCTCGGTAGCCTGCTAATAGCCCCCAGCGTTAAAGATCCTTCCCATCTGGTAACCGCCATTCGCATTTTGGCCCTGCTGACACTGGTTTTTGTGGTGGGTTTTTGCTTTGGAAATGGTTGGGCGTGGCTGATGCTGGTTATCGCGGGTTTTAACCTGTTTTTTGGCCCGTTGGTGCCACTCACAGATGCGTTAGCCGCCACCTGGCAGAAACAGATCACCATGGATTACGGCAAAGTTAGGCTATGGGGATCGTTGGCTTTTGTTATCGGCTCGGCGCTGACAGGCAAATTAGTCTCTGTTTGGGGCCATCCTGCCATTCTTTACAGCCTGATTTTTGGTGTTTCAGCCATGCTGCTGGGCGCACTGCTGAAACCCAATGTGATGCCACAGGGTGAAGTTAAGCATCGTCATGTGACCGCCACTCACTGGAAGGTGCTGCTCTCTGATTCTCAAGTGTGGCGCTTTTTACTCGGCGTCACCTTATTGCAAGGTGCGCACGCCGGTTATTACAGTTTCAGCTCCATATACTGGAAAGATGCGGGTTATTCTGCCTCGACTATTGGTTATTTATGGTCGTTAGGGGTGGTGGCCGAGATTCTAGTGTTCGCGTTCAGCAATGTGCTGTTTCGTCGCTGGACCGCCCGTGGTCTGCTGCTGCTTTCTGCCATTACAGGAATTATCCGCTGGAGCTTAATGGCCTCAACCACGGAACTGCCGTGGCTTATTTTGATTCAAATCCTGCACTGTGGCTCGTTTACTGTCTGCCATTTAGCGGCGATGCGGTTTATTGCTGCACGACGTGGGGCGGATGTGATCCGGTTGCAGTCGGTCTATTCTGCGCTGGCAATGGGTGGGGGGATTGCGGTGATGACGGTGATATCCGGCTTCCTGTTTGAACATTACCAGGGCGGGGTGTTCTGGGTGATGGCTTTGATTGTGATTCCGGTGCTGTTTATCCGCCCTCGCGTCACCGCGAGCCAGGAAGAACAAACCGGTTAAGGTAACGCCAATACGTCGCACAACTGCTTGTTTTGTTTGGCACTCAGCGGTAATAGCACCTGAATTAGCGGCGGCGTTGATTCAGATTGCCGTACCGCATAGGGTGTGATCACCACCGCTGTACCGGTGGGGGCTCCAGATTGCAGATAAATGTCGTGGGGTAGATACTTAATATGCAGCGGCAGCAGGGTCAATTCACGCACCTGCTGCTCAAGCTGCTCTTCCAGTTCCGGGTTATTCCGCGTCAGCAGTAAAATCTGTTTTTCCTGTAAGTCATTATCCTGCATCAGACAGGCCCCAAAGCTGATGGCAATCAGGCCAACTTCATCGACAGAAAATTGAATCTGATATTCTTGCTCGAAGGGGACGAGTGCTTGTTGGGTGGTCCGTAGCAGTAGAGGGTATTTACGGATGACCTCTTCCAGTAATGAGTTATCAATACCGATATTGAAATAGCAGCGCTCAATAGCAGGGGCGAGATGGGCAAAAAGTTGGGTGATCAGTGTCTCATTACGGCTCAGCGTCATTGCGGAAATTTGCTGGAAATTCATCACTAACTGGTGAATGGCATTGATCAGGCGAGCATCTTCCGCTGATTGAGTGCTGTGATAACTGTGCGCCTTAATCATAGTCAACATCAGTATCAGTATATCTCGCTCAATCTTTTCCAGCGGGTGACCCGGCAGTGGGCAACCTAACAGTGGATTAAATGAGTCAAATAAACTGTCAGCTGCGGCCAATGCAGGTTTACATTTCAACCACTGCCGTTGGGTATGTGAGAGTTCGGGGGGCGCTTGTTGCTGACTTTCCCAAGCACAATAGGCCAAGTACAACTGCAAAAACTGACGATCTTTGTCATTGAGCTGTCGGTTAAGATGAGGTTCACATTGGCTCACGATC
The DNA here is from genome assembly GCF_001047675.1 of Yersinia aleksiciae. Classification (GTDB taxonomy): domain Bacteria; phylum Pseudomonadota; class Gammaproteobacteria; order Enterobacterales; family Enterobacteriaceae; genus Yersinia; species Yersinia aleksiciae. Next base: position 821,422 of record NZ_CP011975.1, on the reverse strand, counting down.
TGCGGCAAATGCTGAGATAGCACTGAGTCATCCCATGACAATGCTTGATATAGACTGGGGATAAACTGATTCTCAACGAAATGCGGACAATAGCGCAATCCACGCCGCAGCCAATGAATCAGGCAAAGCCTTTTATCAAGGTGGCTACCCTGAATCAGGAAATTATCATCGCCATTGGTACTGAGCTGCAAATGGTAGAAACGCTGGATTTCATTCGCAACCTCAGCTATATCTTGCCGGGTAGTCGGCAGCCCGACACCATTGAGCTGGCTGATAGTCTCCAACTGTACCTTATTTGCTGGCATAAACATCATCAGCACCATATGGCAGCGCCGTTGTTGGGCAGATAGCGGTTGCTCGGATAATTGAGGCTCAGAGGAAGTGTCTATGCGCATATAACTTTCCATGATGGATGTGTCGTTATTCATCAGGTTTAAGCATAGCAAAAGAGATTATATTCGGTTTAGTGAGGCAGCGAGCTTTTGTGCTGAGTTATAACTGACATCACAGTTATACCCTTCGTACTGGGCGCTACAGGGGGGATTTGCTCCACCAATTATTTTGTTTTTTCGGAAAATTTCCAAGGATTGATTAATGCAGGGTATGTTATATTATAACAGTTTGGTCGGAGCTAATAAATTGAGTGTGACTCATCGTCTGATGGCCTTGCTGTTAGCTGGGGGGGCATGCGTGTATAGCTCGTTGGTTGAGGCGCATCCTCACAGTTTTATTGATATGGATGCCACTTTTGTCAGTGAGAAACAGATGCTGGTGGGCATGAAAATGGTGTGGACCATGGATGAGATCACCTCTGCCGATCTGTTGTATGACGCAGAAAATGCCAAAAGTGACTCTGAGATCTGGAAGAAATTAGCCGCTGAAGTGATGGCAAATGTGTTGGGGCAACACTACTTCACGGACATTTACCGTGATGGTAAGCCAGTGAAATATAAAAATTTACCGACAGAGTATCACTTGTCCCGTAAGGGGCATCAGGCTGTTTTAGAATTTGTTATGCCCTTGGCAGAACCACAGCCCTTGGCCGGTAAGCCTTTTATTATCTCGACTTACGACCCTACCTATTTTGTCGATATGACCTACGCCAGTAATAAGGCGGTCAGGTTATCAGCCGAGATGGAAAAAAGCTGCAAACTAACCCTATTCACCCCGAATCCCAACTCTTCATTACAGGCTTATGCGCTGTCGTTGGATAAAAATGATTCCCCAGGAGAAGATATGGAACTTGGAAAGCAATTCGCACAACGGATAACAGTGCAATGTCAGTAGGTATCACGACGGCTTCGCGGCAGCGACATTGGGTGATAAACCTGTGGCCACTGCTATTGTTTTTACTGCTGCTGGCTGGCGCGGCACAAGTGGCATGGATCTACTGGCCAGAACTGCTTTTTAAAACAGTCGTTTGGCAAAAAAGCATGCATCAACAGATGGCTCAGTTACTCCAACAGGTAAAAGCGAATCCCCATCAGACGGGCATCGCGCTGATGATGTTCAGCCTGATCTATGGCGTGCTGCATGCGGTAGGGCCAGGGCACGGTAAAGTGGTCATTGTCACTTATCTGGCGACCCATCCGGCACAGCTAAAAAGTAGCCTGAAACTGACCTTTGCCGCGTCGATACTGCAAGGCGGCGTGGCAATCCTACTGGTCACGCTATTACTCGGGGTGTTGCAACTCTCATCCCGCTATCTGCATCAAAGCAGTTTCTGGCTGGAAAAGGGGAGCTTCTTACTGGTTATCGCGCTGGGTGTTCTACTCTGTTTTCGTGCCATAAAGCGCCTTTATCAGCAGGTAAAAGCGTTAAAACCGCGGAAAATCATCATCCAGCGGATACAACCTTTAGCTGCCGATCATATCCACGGTGACGACTGCGGCTGTGGGCATCGCCATCTGCCTAGCGCCCAAGAGCTACAAGCGGGTGATGATTGGCGTACTCGTTTGGCGATTGTGCTGGCGATGGGGATGCGGCCTTGTTCCGGTGCCATTATGGTGCTGCTGTTTGCCAAGGTGATTGGGGTTTATTGGTGGGGCATTTTGTCGGCCATCGCCATGGCCATCGGGACCTCATTGACCATCTCGTTGTTGGCTCTGTTTGTACACTATGCGCGGCGGTTGGCGGTGCATTTGAGTCGCAAACGGGCACCTGCGGCTTGGGGGGCCATAGCTTGGGCGACCCTGGCACTCACTGGCGGGATGATCCTGCTGTTTGCTGGGGTGCTGCTTTACATCTCCAGTCAGCCGGAAATGATGGGGGGCATCCGGCCCTTCGGTCGCTAAATTCAGCGATCAAAAAAGCCAGTCAGGATTAGCCGACTGGCTTTTTTAGTTGAAACTGTTATTTGGGATGAATTAACGTTTCAAAGCATCACTGATCTCATCGCTCATTGCTTGAAGGATAGATTTCACAATGCGTGGATTACCGGCTACGACATTGCCAGAATTGAAATGGTTATGGCCGCCAGCAAAGTCAGTCACGATACCACCAGACTCACGAACCAACAGTTCGCCACCGGCGAAATCCCACGGCTTCAAGCCAATTTCAAAGAAACCATCTACGCGACCAGCGGCCACATAGGCCAGATCCAGCGCCGCTGAACCGGTGCGACGGAAGTCTGCACACTGCTCAAACAGTTTACCCACAACGCGCAGATAAGCGGGTGCGTGCTGTTTCACTTTGAATGGGAAGCCAGTTGCTAAAATGGTGCCGTCTAAATCTTTGGCGTTGGTGCCGCGCAGACGATAGCCGTTTAACTGAGCGCCCTGACCACGGGTAGCGGTAAACAGTTCGTTACGCATTGGGTCATAAACCACGGCAACTTCAGTGCGACCTTTGATGCGCACGGCGATAGAGACGGCGAAATGAGGGAGACGTTTGATGAAGTTGGTAGTGCCATCCAGTGGATCAATCACCCATTGCACATCTTTATCTTCGCCTTCCAACTCACCGCACTCTTCACTAATAATAGTGTGTTTTGGGTAAGATTTACGGATAACGTCAATAATCAGATGCTCTGCATCACGGTCTACATTAGTAACAAAGTCATTACTGCCTTTCTGGCTCGCTTCGACAGCGTCCGGAGTTTCATAATTTTTGGCAATCAGGTTACCGGCCTTACGCGCAGCGCGTATGGCGATAGTCAGCATCGGATGCATGGGTATCTTCCACTAGGATGTTAAAGAACGAGAAACGGCGCATAGTATAGCAGGGGATCTGATAAATGCCTATACCCGCCACCCCTGAAAATACAGGGATGTTGGCCGCTTATCTGCATCTCGAAGTAGCTTGGGTATATGTCTGTGTTAATATATGGCGATTCCCCGTTATCCTCAGAGTTTGTATGCTACACAATATTCGTATCGTTTTGGTTGAGACTTCGCACACCGGCAACATGGGTTCGACAGCCAGGGCCATGAAAACAATGGGATTAACCAATTTGTATCTGGTCAATCCTTTGGTAAAACCGGATTCTCAGGCGATCGCGCTATCCGCAGGGGCCAGTGATGTCATTGGCAACGCCACGATAGTTGATACCTTGGATGAAGCGCTGGCTGGGTGCAGCTTGGTTGTCGGTACCAGCGCCCGTTCCCGCACATTGCCTTGGCCGATGCTGGAGCCGCGTGAATGTGGTGTGCGTAGCGCACATGAAGCAGAACATGCGCCGGTAGCACTGGTATTTGGCCGTGAGCGCGTCGGTTTGACCAACGATGAGCTACAAAAATGCCATTATCATGTGGCGATCCCAGCAAATCCGGAATACAGCTCATTGAATTTGGCGATGGCCGTACAAATTTTAGCCTATGAAGTGCGGGTAGCTTTCCTTGATCGCCAGCAAGCGGCGGCACCGGTCATAGAAGAAGAGGAAGCCCCTTATCCACTGGTGGATGATCTGGAGCGCTTCTATCTGCATCTGGAACAGGTTTTGTCCCATACCGGCTTCATCCGTCAGGCTCATCCGGGCCAGATTATGAGCAAATTACGTCGTCTGTTTACCCGTGCACGTCCAGAGGCTCAAGAGCTGAATATCTTGCGTGGCATGCTGACATCGATCGAAAAACAGGATAAATACCCACAGCGTGATGCAGGTCAATCGGCTGAAAATAATAAAAATTAATTATTTATATCAATTGGTTATTATAAGACTCGCGGTGGCTTATTGATCAAGGAATAGGTCAATAATACTTGAGTAAATTACTAGGTTAAATAGTTGACTAAAACACTCAAGAATGTCAGAATTCTGGCTTGTTCTCACCTACAGGTAATTTTAGCTATGAGACTGACATCCAAAGGCCGTTATGCCGTGACCGCCATGCTTGATGTGGCATTACATTCCCATGACGGGCCAGTTCCTCTGGCCGATATTTCTGAACGTCAGGGGATCTCGTTATCCTATTTGGAACAGCTGTTTTCACGGTTACGCAAAAATGGCTTAGTTGCCAGCGTTCGTGGTCCAGGTGGCGGTTACCTGCTGGGTAAAGATGCCTCAGCAATCGCGGTCGGCGCAGTGATTACCGCCGTTGACGAATCTGTCGATGCCACCCGTTGCCAAGGTAAAGAAGGTTGTCAGGGCGGTGATCGTTGCCTGACGCACACATTATGGCGCGATTTGAGCGAGCGTATTAGCAGCTTCCTCAACAACATCACCCTAGCAGAACTGGTTAATAACCAAGATATCCTAGAGGTTGCGGATCGTCAGAATAACGATACGCGCCGTACGGCCAATGGCCGACCGCAAGAGACGATCAACGTCAATCTGCGCGCATAAGCAGAATCTGCGGAATTTTACGTTTTGGAAGTGATGTACGGAGCATAAGAGCAATGACCGAATCAAAAGTAAAGACACCGATCTATCTGGATTATGCAGCAACGACCCCGGTAGACCCGCGTGTCGCTGAAAAAATGATGCAGTATCTGACTCTGGACGGCATTTTCGGTAACCCTGCCTCGCGTTCCCACAAGTTCGGCTGGCAGGCTGAAGAAGCTGTTGATATTGCACGTAATGATATTGCCGCATTAGTCGGTGCTGACCCTCGCGAGATCGTCTTCACCTCAGGTGCAACCGAGTCGGATAACCTGGCAATCAAAGGTGCTGCTAACTTCTATCAGAAGAAAGGCAAGCACATCATCACCTGTAAAACCGAACATAAAGCTGTGCTAGATACTTGTCGCCAACTGGAGCGTGAAGGCTTCGAAGTGACCTATCTGGCACCGCAGTCTAACGGTATTATCGACCTGAAACAGCTTGAAGCAGCAATGCGTGAAGACACTATTCTGGTTTCTATCATGCACGTGAATAATGAAATCGGTGTGGTACAAGATATCGCTGAAATCGGCGAAATGTGCCGCAGTCGCGGGATCATTTTCCACGTTGATGCCACACAGAGCGTGGGTAAATTACCTATTGATCTGAGCAAACTGAAAGTCGATCTGATGTCCTTCTCTGCCCATAAAGTTTATGGTCCGATGGGCATTGGCGCACTGTTTGTTCGCCGTAAACCACGAATTCGTATCGAAGCACAGCAGCACGGCGGTGGTCATGAGCGCGGCATGCGTTCTGGCACGTTACCTGTGCACCAGATTGCTGGCATGGGTGAAGCTTACCGTATCGCGAAAGAAGAGATGGAAAGCGAAGCTGCACGTCTGCGTTCACTGCGTCTGCGTCTGTGGAATGGCCTTAAAGATATTGAAGAAGTTTACCTGAATGGCGATTTGGAGAATGGTGCACCTGGCATTCTGAACGTCAGCTTCAACTATGTTGAGGGTGAATCGCTGATCATGGCACTGAAAGATTTGGCTGTTTCATCAGGTTCAGCCTGTACCTCCGCGAGTCTGGAACCTTCTTACGTGTTGCGTGCGTTGGGGATGAACGACGAACTGGCTCACAGTTCAATCCGTTTCTCTCTGGGGCGTTTCACCACTGAAGAAGAGATCGACTACGCCATTGCGCTGGTACGTAAATCCATTGGCCGTCTGCGCGACCTGTCTCCGTTGTGGGATATGTTCAAACAGGGCGTGGATATCAGCAGCATTGAATGGTCTCACCATTAATTCCAGACTTTAAGACTCAGGAGTAATCACATGGCTTACAGCGAAAAAGTAATCGATCATTACGAAAATCCCCGCAACGTCGGTTCATTCGACAACGCAGATCCTACCGTGGGTAGCGGCATGGTTGGCGCACCCGCTTGTGGTGATGTCATGAAGTTGCAGATCAAAGTTAACGAAGCCGGCATCATTGAAGATGCGCGTTTCAAGACTTATGGCTGCGGCTCTGCCATTGCTTCCAGCTCTCTGGTAACTGAATGGATGAAAGGCAAGTCTCTCGATCAGGCTGAAGCGATCAAAAATACGCAGATCGCCGAAGAACTTGAGTTACCGCCAGTCAAAATTCACTGCTCGATTCTGGCAGAAGACGCCATTAAAGCAGCTATCGCCGACTACAAAAGCAAACATACTGCCAACCAATAATTGTGGTTAGCTGTTGTAAACATGTAGTTTTGACATAGGTTATTCACAACCCGCGTATTCTTCACTTTGCTGCTAAACGTGTGGCTAGCGGGTTTTAGAGTTGAGGTTGTTGTATGTCGATATCAATCAGCGACAGTGCTGCACAACGGGTCAGCGCCTTTTTAAGTCACCGTGGCAAAGGCTTAGGTTTGCGCTTGGGTGTCAGAACCTCCGGCTGCTCCGGCATGGCATATGTACTCGAATTTGTTGACGAAATGAACGATGACGATATCGTTTTTGAAGACAAAGGCGTGAAAGTGATCATCGACGGCAAGAGCATGGTCTATCTTGACGGCACCGAACTGGATTTCGTCAAAGAAGGGCTGAACGAAGGCTTTAAGTTCAACAATCCGAACGTCTCAAATGAGTGCGGATGTGGCGAAAGCTTTAACGTCTGATGACCGCTTTTGTTCCTGCCTCAGGCACTTGATACCTTATATACCCAACGTCATTGGAGTTGCAGGTCGGCAGCCAGCAAATGAATCCCGATCAAGTCAGTGATTCGGATGAGTGAGCGCAGCTAACACCCCTGCAGCTTCAAAGACGAAGGGGATAACTCCAGAGCATGCTATGGATTACTTTACATTATTCGGGCTGCCGCCTCGCTATCAGGTTGACGGTAACCAACTCACTACCCGCTATCAAGAATTGCAACGCCAATTCCACCCCGACCGTTTTGCCAACCAGCCTGAACGTGAGCGTTTGGCCTCATTGCAACAAGCCGCGACCATCAATGATGCCTACCAAACCCTCAAGCACCCGTTAAAACGGGCCGAGTATATGCTATCTTTGCAGGGTTTTGATTTAGGCAACGAACAGCACACCATGCGCGATACCGCGTTTCTGATGGAGCAGTTGGAGCTGCGTGAAGAGCTTGATGCCATCGAACGCCAGCCCGATGCTGAAGCACGGCTCGCGGCATTTAGTCGTCGCTTGGCTTTGATGACTCAAACCCGCAGTCAGCAAATGGTCGAGCAACTGGATCAACAGCTGTGGGAATCAGCGGCGGATAAGGTGCGGAAATTACGTTTTCTGGATAAATTGCAGCAGCAGGTTGAACAGCTAGAAGAGCGCCTGTTTGACGATTTTTCCTGAGGATCTTGCCCGACAAACTCTCATAACAGTGATATATCAAACGACATCTGCAACAGATCTGAATATAACGCAGGGCCTTGGTATCTCGCCGGATAGATTTTGCTTTTTAGACTCATGATTGATGGAAGCTCAACATGGCCTTATTACAAATTAGTGAGCCCGGTTTAACTGCGGCCCCGCATCAACGGCGGCTGGCGGCAGGGATAGATTTAGGTACCACCAACTCATTAGTTGCCACCGTGCGCAGCGGTAAAGCGCAGACGCTGGCAGATGAACAGCAGCGGGACCTTTTGCCCTCGGTGGTTCACTATCAACCCAATGGCATTGATGTCGGTTGGCATGCGCGCGAGTTCGCCGCACTGGACCCGGTCAATACCATCAGCTCGGTCAAACGCATGATGGGCCGCTCTCTGGCGGATATCCAGCAGCGCTACCCCAATCTGCCTTATCAATTCCAGCCTAGCGAGAATGGCTTGCCGATGATCCAGACCACCGCTGGATTAGTCAATCCGGTCCAAGTGTCTGCGGATATCCTCAAAACCTTAGCGCAACGCGCACAGGCGGCGCTGGAAGGTGAGTTGGATGGCGTGGTGATCACGGTTCCTGCTTATTTCGATGATGCTCAGCGTCAGGGCACCAAAGATGCTGCACGTTTGGCTGGGCTGCACGTGCTGCGCTTGCTGAATGAGCCAACCGCCGCCGCTATCGCTTATGGCCTGGACTCCGGTCAGGAAGGGGTGATCGCGGTTTACGATCTGGGGGGCGGCACCTTTGATATCTCCATTCTGCGTCTCAGCCGTGGGGTGTTTGAAGTGCTGGCAACCGGCGGCGACTCTGCTCTAGGCGGCGATGATTTCGACCATCTATTAGCCGATTGGCTGCGTGAGCAAGCAGGAATTGATTCCCGTGATGACCACGGCATTCAACGGCAGCTACTTGATGCAGCGATTGCCGCCAAAATTGCCTTGAGTAAGACCGATATTGCGGATGTTTCTGTGGCTGGCTGGCAAGGGCAAATCACGCGGGTGCAGTTTGAATCCCTGATTGCTTCGCTCGTCAAACGCACATTAATGGCCTGTCGCCGCGCACTGAAAGACGCTGGTGTCACCGCTGACGAAGTGCTGCAAGTGGTGATGGTCGGCGGCTCGACCCGTGTTCCTCTGGTGCGTGAACAGGTGGGGCAATTCTTTGGCCGTACACCGCTGACCTCAATTGATCCCGACAAAGTGGTCGCCATCGGTGCGGCTATTCAGGCTGACATTCTGGTGGGTAATAAGCCAGACAGCGACATGCTGCTGCTTGATGTTATCCCGCTCTCATTGGGGCTGGAAACCATGGGCGGTTTGGTGGAAAAAGTCATTCCACGCAACACCACTATTCCAGCGGCCCGCGCACAAGAGTTCACCACGTTCAAAGATGGTCAGAGCGCGATGATGATCCACGTGCTGCAAGGTGAGCGTGAACTGGTGCAGGATTGTCGTTCGTTAGCCCGTTTCACCTTACGTGGCCTGCCGCCACTGCCTGCCGGCGGGGCGCATATTCGCGTCACTTTCCAGGTGGATGCGGATGGGCTATTGAGTGTCACGGCGATGGAGAAATCCACTGGCGTTGAGGCATCGATTCAGGTGAAGCCCTCTTATGGGCTATCCGATGATGAAATCGCCAATATGATTAAAGATTCGATGGCTAATGCGCATGCCGATATCAGTGCGCGCAAGCTGGCGGAGCAACAAGTTGAAGCCTCCCGTGTGCTGGAGAGTCTACAAGGCGCATTGGCGGAAGACGCAGCACTACTCAGTGAGCAAGAAAGTACGGCTATCGCTCATGCGATGACGTTATTACAGCAGCAGATGCAGGGCGCTGACCCACACGCAATCGAAGCTGCGATCAAGGCGTTGGATGCACAAACGCAAGATTTTGCCGCGCGCCGGATGGATGCTTCCATTCGCCGTGCTTTGGCTGGCCATTCAGTGGATGAGGTTTAATCATGCCCAAAATAGTATTTCTGCCCCATAAAGACCTTTGCCCGGATGGTGCAGTACTGGAAGCAACACAAGGTGAGACGATACTGGATGTTGCCTTGCGCAATGGGATCGATATCGAGCACGCCTGCGAGAAATCCTGCGCCTGTACCACCTGCCACTGCGTGGTGCGCGAAGGTTTTGACTCCCTGCCAGAGAGCAGCGAGCTGGAAGATGACATGCTGGATAAAGCCTGGGGTCTGGAGCCAGAGAGCCGGCTGAGCTGTCAGGCCAGAGTCACCGACGAAGATCTGGTGGTTGAGATCCCGCGTTACACCATTAACCATGCACGGGAGCACTGATATGAGCTTAACCTGGCAAGATACCCGCGAGATTGGTGAAGCCCTTTACGACCAATTTCCCGATCTCGATCCCAAAACGGTGCGCTTTACTGATATGCATCAGTGGATTTGCGATCTGGCCGATTTTGCTGATGATCCGCAAGGGTCAAATGAAAAAGTGCTGGAAGCTATTTTGTTGGTTTGGTTAGATGAATTTGAGTGAATATCAATAGGGGTCGCGCAAGCGGCCCTTTTTTTATGTTGGATCTGATATCTTATAGCCAAAGTCATTGGCGTTGCAGGTAGGCAGCAAGCAAACACCCCTGTAACGTCAAGGACGAAGGATATAGAGCAAAAAATAATAATGACGAGGTAGTCGATGACAACAGAAATGATGCAAGTATCCCTATCCGATAATCCTGCCGATGCCCGTTGGGGCGAAAAAGCGTTACTCAGCACTGATGCTGAGGGCATGACCATCCACCTGACGGCGAACGGAAAATTGGGTGCAATCCAACGTGCTGCCCGCAAGATCGATGGGCAAGGCATTAAGCAGGTCAAACTGGTCGGTGACGGCTGGGGTCTGGAGCAAAGCTGGGCATTCTGGCAAGGGTTCCGTGGGCCAAAAGGCCAGCGCAGCGTGGCATGGGCAGAACTGCCAGAGAACGAAAAAACCGAGCTAGAACAGCGCCTTAAAATTATTGACTGGGTGCGTGACACCATTAACGCACCGGCAGAAGACTTAGGTCCAGAGCAACTGGCTAAAAATGCCATCGATTTGATGTGCGCCGTATCCTGTGATGCTGTTACCTACCGCATCACCAAAGGTGAAGATCTACGTGAGCAGGGTTACGCCGGGATCTATACCGTCGGGCGTGGCTCAGATCGTGCACCGGTACTCTTGGCGCTGGACTATAACCCTACCGGTAATCCAGATGCGCCAGTAATGGCTTGTCTGGTCGGCAAAGGTATTACTTTTGATTCAGGCGGTTACAGCCTGAAACAGAGCGCTTTTATGGATTCGATGAAATCCGACATGGGTGGCGCGGCAACAGTAACCGGCGCGTTGGCTTTGGCTGCGGCCCGTGGGTTGAAAGAGCGCGTGAAGCTCTATCTGTGTTGTGCCGACAATATGGTCAGCGGCAATGCCTTTAAGCTGGGTGATATTATCCGTTACCGCAATGGTAAGACGGTCGAAATCATGAATACTGATGCGGAAGGGCGTTTGGTCTTGGCCGATGGCTTGATCGATGCTTCTGAGCAGCAAGCCCCGCTGATTATTGATGCGGCCACCTTAACTGGCGCAGCAAAAACTGCATTGGGCAATGATTATCATGCGCTGTTTAGCTTTGACGATGAGTTGGCGCAAGAGCTGTTGAGTAGTGCGAAAAGTGAGCATGAACCTTTCTGGCGCTTACCGCTGGCGGAATTCCATCGTAGCCAGTTGCCGTCCAATTTTGCTGAATTAAATAATGTGGCGGGGGCCGCCTACAGTGCGGGTGCCAGCACTGCTGCGGCTTTCTTGTCGCATTTTGTGAAGAATTACCAGCAAGGCTGGCTGCACATTGATTGTTCCGCGACTTACCGTAAAAGTGCAGTTGATCAGTGGTCTGCGGGCGCGACAGGGTTGGGAGTACGTACCATTGCCAACTTGTTGTTAGCGAAAGCAAAATAGTTATTTTAGTGAGTGAAGGGGCTAGCGCACCTACGGGCACTCCGGCAGCTTACGCCGCTACGACCCGAGCGGTACACCTCCCCTTCAATCTGCATTGTTAGTTGCTTGTGGGGCGCTTTTAGCGCCCCCTTGTTCGAACGTTTTACTGGAGTAGAGCATGAGTTTGCCGCAACCCCCCATTGATGATAGCCACGATCATCACCATGACGATGACCAGAGTCTGGAGTCCCTGCTAAAACGGGCGGCGACAGAGTCGATTCATCGCATCGCCTTTTTCCGTGCCTTGCTGGATGCCACCGTTTTAGTGCTGGTGGATAATTCGGCTCAGGGCAGCGAAGAAGATGGCGAGATAACCTTCACGGCGGGCAATGGGGTGAATATTCTGCATTGGGAAAAGCAGGATGGTGAATCTGTAATCCCTTTCTTCACCTCGGTAGAGGTATTGCAGCAGGCGCTGGATCTGGCCGAAGATCAGCCTATCGACAGCGAAAAACAGCCTTTTATCGCCATGCCTGTGCGGGTGCTATTTGAAATGACGCAGGGCGCGCATCTGTTTTTGAACCCGAAATCAGAGCACGGCAAAGAGTTCTGGCCGCAAGAAGTGACGATGCTGTTGGAAAAGGGGGGGGTGGCTCAACCCGCTGAAATGACGGTAGATAAAGAGAGCCAAATCTTGCTAGGGCAGCCGGAAGAGTACCCTACGGCCATGGTTGATGCGCTAATCCAATTATTCAGCCAGCGTAAACCAGTGCGCCGTGCATTTTTGGCGCTGATGCATGATAAGAGTGTGGACGAGAAACCTAACTTACTGGTTGGGCTAGAAGTGGATGGCACGGAAGAGGAGATTGACCTGCTGATTCAAGAGGCCGGTAATGTCGCCAGCGACTATGCGCCAGATGATAGCCCAGTCGATTTTTGTCTGGTTAGCGAGCAAGAGCGCGGTGTCAGCCATTATCTGATGACCCATACCCAAGCGTTTTACCAGCGCAGATGGGGCAGTTGGCTGAGAAATGTGATCCCTTCGACCAGCCACTAAGGCGAGTTGATGCCAATGCTGCGTTAGTTTCAATCAGTAGATATTGGCTAATCAACTGCAATAAAAAAGGGAGCCGCGATGGCTCCCTTGCTTTTACTACGACATACCGTTACTGCGACACAGAGTTCTTATGGCTACATGAAGAACTTATCATGCGGCTTAGAAGGTGTAACCTACACCCAGGTTAATGGTCACTGGAGTACTGATGTTTTTGCCTTTAGACAGCTTAACTTCAGAGCCGACAGACAGGTTTTTGGTTAGGTTCACATTGACACCTGCACCCGCATTCACACGAGTACCTTTGCGGCTGTTATCAAACGTCTCTTTGTTGATGGCCACATTGTTGCTGGCTTTCAGGTCATGATCGACAGAGAAGATCGCGTATGGCTTGATTTCAGCACCGCTGTTCAAGATAAAGCGATAGCCGGTGTTCATACCCAGGGTCCCGGTGGTGTTACGTGAACCTTGGTTCTGCGCATCCATGCCGTTAGACAACGGGTACTGACTCTTACCGGAGGCAAAGGTGTTCAGTGCGATGTAAGGAGAAACATACATGGCATCAAAATTGATATGTTTACCCGCTTTTACTGCCAGTCCCAGACCGGAGAAGTTAGCACTGCCGTTGGCATTGTTACCGTTAGAGGTGATATTCAGTTTCTGCTTAAACTGGTTGGTTTTCAGCACACCGTTCAGGTAATAACCGCTATTGGACAGGTATTGCGCATAGGCACCCAAAGAGTTGCTTTCTACGCTGCCGCTGCTTTGGTAATCAGATTTGATATCTGAGCTACTGTGGCTGGCGAAGCCACCCAAACTCAGTACCGAGTCACCCAATGCAATGGCTTTATCGCCACCTAAGGTCACACCGTTCAACTTCTGTTTGAAGTTAGCTGCGGTGCCTTTCACGTCAAAGTTGTCGTTCAGGTAGTTGATCCACACGCCGCTCTCATTGGCAGAAGTGCTTTGCTTATCCAAACGATTTTGGATGGAGCTCAATTCGGCGTTAAAGATAACCGGCATCGTATTCGCCACTGCCAGAACACCGGCAGTACTTGGTGTCAGTGTGGTGGTATCTGCTTTTAGCATAAAGCCACCTTTACCATCAGGGATCAGGTTGTGCTGGTAGTTACCCAGGTTAACCGGCCCATTGGACAGGGCGAAGCGGGCTGTACTGTCACCGCCGACATTAATGAGGTTCAGGTTAGTTGGCGCAACGCCACTATCCTTGAGCTGGATGCCAAAAGTACCCGCAGCATCGCCCGTGACGTTTAATGGCGCATTTGCCTGGTTGTACAGCGATGGGGCCAGATTAAAGTTACCGTTACCTGCCAGTGATGCCATAGTCAACTGAGCATTGGCGCTCATATCAATAGTACCGCCGTCCAGTTTCACATCGTTAAAGGCGAACTGTGCAGGATGACCATTGCTGCCAGGCAAAGCGGAACGCTGAACCACGGCCTGTTGCACCGCTGTCGCGCCGATCAGATTCATGTTACCGGCTAAATTCAGGTCAGCAGCTTGAGTTTTTGCACCTTCATGCAGGGTGATAACACTGTTTTTGCCACTATCAATAGTGCCGCTAACGGTCGCGGTTTTATCGAAGGTAGTCGTACCGCCATTGAGTGTTATTGCATCCTGAAGCGTACCGGCAATCAGAGCATAACCATTTTCAACCAGCAACTTAGACGCCTTAGCTTCATCCATCAGGTTGAATTTGCCGCCGTGAACGGTGGTGTCATTGGCAGTTGCCCCCGCCTGAACATCAAACACGCCGCCGTTAACGATGGTGGTGTTAGCGGTACCTAACAGCTTGAAAGTACCGTTAGACAATGTGGTGTTCTTGGCTTCGGCACCCGTCTGAACATCAAACACGCCGCCATTAACGGTAGTGATGTCGGCGGTACCTGAGAGGTTGAAAGTACCGTTAGACAATGTGGTGTCATTGGCCATTGCATTGGCGTTAACGATAAACTGACTTTGATCCCGTACAAGAGTACCTTTAGTTTCAGCACCATCTAGCAGTGTAAAGGTTGAACCTTGATAGAGTTTGGTGCCGTCGGCTGTAGCGCCATCTTCCAGACTTAACTCGGCAAAGTATAATTCAGTGTCAAGTGCTTCTGCACCAGATTTGATAGTGAATGTGTTATTTCTAGCGTGGACTGCAGTACCCTTAGCTTTGGCACCTGATTCGAGAATCAGCTCACCTCCTTCTTCACCTGCTAAAATAGTCCCTGTAGCTTTACCACCGTCCTGAACAGTCATCTTACCGTTGCTCACTAAAGATGTACTGGCGGATGCACCCTTCTCTACAATAAATTCGCTATTGTCACCAACCAACTGTGTTCCACTGGTTGTTGCGTTGGTTTTAAGCGTAAAGATACTGTCTGCGCTTACTGTCGTAGCATCGGCAATTGCGCCTTCAACTAAATCCAGCTTTGTATTAATCAACGTGGTATGTTGCGCGTTTGCATCGGCTTCAATAGTCAGTGTACCGCCATCAATGCGGGTGTTCGAGGCTTTGGCACCTTTCTCCAAGGTGACAGTACCCTTGGTACTAGTCAGGTTATGAATTTCAGCAAACTCGCCAACCGTTGCTTTACCACCTTCAACAATTGTCGCGTCGTAGGATTTAGCTGTGGTTACTACTTCTTTGCCATCTGGATCTGTTGTCTTTTCGCCTTTCAGTGTAAGTGTACCGCCTTCATTGATTACTGAGTCGTAATCAATACCACCGTTGTTTTCCAATACAGCCAGGTCATTGACAACAGTAGCGATGGCTTGAGCACCCGCTTCCAGAACTTGCTTACCACCAGCCTCAGAGATGATGCTATTTTTTGTAATAGCGCCATCGGCTACGGTTTGTGTTTTGCCGATAATACGGTTATCAAGCGACGCGCCACCTGTTTCAATCGTTTGGTCGTCGGTGTCCACAATTTCATTGCGGGCCAGCTCGCCAGTTTTAACGACAGCAGTACCTTGGGTTGGGATTAATGCGGTTTGCACACCCTCAAGTGACAGAAGTTCATCAGTGTTCTTCTGAACATCATTCTCAAGTTTTGCTTGCTCATCAGCGGCAAGCTTATGTGTTGGGTTGCCCGTGATGTAGCTCTGTGCCACTTCAAACTTGCTAAATGCTTCAATGGCAGCTTCTCTTGCGGGTAGCAGATCTGTGAAGGCGGTGATCTCCTTATGGGCTGTATCTAAATCAGTTGTGTTAGCCGCGAAGTCAATTTCTTCGTAAAACTTAGCGAGTTGGTCTGGGTATGTATCCTTGAATACTAGATCACCCTCAAGTTCAACATTTTCGAATGCGCTAACGGCCTTTTTAAATGCTGATTTTTTATCAGCTAAGTCAGTAAGTACATCTTCATCGCCTTTTAGCGGGGTAGTACCATCATCTGCGATTACTGTCTTAGCTGTGGCTAAGGCTGTCTGGTAATCTTCCTGCGCAGTACGTATTGTTGCTATCAGGCCCTTCAGCTTATCTTTGTCAGCCTTGCTATCATCACCCACAACCAATTGTTCTTGCTCACCTTTACTGCCGCTGCCAAGTATGCCTTGATCTTTAGCTGGCAGTTTTTGGGCATCGGTTATAACTTCGCCAGCCTTATCAGTTACGGCTTTCTTTGCCTCAGTTTGGTTTTGCTCAGCTCCGGCAAGGCTAGTTACCGTGGCTTGGTGTTTGTCAAATTCTTTAGCATCCGTCAAGCTCTTCTGGGCATCGTCATTGGTAGCAGTTAACTTTGTGATGCTATCTGTAATAGCCCCAATTTGCTGCTTAAGCTCAGCAGTCCATTTGGAGTCGTCATTTATCGCATTCCCCAGCGTTTCAACCTGCTTATATCCGGCTGCGTCGAAAATAGGTGTCTCAGTAGGCGCAGCAATGGCTCCGCCAGATACCAGAGACGAGATCAGAATAGATAAGGGTAATAAACGCGTATTTAATGTATTGCGGCGATTCATAGTTTTATGACTTCCTATTTATTTACAGGTGAATTTCAATAAGTGAACTTTAAGGGTGATAAGTAACAATGAAATGTTGAGAGGAATATAAGGAACTTAGTAAAAAGTTCCTAGTTATTAAAAAATTAATTTATTTTGTTTATATTTCATTTATTTTATTCTGTAATTATCATCGGTTTTTTTGATGTTATATATTGATTTTATTATGTTTTTTATTTTAATTTCGTTCATTGTTATTTTTTGGAATAGTTGAATTAATTTATTTTTAATAAAATATTAAATACGTTTTTGCGTGTTGATATGCGAGAGAGTAAACTTATTTACGCTAGTGATACCTATTTGTCACGAGAGAGAGCTCATGTTTTCCTCTCTATATTTCCTTTCAGGCGAAGGCTATAATCTTGCTATCAGTCAGGGAGTAATATGTAAATGACAGCGGTTTGCAGCGGTTAATGGCGGATTGTGATGACAGCAATAAAAAAGGGAGCCGCGATGGCTCCCTTGCTTTTACTACGACATACCGTTACTGCGACACAGAGTTCTTATAGCTACATGAAGAACTTATCATGCGGCTTAGAAGGTGTAACCCACACCCAGGTTAATGGTCACTGGAGTACTGATGTTTTTGCCTTTAGACAGCTTAACTTCAGAGCCGACAGACAGGTTTTTGGTCATGTTGACATTGATACCTGCACCCGCATTCACACGAGTACCTTTGCGGCTGTTATCAAACGTCTCTTTGTTGATGGTCACATTGTTGCTGGCTTTCAGGTCACGATCGACAGAGAAGATCGCGTATGGCTTGATTTCAGCACCGCTGTTCAAGATAAAGCGATAGCCGGTGTTCATACCCAGGGTCCCGGTGGTGTTACGTGAACCTTGGTTCTGCGCATCCATGCCGTTAGACAACTGGTACTGACTCTTACCGGAGGCAAAGGTGTTCAGTGCGATATAAGGAGAAACATACATGGCATCAAAATTGATATGTTTACCCGCTTTTACTGCCAGTCCCAGACCGGAGAAGTTAGCACTGCCGTTGGCATTGTTACCGTTAGAGGTGATATTCAGTTTCTGCTTAAACTGGTTGGTTTTCAGCACACCGTTCAGGTAATAACCGCTATTGGACAGGTATTGCGCATAGGCACCCAAAGAGTTGCTTTCTACGCTGCCGCTGCTTTGGTAATCAGATTTGATATCTGAGCTACTGTGGCTGGCGAAGCCACCCAAACTCAGTACCGAGTCACCCAATGCAATGGCTTTATCGCCACCTAAGGTCACACCGTTCAACTTCTGTTTGAAGTTAGCTGCGGTGCCTTTCACGTCAAAGTTGTCGTTCAGGTAGTTGATCCACACGCCGCTCTCATTGGCAGAAGTGCTTTGCTTATCCAAACGATTTTGGATGGAGCTCAATTCGGCGTTAAAGATAACCGGCATCGTATTCGCCACTGCCAGAACACCGGCAGTACTTGGTGTCAGTGTGGTGGTATCTGCTTTTAGCATAAAGCCACCTTTACCATCAGGGATCAGGTTGTGCTGGTAGTTACCCAGGTTAACCGGCCCATTGGACAGGGCGAAACGGGCAGTACTGTCACCACCGACATTAATGAGGTTCAGGTTAGTTGGCGCAACGCCACTATCCTTGAGCTGGATGCCAAAAGTACCCGCAGCATCGCCCGTGACGTTCAATGGCGCATTTGCCTGGTTGTACAGCGATGGGGCCAGATTAAAGTTACCGTTACCTGCCAGTGATGCCATGGTCAACTGAGCATTGGCGCTCATATCAATAGTACCGCCGTCCAGTTTCACATCGTTAAAGGCGAACTGTGCAGGATGAGCATTGCTGTTAGGCAAAGCGGAACGCTGAAGTGCGGCCTGTTGCACCGTTGTCGCGCCGATCAGATTCATGTTACCGGCTAAATTCAGGTCAGCAGCTTGAGTTTTTGCACCTTCATGCAGGGTGATAACACTGTTTTTGCCACTATCAATAGTGCCGCTAACGGTCGCGGTTTTATCGAAGGTAGTCGTACCGCCATTGAGTGTTATTGCACCCTGAAGCGTACCGGCAATCAGAGCATAACCATTTTCAACCAGCAACTTAGATGCCTTAGCTTCATCCATCAGGTTGAATTTACCGCCTTTTTGTATGATATTGTCGGCAAATGCCCCGTCATTAACAATAAATTCGCCATTATTTAGCGTGGTATCGTTGGCAGTTGCTCCGTCATTAACGATGAATTCGCCGCCGTGAATATTGGTAACGTTGGCAGTCGTGCCAGCATTAATCGTAAATTTGCCGCTGTTTAGCGTGGTGGTGTTAGCTTTTTTTACATCATTAACAATAAACTCGCCGCCATCAACCGTCGTATGACGCACTAAGTCACTTGAATTAACGGTCATGACACCGCCTTCGATGGTTGTATAGATGGCTTTGCCGTTTTTCTCTACAATAAAGTGACCACCTTTTAGTATTGTTCTATTTGCTATCACACCATCGTAAATGGAGAGTTCGCCTGCCTCGATGGTAGTTCCTTCCAACTCAGCGTTGCCTGAAGCTTTGACCGTGCCAGAAGTCACCATCTGACTGACCTTAGAATGAGCGCTTAGAGTCACTTCGGCACCTGCTAATACTTTGGTATTTATAGAGTTAGCAATATTTTTGGCATCGGTTCCTGCTAAGACCAATTTACCTTTAGCACCAACCAGCGTATTGGTATCCGTACCCCCGTTATTGCTCATGGTGCCTTCGGTGATCTGGGTGTCAATGGCTTGTGCACCGACTGCAAGCGCTATCGAGCCATCGTTGGTCACAATGCTGCCAATGATCTTGCCTTTATCGGCCACTTCTTGCGTACCACCGGCAACTTGGGTGCTAAATGCCACTGTATCAGCTGCGACTGTCTGTTTTTCAGTTTTGGCAATAGTCTGCTCAAATTCTGGGCTATCAATAGTGGGATTAGTCACTTTGCTCAGATTGACAACTGCATCTGTAGCCTCCTCGAATTCACGCGTTTTATCAGCCAGTTCAGTTTTAGTTGACGTTTTAGCCTGCTCCGCATCGTTATATTTTTCTTCAATTGCTTGGGCGGATTTTTCGGCGGCAGCATGTTTGATTTCTGCATCTTTGGCTGATGAATCAGCAGCTTGTGCATCACTGATGGCCTGAAGTGCCGTCTTCGCCAAATCTCGTTTTGCTACGGAAGTTGAGGAGTCATCGATCAGATCTTGTAACTTATTTTCAATATCCAGAGTGCTTGCCGTCCAGCTTGAATCTACGGCTGTAATTGCAGTGGCTTTTTCCTCATTAAGTCTGGCTAATTTAGTTTCAGCCGCTTCTTGTTTTTTTTGAGCATTTTCAGCTTTTGTATTAGCCAAGACTGATTGAATACCCAAACGCAACACGTCTGCTTGTGCTTTGTTATCGGCTTTGATTGCTACTTCCTGTGCCTGTCTAGCCTCTGCTTGCGCATAAAGCTTTGCTCGTTTATCGCTAAAGCTAGCGTCCAGTTTCTCTTTTTGTTCTTGGGTAATGACATCCTGAGCAAGATAGTTCGCCAGTTTTCCCTGCGTTGACTTATCAGCAGCTAGCTGTGCTTGTTTGACAACTTTAATTTTCTGCTGAAGTGCTGGTGGAAGAGCAGTGATATCTTTGGTTAGGCTTGCGCTAATTATTAAGTCAACTTCTTCCGGTGTGAACTCACCCGGAGCAATAATATCGAGTTTGGCTACATAAACATCTTTTGCGGCTGCATTGAGTTTGTTCTTATTCTCATCGCTCTGGTCTTCTGCATAGGCAAGAGTTGTTTCATATACCTTTAGATCTTTTGCAAACGCATCTTTAAGTTTGGCTAAATATTCATATGCTTGTTTTTGCTCTTCAGGTGTTAACTGGGGAACTGAGGCTTCAAACTTCTTAATCAGCTGTTCGTTGCTCGCTTTTATTGCCTCAATCTGAAGCTTAGTTTCTGCGATAATCTCTGGTGTTATCTGCTCATCAGCAGGGAATAAATCTTCCAGTATGGTATCGGTATTCACTGCCGGACCATGATCCATGTAAATGCTGCCGGCATCTACACTACGTGTAAATTCGCCGGACTTCTGGGCTGTGGTGTACTGGTTAGCCGTAGGGCGTTGCATGTCTTTTGTATAAATCGGTATTGCAGCCGCCATTGCCCCGCCAGAGACCAACGACGAGATCAGAATAGATAAGGGTAATAAACGCGTATTTAATGTATTGCGGCGATTCATGATTTTATAATTCCCTATTTACTTTACGGACGAGTTTCAATAAATGAGTGTTAAGAGGGGGGTAACAATAAAATGTTGGGAGGAATATAATAAATGGAGTGGTGAGATCCTAATTATTAAAACATTAATCGGGTTTGTTTATATTTCGTTTATTTTATTTGATAATGCTCTTTTGGGCGATATTTGTTAATTGATTGATTTTAATCTGTTTTGTTCGTTTATTTCGCGATTGTATTTTCTGCATGGATATTTAATATTTTTTTATTAAAAAATATTAAATATGATTTTCGCCTATTATTCTGTAAGAGTGTAAATTGATTCATGTGAAGTGTTGCTCATTTAGTACGAGAAAACTCTCATGTTTTCCTCTCTATATTCCCTTTCAGACGAATGCTATAATCTTGCCACCAGTCAGGGAGAAATATATGAATCACAACGGTTTGCAGCGGTTAATCTCATTAATGAAAGGGCGTCAGGCAGCCTTATGGGTCAGCGGCGCGTTGTTGAGTACAACCCTGCTCTTTGCGGGTTGTGATGACAGCAATAATAAAGGCGAGACCACTGCGCCAGCGCCGGTCAGCACGCAGGCCACCGCGCCCGTTGCCAACACCTCGGTGAGCAAACCCAAAGATGCGGCGGCATTAGCAGCGCTGGCAAAACGCCATGCCGACCAGCCGCTCACCTTGCTGGACGCCTCTGAGCTGCAACTTGATGGGGCCAGCGCCATGGTGCTGACCTTCTCGCAACCGCTAGAGCCGAATCAAGACTTTGCCGCGCAAGTGCATCTGGTGGATACCCTCAGTGGTAAAATCGATGGCGCTTGGGAGCTATCAGATAACCTGATGGAGCTGCGTTTACGCCACCTCAAACCTGAGCGTAAATTGTTGCTCACGGTCGATAGCACGCTGAAAGGGATAGGTGGCGCACAGCTTGGCGCACAACAGCAGCAGCAAATCACCACCCGTGATATCAAACCGAGTGTCGGCTTTGCCAGCAAAGGCTCTTTGCTGCCAGGTAAACTGGCGCAGGGCCTGCCCGTGAT
Source organism: Yersinia aleksiciae (assembly GCF_001047675.1). GTDB lineage: Bacteria > Pseudomonadota > Gammaproteobacteria > Enterobacterales > Enterobacteriaceae > Yersinia > Yersinia aleksiciae. The sequence goes on along the minus strand of NZ_CP011975.1, from coordinate 799,542 downwards.
GGCGCTGAATGTCGCTAACGTTGACGTTAACTTCTTCCGCATTAAGCCAGCCAGTTTGGCTAACTTCCTCGCCACTTGGCAGTACCGCAGCGCGCTCTCTAACTGGGAGTCGGACGATCTGCTGAAGATGGCCGATTTAGTCTATACCGGCCGCTTTGACCTCAATCCCGCTGCCAATACCCGCGAAAAGCTGCTGCTACCACTGGCAGATATCAAACCGCTGCAAGAGTCCGGTGTCTATTTGGCGGTGATGCAACAAGCGGGTCACTACAGTTATACCAACGCCGCCACCTTATTTACCCTGAGCGATATCGGGGTTTCGCTGCACAGCTACCATAACCGCATGGATGTTTTTACTCAGGCGTTGGCGGGGGGCGCGGCCTTAAAAGGTGTCTTATTGCAGCTGCTGGATGATAAAGGGCAAGTGCTGGCACAGGCCGAAACTGATGCTCAGGGCCATGGGCAGCTAGAGAAAAAGGCGAATGCCAAGCTGCTATTGGCGTCGCAAAATGGGCAGACCAGTCTGATTGACCTCAATGCGCCGGCGCTGGATCTGGCGGAGTTTGATATTGCCGGGCCAGAAGGCTTCCAGAAGCAGTTCTTTGTCTTTGGTCCGCGTGACCTGTACCGTCCGGGCGAAACTTTAATCGTCAATGGCTTACTGCGTGATGCCGATGGTAAACCCCTGACTACCCAGCCCGTTAAAGTGGATATCCTCAAACCGGATAACCAAGTGGTGCGCAGCTTTGTTTGGCAGCCGCAAGAGGGGTTGTATCAATACCAATACGCGATTCCTGAAGGCGGCCCGACGGGTGAGTGGTCGCTACGTCTCAATCTGGGTGATAACCTGCCGCGCCTGTACAAATTCAAAGTGGAAGATTTCCTGCCAGAGCGCATGGCGCTGGAGATCACCGCCAGTAAAGCGCCGATCGCCACGGCAGCCGAAGCCAGCTTTGCGGTTATCGGCCGCTATCTCTATGGTGCGCCCGCTTCTGGCAACCGCCTGCAAGGTCAGTTGTTCCTACGTCCGCAGCGGGAAGCCGTGGCGTCACTGCCCGGTTTTGAATTTGGTTCGATTATCGAAGAGAACCTCTCTCGTACCTTGGATGAGTTTGATACCACGCTAGACAGCGACGGCGAAACTCACATCGAGGTGGAGAACAGCTGGCAGAGTGCTCAATCACCGCTGAAAGTGATTTTGCAGGCCAGCTTGCTGGAGTCCGGCGGTCGTCCGGTCACTCACCGCGCCGAACAGGCGGTGTGGCCTGCCGATACGCTGGTGGGGATCCGCCCGCTGTTCAATAAGCAGCAGGTTTACGATTACCGCAGCGACAGCTACAAATCGCAGGCGATGGTCGATCAGGATACCCAGGCTGATTTCGACATTGTCTATGCCAATGCCGACGGTGAAAAACAGGCCGTTGATGGCTTAAAAGTTAAACTGATCCGCGAGCGCCGCGACTATTACTGGCAGTGGTCAGAAAGTGATGGCTGGCAGTCGTTGTTCGATAAAAAAGATCTCCAACTGGCTGAGCAAACCGTCAATATTGCCGCCAACGGTAGCGTGAAAGTCAGCTTCCCAGTGGAGTGGGGCGCTTACCGCATTGAGGTGAGCAATCCGGATAACCAACTGGTCAGCAGTTCGCGCTTCTGGGCCGGTTACAGCTGGCAGGATAATACGGCGGGCAGTGGCGCAGTGCGGCCGGATCAGGTCAAACTGGCGCTGGATAAACCCGCCTATCGTCCCGGCGAAAAAGTGAAATTGCATATTGAAGCGCCCGCCGCCGGTAATGGCTACTTATTGGTTGAGTCCAGCGACGGCCCATTGTGGTGGCAGGAAGTGACCATCCCCGCGGGCGGTACTGAGGTTGAAGTGCCGATTAACCACGGCTGGAATCGTCACGATCTCTATCTCAGTGCGACGGTGATCCGCCCGGGTGACAAAGCCCAGCAGGCGACACCAAAACGGGCGATTGGCTTGCTGCATCTGCCGCTGGTGGATGAAACCCGCAAACTGGCGCTGCAACTGGATGCGCCTACTCGCATTCGCCCCAATCAAACGTTAACGGTGAAAGTGAAAGCCAGCCGCACCGGTGCACCGCTACCTGAAAAAGTACAAGTGCTGCTCTCCGCCGTCGACAGCGGGATTTTAAATATCACCGATTACGCCACGCCGGACCCTTACGACGCCTTCTTGGGTCGCAAACGCTATAGCGCGGATCAATATGATGTTTATGGGCAACTGATTGAAGGGCAGGGTCGCTTAGCCAGCTTGCGATTTGGTGGCGATGCTGACGAAGAAGATGCGCTCTCCCGTGGCGGTAAAAAGCCGATTACCGAAGTGAGCATTGTGGCGCAGCAAGCCCAACCGGTGACCTTAAACGCGCAAGGCGAAGGTTCGGTTGAGCTGGCTATTCCCGATTTTAACGGTGAACTGCGCCTGATGGCACAAGCCTGGAGTGACGAAGATTTCGGTAAAGCCGAGTCTAAAGTGGTGGTGGCTGCACCACTGATTGCTCAACTGGCGACCCCGCGCTTCCTAGCCGGCGGCGACAGCACCGAGCTGGCGCTGGACTTAAGTAATCTATCCGGCCAGCCGCAAACTGTGTCACTCAAATTGGCCGCCAGCGATTTACTGGCGTTAAAAGGCGAGCCGACTCAATCGGTTACACTGGCAACGGGTGAGCGCAAAACGGTATTGATTCCGGTTCGTGCGCTGAATGGTTTTGGGCAGGGCGAGATTGGCCTGACCATCACTGGCATGGTGCTACCGGATGAAAAACTGCCAGATTATCAGCATCATTGGAAGATTGGCGTGCGGCCTGCTTATCCTTCCCAAACGCGCCATTTCGCCAATGTGCTACGCAGTGGCGAGAGCTGGAGCTTACCTGCGGAGGCCACGGCAGGATTGGTGCCTGAAACCTTGCAGGGGCAACTGCTGGTGACCAGCCGCCCACCGTTGAACTTAGCCCGTTATATCAGCGAGTTATATGCCTACCCTTATGGCTGTCTCGAACAAACGGTGAGCGGTTTGTATCCTTCGCTCTATAGCAACCATGCACAGCTGACGGCGCTGGGTATCAAAGCGGATAGCGATGAAAAACGGCGTCAAAGCATTGATGTCGGCATTGAGCATCTGCTCAGCATGCAGCGCTATAACGGTGGTTTTGGCTTGTGGAGCAATGATAGCCCAGAAGAGTTCTGGCTGACCGCTTACGCCACTGACTTCCTTTATCGCGCCAGCCAGCAGGGTTACAGTGTGCCAACGGCCGTTTTAACCGCCGCCAATACCCGTTTGCAGCGCTACTTGCAAGATCCGAGTCAGATTGAAATTCGCTACAGCGAGCAGACCAAACATACCCGTTTTGCGGTGCAGGCCTATGCAGGTTTAGTGCTGGCGCAGCAGCAACAGGCGTCGCTGGGAGCATTGCGCCAATTGTATACCCGCCGCGATGATGCGCGTTCCGGTTTGCCACTGGTACAACTGGGGGTGGCACTCAAGCTGATGGGGGACATGCCGCGTGCCAAAGAGGCCATCACGCAAGGGCTAAATACCCCGCGCAGTGATAAGGATTACTGGCTGGAAGATTACGGTAGCTCAGTACGTGATGATGCCCTGATTCTGGCGCTGTTGACCGACAATAACATGCTACCAGAGGCGCGGGACACCCGCTTGTTGGCGCTCTCCAATGAGTTAGTGGGCCGTAATTATCTCTCAACGCAGGAGAGTAACGCGTTGTTCCTCGCGGGGCGTACCCTGATGAGTGGTGCTGAAACGCCGTGGCAATTAGCGATTGCGCCACAGGCGGAGTCACTCGCAGACAGCGCAACCCTAACGCAGAGCACAGCGCTGAACCAAAATTGGGCGGCACAACAATTGGCTGGTGGGATGCAACTGCAAAACCGTGGTGACACAGCTTTATACAGCCGCGTCGATGTGGTGGGCTATCCGCAACAAACCCCTGCGCCATTTAGCAATAATCTCCATATCAGCCGCAGTTATATCGGGCTTGATGGTAAGCCGTTGCAGTTATCCCAACTGAAGAGTGGTGAGTTGGTGCTGGTGCATCTGGATGTGTGGGCTGATAAGCGGGTGCCGGATGCACTGGTGGTCGATTTGCTGCCTGCCGGCCTGGAGCTGGAAAACCAGAATCTGGGCGACAGCAGCGCCAGTCTGGGTGAGAGCGCCAACAGCGTGACCGAGCTATTGCAGGATATGCAGCAGTCAGATATCAAGCATCAGGAGTTCCGTGATGACCGCTATGTCGCGGCAGTGAGTGTCGACGGCTATCGCCACACCACACTGCTCTATCTGGCGCGTGCCGTCACACCGGGCGTCTATCAGGTGCCTGCGCCACAGGTTGAGTCAATGTATGTCCCAGATTGGCGGGCGTTAGGGGTGACACCGATGCAGCTTGAAATCGTTAAGTGAATACTCACTCCTCCTTCGCTGGCTGTCAGCAGTGAAGGGGGGTGAGGGGCATTAATGCGAAAAATGTGTCTATTCCGCTATCGCCGTCTCTGTCTGGCGTTGGTGCTCATTGCGATGTTACTTCCGGCCACCTTGTGGCTGGCGGATAAACTTTGGCCACTGCCCCTAACGCAAGTTCAGGTCGCACGGGTGGTGGTGGCTGAAGATGGTACGCCATTATGGCGCTTTGCCGATACGGACGGGGTGTGGCGCTATCCGGTGACACTGCAACAGGTTTCGCCCTACTACCTGCAAGCGCTGCTCACTTTCGAAGATCGCTGGTTTTACGTCCACCCCGGGGTTAATCCCCTGGCGCTGGCCCGTGCCGCCTGGCAGGATCTGCGCGCCGGTAAGATACTCTCTGGCGGCAGCACGCTATCGATGCAAGTTGCCCGCCTGATCGACCCACACCCCCGCACCTTGACGGGCAAATTGCGGCAAGTCTGGCGCACCTTCCAGCTGGAGTGGCATTTTTCCAAAGATCAAATCCTCGAAATCTACCTTAATCGCGCCCCTTTCGGTGGCACGCTGCAAGGGGTTGGTGCCGCCAGTTGGACCTATCTCGGCAAGCCGCCTTCACAATTGACCCCCGCAGAGGCGGCCTTACTGGCGGCACTACCGCAAGCGCCGAGTCGATTGCGGCCCGATCGCTACCCGTTACTGGCTAAAGCCGCACGCGATAAAGTATTAACCCGACTGGCGGATTATCAGGTGTGGACGCCAGCCCAGGTGGCTGATATCAAACAAGAAGATATTTGGTTAGCACCGCGTCAGGTGCCGCAACTCGCGCCACTACTGGCTCGCCGCTTAACCACTGGCAATCAGCGGGAGGTGATTCAAACCACGCTGGATGCCGCACTACAGCGACAATTGGAAGATATGGCGGCGGGCTGGCGTCACCAACTGCCCGAGAAAACCTCGCTGGGGTTGCTGGTGGTCGATCACAGCAGCATGAAAGTCCGGGCTTACCTCGGTTCGGTGGATTTTCAGGATAATAGCCGCTTCGGCCATGTGGATATGGTGAGCGCCTGGCGCTCGCCGGGATCGACACTCAAACCTTTCTTGTACGCCATGGCGTTGGATGATGGCCTGATCCATGCCGAGTCACTACTGCAAGATGTGCCGCGCCGCTTCGGTGATTACCGCCCCGGTAATTTTGATACTGGATTTCATGGTCCGGTCAGTGCCAGCGAAGCCTTGGTGCGTTCACTGAATTTGCCCGCGGTGCAGCTATTGGAAGCCTACGGCCCGAAACGTTTTACTGCCAATTTGCGCAATGGTGGCCTGAACTTACGTTTTCCGCTCCACAGTGAACCGAGTCTGGCGGTGATCCTCGGCGGAACGGGGTCACGGCTGGACCAGCTTGTCGCGGCGTATAGCGCGTTCGCCCGTGGTGGCATGGCGGCGACATTACGCTTTGAACCCCAACAGCAGATGCAGGAACGGCGGCTATTCTCACCCGGTGCCGCATGGATCACTCGCCGCATCATGGCTGGTGAAGCCAGACCCTTACCGGACGATATTTTACCGGCGACGGTGCCACTGGCATGGAAAACCGGCACCAGTTATGGCTATCGTGATGCTTGGGCAATCGGCATCAATGCCCGCTACACCATCGGCGTGTGGGTTGGGCGGCCAGATGGCACACCTGTTGCCGGGCAGTTTGGCTATGCCACCGCCGTACCGATACTCAATCAGGTCAACAACTTGCTGATGGCAGGATCACAGCAAGGTGGCCGCCAGTTACCGCGTGATCCAAGGCCTGCGTCAGTCAGTCGGGCAGAGATTTGCTGGCCGGGTGGACAACCGCTGGCGGCTGGGGACAGTAACTGCCGGCAACGACGCCAAAGCTGGGTACTTGACGGTACTTTACCCCCCACATTGGCCGCCGCAGGACAGGAAAATATGCAGGGTAGCCAGCTCAGTGTGTGGTTAAATCCTCAAGGTGAGCGGGTGGCGGCAGATTGCCCACAGGCCACGCCACAGCAATTAACATTATGGCCGCTGCCACTTGAACCTTGGTTACCCATGGCAGAGCGCCGCAGCCAACGACTGCCAGTAGCAAACCACCAGTGCCCGCCACAAAGGGGGGATGATGCAGCACCCTTACTGATTTTAGGTATCCGTGATGGCGCAGTGGTCAAACGTTTACCCGGTCAAAATAGCCTCGATCTACGTCTTGCCGCACAAGGTGGCCGTGGACAACACTGGTGGTTCCTCAATGGGGAGCAGGTAGCGGTGACAGAGAATAGCCAGTCATGGATACAAACTTTATCGGCACCTGGTCGCTATCAGCTTAATGTATTGGACGAAAGTGGATTAGTGAGTAATTTGGCCTTTCGTGTAGAGTAATATCACTCCCGCTATTCAATTAATGAAAATATATTGTTTGTTTTTATTATCAACCATCAACTTAGTATTCTTATAATAAAAAAAATAATAATAGAATTCCGTTTTTTTCGCTAAAGTGATTAAGTTTTTGGTGGCTTTATTTGAGTTATCATAACTTATATTTACATTTCTTAATTACAAGAGGAAAATGTAATGATAAAAAATAAGCGTTTTTTGTTATTTATATCTATGTTTGTAATGGTAAACTCTGATGTATTGGCTAATGAAGGTAAAGTTTGTTTTTATGCAGATTCTAATTACCTTGGAGAATACTTTTGTATTGCAGATGGGATAGAAGCTAAATCTCTAACGCTGCGTTGGAATGATCGAATATCATCTATTTCTATCCCTTTGGGTATGGCAGTTAGCGTATATGAACATGAGGGTTTTTTAGGCCGTTCACTCACACTAGAAAGTAGTATTGATTTTCTCTCCTCTGAGGAATCGAAAAATTTTAATGATATGATCAGTTCCATCAAGATAAAAAGTTCTGCTTGTTTTTATGAGTATGATAAATTCGTCGGTGAGGCCATTTGCTTATCTGATGGCGAAAAAGTTGATCTCTATAATGACAAGAAAACGAATATATCGGACTCACTGAATGATAGGGTTAGCTCTATCAATATCCCCCCTAACATGCAAGTCACTCTCTATAAAGATGATAATTACCATGGGGATAAAATTGTGCTGAGTGAGAACTATTCCCTTGGCGGGCTACAAGGACTTGGCATGGGTTACAATATCACGGGTCTGACAGCATCTCAGAAAATTGATTTTATTTGTGATCAATTCTGCGCTATAAAAAAGAGAATGATTGTTCCAATAAAAAAGATTTTTGGTGATTACTGGACGGATGAAAGAATTGGTTCAAAGCAAGTGTTAATTAGCCTTGAATTAACTGGTAATGATGATTATCTAATATGGTTATCTGACAATGGACTTATCAGAATTAAAGGCCGCGTAATATATTATATTCATGATTATATCAGTAATGCTGCTTATTACGTAATGAATAAAGATAGTAACCGCATCTCACTTTTATCTCGTTTTGATGGGGGGTATTTTGAAACGCAATTTATAGAGTCGATTAACACGCAGGTGACTTACTTATCGCCTATCATTGGCTATTTATTTGACCCCAATGAGCACGATACTTATTTTTCTATTATGAATTTCAATCCAAATGATAATAAGTCAATTGTTATTGATAAAATCGTAATGACGGTAGAGAAAGCTAACCAAAGAACTGAGCGCAGTTTTACGGGGGTGGCATCTTGTTGGTTAATGCCGATTCTCAGCATTTATAACTATATTGTGCAGGGCCGATGCAATCAGGTAGACCGCTTTGTGGCAAATGTTTCTGACTTTTTTAACAGCAGTGATAATAAGATATTGCAAATTTCCGGTTCGTCGAAACCCTTACCTAAAGTTGATACCAATAAAGAGAGTTCTTTGCAGGTCAATACGAAGACATCTGAGCCTTACGGAACATTGACAAATATTAAGGCCGGTTTGAATAAAGAATCATTAACACTACTTGCCACCGCATTGGCCTGTAAAATCTCAATGAAGGAAGAGTTACTCCCACATATACGCACTCGTCGTGAACTTATTCCCGCATGTGTGGATTGGACACTGGATATTATGACTGAGTTTACTTTGCTATTTGGCGATAGCTTAACCAACTGGAATGCTGAAAATTTTGGCCGGGTCATTGACCGTATTCTTCAGTTTAAGGATACGGGTTATGCGGTATTAGACACTGATGCTGAAACTCGCTTGGTCCGCAGTGTCGGTGCCTTTATTGCCGGCAATGCCGATGAGGATTTGATTCGTCTAAAAACAGCGTTCGATTTCTCTCAACTCAGTTATGCCACTTATCTAAATCATAATAATATTGAATCCGCAGTCATCTCCCCACAGGAGTCACAGGAGTTACTCCTTGGTCGCTATGAATTGATATTGGAAAATTTCACCTATGCAGAAACGCTCCCCAGAATACGGCACATTGGACAATGGGTTGAACATCCTGAACTGAGTTTTGAAGTTGAAATCATTACGGGTACACCTAGCGAAACACTGGCTGCCCGACAAAATATTATCCCAACAATAGATGAATGGAACCGGATATATCATCAGCCCCTACCGCTTATGACGCTCAATAATGATGATTCTCATGGCATACCACCGGTGGTGCGTAAAGTCGGTGAATCTACTATTCCTGCCGCGCGTATTGTCAGTGATGTCATTCGGAGTTGGCTAAGAACCAGCCGTGAAGATTATATTTATGTCATTGTCCGGTTATCAGGGAAAATTGTGAGTATTACATTGGCAGTTGATATTAATGAGGAAGATGTCGGAATTGGCGGGTCACTGACCAATCCAGCCTATGTGTTGCATCCGCAATCAGAAGGGGCTATTCGCGGCGCTGGCACTGCGGCGATTAGATCGCTCGCTGAGTACGCGGCTAAAAAAGGGAAGCGTGCTTTGGTTTCCGATGTCATTAGTCAGCCCTCAGCGATTGTAAAGAAGAAGGTTGGATTTAAATTTATTGATGAATTATGAGTAGGGTCAGATAAATGTGATTTGTGCATAAAATTGAGCAATTAAGATAAATATTTTTTAACAAAATGTTGTGATTCCCATAGGCAAGCGCTAATTGCACACATATAATCTGCGGCCACTGTACAGGGTCGGCATCATTTTGTTGTAAAGGAGCTGCCAGCCAAGCTTGCCTACTTATTAGGTAGTTTGCGGGGGCGGGTTCCAAGTCCGGTCAATATTAGAAATCCAATAGAGGTTATCATGGCTTTAGAACGTACTTTCTCCATTATCAAACCAAATGCTGTCGCCAATAACGACATTGGTGCCATCTACGCGCGTTTTGAAAGTGCTGGTTTCAAAATTATTGCTGCAAAAATGCTGCACCTGACCAAAGAACAAGCCGAAGGTTTTTACGCTGAACATAAAGGCCGCCCATTCTTCGATGGTTTGGTTGAATTTATGACCTCTGGCCCAATCATGGTCCAAGTTCTTGAAGGTGAAAATGCCGTTCAGCGTCACCGTGACATCATGGGCGCGACTAACCCTGATAATGCTCTGGCGGGGACTTTGCGTGCTGATTTCGCCGATAGCTTCACGGCTAACGCAGTACACGGTTCGGATGCTGTTGAATCAGCGCAACGTGAAATCGCTTATTTCTTCGCCGCGGATGAAATTTTTCCTCGCAGCTAATTGATTGATTCAGTTTGGGAATGGCTAATATTTAACCAACGGAAACAATAAAGTTGGTCGAGCGCCTTTCCAATCATGGAATCCATGCTTTAAAATTCGTACAATGCCGCGCCTCGGTAGAGATATCTCTCCTGGGGCGTTTTATTATTTAGTCATCTATTTATCATCGCCGTTTCTGAAGCCATACCTGGTTTAAAGCGCAGCGCCGTAAAGTGTAACAACGAGGCCACGACAACTCATGTCCGAACAATTACTAACTGCATCAACGTCAATTGATGTTGCCCCTCAGCCTGACAACTTGGTTGATGCCACCGCCCCTGTCACTGGCAAAATCAATTTGCTCGATTTAAATCGCCAACAAATGCGCGAATTTTTCGCCAAAATGGGCGAGAAACCTTTCCGAGCAGATCAGGTCATGAAGTGGATGTATCACTACTGCTACGACGATTTCGAGCAAATGACTGATATCAATAAAGTGTTGCGCGCTAAGTTACAGCGTGTGGCAGAAATCCGCGCACCCGAAGTGGCGGAAGAGCAGCGTTCGACAGATGGCACCATTAAATGGGCCATTAAAGTTGGCGATCAGCAAGTCGAAACCGTGTATATCCCGGAAGCCGACCGCGCCACGCTGTGTGTGTCATCTCAGGTAGGTTGTGCGTTAGAGTGCAAATTCTGCTCAACGGCACAGCAGGGCTTTAACCGCAACTTACGTGTATCCGAAATTATTGGACAAGTCTGGCGCGCGGCGAAGATTATCGGCTCATTAAAATCAACCGGTACTCGCCCTATCACCAACGTGGTGATGATGGGCATGGGTGAACCTTTGCTGAACCTGAATAACGTCGTACCTGCCATGGATATCATGATGGACGACTTTGGCTTCGGTTTGTCCAAACGCCGCGTGACGCTATCCACCTCTGGTGTGGTTCCGGCGCTGGATAAGCTGGGCGATATGATTGACGTTGCACTGGCCATTTCATTGCACGCGCCGACTGATGATATTCGCGATGAAATCGTGCCAATCAATCGCAAATACAATATCGAAACCTTCCTGGCGGCCGTACGTCGTTATTTGGATAAATCCAAAGCCAATGGCGGGCGGGTTACGGTCGAGTACGTTATGCTGGATCACATCAATGACAGCACCGAGCAAGCCCATCAACTGGCGGAGTGTTTAAAAGACACGCCATGCAAGATCAACTTGATTCCATGGAACCCGTTCCCAGGCGCGCCTTATGGCCGCAGCTCAAACAGCCGGGTGGATCGTTTCTCTAAGGTGTTGATGGATTACGGATTTACCACCATTGTACGTAAGACGCGTGGCGATGATATCGATGCCGCATGTGGTCAATTGGCCGGTGATGTGATTGACCGCACCAAGCGCACTTTGAAAAAGAAAATGGCTGGTGAACCTATCGCCATTAAGACGGTCTGATTCATCAGATTGATGGGTTCTAGGTAACTGATTGTTATTTAACTTATAATTTGTAAGGTGCTCATGACTGAAAAAGTTATCCAAATATCAGTAATGGGCATAAAATGAGTGCCTGACTCCGGCGCTGATCTTCGCACATAAGGACAATTGAGAAAGCATGAAGCTGACAAGACTGTGGAGAGTTTGCCTGCTCGCAACGATACTGAGCGGCTGTTCTGGTTCATCGCCAGAAAAAACCAATCAGCCAGCAGCAGGGCAGACGCGTTTACAACTGGGTTTAGAGTATTTGGCGCAAGGTGATCTTAATGCCGCGCGGCAGAATCTTGAGAAGGCTGTAGAGGCGGATCCGCAGGATTATCGCGCTCAATTGGGTATGGCATTTTATGAGCAACGTATCGGTGAAAACAGTGCCGCAGAGCAGCGTTATCAGCACGCGATGAAACTGGCACCTGGAAATGGCACGGTACTGAATAATTACGGTGCGTTTCTGTGTAGTTTAGGGCAGTATGTATCGGCCCAACAACAGTTTAGCGCAGCAGCGCTGTTACCTGATTACGGTCAGGTTGCAGATAGTCTGGAAAACGCCGGATATTGCTTTTTACGGGCCAATCAAAATGATCAGGCTCGGGTATTGCTGAGCCGAGCATTGAAGTATGATCCAGATAAAGGTGAGTCGCTGCTCGCAGAGTCTCAAAGGCATTTTGGAGAAGGGAATCGCGCCCAAGCGCAACTATTACTGGATGTTTACCAACATACGCTACCAGCCAGTGCTGAAAGTTTATGGTTACAAATTCGTTTCGCCGCGCTAGCAGGCCGTCAAGATAGTGTTCAACGCTATGGCAAGCAGCTTGCGCGAAGTTTTCCACAATCCAAACAGTACCAGCATTTTCTAGCTAATGAATACTGAAGCCTCCCAAGATCAAACTGTTCCAGAGACGACAGGTGTGCGCCTGCGTCAAGCCCGTGAAGCACTAGGGCTAACTCAGCAGACAGTTGCAGAACGTCTGTGTCTGAAAGTATCCACAATCCGTGATATTGAGGAGGATAAAGCACAAGCTAATCTCGCCTCGACATTCCACCGTGGTTACATTCGTTCTTACGCCAAACTGGTTCACCTTCCCGAAGATGAACTGTTACCTATGCTAGAAAAACAAGCGCCAGTCAGAGCGGCGAAAGTCGCCCCAATGCAAAGTTTCTCATTGGGTAAAAAGCATAAAAAACGTGATGGCTGGTTGATGACATTCACCTGGCTTATTGTGTTGGTTGTGCTGGGGCTGACTGGGGCATGGTGGTGGCAAAATCATCAGGCACAGCAAGCAGAGATAGCCAACATGGCTGATCAATCCTCTGCTCAGTTGTCGCAAAATGGCGGGCAATCTGTGCCGCTGACTGATGATAATAGCGATCCTGCGGCATCCTCGGATGCTCAGGCGTCTGTTGCCAATAACCCGCCTGCCTCTACACCAGCAGTAGATGGTACTGCCCCTGTCACACACAGCGCAGCACCAGCAGATACGGCTAATAGCCGTGTCGAGACAACAACCCAGGGAACGGCTCCGGCGGAGTCAGTCGTCGTTTCCCCAAGTCAGGCGCCGTTGCCTGATGTTTCTACCGCACAATCACCCTTGCCGACAGCGGATGCTGGAGTCAATGGTGCTGCATCAACTGTGGGTCCATTAGTCATGAATTTCACAGCTGACTGCTGGTTACAGGTTGTTGACGCGAGTGGAAAAACGCTGTTTAGCGGTATCCAAAAAGGGGGGGCTACCCTCAATCTATCAGGTAAATCGCCCTATAAGCTGACCATTGGTGCGCCTGGTGCACTGACGATAACTTATCAGGGTAATCCAGTAGATCTAACTAAGTTTATTAAGGCTAATCGCGTAGCCCGCCTGACTGTCGGTGTAGAGTAATATTGTGGTCTTGACAAACTACAGGGTGGTTCAGGTAAGCAGCCACCGTAGTTTTGCAAGACTGCTCTGTTGTATAACCTACACGACTGTAAAGGAGAGTGTGTAATGCATAACGAATCCCCTATAATCCGCCGTAAATCTACCCGTATTTACGTCGGTAAAGTGCCCATTGGTGATGGCGCACCGATTGCCGTGCAATCAATGACCAATACCAAAACCACGGATGTTGATGCAACCGTTGCCCAAATCAGGGCACTGGAACGTGTTGGCGTGGATATCGTACGTGTCTCAGTACCCACTATGGATGCGGCTGAGGCGTTTAAGTTGATCAAACAGCAGTCTAATGTGCCGCTGGTTGCCGATATTCATTTTGACTACCGGATTGCCCTTAAAGTCGCTGAATATGGTGTTGATTGCTTACGAATCAATCCCGGTAACATTGGCAACGAATCTCGTATTCGGGAAGTGGTTGCCAGTGCACGTGATCACAATATCCCTATCCGTATTGGCATCAATGGCGGTTCGCTGGAGAAAGATATTCAGGAAAAATACGGTGAACCTACGCCGGAAGCCCTGCTTGAATCCGCAATGCGTCATGTCGATATCCTTGATCGTCTCAATTTTGATCAGTTTAAGGTCAGTGTTAAAGCCTCCGATGTTTTTCTGGCTGTAAACTCCTACCGTCTGTTAGCCAAGCAAATTAATAATCCTTTGCATTTAGGTATCACTGAGGCCGGTGGTGCACGCAGTGGCTCAGTAAAATCGGCCATTGGGCTGGGCTTGCTGCTGTCAGAAGGTATTGGCGATACCCTACGTATTTCGCTGGCTGCGGACCCTGTTGAGGAAGTCAAAGTCGGCTTCGATATCCTTAAATCTCTGCGTATACGTGCGCGCGGGATTAACTTTATCGCCTGCCCAACCTGCTCTCGGCAGGAATTTGATGTCATCGGTACTGTGAATGCGTTGGAAGAACGGCTTGAAGATCTGATTACACCGATGGATGTATCTATCATTGGTTGTGTGGTTAATGGGCCTGGTGAGGCATTGGTGTCAACCATTGGTGTGACCGGTGCTCGTAATCAAAGTGGTTTCTACGAAGATGGCGTTCGCCAACGAGAGCGCTTTGATAACAAGAACATGATTGACCAGTTGGAAGCGAAGATTCGTGCCAAAGCATCAATGCTTGATGCCAATAACCGGATTACTATCAATCATCTGGATGATAAATAAGCGCTGCTGGTAGTGTGTTGTTAACCAACATAAAAATGTGGACAGCGCCCACGTTATATTGCGCTTATAGAGGTCACAAATTGCCACCATTGAATAAGTGGGTGGCAAGCCTCTATAATCGACTTTATTTTTTGCACTATGCCCAAACTTGCTGATGTTGCTACTAACTATGTTGCTACTAACTATGTTGCTGCTTCCAGTGAAATGGGGATAAAACTACAGAGAACAGACGTGGCAAAGAACATTCAAGCCATCCGTGGTATGAACGACTACCTACCGGCCGACACGGCGATATGGCAGCGTATTGAAAGCATCTTGAAGCAAGTGCTTGCAGGCTACGGCTACAGCGAAATTCGTATGCCGATTGTAGAGCAGACCCCGTTATTCAAACGCGCGATTGGTGAAGTCACCGACGTGGTTGAAAAAGAGATGTATACCTTCGACGATCGCAATGGCGAAAGTCTGACACTGCGCCCAGAAGGGACAGCAGGGTGCGTGCGTGCCGGTATTGAACATGGTCTGCTGTACAATCAGGAACAGCGTCTGTGGTACATCGGCCCGATGTTCCGCTACGAGCGTCCACAGAAAGGCCGCTACCGTCAGTTCCACCAACTGGGTGCTGAAGTTTTCGGTCTGCAAGGGCCGGATATTGACGCCGAATTGATTCTGCTGACTGCCCGTTGGTGGCGTGCTTTGGGTATCTCAGAGCACGTGCAGCTAGAGCTGAACTCCATTGGGTCATTGGATGCCCGCGCTGATTATCGTGAAGCACTGGTGGCGTTCTTGGAGCAACATGTTGAAGTGCTGGACGAAGATTGTAAGCGCCGCATGTACAGCAATCCGCTGCGCGTGCTGGACTCGAAAAATCCGGAAGTTCAACAGTTGCTTAACGATGCACCTAAGCTATCTGATTATCTGGATGAAGAGTCAAAACAACATTTTGCAGGTCTATGTGAACTTTTGGACAAGGCCAGCATCCCATATACCGTTAATGAGCGTTTAGTCCGTGGTCTGGATTATTACAATCGCACGGTATTTGAGTGGGTGACCAACAGTTTAGGCGCGCAGGGCACCGTTTGTGCCGGCGGGCGTTACGACGGTTTGGTCGAGCAATTAGGCGGTCGTGCAACACCTGCTGTTGGCTTCGCGATGGGGTTAGAGCGTTTGGTTCTATTGGTGCAGGCAGTCAATGCTGATTTCCAAGTTCCAGCGACAGTTGATGTCTATGTCATCTCGTCAGGTCAGAATACGCAAAGTGCTGCAATGCTACTTGCTGAAAGCCTGCGTGATACCATGCCAACGCTGAAATTAATGACCAATTATGGCGGTGGTAATGTCAAAAAACAATTTACCCGCGCTGATAAGTGGGGGGCCCGTGTTGCATTAATGCTTGGCGAAAGCGAAGTGGCGACACAGAAAGTGGTCGTTAAAGATTTGCGGAATGGTGAACAAGAAACGCTGGCGCAAGCGGATGTTGCTGCGCGTCTGGCTTTGATGTTGGGTTAAGGAGAGAGACACCGTGGAAGTCTATACCACTGAAAATGACCAGGTTGATGCAGTGCGCCGTTTCTTTAGTGAGAATGGTAAAGCGCTGGCCGTGGGTGTGGTGCTCGGGATTGGTGCATTAGTGGGTTGGCGTTACTGGCAGAGTCATCAGAATACTGCCATGACCGAAGCCTCCTCTGCCTATCAGCAAGCCAGTGATGCTTTGTCAGCTAACAGCGCTGATGGTGTTGCTCTTGCTGAAAAATTTGTTCAGGGCAATAAAAATAACTATGGCGTACTTGCTGGGTTAGAGTTGGCGCATCATTTCGTTGAGCAAAGCGAGTTTGATAAAGCAGCACAGCAGCTCACTCAGGCGCTGGGTCAGACAAAAGATGAAAACCTACTGTCATTGATTAATTTGCGCCTTGCCCGTCTGCAATTGCAATTGAAGAAACCAGACGAAGCGTTGAAAACGCTGGATGCAGTGCAAGGTGATGGCTGGTCTGCGATGGCTCAAGATGTCCGTGGCGATGCGTTATTAAGCAAGGGTGACATCCCTGGTGCGCGGGCCGCTTACAGTAAAGGCGTCGAATCCAATGCTTCTCAAGCGCTGCAAGCTTTGCTGCGCATGAAATTGAATAATTTGTCCAGCTAAGGGGTATTCCCATGCAATTGCGTAAAACACTCTTAGTAGGACTCGTATCTGTTGCCCTATTGAGCGGTTGTTCACTGTTTAACAGTGAAGAAGATGTGGTTACCATGTCGCCACTGCCAAAAGTTGAAAACCAATTCACGCCAACTAAGGTGTGGAGCACTTCCGTTGGTGGTGGTGTTGGTGATTATTACTCTCATTTACGCCCAGCCTGGCAGGGGACTTCTGTCTTCGCAGCAGACCGTAAAGGTCTGGTGAAAGCCATGGATGCGGACACCGGCAAGCAAATTTGGCAAACCGATCTGTCTGAGAAAACCAACTTCCTTTCCAGCAACCGTTCTGCAATGTTATCTGGTGGCGTAACGGCCTCAGGTGCGCATGTATATGTTGGTAGCGAGAAAGCAGTGGTGTATGCCCTTAACTCTGACGATGGTCAGATTGCATGGCAAACAGTGGTTGCGGGTGAAGCATTATCCCGCCCAGTAGTCAGTGATGGCGTGGTTCTGATCCACACCTCAAATGGCATGCTGCAAGCGCTGAATGAATCTGACGGCGCGATTAAGTGGACTCTAAACCTGGATACTCCGGCCTTGTCTCTGCGTGGCGAATCTGCACCAGCGGTAGCATTCGGTGCTGCGATTGTCGGTGGCGACAATGGCCGCGTCAGTGCGGTGATGATGGAACAGGGCCAATTGATCTGGCAGCAGCGTATTTCTCAAGTTACCGGTACCACTGAAATTGACCGCCTGAATGATGTCGATACGACGCCAGTCGTGGTTGATGGTGTGGTTTATGCACTGGCATACAACGGGAACCTGACGGCCCTGGATCTGCGTTCCGGCCAAATTCTGTGGAAGCGTGAAATGGGCTCGGTGAACGACATTATTGTCGACGGTGGTCGCATTTATCTGGTCGATCAAAATGACCGCATTGTCGCGCTGAAAACTGATGGCGGTATAACCCTTTGGAGTCAAAGCGATTTATTACATCGTAACTTGACCGCTCCAGTGATGTATAATGGCTATCTGGTTGTAGGTGATGCCGAAGGTTATCTGCACTGGGTGAATACTGATGATGGTCGTTTTGTCGCTCAACAGAGTGTGGATAGCTCTGGCTTCTTAAGTGCGCCAGTGGTTGCCAGCGATAAGCTGTTGGTTCAGGCAAGAGGCGGCACGGTTTACGCGTTCACCCGTTAATTCTGATTCAGAGCCTGTTTAACAGGCCAATACCCAAAGTCATTGGCGTTACAGCAAGGCAGCAAATGAATGAATCCCGATGAGCTGACACCGGTCAGTGATTCGGGTGAGTGAATGCCGCTAACACCGCTGCAACATCGAGGGCGAAGGGTATCATCCAAGGTCATTGGCGTTACAGCAAGGCAGCAAATGAATGAATCCCGATGAGCTGACACCGGTCAGTGATTCGGGTGAGTGAATGCCGCTAACACTGCTGCAACTTCAAGGACGAAGGATTTAAAGCGGCTCCTGATGTTCAGGGGCCGTTTGTCTTCTAAAAACTGCGCTGTTGAAAGTTGGGTACAGTGCTGTAACGCTTTGAAAATTAAGTAATGAGGCTTCAACAATGATACCTGTCATCGCGCTGGTCGGGCGCCCGAATGTGGGTAAATCCACTCTATTTAACCGCTTAACGCACACCCGTGATGCGTTAGTTGCGGACTTTCCCGGGCTAACGCGTGACCGTAAATATGGTCGTGCCGAGGTCGAGGGTCATGAATTTATTGTTATCGATACCGGAGGTATTGATGGCACAGAAGATGGCGTAGAAACCAAGATGGCTGGTCAATCGTTATTGGCGATTGAAGAAGCCGATATCGTCCTGTTTATGGTCGATGCGCGCGCTGGGCTGATGCCTGCGGATCAGGGCATTGCCCAACATCTGCGTAGCCGTGAGAAAGCGACCTTTTTGGTTGCCAATAAAACTGACGGTATTGACCCAGATACGGCTACCGCCGACTTCTATTCATTAGGCTTGGGTGAAGTACATGCCATTGCGGCTTCTCATGGTCGTGGTGTTACCCAACTGATTGAAGATGTGATGGCGCCCTACATTGACGCCGAAGAGCCTGAAGTTGAGCTGACCGATGAAGAGGCAAATGCCGCCTATTGGGCTGCGCAGGAAGCTGATGAAGACGAAATTCCAGAAGACGAAGAAGATGATTTCGATCCCCGTACTCTGCCAATCAAGTTGGCTATTGTCGGGCGTCCTAACGTAGGTAAGTCCACACTAACTAACCGCATCCTCGGTGAAGATCGTGTGGTGGTGTATGACCTGCCGGGGACCACCCGTGACAGTATCTACATCCCGATGACCCGTGACGAACGTGAATATGTACTGATCGACACCGCCGGGGTACGTAAACGCGGAAAAGTGACTGAAACTGTTGAGAAATTCTCAGTCATTAAAACCTTGCAGGCCATTGAAGACTCCAACGTTGTACTGTTGGTTATTGATGCCCGTGATGGTATTTCGGATCAGGATCTGTCGCTGTTAGGCTTTATTCTGAATAGTGGGCGCTCACTTGTTATTGCCGTCAACAAATGGGATGGCATGACAGAAGAAGCGCGCACGCAGGTTAAAGATATGCTGGACCTGCGTCTTGGCTTTGTTGACTTTGCCCGTATTCACTTTATTTCTGCCTTACACGGCAGTGGCGTGGGTAACCTGTTTGAATCTATACAGGAAGCTTATGATTGCTCTACCAAGCGAGTCGGCACTTCATTGCTAACCCGCATTATGCAAATGGCAGAGGAAGACCATCAACCGCCATTGGTTCGTGGTCGTCGTGTGAAGCTGAAGTATGCCCATGCCGGGGGTTATAACCCGCCGATTGTGGTTATCCATGGTAATCAGGTGACGGATTTATCAGATTCTTACAAACGCTACCTGATGAATTACTTCCGGCGTTCACTGAAAGTAATGGGTACGCCAATTCGCATTCAGTTTAAAGAGGGCGAGAACCCGTTTGCGGGTAAGCGCAATACCTTGACGCCGAACCAGATGCGGAAACGTAAGCGTTTGGTTTCGCACCTGAAAAAAAGCAAGTAACCACAGCAAAGCGCGGACATTCCGCGCTTTTTGCCTTTTTAGTGCACCGTATCTAAGATGCCATTTTGGCAAGTCCCGTTTGGGGTCGCTTAACGGTAGACAAAAGGAGTTGAAAACCCGCCATGTCATGGGAAACTTGGAGTTTCGCATTCGGTGTTACTGTACCTAACTTACTGATGATGCTGCTCGGTGTGCTGTTACGGCGTAGTGGTCTGATGGATGACCGCTTCTGCGATGGTGCGACCCGAGTCGTTTTCAATCTTGCACTCCCTTGTTTACTGTTTTTCAGTGTCGCCACCAATCATGTGAGCCTGATGGATAATCTGCCATTGGTTATCTATGGTGCCGTCGGCACTTTGCTCACCTTCTTGTTACTTGAGTTCTCCGCCAAGTGGCTGGTCAAAGACCCGAAAGAGCGCGGGGTCTTTGTGCAGGGCGGATTTAGGGCCAATACAGCGATTGTCGGTTTGGCTTTCGCCATGACCGCTTATGGTGCAGAAGGGGTTGCACTGGGGTCAATGTATCTGACGGTAACAGTAATATTATTTAATATGCTGTCGGTGATTACGCTCACGCGGAGCTTGCAAGCGGGACAGGGCGGGAAAATCAGCAAAACGGCTTTGTTACGTAGCATTGTGACTAACCCCCTGATTATCGGTTTGCTGTGTGGTTTAGCCTATGCGCAGACCCGATTACCTATTCCTACGGTGATTGTCCAGACCGGTAGCTATATCTCTGGGTTAGCACTCCCGCTGGCGCTGTTGTGCACTGGGGCGAGTCTCGATTGGCATGCGATGTTCCGTTCGTCTAATGTGGCTGCGTTATCTTCGGTAGCCAAACTATTCGTGGTACCTATGCTGATGACCTTCGGCGGTGTGCTGATGGGTTTCCGTGGTGCGACGTTAGGGATTATCTTCCTCTTTTCCGCCACACCCACTGCCGCAGGCAGCTATGTGATGACCCGCGCAATGGGGGGGAATGCCACCTTGGCGGCGAATATTATTGCGCTCACCACCGTTGGTTCATTCTTCACCACGGCGCTTGGGATCTACTTCTTACGTTCGATGGGCCTGATGTGAGTGTTTAACTGCAACGCAGGAGAGGAAAAAATTATGGATGCGTTATGTCCGGTTTGCCAAAAAGTGATGACAGAAGTCAGTGGTCACTACCATTGCGCCAATTGCCACGGCAACTATCAGCAGCAGGCCGATTGCCCTGATTGCGGTAAGCCGCTGCAAGTGCTTAAAGCTTGTGGCGCAGTCGACTATTTTTGCCAACAGGGCCACGGGCTGATTTCGAAAAGCCGCGTTCGTTTTAGTTATCTGCCGACGGCCTGATAGCGTGGCAATGGGCTGAAACTGATCCGCTACTCTTTTGCCGCTTTGCGCTGACGGGGCTTCTTCGCCACATTAATCTGGGTAATTTCACTCTCTACCCAACCATCTTGCAGTCGGGTGGTCAATTTATCGCCCGCTTGTACTTGCTTGGTGGTCTTGAGCAGTGCGCCCGCAGGGGTTTGGGTAACGCTGTAGCCGCGAGCTAACGTCGCTAATGGGCTGACGGCCTCCAATTGTGAGCAGGCGATGCCAAAACGCTGACGATAGCCATTGAGCTGGCGCTCCAATGCTTGACGCAAACGATACTCTTGCTGCTGTACCCGCTGATGGTAACGGTGAATCTGCCCTTGCGGCTGAGCCTGAACCAAGCGCTGCTGGAGCCGTTCGGTACGTCTGCCCAATAAGCGAATCTGGCTCTGTGCACTCTCTTCCAAGCGGCGTTGCAGCTTCAACAGAAGTGTTTGCTGACGTGCCAATCGCAAATGGGGATGTTGTTGCTGTAACCGGTGTTCGAGGCGGGTGAATTGCTGCCCACGCTGTGCCAGATAGTAATCCATCGCCATCTCCATCCGTTGCTGCTGGCCCTGTATCTGCCTGACCAATTCAATCTGGTTGCGGCTGACCAACTCTGCGGCAGCGGAAGGGGTCGGGGCGCGTAAATCGGCAACAAAATCAGCGATAGTGACATCGGTTTCATGGCCGACAGCACTGACAATCGGAATACGGCTGTTAAAGATGGCGCGGGCAACCCGCTCGTCATTGAAACTCCACAGATCTTCCAGCGAACCACCACCACGGCCAACAATCAAGACATCACATTCGGCACGCAGGTTAGCCAGTTGAATGGCGCGGACTATCTGCAATGGCGCATCAGCACCTTGCACCGCTGTCGGGTAAATAATGACTGGCAGTGAGGGATCTCGGCGCTGTAAAACCTGCAAAACGTCGTGCAATGCTGCGCCACTGGCGGAGGTAATCACCCCGACTTGCCTGGCGGGGCTGGGCAGTGATTGCTTACTACTCTGGTCAAAAAGCCCTTCGGCGGCCAATTTCTGCTTGAGCTGCTCGAATTGCTGTTGCAACAATCCATCACCGGCAGGCTGCATGCTCTCTGCGATTAATTGATAATCACCCCGAGGCTCATACAGCGTAATCGATGCCCTAACCAACACTTGTTGACCATTTTGCGGACGGAAAGTCGTACGGCGATTAGTGTTGCGGAACATCGCACAACGCACCTGCGCCCGATCATCTTTCAGGGTGAAATACCAGTGACCGGACGAGGGCTGAGAGAAGTTGGAGATCTCGGCAGTGAGCCAAATCTGGCCCATTTCCATTTCCAGCAGCTGTCGCACCGTCTGATTAAGGCGGCTGACCGTAAAAATTGTTGATGCAGAAGATAGTGGCATGTGACCTGGATCAAATTTTAAAACAAGCACTTAATTGATCGATATTACCTGCCTCACATCGGTTGGCAAGAAATATTATGAGAAAGTACTGGAGGCAAACGGTTACGCTCTGTAGAATGCCACGGCAATATTTTATCTTTTCACATTCACCTTGGTGAGATATTGCCCATGCTACGTATCAAGAAAGAAGCACTAACATTTGACGACGTTCTCCTGGTTCCAGCCCACTCCACAGTACTGCCTAATACGGCGGAACTTGGCACTCAACTGACTGCAACTATCCGCCTAAATATCCCGATGCTTTCCGCAGCGATGGATACCGTTACCGAAGCTCGTCTGGCCATTGCGCTGGCGCAAGAGGGCGGTTTAGGTTTCATCCACAAAAATATGTCCATTGAGCGCCAGGCTGAAGAAGTTAGCCGGGTGAAAAAGCATGAAAGTGGTGTTGTCACTGAGCCACAGACTGTTACACCAACCACCACGCTACGCCAAGTAAAAGAGCTGACCGCCCGTAATGGTTTCGCCGGTTATCCGGTGGTGACCGAAGATTATGAGCTGGTTGGGATCATCACTGGCCGTGACGTTCGCTTCGTTACCGACTTGGAGCAACCTGTGACTGCGGTGATGACACCGAAAGATCGTCTGGTTACCGTCAAGGAAGGCGAAACTCGCGAAGTTGTGCTGCAAAAAATGCATGAAAAACGTGTCGAGAAAGTGTTGGTCGTTGATGACAGCTTCCACCTGCGCGGCATGATCACCGTAAAAGACTTCCAAAAAGCAGAACGCAAGCCAAACGCCTGTAAAGACGAGCATGGTCGTCTGCGTGTTGGTGCTGCTGTCGGTGCCGGTGCCGGTAACGAAGAGCGTATCGACGCGCTGGTTGCTGCTGGCGTTGATGTTCTACTGATCGACTCCTCCCATGGTCACTCCGAAGGCGTTCTGCAACGTATCCGCGAAACCCGTGCTAAATATCCTAACCTGCAAATTGTTGGCGGCAACGTTGCGACGGGCTCTGGTGCAAAAGCGCTGGCTGATGCGGGTGTAAGCGCAGTCAAAGTGGGTATCGGCCCAGGCTCAATCTGTACGACTCGTATTGTGACGGGTGTTGGTGTTCCTCAGATTACTGCGATTGCGGATGCCGTCGAAGCGCTGGAAGGCACCGGTATCCCGGTTATCGCCGATGGTGGTATTCGTTTCTCCGGTGATATTGCCAAAGCCATCGCGGCGGGCGCTTCTTGTGTCATGGTCGGTTCCATGTTGGCCGGTACTGAAGAGTCTCCGGGCGAAATCGAACTGTATCAGGGCCGCTCATTCAAATCTTATCGCGGCATGGGTTCGCTGGGCGCGATGTCCAAAGGCTCCTCAGACCGTTACTTCCAGACTGACAATGCGGCCGATAAATTAGTGCCGGAAGGCATTGAAGGGCGCGTGGCGTACAAAGGTCTGCTGAAAGAGATCGTGCATCAGCAAATGGGCGGCCTGCGTTCATGTATGGGGCTGACCGGTTGTGGCACCATCAATGAATTGCGCACCAAAGCTGAGTTTGTCCGTATCAGTGGTGCTGGCATTCAAGAGAGCCATGTGCATGATGTGACTATCACCAAAGAATCCCCGAATTATCGGATGGGTTAAGCACTGATTATTTTTAGCGTCGCCCGTGCTATAAGGCGGGTGACGGTTTTTTATTTTAATATCAATACCCAAATTAATTGGCATTACAGCAAGGCAGTAAATATCGCTGTAACGTCAAGTAATAAGGGGATTTCTGGAATACGCCGCACATGACAAAAAATATCCATAAACATCGCATCCTTATTCTTGATTTCGGCTCGCAATACACTCAACTGGTGGCGCGCCGTGTTCGTGAGATTGGTGTCTATTGTGAATTATGGGCGTGGGACGTGACTGAAGCCCAGATCCGTGAGTTCAATCCAAGCGGTATCATTCTTTCCGGCGGCCCTGAAAGCACCACTGAACATGACAGCCCACGCGCGCCTGATTATGTGTTCACCGCAGGTGTACCGGTGCTGGGTGTGTGCTACGGCATGCAGACCATGGCAATGCAGCTAGGCGGCAAAGTTGAAGGTTCAAATCAGCGCGAGTTTGGTTATGCGCAGGTTGAGATTAAAACGGATAGCGCACTGATCCGTGATATCAAAGATGCGATCAATCCAGCCGGTGAATCTGTGCTGGATGTGTGGATGAGCCATGGCGATAAAGTCACCGCTATCCCCTCTGATTTTGTTACGGTTGCCAGCACAGATACCTGCCCGTTTGCCATTATGGCCAACGAAGAAAAACGTTTTTATGGCGTGCAGTTCCACCCAGAAGTGACTCACACCAAGCAGGGCCAACGCCTGCTGGAACGCTTTGTTCTAGACATCTGTGCCTGCGAAGCGCTGTGGACGCCAGCCACCATCATCGAAGACGCCATTGTCCGTTTGCGTGAGCAAATCGGCGAAGACCACGTGATCCTCGGCCTGTCTGGCGGCGTTGACTCATCTGTGACCGCAATGCTATTGCATCGCGCCATTGGCAAACGCCTGACTTGCGTATTTGTCGATAACGGCCTGCTACGTTTGAATGAAGCGGATCAGGTACTGGAAATGTTTGGCGATAAATTCGGCCTGAATATTGTCCATGTTGCCGCCGAAGATCGTTTCCTCTCCGCACTGGCGGGTGTGGACGAGCCTGAAGCAAAACGTAAAATCATTGGCCGCGTCTTTGTTGAGCTTTTCGACGAAGAAGCCTGCAAACAAGAGCAAGTTAAATGGTTGGCGCAAGGCACAATCTACCCAGACGTGATTGAATCTGCTGCATCTGCAACCGGCAAAGCTCATGTGATTAAATCTCACCACAATGTGGGCGGCTTGCCGAAAGAGATGAAACTTGGGCTGGTAGAGCCGCTGAAAGAGCTGTTTAAAGATGAAGTGCGCAAAATTGGTCTGGAGTTGGGCCTGCCGTATGACATGCTCTACCGCCATCCATTCCCAGGCCCTGGTTTAGGTGTTCGTGTGCTTGGCGAAGTGAAAAAAGAGTACTGCGATTTACTGCGCCGCGCCGACGCTATCTTTATCGAAGAGCTGCATAAAGCGGATCTGTACAATAAAGTCAGCCAAGCCTTTACCGTGTTCCTGCCGGTTCGCTCTGTTGGTGTGATGGGCGATGGCCGCAAATATGATTGGGTTGTGTCACTGCGAGCTGTTGAAACCATCGATTTCATGACCGCACATTGGGCGCATCTGCCGTATGAGTTCCTTGGCCGCGTCTCAAACCGCATCATCAATGAAGTCAATGGGATCTCACGCGTGGTTTACGATATCAGCGGTAAACCGCCAGCGACCATCGAGTGGGAATAGTATTCGCCTCTTGAATACTATTTAGCTTATTAGCTAAACCCTCTGCCTTGGCAGGGGGTTTTCTTTTTTTGACGATGGATAAAGATTGACGGAAGACGCAAATTTTTGACGGTAAATTCGATCCAATCCCCCTAGGATTAACTCATCCATCTCATTAATCCCGATGATGAATTACTCGATCGGGTGCATTCCTCTCCACTATAGTTACAAGATGTGATCCACGTCACATTTGGCTTTACCCTCACAATGAGAGATGTATAATCTTGACGAATCTTTACAACTAAACTAAATGTTTAACATCTGCATCTCATAACTCACATCGCCAATCAGGCGGGAAGTTTGTTCATCATTAGTCAAGATTGCTACTGCCGCCGCGTGAAGCTCGCGGCAGTTTAGCTCGCAGTAGCCCGCATCTGTTAACGCCATGCCGACTAACAGCATGTCGATCAATCCAACAGATGAATACTGCGCGCATGCTTTTTTGTGGAGAAAAACATGTCGGTAAATCGCTCTCCGATACCTCAGGTACGCGGCATTTCACGCCGTCGTCTACTGGGCTACATCGGTGTCGGGCTGGTCAGCAGCCTGATGAGTCCCCTCTCTCTGGATGCTTTCGCGGCATCAACCCAAAACTCGCCACAGAATCTGGAAAGATTCATGTTGGTCTCTCGCGCATTGACGGGTAAACGTCAGCTCAATGGGCAGATTGGTCAACGCATCTATCAGGTTTTGCTCGGCAAAATTGGTGGTTTTGACCAGAAATTAGCGCTGTTGCAACCTTTGCCCGCCGGTGAGCCTGCTCAATGGCCGCCATTGCAGCAACAAATTGCTCGGCAGATTTTACAAGGCTGGTATATCGGCGTGATTGGTGAAGGAGCCGACGCCGCAGTGATCAGCTTTGAAAATGCGTTGATGTTCGATGCGGTATCCGATGTGTTGGTTATTCGCTCTTATTGCCCGAATAAACCTGGATACTGGGCTGCGAAGCCTGATGTCGCCTTATAATTTTGGAGAATACATTTATGGCTGACACACTTAAGGCGGATATCGTCGTCATTGGCTCGGGCGTTGCAGGCGGATTGGTGGCGCATCAACTGGCGATGGCAGGCAAATCAGTATTAGTTTTGGAAGCAGGGCCGCGTTTATCGCGCTGGGAAATTGTGGAAAACTTCCGCAACCAGCCAGATAAATCGGACAACATGGCCCCTTATCCCTCCACCTCTTATGCCCCTCATCCGGAATCTAACCCAAACAATAACTATCTGATTCAAAAGGGCGAGCACCCGTATGATGTGCAATATATCCGTGCCGTTGGCGGGACAACCTGGCACTGGGCGGCATCGGCCTGGCGTTTTCTGCCGAATGATTTCAAGCTAAAAACCCTGTATGGCGTCGGGCGTGACTGGCCGATAGAGTATGCCGCGCTGGAAAAATGGTATTTGCGAGCAGAGCAGGAGTTGGGTGTTTGGGGGCCGAGTGATGAAGACTTGGGATCGCCACGCAGTGAACCTTACCCGATGGCACCGCTACCCCTGTCGTGGAACGAGCAGCGCATTAAAACCGTGCTGAACAGCAACAGCTTCAATGGCAGCGGCTTTAGCGATGCCCATTATAATGTGGTGACCGAGCCAGTGGCGCGCAACAGCCGCCCTTATGATGGCCGCCCGACCTGCTGTGGCAACAATAACTGCATGCCCATTTGCCCCATTGGGGCGATGTATAATGGCATCACCCACGTTGAGAAAGCGGAGCTAGCCGGAGCTATCGTACGCCCACAAGCGGTGGTGTATCAGTTGGAGGTTAACGACCAGCAACAAATTACCGCCGCGCTGTTTAAGGATGCGCAGGGCAATGAGCATCGGGCTGAAGGTAAATTCTTTGTGCTGGCCGCCAATGGGATTGAAATTCCGAAACTGATGCTGATGTCCACCAGTGAGAAAAATCCGCGTGGCGTGGGCAACAGCTCAGATATGGTGGGGCGTAACCTGATGGATCATCCGGGGACGGGCGTCACCTTTATGGCCAGCGAACCGCTGTGGCCGGGGCGTGGGCCGCAGGAGATGACCTCCTTGGTCGGTTTCCGTGACGGGGCATTCCGTGCTGATTTCGCGGCGAAAAAGATTCATTTATCCAATTTATCACGCACTGACCAAGTGACGATTGAGCTGCTCAAGCAGGGCGATTTGCAACTGGGGCCACAGCTGGAAGCCAAAATCCGTGATCGGGCCGCGCGTTTTGTGCAGTTCGATAGCTTCCACGAGATTCTGCCGCACGTAGAAAACCGCATCATTCCTAGCGCAACCGAGAAAGATGCTATCGGCATTCCAAAACCAGAGTTCTACTACGCCATGGACGATTATGTCCGTAAAAGTGCGGTACATACCCAGCAGGTCTACGCCGAGGCCGCGAGGTTGATGGGCGGCACTGAAGTTAAATTCAATAATAACTTTGCTAACAATAACCATATCACCGGTACGACGATCATGGGCGACGATCCAAAAGATTCGGTGGTCGACAGCGATTGCCGCACTCATGACCATAAAAACCTGTTTATCGCCAGCAGCAGCGTGATGCCAACGGTCGGTTCTGTGAACTGTACGCTGACGATCGCGGCACTCTCCCTGCGTATCGCTGAAACATTGAAGGCCGAGGTGTAACATGAAAAAAACAACCCTGGGTCACTCAGTGAAACCCCTACTTATCGCATTAGGATTCGCCATTAGCGGCTATGCCAGTGCTGACGATAACCTGATTGCACGCGGCGAGTACCTGACCAAAGCCGCCGACTGTGTGGCGTGCCATACCACTAAAAACGGTCAACCTTTTGCTGGTGGGCTGGCCTTTAAGACGCCAATGGGCACCTTATATTCGCCCAATATCACCGCCGATAAAGAGACTGGCATTGGTCGTTGGACCGATGAGGAGTTTCTGCGCGCATTACATGAGGGGAAAGGTAAAAACGGGGAGAATCTCTATCCGGCATTCCCTTACACCTCATATACCTTGCTGACGGATGATGACGTTAAAGCGATCAAAGCTTATCTGTTCAGTCTGCCGGCGGTACATCAGCCAAATCGCGAAAATGATATGCCTTTCCCCTTCAATCAACGCTGGGGATTGTGGTTCTGGAATCTGGTGAACTTTGAAGGGCAGCGCTTCCAGCCCGATAGCAGCAAAGATACGCAGTGGAATCAAGGCGCTTACTTTGTTGAGGCATTAGGTCACTGCGGTGAATGTCATACGCCGCGTAATATCACCATGGGGATGAAAGACAGCAAAGCCTATGGCGGTACTGAGATTGACGGCTGGACGGCATTCAATATTACCTCAGATCCTCACGCGGGGATTGGTGGCTGGAGTCAGGCGCAAATTGTGCAATATCTGCGCACGGGACATGTTGACGGCAAAGGGCAGGCGGCTGGCCCGATGGCGGAAGTGATTGAAAACAGCACCCGCCACCTGACAGAGAGCGATCTCAATGCCATGGCGGTTTATCTGCGCACGCTGAAACCGCTCAACCCAGACGATGAAACCCAAAGCCGCTCAGATTGGGGCCAATCGGCGACGAGCGTAAATACCTTACGCGGCGTGCCATTCAAGGCGGATAACACCACTGACGGCGCACGTTTGTATCTGGGGAACTGCGCGACTTGTCACAGTTTTACCGGTGATGGCGTGAAAGATGGCTATTATCCTTCGCTGATGAAAAACTCGGTAGTCGGGGCTAAGACCCCCAATAACCTGATCAATGTGATCCTCCATGGGGTCTCGCGTAAAACCAACGACGGCGAAGTATTCATGCCTGGTTTTGCCGAAACCTTAACTGACGAGCAGGTGGTGAGTTTGAGCAATTATCTGCTACAGCAGTTCGGGCAACCAACACTGAATATCAAAGTGGATGACGTCAAAACGTTGCGTGGGGAGTAAGGCATCCGCCTTCTTTAGCAATCTGAGGGAGCGAGTTATGCTCCCTTTGTCTTACTTAACGTTCTCATTATGCCAATGCATCAAAACATAGTCGCCGTCATTGCTCTTGCCGGTAGCAATCGCCACCCAGCCCTGTTTTTGATAAAACGTCAGCGCCCGCTGGTTTTTTTCCAGGCATTTTAGCGAACCGTGGCTGGTAAACCGCGCATGCGCTGCCAGTAACAGTGCTTTTCCCGCCCCGTGATGTTGCGCTGCAGGATCAACAAACAGGTTATGCAGGAAGCTCTCCTCGATAAAAATTGAGGCAAAACCCACGTGTTGACCGCCATCAATGGCGACTAAAACGGTCTCTCCCAACGTCGAACGGTCAAAATCTTCCAGCCGAAAGTGCTCTGTATTTAGCCAGCTAAAGGCAGCCCGCCGCGATGCCAGATACAAAGTACGCAGAAAGGGACGGTCACTCTCCTGATACAGACGAATCTCGATACTCATTCTCCGGTTATCTCTCCAGTTCGGCGTGCTTTTGTTGTCTTGGTTATTTGTTTTGTGAATGCATCATTGATCTTCTATCACCTGCCAATGATAATACCAATTCTGACTCGGGGTGCTGCCACAAAAGTGGTTTGGCTGAGATATACCCGTATTACCTGATCTGGATTATACCAGCGTAGGGAAGTCTCGGCACCGCAGGGTTCCGCCTTCTTGACCGCCGGTTAGGAGGAATATGTACGTCCAACCTGCCGCTTTTTCTTCAGTTACCACAGTGAATCCTTCGCTATTCGCCCTATCGCTTACGAATATGAATATGGAGACATATTCATGAGGCGCATTAATGCACTCACGATCGCTGGAACTGACCCCAGTGGCGGCGCGGGTATTCAAGCTGACCTGAAAACTTTCTCTGCTTTGCAAGCTTACGGCACCAGTGTTATCACCGCGCTGGTGGCGCAAAACACCACCGGCGTGCAGTCGGTCTATCCCATCGATCCCACTTTTGTCGCCGCTCAACTGGATTCAGTGCTGAGTGATGTGCGCATTGATAGCGCCAAAATAGGCATGCTGGCGAATGCTGACATCATTGACGTCGTCGCCGCGCAACTGCGCCGCTACCCGATTGCTTTTGTGGTGCTGGATACCGTGATGGTGGCGAAGAGTGGCGATCCGCTGCTGGCACCGGAGGCCGTGGCTGCGCTGCGTCAACAACTGCTGCCACAGGTTGATCTGATTACGCCGAACTTGCCGGAAGCGGCGACGTTACTCAATTGCTCACTCGCCCGCAATGAACAAGAGATGCGTCAGCAGGGACGAGCGCTACTGGCGCTAGGCTGTCAGGGGGTACTGATGAAAGGGGGCCACTTGAGTGGTGAAGATAGCCCAGATTGGCTGTTTACCGCCCAAGGCGAGCAGCGTTTTGTCACCCGCAGAGTCAGCACTCGCCATACCCACGGCACCGGTTGCACCCTATCAGCTGCATTGGCGGCGTTGCGCCCCCGACATGCAAATTGGGGCGATACACTCGAGGCGGCCAAAAACTATCTGCAGGGGGCGTTGGAGCAGGCCGATAGTCTTGAGGTAGGACGGGGGGTAGGGCCGGTGCATCATTTTCATCAATGGTGGTAATCCCCTTCCTCCTTGGAACCACAGGGGTGTTAGCTGCGCTCAAATCCCCTTCGTCCTTGAAACCACAGGGGTGTTAGCTGCGCTCACTTACCCGAATCACTGACTTGAGTCAGCTCATCGGGATGCTTTCGCTGGCTGCCTACCTGTGGTTCCAATGACTTCGGGGATACTCTTTGACCTTGAAACCACAGGGGTGTTAGCTGCGCTCACTTACCCGAATCACTGACTTGAGTCAGCTCATCGGGATGCTTTCGCTGGCTGCCTACCTGTGGCTCCAATGACTTCGGGGATTAACTTTTGTCCTTGAGGCCACAGGGGGGTTAGCTGTCTGCGGTTTACGTCAACAAATAGCGCTGGGTCATGGTAAACATCGCGATGGCGCGTTGCAGATGATGAGCATCAAAACGGTTAAGCAGGTAACTGTCCGCGCCTTTACGGGGGCGGATGCACAGTGAAAGTTTTGGCTCACCAGCCTCATCGTTGAGCAGATCGAATTGATAGCTGCCGATATCTTTCTCATCTTCCCGCCAGGAGATTTGTACCGCTGGCAGTGGGTTACCCGCGGTTGGCTGTCTGACGGCGAAAAAGTACTCGCCAGCCCAGAAACCGGCGTAATCGCCATCGGCTTGCAAGGATTTGGTGCGGAAGATTGCCGCATCCGCTAACTGGCTGATCGCCTCCGGAGTTATCTGCTGTTGAGCTTGCTGCCACAATGGGGTGCCATGCTCCAGTTGCCAACAGGCGGCACCCAGATAGTCATTCAGTTCGCGCCAATCTGCATCCAACTGCTGTAACAGCTCCTCATCGAGGATATTGCGGTATTGCTGCATGCCGCTAGGTTGGTCACCCAGTGTCTCGTAGGTGATAAGCTCCATGGTGCGCGGCTTGCGGCGAAAGCTCATCCACAGCACCGCTTTGGGTATGCGGAACTCAATCGACTGAATACTGAGCCGATAGCGATCGCCTTTGTTCACCACAAAACCGTTAGCTGTGCCGCGCTTATTTTGATAGTTACGTACCACCACCACGCTATTGAGCCCCATCCAGCCGGTGACATAGTGCTCGCTGTCTGAGTTGGCGACGTCGAGATCGATCACCATCTGGATGATTTTATCGGTCTCAAGCTTGTCCAGCGGATGGGCATCCCCGGCAGAGTAATAGAGCTTCTCGGGTTCTTCGGGTAACTCATAGGTTAACATGGCATGGCCTTCTCATCATCATCTGGTTCATAGCTTAACTCAAGCTGTCATACCGATTGTGGTATAACTGGAATTAGGATGAAAATTCGTGCTATGGATCAACTTTTTGTGCCGTTGATGGTCTTAGACAGGCAAACTAACACTACGCCTGCAAATCAATTGCACAGGGAGCGCGTTCAATACTCCGGCGCGTAGATTAATCAGATCATAAGGATTTCGATAATGAAAGGTCATAAAACCCTCCATTGTCTTGTTGCTGCGGCGATACTCAGTGCCAGCTCCTGGGCCTTCGCGCAATCAGTCAATGCAACTTCACCTCATTCACCTTCATCCACTCCAACTTCGGCCCCTGCTAAGGCCGCGCCAACTAAACCGCTGCCGACCATGGCGGATCTTCTGCAACAGCCAGTTTATAAAAACAGCTGGCAGAAAATGACCAAGAGCCAGAAAAACCTCCCTACATGGGCGCGTAAAGGAGTGGGGACGTCGGGGCCGTATGAGGTCATTAATTGGGAAGGGCGGCAGTATAAAGTGGGCCGAATTTGTAAGCCCCATGATTGCAGCAACAACTTTATGTGGGTGGCGTTTAGCCAGAATAAAAAGCAGGTTTGGCAGGCGTGGGGGATGCGAGTCTCGGTGGATGATAAGCCACAAGCACTGGATACCCCGAGCCAATTCGCCACCTATCAATGGCTCGGCCACCCTGACGAGCCTATCCAGGCTATGTTGAAAAAGCAGTTACAGCAAGATCCTAACTGGCGTTAATCTTTGGCGGCGGATAATGCGCGCGGGGCATGATGTTGATCACCATGCCCCGCAGCGATCATTAAGCAATACCCGCTTGATGCAGGTCATGCAGATTGATTGCACCGACCAGTTTGCCTTCCAAATTCACCACGGGTGCTGCACTAATATGATGCTGATGCAGTGCTTCCAGCGCTTCGCCAGCCCGCCACTGTTCAGGTAATCGGAAGCCCGGACGAGTCATCGCCCCCGCCAGCGGTTGTTGCAGTGTGCCGCCTTTTACCAGCCAGCGGCGCAAATCACCATCGGTAAATACCCCAACCACCCGTTGCTCTGGATCGCACACCGCCACCAATCCTAATCCAGTACGACTGAGCTCTAGCATCGCTTCCATCACGCTGTCGGATTCATTCACCACCGGCAGGCGATCGCCAGTTCGCATCAAATGATGGACACGATTTAGCAACCGCGCCCCCAAGCTGCCCCCCGGATGTGAACGGGCAAAATCTTCTGCATTGAAACCACGATGACGCATTAATGCCATCGCCAGTGCATCACCCATCATCAGGGTATTGACTGCGCTGGATGTTGGGGCTAATCCCATTGGGCAGGCTTCGTGCTCGACACTGATATCCAGCACACAGGCTGCATTCAGCGCTAAAGGCGACTCTTTGCCGCCAGTGATCGCAATCACCGGAATATGGCTATCGGCCAACAGGGGCAGAATCAGATCCAGCTCTTTGGCGCGGCCAGAATAGGAGATAAAAATCAGCACATCCTGCGGGCCAATCATACCCAAATCACCGTGCAGTGCTTCGGCGGGATGAACGAAAAACGCGGGGGTGCCGGTACTGGCCAGTGAGGCGGCAATCTTTTTGCCGATATGGCCGGATTTGCCGATACCAGACACCACCGCTTTTCCGGTGCAGGCTAGCAACAGCTCGCAGGCACGAATAAAATTATCATCTAATCGTGACAGCAGTTTGTGGGCTTCTGTTAGCTCAATTTCCAGTGTTTCACGGGCATAGGTTAGCAGTGGATTAGTCATTTTTATCAACCAGAATGATATTAATACCCATGTCTTCTAGTGCCTGCAAATATTCCGGGCTAATCCCTTTATCAGTAATCAGGGTATCAACGGCGCTTAATGGGCAAACGACATTTGGGCTTTTACGGCCAAATTTGGAAGAGTCGACCAGCAGAATGATGCGGCTGGCGGCACGGCACATCGCGGTGCTGACATGGTAAACTTCGTTAAATGTGGTGACACCGGCTTTCAGATCAACACCATCCGCGCCGATAAACAGCTTATCGAAGCTGAAGTTATCAAATGCCGATTCCGCCAGACTGCCATGAAAAGAGGCTGAGCCTTTACGGTAAGTGCCGCCCGGCATCAGAATGGTTTGGTCGTTATTCAACTCAACCAGCTCATTGACGATATGCAGGCTGTTAGTCATCACCGTGATATTGTTGAATTTTGTCAGGTGCGGCACCATTTGTAACACAGTGCTCCCCGCATCAAACACCAGACTGTCGCCATCTTTGATCAATTTACTGGCTGCTTGGGCAATCTGTTTTTTCTTATCGGTATTAATATGCGTTTTACGATCAATCGGTTGTTCGACATCGTCGCGATTTAAGACCACGCCACCGTAGGTACGGATAACCGCCCCCTCTTTTTCGAGGCTGGTTAAGTCCTTACGGATAGTGGTACCGGTGGTCGAAAAGTGGTCAGCGAGTTCATCGACTGCCGTCTTACCGTGTTGCTGGAGATATTCCAGTATTGCAACCTGCCGCTGCTTTGGTTTCATAGCGATTCCTGCTCAAGTATTTCCATTGCCTCTTTTTCAGGCATAACTTTCACATGAAAAAGAATAACTTTCATTATGAAAATATCATGATTTCGGTTTAATCGCTAACGATAGTGCAGTTTGACATGCGGTATCCGTAGGAAAGATCACATTTGGGATTAAATCCTGTTGATGCAATCCATGGAGGTGAGTTAACGGCCTTGGGCGGGCAAAAACACTGATTCCACGCATGATCATGCTGTCGCAGACCCGCATATTCTCATCAAAAGCTAAAGCCATAACGACTCTAGGCTTAAAACGCCCACCAGAGCGGCCCACCCCGACCGATTGACTGTGTTGGCACAGACGATCAAAAGCGCGGTTAAACTGATTAATTTGCCACCAACCCAGCAAAATTTGCAGTAGCCAGGCGATGATGACGATGCTGATTAGTGCAGATGTGGGTGTCATTTACTCTTCTCCCTTGGCGCTGCAGCGGTGTTAGCTGCTCTCATTCACCCGAATCACTTACTGATGTAAGCTCATCGGGACTCTTTCGTTTGCTGCCTTGCTGCAACCCCAATGGCTTTGAGTAAACTTTCTCCCTTGGTGCTGCAGCGGTGTTGGTTGCACTCATTCGTATGGCTGATGGTTTACCCGAATCACTGGTGCGAGTCAGTGACCCGGGTGTTTACTGCCTTAAAACATCACCTGCCCACCAGTAATATTGATGGATTGGCCGGTGCAATAGGCGGCTTTATCGCTGGCGTAGAACAGCAGGGTATTCAGCACATCTTGATAATCACAGCCACGTTTTAGTGGCACTTTATCGGTATAATACTTCTCAACTTCTTCTGGCTTAATGCCCAATTTAGCGGCGTACTGCGGCAAAAGTGATTGGAACATCGGTGATTTCAGTAAATTACCTAACATCAGTGAATGCACGGTAATACCGTAATCTGCCAAATCCAATGCCAGTGATTGTGTCAGGCCCACACCGCCAAACTTCGCGGCACTGTAACCAGAGTTGTGTTTGCTGCCTACTTTACCCGATTTGGAATTGATTTGGATAATGCGTCCGCCATTACCATCACGGATCATCAGTCGAGAGAACTCGCGAGCACATAAGAAGTAGCCCACCAAATTCACCTGTAATGAGCGGTCAAAGTCATCCAGCGGGAAATCAGTAATCGGCGCAGCTTTGGCGATGCCGGCACTGTAAACCAATAAATCTGTTTGATGGAAGCGCTGATCGACGGCTTTTGCCAGCATCTCCACACTGCTTTCATTGGTGGCATCAACCTGAAAACCACGGGCAGTGTCTGCGCCATATTCGGCATTA
The DNA here is from genome assembly GCF_001047675.1 of Yersinia aleksiciae. Lineage (GTDB taxonomy): Bacteria > Pseudomonadota > Gammaproteobacteria > Enterobacterales > Enterobacteriaceae > Yersinia > Yersinia aleksiciae. The sequence goes on along the minus strand of NZ_CP011975.1, from coordinate 762,938 downwards.
ATCTGGTCGGCGACCAACTGTGCGTTATCTGAATTTAAATCAGCAACTGCCACTTTATAACCTGCTTCGGCAAGACCTTGGCACAAGAATGCGCCCAGAGTTTGTCCACCACCGATCACTACTGCTACTTGTTGTGACATATACACCTCCATTATCCTTTGTACTTGAAGTTGCAGCTAACACAGCTGCAACTCCAATGACTTTGGATATAAATTAATAAATAAATTAACGAATAAATTTCAACGCGCTACCGACGGGAATATCACTGGGTGTCGGGCCATTCACATGGATGGAACCGGGGAACTCGGGTTGCTCATCACCGTTGAAACGAATAGTGACGTGGCCCAGCTCTCGCAGATTTTGCGTCGCCACTTCGCCAACCGCTGTGATGACATAACGCTGCTGTGCCAGTTCCATAATGTTTCCTGCCTGTAATTCCCCATCAGTGGTGCTGTGCTGGTGGATAAAACAGAACTCTTCAATATCTTTGGGAGCCCCTTCGCGGAAGGTGATGAGCATGTCATCAAGCAGTGCCTCACGGGCGCTGTCGCCGATATTGGTAATGGTTGTCTGATAAATAGTATTCATACGTACATCCTTAACCGTTGAATGTATTACAGAAATATTTGGGTTACGTTTTACTGATTCGATAACTCTTACTGATAAATAAAGGCCGATACTGCCCAGGCAATCAATACAGTCGGTGCGCCAGTCAGGAAGCGGCCAACCAGCACGGATGGGACACCAACACGCACGGTATCTTGCTTCGCTTCAGCCAGAGACAGACCGACAGGGATAAAGTCACACGCTGCCTGAGCATTTATCGCAAATAACGCTGGTAGGGCTAATTGAGGTGGGATATTCCCCAAACCAATTTGTACCCCAACCAATACGCCGATAACTTGTGCAATTACTGCCCCTGGGCCTAAGAACGGTGACAACAGCGGGAAGGAGCAGATCAGCGCCAGGAGCACTAACCCTATCGGGCTGCTAGCCAGTGGTGTTAAGCCGTGGGCAATAAAGTCACCCAAACCGGATGCCATGATGATGCCGATGAGTGCCGACACGAAGGCCATAAACGGCAAGATAGTTTTCAGCACGGTATCAATAGTGTCGCGGCCTGACTGGAAGAACACCGCCACCACAGACCCCATGCCCATCCCCACCTTCGCCAACAATCCATCACTCTGTTCAGTGATTTTCTTGCTGGTGTCATAATCACGGCCACCTTTAGCAGTGCTGTTTGCTGCCGAGCTCGGTGCCGTCGCTGTTTTTGATTCTGTTTGCACTAGGGTTGCCGTTGCCTGATCCGTTCCGCTGATTTTCTGGATATTCTTTTCACGAACACCGGAAACATAAATATCTTCCAGTATGTATTGCGCCATCGGACCGGATTGACCGGTTGAATGGATGTTGACGGTTGGAATACGGCGTTTGGGATACAGGCCACAGCGCAGGGTGCCACCGCAGTCAATAATGGCAACCGCGATCTCTTCCGCTGGCGGTTCACCCTCTTTAAATCCATCAACCGCTTCCCAGCCAGTTAGTTCACTAATACGGTCAATAATCGCCGGGCGGGTACCCGCAGTGATATAAACAATTTTTTTACCGGGGACGATGGGCAACACTAATGGGCCACCCCAACCGCCTTCGCCTTTTTCAATCCGGATAAATTCACTCATGGTCTGCTCCACACAGTATATATTTGATTTATATATTAAAGTTGTACGTTACGGTCTAACTGGATGCCCATTTTTCGTTCAAAAATGGTGGTCGTCAGATCGGTAACCCAGCCGCGGAAGAAGTTGGTGAATAACCCAACCAGGAAGTAGCTCACCGCTAGCGGACCCAGTGGCAGGCCCAGAGTGGTTAACCCACTGGCGATACCTAAGAAAACGAACAACTCACCTGGGTTAATGTGTGGGAACAAACCATTCATTGAGTGACAGCTGTATGAGGCAGCTGCGTAATAACTTGGTTTGTATTTTTCTGGCATAAAGCGCCCGAGACTTAACGTCATCGGGTTACAGAATACAAAGGTCCCGATCAATGGCAGCAGCAGATAACGGGAAACAGGGTTACCCGCGCAACGTTGTGCCAATCGTTCGATTCTATCCTGACCAACAAACTTGATCAGGGCATTCATGATAACTAACAAGCTGATTAGTAAAGGTAAGATCCCGGTGACCATGCCAACAAAAACTTCTCCCCCTTTTTGGAAGAGTCCGATAAACCACTCGGCTCCATGGGTTATAAGTTCAATCATTCTTTTTCTCCTGTAATCGACGTTATGGCTGTTTTTATAAACCTTTGTTATAAGGTTTTGTTATGAAAAGAAATTTTAAAGACCACATGTTAAAATGGTTTCAAAATGCTGGGGTATTAGACTGAACCTCAGTATCTTGTCTATCGCCATGGGTACTACCATAAACATTTTTTAGATCTATTTATCGCATATAGATCACACTTTGAAAGATAAATCTTTCAAAGTGAATATTACAAATAAAAGAAAATTGGATTGAAATGAAAGTTTATTATATAAAAAAAGTAGACTAACAATGACTGAAGCCATGTCAGCATTGGGATGGATAGGTAGAGAGGGAATTAAATATAAGAGAATCATGGGCTAATCTCAGCTAGCCCCTAAGTCAATAATTAGCCAAGCAGTTCGCAGTTAGGGGGTAAGCGGCACTGGATAGCATTGGGGATAATTTCAATGCGGAAATGTTTGCCTGACAATGGCTCACCATCCAAATTAAAAATGATGTCGTGCGGCGCAGTAATTTCCAGCCAAGTCAGATTGGCCTCAATCACATTTTTATTTTTCTCGCCGCTAAAGACACTGGTCAGCAGGGCAGGGAGCAGTTCTTCGGCAGTCAATAATCGTAATTGCAGCAGGCCATCATTAATCAGCGCATCAGGGCAAAGAGGCTGCCCGCCACCGGCTTGCCTGCCATTACCTATTCCTATCACCAATGCATCACCCACCCAGTCGAACTCAGGCCCATGGATTTCACAGCTATCCGCTTTAATTGCATCCATGCGCATCAGGCCATGAATAAAGTAGGAAGCCCCGCCCAGCACCGCTTTGAGTTTCTCCGGTGTTTCCGTGGTGATCCGAGTCCCAAAGCCACCTGTCGCCATATTGATAAAATAGTGCTCGCCATTCACTTGCGCGACATCAATGGTAACTGCGCGACCCTTAACGGCTAATTGTAATGCGTTCTCTATTTGCGGAGGAATGTTGCAGCTGGTGGCAAAATCGTTAGCGGTGCCGAGTGGCAGGATACCTAAATCGGGTCGATTGGCGGCAGGTATGACCATCAATGCGGTTGTCACCTCATTAATCGTGCCATCGCCGCCGCCCGCAATCACGACATCAACATCCAGAACGGCTGCTTCCGCGACATAACGTTTTGCATCACCTTGCTCCCAAGTGACTCGAACATGCAGCGTGACGCCCTCCTCACGTAGGTTTTTGACGGCATTGCGGACATCTAGATTACCTGATTCTTTGCCGTTTAAGATGAGAAGGGCGCAGGGTGTTGAGGTCATGAGTTGCTCCGGATCATTTTGTAATAATTATACCCTTCATCCTTGACGCCGCAGGGTTGTTAGCTACGTTCACGCACCCGAATCACTTACTGGTGTAAGCTCATCGGGATTTATTCACTTGCTGCCTACCTGCATCGCCAATGATTTTGGGTATTCTCTTCGCCCTTGACGCCGCAGGGTTGTTAGCGGACGACCTGCGCTTTGGGTATATCAGATTATTCAAAGAATAATTGAAAATATTAATAATTGTTAGGATTAACCTGGGGTATTTTTATTTTTACTAGAATATAACGTTAACTTGAATAGTTATTACTTGAGGTGGATTTATTATGATGCCAGATTTTTCTTATTATTACTTATTAGGTTAACGAGAATGCCCAATAATAAAAAACGATTTAAATCATATGGATAGATATGAAAAAGAAAAGGCCAGCCCAAGGGAGATTGGGCTAGCCAAGGAGGTGGTTCCTAGTCTTGTTTTAAAACTTTTTTAGTTCTTGATTGTACTCGAACTATGCTACCCCAGCGGCATTATAATTGATGTGATCTAATTCTAATATTTGCTAAAAATGCCACCTTAGCGATGGCACTATTTTTTATTGTCTCACGTTACGCTTTTTCATGGGGATTACGGCTATTTGTTCCGTTCAGATTACGGATCAGCAAGCCATATTCTACATTAATGTCCGCTGGGATAGGCAAATACATGATATGCCCATTACCCGGAGCAATATCCGCTGGCTGACCTTTTTTATCCTGCATGCTCTCCAGTGTGAACTGGATATTGCCGTTTGGCGTCATCAGCTCAACACTATCACCGACCGAAAATTTATTTTTGACCACCACTTCTGCCAAGCCATCACGGCGCACACCGGTAAACTCGCCGACAAATTGCTGGCGCTCTGAAACCGAATAACCGTAGTCGTAAGTTTGTTGATCTTCATGCACGTGACGGCGTAGGAAACCTTCGGTGTAGCCGCGATGAGCCAGACCTTCCAGTGTGGTCAACAGAGTTGGGTCGAAAGGTTTACCCGCGACAGCATCATCAATGGCGCGGCGATAAACCTGCGCGGTGCGGGCGCAATAGTAGAAGGATTTGGTCCGCCCCTCAATTTTCAGCGAATGCACGCCCAATTGGGTCAGGCGCTCTACATGCTGAATAGCGCGCAGGTCTTTTGAGTTCATGATGTAAGTGCCGTGTTCATCCTCTGAGGCAGTCATATACTCCCCTGGACGCTGTGCTTCTTCCAGCATAAACACTTTGTCGGTCGGTGCGCCGATACCCAATGTTGGTTCGACATTCTTCACCGCAATTGGCTGGTGAATATGTACGATATTACCGATATCGTCCTCTTTGCCTTCCTGAACGTTATATTCCCAGCGGCAAGCATTGGTGCAGGTTCCCTGATTTGGATCGCGCTTATTGATATAGCCGGACAGCAAACAACGACCGGAATAGGCCATGCACAATGCGCCGTGGACAAACACCTCCAGTTCCATTGCCGGCACTTGTGCGCGGATTTCCGCGATCTCTTCTAGCGATAACTCACGGGAGAGGATCACACGAGTCAGCCCCATCTGCTGCCAAAATTTGACGGTTGCCCAGTTGACAGCGTTCGCTTGCACTGACAGATGGATATCCATCTCCGGGAAGGCTTCTCGCACCATCATAATCAAACCGGGATCAGACATGATTAGGGCATCCGGCCCCATATCGATCACTGGTTTCAAATCACGCAGAAAGGTCTTCAGTTTGGCGTTGTGGGGGGCAATATTCACCACCACATAGAAGCGCTTGCCCAGCGCATGGGCTTCCTGAATACCTAATGCCAAATTCTCGTGATTGAATTCATTATTGCGCACCCGCAAGCTGTAACGCGGCTGACCGGCATAAACCGCATCTGCGCCGTAAGCGAAGGCATAGCGCATATTTTTAAGTGTGCCAGCAGGGGATAACAGTTCCGGTGTAAAAGGCGTATTAGGGGATAGTGCAGATGACGACATAGTATTGGCTCTCAGTCTGAGTTCAAGTCAGAACCACGCCCGCAGGGGTGGCTAAAAGCCGAGGATTGTAACCTCGCCAACCGTGAAAATCAGCCATCGCACAATTTTTGTAGGGTTTAAATGATTTAGATCAATGTGTCGAGAGAAATGCGCGGTAATTTCCCCGCGCATTTTTGAGTAGCCTTGTTTTAAGCAAAAGACTTAAGTAAAAATTTTGGGTAGAAATGTAGGTAAAATAGCGCTATCGAATAATAAAAATTACAGCGTCAGATCTTTAATTGTGGTGGTGGGGCCATTTTTCATAACAGAGGCAATACCATTTTTGGCGGCAGTTTCGGAACTGTAAGCTTCGCTGACACCAATAACTTGATGGTTTTTCGCTTTCAAAACGAAGTAAGGCTCGTTTTTAGCGTTATGTTTAGACTCGTACTGGCTTTCCAGTGGGGAGTTACTTTGTACTGATGCGATGCCGTTTTCTGCGGAGGCTTTACTGGCATACATCTCACTGGAGAGAATGATTTCGCCATTGCTGGCTTTCAGATTGAAATGGTACTGCCCATTCTTTGCTTTTTTAATCTCATAGTGACCCATGGCCATAGTGTTTCTCCTGTTGGTTGTGATGACTCTAATGAGTGTAGTCAACCTTGACCGAAAGTCAGATCAATGCTCCCTGCACCACCAACATTACTGCATTTTTGATCACGATGAAATTACAGTAAACGACAGATCTCTGCTTCCCAGCGATACCCCATGCCATAAACCGCGCGAATAAAGGGCTTCTCTCCATCGAGCGCCTCCAGCTTGCGCCGCAGATTTTTGATATGGCTATCAATAGTGCGGTCAGTCACTACCCGATAATCATCATAGAGGTTATTGAGCAGCTGTTCACGGCTAAACACATGGCCCGGCTGCGTCGCCAATATTTTCAGCAGACGAAACTCAGCTGGCGTTAGCTCCAGTAAGTGACCCTGATAACTGGCCTGAAAGCGGGATTCATCAATCAGCAGCGGCGCACTCTCACTTGGCTGTTCGCGCTGTTGATGACAGCGACGCAGAATGGTTTTGACCCGCGCGACCACTTCCCGTGGGCTATAGGGTTTGCAGATATAATCATCAGCACCGATCTCCAGCCCCAGCAAGCGGTCAATCTCCTCGGTTTTTGCCGTGACCATCATGATGGGCACATCGGAGAAGCGCCGGATTTCTCGGCAAATGGTAATGCCATCGCTGCCCGGTAACATTAAATCCAGCAAAATAATCGCTGGTGGCGCTTGGCGCACAGCGGCCACGACCTCCGCGCCGTTAGTGATCCACTGGGTGCTGTAACCCGCAGCTTGCAGATAATCGACCAATAACTGGCCGAGCTTAGGTTCATCTTCAACAATCAATACGGAGCCAGACTGGCTGGCAGACTGAAGCGGTTCGTGCATTACCATGAATTACCCTATGGAATGGAAGAGGGGAAATACGACCCTAATCTGCAGCCCCCCCAAAGGTGAATGTGCAGCGCTGATTTTACCCCCATGGGCCTCGACAATTTTTTGGCAAATCGCCAAACCTAACCCTGAGCCACCGCTGGCGCGGTTACGCGAACTTTCGGTACGATAAAAACGCTCAAAAATACGTTGCAACTGTTCATCGCTCAAGCCCGGTTTACTGTCCTGCCAGTGCAACGTCAAATTATCGTCATCGAATCGCGCATTGATCTCTAATTGCCCACCCTCGTTAGTATAACGCAAACTGTTTTCCAGCAAATTGTGGAACAGTTGATTCAAGCGGTCGGGATCGCCAAAGATGACCGCCTGCTCCGGCAAGTTGGTCATAACAGTGATGTTCTTGCTTTGGAAGCGGCCATGGAAGCTGGCAACGGCAATTTGTAGCAGCCGCACAGCATCCAACTGAGTTTTGCGGTAGGCCAATGCCCCGTGGTCCGAGAGCGACAACTGATGCAGGTCATTGACCAGCTTGGTGAGTATGCCGACCTCCGCTTGCAGTGAAATCAAGGATTCAGGTGTCGGTTGGCGCACACCATCTTGCAGGGCTTCCAGTTCACCGCGCAAAACCGCCAGTGGGGTGCGTAATTCATGGGAGACATCGGCCATGAAATCGCGCCGCATCTGCTCATTTTTCTCTAGCGAACTGGCGAGCTGGTTAAAGTCCTGCGCCAGACGGCCCAGTTCATCACGGCTGCTGACAGCCACGCGGGCACTGAAATCCCCAGCGGCCAGCCGATGAGTACCTTCCACCAAGCGTTTTACCGGTGCCAGCATGCCGCGAGATAAAAGCCAGGTCACGGCGGCGGCCAGTAGCGTCGATAGAGCCACAATCATCCAACTGGTGCGGCGCTGTTGCAGATCAAAGTTAATATCGGCATTGCGGGTGAGTTTTTCCGGCGGCGTAGACATCACCCAGCCCACCACCTGCTTATTCACCGTTATCGCCTGACGGCTGGCCTCTTTGGGTACCCGGTCGGTGCGCCCGGCCAGCAAATTATTGTGCTCATCCACCACCCAAAACTGGGTGCGCCAGCCATGTGGGGGAAGATTGTGACTGCTATTACCGCTTTGTTCGAAAGATCGCATGATCTGATAAATAATTTGATCATTGTTGCGCAGAAAATCCCAGTTGCCGTAGTGCTGGTATTGCACCTCAAGGGCATCTGCCAGCATGGAAATCCGCTGTTCATTGCTCTGCTTGATGTAATCAATAAAACCGCGCTCGAAGCTGGCTCTCACTCCCCAATGCATGGTAACCAGCACTAACATGCAGGTGGCAAATATCGCCATAAACAGTTTTCCGGTAATGCCGATCCTCATGTGTTCACCTGTCTCTTTCGGTTCGCTGACTTTGCGGGGCGCGGGCCAGATTGCGATTGGTACCGGTATCCGGTGGCACGCGGTTAAATATCAGGGCGGGCAGGGCAATAATGATTGCCATACACAGGTAGCTGTATAAGAACGCGCTGTGCGTTGCCGCCGTATTTGTCACTACCTGATTATGCGCAAATAAGCCTAATAATATCCCGGCAGTACTGACTCCCAGACTCATAGAGAGCTGCATCACCATCGACAGCAAACTGTTGCCACTGCTGGCCAGGCGGTCTGGCAGGTCTTTCAGGGTTAAGGTATTCATGGTGGAGAAGCGCAACGCATTGAGCATTCCCTGGAAAAATAGCACTACTGGCAGCAGCAACGTCCAGCCCATCAGTGCCACCACTGGGAAGCTGAAAGTCACCATGGCGAGCAGCAGTGTGGCGCTGACCAATACTTTTCGATAGCCGAAGCGATTGACCACGCGCACGATAATGCGCTTCATCCCCATGCTGCCGATAATCATCGGGATCATCATTAATCCAGCATGGAACGGGGAGAACCCTAACCCGATTTGCATGAAGATCGGCGTCATAAACGGCAACATGCCGCTACCGATACGGGCGCTCATACTGGCAATCAAGCCAAGCGAATAAGACCTGTTTTTGAACAGCCGCAGTGTAAACAGAGCCGAGCTATTACCTCGGGCATGCCACCAGTAACCCAGCAGTGCCAGTATCCCGCACAGCACCAGACCCGCAATCGCCAGTGGCGATAAGCCCAATCCCTTGTGACCATCCAGCGCCAGTGTCAGGGTCGCCATGCCGATAGCCAGCATGATAAAACCGCTGATATCAAAGCGACGAGTGCGCATGGTGTAATTGGGCATCAATATCAAGGTCGCCAGTGCGCCAATCACGCCAACGGGCAGATTAATCAGGAAGATCCAGTGCCAACTGGCGTACTCCACCAGAAAGCCCCCCAGCGCGGGGCCGACCAGCGGCCCAATCTGGCCGGGTAACGTCACGAAAGCCATCGCCGACATATATTGCTCGCGCGGCACAATTTTCATCACTGTCAGGCGGCCAACCGGCACCATCATTGCGCCGCCAACCCCTTGGACCACGCGAGAGGTGATCAGCTGATTCAGGGTTTCAGCTTGCGCGCACAGCAGTGAGCCGAGGGTGAACAGGATAATCGCTGAGAAAAATACCCATTTAACGCCAATGCGATCCGCCAGCCAACCACTGGCGGGCAGCATAACCGCCACTGTCAGCACATAGGAGACGATCACCGACTGCATGCGCAGCGGGTTCTCGCCCAGACTCGCCGCCATGGAGGGCAGGGCGGTGTTGACGATGGTGGTGTCCAGCGTTTGCATGAAGAAGCCGAAGGCAACGATCCAGAGTTGCCAGCGAATACCCGTCATCTTTCAAACCGCAGATGCGTTGGCTGCACTCGGTCGCCCGAATCACTTACTGGTGTAAGCTCATCGGGACTATTTCGCTTGCCGCCTTCCTGCAGATTGAAATCTATAGGGTATTCAGTGCTGTGCCTCTTTCCAAACCGCAGATGCGTTGGCTGCACTCGGTCGCCCGAATCACTTACTGGTGTAAGCTCATCGGGACTATTTCGCTTGCCGCCTTCCTGCAGATTGAAATCTATAGGGTATTCAGTGCTGTGCCTCTTTCCAAACCGCAGATGCGTTGGCTGCACTCGGTCGCCCGAATCACTTACTGGTGTAAGCTCATCGGGACTATTTCGCTTGCCGCCTTCCTGCAGATTGAAATCTATAGGGTATTCAGTGCTGTGCCTCTTTCCAAACCGCAGATGCGTTGGCTGCACTCGGTCGCCCGAATCACTTACTGGTGTAAGCTCATCGGGACTATTTCGCTTGCCGCCTTCCTGCAGATTGAAATCTATAGGGTATTCAGTGCTGTGCCTTTTTCCAAACCGCAGATGCGTTGGCTGCACTCGGTCGCCCGAATCACTTACTGGTGTAAGCTCATCGGGACTATTTCGCTTGCCGCCTTCCTGCAGATTGAAATCTATAGGGTATTCAGTGCTGTGCCTCTTTCCAAACCGCAGATGCGTTAGCTGCACTCGGTCGCCCGAATCACTTACTGGTGTAAGCTCATCGGGACTATTTCGCTTGCCGCCTTCCTGCAGATTGAAATCTATAGGGTATTCAGTGCGGTGCCTCTTTCCAAACCGCAGATGCGTTGGCCGCACTCGGTCGCCCGAATCACTTACTGGTGTAAGCTCATCGGGACTATTTCGCTTGCCGCCTTCCTGCAGATTGAAATCTATAGGGTATTCAGTGCGGTGCCTCTTTCCAAACCGCAGATGCGTTGGCCGCACTCGGTCGCCCGAATCACTTACTGGTGTAAGCTCATCGGGACTTTCTCGCTTGCCGCCTTCCTGCAGGTTGAAATCTATAGGGTGCGCCATTATTCCAGTCTCGTAAGCGGCTGTTTGCTAAAGCGACTGCGCAGTCGGTCAAAGTAGAGGTAAACCACTGGGGTGGTATACAGGGTGAGCAACTGGCTGACCACCAACCCGCCGACAATGGTAATCCCCAGCGGTTGGCGCAACTCCGCGCCATCGCCACTGCCCAGAACCAGCGGCAACGCGCCGAATAAGGCCGCCAGTGTGGTCATCAGAATCGGCCTAAAGCGCAACAAACTGGCTTGGAAAATAGCATCACGGGCGCTGATATTGCCGTTACGTTGCGCATCAAGGGCAAAATCCACCATCATGATAGCGTTCTTTTTCACGATACCAATCAACAACATAATGCCGATCAGTGCGATAAGACTAAAGGGCGCATCAAACAGCTCTAGCGCCAGCAGTGCCCCTACGCCCGCGGAGGGCAGCGTAGACAGGATGGTCAGCGGATGCACATAGCTCTCGTACAGAATCCCGAGCACGATATAGACGGTGGCGATGGCCGCCATAATCAGCCATAGCTGAGATTTCAGCGTCTCCTGGAATACTTGCGCGGTACCGGTAAATGTCCCGCGTACGGTCGAAGGCACGCCGAGTTCGGTCATTGCCCGCTCAACGGCGGCGGTCGCTTCAGATAAACTGCCGCCGTCTGGTAAGTTAAACGAGATAGTCGACGCAGCAGATAAACCCTGATGATTGACCGCCAGCGGCGCGTTGGCAGGCCGCCACTTGGCGAAATAGGAGAGCGGAATGGATTGGCCGTTGCTATTAATGACAAACATTTTGTCCAGCGAACTCACATCCTGCGTGTATTGCGGCGCGACTTCCATCACCACCTTATATTGGTTCAACGGCTGATAAATGGTGGAGATCTGCCGCTGACCAAAGGCATTGTTCAGCAGGGCATTGGCATCGGCGACATCAATCCCCAGCCGCGCCATGGTTTCGCGATCGTAAGTGAGCGCAATCTCAGCGCCTTTATCTTGCTGATCGGAGTTAACATCCGCCAGTTCCGGCAGTTTTGCCAGCGCCGCCCGCACTTTCGGTTCCCACTCGCGAAGCGCGGTCAGATCGTCGGCCAGCAGGGTAAATTGGTAGCTGGCATTGGCTTGACGGCCCCCGACGCGGATATCTTGTACGGGTGCCAGAAACAGGCTGGCACCGGGTTCTTTGGCTAATTTGGCCCGTAAGCGGGTGATAATTTGCTGGGCAGTTTCGCTACGTTCACTCAGGGGTTTGAGCGAGATAAACATCGATCCGCTGTTGGTGCGCGAGCCGCCAGTAAAACCGGTCACATTGTCGACCGCCGGATCATCATTGACGATCTTCATGAAATCTTTCAGCTTCTGCTGCATCGCCTGGAAAGAGATACTCTGATCGGCTTGGATAAAGCCCATCATGCGGCCAGTATCCTGCTCGGGGAAAAAGGTTTTCGGGATACTGATATAGAGCCAAACATTCAGCGCGATAGTGGAAAGCAGCACAACCATCACCCAGCGCGTATGGCCCAGCACCCAATTAAGTGAGCGTCCATAACCCCGCTGAATCGCCAGCAGCACTTTACCAAAACCACGAATACGTTGTTGCTGACCCGCAGGCTGCGCGCGCAGCAAGTGGGCACACATCATGGGGGTCAGGGTCAGAGAGATGACCAGTGATATCCCGATCGCCACCGACAGCGTAATGGCAAACTCGCGGAACAATCGGCCCGGTAGCCCCTCCATCAGCAGCAGGGGGATAAACACCGCCACCAGTGAGATACTCATCGACAGCACGGTAAATCCAACTTCGCGCACCCCGCGCAGGGCGGCCACCATGGGTTTCATCCCCGCTTCCAGATGGCGGGAGATATTCTCCAGCACCACAATGGCGTCATCGACCACAAAACCGGTGGCGATGGTCAGCGCCATCAGTGACAGGTTATTGAGGCTAAAACCGCACAGATACATGGCAGTAAAGGTCCCGATCAGTGACACCGGTACCGCAACCGCGGGGATCAAGGTAGCGCGGCCTGATCGCAGAAACAGGAACACCACCAGAATCACCAGCGCCACGGCGATGATCAGTGAGCGCTCCACCTCTTCCAGCGAGGCGCGGATGGTCGGGGAGCGATCTTGCGCAATTTTTAACTCAATTGAGGCGGGGATCGAAGCCCGCAGGGCCGGAAGTTCCGCCCGAATTCGGTCCACGGTGGCGATAATATTCGCCCCCGGTTCACGGCTGATCACCAGCAGTACCGCTGATTTACCGTCGGACATCCCCGCGTTGCGCACATCCTGCACCGAGTCCACCACGTTAGCGACATCCTGCAAGCGCACTGGCGACCCATTGTTGTAGTGAATGATCAGTGGGCGATAACCCTCGGCGGTTTTGATCTCATCATTGGCCTGCACTTGCCAGTGCTGCTCACTGCTATCGACAGAGCCTTGCGGGCGGCGCACGTTGGCGGCACTGATGGCCTGACGCACCGCATCGAGTGAAACACCCTGATTGAACAGGGCGCTGGGGTTCAGTTCCACCCGCACCGCTGGTAGGGAGCTACCACCGACGCTAACATCACTGACGCCTTCGGTCTGGGCTATCTTCTGCGCCAGTTTGGTCGAGGCGAAGTCATACAACTGGCCCTGAGTGAAGGTATCCGAGGTCAGCGTCATGATCATGATTGGCGCATCCGACGGGTTCATCTTGCGGTAGGTCGGACGATTTGGCATCCCGGTCGGCAGCAAGCTTTGTGCAGCATTCAGCGCCGCCTGCACATCACGGGCTGCGCCGTTGATATCGCGGTTGAGATCAAATTGCAGAATGATCCGCGTGCTGCCCAGTGAACTGGTCGAGGTCATTTCATTGACCCCAGCAATTCTTCCCAAGGCGCGCTCCAGCGGCGTGGCGATGGAGGAGGCCATGGTTTCCGGATCGGCACCGGGCATAGAGGCACTGACTGCAATCACTGGGTAATCAACCTGCGGCAACGGCGATACCGGCAATAAGCTAAAGCCGATAATGCCGCTCAGGGTGATAGCCAGTGTCAGCAGGGTGGTCGCCACCGGGCGCTGGATGAACAGAGCAAAGAATTTCACGGCAGTTCCCGTCCATTCGGTAATGCAGGTGAATCAATATCCTCGTGATTATGGGTATTGCGCGCCAGTCGATCGAACAGCAAATAGATCACTGGCGTGGTAAACAGGGTCAGTACTTGGCTGACAATCAACCCGCCGACCATACAGACCCCCAGCGGCTGGCGTAATTCGGCGCCGGCTCCGGTACTGAGCATCAAAGGCAAGGCACCGAACAGCGCGGCCAGAGTGGTCATCAGAATCGGGCGGAAACGCAGCAAGCAGGCCTGATAGATCGCATCATAAGGGCTCATGCCCTGATCCCGCTCGGCGGCTAGCGCAAAGTCGATCATCATGATCGCATTCTTCTTCACGATGCCGATCAGCAGGATGATGCCGATGATGGCGATCACATCCAGCTCATGCCCAGTCAGCATCAGTGCCAGCAATGCCCCGACTCCCGCCGTTGGCAGGGTGGACAAAATAGTCACCGGATGAATAAAGCTCTCGTACAACACGCCGAGCACGATATACATCGCCACAATGGCGGCGATAATCAGCCACAAGGTGCTGCCGAGTGCCGCCTGAAACGCCAACGTCGAGCCTTGGAAGCGGGTGGTGATATCCGCTGGCAGTTGGATAGCCTGCTCAGCTTGCGTCACGGCTTCCACCGCTTCACCGAGGGAGTAGCCCTGCGCCACATTGAAAGAGATGGTGGCTGACGGGAACTGATTCAGATGGTTGATCGACAGCGGTCCGAAGCGCTCTTCAATGGTGGCAATGCTGCTCAGCGGCACCCCTTTGCCGTCGCTGCCAGTCAGGCGGATATCATTGAAGGCCGCCAGCCCCGGCGTGGCTTGCACGTCATGCTCCAGCACCACCCGATACTGATTGGCTTGGGTATAAATAGTGGAGATAAGCCGCTGACCAAAGGCGTTATACAGCGCACTGTCGATGGCCGCCATAGTGATGCCTAAACGGCTGGCGCTGTCGCGGTCCACATTGACAAAGGCCACTAGCCCCTGATCCTGCCAGTCACTTGTCACATCTTGGAAAGGCGCTTGCTGCTGCAACTCGCTAATCAGCTTCGGCACCCAGGTGCTCAGCTCTTCGAGGGAGGTGGCTTGTAGGGTGAACTGATACTGTGTGCGGCTCAGTTGGGTATCAATGGTCAAATCTTGTACCGGCTGCAAATAGAGCTTAATGCCCGGAATGCTGGCGACACTCTCCTGCAAGCGGGTAATCACCTGTGGGATGCGGTCAGCTCGCTCAGCCAGTGGCTTAAGGTTAATCTGCAATCGGCCATTGTTGAGGGTGGCATTGGTACCATCGACGCCGACGAATGAGGTCAGGCTCTCCACCGCCGGATCTTTGAGGATGATGGCGGCCACCTGCTGCTGGCGCTCAGCCATATTACTGAACGAAACGGATTGCGGCGCTTCCAGTGTGCCTTGAATCAGCCCGTTGTCCTGCAAGGGGAAGAAGCCTTTGGGCATCAGCAAGTAGAGCAGCACCGTCAGCACCAGTGTGCTCAGTGCCACACCCAAGGTGAACCACTGATGCTTCAGCACTTTTTTCAGCGCCACCGCATAGTGGGCTATCACCCAGTCGAAGAACTTCTCACTGGCGCGCGACAGGCGATTTTGTTTGCGCAGTGACTCATAACTGAGCATCCGTGCGCACATCATCGGGGTGAGTGTCAGTGAGACCACCGCTGAAATCAGGATCGCCACCGCCAGGGTGACGGCGAACTCGCGGAACAGTCGGCCGACGATATCGCCCATAAACAGCAGCGGAATCAACACCGCAATCAATGAGAAGGTCAGTGAGATAATGGTAAATCCAATCTCTCCGGCCCCTTTCAGCGCCGCATCCAGCGGTTTCTCGCCTTTTTCGATATAGCGGGAGATGTTCTCAATGACCACAATGGCATCATCGACCACAAAGCCGGTGGCAATGGTCAGGGCCATCAAGGTGAGGTTATTGATTGAAAAACCAAGGAAATACATCGCAGCGAAGGTGCCGATCAATGACAGCGGCACCGCGACACTGGGGATAAGAGTGGCGGCGGCATTGCGCAGGAACAGGTAAATCACCATCACCACCAAGGCGATCGACAGCAGCAACTCAAACTGCACGTCACTGACCGAGGCGCGGATAGTGGTGGTGCGGTCGGTCAGGATTTTGACATCCACCGACTTCGGCAGACTCTTAATCAGCTCCGGCAGCATCTCGCGGATACTGTCGGCGGTGGCTATCACGTTAACCCCCGGCTGGCGCTGGATATTCAGCACAATCGCCTGCTGGCTATTGGCCCACGCGGCCAGCTTGTTATTCTCCGCACCCTGCTCAATGGTGGCGACATCCTGCAAGCGGATCGGTGCGCCGTTTTGGTAGGCCACGATCAGGTCACGGTAATCCTCGGCGGATTTCATCTGGTCATTGGCTGACAAGGTCACTGAGCGGGTTGGCCCATCGAGGCTACCTTTGGCGGAGTTGACGTTGGCATTGCTGATAGCGGTGCGAATGGTTTCACTATCCAGCCCCAAGGCGGCGACGGCGGGCGCATTCAGCTTCACGCGCACGGCAGGGCGCTGGCCGCCAGAGATGGTGACCAGACCGACGCCAGTGACTTGCGAGATTTTCTGCGCAATGCGGGTCTCCACCATATCTTCCACTTGGGTCATCGGGATCGCCGTGGAGGTGACCGCCAGTGTCAGGATCGGCGGATCAGCCGGGTTCACTTTGCTGTAAATCGGCGGATAGGGCAGATCACTTGGCAGCAGATTGGTGGCGGAGTTAATCGCCGCTTGCACCTCTTGCTCCGCCACATCGAGCGGCAGAGTGAGCTGGAATTGCAGCGTGATCACCGATGCACCGCCAGAACTTTGCGATGCCATCTGCTTCAGGCCAGACATCTGACCAAACTGGCGCTCCAGCGGGGCGGTGATGGAGGAGGTCACCACATCCGGACTGGCACCGGGATAGAGTGTCACCACCTGAATTGTCGGGTAATCCACCTCCGGCAGAGCGGAAACCGGCAAGGCGCGGTAGCCGATAATCCCCGCCAGCAAAATAGCAACCATAAACAGTGTGGTGGCGACGGGGCGCAGAATAAACAGCCGTGAGGGGCCACCACCGGGGGTTGGAGGCATCACTTGCATCAGGATCTCTCCGCCGTGGTGGTTTTGCCTGTGTGTGCATCTGCGGCAGCTCTTCTGCCGGTGCGCGTGCCTTTTTGTTCAGCGGCAGGGGCGGCGGCCCCCGCTTTTTCTGTCTCGGCGGAACGCGGTGTGACCACTTCCACCTGCAAACCTTCCGTCAGGCGGTCGATACCGTCAGTGACCACGCGCTGACCGGCATTCAGGCCGGAGCTGATCACCACTTGTTTGCTGTCTTGGATACCGGTGGTCACCAGATGCTTGCTGACCTTATTCTCATCATTGAGTGTCCAGACAAAGCTGCCTTCGTTGCCCATCTGTACGGCGGCAGTTGGGACCACCACGGCGTTTTGCAGCAAATCTACCTTGATGCGGGCATTGACAAACTGGTTCGGGAACAAAGTGTCATCTTCATTGGCGAAGCGTGCTTTCAGCTTAATGGTGCCGGTAGTGGTATCAATCTGGTTATCAATACTGAGCAGATAGCCCTGCGCCAATAGCTGTTTGTTGGTACGATCCCAGGCTTCAACCGGCACGGTGCTGTTATTTTGGGCCGCATTTTTCTGCGCTTGCATGATGGCGGGGATATCACTTTCCGGCAGGGTAAAGACCACATCAACCGGATGCGTTTGGGTGATCACCACAATAGGTGTGGCGGTGCCACTGGTGATGTAATTGCCGACATCCACCTGTTTCAGCCCCACTTTGCCAGAGATCGGCGCGGTAATGCGGCTGTAGGTCAGTTGCAGCTCGGCACTGTCGATCGCCCCTTGATCAGCTTTCACGCTGCCTTCGCTCTGGCGCACCAGCGAGGCTTGGGTATCCAGATCCTGCTGTGAGATCAAGCCGGTTTTAGCCAGCTTCTGGTAGCGGGCCAGATCACGGCGTGCGTTATCGAGTGTGGCCTGATCTTTGGCGAGTTGGCCCTGTGCTTGGGTCAGTTGCACTTGGTAAGGGCGCGGATCGATCTCCACCAGTAAATCCCCCGCCTTAACCTGCTGGCCTTCGGTAAAGTGAATCGCCATTAACTGACCATCGACACGGCTGGTGACGGTAACGGTATTGGCTGCAAGCACGGTGCCTAAACCGCTGAGATAGCGCGGCACCGCTTGCTCGGTGGCAGTGGCGGCTTGCACCGGAGACATCGGCATATTACGGCGACCACCGGCTCGTGCAGGGCTGCTCCCAGTGGTGGCTTGTTGCGCCCCCACAGCGGTGCTTGCAGGGGTGGCACTGAAGTGGCGCCAGACAAATAGAGCAACAATAATCGCCACCGCTACTCCCAATAACATCAGTAACCGAGAGGTGCGTTTAGATTGAGCTTTCATGATGGCGGAGAATTCCTTCTGATAATCTGGTTGGCTGCAACATAAATGCATAAGTTAATCTTTGGATATCTTACTAGTTTAGCGGGGATTTACCGGATAAAAATGGAGGAAATGTGGAAGAAATGTCAGGATATATAGAGATATCTGGTGAATATTGCAGTTTGGCGGCGTATCTATTGGTTAGCGTTCTAAAAGTATCAGTAGGTTGATAAATTTGGAAGCGAGTTAATAGGCCTAAATGTACTCTTTCTGCCACCACTTTATCTGTCTCTGAGAGTAAAAATATGATCAATGGAGTGAATGCTTATTTCCCCCCGACAATCAACGCTGGACCCATTACTGATCAAGAGTTGAACGCATGGCAAGGATACTCTGATGACTCACAAACTGAACAGACAGAGTTATCTGTCGGTGCGAAGAACCTGACATTATTCTGTGAAAAATCTGGCGCGCATGTTGTATCTCAACCCGTGCCGCCCGCGAACGATCATCAGGCTCAGTATGCCGAAACCTCTGCTGATCAACCTTTATTACCGGTAGAGAATCGGTGGGGGACTGCTATTAACATGCTGATGAGTTGCACGCTGATGAGTTGCACGCTGGCGGGTCGCACTTTATTATTCTCCACCATCGAAGCAGGACGTTATGTGGCCTATAATAATGCTGGGCCACTTGTTGAACAGATTGGTGGCACTATTCTCAACACCACAACTGAATATATTTCAAATAAACTTAGGGAGTATGTTTAGCCTGTTATATTTTTTAACTAAAAAGGTAGTGTGAGTTATTATCCTACCTTTTTAGTTAATGGGTTTTTAATCTTAGCCTCTAAACAGAACTTACCCGTTCGCTTTTATGCCAATACGGGTGTTAGGTTATTCTATTACTGATAAGTCATGGTCAATGTCGCACTGGCATGGGTATTGCCGGGGGTGACGGTATTGAAGGCGGTCGAATTACGCTTAAAATCAAAATGAGTATTCACTGAAATGTTCCCGCCGGGCGATGTGGCACATATAAGAGCTGCATAGGAGGTCGATGGCACAAATAGATAGCCCGCCACGGCAATAGTGAATAACCGACACGTTTTTGGGCTATTTTTTTGAATGCGCTTTTGATATTCCGCACAAGACGCGGTAATCGGGCCGCTATTTTGCGGCCCGACACTATTGAGGCGAGGAAGGTCAGATGACCATTGAGTGATTTTTAACCGAACAAAATCACCGATACAGCGTCTGCGCCCAGCGGGCTAACCCTGCGGTGACCGAGCCGAAGTCATTACCACCCACCAGCGGGATACCCGGCAGTTGCTGCTGTAAGGCGGCACGCAGTAACGGCGAGCGGGCGCTGCCGCCAGTCAGGTAAATCACATCCGGGGTGACGTGGCTGGTGGAGAGCGCGAGGCTGACTTGCTCCTGAATCCGTTGCAGCGGCTGAGAGATAGCCTCCGCCAGTTGCTGCTGGCTGATGGTCTGCCCCAGTTCCGGCTGGACAAAACTCAGTGCCGCAGCGACCTGCTGTTGCTCGGACAGCGCAATTTTGCTCTCTTCTGCGGCGCGCACGATGCGGTAGCTTAGGCGCTGTTGATACACTTTCAGCAGGCGCTCGACTTGCTGCGGGTTCGCGGCGTCACGAATCAAATCACGCAGGAAGCGGCCATTGGCGGTGCTGTAGAAGTCGCTTTGTGCTGGAACATCATTGGTAGCAACCGCATTCCAGTAAGGCAGCGACGGCATGGCAATACCTTTTTCGGTTTCGCCTCCCATACCAAACAGCGGCATCAGTTGCTTAAACGCCAACATGATATCGAGATCGTTACCGCCGACGCGGCAACCACTGTGGCCCAGCAGACTTTGCTGGCGATCTGCCAGCCCCTGCCATTTCGGCCCCATCAACAGCACCGAGCAGTCAGTGGTGCCGCCGCCGATATCCACCACCAATACGGTTTTCTCTTCGGTCAGTGTGGCTTCAAAATCCAGCCCTGCGGCAACCGGCTCAAACTGGAAGGCGATATCGCGAAAACCGGCACGTTGGGCGGCGCGCAGTAAAATACCCTCAGCCTGACGGTTGGCCTCTTCGCCACCGGAACCCTGAAAGTTGACCGGACGGCCAATCACCGTTTGGCTGATTTCAGCGGCCAGAACCGATTCTGCCTGCCGCTTAATGTGGAACATCATGGCGCAGACCAAATCCTCAAACAGCGCCAGTTGCTGTGGCTTCAGGCCGTTGGCCCCTAAGAAGGATTTAGGTGATTTGACAAAGTAAACTTCTTCCGGGTCTTCAATGTATTGCGCCAGTGCGGACAGGCCGAACATCAGACTATCGGCAGAGACCGGAATATCTTCTTCGCGGTTAAACGCCATGGCCCGGCGTAACAGTTGCTGGTTTTCGTCACTGCCAGTGGGTACCTGCCAGTGGCGGTGCAGGCACTCACTGACGGCTTCCCGCGTTGGCGCACATAGCATGGATGGCAGATAGACGTCATTATTTTCCAGTGTCAGCAATTCGGGGGCATCGCCCCGCATCACGGCAACCGAGCAGTTTGCTGTGCCGTAGTCAAATCCAATGAACATCATTGCTCCCCAGGCCAAATAAAAGGGCCCGACTTTACCCCAGAGTGGGCAGCGGAGCAATCGTCAAAGCAGGGATTTTTTTATCCTGAACGAGGGAATCGCGCCTAAGGGATAAAAATATTCCCTGCGGCGCTGTCGAGGGCGATGGAGGAAGCAAAAAGGGGGGCAGCGATGCACACTATTTGGCTGCGAAATAGCCGCTGTTCAGCACCTCAGACAGTGGTTGCGTGCGGCCAATGGTCTCGCCGTCGGCTAAATCGACACCAATCGCGATCAGCTTATTGAGGATCGGCGGTAATTCGGCTGGGCCTGCCAGTGTGGCGATACCGGCCCGCTGCGCCGTGCCGTTGATGATGGAGACCAGCACCTCATCCATTTGATTGATATGAATATGGGCAATTAAATCGCTATTGAATTTTAGGTAGTTGATGGTGTGCTCGGCCAATAACTCAAAATCGTTCAGATTGTGACCAAACTCTTTGACGATTAACTGACAACCCAGCTCTTGCAGCTTGGCGAGGAAATTACCAATCGCAAACGGGTATTGCAGCAAGGTGGATTCATCGACCATCCAGTACAAACTTTGCGGTGGCAACGGGGTCTGTTGCACCTGTGCCAGCAGTGACTGACGGAAATCCTCTTTAAGCAGCGCTAGCTCGGATAATGGGATCGCCAGTGCCAGCCCTTTGCGGCTAATCGCCTCGGCTTGCGTCACTAACAGTTGCTTGCACACCCAGCCATCGGCTTGCGGCAGTAAGCCATACAGCAGCGCGGCCTCCTGAAATGCCGCCTGGCTGACATTGATGTTCTGTGGCCGATTGAGCTCAAAACTGACCTGATAAAAGCAGACTGATAACGGTGTTTTAGGCGGTGCCGTCGGGGTCAGTTGCAGTGCCAGTTGGCTGTTGCTAAGGATATTTTCGACATCCTCTTTGCTCAGTAATTCGTGCTGTCGTGCCAACAACTGTTTTTGCCGTGGCTGATAGAGAAACACCTGACCACGGCCACTGTGTTTGGCGGTATAACAGGCGATATCAGCTTGCGCCATAATCTCACTGCGCTGATTGTTGTTGCTGCTGATTTGGGTCACCCCGGCGCTGGCCCCGATACGATAGAGCTTATCTTCCCAGTAGAAATGGTAGCCATTGATCATGGAGACCAGACTTTGGGTGATGGCTTTGGCGTGGGGTAGGGTGCAGTTGAGCATCAGTAAACCGAACTCATCCCCGCCGAGACGCGCGACACAGTCGCTGTTGCGTAAATGCTGGCGCATCAACTGGCTCAGCTCTTTCAGCAAGGCATCCCCAGCCGGATGCCCAGCGGTGTCGTTGATGGCTTTAAAATAGTCTAAGTCGAGGAACGCCAGCGCATGTTGCTGGTTGAGCTCGACACTGACCTGAATGGCCGCCTTCAACTTATTTTCAAAATTGGCGCGGTTGGGCAGGCCGGTCAGATTGTCGTGGGAGGCACTGTGACTGAGTTTGCGCATCATGGCGCGGGATTCGCCAACATCCTGGAACACCATCACCGCCCCGACCACCCCGCCTTCGAGGGTTTTCAGCGGCGCGACTGACTCCTGAATGTCATAATACTGGCCGTCGCGATGATGCAACACCATAGACTCATTCAGCGAAGAGTAAGGGCGGTGGTTGAGGCAGTGCTCGATTGGATTTTCAATTTCTGGCCCATCCACTCCGTTGGTCAGCTTGATGATATGGCTGACCGGCTGGCCCAGAGCGATGGTATTGGCCCAACCGGTCATTTTCTCGGCGACCGGGTTCATAAAGGTAATCTTCATCTCCTGATCGGTACAGACCACCGCTTCGCCGATGGAGTCTAGCGTGATATGCAACCGCTCTTTCTCTTCGTGCAGCGCTTCCGTCAGGTTTCTGATTTCGGTCATATCCAGCGTGGTACCCATCAGTCGCAGAATATTGCCGTGCTTGTCGCACACCATATTGGCCTGATTGCGCAGATGAACAATCTCGCCATTCGGCAACAACAGCCTGAACTCCAGCCGATAGGGCTGGCGCTGCTTGAGGGCCGCGTTATATTCACGATTGACCCGATTGATATCTTCTGGATGCACGTGTGTGCGCCAAACTTTATCGTCAACGGGGGTATGCAGCGGGATATGATAAAGCTCGTACATCCGTTTATCCCAGCTGATCACCTGCTTTCTCAGATCCAATTCCCAGATGCCAATGCCGCCCGCTTCGTTAGCCAACGTAATACGCTCCATCAAACGGCGGTTAATGATCTCGGTCTTTTTCAGGTCATTGATATCTTCGACCTGCGAGATGTAATAGAGCGGTTGTTGCTCGTGATCCCGCACCACACTCACCACCAACAGCGCCCATACTACCTCGCCATCACTGCGGATATAGCGCTTCTCCATCGAGTAGCTGGGGATACGGCCATGATACAGGTCATCGAGTAATTTCAGGTCAGCCGAGAGATCTTCTGGATGGGTGATTTGCTGGAAAGTCAGGGTGATCAAGGTTTCTTGACTGTAGCCCAGCAACTTGCACAGCGCTTGATTGACCTGTATCCATTTGCCTTCCGGCGAAACCAGCGCCATGCCGATAGCCGAATACTCCATAGCATTACGAAAGCGGTTTTCACTCTCAACGATATGCTCTTTTTCCATGCGGAAGGCGTGCATCACCATCGCCATGGCGTGCGGCGGGATTAGCACCATCAATAGCGGAATAAATGAGAAGGCTTGAACTGACATTTTGGTATCAGCCTGAAGGGTAAACAGGTTGAAATTGATCATTAGCGCAATCAGCAAGGTGGCCAGAAAACAGAGGGTAAATGTCTCCAGACGGGGCAGGCGGATTGCGGCCCAAATGAGCGACAGAATAACAAAGGTGAACGGAAAGGGCAGGTAAAGCAGGCCGATATAGCAGGCGGACAGCGATAGAATCATCATCCACATCATGTCAAACAGCGCTTTGGATTTGGTCGCGATATTAAAGTAACCACGGCGATAAAGTAGCCCCACTGGCCCAAGGGCCAACATACCGATGGCTTCGGACATAAACCACACCGTGAGCACCTGCCCAACGCTGCCATTTTGTGGTGACAGATACCAGGCCGCCGCCAGCCCACTGATGAGTGGGACGATAATCACGGTGCAAATCGAGAACTTGAGCCAACTGAACAGGCTATTGAGTGGGTCTTTCGGTTGCAGGAAGCGCCGCAGCAACCATGCACCGGCAGCCGATTCAGCCAGATTGATCAAGGTGAGTGGCAACGGGAACCAACTGACGCCATATAAAATAAAGTTGGCGGCAACAATACATATTCCCGCCGACAATAATTGCCACGACCAGTAACGCAAAGGGTGGTGGAATAGGGCCACCATGAGCACCGCAGTCGGGAACCACAACGGGGCCAGATTTTCTGATTGCTCAGAAAGACGGATACAAAAGAGTGCAAGCAAAAACACCACAATGCTGACGAAAGTGATGTGCAGAATGGTTTTATTATCAGGTGCCGGTTTTTCGGCCGCGCTGAGATCCATAGAACGCCCTATTTTGCTTGCAAGTATGCGGGTTATGATGAGAAAACCTCATCACATAAAAAATAAACCGCATTTAAAATACGGTCATATTCAAAAGTTTAGTATAGATGAGCACCGCCGAGTGTTGTTCGTTTTGTCAAATGCTCAATTTATTATTAATTCAAATAATATCTAGACTAAGAATAGGGTCGCCAGCCCCAGAAAGATGAAAAATCCGCCGGTATCGGTGATGGCGGTGATCATGACACTGGAACCGATCGCCGGGTCACGGCCTAATCGGGCCATGGTCATCGGGATAATCACTCCCATCAACGCCGCCATTAACAGATTTAGCATCATTGCTAAGGTCATCACACCGCCCATGGCGGGGTCGCCATAGAGCAGATAAGTGACCACCCCCATAATGCCGCCCCAGACCAAGCCATTAATCAGCGCCACACCTAATTCGCGGAACATCAGGAAGGTCACATTGCCTTGCTGAATATGGTGCAACGCCAAGGCGCGGACAATCATGGTGATGGTTTGATTGCCGGTATTACCGCCAATTCCGGCCACGATCGGCATCAACGCCGCCAGTGCCACCAATTGCGAAATAGTATCTTCAAATAAGCCGATGACCCGTGAGGCAACAAACGCGGTACAGAGGTTAATTGCCAGCCACGACCAGCGGGTGCGAACCGCGCGTCCTACCGGGGAGAACACATCCTCTTCCGGGCTTAAGCCCCCCATCCGTCTTAAGGTGGTATCGCTCTCTTCATTGACCACGTCGACGATCTCTTCGATGGTCAGGCGGCCCATCAGTTTGCCTTTGGCATCAATCACCGCGGCACTGATTAAGTCATAACGTTCAAACGCACCTGCCGCATCTTCCGCTTTCTGCTCGGGTTGGAAGGTGGTCGGATTGCTCTCCATCACCTCAAAAACTTGGGTATCGGGTGAGTTGAGTAAGATGGCGGTCAGTGGCAGTTCGCCGAGCAAGGTATTCTTGCGGTCAATGACAAAGATTTTATCTGTGGCGTCGGGGATGCTGCCCCGATAGCGCAAATAGCGGTGTACCGTCGCCAGTGTCACGTCTGCGCGTACCGTGACCAGCTCGAAATCCATCATCTGACCGACAGTGTCACGGCCATACTGGATCACTTCCCGCACACGGGCGCGCTGATCGGGGTCCAGTGAGGTGAGCAGGCGGCCCATCAGGTTACGTGGCAGATACTCGGCCAGATAAGCCTGCTCATCGACATGCAAGGTGCGCATCGCTTTCAGCAGGTCTTTATCGCTCATCTCTTTGATCAGGGTGTCCCACACCGTCTCAGAGACTTCAACTAAGGTTTGGCCGCGTTTCTCGTTTTTGACTAAGCGCCACAAGGCCAAACGTTCGTCATTGGGCAGGGCTTCAAGTAAGTCGGCAAGGTCGGCTGCGTGTAGGTCATCAAGCAGGTTTTTGATTTCTAATGTCTGTGCTGACAACTGCTCATCACTGAGCTTTTCGCGCTCGTCCTGGCGGCCAAGAATGCCATCAACCAAGGCTTTATTATTCAGTAACAGGGAAAGTATCCGGTTGCGTATCTCCGCCAGTTTTTTCGTATTATTTTTCGTTTTGTTCTTTATCACGGCAGAGAGTGGCGCAGGTATGATTGGTGCTGGTGACATAATGTGTCCTTGATTCGAAATTACCCTTCGTACTTGAAATTACAGGGTTGTTCGCTTGCACCTACGGGCTAAGATCAGTCTCATGAGGGCCGGCTGGTTCACCCTCTACCGACAGCTCGACCTGTTGCAACTGCTGGCGCTCTTGGTGATGAGAAATAGAGGCGACAGCCGCATACAATAAGCGACCAAATAGAATGAGGAAGCTCACTAGTAAGATTATTTTTGTTAGCTGTGTCGAGGGTCTTCGTCTCATATTTTCCCTGCGTCCTTGGCGCTGCAGCGGTGTTAGCTGCACTCGGTCACCCGAATCACTGACTTGGGTCAGCTCATCGGGATTCACTTGTTTGCTGCCTTGCTGCAACCCCAATGACTTTGGGAAAACCCTGGACCTTGGCGCTGCAGCGGTGTTAGCTGCACTCGGTCACCCGAATCACTGACTTGGGTCAGCTCATCGGGATTCACTTCGCTTACGCAGCCGGTGCCGCGTCATTTGCCTGTTCCGGTGCTTCTTCTTCCTCGATGATCAACTTCCAGCCCACCACATCATCCCAATAAGCCTGTTCACGCTCAAAATCCAGTTGCACTAGATTATTCTGTGCCAGATAACCGGCAGGGAAGCGCAATGTCCAGTGGCTATCATCGGTTATCAGACGCAGACTGTCCGGTGTGGTAGTCGACTGACGCTGATTATTCAGCAAAGTGCTTAAACGCAATAATTGAATTAACGGCAAATAATACTTTTTCTTGAATAAATTTAAGCGCGGCAGCTCATCCAGCTTAATGGCTTTACGATGCATCCGGACCAAGGTTGCCAAGAGTAATTGCTGCTCTTGATTGAAGCCCGGCAAGTTGGTGTTTTGCAGAATATAGGCAGAATGGCGATGCATCCCGCTGTGATTAATGCTCAGGCCCACTTCGTGCAACATTGCTGCCCATTTCAGCAAGGCTTCAAGCTGCGGTTGTACCAACTTGGTATTCTGTGCCAGCCACTGGGTATAAAGCTGCTCGGTGGTTTCCAGCACCCGACGAGCCTGTTCGCGATCGATATTATAGTGTTCAGCCAAGCTTTTAGCTGTGCGTTGACGGATATCCTGATGGCGGAAACGGCCTTCCATTTCATACAGCACGCCTTCACGTAGCGCACCGTCCGATAAACGTAACTCTTTGACAGCTAACGCATCGAACACACCACACAGGATAGCTAGACCCGGTACAAATACCGATTGGCGATCTTCTGATAGACCTGGCAGGCTCAGGGCCGAGAAGTGTTTGAATTGCAGCACTTGATCCACCAGCATCTCGAGACGTTCCGGCGTGATTAGGCCATCTTTCTCGCCCATCTCCACCAGCACTTCGTAGGTGGCTTTAATGGTGCCAGAGGCGCCCAGTGCATACTGCCAGCCTTGAATTCGGTATTGCCACGCCAGATTTTCCAGCTTTTGCGCTGCCGCCAGACGGGCGCGTTTGAAATTTGCTTTGCTGATTTCGCCATGGGGGAAAAACTGCTGGGCAAAACTGACGCAGCCCATGCGGCGACTCTCCACCAGCAGCGGTTCAAAGTCCTCGCCAATCACCAACTCAGTCGAGCCACCACCAATATCAATGACCAACTTGCGGCCTTTCTCCGGCTGCGTGTGTTCGACGCCCATGAAGATCAGACGCGCCTCTTCCTGACCGGAAATAATCTCGATAGGGTAGGGAATCACTTCGGCGGCGCGCTTGAGGAAGATCTCTGCATTCGCCGCCTGACGCAGTGAATGGGTGCCGACGATACACACGTTGTCCGGTGAGAAACCCTGCAAGCGCTCAGCAAACAGCGCCAGACAGGCCAGACCCCGCTCGATGGCTTCCTCGCTGAGCATATTATTGCTATCCAGGCCATCAGCCAGATGCACGCGCTGTTTTAGGCGGCCTAAAACCTGCAACGCGCCGTTGACGACGCGAGCGATCACCATATGGAAACTGTTAGATCCCAAGTCGATAGCCGCAATTTCCTGCGGTTTAGTGGTAGTCGAGTTATTGGTTAGCGGCATAGTTTTAACCCTACTGCTCTGGTTGTTCCAGCGCTTTTAAATAATCATAGATGGCAATCTGTGCACGTACTTTGCGCCTGTTGCCACGCGGTACATAACGATTACTCAGTTCTTTATCAATATAACGGGCTTTTACCGTGTCGTTGAATAGCAGTTCTAAAATATCCAGCACCCGCTGCTTTAATCGTGGATCGAGCAACGAGACTGCAACTTCAATACGGTAATCAATATTACGGGTCATCCAGTCAGCGGAGGAGAGATACACCAGCTTGTCGCCTTTATTCTCGAAGACGTACACCCGATCATGTTCTAAGAAGCGATCAACAATACTGGTGACCTGAATATTATCGCTGATCCCTGGCATATTCGGGATTAACGAACACATCCCGCGCACTAATAATCGGATCTTCACGCCCGCACTGGAGGCGCTATATAACCTATCTACCAGCCCTTTATCCACTAAATTATTTATTTTTAGCGTAATGCCAGCGCTTTCTCCGGCCTGAGCATGAATAATTTCTTGGTCAATCAATTGATAGAGCATTATGCGCGAGTTTTGCGGCGACACCATCAGATTATCGAACTTGACTGGGCGGTATGGATTCTCGATAAAGTTAAAGACCCGCCGCACTTCATTGGTGATGCGCGCATCTGCCGTCAGTAAAGAGTAGTCGGTATAAATTCGCGCGGTTTTTTCGTTAAAGTTACCGGTGCCGATATGGGCATAGCGCACGATTTCATCGCCTTCGAGGCGGGAGATCAGGAATAACTTGGCGTGGATTTTCAGGCCCGGTGCGGAGAAAATAACGTGTACACCCGCGGCCGTCAGGCTTTTGGCCCAATGGATATTGGCCTCTTCATCGAAACGCGCCTGCAACTCCACCACCACCGTGACTTTCTTGCCATTATGGGCGGCATGGATCATCGACTCGATAATGCGCGAATCTTTGGCGACCCGATAAATATTGATTTTAATGGCCAATACGCTGGGATCGAAGGATGCCTGGCGCAGTAATTCCAGGACGTGCTCAAAGGTGTGATACGGATAATAGAGCAGCACATCTTGTTCGCGAATAGCGTCAAAACCGTTACGGAATTTATCAAACCAAACATGGCGCAGACGCGGCATGGGTTTGTTCACCATGTTGCTTTTGCCGACATTGGGGAAGTTGATAAAGTCTTTGAAATTGTGGTAGCGGCCACCGGCGATCACCGAGTCATCGTTTGAGATGCCCAGCTTGTTGCGTAGTAACTCCACCATCTCGTCGGGCATATCACGTTGATAAACAAAGCGTACCGGTTCTGCCGTCAGGCGCTGTTTGAGGCTCGATGACATCAGTTCCAGCAGGCTGGATTCCATCTCAGTGACCAGATCGTATTCGGCATCGCGGGTCATCTTCATGGAGTAGGCATTCAGCGCGTCGTAATCAAAGAAGCCTTTGAAGATCTCATCAAGGCAATATCGCAATATATTATCAAGTAATATCATTGGCTTGCGGCGGCGAGGGGCCTCTGGCGGTAAATTAACGAAGCGCGGCACTTTATCTGAAGGAATTTCCAGCAGGGCATAGGCAATTTCCTGACCACGGATAATTTCCACGGCCAAATAGGTATAATCGTCTTTTAAAAACTGCACCAGATTGGTGTCGTGGTTAATTAGGATCGGCGTGATGTGTTGGCGCAGATGCTGCTTAAAATAGAGTTTTAGCCAGATTTGCTGATTCTCGGAAATTTGCCGCTCATTAATCAGGAAGATCTGATTACGCGCCATCTCCAGCAACAGCTCATTATACAGCCCATCAAATTCTTGGTCGGCCTTCACCACTTTGCTCTGAATTTTTTTCAGCAAATGGCGCGAGGTCACGGCAGAGCCTTGCTCTTCGCTAATTAAAATACGCCGCTTGAGATCGGCGAAACGGACTTTGTAGAATTCATCCAAATTATTGGAGTAAATGCCAAGGAATCGCATCCGCTCAATGAGTGGATTGCTCTTATCCGCTGCTTCTTGCAATACCCGCTCGTTAAAGGCTAACCAGCTGAGTTCTTTCTCGATGTAGAGCTTTTCCTGACCCATTGCAACTCCAGTAAGATTATTGTGGGAGTATTTAGTGTCCGTCATCATTATTGCGAAAGAATGATAAGAAAGTCCAACAGATATCATGAGTTAACTTTATTCTCTATTAACTATACCTGATAGATTTCAATATGCAGGAAGGCGGCAACACACCTGTAGTTTGAAAGATGGCGGGGATAAAAACATTGTCATGCAAACGCCACAAAAGTGACATAAGATGCTCGGTCATCTGACGCTATTGTGAGTTTAATGGATAGCGATTGGATTGATCATAATAGACGGATATGGCGAAAGGGCATGGGGCAATCAAAGATGCAGCAGCAAGTGGGCGTAGTAACACCATCAGGGAGAGATAAGCGCCGAGCTGTCATTGATCGTCTGGTGCATATGATGGTGACAGGTAGCGGCTTGCTGGTATTGCTGACGCTCATGCTGATTTTCGCTTATTTACTGTACGCTGTTTTCCCGCTATTTAAGCCCGCTACCATCAGCGTACCTCATCAGTTTGCAGTCAATCGCAGCGCGCCAACCGCCGCATTCGGCCTTGATATTCAAGGGCAGGTGGCTTATCGCATTGATCATCAGGGCAACGGTTCTTTTATTCGGCTCAATGCGCAGGGCGCGTCCCCGGCAGGCAGCCTGATCAGTGAACAGACATTATCGCCACCGCCAATATCAATTAGCCGCGTGGCGGGGGGAGAACCTTTATATGGGGTGGGCCTGAGTAAGGGGCAGTTTCTTCTGTTGCAACCTGATTTCTCAGCCACGCCACCGCGCTGGCAATTTCCGCTGGGTAAGCCACCACGCGTTATGGATTTGAAAGGTCAGAATCTACAGCATCTGGTACTGGCGGAACCGCAGCCACAGCAATTTACCCTAGCCGCCGTTACCAAGGATGGCCGCTTGCTGGCGGGGGCGTTTACTGCGCAGGGGCAGAAAATCACCGAACTGGCGGATGTGCCGCAGGCCGAACAACTGCTCTTGACCCCAGATGGGCGTTTGCTCTATCTGCTATCGGGCAACCAGCTCTACATCTACCAACTCGGCAGCGAATTGACACTGCGCGAAGTGGTGTCGCTGCGGGATGACAAGCATGCCGCTGATGGCCCCTTGAGCCTCTCTCTATTGGCGGGCGGGAAATCGCTGTTGGTGCAATCACCGGACGGCCAGTTAACCCAATGGTTTGATGTGCGCAAAGCGCAGGATAACCCGTTCCACTTAACGCGTATTCGCAGCTTTACACCGGCGGACAAGGGTTTACTGACCACTGAAAATCGGCGTCGGGTCTTTGCATCGTTATCGCCACAAGGCGAGCTATCGCTCTTTTCCAGCATCCAATCCGCACCGCTATTGCAACAAAAAATACCTGCTGGGATCACCCATGCTGCGTTCTCCCCCTGGGGCGATAATCTGTTGGTGGAGAGTGCCGCCGGTTGGTCATTTTATCTGGTGGACAACCGCTATCCCGACATCAGTTGGCGCAGCTTATGGCAACGGGTGTGGTACGAGAATTACCCGGAACCGGCTTATGTGTGGCAATCAAGCTCAGCCGAAGAGAGCTATCAGGCCAAATTCAGCTTAGTACCGATTATTTTCGGTACCTTAAAGGCCGCCAGTTACGCCATGTTATTTGCTATTCCGCTGGCATTGGCAGGGGCCATTTACACCGCCTATTTCATGTCGGCGGGTTTGCGGCGCGTGGTTAAACCGGCCATCGAGATGATGGGGGCATTCCCGACGGTGGTGATTGGTTTGATTGCCGGTATTTGGTTGGCCCCGGTGATTGAGAACTATCTGGCTGGCATTTTATTGCTGCCGCCACTGCTGGCATTGGCCATCATATTGTGTGGTTGGGGAAGTGCGCGGTTGGCGGAAAAAACGCAGTGGCGACTGCCAGCGGGCTGGGATGTCATGGTGCTGTTGCCGATTATCCTGCTGACCGGTTGGCTGGCATTGTGGTTGGGGCCGCAACTGTCGATGTGGACGCTGGGGCTGCCGTTACATGAATGGCTGGGTGACAACTACTCTCAGCGTAATGCGCTGGTGGTCGGTGTTGCCATGGGCTTTGCTCTGGTGCCGGTGATTTTCTCACTGGCGGAAGATGCCCTATTTAGTGTGCCGCCGTCGCTGAGTCAAGGCTCATTAGCGCTGGGGGCGACCCCGTGGCAGACCTTAGTGCGGGTGGTTTTACCCTCGGCCTTCGCCGGTATTTTCTCTGCGCTGATGATAGGTTTTGGTCGTGCCGTGGGTGAGACGATGATTGTGCTGATGGCGACCGGCAACACACCCATTATTGATGGCAGCATTTTTCAGGGGTTGCGCGCGATGGCCGCCAACATCGCCATTGAAATGCCGGAAGCGGTGGTGGGGAGTGGCCATTATCGGGTGCTGTTTTTGACGGCATTGGTGCTGTTCTGCTTTACATTTTTAGTGAATACACTCGCCGAAGCTATTCGTTTACGACTACGTGAGCGCTATCAGATGGAGCGGACGGCATGACGACTGACGCGACTAAAAAGTGGTTTGCCTCCGGCTCGCCATGGATCTGGCTCACTGCCAGTGCCGTCAGTATTAGCCTGTTGGCACTGCTGGGGATCGTGCTATTACTGGCCGGGCAGGGGATGCGCTATTTCTGGCCCGCCCCGGTTTATCTGTTTGAACTCAAGCAAACGGGCGCGGGTCCGGTCAGCGTGATTGGCGAAATTTATCAGCAACAATCGATACCGCGTCAGCAACTCGAACAAGCAGGGGTTGTTTTGCCACCACCGGCGGGCGAGACGGTGACTCGTTACCTGATTAAGACCGGCAATCGAGAGATTCAGGGGCAAGATTTTCATCGGTTGCTGGACAGCGATATTCAACAGCGCACGCAGCCTAAAAAGTTGTTGGTGCTGGATCGGCAACACAACGGCATGGCTTACGGTTTTCTCGCTGGAATGCTGGACAACGGCCAGCCACTGGTGGGCAATGATTTGGCGCAAGAGCTACAAAAGCGCATCCCGGTTATTCAAGGGCTGGTCAGCCAGTCGAAGGATATTCAGTTCCGCCGGATAAACATGCTTAATCAGCAATTAGAGGCGCTGCGGCTACAGAAAAAACGCCTGCAAATGACCGGCTCACTCGACAGCAAATCGCAAGACAGTATTGATGCTGAGTGGGGTGAGCTACAGCGCCGCCATCAAGTGATGATGGAAAAACTGCGGGGCCTGCAAACCGAGCAAAACCGCTATACCCTGCTGCTGCGGGATATGAATGGGCAAATTCATCCCATGTCGCTCAGCCAGATCAACCGTGCCTGGTATCCCAATGACATGAGCTTCGGGCAGAAATTGCGCCATTGGCTGGCGCAAGTACATAAATTTTTGACCGATAACCCGCGCAATGCCAGCAGTGAAGGCGGGGTCCTCCCAGCGATTTTTGGTACTGTGCTGATGGTGATACTGATGTCCATCATCGTCATGCCGTTAGGGGTAATTGCAGCGGTTTATTTGCATGAGTATGCCGGTAAAAACTGGTTGACTCGGATGATTCGCATCTCCGTGGTGAATCTGGCGGGGGTGCCATCCATTGTCTATGGGGTATTTGGCCTCGGATTCTTTGTCTATTTTATCGGCGGATCCTTGGATAAGTTGTTTTATCCTGAGGCGTTACCCAACCCGACCTTTGGTACGCCGGGCGTATTGTGGGCGGCTCTGACTTTGGCGCTATTGACGCTGCCGGTGGTGATTGTCGCCACCGAAGAGGGGTTATCGCGCATTCCGGCCAGTTTGCGACAAGGCTCGCAAGCGCTGGGGGCCAGTAAAGCCGAGACGCTGTGGCATATTGTGCTGCCGATGGCGGCTCCAGCGATGATCACTGGACTGATTTTAGCCGTGGCACGCGCGGCGGGTGAAACCGCCCCGCTGATGTTGGTGGGTGTGGTAAAATCAGCCCCACTCTTGCCAGTGGATGGCGTGTTCCCGTTCCTGCATTTGGAACGTAAATTTATGCATTTAAGCTTCCAGATCTACGATATGGCGTTCCAAAGTCCCAATGTGGAAGCGGCCCGCCCCTTAGTCTTCGCCACCGCATTGCTGCTGGTGATCATCGTGGTGGGCCTGAATTTAGCGGCTATCGGCATTCGCCACCATTTGCGCGAAAAGTACCGAGGTTTAATGCTGTGATTGAACTCTTTAACCCGCAGGATGAAATATGGGATTTTTGATGCCGGATGCGCTGCCGCTGTTTGATGTGCAGCAATTGACTGATGAGCAAACGGCGCTGGCGGCCGAAAAGCTCAATTTATTCTATGGCGACAAGCAGGTGCTGCACGACATTTCATTTAATGTGCCTAAGCACCGCGTCACTGCACTGATTGGCCCATCCGGTTGCGGTAAATCCACCTTATTGCGCTGCTTTAACCGCATGAATGATCTGCTTGATAACTGCCACCTCGAGGGTGAAATCCGCTTAGGTGGCGAAATCATCACCGATAAAACCACCGATGTGGCCGCCTTGCGTCGGCGGGTCGGCATGGTCTTTCAGCGGCCTAACCCATTCCCAAAATCAATTTATGAAAATGTGGTATATGGCTTACGTTTGCAGGGGATGCGTGATCGTCGGGTGCTTGATGATGCCGTTGAACGTTCACTGCGGGCGGCGGCACTGTGGCATGAGGTAAAAGACCGATTGCGGGAGAATGCGTTTCGTCTTTCCAGTGGTCAGCAGCAGCGCTTAGTGATAGCCCGAGCCATTGCAATCGAGCCAGAAGTGTTGCTGTTGGATGAGCCGACATCGGCCCTCGATCCTATCTCCACATTGACCATTGAAGAGCTGATTACCACGCTAAAACAGCAATATACCCTGGTATTGGTGACCCATAACATGCAGCAGGCGGCGCGGGTGTCAGACTATACCGCGTTTATTCATCAGGGGAGTTTGGTGGAGTATAACGATACTGACGCCCTGTTTACCTCCCCCCATCAGCGCCGTACGGAAGATTATATTACTGGGCGTTATGGCTAGCGCCGTGCTGAGGTTTTAGCTTGTTGAGGCTGAGGCCTTAGCTGTATTTGTCTTTCACGATTTAAGTTTACACTTTAATGTGCCGCTCGTTATGTAAGTCACTATTGAATGGATGCATTGTGTGAAAGAGCTATTGATAACCCAGCCTGATTTTATGGAAACATTTAGTTGTGCGGGTACATCATGCCGCGAACACTGCTGTAAAGGCCAGAATGTCACTCTTGATAGAAACCGTTATCAGAAATATATCAAAAGCCCCTATGCAGATATTAAGCGTATTGCTCTTACTCAGATTAGCGTCACTCAATCCAGTCTGGCATCTTGGGCTAACATCATTCCCGACAACCAAGGTAATTGCCCATTTCTTGATGAACAGCAGCTATGCCAGATTCATAAATATGCGGGTGCGAATGCGCTTAGTGATAGTTGTGCAACCTACCCTCGCGTGGAGCATTTTTACAAAAATCAGAAAATCAAAAGTATGTCACTTTCCTGCCCAGAGGTGACTCGGCAGGTATTATTCTCGACTGATGCATTGACCTTGCGCTTTTCCACTATCACTCAATATGACTATTACAAAGCACCGGATATCGTGATTGATGAGCGGCTGGCTAACCGTGCCTGTGCTGCTATCGCCGTCGCGAGTCATCGTGATTCGATTGAGGAAAATCTGTGGGCAATAAATCGCTTTTTGCGGAATTATCAAACCTGCCATGATGTGAATAGAAGTAAAATTATTGAGATAGATAATCTGCGTATTGGGCTCATTAGTGGCATAGTTTCGGGGAAAGTAGCCCATAAGTTAATGGCAGTAAATTGTAACCCCGTTATTCATGATGAGTTGTTGGCGTGCTTGCGCGATTATATTGCACAGCTACCCAATATTCGTGGGGGCAAAACACTGACAGATTATGCCACTCCTCTCTTGGCTTGCATGGCACACGAACAGATTGAACAACGTTATGATAAACAAATATTAAATAATATCTGGCAGCAGTCTGCATTACCCTTCTTTATGGAGCATACGTCTGTCTTACGTAATTATGTTCTCTTTCGTATTCATCATGATCAGTTGGCAATGGGGGCGGGATTATCTGCTATTAAGACATTTAATCTACAAATGATAGATTTCTTTTATCTGAAAAGGTTAATTGCGGCTTATGCAAGTGAACATGGGCAACTGACTGAAGATGACGTGATTGGCATCGTCTACTCTTACCATGCCTGCCGTGAGTCCACTGACAGCTTAAGTCAACAGTTCATGCAACGATTGAGTACTTATGCCATGAGAGATGATTTTTCGCCATTATCCTTGTTGGTGTGAATTTTAAATTAAAGTTTAATTTAATCGCCTGTTGTGTCGCTTGATATGGATAAATTATCAGTGATTAATAGGACTTTTTTCAGTGAAAGAATTACAGATTATTCAACCTGAGTTTGTGGAACGTTTTAGCTGTGTCGGTTCTGCCTGCCGTGATCATTGTTGTAATGGTTGGGATATCAATATCGATAAAAATACTTACCGAAAATATAAGAATAGCCAAAACCAAAATATCAGGAGTATCGCAGTAAAAAATATCACGGTGACGCGAAAATCCTTGAATAACTGGGCAAAAATACGCCTTAAGGATGATGGTAATTGCCCTTATCTTGATGAGGCCCGCCTGTGTGAAGTCCATAAACGCTTGGGCGGTGAGGCACTGAGTCACACGTGCTCGACATATCCTCGCAGTAGCCATCAGTACAAAATTGAAAAATTCAATACTCTGACTCTCTCCTGCCCCGAAGTTACCCGGTTAGTGTTATTAGATCCCAATGCATTTAATATGCATGAAGAGACGGTGAATCAACAAAATTACTTCAATACGAAAGAAATTAATTATGAGGGTTTACTGATTAATCATTATTGCAATCAGTTGATTAGTATTGAGAACGAAAATATTGAAGAGAATATCTATGCGATTAATGTTTTTATTCATTGCTGTAAAGATATGGACAAAAAAACGGAAGATAGGGCGCAAGTCATATCGGCACTGTATGAGGCTATTCATGCCAAGTTAATCTCTGGCGAGATGACCCCAGAAATGGCAGAGATCCCGTTTAATGCCAATGCCCGTTGGCATTTCTTAATGGCATTTCAACGGCGTACGGTTAGCGCTGCGCAGAATGCAAGAGGCCAAAAAACACTTTTCAACTATATGGCCTTTTTGATTCATCATTTGATGAATGATGTGGATGTGAATCAACTAGAAGAACGTATGGCAATGTTGAGTTCTGCATGGAGTGATCGAGTCATGCCACTGCTTAATGAACATCCTCATATTTTGCGTAATTTCTTCCAGTATTGCTTATATCACAATCAATTTGCGATAGATAAAACGGATGAAATGGATAAGGATTTTTATACCTATACCATCGATTATTTTATTATAAAATCAGTTGTCAGTGCATTTGTTATATACAATGAAACCCTGAGTGAGAATGATATTATTAATATCGTCTACTCATATAGTATTTTTAGATTACACATCGGCAGTGCTCAGACATTTCTATTATCTAGCATAGACCAAGTCAACCTGAGTGATAACATTACGTTACTGAATTTGTTAAATTGATTCTGCTGCTGAGTATTTGGGGCCAAGTGGCCCCAACGTGGGTATCTATTAAGCATTCTTTATCGATGGTGTTTTATATTTAGCCAAGTATTGTGGCTGAAAAATGCACATACGAATAACAGTACGATATTCACCATTGATAAAGAACTCTTGCTTCAGTTCACCTTCCACTTCAAAACCTAATTTGCTGTAGATATGGATGGCTTTTTTATTCTCTTTATCCACAATCAGATAAAGTTTGTACAAATTCAGTACAGAGAAACCGTATTCCATTGCCAGTTTTGCCGCAGTGCCCGCGTGGCCTTTACCCTGATGGGCTGGGTCGATAATAATCTGAAACTCAGCACGACGGTGAATATGGTTAATTTCAACTAACTCGACCAAACCGACTTTGGTGCCCTGACTTTCAAT
This sequence comes from Yersinia aleksiciae, assembly GCF_001047675.1. Classification (GTDB taxonomy): domain Bacteria; phylum Pseudomonadota; class Gammaproteobacteria; order Enterobacterales; family Enterobacteriaceae; genus Yersinia; species Yersinia aleksiciae. The sequence goes on along the minus strand of NZ_CP011975.1, from coordinate 724,690 downwards.
AATAAAGCGGCGCTCACTCTGGTCATGAATATGTTTATCGTACAAATCAGACAGTTCGACAAATGCCTCATAAGGTTCCTCGAACCAATAACGCATAACACTGGCATTGTTATCTAGCTGATGGACAAACGGCAGATCATCCCGTTCAAGTGGGCGTAAACGGACGCTGCTAGTGGTAGACATACTGATTCCTCATAGGGCGACAGCGGTTGCTGCCATAAAAATTATACTATTAGCACAAGGTGTCAGCGCAAGAGAATTAAAAAAGGCGCTCACCATAAAATGGCAGCGCCTTTCATCAATAGCTATTTAACCACCATTTTTACTCAGCGGCATAGCCCTGAGTAGGCAAGCACTCACCATCCAGCCACGCTGCGTTATTCCGCATACTCAGACGACCATCGATAAACCAACCCACCACCAGCGGATAGATGCTGTGTTCCTGCGTTTGCACTCTCTCGACCACGTCGTCTTCAGTGTCATCACTGAATATAGGCACTTTAGCTTGCAGGATCACTGGGCCGCCATCCAGCTCCTCAGTCACAAAATGCACTGAAGTGCCGTGCTCCTGATCGCCGTTTTCCAGTGCCTGGCGGTGAGTGTGCAGGCCAGGATATTTGGGCAGCAGGGAGGGGTGGATATTCAACATCCGCCCAGCATAGTGCTGCACGAACGCTGGGCTAAGAATGCGCATATAACCAGCCAATACCAGCAAATCCGGCTGATACTGGTCAATGGCTTGGGCCAATGCTGCATCGAAACTGGCGCGATCAGCAAAGGCTTTAGCATCCAACGCATGGTGTGGGATACCCGCCAGCTCAGCACGTTCTAACCCGTAAGCCGCAGGGTTATTGCTGAATACCGCGCTAATCTGGCCTGAAATCCGCCCTTGCTGCTGGGCATCTATCAGTGCCTGCAAGTTGCTTCCTTGGCCAGAGACTAAAACGACAATTTTCTTTATCATTACGGATTGATAATAACTTGTTCAGCGCCTTCGGCGGCGGCGATGACACCGATTTTCCAGGCTTTTTCACCCGATGCTGTCAACAACTCAACGGCTTTATCGGCCAGTTCCGCAGGGAGAGCAACGACCATGCCGACACCACAGTTAAAGGTGCGGTACATTTCGTGGCGGCTAACATTGCCAGCTTGCTGTAACCAGCTGAATACTGCAGGCCACTGCCAGCTCGCTTCATCGATAACCGCTTGAGTGCCTTGCGGTAATACGCGTGGGATATTCTCCCAGAAGCCGCCACCAGTCAGGTGAGCAATCGCATGAATATCAAGTTGTTCAATCAGGCTCAGAATGGATTTTACGTAGATTTTGGTCGGTTCCAGTAGATGGTCGGCCAGTGATTTACCTTCCAACTGTGTCTGTTCTGGATCGGTCTTGCTGACTTCTAGAATTTTGCGCACCAACGAATAACCATTGGAGTGTGGACCGCTGGCACCTAAGGCCACCAGAACATCACCCGGCGTCACTTTGCTGCCATCGATGATTTCAGATTTTTCGACCACGCCAACACAGAAGCCAGCAACGTCATAATCTTCGCCGTGGTACATGCCCGGCATTTCGGCAGTTTCACCGCCGACCAGTGCGCAACCTGATTGTTTGCAGCCTTCGGCGATACCGGTAATGACACTGGCGGCAGTATCCACATCCAGTTTGCCGGTGGCGAAGTAGTCGAGGAAGAACAGTGGCTCAGCGCCTTGAACAACCAGGTCGTTGACACACATGGCCACTAAATCGATACCGATGGTATCGTGGCGTTTCAGGTCCATCGCCAGACGCAGTTTGGTACCCACGCCATCGGTGCCTGAAACTAAAATAGGTTCACGGTATTTCTGCGGCAAAGCGCACAGGGCACCGAAGCCGCCCAATCCACCCATGACCTCTGGGCGACGGGTCTGTTTAACCACACCTTTTATGCGATCAACAAGGTCATTGCCGGCATCAATATCTACACCTGCGTCTTTATAGCTGAGAGAGGTTTTGTTGGTCACTGCGAGGTCCCCACGGCGGTTAGCTGTTTGAGCTTTTACCCTTCATACTTGAAGCCGCAGGATTGTTAGCTGCGCACACTCACCCGAATGACTTACTGATATAAGTTCGTCGGGATTCGCTCGCTTGCTGCCGACCTGCAACGCCAATTATTTTGGGTATAGGAAGAAAACGCGACAATTCTAACAGCGCAGGCAAACGTTTGCGAGTAGCTTGTGATATCACGCTGATTTTTAGCTTTCTTGACTTAATAATGATTTTCTATTGATCTGAATCAGGCTATTCATTGTGGCGTTCAAAAAAAAAGGCGGTATAATCTCGCGATTTTTTTGGCCGCCAGTCGCCTAACCAGGAGAAAAATAATGAAGATCGTTGAGGTGAAACACCCGCTAGTAAAACATAAACTTGGTTTGATGCGTGAAAATGATATCAGTACAAAGCGTTTTCGCGAGTTAGCGTCTGAAGTGGGGAGTTTACTGACTTACGTGGCAACTGCCGATTTGGAAACTGAAAAAGTGACCATCGAAGGTTGGAACGGGCCGGTTGAAGTTGAACAGATTAAAGGTAAGAAAATCACTGTAGTGCCTATTCTGCGTGCCGGTTTGGGCATGATGGAAGGGGTGTTGGAAAATGTACCGAGCGCCCGCATCAGCGTGGTCGGTGTCTATCGTGATGAAGAGACACTCAAGCCAGTACCTTACTTCCAGAAGTTGGTTTCAAATATCAATGAGCGTATGGCATTAGTTGTTGACCCAATGCTGGCAACCGGTGGTTCGATGATTGCGACCATTGATTTGCTGAAGAAAGCGGGCTGCCAGAGCATCAAAGTCTTGGTATTGGTTGCCGCACCAGAAGGTATTAAAGCGTTGGAAGAAGCCCATCCAGATGTTGAGTTATACACCGCGTCTATCGATCAGGGTCTGAATGAACAGGGTTACATCATCCCTGGATTGGGTGATGCCGGGGATAAGATTTTCGGAACCAAATAAACGATGATAGCCGACTCGATAGTCGGCTTTTTTTTGAATCATTTTTAGCATAAACCACACCATTGAAGAGGATAGAAGAATGAGCCGTCGCACCATTGGCGTCAGCGAGCGTCCACCGCTGCTCCAGACGATCCCCCTGAGTTTTCAACATTTGTTCGCTATGTTCGGTGCCACAGTTTTAGTTCCTATCCTGTTTAAAATTAATCCAGCCACGGTGCTGCTGTTCAACGGTATCGGCACCTTGCTCTATCTGTTCATCTGTAAGGGCAAAATTCCGGCTTATCTGGGGTCCAGCTTTGCGTTTATTTCGCCGGTGTTACTGTTATTACCATTAGGATACGAAGTCGCCTTGGGTGGTTTTATCATGTGCGGCGTGCTGTTCTGTCTGGTGGCACTGATTGTGAAAAAGGCCGGTACTGGCTGGCTGGATGTGATATTCCCTCCGGCGGCGATGGGGGCGATTGTCGCCGTTATTGGTCTAGAGTTAGCCGGTGTTGCTGCTGGCATGGCAGGGTTACTGCCTGCACAAGGGGTGACGGTAGATTCAACCACCATCATCATCTCAATGGTGACCTTGGGTGTGACCATCTTAGGCTCGGTGATGTTTCGTGGCTTCTTCGCCATCATTCCGATTCTGATTGGCGTGCTGGTCGGTTATGCTCTGGCATTCGTGATGGGTGTGGTTGATTTAACGCCAATTAGCGAAGCCCATTGGTTTGCTTTGCCGACCTTCTATACCCCACGTTTTGAGTGGTTTGCCATTCTGACCATCTTGCCTGCGGCGCTGGTGGTGATTGCCGAGCATATCGGGCATCTGGTGGTGACCGCCAATATCGTGAAAAAAGACTTAATTCGTGACCCCGGTCTGCACCGTTCGATGTTTGCCAACGGTATCTCTACTGTCATCTCCGGCTTCTTCGGCTCCACGCCGAATACCACTTATGGCGAAAATATCGGTGTGATGGCGATCACCCGCGTTTATAGCACTTGGGTTATCGGTGGTGCGGCGATTCTGGCGATTATGCTCTCTTGTGTCGGTAAGCTTGCCGCCGCCATTCAGGCTGTGCCTGTCCCTGTCATGGGGGGTGTTTCACTGCTGTTGTACGGCGTGATTGCCGCATCAGGTATCCGTGTGTTGATCGAGTCAAAAGTTGACTATAACAAGGCACAAAACCTGATTTTAACCTCGGTCATCTTGATCATTGGGGTCAGTGGCGCGAAAGTGAACATTGGTGCCACTGAACTTAAAGGCATGGCGCTGGCGACAGTGGTGGGTATCGGTCTGAGCCTGTTGTTCAAAGTGATCAGCTTGTTCCGCAAGGAAGAAGAAATTTTTGATGCAGAGGAAGATAAGTCTGCGCAATAAAAAGTGAAATCTGGCCGAGCCGTGGTTGCCTTTGGATCACTTATATGTCGGTTCGGCCAGTTTTTTGCCCCAGATCAGGTTTTTATGCTGTCGTTGCTTTTTGTGTTAAGCTGACTCTGTTTTCCCGCCCGTTTTGTTGGTTGAGGTGCTTTTCTGAATACGCCGGCACAGCTTTCACTGCCACTTTATCTTCCCGATGATGAAACTTTTGCCAGTTTTTATCCGGGTGAGAACCCGTCGCTATTAGCTGCGATCCAATCCGCTGTTCATCAATCCCACGGCAGTTATATCTATTTCTGGTCGCGCGAAGGTGGTGGCCGTAGCCATCTGTTACATGCCGCTTGCGCGGAGTTATCGCAAAAAGGCGAGGCTGTCGGCTATGTCCCGCTGGATAAACGTGCTTACTTTGTCCCGGAAGTACTGGACGGCATGGAGCAGTTAGCGCTGGTCTGTATCGATAATATCGAGTGTATTGCCGGTGATGAGCAGTGGGAAATGGCGATGTTCAATCTCTATAACCGCATTGTGGAAACTGGCCGCACCCGTTTATTGATCACCGGTGATCGCCCGCCACGGCAGTTAAATCTCGGTTTACCTGATTTGGCTTCTCGCCTCGATTGGGGCCAGATCTATAAATTGCAGCCGCTATCCGATGATGAAAAGTTGCAGGCTTTACAGCTACGCGCCAAGTTGCGTGGATTTGAGTTGCCGGAAGACGTTGGCCGCTTTTTGCTAAAGCGACTGGATCGGGAGATGCGCACCCTGTTTACGACACTCGATCAGCTTGATCGGGCTTCTATTACCGCCCAACGTAAACTGACTATTCCGTTTGTGAAAGAGATTCTGGGATTGTAATCCCCTGCGTCTTTGACGTTGCAGGGGAGACTGACTATCTCGTGGTGATTGACCACTTCATGGCAAAATTTCCAACACTTGCTCTGGCGGGCGGCCAATTCGTGCTTTGCCTTGATAAACCACGATCGGGCGCTCGATTAGTTTGGGATTGTCGCTCATGGCTTGCAGCAACTGATCTTGCGTCAGTGATGGGTCTGCCAAATTCAGCTCTTTGTAGCCTTCCTCTTTGGTCCGCATCAATTGCCGTGCATCACTAAAACCCAACTGTTGCAGTAACTCTTTTAACGTCGCCACTGACGGCGGCGTGTCTAAATACAAGACCACTTGTGGCTGAATACCCTGCTGTTCAACGAGCGCGAGGGTTTCCCGGCTTTTGGAGCAGCGTGGATTATGATAAATAGTGACATCTTTCATGGTAACTTTCCTTGCTATAGAGCCTTGAGCTGACCGCCATGTTGCAGGCAGTCAGCAAGATTAACTCGATCTCATCAGGTTTTCTGGTATTTACGGAAGCGCTCATTCAACTGGCGTAATTGGTCAATACGGGCGTCATAACGCGCTTGCTCCAGACTGCCTAATTTCACCCGTGCGCTGGCATCGCTAAGTAGCCCAATGGCCTGTGTCAACTTGCCACTTAATGCCAAACTTTCTGCTCGAGCGGCCAGCTCCTGATCGCGTAAATTCAATGCCGCCGCCGCTTGTGCCAACAGATCCCAACCGTTCGGGTCGTTCGGATTAGCGAAAGTATAGCGATGCAGTATCTTGATGGCAGCTGCCGGTTGCCCCCCCTGAACATAGGCGTTGGCCAGATTGAGCTGCAATACTGGCTCATCATTCTGCTTTGCAGTGGCAGCTTGCAGGCGGGAAATGGCTGCTGCCGCTTTGTTTTGCCCCAAATCAATATCGGTCATCAAATCGAGGAACCAAATATTGCCCGGTTGCTGTGTTAGCAGCGGCTGTAACTGATTGCGAGCTTCGTCGTATTTTTTGGCCTGATACAGCAAGATGGCTTGACCATACTTGGCGGCCAGCTGTTCGCGCACTGTGCCTTTGCTCAGCGTTTCCAGCAGGTCTGGGGTCAGGCTATTTTCCGTTGAGCCATACATGCCAAGAATACGAACTTTGGCGAATAAATAATCTTGTGATGAAGCGATAGGGTGCGGCTTCATTTGGTTGGCGCGGTTACGTGCATCAGACAAGCGACTATCGGGTAAGGGGTGAGTCAGCAGCATTTCCGGCGGTTTTGATGCATATCGTGACTGATCGGCCAGTTTTTGCAGGAAATTAGGCATGGCTTGCGGGTCAAAGCCCGAACGTTGCAGTACCTGAATACCAATGCGGTCTGCTTCCTGCTCATTGCCTTGAGTAAAGCTGATGATACCTTGCTGAGCACCCGCCAGCGTGCCGCTTAAACCCGCCATACCGGCTTGTGGGCTGGCCATCGTCAACAGGATCGAGCCTAAAACCCCGACCCACGTTAGAGGAGCCATACGTTGCTGCTCTTCCATGGCCCGCGCCAAATGGCGTTGGGTCACATGAGATATTTCATGAGCTAATACTGATGCCAGTTCACTCTCGTTATCGGTATAACGGAATAGTGCGGAGTGGAGCACCACGTTGCCACCAAAGAAAGCAAAGGCGTTAATCTGGTCATTATTGACCAAATAGAAATGGAAGGGGGTGCGGACTGAGTTGGCATTGGCAACCAGCCGGTTACCCAGCGTATTGATATACTGCGTCAATAACGGGTCATAAATAAGTGGCGTACTGGCACGCATTTGGCGGACATAGAAATCCCCCATCGCCAGTTCCTGATCGATGCTCAAGGTGGCACCCGCTGAAGTACCGATATCGGGCAGCAGGTCTTGTGTCTCAGCGCTAGCGGGTATTGTGCTGGTGAGCAGCAAGCTACTGAGCAGTGTTGCGAGCACTGTCTTGCTTAATCGGCCTGTTTTATTAAACCGACCTGTTTTACTAAACCGATAAGTCATAACTGAAGCTGCTCCTGCTAATGTAATGACAATTAGACCCCGAGATGTGTAAGAGTTCTTCTTCCTGGCTCTGCTCTCCAGTACAATCATCACGAAAGCGAGCTATATCACAAAAATAGGTTCAAATAGGTCAAAAGCTAAGATCAGCATCTATTGCTGAGACATGTGACTATCTTAGCCAGCCTGCGATTATAAAGAAATAGTTATAACTTAATGGATACCTAGGCAATGGCGCTATGGAAGAGACGACACATAAATTTTACCTTCGGGTTATGCCTCTGCTGAGCGAGGCGGTTTAAGGCGTTCGCCAATTTGCGGATTCCTCATGGTACTTAAGGAGCAATTTCGGATGCTAGAGCTGTTGTTACAATGGTACCGTCGTCGTTTTACCGACCCGCAGGTTATCGCTTTACTGGTTATTCTGTTGGCTGGATTCTGTATTCTCTATTTTTTCAGCGGTATTTTGGCTCCACTCCTGGCGGCAATCGTGTTGGCTTACCTGTTGGAGTGGCCAACGGCCCGATTACAGCGTATTGGCTGCTCACGCCTTTGGGCCGCCACTATCGTACTGGTGGTTTTCGGCAGTATCATGCTGTTGGCGGTGTTTGTTGTGGCACCGACGGTCTGGCAACAAGGCAATAATCTGATATCAGACATGCCGAAAATGCTAAATAAATTCAACGCATTTGCTCAAACCTTGCCCTCGCGTTATCCCGCACTGGTGGATGCCGGTATCGTCGATATGATGGCGGAAAACCTGCGCAACAAGCTATCCGGCATGGGAGAGTCTGTCGTTAAATTCTCGGTTGCCTCATTGATCGGCCTGCTGACATTGGCGATCTATTTGATTTTAGTGCCACTGATGCTGTTTTTCCTGCTCAAAGACAAAGAGCAGATGTTGAATGCTGTGCGCCGTGTTTTACCGCGCAATCGAGGTCTTGCCGGGCAGGTCTGGCTGGAAATGAACCAACAGATCACCAACTATATTCGCGGCAAAGTGGTGGAGATGGTCGTTGTCGGCATCGCTACCTATTTAGTGTTCTTTATTATGGGCATGAATTACTCACTGTTATTGGCGGTACTGGTCGGCTTCTCGGTTTTGATTCCCTATATTGGCGCGGTAATTGTCACCATTCCGGTGGTGCTGGTGGCGCTATTCCAGTGGGGGCTTGGTGCTGATTTCTGGACCCTTTTTGTCGCTTATCTGGTGGTGCAGGGGCTGGATGGCAATTTGCTGGTGCCAGTGTTGTTCTCGGAAGCCGTTAATCTCCATCCGCTGGTGATTATTCTGTCTGTCATTATTTTTGGCGGTATGTGGGGCTTTTGGGGGGTATTCTTTGCCATCCCGCTGGCGACCTTGGTCAAAGCCGTGATCCATGCCTGGCCGGAAGAGCTTGCACTTGAGGCGGATTGATTAACGGATCGTGATAGTTTTTTTGGCTGAATAAACAGTGAGTTGAGCCAATAAAAAAGAGCGTTTAAACGCTCTTTTTTGCTTTTTATGGGGCACCGTGAGAACGAAACGACTTAGGCACTTTGGCGCAAATAGTCCATCACAATATCGTGGTGGTTAGTCGTTTTGAAATTATCAAACACATGCTCCACCTTACCGTCAGCATCAATTAAGAAGCTGATGCGGTGGATACCATCGTAGGTTTTACCCATAAAACTTTTTTCGCCCCAAACGCCAAATTGCTCTGCAACCTGATGATCTTCATCAGACAGCAAAGTGAAATTCAGCAGTTCTTTCTCCGCGAAACGTGACAACTTTTCAGGTTTATCGGTGCTAATACCCAACACTTCGACGCCCGCTTTCTTCAATTCATCCATGTTGTCCCGCAGACCACAGGCCTGAACAGTACAGCCCGGTGTCATGGCTTTAGGATAAAAATAGACCAAGACACGTTGTCCCTGGAAGTCGGCCAAACTAATTTGCTCGCCATCTTGGTCGGGCAAACTAAACGTCGGCGCTATATCACCGGCTTTCAATGGGCTCATTACTAACTCTCCATTCGTGAGTCATGCTGTGGATAGTTCACAACGCTAATACTGCCTTGCGCATTGAGTTCTGTACATAGCTGATAAAACGCGTGCTCAATTATCGAACTGTTTTGGTTGGCGGGGCTGTGTGCACTCATCTGAATATGCAACCGAGGAGGTGTGTCGCCTTCAGCCGGTTGAGTTTTAGAAACCAACTCCGCGATATTCATATTGTGGCAATGAAACAGGTTGGTAAAGCGTTCAATAATATGTGGGGAGTCATTTACTTCAACTTTTACCCAGACCGTCGCAGGCATCGCTTGCTGGTATTGGGCATTGGTACGCTTCATCACAATCAGTAAATCAAGCTCTGCGCCTTTTTGCGGCAAGGTTGATTCCAGCAGGGTAATGGCATTCCAACTGCCTGAAAGCAACATAATAAATGTGAACTCTTCACCGAACATGGCCAGTCGGCTATCTTCAATATTACAACCGCAGCTACTGACATGGCGGGTGATGGTATTCACGATTCCAGGGCGGTCAGCACCCAGTGCGGTAATGACCAGATAATGTTCATCAAGCTGCGGCAAAATCGCTCTTCCTGTCATGCTCTTTGGGGTTACCATGGTAAACATAAAAAAAACCTGCTGCCAAGCGCTTACAACACAGTTGTTTGCTTGCTTTTGGATAGAGGTCAAAAGTACCATGAGTAACTTGTTTAAGGAGGGGGTGGGCAATGTTTACGGGAAGTCCGATGTTTACAGGCAGCGCAATGTTTACAGGTAGCATAGTTGCACTGGTAACGCCGATGGACGACAAAGGTGCTGTCGATCGTGCGAGCCTTAAGAAACTAATTGATTATCATGTCGCTAGCGGTACTGCGGCGATTGTCTCCGTGGGCACCACGGGTGAGTCTGCCACACTGAACCATGACGAGCATGTCGATGTGGTCATGCAGACCCTTGAACTGGCAGATGGTCGCATTCCCATCATTGCTGGAACCGGTGCTAATGCCACCTCCGAAGCAATTTCTCTCACACAACGGTTCAATAATACCGGTGTGGTGGGTTGCTTGACTGTGACACCATATTATAACCGGCCAATGCAGGAAGGGTTATATCAGCACTTCAAAGCGATCGCGGAAAGTACCGATTTACCCCAAATTCTCTATAATGTGCCTTCGCGTACCGGTTGCGATATGTTACCGCCAACCATTGCCCGCTTAGCCAAGATTAAAAATATTGTTGCTGTTAAAGAGGCAACAGGGAACTTAAGTCGTGTTAGTCAGATCCAAGTGCTGGTTGATGATGAAGATTTCATCCTGCTCAGTGGTGACGATGCGAGCGGACTGGACTTTATGCAACTGGGCGGCAAAGGGGTTATTTCGGTGACGGCGAACATCGCTGCGCGTGAAATGGCTGAACTTTGTGCATTGGCTGCACAAGGCAACTTTGCAGAAGCACGCCGTTTGAATCAGCGCTTGATGCCATTGCATCAGCATTTATTTGTAGAAGCAAACCCAATTCCGGTGAAATGGGCCGCAAAGCAGCTGGGATTAATGGCGAATGACACTTTGCGTCTGCCAATGACCCCGCTAACTGATCCGGCTAAACGGATTGTGGAAGACGCGCTGAAAAGCGCAGGTTTGCTGTAACTCTTAGGGAAATTTGATGGCAATAACATTGCAAAAGTCGACAGTGGTAACGGTAGTGGGTGTTTCGCTGGCAATGCTGCTGGCAGGTTGCACCACTGACCAACGCTACAAACGCCAGGTTAGCGGTGACGAATCTTATTTGGAAGCGCCGGGGCTGAAACCGCTTAACTCACCAGCAGGGATGATTCTGCCGATACAAAATGGCGATTTTGATGTCCGTTCCGTCAACTCTCAAGGCGCGGTGGGCAAACAGTTGGACATCCGTCCTCCGGTACAACCACTGGCATTATTAAGCGGTTCTCGCGCTGAAAATGCTAACGATACCAGCAAGCTATTGTTAGAAAATAGCCCGCAAAACCGCAATCTGTGGGCGCAGGTGACCCGCGTGCTGCAAGATAAAAACTGGACGATAGCCAGCCGTCAGGATGCCAGCCAAACGCTGACCACTGATTGGGTCAAATGGAATCGTGCCGATGAAGACGTGCAGTTTGAAGGCCGTTATCAGATAAGCGTGCAGGAGCAGGGTTATCAGTTGGTATTGGTGGTGAAATCCCTTGCTTTACAGCAAGGCGGCCAGCCAGTAACCAGCTATACCGAAATCCAGCGCTACAACGGTGCAATGCTGAATGCCATTATCGAAGGCTTGGATAAGGTCCGTTCTGACAGCGAAAGTAGTCAGGCTGCCCGTAAAGTTGGCACGCTAGATGTTCAAAGCGGCAGCGATGATACCGGCCTACCGCAACTGATTGTTCGCGCCCCTTATGCTGTGCTGTGGGAACGTCTGCCAGCCGCACTTGAGAAAGTCGGCATGAAAGTCACTGACCGTAGCCGCCCGCAAGGTTCAATCAATGTGACCAACAAATCCATGAGTAGCAGTAGCTGGGATGCGTTGGGGGCTAAAGATCCTGAATTGCCAGAAGGTGATTACAAGCTGCAAGTCGGTGACCTTGATAACCGCAGTAGCTTGCAATTCATCGGTCCGAAAGGGCACACCCTAACTCAGTCGCAGAATGATGCGCTGGTCGCGGTGTTCCAGGCGGCGTTTAGCCAGACAAGCGCGCCAAGTACCAAATAAACCAAAGGGGCTTCGGCCCCTTTACTTATTTATATCATTACTGGAGTCATAAGATGCAAAAGCTAGCTGAGTTGTATCGTGGGAAGGCGAAGACTGTCTATACCACCGAAAATCCTGACCTATTGGTATTGGAGTTCCGTAACGATACGTCAGCACTGGATGGTCAGCGCATTGAGCAATTCGATCGTAAGGGCATGGTAAACAACAAATTTAACCATTTTATTATGGCTAAATTAGAAGCAGCCGGTATTCCTACTCAAATGGAGCGTTTGCTGTCTGATACTGAAGTGCTGGTAAAAAAACTGGAAATGATCCCGGTTGAATGCGTTATCCGTAACCGCGCTGCTGGCTCGTTGGTAAAACGTCTGGGTATCGAAGAAGGCTTGGAACTGAATCCACCGCTGTTTGATCTGTTCTTGAAAAACGACGCCATGCACGACCCGATGGTTAACGAGTCATACTGCAAAACTTTTGGTTGGGCGACAGAAGCACAATTAGCGCGGATGAAAGAGCTGAGCTATTTGGCCAATGATGTGCTGAGCAAACTGTTTGACGATGCCGGCTTAATCTTGGTGGACTTCAAGCTGGAGTTCGGCCTGTTCAACGGTGAAGTGGTATTGGGTGATGAGTTCTCGCCTGATGGCAGCCGTTTGTGGGATAAGAAGACCCTCAACAAGATGGATAAAGATCGTTACCGTCAGAGCTTGGGTGGTTTGATTGAAGCCTACGAAGAAGTTGCGCACCGTATCGGCGTAAAATTAGACTAACTGCGCAATCGATTACGTTTTGCTGACATGAGGGAGATAGCCTCTATCTCCCTTCAATTATCCCCCTCGTATCCATATCATCTTTGAATCAAATCGCCCACCACACCAATCATTCTTGCTTTTAATGGTGCTGAGCCAATATATTTCCTACGATAATGGGTAAGGAATATCTCTGGGAGTACAGCTATGCGTTGGCAAGGTCGTCGTGAAAGTGACAATGTGGAAGATCGGCGGGGTGATTCATCCGGTGGTGGCGGTGGATTTAGGCCTGGGGGTAAGGGCGGTATTGTTATCCTGATTGTGGTGCTGGTCGCTGGCTACTACGGGGTTGATCTGACGCCACTCTTGAACGGCAGTGATCCTATGTCACAAACCCAGACGCAGCCGCGTTCATCAAGTTCAGTCAGCGCCAAAGACGACCAATATGCCAAATTCACCTCCGTGATTCTGGCAGACACGGAAGACACCTGGAAACCGATTTTCCAGAAAATGGGCCGCACCTATCAAGAGCCTAAACTGGTGATGTACCGTGGCGCAACCCGCACCGGTTGTGGCACCGGCCAATCAGTGATGGGACCGTTTTACTGCCCGGCAGACAGCACGGTTTATATCGACTTATCCTTCTATGAAGAGATGAAAAACAAGCTGGGTGCAGACGGTGACTTTGCGCAGGCGTATGTGATTGCTCACGAAGTTGGGCACCATGTGCAGCACTTAATGGGCATCGATAGCAAAGTGCGCCAGCAGCAACAGGGCGCGACACAAGCGGAAGCCAATCGACTGTCGGTCAAAATGGAGTTACAGGCAGACTGTTTTGCTGGCGTCTGGGGCAAAGCGATGGATGAACAGCAGGTGCTGGAAGTTGGGGACTTGCAAGAGGCCCTGAATGCCGCACAAGCCATTGGTGATGACCGGTTACAGCAGCAAAGCCAGGGGCGCGTGGTGCCCGACAGCTTCACTCACGGTACATCACAGCAACGTTATACTTGGTTTAAACGTGGATTCGACAGTGGTGACCCCAATAGCTGCAACACCTTTGCTAGCCGCTAATAGCGCTAGAACCTCGCGTCAGCAGCGATTATCATAACAACACTTTCTTCTTGCCGGCACTTTCGCTGCCGGCATCTCTTGCAAGGCAAGGATAACCATGGCCGCTCTCGATCCCACTTTATTGATTCTATTGGCGTTGGCTGCGCTGGGAATCATCAGCCACAATATGACCGTTACATTAGCCATTCTGACACTGCTCGCCATTCGCATTACCCCTCTGAATCAATTCTTCCCGTGGATAGAAAAATATGGCTTAACCATCGGTATCCTGATTTTGACCATTGGGGTAATGACCCCGATTGCCAGCGGTAAAATCAGCGCCAGCGAGGTACTGCACTCCTTTGTGCAATGGAAATCGATATTGGCCATTGTGGTGGGGGTGGCAGTGTCGTGGCTCGGCGGACGTGGGGTTTCGCTAATGACACATCAGCCGTCGGTGGTGGCTGGGCTGCTGGTCGGTACGGTATTGGGGGTTGCGTTGTTCCGAGGCGTGCCGGTCGGGCCATTGATCGCCGCCGGATTGCTCTCGTTGGTGATTGGTAAATCCTAGCGTGAGTCATGGGATGGTTGCCAGCCAACCGCTGATGGCTCAGCAGGGGATTCGCCGTCTACTGGTGCTCAGTGGCAGTGCTGATTGGTCACGGCAACAGGCGCTAAATCTACGTCGGCAACTGCCGGGGGATTGGCGGTGGATTGGCGAGGCGTTACCCGCCGAGGTTCAGGGTATTCGTCCGACAGCGGCAAAAACCTTATTGGGTCAGGAGGGATTGCACGGCGTATTTGATGCCACTGATGGTTTGAATAGCGAGGCGCTGGCGGTACTGGCAGGGACATTGCAGACCGGAAGCTGGCTGGTGCTCTTAGTGCCAGAGTGGCGCTGTTGGCCGAGTTTGCCCGATACCGATAGCTTGCGATGGAGCGAGCAGGGCGCGCCAATCACCACACCCAACTTTATCCACCATCTGCAACGCCAACTTCTGGCTGATCCCGATGTCGTCTTATGGCTAGAGGGCCAGCCACCACCTGCGCCAATCGTGGATTCGCGCCCAGAATGGCAGCGACCTGACGGCTCTCCCACCCTTGAGCAGCAAAATATTCTTCAGCGTTTGATGCAGGCCAAGGGGGGGATTTGGGTACTGACCGCGGCTCGTGGGCGCGGCAAGTCGACCCTGGCAGGCATGTTGGTGGCACAGTGGCAAGGCCAGTGCTGGGTCACCGGGCCGGGCAAAGCTGCCACGCAAGTATTGAGTGCTCGCGCTGGCGAACGGGCGCAGTTTTGGGCTCCAGACGCACTACTGAAGTATTGCCAGCAGCAGGATGTCAGCACGGTTGACTGGCTATTGATTGATGAGGCCGCTGCGATCCCCGCCCCATTACTCTCTGCGCTATTGGCCTACTTTCCACGGGCGCTATTAACCACTACGGTGCAGGGTTACGAAGGTACTGGGCGCGGCTTTTTACTGAAGTTTTGCGCCACCCTGAATGATTGGCATCATTTGACCCTGACGGATCCGATCCGCTGGGCCAGTCACGATCCGCTGGAGCGCATTGTGGATGCTGTCATGCTGTTTGATGATGAAGGGTCACTCACGGCCCCCGCTTACTCATCGGTCGATATCATCGCCTGTGAGCAGCGCGATTGGCGGGATAATCCCGCATTGCTGCGGCAATGTTACGGTTTACTCTCCAGTGCCCATTATCGGACAACGCCACTGGATTTGCGGCGTTTGATGGATGCACCGGGTATGCATTTTTCTGCGGCGAAAGTGGCTGATTCAGTGGTTGGCGCACTGTGGCTGGTGGATGAGGGGGGCTTGAGCAGTGAACTGGCCCACGATGTTTGGGCGGGCAAGCGGCGGCCAAAGGGCAGTTTAGTGGCGCAATCACTGGCGGCCCACAATGGGCAATGGCAAGCGCCGATCCTATTATCTCGGCGAATCAGTCGCGTGGCAGTCGCCCCATCATGGCGGCGGCAGGGGATTGCCCGACGGATGATTGCCGCAGAACAGGCGCGTGCGCAGCAAGATCAACGTGATTTTCTCTCGGTCAGTTTTGGCTATACCGCCGAATTAGCGCATTTTTGGCGCACCTGCGGGTTTCAACTGGTGCGCATTGGCAGCCACCAAGAAGCCAGTAGCGGCTGTTATGCCGCCATGGCGATACTCCCTTTGAGTCGCGCAGGGCAAACACTCTGTCACACGGCACGACAGCAATTAGAGCGAGATTGGTATTGGTTGCAGCAATGGATTGAGATCGACGCACCAGCATCGCTAGCTCTGCCTGAGCAGCTTGATGTCACTTTAAATGATGACGACTGGCTTGAGTTGGCGGGTTTTGCCTTGGCTTCCCGCCCGTTAGAAGCCAGTTTACCTGCGTTGCAGCGTTTGTTAGTGCAAAGTGAACTACCCCTTCCTGCGCTACGGCACTATTTGCAGCAGGGCATCCCCTCTGCAGAGATTGTTAGCGCTCTGGGTCTTACAGGGCGCAAGGCGTTAGTCGCACGTTGGCGGCAGGAGGCTGCCGAAGGGATGAGAGGGATTGATTCCACCAAGGCGGGGTTGATGAAGGATTTGGTTTTATTGGAGATTTAGGCGAGTGGTCGGGTCCGGTTATTAGAAAGATCGGATCCATCAATAAAACCCAATATCCCTGCCGGATGAGTGGTCGTATAGTCATGTTATCGTGACTCAATGATTAAAGGCTCCCTAATGAATCAGCAACATATCGTGGTGCAGCAACCCGCCAAGGCGGAACAATTGATTTTACTGTTTCATGGCGTCGGCGACAGTGCTGCGGGTATGGCACCGGTAGGCAGCCATTTCGCGCAAGCTTTTCCTCAAGCGCTGGTGGTTAGCATTGATGGGCCGTTTGCTAGCAGCATGGGTAATGGACGGCAGTGGTTTTCGGTCCAAGGGGTGACTGAAGAGGGTCGCCAAGGGCGTATCGATGAAGTGATTCCGCAATTTGTTGCTACGGTACGTCAATGGCAGCAACAGAGTGGCTTAGGGGCGCAGCAGACCACGCTGGTTGGCTTCTCGCAGGGCACGATCATGTCATTAGAGGGGGTGAAAGCTCAGTCACAACTCGCTGGGCAGATTATTGCCTTCAGTGGTCGCTTTGCGACCTTGCCACAACAACCGATAGCGGATGTGGTGATCCATCTGATTCATGGCGAACAGGATGGTGTGATACAGGTAGAACACGCGAAAAAAGCGGCCAGCAGCTTAACGGCGTTAGGTCATGAGGTGACGTTGGATTTAGTACCCAATATGGGGCATGGCATCAATCCGCCGATGCTAGAGCAGGCGATCGCCCATTTGCGTCAAGATCTTGCCGCGAGATAAGGGGTATTGGCGAAGGGATATTCTCCCTTCGCTGTATGTTGTTCGCAATCAGCTTACTTTTTCTTGTTTTTATCTGGCCAGTCATCGTCGTCGTCCCATTCCGCATTATTGTCGCGGTGAGGTGGGATCTCCGGCTTATTGCTCAAAAAGCTTTTATGATCAAGGCGTCGTAACTCTTTGATGCCGTTTAAGATAATCCCTGCCAGTAGGATAAGGATAATCCACCAGTAATCTGCTAGCCAGTGCATAATTAAAATCCTTCCATCGTTGGTGCCACGATAAATCGTGAAAAAATCATGGGTAAATGGCTTGCTAGCCATTCACTGCCTGCCACATCCTGTGATTGCCAGGCTTCCAGCAAAATTTTGGGTGTCAGTAAATGCGCCGCCGTGACGGCCAGCGGGCGATAGCTCAAGTGCCAAGGCTCTGCGGCAACGCCGCCAGTGTCCTCGCTAAAGGGCCGATAAAAACCAAACTCAGCCATATGCGCACTCAGCCATTGGGTGAGTGGATAAAAATAACCACCCGCTTCGTACTCCCATGGCTCCAGCTGTAGCTTGGTATTCGCTGGTAGCAGGGAGGGATCGTAAATATCCAGATCACTGCCCCAGTGATGGCGACTGGCCCCCGGCAGGGCAGACCAACGCAAAATAGCTTCACAGCGGGCCGCATCGTCAAGCTGACTGATCTCTATCGGCTGACTCTCTTTATCTAATACTGGTCGCTCACCGCGAAATTTACCATTCCAGATAGCTAATTGGCGGTCAAAATCGCGAAACGTGCTGGCAGGCTGTAGATCAAAACCCGCCGCTTTTGCCGCCTGCTGCATAGCCTGAAAAGCATCAACAGCCTGCGGCTGCAGACGATGATTGCCAGTTAACACCACTAAATGTTCCGTTGAGCGCCCGGTAAGCATCTGTGGCGTTAATGTATTAACTGTCATGCGATAAGTTGCTCCATGATTCTCTGATACATCCGGCTTAGCAGTTGTAAATCAGCAGCGTGAACGCATTCATTCACTTTATGGATAGTGGCATTAACGGGCCCCAGCTCCACCACCTGAGCACCCATTAAGGCGATAAAGCGGCCATCCGAGGTGCCACCGGTCGTGAGTAACTGCGGCGTGATTTCAGCGTAATGTTCAACCGCGTTAACTACGGCATCGACCAACGCGCCTCGAGCGGTTAGGAAGGGCTGGCCCGATAGCACCCATTCCAGGCTGTAATTGAGTTGATGGCGCTCCAATAGCGCTTCAACCCGCTGTTTAATCATGCTGTCGGTCAGTTCAGTGCTGAAACGGAAGTTGAACTGCACGTAGAACTCACCAGGGATCACGTTATTGCTGCCAGTACCGGCGTGTAGGTTAGCAATCTGCATGCTGGTGGCGGGGAAGAATTCATTGCCCTCATCCCACTGGGTGGCCACTAACTCATTCAGGGCTGGCATGGCGCGGTGTACTGGGTTGTCAGCCAAATGGGGGTAGGCCACATGTCCTTGAATACCGTGGATACGCAAATTGGCCGTGATCGAGCCTCGACGGCCATTTTTCACTACATCGCCGACTCTATCGGTGCTGGAGGGTTCGCCGACCAGACAGTAATCTAACCGCTCATTGCGCGCCATCAGTGCATTAACCACTTTGACGGTGCCGTTTATCGCTTTAGCTTCTTCATCAGAGGTAATCATAAATGCCAAGCGGCCTTTATGATCTGGGTGCACGGCAACAAAACGTTCGGCGGCGACTACCATGGCTGCCAGCGAACCTTTCATATCGGCGGCACCACGGCCATACAACATGCCGTCACGGATCGTCGGCTCAAAGGGCGGGCTGCTCCAATGGCTTTCATCACCGGTAGGCACCACGTCGGTATGACCGGCAAACGCCAGTGTCTCGCCTTCACCACGCCATGCCCAGAAATTAAGGGTATCGCCAAAATTCATGGGTTCGACAGTAAAACCAATCGCCTCTAAGCGCTTGATCATGATCTCCTGGCAACCCGCATCATTTGGGCTGAGCGACGGGCGCTTAATTAATTGTTGGGCCAGTTCGATTACCGGACAGATCATGTTATTGCACCTCAATAGCGGTTTGGTTTTGGATAAAAGATTGATAGCTTTCCACGCTGAAGCCCAGCAGCATCTCGCCATTAGCGGCTTCCAACAGTGGGCGCTTGATAATGGCAGGTTGTTCTAGCATCAGCACTTTGGCGGCTTGAGCATCGGTAATGCTCTCTCGCTGAGCTTCAGGCAGTTTGCGCCAAGTGGTGCCGCGTGTGTTAAGCAGCGGCTGCCAACCCAGCTTATCGATAAAACCTTGCAGACGCTCGTCACTCAACCCGTCCACGCGATAATCGTGGAACTGATAGGCAATACCTTGTTCTTCCAGCCAGCGGCGGGCCTTTTTTATGGTGTCGCAATTTTTAATGCCATAAAGGCGCAATGATGGGGTTACTGGGCTATCTGACATGGAAAAATAATACCTCGGCTAGAATGACAAATCAGGCCAGCTGCTGATGCGGCTGCCCGGTTCAGGAGGAGCAATTAGCCCATGATGCGGGAAAATGAGGTTTGAATCCAGACGGCTATGCGTTGTTTAGGGTTCTGACAATCCGGTATTAGCTGCGCTGTTAGTCGATACCGTCAAGGTCAGCAGCATATTGGCGAAGGGATTTTTGGTAAAGGCTGATGTCCTGATGGTTTGAGGTCTCCGCCAGTAGTGTCAGTAAGGCGGCGACCGCTTCTCTGGTTTCACCCAGATTGTGCAGCGTCATGGCGCGAAACAAGGTAATCTCTTTTGCTTGCGGGAACGCAGTCAGCGCACGGTCAAGTGTCTCTAACGATGCTTGATATAACCCCAGCTCTCGATAAGTGCTCCCCAGCCCCAAATAGGCTTCCTGTAACTCTATCCCCACCAGATGATGATCAATGGCGGCACGATAGAAGGGAATTGCCTGTAACTCCAACCCCTGCACATCATACAGGGAGGCGATTTTATACATCAGGCTGGCGTTATCGGGTGAGCGAAGCAGCAACTTCTGCGCCATTGCCACCGCATCATCATAACGGCCCAGCTCTTTTAACGAGTCGATGGAGTGTTTCATGGTTTCACACTGTCATTTAACGGACACACAGTAATTTAAGTTTCACCCAGTGATTAATTAGCAAACTGATCGAATTAATGAGCACGCTACTCCGGAATTGTGCCACTGGCAAGCTGAGTACCGCCAATTCGCGCATCAACCGCGCCGCTCTCCCCCTAAGTGAACTCTCGCCGCACACCTTCTTCGGGGTGATATAGGGTAATAATAGCGCGATAAATGAGCGCCATCACAAAATAAGCAGACAAAAAATCAACTTCATTGCGTAGCGACATATATTAACTATATGTTGTTTTTTCGTTCCATAAATGGACATTGGAGTTAATGATATGTTAAGGAATTTTAAAGTATTAATGATAGCGACGGCTGCATTAGCCACTCTTCCTGCCTCTGCTCAACTCCCAACCTATTACCCTGCTGATTATCAAAACATTATTGATGGTGCCAAAAAAGAGGGCAAAGTGGTGGTGTATACCTCCACGGATATCAAGGCTGCTGCGCCGCTGATCAAAGGATTCGAGGCCGCCTATCCAGGGATCAAAGTCGAATATAACGACATGAACAGCACCGAGTTATACAACCGCTACATCAGTGAGCAGGCGTCAGGTAGCCTCAGTGGTGACGTAGTGTGGAGCTCCTCGATGGATACGGCACTGAAGTTGGCGACCGACTATGCGCAGGAGTACCTCTCTCCTGAGCAGGGTGAACTGCCAAAATGGGCGGTATGGAAAAACAGCGCCTACGGCACCACTTACGAACCGGTGGTTTTTATCTATAACAAGCGCCTGATCCCCGAAGCTGATGTGCCGACAACCCATGCCGCACTGGCAAAACTCATCGCCAGCCAGCCTGATAAATTCAAAAAGAAAGTCACCACCTATGATATTGAAAAATCAGGTTTAGGTTTCATGCTGTCGGTTCAGGATTTCAAAGCGGACCCTAACTACTTTGCGACACTGGCTGATATCGCCAAGGGTGGGCTGACGGTGCAATCCTCCACCGGTACCATGATGGAAAGGGTGTCATCCGGTGAGAATCTGATTGGCTTTAATATCCTCGGTTCTTACGCTGAAACCCGCGCTAAAACAGACCCTTCTCTTGGGATCTCCTATCCGAAGGACTACACCCTGGTGCTGTCGCGAGTCACATTTATCAGTAAAAATGCGGCCAATAGTAATGCGGCCAAACTGTGGGTTAACTATGTGTTATCGGAAGCGGGCCAAAATATTTTGGCTAACCAATCAGATATTCCTTCGATTCGCAACGATATCGAGGGAAACAATGACATTGATGGTCTGACTAAAAAACTCGGTGCAGCACTCAAACCCATCGCCGTTGATGAAAGTCTGTTGGAGTATATGGCGCAAGCTAAACGTCTGGACTATATCAAACAGTGGCGCAGCGCGGCCGCGAAATAAGGAATCCCCCTCGGTGCGTATTAATGGTGGTGCGCACCCTGTTTATACTGGTTTTATCATGGATTTTTAACCCACGGGACTCATTATGAAAGCATTGCGCAGAAAGTGGCAAAGCTTGCCGCGCGGCTTGGTGGTATTGATAACCACACTGGTTATCTACGTACCACTGTCATTTATTGTTATTCAAAGTTTCCTTTCTGCCCCCTTTTTCTCACCGAGTAAAGTGTTCAGCCTTGAGGCATTTCGCTTCATTTTTGCTGATCCCGATTTTTACAAGGCGCTGAAGAGTGGTTTTATTCTGGCTTTCGGACTGGTGGTTATCGCTATTCCGTTGGGAGGCATTCTGGCCTTTTTGATGGTCAGAACTGACTTACCGGGCCGCCGGATCATCGAACCGCTGATTTTGGTGCCTATTTTTGTCTCACCCATGGTGCTGGGGTTTGGTTACGTGGTGGCGGCAGGGCCGGTGGGCTTCTTCTCCCTGTGGGCAGAGTCATTGATCGGTTTTGTGCCATGGAATATTTATGCCATGTCGAGCATCGTGGTGATTGCGGGCCTGACCCACGTTCCCCACGCCTACCTCTATATCTCATCGGCGCTACGCAGTGTCGGTTCGGATGTGGAAGAAGCGGCGCGCACAGCGGGTGCCTCGCCGTTGCAGGTCATGACAGCAGTGAGTTTGCCGATGGTGCGCCCGTCGATTCTGTATATCACGGTATTGCTGTTCTTCCTTGGGCTGGAAGTGTTCGGGCTGATGCTGGTCTTGGGCGATCCGGAGGGCAACTTAGTGTTGGCGACCTATCTCTACCAGTTGACCAATAAGCTAGGCACCCCCTCTTACCATCTGATGGCCGCCGTGGCGGTGATACTGATCTGCATTACCATTCCGTTAGTGATGTTACAGCGAGTGCTGATGCGCACTGCCAACCGTTTTGTGACGGTCAAAGGTAAAGCCTCTCAGGCGCGACTGTTGCCACTGGGCAAGTGGCGTTGGATAGCCGGTGGCGTGGTGGCGTTTTGGCTGACGGTCACCATTGGCGTGCCATTGCTAGGCGTGGTGCTACGCGCCTTTGTCTCTAACTGGGGCATGGGGGTGTCGCTCTGGGATGAGCTATCACTCAACACTTTCCGCACCATCTGGCAGCAACCCAACCTGTTGCGGGCCATCGTCAACTCAATGGCGATTGGGGTATTTGGCGGCGCGTTGGCGGTCATCTGCTATCTGTTTATCGGCATTGCGATGCACCGTAAACCTGATGGTGTGACACGTTTTCTCGATTACAGCGTGTTAGTACCGCGAGCGGTGCCGGGTCTGCTGGCGGGACTGGCGTTCTTATGGGTGTTCCTGTTCCTGCCGATGTGGCTGGATAACTCATTGAAAGAGGGCTGGTTATCCTCGCTACCCATGGCTGAGTGGCTACGGGGCAATCTGGTGGTGTGGCTCCGCTCTCTGCGCAGCACCATTTTTAGTGTCTGGCTGGCCTATACCGTGGTGTGGATGGCCTATGGTCTACGGCTGATCTCTTCGACCTTGCTGCAAGTGGGGCCTGAGTTGGAAGAAGCGGCCCGAAGTAACGGCGCTAGCCGAGGTCAGGTGACTCGTCATATCACCATTCCATTATCCCGTTATGGCCTGATTGGTTCGTGGCTGCTGATGTTCCTGATTTTTGAGCGTGAATACTCCACTGGGGTTTATCTGCTTTCACCGGGTACGGAAACCATTGGCTCGATGCTGGTTTCACTGTGGGCGGCGGGGGCAATTGATATCGTTGCCGCGCTCTCCTTTATTAATATCCTGCTGGTGGTCATAGGGCTGGGTATTGCATTGCGCTTTGGAGTTAAACTAAATGATTGAATTATCGGTAGATAACTTGCATTTAACCTATGGCGATAACCCGGTGTTGAAAGGGGTGTCGATGCAATTAAAGCGCGGCGAAGTGGTCTCGCTGCTGGGGCCATCGGGGAGTGGGAAAACCACCTTACTGCGGGCGGTCGCGGGTTTGGAGAAGCCGAGTCAGGGCCGCATTATCATTGGCGATAATACGGTGTATGACGGTAAAGCGAGCCGTGAAATCCCCGCCGAAGAGCGCAATCTGGGCTTGGTATTCCAATCTTATGCTTTGTGGCCCCATAAAACGGTGTTTGAGAACATTGCTTACCCGCTGAAGTTGCGCAAAACATCGTCGGCAGATATTACTCAGCGGGTGCAAGCGGTACTCGACCAACTGGGGCTGGGGGCGCTGGGCCATCGTCATCCCCATCAGCTCTCTGGTGGGCAGCAGCAGCGTGTTGCCATTGGTCGTGCGCTGGTCTACAACCCGCCAGTGATCCTGCTGGATGAGCCATTGTCGAATCTGGATGCCAAGCTGCGCGAGGAAGCGCGAGTATTCCTGCGTGAATTGATCATCAAACTCGGCTTATCAGCGCTGATGGTGACGCATGACCAAAATGAGGCGATGGCAATCTCTGACCGCATCTTGTTGCTGAATAACGGCAAAATCGAGCAGCAGGGGACGCCGCAGGAGATGTACGGTTCACCAACGACGCTATTCACTGCGGAATTTATGGGCAGCAATAACCGCTTACATGGCAAGGTCACGCAAGTCAGTGAGGGCAAGGCGCGAATCGAAGGTAAAGATTGGGCGCTGTGGGGATGGGCGGGCGAGGGGGTTGTGGCTGGTCAAGAGGGTACGGCAGTGATCCGAGTCGAACGGGTCAATCTGGCGGATGACCCGAACGGCAACCAGCTCAACTTACCCTTGCTGACTAGCATGTATCTGGGCGACCGCTGGGAATATCTGTTCCGCACTGCAGCTGACGATTTTGTGATCCGCGCATATGGCACTGAACTTCGCCACGAGGCGCAGTGCTCGCTCTCTTTACCGATGGAGCACCTGTGGATTTTTCCTAAAGGATAAACCTGACATGAGGTGATGTTCTGGTATCAGGTGATTATTCACAAAGTGTCAGTGGCGGAGAGAACAGGCAGATCGTAAAGACGCTGTAGATCCCTCCCCGGAGGCTCGAGCCGCGCCATCCTTGGCGCGGACGCTTTACTCTCCGCCTGTCCTCACCGTTTCCGATCGAGTCATCGGTTTTTTCCATCAGTCTGAGACCTGCTTTAAGTAAAAACAGGTCTTTTCTATTGCCCAACTCATTCGGCTGCTTTCTATTTTGACTGTTCAAATAATAAGCGTATAATCACTCGCGATTATTAGAGAGGACGTTATGGTTGAATTTGAGTTAAGCACGTGGAAAGAGTTTATCGATGCTATGTTGCGTAAGGCATAAGCGAATAAACCGGCAGTAAGAGTTAATATCTTTTTGTTAGTTTTATCGATACATATCCAGGGGCGAGTGATCGCTCGCAGAAAGGCAGAGCCGTTGAGGTGTCTGCCTTTTTTATTGCGTATTTTTGATTTTTCAATCTCAGCATGGGGCAACTAGCTTTTTTGATATTGATAACCCATCCAGGGAACAACAATGTTGCCGCTGTTAATAAGAAAGAAACGCTCAAAACCGGGAATCAGTACATTAACGACAGTACAGCCTGAAGCACTTTGATAGAGGATATTAATCAGCACTAGGTATCCCTGCGTGTTTAACCCCCGCTCTACATGCAGTAATTGATCAATCACAGGTGTGATGGGTTCACCTTCTGGAATATCGACAGAATTTAAGGTTCTATCCGCTAATAATCCGGGTAAATTGGCTTCACAACTACGGCGGAGCTTTGGCCATTGTGCTAAACGCCGCAAAGAATGATTTTGTGTATCAATCAGATAAGGATAGCGGGTGACGACCGAATGAAATTGAACCAGTTCTGTAATGGCGCGGGATAGGGCGTAATAAGGTGAGAGCGATGTTCCGGCACCAAATAGATGTATTGCCTGGCAGAGTTTGTGTCCGAAAGCGATAAATGTTCGGCAGACGGAAGACTGGCTGATTTCTAGTACTGTAATCGTGTCGCCTATTTCTGCTTCAGCATTGAGCCATAAGCTATGAAGATTATCTTGTAGTGAATCAGGATTAACGAGCTGTAACGCATCGTCATTATTCTGATAAAAGTAGTTAATCAAAAATTGTGATATATCTTCACGCTCAATGCTTTCATTAACTGCATGCAGCGCCGCTTCTTGAAAAGAGGAACCGATGGCTGTGCCACTGTTGCTGGAATAACGGCGTAATACCTGATAATCGAAGTTGTCTCCTTCAATGGGCGAATCTGCATAATCGGGGACTGAGAAGGCTATAGGGTAAAGAACTGAAATATCGCCGGTAATATTACTGTAATGGCGACAACCAATTTCCGTATTGGGTTGAGCTTGCAACAGGCTTCTCACAAAATCACATTTTCCTAATGTATGTTGCAGTTTATTGGTTTTACATAATGTTATTTTGCCGAACTTTTGGTGGTTGGTTGAGATATAATGTTCAAATGCTTCATAAAAAGAACCGATTAATGCCGCCCCATCAATACCTTTCCCTACACCTTGGCTCAATAAATTATTATTATGATCATAAATGTCACATGTAGTAGTAATAATGTTTTGGCCCAGGTTCTCTATGTGAGGAGTAATATTATTATCCTGAAACTCAGCTAAAATTCGGTTTTGGGCTTCAGCAAACGTGATTTCACGCTCATAAGGTAATTCCATATTTTATCTCCGATAAACAATTAATTAAGGAGGCCAAGGCCCCCCTAATTATGATGCTATTCACTTTCCAGTTCAGCCAGCTCCTGTTCTGTTAAACAAGTGAGGTGCTCATTGTTTTCAATTGATTCATTTTCATCAATTTTATTTGGTAATAATCCGAGAATACCCATAGTAATATCTCCTGACTGTGTAGAGGTTAATGTTACATTGTGTTTGCACTCCCGTCATATAACGGGATAAATAAATATGGATGATCATTTGTGTATGGTCAATGCGTGGCGAGAATATATCTATGTTATTTTAATTTCATTATTAATTACTTATTATTACATTATTAATATAATAACTTATTGTGTTGGTTTTTTTTAAATTAAAAAGGTGACATTGATTATTCATGTCACCTTTTTTAATGCTACATATCGCTGCCTACTTATTTTCTATAGGTAACTATTTTCTACAGGTAAATGTTCACTCTTTCGCCCGCGGTGGTCTGCCGGGGAAGCGACGGCGAACCAGGACAAAGAACAGCGGCACAAAGAATATCGCCAATACCGTGGCAGAGATCATCCCGCCCATCACCCCCGTCCCAACCGCATGTTGGCTACCGGAGCCTGCCCCCTGACTGATCGCCATCGGCAACACACCAAAAACAAACGCCAGCGAAGTCATCAAAATAGGCCGTAACCGCTGGCGTGACGCCTCCAGTGTGGCCTCCACCAGATCTTTGCCTTTGTTGTTTAATTCACTGGCAAATTCGACGATCAAAATGGCGTTTTTGGCCGATAGCCCGATGATGGTCAGCAGTCCAACCTGAAAATAAACGTCATTTTCCAATCCACGCATCCACGTGGCGGCAACCGCGCCAATCACCCCGAGCGGCACCACCAGCATCACGGAGAAAGGTATTGACCAACTCTCATACAGTGCCGCCAAACACAAGAACACCACCAGTAGCGAGATAGCATAGAGGGCAGGGGCTTGCGAACCAGAGAGCCGCTCCTGATAGGACATACCAGTCCACTCTAGACCAAACCCATTTGGCAGCTGTTTAACCAGCTCTTCCATCACATTCATCGCGGTGCCGGTACTGACACCCGGCGCGGCCTCGCCGACAATCTCCAGTGCCGAATAACCGTTGTAGCGCTCCAGTCGTGGTGAACCATATTCCCAGCGCGTGGTAGAGAATGCGGAGAAAGGCACCATGCCACCGCTCTTATTGCGCACGTACCATTTATTGACGTCTTCCGGCAGCATACGGGCCGTGGCCTCAGACTGCACATAGACCTTTTTCACCCTTCCGCGATCAACAAAGTCGTTAACGTAAGTCGAGCCCCACGCGGTTTTCAGCGTGTTGTTGATATCATCCAGTGAGACCCCCAGCGCTTGTGCTTTACGCTGATCGATATCTATCTGTAACTGCGGGCTATCGTCTAACCCGTTATGCCGCACCCGTGTCAGTGCCGGATCTTGGGATGCCATTTGTAACAACTGGTCACGGGCAGCCATCAATTTATCGTGGCCTAAACCGCCGTGATCTTGTAATTCCATATCAAAACCGGAGGAGCCGCCCAAACCTGAGATAGCCGGAGGGCTACTGACTGACACTCTGGCTTCGGTGATTTTATTAAACTCTTTGGTCGCGCGCTCAATAATGGCGAAAGAGGAGTCATGGCTGTTTTTTCGCAGATCCCAATCAGACAGCCGGATGAATAATCGTGCCACGTTCTGGCCATTACCGCCCGGGCCGGAACCCACGGTTGAAAACACCGACAGCACCCTGTCTTTCTCCGCGGTCAGGAAGTAATTCTCCACTTTCTCAACCACTTTCAGGGTCTGTTGCTGGGTAGAGCCGACAGGCAACTGGACTTGCGCCATAAAGACACCGCGATCTTCCAGTGGCAAGAACGAGGTGGGTAATTTGACAAATAACAGCGCCAGACCGCCCAACAGCAGTAAATAGAGCAGCATATAACGCAGACTGTGGTGCAACACCCGCGCCACGCCCCGCTCGTAACGGTGGGCGCTACGATCAAACATGCGGTTAAACCAGCCGAAGAAGCCGCGTTTGGCATGATGATGCCCCGGTTTGATGGGCTTGAGCATGGTGGCGCAAAGTGCCGGTGTCAGAATCAGCGCAACCAGCACTGAGAGCACCATGGCTGAGACGATGGTAATGGAGAACTGGCGGTAGATGGCTCCAGTGGTTCCGCCGAAGAACGCCATCGGAATAAATACCGCTGACAGCACCAGTGCAATCCCCACCAGTGCGCCCTGAATCTGCCCCATGGATTTGCGCGTCGCTTCCCGTGGGTCTAATCCCTCTTCGCTCATGACGCGCTCGACGTTCTCCACCACCACAATGGCATCATCAACCAATAGCCCGATGGCGAGCACAATGGCAAACATGGTTAACGTATTAATACTAAAGCCAAATACCGATAGGATCGCGAAGGTACCCAGTAGCACCACGGGCACGGCGATGGTCGGGATCAGGGTGGCGCGGAAATTTTGTAAAAACAGATACATCACCAGGAAAACCAACACAATGGCTTCCACCAGGGTTTTAACCACATCCTTGATTGAGGCTTTGACGAAAGGGGTGGTTTCATAGGCGATTTTGGCTTCAAGGCCATGAGGGAAGAAAGGCGCCAGTTCGGCCAGTCGGGCTTTGACTAATTCATCGGTTTGCAGCTCATTAGCACCGGAGGCCAGCTTGACACTCATCCCCGACGCAGCTTGCCCGTTAAAACGGCTAAGATAGTCATATTTCTCGGCCCCCATCTCGACCTTTGCCACATCGCCCAAGGTGACCAATGAGCCGTCCTGATTGACGCGTAGCGTGATTTCCCTGAATTGTTCGGGAGTTTGCAATTGAGATTGCGCGTTGATGGTGGCATTCAAGGACTGATTATCAACCGAAGGTGTCCCGCCCAGTTGGCCGACGGCGATCTGGCTGTTTTGCGACTGGATAGCGGTGACAATATCCTGCGTAGTCAGTTGATAATTATTGAGTTTATTAGGGTCAAGCCAGATGCGCATTGCATATTGTGAGCCGAAAGCATCAATACTGCCGACCCCTTCGATTCGGCTAAGGGGGTCTTGCAGGTTGCTGGCGACATAGTCGGCAATATCTTGCTTATCCATGCTGCCATCGGTGGAGACAAACGCCACCATCATCAATGTGTTATCGCCAGATTTTGAGACTGAAACCCCTTGCTGCTGGACATCCTGAGGCAGTTTTTTGATGGCCGATTGCAGTTGGTTCTGGACTTGCTGCATGGCTTCGTTAGGGTCGGTGCCCGCCTGGAACGTTAAGGTTATCGAGGCACTGCCGGAGTTGCTGCTCTGCGACGACATATACAGCAGATTATCCAGACCGGTCATACTTTGTTCTATGACCTGCGTGACGGTGTTTTCCAGTGTTTGCGCCGAGGCACCTGGGTAGGAGGCACTGATGCGCACATTAGGCGGTGCTAGATTGGGGTATTGCTCAATAGGCAGTGTTGAGATTGCCAATGCCCCAGTAAGACACATAATTATCGCCAATACCCAGGCAAAAATTGGGCGGTCGATGAAAAAGTTTGCCATGCAGTACTAGCCTCTATAGAAAAAATTATTTGCAGCAAAATCCACATTGCACTCTACGCGGGAAAGCGGAAGGAAACGTGAAGAAAATAAGGAGAACCTGTAAAAAAACCTCGGTAAAGCTTAGTTAATTCACTTTGATGCAGAAAAGAGTGATAAACAGGTGTTTTTCTGGGTATCAAGTAGACTGAATAACAGTCACTCAACATAGGAATGTGTATGGAACTCAATCCGGTATTTGCCCGTCGTCTCTATCTGTGCTGGCTTATCAGCAGTGATGATTCGCTGAACGTGCCGCGCTTGATGGAATTGACGGGATGGCCACGGCGAACGTTGCAGGATGTCTTAAAAGCACTGCCCGGTTTGGGCGTCACACTGACATTTGTCCAGCAGGGTGTGCGCAATAACGCGGGCCATTACCAGTTAGATAGCTGGGGGCCACTGAATAAAAAATGGATATACGATAACCATGAATTTATCTTAGCGGCCATTGAATAGCCTCGCGGCTAGGGTTGTTGGCTGAGAATGAACAAGCAGGGCGGCGGCTAGTATTTTTTATTTTCCAAAAACATGATGGTTGCCGCCACACGCGAACGAACATTCAACTTACGCAATAAATTGCGAATGTGTACTTTCACGGTTTCTTCGGAAATGTGTAACTCAAAAGCAACTTGTTTATTGGACATCCCACGCGCCACTTCTTGCAGCACATCTAATTCACGCTCGGTTAATTCACTGAAAGGATTAACTTGTTCGTGGCGGGAAGATAAATACTGTGTGACTTCATCACTGAATACTTTTTCACCCTGTGCCGCCTGACGGATATTTTCCAGCAATATCTCCGGTTCGCTGTCTTTGAGCAGGTAACCATCAGCGCCAGCATCAATCATGGCATACACATCGTTGCGGGCATCAGAGACGGTGAGGATAATAATCCGCGCATCAATACCTTCATTCCGTAACGCTTTCAACGTATCTAGCCCAGACATTCCTTTCATATTCAGATCGAGCAGAATGACATCCGGCTGATATCGAGCAGCTTCAACAATGGCGTCACTGCCGCAGTTGGCTTCAGTAACAACATCAAAATTGCTATCTAGTTCAAGTAATTGGCGAATGCCTCGGCGCATAAGTGGATGATCATCAACGATCATAATGGTGTGACTTTTAGTCATAATAAGTAATGTCCCTGTAACCGAAAAAACGGTTATACCTTTATTAACGTGAAACCGCAGGGGTTAGCGATGTGGATTCACCCGACTCAGTTAATCAAAATTAGCTTATCGGGGGACGTTCGTTTGTCGCCTACCAGCAATTCCAATGACTTTAGGTATAAATATCTGCAGTTAAATGTGAATTATTTTTTTGGTCGCTAATTAGGCTAACCCTGTTATCAATCATAGTTAGCTGACCTATGATTTTAGTGTACCGCAGTCTTACCCGATTTCTCGTGGTAATTCTCCTACGTAGTATAAAAGGGTTCCGAATGGATCTCTATTTTTACCCGCGAGGTGGGGGGACTGTTTTAAAACCTCCAGCCAAATTCATTTAACAGCTGCACTTTATCTGAAGAAATAATTACCAAAGTATCAGCTTGATTTGATAGCTATTCTCATTAAACAAATCGTTATATAAATAAGGTGATAACGCAAATAGATTTAACAGCGACAAATCAGGTAAATAACCACTAATTTAATTGATCCTGCTCAATATCTCCCACCGATTAACCCTAAAGAGTAATTATTTTATTACTCATTATTCTGTATTTAGTACGTAAACACTGGGGAATCTCTTTCATCAATATAAATAAGAATAATTATCATCATCCCGATATGAATACTCGGGGGCTAAATGAACGATCTCTATCGCACACACGGGCGCGCCAGACGATATTAAGGATATCAGCATGACTGATTTATCGCGGCGTAAATTACTGACGGGTTCTTGGCGAGCAGATAAGCAGCAACTCTCTGTTATTCGCCCCCCTTGGTCGGTCATGGAGGCTGATTTTATTGCGGGTTGTACCCGCTGCCATGCCTGTGTCGCCGCCTGCGAAACCGGCGTGTTGATCGCGGGCAGTGGTGGATTCCCTGAAATCGATTTCCAGCGTGCCGAATGCAGCTTTTGCCGGGCTTGCGTGCAGGCATGTGAAGCCGATGTTTTTACCTCGACGGAACGGGCAGCATGGTCACTTAAAATCACAATATCAGACCGCTGTTTGCCTTTTCACCATATTGAGTGCCGTAGCTGCCAGGATAGCTGTGAGACGCAGGCGATTAAGTTTCGCCCACGCCTGAATGGCATTGCTCAGCCCGAATTAGATTTGCCTGCCTGTACTGGCTGCGGTGCGTGCGTACCCGGTTGCCCTGTTCAGGCCGTAACCCTCACCCGGAGTGATGATGGACGATAAAGAGTGGCATGTTTGCGGATTGGTACTGCAAGCCAAACCGGCGCGATTCGCGCAGCTGACTGACAGCTTGCTGGCGATCCCGGGCACAGAAATACCGACCAGTGATGCCGCCCAAGGCAAGCTGGTGGTGGTTATGCAGGCGGCGCGCTCAGACGTGCTCCTGAATTATATTGAGTCAGCACGTAATCTGGACGGTGTGCTGGCTGTATCGCTGGTGTATCACCAGCAGGATCAGCAAGGTGAGGAAATGCCATGAAACTCAGTCGCCGGGATTTTATGAAGGCCAATGCTGCGGTCGCCGCAGCTGCCGCAGCCGGATTGACCATACCCACGGTCGCTAAGGCCGTCGTGGGTGAGACATCAAACGCAATAAAGTGGGATAAAGCACCTTGCCGATTCTGTGGTACTGGCTGTGGTGTCTTGGTCGGGACGCAAAATGGCCGCATCGTGGCATCGCAAGGTGACCCTGATTCACCGGTCAACCGTGGGTTGAACTGCGTGAAAGGCTATTTCCTACCAAAAATTATGTACGGCAAAGACCGTCTGACCCAGCCGCTGCTGCGGATGAAGGATGGCCAGTATGATAAAGAGGGCGATTTCACCCCCATTAGTTGGGAAAAAGCCTTTGATATCATGGAACTGAAATTCAAAAATGCGCTAAAAGAGAAAGGCCCGACGGCTGTCGGCATGTTTGGCTCCGGCCAATGGACGGTCTGGGAGGGCTATGCGGCCTCGAAATTACTGAAAGCGGGCTTCCGCTCCAACAACCTTGATCCGAATGCCCGTCACTGTATGGCCTCCTCCGTAGTGGGCTTTATGCGCACCTTCGGCATGGATGAGCCTATGGGTTGCTACGATGATATTGAAGAAGCGGATGCCTTCGTGCTCTGGGGCTCCAATATGGCGGAGATGCACCCGGTTTTATGGTCGCGCATGACCAGCCGCCGCCTGACCAATGAAAATGTCAGAATTGCCGTCCTCTCGACCTATGAGCACCGCAGCTTTGAACTGGCAGATAACCCGATGGTCTTCACCCCACAGACCGATCTGGCGATCATGAATTACATCGCCAATTACATCATTCAAAACAATGCGGTTGATCAGGCCTTCCTTGACCGCCATGTGAATTTCCGTCGTGGCGCCACTGATATTGGCTATGGTTTACGACCAACGCATCCACTGGAAAAAGCGGCGAAGAATCCGGGTAGCGATGCTTCCGAGCCAATCAGCTTTGACGATTTCAAAGCTTTTGTCGCCGAATACACGGTCGAAAAAGCGTCTAAAATGAGCGGCGTGCCGGAAGATCAACTTGAGTCACTGGCGCAACTGTATGCCGACCCAAAAGTGAAACTGGTCTCCTACTGGACCATGGGTTTCAACCAGCACACCCGTGGTGTCTGGGCCAACAACATGTGCTACAACCTGCATCTGTTAACTGGCAAGATCTCCAAACCGGGTTCCGGGCCTTTCTCCCTGACCGGTCAACCATCGGCTTGCGGCACCGCGCGTGAAGTGGGGACCTTCTCTCACCGCCTGCCTGCGGATATGGTGGTGACCAACGAAAAACATCGCCAGATTGCTGAAACCAAATGGCAACTGCCTGCCGGAACTATCCCAGAGAAAGTGGGGCTGCACGCCGTAGCACAAGACCGGGCGCTGAAAGATGGCACCCTCAATGCCTACTGGGTGATGTGCAACAACAACATGCAGGCTGGCCCAAATATCAACGAAGATCGCATGCCGGGCTGGCGTGATCCGCGCAACTTCATTATCGTCTCCGACCCCTATCCGACCATCAGTGCGCTGTCGGCTGACCTTATCTTGCCGACGGCGATGTGGGTTGAGAAAGAGGGCGCTTACGGTAATGCAGAACGCCGCACTCAGTTCTGGCGTCAGCAAGTCACGGCTCCGGGCGAAGCAAAATCTGATCTGTGGCAGATGGTTGAGTTCGCCAAACGCTTCAAAGTCGAAGAAGTGTGGCCGGCTGAATTGGTTAACAAGAAGCCGGAATATCGCGGTAAGACACTGTATGAGGTGCTGTTTGCCAACGATGTAGTGAGCAAATACCCGCTGAGTGAAATTCCTGCCGATCAACTGAACGACGAAGCGCGCGATTTCGGTTTCTACCTCCAGAAAGGGCTGTTTGAAGAGTACGCCGATTTTGGTCGCGGTCATGGCCATGATTTAGCCCCGTTCGATCGTTACCATCAAGAGCGCGGTCTGCGCTGGCCGGTGGTCAATGGTAAAGAGACGCTATGGCGCTATCGCGAAGGCTTCGATCCCTTCGTACCGAAAGGCGAAGAGGTACGCTTCTATGGCAAGCCGGACGGCAAAGCGGTGATATTCGCCCTGCCTTACGAACCGGCCGCCGAAAGCCCAGATGAAGAGTATGACCTGTGGCTCTCCACTGGTCGTGTGCTGGAGCACTGGCACACCGGTTCGATGACCCGCCGCGTGCCTGAGTTACACCGTGCCTTCCCAGAGGCGGTGCTATTCATTCATCCGCTGGATGCCAAAAAACGCGGTTTACACCGTGGCGACAAGGTGAAAGTGATTTCACGCCGTGGTGAGTTGATCTCTCTGGTCGAAACCCGAGGTCGCAACCGCCCACCAGAAGGGTTGGTGTATATGCCGTTCTTCGATGCTGCACAACTGGTGAATAACCTGACGCTGGATGCCACCGATCCGCTATCCAAAGAGACAGACTTCAAGAAATGCGCGGTGAAATTGGCGCGGGTAGTGGCGTGATACGGCGGCTCGCCCTGCGGGGCGGGCTCAGCCACTCACTGTTAACAATCATCCAGGGATGCTCAGGAAAAGACGGTGTCTTTCAGGAGGAAATAATGAATAGCACGATGTTTAAATCACTAAATCGCCGATTTTTGGCCATCATATCGCTGTTGGCGGTATTGGTGGTCACCGGCGCGGTCAATGCGGCCAGCAATGTCGAGATGGATTTAACCCAGTCACCGGAAGTCTCTGGGACGGCGGAAGGCAAGGTGAAAATGCCGAAACAGCAACAGCGGATGGCGCTGAACTATGTTAACCAGCCACCGCTGATCCCCCATAGCGTGGATGGCTATCAAATCAGCAAAAACACCAACCGCTGCTTGCAGTGCCACGGCGTTGAGCACTATCGCACCACTGGTGCACCGCGCATCAGCCCGACCCACTTTATTGACCGCGATGGCCGAGTGTCGAGTGAAGTCTCGCCACGTCGCTACTTCTGCCTGCAATGCCATGTACCACAAACCGATGCCGCACCGATTGTCGGTAACAGCTTCCAACCCGCCCCTGGCTTTGGTCAATAACCCGGGTGTTACTGTGAGATTAGCGATGAGAGAGGCCAGTGATGAGTGAAACTAAAAAGCCGGGAGTGATCCGCCGGATATGGCAGTGGTGGCGTCGGCCAAGCCGACTGGCGCTAGGGACTTTACTGCTGATTGGCTTTGTCAGTGGCATCATTTTCTGGGGCGGTTTTAATACCGGCATGGAGATGGCGAATACCGAGAAATTCTGTATCAGCTGCCATGAAATGAAAGACAACGTTTATCAGGAGTACATGGGAACCATCCACTACAGCAACCGCAGTGGTGTGAAGGTGACCTGCCCGGATTGTCACGTACCCCATGAGTGGGGGCCAAAAATGGTGCGTAAAATCAAGGCCAGTAAAGAGCTGTATGCCAAGACCATCGGCCTGATTAATACGCCGCAAAAGTTTGAGGCTCATCGTCTGGCCATGGCCGAAAATGAGTGGGCGCGCATGAAAGCCAATGGCTCGCAAGAGTGCCGCAACTGCCATAACTTCGACAATATGGATTTCACTGCGCAAAAAACCGTGGCGGCGAAGATGCACAGTAAAGCCATTACTGAAGGCAAGACCTGTATCGACTGCCATAAAGGCATTGCCCATAAGTTACCGGATATGAAGGATGTTCCTAACGGTTTTTAATCGTAAATATCCTGATTAATCTTTTCTTATATGCCCCGTATCGGGGCATATTTTATTACACGAGTGCCTATTGCAAATGAGCTCGGAGTGGCGTTATCTAAGTAGATAAAACTTTATGGTGTTGTTGGGAGTAGAGAAAAGCACTATGTCAGTTAAAATTGAAAATATTCAGCCTGAACTGTTATCCAAAAATTGGTTTAAATTACACAAATATACCTTTGATTTAAAAGCTGATGATGGCACCACCGTACAACAAATCCGCGAAGTCTATGACCGGGGTAATGGCGCGACTATTCTGCTGTATAACCGTGAAAAGGGCACCGTGGTACTGATAAACCAATTCCGCATGCCCACTTACGTTAATGGTAATCCGACAGGCATGCTATTAGAAACCTGCGCAGGATTATTGGATAACGACTCGCCGGAAGAGTGTATCCGCCGTGAAGCCATGGAAGAGACTGGTTATCAGATTGATAAGGTCCAAAAGTTATTTGAAGCCTATATGTCGCCGGGCGGCGTGACTGAAATTATCTATTTCTTTGCCGCTGAATATCATGCGGATCAGAAAGTCACCAACGATGTTGGCGTAGAAGATGAGGTCATTGAAGTGGTTGAACTGCCATTCACTGAGGCGATTGCCATGATTGCCGACGGTCGGATTAAAGATGGCAAGACGATTATGCTGTTGCAATACGCTCAAATCCATCTCTTTGGAGAGTAGATCCACTCCCCCATTGTTGATAATCCCTTCTGATTGATAAGTAAATTCCGCGATTGATACAAAAATGTTATGCAGAGTATGTCCTAGTTCATAGATTGTGATGATTCACTCACTATACTGGTTCAGCTATTACCTCAAAACATAAAAGCAAAGGGAACCTACAATGGACGAACAATTGAAACAGAGTGCGCTTGATTTTCACCAATTCCCCACCCCAGGAAAAATTCAGGTATCACCCACCAAGCCGCTAGCGACCCAACGGGATTTGGCGCTGGCTTATTCTCCCGGTGTTGCGGCCCCCTGTTTGGAAATTGCAGCAGATCCTTCGGCTGCCTACAAATATACCGCGCGCGGTAACTTGGTCGCGGTTATTTCCAACGGCACCGCAGTGCTTGGGCTGGGAAATATCGGCGCATTAGCCGGTAAACCGGTCATGGAAGGTAAGGGCGTTCTGTTTAAAAAATTCTCGGGTATCGATGTTTTTGATATTGAAGTGGATGAGCTCGATCCAGACAAATTAATTGATATTATCGCCTCGCTGGAACCGACTTTTGGCGGCATCAATCTGGAAGATATTAAAGCGCCGGAGTGTTTTTATATTGAGCAGAAATTACGCGAGCGCATGAAGATCCCAGTATTCCATGACGATCAGCATGGCACTGCGATTATCTGTACTGCCGCCGTGCTCAATGGCTTGCGGGTAGTGAAAAAAGATATCAGTGATGTGAAACTGGTGGTTTCCGGTGCTGGTGCAGCCTCCATCGCCTGTTTAAACTTGCTGGTGGCGCTGGGATTAAAGCATCACAATATCACTGCTTGTGATTCCAAAGGCGTTATTTATAAGGGCCGTGAAGCCAATATGGCTGAAACCAAAGCGGCTTATGCCATTGATGACAATGGTCAGCG
The DNA here is from genome assembly GCF_001047675.1 of Yersinia aleksiciae. GTDB lineage: Bacteria > Pseudomonadota > Gammaproteobacteria > Enterobacterales > Enterobacteriaceae > Yersinia > Yersinia aleksiciae. The sequence continues at coordinate 686,869 of NZ_CP011975.1, read as the reverse complement.
CACACTGGGCGATGCCATGCCGGGTGCGGACATCTTCCTCGGTTGTTCCGGCCCAGGTGTGTTAACCCAAGATATGGTGAAAACCATGGCTCCTAGCCCGCTGATTCTGGCGCTGGCGAACCCGGAACCTGAAATCTTGCCGCCGCTGGCGAAAGCGGTGCGCCCAGATGCGATTATCTGTACTGGCCGCTCGGATTACCCGAATCAGGTCAATAACGTACTCTGCTTCCCATTCATCTTCCGTGGCGCGCTGGATGTGGGCGCGACCACTATCAATGAAGAGATGAAGCTGGCTTGTGTACATGCCATCGCCGACCTGGCGCTGGCTGAGCAGAGTGATGTGGTGGCGTCAGCTTACGGTGAGCAAGATCTCTCCTTCGGCCCTGAATACATTATCCCGAAACCATTCGATCCGCGTCTGATTGTAAAAATCGCGCCCGCGGTGGCTAAAGCCGCGATGGATTCCGGCGTAGCCACTCGCCCGATTACTGACTTCAATGCTTACATCGAGAAACTGACAGAGTTCGTCTACAAAACTAACCTGTTTATGAAGCCGATCTTCTCGCAAGCGAAGAAAGAGATGAAGCGGGTGGTGTTGGCGGAAGGGGAAGAAGAGCGGGTGTTGCACGCCACTCAGGAGCTGATTTCGCAAGGGCTGGCGTACCCGATTTTGATTGGTCGCCCAACGGTGATTGAGACCCGGCTGAAGAAATTGGGCCTGCAAATTGCCATCGGCAAAGATTTTGAAGTGGTCAATAATGAGTCTGACCCGCGCTTTAATGAATACTGGCACGAATATTATCAAATCATGAAACGCCGTGGGGTGTCGCAAGAGCAGGCCCGCCGCGCAGTGATTGGCAACCCAACCCTGATTGGTGCCATCATGGTGCACCGAGGTGAAGCTGACGCGATGATTTGCGGTACTATCGGCACTTATCATGAACATTATGATGTGGTGGAGAAAGTGTTTGGTTTCCGCGAGGGCGCACATGTGGCGGGGGCGATGAATGCACTGCTGCTGCCGACGGGTAACACCTTTATTGCCGATACTTACGTCAATGACGATCCGACACCAGAGCAGTTGGCGGAGATCACGTTAATGGCGGCTGAAACTGTGCGCCGCTTCGGTATCGAGCCAAAAGTTGCCCTGCTATCTCATTCAAGCTTCGGCTCTTCAGATTGTCCGGCGGCACGCAAAATGCGTCGCACCTTGGCGCTGGTCAATCAGATGGCACCTGAGCTGGAAATTGATGGTGAGATGCACGGTGATGCCGCACTGGTGGAGAGTATCCGCCATAACCTAATGCCAGATAGCCCGCTGAAAGGGGCGGCCAACATATTGATTATGCCGAATATGGAAGCTGCACGTATCAGTTATAACCTGCTGCGCGTCACGTCGTCGGAAGGGGTGACGGTCGGGCCGGTATTAATGGGTGTAGCAAAACCGGTTCATATTCTGACGCAGATTGCATCGGTGCGGCGTATCGTGAATATGGTGGCGTTAGCCGTCGTCGAGGCGCAAACAGAGCCGTTGTAAATACTCTTCGTCCTAGACGTTGCAACGTTGTTGGCGGCTTTCGTTCAGCCTAATCACTGACTGATGTCAGTGATTCTGGATTCACGCAATGGCTGCAACGCCAATGACTTTGAGTATTAAACCCGCCTCGGCGGGTTTTGACTTATCGGGCCTTGCTGGCTTGCTGTAGCCACTTATCCAGTTCGTTGGCAAACTGCTGGCGGTCACGCTGATTTAAGGTATTGGGGCCACCGGTCTGAATGCCACTGGCGCGCATGGTATCCATAAAATCACGGATATTCAGCCGCTCACGGATGGTATCAGGGGTGTAGCGCTCACCGCGTGGATTGAGCGCGATACCGCCTTTCTCAATCACCTCTGCCGCCAGTGGGATATCGGCGGTGATCACCAGATCATTTTTTTCCACCCGCTGCACGATTTCGTTATCGGCGACATCAAAACCGGAGGCAACCTGTAACGTGCGGATAAATTTAGATGGCGGTGTTTTCAGTGGCTGATTCGCCACCAGTGTCACCATGATGCCAGTACGATCAGCGGCGCGAAACAGCACCTCTTTAATCACATTCGGACAGGCGTCCGCATCAACCCAAATTTGCATCAGTGCTGTTCCCCTGCGGTTAGCCAATCTTTGACGGGCAGAAAATCGCGGTACAACGCCGCTTCAGCGCTATCTGCCGTCGGTTGATAGTTATATTCCCAGCGCACCAGTGGCGGCATGGACATCAAAATAGACTCTGTGCGCCCACCGGTTTGCAAACCGAACAAGGTACCGCGATCCCAAACCAAATTGAATTCAACGTAACGGCCACGGCGATAAAGCTGGAACTGGCGTTCACGTTCGCCCCAACTCAGCGTCTTACGCCGTTCGACAATCGGCAAATAGGCATCGAGGAAGCCATCACCGACCGCCTGAGTGAAGTGGAAGCAGGTAGCAAAATCAGGGCTGTTCAGATCATCAAAGAACAAGCCGCCGATCCCCCGCGCTTCATTACGATGCTTAATATAAAAATAGTCATCGCACCATTTTTTATAGCGCGGATAGACTTGTTTACCAAAGGGCTGGCACAGCTGATAGGCGGTCTGATGCCAGTGAACTGCATCCTCTTCAAAGCCATAAAAGGGCGTTAAATCAAAGCCGCCGCCAAACCACCACACTGGATCTTCGCCGGGTTTCTCGGCGATAAAGAAACGCACATTGGCATGGCTGGTGGGCAAATAGGGGCTGAGCGGGTGAATAACCAGTGATACGCCCAGGGCCTGAAAACTGCGACCGGCCAATTCGGGGCGATGTGCCGTAGCGGATGCGGGAAGCATCGCGCCTGAAACGTGGGAAAAGTTAACCCCCGCCTGCTCAAATACCGCGCCATTAATCAATACCCGGCTGCGCCCACCACCACCCTCTTCGCGGGTCCAGTTCTCTTCGGTGAACGTAGCGCTGCCATCGGCTGCGGCCAGTGCGACACAGATTTTATCCTGCAAATCCAGCAGATAGGTTTTGATTTGGGCTATATCGGGTAAATTCATCAGAAGGGTTCTAATTATCGGGTAATTTTCAGGGGCCAAGTATACCCCGATTTACCGCCAGTGTTGTACTCTCGGTGTGGATTAGAGCTTATTGAGCGGGAGCCGAACGAGATTTATCTGGTTCTGCCCAAATATCATTACGTACTATCACTAGGGGAAATATAACTTTATTATGGCGTGATATAATATTGCGTAATCATCACATATCCATTTGACTCAAGGGTGCGAATATCCATGGAAATCCGCGTATTTCAGCAAACCGATTTTGAAGAAGTCATTCTGCTGTGGGAGCATTGCGACTTACTGCGGCCTTGGAACGATCCGGAGATGGATATTGAGCGTAAGCTGAACCATGATCCCGAATTGTTTTTAGTCGCAGAGGTCAGCGGCGCAATTGTCGGCTCGATCATGGGCGGTTATGACGGCCACCGTGGCTCGGCATATTACCTGGGGGTGCACCCCGATTTTCGCGGACGTGGCTTTGCCAATGCGCTGATCAGCCGTCTGGAAAAGAAACTCATCGCTCGTGGCTGCCCGAAGCTGAATATCATGGTGCGCGAAGACAATGACGCGGTAATTGGCATGTATGAAAAGCTCGATTACGAAACTCAAGACACCATCATGCTGGGCAAACGGCTGATTGTGGATCAGGAGTATTGATGGTTGGTTTTTAAAGCCACTGGCGGGTGATGATACATTTGGCGTAATGAGGTGGGGCAACCCTATCCCCAAGTCAGGGGTCTTTCCGCGCAAGTATGCCTTGGGCTGCTTTCTTCATGATGGGTCGGTAGGGTTCGTGTGCGGTCTGCTGACGTTAATTCCTTATTTGCGCAGTCGGGGACTTTCGATCATTACATCGTAAATATCATTATGTTCTTTAGTTAATACTTTTACTGATATAGGTATTCTATTTTTCGCATAATTAAATGTGAAAATATTCTGTAGAACTGCCATTTAAAATAATATTTCCCATGATATAGTCCAATTCTATTGTATTTACCAATAAGACTTGCAGCGTTTTTTATTAATCGCTTTCTTAATTCTATTTTTCTAATTTTAATATATTAGATAATTTTATACATGCCCTAAATAATTCGTGTTGCAGGAGGGCGGTATGAGAGGTAATCCCGATGAGTTTACTGTGATAAATGATTCGGGATATTTATCGTCGCCAACGCACATGCAGCTTGAAGTATGACGGGTATAAACGGGGAAATATATTCTTATGCGTAAAGTAACTTATTTAATGACAACGTTAGCTATTACATTAAGCACCTTTGCTTACTCCGCTAATGCTGCGCCGAAAGGCAAAGATGCGCCGGTGACGATTTTAGTCTCAGCATTATCATACAGCTTCCCACATTTTGTTTTTCTACAAGAACAACTTGAAGATGAAGCTAAAACATTGGGCCATGTAAAAATTATTCGTTCTGATGGTCAATTAAGCGCGCCTAAACAAATTGCTGATATTGAAGCGGCAATTGTTCAAGGGGTTGATGGCATTATTATCGCACCCGCCGATGCAACGGCATTGGCACCGGTATTACGTAGCGCCATTAAAGAAGGTATTTCAGTTGTCACCATTGACCGCCCGGTCAATGGGGTGCCCGAGGTGATTGCCAACGTGGCAGCAGATAATTTAATCGGTGCGCAGCGTCAAGGCGAAGCCGTAGAGAAATTATTCCCTCAGGGTGCCACTATTATTAACTTGCAGGGAATCCCAGGTGATAAGACAGCCAATGACCGCAGTAAGGGCGTGCACGACACATTAGATAAGCACCCTGAACTTTACAAATTTGTCGCCGAGCAAACTGCGCGCTTTAACCGCGACCAAGGTTTATCAGTGACAGAGAATCTGTTAACCGGTTTGGCAAATACCCCAACCGTGATTGTCGCGGGTAATGATGATAGCGCATTGGGTGCCGCACAAGCGGTCGAGGCTCGCGGTCTGAAGGGCAAGGTGGCTATCTTTGGCTATGATGGTTCCACCGATGCCCTGAAAGCGGTACGTGATGGTGTGCTCACCGCGACAGTCGATCAGTATCCGGGTAAACAGGGCCGTGAAGCGGTAAAAATCCTGACCGATTACATCCGCACCGGCGCTCGCCCTGCAACAGTCGATGTTTTAGTTAGCCCAGTCGCGATTACCAGCCAGAATCTTAATGATGCAGAACGCATCGGGCTCGTAAAATAATGTCGGTCGAGACTCTATTATTATCTTCACATCCCGTTTCTCCGGCAGTGAATCGGGATGGAGATGAATATATTAGTATCCGGAATCTGACCAAATCATTTTTTGGTCAGACCGTGCTGGATAGCGTCTCTTTTTCTTTGCGGGCGGGGGAAATAAGAGCGCTATTAGGTGAGAATGGTGCGGGTAAATCTACGCTAATTAATATATTAAGCGGCGTGCATCAACCCGATGGTGGCACTGTTATTTTACAAGGCCGTTCGACATCATTTAATAAGCCGCTAGATGCCTGGAAAACCGGTATTACAACTATCCATCAGGAATTTAGTCTTTTTCCTGATTTAACGGTTGCCGAAACTATTTTTGCTGGGCACTTGCCGGTTAATCGATTTGGCTTTGTTCGCTGGAACGCCATCCTGAATGATGCGCGCCAAGTATTAGAATTACTGGGTGTCCCTATTAATCCGTTACGCAAAATTGCGGAATTAAGTATTGCGGAACAGCAATTAGTTGAAATTGCGCGGGCGCTCACCTCCAAACCCCGCTTAATTATCATGGATGAGCCCACCGCAGCATTAAGCCCAACGGAAGTCGAAAAATTAAAGCAGGCAGTGCGGACCATTGCTGAAAGCGGTGTGGCTGTTATTTATGTCAGCCACCGATTGGAAGAGATCAAGGCCTTATGCGAAACCTACAGCGTATTAAGGGATGGTCAGCTTGTTGGGCAGGGCGAGGTTAAGAATATCTCTATTGATGGCCTTGTACGGCTGATGGTCGGGCGTGATTTAGCGACTTTTGATCACTCAGCGCGTGACACGACGGGCCACAATATTTTGGAAGTTGAAAACCTGTCGAGCGCCGCCACTGGCTTTGAGCGAGTGGCAGTACGGAATGTCAGTTTTACGGTGAAAGCGGGCGAAATCGTCGGTTTTGCCGGGCTGGTGGGGGCTGGTAGAACAGAAATTGCCCGGTTGCTCTTTGGTGCAGATCCGATAGGCACCGGCACATTACGTCTTCAGGGGAAAGCCTATCACCCGACCTCACCACGTGATGCGATTGTTGCCGGTATCGGCTTGGTGCCAGAGGATCGTAAGCAGCAAGCCTTGTTTATGTCTCTGACGGTAGAAGAGAATTTCGCGATTATCCATTCACCTTTACGCACCGCTCGTCACTTTATTGATCGTCAACGTGAGCGGCTCTCCTTTCTTGATTTTAAAAAAAAGTTAAACCTGCGCGCCGTCAGTTTGGGGGCCGACATCGCCACCTTGTCGGGGGGCAACCAGCAAAAGGTGGTACTGGCCCGTTGGATGGCTCAGAACCCGGCGCTGCTGATTGTCGATGAGCCGACGCGCGGAGTGGATATTGCCGCTAAAGCGGATGTCCATCGGCTGCTGCGTGATATGGCGGCAAAGGGCGTGGCGATCATTTTGATCTCCTCGGATTTACCTGAGGTGCTTGCCGTCAGTGACCGCATCCTCACTATGCGCTCGGGGCAATTAACCGGCGAGTTATTGGCGCATGAGGCCAATGAAGAAAATGTCATGCAATTGATGACGCGCCCTGTTGTCCCTGTGTGAATAATTGCGCCAGTGTGAATTAATTTATTGGATTAGAGAGATGACTATGAGTTCGACAATCCTGATTGGAAATAAGAACAGCAGTAAGAAGAAAGCTATTCTGGCGCGTTACGCCCCGCTGATTTTTCTTGTGCTGTTAATGGCGCTATTTACGTTATTAGCCCCGCGTTTTCTCTCATCAATCAATCTTTTCAATATTGTCAGACAGGTTTCTATCTACGGCATTATTGCCGTGGGAATGACATTTATTATTTTGACCCGTGGCATTGATTTATCCGTCGGGGCCATCGCCGCGTTATCAGGCATGGTCGCCGCCGTGGTCGCCAAGGGCGGTATTGAAGGCCAGTTTATGCTGTTCGCTGATGGGCGGGTGATTGCCTGGCAATGGGCTGCATTGGCCGCAATCATTACCGGCGGGGTGGCGGGCGCACTGCAAGGATTGATCATCGCACGCCTGGCTGTGCCGGCATTTGTCGTGACATTAGGTGGGTTGACCGTGTTTCGTGGCCTGACACTGATGATCAGCAATGGCAGCCCCGTCAGTGGGTTTGATGACGCCTTAGGCTGGTGGGGGCGAGGCATGATCGGGCCGGTTCCGGTGCCGGTTATTGTCTTTGCGCTGGTGGCGATTATCGCCTCAGTGACCCTGCATTTTACCCGCTATGGCCGCTCGGTCTATGCCATTGGCTCAAATTCGGAAGCGGCGCGCTTATGTGGCCTGAATGTAAAAGGGGTAGTGGCCAGTGTATATGTGCTGACCGGATTACTGGCCGGATTAGGCGGTTTTTTACTCACCGCGCGTCTGAATTCGGCGGAGGCCGTGGCGGGTAATCAGTATGAGTTGTATGTGATCGCGGCGGTGGTGATTGGTGGCACCAGTTTGTATGGCGGCACGGGCAGTATTTGGGGGACGGTGATTGGCACCCTGCTGATTGGCGTGTTGCTCAATGGGCTGGTTATTTTGAATATCTCTCCCTACCTACAGCAGTTGCTGATTGGCATCATTATTGTTGCCGCCGTGACATTTGATATCTTCATCAAGAGGCAAAAACGATGAGCAGAGCTGTTTTCCTGACCGGTACTTCGGCCATTGAGGCGGCCAAACAAACGCTGTCGGCAACGTCGTTATCCGCCGAATTTGATCATGGCGCTTTGCGCTGGATTCGTTGGCGTGGCGTCGAGATTTTGCGCGCGCTGACATTTTTGGTTCGCACGCCGGGGTGGGGCACCCCCGAACCGCAGATTAGCGGATTAAATATTCAGCAGAGTGATGATACCTTTGAAGTGAGCTATCAGGCACATTACACCAATGGCAGCGAACAGCTCAGGGTCAACATCCGCTTTACCGGGCGCAGCGATGGGGCATTGTCAGCCAGCGCCCGTATTGCTGCCGAGACACCTTTTGCCACCAATCGTACCGGGTTTGTTGTGCTCTATCCTTTGGTCGGATTTGCGGGCAGCGCTGTTCAGGTTGAACACGCTGAAGGGGCGAGTGAAGAGTTAACGATCCCTGATGCCATTAGCCCTGGACAGCCGATATTCAATATTCGCGCAATGACTCATCGGCCAATCAAGCACCTGTCAGTCGTCACCCGATTTGAGGGCGATACTTTTGAAGCCGAAGATCATCGTAATTGGTCAGATGCCTCTTTTAAAATATACAGCCGCCCAATTGGCCTGCCTTATCCCTACCATTTGCAGCCGGAGCAAGTGTCGCATCAATCGGTCATTATCCATATTAGCGACAATGCGATCCCATCAGATGAACAGCCTGTCATCAAAACCGCAGCCTCTGCTCAAGTGGCGGTAGGGGCGGTCACAAAACAGGTTATTCCCGCGATAGGTCTGGGATTGTCCGCTGATGAGAGTGCCGATGCCATCGCCCATGCGCCACAACTGGCGCAGATTGGCCCTGTCCATTTATTGCTGCGCTATGACCCTGCCGCTCAGCACAAGAGTGAACATCTTGCCGCCGCCAGCCAACTGGCCTCCCGCACCCATTTGCCGGTGGCATTTGAATTGTTGCTCACTGCCAGCCATGACCCCGCACCGGAGATCGCACAGGCAGCGCAATTATTGAAGGATGTCGGCATTGCGCCGCTGTCAGTCGCGATTTTCCCCAAGATTGATGAGCGCTCATTCCAGCCCGGCGAGACTCGTCCGCCATCCCCCTCGGATGTGGATATCTATCGCGAAGCTAAAAAAGCGTTTCCTGCTATTCCGATTGGCGGGGGAAGCCCCGCTTTCTTTACGGAATTCAACCGCAAACGCCCCTCTATTGGTGCATTCGACTTTATTACTCACGCGACCACGCCAACAGTTCATGCGGCCGACGATGCATCGGTTATCGAAACCTTGCAATCGCTACCCCACATCATTCGCTCTGCCCGACAGATTATTTGTGCGGAAAAACAGATTGGTGGTTCTGAAAAGCAGATTCTTGGTTCTGAAAAACAGATTGCGAGAAATGTGCCTTATCGCATCGGCCCGATTGGCATTGGTGCGCGGTTAAACCCCTATGGCAGTGGCCCCGTCGCCAATCCGGACTCTGCGCGCGTGGGTTTGGCGGCTAATGATCCCCGCCAACGTGGCCTATTTGCTGCGGCATGGCATGTCGGCTATGCCGCGACGATAGCCAAACACGGGGTCGACACCTTGGTGCTAGGAGCACCGACCGGGCCGTTTGGCGTGATCTCAACTCAACAACGCTATGCCCGTGAGTGGTGGGATACGCAGGAGGAGGGCAGTGTGTATCCGCTCTTCCATGTGGTGGCTGATTTGGCTTCTGGCAGCGGAAAAACGCGCCTTGAAGTGGCATCAGACAGTGAAAAATTGGCGGTTATTGGCTGGCAAGAGGGTAAGGAGAATGTCCTGCTGATGGCTAATCTTGCCAGCGAGCCAGTGAATGTCACGCTAGCCGATGTGGGTGTGGCTCAGGTGCGCATTTTGGATGTTGCTCACAGTGAACAGGCGGCGTTATCGCCACAACACTTTCGTCAGGAAAGCGACGTGCGCGATATCGGTCAGGGTCTCACGTTGGATGCCTATGCAGTGGCAAGAATCCATTATCAGAGATAACTAACCCAATGACTTCAAGATTAAAAGGGGCCGTGGTGGGTTGTGGTTTTTTTGCCCAAAACCATCTGGCCGGTTGGAAAGATATTGACGATGTCGAGATTGTCGCGGTCTGTGATTTGGATATTGAGAAAGCCAAAGCGGCGGCAGAGAAATTTGGCATCGCCCACTATACCGACGATGTGAACGCGCTGTTCGCCACCCACAGGCTCGATTTCGTCGATCTTCCCACCACGATGGAAACCCATGAGGCACTAGTGGGCGCTGCTATGTCGCACCATATTCCGGTGATTGTGCAGAAGCCGTTTGCGCCCGACCTTGATGGGTGCCGCCGGATGGTGGCGATGGCACAGGCGGCCAATGTGCCGTTGATGGTGCATGAGGACTTTCGCTTTCAGAATGTTTTCAGAGCCGCCAAGAGGATTATCGACAGCGGCGAACTGGGGGAATTAACCTTTGGTCGGCTCTCGTGGCGAACCGCCATTGATGTCTATTCGAACCAACCCTACCTGATAAAAGTGAAGCGTTTCATGATTATGGACGTCGGGATCCACTTGTTGGATCTGGCGCGATTTCTCTTTGGTGATGCTCAAGGCGTGTTTTGCCACACCCAGCAAATCAAGGCGGGCATTGCCGGTGAAGATGCCGCCACCATCGTGCTCTCACATGACAGTGGCGCAACGACGGTGCTCGATTTCAGCTACGCGTCAAAACGCTACCCCGACCCCTTTCCACAGACATTGACCGAGATTGAAGGGACAGCAGGCACCTTGCTGATTGGGGCGGATCAGGTGCTCACCATCCACGCCAATGGCACATCCCGACAGGAAAAAGTCGAGCATGACGGGCGTTCATGGACGAGTGAGCCATGGACACAGATTCAGGACAGTGTGGTGCGGACACAGCGCCATTTTATTGCGTGTTTGCGCCAGAAGCGCGAACCGGAAACATCGGGCCGGGACAGTTTACTAACCTACGGCTTACTCGAGGCGGCCTATTTGTCAGCGTCAACGGCGCGGCAAGTTCAGCCCGAGAGAGATTAAGTCGCGTGAGGAGAGATGATGGGATTAGAAAACAGACGGCCATTGGGGAAAACTGGGTTTCAGATACCGACTGTCGGGGTTGGAACATGCCCATTAGGCGAATTATTCGAAGAAATTGCGGAGCAAGATGCCCATGCGACGCTGGAAGCAGCATGGGATAACGGTATCCGGCTCTATGACACCGCACCTTGGTATGGGCGCGGTCAAGGGGAACATCGAACTGGGCGTTTTCTTTATCGAAAGCGTCGTGATGACTATGTGCTATCAACCAAAGTGGGCCGCCGCCTGCGGGTGCCTCGCTCGCGAAAAACCTTCCAAACAGCCCCTTGGCAAGGCGGCTTGGCTTTTGATCATGTCCATGATTACACCTATGACGGCATTCTGCGCTCCTATGAAGACAGCCTACAGCGGCTGGGGATCAATAAAGTCGATATTTTATATATCCATGACTTGGATACGGGCTATTTCCCCCATGAACAGGATTTGCTCGGCAAGCTAAAAGAGCTGGAGTCCGGCGGTTTTAGGGCGCTGGAGGAGTTGAAGGCGGCTGGGGAAATTGCGGCATTCGGTGCTGGTGTTAATGAGGCGGGCATGATTAACCGCTTTCTGGATCGCTATCCACTAGATCTGTTTTTGGTGGCATCACGTTACACCTTACTTGAGCAAGATATCTATGCTGACGAGCTGCTGCGGGCACAGCGAGAGGGGGCAGGTATCGTCATTGGTGGCGTATTCAATTCCGGTGTCTTGGCGACCGGTATTCATGATGGGGCGCGTTATGACTATGGCAAATTGCCGGTTTCGGTGGCCGACCGTGTGAGAAAGCTGCAAGCCGTCGCTGCCGATTTTTCGGTCCCACTCGCCGCTGCCGCGCTGCAATTCCCGCTGGGATTCAGCGCTGTTGCCAGTGTGCTGTACGGCCCATCTCGACTCACTGAGGTTACGCAGAATTCAGTGAATTTTCAGCAACCTATCCCAGACGATTTTTGGCTCGCATTAAGAGCGCAGGGGTTGGTTGCGGAACACATTCCACTGCCCGGCTTACCCAGATAAATGCGATCGATTATTTTTACCAGGGGGTTATATGACATACAAAACAATAATTTCAGCCAATGAATTGGCAGCACATTTGCACGATACGAATTGGGTCATTTTGGATGCTCGTTTCACCTTGGATGATGAAAGCTGGGGGCAAAGCCAGTATCTGGCAGGGCACATTCCCGGTGCTCGCTATGCCAATCTGGCCACGGATCTGTCTGGCACCGTCATTCCTGGGCATACCGGCCGACGGCCATTGCCACAGATTGAGGCCTTTGCAGAAACGCTGTCTCAGTGGGGAATTGGCCCCAACACGCAAGTCATTGTGTATGACGCCAGTGGCGGGTTAATGGCGGCCTCGCGGACATGGTGGATGCTGCGTTGGCTGGGACATGACGCCGTGGCGGTATTGGATGGCGGTTGGCCCCAATGGCTTCAAGCGGGTTATCCCACCGCCACCGAGGTCCCGACCCCAATCCCCGCCACATTTGTTGCACAGGAGCGTCCTGATTTTCAGGCGAACGTGGCGCTGGTCGACGATGTCCGTCAGAACCCGGAATGGGCGGTGTTTGATTCCCGTTCGGAAGCCGGTTTCCACGGTGGCGGCGTCTATCACGATCCGGTTCGAGGACACATTCTGGGGGCCAGACTAGCGGATCGCGCGAACACACTCGACAGCAATGGGCTATTTCGCTCACCGCAAGAGTTACGCCAGCACTACACCCGCTTACTGGGGGATGTGCCGATTGAGCGCACCGTATTTTACTGCGGCTCCGGTGTGACTGCCGCCCAGAATCTTTTGGCGGTGGCCCATGCGGGACTGGGGGATGCCAAACACTATGTAGGTTCTTGGAGTGAGTGGATTATCGACCCTGCACGGCCAGTGGAGTTATAGGCCCTTTGTACTTGAAGTTGCAGGAGGGGGAGCTGGCGGCCTACTTGCAACACCAATGACTTTGGGTATCGCTTTTCGTGAAAATATGGATTTTAACATTTTATCTCACTGCTGGCGGTCGCGTTGGCGAGTGACTACTTGAAGGTATCTATGAGCAACATTATTGAGCAGCTATTTTCTTTGCAGGGCAAAGTAGTACTGGTTTCGGGGGCTGGTGGAGCTATTGGCAGTGTGCTGAGTCAGGCGTTGGCGAATGCCGGCGCGACAGTGGCATTACATGATATTGATCTCGCGCGAATCAAACCGGTTCAAGACACGATTGAAGCCGATGGAGGCAAAGCCTTATCGATTACCGCCGATTTAAGTGATGTTGCAGCTTGCCGACAGTTGGTGGATACCGTGCATGACAAACTGGGGCGCATTGATATCTTGCTCACCAGTGCTGGTGTCAATCGCCGAAAACCGATCAAAGATGTCAGTGCCGACGACTTTGATGCCATCATTGATATCAATTTACGTAGCGTCTACTTTTTGGCGCAAGCGGTCCAACCCTATATGGCAAAACAGGGGGGAGGGAAGATTGTTAATATCAGCTCACTGAGCGCGAAACACGCATTTAATACCATCTCTGTTTATGCCGCATCAAAAGCCGCGGTCAGTCAATTAACCAAGGCAATGGCTCGTGAATGGGTGGGAGATAATATTCAAGTTAATGCTATCGAGCCTGGATTTATTAAAACTGAATTTACACGCCCACTGTGGGATGACGAATATCGCTCAAAATGGTTTCAGAACTTTATTCCCCAAGGGCGCCTAGGCAATCCCGATGATTTGATTGGCGCAGTGCTCTTTTTAAGTTCGGCCGCCTCGGCCTATTTGACTGGGCAAGCCATTACCATTGATGGGGGGGTGTTAGCGGGGTCTTCATGGGTCAATCCCACTCCCCTTCATCCTTGAAGCCGCAGGGGTGTTCGCTGCGCGCACGCCCCCGAATCACTGACTTGAGTCAGCTCATCGGGCTGCGTTTGCTGGCTGCCTACCTGCGACTCCAATGATTTTGGGGAGTGATTTTGTTGTGGTTTGAAGCCGCAGGCGGGTTAGCTGCGACTCCAATGGCTTTAGATGCCAAATAAATTATTTAATCTTGGTGATGTTTTTCACATCCACTTCCACTGAATTCCAGTCTTTATCCACTTTCCCTTCGATTTGTACTTTATCTTGCGGAGTGATGGTTTGGCCTTTCCAGCGCTTGCTATCAATATCAACAGTGATGGTGCCAGTGTCGTCGCGGAAAGTATAGGTATCGTGGCCTAGCCGCTCGACGATATTCCCTTGCAGGGTAACACGGGCGTCATCCCGCATACTTTTGACTTTATCCACGGTGGTATTCGTGGCGCTAGGGCCGGTAAATCCGCCCTGAGTCGCGGGCTGAGTCTGGGTAGTTGCTGGGCCATCAAAGCCGCCTTTCGCGGTGTCGGTCGCGCTGTGGGCTAACAGTGGCGCACCGCATAACATCATAAGCGTTGCAGCTAAGGTTAATTTCTTCATTATATTGCTCCTTCAATGAATGAATAATTACGTCTGAAACGGGAGGCGACAAAAGCCTCTCTGGTACTCAAGGGTAGACCAAATTTACGTTAAAACATGCTGAAGTCTCAATATCAGGTGATTAAATGGGGGGTGATGTGGATTTTATCAACCACTGTCAGTGGCTTTCATCTGGGGAGCGCAGTAAATTAGATGCGCCGCTGACCAGTGATAGCGATCAATGCCTGCGCGGGAATGGCACTTTTTCGGCGCTGAGGACTCCAACCACTGGTTATCATTTTTCAACTGCCCATAACTGCGCTTCTGTGTGGTGTTTTTTGCAGAGAAGCTGATTGGATGCAGTGGTTTTTTTAAGGAGCTTTAGATGAATATTCGCCCACGGTTGTCTGGGGTGCGGTTGTTATTACTGGGTGCCCCTTTGTTGCTGGCTGGGTGTTCAAGCATGTCCGGTTTCTCTTGGTCAAGTCTCTCTCCGCTCAATTGGTTCAGCGGCAGTAGCAGTTTACAGGTGACTGATCAGGGTGTCGGCGGAATGACTGCCAGTACGCCGCTGGCCGAAAATGAGATTAAAGATGGGCTGAAAGGTGATTATCGGTTACGCAGCGGAATGGCGACCAATGATGGCAAATTAGTCTCTTTCTATCAGGCGATGAAAGAAGACCAAATTAAGCTGGTAATATCGGGTCAGCCAAAAGGCACGGTAGAACGTATCGACGTAATGGATAAAAATATTCCTAGTCAATCGGGCGTCAAGATTGGCACCCCATTTAGTGATTTATATCAAAAAGCCTTTGGTGTTTGCCGCCAAGGTACCGGTGAGGATGCCGCGCAAATAGAGTGCGCCGCACCGGACAGCAAGCATGTAAGCTACTTATTTGCAGGTGACTGGCATGGCCCTGAAGGTTTGATGCCGTCTGATGACACGTTAAAAAGCTGGAAAGTGAGTAAGATTATCTGGCGAGCCAAAAGCGAATAAATATTATTATCTTCTTATTCCCATCCTATTAAGGCGCTATTTTTCTAGCGCCTTAATATAATTCCTATCCATGTTACACCCTTCTCCATTTTATTTTGCGTTCACGCAAGGTAATTTTGAATGCTTCAGTTACTATATTCGCTATAACCAATATCGGCTTTTAGTAAGGAAAAAAGATGACTCAAGTACAGAGTGGCATTTTGCTGGAGCATTGCCGTTTTGCCATATTTATGGAAGCAAAAGTGCAGGGCGAATTTGATGCCATTCGTCAGGGCTGTAAAAAATTCTGCCACTCATTGCAAGAGTTGCAGCAACAATTTCCTCATGAACATCTCGGTGCCGTTATCGCTTTCGGTTCTGACGTTTGGCACGATCTATCCAATGGGCAGGGCGCGAAAGAGTTAAAGCCTTTTGTCCCACTGGGTAAAGCACCAATGATTGCCCCTGCAACTCAACGCGATTTATTGATTCATATTCAATCACTGCGTCAGGATATCAACTTTACCTTAGCGCAAGCGGCGGTTGCGGCTTTCGGTGATGCTATTGCTGTTGAAGAAGAGACGCACGGTTTCCGCTGGGTTGAAGAGCGTGATTTTACCGGCTTTATTGATGGTACCGAGAACCCACAGGGCGATAGCCGCCCAGAAGTGGCGGTGATTGCTGATGGCGAAGAGGATGCGGGCGGCAGTTATATCCTGGTTCAGCGTTATGAGCATGACCTGAAAAAATGGCAGCGCATCCCTGAGCATAAACAAGAGCAAATTGTTGGGCGCACCAAGCATGACAGTCAGGAGTTGTCGTCGGATCAACGTCCAGACACTTCTCACGTCAGCCGAGTCGATCTGAAAGAAGATGGCAAGGGGCTGAAGATTTTGCGCCAAAGCCTGCCTTACGGTAAAGCCAGTGGCAAACATGGCCTCTATTTCATTGCTTATTGCGCACGCTTACACAATATCGAGCAGCAATTACTCAGCATGTTTGGCGCAATAGACGGCAAGCATGATCTGTTGCTCGGTTTCAGCAAACCGGTGACGGGCAGCTATTATTTTGCGCCGTCATTGACTAAATTATTATCGCTATAATAAAGAAAGGCCGGATATCCGGCCTTTTATTTTGTTCTCGATGATTGCCACTCAATTAAGCAGAATATATTGCGTCACGCATTCTGTTCACGACAGTTTGTTTCTGCTCTTTGGTCAATGCCCGCAGTGGCAGACGTGGATTACCGGCATCAATGCCGTGTAACTGCATCGCCGCTTTGCCCGCCGCAACACCACCAAACTCAACCAGCACTCGAATCAGTGCGATAACCTGATCCATACTGCGCTGTACCGCGACTTGATTGCCTGCGTTGAAGTCAGCAATGATTTTGTGGAACAGCGGGGCAGCATAGTTATAGGTGCTGCCGACTGCGCCGATAGCGCCCACGGCCAAACCACCCGGCAGATGTTCATCTACACCAAATGGAATATCAAATTTACCGCCACTCACTCGTAGGCAGCGCTGGAACTCATAGAGATCCGCATTATTGAATTTGATCCCTGACAGGTTAGGGATCTTGGATTCGGCTTTGATCAGGAATTGTTCCATATCCAAATTCACACCGGACATCCCAGAGTGATAGTAATAGAAGCCTTTCGACGGCGCAGCGGCCGCAATGGCCTGACAGTAGGCGATGAGATCATCGAGATTGCCGGGCTTAAAGAAGCAAGGTCCGATGGCGGAGGTTGCGAAGATATCCAGTGTTTCTGCATGACGGGAGAGATCGACAGCATCTTTGATGCTGAGTGCACCCGTGTGCAAGGTAATGCTCAGTTTGCCTTGTGCCGCGTTGACCCAGCGCTCAGCAATTTTTTTGCGCTCTTCAACCGAGCAGTGAATGCCCTCGCCAGTGGTGCCGCAAACATAGACCCCTTTCACGCCATCATTGACCAGATGCTCGGCGATTTGGTCAATAACGGGATAGTTGACCTCACCCTGCTCATCAAAGGGAGTGTGCGGAGCTGCGATCAGGCCGGTTAACTTTTTCATACGCATCCTTATAAATCAGAGAGAGTGGGTCGCCCAGATGGGCGCAATAGTCATCAGTATTCAGTCAGTTTTGCGGCTTCATGCTGTTTGATAGCCTCGCAGAACCAACCGCAAATATGTTCGATTCGGGTAATGGCTGAGCCGACGGTCACCGCATAAGCCCCCGCGGAGATAGCCGCTGCTGCCAGTGCGGGTGAATTATAGCGGCCTTCAGCGATCACTCGACAACCGGCTTGAGCCAGCTGATTCACCAGCGCCAGATCTGGCTCGGTAGGCACGGGATCTTGGGTATAGCCGGAAAGGGTGGTGCCGATAAAGTCGATACCTAATCGATAGGCCTGCAAGCCATCGTCAAGATTGGAAGCATCCGCCATCGCCAGACGACCGGTCGCTCGCACCCGTTGAAACAGATCTTCAACCGAAACCGGACGGGCGCGGCAGGTGACATCAAACGCGATAATATCGGCACCGGCGGCACTTAGGTCATCGACATCTTCCAGCCAAGGGGTAATTCTGACCTCGGAATCTGGCAGGTCGCGCTTAATAATGCCGATAATCGGCGCATCTGTAACCCGGCGCACCGCCAGAATATTGTCGATACCTTCAATCCGCAGGCCAACGGCACCGCCAGCAAGAGCCGCACAAGCCATTGCCGCCACAATTTCAGGCGTATCCATGGCGCTACCGGGGACTGGCTGGCAAGATGCGATCAGGCCATTTTGCAGCTTGTGGCGAAGATCACTCGTGTTACTCATGGTCGGGTCACTCGCAGTCAGATTGCGCACGGTTTTTAGCTCCGATCTTTAATTTTAAATGAAGTTTTACTCCATTATGTTAGATCTTTTAGTTGCGGGGTGCAATGGTGATGAAGGTAAATAAATGTCTTTTTCGGAGTGTAACTCCAATTTAAAAATATTAATGGAGTTATGACGGAAAAATTGCCATAGTCACCCCATTAATGTCATGACATTCATTACAGGTGCAAGAGGGTTACGCCAGATGGGAAAAGTGTTAGCACTAGATATCGGTGGGACAAAAATTGCTGCGGCAGTGGTCACCGAGAGCGGTATGTTGATCGGTCGCCAGCAGGTGGCAACGCCACGGGGCGGGGCGGAACAACTGGCTATCGCACTGGACACCTTGATCGCACCTTATCGGCATCTGGTTGATTTTGTTGCGGTGGCCTCAACGGGCATTATCAGTGGTGGTCGACTCACCGCGCTGAATCCCGCCAATTTGGGCGGGCTGGCAGATTTCCCATTGCAGGAGTGTATCCAGTCGATTGCTGATTTACCCTGTGTGCTGCTCAATGATGGGCAGGCCGCAGCCTGGGCTGAGTATCAGGCATTAAGTGATGATCGCAACAGTCAGATTTCTGTCAATAATATGATGTTCGTGACGGTATCCACGGGTGTGGGCGGCGGCATCATCTTGAATAAAAAGCTGCTGGTCGGCAATCACGGGCTGGCAGGTCACATTGGCCACACACTCGCCGATCCTCATGGCCTGTTATGTGGCTGTGGTCGCCGTGGATGTGTCGAAAGCGTGGCATCCGGTACTGCCATTGGTGCCGAAACCTTAGGCTGGAAACAGCCCGCCGCTGCCGCCAAAGTGTTTGAGATGGCGCAACTTGGCAATCTTCAGGCGGAAAATATCATTAGCCGTTCTGCGATGGCGATAGCACAGATGTTGGCAGACATGAAAATGGCCTTGGATCTGGAAATTGTGATTCTGGGCGGCAGTGTCGGGCTGGCGGTGGGGTATCTGGAGCGGGTGATTGGCGCGCAAAAGGCGCTGCCGGAAATTTATCGCGTACCAATGCAGGCGGCATGTCATCGGCAGGATAGTGGTCTGCTGGGGGCGGCACTGTGGGCAAGATCATCACTCTAATTCATTAATTCAGACGACTGACAAAGCTGATCGGTGCAGTCGCCTCGCCAGACTGCAGGCGGTCATGTCGGTTTGTTAGCCATTATCATTATTCTTTTACCAGTCATCGAGGCCAGTATGATCAGCGGATCATTAACACAAACAGCATTTTTCGGTGGGTTGCCAGAGCGACTTCAATGGGTTTTAGCTTATTTGGCCAAGCAGCCACTGGTGGAGCTTAGCTGCGGGCGTCATGAGATCGATGGCGAGTTGCTTTTTATGAATGTAATGGAGTTTGACACCCAACCCGCTGAGAGCAAAAAAGCTGAAATGCATCGCACCTATGCGGATGTCCAGCTGTTGATAAGCGGCATTGAAGGCATTGAGTATTCCACTCTGACGCCAACGGAGCATCTGGAAGCTTATCATGCGGATGACGACTACCAACTCATCGCCGAGATCCCGGATAAGAGCCTACTATGCATGTTGCCGGGGATGTTTGCGGTGTTTCTACCGGGTGAGCCTCATAAGCCAGGCTGCAAGATTACCGGCTCCGGCACCATTAAAAAGGTGGTGGTAAAGGTTCACCACAGCCTATTGTAAATACTCTATCGATATGATTTTTATATAATAAGAACGCACGTGATCTTTGACATCTTCCCCGGCCCCCCGGGGTTTTTTTATGGATTTTTTATGGAATGCATCCCGCATAACACAGCCATTGTCCTTCACGAAATGGGCCAATTATGTCATGATGCGCCCCAGATATGTCCCCTGTTCATCCATTCTCTTTCCCTTGAGGTGTCCGCGTGAAAACTGGTGCCCCCCGTTTTAAGCCAGGTAAAATTCTTGATGCCTTGGGTGCGATGCAAAATAGCCTGACCCGCTCAGCGCAGCGAATTGCCGCCTATATTTTGGCGGAACCGGCTAAGGTGACCCACCTATCCATTGCTGATCTCTCCGCGCACACGCAGGCGGGTGAGGCCACTATCATCCGCTTCTGCCGGACGCTGGGTTATAAAGGGTTTCAGGATTTCAAAATGGATCTGGCCATTGAAGTGGCCACCCGCCATAACAGTGAAAACAGCCTGTTGGATGCAGATGTGCAAGAGGGCGATGATGCGCTGGCGATTGGCAATAAATTGCAGTCGGCGATTAATAACGTGCTGTCAGAAACCCTAAATCTGCTCTCTATCGAGAGTGTCGAACAGGTGGTTAAGTTACTGCGTCCAGCGGATCGAATCTGCATTTTTGGTGTCGGTTCTTCTGGTATCACCGCGGAAGATGCCAAAGGTAAATTAATGCGGATTGGGCTGCGGGTTGATGCCGCTACCAATAACCATTTTATGTATATGCAAGCTTCGCTGATGCGCCCCGGTGATGTGGCGATTGGTATCAGCCACTCGGGGACCTCGGCGGAAACCGTGCATGCCCTGAAGCTGGCGAAGCAGGCGGGTGCGACCACAGTGGCATTGACTCACAATATGGGCTCTACCATTACTGAGCTAGCGGATTATGTGCTGATTAACGGTAACCGCCAGGGGCAGCTGCAAGGGGACTCCATCGGCACCAAAATCGCGCAACTCTTTGTGCTGGATTTGATCTACGCCCTACTGGTCAAAGCCGATCCGGCGCAGGCGGAGAGCATTAAGCGGAAAACTACCCAAGCGGTTAGCCAAAATGGATGACCGGTAATACATTTCCTGCTGCAATACCTAACCCCCGCTGCGGAGATATTCCGCCAGCGGAGGTAAACACCCCGTTATCCTGTTGCCTCTCTCTCGCCCGCTAGCATTTCGCCATCTTTGTCACGTTTTAGACACATAGTGATTGAATTAGTGAGCTGATCTTATACACTCAAATGGAGTTTTACTCCTTTGTGTGTTTTTGTTTGGAGTAAAACCACATAAATATAAATGTGGCGAGAACCATCGGGTAGTGACAGATTATGTGATGATAAACAATCGGTTGCTATGGTTATACCTGCCGCGAGGAAAACAGTTTCTGCCAGTGAACTTGGCTGGTGGTGGAGAGAGCGACGATATGAGCACTTCAGTAGGATCTCGTGGAGACAAGCCATTGCGCTGGTACAAGCAGCTAAGCCCTGCGCAATGGAAGGCATTTATTGCCGCCTGGATCGGTTATGCCCTGGATGGTTTTGATTTTGTTCTTATTACTCTGGTTCTGACTGATATTAAACAAGAATTTGGTCTGACACTGATTCAAGCCACCAGTCTGATCTCAGCCGCCTTTATTTCACGCTGGTTCGGCGGTTTGGTTCTGGGTGCCATGGGCGATCGTTATGGCCGCAAACTGGCGATGATCACCAGTATTGTGCTGTTCTCCTTCGGCACGCTGGCCTGTGGTTTAGCGCCCGGCTACACCACCCTGTTTATCGCCCGACTGATTATTGGCATCGGCATGGCTGGTGAGTATGGCTCGAGTTCCACCTATGTCATGGAGAGCTGGCCGAAGAATATGCGTAACAAAGCCAGCGGTTTTCTGATCTCTGGCTTCTCTATCGGCGCAGTATTGGCGGCTCAAGCTTACAGCTACGTGGTTCCGGCATTTGGCTGGCGTATGCTTTTCTACATCGGATTGCTGCCAATTATCTTTGCACTCTGGTTGCGTAAAAATTTGCCAGAAGCTGAAGATTGGGAGAAGGCCCAAAGTCAGCAACAGCACGCTAAACAGACTAAAAATCGCAACATGGTGGATATGCTGTATCGCAGCAATCTAAGTTATCTGAATATTGGTCTGACAATCTTTGCCGCTGCAGCGCTCTATGCCTGCTTCACCGGCATGGTATCGACTCCGGTGGTGGTGGTTCTCGGTATTCTTTGCGCCGCAATATTCGTCTACTTTATGATTCAGACCAGCGGTGATCGCTGGCCGACGGGCGTGATGCTGATGGTGGTGGTGTTCTGCGCCTTCCTCTATTCATGGCCGATTCAGGCACTGCTGCCCACTTATCTGAAGATGGATCTGGGCTATGACCCGCACACGGTCGGCAATATCTTGTTCTTCAGTGGGTTTGGTGCGGCGGTGGGATGCTGTGTCGGGGGCTTCCTCGGTGATTGGTTAGGCACCCGCAAAGCCTATGTGACCAGCTTGCTGATTTCGCAATTACTGATCATTCCGCTGTTTGCCATCCAGGGTAGCAGCATCCTGTTCCTTGGCGGCCTACTGTTCCTGCAACAGATGTTGGGGCAGGGGATTGCCGGATTGCTGCCAAAACTGTTGGGCGGCTATTTTGAT
Source organism: Yersinia aleksiciae (assembly GCF_001047675.1). Taxonomy (GTDB): domain Bacteria; phylum Pseudomonadota; class Gammaproteobacteria; order Enterobacterales; family Enterobacteriaceae; genus Yersinia; species Yersinia aleksiciae. The sequence goes on along the minus strand of NZ_CP011975.1, from coordinate 664,307 downwards.
ACCGAACAACGTGCGGCGGGCTTGGGCTTTACCTACAACGTCGGTGCATTGGGTGGGGCATTAGCGCCGATTCTCGGGGCATCCATTGCTCAGCATCTGAGTCTTGGCACCGCGCTAGGTTCGCTCTCGTTCAGCCTGACGTTTGTGGTGATTCTGTTGATTGGTTTTGATATGCCATCCCGCGTGCAGCGCTGGGTGCGGCCATCTGCTTTGCGCATGGTGGATGCCATCGACGGTAAGCCATTTAGTGGCGCTATTGGGCCGAGTCATGCGAGCGTGGTCACACAGAAATAAATTAAGCCAAGGTTTTATCGCCCAGCGCAGGTCGGCTGGGCTTTTTCATGGGTAGAGAAGCGCAAAATGGGGGGCTGGCGACCAGCGGTGTGACTGGCTTAGAGCATTTGATACTTGCACATCACTAAACGGTATATAAAAGCGTTATAGGTATGCGCCTAGTTATAAATACACTGAACATATTAAGGGCACTGTTAATATTTTATGACATGCCTGCCGGATGAACTCAGTGAATAAGGTGCAGAATGAAACAGACTTCAGTGAAGACAAATGGATGGACCCGTGTTGCCTTATTAAGTGCGCTTATTTTCGGCAGCACAACGGCCTCTGCCACTGAGTTGCTGAACAGCTCTTATGACGTCTCCCGCGAGTTATTCACCGCGTTGAATCCGGGCTTCCAGCAGCAGTGGGAGCAGCAAAATCCGGGCGATAAGCTGACCATCAAACAATCTCATGCCGGCTCTTCCAAGCAGGCATTGGCTATCTTGCAAGGTTTGAAAGCCGATGTGGTGACCTATAACCAAGTCACCGATGTGCAAATCCTGCACGATCGCGGCAATTTGATTCCGGCTGACTGGCAAGCTCGCTTACCAAACAACAGCTCACCATTCTACTCCACCATGGCCTTCCTGGTACGTAAGGGCAATCCAAAGAATATCCACAGTTGGGATGATTTGGTGCGCGAAGACGTGAAACTGGTGTTCCCGAATCCCAAAACCTCTGGCAATGGCCGCTATACCTATCTGGCGGCATGGGGCGCGACACAGCAGGCCAATGGCAAGGATGAGGCCAAAACCCGCGACTGGATGAAGCGCTTCCTGAACAACGTGCAGGTCTTTGATACCGGCGGCCGTGGTGCAACCACCACTTTCGTCGAACGTGGTTTGGGTGACGTGCTGATCAGTTTCGAGTCAGAAGTGAATAATATTCGTAAAGAGTATGGCAGCGATAAATATGAAGTCATTGTCCCACCGGTCGATATTCTGGCGGAGTTCCCGGTGGCGTGGGTAGACAAAAATGTGGAGAAGAATGGCACTGAGAAAGCCGCCATTGCTTACCTCAATTACCTCTACAGCCCCGCGGCACAGCAGGTGATCACCAGCTTCAACTACCGTGTTTACGATAAAGCGGCGATGGAAGCGGCCAAATCCCAATTCCCTGACACCAAATTATTCCGCGTTGAAGATCAATTCGGTAGCTGGCCACAAGTGATGAGTACTCATTTCGCCACCGGCGGCGTGCTGGATAAATTGTTAGCGGAAGGGCATCAGTAATGTTGTCGGCATCCAGTAAACGGGTTCTGCCCGGATTTACCCTCAGTCTGGGGAGCAGCCTGCTTTACACCTGCCTGATCTTGTTACTGCCGCTTAGCGCGTTAGTGATGCAGGTCGCACAGATGAGTTGGGCGCAGTACTGGGAGGTGATAACCAACCCTCAGGTGGTCGCGGCGTATAAAGTGACCTTACTGGCTGCGGGTGTGGCGAGCATCTTTAATGCGGTCTTTGGCATGTTGATGGCGTGGATTTTGACCCGCTACCAATTCCCCGGCCGCACCTTGCTTGATGGCCTGATGGATTTGCCGTTCGCGCTACCGACCGCCGTCGCTGGTTTGACGCTGGCGACCTTGTTCTCCACCACTGGCTGGTATGGGGCTTGGTTAAACGAATTTGGTATCAAAGTTTCATTTACGTGGTTAGGGATTGCAGTGGCGATGGCCTTTACCAGCCTGCCGTTTGTGGTGCGCACGGTGCAACCGGTGCTGGAAGAGTTGGGGCCGGAATATGAAGAAGCGGCTGAAACCTTAGGCGCGAGCCGCTGGCAGAGTTTCCGTCTGGTGGTGATACCGGAACTGGCACCGGCACTGCTGGCGGGAACGGCGTTATCCTTCACCCGCAGTTTGGGCGAGTTTGGCGCGGTTATCTTTATCGCTGGCAACATCGCGTGGAAGACCGAAGTGACCTCGCTGATGATTTTCATCCGCTTGCAAGAATTTGATTATCCGGCAGCCAGCGCCATCGCCTCGGTTATTTTGGCGGTTTCACTGGTGCTGCTGTTTGGCATTAACACGTTACAAAGCCGCTTTGGTCGGCGGATAGGTGGGCACTGATGGCGGATATCACCGAGTTTAACGGCGTGGCCCGCCCACCGATCAATTGGGGCAAATGGACCCTGATCGCCATCGGCGCACTGTTCTCATTCTTGCTGCTGGTGATCCCGATGGTGTGGATCTTTATCACCGCCTTCTCGAAAGGGATTGCGGTGGTGGGGCAGAATTTATTCGATCCAGATATGTTACACGCCATTTGGCTCACCCTGTTGGTAGCGCTGATTACTGTGCCGGTGAATCTGGTGTTCGGTGTAGTGCTGGCTTGGTTAGTGACGCGGTTTGTCTTCCCCGGCCGCCAGTTATTGATGACATTGATTGATATCCCATTTGCAGTTTCGCCAGTAGTCGCTGGCCTGATGTACCTGCTGTTTTATGGCTCGAATGGGGTGGTCGGTGGCTGGTTGGATTCCCATGATATCCAACTGATGTTCTCTTGGCCTGGCATGGTGCTGGTGACTATTTTCGTCACTTGCCCGTTTGTGGTACGTGAACTGGTGCCGGTGATGATGAGTCAGGGCAGTCAGGAAGATGAAGCCGCGGTGCTGCTTGGCGCATCCGGTTGGCAGATGTTTCGCCGGGTGACCTTACCCAACATTCGCTGGGCGCTGCTGTATGGCGTGGTGTTGACCAACGCCCGCGCGATTGGTGAGTTCGGGGCGGTCTCGGTGGTATCCGGTTCTATTCGTGGCGAGACCTACACCTTGCCGCTGCAAGTTGAGTTATTGCATCAGGATTACAACACTGCTGGGGCATTTACCGCCGCCGCGTTATTGACCCTGATGGCAATAGTGACCCTTTTTCTGAAAAGTGGCCTGCAATGGCGTTTAGCGCGTCAGGTTGTTCGTCTCGAACAGGAGCAAAAACATGAGCATTGAGATTGATAATATCAGCAAGTATTTTGGTCGCACCAAGGTACTGAACAACATTACGCTGGATATTCCTTCTGGCCAGATGGTGGCGCTGCTCGGTCCGTCCGGTTCGGGGAAAACCACTCTACTGCGCATTATCGCTGGACTGGAAAACCAAAACGCCGGACGGTTAAGTTTCCACGGCACGGATGTCAGCCGCCTTCATGCCCGTGATCGGCGTGTGGGTTTTGTGTTCCAGCACTACGCGCTATTCCGCCATATGACGGTGTTCGATAACATCGCTTTTGGCCTGACGGTATTACCGCGCCGTGAGCGGCCAAATGCGGCAGCTATCAAACAGAAAGTGGCACAGCTACTGGAGATGGTGCAATTAGGCCATCTGGCTAACCGTTATCCATCACAGCTCTCCGGCGGTCAGAAGCAGCGCGTTGCTTTAGCGCGAGCACTGGCGGTGGAACCCCAAATTTTGTTGCTGGATGAGCCTTTCGGCGCACTGGATGCACAGGTGCGTAAAGAGCTGCGCCGTTGGTTACGCCAATTGCATGATGAACTGAAGTTCACCAGCGTTTTCGTTACCCACGATCAGGAAGAGGCGATGGAAGTTGCCGATCGAGTGGTGGTGATGAGTCAGGGCAATATTGAGCAGGTTGGCACGCCAGATGAAGTGTGGCGCGATCCAGCGACCCGTTTTGTCCTGGAGTTCCTCGGTGAAGTGAATCGGCTGAGCGGTGAAATCCGTGGCTCACAGCTGTATATCGGCGCTCATCACTGGCCGCTGGACTTGGCCCCGATGCACCAAGGCAGTGTGGATCTGTTCCTGCGCCCATGGGAGATGGAGGTCAGTACTCAATCGAGTGATCGCTGCCCATTACCGGTGCAAGTGCTTGAAGTCAGCCCCCGTGGTCACTTCTGGCAACTGACAGTACAACCTATTGGTTGGCATCAAGATCCTATCAGCGTGGTGCTGCCTGAAGGGAATATTGACGCCCCGGTGCGCGGTAATCGTTATTATGTTGGGGGATTGAATGCCCGCTTATATTCTGGCGATCAATTATTGCAGCCCATTGCTTTAGCCCAAAGCGCCTGATAGATTTTTATGTCAGTGGCAAACAGAGGTGGCCTTATGGCCGCCTGAGGTTATTGGCAAAGTGTCAGTGGCGGAGGATCGTAAAGACGCCGTAAATCCGTCCCTGGAGGCTCGAGCCGCGCCATCCTTGGCGCGGACGCTTTACTCCTCTACCTGTCCTCACCTCTTGAGATCGAGTCGTCGAGGTTTGTCAGCAGTCTAAGGTGGCCTTATGGCTGCTTTTTCTTTTATTGAAATCAATTCAAGTTAGGTATTTAACGTGACGACCCTCGAACACTGCATAGGCAACACCCCACTGATCAAACTGCAACGCTTAAGCCAAGGGCTAAATGCAGAGATTTGGGTCAAACTGGAAGGCAATAATCCGGCGGGTTCGGTCAAAGATCGGGCGGCTCTCGCCATGATCCAGCAGGCCGAATTACGCGGGGAGATTGCACCGGGCGATGTGTTGATCGAGGCCACCAGCGGTAATACCGGGATTGCACTGGCGATGATTGCGGCCCTAAAAGGTTATCAGCTGAAATTGCTGATGCCAGAAAATATGAGCCAAGAGCGTCAGGCGGCGATGCGCGCTTATGGCGCAGAGCTGATTCTGGTGAGCCGTGAGCAGGGCATGGAAGGGGCGCGCGATCAGGCGTTGATGATGCAGGCTGATGGGCAGGGCAAGGTGCTGGACCAGTTTAATAATGCCGATAATCCTTACGCTCATTTTACCGGTACGGGGCCAGAGATCTGGCAGCAAACTGCCGGTAAAGTGAGCCATTTTGTCTCCAGTATGGGCACTACCGGCACTATTACCGGTGTTAGCCGGTATCTGAAAAGCCAAAATCCGGACGTGACCATTATTGGCCTGCAACCCGCGGAGGGCAGCAGTATTCCCGGCATCCGCCGCTGGTCGCCTGAATATATGCCGGGGATATTCCGCCCCGAACTGGTGGATCAAGTGCTGGATATCTCGCAGATCTCAGCAGAGCAGACAATGCGGAGACTCGCGACAGAAGAGGGGATTTTCTGTGGTGTCAGCTCCGGTGGTGCGGTCGCCGGGGCACTGCGAGTGGCAGCAGAAAACCCCGGGGCGGTTATTGTGGCGATTATATGTGATCGCGGAGATCGGTATTTATCGACTGGGGTGTTTGAGTAACCGAAAATACCCAGTAGAATGAGCATATGCGCCATGGGTTCTAGTGCCGCCCAAAGATAGCCCAGGCGAAGCTTGCCGAATCTGTTCTCTCCACGCTACCTTTCTAACGCTCTGATAGGATCCATCTCTGCTGCTCTCTTTGCGGGGAAAAAGCCAAAAATCACCCCAATCAGGCTGGAGCAGACGAACGCCGTGATAATAGATGTCACCGAGTAAACCATCGAAAAGCTGCTGCTGAACTGACTGAACAACAGGCCGATACCCAGTGATAACACCACGCCGATGCAGCCCCCCAATAGGCACACCAGAACCGCTTCAATCAAGAATTGCTGCATAATATCGCTGGCTCGCGCACCCACCGCCATTCGAACGCCAATCTCTTTCGTGCGCTCAGTAACCGATACCAACATGATATTCATCACCCCAATACCACCGACCACTAATGAGATAACGGCAATCATCGATACCAATAAGGTCATAGTTGAGGTGGTTTTCTCGATGGTTTGACGGATACTATCGGTGTTCATCACGAAGAAATCTTGTGTGCCGTGGCGCTGAGCCAGCAGTTTAGTGACGCCCTGTTCAGCATTCGCCAGATCAATATCATCGTTAACTCGCACGGTAATGCTGCGTAGGTAGGATTGCCCTAGCATACGCTTCATGGCGGTGCTGTATGGTATCCACACATTCAGACTCTCGTCACTGCCAAAACCGCTCTGTTTTTTGGCTGCGACCCCAATCACCCGGCAGGGCAGAGAGCCGAGCAGGATGACTTTACCTAAGGGGTTTTCGCCATTGGGAAACAGCTTATCGCGGGTATTTTCATCAATAACGGCTTCTTGCATCAATCCATCGACGCTGGCACGGGTAAATGCCATCCCTTGAGCAATGCTATAGCCGCGCACTATAAAGTACTGTTCACCAACACCATTCACGGTGCCACTGACCGATTTATTGCCATAGCGCAGAGTGGTACTGCTGGATACCGCAGGAGTCACACTGTGGATATAGCCCTGTTTCGCCAAGGCATCGGCATCGGTGGCGCGCAAAGTTTGGATGGCAGCAGAACGCATATCGCCAAAATCTTTACCGGGGAAGATCTCCAGTGTGCTGGTGCCCATGGCGTTGATGTTAGCGAGAACTTGTTGTTGCGAACCTTTACCCAGAGCCACGACAGACACCACGGATGCGATGCCGATAATGATCCCCAGCATGGTCAACAGAGTGCGCAGGCGCTGTGCTGCCATCGCCAGTGTCGCCATTTTAAACGCTTCGCGAAGGCGGTCGCGTTGGGCTTTCCAGGGGGATAGGCGCGTTTTGTTGGCAATCTTCGGCGCAATTTCTGGTGTGCTTATGGGGGCCAATTGTTCCTGTTGCGCGGTCAGCTGCGTGGCCCTATCCGCAATCACCTCACCATCTCTTAGCTCGATAATCCGTTGGGTGTGTTGTGCAATCGACATATCGTGGGTGACTATGATCAGGGTATGGCCTTGCTGATGTAGATCTTTAAGGATGTTTAAGACTTCATTACCGCTGTGCGTATCGAGGGCGCCGGTGGGTTCGTCGGCCAGAATCACTTCTCCGCCGTTCATCAATGCTCTGGCAATACTGACCCGCTGCTGTTGCCCGCCAGAAAGCTGGCTCGGACGATACTCCAGCCGATCAGCCAATCCGAGGCGGGATAATAGATCGCTGGCGCGTTGACGGCGCTCTTCACGATCGATGCCTGCATAAATAGCCGGTATCTCAACATTTTCTCGCGCGCTTAAATCATTCAGTAAATGATAGCGCTGAAAAATAAAGCCGAAATGTTCGCGGCGCAGCTCGGCAAGTGTGTCGCTATCCAAATGCTGTGGGATGCGACCGGCCACCAGATACTCTCCCGAGCTGGGCTTGTCCAGGCAGCCAAGAATGTTCATTAGCGTCGATTTGCCAGAGCCAGATGCCCCGACGATCGCTACCATTTCGCCGCTGTAAATCGTCAAATTGATATTTTTCAGCACGCTAACGCTCTCTTCGCCAGCAGAAAACCAGCGGCTCACATTATCGAGCTGGAGTAAAATCTTTCTTTGGTTTAGGTCAGCCATCAGTTATATCCCCATCGGCGGGCCCATATGTTGGGCCTTATTATTCGCAGTGGCGGCACTCGCCTGACTGACAATCACCTGCTCCCCCGCTTGCAAGCCGGAGAGAATCTGGGCATCAATATTGTTGTTTAACCCGACGCTAACCTCGCGCACACTGACTTTACCGTTGTCACTCACCACCTGAACCCGATACTTCCCGCGATCGTTTTCCAGTGCAGTGGCGGGGATGACCAAGGCATTTTCATCTTTGTGAAGCACGATATAGACTTGGGCGGTCATCGAAATACGCAGCGCCCCGTTTGGGTTAGCCACATCAAACAGGCCGTTATAGTAAATAGCGGTGGTGGTGGAACTACTGCTACTCGAGCTTGATGTCGTGGTGGTGGTTTCATCGTTTATCGAGTCAGGGGCAGGTTCGATGGCGCGCAGTGTGGCACTGAAGCGCTCTTCCGGCTCGCCTAAAATAGTGAAGTAAACGGGCATACCGGCTTTGACTTTGACCACATCCGCTTCAGAGATCTGCGCTTCAACTGTCATGGTATCAAGCTGAGCGACCTTAATAATGGTGGGGGCGCTTTGCACTGCGTTAACGGTTTGCCCCTCTTCAACCGGAATAGCAACCACGGTCCCGGTGATCGGCGAGCTGATTTTGGTGTAACCGAGATTGAGTTTGGCGGTATTCACGGCGATTTCAGCCTGCGCAATTTGGGCATCCAGCGCATTAATCTCAGCTTGGGTGCTCTCTAATATGGCTTTGGCACTATCAAAATCAGCTCGAACACCGAGGCCTTTGGCGAGGATTTGCTGCTGCCGTTGGTAGGTTAATTGGTTGTTCTTCTGTGTCGCCACTTTTGCTGCGCGCTGAGCGAGCACATTTTTCAGCGCTTCCTCGGCGTCTTTCAGCGCATTTTGTTGCGTAAGGTCATCAATTTCAGCGACTAATTGGCCTTTCTCAACTTGCTGTCCTAGGGTGACATGGAGGGCTTTGATTTGCCCTGAAACTTGCGCGCCGACAGTGACCTGTTTTCTTGCCTTGATGGTGCCATCGGCGAGTACCGTTTGTTCCAAGGGGCGGATCTCAGCAGCGGCGGTAATGTAACCTGGTTTTTCCGCAGGGGAGAGCAATTTGAAAAGCAGCATACCGCCGACTATCAGCAGTACCACCGCCAGCCCAATAAGGCGTCGTTTTGAGCGGGTAACCTGTAGCATAATTAATCAAAAATCCTTGAGCCACGATAAAGAGAATGATGAAACCAAATGCAGTGAGGTAATTTACCGCCAAGGCTGCTGAGTGTGAGTTAAGTGAGATTCAAAAATATGTAAGGATTGAGTAAAACCGGCTGCGCGCGCGTCAAATAGGCATGAAAATGGCGTAAATCAGGCAGGAGAGTTAAAAATGAAGATTTTGTTAGTCGATGATGATGTTGAGCTGGGCACGATGTTGAGGGAGTACCTGAATGGTGAGGGCTTTAATGCTGAGCTGGTATTAACTGGCAAAGAGGGCATTGATGGTGCCTTGTCCGGCGATTACACCGCTCTGATCCTCGACATTATGTTGCCTGATATGAGTGGCATCGATGTGTTGCGGCAAGTGCGGAAAAAGAGCCGCTTACCGATCATTATGCTGACAGCTAAAGGCGATAATATTGACCGGGTTATTGGCCTCGAAATGGGGGCAGACGATTACATGCCGAAACCATGCTATCCACGGGAACTGGTGGCACGGTTACGCGCAGTATTACGTCGTTTCGAAGAACATCCAGACTTATCATCTACCGATGACAGCGTGATCATGCAAGGGGACTTGACGCTCAATCCGTCCACTCGCAGCAGCGAATGGCAGGGTAAGCCCTTTGATTTGACCGCCTCGGAGTTTAATTTACTGGAGTTGCTGCTACGCTCACCGGATCGTGTGGTCACCAAAGATGAGTTATCAGATAAAGGGTTAGGGCGGCCACGGGAAGCTTATGACCGTAGTGTCGATGTGCATATCAGCAATATCCGCCAGAAGCTTGCTGCTCTACCGGGGAATACCCTGAATATTGAAACGGTACGCAGTATTGGCTACCGCATCAGATAATCGCCATAAATGAAGTGAGATAATAAATGCGTGGACGGTTGTTCTGGAAAATCCTGCTGGGTTTTTGGCTGACCTTTATTTTAATGACCCAGATGCTGTGGGTGGTGTTCTCCTTCTACGGCAATCGCCATGAACCGCCCGAGCGCGAAATGGCACGTCAGATTGCCAAATTGCAGGTCGCGTCAGCCGCTTCGGTATTACATTCCGGCGGCTTGCCAGCGTTGAATGCCATGATTGCTGACTGGCCAGAGGCCGCTAAAAACCAGTTATCTCTCTTGCCTACTGCCATGATCGCGCCAATGACTGAAGCCGTCCCTGCTGAGAGATCCGATCCCAGAGGCAAGGAGCCTGAGCTTAATCGCTCGGAAGTCACGACCTGGGCTAAAAGCCCCGATGGGCAGGGCTATCGTATCAGCTATAACATTGATGGTTTACGGGGGGGAGGGGCGCGCGGTGAATCAGGGGAGAAACGCCGTGAAATACTCAATGTTCCGATCCCGATGATTTGGATGGGGCTATTAGGCGGCTTGTTCTTCAGTGCACTATTAGCCTGGAACCTGACGCGGCCAATGCGCCAGCTACGGGCGGGATTTGAACGGGTAGCACAGGGCGATTTGTCGGTGCGATTGTTGCCGGTGATGCGCCGCCGCCATGATGAGTTGACGGAAGTTGCGCGTGACTTCGATTCAATGGCGGAGCGCCTTGAAGCGCTGGTCAGCGCCCGTGAGCAACTCCTGCATGATGTCTCCCATGAGTTACGCTCGCCGCTGGCCCGTTTACAATTGGCTATCGGGTTGGCGCATCAGAATCCCAGTAACGTGGAGAACTCATTGCAACGTATTGAGCATGAGTCCGAGCGGCTGGATAAGATGATTGGTGAGTTATTGGCGCTATCACGTGCTGAAAACCATGATTTATCCGATGATGACGAGTATTTCGACCTGCACGAGTTAGTGAAAGTGGTGGTGAATGATGCTCGCTACGAGGCGCAAGTGCCGGGAGTGGAAATTCTGCTACAGGTCGCGCCACAGCCGATCGAGTACACCGTTAAAGGCAATGCCGAGCTGATGCGGCGGGCGATTGATAACATCGTCCGTAATGCGCTGCGTTTCTCCAACCATGGTCAACAGGTCAAAGTGGCACTTTCATCAGTTGATAAGAGTTACCAGATTCAGGTGGCCGATCGAGGGCCAGGGGTAGAGGAGAGCAAGCTATCCTGTATTTTTGACCCTTTTGTGCGCGTAAAATCTGCGATGTCTGGTAAAGGCTACGGTTTAGGGCTGGCAATTACGCGTAAGGTGATTCTGGCCCATGGTGGGCAGGTCGAAGCAAGAAATGGTGAGCAGGGTGGGCTGGTGATTGCACTGCGGATACCACGCTGGGTTGCTGCCGATTAATTGATTTTAGCTAACAAAAACGGCGCCCTTAGGCGCCGTTTCTCATTCGTAGCGAGAAATTACTTCTTAATACGAATAATGGGTGTCTCACCCACAGTGACACTACCAGACAACTTGATCAGCTCTTTGATCTCGTCCATGTTGGAGATAACAACCGGTGTCAATGTAGACTTGGCTTTCTCTTCCAGCAGGGCCAGATTGAACTCAATCACCACATCACCTTTCTTGACGCGTTGACCTTCTTCAGCGATGCGTTTGAAGCCTTCACCTTTCAGTTCAACAGTATCAATACCGAAGTGGACGAACAGCTCAATGCCGCTGTCTGATTCGATAGAAAAAGCATGGTTAGTTTCGAAAATTTTACCGATGGTGCCGTCAACAGGAGCAACCATTTTGTTGCCTGAAGGCTTGATGGCAATACCATCACCAACGATTTTCTCTGCAAATACAACATCAGGAACATCTTCGATGTTGACGATTTCACCAGACAATGGTGCAACAATCTCAATAGTACCACTGTCTTTTTTATCATCTGAAACCAGTGATTTCAGTTTATCGAACAAACCCATGATCTTCTCCTAAGTATTTATATTGGGCAGCGTTCCAGTATCGTGGAATTAGCAGAGCGTTTTTTCTTCGATGAATGTGTTAATCAGATCCATCAATTCCTTCGCTGTTGGTTGAGCCAATGCCTGCTCCGCCAACACTTTCACATCTTCGAAATTCGTATTACGGATAATTTTCTTGATGCGTGGGATCGAAATCGCACTCATGCTGAACTCATCCAGCCCCATGCCCAATAGCAACAGTGTAGCACGTTCGTCGCCAGCAAGTTCACCGCACATTCCGGTCCACTTACCTTCAGCATGAGACGCATCAATAACCTGTTTGATCAGGCCCAATACCGATGGCGACATTGGATTATAAAGATGAGAAATCAGCTCATTGCCACGATCTACTGCCAGAGTATACTGAGTTAGATCGTTTGTCCCAATACTAAAGAAGTCAACTTCTTTAGCTAAATGGCGAGCGATGACCGCCGCCGCTGGTGTTTCAACCATCACACCGACCTCGATAGTTTCATCGAAGGCTTTGTTTTCTTCACGTAATTGGCTCTTCAGCAGCTCAAGTTCTGCTTTCAGCTCGCGTACTTCTTCAACCGAAATAATCATCGGGAACATAATACGCAATTTACCGAACGCTGATGCCCGCAAGATGGCGCGCAGTTGTGCGTGCAGAATCTCTTTGCGATCCATAGCAATACGGATGGCGCGCCAGCCCAGGAATGGGTTTTCTTCTTTCGGCAAGTTCATGTATGGCAGGTCTTTGTCACCGCCAATGTCCATGGTACGGACGATTACTGCCTGAGAACCCATGGCTTCCGCAACGGCTTTATATGCCTGGAACTGCTCTTCTTCAGTCGGCAGTGAGTCGCGGTCCATGAACAGGAATTCGGTACGATACAGACCAACACCTTCGGCGCCATTACGCTCAGCACCGGCGATATCACGCACAGTACCGATGTTGGCTACCACTTCAACCTGATGGCCATCAAGGGTGATAGCAGGCAAGTCTTTCAGTTTAGCCAGATCATTTCTCTCGGTGATGTACTGATTTTTCACCGCTTTCAACTGCTCAATAACTTCGGCAGTTGGGTTTAGATAGATTTTGTTGTTGACCGCATCAATGATCAGATAGTCGTCATTCTGAATTTCTTTGGTCGCATTAGTCGTCCCGACAATCGCCGGTAACTCCAATGAACGGGCCATGATGGAGGTGTGAGAGGTACGGCCACCTAAATCGGTGATGAACCCTAACACTTTATCCAGATTCAACTGGGCGGTCTCTGACGGTGTCAGATCGGCGGCAACCAGAATCACTTCATCCTGAATCGCACTTAAATCGACAATGTTCAGACCGAGAATGTTCTTCAGCAGGCGTTTACCGATATCACGTACGTCAGCGGCACGTTCTTTCAGGTATTCGTCATCCAGCTCTTCCAGGGCTTTTGCCTGGCCTTCAATCACTGAATAAGCGGCTGCGTCGGCAGTGGCATGCTCATCTTTGATGAGGGCTATGATTTCCTGCTCAAGCTCTTCGTCTTCCAACAGCATGATGTGCCCTTCGAAGATAGCAGCTTTTTCTTCGCCGAGGCTTGCTTCAGCTTTGGTCTTAATCGCTTCTAACTGTTCTGCGGCTTTTGCCCGGCCAGTTTTGAAACGTTCGACTTCCTGCTCCACTTGGTCAGCAGAGATCTTTTTCCGGTTGATAACAATCTCATCTTCTTTCAGTAAAAGTGCTTTACCAAAAGCGATACCCGGTGATACTAAAATGCCTGAAATCATAACCCTACCTTACTCTTGACTGGTGTTAACTTAAAAAGCGCGCGTGATTACTCAAGCTCTGCCATCAGTTTTACCAGATGCTCAACAGCTTTCTTCTCATCTTCGCCTTCAGCAGAGATCGTAACAACAGTACCTTGGGTCAGGCCCAGAGTTTGCAGTTTGAACAGGCTCTTGGCGCTAGCGCTTTTACCGTTAGAAATCACAGTAATTTCAGACGCAAAGCCTTTTGCTTCTTTTACGAACTGGGCAGCAGGGCGGGTATGCAGACCGTTTGGTGCAGTAATAGTAACTTCTTGCTGGAACATTGTATTTCCCCAACTTATTGGATTTATGTTGTGGAGCTAAAGTCTAGTGTAAAACCCAAACTTTAGCCTGTATTAGTGCGCGTAGAACGAGACTATTTGACTCGCGCATGACTATGCCCCAACCACTGACAAGTCACAAAGACAGTTTCTGGTGCAACCTGAATTCAGGTTTAAAATCAGCACTGTCATATCTAAGAATAATGCTCTCTTTGCGTTATGTCTTCAATCAGCGTGAGTTGATGACATTTTTTATCACTTTGCATAACGCATTGCATAATAGATAAATCGATTCAGCCTGAGAAGCTCTCAAGATGCGATTAATTTCGCGTATCAAAATAATTGTCCGGTTAAATACTAAACCCAGAGGGTAAAATCAATCTTTATGTAGTGAAAACTTTGAAGTGCGCCACAAAAAAAGCACCCGTGCGGGTGCTTTTTAGCATTTAGTGCGACGGCATGACTACTGTTGCAGCTCTTGCTCAGTGAACAGATCTGCGAACAAAGCCGTGCTTAAATAGCGCTCACCCGAGGACGGAAGAATAACCACAATTGTTTTGTCAGTAAAGCCATCTTCTTCCGAAAGTTTGACTGCCGCAGCAACCGCAGCACCGGAAGAAATACCAGCCAAAATACCCTCTTCATCCATCAAACGGCGGGCCATAGAGATGGCTTCGTCATTGGTTACCAAGGCAACACGATCAACCAGTGTTAGATCGAGGTTACCGGGGATGAATCCTGCACCGATACCCTGAATTTTATGCGGGCCGGGTTTGATTTCCTGACCTGCCAATGCCTGAGTGATAACCGGAGAGTCGGTTGGCTCAACAGCAACCGTGGTAATCGCTTTACCTTTGGTGTTTTTGATGTAGCGGCTAACACCTGTCAGAGTGCCACCCGTACCCACACCGGCGATAAAGACATCGACTTCGCCATCGGTATCTTCCCAAATTTCTGGGCCGGTGGTTTTCTCATGAATCTCTGGGTTTGCCGGGTTACTGAACTGCTGCAAAATGAGGTAACGGTCTGGGTCGGTAGCCTGAATTTCTTCTGCTTTGGCAATTGCCCCTTTCATCCCTTTAGCGCCTTCGGTCAGCACCAAATTGGCACCTAGCGCTTTTAGCAGCTTACGGCGCTCAATGCTCATGGTTTCAGGCATGGTCAGGGTTAATTTGTAACCGCGAGCGGCGGCAACAAATGCCAGTGCAATACCGGTATTGCCGCTGGTTGGCTCTACCAGTTCTTTATCTGTCGTCAGAATGCCGCGTTTTTCAGCATCCCAAATCATATTCGCGCCGATACGGCATTTAACGCTGAAACTTGGATTACGTGACTCAACCTTTGCCAAAATGCGTCCGTTACCGATACGGTTCAAACGAACCAGCGGCGTATGGCCGATTGTTAAAGAGTTGTCTTCATATATCTTGCTCATAGCCCGTCCTTTAACTCTATGAAAATGTAGGAAACGTTCAAAGCATACGCTAACAGTATGGCTATGGAAGTAAGTAATTGGTATATCGATATGTTATTAGGAAATAAGTTTTAATCCCAATAACAAGGGCGTGACCGGCACGCCCACCGATGATTATCGTGATGGTTGAATAAACTGGTCGCGGTAACGATCAACCCACATTGCTGTGGCACCACAGACCGCAACTGGCATAATCACCAGATTGAGAAAGGGAATCATGGTGAATAAGCTCACCAGTGCGCCAAATTGCAGGTTATCGACTTTGTTCTGGCGCAGCGCACTGCGCATATCCTGGAAACTCACTTTATGGTTATCAAAAGGATAGTCACAATATTGAATCGATAACATCCAGGCGCTGAATAAGAACCACAAAACCGGGGCCAGTGTTTGCCCGATGCCCGGAATAAAGTACAGCAGCAGTAGCACTAAGGCTCGTGGCAGGTAGTAAGCCAATTTGCGCCATTCACGCGCCATAATGCGCGGCAGATCTTTCACGATACCCATAATACCTGTGTCTGGCAGAGGCTTGCCGGTCAGACTGGCTTCCAGTTGTTCGGCCAGTAAGCCGCTAAAGGGGGCCGCGATAAAATTAGCAAGAGTACTGAACAGGTAACTGAATACCAGTAGCACCGAAATCACCATAACTGGCCACAGCAAATAGCTTAACCACTGTAACCAGTCGGGAACATGGCTCATCAATTGCGGCACCCAGTCACCTATACGATTGAATAACCACCAAAAAGCGCCTCCCATCAGCAGAATATTCACCAGCAAAGGCAAAATAACGAATCTCCGGATGCCCGGACGAGAAATCAACTGCCATCCTTGAGCAAAATAATGGACACCACTCACCTTTTTTACCGCCTTTTGCGTATACGCCATGCCATTCAGTTCTCTATATGCTTATCGACCTGCGTATCATATCGGTATGATTTCCCACTGCATAGTCACATATTGTGCGAAAAGTGAGCGAAACATCTAGCATAATCATCTTTCTTCGAAGAAAATTGAGCACGGACTTGCACTTGTGTTCGTTGGGAAATAGAGTTAAAGGGTGAATGTTTGCCGCGGTGGCAATGTATTGGAACAACAGAGATAGTAATGATGCAGGATTTGCGTCTGATATTAATCGTTGTTGGCGCGATCGCCATAATAGCGTTGTTATTGCATGGTTTATGGACCAGCCGTAAAGAACGCTCATCACTTTTTCGCGATCGCCCAGTTAAACGTCTGAAACAAGAACGTGTTGAAACCCCGATCGAGAGTCTCGATGAAGGGGTAGGAGAAGTGCGGGTCCGCACTGCTCATCCACAGGAGAAGCCTTCGTTTAGTCATGTTGATGACGATGACGAAGAGATGCCAGTTATTCAGCATGCTGATGCTAAACCGGCTCAGGTGAAGACGGAATCTCGTCAGCAGCCTTTTGCTTCCGTGCAAACAGAATATGACGACCCTCTTTTGGGTGGGCTATCTGCTGAGCAACCACCGCATGAATCACAGCGTGACCCTTTGCTTGGATCGGTTGATGAATCCTATTCACAACCGCGACACATAGAGCCACAGCATGCGGCAGAACCTGCACCTCGTGCGGCTCCAGAACCAGAACCTGTAGCTCCTGCTCCTGAGGTGAAACAGCAAAAACTGAAAGAAACCGTTCTGGTGCTGCATGTTGCAGCGCATCACGGTGGTGCACTAGGTGGCGAGTTGCTGCTACAGAGTGTTCTTCAGTCTGGTTTCCAGTTTGGCGAGATGGGCATTTTCCATCGCCATCTTAGCCCGGCCGGTAGTGGCCCAGTATTATTCAGTCTGGCGAATATGGTCAAACCGGGTTCCTTTGACCCTGATACCATGGCTGATTTCTCAACGCCGGGTGTCTCAATGTTTATGATGGTGCCGTCTTATGGCGATGCGCATCAGAACTTTAAGCTTATGCTGCAATCAGCCCAACGTATTGCCGATGATGTCGGTGGTGTGGTGTTGGATGATGAGCGCCGCATGATGACCCCGCAAAAATTGGAAACGTATAAGGCTCGCATCCGCGAAGTACTGGAAGCAAACGCAACCGCCTAATCACGTTGCCTCGCAATGAATCGAATTAACCCGAACCCCCGCATGCCGGGGGTTTTTTATCTTTGATGGTGAGCTATGGAATCGATAATTCAGCAAATTAATCAACTAAGAACCTCATTGCGCCATCACGAACATCAATACCATGTGCTGGATGCCCCAGAGATCCCTGATGCTGAATACGACCGTCTGATGCAGCAATTGCGTGATTTGGAAGCCCTACATCCCGAATTGATTACCAGTGACTCACCAACGCAACGGGTGGGCGCGGCCCCTCTTGATGCGTTTGAGCAAGTTAAGCACGAAGTCCCGATGCTCTCTCTTGATAACGTGTTCGATGAAGAGAGTTATTTGGCGTTTGATAAGCGGGTGCATGACCGCCTGAAACGCGCGGAGCCGCTGACCTTTTGCTGTGAGCTAAAGTTGGATGGTTTGGCAGTCAGTTTACTGTATGAAGATGGCGAACTGGTCAGGGCGGCAACCCGTGGTGACGGCACCACCGGTGAAAATATTACCGCCAATGTGCGCACCATTCGTGCCATTCCGCTGCGCTTGCAGGGGGAGAATATCCCTCGGCGGGTTGAAGTGCGCGGTGAAGTCTTTATGCCACAGCTGGGTTTTGAACAACTGAATGACGAGGCGCGCCGTAAAGGTGGCAAGGTTTTCGCCAACCCACGTAATGCCGCCGCAGGATCATTGCGTCAGCTCGATCCCCGCATCACAGCCAAACGGCGATTAGCTTTCTTCTGTTACGGCGTCGGTTTATTGGATGGCGGCGAGCTTCCACGCAGCCATATTCAGCGTCTGATGCAATTTAAAGCCTGGGGTTTACCGGTCAGTAATCGAGTGAAGCTCTGCACTGGCAGCGAGCAGGTTATTGCTTTCTATCGCCAGGTTGAACAGGACCGCGCCGGTTTAGGCTTCGATATCGATGGTGTGGTTATCAAAGTTGATGATCTTGACTTGCAAGAGCAGTTAGGCTTTGTGGCGCGCGCGCCCCGTTGGGCAACCGCGTTTAAGTTTCCAGCTCAAGAGCAGATAACGCAAGTCCGCGAAGTGGAGTTTCAGGTGGGTCGCACGGGGGCTATCACACCAGTTGCCCGTCTGGAGCCGGTGCAGGTGGCGGGTGTGATTGTCAGCAATGCGACGCTGCATAATGCCGATGAAATTGAGCGCCTTGGCTTACGCATCGGCGATACCGTCATTGTGCGTCGTGCTGGCGATGTGATCCCGCAAGTGGTGGGGGTGGTGATGGAACAACGTCCTCAGGATGCGAAAGAGATCACATTCCCAGATCACTGCCCAGTGTGTGGTTCTGATATCGAGCGAGTAGAAGGCGAGGCGGTTGCCCGCTGTACCGGTGGCTTGTTCTGCGCGGCGCAACGTAAAGAGGCGCTAAAGCACTTTGTTTCCCGTCGGGCGCTGGATGTGGATGGCATGGGCGATAAAATTATCGAGCAACTGGTGGAAAAACAGTATGTTGAGAACCCTGCGGACTTATTCGAGCTGACGGCGGGCAAACTGACTGGACTGGATCGGATGGGGCCGAAGTCTGCACAAAATCTGATTTCAGCATTAGATAAAGCAAAGCAAACCACGTTTGCGCGCTTCCTATATGCCCTGGGCATCCGCGAGGTGGGCGAGGCGACCGCTGCTAATTTGGCTGCACACTTCCGCAATATGGCAAATTTGCGTGCGGCTGATATTGATGCACTCAAAAGCGTGCCGGATGTTGGTGAAGTGGTGGCTAAGCACGTGCTGAACTTCCTTAGCGAAGAGCACAATCAAAAAGTGATCGAGGCGCTGGAGCAGGTGATCAGTTGGCCAGAGCCACAACAGATTATTGCTAAAGAGATCGACAGCCCATTTGCCGGTAAAACAGTTGTCTTGACTGGCTCACTGACGATCCTCTCGCGGGACGAAGCGAAAGATCGTCTGACCACCTTAGGGGCCAAAGTGAGTGGTAGTGTCTCCAAGAAAACCGATCTGGTGATCGCCGGTGAGGCTGCGGGTTCAAAACTGGCGAAAGCGCAGGAACTGGGGATAACAGTTATTGATGAAGCAGAAATGATCCGTTTGTTGGGTGAATAGTTCGGACATCAGAGGGCAGTATGGAAAAAGAGAATCTGATTGAGATTGCCAATACTCGGATGCCTTTTGGTAAATACCAAGGGCGGGTATTGATCGACCTGCCCGAAGAGTACTTGCTGTGGTTCGCCCGCAAAGGTGAATTTCCACAAGGTAAGCTGGGTATGCTGATGGAACTGACGCTGACTATTAAAGTGGAAGGGTTAGATAGCTTAGTGATACCGCTTAAGCGGGGCTAAAACATGGCGGTGGGCGTCATCCGTCCATCGCCATGGTACTGTTTTGTCAGGTACAAACACCTTAAATATAAACGTCAATCTGGTTTTGGGCAGAAGGGCGGTTGACCCCATCACCCGTTGGCGTACTCGCGCTCAGGGTATCGTTCTTACCTTCTTTGGCTTTTTCCGCTTCTTGTGCCTCAATACGAGCGACTTGAGCTTGCAGCGCGGCAATTTGACTCTGAATTTGTTGCTGCTGTTTTTGTAACTCATCAGCTGTCAGACCAGAATCTTTTAAGGTGCTCAATTTTTCTGTCAGTTTTTGGATCTGCTGATTAAGGGATTTAATCTCTGCGGCGGTGCTGTTGTCCGAAGAGCTACTGCTGCTTACTGACGCAGTTGCTGCTGAAATCGTGTTCGACATCATTATTCCTTAGAAAAACATGGGTGGAGTAATGCTTATCGACGAGAGAATTTTAACCTTTAACGTTCTAGGGCTGTTTTACACAATCTTATCACTAACTTATCACTTGGCGTTTTTATGAGCGCCAAAACAGGGCTCTGAGCCACTAAATCACCAAACGTAACTCTGGCCAATGTTGTTGCCAACCTTTGCTATTTACCCGTTGATGATAGGTATCAATTTCCCCGTTTTTAGGATTCAGAGTAATAGTTCGGGTAAACAGCGCATCCAGCCCTAATGGTGCCACCAATTCGATATCGCCATTTTTGTTGAGTCTGGCACCCACCGCCGTTTCCACTTCAACCCAATAACTGATGGCATCTTCTGTACTGTAATAAGGCCGGCGGCCACTGCGCAGGTGCATTCTGGCCTGGTTTTTTACCGACCAAGGGAAGAGTGGATGCTGAGACGAGAGGTTTTGCTGTAACTGCGCTTCTAACTGCAAATCATGCTGTGTGCTGATGTTTTTCTCATCAAAATAGACTAAATCAATATCATTGAGTGGCGTCGGGGAAAGATGCCCGTGCAATTGATCCCAGACTAGATTGCGGACAAATCCTGCAGCCAGGCACCACTGATTTAGCCCGAGTTCCTGGGCAATAGATAATGCCTGCATACGATAAGAATCAGCATAGAGCCATTGAATGATTTGTTGCTGCTGATTCATAACCTATTCCTGGAGTAATTAATACAGTGAGAGAGTATGCAGGATAACAGTGGTCAATGACAAAATGGAGAGTGGCCGATTTTATGGCGTGTTTAAGCAGAGATAAGTGATAAGAGTAAACGCTAGAAAGCAAAAAACCGGCCATGAGCCGGTTTTTTTAAAGAGTGGTGGAGCTAGACGGGATCGAACCGTCGACCTCTTGCATGCCATGCAAGCGCTCTCCCAGCTGAGCTATAGCCCCACAAATTTGGTTGTTCGTGCTGATTTATCTCTGCGCCACCCATTTAACCTGACTGATTACGCGATAAAGCGTCACTCATCAAAAAGGTAAAATTTGGTGGAGCTAGACGGGATCGAACCGTCGACCTCTTGCATGCCATGCAAGCGCTCTCCCAGCTGAGCTATAGCCCCAATGCGCACATAATAAATCGTGTGAACGGGGCGCATGATATGAAACCGCTGAAACAGTGTCAACGGCTAATTCGATTTCTCGCGTCAAGCGCTGAAAAAGCCGCCAAATCGGTCAGCAAACAGCAGAATAAATGGAATCCAGCTCACAATTAGTGGCGCTATCCATATAGAAAAGGCGGCTGAGTCGCCGCCTGATCATATTGAGAATGCTCAGTTATTACTGCTGAGCTTCGCGTTCGCTGATAAAGGCCAGTGCTTTATCAATTCGGGCCAGTGAGCGAGACTGACCGATAGCATGAACGGTCACATCCATCCCCGGCGATTGGCCTGCACCGGTGACGGCAACACGCAGCGGCATACCAACCTTGCCCATACCAACACCTAACTCGTCAGCAGTGCCCTGAATGGCGTTGTGTACGTTTTCTGTGCTCCAGTCAGTGATAGCGGCGAGTTTAGCTTTGACAGCTTCAAGCGGCTGGCGGGCTACAGGGCGCAAATGTTTTTTAGCTGCATCAGCATCGAATTCATCAAATTCTTCGTAGAAGTAGCGGCAAGACTCCGCCATTTCTTTCAGTGTCTTACACCGCTCGCCCAGCAGCTTAACAATTTCAACCAATTCAGGGCCGTTACGGGTATCGATACCCAACTGCTCCACATGCCACGACAACTGCACGGCAACCTGTTCTGGAGGCAAGCTATTGATATAGTGATGGTTCAACCATTGCAGCTTTTCAGTATTGAAAGCACTGGCTGATTTGCTCACCGCATCAAGTGTGAATAGCTCGGTCATTTCGGCAACAGAGAAAATCTCTTGATCGCCATGGGACCAACCCAAACGCACCAAATAGTTCAGCAAGGCTTCTGGCAGGTAGCCGTCATCGCGGTATTGCATTACGCCAACAGCGCCGTGACGTTTAGACAGTTTTTTGCCGTCATCACCCAGGATCATGGAAACGTGAGCATATTCAGGAACGGGGGCACCCAACGCTTTCAGAATATTAATTTGGCGAGGCGTATTATTGATATGGTCTTCACCACGAATAACATGCGTGATTTCCATATCCCAGTCATCGACCACGACACAGAAGTTATAGGTCGGTGAACCATCAGTACGACGGATGATTAGATCATCCAGTTCTTGGTTGCTGAATTCGATCGGCCCACGGATCTTATCGTCGAAGATAACCGAGCCTTCCTGCGGGTTACGAAAACGCACAACCGATGGCTCATCCGCGCCATGGGTGCACTGGCTATCACGGCAACGGCCATCGTAGCGAGGTTTCTCACCATTGGCCATTTGGGTCTCACGAAGCTCATCCAAGCGCTCTTTAGAGCAGTAGCAACGATAAGCGGTGCCTTTTTCCAACATTTGGTCAATGACGGCATTGTAGCGATCGAAACGTTTAGTCTGGAAATACGGGCCTTCATCCCAATCCAGATTCAGCCAGTTCATACCGTCCATAATGGCATCGATGGCTTCCTGGGTTGAGCGCTCAAGATCAGTGTCTTCTATACGCAGAACAAATTCACCGCCTAAATGACGGGTGAACAACCAGGAGTAGAGCGCGGTACGTGCGCCACCCACATGGAGATAGCCGGTAGGGCTGGGTGCAAAACGGGTTTTGATTTTCATTGGGATCGATGCCTTAATTACGCTACGCCAACCAGCAGACG
Organism: Yersinia aleksiciae; assembly: GCF_001047675.1. Classification (GTDB taxonomy): domain Bacteria; phylum Pseudomonadota; class Gammaproteobacteria; order Enterobacterales; family Enterobacteriaceae; genus Yersinia; species Yersinia aleksiciae. The sequence continues at coordinate 641,539 of NZ_CP011975.1, read as the reverse complement.
CTGGTTGTTGCTCGAGATTCGAAAAAGTAGGCGCCATTCTACCACCCTGAGGTAATTCCTCAACGATGTTACCGATATGCCATCAACGATTACTAACAGATATAGCTAAACAAACGTTCATAGCGGCGATAAATATCGCATCCTGTTTAAATTTGCGGCGAACGGTTGTTTTCGTTTTAAAAACCGTTGACTCACTTCGAACTATCCCTATAATGCGACTCCAACAACACGGCGGGGCGATTAGCTCAGTTGGTAGAGCATCTCCTTTACACGGAGGGGGTCATCAGTTCGAATCTGGTATCGCCCACCAAACTCGACGTGTTGTGGATTAAAGCAGTAAATGAGATAGATGAGGGCGATTAGCTCAGTTGGTAGAGCATCTCCTTTACACGGAGGGGGTCATCAGTTCGAATCTGGTATCGCCCACCACTCATCACTCATCACTCATCACTCATCACTCATTGCTTTAGTGCATTAAGATTCAAGTAGTAGAAGTGGGCGATTAGCTCAGTTGGTAGAGCATCTCCTTTACACGGAGGGGGTCATCAGTTCGAATCTGGTATCGCCCACCACTTCTTTTACTCGTATTACCAATGCAATGGGTCGTTAGCTTAGCTGCCAGAACAGTTGATTTTTAGTCAATTGGTTAAAGGTTCGAGCCGAGCGAAGCGAGACAGCAACGCGTTAGCGTTGACCCGAAGAGCGAGTTCGCAGGATGATTGATTCCGCACGATGAGCACCGAATTGTCAGTAAGCAGTAAATACATAATGGGCCGTTAGCTCAGTTGGTAGAGCAGTTGACTTTTAATCAATTGGTCGCAGGTTCGAATCCCGCACGGCCCACCATTATGTAGCAGTACAAGTCATCCCGCACGACCCACCTTATGTAGCAGTACAAGTCATCCCGCAGGGCCCAGTATTATATCAAGTCTCCCCCAATACCTAATACCCAATATATTCTTCAACCTACCTGTTTCCAAATAAATCATCACCAAAACAAATCGTCCAGCACTGAATCGCAGACATAAAAAAAAGCGCCGTAGCGCCTTTTTAGAGAGTTTTTTCTGGTACTTAGAGCACCAGGCCCGCGATGGAGGCGGACAGCACACTGACCAGTGTAGAGCCGTACAGTAGCTTCAGGCCAAAGCGAGAAACCACGTTACCTTGATGCTCATTCAGACCCTTAATCGCACCGGCTACGATACCGATAGAGGAGAAGTTAGCGAATGAAACCAGGAATACAGACAAAATACCCACGCTGCGTGGTGACAGTGTTGCTGCGACTTTCTGCAAATCCATCATTGCCACGAATTCGTTAGAAACCAGTTTGGTTGCCATGATACCGCCAACTTGCAAAGCTTCATGAGTAGGTACGCCCATGACCCAAGCAAACGGGAAGAACACATAGCCCAGAATCCCTTGGAAGCTAATCCCAAACAGCAAGCTGAATAAGGCATTCATTGCAGCAATCAAAGCAATGAAACCAATCAGCATAGCAGCAACGATAATGGCTACTTTGAAACCGGCCAAGATGTATTCACCCAGCATTTCAAAGAAGCTTTGGCCTTCATGCAAGTTACTGAGTTGTAACTCTTCTTCATCTTCCGCTTTATACGGGTTGATCAACGACAACACGATAAAGGTACTGAACATGTTAAGCACCAGCGCTGCAACCACGAACTTCGCGTCCAGCATTGACATATAAGCACCCACAATCGACATAGACACTGTCGACATTGCAGTCGCCGCCATGGTGTACATGCGTTTTTCAGACATTTTGCCCAGAATGTCTTTATAAGCGATGAAGTTTTCAGACTGGCCCAGAATCAGTGAACTGACGGCGTTGAATGATTCCAACTTGCCCATGCCGTTAACTTTGGATAACAGAGTACCGATAATCCGAATAACCACCGGCAGTACTTTGATATATTGCAGAATGCCGATCAGAGCAGAGATAAAGACGATAGGGCATAACACTCTCAGGAAGAAGAATGCGAGACCTTTATCACCCATATTGCCAAAGACAAAATCAGTACCGGTCGCGGCAAATCCAAGTAGTTTATCGAATAGACCGGCGAATCCTTTCACAAAACCTAATCCAGCTTCCGAATGAAGGAAGAAGTACGCCAACAACACTTCAATAACCAGCAATTGAATAACAAACCGAATGCGAATGCTTTTACGATCTTTACAGATCGCCAAGGCTAATATGGCCACCACGACTAAGGCCAACGCAAACTGCAGAATATGGGACATGTGTGCTCCAAATTTGAGGCAGGCTAGATTTTGGTGGACATTTTATGTAACGGCTACATTAAAAACGAGATGTAGGCTGCAAATATAGAAATTCGTTTTCATAAATGCAAACAAATTAGCGGGGTTGATCACAAAAAAAATCGCTGTTAATAATTTGCTATGGCAGTAAGTTAGCTAGGCTAGTTTGCATAATTGTAGTGATCTGCCTTGAAAATAGCGACGTCACATTTAGCTCAACTTTTCAGAAACCAAAAGCGAATGATAACGACGCGGCAGATTAATGGGGATCGTCTATCAGAGAGATAAGTTTTGTCGATCTAAATGCGCTTGATAATTATTATCATTTAGATATTATGAGTAGTAATACAGAAGACGCAATTTTCTAAGGGTCATACTGAATGCTGAATAGCCGTGCTGTCGATACATCCCGCCGTACATCAAGGAAGGTTAAACTCTCCTTGATGGGGCCTGCTTTTATCGCTGCCATTGCTTATATTGATCCAGGTAACTTCGCCACTAATATTCAGGCCGGTGCCTCGTTCGGTTATACCTTGCTATGGGTGGTGGTGTGGGCCAACGTCATGGCGATGTTAGTTCAACTGCTCTCCGCCAAACTCGGTATTGCGACGGGCAAGAATCTGGCCGAGCACATCCGCGACCGCTTCCCACGACCCGTAGTTTGGGCTTACTGGGTGCAAGCTGAAATTATCGTCATGGCGACCGACCTGGCCGAGTTTATCGGGGCTGCCATCGGCTTCAAATTACTGCTGGGCGTGACATTACTGGAAGGGGCCGTGTTAACCGGGATTGCCACTTTCCTTATTCTTATGCTGCAAAATCGTGGGCAAAAGCCTATCGAATTGGTGGTCGGCGGTTTGTTATTGTTTGTCGCGGCAGCCTATATCGTGGAGTTGATTTTCTCTCAACCTAATATTGCGGCACTTGGCCGTGGGATGCTTATCCCAAATTTACCCAATGGTAACGCCGTATTCTTAGCTGCTGGTGTGCTGGGTGCGACCATTATGCCGCATGTTATTTACCTACATTCAGCATTGACGCAAGCGGAAGGGAAAGAGTCCAAAGCTCAGCGTTATGCTTCGACCCGATTTGATGTGGCGATTGCGATGACAATTGCCGGTTTTGTCAATCTGGCGATGATGGCAACTGCCGCCGCCGCTTTTCATTTCAGCGGTTACCAGCACGTCGCTGAGATAGAAGAGGCGTATTTGACTCTACAACCGCTGCTGGGTAATGCCGCCGCCACTGTTTTTGGTTTGAGTTTAATCGCCGCTGGGCTTTCATCGACTGTCGTCGGTACGATGGCGGGGCAAGTGGTCATGCAGGGGTTTGTGCGGTTTTATATTCCAATGTGGCTGCGTCGCTCGGTGACCATGTTGCCCTCCTTTATTGTCATTCTGGTGGGGGTAGATGCAACACGGATATTAGTAATGAGTCAGGTATTACTGAGTTTTGGTATTGCGCTAGCGTTGGTGCCATTACTGGTTTTCACCGGCAATAAAGAGTTGATGGGTGAACTGGTTGATACAAAATTCACTCAGATTTTGGGTAAGTTAGTCGTCTTGTTCGTGATTGGGCTAAATGGTTATCTGCTGGTTAGCTTAATTTAACTATCGAGGTTGGCGGGGTGTGGCTAAACAACCCGCCAGCGCTTCTTTAATTAATCATCATCGTGATGACCGTGGCCATGGCCTTTACCCTGATGATGTTTTTTACCGTGTTTATCATAGTGCTTATCGTATTTCCAATAACGCCCTTCACGGTAATAATAATTTTTGTTCCACCAATCCCTACCTTGCCAACGGTGACCATCCCAGTAATGTCCATGGCGGTTACGTTCGCCTAAATCCCGCCCTTGATGATCTTGCCACCATTGGCGGTCACGCCAGTCATAACCATCCCAATAATTACCGCTGCGGTCTTGCTCGCCAATGTTCAAAGTGACACTGGGCAATAACTCAATGCTCTCAGCATTTGCCATCGGAATGAGTGGCAGCCAGGCTAATATCGTTATCAGCAACAGGGGTTTTACCCTTCTTGGTCTTACGACACTCAGTTTCAACATCGTCGATTGAAACGCGGTTACTTTTAACATGATTGATCCTTACTAGGCCTTATTGGCTATAGCGTTATCTTAGACGGTTCGCCAGCCGCTGGGATTCGGATAAAACTGTAAAATAGGAATTTAGGATTTATCTGTGGGGATGATGGATGCTAATGGGACAGGGGCCGTTGAGTACCCCTGTCCCTGTTTTACAGGGAGAGCGTTTACACCAAAATAGCCTCAATTATGCTTATTTCTTCAGCGCTGAACTCAGTATTCGCCAACATCCCTACCGCGTCGTCAATCTGGCTCGTCTTGCTGGCACCAATCAGCGCCGATGTTACCCGCCCGCCACGTAATACCCAGGCTAAAGACATCTGCGACAGTTTCTGTCCGCGAGCCAGGGCCAGTTCATTCAATCGACGAATTTTAGTCAGTTTTTCTTCTGTTAGTTGCTCAGGATTAAGGAATTTACTGCCGCTGGCGGCCCGAGAGTCCTGCGGGATACCCGCTAAATAACGATCCGTCAACAACCCGCCCGCCAGCGGGGAGAAGGCGATAGATCCCGCGCCGTATTCATCCAGCGCATCTTGTAGGTCAGCTTCAATCCCGCGTTCAAACATAGAATATTTAGGTTGATGGATCAGGCAAGGCGTACCCAGTTCCGCCAGAATCTCAAATGCTTGCCGCGCTTGCGCAGCAGGATAGTTGGACAAGCCGATATACAGTGCTTTTCCTTGGCGCACCAGCAGATCCAACGCGGCCATGGTCTCTTCCAATGGTGTATTAGGATCGGGGCGGTGATGATAGAAGATATCAACATAATCCAGCCCCATACGTTGCAAACTCTGATTGATACTGGCGACCAGATATTTCTTCGAGCCCCAATCACCATAGGGGCCAGGCCACATGGTGTAGCCCGCTTTGGAGGAGATAATCAACTCATCGCGATAAGGGCGCAGGTCCTGCTGTAGGATTCGACCAAAGTTCAGCTCGGCAGAACCGGGAGGTGGGCCATAGTTATTGGCTAAGTCGAAATGAGTGATGCCACTATCAAAAGCGCGATGAATGAGATTGCGACTATTTTCGTACAGCGTGCTGTCACCAAAATTATGCCACAGACCCAGAGAAATGGCGGGAAGCATTAGCCCACTACGACCACAACGATGATATTTCATCTCCTGATAGCGGGAGGATGCCGCTTGATAGACCATGATGCCCCTTATTGAACAAAGTAGATGACACTTTAGTGTATGCGTTTTCACTCGTTGATGAAGTTGGCAGGATCACAGAGTTGATCTGCAGTGGTGCGCACCAGAATAGGAGAGATGTCAGGAAATAATGACAGTGATAGGTAATTAATAATTTTAAAACATTATATTTATTTATGATTTGCCTAATACTTAATTAATCGAGTAAGTATTAGGGGCGTTATCATAATGGCTAATAACCATATTACTAATAACTATATGAGTAATAACTACAAAGTCGCTGATTATTTACTGGATCGGTTAGTACAAGTGGGTATCCGGCATCTCTTTGGTGTTCCTGGTGATTTTAACCTCCATTTTTTAGATCATGTGATCAGCCATCCAGTGATTCAATGGATGGGGTGTGCTAATGAGCTGAATGCGGCCTATGCCGCTGATGGCTATGCGCGGGTCATGCCAGCGGCAGCGCTGCTGACCACAGTTGGTGTCGGTGAGCTAAGTGCCATCAATGGCACCGCAGGCAGTTTCGCTGAATACCTTCCGGTGATTCATATTGTTGGCACCCCAGTATTGCGCTCGCAAAAAGCCGGAGAGTTGTTGCATCACTCATTAGGCGATGGCGATTTCAGCCATTTTTCCCGCATGGCGAAAGAGGTCAGCTGTGCACAGGCCAGCTTAACCGCCGAGAATGCGGTGGCTGAAATTGACCGCCTACTGGCGGCGGCGTTATCTCAACGGCGTCCGGTCTATCTCCAACTCCCCATTGATGTCGGCGAGTCTGATGTGGTGAGGCATTCAGGCGCGTTGGTCCTTCCTCAAGCTATTTTATCGCCAACATCTTTGCAGGCATTTATTGAGGCGGCGCGTGAGAAATTACAGTCGGCGCATCGGGTGGCGCTGCTCGCCGATTTTCTGGCGGACCGATTTGGTGCGCGATCATCACTGAATCACTGGTTGTCAGAGGTGGATCTACCGCACTCGACGCTGCTGCTGGGGAAGGGGGTGCTGGATGAGACTCACCCGCTATTTATCGGCACTTATGCTGGGGTGGCCAGTGACGCCAGTGTTAAAGAGTATATTGAAAATGCCGATGTGCTCATCACCGTCGGGGTGTGGTTTGTCGATACCATTACTGCCGGATTCAGCCAGCATATCACTCAGGATAATTGTATTGATGTCCAGCCGGAGCAGGTGCGTATTGGGCGAAAAGTTTTCAGCCAGATCCCGATGGTTGCCGCTGTCAATGCTTTGCATGGGTTGTGCAAAACCCTACAGACAGAATGGCAACAGCCCGTTATCACCCGCCACACACCCGAGATCTCGAAAGATAACATGCTGAATCAGCAAGTATTTTGGTCTCACATTCAGCACTTTCTACGGCCAGACGATATTGTGGTGACGGATCAGGGCACCTCATGCTTTGGGGCTGCCATGCTGAATTTACCTTCCGGATGTACGTTTATCACTCAGTCATTGTGGGGTTCGATTGGTTTTAGTTTACCTGCGGCCTATGGCGCGCAGGTGGCGCAACCTCAACGACGGCTGATATTGCTGGTGGGGGATGGTGCCGCGCAACTGACCATCCAAGAGTTGGGGTCAATGCTCCGTGATGGGTTAAATCCTATTATTTTCCTGCTGAATAACCAAGGGTATACGGTAGAGCGGGCTATCCATGGGCCACAGCAGCGCTACAACGACATTGCCGCGTGGAACTGGACGCAATTACCGCAAGCATTGGCGGCGGGTAAAGAATCCTTTACACGCAGAGTCACCGAGGTTGAGCAACTGCAACAGGTGTTGGCTCAAATCGAAAATACCCAACAGCTGACGTTCATTGAGGTGGTACTGCCACCCATGGACATGCCTGAGTTACTAAAAAGTGTCACCAAATCTATTGAGGCTCGGAATACGACTATCTGATCTCACCAGTTAACTGTTCCAACAACCAATAGCCTGCCGGACCCGGCGGGCTTTTTTTCGACCAAACGGCATCAATAGAGATCATTTTTGGCCAACCAATGGTCGGTAACGACACCAGTTTTCGGCGGCTGTATTGCTCAACCAGCCAGCGAGGCAAAATAGCCCAACCGAAACCCTGCTCGGCCATTTCCAACAACATTAAATAACTGGGGGCAGACCACATTAACCCTTGCGGTTGATTGCGTTCGGTGCGGTTGTAGGTGTTGAGGCAGAGTTGGCGGGTGGTGGCCAACTGCTCGCGGTGAACTTGAGGCAGCTTTGCCAGCGGGTGATCAGCTTGCACAAATATGGCCATTTCAGTTTGAGCGGATAGGCGGCGGGCAGCAATGTCCGGCGGATAGCTGTGTTGAACCTCCACGACACCAATGTGCGCGCGTCTGAGCTGTAATAGATCAATAACGTCGGCATCTTCGGCGATCAGGCACTCAAATTCGATATCAGGGTAGCGCTGCTCAAAACGCCGCAATAGATTTTCATGATGTGTCGGCTGATAGGTATCGGACAGCACAAAGGTGAGCCGAGTTTCAACCTGACCCGCCAGACGAATTGACAGCGAATCCAGCCGTTCGCTGGCGGCCAGAATCTCTTGTACGTGGGACAAGACCCGGCGGCCATGATCAGTTAACACGGGCTGGCGTGCCTGCCTATCAAATAGCGTCAACCCCAGATCTGTCTCCAGATTGGCGATGGCAGTGCTGATCGTAGACTGACTTTTACGTAGCTTACGTGCGGCAGCGGAGAATGAGCCGAGTGCGGCGGCTTCCACAAAGGCAATCAAAGCTTCGGGAGAATAATGCATAAACTATCTATTTTATCGATGGGTTCTAATTTCAATCTATCTTAAAAAACGATGATAATCACCTCAGACAATCAGTTATCGGTTAAATAAATAGGTATTTTATGCAAGTTCATCACAAATCTCTTTCTGAGCGCGTTATCCATGCGATCGGTTTTGAAGTCATTGCCGTGGCGATTTGTGCGCCAGTTGGCGCATGGCTGTTGGATCGCTCAATACTGCAAATGGGAACATTGACTATCATTCTCTCCTCCGTGGCGATGCTGTGGAACATTATTTACAACACGCTGTTCGACTCCCTTTGGCCTGTTAGTCGGGTCGCTAAGACCCTGCGTGTGCGAGTATTCCATGCTCTGGGCTTTGAAGGGGGCTTTATCCTGATTGGCTTGCCGATTGCGGCTTATGTATTAGGGGTTTCACTGCTACAGGCATTTATGTTGGAGATCGGGTTTTTCCTGTTCTTCCTGCCTTACACCATCTGCTACAACTGGGCCTATGACAACTTACGCATGCGAATTATCCGTGCTCGTCTTGCCTGCGGTGTTGACCCCAGCGCCAGATAAAAGTCGCAGTTCATCTGAGATTTAATCGCCATTTTTCACCTTCAGCAGCGGCATTTTGCCGTTGCTGAAACGTTTTTATGTGATCTTCATCGCAAAGCGAAAGGGTTTACAGCATTGAGATTGTTGTTTCTCCAACCTAATTTTACAGTGGTGAAAGTAGAAGTTTAGCATCCCTGTAACGGAGAAGTTTCTGATGACGAGCTATGCCCTGGTGGGTGACGTTGGCGGCACTAATGCCCGTTTGGCGCTTTGCGCTGTGGCGACGGGTGAAATATCACAAGCAAAAACATATTCAGGGCTGGAATACGACAGTTTAGAAGATGTTATCAGGCAATATTTGTCAGAGCATACGGCGACAATAACAGATGCTTGTATCGCCATTGCTTGCCCAATTACTGGCGATTGGGTCGCGATGACTAATCATACTTGGGCATTTTCGATTGCGGCCATGAAGCAAAGTTTGGGGCTGAATCATTTAGAAGTGATCAATGATTTCACGGCGGTCTCGATGGCGATCCCCGTGCTGTCCGAGCAAGATGTGCTGCAATTTGGTGGCACTGCGCCCCAGCCGGGCAAGCCCATTGCGGTCTATGGCGCGGGCACCGGATTGGGGGTAGCGCATTTAGTCAATGTGGATCGCCGCTGGATAAGCCTGCCGGGCGAGGGCGGTCATGTCGATTTCGCGCCCAATAGCGAAGAAGAGGATCGCATTCTGGCGGTATTGCGTCAGGAGCTGGGCCACGTCTCTGCCGAGCGGGTACTTTCTGGTCCTGGGTTGGTGAATCTCTATCGGGCGATCGTAATCTCTGATGCACGCCTGCCGGAAAATCTGGCACCGAAAGATGTGACTGAGCGGGCGCTAGCGGATAGCTGTACTGACTGCCGCCGCGCATTGTCGCTGTTCTGCGTCATTATGGGGCGCTTTGGCGGCAACCTGGCGTTGAATCTCAGCACCTTTGGCGGCGTTTATATCGCTGGCGGTATTGTGCCGCGCTTTATGGAATTCTTTAAAGCCTCCGGTTTCCGTGGCGCTTTTGAAGATAAAGGCCGTTTCAAAGATTTCTTGCACGATATTCCGGTATATATGATTACCCATCAACAGCCGGGGTTGTTGGGCGCGGGAGCTTATCTGCGTCAGACATTGGGGCATGAATTATAAGTTTCCTTATTTATATCCGTTGAAACACAACAGCAGAGCCAAGGCTCTGCTTTTTTATGACCCAATATCATCAGCTATCAAGCATGGCTATTGGCGGTGGCACCGGTAGGGGCGGAAGTGCTGTTTTCTGCCTCTGTGACGGCACCTTTTGGTGGCTTGATAATGAGTGTCAGCAGCAAGGAAATGACTGACAGCACCGCGATGACGATAAAGGTGGCGTGATACCCGCCCAGACGCGCGGCAATAAACGAACCTGCCAATGCGCCCAATCCAAAGCCCTGATAGATAACCCCATAGTTTTTGCTGTGATTTTTCAGGCCAAAGAAGTCGCCAACGATAGCAGGGAACACGGTGATATTACCGCCGAAACAGAAGGCAATAGCCCCCACGCACAGGAAGAACAGGGCGTGAGTCAGCGGAACAAAGGTCAGAACGGAGACTGCCAGAGTGGTGACCAGCAGGGTGAAACTGATCACCCGTAGGCGGCCTACTTTATCGGATAGCGCACCCAAAATAATACGTCCGGCGGTATTAAAGATGGCGATAGCTGAAACGGTATTCGCCGCCGTAGCCAAATCCATCCCTGCTAATTGCACTCCCAAGTCTTTCACGATACCAATCAGATACAGGCCACTCATACAGGCAGTGAAGAAGATGATAAACAGAAAGTAGGACTCTTTGACTGCCAGCATCTCACCGACGCTAAAATCGCGTCCCGCGTTTGCGGTTGGCAAGCGATTGGCCGTTGGTGGCACGACCGCTTTTTCCCGGAGCAGGAAAGAGCCCGCCCCGACCAACACCATCACGATAATGCCCCAATAGAAGAACGCCAACGACACACCCTGATTAGCAATAAGGCTGGCATTGACGTATTTGAACAGCAGGCTACCGGTACCAAATGCTCCGACGGAGATCCCTGAAATCAGCCCCTTACGTTCTGGGAACCACTTAATCAGATTCGACAGCGTGGTGATGTAGGCGGTGCCATCGGCAAAACCAACCACAATCCCCGCCAGCAGATAGATCATCCCCAGTGAGGTGGCAAAGGAGCTGGCAATCAACCCCAAACCGAGGATGATGCCGGAAATCAGTGTCAGCTTACGGATGCCAATACGCTCTTGCAGGCGGCCAGCAAAGAGTGTCGCAATAGCCAGAGAGAAACTGGTGATGGAGAAGGTAGTCGCAACCGCTCCCAATGACCAACTGAACTTCTCTCCTAATGGCTGATTAAATAAGCTCCAGGTATAGATAGTGCCCAGACCCATTTGAACGATGATAGTACCTACAACGATTAGCCAACGATTTACCGGTTTACTGCTCATGCCGGACTCCTTAAACATCAATGCAATGTGGCCCGAATATGGCTATTGATAGCGATAAATAGCGTCGGAAGCCTAAAAGTTACGCGCTGATGGAGCACCGGAAATCTTGTGTTGAGGTGTTATCAGCCCGCCGAATGAAACCAGTATACGGGCGGGCTAATAGCTATAGATCGAAAGGGGAATGAGCTGCACTCCAGGTGGAATGAAATGCATTTAAAGGCGCATCAGTTGCCTGAATTCTTTTATCTTGCTGCGGCTGACGGGGACTTCAAAGTCCAAATCACTGAGTCGCAGAATGTAAGTGTTGTTAAACCAAGGTACGATTTCGCGGATTTTGGCTAAATTCACGCAATAGGAGCGATGGCAGCGGAAGAAATACTCCTCCGGTAAACGGCTACAAAACTCAGTGATATTCATCGGCATGATAAATTCTTCGCGGCGAGTGTAGACCAACGTGACCTTCTCTTGTGCTGCCGCATAGTAGATATCATTGATGTCAGTGACGATAATGCGCTCATCTTTCATTAGATTGATGGTATGTGCCGCAGCGCGAGGGTTAGGGCTGCTGGTTTGATCTCTATTTTGGCGATCACGCTTATGCAGTGCCTCCAGCTTTTGCAGCATGGTGACGATACGCGACTCGTGGTAAGGCTTCAAAATATAGTCGAACGCTTCAATCTCAAAAGCTTCAACCGCATGCTCTTTATAGGCGGTGATAAAGATAATATAAGGTTTATGGGTAAATTTGCTGATGTTCTGAGCCAGCAGCACCCCATCCAGTGACGGAATGTTAATATCGAGAAAAATAGCATCAACCTGATGATTTTGCAGATATTTAAGCACGTCTAGTCCATCATCAAAAGTGGCCCCAATGGTGATGTTACTGTGCTGGTTAATCAGATAGCTCAACTCTTCCTGAGCCAGAAACTCATCTTCAACAATGATTGCTTTCACGGGTTAAACTCCGACTGAAATGCTGGGTTCTGCATGGATCTTGCCGCCATTCTTGCTGATATAAAAAGAAATCTCGGTGCCCGGTTCCATGCGACGGATCTGTAAACCTTCGCCATAGAGTAATTTCACCCGGTGATGCACATTCAGTAAACCAATTTTATTGCCCGGCATTTCATTGTTGGCGACGCGCTCAATGGTTTCTGGGTTAATACCATGGCCAGTGTCTTTGACTGAAATCTTGATTTGATCACCATGGTCTTTGACGGCAATAACCACCACGCCTTTGCCACGATAGGGCTGAATGCCGTGCACAATGGCATTCTCCACCAAAGGTTGGATCAGCAAGCTAGGGATTTTCAGCGCAATATCATCGTCAATATCATAAATGACCGTCAACTTGCTGCCAAAGCGGGCCTGCTCAATGGCGATATAGTCCTGAATTTGATGGAGTTCTTTGCGGATATCAATTTGTTCATCATTCAGCTCAAGGTTATAGCGCAGGTAACGAGATAAATTGATGATCAATTGACGAGCGGTGTCTGGATTAATGCGGATCGACGACGAAATCGCATTCAACGCATTAAATAAAAAGTGCGGGTTAATTTTGCTTTGCAGTGCGCGCATTTCCGCTTTATTCGCCATCTCACGCAGTTGCTCGATGCGGGAAACCTCGATCTGAGTCGAGATAATCTGCGACAAACCCACCGCCATCACTTTCAGCGAATAGGTGATTTTATGGGCATGACAGTAATAGATTTTCAGCGAGCCCGTCACTTCACCCTTTTCCCATAGTGGAATAATAATTAGCGAGTGAATCTGCGGTGTGCGGTGCACCTCATCGTTATTGCGGATGGTAATCTTGCCGCGCTGAATACTCTCTTTGGTGATATCACTAATAATCTCATGGCCGATATCGTAGGTTTCAACCCCGACCCCCACGTAAGCCAAAATATTTTGGGTATCGGTGATAGCAACCGCATCTGCTTTGATATCGTTGCGAATTATTTCGCATACGCTACGTAAGGATTCGCCATTAATATTGCGGAAATAGGGCAAGGTTTTATTGGCGATATCCAAGGCGAGTTTGGCCTGCCGTGCCGCAATGACCTCTTTTTCATCCTCGACACTCTGCACCAGCAGCACAATCAGCCCGATACACACTGCCCCTAAAATCATCGGAATGGCGATTTTAGACACAATATCGATACCTAATGCCGTCGGTTTGGCCCAAATGACCACTAATAGCATGGTCAGTGATTCGCATATCATACCCGCTAAAATACCGACACTCCATTGCCGCTCTTTCTTCACCTTCAGGTTGATATAGCCCGACATTAAGCCAGCGATAATACTGGTAATCAGACAGGGTACTGACGTAATACCATCAATATCAATCAAATAGCGGTGAGAACCGGCAATCAAACCGGTAATGATCCCGACCCAAGGGCCAAAGAGAATCCCACCAGACATGACAGCAATGACACGGACATTGACCAACGAACCTTCGACGTTAATGCCGGAATAAGTGCCGAAAATCGCGAATAATGAGAAAATGGCGGTCACAGCGGCCAGTTCCAGCGGGGTGTGTTTCTCTTTTTGCAGTAACTGACGGAACAGGCGGGTGCGGGTCAGGAAGAACAGGCAAATTAGCATCAGTGCGGCACGATCAAACACCGCCAGTAGCATTTCAAATATCTGGTGCACGCTATTTTCTCTTGGCAACGGCCTGGGATCTTAGGTCGAAGATAATCAGATCTTGAGGTGAATAAGCGGCTAACTATAAGGAAAAGGGCGGCTGACCGCTACTTTATCCGTGCTATCGAGGGGATGAAGCCGATCTGCCGGAGGAAGAACCTCCAGCAGGGAGAGTAGGAGGGATGATTTATTCGGTCATTCCCAGTTGCTGTTTGCCTATCGGCGTCAGATTATCAGCAGTAGCTCTGCCGGAGAAATCGACTTCGAAGTCATCGGCGGCAAAGTCCGGTGGCGAGCGGCCATCCATAAAGCTGGCTAACTGGCGCGGCAAATAGGCGGCGTTCTTTTCACACCATGGGGCAGCGGCGATGTACATCACGTTGCTGTCAAACTCACCATTATGCTCGTTTTCAACGGAGTGAATCACATCGCAATGCCAAAATACGGTGTCGCCCGCTTCCAAATCAGGAATAGGGGAAATCGCCTCGATTAAAAGAGGATGCCACTGTTCGGAAGCTGACAGTGCACGACCCGGCGCGGCACCACACAGGTCATCTTCAGCCACATCATCCTGAAGTGCGCGCAGCAAGATATAGGCCATGGCATTGGCGATCGGGATGACATTTAACGTCCCAGCATGGGTACGTTGAGGGGTCAGCGCGGTCCAGCCCTGGAAAGTCCGGAACATCGAACACACCGCAGGTGACGGGAATTCACGTGCTTCCGGACGCCCTTCTGCCGCGAATGGATCATACTTCTGCCATTCACCAGAGAACACATGGCGATACACATGGCGGAAGTTTTCATCCAGCCAGCGCTCAATCGAACCGCCATCCACATGGGGTGATAAGCCCAGAGAGGAGGATTTTGGCGGGCGGCGGCGTGTGCGGTCAGCATAGGTCACTACGCGGTTAGCATCAAAATGCTGCTTGCCATTACTCTCGGCTTGCCAGAGATTATTCAAGAATATCTGTACCGCATTCATGCGCTGATCCTGACGAGCTTCAACTTGCGGTGTTGACCAATAAATACCGTAAATTTGTGGCTTGCTGGCAGCCAGAGTGCCGAAATAATTATCTTCGGCGGCATTTTTCAGCCGCTCGACAAAGTTATTACGCTCCAGATAGCTGCCGACTTCGCGATTCCAGGCAGCCGCTTTTTCTGTCGGGAAAACTCCGAGGATGGCACAGCATCCCCGTTGCTTTATTTGCGCTTTTTGTTCATCAGTCACTTTGCCATTGATAATATCATCAGCATGAATGCGCGGGACGGGGTTTTCACCCTGCGCTAGAGTGCGGCGGATCTCGGTCACTTGCTGGCGAATGTTCTCTTCAACGGCTTGAAACACCTGCTGGTAATCAGGTAGCGCCTGACGTAATTGTTGTTTCACCGCTTTGATTGCTGCGGGAATATCGTCTATTTGTAATGAAGCCATAATGCTGATTCTCCGATAGCTGTAGGGTTGAGGCGGTGGAGTGTGTCGGGTGGTGCTGACTATTTGTTTGTTTTTTGTTACCTTGGAGTAAACATTATTCAAGTAAAATGGAGAAGAATAAAGGGATGAGGTTATGACAAAATTTCCCCTTTAATTTTCGATCCTCTTTTTATCATTAACATCTGTAATTTGAGGGAAAAATGGCACCTGTGATTCAAATGTTCGGCAGCTCCCCCCTATCACTGAGGACACCTCGGTTGCAGCTCGATAGCCTTAATGAGCAGGATTGGCCGCTGTTTTTGCATTTATATCAAGACCCTGAGGTTCAGCGTTATATAGCTGATCCGATGGATTTAGCTGAAATTCGTGCGCGGTTTGAGTCACGTCTGATGCCGTGGGAAAAGAGTGCTAACCATTGGCTTTGCCTGGTTGTTCGCGAAAAGAGAAGCGGGCAACCCGTGGGATTGACGGGATTTTTAGCTGAGTGGTTGCCGTTACAGCAAGCTGAGGTGGGCTATGCCATGTTGCCCTCTTATCAGGGGAAAGGTTTTGCCAAAGAGTCGCTGATGGCAGTATTGGCGTTTGGTTTCCAGCAGTGCTTATTCCATAAAATGACAGGGACAGTCACGGTGGGGAACCATGCTTCACGGGGGGTGCTAGAGCGCTGTGGTTTTCAGTTGGAGGGCACTTTGCGTGATAACTATCAGTTAGGTGGGCAGTGGTGCGATGATTGGGTCTTGGGGATGCTGGAGAGTGAATTTCAATCGCAGTCACTTATCCGATGAGTGAGATATTTATGAGCAGCTACTCGACAGCAATACAGCGCTAGGATATGTTCATAAATAGACCATTTACTGGTCAGCGTCGCTCGGATGGTCCGGGCGCTCACGTATCCCGAGGAAATTATGGCTGAATACCCTTCCAAACGTCGTTTTACCCGCATTGAACGTCTTCCCCCTTATGTATTCAATATCACTTCTGAGCTAAAAATGGCGGCGCGCCGTCGTGGTGAAGACATTATTGATTTCAGTATGGGTAATCCGGATGGCCCGACACCGCCACATATCGTTGAGAAAATGTGCAGTGTCGCGCAACGTGAAGATACCCACGGCTATTCAACCTCCCGAGGGATCCCCCGCCTACGCCGGGCCATTTCTCGCTGGTACGCCGATCGCTACCAAGTGGATATTGACCCTGAAAGCGAAGCGATTGTCACTATCGGCTCGAAAGAGGGGCTAGCGCATTTGATGCTGGCAACACTGGATCACGGTGATACCGTGCTAGTGCCGAACCCGAGCTACCCGATTCATATTTATGGTGCGGTCATTGCTGGCGCACAAGTGCGTTCGGTGCCACTGACTGAGGGCATTGATTTCTTCGGTGAGTTAGAGCGCGCGATCCGCGAAACTATTCCTAAACCGAAAATGATGATCCTCGGCTTCCCCTCTAACCCGACGGCACAGTGTGTCGAGCTGGACTTTTTCGAGCGGGTAGTGGCGTTGGCGAAGCAATATGACGTGCTGGTGGTGCATGACTTGGCCTATGCCGACATTGTTTATGATGGCTGGAAAGCGCCGTCAATCATGCAGGTTCCTGGCGCGAAAGACATTGCCGTGGAGTTTTTCACTTTATCCAAAAGTTACAATATGGCCGGTTGGCGCATTGGCTTTATGGTGGGCAATCCTGAACTGGTCAATGCACTGGCGCGCATTAAGAGTTATCACGATTACGGCACTTTTACCCCATTACAGGTCGCGGCCATTGCGGCGCTGGAAGGGGATCAGCAGTGTGTACGGGATATCGCCGAGCAATACCGCCAACGCCGTAACGCCTTGGTACGCGGGCTGCATGAAGCGGGTTGGATGGTCGAAAACCCGAAAGCCTCGATGTATGTCTGGGCTAAGATCCCCGAACCTTACGCGCATTTAGGCTCGCTCGAGTTTGCCAAACGTCTGCTATCGGAAGCGAAAGTCTGTGTCTCGCCGGGGATTGGATTTGGCGATTACGGTGATACCCATGTTCGTTTCGCGTTGATTGAAAACCAAGACCGTATTCGTCAGGCGGTGCGTGGCATTAAAAGTATGTTCCGCGCCGATGGCTTGCTGAAACCAGCTAAGCCCACATCAGATGAAACGGCGTAACGCACCTTTGTAGCCACGTAACGCTTATTCTGGCTGATTGATCAAGGTGATCAGTCAGAATAAAAGTGCTCCCCTTCAACATCATATATGTAACGCCTTAATGTTCTCTTCAGCTGTAATACACCATACTAATCATTGATGAATCAATTTGTTGTGACTTATTGGAGTGGGCGGCTATGAGAGATCGCTATTCGTTACCCCAGATAACCCTGCATTGGCTAACGTTATTGATGCTGATTTTGACCTATGCGGCAATGTTGCTCAGTGACAGCGTACCTGATGAAGATCGGACATTAGTGAAAAACCTGCATTTCAATTTTGGTATCTCTGTCTGGCTACTGATGCTGATTCGGCTCTGGTTGCGCCATCGAAATGTGATACCCGCTATCACCCCGAAATTACCAGATTGGCAACTCTTAGGGGCTCATATTTTGCATTGGGGGCTGTATCTGATGTTCTTATCCTTGCCGATACTGGGCGTGCTGGCGCAAGCCTACGGCGGGAAAACCTGGTTCTTACTGGGCTGGCAGGTACCGCAGTGGGTAACACCCAATGATGAAGCGCGATCTTACCTTAAGCAGGCTCACGAGCTAATCGCCAATTTGGGTTATTTTGTCATTGGGATTCACGTTTTGGCGGCACTTTATCATCATTATATTCGCCGTGATGATACATTGCGCAGAATGATGCCAGGCAAATGATTCAAAGTGCTAAAAATGATAAAGGGCGCGAATGCGCCCTTTATACGATGTCAGAGGGTGGATGGCTTGAGCCAATGTTACTCGACCATCATCATGAAGGTGCCAATCCAAACCACCAACATGATTGAGATACCCATAAAGAAATATTTCACTGAACAACTCCCCTTGGAGCTACTTCGCCAGTAACGATCCAAATTGCTGCGCTGAATTTACCCTTTTTACTTGGCGTTACAGGGGCTGCCTGTAATTCCACGTTCTTTGGGTATCAAATGGATGAATAATTCTTCCAACCAATAGCGTCCATTTCATCATAATCAGACCGCTATCAACTTGAGATACATCCGAATTGTCGTAGCAGTCTAAGTGACTGTCTACGAGAGGATCGCGCTAATGTAATCCCAACGAGGAGAAACTTACAATACTGTAATTTTATGCATTAGATCACAAATCTGCATATAAACAGCAAATGTTGTTAGCCAATGTATTGAAGTGTGAAGCTATTAACGTTTTTTTAAATTGTCGCTAAATAACAATTTGTTACTTTCTTGATTGAATTTCAAGCCCATTGACCGAGTGTTAAGCCCATCAGCTAATTTTTCGGACCATCACATCGGCTTCGAAGCCCAGCAAGTAAAGGGCTTGCTCCAAGGCTTCAACTTTGGAGGCGTAATAGACATCCAACAGGCGATCCATCTGCGCCGCATTCAAACCGAGCTTGCGAGCCAGATCCGCTTTACGGGTATGAGTGGCGAGCATGGCATTGTGCAGTTCAGCTTTCAGTCGCACTAAAATTGGCACGTGGACAGAGATATCACCGGGTTGTAGTGCTGAGGGGGTAGGGACAGGGCGACGCTCTTCCATCTCTGCGGCGATGCCATTCTTAATGCCATCCTGTGCTTCCAGTTCAATATCTTCCAGGGAGTAGGTCACGGAGGCCAATTCAGGGAAGTCGCGATACTGAATATGGTATTCGCCGCTGGCTTCATCAAAGGTATAACTGGCTGGGTAGTGGAACACGGTGTCACTCCTGTGGAGGAAGGGGTATTCAAAGTAGTGACATTGTACTGACATCAGCCAGTCTGGGTTACCTATTTAACGCATTTAACCAAATGAGGGGGGTTATCACGGTGGGTAGAAAATGATTATTCTGACTTTTATTATCGTTTCTTTTTAGGTGTGCCATAACGAACAAATAACATTTATTATAACGAATTATAAACAACCACGGGTCATACAACTGCGATGATTATTAGTGACAAACTAAATGTCCCTTAAACAAAATGCTTTTTTTAAGCCTTAAGTTAAATTTTGGTAAATAGATTGGGTTTAATATTTCAATATTTATTTTACATCTGTTATTATCCGTCCGCTTAAATCCTTTTTAAATCAATGATAAATGTACGTGCACTTATCAATAATAATCATTAGTTATTATTACTCGCCTATATTTATCAAATGAGCCGTTGTTTTAGCTTAAGTTAAATTATCACTATTTACTTCTTCCAGTTATGGCGTTCAATCTTTTATTGAGAATATTTCTTTATGATGAAAAAAATACTTGTCGCTTGCACTTTAATAACCGCGTTCTTATTAAGTGGATGCGCGTCTGAATCCTCGCGTTCGTTAGAAGTGGCAAAAGTTGCCTCTTACGGCACGCAATATAACGGCCCACGCAGCCCTATTTCTGTGGGTAAATTTGACAACCGTTCAAGCTATATGAGCGGAATATTCTCCGATGGCGTCGATCGCTTAGGGAACCAGTCAAAAACCATTCTGGTGACGCACTTACAACAAACGGGTCGCTTTAACGTATTAGAGCGCACCA
This sequence comes from Yersinia aleksiciae, assembly GCF_001047675.1. GTDB lineage: Bacteria > Pseudomonadota > Gammaproteobacteria > Enterobacterales > Enterobacteriaceae > Yersinia > Yersinia aleksiciae. The sequence goes on along the minus strand of NZ_CP011975.1, from coordinate 621,439 downwards.
ATATGGAAGAGCTGAAAACAGAAGCGGCCATTTCAGGGCAAAGTCAGCAATTGAAAGGCGCGACCTATGTCGTGACCGGCGATGTGACCGAGTTTGGCCGTAAAGAGACGGGCGATCGTCAGCTATTTGGCATTTTGGGTCGGGGTAAATCTCAGATTGCCTATGCCAAAGTTAATCTGAATATCGTCAATGTGAAGACCTCAGAAGTGGTGTTCTCATCACAGGGTGCTGGCGAGTATGAACTATCCAACCGCGAAGTGATCGGTTTTGGTGGGACAGCAAGCTATGACTCAACTTTGAATGGCAAGGTGCTGGATTTGGCTATCCGTGAAGCGGTCAACAATCTGGTTGCTGGCATTGAATCTGGTGCATGGCAACCGACGAAATAACGGTTAACGGCGAATTAATTCCTAACTATGAGTATGGATACCGCAATATGAAATTAGTGCAAAAGATCTCTCTGCTGCTGGCCGCCGCTGTATTGGCAGGCTGCGCCACGGCACCGAAACCTATTTACAACTGGGATAATTATCAAGCAACGATTTATGATTACTATAAGTCGGATGCCAGCCCTGAACAGCAGATTGCTGCTTTAAAAGAGAATATTGAAAAGTCACGCGCGAAAAATATGCCAGTTCCTCCGGGCTTACATGCTCATCTGGGCATGCTGTATGGCAATACTGGGCATACAGATTTAGCGATGGCTGAATTCAATACCGAGAAAACGGCATTCCCTGAGTCTGCTCCGTTTATGGATTTCTTGATGAGCAAGGATAAAGGGGCATTTAAATGAAATCTATTTTCGCAATATGCGCTGTCATGATGGCGCTGTTACTGACTGGCTGTGCCAAGCCGGTACAGCAAGACTATTCTGCATTTAAGCAAAGCAAACCAAAGAGTATTTTGGTCTTGCTGCCACAGAACCAATCGCCAGAAGTGGCTGCCAGTCATGGCATGTTGTCTCAGGTCACTTACCCACTGTCTGAAGCGGGCTATTACGTGCTGCCAGTTGCCGTCGTGGAAGAGACATTTAAGCAAAATGGCATGACGAATGCGGGCGACATCAGTGCTGCCAGCCCTGCCAAACTGCATAAAATCTTTGGCGCAGATGCAGTGCTGTACATCACCGTGGTGCAATATGGCACCTCTTATCAGGTTATCACCAGTGATACTCGTGTCACGGCAAATGCCAAACTAGTGGATTTGAGAACCGGCAAATTGTTGTGGAGTGGCAGTGCTACGGCATCCAGCAATGAAGGCGATAACTCTTCTGGTGGCGTCATCGGCATGTTGGTGCAAGCGGCGGTCACACAAATCAGTAATACACTGACTGATCGCAGCCATGATATTGCCGGTGTTACCAGCACCCGTATGCTGACCGCAGGAACGCCTAACGGTATTCTGTATGGCCCGCGTTCACCGAATTACGGTAAAGATGCTCAGTAACTCTCTTTAATGCCCATGCCCCTGAAGTTGCGGGGGCATTTGTTATTCCCCCAGCCATATTTGATTTAATCCCTGACTTTCCCTCGAGTTAACGCCATCTCCAACGCCATTGCTGGGCACCTAAAAGCACATTCGCCGCACCCATTGCACAGCTCATAAACGAGAGTGGGGGGCTGGTGGGGTTGCCAGAGAAGCGCTTGTTTTTCACAATAATCGGCACAACTATCACAATAAATATAGGTATTCTGGCACGGGTTTATTATGGCGGGATAGAGAGTGGCTGCAGGTGGTGTTGGTGATGAGTCGCCAACGGCTCCCTTTAATAAGCCACGAAATAGCCCCCGACGGCTGATAACCCGGCTCTCCATATAAGCTTTGTAGTAGCGCTCGTCTCTGTTCATGGATTTTTCTTTATTACCGATACAACTCATGGAGCTGAGGATGCAGGCCCAATTCAGTTTGCAGGGTTTTCAGGTAGCACTCGCCGATTTTTGCCAACATTGGATAGACCTGATATTCGGTCTGGGCATTTTGGACCAACTCAAGATAGCGATAGGCCCAAGGCAGTAAATGCTCGGAGAGTAGCGCCATCGCCGCCTCACCAGGTTGCTGCTGAGTGGAATCCTGCTCCACCAAATGCACCCAAGCCAGTAGCATCAAACCAAATTGATCCTCCGGTTCGCGGATGGCACTCTGGCTTGTCAGTCCTAATCTGGACAGAAATTCACGATATTGCAGTGTGCTGGCTCCCATCAGCATATTTTCTTTATCCAAATAAACTGAACCCCAAGGTGGGGCGGGCATCTCACCTTGTCCCTCAAACAGAATCGAGAAGTCATATTCCAGTTTTTCGGGGGTGATGGCGGGGATTTGTTGGCAATATTGTGCAATTTTAGCCGAATTTGGCCACGGGAAGATCTCGGCGATTTGAGGTAGTAACGGCCAGAGGCGCTGTACTGTCGCGGACTGTGGTGGATAGTAAAAAAGTGCGCCTAAAATACGTGGCAGAGTGGTCGTGATTAACGTCAAAATATGCTCTCTTCAGGCCCGATTATCTTAGTATTGATTAGCCACAATCTATTATGGCTAATCAATGAGTTATATTTAAATCAACAAAATCAAAATATTAGGTTACATCGGTACTTGCCAGAGATTATAAAATGCAATGCGCCCGGCCAATTCACCGATAACCAGTGCCGAGGCACTGACCGCCAGTGTTGCTCGTGGGATCTTATCTTTCAGCAATGCGGCGGCGGCCACAAAAATACCTAATGTCAGCAGCAGGATTTGAACGGCCCAGAGCCATGCTTGCTGGCTGCTGAGTTCCACGGCACTTTGGCCGAGGAAGCTGAGGTAACCGGGCTTATTCACCAGTATCACAATGGCTCCGATTAGCAGGGCTGATGCCCCCAACTGACGCGCACCCGTCAACATGGCAAATGCGCCACCGCCCACTAGCACGGTCATCCACAGTTGCAGCGAGGTATACGAGGTATCCCAATTAGGCACAGTTGTCAGCTGATAAACTTGGGTAATTGACCAGGCAAAGGCCAGCCCGAAAAGCACGGTTGCCACATTGCACAGAGTGGCTAGTACCGCATTTTTTACGATGACGGAGAAAAATACCGTGCCACACGCCATGGCAACAAACAGGCCGCTGAGCACTATCTCATTGCTCATTGGCGAACGGCCTACGCCCAGTAACATATTGCCAGCGCGCAGGGGTTGCCCAACATGCAGTGTGCCGACGATCAGGCCCACAATCACCAGAATCAGGCCAACAATATTGGCTTGTTTGAGCTGTTGAGGTGTCGTCATACCGAGTTTGTTGCTCAGTAGCACCAGTGCAAACAACCCAACAGCGGTTTGCCCTAACACGGTGAAAAACACCAAGGGTAATTCATGCATTTTATACCTCCGCCGGATTTTGGATGCGGCCCGATGTATCACCGGATGGCTTAGCATCACGATGACTTCTGATGACCAGATTGGGCTGTGTCAGATGCGCGTGTGGTAGTGGCGCAATGGCATTCTCTTCACCATATTTATCTCTTAATACCGTGATTTCATCGAAATCCAGCGCACGTTGCGGGCAAGATTCGACACAAACAGGTTTATGCCCTTCGGCAACCCGCTGATAGCAGCCATCACATTTGGTCATCAATTTTGTCTTCGCATCAAATTGCGGCGCGCCATAAGGGCAGCGCATCTCGCAATAGCGGCAGCCGACGCAGAGATCCTGATTCACCACCACCAAACCGTCCTCTTCACGTTTATGCATTGCGCCGGTTGGGCAGCCCGTCACACAGGTGGGGGACGAGCAGTGATTGCAGGCAATAGACAGATAGTAGTTGAAGACATTTTGTACCCAAATATTGCCTTGCTGCGTCCAACTGCCACCGCCATATTCGTACACCCGACGCAGCTTCGGCCCAAGATCCAGGTGTTTCTCATCCTTGCAGCTAATCTGGCAAGTCTTACAGCCCGTACATTTGGTGGAATCAACAAAAAAACCATATTGCTTCATTATTCAAATCCTTATGCGCGTTTTACATCAACGAGGTTGGTATGTTGCGGATTACCTTTCGCCAGTGGCGAAGGCCGCAGCGTGGTTAAGGTATTGATACAACCGCCCACGTCGATGCCCTCCTTGTTGAGATTGCGCCATGCTCCCTGTGGCACACTGATCACCCCTGGCAATACCCTTTCGGTGATTTTGACGGCGATGCGGATACGGCCACGGCTGTTAAAGATTTCAACCATTTCGCCTTGTTGAATGCCCCGCGCCTGCGCATCAATCGGGTTCATCCAAAACTGATGCGGTACGGCTTCTCGTAGCATGGCCACGTTGTAATAGGATGAGTGGGTATGGCCTTTGATGTGGAAACCCGTCATCTGTAACGGGTAGGTTTTTAGGGTTTCGACATCACTGACGCCTTCAAACGTCGGGCAATATTCTGCAACGGCGGTAATGCGATCACCCGGCAACAGTTGCCACTCCTTTTCCAGCGTTGCCAGTGCCTCAGAGTAGATCTCAATTTTGCCTGAGGGAGTTTTCAACGGGTGATTTAGCGGGTCATCACGAAACTCTTTTAACGCGATATATTGGCTACTGTCAGCATAAATACGGTCGATAATGCCCAGATCCTGGGTCTGCTCGAAGGGGGGCAGTGCCGGGTTTTTCTCACGCATTTTGTTATAGCTGATCTCAATCCATTCTTGCTGGGTATGGCCCTCGGTAAAGGCATCACCTATTCCCAATTTAGTGGCGATTTCGGCTAACACATCATATGACGGGCGACACTCCCATAGCGGCTCGATAGCATTTTGTAGCCGTGTCACATAGTGATAAGCGCCACTGGCGTAGGAGTTGTCTATCAGATCATTTGATTCAACGGAGGTGACATCCGGTAAGAGTAGATCGGCATATTTGGCCGAGTTGGTCATGTGGTTTTCCCACACCAAAATAAACTCGCACAGCGACTCATCTTGCAAAATGCGATGGGTCCTATTCAGATCAGAGTGCTGATTCCCAATAACATTACTGGCGTAGTTCCACATAAACTTAATATTGGTATCGAGTTGGTCTTTATTCTTCACGTGGGCATTTTGCGCCGTCATTTCGGTGCCACGGAAAATGGCATCTGTCCACATAAAACAGGGGATGGCGGTCTTGACCGGATTTGGAATACTAAATCCCGGCACCGGATATTTCACGTTTCCACCCCAAGCGCCAGTATTGGTTCCCGCCCGACCAATATTTCCGGTCATCAGTGGTAACATCATAATTGAGCGGGCGGCCTGCTCGCCGTTGGCGCTACGCTGAATGCCCCAACCCTGTGAGATCCAAGCTGCACGGGCATTTCCTAGCTCTCGGGCCAATTGGATAATGCGCACTGGAGCAATACCGGTTATTTCACTGGCCCACTCCGGTGTTTTTTCCACTCCGTCGATGCCGTTTCCTAAAATGTAATCTTTATAAGAACCATTGGCGGGGGCGGAGTCGGGCAATGTTGTGGCATCCCAGCCAACACAATACTCTTTCAAGAAATTCTCGTCGGTCAGATTTTCTTTGATCATTACATATCCCAATGCAGCGACCAGTGCAGCATCAGTGCCGGGGAATATGGGTATCCATTCCGCATTAAGGGTAGTCACGCTGTCGGTCATCCGGGGATCGATAATAATGACTTTGGCTTTGCTTTTTCCTAGCGCATGGACTGTTTCAATATATTGACCACCGCCTGACATCCGCGTCTCTGCCAGGTTATGACCAAACATGACCACTAAATCTGAATTTTTAATTTCATCCAGCAAGGTTTCGTCGGCATTACCATAGATATAGGGCATCACCGTATTTATTTGGGCGGTGGAATAGGTGCCGTGCTGATCAAGAAAACCACCGAGTAAACTCAGCATTCTTTTGCAGGCATTACGTCCCTGCAAATTAGCGCCAGTAGAACCGGAACCATATTGGTAATAAATCGCTTCATTACCATATTGTGCAATGGTCTTTTTCAGATTATCCGCCACAATAGTGGTGGCTTCATCCCAACTGATACGTTTGAATTTACCTTCACCGCGCTTACCAACGCGTAGCATCGGATATTTCACTCGATCTGGATTATATGTTTTCCATCTGACGGAACGACCACGTAAACAGGGGCGAATCTGATGCTCACCAAAGGTGGAATCATCATAAATTGCTTCATTAGAAATTTTAATAATTTCGCCATTTTTGACGTGTACTTTCAGTGGGCAACGGCTACCGCAGTTGACCAGACAAGCGCTGTATTTAATGGTTTCCTCAGCAGCCACTACGGGCTGTTCTGGCGCGGCCCGGGCTGAAAAAGGGAGAGTGATGGAACCAGCAATTGCCGCAGCCCCAGTCACTACGGCGGATGTTTGAATAAATTCACGGCGACTGAGTGAGCCGGTGAGTGCTCTTTTATTGTTATTCATCGACATTACCTTTGCGGAAGACATTATCTTGACGAAAATGAAAAAATCAGAATAAAACTGTCATATCTCACACTAGGAAATAATTTGTTACTTTCATATGATATAAATCAATTTAGGCAGAATAATGAAAGTTCGGAGCTAATTTATGTGAGCATGTCGAAGATTATTAATAATTTACTGCGAAGTGTTAACTATCCCTATACATAAAATCAATATGTTTAAGGCGGTAAAACTTTGTTATAAAGAATCAATCTCAAATAGAATGAATATATTGTCACTTGGGGTGTTTATTTAATTTACCTTCATTATCTTGAGAAAAGTCTTAATAAATTGGCGCTGATTATTGCTGGTGATATTAGCCACAGTAAAATAAGGCATTGATGAATTTTCTAAGGAAGAGGAGATCTGCGTCACGATTTTTATCAATAGCCACTTGCAACAGAGTATTAACATGTCAGTTTAATCTTGGTTGGATTGTTACTGGACGTTATAAGGCTGAAAATTGTCAACCTATATCAGGACTGGTCACCTGCAGGTTATATGTCAATGACGTGGTGCTTTAACCAGCCTCGCGTAAACTGCTATTCTCTATCAGTACGCTTCATTGTATTACCACCCAGGGAATCAGCGCGATGTTGAATATGAGAAACCGATTTGATCGTAATAATCTCTTCGGGGAGAAGAATATCCATGCTGTTTTTGAGCTCAGTCTGCTGCTAAAAGCCATACTGGCGACCTTGGAGATCGTAGCCGGTATTTTAACCTATTTTATCACGCCGCAGTTTTTACTGAATTTGCTGCATCGCATTACGCAAGTTGAGTTTATCGAAGACCGTGGAGATGTGGTGGCCAATTATTTACTGCATGCTGCGCAGAGTCTCTCCATCAGCAGTTTACATTTCGCTGCTTTTTATCTGCTGGCTCATGGCGTGATTAAGCTGTGGATCATTATTGGATTATGGCGCAAGAAACTGGGTTATTACCCCATGGCTATCGGGATTTTTAGCTTATTTATTGTTTATCAACTCTATCGCTATACCTTTACCCACTCGCCACTGCTGATTCTGATAACCCTTCTGGATGCGGTGGTGATTGTGTTGACCTTGCTGGAATACCGGCAGTTGCGGCATCAACTGCAACCTGCTGACTGATCCTCTTCCGTCAGCAGGTGAGTGGGCACTTTAATCAGCACTTTTAATCACTAAAGACATGCGCCTGACCAATAATCGTTAGGTCAACCATTAAACCGATGCTCATGCCTTCTCGGCTGATGGTTTTAATCTCAACACTCTCTTCACTACCGACGATAAATAGTGTCAGTGTTGAGATAAAACCGGCAAAATCAATATTGATAATCTTCGCCAGACAATGAGTCGGGTAGTGATGATCGGCGGGCAATGGGGTAATGGTAATTTGCTCGGGGCGCAACATAATGCGGGTCAGACCATGACGTTCCGCGTCGTCAACTTTGACCCGACCCAATGCGCAATCGGCCCATCCGGTGGCGATCTTGGCAGAAAGAATCAGTGTTTCACCCAGAAAAGTCGCTGTTGGTTCATCAATAGGGCGAAGGTAAAGCTCTTGTGGCGGGCCCACATGAGCCAGTTTGCCTGCGCGCATAACCGCGACCTGATCCGCAAATGACAGCGCTTCAGTTTGGTCGTGGGTCACTAAAATAGAGGCGATGTTCGCCTGTGCCAATAGTTCGGCGACCGCCTTGCGGGTTGAGGCGCGTAATGCGGTATCCAGCGCGGAAAATGGCTCATCCAGCAACATCAGCACTGGACGCTGTGCGAGTGCTCTGGCGAGTGCCACCCGCTGCTGTTGCCCACCAGAGATCTCATGGGGCCAAAGTTGGGACAATCTGCGGTCTAGCGCGACCATCTCCATCAATTCATCAATTCGGCGGGCTTTTTCCTGCTTGGTGCCTTTTAGCCCATAACCAATGTTACCCGCCACAGTGAAGTGTGGGAACAGCGCGCCATCTTGCGGCACAAAACCGATGCCTCTTTTATGCGCCGGGACTTGAGTGGCACTGTCGAAGACCGGATTCCCTTGCAGGATCACTTTGCCGTGATCTGGCGTTTCAAAACCGGCAATGATGCGTAGCAGTGTGGTTTTGCCTGAACCAGAAGGGCCGACAATGGCGGTACGACTGCCCGCTGTAACCTGTAAGTCTATGCTTTCTAACACGGTAACCGATTGGTAAGACTTCCCGATGTGCTGAAGTTCAAGCGTGCTCATAATCCTGCCGTACGTTGAGATTGAGAATAAAGAAGCCAGGTTAGCGGCAGGGAAAGCGCCACCATCAGCAGTGCATAAGGTGATGCGGCAACATAATCGATTTCGCTAGTCAATGCCCAGAAACCCGTTGCTAAGGTGCGAGTCCCATTGGGGGCCAGTAATAGCGTGGCGGTCAGCTCATTGGAGATGGCGAGGAACACCAATGCCGCTCCGGCGGCAGCCCCCGGTGCGGCGAGGCGCATGGTCGTGCTCCAGATTGCTTGGGTCGGCGTTTTACCTAAGCTACGCGCTACGTTTTCTAATTCAACTGGCGCTTGTGCAATCCCAGCCCGCAAACTGATCAATGCGCGCGGCGTAAACATTAATAAATAGGCCAGCAAAATAGTGAATTCGGTTTGATACAACGGGCGTGCAATCCGGATAGTAATAGTGACCAGTGCCAGTGCGACCACGATACCCGGCAGGGAACTGGTGACATAATTACAGCCCTCCATTAGCCGATGCAAACGGCCTGGGTAGCGCACTGATAACCATGCCATCGGCACGGCGCAGAGTGTGATGATCACCGCACCACTCAGTGCTAATGCCAGCGTCTGTTTTAATGCAGGGAGCAATTCAGGGTTCAGCCACGCATCAATGCCACCAATATAGAGCCAACGGGCGAGGGTGATAAAGGGCACGCCCAGCGAGAGGGCAGTCAGTACCAGCGGCAAGAGCAGACACAGTAGGGTGAGGGGCGCGCCCATCACGTAGGCGGTTTGGCTTCTTGCGCTACCGGAGCCGACTCGCGCGTAGCGGTTATAGCCACGGCTGGTGGCTTCGATTAACAGTAACCCCAAACAACATAGTGCCAGCACTCCGGCCAGCATATTGGCCGCTGGGCCATTAAAGGTGGACTGGAACTGGTCAAAAATGGCGGTGGTAAAGGTATCGAAGCGGATCATGGCATACAGCCCATATTCCGCTAATAAATGCAGTGCAATCAGTATCGAACCGCCCCAAATGGCTAATTTTAGTTGTGGTAGTACCACGCGAAAAAATACCGCGGTGGGGGGGCTGCCCAGTGAGGCGGCGGCGTCTTCAAGGCCAGGATCGAGACGGCGTAATACCGCGGATGCGGGCAGGTAGATAAAGGGAAAATAGGCGATGACAGAGATAAACACCCCAGCGCCAAGCCCGTGCATGGAGGGCACCAGACTAATCCATGCATAACTTTGCACAAACGCCGGTACTGCCAACGGAGCAATAGCCAGCAGTGACCAAATCCGCCTGCCGGGGAGAGCCGTGCGTTCGGTCAGCCACGCCAGTGCGACGCCAATAATGGCGCAAAGGGGTAAGGTGAAAACCACCAGTAGCGCGGTGTTGACCAGTAATTCACCCACTCGAGGGCGAAAAACGAGAGCTTTGACTGTTGTCCAGCCTGTATCAATGGCAATACCGATAACAAACCCCAACGGCAGCAGGGAGAGCAGCGAAAGCATAATCGCGATAGCGACGATCCCAGAACCTGGACGGCGGCTATACTGCCGTGGTGTTGCCTTATTCAGTGAAAGCGGTACAACATTATCGGTACTTATATTGGCCATACTCGTCAAGGCACTCAGTGTGTTAAATGCCCGCCGGGTTCGAGACTCGACGGGCTAAAAACGCAGTCTATCAGCAGATGGACCCTATTACAGCAGACCGGCTTCTGTCATCAACTCAACCACTTTTTTGCTATTCAGCTTGGAAGGTTCGACTTTGGGTGCTTGCAGATCTTTCAGCGGCACCAATTTAGGATTTGAAGCGGCATCAACGCCAACGGCATATTCAAAGGCATCGTTGGTGCGCAGGATATCCTGACCTGATTTGCTGGTGATCCATTTGACGAACTCTTGCGCTTGTTTCTGGTGTTTGCTGGACGCTAATACGCCACCACCAGAGATGCTCACAAATGCGCCTGGATCTTCATTTTTGAAGTAATGCAGCTTAGTTTTGCCGCTGTTTTCACCCGTTTTAGCCTGATCAACAAAGCGGTAGTAGTGATAGATAACCCCGCCATCGATTTGACCTGCATTCACCGCTTTCATGACGGTGCTATTACCTTTATAGGCAGTAAAGTTGGTTTTCATGGCTTTTAGCCACTCTAACGTGGCTTTCTCGCCTTTTAATTCCAGCATAGCACTGACAATGGCCTGGAAATCTGCACCAGAGGGTGACGCTGCCCAACGGCCTTTCCACTCTGGTTTCGCCAGATCCATAATGGATTTAGGCAATTCGGCTTCGCTGATCTTTTCAGGGTTATAGACAAACACGGTGCTACGCGCGGCAATACCGGTCCAGCGGCCATGTTCAGGGCGATACTCTTTAGCAACTTGAGCTTGTGTTGCCGCATCCAGTGGCGCGAACAGTTTTGCATTATCGACCAGCACCATGGCGGGTGAGTTCTCGGTTAGGAAAACATCCGCTGGCGATGCACTACCTTCCTGAACCAGCTGATTACCTAACTCGCTATCCCCGCCATTACGCAGGGTAACTTTGATGCCAGTATCCTTGGTGAAGCCGTCAACCCAGGATTTCACCAGATTTTCATGTTGCGCGTTATAAATCACGATACCTTCATCAGTTGATGTTGCATTAGCTGAAAACGCCAACATCATTGAGGAAGCCAGTATTGAAGTGGACAACAGAGCGACAGAGCCGAGAGTGGGGAAACGTAACTTCATAGCGACATCCTTTTAAAAGGCCAGAGAAGAAAACGAGATTATCTGATAGTGGCAAAGCAAGACGATTGTATAGAAAGAAATTAGCAATGATAGTGAAAATCATTCGCAATATATGCTACAAGATGTTTCATTTTCAACGCTATTTTCTGTGTGGATAAGCCTTCACCCCCTTCGTATTAACGGCTTATTCCGCATTTACCTGTTTGTTCGCAACAGACAATGACTTAACATAGCTATCACTTTTTTGCATGGTTCATGGATATTCGATGCGCTACTTGGCTGTTATTCTTCCCTTACTCACGTTGCTCTCTGCCTGTAGTAGCAAGCCGACGCCTCCCGCGACTGCCACGCCACCTGATGGCTTGATTCAGAGTGGTTTTTTACTTGAACCGGAACATCAGGGGCATCTGCAAAACGGTGATTTTGCTTATAACGCGGACACTGCCCGTTTTGTTGACAAAATGGTGCGCGAGCATGGTTTTGAACGCGAGCAACTGCATGATGTATTAGCGCAAACTAAAAAACTGGATTTTGTTATCCGCCTGATGGATAAGCAAGCGCCCACTTCAGGTCGCCCTTCTGGGCCAAATGGGGCCTGGAACCGTTATCGCAACCAATTTATTACGCCGGATAATGTGCAAAACGGCGTAAATTTCTGGAATCAGCATGAAGCGGCGCTGCAACGCGCTTATGAGGCCTACGGAGTACCGCCAGAGATTATTGTCGGTATCATCGGCGTTGAAACCCGCTGGGGTCGGGTGATGGGCAAGACCCGCATTATCGATGCGTTGGCGACACTCTCCTTTGCCTATCCGCGCCGCGCCGAGTACTTCACTGGCGAGCTGGAAACCTTCTTACTGATGGCGCGTGCTGAGGGTAATGATCCGCTCAGCTTACGGGGTTCTTACGCGGGCGCGATGGGTTACGGCCAATTTATGCCATCGTCATTTAAGAGCTATGCAGTTGATTTTAATGGTAACGGTCATATCAATTTGTGGGACCCAGAGGATGCGATTGGCAGTGTTGCCAACTACTTCAAATCTCACGGCTGGACGAAAGGGGCGGCAGTTGCGGTGCCGGCTAACGGCCAAGCGCCCAATCTCGATAATGGCTTTAAGACCCAATATCCGCTATCAACCCTGTCTGCGGCTGGGCTGAGTCCTACTGCGCCACTGGGCGATTATCAGGAAGCGAGCTTGTTGCGCCTTGATGTCGGCACCGGTTATCAATATTGGTACGGTTTACCTAACTTCTACACCATTACCCGTTACAACCACAGCACCCATTATGCAATGGCGGTGTGGCAATTGGGTGAGGCAGTGGGGAGGGCGCGTCGAGGTTATTGACAAACTTGGATGACTCGATCGGGAACGGTGAGGACAGGCGGAAGAGTAAAGCGTCCGCGCCAGGGATGACGCGGTTCGAGCCTCCTGGGAAGGATTGACCGCGTCTTTACGATCTGTTTGTTCTCACCGCTGCCAACGGTTTGTCCATGCCCTCAGGGCCACATCAGTGGCCCTTTTAACGACAAAACTGACGGGTTACAGCAGATGTGAAATATCATCCGGATTCACCGATGGCGGGGATTTACGCCAACCGCGCGTCAGCCACAGCAGATAGATAAAGCCTGCCAGTAACCACAGTAAACCCACCTCCAGTGCGCGCTGCTCTAAATGCACCCACAGCCAGACTGACATCACAAATCCCATCATGGGTAACAGCCCATACTTGAACATGGCCGATGCGCCACGGCGCTTCTCATTGATCAGGAAATGTTTTACCACACTCAGATTGACAAAGGTGAAAGCGCCCAGTGCGCCAAAGCTTATCATCGACACCACTAAGTTCAGGTCAAGGAATAGCGCCAGCAGCGAAATGGTCGCGACAAACAAAATGGCTCGCCATGGCGTGTGGAACTTGCGATGCAGATGGAAGAACACTTTACGCGGCAGCACCCCTTCGCGACCCATGGCATAGAAGATGCGCGACACGCTGGTCTGCGCGGTCATTGCCGAGGCATACACGCCCGTCAGATAGGTCGCCATAAAAAAGTTATACATCCACTTGCCGCCGACATGCTCCGAGATAATCAGGCTGGCGGTATCTTGATGTGGAATCAACGACTGCCAATCCGGATAGGCCAAATGGGCGGCATAGGAGACGGCAATAAAAATGGCACCGGCGCTGATGACGGTAAACAAAATAGCGCGCGGCAGAGTACGCTTGGCGTCGTGTGCTTCTTCGGCCATGGTCGCGATGGCATCAAAACCGAGGAATGCCAGACAGAGCACCGCGGCACCGGACAACAAGCCCGACAGATCTCCGGCATTCACCAGCAGCGGCTTCATCAGCGCTGCTGGGCTGAGATCGGCCTGACTGAATGAAAGGGCGATAAACAGTACGATAAAGACCATCTGTGCCGCGATCAGCGAGAAATTCACCGAAGTGAGTAGCCGTACACCGAGGATGTTGAGCAAGCTGACACTGACAATAGACGCAATGATAAAGATCGGTGCGGGGATCGCCGGGAATGCTTCGTGCAAGAAAATGCCTAAAACCAAATAGTTCAGGATTGGCAGGAACAGATAATCCAGAATTTGCGCCCAACCCACCAGAAAACCGGTTTTGCCGCCAAAACTACGCTGAACATATGAGTAGGCCGAACCTGATAGCGGCATGGCGCTGGTCATCCGGCAATAACTGAGGGCGGTAAACAGAATGGTGGCAACAGTCACCAGATAAGCAATGGGCAAGTGGCCCTGACTTAATACGGTCACCTGTCCGTAGGTGGTAAATACGCCTAATGGCACCATGTAGGCAAGGCCGAAAGCGACCAGCGCGGGGGTTTTAAGCACTCTGCGCAACTGAATATTTTGTGGCATTACCCTATCATCTCCTGGTGTAGACGAGCACCGTTGAGCTGCATTTTTATGCAACTGTAAAACACAAAGGAGCGGATTTTGACACAAGGGGGGCAGGTTTGAAAGTCCATCACGACCCGACTTGATGAAGGGGTGTCGTTAACCGCAATTATTGACCTGAATCACTGATGTCACTTAGTGATTCAGGTTGTTATTGCTTGCGTTTATTCAGCTGGATCGGCGGCTTGATAAACTAATTTACCGCCAATCAGCGTCGCTTCTACCTTAGTCTGGTAAATCGACTCTGGCGACTGCTCAAATAGGTTGTTTTTCAGAATGATGATATCGGCGAATTTACCTGCTTCCAGTGAGCCAATATATTGCTCTTTAGCAATCATATAAGCGGCATCAATAGTGGCAGAGCGCAGCGTTTCAATGAGTGTTAGATCCCGGTCATTATCCAGACGCGGCCCTGCCGGATTGCCCTCCAGATCCCATGCGCGACGGGTCATGCCCACTTGCAGGTTGTACCACTCATCCAATCGATCAATCGGCCAGTCACTGCCATAAGCAATACGCGCACCGGCGTCTAGAAAACGAGCTGCTGGCTCCATATGCTGAAAACGGGTCTCACCCAGCATGGCGCGCTCTTCATCAATCAGCACGCCCGGCAATCCCCCCCACTGGAAGGAGAGCACCGCCGTTGCCCCCAACTTGGCAAAACGGTCATATTGATGGGCGGCAACCAACTCATTGTGCGCCAATCCCGGCCGGATATCTTTGCCCGGCAAGGCCGCACGCATCTGCTCCACTGCATCCAGCACCATCTCAATCGCGCCATCTCCCACGGTGTGAGTATGGGGATGCAGGCCCGCACGGGCGCACTCCAGAATCACGGCATTGACCACCGGTGCGGTAAAGTAGAGATCGCCATAGTGCTTGGTATTTTGCCAGTCTGGCTGCTGTGCGGTGCCACGGTTTGCCCGGTACGGCTCGAGCAAGGCGGCCGTCATGGTCGGCGGCTGCAATACGCCATCGATAAAGAGTTTTAGGTGATCGACAGCAAAACCCGGCGCCGGGGTCCATTCACGGCTCCCCCATTCACGACCAAATTCCACCACTTCCTGCACCACGCGCGCGGCGTCTTCTGGCCCTTGCAGGCTATCGGGGGTGACCTCTTTGGCCCCCAGCACCCGTAGCGTTAGTTCATTACGCTCATGTAACCGACGAAACGCCAGCAACTGCTCGGCAAATACACGAGTATCCATCACGGTAGTCACGCCCTGAGCATTCAGGACGCGCTGCACATGGGCGGCGATTTGCACATTCTTTTCTGGCGTCGCAGATGGGATGCTGTCGAAAGCGCGCATGGCGGGTGCATCCTCCAAAATACCGGTCAGTTTGCCATTTACGTCGCGGGCGATTTTGCCGTCTGGCGGCACAGGGGTATTTTCATTGATGCCCAGCAGTTCCAGCGCACGGCTGTTGGCGGCCAAGGTATGGCAGTCATTGGAGAACAGGGCGACTGGGCGGCGGGTATTGAGGGAGTCCAGCGCCGCGCGGCTCATATCAGCACCCACTGGTGTCATCGCCTGACGCTGCCAGGCGCGGACCGTCAGCCAGTCATTTTCCCCGGTAAAAGGGTCACTATCGAGGTGCTTCTGGATAATATCCAGCGTCTGCTCAACACTGAGCGCAGCATAATTGAGATTACAGCCAATCAGCTGTTTGCCGCCCCAGAATGGATGCATATGGCTATCAATCAGGCCGGGCATCATAAATTTGCCAGCCAGATCGATAAATTGGGTGTTGGGGCCAGCGAATTCCTGCTTAATATCATCACCGCCGGTCGCCAGAATATAACCCTGACCTATCGCGATGGCGCTGCAAACTGTGTTATCCGTGTCAGCCGTGTAAATCGTGCCGTTGTAATAGATAACATCGGCTACAGTAGATTGTTGAGTCATTTTATCTTCTCAATAATCCCCTTCGACTGGGGATAATAATTAAATAGCGATTATAGCCTGTTATTGAGGGCAAAAACCGCCACTGTGAATACAGGCTAAGAGTCGAGTACCGATTAACTTTTCAGCTATGAGTTTTTCAATAGTTCGGTTGCCATCATCGCAGCCAAGTGGCGTAGGATCTCTGCCTCTGAAAAGCCTAATTCGGTAAATTGGGTCAGGCCATCCAGACCACAAAGCAGCCCAATCAAACGCCAGGCAATATCACTGGCATTAATATCTGAGCGGAACTCATCACTGGCAATGCCGGCATTAATCACATCGACTGTCGCCTGGTGCCAGTCTGACATTGAGGCGGCATAGGCGGCTTTTATCAGCTCATCCCGCTCCGCCAGAATTGATACTTCATTCCACAGCCGAGTCTCTCTTTGGCCCATTTCATCTTGCGGATAACCGAGCACCCGTAGCACCCGTTCAGTTGCGGGTAAGTTTTGACTGCTGTCAGCAAAAGCCGTTAACGACTGTTTCACCAATAGCAGAAAGGCATCGGCCCGCAGGCGTGAAACGGACGCAAAGTGATGATGAACTTGCCCGACCGCCACGCCAGCTTCACTGGCAACACGGCGCACGGTTGTTGCGGCCATCCCCTCGGTTATGGCGACACGCATCGCCGCTTGCAAAATAGTGTCGTGGCGCTCTTCGCGGTTCAAATAGGCCAAAAATGACTCCTTTATCTGACTCACTATTGTTTTCGTCATTATGTGATGAATTGGACGTTAGTTCAACTTTCCGCTAGTATTGTTATGTTGAACAGGCGTTCAACATTAATTTATGCCCTACTTGAGCGTTTTTGTATGTCTAAAAAGTGGATGATTTTCTACGTTATTATTCTGATGTATCTCCCCGTTTCGATTGATGCAACCGTATTACATGTGGCTGCTCCTCGGTTGGGTATTGCCCTGTCTGCGACCGGCAGCGAATTGCTGTGGATCATCGATATTTACTCGCTGGTGATGGCTTGTTTGTTGCTCCCGATGGGGGCGCTGGGTGATCGCATTGGCTTCAAACGGCTGGCTTTAATGGGGTCGGTACTGTTTGGATTGGCCTCACTGGCGGCGGCACTGGCGCCGTCGGTCGCGGCACTGATTGCTGCACGCGCTTTTCTGGCGATCGGCGCGGCGATGATCTTGCCTGCCACTCTATCCGCAGTGCGCCATATTTTTACCGATGAACGGGAACGTGCGTTGGCACTGGGGGTATGGGTCGCCATTGGCACCATGGGGGCCGCAATGGGGCCGCTGGTGGGCGGGATATTGATGGAGTACTTCTACTGGGGTTCGGTTTTCCTGATCAATATTCCCATTATCATCGCCGTGGTGATTGCGACCTTAGTAGTGATCCCCAGCCAACCCATGCGTACTGAACAGACATGGAAATTGGCTCCGGCACTGGTATTGATTACCGCGATCCTGATGCTGGTTTATGCGGCGAAGACTGGGCTACGTGGTGGCGATAGGGTCATCACCTCTCTGACGGCGCTGTTCGGCGGTGTGATGCTATTTGCCTTTGTTCGCCACCAACTCGCCACTACCACCCCGATGATTGATTTTCGGCTGATTAGCCAGCGGGTGATCGCGGTGGGTATGGTGATGGCGATGACCGCCATGATCACGCTGGTGGGGTTTGAGTTACTGCTGACGCAGGAATTGCAGTTTGTCTTAGGTAAAAGCCCGCTCGACGCAGGCATATTCCTACTGCCGCTGATGATTGCCAGTGGAGTGAGCGGGCCGATATCCGGTTGGTTGGTCGCCAAACTGGGGCTGCGCACCGTCGCCAGTGCCGGTATTGCATTGAGCTCATTGAGTTTTCTCGGGCTAGCCTGGACCGATTTTGCCACTCAAGTTTATCTGGCATGGGGATGGATGATATTGCTCGGTTTCAGTATTGAAGCCTCACTGCTGGCCTCGACGGCGGCCATTATGAGCGCTGCACCGCCTGAAAAAGCCGGTGCGGCGGGCGCGGTCGAGGGGATGGCTTATGAATTGGGGGCCGGGCTGGGAGTCGCCATATTTGGTCTGATGCTTTCGCAAGCTTATACCGCTTCGATTGTGTTACCGGCGGATTTACCGGTTGATTTAGTGGCACAGGCAAGTGCATCTATCAGTGAAACCATCCAGGTGGTGAATAGCCTCGGTGGGAACGAGCATCTGCTTGCCAGTGCCAAACTGGCGTTTTCCGCCTCGCACAGCTTGGTATTAGGCACGGCCAGTGCGTTGTTGATTCTGCTGGCAGTGGCTGTTTGGTTCACAATGCCGGGAAAACGGGTTTTGCAACTTGCGCACTAATAGTGGGGGCTGAAAGGCCCCTCGACGCTCTTTCGACTCAAGCCTCTTATTAGTCATTACTCTTACTAAAGTGTGTGATATATCTATTTAAGGTAGTGACTTGGGTTTTGGTATGTTGACGATGCCACAACCGTATCTTAATAAAGAGTAAGGCTTTCTCTATGACCGAGCGGCAGTTCACAGCACAACTCGATATCGACAGCTCGGTTCAGCCTGTCCGAGTTGCAGCTAAAGGGGATTGGGTCTTGGCGCATTACCGCGCTCTGGAGCCAGAAGTGACGCAATTGCGGGCGAATCTGCCTGCCGCAGTGGTATTTGACCTTAGCCAATTGGGCGCGTTGGATACTGCCGGTGCGACGCTGCTGGTGTTGCTACTCGGCGAAGAGCGTGTTAGCCAACTGCGTGAGCTTGCCCCCACATTACCTAATGAGCGCCGAGTCTTACTGGAAACGGTTAGTCACGTTTTACCGGATCTAGTGCCGGAGCCATCTGCAAAACCTCCCCCATTCTGGCTGGAGCTGTTGTCCAATATTGGCCGCTCGATGGACAATTTATGGCAGGATATCAAATCATTACTGGGCTTTATCGGGCTGACGCTCGAAGCTTTACTGGGCACGATATTCCGTCCCGCCCGCTGGCGAATGACCTCGCTTATCGCCAATATTCAGCAAATTGGCCTGAATGCCGTACCCATCATTATGCTGCTGACTTTTCTGGTCGGGGCGGTCATCGCTTTTCTCGGTGCCACCGTGTTGAACACCTTTGGCGCGGGTATTTTTACCGTTGATTTAGTGGTGTTCTCCTTCTTGCGCGAGTTTGCGGTACTGCTCACTGCCATCTTGATGGCTGGGCGCACCGCCAGCGCCTTCACCGCCGAAATCGGGCTGATGAAAGCCAATGAAGAGATCGACGCCATCCAAACTCTGGGGCTCAATCCGGTTGAACTGCTGGTGCTGCCTCGAGTACTGGCGCTATTGGTCTCGCTGCCAATGCTGACCTTTATCGGCATGGTTTGCGGCATTTTCGGTGGCATGGTGGTGTGTGCCTTAACGCTGGATATTTCGCCGACCATGTTTTTGTCGATTATGCAAAACAGCAACGGATTGCAGCATTTTCTGGTGGGGATAAGTAAAGCACCGGTTTTCGCTTTCCTGATTGCCATCATTGGTTGTCTGGAAGGATTCAAAGTCACGGGCAGCGCGGAGTCCGTGGGGGTTCATACCACCACCAGTGTGGTGCATTCGATCTTTGTGGTCATCCTGCTTGATGCGGTCGCGGCGCTATTTTTCATGGAGATGGGATGGTGAGCCAAATGAAGCAAGATGCAATCATTCAAATCCGTGGTCTGGTGAACAGCTTCGGCAAACAGACGGTGCACCAAGACCTGAATCTTGATGTTCAGCGCGGCGAAATTCTCGGGGTTGTCGGTGGTTCGGGAACTGGAAAGTCTGTACTCTTACGCAGTATTGTTGGGTTGCGCCGCCCCACTGGCGGGCAGATTCACGTATTTGGTCAGGATTTAATGGCGCTGTCAGGTCAGCCGCGTTCGATGGTTGAACGCCGATTTGGTGTTCTGTTTCAACGGGGTGCGCTGTTTAGCTCTCTGACGGTGACTGAAAATGTGGCGTTGCCGTTAATTGAAAATGCCGGTTTGCCACGGGATGAAGCTGAACGTCTGGCGCAGGTCAAACTGGCACTGGCGGGTTTGCCACCGGGCGCAGGCAGTAAATATCCGGCGTCGCTGTCAGGCGGTATGGTCAAACGGGTGGCTTTAGCTCGTGCGCTAGCGCTGGATCCCGATATTTTGTTTCTTGATGAACCGACGGCGGGCCTTGATCCCATTGGTGCGGCAGCCTTCGACAGTTTAATTCGTACACTGCGAGATGCTCTCAATCTGACGGTATTTTTGGTGACTCACGATCTGGATACGCTCTATACGCTTTGTGATCGTGTGGCGGTGCTTTCACAGAAGAAAGTACTGGTGGTTGATACATTGGATAATGTCGCTGCGACCCATGATGACTGGATTCAGGCGTATTTTCATGGCCCACGTGGCCGGGCTGCTTATCAGGCAGCTACCAATAGCGGAGAGAGGTTGTAATATGGAAACCCGTGCTCATCATGTTGTCATTGGTTTGTTCACTCTCATTGTGGTCAGTGCTGCGCTGTTATTTTGCTTATGGCTGACTAATGCCGGCTCTAATCGGCAGTTCAAACTGTACGATATTGTTTTCAATGAACCGGTGAGTGGTCTATCTCAGGGCAGCACCGTGCAATACAGTGGGATTCGCGTCGGTGAAGTGATTCAGCTGCGTCTGGATAGTGAAAATCCCAATAAAGTTTGGGCGCGGATTCGAGTGTCGGCAACCACGCCCATCCGCCAAGATACCCAAGCGCGCCTAACGGTCGCAGGGATTACGGGCACCTCCAATATTCAATTCAGCAGCAGCAACCAATCAAGTCCACTGCTGGAGGGGCAAGACGGTGAAGTCCCCGTTATTGTGGCGACGCCATCGCCGATGAGCCAGTTATTGGCTAACGGTGAGAATTTCATGAGCAACGCCAATGAAGTCTTGGTGCGCCTCAATCAACTCTTGGAACCCGATAATCAGCAGCGCCTCATCCGGACGCTGGATAATCTCGCGCAGATTACCCAGACCGTGGCCGATCAACGTGGCGATATCCGCACTATGTTGCAGCAGTTGGCGCAGGCCAGCAAACAGGCCAATGAGACACTGGCACAGACCAATCGCTTACTGCGCAATGCTAACGGATTAATGGATGGGCAGGGCAAACAGCTGGTCAGTGATGCCGCTAAGACCATGGCGTCGTTGCAAAAAACCAGTACTATCCTCAATCAATTGGTGAGTGAAAATAAAACCTCGCTCAATAATGGTATGCAAGGGATGAATGAGTTGGGGCCAGCGGTTGATGAGCTGCGCAGAACATTAGCCACATTACGTGCTGCGGTTTCCCGCTTGGAAGAGAACCCAGCGGCCTTGCTGCGTGGCCGCGAAAGAACACAGGAGTTTGCACCTCGATGATATCTCTTAAGGTCATGCGCTATTTAGGCCGCCGCACTTGGTTATTGATGCTGTTAATGCTGGCTATGTTGCTATCAGCTTGCACTATTTTACCCACGGCACCGATATCACAGGTCTATCTTCTGCCGGTGCCACCAACGACGAATGCGCCGCGAGCGCCGACGGTCGATTGGTCATTGCGGGTTTCTCAACCGGCGACCAGCCAGTTCTTGAACAGCTCACGGATCGCCGTGCAGCCGCAGGGGCAGGAGATTGCGGTCTATCAAAACTCACGCTGGAGTGACCCCGCGCCTATTTTGGTGCGCAATCGCTTGATTCAGGAGTTCCGCACCGATGGCCGTATTCGTGCAGTCAGTAGTGACGACGACAGTTTGCAGGCTGATGTTGAATTGAGCGGTGATCTCTCCGCGTTTCAGGGCGTCTACCTGACGGACAAGAGTGAAGTGCTGATCCGCTTCGATGCCCGGCTGGTCAGAATTTCAGACCGTCGGATTATCGCCACCCGTCATTTTGAAATCCGCCAGCCGATAAAAGGCACGGAGATGAATGAGGTGGTTCAGGCGTTTGGCCTGGCGAGCGATCAGCTATCCACTCAAGTGCTTAACTGGATGTTGCAGCAGTCGCTTTAGTCATCCTGACCTTTATTATTATCCCCCAATCAGACGGAGTTAATCGCACTGGTTGGGGGATTTTTTATGCTGACCGTGAGGGATTGGCTAATATTATTTAATTTGTATTTCTCTATATTTATGATGGCACTGTCAAGTTAAGTAAAGTCCAACAATTAAACTGACCGAGTATTTATAGCCTTTTGCAAAATAACTGACAGCGGTTGCTAAAATATATCTTATATCAAATAAGTGTTGATTTTATATTTCATAATGTTTGACTATTGTTTTATGAATTAAGCAAAAGGGAATCATTATGCTTTGGAAAAATACCAAGGAGCAGTTTGGTCGTATCACTATTGGCATCCACTGGCTGGTAGCATTAACTGTCTATGGGTTATTTGCTCTGGGGTTGTGGATGGTGACGCTGGGCTACTACGATGGCTGGTATCATCAGGCCCCAGAAATACATAAAAGTATCGGCTGTATATTATTTGCTCTGATGTTATTTCGGGTTATTTGGCGCTTTATTTCGCCACCACCAAAACCCTTATCCAGTTATAGCCGTTTCACGCGAGTCAGCGCGATATTGGCTCATCTAATTTTATATATTGTTCTATTTTGTATTATGTTCAGTGGATATTTGATCTCAACGGCTGATGGGCAACCTATCAATGTATTTGGTTGGTTTAGTCTACCGGCGACATTAACGGGCTTACCTGATCAAGCTGATACCGCCGGCACTGTGCATCTTTATCTGGCTTGGGCCGTGGTAGTGCTTTCACTATTACATGGGCTGGCCGCGATCAAGCACCACTTTATTGATGGTGATATTACCCTTAAACGGATGCTGGGACGTAGCACCGATTAACCAACTGTATTATGGAGAATGAAGCATGTTTAATAAGACCCTATTGGGCCTGACTGTAGGCGCACTGATGTTTACCGCAGGCAGCGCCGTAGCCGCCGAATATAAAATCGATAAAGAGGGGCAACACGCCTTTATCGAATTCCGGATTAAACATTTAGGCTATAGCTGGTTATACGGTAGCTTTAACGATTTTGACGGTTCCTTCACATTTGATGAGAAAAATCCGGCTGCCGATAAAGTGAATGTGGTGATCAACACCAATAGCGTGGATACCAACCACGCTGAGCGTGATAAACATCTGCGCAGCAAAGAGTTCCTCAACGTCAGTAAATTCCCGCAGGCGACATTTGAGTCGACTGAAGTGAAGAAGAGTGGCGAAGGTTATTCCGTGGTCGGCAACCTGACACTGAATGGCGTGACTAAGCCCGTCACCCTAGAAAGTAAACTGACCGGACAAGGCAATGACCCATGGGGTGGTTACCGCGCTGGTTTTGAAGCGAACGGTAATATTAAGTTGAAAGACTTTAATATCACTACCGATTTAGGCCCGGCTTCACAAGAAGTCGAGCTGATATTGTCAGTCGAAGGTGTTCGGGCTAAATAGTTTTATTCGAGCTAAACAGTTTTTTCGCTAAAGAAAGGCCCATGGCTGACCGAGTCCCTGAGAATGAGGTCAGACTGAAACAAATTTTCGTTTGATAGATAGCCCCCGTCCAGCATGGATACTAACCGGTTGATAACTTCATTTATCATGCTGCTGACGGGGTCTTTAATGCTGGATAACGACGGGCTAAGAAAAGGGGCAAGCGGAATATTATCGAACCCGATGATAGATATTGCTTCTGGCACTCGAATACCCACTTCATTTAATTTTTTCATCGCGCCAATCGCCATATCATCATTACTGGCGATGATTGCACTAAAAGGCAACTGACTGGCGAGTAATGACTCTACCGCAGCAGAACCACTCTGTGGCGTCCATTTTCCTCGTGCAATAAGTGTTTCTCGTACCGGCAATGAGTTTGCCATTAATGCAGTTTTGTAGCCGGAAAGACGCTCAATAGCGGTGGGAGAATCCAGTGAGCCAGTAATAAAGGCGATATCTCGGTGCCCCTGCTCGATAAGATATTTTGTGGCGTGATAACTGGAACCTTTATGATCGCAGAAAACAGAGTGGCTATGATTTTTTCTTAATTTTCTGTTGACCACCATAATCGGCTGCTTATGTTTATCAATAATCAGATCCATGGCATCAACAGTTAAAAATCGCGGATAGATGATAATGGCGTCGCAACGGAGATCCAGCAGAAACTGAATGGCCGCTTGTTCCTCGTCTGCGCTGTGTTTTCCGTCCACCAACACCAACTGGCGGCCACTGTTTTCTAGTTTCTTCGCCGCCTGAGAAAGAATTTCATTAAAGTAATTCCCATTGTAAAGCGTATTGGTGACCACGAAACCGATACATTGTGATTTATTGGTCGCCAGATTGCGCGCTAATAAATTTGGCCGATATCCCGCCTCTTCAATCGCTTTAAAAACCTGCTCTTTTGTCGCTTCGCTGACATAGCCTTTGCCTGACAGAACCCGTGAAACAGTGGCTTTAGATACGCCTGCTTTTTTTGCCACTTCTTGCATCGTAGACATAGGCCCTTCCTGGCTTTTAAACAATTAAGGTCATTCTACACGTTACTACTGGCAAGAAGCAGGCTGTTGCGCAGAATAAATTACAGCACTAATGCCGATCGTTATCACAAAATGAAAATTGTATTAACCAATCTATTGAATTTAACTTCGTAATTAACGATTCTCATGTGGAACCGGTTACCTATTTGTTTGAAAAGAACAAAACATGATGGTTATCGGCAGATGGGTTAATTATAACTATATGAATATAATGGCTAATTGTGCATTTATGCCGGTGAGGGCAGTCTCCCTTCGGCCGCAAATGGTTCGCTTAGCTCGGCGTGCGTCGTTACGGGGAGTTGTTACTCATGTCTAAGAATTATGCCGCAGTATCTCAACTGATAGTCGATGCCATTGGTGGCGTCGGTAACATCGGGGCTGTGACCCACTGTATGACGCGGTTACGCTTTGTACTCAAAGATGATAACGCGGTCGATCTGGCTAAGTTGAAGGCCATCAGTGGCGTGCTCGGGGTGGTGCGCAATGAAAACCAGTGCCAGGTCATCATTGGTAATAATGTCTCCTATGCCTATGCAGAAGTTCTGAAACTCCTGCCGGAAGGCGCATTACCGGCAAATAGCGCACCACAAAAAAACAGAATCACCTTAAAACGGATTGGGGCAGGGATACTTGATGCGCTGATTGGCACCATGTCGCCGCTGATACCGGCGATCATTGGTGGTTCGATGGTCAAATTGCTGGCGATGATACTGGATATGACCGGTATCTTCGGCAAAGGCTCTTCAACACTCATCATTCTGAATGTCATTGGCGACGGCGCTTTCTTCTTCTTGCCCGTGATGGTTGCTGCTTCCGCCGCAATCAAATTCAAAACCAACATGTCGCTGGCTATCGCCATTGCCGGGGTGCTGGTCCATCCCACTTTTATTGATTTGATGGCTAAAGCTGCGCAAGGTCAACAGGTTGAATTTATGGGATTATCCGTCACGGCGGTGAAGTACACTTATACCGTGATCCCCGCGTTATGCATGACCTGGCTGCTCTCTTATATTGAGCGTTGGGTCGATCGCATTACCCCTGCCGTGACCAAAAACTTCCTTAAACCGATGCTGATTGTGCTGATTTCCGCCCCGATAGCCATTATGTTTATCGGCCCATTGGGGATCTGGATCGGCAGTGGCATCTCTTCCTTGGTCTATACCGTTCATGATTATCTGGGTTGGCTCTCTGTTGCGATTATGGGGGCACTCTGGCCATTACTGGTGATGACGGGCATGCATCGCGTTTTTACCCCGACGATTATTCAAACCATCGCCGAAACTGGAAAAGAGGGCATGGTTATGCCGTCTGAAATTGGTGCTAACCTTTCACTCGGTGGCTCCTCGCTGGCGGTGGCATGGCGAACTAAAAACCCAGAACTGCGCCAGACAGCACTGGCAGCGGCGGCATCCGCAATTGTGGCCGGTATTTCTGAACCTGCACTTTACGGTGTCGCCTTACGGCTCAAACGTCCGTTGATCGCCAGCTTAATCAGTGGCTTTATTTGTGGCGCTGTCGCCGGAATTGGCGGACTGGCCAGCCACTCGATGGCATCCCCTGGGCTATTTACCAGTGTTCAGTTCTTCGATCCGACAAATCCAATGAGTATCGTCTGGGTGTTTGGCGTCATGGTGCTGGCGATAGTGATTTCGTTTGTCACCACACTCTTGTTGGGGTTTGAGGATATTCCTGTTGAGAACAGTGAAGGTGATAGCGCCCATCCTTCCGACGCAGTTGTTGCGCAGAATGCAGTGAAAATTAACTAAATAATGAGGTATTTCATGGCGGTATCAACATTTCCCGACGGTTTTTTATGGGGCGGCGCATTAGCTGCAAACCAGGCCGAAGGTGCATGCTTTGAAGGTGGTAAAGGGCTGACGACAGTTGACATGATCCCCCATGGGCCGCACCGTTTGGCGGTGAAACTGGGGCAGGAGAAGCGCTTCGCGTTGCGAGATGATGAGTTTTATCCCAGCCATCAGGCTATTGATTTTTACCATCGATACAAAGACGATATCGCATTAATGGCTGAAATGGGATTCACCGTATTCCGTACATCAATTGCGTGGAGCCGGATTTACCCAAATGGCGATGAATTAACGCCGAATGCGGAAGGTATCGCCTTCTACCGCGACCTGTTTAGCGAATGCAAAAAGCACAATATTGAGCCGTTGGTCACCTTGTGCCACTTTGATGTTCCGATGCATCTGGTCACGGAATATGGTTCGTGGCGCAATCGGAAAATGGTGGAGTTCTTCACGCGCTATGCACGCACCTGTTTCGAGGCGTTTGATGGATTGGTGAAGTACTGGCTTACTTTTAACGAGATTAATATTCTGCTGCATAGCCCGTTCTCCGGTGCTGGACTGGTATTTGAGCCAAATGAAAATCAGGAGCAGGTCAAATATCAGGCCGCTCATCACGAGCTGCTTGCCAGCGCACTGGCGACCAAAATTGCCCATGAGGTCAACCCAGATAATCAGGTGGGATGCATGCTGGCGGGTGGGAATTTCTACCCACGCACCTGTAAGCCCGAAGATGTTTGGGCGGCACTGGAAAAAGACCGCGAGAACCTGTTTTTCATTGATGTACAGGCGCGAGGCGCTTATCCGGCCTACACCAAGCGCCTCTTCAGGGAGAAGGGGATTTCAATCATCACTGACGCCGGGGACGACGATATCCTTAAGGATACGGTGGATTTCGTCTCTTTCAGTTATTACGCCTCCCGTTGTGCATCGGCGGATATGAACGACCATAACAGCAGTGCGGCCAATATCGTCAAATCCCTGAAAAACCCGTATATCGAGGCCAGCGAATGGGGCTGGGGCATTGATCCCTTAGGTTTACGCATCACCATGAACATGATGTACGACCGCTATCAGAAGCCGCTGTTTTTGGTTGAAAATGGGCTGGGTGCGAAAGATGAAATTAACCCGCAGGGTGAAATTGAGGATGATTACCGCATTAGCTATTTGCGCGAGCATATTAAAGCCATGGGCGAGGCTATCGATGATGGTATTCCGGTTATCGGCTACACCTCATGGGGTTGCATCGATTTAGTTTCCGCCTCGACTGGGGAGATGAGTAAGCGCTACGGCTTTATCTATGTTGACCGCGATGATCTGGGAAACGGCTCTTTAGCACGTCGGAAAAAGCGATCCTTTTATTGGTATAAAAAAGTCATCGCCAGTAACGGTGCTGATTTGAGTTAAAAATGCCGGGAATATCGTCGATAATGGATATTCCCGCGAGATAATGCATAAATGACCTTATTCTGTTTTACTGCTCGCCATCCTCATGACGGTCGCGAGGTGAGCCTTTTTTCAGTAGGGTCATAAACTCCATAAATGCTGTGCGCATTGGGGCAAACAGCGGGTGCTTGCGGTTCTCCATCATGGTTTCTGAAAACAGTTTCAGTCCCACCGCAAATGCCGCTGTTTTATCTTTGCCGAAGTCCAGATCTTCACGCGCCTGCAATCGGTCGATGATGCCGAGGATCTCATCATGATTCTCGACTTCAAAGGTGACCGGTGCTTTATCCATTGGCTCACCTTTACGATCGGTGAGCGGTTCAACAGTAATGCGATAACGATAGCCGGGCATCAGTTTTTCTCCTGTACATTCACATCAGTCGCCACTGACGCGGGAGTTAACTCTTTTTCGATAGCTTCTACTGCGGTAATTAAAGCGGCATTTATGCGGACAACCTGCTCTGGCGTGACATCTGACCGCACCATGTTACTGCGCAAAATATGACGTAAACGGTGCATGGCATCGGAAATCCCTTCTGCCAGATTCCCCTCAGGGCGACGATTGACCTGTGCCAGTCGAGAGAAAATCACATCGACCATCTCTTGATTTTGCTGCAATTCAACCTTGCCAGCTTCAGTGATCTGGTAGCTTTTGCGGCCATTACCGGTTGCCACTGGCGTGACAAAATCTTGCTCTTCCAGCAGGGTGAGTGTCGGGTAGATCACCCCTGGACTTGGTACATAAAGCCCTGATGACGCCTCTTCGATAGCCTTAATCAGCTCATAGCCATGGCTGGGTTTTTTATCAACCAGCGCCAGCAAAACAACACGTAAATCACCGTGTTCAAACAAGCGATGCATTTTATCACCACGCCCGCGTCTGCCGCCTCTCATTGCTTCCGTTCTGTCACCCATCATAGGGTGGCGGCCACCGCGATGCATTCTCTCGCCGCAACGGTGCTGCCCTTCGTGATGCTCTTCGCCATGACGATGACCTCGTTTTGAAAATCCAAACATAATGACTCTCCTTTAGATATATCGAAACAATTTCGATATATCTAAACTATATCGATATATCGTAGTTGGCAAGAGGGTAACGCAAAAAAGATATATCTAAATTAGTGCGGCGACAGAATGTGTTGCCGAGAAACGGATTAGGTGAGGAGGAAACTTGCATCTTTCAGCAGTAGTGGTGCACTTAGGGCGTAAGATCGCGAATATATTAATTAGGGTGGAGAAAGCAGGTGAGGGTAGAGAGTGACGAACGGCCCCCCGAAGTCAGCACATAGCAAAAAGCGTGGATAGTT
Organism: Yersinia aleksiciae; assembly: GCF_001047675.1. Classification (GTDB taxonomy): domain Bacteria; phylum Pseudomonadota; class Gammaproteobacteria; order Enterobacterales; family Enterobacteriaceae; genus Yersinia; species Yersinia aleksiciae. The sequence goes on along the minus strand of NZ_CP011975.1, from coordinate 592,148 downwards.
AGCGCCTTTTATGGGGGGCAAATGAGCGGTTAAGTCATTAGTTTTTCTTAACAAACTCAGATTTCAGCTTCATTTGACCAAATCCATCAATTTTACAATCGATATTGTGGTCACCTTCAACCAGACGGATGCCTTTCACTTTGGTGCCGATTTTCAAGGTTGAAGAGCTGCCTTTGACTTTCAGATCCTTAATAACAGTGACCGAGTCGCCGTCAATCAGCAGGTTACCATTGGCATCACGTACCACCAACCCTTCTTCGTCTGCTGCTGAAGCACCGTTCTCTGACCACTCATGACCACACTCTGGGCAATTCAGTTGTTCCCCTTCCTGCCATGTAAATTCAGAACTGCATTTTGGACAGTTTGGTAAACTCATCTTGCTAACCCCTTGAAATTAAATTTAATAAATATAAAAAATTGATAAATAATCGATTACTGTCTCGCTAATCGCCTATTTTACACTTTTTATCAGGTTATTGAATAGTCAGACGGGGGAAAGGAGCGTATAGGGTGTAGCAGGAACGCCTGATCGGCGCGCCTTGCCCATTGCAGGTGATGACACCGAGTCTAAACAAAGAGTGAGTACGCTACTTGACCAGTTTGGCTTCGATACTTTTGATGCTGGTTCATTAGCTCAAGGGGGATTATTCGAACGCGGAACAGTCCCGTACTGTATTCGATATACTTTACCGGCATGGAAATTGGCATTGGGGCATTGATGGAGAGTGGGTTTTAATATCAAGTAAAAGGGGCATTCGGTGGTGTGAAAACGGTGTCCCGGCTGATTTCACTTAATAGTTTATGGAGCACCATTTGAAAAGGTTCTTCATTGTAGTGTTATATGGATCCTCCTAATAACACTATCAATTTGCATCTCATACTGTTTTCTGTGGCCCGATTATCAGGTTCGATTTCCACGCGAGATAATCAGAATATTTCTAACCAGATAGTCGTCCAAACTTAATCTGTTTCAATAAGTCTCCATGATTGATCAGCCCATAAAACCATTTAGCGACTTACTCAGTATTAGCCGGAACCAGCCTCCGCTCTGCAATTGTATAGGCCTTCTCTTGTTTCTAGCTGCCTGGCTGATAATGGTATTGCGGGGGTATCCTATGTAGAGGCCTTTTCAATACCCCTGATACTACCCCCACTTTATACTTTATTCACGGTTATTTGTGGTTACGTGCGGTTACGTCGATTGTCTGGAGAGGTTGCTGTGAAAGGGTTTTTGGTGTGTCGTGGTGTTGCGAGGTAATGCTGTAGTGGTGTCCCCGACTGGAATCGAACCAGTAACTAGCCCTTAGGAGGGGCTTGTTATATCCGTTTAACTACGGGGACCCGGTCATCGGCAGGGTGGTTGCCGGTGAAATATGCTGCTGGAGCATTATACGCATTTTGACCCAGATAATAAGCAGTTAGCGGTCTGTTTGGTCACTCTGTCACCAATTTAGGGTGAATAAGTGCTGTCGACAATCCAAACTCACAGTTTACCGCATGCTACCTGCGGGATAGCGAGGAGATAAATTGTGTGAAAGAAAAAAGTAACCAAATTTTAACGCTGTCGATTTTTTCTACAGAAATTTGATCTTATGCCGAATAATACCTCTATAAGGGTAGGGATAGCGTTAGACCCATGCTACGTAAGGTTTAAGCCTTATGTTATCATTCGGTTTTCCTGAACTAACAATCCTACGGTGGAAGAGAATCCTTCATGCTGGAAGCCAAAGATCTGACCTGCATTCGAGATGAGCGACACTTATTCCAAGGGTTAAGTTTTTGTGTTGCTGCGGGCGAAATTGTGCAGGTTGAGGGGCAAAACGGCGCGGGTAAAACCAGCTTGCTACGTATTTTGGCCGGACTTGCCGATGCCGATGAGGGGCAGGTGAACTGGCTGGGTGAGAATATCCGCCGTGATCGCGCCCGCTATCATCAGGATTTACTGTTTTTAGGCCATCAGCCGGGTATTAAGTCAGTACTGACGCCTTTTGAAAATCTGGCGTTTTATCAGTCAGTGTTTCAAAAGGTGGATAGCGCCGCAATCTGGCAAGCACTGGCTCAGGTCGGGCTGGTGGGATACGAAGATTTACCGGTTTCTCAGTTATCGGCTGGGCAGCAACGGCGGGTGGCGCTGGCCCGCTTGTGGTTGAGTCAGTCGCCGTTGTGGATTTTGGATGAGCCGCTGACTGCTATCGATAAGCAGGGCGTCGGCACACTGTTGGCGCTGTTTGTCGAACATGCTGCCAACGGCGGAGTGGTGCTACTGACCACACATCAGGACTTGGATGCTGTCGGTCAGCACGTGCGAAAAATTCGTCTCACCAACACGCAGGAGCATTAATGTTTATCAGCGTGTTACGCCGTGAATTAAAAATAGCCTTCAGAAAAGGCGGCGAAATCGTTAACCCGCTCTGGTTTTTTTTGATTGTCATCACCTTGTTTCCATTGGGTATTGGCCCTGAGCCGCAATTGTTAGCGCGCATTGCACCGGGCATCGTCTGGGTTGCTGCACTCTTGGCGTCACTGTTATCGCTGGAGCGGTTATTCCGTGATGATTTTCTCGATGGGTCGCTCGAGCAGTTGCTGCTATTGCCCACGCCGCTGGCGCTCACGGTGTTAGGCAAAGTGTGTGCTCACTGGGTGGTTACCGGACTGCCACTGCTTGTTTTATCGCCACTGGTGGCGTTGCTGCTCTCTCTCGACATGAATACCGCGATAGCGATGGCCCTAACGCTGTTATTGGGGACGCCGACCTTAAGTTTTATTGGCGCTATTGGTGTGGCGCTCACCGTTGGTTTGCGCAAGGGCGGTGTTTTGCTGAGCTTATTGGTACTGCCTCTGTATATCCCGGTGTTGATATTTGCCACTGCGGCCATTGATGCGGCCTCGATGGCGCTGCCAATTGACGGTTATCTGGCCATTCTGGGGGCGATGTTAGCAGGGAGTGCGACACTTGCACCTTTTGCTACCGCAGCGGCGTTGAGAGTGAGTGTGCACTAGCAGTTTATCCTTGGTGGTAAACGGCAGTTAAATGAGTACCGATTTTCAGAAGCTTAAACGCGGTAGCCAACGCCAGTCAGAGCAGATTGTGCGCCGTATCCTGCACCGGTATTGCCAATGTGGTGATACCTGTCCAATTTCAACGTGAGCAATGAAAAATGTGGAAATGGTTTCATCAATTGGCTAAACCCGAACGGCTCTATCAGCTGTGCGGCCGATTTATTCCCTGGCTGGGCATAGTCGCGGCTATCTGTCTGCTGGTGGGCTGGGTGTGGGGATTTGGTTTTGCTCCCTCGGATTACCAGCAAGGTGATAGCTTCCGTATCATCTATTTGCATGTTCCGGCGGCCATCTGGTCGATGGGCATCTATATGTCGATGGCGATAGCAGCGTTCGTCGGATTGGTCTGGCAAATGAAAATGTCCGACAAGGTGCTGGCCGCCATGGCACCGGTGGGGGCGGTATTTACCTTCATTGCCTTAGTTACCGGTTCCACTTGGGGCAAACCTATGTGGGGCACCTGGTGGATCTGGGATGCACGCCTGACTTCTGAGCTGGTGCTATTGTTCCTCTATCTGGGGGTGATCGCCCTGTATAACGCTTTCGAAGACCGCAAGCTGGCGGGGCGTGCGGCGGGTATTTTAGTCTTGGTTGGCGTGGTCAATATCCCGATCATTCATTTCTCGGTTATTTGGTGGAATACCCTGCACCAAGGTTCAACCAACATGCAGCAGAGCATCGATCCGAGTATGCGCTCACCGTTGCGCTGGGCGATTTTTGGCTACCTATTCTGTTTTATCACCCTGACATTAATGCGTCTGCGCAATCTGATTTTGCAGCAAGAGCGGCATCGCCCTTGGGTTAGCGCCTTATTGCGTAAGGAGCCACGAGTATGAAACCGGCCTTTGACTCTTGGGCGGCATTTTTTGCCATGGGCGGCTACGCCTTTTATGTCTGGCTGGCGGTGGCGGCCACATTACTCTCACTGCTGGGTTTGTGGCTACATACGTTGTGGCAGCACAAACAGTTATTAGCGGATATTGAGCGGCGTCAGGCCAGAGAACAGCGTATTCGTCAGCACTCAGCCCATTCACAGGAGAAACAACAGTGAATCCACGGAGAAAAAGTCGGCTCTATCTGGCGCTGGTGGTGCTGATCGGGATCGGTTTGACCACCACACTGGTGCTGTATGCCTTGCGCTCAAATATTGATTTGTTTTATACGCCGGGCGAAATTTTGCAGGGCAAAGGTGAGCGCCATGAGAAGCCGGAAATCGGCCAGCGTTTGCGCATTGGCGGCATGGTGATGCCGGGGTCGGTCAAACGAGATAATAAGACGCTGGAGATGAGTTTTAAGGTTTATGATGCGCGCGGCGCGGTCACTGTGACCTATACCGGCATACTGCCAGATCTGTTCCGTGAGGGGCAGGGGGTGGTGGCGCAAGGGGTATTTGCGAAAGGCAATACCATCAATGCCAAAGAAGTGCTGGCAAAACATGATGAAAAATACACCCCACCCGAAGTTAAAGAAGCGATGAAAGAGAACCATACACGGCCAGCCGAGGCTTACAGTAGCGCCAACAGTGGGGGCAATGCCTCATGATGCCTGAAATTGGCAGTTTTTTGTTATGTCTGGCACTGGCGATCTCGCTGCTACTGAGCCTCTACCCGCAGTGGGGGGCCGCGCGGCAGGATGCCCGCATGATGGCCACCGGCAGGCCGCTGACTTACGGCATGTTCGCCACTATTGCGCTTTCATTTATATGTCTTATCTACGCATTTGTGGTGAATGATTTCACCGTCTCCTATGTGGCGGCTAACTCGAATTCACATCTGCCGATCTACTACCGGATCGCGGCCAGCTGGGGTGCACACGAGGGATCACTGCTGCTGTGGGTGTTACTGCTCAGTTGCTGGTCACTGGCGGTGGCGCTGTTTAGCCGCTCAATGCCGGATGATGCGGTAGCCAGAGTGTTGTCGGTGCTGGGGATGATTACTGGCGGCTTCTTGCTGTTCATTATCATGACCTCAAACCCGTTTACCCGCACCTTGCCGAACTTCCCCATTGATGGCAACGACCTGAACCCGCTGTTGCAGGATATCGGGCTGATATTCCACCCGCCGCTGCTCTATATGGGTTACGTCGGTTTCTCGGTGGCCTTTGCTTTCGCCATTGCTTCCTTAATGGCCGGGCGACTCGACAGTGCCTGGGCGCGTTGGTCACGACCCTGGACGCAAGCCGCATGGGTGTTCCTGACCATGGGGATCGTGCTCGGTTCGGCATGGGCCTACTATGAGCTCGGCTGGGGCGGTTGGTGGTTCTGGGACCCGGTAGAAAATGCCTCCTTTATGCCTTGGTTAGCCGGTACGGCGCTGATTCACTCGCTGGCGGTGACTGAAAAACGCGGCACATTCAAAGCCTGGACAGTGCTGCTCGCCATCACCGCATTCTCATTGTGCCTGATGGGGACATTCTTGGTGCGTTCTGGTGTGCTGGTCTCGGTGCACTCGTTTGCCTCTGATCCGGCGCGCGGCATGTTTATTTTGGCCTATCTGGTGATTGTCATCGGCGGCTCCTTGCTGCTGTACGCGGTCAAAGGCGCACAAGTGCGCAGCCGGACGCAACATGAAGTGTTCTCGCGCGAGACCTTCCTGCTGGGGAATAACGTGCTGCTGATTGCCGCCATGCTGGTGGTGTTACTGGGTACCTTGCTGCCACTGGTCCACAAACAGCTGGGGCTGGGCAGCATCTCTATCGGCGAACCCTTCTTTAATACCATGTTTACTTGGTTGATGGCGCCGATGGCGCTGCTGATGGGGATCGGGCCGCTGGTACGCTGGCGTCGTGATGAACCGAGTAAGCTGTGGCGACGTTTGGGGGTGGCACTGGTGGTCACTTTGCTGCTGTCGATTCTGGTGCCGTGGCTGCTGCAAGACACCATTGCCGGTATGACGGTGGTCGGCTTGATGATGTCTATCTGGGTGATTATCCTGACATTAATGGAGCTACACGAGCGCGCCACGCATCGCCACAGTTTCTGGCGCGGGCTGAGCCACCTCTCCCGCAGCCACTGGGGCATGGTGCTGGGCCATCTGGGTGTGGCCGTCACCGTGATCGGTATTGCGTTTAGCCAAAATTATAGTGTTGAGCGCGATGTGCGCATGAAGGCCGGTGATAGCATTGATATCCACGATTATCACTTTGTTTTCCGCGACGTTCATGACGTTAAAGGGCCAAACTACACTGGCGGCGTAGGGATCATTGATGTCACCCGTCATGGCAAGCCGGAAGCGACCCTACATGCGGAAAAACGCTATTACAGCGTAGCCCGTTCGATGATGACCGAAGCGGCCATTGATGGCGGCCTAACCCGAGATCTTTATGCCGCATTGGGCGAAGAGCTGGATGACGGTTCATGGGCGGTGCGCTTGTATTACAAACCCTTCGTTCGCTGGATCTGGTACGGTGGGGTGTTTATGGCGATCGGCGGTATCTGCTGTATGCTCGATCCGCGCTACCGGATGAGCAAAAAGTTAAAACGCGGCGCTGCGTCGGAGGGGGAATAATGAAATCTCCTGCTTCATTCAATAAGCTGATGTTCATTCCGCTGGTGCTGTTTTTGCTGCTGGTGGTGGCCTTTTTAGTGCAACTGACCCGCAATGCCAATGGCGACGATCCAACTATGCTGGAGTCGGCGCTGATTGGTAAGCCGGTGCCGACCTTCAAGCTGGAGTCCCTCGACCAACCGGGCAAAACCTTTGATCAGGCGGTGCTACATGATGGTAAACCCATGCTGCTCAATGTCTGGGCGACCTGGTGCCCCACCTGTCGGGCTGAGCATCAATATCTGAATAAACTGGCGGCGCAGGGTATTCGCGTGGTGGGACTGAACTATAAAGACGATCGCGCCAAAGCTGTGCAGTGGCTCAATTCGCTGGGCAATCCTTATGCGCTGAGTTTGTACGATGGTGATGGCATGTTAGGGCTGGATCTCGGGGTGTACGGCGCACCGGAAACTTTCTTGATCGACGGTCAGGGCATTATCCGCTATCGCCATGCCGGGGATCTGAATGATCGCGTCTGGTTACAGGAAATCTTGCCGCTGTATAAGAAGTATCAGGGGGGCGCATGAGATTATTGAGCCTGATGCTCGGTCTGTTGCTGAGCTGGAGTGTGTTTGCGGCCATCGATACTTACACTTTCAAATCGGAGGCGCAGGAGCAGCAGTATCGCGAATTGACTGAGCAGCTGCGCTGCCCGAAATGCCAAAATAACAGTATTGCTGACTCCAATGCCATCATCGCCGCTGATATGCGCGCTAAAGTGTACGAACTCCAGCAGCAGGGGAATACCAAACAGCAAATCATTGATTATATGGTGGCCCGCTATGGCAATTTTGTGACCTACGAGCCTCCCGTTACTGCAGCGACGATGATTTTGTGGGTCGGGCCTGCCCTGTTTGTGCTGATAGGTGCGGCAGTGGTGATTTTACGCGCCCGCAGACGGGTAGAGAAGGAAACCTCGCTCTCCGCGCAGGAACAGCAACGATTACACAATCTGTTGGCTGAACCACCGACCTCATCAAAACAGACTGACAGGGAACAACCATAATGGCTTTTTGGCTGATAGTGATTATTTTACTGGCGGTCGCGGGTGCCTTGTTGGTCATTCCGGCCATGCGACAAGAGACAAACTCTTCGGCGACCACCCGGGATGCGCTGAATAAGGCCATTTATCAGGATCGGTTATCTGAATTGGCAGAAGATGAAGCACAGGGCGTGGTTGAACAGCGGCCTGAACTGATTCAGGAACTGCAACAAAACTTGCTGACGGATATCCCGCAGCAATCGGATGAAGTGACAATGCCCATCAACCGCTGGGCGCTTTTACCGGGCGTGGTCATTTTGGTGGTGATCGCGGTAGGGCTATACCTGAAAACGGGTGGTTTGGCCCAGGTGCAGGCATGGCATCAGGTTGAGGCGCAAATGCCTGAATTACGCGCCAGAGTGGCCAATGAGCGCGCTGAACCGCTGACCATGGAAGAGGTCGCCCGTTTGGGTCTGGGATTGCGAACCTCCTTGCAGCAGGATGCCGGCAACGTCAACGACTGGATGATGCTTGGCAGAGTGGGGATGGCGCTGAATAATGCCACCACGGCGACACAAGCTTTTGCTAAAGCTTATCAACTCGCGCCCGATAATGAGGATGTCAGACTTGGCTATGCCGAAGTGCTGACACGTTCCAATGATCCGCAGGATAATCAGTTGGCAACCCAGATGCTACGGACCATGGTGGGGCAAGATCACACCAATCTGCGCGCCATGAGTCTATTAGCTTTTAATGCTTTTGAGCAGGGTGATTTCAAACAAGCCATTGGCGCGTGGGAAGTTATGCTAAAATTGCTGCCCGCTGGTGATTCGCGTGTAGAAGTGATAAAACGCAGTATTGCGCAAGCCAAATCACAGGCAGGGCAGGAAACAGCTACACTGGGAATAGAGGTTTCACTATCATCTGATGCCGCCCGAAAATTACCTCAGCAGGGAACACTGATTATATCGGTCACTGATGGGGGAAATCCGGTACCGGTTGCCGTCAAACAACTGCCTTTGAGCCGATTCCCGCTCTCGATAACGCTGGATGACAGTAATGCAATGATGCCGGAGCGTTTGCTTTCGTCATTGCAGCAGGTGAAAGTGCGCGCACGTATCTCATTGGATGGCACCGCTAATCCACAGCCGGGCGACTGGTTTGGTGAGAGTAGCGTGCAGAATTTTGATGGAAAAGGGCAGCCTCAGACGATTCACGTTGAGATAAATAAGCAGACCCCATAAGTGTGAGGGGTTAGAAAGAATTTCATGGAGAAAAATATGAACTACCGCCTGATTGGGCTGGCTTTTGCAACCGTGCTGTTAGTAGGCTGCGCCAGTAGCTCGCCGGATCAAATGGAGCAGGGCCGCTCCGATCCACTAGAAGGTTTTAACCGGGCAATGTTCAATTTCAACTATGAGGTTCTTGACCCTTATGTCGTGCGCCCGGTTGCCGTCGTTTGGCGCGATTACGTGCCACAGCCAGCACGTAATGGCATGAGTAACTTCCTCGGTAACCTTGAAGAGCCGGCCAGCATGGTCAACAGCTTCCTGGTGGGTGACCCCTATAACGCCATGAAGCACTTTAACCGTTTCTTCCTGAACACAATTCTGGGGATGGGGGGGCTGATTGATGTCGCCGGTATGGCGAACCCGAAACTGGCGAAGAAAGTGCCGAACCGCTTTGGTAGTACGTTGGGCCATTATGATGTCGGTTACGGTCCCTACGTGGTATTACCGGGCTATGGCAGTTTCACTATTCGCGAGGATGGCGGTAATGCGGTGGATTACGTCTATCCGGTGCTGAGCTATCTGACCTTCTGGATGTCGGCCGGTAAATGGATGGTCGAAGGGATTGAAACCCGTGCGCAACTGCTGGATTCTGACGGCTTGCTGCGTAACTCTTCCGATCCTTACCTGATGATGCGCGAAGCTTACTTCCAACGTAATGATTTCCTGGCAAATGGCGGGCAGTTGAAACCCGAAGTTAACTCGAATGCTCAGGCCATTGAGGGTGATCTGGAAAGTATCGACTCCGCGAACTGATCGATTCAGCCAATGGATAGTGGCGAAATGTAGAATATAAAAAAAGCGCCGAGAGGCGCTTTTTTGTATCTACTATGTATATACACAAGCTAACGATGTATACTCATCGTAGATACAGAAAGTGCAGGAGGTGATTATGCGTACTCAAGCCACATTGCAAAAATGGGGTAATAGTGTTGCATTACGTTTATCAGGAAATTTGAAAACCATCCCAAATTTTGAGGTCGGTGATACTGTCGATATTGATATCAGCGAACAGGGATTAGTCATACAAAAAGTAGCCATAAAGCCGCTAACCGAAGAGAGCTTACTGGCCGGGCTGACTGAATATACAGCACATGCGGATGAACGGGTTGATCCCACGGAGAGGGAGTTTGATTATTAATGTATATACCAAAGCGCGGTGATATTTGTTGGTTGGATTTTGAGCCCACTAAAGGTAAAGAGATTGGCAAATATCGCCCCGCATTAATTCTTTCACATGAAACTTATAATCGCCTCACGGGGTTGGTGATGTGTTGCCCCGTCAGTAGCAGTGTGCGCGGTTCTCCTACTGAAGTACCTGTGACTAATCTGGACACCCCCTGCGTGGTGGCAACGACACTAATCCAAACGTTTGATTGGCGTCAGCGCAAAGCCAAGTTTGTCATTGAATCTGAAACTGGTCTATATGATGAGGTGTTAGCAAGGCTCATTCCGCTGATTGGTGGCGAGCATCTGATAGCTTAACCTACTGTAAATAAATATAAAAAAAGCGCCGAGAGGCGCTTTTTTGTGGGCAACAACCTGCCAATGACTGCTTATTAGAATGCGTAGTTAAAGTTCACACCGTACAGCAGTGCGGTGCCTTTAGAGTCAAACTCGTATGGCACACTACCCAGTGCGGCTGGTGTCTTTTCAGTGATATGCACGTTCTGACCATGCATATAGGAAATACCAACATCAACTGAAGCATCTTTGTTGAATGCATAGGTGGTACCGGCACTGATCCAGAAACGGTCTTGGTCTGGAATCGAGATGGTACGGTTATCTGCCGGAACCGGGCTATCATCGAAGGCAATACCGGTACGGAAGGTCCAGTTATCATCGTAATAATAGGTGGTACCCAACGCGATACGGTAAGCGTCTTTGAAGCCTTCTTGCTTATCAAACAGTGTCTGGCCGCTGGTGCCAGTGGCTTTCAACTCTTTGAATTGGCTCCAACTGGTATAGGCTAAACTATAGTGAACAGCCCATTGTGGTGCGACGCGGTTATAGCCAGACACTTCCCACACTTCTGGCAGATTCAGGGTTAATGCGCCAGGGATCACAGCACCACCGGTGCCTCTCGGTGGTGGTAATTGGCTGCTGAAATCGCCATCAAAGTCGATTTTCACTTTAGAGCGATAGGTGAAGCTGTAGCGGTTTTCTTTATCCACCTCATACAGAACACCCGCATTCCAGCCATAACCCCACTCTTTACCTTCCATGCGGGTAATTTCTGTTTTGGCTGGTATGGTTGGGCCGCCAAGTTCACCGATATGACGCACAATCTTCGCATCGGCATAAACCGCATTAAAGCCCAGACCAAAACTGAAGTTTTCGTTTAAACGATAAGCCGCTGCCAAGTTTAAGTTAGCGGTTTTCAGATCAGTCTGACCACCCAGAGAACCGGCAGCATAGTCATCATTGAATTCAGTTGCTAAACCGTAGTTTGAGGTACCAGAGGCACCAATAGCCCATTGCTCATTTAGCGGCATAATAAAGTGGATATTTGGGATCCACTCTGATGGCGCGATGTTATTGGCATCAGTGCTTCTGCCCGTTACTGGTGATGTCCCACTGATGTTCACATCAGGATCAACATAAACGAAGCCACCAGAGAAGGAAGGACGGTCGAATAGCGTCATTGCGGCGGGGTTGCGGCTACCAACAGATGCGTTGTCGGCAACAGCGCCTTCACCAGAGAAAGAGCGGCCCAATGCAGCAGCTGAATATTCATTCAGTTGGAAACCCGCCGCAGAAACGTTCGAAGAGATGATTGCTACTGCAGCTGCCAGAGCTGATCGGGTAAACAGGTTTTTCTGGTTCATGACCAAAACCTCATTGTTTTAATTAATGTTACATACCGTAACAAGAGAATGCGGGATTGTAGGGTCCGTTTTCGGTCAGACAAAGCAGACCAGTGGCTGAAGTATAGGTCTGACCTGTGTGCATGTTGCAAGTATGTTTTAGGATTTGTTCAAAATTGATCGCAAAAAATAGACGTAGTTAACATAAAACTTACAATTCAGTATCAATAAACACGCTATTGATGAGCAAATAAACAAAACGACTGTGATATCCATCACTTAATAGACCTATAAACAGTAAGTCCTAGTGCCTTCGGGTCTGGGGTAGTAAAATGACGGTAGAGTGATTTTTTTGCGCTAGGTCTTATTTGCTTCGCGCTAACCGCTACTTGCGCTAACTGATAGGCAATTTGCACCTATTTTGAAATGTCCGTTGAGGAGAATTGAAGATGTCAGATGCAAACGATCGTCCAATAAAAAACCTTTGTAGTGCCGAAGAGACTGCGGCTTGTTGCTGTGTAGATGTTGGCACTGTAATGGACAATACTGACTGTACTGCATCCTACAGCTGTGTATTTGATAACCGCACTGAAGCAGAAGCCATGCTGAAAACGCTGACTGAAAAAGCGCGTGCGGTTGAGTCCGATCCTTGCCTGATTGAGCATAAGCTGGAAGAAACTGAAGGCGGCGTGCGCTTAACCATCGATTTCACTTTTGCCTGCCAGGCCGAAACCATGATTTTCCAGCTGGGTCTGCGTTAATTTACGCTACGCAGCCTAAGCAATTCATCATCCAACGCGGAGCTTTTTGCTTCGCGTTTTGTTTTGTGTGATTTGCTGCGTGAATTCGTTGCATTAGGCCCATCACTTCAACTGATCTAACCCCACCCTCGACTCTTCCCGCGACGTTTTTACGTCAAAAAGTTGCTCCTGCTCTCACTTTCCTGCTCTATAGGTTTACCAAATGTAAATGTTTGGTTAACAATCATTAGATCAGGTCAGACCTGTTATTTGTTATGCTTTAATAACAGCCACTTTTATTTATCAGGAGCCTTTATGAGTAAGCCATTACCGCTAGTGACGCGTCAGGGAGATCGTATTGCCATCGTAAGTGGCCTACGGACCCCTTTTGCCAAGCAGGCCACTGCTTACCATGGCGTGCCAGCTGTCGACTTGGGCAAAATTGTGGTCAGTGAATTGCTGGCGCGAAGTGGCGTGGCTCCTGAGTTAATCGACCAACTGGTGTTCGGCCAAGTGGTACAAATGCCAGAAGCGCCAAACATTGCACGCGAAATTGTATTGGGGACGGGCATGAGTGTGCATACCGATGCCTACAGCGTCTCACGCGCCTGCGCGACTAGCTTTCAGGCGGTAGCGAATGTGGCGGAAAGCATTATTGCCGGTTCAGTAACAGTGGCGATAGCCGGGGGGGCAGACTCCTCTTCTGTGCTGCCCATTGGTGTCAGCAAAGCACTGGCGCGTACTTTGGTTGACGTCAACAAAGCACGAACTTTAGCTCAGCGGCTAAAATTGTTCAGTCGATTAAAATTACGCGATCTCTTGCCAGTGGCCCCCGCCGTGGCCGAATACTCAACCGGTTTACGCATGGGGGATACTGCCGAGCAGATGGCAAAAACCTATGGTATCAGCCGCGAAGATCAGGATGCGTTGGCGCTGCGATCTCACCAAATGGCGGCGCAAGCCTGGCAACAGGGGCTATTACAGGATGAGGTGATGACGGCCTACATTCCGCCTTACCGTGATGCCATTGCCGAAGATAACAATATCCGCAAAGACTCCACGTTGGCGCAATACGCCAAATTACGTCCGGCGTTTGACCGCAAGCACGGCAGTGTTACGGCGGCGAATAGCACACCACTGACTGACGGTGCGGCGGCGGTCATGATGATGAGTGAATCGAAAGCCAAAGCGCTGGGGCTGCAGCCATTGGGTTATCTGCGCAGTTTTGCTTTTTCCGCGATTGATGTTTGGCAAGACATGCTGTTAGGCCCCTCCTATGCAACGCCGTTGGCGCTAGATCGCGCCGGGATCACACTGGCAGATTTGACCCTGATTGATATGCACGAAGCCTTTGCCGCACAAACCTTGGCTAACCTTAAAATGTTCGCCAGTGATACCTTCGCGCGTGAAAAACTGGGTCGCAGTCAGGCGATTGGCGAAGTCGATATGAGCAAATTCAACGTATTGGGTGGCTCGATAGCTTACGGTCACCCCTTTGCGGCAACTGGCGCTCGCATGATTACCCAAACACTCAATGAGTTGCGCCGCCGTGGTGGCGGGCTAGGGCTAACCACCGCCTGTGCTGCTGGCGGGCTGGGTGCCGCGATGATTTTGGAGGTGGAGTAATGAGCAAGGAAAAGGCACTTAACTCAGTTGCTGAGCCGATCGTCGTCGATACTGCGACCGCGACTCCCTCGGTATTTAGTCTCGCTGTTCGGCCTGACAATATCGGTGTAATCACCATTGATGTTATTGGCGACAAAGTGAATACCTTAAAGGCTGAATTTGCAGAGCAAATTGCCGATATACTGCAAAAAGCGCAGGCTTTACCCCACTTACAGGGGCTGGTGATTATTTCTGGCAAACCAGACTCTTTTATTGCAGGCGCTGATATCACCATGATTGCAGCTTGCCGTAGCGCGCAAGATGCTCGGAAATTGGCCCAAAAAGGGCAATCAATTTTGGCGCAAATTGCCGCATTCCCCGTACCGGTGGTGGCGGCTATCCACGGCGCTTGTCTCGGCGGTGGCTTGGAGTTGGCGCTGGCGTGCCATAGCCGCATCTGCTCGCTGGACGATAAAACGGTGCTCGGTCTACCAGAGGTACAACTGGGCCTGTTGCCCGGCTCCGGTGGTACACAACGCTTGCCGCGTCTGGTGGGGGTCAGTAAAGCGCTGGATATGATATTGACCGGCAGACAGGTTCGCGCCCGTCAGGCAGTTAAAATGGGGTTGGTGGATGATGCTGTGCCACAAGATATCTTGCTGGATGTAGCTATCGAAAGGGCCAAAGCTGGCTGGCTCGACAAACCGGTAGTGCCTTGGCAAGAGCGTCTGCTCAGTGGCCCGTTAGGTAAGACATTGCTGTTTAACATTGTTCGCAAGAAAACGCTGGCGAAGACCAAAGGCCACTATCCGGCGGCTGAACGTATCATTGATGTAGTGCGTAAGGGGCTGGATCACGGCAGTGCCAGTGGTTATGAGGCTGAAGCCACCGCGTTTGGCGAACTGGCGATGTCACCTCAATCCGCCGCATTGCGCAGCCTATTTTTTGCCACCACATCACTGAAAAAAGAGACCGGTGGTGACGCGCAACCCCGTGCTATTCATCGTGTCGGGGTGTTGGGGGGCGGTCTGATGGGGGGCGGCATCGCTAACGTCACGGCAACCCGTGCCGGTTTGCCCGTGCGCATCAAAGATATCAATCCGCAGGGAATTAATCAGGCGCTGAAATATACCTGGGACGCCTTAGGTAAGCGGGTGCGCAGTAAACGGATGCGCCCAGCGGAGCGGCAACGGCAGATGATGCTGATTTCCGGCAGCACGGATTACCGCGGCTTTGATACGGTTGATCTGGTGATTGAAGCCGTATTTGAAGACTTATCCTTGAAACAACAAATGGTTGCAGATATCGAGCGTTTCGGCGCTGCGCACACTATTTTTGCCTCCAATACCTCGTCATTACCGATAAGCCAAATTGCCGCTCAGGCGCAGCGGCCAGAGCAGGTTATCGGCCTGCACTACTTTAGCCCTGTCGATAAAATGCCACTGGTGGAAGTGATCCCCCATGCAAAAACCAGCGAAGAGACTATCGCTACCACCGTCGCTTTAGCCCGCAAACAGGGGAAAACCGCCATTGTGGTGGCTGATCGCGCCGGGTTCTATGTAAACCGCATTTTGGCTCCGTATATCAATGAGGCGGCTCGTTGCTTGCTCGATGGTGAGCCTATCGACTCTATCGACAGCTCACTGGTCGATTTTGGCTTCCCGGTTGGCCCCATTACGCTGCTGGATGAAGTCGGCATTGATGTCGGCACCAAAATCATGCCGATTCTGGTTGAGCAATTAGGGCCACGTTTTGCCGCGCCGCCATCCTTTGACGTTATTTTGCAGGATGGACGTAAAGGGCGCAAAAATGGCCGTGGATTTTATTTATATCCAACCCAGAGTCGTGGCCTTAAGTGGAAACGAAACCCAGGTAAGCAAGTTGATGCCAGTGTTTATGTTTTACTTGGCGTTACACCTAAAGCCCATCTTGGATCTGCGGTAATCGCGCAACGCTGCACCATGATGATGCTGAATGAGGCCGTCCGCTGTCTGGATGAGTCGATTATTCGTAACCCACGGGATGGTGATATTGGTGCGGTGTTCGGTATTGGTTTCCCGCCATTCCTCGGCGGGCCTTTCCGCTATCTGGATAGTCTGGGCGCAGATAAGGTGGTGAAAACCCTTAGATTGCTGGCACAGCAATACGGCGAGCGCTTTGAGCCTTGCCCGTTGCTGGTGACGATGGCTGAGCAACAGCAGCGGTTTTACCCAGATGAAAACAGTGAAAATGTGGCGTCGGACAACGCCCCTATTTAGAGTGTGAGCAGGATCACTCCCTGCAATTCTTGCGGATAAGGTGGCTGTACACTGGGGGCAACCCGCGCTACCTTAAGCCAGAATCACGTGAAGTGACTATTCGTGCCAAAATGAATTAATCGCTATTTATTGGCAGGTAGTGGAGTTTGGATTAAGCTGTTGATATGGTTATTATGTAACCATTCAGGGGTGGCTGCCGGGATGTCCGGTGTGAAAACAGCCATTTTCTTTACTTTAAGTTTCAGGCAAAATGCCCGGCCGCCATAGAGAGACGGCGCGTTATCGTTATGAAGTTTCTTTACTCTCGGGTAAAGGTTTCGGCGGTACAGCACGCAAAGCGTTTCTGTATAGCGTTATTTTGTTAACAAAAACGGTGCAATATGCAAGTTTTCATTATGCGTCACGGTGACGCGGCGCTTGACGCAGCAAGTGATGCGCTAAGGCCTCTAACTCTGTGTGGTCAGGATGAATCACGTCAGATAGCAAGCTGGCTAAACGAGCAATCGGTCGATATCGATCAGATTCTGGTGAGCCCTTATTTGCGCGCTGAGCAGACATTGGAAGTGGTACGAGGGGTCATGCCTCTACCGGCAGAGCAGGAAGTGATGCCAGAATTAACGCCAGGCGGGGATGCGGCTTTCATCTGTTGCTATTTACAAGCGCTGGCGAAGGAAGATCACGCAGCGGTGCTGGTTATCTCGCATTTACCACTGGTGGGCTATCTGGTAGCTGAACTTTGTCCGGGGCAATGTCCACCCATGTTTGCGACCTCGGCAATTGCGTGTGTCTCGCTGAATGGCGAAACCGGGAAGGGCACCTTTGACTGGCAAGTCAGTCCGACACAATTGCTGGCGAAAGCTTGCCACGGCTAAGATGATTGTTTGTATCTCGGTCACTATCGAGATAAATAAAGGGCGCAATATTAAGATATTGCGCCCTTTGCCGTTTTACAGCGGTGTCGTCAATTGTGACAAAGTACGAGGAGTCGTTATCTGCTCGGGGGAGTTTGCAGAAACAACGCTTTCTGCTTTTGCACCGAACGAAGCTATTGCGTCGGGCATCAAGAGATCTTCTTGGCCCTGAGGCTCACTGGCTACTTGCTTATTCTTTATCGATTCGGATGGTCTTGGGAACCTGAATGGCATCAGGGAGAGGCCTGATTCCCGTTGAGTTTTTGGGAACTTGGGGGTCGTCAGGTTTGGGGCTGGTTTGTTTTGGGGCTTTGTGAACCTGAATGGCATCAGGGATAGGCCTGATTCCCGCTGAGTCGTTGTCGATATATTTTCCTGACTATGAATTATCATATCATTACCTTTTTTTTTGGTTAAAAACAAACCAAGGCTATCTATTGCAACCTAAACGACAGTGCGCTAGTCAGGTGATTTAAGTTTTTTGGGGGTACTTGAGTCACATTTTTTGATAATGCATTCGCACTTAACCATCCCACCTTTTGATTATTCAGCCAACTCAATCAACACCAACAATGCGGCAGTCCCACCCCACTCTTTAGGGGCTTGATGGAACGCCAGCACATCGGGATGTTGTGCCAACCATAGGGGCGTTTGCTGCTTAAGGACATGCTTGCCATGACCATGCATAACGCAGGCGCAGTGCACATGTTCGCGTTTGCAGGCGGCAATCAGTGCGCCCAGCTCTTGCTTGGCCTGTTTCTGGGTTAAACCGTGTAGATCCAAAAACATATCGGGCGAGTAATCGCCACGGCGCAATTTTTTCACTTCAAAATGATCGACACCTGGCCGCACATAGCGTGTCGGGCCTTCCATATCGAGCTGCGGCTGGAATTCATCAGAGAAATAATAGCTAGCATCAACCTGCTCTTGGAGTAATCGCTCAGGGGCGATTTTTTTACCCAATTTAGGTGGCTCACGGTGGAGGATCGTGTCTTGCTTCAGCTTCTTAGCTCCCACAATCGACTCTTTAAAGAGCTGTAATTCATCAGGCGTCAGGTGATATTTGTTTTTCATTATTGGTTCATTAGCATGTTTCAATTGTTCTCAGTTTACCTGTTGATGGTCATCTGTCTAAATAAATGTCTTTACCCTTCGTCCTTGAAGCCGCAGGGCGTCGCTGCGTTCACTCACCCGAATCACTGACTAATGTAAGCTCATCGGGATGAGCTCGCTGGCTGCCTACCTGCAACTCCAATGACTTTGGGTAAATGTAAAATGAATGACTTTAATACGTTCTTCATTATTCGGTTATCATTCACCTGATCTATTGCTGCTGATTTGTCGCGGGCTTCATGGCAAACTAGGGGCATAGATAATGATATTACGCACGAGTTGGAGATAACCTTGGACAAGATTTTCGTCGATGAAGCAGTAAATGAGCTGCACACCATTCAAGATATGCTGCGCTGGGCAGTCAGCCGGTTTAATGCGGCCAATATTTTTTATGGTCACGGTACTGATAATCCGTGGGACGAAGCGGTGCAACTGGTTTTCCCAAGCCTGTTTTTACCGATTGATACGCCAGAAGATATGCGCAGCGCGCGCCTGACTTCCAGCGAGCGTCATCGCATTGTTGAGCGGGTTATCCGTCGGGTGAATGAACGTATTCCGGTGGCTTATCTCACCAATAAAGCTTGGTTCTGTGACATGGAATATTACGTTGATGAGCGTGTGCTGGTGCCTCGCTCACCTATCGGTGAGTTGATCAATAACCGCTTTGATGGGCTGATCCGCCATCAACCTAAGCATATTCTCGATATGTGTACTGGCAGCGGCTGTATCGCCATTGCTTGCGCTTATGCTTTCCCGGAAGCAGAAGTGGATGCAGTGGATATCTCCAATGACGTATTGGCGGTGACTGAGCACAATATTGAGCAGCACTCAATGGAGCATCAGGTCACGCCGATTCGCTCTGATCTGTTCCGTGATTTACCGCCGATCAAATATGACTTGATTGTCACCAACCCGCCTTATGTCGATGCCGAAGATATGGCCGACTTGCCACAGGAGTTCCGCTTCGAACCTGAACTGGGGCTGGCTGCGGGCAGCGATGGCCTGAAACTGGCCCGCCGAATTCTGGCCTGTGCGCCAGACTTCTTGCAAGATGATGGCGTGCTGATTTGCGAAGTGGGCAACAGCATGGTGCATTTGATGGATCAATATCCGGATGTGCCGTTTACTTGGCTGGAATTTGATAATGGTGGTGATGGTGTCTTTATGCTGACCAAACAGCAACTGATTGACTGCGCGCCACATTTTAGTATGTATCGCGATTAATCCATCGCCACTGATAGCATCTGCCAGCGCGATAATATCGGGCTGGCAGATTGATTATAAGTGACTTATTTATCACGAAAGGGTAAGGAGCCGTGATGGCTGGGAACAGTATTGGGCAGTTTTTCCGCGTCACCACTTTTGGTGAGTCTCACGGCATCGCCTTGGGGTGTATTATTGATGGCGTGCCGCCGGGCATTCCCATCACCGAAGCCGATATTCAGTTGGATCTCGATCGGCGGCGTCCTGGCACCTCACGCTATACCACTCAACGCCGCGAGCCGGATGAAGTGCGTATTTTATCTGGCGTGTTCGAGGGACTAACCACTGGGACCAGTATCGGGTTGATGATAGAGAATACGGATCAGCGTTCGCAAGATTACAGCGCGATTAAAGATGTGTTCCGCCCAGGCCACGCTGACTACACCTACGAACAGAAATACGGTGTGCGTGATTACCGTGGTGGCGGCCGCTCTTCTGCCCGTGAAACCGCGATGCGCGTTGCTGCCGGTGCCATTGCTAAAAAATATCTGGCGCAAAAATTCGGTGTGCAGGTGCGTGGCTATCTGGCCCAAATAGGTGATATCAGTTGTGATTTGATTGATTGGGATTTGGTCGAGCAGAATCCTTTCTTCTGTCCAGACGCCAGTAAATTAGAGCCGCTGGATGCGCTGATGCGCGAGCTGAAAAAAGCGGGCGACTCGATTGGTGCCAAAATCACTGTCGTGGCTGAACATGTCCCCGTCGGTTTGGGCGAGCCGGTATTTGATCGTCTAGATGCCGATCTGGCCCATGCACTGATGAGCATCAATGCAGTAAAAGGGGTGGAAATTGGCGATGGTTTTGCGGTAGTCACCAAGCGTGGCAGTGAAAATCGCGATGAAATCACGCCGCAAGGTTTCCAGAGCAACCATGCGGGCGGCATTCTGGGCGGCATCAGCAGCGGTCAACCGGTCGTGGCGCATATCGCTCTGAAACCTACGTCCAGCATTATGGTTCCGGGGCAAACCATTAACCGGCAGGGTGAAGCGGTTGAGATGGTCACTCGTGGTCGCCATGACCCTTGTGTCGGCATCCGCGCTGTCCCTATTGCTGAAGCGATGATGGCAATTGTGTTAATGGATCATCTGCTGCGCCAGCGTGCACAGTGTGGTGATGTGATTTCAGACGTTCCACGCTGGTAGGCACA
Organism: Yersinia aleksiciae; assembly: GCF_001047675.1. Lineage (GTDB taxonomy): Bacteria > Pseudomonadota > Gammaproteobacteria > Enterobacterales > Enterobacteriaceae > Yersinia > Yersinia aleksiciae. The sequence continues at coordinate 571,428 of NZ_CP011975.1, read as the reverse complement.
ATGAACAAATGGATTGCGAGTGCTGTGGCACTTGCGGGTATAGCCATGCTGGGTGCAACCGCCCCAGTTATGGCCGCGACGCCGTGGCAACAGATTGTGAATCCAGTGGCGGGATCGCCGCAGTCGATTGGAGGTTTTGCCAATGGCTGCGTGATTGGTGCCATGCCTTTGCCGCTACAATCGGCAGATTATCAGGTAATGCGCCCAGATCAGCGTCGCTATTTCGGTCATCCCGATTTACTGAATTTCATCCACCGACTGAGTACCAAAGCTGAGCAAAATCGGTTAGGTACGGTGTTGATTGGTGATATGGCGATGCCCGCCGGTGGGCGTTTTAGCAGCGGTCATGCCAGCCATCAGTCCGGTCTGGACGTCGATATCTGGTTACAACTGCCACAACAGCGCTGGAGCCAACAGCAATTGCTGAAGCCGCAACCGATTGATTTAGTTGCTGCTGACGGTAAACGAGTGGTGTCGGCACTCTGGCAGCCACAAGTTGAAAGCTTGATTAAGCTCGCCGCTAACGACAGCGAAGTGACACGCATTTTCGTCAATCCGGCGATTAAAAAGCAGCTTTGTCTGGATGCGGGCACGGATCGCAATTGGCTGCATAAAGTGCGTCCGTGGTTTGGTCATCGTGCCCATATGCATGTGCGCTTACGTTGCCCGGCTAATAGCCTGGAGTGCCTGGATCAAGACACGCCGCCAGCAGGTGATGGCTGCGGTGCCGAGCTTGAGAGCTGGTTCCAGCCTCATCAGCCCAGTGCTAAACCGGGTAAAACCTTACCACCGCCATTACCGCCTTCCTGTCAGGCGTTGCTGGATAACCATTTCGCTGCGGAATAAATCATGGATTGGTTTACCCTTGGTCCTGCGGTTCTGGGGATATTGTTTGTTGTTGCGCTCTTGGCCGGATTTATTGATTCCATCGCGGGGGGAGGCGGTTTGCTCACTGTCCCGGCACTGCTGGCGGTGGGGTTGCCTCCCGCGCAGGTGCTGGCAACTAACAAACTGCAATCTGTTGGCGGGTCGTTCTCCGCCAGCCTCTATTTTATCCGCCGTGGCGCGGTTAATCTAAAAGATCAAAAGCTGACCATTGCACTCACTGTGGTGGGTTCGATGCTGGGTGCGATTTTGGTTCAGCATATGCGGGCAGATATTCTGCGGCAAATATTGCCGTTGTTGGTGATCGGTATCGGCGTCTATTTTCTGGTGACGCCCAAACTGGGTGAAATTGACCAACAACGCCGCTTATCTCCGCTGCCCTTTGCCTTGATAGCGGGTGGTGGCGTCGGTTTTTATGACGGTTTCTTTGGCCCCGGTGCCGGTTCTTTCTATGCGCTGGCCTTTGTCACCTTGTGCGGCTTCAATCTGGCGAAATCCACCGCCCATGCCAAAGTCCTTAATTTCACCTCTAATTTGGGAAGCCTGATTTTCTTTATTGTCGGCGGCAAAGTGGTGTGGAGTATCGGGCTGGTAATGCTGGTTGGGCAAGTGCTGGGTGCGCGTCTGGGGGCGCATATGGTATTGACCAAGGGGCAGAAATTAATTCGGCCAATGATTGTCGTGGTGTCATTCGTTATGAGCTGCAAGCTGCTGTATGACAGCCACGGTACCGAGATCTCCTCCTGGCTGGGATTACACGTTTTCGCATAACTTAAGGTATCCACTCTCAGGGCAACCTGTAGGTCACTATCGATACCGATTTTACGGACTCAAGCATGACGCACCATTATCAGCAGTTGATCGACGTTTTTAATGCCAGTTTTAGCGGCCCCTTTAATACCCAATTGGTCAAGGGTGACGATGAACCTATCTACCTGCCCGCCGACGATGAAATCCCTTACCATCGGGTCGTTTTCGCCCATGGCTATTACGCCAGCGCGATGCATGAAATCTCCCATTGGTGTATTGCCGGCGAAGAGCGTCGCAAGCTGGTGGATTTTGGTTATTGGTACTGCCCAGACGGACGCGATGCGTTAACCCAGAGCCAGTTTGAAGCGGTAGAGATCAAACCGCAGGCGCTGGAGTGGATGTTTTGTGTGGCGGCCGGTTTCCCTTTCAATGTCAGTTGCGACAATCTGGAAGGAGATTGCGAGCCGGATCGCATAACATTCCAGCGTAAGGTGCGTGAACAGGTGCTATGGCATCTGGAAAACGGAATATCCCCACGACCTGCGGGCTTTATTCAGGCGCTACAATCGTTTTACAATACGCCGCCGCTGGCTCCAGAATTTTTTCCCTATCCGGAAGATTTAGCTTAATAACAGATTGATATAATTAGGATAAGAGTGATGATCGCAGAATTTGAAACACACATCTTGGCGCAGATAGATGACATGGTAGAGCACGCCAGCGATGATGATTTATTTGCCGGTGGTTACCTGCGCGGTCATCTGACGTTGGCTGTGGCTGAGTCGGAAGAGTTCGGTGAGCACACCGCTGAGCAGCTACATGCCCGCGTGCAAGCCAGTCTGGAAAAAGCCATCAAAGCCGGTGAGCTCTCCCCACCGGATCAGGTTTTGGTGCTGGGGTTATGGGATCGTTTGCTGGAACAGGCCCAAAATCCCCTTCGTCCTTGAAGCCGCAGGGGGTTAGCGGCGACTCCAATGACTTCGGGGGTTGAAGCGGCAGGGGTTAACGATGTTGCACCGGTCTGCCTTTCAGTAATTTTCGAATCCAGAAGCGGTTAGGATTCAGCGCCGCCAATGTCGGCGCATCTAATGGTAGAGGCTCGCCAAATATCTGTGCTGCCAGAATTTCAGCCACCAGCGGCGCACTGCACAAACCACGCGATCCCAATGCCCCCACCATAAATAACTCAGGCCACACTGGTGCAGGGGCTATTTCATCACCGCGCTGAATCTTGCGCGGCAAATCCTGATATTGTGCCAGGGTGGCGGCGTAATCCGGCACGGCACCCACCATCGGTAAATGGTCACGGATAGCACAGCGCACCCCGCAGCGGGCCTGATTATCACTGATATCAACCTGCTGCGGCCAACTCACCTGCGGCAGGCAGCGTAATAGCCGATCCCGATTCTCATGTTGTTCCTCAGCCCGAAAATCAGTGGCAATATCGCCTCGCTGATAACTGGCACCGATACAGTGGTGCTGATTGGCGGGATTCACTGGCGTGAGGTAGCCGTCATAGCACAGCACTTGTCGTAACTGGCTGAGTACCGGTGTGGTGGGAATGTGTGATACCTGCCCGCGCACGACAGAGAGTGGCAGATGGCGGGTTTGTTCCCACTCAGGCAAGCGGTGGCCGGTGGCCAAGATCACGGAGGCATGCTGCTTGGCGGCTTGCTCAGCAAAGGTTAGCTGCCACTGTCCGTCAATGTGCACTAACTGCTGCAACTCATGCTGATAATGGCAAACCATACCATTTTGTTGCGCCAGCGCCATGAGGGCGGTAGTCAGATCTGATGGGCAGAGCCAGCCACCGGCGGGATAGTGTATGCCATCATGAGCGCAATCTAATCCGGCCAGTGCACTGAGCTGTTCGCGGCTCATGCCTTGGGCGAGGAACTCCGGCCACAGGGTTTGTAGCATCTTATCAATCTTGCCACGACTTTTTTCATCAAACGCCAATTGGCTGACACCGCACCACTGGTGATCAAACTGGATACCTTGCTCAATCAATTGGTCATATTGGCGGCGCGCGAAGGTAAATGCGCTGGTGAAAAAGCTTTCCAGTGCATCATTTTTGCCATTCAGCAGCGGGTAGATAGCCCCTTGCCGATTACCCGATGCGCCCTGTGCAGGTCGTGCATCGGCACAATAAAGTGTGACCTTCGCCCCACGACGCTGCAAGGCCAATGCGGTCAATGCACTGACAATCCCACCACCGATAATCGCAATATCATCACAACGGGCCGCAGAGGGGCGGTGGTACCAAGGGGCGGATGGCACATCGAGACTTTGCGGTAAGGTCCCCGTCAGCATTTCACGTTTCTGCCCGAAACCTTTCACTTTAACCACATCAAAACCGGCCTGTTGCAGCCCTCGGCGGACAAATCCGGCGGCGGTAAAGGTCGAAAAAGTCCCCCCGACCCTTGCCATGCGCGCCATTGCACTGAACAGGGTGTCATTCCACATATCGGGATTTTTGGCGGGGGCGAAGCCATCGAGGAACCAAGCATCCACCTGATGATTCAGGCTAGCATCCAGCAGTGGCAGCAGCGTATTAACATCGCCAAACCACAAATCCAGCGTGATAGCCCCCTCAGCCAGCAAAATACGATGACAGCCCGCAAGGGGCAGGGGCCATTGTGCTCGCAACTGTTCGGCAAAAGTGGCCAATTCCGGCCAGCGACCATGGGCAGCGGCTAAATCGGCAACTTGAAGGGGGTATTTTTCGAAGCTGATATAGTGCAAACGCTGGAGTTTGGCGGTAGGATTTTGCTGCTTAAATTGGGCAAAATCGCGCCACAATGTCAGAAAATTCAATCCAGTGCCAAAGCCCGTTTCAGCAAAAATGCAGTTATCCCGCGGATGTTGCTCGAAACGTGCCGGAAAACCGTTTCCCTTAAGAAAAACGTGGTGTGTCTCTTCCAGCCCATCTTCATTGGAAAAATAGATGTCACCAAACTGTTCCGATACAGGTGTACCCTGTTCATTCCAGCTTAAGGTTGCAGTTTGGATTGGCGCTTGGCTCACGTTAAAAGACTCGTATCTCAAGGGGTAGGGCGATTCTAACTATGTGACCCACCGCGTGCAAATTGTAAAATTATCTGGCTATATTACGCTGATCGGACTTGTTCGGCGTACAACTGTACGCTAAAGTGCGTTGCAAAATCCCGAATGTAAAATATGTGGAAGAGGTATTGAATGAAGCGTGCAGTAATTACTGGCTTGGGTATTGTCTCCAGCATTGGTAACAACCAGCAGGAAGTTCTGGCATCTTTGCAGGAAGGCCGCTCTGGCATTACTTTCGCTCAGGAATTTAAAGACGCAGGTATGCGCAGCCATGTGTGGGGCGATGTAAAACTCAACCCTGAGACAATTACAGATAATATCGACCGTAAGGTGCTGCGCTTTATGAGCGACGCCTCGATCTATGCTTACCTGGCGATGAAACAAGCGGTTGAAGACTCTGGCTTGACTGAAGATCAAGTCTCAAATTTCCGCAGCGGGCTGGTTGTCGGTTCCGGCGGGGGTTCACCACGTAACCAAGTTGCTGGTTCTGATGGTATGCGCGCAAAAGGCTTGCGAGGCGTAGGCCCATACATGGTGACTAAAGCCATGGCGTCTGGTGTCTCTGCATGTCTGGCAACCCCTTTTAAAATCAAAGGCGTAAACTACTCTATCAGCTCAGCTTGTGCGACCTCAGCACACTGTATTGGCCATGCGCTGGAGTTGATCCAACTGGGCAAACAGGATGTGGTGTTTGCTGGCGGCGGTGAAGAACTGTGCTGGGAAATGTCCTGCGAGTTCGACGCCATGGGTGCATTGTCGACCAAATACAATGAAACGCCGACCAAAGCATCCCGTACTTACGATCAAGACCGTGATGGTTTCGTGATTGCAGGCGGTGGTGGCATGGTGGTGGTTGAAGAGCTGGAACATGCTCTGGCCCGTGGCGCGCACATTTATGCTGAAATTGTTGGCTACGGTGCTACCTCTGACGGTGCCGATATGGTTGCACCATCGGGTGAAGGCGCGGTTCGCTGCATGCAGATGGCAATGGAAGGTGTTGATACGCCAATCGACTACATGAACGTACACGGCACTTCTACACCGGTTGGTGATGTGAAAGAGCTGGGCGCGATCCGTGAAGTATTTGGTGATAACACGCCAGCTATCTCCTCAACCAAAGCAATGACCGGCCACTCTCTGGGTGCGGCAGGTGTACATGAAGCTATCTTCAGCCTGTTGATGGTTGAGCACGGTTTTATCGCGCCAAGTATCAATATTGAAAATCTGGATGAGCAAGCGGCAGGGATGAATATCATCACTGAACCGACTCAACGTGAACTGACAACCGTGATGTCTAATAGCTTCGGTTTCGGTGGGACTAACGCCACCTTAGTCATGCGTAAATACCAGAAATAAGGCTAGCCGTAGATATTTCTACTGGTTTATCCCGAATAATAAGGCCCGCGAGAGATCGCGGGCTTTTTTATTCGCTATAAAATAAACGCTATGCAATAAAAATAGTGTAATCATCAGATATTCATGTCTTTTTTGTTAATTCCCTCTTTTTGTATAAAAGAATGGGGGTTGATCACTTGTTATTCATAAAAACATCTTATACTAAATAACTAAAGCAGATAACAGTATAGAAAGTAGGTGATTGAATATTAACGTATTAGCTTAAATTTCATCTATTTTTAATCTGTTTTTATTTACCTAAAGTCAAATTTAACGTTAAAAACCCCTTGCCTACCTAAAAACGTTAATTCACAATATTAGAACAATAATTAAACAAGCTTATTTTTTGCCTTTTAATTTACCAACACAGCAGGGTAGTTCAATGAGCCACAATCAAAGTGATCAGAAGTTGAAGATTGCAGATTTAAACGAGCGCGTTGTTCACGAAATACTGGAAGTAATAAGTGATGGTATCTGGGATTGGAACGCAAACAATGGATTTGTTTACCGTAATTCTGGCTGGTATGAAATGCTGGGCTATCCTGCTCATGCGTTTGAAAATACAGTACATACTTGGGAGAAAATTATCCATCCGGATGATTTTGACCGAGTTATGTTTCAGTTCGATGCCTATATTAATAATCAGTCCGAAAGATACCAGATAGAATATCGCTGCCTAACCCATGATGGTGGCTATATCTGGATTGAAGATCGCGGCAAAGTGATTGAACGTAATCGCGATGGTTCGGTATCAAGGATGATAGGGGCCCACCGTAATATTCATGATAAAAAACATCGCCTTGAAAAGTTAGAACTCAAGAATAAAACGCTGGAAGCATTAGTTGAGGAGCGAACAGCAGAGTTACGCAAAACCAATGACCAACTTCAGCAGCAATTAGATATCAAAAAAAGTCTTTCTGAAACGGATGTATTAACCTCAGCCGCCAATCGCTATTTACTGGAGAAAGTACTGAAGCATGAATATAACCGTGCTAAGCGATTTAGTCAGCCGTTATCATTGCTTTCGCTGGATTTAGATAATTTCAAATTTATTAATGACCAATACGGCCATTCAGTCGGGGATTTAACCCTGACACACATTGTTGATGTGATTAGGAATAATATTAGAGAAATTGACGTTTTGGGCCGTTGGGGGGGCGATGAGTTTATGATTGTCTTGCCGAACACGCAATTAAACGAGGCTAAAACTATTGCTGAGGAGATCAGGCAGCTCATAGAGGTCATGCCGGTGGACGGTAATATTCATGTGACCATGAGTTTAGGCGTCGTCGAGTTGGCGCAAAATGAAGCTCAAGAACAATTATTAATCCGTGCGGATAAAATGCTTTATAACGCCAAGGCCGCAGGAAAAAATGCCATTAGAGGCTGATATTTTCGTGCTTGCCGTTATTGTCTTGCCGCCACAGCAATGGCCAATAGCATTGGCGTTAATAACGACTAGCGCTTCAGCGCATACTCAGCAGCGGCTTTGGCATGGATTGCAGTGGTATCAAATACCGGCACACTGGCATCTTGCTCATTCACCAACAATGTAATCTCAGTGCAACCAAAGATAATGCCTTGCACACCTTGTTGCTCTAATTTACCCATAATTCGGCGATAGGCTTGGCGCGAGTTGTCATTAATCACCCCCAGACACAGCTCTTCATAAATAATGCGGTTTATGATTTCACGGTCAGCACTGTCTGGCGTAATCACCTCAATATAGTGTTTTTCAGTTAACCGCCCACGATAGAAATCTTGCTCCATGGTATAGCGAGTGCCTAATAAACCTATTTTATGGATACCTTGCTGCTTAATTTGTGCGGCAGTGGCATCGGCAATATGCAATAACGGCAGCCCACTGGCGGCTTCAATATCATCGGCCACTTTATGCATGGTATTTGTGCATACCACCACCACCTCAGCCCCTGCGAGTTTTAATGATACGGCAGCATCAGACAGCACTTTTGCGGCTGTCTGCCAGTCACCTTTAGCTTGCAACTGTTCAATTTCATGAAAATCCACACTGTAGAGAATAATTTTGGCGCTGTGCAATCCGCCTAATTGCTCTTTAACCTGCTGATTAATCATCCGGTAATAAGGAATGGTCGACTCCCAACTCATCCCACCAATAAGGCCCAAAATTTTCATCGTTATCTTCCTGTTAGTGTCGGTTGCGAGCAATTGGCAAAACTGTGATATGACTCCGCCTTTGCTAATTATCTCTGTCTATCATGTTGTTTGTAACAAAACTGTAGCAATCGGAAAAGTCGATTAACTCTTATACCATCAACTGGATGACGGAGCTTGGGATGATAAAAATAAAGACGGCATATACCCTGACCTTATTAGCGATACTCTTACCTGCTTCAACCTACGTCGTGGCACAGAATAAAAGCGATAATTATAAACTTGAGCAAGTGTTAGTGATGAGCCGCCATGGAATACGTGCACCGTTGGTGAATTATGGCGATATGCTCTCCAGTGCGACACCGGATAAATGGCCGCAGTGGAGTACTCCGGGTGGCTATTTGACACCGAAAGGGGCAGAGATCGAGGCGATATTGGGTGGTTATTTCCGCCTGTGGTTAGCCGATGCCAAATTACTGAAAGCCACCGGATGCCCTGTTGACGCCTCTGTATTTACTTACGCCAACAGTTTGCCAAGAACTATTGGCACGGCGCAGCATTTCTTATTTGGTGCTTTCCCAGGTTGTAATGTGCCAGTGGCTCACCAAAAAGATATCGGCAAGATGGACCCCGTGTTTAATCCGATCATTACGCTGGATGTGACGCCAGAATTTAAAGAAAAAGCGCTGGCCTCCATTAATCAACATGCCGGTCCGGGTGGGGTAGAGGGCTTAAATCAGCGCTTACAACCGAATTACGAACTACTATCCCGCGTGTTGGATTATAAAAGTTCGCCAGCCTGTCTAGTGGATAAAAAATGTGACTGGAGCACCCAGCCGACCTCGATTGTTTTAGTGCAGAATAAAGAGCCGGGCATCACGGGGCCGCTGAAATTAGGCACCGGTGCTTCAGATGCCTTCATGCTGCAATATTACGAGGGTTTTCCGGCGAAAGATGTGGCTTGGGGGCGAATTCAATCACCAGAAGAGTGGCGCAAATTAATTGATATTAAAAACCTCTACCATGAGACGTTATTTGGTTCGCCTGCTATCGCGGATAACGCTGCCGAGAAATTGGTGAGTTTTATCAGTGCAGCCCTTGATCCCGCAGGCGAGAAAACGCCGAATGAATTAGCCGCGCAAAAAGCTAAATTGGCGGTATTGGTTGGTCATGACTCTAATATTGCGTCATTGCTGGCCGCTCTGAAAACTAAAGAGTATCAGCTGCCAGACCAATATGAGAAAACGCCCATCAGCGGCAAAGTGGTCTTTGAACGTTGGAAAGATATCAAACAGAATAAAGATATGATGAAGATTGAATATATCTATCTGTCCACTGAGCAAATTCGTAATAAAACGCCGCTGACCCTCCAGGCACCGCCAAAACGTGTGACATTGGAAATCAAAGGATGCCCGATTGATGCCAAAGGCTTCTGTTCAATGGATGATTTTAGAAAAGCGATAAAACACAACACGCAGATATAAATTGAGACTGCCGGTCATGAGTTTAATGGTCGGCAGCTGTTTTTGATGGAGGTTAGAATAGGGGCTGGCATAAAATGAGAGGCTGCGTTAACGTGACCTCTCTTTGTCAGCCCTGATTATTGATAGATTTTCTGATGACACTTTTCACTGCCACCCATCGTGCTGTATATACGGTTTTCAGACCTTTTTTGAAAGACCGCCTGCTACATATTTTATTGATTCTAGGAATAGGCTTAACAGCGCTAATGCCAGCGAAAATAACCGCCTTCCCGCAGTTTATTGACTGGACCACCATAGTGACGTTATTGGGATTAATGCTACTGACGAAGGGGGTTGAGGTCAGCGGCTATTTCGATTTTATCGGTCGGAAGATGATTAACACATTGCACACCGAACGACATTTGGCACTGTTTTTGGTTTCATCTGCGGCGCTGTTGTCATCCTTTCTCACCAATGATGTTGCGCTGTTTATCATTGTTCCACTGATTTTAACGTTGAAAAAAATATCGTCTCTGCCAGTATCCCGGCTGATTATTTTCTCTGCGCTGGCAGTGAATGCAGGCTCGCTATTAACGCCGATCGGCAACCCACAAAATATTCTATTATGGAGCCGCTCTGAACTGTCATTTATGGCTTTTACCCGCCAGATGGCACCTTTGGCTGTTGCGATTTTACTGACATTGCTGGCGGTAACCTGGTGGCGCTTCCCTGCACGCAAAATAAGTAAGCAGGCTTCCAGCCCCATCTATCCTTACCAGTTTCACTTGTTGCTCAGTTGTTTGGCGCTGTATGTGATTTTTATTATCTGCGTGGATCTGGGCAAGGCTGAATATGGGCTGCTTATTGTTTTTGCTGGCTTATTACTACTGGCACGGCGGGTTTTACTGGCAATTGATTGGAGCTTGATTGTGGTCTTTATGGCGATGTTTATCGATGTGCGCCTATTGACTGAATTACCTGCGTTGCAATCGTTGTTTGGGGAAATTAAAGCTCTATCTGCAACAACCGCTTATCTATTAGGCATCGGCCTATCCCAATTAATCAGTAATGTTCCCGCCACGATTTTATTGCTGAATTACCTGCCATCCAGTGCGCTGGTGGCTTATGCGGTGAATATTGGTGGTTTTGGTTTTGCCTTGGGGTCGATGGCAAATCTCATTGCGCTCAGAATGGCGGGTGAGCCGGCGATTTGGCTGAAATTTCACGCTTACTCGCTACCATTCTTATTATGGAGCGCGCTGGTGGGCTGGGGCTTATTAGTGTGGTGAACTGGGTATCGTCAGATAGGTGGCGCAGGCTGAAATAACCTGAGCCACTGTGGATGGCGCTTAAAGGAATATTGCCAGTAAAAAGACGATCACAATGGCCGCCGCGACAATAACCAGTGACGGCTTTTGCAGTATGGTTTGTAATGATTCCGGTAATGCGATAATCATCGGATTAATCACTGGCTGAAGCATTTTTTGATCTTCAGTTGAATATTGTACCGCGTTAGCCCGGTCTAGTCGGGCCGCAAACAGCACATTGATAATGTCGTTCAGCTGCGCTTGCGTCAGTGGCGTCGTGGGGCTGGCCTGAAAGCGATTCTGGCTGTAATCAATCAATAACTGCTGCTCCTGCGCAGTGGCAGGCTGTTTTAATGCGGTTTGCAGGTTAACCAGTGTCGGTGCTGTTTGTTGGCTAAGCACCACTTTGGTCTGCAAAAACTGGCTGAGTATCTGGAAATGGCGCGCTGGCAGCGGGTCACTGCTTTTCACCCCCACCATATCAAACAGCGCTTGCCATATTTTTGCTGGTTGTTCGCCAGTGGCGGCACTGAGTTTTACCACCAGTGATTGAATATTTTGCTGTTCCGCGGGTAACAGTGGCCGGTCCGTTATCGTGGTCAACTGTGGTTGCGGAATATTCAGCGTGCCGGATTGCAGCAGCACTAATACTTGCTGTAATTCTGAATGGCTTAACTGACTTAACACGGTGTGACCAAAGTTCTGGCGAATAAAGTCACTCACCGCCTGTCGATTGTTACCTTGAGGCAGCAGTTCAGTCAGTTGTTGGCGCAACTGATGATTGGCGTGATTTTCTTGTACCTGAGACAAGCGCGTTTGCAGTAGCTGCTCTGCGGGTTGGAAGTGGCGAGCGAGCAAATCACTGGTACTGCTAAGGGATAAATCGTGGCGCAGGGCAGCCCAGATCTCGGCGGATTTTATCGGGCTGAGGGCCATAATCCGCACAATCAGTTTTTCCAGCGTGGTGCGTTGAGCAGGGGTCAATGCCTGAGAGTCCACTTGGCCCTGATGGGTCATCTTAGTCGGTGCGACATTGCGATCACTGGCAAGGGGCGCACCTGGGCCGTTCAAAGGTTGCATATAACCGGTCCTTCGCTGTGGAGGCGATACTATGGAGAGTATAGGTATTAGCCAGCGATAGGTGCAGGCTGCCAATATGATACCTGTAAATGTGTCGGCTACATTACATTTTTTAAGTAAACGCCTTTGTCATTAATTGTAATCTTGAGTGATAGTTTAGGTTCAGACATTGATAATATTGATTATGCCGTTAAGATGAGCGCTCATCCTGCACGGGACTGATTTAACAATTTTTGAGATGAATCGCACGGATACAGGTTAAACACGGATAATGGTTAAAAGACAACGCGCTGCTAAGTGGTTCCTCTGTCTGGCTTGCCTGGTCATACTGGTTTGTATGACACAACGCATCGCCAGCCTGCACGCGTTGACGAAAAACCTCCTCCCGATATCAGCGTCACAAACCCTTGCTGACTTAAATGAAGCGCCAACCCCTTGCGAGCTGACTGCCAAGTCTCTCTTGGCCTCACCACCCGTGCTGTTCGAATTAGCCATTTTCTCTTTGGGTCTGTTACTGCTGCTGTTGATGCCGACCGCACCGACACGCATGCGATTCCCGCCGCCCAGAGCCATATCACCCAGTGGTTTAAGGGTGCATCTGCGATTATGTATTTTCCGAGAGTAGAGACGTTTTTGGCGTCATGACGGCAACGCAGTAGTTGCTGTGATTAATCTATTTTTGGAGAAAAACAATGCTCAATTTAAGCAAGACAGCCTTGTTCTGTCTGTTGCTGTTATGGATGCCTGCTCTTTGGGCGGCAGACAGCGGCTGGCGGGTCAGTCCGCAAAACGACCACGCCAAAGTTCGGCTACGTGCCGAGCCATCAATCAGCGGTGAAACCCGCATGTTACTTGCCGTTCAACTGGAAGATGGCTGGAAAACCTACTGGCGCTCGCCGGGAGAAGGGGGGATTGCGCCCACGATTGTCTGGGATCAGCCCCTTGGCGCAGTAAAATGGTTCTGGCCAGTGCCACAACGCTTTGATGTTTCTGGGATTTCGACTCAGGGATATCATGAACAGGTGATGTTACCGATCGTCATTTCCGGCAAGCGACCCAAAACACTGAGCGGGACATTAACCCTGTCGACCTGTAGCAATGTCTGCATTTTGACCGACTACCCCTTTAGCCTTGATCTCTCCTCATCGGTAAGCACTGAAGATCAGCAGCAATTTGCGCACGATTTTGCCCAAGCGATGGGGCAAGTACCGATTGCCAATGCCTTGACCCAACAGATTCAGGCGGGCTATGGCAACGGAGAGGTGCAAATTCTGGCGCTGCGTGAGGGAGGTTGGCAGCAGCCCGCGTTGTTCTTCGATACGCTGGACGATGTGGATCTTGGTAAACCCATTGTTAGCGTGCAAGGTAAGCAGCTATCGGTGCGGGTTCCTGCCACGGATGGTTGGGGTGAAGGGACGGCGGATCTGCGCGGCAAACCGCTGACCATGGTGATTACCGATGCCGGTTTGGCGCAAGAAGCCACACTCACCATTGGGCCGGCGCTCACCTTGCCAGCGTCATCCAGCGCCTTTTGGTCCTGGATATTGATGGCGCTGGCGGGCGGACTGATTCTGAATCTCATGCCCTGCGTGCTGCCGGTATTGGCGATGAAACTGGGGTCGATTCTACAAACGGAACACCAGACTCGTCGTCAGGTACGTTGGCAGTTTCTGGCCTCTTCGGCGGGGATCATCAGCTCATTTTGGTTGCTGGCACTGCTGATGACCGTCTTGCGTTTAGGCAATCACGCCCTTGGCTGGGGGATCCAGTTCCAGAACCCGTGGTTTATCGGTTTTATGGTGCTGGTTACCGCACTTTTTACCGCCAATCTGTTTGGCCTGTTCGAAATCCAGCTCTCCTCGTCACTGAACAGCCGCATTGCTGCGCCGCGCGTGGAGAGATCAGGTGCAAGTGGTATGGCGGGTCACTTTGGTCAGGGCGCACTGGCGACCCTGCTGGCAACCCCTTGTTCCGCGCCGTTCCTCGGTACGGCAGTGGCGTTTGCACTGGCGGCCCCGCTGCCTGCACTGTGGGGGATATTCACCGCGCTTGGCGTTGGGATGAGCTTGCCGTGGTTGGCGGTGGCCGCCTGGCCGACATTGGCACTCTGCTTACCGCGTCCTGGCCGCTGGATGAGCCATCTGCGGATTGCCATGGGAGTACTGATGTTGGCATCCAGCCTGTGGCTGCTCAGTCTGATGATCAGCCATATTGGTCTGCAAGCAGTGATGGTCAGTGCGGGCGTGCTGCTGCTGGCGCTGTTAGTCGCCATTGGCTGGCGTTATGGTGCACGTGCTGCCGCTATCGTTAGCTTAATCAGTGTGCTGATCATCGGAGCGCTACTGCTGGCGGGTTCACTGACGGCGAACCTGTGGCGCAAGCCGCTACATGACAACATCTTGTGGCAGCCGTTAACGGAATCCGCCATTAAGAAGGCACTGCGCGAACATAAACGGGTGTTTGTCGATATCACTGCTGACTGGTGTGTGACCTGTAAAGTCAACAAGATACATGTGTTGATGCGCGACGATGTGCAGCAGGCGCTGCAAGCACCGGACGTGGTGGCATTACGGGGTGACTGGACGCGGCCTTCTGCTGATATCACCCAGTTTTTGCGTGAGCGCGGCAGTGTTGCCATCCCGTTCAATCAGATTTATGGGCCACAACAACCGCAAGGGGTCGTGCTCTCCCCACTGCTGGATCGCGATATTTTGTTGAAAGTGTTGGCCGATGCCAAAGGAAATAAAGAATGAAAATTTTAATGATTTTGTTATTAACGCTGATCGCCACCCCACTCTGGGCAGCAGAGCCTTTCACCCCCGCGCAAGAAGTGCGGATCAAAGAGCTGATCCGCGAAACCCTGGTAGCAAATCCGGATATTCTGGAGCAATCGATTAATGCCTGGCAGCAACAAGCCAACGAGGCGCAGGGGCAGCAACTGAGTCAGTTTATCGCCGCCAATCAGCAAGCCCTGTATCAGGACCCCGGTAGCCCACGATT
The DNA here is from genome assembly GCF_001047675.1 of Yersinia aleksiciae. Lineage (GTDB taxonomy): Bacteria > Pseudomonadota > Gammaproteobacteria > Enterobacterales > Enterobacteriaceae > Yersinia > Yersinia aleksiciae. The sequence continues at coordinate 556,349 of NZ_CP011975.1, read as the reverse complement.
CGGCGCGGCAAAGCCCGCACTAACCTTGGTGTCATTTACCGATTACAACTGCCCATTCTGCAAAACCTTTGATCCGCTGCTGGAAAAAATAGTGCAGGAGTATCCGCAGGTGGCAGTGGTGATAAAACCGCTGCCATTTAAAGGCGAAAGCTCAGTGACCAGCGCCCGATTGGCGTTGACGCTGTGGCAGCAGCACCCGGAGCAATTTATGGCATTTCATCAGCGTTTGATGGCGAAAAAAGGCTTCCATGATGCCAATAGTATTGCGGCGGCGCAGAAAAAAACCGGTGTCACACCCGAGGCACCGAGTGAGCAAAGCCTGAATGTGCTGCGCACTAATCTAAAGTTGGCTGATCAACTGGGTATTCAGGGCACCCCCGCCACCTTGATTGGCAACCAAATGGTGCCGGGGGCGATCTCCTATGAACAACTGGCGGAGATCGTGAAGCAGCAACTGGCACAGGCGGGTAAATGAGTCGTTTAAAGCGTTGGGGCAAAGAGCTGGCGGTTTTAGTCCTGCTGGTGGCGGTGGTTTCGCTGGGAATGGATTGGCTGCGCAGCCCGCAGGCACCGCCTGATTGGTCAGATACACCTTTGCAAACACTGACGGGGGAGAGCGTCTCTTTGCAGGCGATGAGCCAAGATAAGCCGCTGCTGATCTATTTCTGGGCGACATGGTGTGGCGTTTGCAAATTCACCAGCCCTAGTGTCAATCAGTTAGTGCAGGAGGGCGAGAATGTGCTGACCGTGGCACTGCGATCCGGAGATGCCTCGCAGGTTGAGCGTTGGCTGAGCAAAAAAGGCTATCAACTGCCAGTGGTGAACGATCCGACAGGCCAGTTATCCGCCCAATGGCAAGTCAGTGTGACGCCGACACTGGTGATTCTCTATCAGGGCAAGATGGTGCAACACACCAGCGGCTGGACCAGCTACTGGGGGATGAAGGTCCGCCTGTGGCTGGCCGCTTTTTGATTGATACCCGTCATACTTCAAACTGCGTTCCTGCAACTCGAATTATTTAGCGTAAAACAATAGGTTAGAGTATCGCCCGGCGCTTTTAGGCCGGGTTTTTTTCGCTTTACTGCGCGCTTTTTCTGCGTAGCGGCCTGCGCAGACGTTGAGCCAATACCACCCCGGCGAGGGTAATACCGCCGCCAATCAGGTGGTAGCTGTGCAATTGCTCATGGAGGAAAGTCACGGCAATAATGGCGGTAAATACGGGGGTCAGATTCATAAATATCGACGCGGTGTTGGCACCAAGACGCATGACGCCGTGAATCCATAAATAGGGCGCAATAATAGAGGCGGGAATCCCAGCAAATAATACCAGCGGGATATTTTGCGCTGTTAATTGGACATCCGGTGCCAGCAGGAAATTGGGGATTAATAGCAGGACACCAAAGGCGATTTGCATATACAGGGATTGCCAGTTCGGTAACTGAATTGCCCAGCGTTTGGTTAACACCCCATAAAGAGCATAGGATGCTGATGCGCCAAACATCATTAATTCACCTTTACCGATACCCTGTTGCAGCAATTGTACGGGGTTACCCGCACTAACCAACCACACTAATCCTCCCAATGACAGCACACTGCCCAGCGCGATGCCAACTGTCGGGGTGACACGTAGCAGAACAATGCTAATCAGCACCGTCAGCAGCGGAATCAACGAACTGAATATTCCCATAAACAGGGCGCTAACACTGTGGGCTGCGTAGTACGCTAGGCTTTGGTACAGCACCATGCCCAGCAGCCCCAGAACCATCAGTTTCCACCAATAGACACGGATTGCCGACCCGTTGCGGATCACGCCCATCAGCAAGAAGGGGGTTAATGTCAGTAGCGCCAACAGCCAGCGGTAGAAAGAGATCGCGGCGGGATCAATAGCGGTAGCCGAGACTTTGCTGACCACGGCATTGATTGACCAAATAATCACCGCGAACAGGGGGAATAACACATTCATGCTAATAATTCTCATCTATACACTTATGCGGTGCAGTTTACCCTTGTCTGGTTTATTCTATATAGCGATAATCAGACAATAATAGATGTAATCAGGACAATTTAGCCGCAGGAATGGGGCTTGCCGGAGTTAATGCATCATGACAGAACCCTCTTTTCCGGTGGTCGCCACCATCGAGCCGCAGAGTTTATCCTTCCGTTGCGAGATATATAATGCCAATACTGAATTCCTGCCGCATAGCCATTCATACGGGCAATTAATCTGCGTGAAATCAGGGGTGTTGGCGATGAATATCGGCGGTCAACGCTTTCTGGCACCGCCTGAATTCAGTGTCTGGGTCCCCGCTGGCGTCGAGCACTCCAGCTTTAACCGCAAATCGATGCATTTTCGTGCCATTGATATTGCCCTCGATCTCTGTAATGACTTACCCGATTCCGCTTGTTTGATGAATATCAGCCCGATCGTTAGCGCCATCATGGAAGATTGCTTCTCTCGCGGCTTATTGATGCCGGAAAGCGAGCAAGATATGCGATTAGCTCGCGTATTTATTGATCAACTCAGGGTGTCGTCGGTGCAGCGCACTTATCTGCCCACCTCGCAAGATAAGCTCCTGTCCCCAATTTTAGCGGCGCTGGAACGCTGCCCATCGGATAATACCTCATTGGCACATTGGGCCAAGCGGGTCTACACCACCGAGCGGACACTATCGCGCCGTTGCCAGCAGGAGCTGGGGATGGCATTTAGTGAATGGCGGCAGCGACTGCGGTTCCTCCATGCTATATCATTGTTAGAACAGGGAAAAACTGTGCAAAGTGTGGCGCTGGATGTCGGCTACAGCTCGGCATCGGCGTTTATTGCCATGTTTCAGCAGGTTTCAGGGACGACACCGGAGCGTTTTCGTCGCGCCAATCCCCTTCGTCCTTGAAACCACAGGGGTGTTAGCTGCGCTCACTTACCCGAATCACTTACTAATGTAAGCTCATCGGGATGCGTTTGCTGGCTGCCTACCTGTGGCTCCAATGACTTTGGGGATTATTTTTTGTTCTTGAAACCACAGGGGGGTTAGCTGCGCTCACTCACCCGAATCACTTACTAATGTAAGCTCATCGGGATGCGTTTGCTGGCTGCCTACCTGTGGCTCCAATGACTTTGGGGATTATTTTCGTTTCAGGATCCCTTTTTGAAGTCGTAGGGGTTAGCTGCAACGCCACATTTTTTGGGTATATACTAAGCCCCTGTTTTTCATCTGTAGGGCAGTGAGCTGCCGGAGAATAACGTGAAGATTCTGGTTGATGAGAATATGCCGTACGCGGAGACACTCTTTCGGCGTTTGGGCGATGTGCAGGCGGTGCCGGGGCGACCTATCCCTCGTGAAGCACTGGCTGACGCTGATGCGCTGATGGTGCGATCGGTCACTAAAGTCAATGAGTCACTATTGCAAGGCACCTCAATTGGTTTTGTGGGCACGGCGACTGCTGGCACCGACCATGTTGATGATAATTGGCTGCGCCAGCAGGGGATTGGCTTCTCCGCTGCTCCGGGCTGTAACGCGATCGCGGTGGTTGAATATGTTTTTTCTGCGCTGATGATGATGGCTGAACGTGATGGCTTCCAGTTGCGCGATAAAACAGTCGGTATCGTGGGGGTGGGAAATGTGGGATCACGGCTTAATGCTCGCCTGCAAGCCCTTGGCGTGCGCACGCTACTCTGTGATCCACCTCGCGCGGATCGTGGCGATAACGACACTTTTTGGCCGCTGGAAAAACTGGTGCGCGAAGCGGATGTCCTCACCTTCCATACGCCACTGAATAAAACCGGTGCTTATCAAAGCCTGCATATGGCGGATGATGAGCTACTGGCTGCCCTGCCAGATGACCGCATACTGATCAATGCCTGCCGTGGTGCGGTGGTGGATAATGCCGCACTGCTCCGCGCGCTGGAGAAAGGTAAAAAACTCAGTGTGGTACTGGATGTGTGGGAGCCGGAACCTGAGCTGTCGTTACCGCTGCTGGCCCGCGTCGATATCGGCACGCCACACATCGCCGGATACACTTTGGAAGGCAAAGCGCGTGGCACCACGCAAGTGTTCGAAGCATTCAGTCAGCATCTGGGGCAGCCGCAATCAGTAGAGTTAGCCACGCTATTGCCACAGCCAGAGTTCAGCCACTTACAACTGAATGGTGAGCTGGACGAAGGCAAATTAAAACGATTGATGCACTTAGTGTATGATGTGCGCCGCGATGATGCACCGCTGCGCCGTGTTGCTGGTCTGCCGGGGGAGTTTGACCGTCTGCGCAAGCACTATCAAGAGCGACGGGAATGGTCATCACTTTGCGTGCAGTGCGATGATGCAGCCAGTGCCGAGCTGTTGCAGAAATTAGGGTTTACGACTCAGCTATTGTAACCCGATGACGCGATCTGAAGAGTGAGGATAGGCAGAAGAGTAAAGCGTCCGCGCCAGGGGGGGCGAGGCTCGAGCCTCCATGGATGGATTGACGGCGTCTTTACGATCGGCCTGTTCTCACCACTGTAAACGCTGGGTCATCAACCTCAAGACGCTATTTTACTGTCTCTTTGTATTTGTATAAATCCTTGTATTTTAATGAACGTTAGTGGAGAAAACCAACATGTCTGACGGCTGGAATATTGCTCTGTTAGGAGCGACGGGCGCAGTAGGTGAAGCTTTGCTGGAGTTGCTCCACGAGCGCCAGTTCCCGGTTGGTGAATTGTATCCGCTGGCCAGCGAACGCAGTGCTGGCGCTACCGTGCGCTTTAACGGCAAAAGTTTGCTGGTTGAGAATGTTGCTGAATTCGACTGGTCACAGGCGCAGTTGGCCTTCTTTGTCGCAGGTCCTGAGGCCTCGCAGCAATACGCGGAAGAAGCGGGTAACGCCGGTTGTTTGGTTATCGACAGCAGCGGCCTGTTCGCGATGGAGCATGATGTGCCGCTAGTGGTGCCAAGTGTCAATCCTCAAGTGCTGGCTGATTACCGCAATCGCAATATTGTAGCGGTCGCTGACAGCTTAACCAGCCAGTTACTGACGGCTATCAAGCCACTGACGGAGCAAGCCGGGTTATCCCGCCTGCATGTCACCGCGCTAATTTCTGCCTCGGCTCACGGCAAAGTCGCTGTGGACGATCTGGCCGGACAAAGTGCCAAGCTGCTCAATGGCATCCCTGCTGAACCGGGTTTCTTCGCCAAACAGCTGGCATTTAATGTCTTGCCGCTCATGGCAGATGAAGAGGGCAGTGTTCGCGAAGAGCGCCGCTTGGTCGATCAGGTGCGTAAAGTGCTACAAGACGATGGTTTGCCTATCTCAGTGACTTGCATTCAGTCGCCGGTATTCTACGGTCAGGCGCAAGTGGTGCATCTGGAAGCGCTACGTCCGATCTCCTCGGATGAAGCCCGTAGCGAGCTGGAAAGTTGCGAAGACATCCAATTATCGGAAGAAGATGATTACCCAACACAGGTCAGCGATGCCTCTGGCAGTGATGTCTTGAGCATTGGTTGTGTGCGTAATGACTATGGTATTCCCGAGGTATTACAGTTCTGGTCGGTGGCTGACAACATTCGTTTCGGTGGCGCATTAATGGCGATCGAAACGGCGGAGCGCCTGTTGCAGGAGCAACTTTACTGATGTCCGAACTTGAGTTGGCTCAGCAAGACGCCGCAGTAGCAGATGTTGCCAGTTTGAAAATTGCGCTGGGTATCGAATATAACGGTAGCCGCTATTTTGGTTGGCAACGTCAGCAAGAAGTTACCAGTGTGCAAGCTTGTCTGGAAGCGGCACTCTCGAAAGTTGCTAATGCGCCTATCGGCGTATTTTGTGCAGGGCGGACGGATGCGGGCGTGCATGCGACCGGGCAGGTGGTGCATTTTGTCACCACCGCCGTACGCAAAGACGCCGCCTGGACCATGGGGGTTAATAGCCATTTGCCCTCAGATATCGCGGTACGATGGGTAAAAACGGTTGATGAAGATTTCCACGCCCGTTTTAGCGCCACGGCCCGTCGCTACCGCTATATTATTTTTAACCATCGCTATCGTCCGGCGGTATTGGCGCAAGGGGTGACTCATTGCCATATGCCACTGGATGCCGAAAGAATGGAGCAGGCTGCGCAGTGCCTACTTGGCGAGAATGATTTTACCTCGTTCCGCGCGGTGCAGTGCCAGTCCCGCACTCCATGGCGAAATGTAAAACATGTCAAAGTGTCCCGACACGGCGCGTATATCGTGGTAGATATCAAGGCCAACGCGTTTGTGCATCATATGGTGCGCAATATTGTCGGTAGCCTGATCGAGATTGGCTGCGGTAATCAGGATGTGACCTGGATGGCCGAGTTGCTGGCGCTAAAAGACCGAACCCGTGCGGCGGCAACGGCAAAAGCCGAAGGGTTATATTTGGTGTCTGTTGACTATCCTGAGCGTTTTGGCTTACCCGCAGCGCCGATGGGGCCGCTTTTTTTGGCCGATGATTGATCAGGTTATAATGATAAGTGTATGGCTGACCACTGACCTTGAGCTAAGGAATACTTAAGGAAGTTCAGCTAGTCTCAATCAAAATTTAAGCTCGCTTACCACTCGAGAGTATTTATGGAATTTATACGTTTCGTTATTGATTTTATTTTGCATATTGATGTTCATCTGGCGGAGTTGGTGGCGCAGTATGGGGTCTGGGTTTATGCCATTTTATTCCTGATTTTATTCTGTGAAACCGGTCTGGTGGTGACGCCATTCCTGCCAGGTGACTCTTTGCTCTTTGTCGCTGGCGCACTGGCCTCATTGCCATCCAATGATATCAACGTGCATATCATGGTGGCCCTGATGGTGACCGCCGCTATTCTCGGGGATGCGATCAACTACACCATCGGTCGGGTGTTCGGTGAAAAGCTCTTTAGCAACCCGGACTCCAAAATTTTCCGCCGCAGTTATCTGGATAAAACCCATCAGTTCTACGAGAAACATGGTGGGAAAGCGATTATTCTGGCGCGATTTGTGCCTATTATTCGTACTTTTGCGCCGTTCGTTGCTGGCATGGGGAAAATGTCCTATCGCCACTTTGCGGCCTATAACGTGATTGGGGCGTTGGTATGGGTCCTGTTATTCACCTATGCTGGTTACCTGTTTGGTAATGTGCCTATCGTGCAGAACAATCTGAAATTGCTGATTGTCGCCATTATTGTGGTGTCAATTTTGCCCGGTGTATTCGAGGTTTGGCGCCATCGGCGCGCAGCGGCACGTCAGAAAAATCAGTAAAAACGTTACCTAAGCCAAGGGTTCGACCAGTTTTTTATCTACACTGTCGAGCCAATATGGTTTAATGAGTGACATTTATGGTCTGTTCCTGCGGACGACCCGAATTTCGGTGCCTTAGCCACGTTGTACTGGCGTGTATCTCAGGCACTTTTTATTGGGGCGTTTTCAGGGAGATGGTTAAAGCATGAACAGCGGACTGGCAACGGCCAGGTTCAAACAGAAAGGTCATCGATGAGCTGGATTGAACGAATTCTTAACAAAAGCAATATCACACAAACCCGTAAAGCGAGTATTCCTGAAGGGGTGTGGACGAAATGTGACAGTTGTGGTCAGGTACTTTACCGTGCCGAGCTAGAGCGCAATCTGGAAGTTTGTCCTAAGTGTGATCACCATATGCGTATGTCAGCCCGTGCACGGTTACATATGCTGCTGGATGCAGGCAGTGAAGTTGAATTGGGTAGCGAGCTGGAGCCGAAGGACATCCTGAAATTCAAGGATTCCAAAAAGTATAAAGATCGTATTTCTGCCGCTCAAAAAGAGACGGGCGAGAAAGATGCTTTGGTTGCCATGAAAGGAACCTTGCAAGGCATGCCTGTTGTTGCCGCCGCATTTGAATTTGCCTTTATGGGCGGTTCAATGGCGTCAGTTGTGGGGGCGCGTTTCGTTCGCGCTGTCGAGCAGGCACTGGAAGATAATTGCCCGCTGGTGTGCTTCTCCTCCAGTGGTGGCGCCCGTATGCAGGAAGCATTGATGTCACTGATGCAGATGGCAAAAACCAGTGCTGCTCTGGCTAAAATGCAAGAGCGTGGTTTGCCTTACATTTCCGTGCTGACAGACCCTACCATGGGGGGCGTTTCCGCCAGTCTGGCAATGCTCGGTGATATCAATATCGGTGAGCCTAAAGCCCTAATCGGTTTTGCAGGCCCTCGGGTTATCGAGCAAACCGTACGAGAAAAACTGCCGCCGGGCTTCCAGCGCAGTGAATTCTTGATTGAAAAAGGCGCTATCGACATGATCGTGCGCCGTCCGGTTATGCGCCAGACGATTGCCAGCATCTTGTCTAAATTGACTCATCAGCCACAGCCAAGCGTGGTTGACGCCAAAGAGACTGCTGCGACGGATACTCAGGCAGAAGCCTGATTTTCCTAACGGGCATCACCCTGATAAGGTGGTGTCCGGTTATTGTGAATAAAGGTCAGTGACGGGACTCATGAACAATCATCCAATTCCCCAAGCCACGTCGCCTTTGGCCGCGTGGCTTTACTATCTTGAGCGCTTGCATTCTCAGCCAATCGAGTTGGGTCTGGAGCGTGTTAAACAGGTTGCTGAGCGTCTTGATCTGCTTAAACCTGCCCCGAAAGTATTTACCATTGCCGGCACTAATGGCAAAGGCACTACCTGTTGTACCCTCGAATCAATTTTACTGGCAGCTGGCCTGCGGGTAGGGGTTTACAGCTCTCCTCATCTTTTGCGTTATACCGAGCGAGTCCGCATTCAGGGGCAAGAGCTACCTGAGGCCGAACATAGCCACTCTTTTGCCCAAATTGAAGCTGGGCGCGAAGGTATCTCGCTGACTTATTTCGAATTTGGCACGTTATCGGCACTGCAATTATTTAAGCAGGCTAAGCTTGATGTGGTGATTCTGGAAGTGGGCCTCGGTGGGCGTTTGGACGCGACCAATATTGTTGATTCTGATGTTGCCGCTATCACCAGTATCGCGATCGATCATACTGACTGGTTGGGCTTCGACCGCGAAAGCATTGGGCGCGAAAAGGCCGGAGTGTTCCGCCCAGGAAAACCTGCCGTGGTGGGTGAACCTGATATGCCGCAGTCTATTGCCGATGTCGCTGCGAAACTCGGTGCGCAACTCTATCCGCGTGATAAGACATGGCAGTTAAGCCAGCAGGACCAACGTTGGAGCTGGCAGTGCGACGATCGTCTGTGGGCTGATTTACCGTTGCCCAATGTGCCGCTGGCCAATGCGGCCACCGCATTGGCAGTGCTGCACTATTCTGGATTGCCATTGAGCGAAGCGGTAATTCGCCAAGGTTTGCAGGCTGCTAGCTTGCCGGGACGTTTCCAGATTGTCAGTGAGCAACCCTTGCTGATTTTGGATGTGGCCCATAATCCACATGCCGCACGTTATTTGACCGACAGACTCGCTCAGTTACCGAAACAGGGTAAAGTACGGGCAGTGGTTGGGATGTTATCCGATAAAGATATTGGTGGTACCTTGGCCTGCTTATCTGAACAGGTCGACCAATGGTATTGCGCACCGCTGGAAGGGCCGCGTGGGGCCACTGCGGAGCAACTGGCTGAGCATCTCACTCTATCCCGCCAGTTTAGCGATGTTGAAACAGCGTGGCGTCAGGCCATGCAAGATGCAGAACCACAGGATGTGGTCATTGTCTGTGGCTCTTTCCATACTGTCGCCCATGTGATGGCTGCATTGAATCGATGACTGTATCCTGTTGATAAAAAATCGAATGTATAAACGAATGAACGTGGGGAATGCGAGTGGCAAGTAAGTTCCAGAACCGTTTAGTTGGGACCATAATTCTGGTGGCGTTGGGCGTGATTTTGCTGCCGGGGCTGCTGGATGGTAAAAAGAAGCACTATGAGGATGAGTTTGCTGCTATCCCATTAGTGCCAAAACCCGGTGATAGCCAGGAGATTGACGCGGTTCCTCCAGTCAGTCAGCCTTTGCCTATCGCGCCACCGGAAGGTGCGGCGCAAGCTGTGGAAGTCCCTAAAGATGATTCCGCCTCTCAAGCTGCTAATGATGCCGGTAACCTGCCATCTGAACCAACCATAGTGACACCGCCACCGATGCAAACTAAACCGGTGGAGGTGAAACCTGTTGAGAAAAAACCGGTCGAAATCAAACCGACGCCGATAGAGAAAAAACCGCAGGAAGTGAAACCTAAACCTGAGGTTAAGCCAGAAATAAAACCAGAGAGTAAACCGACCCCGGAAGAAAAAGCACCGGTAGGGCAGGCTTATGTCGTTCAGTTGGGCGCGCTCAAAAACGCCGCGAAAGTGAATGAAGTTGTCGCCACATTGCGTCTGTCAGGTCATCGGGCATTTACGGTGCCTGCGACTCCGGTACAGGGCCAGATAACTCGAGTGTTTGTTGGGCCGGATGCGTCAAAACAAAAACTGCAATCCGCCTTGCCGGAGCTTAATTCATTAAGCGGCCTAAATGGGCAGGTCAAGCCCTATAGTACTGGGCGTTAAGGTTTTGGCTGTGCGGTAAGATGTCAGAGCGCACGGGGTTTGTGAGCTAAGTTTGTGCGACGATTGTTGTTTTTAAAATCGTCGCACTTTAATTTGTCGTAGGGTCAGAAACCCCTACGCAAACGTTTTCTTTTTCTGTTAGAATTCGCCGCGAACAGGATGCAGCGGCGATTTCGTCATTGGAATAGTCATGGTCTGGATTGATTACGTCATAATAGGGATTATCGGATTTTCTGCATTAGTCAGCTTAATCCGGGGGTTTGTCCGTGAAGCATTGTCACTTGTAACATGGGGATGTGCGTTTTTTGTCGCCAGCCATTTTTACACTTACCTTGCTGTCTATTTCACCCGTTTTGAGGATGAAGTAGTACGTAACGGCATCGCCATCGGCATTTTGTTCATCGCGACATTGATCGTCGGGGCTATTGTTAACTATGTGATTGGTTCACTGGTTGAACGTACCGGGTTATCAGGAACAGACAGGGTATTGGGCATCTGTTTTGGGGCGCTGCGAGGCGTTCTAATTGTCTCAGCCATGTTGTTCTTTCTGGATACATTTACCGGCTTCTCACAAAGTGAAGACTGGAAACAGTCACAATTGATCCCGCAGTTCAGTTATATCATCAGGTGGTTCTTTGACTACCTGCAGAGCACGTCGAGTTTCTTACCGAATCAATTACCGATTCGGAGCGGCTTATGAGGAAAAGACAACATGTGCGGTATTGTCGGTATCGCCGGTTTTGCACCGGTAAACCAGTCGATTTATGATGCGCTGACGGTGCTTCAGCACCGAGGCCAGGATGCTGCGGGCATCGTTACCATTGATGCCCATAATGGGTTCCGGCTGCGTAAAGCAAACGGCTTGGTGAAGGATGTATTTGAAACCCGGCATATGCTGCGCTTACAGGGGAATATGGGTATTGGCCATGTTCGTTACCCGACAGCAGGTAGCTCCAGTGCTTCCGAGGCTCAGCCCTTCTACGTTAACTCACCGTTTGGCATCACCTTGGCTCATAACGGTAATCTGACTAACGCTCACCAGCTGAGAAAGAAATTATTCGAAGTCTCTCGCCGTCATGTGAACACCACGTCTGACTCAGAAATTCTGCTGAATATTTTTGCCAGTGAATTGGACCGTTTCCAACATTATCCGTTGGAGTCTGACAACATTTTTGCCGCTGTTGCCGCAACGCATCAGCTGATCCGTGGTGCCTATGCTTGCGTCGCGATGATTATCGGCCATGGCATGGTCGCCTTCCGTGATCCTAACGGTATCCGTCCGCTGGTGATTGGCAAACGCACCTTGGTTGATGGCCGTAATGAGTACATGGTCGCTTCTGAAAGTGTGGCACTCGATACCCTTGGCTTTGAATTCCTGCGTGATGTTGCGCCGGGCGAAGCGGTGTATATCACCGAAAAGGGTCAGTTGTTCACACGCCAGTGTGCTGAAAATCCAAAATATAACCCGTGCTTGTTTGAGTATGTCTATTTTGCCCGCCCAGACTCCTTTATGGACAAAATTTCTGTTTACAGTGCGCGGGTGCGCATGGGGCAGAAGTTGGGCGCAAAAATTGCCAAACAGTGGGAAGATCTGGATATCGATGTGGTTATCCCTATCCCAGAAACCTCCTGCGATATCGCGTTGGAAATTGCTCGTATTCTGGATAAACCGTATCGTCAGGGGTTTGTGAAAAACCGCTATGTCGGCCGCACCTTCATCATGCCAGGCCAGCAGGAGCGTCGCAAATCAGTGCGCCGCAAACTGAATGCCAACCGTGCAGAGTTCCGCGATAAGAACGTGTTATTGGTGGATGACTCTATCGTCCGTGGTACGACATCAGAACAGATCGTCGAGATGGCGCGTGAAGCGGGGGCGAAGAAAGTCTACTTCGCTTCTGCCGCCCCTGAAATCCGTTTCCCGAATGTGTACGGTATCGATATGCCAAGCGCCAATGAGTTGATTGCCCATGGCCGTGAAGTGGACGAGATTCGCCAGTTGATTGGTGCCGATGCACTGATTTTCCAGGATCTTCCCGACCTTATCGAAGCTGTACGCGAAGATAACCCAGATATCACTCAGTTTGAGTGTTCCGTCTTCAATGGCGTTTACGTCACCAAAGATGTGGATCAGAGCTATTTGGAGTATCTGGAGTCGTTACGTAACGATGATGCGCAGGCATTACGTAATCATAACGAAGCGGAAAATCTTGAGATGCATAACGAAGGTTAATCATCTTCGGCCTCTTGGTTAGTGATAGATAAAGATGAATCAAAAAGGTGCAACTCGCGTTTGGCGTGGTGCACCTTTTTTACTTTAGGATGCCAAGAGCATGACTTGCTAATCCGCGCCTGATACGGCAAAGTTTGTCCCTGCTTATTTATGTTATGTTTAACTTAGAAGATATCACGTCAGTGTGAGGCAACTTTCCATGAAACGACTTATTATCGGCATCAGTGGTGCCAGCGGAGCCATTTATGGCGTGCGGCTATTACAGGTGCTACAACATGTCGAGGGCGTGGAAACGCATTTGATTATCAGCAATGCTGCGCGTCAGACGTTGGCGCTTGAAACCGAGTTCAGTCTTAAAGATGTACAGGCACTGGCGGATGTGGTGCATGATTCACGTGATATTGCGGCTAGCATCTCATCAGGGTCATTCAAGACCATGGGTATGGTTATTTTACCCTGCTCAATCAAAACATTATCTGGCATTGTCCTTAGCTACACTGATGGATTACTGACCCGTGCTGCCGATGTGGTGTTGAAAGAACGCCGCCCATTGTTGCTGTGTGTTCGCGAAACCCCATTACATTTAGGCCATTTGCGGTTGATGGTGCAGGCTGCTGAGTTAGGGGCGACTATTATGCCCCCCATGCCGGCGTTTTATCATCGCCCGCAAACTATTCAGGATATTGTTGATCAAACCGTTAATCGGGTTATCGATCAATTTGATATTGAGTTGCCCGAAGATCTTTTTGTTCGCTGGCAAGGTGCTAGTTAACATTTCTCACTTAATTGATACATTTGTGCAACATCGCACTGAAATAGGGCGAATTATGCACCACAATGATGCTGTTGCACGATACGTGTTGTGGCATGAATTGCGTATTTGATTTCTGTTCATGACCTGATGCCTTGATTTAGTCGTGGTCGTGCTAAGAAAGCCGTGATGGAATTTGCTTTCCCTCCAGATGATTACTGGCACGATTACTGCAAATTGATTTATGAAAGCGATTAACTTATGAAAGCTCTGGGTTGTACAGAAATCTAACGCGCTTTATGGCATCAAAAATCAATTTGAGGGTAATGTATGAATAAGAAGATTTTGGTTCTTCCTTTAGTCTTAGCATTGGCTGCCGCTAGCAGTGCTTTTGCAGCGATTCCTAAAGATGTCAAGATTGGTACTGATCCCACTTATGAACCTTTCGAATCTAAAAATGCCAGTGGTGAACTGGTCGGTTTTGATATCGATATAGCAAAAGAGCTATGTAAACGCATTGATACCAAATGTACTTTTGTTGAAAGTGACTTCGATGCATTAATCCCATCACTCAAAGCTAAAAAAATCGATGCCATTATCTCTTCACTCTCCATTACTGAAAAACGCCAAAAAGAGATTGCTTTCACCGAGAAGCTCTATGCGGCCAATGCCCGTTTAATCGCGCCGAAAGACAGCAAAATCGAACCGACATTGGTGGCTTTGAAGGGCAAACGTGTTGGGGTGTTGCAAGGGTCTACTCAGGAAGCATTCGCCAATGCTGAGTGGCAGCCAAAAGGCATCGATGTTGTTGCCTATCAAAATCAGGACTTGATCTACGCTGACCTGGCTTCCGGTCGCATTGATGCGGCTTTCCAGGATGAAGTGGCGGGCAGTGAAGGTTTCCTGAAGCAAGAGATCGGTAAAGGTTACGCATTTGCTGGGCCGTCAGTTAAAAATGATCAATTCTTTGGCGTAGGTACCGGTATGGGCTTGCGTAAAGATGATGCAGAACTGAAAGCTGCCTTGGATAAAGCCTTTGCAGAAATGCGCAAAGATGGCACTTACGACAAACTCGCGAAAAAATATTTCGATTTTGATGTTTACGGCGGTTAATCCTTTTGCCGTTATGGCCTCTGTCGATCTCGGCAGGGGCCACTATAGGGTAATTAATAATAGTCATTTACCAGACTCCTTACTCAGTAAAACAGGATAACCCAGATGCTGGATGGATATTCGAAACTGATATTTGAGGGTGCGCTGGTGACGCTGGAGTTAGCATTGTGTTCGGTGCTGCTGTCAGTGATTATCGGCCTGATGGGTGCCGGTGGAAAGTTATCCTCAAATCGGCTGTTATCTGGCTTATTTGAGTGCTACACCACGCTTATTCGCGGTGTACCGGATTTAGTTTTAATGCTGCTGATCTTCTACGGTTTGCAGATAACCCTAAATAGCATTACTGAATCGCTCGGTTTTGCACAAATTAATATTGACCCTCTCTCCGCCGGGATTATTACCCTGGGCTTTATCTATGGTGCTTATTTCACTGAAACCTTCCGTGGTGCTTATATGGCGGTTCCTGCCGGCCAAATTGAAGCGGCCACTGCATTTGGTTTCACCCCTAGCCAGATTTTTCGACGAATTATGTTTCCGGCGATGATGCGCTATGCGCTGCCGGGTATTGGCAATAACTGGCAAGTTATTCTGAAGGCGACAGCATTGGTCTCTATTTTGGGATTAAATGATGTGGTTAAAGCGACACAGTTGGCGGGAAAGGGCACTTATCAACCCTTCTTCTTTGCTCTGGTGGCAGGGGCGGTTTATCTGATCTTCACCACGCTATCAAATGGTGTATTGCTGTGGCTAGAACGGCGCTATTCCCATGGGGTGAAGAGGGCTGAGCTATGATTGAAATCCTGCATCAGTATTGGCAAGCACTGCTCTGGAGTGATGGCTATCGGTTTACCGGAATGGCCGTCACGTTGTGGTTACTCATTTCCTCGGTCGTCATGGGTGGGTTGCTGGCTATTCCTTTGGCGGTTGCTCGTGTGGCTGAACGGCGCTGGATCCGTTTACCTGTCTGGATTTTCACCTATATCTTTCGTGGCACGCCATTATATGTCCAATTATTGGTATTCTATTCTGGCATGTATAGTCTAGAGATTGTCCGAGGCAATGATCTGCTTAATGCATTCTTCCGCAGCGGATTGAATTGTACTATTTTAGCCCTGACGCTAAATACCTGTGCTTATACGACCGAGATTTTTGCCGGAGCCATTCGTTCAGTGCCACACGGTGAAATTGAAGCGGCCAGAGCTTATGGTTTCTCGCGCTTTAAAATGTATCGCTGTATTATTTTACCTTCAGCATTGCGTATTGCCTTACCGGCCTACAGTAATGAAGTGATTTTGATGCTGCACTCTACGGCACTGGCTTTTACTGCCACAGTGCCGGATATACTGAAAATAGCGCGTGATATTAACGCCGCGACTTATCAGCCGTTTTATGCTTTTGGTATTGCTGCCGTACTTTATCTGATTATCTCCTTTACGCTAATTAGCCTGTTCCGCCAGGCAGAGAAACGTTGGCTGGCTCATATAAAACCGCAGGCATCGCATTAAGTACGGAGAAACCATGATGGACACATTAGAAACTATGACTGACACATCAGAAACTAAAATAGCTGAAACCAAACTGTCCGTGACAGAGTTGCATAAGCATTATGGTGAACACGAAGTTTTAAAAGGCGTTTCCCTCTCAGCCAAAGCGGGGGATGTGATTTCTATTATTGGCTCCTCCGGTTCGGGGAAAAGCACTTTTTTACGCTGCATCAACTTTCTGGAAAAACCCAGCGAAGGCACGATCAGCGTAAATAATCAAAATATCCGCTTAGTACGGGATAAAGATGGGCAATTAAAAGTCTTTGATAAAAAAGAGCTGCAATTATTACGCACCCGGCTAACGATGGTATTCCAGCATTTTAATTTATGGAGCCATATGACGGTGCTGGAAAACGTAATGGAAGCACCGATTCAAGTCTTAGGGCTGAGTAAAGCGGTGGCGAAAGAGCGGGCTATCCGTTATTTGGATAAAGTCGGGATTGATGAGCGGGCGCGGGCGAAATATCCGGTCCATCTTTCTGGTGGTCAGCAACAACGTGTTTCTATTGCACGGGCATTGGCAATGGAGCCGGACGTCTTACTGTTTGATGAACCGACTTCGGCGCTAGACCCTGAACTGGTCGGCGAAGTGTTGCGTATTATGCAAAAACTGGCAGAAGAGGGGAAAACCATGGTGGTGGTGACGCACGAAATGGAGTTCGCCCGCCATGTTTCCAGCCATGTCATCTTCCTACATAAAGGGGTCATTGAAGAAGAAGGCCCACCAGCTGAGCTTTTTGGTAACCCTAAGAGCACCCGTTTGCAGCAGTTCCTTTCTGGTGCGCTGAAATAATGAATGAAGCAGCGGGATAGGGATCAATCTATCCCGCTGCATTCCATTCCACTAGGATCTATCTCACTACAATCTAGCTCGCTGCACCTATGCGGATGGCTTTTTCAATACATTGCGCAGTGCTTCTTCCAGTTCGAAATAACGAAAACCAAAACCCGCTTCTTCCAGTCGTTTCGGTACGGCTCGTTGCCCACCGAGCACTAATGCCGCAGATTCTCCCAATAATAGACGCATTGCTGCCGCTGGGGTGCGAATGACTGCCGGCCGATCCAATACCTCTGCCAGCGTGGCAATAAATTGTTCGTTATGCACCGGATAGGGGGAGACCATATTGAAAAGGCCGTTCAGGCCATCAGTCGTCAGTAAGAAATAGATGCCATGAACCATATCATCAATATGTATCCAAGGTAGATATTGGCGGCCATCGCCGATGGGCCCACCCAACCCCAGGCGCAGCAGTGGCACCATTTTAGCTAACGCACCACCATGAGGGGCTAACACGATGCCAGTGCGCAGTAAGCATACACGGGTGTGGTTGCTCTGTGCGGCGCGAGCCAGACTCTCCCAGCGTTCACACAACTGATGAGTAAACTCATCGTGTGGCGTCTCTTCTTCAGTGACCAATGCTTGCCCTTGGTCACCATAAAATCCCACCGCAGACCCTGAAATAAATACCGTCGGTGGCGCACTACTGGCCTTGATTAAAGTGGTCAGTTTTTCGGTTATTTGCCAGCGGCTTTGGCAAAGAATCTCTTTTTGCTGTGCGGTCCACCGTTTTTCAGCAATGGGTTCGCCCGCGAGATTGATAACTGCATCAAACTCATTAAGGTCATGTTTATCATCTAGCGTCGACCAATAGGTGACTTGCGAACCGAGCACATGATTTGCCCGCTGTGGATCACGGGTCAGTGCGGTTATTTGATGGGCTTGCGACAAAAGGAAGGCGGTCAGACTGCGCCCGATGAGTCCTGTCGCTCCAGTGATTAAAATACGCATAGCCAATCTCCATTTATGCCCTTCTTACTCGAAGCCACAGGGGAAGCTCTCTACAACGTCAAGTAACAAGGGTATAGAACTTACCCATCAGGTCGTTATGCTCATTATGACTTGTTTCTCTTTCAGCATAGATGATCCCAGACTCTTCTCCTACGATGCTGAGCACATCCTGAGATTAATCTAAAGAAAGAATCCAACCAACAGCATCGTTTGAGAAAATAAAAAAATAATAGCTAAACAAATCGGTGCTTCTGTCCGATTAATACAATATTGGGTGCTCAGGTACTCCCCGTTCACTCGTGGCGTGGTTGCCTGTTACCTTGTTGTTTTTGAATGTTAAAAATATGTATAAGCCATACCCAGACGACTTTTAAAATACTGAATGGATAAATGTCTGCTAGAGTGAGCATATTCATTTGAATGGAAGAGTTCAGTCAGCCTCTTATCACTTGCGAAATGGGCTGTTTTATCAATGTCGGGCATTTTATAAAAGTTAGCGGTGGCTTATAAATCCTCCGGCTGAGGTCAAGTTGTGATCTCATTGTTGCCTATACACTTTTCAGGTGCGCATGAAGCTAAATATCGAAGTTAATTGTTCTTACGTATGCGAACCCATACATAAGCAAGACGGTAGCTTATTCGCTGTCGAGCTATTAAGCCGATTTTCAGCTAAGTCGGTCGATTTATCCATTGATGTCGAACAGTTTATTAGAGAGCTCGGTGTTGATGGAAAGACTGAATTATTTCAGGACCAATTACGCGCGGTGAAAGCCTATCGCGATTGGTTTATTGCTAACAAAGTTCTGTTAACGATTAATATTGATTTTGACCTGGCAAGCGTGATTGTTAGCGATGATTCAACCCGTCTGATGCTGGATGAAATGCCTTTTTTGCGGCTGGAGATAATGGAAACTTTCTCCAACTTATCCGATGGCATGAATAATCCATTGTTACGCGAACTGGCTGAGCGGTATCCGTTATGGTTGGATGACTTAGGCAGCGGGGGTTCTACCTTAAATGCGGTTACAGCCAATATTTTTGAATATGTGAAGATAGATAAGCATTTCTTCTGGCAGCACAATAAGCATACCTTCCCGATTTTGATCAATAACATCAAAAAATATTGCCTTGGCGTCATTGTTGTTGGCGTCGAAAATCAGGATGAATCGGAACAACTTAAGGGCACTAATATTGACGCCATGCAGGGATATTTATTCCCCCCTCTGACATTGGATGAGTTGGTCTCTCAACACGCGTAATAACGGTTTCCTCGATTTTATTTCATATCGCGCTGGCATGATTTTATTCTGTCAGCGCTATTTTTTGCGATAAAACACGCTAATGAGAGATAGCTGTTTTTATCAGATTAATCTGACGAATTGGGTGATAGAATAGTGCCTCTTTTAGCACTCAATAAGTGCTGCGGCAGTACTTGTCGCCTGACTTGTTGAGATTATGACCAGAGAAGACGATGTTATGAAGTTAATGTTTGCTTCTGATCTGCATGGTTCACTGCCAGCGACTGAGAAGGTGCTGGAGATTTTTGCCCGCAGCGATGCACAATGGCTAGTGCTGTTGGGCGATTTACTCAATCATGGCCCGCGTAATGCGCTACCGGAGGGGTATCAACCAGCAGCCGTAGCGGAGTGCCTAAATCCCCATAAAGAGAAGATCATTGCGGTGCGCGGCAACTGCGACAGCGAAGTCGATCAAATGCTTTTACAGTTCCCTATCATGGCCAGTTGGCAGCAGATTATTATGCCAGAAACCCGTCTATTTTTGACGCATGGTCACCTTTATCATCCCGGCGCACTTCCTCCGTTGCGTAATGGGGATGTCTTAGTCTATGGTCATACTCATCTGCCGCAGGCAGAGTGGCAGGATGAGGTGATTTGCTTTAATCCCGGCTCCGTCAGCATCCCTAAAGGGGGCTATCCGGCGAGCTATGGCATGTTGGACGGCGGTGTTTTACAGGTTCTGACCCTACAGAATGATGAACCTATCGCCCAGTTGGCATTGAAAAAACAATAATATAAACAGTTATTTACCTCCCAATCAGAGTGTCGCGTACCAGAGTGCGGCCTAGAGGAACAGGGGTAATCTCTTGATTAACAATTGTGCGCGTCTCATCGCGCCTAGATAGAAGGTTTTAGAGGATGGTGGAGCAAAATCCAGCAGCAGTCATCGAGTGGGTTGATATTGTTGATGAGCAAAACGAGGTTATTGCTCAATCTAGCCGTCAACAAATGAGAGCTCAACGACTACGCCATCGTGCGACCTATATTGTGGTGCATGATGGAATGGGCAAAATTCTGGTACAACGCCGCACGGAGATCAAAGATTTCTATCCCGGTAAGCTTGATGCGACCGCTGGTGGTGTAGTGCAAAGTGGCGAGAATTACCTTGAATCTGCCCGGCGCGAAGCAGAAGAAGAGTTAGGTATTGCGGGGGTTCCCTTTGCCGAGCATGGGCAGTTCTACTTTGAAGAAGAGTGCTGTCGTGTGTGGGGCGCGTTGTTCAGTTGCGTATCTCATGGCCCATTCGCATTACAGGCAGAAGAGATTGATGAAGTCCGTTGGATGCTACCAGAAGAGATAACCGCGCGTTGCGACGAGTTCACGCCCGACTCCCTGAAAGCCCTATCACTGTGGTTAACCCGCAATAACGAACAGGATTACGGCAAAATTACGCCACGTGAAGATTGATCTGAGTTTGTCGCTAACATCCCGGCCTGCTGGCTGGGATGTTAAATGAATGTCTATGTGGGGCGGTTTACTCGACTTAGCTATTAGGCCAGCACATGCTGGCGAATCACGGCGGCGATGCCCGGTTGTTCGTTGTCGGCGATAACCAAATCAGCCCGTTGCTTAATGGCATCCGCACTGTTCCCCATCGCCACACCCAGCCCGGCGCTCTCTAGCATACTCAGATCATTAAAGTTATCACCGAAAGCCACGACGTCGCTCATACTCATGCCCTGAGACTCAACCCATTGCTGCAAGCGCATACCTTTACTGTTGCCCGCCTGCGCGATATCCACCTGATCATGCCATGACCATTCACAGGCCAGCCCCATTTCATCTTTAACCATGGTAGCAAAGGCTTTCAGTTGCTCGGTATCGGCGTGGGACGTGGCGAATTTCCAGATGGCGGTGGCGCTGTGGGCGGCATCTAATAAGCTATCGACGTGAAGCAGTGTTGGGCGCTGGTCGGCAGGTAATGATTCAGCCCAACTCAGTGAGCGGGTAACGTGTCCGCTGGTTTGCTGATAGAGCATCGCATCATCGACATACATCAGCCCGTGAATTTTGGTCTGCTCTAGCAACTGCAATACCTGAACCGCCTGCTTAGGCTGCAATGGATTGGAATCCAGCACTTTTTTGCCATGGTAATCATAAATATAGGTACCGTTGCAGCAAATGGCCGGTGTATCAAGCTCTAACGCCTGATAAAACGGATGAATAGCCACATGATGACGGCCAGTCACCACCACCACTTTAACGCCTTCCGCACGGGCCTGAGCCAGTGCCGCTAAGGATTCCGGCAGAATACGTTTTTTGTGATCCAGTAGTGTTCCATCCAGATCCAGTGCAATTATGCGATAGGTCATAGCAGCTCTAATCCCAAGTCTAGAAATAATATGTATGAAAAGTATTTTCTGATGGTACACCGGATGGCGACTTGATTAAACCAAGCCCGAGAGTGGGTAGCATAATCAGCTAAGAATAAGCGGGATAAGTTTTAAGCAGCGCGACGTCTGACTGTTGTTATGTCAGCGTAGTCAGGTAAGCTAGGCTAAAATTGTGCATTAATAATCGATATTTGATTGCCCAACAGGCCCGACTAAGGAGTAGAGATGAAGCAAGTGGTTTACGTGGCAAGCCCAGACAGTCAGCAGATCCATGTCTGGCAATTAGATTCCGCTGGTGCATTAACCTTGCTGCAAACGGTGGATGTCCCGGGCCAGGTGCAGCCGATGGTCATCAACCCAAATCAGCGCCATTTGTATGTTGGGGTGCGACCTGATTTTGGTATTGTCAGCTACAATATTGCTGACGATGGCACCCTGACTGCTGCGGGCATGGCACCACTCCCCGGAAGCCCGACCCATATCGGCACTGATTTACAAGGCCGTTTCCTGTTCTCTGCTTCTTACAGCTTCAACTGCGTCAGCATCAGTCCCATTGATGAGCATGGCGTGGTTCAGGCACCTATTCAGCAATTGGATGATTTGCCTGCGCCACACTCAGCGAATATTGATCCGACCAATCAAATCCTGCTGATACCTTGCCTGAAAGAGGACAAAGTACGGCTATTTGATTTCAGCGCAGAGGGCAAGTTAACACCGCACGCACAGGCTGATATTCAGGTGGCTGCTGGTGCGGGGCCGCGTCACATGGCCTTCCACCCGAATCACCACGTTGCCTACTGCGTGAATGAACTCAATAGCTCAGTGGATGTGTATCAAATCAGCAATAACGGGCAAGAATATCAGCTTATTCAGACACTGGATGCCATGCCTGCTGACTTTACGGGCACCCGCTGGGCCGCGGATATCCATATCACATCAAACGGTCGCCATTTGTATATTAGCGACCGCACCGCCAGCCTATTGGGTATTTTCAGCCTATCGGAAGATGGCCGTAAAATTTCGCTGGTCGGGCATCATCTGACAGAAGCACAACCGCGCGGCTTTAATATTGACCACAGCGGCAACTTCCTGATTGCGTCCGGTCAAAAATCTGATCATATCGAAGTGTACCGTATTGATCAGAACAGCGGCGAACTGACGACGCTGAATCGGTATCCGGTAGGGAAAGGCCCAATGTGGGTGAGTATTGGTACGCCTCACGCGTCATTGATTTAGACGGTTGGGAAAGTCGATTGAAGGGGAAATGTTCCGTAGGGGCCGTCACCCCTTCACGAATCTGACTTAATCTTGGGTTTGTCATTAACCTTGATGACTCGATCTACCTGTTCTCTCCGCCGCTGGCACTTTGCCAATGGCCTCAACGGCCCGAAAGGGTCGTTTTCATAACATTTACCGCACTGGCCACGGCATCTGTGAGTCGGGTCAATGCCTCCGGCGAGATGATATAAGGCGGCATCAGGTAGATAAGCTTACCAAAGGGCCGAATCCACACGCCGTGTTCGACAAAGCCCCGTTGCAGGCGGGCGACGTTCACCGACTCCTTCATTTCCACCACGCCAATCGCCCCCAGCACCCTCACATCCGCCACGGCGGGATGCTCTGCCAGCGGCAGTAATGCCTGCTTCAATTGGATCTCTATCGCGCTAACCTGCTGTTGCCAGCGATTCTCCGCCAACAGCTTTAGACTGGCGGAAGCCACCGCGCAAGCTAAGGGATTTGCCATAAAGGTTGGCCCATGCATAAAGCACCCAGCATCCCCATTACTAATGGTTTCGGCCACCTGACGGGTGGTCAGTGTGGCGGATAATGTCAGATAACCGCCGGTCAGTGCCTTACCCAGACAGAGAATATCTGGCACGATCTGCGCGTGTTCACAGGCAAAAAGCTTGCCTGTGCGGCCAAAACCGGTGGCGATCTCATCGGCAATCAACAAAATCTGATGCTGATCGCACAGCGCCCGAACCTCACGTAGATAAGCGGGGTGATAAATACGCATCCCGCCGGCACCTTGCACTATCGGCTCCAGAATCACTGCCGCAATCTCACCGGAGTGTTTGGCAATCATCGTGGCGAAATCTGTGATGTCTTCAGGATCCCACGCCTCATCGAAACGGCATTGTGGCGCAGTGGCAAACAGATTCTCGGCTAAATAGCCCTGATACAAACTGTGCATTGAATTTTGAGGATCACAGACTGACATCGCACCGATAGTATCGCCGTGGTAGCCATGGCGCAGAGTCAGGAGCCGCTGGCGGCGTTCCCCTTTGGCCTGCCAGTACTGCAATGCCATTTTCAGTGCCACCTCGACCGCTACTGACCCCGAATCCGCTAAAAAAACGCACTCTAACGCCGGGGGCGTCATGGCGACCAACTGCTGACAAAGCTCCACTGCGGGGGGATGGGTAATACCACCAAACATCACGTGCGACATCTTATCCAACTGCTGATGTGCCGCCTGATTCAGGGCCGGATGATTATAGCCATGAATGGCTGACCACCATGATGACATGCCATCAATCAATCGCCGACCGTCTGCCAGCTGTAACTCAACACCCTCGGCGGCAACTACCGGATAACAGGGCAAAGGGTCGGTCATTGAGGTGTAGGGATGCCAGATATGGCGCTGATCAAAAGCCAGGTCAGAAGGTGTCATTAGGATCTGTTGTAAACCAATTTGCCATAAGAATGGTTGACAGTATATCGAGTTTATTTACACTGACGACACTTTTTTCTCTTCTTTGGAGAAGCCGTAATGGCAAATTATATTCGCTGGACAGTCGGGCAAGCCCAGGCCCTGTTTGAAAAACCGCTGCTGGATTTACTGTTTGAAGCCCAGCAGATTCATCGTCAGCATTTTGATCCCCGCCAAGTGCAAGTCAGTACCTTACTCTCGATTAAAACCGGTGCTTGCCCAGAAGATTGCAAATATTGCCCGCAAAGCTCGCGTTACAAAACCGGACTGGAAAGTGAGCGCCTGATGCAAGTCGAGCAAGTGTTGGAGTCCGCTAAAAAAGCCAAAGCGGCGGGGTCAACCCGCTTCTGCATGGGCGCGGCATGGAAAAATCCCCATGAGCGCGACATGCCTTATCTGGAGCAAATGGTCGAAGGCGTCAAGGCGATGGGCATGGAAACCTGCATGACACTCGGCACGCTGGATAAGCAGCAAGCTCACCGTCTGGCGGATGCAGGGTTGGATTACTACAACCACAATCTGGATACCTCGCCGGAATTCTACGGCAGCATCATCACCACCCGCAGCTATCAAGAACGGCTGGATACCCTCAGCGAAGTGCGCGACGCCGGTATCAAAGTCTGCTCCGGCGGCATTGTTGGACTGGGGGAAACTGTTCGTGACCGGGCCGGACTGCTGGTACAGCTAGCGAATCTGCCCAAGCCCCCTGAAAGCGTGCCGATCAATATGCTGGTCAAAGTGAAAGGCACGCCGCTGGAAAATAACGCTGACGTCGATGCGTTTGAGTTTATCCGCACCATCGCGGTTGCCCGCATCATGATGCCGACATCTTACGTACGCCTCTCTGCTGGCCGCGAGCAAATGAACGAACAGACGCAGGCCATGTGCTTTATGGCGGGGGCCAACTCCATCTTCTACGGCTGCAAATTGCTCACCACACCCAATCCAGAAGAAGATAACGATCTGCAACTGTTCCGCAAATTGGGGCTGAATCCACAACAGACCGCCACAGAGCAAGGAGATCGCGAACAGCAGCAACTCTTGACCGAGCAACTGTTGCACGGCGATTCATCACCTGAAGATCGCGTCCAATTTTATAACGCGGCGGTGTAATGAGCTGGCAAAGCAAGATAGAGCGTGGGCTGCAACAGCGGCGCGATGCTGCCGCTTACCGCACCCGTCAGGTCAATGAGGGGGCTAATGGGCGCTGGTTACAGTCGGGCGAACGGCAATATCTCAACTTCGCCGGTAATGATTATCTGGGACTCAGCCAAGATGCTGCCGTGATTGCGGCCTGGCAGCAGGGCGCGCAGCGCTACGGTGTTGGCAGTGGCGGTTCCGGCCATGTGACGGGTTACAGCCAGCCCCATGCTCGATTGGAGCAACAACTGGCCGATTGGCTTGGCTACCCACGCGCATTGCTGTTTATCTCCGGCTATGCAGCGAATCAGGCGGTGTTGGCAGCGCTAACCGACGCGGATGACCGCATATTGGCCGATAAACTCAGCCATGCCTCTTTGTTGGAGGCGGCTGCGCACTCGCCAGCACAATTGCGACGCTTTGCGCATAATCAGCCGGAATCACTGCAAAACCTACTGAGCAAACCCTGTTCCGGCCAAACCTTGGTGGTCACCGAAGGCGTTTTTAGCATGGACGGTGACTGCGCGCCGCTGGCCGCTTTGCAGCAACACACCGCTGCCGCGGGGGGCTGGCTGATAGTGGATGATGCGCATGGGATTGGTGTGCATGGCGAGGGAGGGCGCGGCAGTTGCGAGTTACAAGGGGTGAAACCCGAGCTGCTGGTGGTGACCTTTGGCAAGGCATTTGGCCTCAGTGGCGCGGCAGTATTGTGTCAGGAGCCAGTGGCGGAATATCTGCTGCAATATGCCCGCCACCTGATATACAGCACTGCGATGCCGCCCGCGCAGGCCGTTGCTTTGCAAGCCGCACTGTTACGCATTCAGCAAGGTGATGATCTACGCCAACAGCTTCAGCAACGTATTGCGCAATTTCGTCGCGGTGCAGCAGATCTCCCTTTGTCGTTAGGGGCTTCAGAAACTGCTATCCAGCCGCTACTGGTGGGGGATAACCAGCAAACGCTGGCACTGGCGGAGCAACTGCGCGCGGCGGGTTTATGGGTGACGGCGATCCGCCCACCCACTGTTCCACCGGGCGGGGCCAGATTGCGCATAACCCTCAGTGCCGCGCATCAGCCGGAGGATATCGACAGATTACTGGAGGTGCTTTATGGCGCTTGCCACTGAACATCTGCCGTCAATATCTGTTGATAAATCTGCGATTGCCGCTGCATTTAGTCGGGCGGCGGGCAGCTATGACACCGCCGCCGATCTACAGCGCAAAACGGGGGAAACCCTTTTGGCATTGGGCCATCAGCATACTGGGGGTTTGGTGCTGGATGCAGGATGCGGCACCGGCCATTTCAGCCGCCGCTGGCGTGAAATTGGCAAGCAGGTGATTGCACTGGATCTTGCCGCTGGCATGTTGGATCACGCGCGGCAACAGCAGTCCGCTGACGACTATTTACTGGCCGATATCGAGCATATTCCGCTGCCAGATCAGTCAGTTGATATCTGCTTCAGTAATCTGGCGGTGCAGTGGTGCGCAGATTTATCGGTGGCATTGGCGCAGCTGTATCGTGTTACCCGTCGCGGCGGCATTATCCTCTTCTCAACACTGGCGGAAGGTTCGCTTGATGAGTTGGGGCAGGCGTGGCAGCAGGTCGATGGCAAGCGCCACGTCAATGATTTCCTGCCATTTCAGCAGATTAACGCTGCTTGTCTGGGCTACCGCTATCAACTGACACCGCAGTTATACCAGCAACAATTTCCAGATGTGATAGCCCTTATGCGCTCACTACAAGGCATTGGGGCCACGCATTTGCATCAGGGGCGCGAGGCTGGCTTGAGTGGTCGTCAACGTCTGCTGGGACTGCAACGGGCTTACAACATGCAAGCGAGTCACTACCCGCTGAGTTACCATTTAGTTTATGGGGTTATCTATCGTGATTAAACGTTGGTTTATCACTGGCACGGATACCGACATCGGTAAGACGGTTGCCAGTTGTGCTTTACTGCAAGCCGCAGCCCAGCAGGGCTATCGGACTGCGGGCTATAAGCCGGTCGCCTCCGGCAGCCAGATGACGGCTAATGGCTTGCGGAACAGTGATGCTTTGGCGCTACAGGCGAACAGCAGTGTCGCGCTCGATTATGCCCAAGTGAACCCGCTGACGCTGTTAGAAGCCACCTCGCCACATATTGCTAGCGAAAATGAAGGGTGTGAGATTCATCTATCGGCTTTATCGCAAGGTTTACGGCAGTTGGAGCCATTAGCTGACTGGATACTGGTAGAAGGGGCTGGCGGCTGGTTTACCCCTCTCTCCCCGCAAGCGACTTTTGCTGATTGGGTGCAGCAGGAACAATTGCCAGTGATTATGGTAGTTGGGATCAAACTGGGGTGCATCAATCATGCCTTGCTGACCGCGTTGGCTATCCGCCAAGCGGGTCTGACGCTGGCTGGCTGGGTCGCCAATGAAGTCATTCCCGCCGGAGAACGGCAAGGGGAGTATCTGGCGACATTGACGCGGATGATTGATGCGCCGTTATTGGGTGTTATCCCACATCTGACTGACCTTAATCAGCATCCCGTGACTGAGCGCCGTGATCTTGGCGGCTACCTTGATTGGAACTTACTGCCCACAGCAGAGAAACTAACAGCTTAAGGTGAACCTGACGAAAAGGGCTAATAGTCACTATTAGCCCGATATTTTTTGGCTGCCATTGGCCTTAGTCCACCTGAATGGATAGCTGTGCTGGGCCACATCAACTGGCCAAATGCTCAATAATCATATCTTCATCCAACTGATCCAAGGTCCCTTGCGCCACATTCCTTCCGCCTGCCATCAGACAAAATCGATCCGCTACATGCTGAATCAGCGGCAATCGATGCTCAACTAAGAGCACTGTCAGACCCAGACTACGACTGAGTTGATGCAGGATATTGCCGATATCCTCACTCAATGGCGGTAAAGTGCCGCTCCCCGGCTCGTCGAGGATCAGCAGCTCCGGCTCCGCCACTAGCGCTCTGGCAATAGCCAACTGCTGCTGTTGATTGCGGTTCAGCTCGCCACCGCGCTGGCGACGTTTGTCGTACAACTGGGGGAATAACTCAAACACCCAGCCTGGAATATGGCGCGACTTATGGCGACCCGCTAACACGGCGATCAACATATTCTCCTCAACACTCAATTGAGAAAAAATCTGCTGCCCTTGTGGGACATAACCAATACCCAGCGCCGTGCGCCCCTCGACGGGCTGCTGTAGCAAGTTTTGCGGCGGCTCATGGTTGGGCTGCCAAGTCATGGTGCCGCTCTTAATCGGCAAATGGCCCATGATACAATTAATTAACGTGGTCTTCCCGACACCGTTGCGCCCAATCAGACAGGTGCATTGGCCACGAGGAAGCTCCAGATTGATATCCCAAAGGATATGATTCTGACCATAGTATTGATTTACGGCGGTTAAACTCAGCATCAGTGCTTCTCCTCAGTCGATCTCAGTAGTTCACAGGTGACCCGGTGTTCTGTAACGGCTAGTGAAGGATTAACCAGCAAATCTGCATACTTGATAGCGGCAGTACAGCATAAAACACCACACTTATGGCGAGTGGTTGTTAGTGTAAATTGAGGTAAATTTGGCTAATAGCGGTATAAAAATGAAATAAAAGGCTATTTTAACCACTCAATACCCCATCTATCGGATAATTATCAGCCTATTGATGCGCTGCACCGATTTAGGTCATTTACTCTCTTATCTCTCTATTTCACAGAGATATAAAGCAACTCTCGGGCCAAGTTGCCCTGGTCAGCGGTAAAATTTGTATGTTAACGGGCTGTAAATGGTTTTAACGCAGGGTAATGTGTGAACCTGACTCTACCTGCGGGAGAGAGGGCCGCCAGTCGAGGTTTTTTTGCACCTAAGCGGTGCTCGGGTGGTGATAATGGTGCAGAAAAAACAGCCCAGTGAGGGGCATGGAGAAAGGGGGATAACAGAGTGAAGAATTCGGAATTAGCAAGTCGAGTAGTTAGTACTAATTGAAATATATGTTGAAATAAAAATGTAAAAAAAACACTAAAAAAGCTAATTAATCCCTATTTCATCGCGAAGCTTTGCTTTTCGCCAACTCCCAGCCCCTATGGGGTTGAATGAGTTATCCACCATTCCTGTGGATAACCTTGTGCATTAGCCATAGAAAACTGATGGCAAGCGAGAGCTGGCGCGGCTTCTGACCCGGTTGTCCGGATTCTCTACTTTTAAAAAATACTATTTATTTTCAATTAGTTAATTAAAATCAAGCATCCTAAATTATAACTGGGGATGATGGGTAATCTTTAATCAATTAATTATCACTGAGGTGTTTATGTTAACTGTTGGGGATAAAAATACCTTTACAGTGCAACTATCGCCTGAGTATCACTATAACGACGCAAATCATCTCATGATTAAAGAAATTCCTACGCTTTGGTGCTTGAAGCTGGTTTTATATCCAGTATCATAGGGGTGGCAAAAATTTATGGGGCTTTCATAATTAGCCTCCTGATAGTGTGTTTCTCCGGCGGGTAGCAAATTCATGAGTAAAGCATTCAAACTACATTCTGAGTTTAAGCCAGCGGGCGATCAGCCTGATGCCATCCGTAAACTGGAGGAGGGGCTGGAAAATGGTCTGGCCCACCAGACGCTGTTAGGGGTAACGGGATCAGGCAAAACCTTTACAGTCGCCAATGTTATTGCTGACTTGAATCGGCCGACCATGGTGCTGGCACCGAATAAAACATTGGCCGCCCAGCTTTATGGCGAGATGAAAGAGTTCTTCCCTGATAACGCGGTAGAGTATTTCGTCTCCTACTATGATTATTATCAGCCCGAAGCCTACGTTCCCAGCTCCGATACTTTTATCGAAAAAGACGCCTCGGTAAACGAACATATCGAGCAAATGCGACTGTCTGCCACCAAAGCCTTGCTGGAGCGGCGGGACGTGATTGTGGTTGCCTCGGTCTCCGCCATTTATGGTTTGGGTGACCCCGATTTATACCTGAAAATGATGCTGCACCTGACCAAGGGCATGATTATCGATCAGCGCTCCATTCTACGTCGCTTGTCAGAGCTGCAATACAGCCGCAACGATCAGGTGTTTCAACGGGGGACTTTTCGGGTCCGTGGTGAGGTTATCGATATCTTCCCGGCCGAGTCTGATGAGTGGGCACTGCGGGTTGAATTGTTCGATGAAGAGGTTGAACGGCTCTCGATATTTGATCCACTGACAGGCCAATTGCAGCATGAAGTGCCACGTTTTACGGTTTACCCTAAAACGCACTACGTGACCCCACGGGAGCGTATTTTGCAGGCCATGGAAGAGATTAAAATCGAACTGGCTGAACGGCGTAAGGTGCTGTTAGAGAATAATAAACTGTTAGAAGAGCAGCGCATTGCTCAGCGGACCCAGTTTGACCTCGAAATGATGAATGAGCTGGGTTATTGCTCCGGCATCGAAAACTACTCCCGCTACCTTTCGGGCCGTGGACCGGGTGAACCGCCGCCGACGCTATTCGACTATCTGCCCGCCGATGGTTTGCTGATTGTCGATGAGTCCCACGTCACCATTCCGCAAATTGGTGGCATGTACAAAGGTGACCGTTCACGTAAAGAGACACTGGTGGAGTATGGCTTCCGGCTGCCATCGGCGCTGGATAACCGCCCGATGCGCTTTGAAGAGTTTGAAGCCTCGGCCCCACAAACCATTTATGTCTCGGCAACGCCGGGCAAATATGAACTGGAGAAATCCGGTGGCGATATCATTGAGCAGGTGGTGCGGCCTACTGGCCTGCTTGACCCATTGATTGAAGTGCGGCCTGTCGCAACACAAGTCGATGACCTGCTATCAGAGATCCGTATCCGTGCTGCGATTAACGAGCGGGTGCTGGTGACCACCTTGACCAAACGGATGGCCGAGGATCTGACCGAGTATCTCGCAGAGCATGGCGCACGGGTACGTTACCTGCATTCGGATATTGATACCGTTGAACGGGTCGAGATTATTCGTGACTTACGGTTGGGTGAGTTTGATGTGCTGGTGGGCATCAACTTGCTGCGGGAAGGTTTGGATATGCCAGAGGTTTCATTGGTCGCCATCCTGGATGCCGATAAAGAGGGTTTCCTGCGTTCTGAACGCTCCTTAATCCAGACCATTGGCCGCGCAGCACGTAACCTCAACGGCAAAGCTATTCTCTATGGTGACCGAATCACGGCCTCGATGGAAAAAGCCATTGGTGAAACAGAACGGCGGCGCGCCAAACAGCAAGCTTACAACGAAGAGCGTGGCATTGTTCCGCAAGGGCTTAACAAGAAAATCGGTGATCTGCTGCAACTGGGCCAACCTTCTACTCGTGGTAAAGGGAAGGGGCGGGGGGGCAAAGCGGCAGATCCTAATAATTACATGTCCTTGCCACCGAAAGCACTGGATCAGAAAATCCGCGAGCTGGAAGCCAAAATGTACACTTACGCGCAGAATCTGGAGTTTGAGCAGGCCGCCGAATTACGTGACCAAGTTCATCAGTTGCGCCAGCAGTTTATTGCCATCTCCTGATGAGCAGGAATTGATGGGCAAGAATTGCTGAGAGGGCGTGGGTGTTCATGAGGTGATAAATCGGGAATTTTACTTGTCGCATCAACCAATCATGATTACTGTGTGCGGCTGATAAAATTGTCACCTAATAAAGCGCGAGATAAATAATGAGTGATCATCTATCCAAAGATCCGCTGCACGGTATTACGCTGGAGCAATTGCTGACCAAATTGGTGGAGCACTATGGCTGGGAAGAGCTGGGATACCGTATCCAGATCAACTGCTTCACCAGTGATCCCAGCATTAAATCTAGCCTGAAATTTTTGCGCCGCACCCCGTGGGCACGAGCTAAAGTGGAAGCACTCTATATCCATATGATTGACAATGCGGCATTACAAGCTAAATCCAAAGCGTAATGCCCTGGCTCGCTTACGCGGAAGCTGCACCGCCCAGCTGTTGTAACGTGGCCTCCAGTGCCTGGCGTAGTAGCTCACGGTCGTGGCGGTAAGGGATATCTTTGGCTTCCAAGGGTTGTTGGACAATAATTCGATCTGTTACGCCACTGATATCAATCCGTGGGCTAACAATTGCCGCATCAATAATTTTGCGGCCAATTTTGCTCTCCATGATGGCCAGCTTTTCTTGCAGTGAGAGTGCCGCTGCCGCGACACTGAGCTCACGCCCTAGATTGCCGATGTAGATCATGCTGGCAGAACTGCGGCGTAAAGCTTGCGTTAAATCATCCAACAGCAACAGTGGCATCAGGCTGGTTAAAAAGCTGCCGGGGCCGATCAGAATGACATCTGCTTGACCGATGGCTTCGATTGCCTCCCGCGTCGCGTGGACATGAGGTGACAGCAACATCTCTTGTGGCATCTGAGCCAATTGATCGATATTCACCTCACCGTAAACCGGATGTCCGTCACTATCGATAGCCAGCAAATCTACCGGGTGTTCGGACATCGGGATGAGCCAGGCATCCACTTTCAGCAAGCTACGCACCAGATTGATGGCTTCAATTGGGCGGATGCTGAGGTGATCTAGCGCCTTGAGCATTAGATTCCCCAAATTGTGGCCCGCCAATTCACCATTACCGGCAAAACGGTATTCGAACATCGCAGACGCCACACTTGGCTCAGTAATCAATTGGTTAAGGCAATTCCGGGTATCGCCCCAAGCAATTCCGCCTTCTGAACGACGTATGCGTCCAGTCGAGCCGCCATTATCGGTGGTGGTGACAATACCCGTCAGGCGCGAGCCTAAAGGGGAGAGGGCCGACATCACTCGGCCCAGCCCATGGCCACCGCCTAATGCAACCACCCGATCGAGATCCGCTAATGTGCGATTTCGCATGTTTTTCCTGTCTAAATATTGTGCTTGGTTCTAATAGAGTATACCCGTCATCTTTTGAATTGTAGGTGCCGACATGCACCTTGAAATCTATTGGGTATCGCTAATGGTGAAATTGCTGCATAAGTTAACGGATTTGCTGTGAAAACGCGATAAAAGCCATTGTTTTCGTGATTTTAAACAAGTTATGGGACGTGGATTAAAATAGGCTAAGCAACAGTAAATTTTATTAGCTAACTCGTTGTATATGAATGTATATAGCGAAAAACAGCGATTGGCTATCCTGTCGTTTTAGCGTTAGAATCTTTAGGAAAAGTAGGGTTTTTAGCATTTTGCTGCTGTTGTCAGCTTTACTTTTTAAACCATGGTTCAGAAATGGTCCGCAAACTGTGACTGAACATAAACTCCTAGCCTTAGTGTCTACGTTGTCTCGTGTCGCGAATACGCTTTTCGTTTACGGACAATATGATGCTCTGGCCGTGGCTTTAAGCCACCAGGGTGCGAGGTAGAAATACCTGCATCTCCCGTATTTGGAAAGGTGTTATGGTACAACTTACTGACGCATTTGCGCGCAAGTTCTATTATTTGCGCCTATCGATCACTGATGTGTGCAACTTTCGCTGCACCTACTGCCTGCCGGATGGTTATCGCCCTGACGGACTAAAAAGCTTTCTGAGCCTTGACGAGATAAGCCGCGTCAGCCGCGCCTTTGCTCTATTGGGAACAGAAAAGATCCGCCTAACGGGTGGTGAACCCTCTATGCGACGTGATTTCACCGATATCATCGCCACTATCCGGCAAAATCCCGCGATCCGTACATTGGCAGTGACCACCAATG
Organism: Yersinia aleksiciae; assembly: GCF_001047675.1. Taxonomy (GTDB): domain Bacteria; phylum Pseudomonadota; class Gammaproteobacteria; order Enterobacterales; family Enterobacteriaceae; genus Yersinia; species Yersinia aleksiciae. The sequence goes on along the minus strand of NZ_CP011975.1, from coordinate 522,295 downwards.
GTTACCGCTTAGCGCGTGATGCTGTGCAATGGCGGGAAGCCGGGCTGACAGCGATTAACGTCAGCGTTGATAGCCTCGATCCACGGCAATTTCACGCTATCACCGGGCAAGATAAATTTCATCAAGTCATGCAAGGCATTGATGCCGCCTTTGAGGCTGGTTTTGACAAAGTCAAAATCAATGCCGTGCTGATGCGCGATGTCAACGACCGCAATTTGAGCGCCTTCCTCGATTGGATAAAACCCCGACCAATCCAACTGCGATTTATCGAACTGATGGAAACCGGCGAGGGCGGCAATCTATTCCGCAAGCACCATGTCTCTGGCGGTGTTATTCGTCAGCAATTACTCCAGCAAGGTTGGCAACAGCAAGAGCGCGCGCGCAGTGATGGCCCGGCTCAAGTGTTCCATCACCCTGATTACGTTGGGGAAGTGGGGCTGATCATGCCATACGAAAAAGACTTCTGCGCCAGTTGTAACCGCTTGCGTGTTTCAGCGTTGGGCAATCTGCATTTATGCTTATTTGGCGAACAGGGCATTACGCTGCGTGATCTGCTGGGCAGTGACGATCAGCAAGATGAGTTAATGGCACGAATTCAGAGTGCACTGCAAACCAAGAAGCAGACCCATTTCCTGCATCAGGGCAACAGCGGCATTACGCAGAACTTATCGTTTATTGGCGGCTGATGCCCTACAACGTCAAGAACGAAGGGAATAGGATTACTTATGGCACAACTAACCCACATTAACGCCGCTGGCGAAGCCCACATGGTGGATGTCTCCGCCAAAGCTGAAACCGTGCGCGAAGCACGTGCGGAAGCTTTTGTTGAGATGCGGGCCGCGACACTGGCAATGATTATTGAGGGTAGCCACCACAAAGGCGATGTATTTGCCACTGCACGAATTGCCGGAATTCAAGCCGCCAAGCGCACCTGGGAACTGATCCCACTGTGTCATCCGCTGCTGCTAACCAAAGTGGAAGTCCAATTGGAAGCACAGCCAGAGCACAATCGGGTACGCATTGAGTCCTGTTGCCGCCTGACCGGTAAAACTGGCGTCGAGATGGAAGCCCTGACGGCGGCTTCCGTGGCGGCACTGACGATTTACGATATGTGCAAAGCGGTACAAAAAGACATGATAATTGGCCCGATTCGCCTGTTGACGAAAAGTGGCGGGAAATCTGGTGATTTTAAGGTGAACCCATGATTCAGATTCTCTTTTTTGCTCAAGTCCGTGAACTGGTGGGAACTGACCGCCTGCAACTGGCGGCGGAGTTTCCAACTGTCGAAGCACTGAGACAGTCGCTCTGTCAACGTGGCGAACGCTGGCAGTTAGCGCTTGAAGAGGGCAAATTGCTCACGGCGGTCAACCAATCGTTGGTTAGCACTCAGCATCCACTGGTTGCCGGTGATGAAGTGGCTTTCTTCCCGCCGGTAACAGGGGGGTGATGATGGAGCACACTCGAATCCACGTCGGGCCTGAAACCTTCAACGTCGGCGATGAATATCAATGGTTATCGCAGTGCGACGAAGACGGTGCCGTCGTGACCTTTACTGGCAAAGTGCGCAACCATAATTTGGGCGAAAGTGTCAGTGCGCTGACGCTGGAACACTACCCCGGCATGACCGAGAAAGCGCTGGCTGACATTATTGCTGAAGCCCGTAGCCGTTGGCCCCTACAGCGGGTCGCCGTGATGCACCGTGTTGGGCCGCTGTTCCCCGGAGACGAAATCGTCTTTGTCGGCGTGACCAGCGCGCATCGTGGCATGGCATTCGATGCGGCTGAATTTATTATGGATTACCTCAAAACACGCGCCCCTTTTTGGAAACGGGAAGCCACGGCGGATGGCGAACGTTGGGTCGAATCGCGGGACAGTGATCATGCCGCTGCCAAGCGCTGGTAAATCGTACGTAAACCCATGTAAAGATCAGCGCTAAATACCTATTTTTACTCCCTTGTTTAGGGTACTTCTGTGGTAACCTAAAAGAGTCGGTGGGCTGTCAGTTGATAGCCTGTTTCATTATTTATATGCATAAGGTAACTACCATGGATCGCTATCCACGCTCTAATGGTTCTATTGTCGAACGTGCCAACTCTGGCATTCAGGCATATATGGCGCAGGTATACGGCTGGATGACCTGTGGTCTGTTATTAACGGCGGTTGTCGCCTGGTACGCAGCGAATACCCCTGCGGTACTTAACTTTATCTTCTCTAGCCAAATCACCTTTTTCGGGCTGATTATTGCTCAGTTAGGTTTGGTGTTTGTGATTTCTGGCATGGTTAATCGCCTGAGTGGTTCGATGGCAACCAGCCTGTTCATGCTCTATTCCGCGTTAACCGGTCTGACACTTTCCAGTGTCTTGATCATGTACACCGGTGCTTCGATTGCCAGCACCTTTATCATTTGTGCGGGTATGTTTGGTGCGATGAGCTTCTACGGCTACACCACCAAGCGCGATTTGAGCGGCATGGGTAGCATGCTGTTTATGGGCCTGATCGGTATCGTATTGGCATCGATTGTTAATATCTGGCTGAAAAGCCCGGCATTAATGTGGGCTGTGACCTATATCGGCGTGTTAGTGTTTGTTGGCTTGACCGCTTACGACACTCAGAAGCTGAAGAATATGGGGGCACAGTTGGATGCTAATGATAGAGATAGCTTCCGTAAGTACTCTATCGTCGGCGCGTTAACCCTGTATCTTGATTTTATCAACCTGTTCCTGATGTTGTTGCGGATTTTCGGCAACCGTCGTTAATGAGGTTTCGCCAGTTTAGGCTAGTGGCGTGAGATTGATGAAGGACACCAGTTTGGTGTCCTTTTTGTTTTTTGGGGATGAAGCTAATCACGAAACCGAATATCAACCGAAATCTGTCCCTGCCCCTTTAGGCTATTTTCCGCCTAAACATCCCATAGGCTACACTCCCCGTCGTGGCGGTGATCACCAACAGCGGCCACAAACTGTGCCAGATAATATCGAAACTGGCATCCTTGAGATAAATCTGTTTGGTGATATCAGTAAAGTGACGGATAGGATTGACCCAAGTGATGTTTTGTAGCCAAACCGGCATATTCTCTACTGGCGAGACATAACCAGAAAGCAGAATCGCGGGCATCATAAATACAAACACACCGATAAATGCCTGCTGCTGAGTGGAGCACAATGATGAGATCAGCAAGCCAAAACCCACTAACGACAAACCGTAGAGCAGCATGGTGCCGTAAAACAGCGCCAGTGAACCGGCAAAGGGGATCTGGTAGAAAAAGATACCAATAAACAACACGATACTTGCCTGGAAGGCGGCGACAATCAGTGCCGGAACAGCCTTGCCAATAAAAATCTGCCAGGTGGTCAGTGGGGAGACTAGCAACTGTTCCAGTGTGCCTTGCTCGCGCTCACGTGCCACAGAGAGTGCGGTCACAATCAGTACGCCGATGGTGGTTATCATCGCAATCAATGACGGCACCACAAACCATTTGTAGTCCAGATTCGGGTTATACCAATTTCGGATCACTAATTCGCTGTTATTGGGCTTAATTTGTCCGGCGGTTAACTCTAGCTGGTAATCACGCACAATTTGCTGAATGTAATTCGCCGCAATTTGAGCACTATTAGAGTTACGCCCATCCAGCACTAACTGTAACTGAGTGGTTTTACCGTTCGCCAAATCCGCGCTGAATTGTTCCGGGAAGCGAATCAACAGCAGCGCTTTCTGGTTATCAATCACCGGTTGGATCTCTTGTGGGCTGTGCAGCAGCAACACATGGGAAAATGCCTCGGCTTTCGCAAAGCGCTGGGTGAGTTCCACCGAGGCTTTGCCGCTGTCTTCACTGTAAATGGCGATGGTGGCGTTGGTCACTTCCAAAGTGGCGGCGAATGGGAATAAGACCACCTGCAATATCACGGGCATGATTAATATCGCGCGGGTTTGCGGCTCGCGTAGTAGTGACTGTAACTCTTTGATAATCAATGTGTAGAGGCGATGAAACATATTTTGCTTCCTTCCGTTAATCTCACCGATGCTTAATCTAATCTGCGTTGTGTTTTCCATGCCGTCAGGCCGATAAACACGGCCGCCGAGGCGATGAGGAACAGTAGATTAACCACCAACACGGTGCCGATATTTCCCGCCAGGAATAGGGTTTGCAGGCTACTGACAAAGTAGCGGGCAGGAATGATATAGGTCACCGCGCGCACTATTGCTGGCATGCTGTCAATTTCGAAAATAAACCCCGACAGCATGACCGCAGGTAGAAATGCGGCGTTCAGTGCCACCATCGCCGCATTGAATTGATTGCGGGTGATGGTCGAAATTAGCAGCCCCATCCCTAGCGTGCTGGCTAAAAACAGGCTGGTCATGACGAACAATATCCACAGTGAGCCACGATAAGGCACACCAAGGATAAATACCGCCACCACCATGCAGAGTGTCATGGCGATCATGCCGAGGACGTAATAGGGGATCAGCTTCGACAGCAGTAACTCGCTGCGCGTCACTTGAGTCGACAGTAGCGCCTCCATGGTACCGCGCTCCCACTCACGGGCAATCACCAATGAGGTCAGAATTGCACCAATAACCGTCATGATAATGGTAATCGCGCCGGGGATAATGAAGTGTCGGCTGATGGCTGCGGGGTTAAACCAATAACGCACCTGAACCTCAATCAGCGGATCATTTTTTTGCCCTAGGTTTTGCGCTTGCTGTTGCTGCCAGAGTTGCCACACGCCTTGCGCGTAGCCCTGCACAAAGTTGGCGGTATTCGGTTCGCTACCATCGGTAATCACCTGAATCGGCGCTTGACTCTCTGGCCGCGCCAGTTGCTCGGCAAAGTCATTCGGGATCACGATTAAGCCGCGAATTTTCCCCGCTTGCATCGCCTGAATCAGCGCCGGACGATCATCGCTAATTTGCGGCGTAATGTAGGGCGAACTGGCAAAGGCGTTCGCCAGATCCTGCGCGGGTTTGCTCTGCTGCTCCATTAAAATGCCAATATGCAGCTTGCTGGAGTCCAGATTGATGCCATAGCCAAAAATAAACAGCAGCAGTAGCGGGATGACGAATGCGATCAACCCACTGCTGGGGTCACGCAGAATTTGACGGGTCTCTTTTCGGCATAAGGCACGCAACCGACGCCAGGAAAACCCAGTGTCTTGATAGGTTTCACCCTCATTTACCGACGTTCTATCTGTCGATGACTGATTTGTCGGTAATGGATGTGGCTCGGTCATGACGATTGCTCCTTATCGTTTTGCTGGTCATAGCGCTGAACCAACCCGATAAATGCCTCTTCCATTGATGGATTTAGAATCTCATCAGTAGCGACCTGCTGCTTTAGCTCATCCGGCGTGCCCGCCGCAATAATTTTGCCACGGTAAACCAGTCCGATACGGTCGCAGTACTCCGCTTCATCCATAAAGTGGGTGGTCACCATGACGGTCACACCTTTATCGACCATCCCATTGATATGCAGCCAAAACTCGCGGCGCGTCAGCGGGTCGACCCCTGAGGTTGGTTCATCAAGAAACAGGATATCCGGCTCATGCATCAAGGCGCAGGCCAGCGCCAGCCGCTGCTTAAACCCCAGCGGCAGCGAGTCCGGCGTCTGCTTGAGAATCGGCGTAAAATTAAAGGCTGAAGTCATATCTGCTATTTTATCGCGCTGCGTTTTGCCTCGCAGGCCATAAACACCGGAGAAAAACTTCAGGTTTTGTTCAACCGTGAGATTGCCGTACAGCGAGAATTTTTGCGCCATATAGCCTAAATGTTGCCGTGCCTTACCGGAGCTGGTCTTTAGATCCATTCCCAGCACCAATGCGTTACCGGAGCTTGGCACCAACAGACCGCACATCATTTTAAATGTGGTCGATTTACCGGCACCATTTGGCCCCAGTAAGCCAAAGATCTCACCGCGCTTTACCTTAAAATTCACATGGTCAGTCGCGGCAAAATCACCAAATTTCTTGGTTAACTCTTGGGCTTCAATCACCGTTTCATCATGACTGCCTTCCACTTTAGGCATGATTTTCGCCAGTGCCGACTCACTGGCTGGGCCACCACCCAACAGGTCGATAAAGGCATCTTCAAAGCGGGGTTCTGCCTCCATCATTTCGGCATTGGGCTGATTGAGCAGGGGCAGTAGTTGGTGGTGATCGACCTCCGGCTTGAGGATCAACCGCACATATTTGCCCTGAATCACCCCATCACTGACCTGCGGCAAGGTGAGGGCATGTTGTAACAGTTTACGGTTGGTTCCGCTTTGGGCGGCCACCAGAATCGTGCGGCCACTCATGCGCTGCGTGAGACTCTGCGGCGCGCCGCTATACAGCAATTTCCCTTCATTCAGCAGCAAGACTTCGCGGCATTGCTCCGCTTCATCCAGATAGGAGGTGCTCCAAAGGATGAGCATACCGTCGCTCGCCAGCTCATGTACCATGCGCCATAACTCACGGCGTGAGATGGGATCGACCCCCACACCTGGCTCGTCAAGTAGCAAGACTTTGGGCTGACCGACCAGAGTGCAGGCCAGGCCCAGTTTCTGTTTCATTCCGCCGGATAGTTTGCCCGCTAAGCGTTCAGTAAAGCGGGTCAAATCAGTAAAGGTCAGCAGGCGTTCAAAGGTCTGGCGGCGCTGTTCGCCCGTCACCCCACGTAGATCGGCATACAGCGTCAAGTTCTCCATCACCGTCAGATCTTCATATAAACCAAATTTCTGCGGCATATAGCCAAGAATTGAGTGTAACTGGCGATCGTTTTCCAGCGGATCGAGGCCCACTACCGTCATCTTACCTTGGCTGGGTTTGAGCAATCCGGCCAACATACGCAGCAAGGTGGTTTTACCGGCCCCGTCCGGCCCGACTAAACCGGTGACCGCGCCACTGCGGATCTCAGTCGTCAGGCTGGCGACAGCCGGGTGATCCAGTCCGGGGAAGCGCTTTTCAACGCCATCCAGAGTGATGAGATGCTGGATTCCATTCATAACTTATGCCGCCTTAAGGTTGTGCAAAACGGACGGTGACCGGCATACCTTGTCTGAGTGAATCATCAGCGTCTGTGATGATAATTCGTAAGCGATAAACCAGGTCAGTGCGCAAATCCGGCGTTTCGACACTTTTAGGCGTAAATTCGGCGGTCGGCGACACGAAACCTATCTTGCCGTGATAAGGCTTGTCTGGGCGGCCATCGGTGAAAACTTCCACCTGTGTTCCCGGAATGGCTTTATCTAAGTTGGGCTCACTGACATAGGCCCGCACCCAGACAGGGTCGGTCAGTGAGAGGGTAAAGACGGTATTGCTGGCGGATAGAATAGTCCCCGGTTCAACTGCGCGGGTCAGCACAGTGCCTGCGGATGGGGAGAGTAGGGTGGTGTCTTGCAGATTGAGCTGGGCTTGAGCCAGTTCAGCTTCCGCCTGGGCCAGATTGGCCTCGGCCTGTGCAATTTCCTGCGGACGGTTACCACTTAAATATTGAGCGAGTTTATCTTTCGACGCTTGTAGATTGGCTTGCGCCTGATTACGCGCCGTGCGGGCATTTTCCAGCTCGTTAGCTGAGGTGGCTTTGCTGGCCCACAACCCCTGTTGCCGTTTCAGGAAGCTATCGGCGTAGCTGAACGCAGCCTCACGTTGGGAAACTTCCGATTTTACCTGCGCGATCTCTTCGTCGCGGTAGCCTGCTTTCAGCAACGCCAGCTGTGCCTGCGCACTTTGTACATTGGCCTGCGCCTGTTTGAGTGCATTGAGATAAGGGCCGTCATCCAATTTCCCCAGTCGTTGCCCCGGCTGGATGTCGTCCCCTTCATCAACCGCCAACGATGCCAGACGGCCACCGACCCGAAAACCCAGATTCACCGTGCGGATATCTACATTGCCGTACAGCGTCAATGATGAGTCGTGTTGCTGACGATAATAACTCCATCCGTAACCCATCGCCGCCAACAGGGCGACAATAACAACGGCCACAATAATCTTCTTGCGATTCATAATGCTCCCTATCTGTTACTGACTTTTATCACCACCGTCATGATCTTTATGAGAAAACAGTCGCGATTTCACTTTGCTGCCTTGGCCCGCAATCCGTAAAGAAGCAGGTCAATATGTTCGATAAGCACCTGATTAATCATCTCAATTTCAGCCTGACCAATCTCCTGCCAACCCGCTTGTCGGCGGATCGTCTCGCGGCCCATACGAAAAGCCAAAACCTCACCAATCAATGCATGGGTATGAAGAATAGTTTTAGTTGCACTGGCATCAGCACCAATGAATGCAGCCAGCAGCAGGTTCAATTTTTGGTGCAATGGCGCAATGGCTTGGGCATGAATCAGCGGGTAGGCATCACTGGGTGAGAGTTGCTCACGCGCCATGATTTTGCTCATATTTAAGGTTTCTGGTTGGGTCATTAAATGACTGAACTCCAGTAACCCACGGCGAATATAGTGCAACTGTTGCTCGGCAGTTTGATCCTGCAGCGGGCGCTGGAGGAATTGGTCAATCTCCTGCGCCAACGGGGAAAAGGCTTGCTGGATAAAATCAGCGATTTGCTGAGCCACCGCCAGATACAACCCCTCTTTAGAGTTGAAATAGTAAGTGATGGCGGCAATATTTTGACCTGCCCGCTGCGCAATCTCTCGGGTCGTCGCGCCTTTCAGGCCCAGTTCACCAAATAATTCGGTTGCTGCCTGAATCAGTTGCTGACGTGCTTGCTCACCACGACTGGTCACTGGCACAGATGAGGTTAAGGCATGAGGGGTGGAATGGGACATAGGCTCCCTACTCGGTCAACGGGTTTTAGATGAATCTCATTTATGCCAATATTAATAGATGGCTAAATAATAAATCAATCATATGATTAACTTTAGGCTCACCTTGTGAATCTGTAAAGTTATGGCGCGTCAAAGCCCTATTTTTGTGAGCTGAGCTGGATTAATAGCCAGTAATAAGTCAGTTTTTCTGATGTATGTCGCATTAAAAAACTGAATAAGCGTGTAAATATCCCTTTTCTTGCTAAACATCTGTTATAATCAGCCGCAATGGTGCACTGCAGTTTGTGCCAATCCTCGTGGTAATGCCTCAATTCATGCCTCGTCTGATAATCTTCCCTTGAAACTGCACCTGACGATATCGCCGGGATTGGGAAGATCTGGAGCTTCTCGTAATATGTCATTTGATTCTCTCGGCCTAAACGCCGACATCCTGCGTGCTGTTGAAGAGCAGGGCTATCTTGTGCCGACGCCAATACAGCGTCAGGCAATCCCTGTGGTACTGGAAGGCCGTGATTTAATGGCCAGTGCTCAAACCGGTACCGGTAAAACTGCGGGCTTCACCTTGCCGCTGTTGCAACTGCTTAACCAGAACCAAGAACCAATTAAAGGTCGTCGCCCGGTGCGCGCGTTGATTTTAACGCCAACTCGTGAACTGGCTGCGCAGATTGACGAAAACGTACAGAGTTACAGCAAATACCTGAAGCTGCGTTCGCTGGTGGTATTTGGTGGCGTTAGCATTAACCCACAGATGATGAAATTGCGTGGTGGTGTCGATATTTTGGTTGCCACTCCAGGCCGTTTACTGGATCTGGAACATCAGAACGCCGTTGACCTCTCCAAAATTGAGATTTTGGTGTTGGACGAAGCTGACCGCATGCTGGATATGGGCTTTATTCACGATATTCGTCGCGTATTGGCCAAACTGCCAGCTAAGCGCCAGAACCTGCTGTTCTCCGCTACCTTCTCTGATGAGATTAAAGGTTTGGCCAGCAAACTGCTGCACAACCCGGTCTCGGTTGAAGTGGCTCGCCGTAATACGGCTTCTGAGCAAATCACCCAAAGCGTTCATTTTGTGGATAAAAACCGCAAACGCGAGCTGTTATCTCAGATGATTGGCGAAGGCAACTGGCAGCAAGTGTTGGTGTTTAACCGCACTAAACACGGCGCGAACCATTTGGCCGAACAGCTGAATAAAGACGGCATCACTGCCGCCGCTATTCACGGTAATAAGAGCCAAGGCGCACGTACTCGTGCACTGGCTGATTTTAAAGACGGCAAAATCCGGGTACTGGTCGCGACTGATATCGCTGCTCGTGGTCTGGATATCGATCAGTTACCTCATGTGGTTAACTATGAGTTGCCAAACGTTCCAGAAGATTATGTGCACCGTATTGGCCGTACTGGCCGCGCGGAACGTACCGGTGAAGCGATTTCACTGGTTTGCGTTGATGAGCACAAACTGCTGCGTGATATCGAACGTTTGCTGAAACGTGAAATTCCACGCATTGCGCTGGAAGGCTATGAGCCGGACCCAAGCATTAAAGCTGATCCGATTCAAAATGGCCGCCAGGGCCGTGGCGCGCAACGTCCAGGAATGGGCCGTGGCAGCAGCGCAGGTCGTCCACAAAATGGGGGAGGGGCAGCAGGTCGTGGCGATAGTCGTAACAGTCGTCCACGTAGCCAGGCTGATGGTCAACGCCGTCCAGCCGGCCCGTCCTCTCGCGGACGTAGCCGCAATCCGGGCGAATAAGCTGCAAATGCTGTTTGCTGATGAAACCGCTTCTTCTTGGAGGCGGTTTTTTTTCATCTCAATTGCAGCGACGAAACGGTTATCCCTTGTTTTACGTCTCTATTCCCCCGTATTATTGCCGGTCTTTTTTAGGGTTATACTGGGTGGAGTTGATAGCCAGGGGCCGGAAAGTGTCATGGTATGAATAATGGATCGAGATAATTAGCATGCGGGTAATATTGGCACCGATGGAAGGTGTATTAGATTCACTGGTGCGCCAATTACTCAGTGAAGTGAATGATTATGACCTTTGTATCACCGAGTTCCTGCGAGTGGTCGATCAGCTATTGCCTGCGAAATCCTTCTACCGCTTGTGTCCTGAATTGCATAATCAAAGTCGCACTCAGTCTGGCACATTAGTTCGTATCCAATTACTGGGGCAGTATCCCGAGTGGCTGGCGGAAAACGCCGCCCGCGCAGTAGAACTTGGCTCATATGGCGTCGATTTAAACTGTGGTTGCCCTTCAAAGCTGGTTAACGGCAGTGGCGGTGGAGCCACATTGCTGAAAGATCCTGAACTGATTTATCAGGGCGCAAAGGCAATGCGTGAAGCTGTGCCTGCGCATTTACCGGTCACCGTTAAAATCCGCTTAGGTTGGGATTCTGGTGATCGTCAGTTTGAGATCGCCGATGCTGTACAGCAAGCAGGTGCGACAGAATTGGCGGTACATGGCCGAACCAAAGAAGATGGCTATCAGGCTGAACGGATCAACTGGCAGGCCATAGGCGAAATCCGCCAGCGCCTCACTATCCCGGTGATCGCCAACGGTGAAATCTGGGATTACCAGAGTGCGCAAGAGTGCATGAGCGTCACGGGCTGTGATGCAGTGATGTTAGGGCGCGGTGCGCTGAATGTCCCTAATCTGAGTCGCGTTGTTAAGTATAACGAACCGCGTATGCTGTGGCCGGAAGTGGTCAAACTGCTACAAAAATATGTACAGTTGGAAAAGCAGGGTGATACCGGTTTATATCATGTGGCGCGCATCAAACAGTGGCTAGGCTATCTACGTAAAGAATACAGTGAAGCTACGGACTTATTCAGTGAAATACGTGCGTTAAAAACCTCGAAAGATATCGCACTGGCAATTCAACGCATTTGATTTGCAGATATCTGTTAAGTTAATACTCAATCATTCAGTTATTAACTTTTTTGCACGGAAATAGGTAAGTAAAAGCTGTTGCAAACGGATCAACTGTACGTGTTTACAACAGTCATATTTATGAGATTTTTAATGCCCTTCATGCCGCATTATTTTGAGAATTTTACCGAAGCTTACTGTTTTAGTCGCCACTTTTTTCATTCCATCTTCTGGAAGATAGCTGAACTTAACATAAAGCACATTGCCATCGGCTTTCTCTTTATGGCTTAACTGCTTAATAACTTGGTACATTTCATTTATATTAGAAGGCATACCCGCAGCATCAGTTACGATAGTGCCAACCGGGACGAATTTTAATGCCTGCATGACAGTTTTACTCAACAGATCATGTAATGGGAATAAACCGCTAAAGCGCTTATGCGGCACATAATTTGTGATGCCCATATAAATATCAGGAAGATCTTTAATATGGTTTTCGATACCTCGAGTTTCGTTTTTAATCAAAAATTCTGAAATTTCGAGTGGCGTCCCGATTATCACTAAGGGCTTAATACCACTTCCTTTCTCAGAGAAGAGATAATCATTATTGCTACTTTTGACTGCTTTTTGCAGTTCGCCTCGATCCACGATAAGACTGTAATATTTCCCTTCTTTTACGATAGGCGCTGGCTCGCGCCATAGTGTAATCTCACTGGCAGATGCAGAGCCTACCTCCACTAAACCGCTCATAAGTAATATTAATGTAATAGGGGTATTTTTCATCAATAAGTTCCTTCTTAAGGTAGCTGCACGATAACGGCTAATAACTATTGTGCAATAATATAATATCTCTATTTATATGAAGATACATAAAGAAAGCATGCTCGTGCAGTGAAGTATAATACACAGGTTATGTCTAGCCCAGAAAGGACTAAAATAGAAATATACATTTAAAATGTTAATGATTAAGTTTCGAATTGATATTAGGCTACAAATTTATGAGGTTTGTAATAACGATTAAAGAGTATATAGTCACGCGAGTAAAAGACGCATTACACGCCTTTTATGATCAATGATAATGTATGGCTATTTCTTCTTGCGACCAATAAATTTAGCTATACCTAATAGGAATACAGCGCCAATAAAAATCAGTAATGCATCAACCCAAAATGTCAGTGATGTAAGATTTTCATCATGAATATCAGCTAAACCTGCCGCTATCAAAAATACACCGAAGATAATACCAAAAATTGTCGTTCCCATATTAATACCTATAAATCTGAATTATTAAAAATCATGCTGACAATTATAAGTCAATAATTAATTTAGCAGGATCTTTTTTACTACTATTGAGCTACAGTTTAGGTTTCTGCGGTTAATGCCTGCACAAATTTACTTCACCGTCATATAATCTACTTAAAGTAATCTCCCTGACCAAGGTATATCTAGTGGGCCTTGATTGTTTTATAAACAACCGTTATCGTTCAAAATACGCCTTACAATCACGACATGCCCTGTTACCACTGAAAAATGTTTACCTTTGGGCAATGATTACTCAGCCTTAATCTTTGTAACAATCATTTGGAGAATGTGTGATGCGCGGGGCATTGCTGTAATTTATAATGCGCTGGACCAACCACAATCACTCCCAACAACCTATTTAAGCTGATGAACATGCATGTGAAAATCCGTTCTGCATTATTAAGTATTTTGCTTTTATCGACTGGCATCAGTGTTGCCCCTTTAGCCGCAGCCAGTGGTGGAACGACTGAGACTAAAGGGAAGGCCCCCTTGGAGCTGGCGTCCGGGAGTGCAATGGTGGTTGATCTACAAACAAATAAAGTCATTTATGCCAATAATCCAGATGAAGTCGTCCCTATTGCGTCGATCACTAAACTGATGACAGCCATGGTGGTATTGGATGCTAAATTACCTCTCGATGAGATTATCTCCGTCGATATTCATCAAACTAAAGAGATGAAAGGGGTATTTTCGCGAGTTCGGGTCAACAGTGAAATTAGCCGAAAAGATATGCTGCTGCTGGCATTAATGTCGTCAGAAAACCGTGCTGCGGCCAGTCTGGCTCATCACTATCCTGGTGGTTATAACGCATTTATCAAGGCAATGAATGCGAAAGCCAAATCTTTGGGAATGACGAAAACACGTTATGTCGAACCCACCGGCCTGTCGATTAATAATGTCTCCACGGCTAGTGACCTGACAAAACTGCTGATAGCGACCAAGCAATATCCACTAATTGGGCAGTTGAGTACCACGACAGAGAAAATGGCCACTTTCCGTGACCCCAATTACACATTGCCTTTCCGTAATACTAACCATTTGGTTTATAACGATAAATGGAATATTCAGCTGACAAAAACGGGTTTTACTAACCAAGCTGGGCACTGTCTGGCGATGCGTACCGTTATTGGTAATCGCCCTGTCGCACTCGTGGTGTTAGATGCTTTTGGCAAGTATACCCACTTTGCTGATGCAAACCGCCTACGTAGTTGGATGGAAACCGGCAAAGCTGCACCGATTCCTGGTGCAGCGAAAAGCTATCGACAGCAAAAAGATACCCAAGCACGTTTAGCTCAGGTTTCAGAATAAGTATCTCAGGGGCATTGAATGGCAGAATTTGCAATTAAGGCTGTAAATTCTGCTTATAGCTTTAGTCTGAATGAAGATGATATAGGGCTGCCACTCAGATAACACTTTATTCAATGCGATAGGTGGTCATCATTTCTCTTGCCAGTACTTCAATTTTGACGTTTTGCCGATCCCAGGGTTAAAGCTGTTGGTTGGATCGTTCTGCTGATAAAACGCCCTCAATGCGGGTTTAGCAATATAAAGATGCCCGACATTATGCTCCGCTGGGTATTCCGCACCTTTGTCATTCAACAGCGCCAGCATCTTCTGTTTTAGTGCTTGGGTATCGACACCTTTCTTCACAATATAATCCTGATGGAATACATGACACAGGAAGTGGCCATAATAGAGCTTGGCGACCAGACATTGATCTATTTCCGGTGGAAGAGCCTCAAACCACTGCTCTTCATTGCGTCGTAGGGCAATATCCAGTGCCAGAATATCTTCCACTTTGTCTGAGTGAACAGCGTGATAGCGCACCGCAGCACCTGCTGCTGCAAATCGGTGTAAAAATGCCTTTTTACCTTCATCTGCGGTGCAGGTAATAAAATTACCTTCCGCTGTGGCAAAAAAGTCTTTCAAAAATTGCTGTGCTTCCGCAATGCCATCGCCTGACATTTTAAGCAGTAGATGATGCTCATATTTATTACGATACGTTTTAAGGCGCTTAGGCAGATGATTAGGCAGTACCTGGCTGAAGCCTTGCATTACCCGATCTGTTAAGTGGTCGATGAGAAAAGGGACTTTACTCAAACGGGCATCAATTTTGCCTTTTAAGCTAAAGAAGCGGGGGATGTTATTGGTACCGATCCTATTTATCATGATAAAAGTGTCTTTGCCGTACACTTCGGCGATATCGAAAATATCGCGGTGCATATACTCGCCAGCTACAGGCAACTGCTTGAAGTCACGTAAAATAGCGCGGCGTAATTCAGTCAACACTTGGGTTTGATTGGTACCGATATAAAAGACTTGCTGCTGTTTTTCACTCGGGAAAGTATCCAGTCGTACGGCAAATATCGCTAATTTACCGGCGCAGCCGGAAGCTTCAAATAAGCGTCTGGGATCAGCATTAAAGCGGGAAGGGGTCGGTGCATCAATATCTCGGACTCGAGTGGCATATTCGTGGTCTGAGGTTTGTTCTGCGCCTTGTTTAATATCACTGGCTCGATATTCACCTTGTTCCAGACGTTGCAGGATCTCTTCGGGTGTATTGCCTAAATCTATTCCTAAGTGATTAATTAATTGTAATTCACCTTGTGTATCAATTTGCGCATACAGTGCCATTTCAGTGTATGCCGGCCCTCGTTGAACCAAAGATCCACCTGAGTTATTACAAATACCGCCAACCACGGAAGCGCCAATACAAGATGACCCAATCACTGAATGCGGTTCACGATCATAAGGTTTCAGCAGTTTCTCTAGCTGATTCAGAGTACTCCCAGGAAAACCAATAACTTGCTTACCATCATTCAATAACTGAATTTGATTGAGGCGCAAAGTATTCAGTATGACAATCGGTCTATCGTAATCATTGCCGCTGGGTGTGGAACCTTCAGTTAACCCGGTATTGGCTGCCTGCATGATAACAATGGTATCGGCTGCCACACAGGCTTGTAGCAATTGCCATTGCTGCCATAACGTTGAAGGGAATACTACGGCGAGGGCTTCCCCCACCCCAGAGCGGAAACCCTTACGATATCGCTCGGTCTGCCGTTCGCTGGTGAGCAAGTAACGTGCACCCACAATATGCTGCAACTGATTCAGCAAGGTTTGCGTTTTTTCATTATTGGCGTGATTCATTGGCGTGATTTCCTGTCATGGCAGTGATTTATTTATATCACTGGGCATTACACCCGCGTTCAGATCTATATGAAACGGATATGTCAGTGCCATGAAGTAAACATGAGGCAGGAGAGGCTTTCTCGATAAATCGTTTTCTTTGTGAGCAACCTCACATTATTAGCGCTTATGCTGCTTTCAATCATCGTTGTTATCATGACTTTAATATTATTAACATTAATGATTTTGCAAGAAAGTTACCCAATGAATGTGGACGGGGAGCTCCATTCGATGTTTCGATAATCATTTTGATCATGGCACGATGAGGTATAGGATCGGGATTAATCATTACACGGATCAGTAAGGTATTCTATGAGTGAGCATTTTGTTGGTAAATATGAAGTTGAGTTAAAGTTCCATATCTCGAATATCGACCAATTACATGAACAGCTGAAGATATATCAAGCAACACCATTTACCCTAAATAATCATGAAAAAGATATCTATCTGGAAGCTAACGGTGGTGAATTAGCCGCTAACAAGATCAGTATGGTTTTACGGGAGATGAACCCATCGGGCATTCGGTTATGGATAATCAAAGGTCCGGGAACAGAGCGTTGTGAAGCCAGCAATATTGAAGATATCGATAAAGTGAAAAGCATGTTGGGCACATTAGGGTATCAGCCTGCATTTACACTGGAAAAACAACGCAGTATCTATTTTGTTGGGAAGTTTCACGTCACGCTGGATAACTTGGTAGGGCTGGGTGACTTTGCTGAAATAGCCATCATGACTGATGATGCAACAGCACTTAATCGTCTGGAGACTGAATGTCGACATTTAGCCGACAAACTAGGATTATTATCAGCACAGCAGGAGTACCGTTCATACCGGCAATTATTGGGTTTCTAGCTACTCAATACCCATTAAGATGATCATTAAGCAATATGGGTCGCCATAAATTCCGCGACCAAACAGGCTTATTTTTTCATCAATGACTTTAGGTTTGCGAATGGGTTGTGGGTTGCCACTCCCTGATCATTCTGGGCGTCATCGCCAGCGATCACAGTTGAACCATATTGATCCGCTTCGGTGTATTTAGAATGTTCATGATCATGGCAAAAAAGGCATAACATCTCCCAATTGCTACCATCTTCGGGATTATTGCTGTGATCATGGTCAACATGGTGAACCGTCAGTTCTCGCAGATTGGAATAAACAAACTCCCGCGAACATTTACCACAAACCCATGGGAAAATCTTCAGCGCTTTCTCCCGATAGCCACTCTCTAAGCGGGTGTAATTCTTCGGTATATATGCCATGTGAACCTTCAATTTCGCGCCAAATAATGTACTTATTCTAGCGTGAAATCCGGTTGTAGACTATCCACTATTGATTATTAATATCTCGATAGCGGTCTATAATTACCACTGAATTACTTAGGAACTTACTGAATCAATTACAAAAACAGCAGGTTTATATATTTGTCGTATTCAGTGGGTTTTTGAGACTTTTGCTGATGATTTAAAGGGCACTGACGTTTTACACTATCCCCAAGTTCTTACCACCTCATGGTGTGACTATCAGCATGTTTTACATTATCAGTATAAAGTTATTAGCATGAAATTATCCGTATCCCGCTAATAGACTAATTTTACGGTAGGCATGCAGTATTTTACGGCAGGCATACAGAGTGTTTCGCCTGAAATCCTTTGCCGATACAGTTGAGGCGATATGAAAGAATCTGAAGTGCTGGCCGAAGTCAGTAATGAAAATCAAACGTTAGTCGCCGTGGTGCAGCAGGACCAGCGGGTGGTGTACTTCTATATCTATCCGCAGGAAGCGTTTGAAGAGCGTTTCCCCGTTCGCGCCTGCTGGGTAAGGAATTTGGTCGCGGCGCCACAATCGGCTGATAATGCGGCACTTGAACAAGGCTTGGCCCCCAGATTAGCGGCTGAGTTTTGCCGCAATGTGGCTGGTGAGGCTGAACTTGACCCACAATTTATTAGGGTAGTCTGGTCAGAAAGTGATGATGGCGCTGCATTGTGGTATCAGGGCCAATTGCTGGCGATTATTCCGGGCTGGAGTTTATATATTGATCACTCCATTTGCTATTCTGCCAGCTGTATTAAAGATAACCCTCTGACATTGCCTCTTGGCTCCGCTTCAACCAATATTCAGTACGCTAACGCACAAAATACACGTCAATTTTGGCGAAATTGGCAGCAGGAAGAAGGGAATCCGTGGCTGGCGTTACAGGCCGAATACATTCAATGTTATGAACAACACTTCGGTCCTTCATTGAAATATTATGCCATTGACCAAGGAAAGTGGCCGCCAATGGCCATTTCTCAGCATGAGAAAGAGGGTATATATTATTTTCTGACATTGGGTGTCAGTATTCGCCCTCAGCCATGGGTCGAAATATTATTCAATGATGATGCGGCTAAATATCGGCGTTTGGAGATGGCAATAGCGATCGATGGGCAATATGTTAATGAGGAAAATGCCATTCATATGGCGAGTGCATTGGCTGGATTTTCTCATGTTCCCTGGGGCAAAATAACGTGGCTAGGAGAGGGGCATACATTGGAGTCGACCGTTGCCCCTCAAGGCTATGAAGGCTACATTTTATCGTCAGAGTTATATGCTGATGCCGATAATCTTGCATTGCCCCTGCAGCAAGGCGACCCAGTCAATATATATTGGGCTAGCCCTATCTTTACCAGTGAAAGGGAGTTTGCTCATAGTACGCCAAATGGTGGGATTGATTTGCTGAAAAAGCTACAGCAACAGGGTGTTAACCAGATTTTTGTACCGCGTCAGCCAGTTATTTGATTTGTGCTGAATATGACTAATCTGATTTGCAGATTTTGTTATTCGGGTCTTAACTTAATGATGATGATAGCTGTTTTAGCGTTGTGATACTGAGTTTGTCATGTTTGTTTAAGATCTTATGTTGAAGGCCAAAAGCAAAATGTGAACGACAAGTGATTCACAAAGTCGCTAAGTCAGCTGTCAGCGAAAATTAATTTTATGGAGGTGCTTATGGGCATACTATCTTGGATTATTTTTGGTCTTATTGCCGGTATTTTGGCTAAATGGATTATGCCCGGAGAGGATGGCGGTGGCTTTATTATGACCGTAATTCTCGGTGTGATCGGTGCACTGGTTGGGGGCTATATCAGTACCTTCTTTGGTATGGGTAGAGTTGATGGATTTAACCTTGGTAGCTTTGTGGTTGCAGTTATCGGTTCGTTAGTTGTTCTGTTTGTCTACCGAAAGTTAAGAAGTTAGCGCCGCCTAAGAGACTTGTGATAATGGCATAAAATAGTCATTACTCACTAAAATCTGTTTCCTTCAGAATATAAGAAAGGTGGCTATTTATTGTCACCTTTCTCTCATAAAACCATCATCAATATGCAATAAAAATATCCGTTAATGGCTCATGACTACAGGCAATCTGAGAGACATGATATGGGCCAGGCATTACGTAAATTCACTGTGGCTGATTATCCGGCTACGGTGCAAGAACCGCGTAAGAAGGTACTTGCCGTTAAAGGATTAGTTAAAGCGTACAAATCACAGCATCGCGTTTTAGATGATATTAATTTCGAACTTCATGCGGGTGAATTTGTCGCAATTATTGGCCGATCTGGTGCGGGTAAATCCACATTGCTGCATGTTTTAAATGGCACTATCCCAAGCAGTGCGGGTGAAATCATTAATTATCATGACAATGGCGAGACGCAGAATATTGCAGCACTCACTGCAAAGCAAATGCGTCAATGGCGTGCCAAATGCGGCATGATTTTTCAAGATTTTTGTCTGGTTCCCCGCCTCGATGTTATTACCAATGTGTTATTAGGCCGCCTTAGTTATACCTCAACACTAAAATCATTCTTCAAAATATTCGCTGAGCAAGATCGAGCCAGAGCAATCGAGTTATTGCAATGGCTTAATATGTTGCCCCATGCCCTACAGCGTGCAGAGAACCTCTCTGGTGGTCAAATGCAGCGAGTGGCCATTTGCCGCGCCATGATGCAGAACCCCAAAATATTATTGGCCGATGAGCCTGTCGCTTCTTTGGATCCAAAAAATACAACTCGCATTATGAATACTTTACAGAAAATCAGTGAAAACGATATTGCTGTGGTGGTGAATTTACACTCTGTTGATTTAGTCAAAGATTACTGTACCCGCGTCATTGGTATTGCGCATGGAAAAATTGTTTTCGACGGACCTCCGTCGCTACTGAATGACACCATTATTCAAGATATTTATAGCGATGAATCAACTGATCTTTTGCATTAATCCCTACTTATCCCTTTACCAGAATAGGTTATTTTAATGAAAAAAGTACTTTGTCTTACCTCATTATTGGCAAGCATGATGGTATTTAATGCTACCGCAGCGGATGCACCAAAAGAGATTAATCTGGGTATTCTTGGTGGGCAGAATGCGACACAGCAAATTGGCGATAACATGTGTGTCAAAGAGTTCTTGGATAAAGAATTAAATGTAAAAACGAATTTGCATAACGCATCTGATTATTCTGGTGTTATCCAAGGTCTATTGGGTGGGAAGATTGACTTGGTATTAAGTATGTCTCCATCCTCTTTTGCCTCTGTTTATATCAAAGATCCTAAAGCTGTTGATATTGTTGGTATTGCAATCGATGATACTGATAAATCGCGTGGTTATCACTCAGTTGTTGTGGTAAAAGCAGATAGCCCTTATCAGAAGATTGAAGATTTGAAAGGCAAAGCATTTGGCTTTGCTGACCCTGATTCAACGTCAGGTTTCCTGATCCCCAATCAAAGTTTTAAGCAGAAATTTGGTGGGACGCCAGATAATAAATATAACGATTTCTTCTCTAGCGTGACTTTTTCTGGTGGTCATGAGCAAGATATCCTCGGGGTTATCAATGGCCAGTTTGCCGGTGCGGTGACTTGGGCCTCAATGATCGGTGATTATAATACCGGCTATACCAGCGGCGCATTTACCCGCATGATCCGCATGGATCACCCTGATTTAATGAAACAGATCCGCATTATCTGGCAATCTCCATTGATACCAAATGGCCCGATTTTAGTGCGTAGTGCATTACCCCCTGAGTTTAAAGCGCAACTAGTCGCTGCGGTTAAAAAATTGGACAAAGAAGATCACGGTTGCTTTATTAAAGCGATGGGCGGCAAGCAGCATATTGGTGAAACATCACTTAGCGAGTATCAAAATATCATTGATATGAAGCGCGAATTAACCAAAGGTGATCGTTAAGTCGATCCGGCGGATAAATAATATAGCTCTGGCTTAGCCGGAGCTATTGCTTTTAGGTGGTAGCTCATTTTGAATACAGACTTTAACCACTACTATCAGCAGATACGCGGCAAACAGAAACGTGAAACGTTGATTTGGTCATTAACACTGGCAATTATCTATCTTGGCGCAGGAAGTATCGCTGAGTTTAATCTGCATACTGTTTTTATTTCCATTCCAAATTTCTTTGATTATTTGGCTGAAACTATCCCGGTCCTCCACTGGCAAAAATTATTTGCGGATGGCCATACAGAAGGCTCTTTTGCTTATTGGGGTTATCGGCTACCTATTCAGTTACCGCTGATTTGGGAAACACTACAATTGGCGGTGGCATCAACTATTTTATCAGTGATAGTTGCCACTATTCTTGCCTTTTTGGCAGCGAATAATACGCAAAGCCTGCCTTGGTTGCGCTTATTTATTCGAACCTTCGTTGCATTTTTGCGCACCATGCCTGAATTAGCTTGGGCGGTGATGTTTGTCATGGCATTTGGAATTGGCGCTATCCCTGGTTTTCTGGCACTTGCGTTGCACACTATTGGCAGCCTGACCAAGCTATTTTATGAATCGCTGGAAACAGCATCAGATAAGCCTGTTCGCGGCTTGGCGGCTTGCGGTGCTGGTAAATTGCAACGAATGCGCTTTGCTCTTTGGCCACAGGTAAAACCTATTTTCCTCTCTTATAGTTTTATGCGTCTGGAAATTAACTTCCGCCAATCAACAATTTTAGGTCTGGTAGGGGCCGGGGGCATAGGACAGGAGCTGATGACCTCGATAAAACTAGATCGTTATGATCAAGTCAGCATGACGTTATTACTTATTATTATTGTGGTTTCACTGTTGGATTACGCATCCGGTAAATTACGTAAGCGAGTTGTAGAAGGAGCGTCATAATGTTGACTTATCACCTGACAGTGGAGCAGATATCAGCGCTCAAACAACAACATCCACAGCTTTTTTTACAGCAAAAACGCTATGTCAGACTCGTTGCAGCGATTACAGTGGGGATTTTTTTGTATTACCTTTTTTTCTTCACAGTATTTGGTATTCCTTGGCAGACATTGACTCATGGCAGCCAGCAAATAAGCCGCTATTTTTTACGTATGTTTGTTTGGCATGATTTTATTAACTGGCCATTTAAATATTATTTCAGTCAGATATTTATCACTTTAGCCATTGTTTTTGCCGGGACACTTACAGCGACATTAATTGCTCTACCTTTATCATTCCTGGCTGCACGGAATGTCATGTCAACACCGGGCTTACGTATTATTTCCTTTATGATTCGCCGCTTCCTGGATATCTTCCGGGGCATTGATATGGCCATTTGGGGATTGATTTTTGTTCGTGCCGTAGGCATGGGGCCACTGGCTGGGGTGCTGGCTATTATCATGCAAGATATGGGGTTGCTGGGCAAACTCTATGCTGAAGGGCATGAAGCTGTGGATAAATCACCCAATCGTGGCCTGACGGCGATGGGGGCGAATGCACTACAAAAGCATCGTTTTGGTATTTTTACTCAGTCCTTTCCCACATTTCTGGCGTTAAGTCTTTATCAAATTGAATCTAATACTCGTTCGGCAGCCGTCTTAGGTTTTGTCGGGGCGGGGGGTATTGGCTTGGTTTATGCTGAGAATATGCGGTTATGGAACTGGGATGTTGTGATGTTTATTACATTAATCATGGTGGTTATCGTCATGATCATGGATAAAATATCTGCGACTCTACGCAGAAAATATATCATTGGCGAGGATGTCTCACTTTATCAGCCCGTCAATGGTATTAAGTCTACTATCTGATATCTCATAGTAATGAAAGGTTAAGGTGATAGCTAAATAATGTTTAGCCTTAATCTTTCAATCATCACCTTAATATAATATTAATTGTTCTCTATGAATAATATTGCTAACAGCGCATATTATCTATTTTGATGTATGACCATCAATCAGATTTACATTGAGAAAATCAACGTTGATCTATACAATACGGCCCGCTAGACGTTAAAGAAATGTTTTGTTTTTCTTGCGATATTCGCTACGTCTAATCTAAATAATAGGAATAGGGCAGTAATATGATGAACAACGATGTGCTACGTAGTGTTCGCTACATGCTTAACGTAAATGATACCAAGATAACAGAAATCATTAAGCTGGCTGATTTTGACGTGAACAATGCGGATGTCGTTAATTTTCTTAAAAAAGAAGATGAAGCTGGTTATCAGGATTGTCCTGATCTGGTGATGGCACATTTCCTTAACGGCCTGATTTTCTTTCGCCGCGGTAAAGATGACAAGTTCCCAGCACCTGCGGTAGAACCCGTCATTACTAACAATATTGTGCTAAAAAAACTGCGTGTTGCATTTGAGTTGAAAGATACCGATATGCACGACGTGTTTAACGCTGTTGAATTCCCAGTGTCAAAACCAGAGCTGAATGCCTTGTTCCGTAAAGAGGGCAGCAAAAACTTCCGCCCTTGCGGTGATCAGGTTTTACGTTATTTCCTGAAAGGTTTGACTTTACGTATTCGTGGCCCTAAAAAGTAAAATTAATGATATCGGCCAACAGTTGTTATATTGATATAAGCAACTGATACATATTAGTAATAAGAAAACAGGAGTGGTAATCTGCCATTCCTGTTTTTCGTTAAAATTAACGCTCTCATTTCTGAACTAATTGCTCTCTTTTTTATTGCTAATATTTAATAACCCCTCACATTAAGACTCCCATCTTTTGCACTATCTGTGCTCATGCCTTGCGCATTAATGGTGCAGATATTTCGCTGATATATTCGGTTATTTGACCGAGAGTTATATATTCTTCAATTAAATTATCAAGATATAAAACTGGCATGGCGATTGCGCAGAGTAATTCGATCTTGTGTATTTTACTCAACGACCAGAGGTTAACGCTATGCAACATCGTAACTTAATTAAGGTTTTTGCTCTTTCGACTTCGGTTATCAGCATGGGTGTGGCTTTTGGCACGCTGGCTGCGGATACTATTAAAGTGGGTATTTTGCACTCGTTGTCCGGCACGATGGCTATCTCTGAAACACCATTGAAGGATATGGCACTGATGAGTATTGATGATATCAATGCTCATGGTGGAGTCTTGGGTAAACAACTCGAGCCAGTTATTGTTGATCCCGCATCCAACTGGCCGTTATTTGCTGAGAAAGCTCGGCAATTATTAACACAAGATAAAGTCGCTGTGGTATTTGGTGCCTGGACTTCGGTTTCCCGTAAATCTGTATTACCGGTATTTGAAGAGTTGAATGGTTTACTGTTCTATCCGGTGCAATACGAGGGAGAGGAAATGTCACCAAATGTTTTCTATACCGGTGCGGCACCCAATCAGCAAGCTATCCCCGCAGTAGAATACTTATTAAGTGAAGATGGCGGCGCAGCCAAGCGCTTTATTTTGTTGGGTACTGATTATGTTTATCCGCGTACCACTAATAAAATTCTGCGCGCCTTCCTACACACCAAAGGTATTCAGGACAAAGATATTGAAGAGATTTATACCCCGTTCGGTTATAGCGATTATCAAACCATTGTTGGCAATATTAAGAAATTCTCTGCTGATGGCAAAACAGCGGTTATCTCCACCATTAATGGTGATTCGAATGTCCCTTTCTACAAAGAGTTAGCTAACCAAGGCATTAAAGCAACGGATGTTCCCGTGATTGCGTTTTCGGTGGGAGAGGAGGAGTTGCGGGGTATTGATACCAAGCCATTGGTGGGTAACCTGGCTGCCTGGAACTATTTCCAATCGGTGGATAATCCGACTAACAAAAAATTTGTTGAGCAATGGAAAGCTTATGCCAAAGCCCATAAGTTGCCGAATGCCGATACTGCAGTGACCAATGACCCGATGGAGGCGACTTGGGTAGGTATGCATATGTGGGCGCAGGCGGCTGAAAAAGCCAAATCAACGGATGTAGATAAGGTTCGTGCCGCCATGGCCGGGCAAACTTATCCAGCACCTTCAGGTTTTACTTTGACGATGGATAAAACCAACCATCATCTGCATAAACCAGTGATGATCGGCGAAATTGAGGCGAACGGGCAGTTCAACGTGGTATGGCAGACGGATGCTCCAATTCGTGCTCAGCCATGGAGCCCGTTTATCGCAGGGAATGACAAAAAACCAGACCACCCAGTAAAAAGCACTCAGTAGCGGTGACTTTCCAGAGTTGGCTTTTGTTGATGACGACAACTGACTCTGGATCTCTTTTGCCATATATCAGTGATGAGTGAGCCTATGAAATCATTAATTCCTGTGTGGAGTCGAGTCGCCAATTATATGCTCAGGCTGATAATTGGCTTGTTACTGGGTAATTCTACAATGGCTGTCGCAGGGCCAGCCCATGATTTCGCTGCGGCTAATCGCTCACAACAAGCCACTCTGTTACAGCAATGGGCAACAGAGCCAGATGCCAGTCGATTGCCCCTATTGCAGGCACTGAAACAAGAAACTTTGGTAATAGATAGCGCAGGGCAGGCTTTCGTCCAGAGTCATCAAGGATTTACTTCGCTAGAGGGGCAATTACAACCCACCGATACACCGAAGAAAATCTGGCTTAACAACCGGTTACGAATCTTAATCGCCAACGCGCTGGCGGCTCAACGTTTGGTGAGTGTAGATGAGTCAGTACGCTTACAAGCCGCATTAGAGTTACAGCAACAGGCCAAAAGTGATCAATTGCCGCTGCTTAATCAGCGTATGAAATTGGAAACTGACAGCAAAGTCAAAGAAGCATTAGGTATCGCACTGGCTAATTTGCAACTGACTGACGGCAATCCTCAGGTGCGTCTGAATGCTGTACAGCTGTTGGGGCAATCCGGTTCACCCCAGACACAGTCACGGTTGCAAAGCTTAACCGATGCCAAGGTTGAACCTGATGCACAAGTCCGCGCTGCGGCGGCCAGTAGCCTAAAACAGGTGCAAAATCGGTTATGGGTTGGCGATATTATCGGGCAGGTATTCAGCGGGTTATCACTGGGTTCCATCCTATTACTGGCGGCGCTGGGGTTGGCTATCACTTATGGCTTATTGGGCGTCATCAATATGGCCCATGGTGAAATGCTGATGCTGGGGGCCTATTCCGCTTATTTGGTGCAATCGCTGTTTCAGCAACTTGCACCGCACTGGCTGGCACTCTATCCGCTGATTGCTTTGCCAGTCGCCTTCTTTATCACTGCCGGTATCGGCATGGCATTAGAACGTACGGTAATCCGGCACCTGTATGGGCGGCCGTTGGAAACGTTGTTGGCGACTTGGGGGATCAGCCTAATGCTGATTCAGAGTGTGCGGATGATTTTTGGTGCACAAAATTTGGAAGTTGCCAACCCTGCGTGGCTCTCTGGCGGGCTACAGATTTTACCGAATTTAGTTTTACCTTGGAATCGTATTGCGGTGATTGCATTCGTTGTCATTGTTCTGCTGCTCACTTGGTTACTGCTGAATAAAACCCGCCTTGGGTTACAGGTGCGGGCCGTAACACAAAACCGAGCCATGGCTGCTTGCTGCGGCGTGGCAACAGGGCGGGTTGATATGTTGGCCTTTGGTCTCGGCTCAGGCATTGCTGGATTAGGTGGGGTCGCACTATCTCAACTGGGAAATGTCGGCCCGGAATTAGGGCAGGGTTACATCATCGACTCTTTCCTGGTGGTCGTCCTCGGTGGTGTCGGGCAATTAGCGGGGAGTGTGGTTGCGGCGCTGGGGCTGGGCATGCTGAATAAAATTCTGGAACCGCAGATTGGCGCAGTACTAGGTAAGATTTTGATTTTAGTGCTGATCATTTTGTTTATTCAAAAACGACCACAAGGTCTGTTTGCCCTCAAGGGCAGGGTGAGTGACTAATGAATCAACCTCTAGCGATTACATTGACGCAAAAAGCACCGGTCATCAGCCTGTCATTAGGTGCCGTGGTGGTGGTGGCTCTGATTATTCTACCTTTTCTGGCCCTATTACCTGCGGAGAATCCCCTAGCAATATCGACCTATACCTTAACGCTTATCGGTAAAATTCTATGTTACGCGGTGGTTGCTATTGCACTCGATCTGGTGTGGGGATATGCCGGATTACTGTCACTTGGACATGGTCTGTTCTTTGCACTCGGCGGTTATGCCATGGGGATGTATCTGATGCGGCAGACGGCAGGGGATGGGCTGCCCGCATTTATGTCCTTTCTGTCTTGGTCTGAGTTGCCGTGGTTTTGGAGTGGTAGCCAATACTTTGTTTGGGCCTTGTGCCTCATTGTACTGGTGCCCGGTTTACTGGCTTTTATTTTTGGCTATTTTGCTTTTCGCTCCAAAATAAAAGGGGTCTATTTTTCTATTATGACTCAGGCATTAACCTATGCTGGGATGCTACTGTTTTTTCGCAATGAAACCGGCTTTGGTGGTAATAACGGTTTCACGGGGTTCACCACCATGCTGGGTTTTCCGGTATCGGCAACCTCGACTCGTATTGCCCTGTTCCTCACAACACTCATCCTGTTAATCGCCAGTTTAGCTCTGGGGTTTGCATTAGCTCGTACCAAGTTTGGCCGGGTACTGACCGCAGTACGTGATGCTGAAAATCGCCTGACATTTTGTGGTTATGATCCAAAAGGTTTCAAGCTGTTTGTCTGGACACTATCCGCCGTACTCTGTGCTTTGGCTGGGGCGCTATATGTGCCACAGGTCGGTATTATCAACCCCAGTGAAATGTCGCCGACGAACTCCATTGAGGCCGCTATTTGGGTCGCTCTTGGTGGGCGCGGCACGCTTATTGGCCCTGTATTGGGGGCGGGAATTGTTAACGGCGCAAAAAGCTGGTTCACCATGGCGATGCCGGAATATTGGCAATTCTTCCTCGGCTTAATATTTATTCTGGTGACCTTGTTCCTGCCGAAAGGTGTTATTGGATTGCTGAAGCGAGGGAGAGAAAAATGAGCCGATTTCAAATTACCGAGCAACTGATTTACCCCGAGATCATCGCTCAGGAACCCGGGACCATTGAGTATGCGGCTGACAAGTATCGCCAGCAGCGTGATCCCGTGCTGACATTGGAAAATATTAATGTCAGTTTTGATGGCTTTCACGCGTTGCGTGATCTCTCACTGCAAATTGGTGTCGGAGAATTGCGCTGCGTTATTGGCCCAAATGGTGCGGGTAAAACCACCTTGATGGATGTGATAACCGGTAAAACGCGCCCACAGACCGGCAAGATGATGTATGACCAACACCATGACCTTGCAACGATGAACACGATTGAAATTGCCCAAGCAGGGATAGGGCGGAAATTTCAAAAACCTACAGTTTTTGAAGCCTTAAGTGTCTTTGAAAATCTAGAGCTGGCGCAAAAAAGTACCAAAACTGTTTGGGCGAGCCTTCGTGCCAAGTTGAACAGCGAGCAGCGGGATCAAATTGATGAAACGCTGACTATGCTGCGCCTCAGTGATATGCGGCAACGGCAGGCTGGGTTGTTATCTCATGGTCAAAAGCAATTTCTTGAAATAGGTATGTTATTGGTGCAAGACCCCCACTTACTGTTATTAGATGAGCCAGCTGCAGGGATGACTGATGCAGAAACCGCCTATACCGCCGAGTTGTTTAACCAATTGGCGGGAAAACATTCGTTAATGGTAGTGGAGCACGATATGGGATTTGTCGAGACTATTGCCGATCATGTCACGGTGTTGCATCAAGGACAGGTGTTGGCCGAGGGCTCATTAGCAGAGGTGCAGGCTAATGAGCAGGTGATCGAGGTGTATCTTGGTCGCTGATCTGCTGCTCTATTATGGGTTAACTAAACGTCGGGTGAACCTTAATGTATGTTTTTGTGACCAACCCATATCCGTTGAGTTGAGGGTGAGAGATGCTACAAGTCAATGAACTAGAACAGTATTATGGCGGCAGTCATATCTTGCGTAGCTTATCATTCGAGGCCGCTGTCGGGGAGGTTACCTGCTTATTGGGCCGTAATGGCGTCGGTAAAACTACGTTGCTCAAATGTTTGATGGGATTAGTGCCACTCAAAAATGGCAGCATCACTTGGGAGGGTAAAAATATTAGTCATCAAGCGCCACACCAACGGGTAAAAGGTGGAATTGCTTATGTGCCACAAGGGCGCGAAATTTTCCCCCGACTCACAGTAGAAGAGAATATCCTGTTAGGACTTTCGCGTTTTCCCGGCTCACAGAGCAAGGTTGTGCCGGAGAATATTTATCAGCTCTTCCCCGTCTTACATGAGATGAAGCATCGCCGTGGTGGAGACTTATCTGGCGGACAGCAGCAGCAACTGGCGATTGGCCGGGCACTGGCTTGCCAACCCCGGTTGCTTATTCTGGATGAGCCGACCGAGGGAATTCAGCCCTCGGTGATTAAGGAGATTGGCGTGGTTATTAAAAAACTGGCCGCCCAAGGAGATATGGCCATTTTGTTAGTTGAGCAGTTTTACGATTTTGCCGCAGAACTGGCTGATAACTATTTAGTGATGTCCCGTGGAAAAATTATTCAGCGAGGGCGTGGCACCGATATGGAACAGGATGGCGTCCGTGGACTAGTCGCTATTTAGCCTTCCTTTATGGAAGGCGAGTCTCTTCAATTGGCAGAGAGTCCGATGCGCCCCATTCGGCCCAAGAGCCGTCATAGAGTGATACCGATGGTGCATTTACGGCTGCCAGCCCGAGAACGACAACTGCGGCTGTTACGCCAGAGCCACAGCTGGTAATAATAGGTTTGGTTAAATCTACCCCTTGGGCCGCAAAAATTTTTGCTAGCTCTTGCGGTGATTTTAGATTGCCATTTTCTACCATGCTCCCCCAAGGAACATTGATACTGCCGGGGATCCGCCCAAGGCGCAGTCCGGGGCGAGGCTCTGGTTCCTGCGCTTTAAATCTACCTGCTGGACGGGCATCTAAAATCTGTATTTCATCATTGCCAAGTTTGGCGAGCACCTCATCAACACTTTTGACCGCTGTTTTATTAAAGCTCGCATTAAAAGTCTGGCGGGCTGGTTTAGCCGAACCGCTTTCCAGTGCATAGCCCGCCTGTTGCCATCCGCTAATACCACCAGCCAAGATATGGACATTTTTGGCACCAAATATACGGAACGTCCACCAAACCCGTGGGCCAGAAAAGAGGTTGCCATCATCATAAATCACTAAAGTATGCTGCTCACTAACCCCTAATTGACCTACCATTTCACTGAATTGCTGTGGGGATGGCAACATATGAGGTAAGTCGGTGCTGTGATCTGCTATTGCATCGATATCAAAGTAAACGGCACCGGGGATATGCCCCTGCTCAAACTCGGCCTGAATATCCCTTTTAGGTATCAATCCTGGTGGCGACATTCTGGCATCCAAAATAACAATTTTTGCATCGTTCTTATGTTCTGCCAGCCACTGCGGTGTAACCAGAAAAGGTGAGCTCATAGCGAATTACCTATCAAAATTATAAAATAGCGATTGAGTGATCGCTTCAGCGTTGTACTCACTATATAGCGAAATTACGTGATTGAAACCCTGACTTATCAGCTATGCGGAACTCTTCGCATTTGTTGAAATCTATTTTTCAAAAAGTTACATAATGAAAATACATAATTATTTATCAGTGTTAGTGACAAGAATTCTGTGAGCTTGGCACTAAGACTTACCCTCTGTTTGTGCAAAATTTCACGAGCTAGGCAATATTTCTCGTATCGCTTCGCAAAAGGAGTTTTTCATTCTATTTCTGCCTTGATGATGAAATTTTAATTTCGTATAACCATTGGCATGTAAAGCCCCTTAGGGGGCCATGATCTATAAACAAGCAGGGGAATAGAATGCAAAAAGTTCGAATTGGCCTTATCGGTACGGGTTATATCGGTCGTTGTCATGCCATTGCTTACGCGCAGGTCGCGACTGTTTTCCCATTAAAAGGGCTGCCAGTATTAGAAATGCTGGCAGAAGTCACTCCAGAACTGGCCCAACAGCGAGCCGCCGAGTTTGGTTTTTCTCGCTCTACCGCTAATTGGCGGGAGCTGGTGGCTGATCCAAATATTGATGTGGTGGATATTTGTGCGCCAAACTTCCTGCATAAGGAGATGGCACTAACCGCAATTAGCCATGGCAAACATGTTTATTCAGAAAAACCGCTGGCACTTAACGCTGCGGACGCCAAAGAGATGGTCGACGCGGCACGAGCCAAAGGCGTGAAAACGCTGGTGGGATTTAATTATATGAAAAACCCGACCAGTCAATTAGCACGAGAGATTATCGCTAACGGTGAAATTGGGGATGTCGTGCATTTCTACGGCACTCACAATGAGGATTACTTGGCTGACCCACTGACGCCTTTAGATTGGCACTGTACCAAAGCGCAGGCCGGATTAGGGGCATTGGGGGATTTAGCTGCGCATATTGTTAACATGGCCCATTATTTGGTCGGCGATATCACGAGCGTCTCGGGTGATATGCAGATGATCATTAAGCAACGGCCCGATCCACAAAATCTGTCACAACTCAGAGCGGTGGAGAATGAAGACCAAGCCAGTGCGTTGGTGCGTTTTGCCAATGGTGCTATGGGAACAATCGAGACCTCACGGATTGCTTGTGGTCGTAAAATGGGGCTGACATATGTGGTCACAGGTACTAAAGGGACTATCAGTTACTCTCAGGAACGCATGGCGGAATTACAGCTCTATCGCCATGATGATCCCCTTGCGAGGCAAGGATTTAAAACAATACTGACCGGACCGCAGCATCCGGATTATGCCGCATTTTGTATTAGTGCAGGGCATGGCATCGGATTTAACGATCAAAAAACCGTTGAAATCCGCGATTTAATTAACGGTATTGCCGCCGGAGATCGCATGTGGCCCGATTTTGAAGAGGGCTGGAAAGTCTCGAAGGTACTGGATGCGATTGCCGTCTCGGCACAAGAGCTACGCTGGAGAGAAGTCTAAATAGAAATATTTTAGCTATACATAGTGTTTTAAGTTAGTTAGCAGTGGGGACTATTCAACTGATACTGGCGCTAATTATGCCTTGTATGAGCTTTTGATATGCCGACTGCTAACACCCAAAGTGATAACCGCCCTGTAAGTGTTGCTCACTACCTTAGTGAGCAACAGCAGGCACGAGTAAAGCAGCTGTCACGCTCTTGGTTATGGCGATTGGAATTGCCTACCTGGATACTGATTGGTGTCATTTACACAGGTTGGTTTGCCACTGTTATTTACTGGCAGCAAATGGGTGTCTTGATGGGCAGCGTACTGCTAATTTTGTTGAGCACTTGGTACATGTCGCTACAGCATGAGTTAATTCACGGGCATCCAACTCGTTGGCGGTGGGTTAATCAGCTACTGGGGACTTTACCACTTGCAGTATGGTATCCGTATGGGCTCTATCGTGACTCGCATATTCAGCATCATTGTGATGAAAATCTGACCCATCCGGAGAAAGATCCCGAGAGCTATTACTATGCGGCAGAACAGTGGAAATACCTCTCCCCATCCTTCAAAAGGGTCGTACGCGCCAGTAATACTTTTCTAGGAAGACTGGTTCTGGGTCCTGCGCTGGATATCATTGATACAATCAGCAGTGCCGCCCGTGCTTTTCTTGCTGGAGACCGTCAGGCCATGGCGATGTGGTTGGTTCATTTGGGGTTACTTATCGGATTGCTTCACTGGATAGCAAGTTATGGCATTTCCCCCTTGTTTTATCTTCTGGTGATTGGCTATCCGGCACTTAGCCTGACAAAAATAAGATCTTTTTTTGAACACCGCGCTGTTGATAATAGTGCAGCGCGTTCAACGTTAAATGAAGCAGCATGGCCATGGCGTCTACTATTTCTTAACCTCAATTACCATCTGGTTCATCATGATTTACCCTCCTTACCTTGGTACGGGTTACGACAGATTTATCTGGAAAATCGTATTGAATACCAGCATCGCAGTGAGCAGTTTGTCGTGCATGGCTATAATCAATGGCTTGAGGCTTATGCTTTTACTGCGTTGGAAATAGAAATACATCCATTCTACGATAGCGAGAATAAAACTTTGATAGAGCAGGAACGATATGGCGTGATTGAATGTAGCGGTCATAGTTCCCCGTCAATTGAAAGTCGCTCATCAACTTAAAGAGAGATGCTAATTCTGACCGCAAAATTTTTTAATCTCTTCCGTTACTTGAAATTAACTGTTGTTATATACAGTCATTAATGTAATCTTAATCAAGTTCCTGAGTAAGGTAACACTGCTTAAATACTTAGTAATCATACTGTTATATATAAAGGAGATGAGGTAATCAGGCCAATCTTTCACTAATAATATATTTAATATCAATTGGTTATTTGGCTTGTTTTAGACTAAATCTAATATGGTTACTGATTTGTTAACGGCAACTGATCCCCATATTTTCAGATGTCCATGTTCTTTAGATATTCACGTTTGAACTCTTACTAACCCTTGCGCATATAGAGGTAAACATGGCAAAGACCCTACCCCGTAGCGGGATTTTTGCGCTGCTTGCAGTGATGGTGGTGGCATTAAGTGGCGTATCTCACGCGGCAGACACGGTTCGTGTTGGCTCAAAAATTGATACTGAAGGCTCCTTGTTGGGCAATATTATTGTGCAGGTTTTGGATGCTAATGGGATAAAAACCACCAATAAATCACAATTGGGTACAACCAAAGTGGTGCGCGGTGCAATCACTGCGGGTGAGATTGATATTTACCCTGAATATACCGGTAATGGTGCTTTTTTCTTCTCGGATGAAAAAGATCCTGCCTGGAAGGATAGCAAGGCGGGCTATGAAAAAGTAAAAGCGCTGGATTATGAGAAAAATAAGTTGGTATGGCTCTCGCCTGCTCCAGCGAATAATACTTGGACCATTGCAGTGCGTCAGGATTTAGCCCAAGCGAATAATTTGAAAACGTTGGATGATCTGGGTAAATGGATTAATGCTGGAGGGAAATTTAAATTAGCTGCCTCTGCCGAGTTTATTGAACGCCCTGATGCCTTACCTGCTTTCCAACAAGCCTATGGTTTTAAATTGAATCAAGACCAACTGTTATCACTGGCGGGTGGCGATACAGCAGTGACGATTAAAGCCGCCGCTGAGCAAACTTCTGGCGTTAATGCTGCCATGGCTTATGGTACAGATGGCCCAGTCGCTGCCTTGGGGTTACAAACCCTGGAAGATCCTAAAGGTGTACAACCTATATACGCGCCAACACCGATTATTCGTGAGGCCACACTGAAAGAATATCCGACGATACCTGCGTTACTCAACCCGGTATTTGCCACTCTCGATGGCCCGACGTTACAAAAATTGAATGCGCGTATCGCAGTTGAAGGTCAGGATGCGAAGAAAGTGGCAGCCAATTACCTGAAAGAAAAAGGCTTTATTAAAGGATAACTGCGTGTGTGAGAGATGGTGCTATAGCTAGCTGTTTTTAGCGCCATCAAATACACAGGTAATCCGTTATTGCGATAGAGATTACCTGTCATGGAGATGGATTTTTATGGCTGTTAAAAACCGAGTCCTACTAGCACTGGTTATTTTGCTGGTTTTATCTGGGGTGGGGCTTTCTTTTGTCAGTCATGCACCAAATAGGCTGATTTCCGGGCAGGGGATCTCGCTAATGCCGTTGATAACAGGAGTGGTTTGGTGGCTGTTAGCGCCAATACTGCTGCTGTTTGCTTTTGCTTTTTTTAAACAAAATATTGTGCTGCATTGGTCAACCGTCTTATTTGCCGAGGTGCTGCTGTTTGGTCTGTTGTTACTGGCAGGGAGAACAGCCACACAACTTACAGGGGGGGAAGAGAGTCTCGCTCGTACCTCACTTGGGGGTGGGTTTTGGCTAATGAGTGGGTTATGCATATTGATTGCAGTGGATAGCTTGTCCCGCGCCATTGTAAATCCCGTTTGGCGCAGTTTGGCAAATATCTTGCTGGTTTTGCCGGTAGCGATATTGCTGGCAACAGGGCAACTTGATCAGTTGTCATTAATGAAAGAGTACGTTAATCGGCAAGATGTATTTGATGATGCTCTTTGGCAACACCTTCAAATTCTATTGGCTACGGTAGTCCCCGCCGTGCTTATTGGTATCCCTCTTGGCTTACTCTGTTTCCGTTCTCGCCGCTTTCAAAGCACTATTTTTTCAACGTTGAACATTATCCAAACCATCCCATCAATTGCTTTGTTTGGCTTGCTCATTGCACCTTTGGCAGGGCTGGCAGCGGCTATCCCATGGTTAGCAGAGCACGGCGTTAGTGGTATAGGTCTGGCACCGGCGATTGTCGCACTGGTGCTTTATGCGTTGTTACCCTTAGTGCGTAGTGTGGTTGCGGGGCTAGAGTCTGTTCCTGACAGTGTGGTGGAATCAGCCCAAGGTATGGGTATGACCCGCAGCCAGCTATTCTTTTGGGTACAAATACCCATTGCGATGCCCCTTATTTTGTCCGGTATTCGAATTATTGCAGTGCAAACGGTAGGGCTGGCTGTCGTGGCTGCATTAATCGGTGCCGGCGGGTTAGGGGCGATTATGTTTCAAGGCTTGCTGAGTAGTGCATTGGACTTAGTGCTACTGGGCGTGATACCGGTGATAGTGATGGCAGTCATGGTTGACTCACTGTTTAAATTCATCGTTATTTTTATGGATACTTCAAATCGATGATTCATTTCCATCAGGTAAGCAAATCTTTTGCTGGCAAACGGGCGGTAGACAACCTGACGTTGCAGATTGCCAAGGGGGAGTTCACCGTACTGATTGGGACTTCTGGCTCCGGTAAGTCGACTACGCTGAAGATGATTAACCGACTGATTGAGCACGACGAAGGGGAGATCCATTTTGCCGATGAAGAGATCCGCAAATATAAGCCGGAAGATTTGCGGCGGCGGATGGGGTATGCCATTCAATCGATAGGTTTATTTCCTCATTGGACTGTGGAACGCAATATTGCCACCGTGCCGCAGTTACTCAAATGGCCACAGGATCGTATCCGCCAACGGGTTATCGAGTTACTTGAATTATTGCATCTGGATCCAGAACAATTTATCCATCGCTATCCCCATCAACTCTCCGGTGGGCAACAGCAGCGAGTCGGTGTTGCTCGAGCCTTGGCCGCTGACCCGGAAGTATTATTGATGGATGAACCATTTGGCGCATTAGATCCCGTGACACGCTCAGCATTACAGTTCGAAATTACCCGTATCCACCAATTATCAGGGCGAACTATCGTGCTGGTTACCCATGATATTGATGAAGCACTTAGCTTGGCTGACCGCATAGTCCTGATGGATGAAGGGAGAGTTATCCAGCAAGGAACACCACTTGAAATGTTGACCCAACCCGCCAATGATTTTGTCCGTGATTTCTTTGGTCGTAGTGATCTCGGAATTAAGTTGCTCTCACTTGGCTGGGCAGAACAACGAGTCAGGCGTGGTGAAACGCAGACTGGATTACCGATACTCGGTACAACCAGTCTGCGTGAAGCGCTTTCCCTATTTGTGTCACGTCAGACGGATAAATTGCCTGTTACCGATGAGCATGGGCAGCCATTGGGTGTGCTTTATTTTGCTGATTTGGTAGCAGATAAGGGGGGCGTGTGAAATTTGGGGCAGCCAAAGCCAGTGATATTAAGAACGCAACCGCTAAGCGCGAATCATTTCAGCTACTGAGTTGGTTAAAAGACCCGCTCTGTTGGGCGGTACTTTTGTTAGCGGGTTTGGTTTTTGGCATGACCTCCCTGCACGGTTTTTTTGCCGCTTTATTTCCTGACCTCGATAGGCCAATTTATCTACAAGATACCTTCTGGTCCCTTGTTGTGGCTCACGTCATGCTGGTAGTCGTTTCAAGCATTATCGCGGTTGTTATTGGCGTTAGTGCGGGTATCGCAGTGACTCGTCCAGCAGGGAAAGAGTTTCGTTCTGTGGTAGAGACTGTTGTCGCGATGGGGCAGACTTTTCCACCGGTCGCCGTACTTGCCATTGCAGTACCTGTGATGGGGTTTAGTGAGAAACCCGCCATTATCGCATTAGTGCTATATGGCCTATTGCCCATTTTACAAGGGACGATCACCGGTATTGAGTCTGTTTCGCGAGGTATCCGCGAGGTGGCGCAAGGGGTGGGAATGAGTACTCAGCAGATTTTGTGGCGAGTTGAATTGCCTCTAGCCGCACCTGTGATTGTGGCGGGTATTCGAACATCGGTCATTATCAATATTGGTACTGCCGCTATTGCTTCGACCGTCGGGACGAAAACGCTGGGTTCTCCCATCATTATTGGCCTAAGTGGCTTTAATACCGCCTACGTTATTCAGGGGGCGGTTGTTGTCGCACTCTTGGCGATAATTACAGATATGGTTTTTTCACGTTTGAGTCGGCGGCTGTCACGCTGGCGCGAATTACAAACGCTTCCCGTAGAGAAGCACGGCTGACTATTTTTTGTTGTTCTCATGAACAGTAGGAACCTATGCTGATTTCACTCCCGATGTACGGTGTCCAGCCGCAAGATGTCCTGCCTTTTGGGCGACTATTATTGCAGCAATTACACCGCCATGGTGTCACTGCGGTAAATCAGCAATTAGTGTGTCCATCGGATTTACTGCAACACTGGCGTGATCCAAATCTGCTTTTAAGCCAGACATGTGGTTTCCCTCTGGTGAATTTATTGCAGCAGCAGGTGCAGTTGGTTGGGGTATTCAGCTATCAATCACCCTATTGCTCAGCAGAGTATTACCGCAGTTTAGTTGTGGTTCGAGCCAATGATGATGGGCAAACACTGGCTGATTTTAGGCACAGGCGAGTGGCGTATAACAGCATCGATTCTCAGTCCGGGTACAATGCTTTACGGGCTTTAATTACGCCACTGGCCGTGAATGGGCGTTTTTTT
Source organism: Yersinia aleksiciae (assembly GCF_001047675.1). Taxonomy (GTDB): domain Bacteria; phylum Pseudomonadota; class Gammaproteobacteria; order Enterobacterales; family Enterobacteriaceae; genus Yersinia; species Yersinia aleksiciae. Next base: position 484,051 of record NZ_CP011975.1, on the reverse strand, counting down.
TCTCATGGTTTAGCCTCTGGAAGCCATTACCAATCAATTGACATGATTCGACGGCAGCAGGCAGATATTGCCGCGATAGATTGTGTAAGCTTTGCGTTATTACAACGCGCGGATCCATCAATGGTTGCCGGATTAAAGATTATAGCGCAAACAGAAGCCGCCCCGGGGTTGCCACTGATTACCTCATTATCGACATCCAAAGAACAACTAGCCCGGATACGGCAGGCTATCACTGATACGGTTAATGCACCTGAGGCCGCGACCGCCAAGGATAAGTTATTGATCAGAGCATTTAACGTACTGCCTTGGTCGGCTTATAACGTCATTAAGCAGATGCAAGCAACCGCTTTTGCAGCAGGTGTAATCACACTTTAAATATATATACCTACTATATGTATTATTCACTAATACAGAACTTAAACTATTTATTAAATAATATATGTAATTAATTATTCAGTGGGGAATTAAATGGCTCGCATGATATAAATATAATTATTTATATTCTGAGATTTCTTTATTTATTGTTTATATCAGCTACCTTTATAGGTGCACCAAATATTCATTGTCATTTCTATTATTTTTATAGGCGTTTGTAAGGATTACCTATGTCTACAGATGATCAAAAGGTCGGGCTTATTCCCGTAACCCTTATGGTTGCAGGGAATATAATGGGGTCCGGCGTATTTTTATTACCAGCCAGTTTAGCATCGACAGGGGGAATCGCTATCTGGGGGTGGCTGGTGACAATTATTGGCGCATTAGCACTTTCAATGGTTTATGCCAAGATGTCATCTTTGGATGATAGTCCTGGAGGCTCCTACGCTTATGCGCGGCGAGCATTTGGCCCATTTCTAGGTTATCAAACAAATGTGCTTTATTGGTTGGCATGTTGGATTGGTAATATTGCTATGGTCGTCATTGGTGTCGGTTATCTCAGCTATTTTTTCCCAATCTTGAAAGAGCCAATGGTATTAACCATTACCTGCATTGTGGTTCTCTGGATATTTGTTGGGCTAAATATTGTTGGGCCTAAAATGATTACCCGAGTACAAGCGGTTGCCACGTCGCTAGCACTGATACCTATTGTAGGTATCGCACTATTTGGCTGGTTCTGGTTCAAAGGCGAAATTTATATGGCCGCGTGGAATGTCAGCGGCTTAGGCACCTTGGGCGCAATTCAAAGTACCCTAAATGTCACATTATGGTCATTTATTGGGGTAGAAACGGCCTCGGTGGCTGCCGGTGTAGTGAAAAATCCTAAGCGTAATGTGCCGATAGCCACTGTGGGGGGCGTGTTGATTGCAGCCGTCTGCTACGTCCTTTCCAGTAGCGCCATCATGGGCATGATTCCAAATGCGGAGTTACGTGTATCAGCATCGCCTTTTGGTGATGCAGCACGTCTAGCCCTAGGGGACACCGCTGGCGCTATCGTCTCACTCTGTGCGGCACTAGGCTGTTTGGGCTCACTAGGGGGCTGGACATTGGTTGCTGGGCAAACGGCCAAAGCGGCCGCTGATGATGGATTATTTCCGCCGATATTTGGGAGGGTTAATAAGTCCGGAACACCTGTCGCGGGTCTGCTGATCCTGGGGGTTCTGATGACGATATTCCAAATCAGCAGTATCTCGCCCAATGCGGCTAAAGAGTTTGGCTTAGTCTCTTCTGTCTCTGTTATTTTTACGCTGGTTCCCTATTTGTATACCTGTGCCGCGTTACTGCTGGTGGGCCATGGTCATTTAGGGTCAAGAGCCAACACTTATATTGGAATTACACTGATCGCTTTTGTCTATTGTATTTGGGCTGTCGTCGGTTCGGGGGCGAAAGAGGTGATGTGGTCATTTGTAACTCTTATGGTTATCACGGCCCTATACACATTCAATTATAACCGTACCCATAAAAGTCCATTTCCACTTGATTCTCCAGCTAAGAATGCTCAGTAATCACGGGCCTACTCGCGAGTTGATTGGGCCTCATTGTTGCTATGCGATAAATCATAGCGAATAAGGACGAATACGATGATTGACTTAAGTCGCCACAAAAAGCGTAACGTTTTAGTCGTCGACAGTAATATTCGTGATTTCAATACTGCCAATGGTCGGGCGGTGAATGAACTAATTATTGCGTTGGATGATATCAACTTCAATGTTATCGCTGCCGCGACATTTGAAGATGGCAGGGCAACGGTGGCATCGGATTCCTCATTGTGCTGTATTTTTGTTGATTGGACCTCCGGCGGTAATGATGACGAATCCCACAGTCAGGCATTTGCCCTGCTACAAGATATTCGTCGGCGCAATAAATCTATTCCAGTGTTATTGATGGCGGAGCATTCATGTATTGATAGCCTGAGCTTAGATACCATGAAGCTGGTCAATGAGTTTGTCTGGATGCATGAAGATACCGCCGAGTTTATTGCTGCCCGCGCCAATGCATTGATTAGCAAGTATTATCAGCAGTTATTACCCCCCTTTACCAAAGCCCTGTTGCAATACACGCAAGATAGCCCTGAGTACTCTTGGGCCGCACCGGGCCATCAGGGCGGAGTGGCATTCAGTAAGAGTGCCGTAGGGCGTGAGTTTCTGGATTTCTACGGCGAAAACCTATTTCGTTCGGATACAGGAATTGAGCGGGCATCATTGGGTTCGTTACTTGACCATAGCGGGCCAATCAAAGAGTCCGAGGCCTATGCAGCACAAATCTTTGGCGCGCATATCAGTTACTCAATGCTCAATGGCACATCCGGATCTAACCGTGCCATTATGACTGCGGTAGTTGGCGATAAGCAGATCGCGTTATGTGATCGTAATTGCCATAAGTCTATTGAGCAGGGGCTGGTGCTAACTGGGGCATTACCGGTATTTTTTATCCCAACCCGCAACCGCTATGGCATTATCGGCCCTATCCCCAAAGCTCAGTTTCAGCCAGCCGCCATTAGTGAGAGAATCGCGCAGAATCCACTAAAGGCGATGGTTTCAGAGAGTAAACCTGTCTATGCGGTGATCACCAATTGTACCTATGACGGCATGTGCTACAACGCGAAGCAAGCACAAGATCTATTGGCTAAAAGTGTCGATCAGATTCATTTTGATGAGGCGTGGTATGCCTATGCGCGCTTTAATCCTCTTTACCGCGATCGCTTCGCTATGCGGGGCGCGCCCACTGATCATGATCCGCAGGGGCCGACTGTCTTTGCCACGCAATCAACACATAAATTGTTGGCAGCACTATCTCAAGCTTCTTATATCCACGTGAGAAATGGTAAGAAACCCATCGAGCACTCACGTTTTAATGAATCCTATATGTTGCAATCCACGACTTCACCGCTTTACGCCATTATTGCCGCCAATGAAGTGGGGGCTGCGATGATGGAGGGGGATCAGGGTCAGGCACTGACACAGGAGGTTATCGATGAAGCGGTCGATTTCCGCTTAGCGTTGGCGCGTGCTCATGACGCCTTTGCCCAACAGGGTGAGTGGTTCTTTAAGCCCTGGAATGCGCCAGAGATCACCGAGAGCAAAAGTGGTCAGCGGATTCCTTTTGCAAAAGCGTCAAGAGAGCAGTTAACCACCGATCCCGACTGCTGGGTGCTCAAACCCGGCGAGTCATGGCATGGATTTGACCCGTTAGAAGATGATTGGTGCATGCTTGATCCCATTAAGGCGGGGATTATGGTGCCAGGTATGGGGGATGATGGCAAATTGGTCGAAAAGGGGATTCCCGCCGCAGTGGTGACGGAATTTCTAGGGCAGCGAGGAATTGTGCCTTCGCGAACCACTGATTTTATGGTGTTGTGCCTGTTTTCGGTGGGGGTGACCAAAGGGAAGTGGGGCACACTAATCAATGTGCTACTGGAATTCAAGCAGCACTATGACAGCAATACGCCAGTGTCGATTTGCCTACCCAATCTGGCTAAAAATTATCCGCAACAATATGGGCATATTGGCTTAAAAGCGCTGTGTGACACCATGTTTGCTTATATGAAAACCAGTGAGATGGATAAGTTGCAGGCGGCGGCATTTAGCCATTTACCCACTCCGGTAACTTTACCTCGTCAGGCTTTTCAGGAGCATATGGCTGGGCGTTGCGAGTTGCTGCCACTGGATAAGTTGGCAGGGCGCATTTCTGCTGTCGGGGTCATTCCTTACCCTCCGGGTATTCCGATCGTCATGCCGGGGGAGAGTTTTGGTCGCGATGATGAGCCGTGGTTGCGCTACATCCGTAGTCTTGCTGATTGGGGCCAGCATTTCCCCGGATTCGAGAAGATTTTGGAAGGCTCAGAGCAGAAAGAGGGGCAGTATTTTATCTGGGTGCTGAAGCAGTAGGTACGGCGAGCAGGGTTGTGACGAACAAGGTTGTGACCGACGGGATTGTGAAATATATAGGGTTGTGACAGATATAAGCAGTTATGCAGAGTATTTCTATCATTAATCACACGGAGTAATAATGATGACCCCGTGTGATTAATAGGTGCTATGGAGACTCTTGACCATTGTTCGATAAGCCCGCTGGGCCTATATCAGACAGTGGCGAGGATTCTGTCGTTTCGGTTTCATGTGGGGTGGTTGAACGGGTATAAATGTTCAGCCCGGCCAGAAAAACACCGCCTAATGAACTCAGAGCCATTATCGCAATCAGGATAACGAGTGCTTTTTTCAGCATAATTATTTTCACTTTTTATCTAACCAGCGGGAATTATAGCCTGTTCACTCAATGAAACAACCGTGTTGCATTCTTGATCCGCAAAGATTAACGCGGCTTAAACAGAAATTTTCCCAGCGTGACCAATACTACCGCCGAAACAATAACGGCTAATGCACACCATTCGGTCGTCGATAGACTTTCACCAGCAAAACCGATACCCAGCAATACAGCGACGACGGGATTCACATAGGCATAACTGGTGGCCACCGCCGGGCGGACATTTTTCAGCAAGAACATATAGGCGCTGATGGCGAGCATCGAGCCGAAAACAATCAAATACAGCAATGAAAGAATGCCGCCCATACTTGGCATTTGATTCAGCTCTTCACCACTTAATGTACTGGCAACTAATAGCACCACCCCTGCCACCAACATCTGCGCAGCACCGGACATAGCACCACTTGGCAATGCCAGACGTGAACTCCAGACTGAGCCAAATGCCCAGCTGGCAGAAGCCAGCAATATCAGGACTGCACCCATTGGGTTACCCAATAAGTTGCTACCGGTATTCAGCAATACTATCCCAACCAGACCAAGAGCAATCCCCGACCACTCCAGTTTTGTGTTGCGCATGCCCCATAACATGCTGAAACATAGAGTGAATAGCGGCACGGTTGCGACCATGACGGCGGCAATGCCCGAAGGGACGTGCTGGTGTTCGGCGATGGTGACGAGCCCATTACCAATAGCCAATAATAAGATGCCGATTGCACTGGCACCCATCCATTGACGTAAGGTGGGTAGGGCATGGCCTCGAATGGCAAGGAAGCTGAACAGTAACACCCCGGCGATCAGGTAACGTAAGCCAGCCATCATCAATGGTGGCCAGCTTTCCACCCCGATGCGAATGACCAGATAAGTTGAACCCCAAACGAAATATAAGGTGAAGAGTGAACCGACCAGCAACCACAGATTACGGCTATTTTGCTTTAGCATAGTTATTCAATAAGAAAAGGCGGTAAAACAGAGATGCATCAGTAAACATGAGAACCGTGCTCGTAAGCAAAGGTTTTTATCGTTTTTTTACCTTTTAAATTTTCGTCTAAATTTTACGCTAAAACAGGGGCTTATTCTTGAAGTTGATAGCTAGTGGATTCATAAGTAGTGACAAAAACTATGCTTTCCCTGAAAACTAAAAATGCCTCTGGCATGATGCATAAAGTTTGCACCATGGCTTAGGTATGACTTTGCAGTTATTTCTGATTATCAGACAAGGTGAATGATTTATGGCTGTAATGTCTTTACGCAAAGGGCGTCAATTTGGCATTAACCCAATCATTTTTGGTGGTTTTTTCGCTGGATTAATGCTGCTATTTACGTTCATCTCCATGTCTGCGGATGGCGCGCAAAATGAGTTTGCTTTTCTATCGGACAGCGAGTTACAGCATAATAAACTGGCGATTGCGCAAAAACAGGCATCGAAGGAGACCCTGCAGGCTTATAGGCTGTTATTACAGCAAGCGGATAAAGCGCTGAAACGCCCGGATCCCAGTGTCACGGAGAAAAACATGGTGCCGCCCAGCGGCTCTAAACATGATTATCTCAGTCTCAGTGCGTACTGGTGGCCGGATAGCGAAAAAAGTGATGGCCTACCTTGGGTGCGCAAAGATGGGCAGATTAATCCGGCGAGTAAAAATGCTGACAGTGATGGTGTCAGGCTGGCTGATTTTACCGCGCAGGTAGAGGCATTGACGCTGGCTTGGTATTTTTCCGGCCAGCAGCCGTATGCCGATAAGGCTATTAGCTTGATTCGCACTTGGTTTATTGCCCCGCAAACGCGCATGAACCCGAATCTCAATTTTGCTCAGGGCGTACCTGGAATTGCTGCCGGGCGTGGTACTGGGGTGCTGGATGGGCGTTACTTCGCTACCCGTATTGTCGATTCGCTGATTATGTTACGGCAAAATCAGCACTGGACAGCCGATGATGAAAAGCAGATCCGGCAGTGGATGACGGAGTATTTACAGTGGCTACAAAATAGCCCTGCTGGTAAAAAAGAGGCGGTGGCGCAGAATAATCACGGCAACTGGTATGCGACACAAGTGGCCGGTATTGCCTGGTATCTGCAACAGCCAAAGGCGGTGGCCGAGATGGCTGAATTGTTGAAAACCAAACTTGATACCCAGTTAGCCGCAGAGGGTTCACAGCCGCTGGAGTTGGCTCGAACGCGCTCTTTCCACTACAGCTATTTCAGCTTACAAGCGGCGGTTTTGATGGCCCAACTGGCTGATAAAGTCCATATCGATCTGTGGCGTTATCAAACCCCCAATGGCAGCGGTTTGATCAAGGCACTTGATTTTATGGCCCCTTTTACCGATGAGCAGAAGAAATGGCCCTATCGCAGCCTCGATCATATCGGTGTGCGCTTAGTACCATTGATGGTTCAGGCGGATAAAGGTTTAGGTGAAAATCGCTACCAGCAATGGATTCAACGCGCGGACTTTTCCACTATTGACGATGCAAAACGAAGAGGGGCGGTCGCTGAGGCACTGCGCGATACGAAATTACTGGCGGTGACCGCAGATTGACCGTCAGTTTACAAAGGGTTATTTGCATATAAAATAGTTGATTACAGATAAATAAAAAAAGCCGGGTATTATCCCGGCATAATGACAAGTAAATTATTAAATTCACAAGTCACAATGAAGCATTCAAACAGTAAAACAATGAGGATAATACCGATGCATGGTAATTAGAACTGATAAACCAGGCCGACAGCTACCACGTTATCTGTATTCAACTTCAGCTTATTATTGTCATCCAGTTGGTTGATTTTATAATCAACGTACGTAGACATGTTTTTATTGAAGTAGTAAGACGCACCAATATCAACGTATTTCACTAAATCAGCATCGCCGATACCTTCGATATCCTTTCCTTTAGATTGAACATAGGCCAAAGAAGGTTTTAAACCAAAATCGAACAGGTATTGCGCGACCAATTCAACGTTTTGGGTTTTGTTAGCAAAACCACTTACGCTGGTTGACACATTATTAATTACCGCAGTGCCAGAAATAGGGGTCATATTACGGGTTTCGGCATAAGTTGCGGCCAGATAAACGCCATTGTCATCATATTTTAGGCCGGTAGTCCAGGCATCCGCTTTATCGCCTTTACCGAAGGTGCCGTTCTTCTGGGCTGTGGTACGGTTAGATGAGGCATAGGCCGCCCCCACACTCACACCAGCACCAATTTCATAGCTGGAGGACATGCCGAAGCCGTCGCCATTTTGTTTGGTTGCATCGGCACGGCCGTTATTGCTGTCAGCTTCGCTGCCGTTTTTGCCTTGATATTGCAGAGAGAATTTCAGGCCATCAACCAGACCGAAGAAATCTGTATTGCGGTAAGTTGCCACGCCCGTTGTGCGGCCAGTCATAAAGTTATCGGTTCTGGTGTAGCTGTCATTGCCGAACTCAGGCAACATATCGGTCCAGGCGGCGACGTCATATAATACGCCGTAGTTACGACCATAATCGATTGAACCTAAATTACCATAACGTAAACCAGCAAAGGCTAAACGAGTTTTGTTGTCTTTTGTCTCTTGGCTTTCAGCATAGTTAGCGGCAATGTTATATTCCCATTGGCCGTAACCCGTCAGCTCATCAGTAATTTTGGTCGCACCTTTAAAACCAAAACGGACGTAAGATTTGTCGCCATCACTTTTATTATTGTCAGAGAAGTAATGCAGTGCTTTTACTTTCCCGTATAAATCAAGTTTGTTACCGTCTTTATTATAAATTTCTGCTGCGTGTGACGTAGTGGCAACTAATAAAGCCGGTACCAGGATTGCCAGAATATTACGTTTCATATTTTGCCCTGTTTCTCTTATTTGAAAAGACGCGAATGATTAATTTTTTTGCTGTATCCAATATCTGTCTGAATTCGTCCAGCGCAGAATTTTTACCGCATCTGTGTGATATATTTATGACAAATCATAAATAACTGCGACATTGCGTAAATTTCATCCCACTGTCATTGGCGCAAGCGGCGGATTTCAACTATTGCTGCTGTGCTTTCAGGCTGACGTGAGCCTTGTGGTGTGGGACAATAGGGCAACATTCAGTTTAGATAAGATATGCATGGCCTTGTCCCCAGCAGTAAAAGAACAAATAAGTCAGTGGTATAAGGCGCTTTCGCAGCAGATCCCCGATTTTATTTCCCGAGCGCCACAGCGCCAGATGATAGCCGAAGTGGCGAAAACGCTGGCGGGTGATGCAGGCCGCCATTTAGCCATTGAGGCACCGACCGGTGTCGGCAAAACTTTGTCCTATCTGATTCCCGGCATTGCGGTTGGCCGCGCAGAGAGCAAGCCGTTGGTGGTCAGTACGGCGAACGTGGCATTGCAGGATCAGATTTACAGCAAAGATTTGCCGCTGCTGAAGAAAATCATTCCTGATCTTAAATTTACTGGTGCCTTCGGGCGTGGGCGGTATGTCTGTCCGCGCAATCTGGCGGCAATGTGCACGGATGTTTCCGGGCAGGGCGATCTCTCTCTGTTTCTCGGCGATGAACTGGCCCCCGCCAACGGTGAAGAACAAGCCACCTGTCTGGCACTCACTAAATCACTGAACAGTCATGTTTGGGACGGGCTGCGCGACCATCATCAGTTGTCACTCAGTGACAGCCTATGGGCCAAATTAAGCACTGATAAGGCCAATTGCTTAGGGCGCAACTGTCACTATTTTCGTGAATGCCCATTCTTTATTGCCCGCAAAGAGATAGAGAGTGCTGATGTGGTGGTCGCCAATCACGCATTGGTGATGGCGGCGCTGGAAACTGAATCTGTGTTGCCCAATCCTAAAGAGCTGCTGCTGGTGCTGGATGAAGGCCACCATTTGCCCGATGTGGCGCGGGATGCGCTGGAGATTGAAGGTGAAATTACCGCTTTTTTTGCCAATATGCAGTTGGATATGATTGTGCGGCAGGTGGATCAATGCATGGTGCAGTATCGGCCAAAGAACCCCCCCAGTTTATCGAATCCGGAGCGTCTGAAAGACCATTGTGAGCAGTTGCGCGAGCTGATGTTGAGTGTCGAACAGCAGGTGAGTCAACTGCTGCCCGCCGATGGCAGTCCGGCGGTCTACCGCTTTGAAATGGGCGAACTACCGGGCAGCCTGACGGAGGATTGCGCCAAATTATTCAAGCTGACCGATGCCTTACGCGGTTTGGCCGAATTTGTGCTCAATGATTTGAGCGAACAGACCGGGAAGCACGACATTGTCCGTTTGCACCGTGCGATTATCCAAATGAGCCGGACACTGGGCTATCTGGAGGCCATGAGCAAACTTTGGCGGCTGGCGGCGATGGCAAAAGCCTCGAACGCGCCGATTTCTAAGTGGATCACCCGCGATTATCGCGAGAATCAAACGCATCTCTATTTCCACTGCGTGGGCATACGGGTTAGTGATCAGCTCGATAAAATGCTCTGGCGTAAAGTCCCCCATGTGATTGTGACCTCTGCAACATTGCGCTCACTGAACAGTTTTGCGCGTTTGCAGGAGCTGAGCGGCCTGAGTGAAAAAGCAGGTGATCGCTTTGAAGCGCTGTCATCGCCGTTTAATCATATTGAACAGGGGAAGTTGATCATTCCCAAAATGCGTTTTGAGCCAACCATGGCCCATGAGGCTGAACATTTGGCGGAAATGGCGCACTTTTTCCGAGCGCAGCAAGCCAGTGGTCAGCATAAAGGAATGTTGATTCTGTTCAGCAGCCATCGGGCGATGCAGACCTTCCTCAGCCATGTGACAGATTTACGTCTGATGCTGCTGGTACAGGGCGATCAACCGCGCTATCGGCTGGTCGAAGAGCACCGTAAACGGGTCAATAACGGCACTGCCAGTGTATTGATTGGCCTGCAATCATTCGCCGAAGGATTGGATTTGAAGGGTGAATTACTGACTCAAGTTCATATCCACAAAATATCCTTCCCACCCATCGACAGCCCCGTGATCCTCACGGAAGGCGAGTGGTTAAAATCGCTGAAACGCTACCCCTTTGAAGTGCAAAGCTTGCCAAGTGCCTCGTTTAACCTGATTCAGCAGGTCGGGCGGTTGATCCGCAGTAATCAGTGCCACGGTGAAATTGTGATTTATGACCGGCGATTATTAACCAAAGGTTATGGGTCACGACTGTTGGCGGCATTACCGATCTTCCCCATTGAGCAACCCGATATGCCTGAGGGGGAAATTGCCCCTGCGTTGACGGCGCCCGCTAAGCCAGTAGGGAAGAGAGGGCGTAAGAAAAGAGGATAAAGTTGGGCGATTTTCGCTAATGACTCCCTTTTTTAGCGGTAATTTATAGAAAAAACCATTTCATCTGAAATCTTTCCCTATCTGTATAAAACCAGTGACTAAGATTAAGTTAGCCGCTGGGGAGCTGACCCTAACAAGTTAAGCCTGGTAGTACCTTCGGCGTAAATTGCTGGTTATTGGTTAGTGGCAACGCTAACTGCTATCGACATATTTATCAGGCAGGGGTGAAGCAGCATGAAACAGCTAATGGCAGAATTTATTGGCACTTTCTGGTTGGTGTTAGGCGGGTGTGGTAGCGCAGTGTTGGCTGCCATGTTCCCGGTGGCGGGGATTGGGTTTCTCGGTGTGGCGTTGGCATTCGGCCTGACGGTCGTCACTATGGCGTATGCATTGGGGCATGTCTCTGGCGCGCATTTTAACCCAGCGGTATCACTGGGCTTATGGGTCGGCGGCCGCTTCTCCGGTGCGCAATTGGTACCCTATATCGTGGCGCAGGTACTGGGTGGGTTAGCGGGTGCGGCCATTTTGTACTTAATCGCCAGTGGCAAAGCCGGTTTCGATGTCAGTGCCGGATTCGCCAGCAATGGTTTTGGGGTTCGCTCGCCGGGGGGCTATAGCTTACAAGCGGTACTGGTGGCCGAAGTGATTTTGACCATGGGGTTTGTGATGGTCATTATGGGGGCGACAGACAAACGTTCCCCCGCTGCCGCGGCCCCCTTGGCTATTGGGCTATGTCTGACACTGATCCATTTAATCAGTATCCCAGTGGATAATACCTCGGTAAATCCTGCACGTAGTACCGGTGTGGCTATTTTTGCCGGGGGAATTGCCTTGCAACAACTCTGGGTGTTCTGGCTCGCCCCGTTTGTGGGCGGAGCCTTAGGCGGTGCAATTTATCGTGTTCTGTTCAGCCCGCCAGAAGAGCTGAGTAAACCGCGCTAATCATCAGGCCACTGCGTATTTTATCTCAGCAGTGGCCTGTTTTTTTGCCAGCTAACAGCCAATAAACCCACCAGTGACACCGTCACTAATAGCAGCGTAGCCGCCTGATATCCTTGATGAAATAGCGCTGTTACCACGCTGGCTGGTGGGAGAGGCGCTCCGCGAGGGGCAACTACAGGAGATTTTGTCAGGTAGCACTGGTCTAGGTTTACCCATCCATGTCGTCTGGCTAAAAAGGGGGGGATGCCCGCCAGATTAAGGGTGACCATTGATGCTTTGGTTGCCGCTTTTACGCCGCAACCACCGTGGTAACTATTTGGCTATATCTATTACTATCAGTGATAGAGTTTCAGTAATATCTAACCTGATTTATGTTTAACACGTCGTGACAGGGGTAATACCGCAGCATGGATTACAGCAAAATTATCAAAGAGATTGGGCGCGGTAAGAACCATGCCCGCGATCTGGATCAGTCGACGGCTTATGAGTTGTATAAAGCCATGTTGGCAGAGCAAGTCCCGGCGCTGGAGTTGGGGGGCATCCTGATTGCTTTTCGGATCAAAGGTGAATCCGAGCAGGAAATTCTGGGCTTTTATCAGGCGATGCAAGAGCAGGTGATGTCACTACGCGCGCCTGCGGGCCGCCCATTACCGGTGGTGATCCCAAGCTATAATGGGGCGCGCAAGCAAGCCAATATGACCCCCTTACTGGCTCTGTTACTCTCGCGCCTTGGTCTGCCGGTGGTGGTTCATGGCGTGACCGAAGACAGCAGCCGAGTGACCAGTGCCGAGATTTTCCAACAGCTAAATATTCCGTGGTCGCGCACCGCCGCTGAGGCCCAACTGCGTCTGGATAGCGGATTGCCGGTGTTTATCCCCGTGTCAGCACTGTCCGTGCAATTGGACCATCAATTGCAGCAACGTTGGCGTATGGGGGTCAGGAACAGCAGCCACACGTTGGCAAAACTGGCCACTCCATTCATTCACGACGAAGCACTGCGGCTCGCCAGTGTATCTCATCCTGAATATATGCAAAAAGTCGGGGGCTTCTTCCAGGCGATCAATGCACCCGCGCTGTTGCAGCAAGGCACGGAAGGGGAGGTTTATGCCAACCCATTACGTAGCTCGCCGATTCACTATATCCATGGCGGCGAACAGCAAATTTTACTCGATCGTCAACCAGAGCCGACGGAGTCTGAGCTGCCCGCCTCAAAAGAGGCGGTGATAACGGCTGTTTGGATTGAGCGCTGTCTAGCGGGTGAGGTCCCCATCCCTGAGGCGATTCAAAAACAAGTGGCGTGCTGCTTAGTGGCTGCTGGGCGGGCTGATTCTGTCGAGCAGGCGCTGCAACAAATTCAAATAGCCTAATACTAAGGTCATCCTTCTCACTTGTTGTCTGATTGGGCAGTGCTAGACTGAGGGGAATCCTTTGATTTTCTTCATCTAACATTGCTGAAAAGGAACGCTATGCAACAGGCATTGAGCTATTTTACTGCCCTGAATCAGGACTATCTGGCGGTTCATCAGACTAAAGAAGATCTCTTCTGGCAGAACTACATGGGGTTAGGTGGCGATGATATTGCGCAGCAATTTTCAGCGGCAGAAACGGCGTATAAGCGGTTTATCGCGCAAAGCCAGCGGTTAAAAGAGCTGCGTGACCTGATAGCCAATCTGGAAAGTGAGCCTGCCAACGCAGAACGCGATGCTCTGCTGCATGGGTTGCGAGGCTGGTATCGCTTTTTTGACTGTAACGCCATTGAGGATCCCAAGGCACAAACCCTGCTGGATGAGATGATTGCTGCTGAGTCATCACTCTATCAGCGGCGCATGGCCTTTACTGTGACACACCTGAATGCCGCAGGTGAGCGAGTACCCGCTTCATTGGGGGAGCTACTGACTAACCAAGGTACCAATGAAAACCCAGAGTATCGCCACAGTTCGCAGCTGGCACTGCGTGAATTGGAGCAATGGTTACTGCACAATGGCTTGCCGGAACTGATTAATCTACGTAACCGATTTGCACGGCAAATGGGCTATCGCAATTACTTTGATTACAAAGTGAATAAAACTGAGCGCATGACGCCAGAACAACTGTTCGCCATTCTGGACCGCTTTGAAGAGCAGACTCGTGAGGCGAATCAGCGCAGTTTGCAGCAATTGGCGGCGCAAAAAGGCCCAGAAGCGCTGGAGCCTTGGAATATCCGCTTTGCCAGTGCCGGAGATGTTACCCGCCAATTAGATCCCTACTTTCCATTCGCCGAGTCACTGGATCGCTGGATCAACAGCTTTAAGCGGCTGCATATTGGTTTTCGGGGTGCGCAGATGAATCTGGATCTGCTGGTGCGACAAGGGAAATATGAAAATGGCTTCATGCATGGGCCAGTGCCACCTTTTGTCGATCAAGGTAAATGGCGACCGGCACGGATCAACTTCACCAGTTTGGCTAAGCCCGATCAGGTCGGCAGCGGGGCTTCGGGTCTAAATACCTTGTTCCATGAAGGGGGCCATGCGGCGCACTTTTCTAATATTGTGCAAAACGCGCCCTGTTTCTCGCAAGAGTTCCCACCTACCTCGATGGCGTATGCCGAAACTCAATCCATGTTTTGCGATAGCCTGCTTGATGATGCCGATTGGCTCAAGCGCTACGCAAAAAATAGCGAGGGTGAATCTATTCCAGATACGTTGATTCAGGAGAGTATTCAAGCCCGACAACCGATGCGTGCTTTTAATGAGCGCCATATACTATTAGTGCCCTATTTTGAGTGGCAACTTTATCAGTGGGATGATGCGCAGCGCACGCCACAGGCTATCACTCAATTGGCGAGAGACATTGAACTGAAAATTCTGGGTATCAGTGGTAGCCCACGTCCAACGTTGGCTATCCCTCATCTGTTGTCGATGGAGTCCGCCTGCTCTTATCAAGGTTATTTACTGGCGTTAATGGCAGTAGAGCAGACGCGGGCCTTCTTCCTGCAACGTGATGGTTACCTCACGGATAATGCCGCTATTGGTCCAGATCTTGCTGAACATTATTGGCGACCAGGCAACAGTGTCAGCCATGATGAGACACTGCGTAGCCTGACGGGGGAGGGGTTCAATCCAGATTATCTGGCGACGGTATGCAATCAAACCGCCGAAGAGTCTTGGCGCACAGCGCAGAAAACCATGGAACTGGCTGCTGAGCGTGTGCAACCTGTGGCCGATTTTGATTTAAATGTCATGATACGGGTGGTGGATGGCGATAAACAGCTGGCTGATAATCAGCAGGGGGATGAGGCGATGTGTCGCGCCTTTGCCCACGCCATCAATGCGCTTTCACATTAAGACTAAAGCTAGTCTGGTGTGATCAACAAAAAGCCCATCAGATTTGCTGATGGGCTTTGAGGGGAAGAGTCGATCTCGCTTCCAGTGCCGTGGTGAATCGCCTATTAGTTATAAATAACTGCAGTACCATGCATCAAATTATTACCTGTCGCTGATGTGATGGTGAAGGCTTTAGCGCCAGCGGCATCTGCTTTTTCTGCCAGCTGTGCTTTCAAGCTACTCAGGTCTGTTGCGCCACTGACGGTGATGGTGCCCGCTTGTTCTAATTGAGCTGCATCTTGACTGTTGACGTATTCAGCGGCGAAGCTACCGAAAGACAAAGTAGACAGGGCGATAACTGCAACGAAATTTTTGATGTTTTTCATGATGTATTCCTATTCGGTTTTAAGGTTGAAAGGGCGTTTCCTTTCGATAGAAGCAATGTTACACCCTTGTTGTTATTTTGAAACCGGATAGAATTGAGTAAACCATTCAAATTTTTTGAATGTTTATTGGCGAGGTTGCCCTCCTTCAGGCCGAAGTAAGTCAAAACGCAAATCATCGGAAATTTGGTAATAGGCGCTCGGGCCACCGGCACGCAAAATGGGTTGTGCTGCCGCTGTTTGATAAATCCCCTCGGCATTGATCAGGTCGCGATTAATGTGTACCGCAATGACTTCACCTAACACCAGCCAGTTATCAATAGTTGCTCCTTCAGCATTTTTTAGCTGGATGCACTGCGTCAATTTACATTCGAAATTAACGGGACTTTCTACCACGCAATCGACATTGACGCGACGACCAGCTCTGGGGGTCAATCCGGCAAACTGAAACTCATCTTGATCTGGAGGCAGAGAGGCCGAACTGTTGTTCATCGCTGCGGCCAAGGGGCGGGTCGCCAGATTCCAGACAAACTCGCCAGTTTCGGTGATATTGGCGACGCTGTCCTTCCAACCACTGCTGGAAAAACCAATAATCGGCGGCCGATCGCTGAAGCAGTTAAAGAAGCTATAAGGCGCAAGATTACGTTGGCCAGCGCGGCTGACTGACGATATCCAACCAATGGGACGCGGGCTAATAATGGCCTTAAAGGGATCATGCGCCAGGCCATGTCCAGCAGCGGGTTCGTAGTAATAATAGTTTTCAGTATGCATACATTCCTACATTGCGCGAGGGTCACATAGGGCCAAAATAGACCCACTCATCGGGTATCTTGGCTGGCAATAAATGGGTTAGCGTTGGGCCACCGCTATTGCGACTCACCCGTTTAACACGAATTTATGCTATCTTACGCGCCAGAAAATGCCTACCAGAGAGTCAGTACGATGGAAAACAAAAAAGTATTCCCTAAAGAGAAAAGTGGATTGCATCCCCGAAATCGTCATCGCTCGCGTTATGACTTTGATGCGCTTTCAGTGAGTTGCCCAGAGCTAATCCCTTTTTTGGCCCCGAATGCCTACGGTGATATTTCTGTCGACTTTGCCGATCCTTTGGCAGTAAAAATGCTGAATCGGGCATTGCTGAAACATTTTTACGGTATTGAATATTGGGATATTCCCGCTGACTTTTTATGCCCGCCCATCCCCGGACGCGCGGATTATATTCATCATTTGGCTGATTTATTAGCCAGCTGCAATGACGGGGTGATCCCGACAGGTAAAAATATCGCGCTGTTGGATATTGGTGTCGGTGCTAATTGCATTTACCCAATTATTGGTCAGCGTGAATATGGCTGGCGTTTTACCGGTACTGATATTGACCCACAAGCACTGAGCGCGGCAAAAATGGTGGTATCCATGAACCCGACATTGCGAAATACCCTGCGGTTGAAACAACAAAAAGATCCACAGGCTATTTTCGAGGGTGTTCTGGCGGCGAATGAGCGTTACGATGCCACATTGTGCAATCCGCCGTTCCACGGCTCAGCAGAAGAGGCCGCTGCCACCACACGCCGTAAGCTGCACAAGTTGGGTAAAGGTGAAGTTGCCGCCAAGCCAGTGCAAAACTTTGGTGGCAAAAATAGCGAACTGTGGTGCGAAGGCGGGGAAGAGGGTTTTGTCAGTCGCATGGTGGTGGAAAGCGCCACTAAAGCGAAGAGTTGCTTCTGGTTTACCTCATTGATTTCTAAGAAAACGACGTTACCGGCTATCTATCATGCTTTGCGCTACGCCAATGCGGTTGAAGTGCGCACCATTGATATGGCGCAGGGTCAGAAGGTGAGTCGTTTTGTGGCATGGACTTTTCTGACGCCAGAGGAGCAAGTTGCTTGGAAAGCTGAACGCTGGACCCCTTCGTCCTTGAAGCCGCAGGGGTGTTAGCTGCGCTCACTCACCCGAATCACTTACTAATGTAAGCTCATCGGGATGAGCTCGCTTGCTGCCTACCTGCAACTCCAATGACTTTGGGGCCCCCTTCGTGCTCGAAGCCGCAGGGGTGTTAGCTGCGCTCACTCACCCGAATCACTTACTAATGTAAGCTCATCGGGATGAGCTCGCTTGTTGCCTACCTGCAACTCCAATGACTTTGGGTATCCCCTTGGTGCTTGAAGCCGCAGGGGGTTAGCTGCTCATAACATCCACTGTTTCCGATACCGCAATATTTAACCTGTTCGAGTGTTAAATATTGCGCATACACCCACCCCAGAGTTCGATTTCTTGATTGCCGCGTCTTCTGCAAATCCCAATACTTTAGTCTATGCTATTTAAGATAAATCTTAGTCTGGCAATATAGCCGACAGTTTCGGGTTCTATTTTTGATTTTTTGTCGTGTTTTGATTTCATCAATTCAAATACCTCATCGTCCAGGGTGAAGAATAAAATCTCAAGGGAAGCCATGACGGTTCTCTGGGTTTTACTGTGCAATTTGTTAAAAGCACGTTGAAAAGCACATTGTTCATTTGCTGCTCAATCATTCACCAGAAGGACTCAACTTATGTTGTTCAACTTCAACTCATCTCATGCGTCCCCGCGCGCTGAATTAACATCGATTGATAATGCCATCCCAATGATCATCTTTAAGCCTGATGGCACGGTAAAGCACGCCAATAAGCTATTTTTACAGGCGATGGGTTACCAGCAGAATGAAGTGATCGGCAAGCACCATAAATTGTTTTGTGACCCGCAATATGTGCTCAGCGATGCTTATTGTCAGCACTGGAAAGTGCTCAATGAGGGGCGAGCAATAACCGATAATATTAAGCGGATACGTAAAGATGGCAGCATTATCTGGTTGCAGGGGACCTATACACCGGTACTGGATAATCAAGGGCGGGTGGTGGAGATTATCAAGATCGCCAATGACGTCACTGAGCGAATTTTACAATCTCAGGAGCATCAGAGTTTACTGAAAGCACTTAATCGTTCGATGGGCATGATCACTTTCTCCCCGCAAGGGACTATTTTGGCGGCGAACGATAATCTGCTGAGTGTGATGGGTTATTCGCTGGCGGATATTCAGCATAAATCGCATCAGATTTTATGTACGCCCGCATTTGCCCACTCAGATGAGTATCGCCAACATTGGCAGCGATTAGCACGCGGTGAGTTTATTGTTGGGCGCTTTGAACGGGTGAACAGCCGTGGCAAGCCGATATGGCTGGAAGCGAGCTATAACCCGATTATGGACAATGAGGGGCAGGTCATCAAAGTGGTGAAAATTGCGCAGGATATCACGCAACTGATGCTGCAACAGGAGCATGAAGAGAACCTGATCCGCGATGTGCATCATCTGTCACTCACCACCGACCGCTCCGCCTCGCAAGGTGCGGAGATTGTTCAGCAGGCAGTCCGGGGTATGCAGGAAGTGGAGTCTATTGCGCGCGAAACCTCGGATGTAGTCAGTGATTTAGGCCGCTGCTCGCAAGAGATTGGCACCATGGTCGAAGCTATTCGCAAAATCTCGTCGCAAACGAATCTATTGGCGATCAATGCCTCTATTGAAGCGGCCCATGCCGGTGAACATGGTAAGGGCTTCTCTGTGGTGGCAAGTGAAGTTCGTTTGCTGGCAGAGCACTCACGCAAGGCCGCAACCGAGATCGATCAGATGACTAAGACCATTCAGCGCGGCGTGATGGCGGCGATGAAAGGCATGGGAACCTGTGTCGAGCAAGCGGGGGGCGGGGTGACGCTCACGCAAGATGCTGGTGAGGTGATCAATCAGGTCAATATTGGTATGCAAGATGTGGTGAAGTTAATGACCGCATTTGCTCAGGTCAAGAATCAGCAACCCCAAGCATAGCTGGTTTGCCACACAAAAAAAGGCGGGGATCCTAAGATGCCCGCCAGTTTTGTTTTAGGGTCGTGCTAAACCGCGCATTAGGAGACGTGTTGCAGGAATTCCCGTAAACGTTCACTTGGCGGATTGGAGATCAGACTGTCTGGCTCACCATCTTGTGCCACTCGACCTTTATCAATAAAGATCAGGCGCGATGCCACTTTTTGGGCAAAGCCCACTTCATGGGTGACGATGACCATGGTCATGCCTTCTTCGGCTAAATCCTTCATTACGGTCAAGACCTCATGACGTAATTCCGGGTCCAGCGCGGAGGTAGGTTCATCAAACAGCATCAGCTTGGGTTTGACTGCCAGAGCACGGGCGATTGCCACACGCTGCTGTTGACCGCCCGACAATTCTGCCGGGAAATGGTGAGCACGATCTGCCAACCCAACCTTGGTCAATAGCTCCATCGCCAGCTTATTCGCCGCGTCTTTCGACGCCCCACGTACACGGACCGGGCCAAAGGCCACGTTTTCCAGCGCGGTCAGATGCGGGAACAGATAAAACTGTTGGAACACCATGCCAGCTTCCTGACGGATCAGGCGCTCATCAACTTTGGGGTCATTAACATCCAGACCATCAACAATCAATTGACCACTGGTAATTACTTCCAGCTTATTGATACAACGCAGCAGGGTCGATTTACCCGAGCCGGAAGGACCAATAATCACCACCACTTCTCCCTTGGTGATATTCAGATTGATGTCGTGCAGCACCTGGGTTTTGCCAAAGTGTTTGGAGACATTTTTAAATTCAATCATATGATTTTCAGCTTTCTTTCTAACCGGCGCAGAACGAAGCTCAGAGCCAGGGTGATTATCAGGTAGATCACCGCCACCGCACTCCATATCTCCATGGCGCGGAAGTTACCGGCGATAATTTCCTGACCCTGACGAGTCAGTTCTGCCACGCCAATCACGATAAATAGTGAGGTGTCTTTGATACTGACGATCCACTGGTTACCCAATGGGGGCAGCATACGGCGCAAGGCCAGAGGGGCAATCACGTAACGCAAGGTATCGCGTTTGGATAAACCTAGCGCCAGACCGGCTTCACGGAACCCGTTGTGGATTGACAGCACTGCACCACGGGTGATCTCCGCGATATAAGCGCCTGAGTTAATCATGATCGTCACAACGGCGGCTGAGAAAGGATCGATGCGTAAAGGCATCATCATCGGCAACGCAAAGTAAATAAACATCACCTGCACCACAATTGGCGTGCCACGGATCAGCTCAATAAACACTAATGCGATATTTCTGCTCAGCCAACCGCCATAGGCGCGGGCAAAACCTGCTGTTACCCCAATAATCAGGCCGCCAAGCAACCCCAGGACCGAAATCCATAGGGTTAACTTGGCGCCTTCAAGCAGGATTGGGATGGCGGGCCAAATAGCGCTCCATTCAAACTGCATGGATATTCTCCTGGTCTAAAAACGGCAAAAATGAATTACTTAGGTTCTACGCCGAACCATTTTTTATAAATTGCAGCGTAAGTGCCGTCTTCTTTCAGAGATTTCAGAGCTACGTTAACTTTGTCGCGCAGGTCACTGCCTTGTGGGAATGCCACACCGTACTGCTGAGCTTTAATGGAGTCACCCACCGCTTTGAACTGGCCATTGCCGGCAGTTTTGATGAAGTAAAGGATGTTTGGTGTGTCATGCAATACTGCATCAGCACGGCCAGTTCCTAACTCTAGATAGGCGTTATCGATATTCGGGAATTGACGCAGGTCTTTGGTTTTGATGTTGGCTTTAGCGTAATCAACAGAGCCGGTGCCACTTTTCACTGCCAGCACTTTGCCTTGCAGATCTGCTTCGCCTTTGATGTCGTTGTTGTCAGCTTTGACCATAACCAGCAGGCCACTGTTGTAATAGCCATCGGAGAAATCGACTGCTTTTTTACGTTCGTCGGTGATGGTGATACCCGCCAGTGCCAGGTCAACGTTTTTGGTTTGCAGCGCAGGAATGATGCCACTGAAATCCATTGGCTTCAGGGTGTATTTCAGATCCAGTTTCTTCGCAATGGCATCCCACAAATCGATATCAAAACCGACGTATTTATCC
Organism: Yersinia aleksiciae; assembly: GCF_001047675.1. Classification (GTDB taxonomy): domain Bacteria; phylum Pseudomonadota; class Gammaproteobacteria; order Enterobacterales; family Enterobacteriaceae; genus Yersinia; species Yersinia aleksiciae. The sequence continues at coordinate 462,515 of NZ_CP011975.1, read as the reverse complement.
CCTTGCTTGAACTCAAATGGGACGAAAGCGGTATCTGTAGCAACAATCAATTCTTTTTCTGCGGCGTGGGAGCTAACGGCAAAGGCCAGCGCAAGTGCGGCCAATGAAACTTTGACAAGTGACTTCATAAGTGGGTGTTCCTTTGTGCTTTTGTGGATATACCTTTTGTACTGACGCCGCTGGTAACCTACGACGCCAATGCCTCGGGGCAAAGAGATCCATTTTTATATTTCAGGGAGCAATATGAAAAGATCGTGCCAGAAATGCAAGTTATTTAAAATTAAAGAGTTTACTCTAGACAGTTAGCTTGAAATTACTTAGCTAGCTCTGTTTGCACCATACTGACTCACCAAAATAGTGCGTGATTGTCATTGTGGTGCAACGAACTATATATTTACTTATTATTAACCCTGCAATCAAGAATAAACAATCGATAAACAACACTGATGTAACAATATTGTTAACTGTATCGAGTTTTTGTTTGAAAAGGGTGCAGCGAAAGGGGTGGTAGTGCGGGGACTATCTGAGTTGGCTATCTTTACTACCACGGCGGTTATACCCGGCATGGCTTGCCTGATGCTTATCTAATTCGTTTTGGCAGGCCAGACAATACTTCACACCCGCCAGCGCTTGACGCCGTGCTGCGGGAATGGCTTGCCCACATTCCAGGCAATACAGTTCACTCTCACCTTTGCCAAGAGCTTCTCGAGCGCGCTGAACTGCGTCTTCAAGAGTGGAGTCAATTTGATCTTGCACTGCGCCGTCTCCAGCCCATCCACTTGCCATATGACCTCCATTAATAGGGCCGGTTAACCGGCCCTCAGACTGCTGACAAAGTTGATTGAAGGGGAAATGTTCCGTTGGGGTCGTAGTCGCCTAAGCGACCGGAGCGCCCCTAGGGACAGTTGCCCCTTCATGCACCAGACTCGATGTTGGGTTTTGTCAGCCTCAGGGCTAATCGGCCCTATACTTGCCATCTTTCAAATTGCAGCTGTGTTGGATACCAATGCGGGTCATTACTCAATATTGGCTTCAAGGAACCACAGGAATTTATCCAGATCACGGGATGCCGCAGTAAACATGTCGGCGCTTGCCTCATCATCGACTTCAGTGATGGCTTTGCGGATGAAGTTTGCAACCACACCATAGCGATCTGCCAACTCTTTCAGATGCTCTTGCACGCTATGAATATGGGTCGGATAGCTCTTCAGTGGGGTTTTATCAGTAACCAGCTGGGCAGTACCGAGTGCCACGCCCCCTAATTGAACCGCGCGCTCTGCAAAAGTATCCAGATGGTCGTTAATCGCGGTGCGGAAGCCATCCAACATTTCGTGGACCGCGATAAAGTTAGCACCGCGCATATTCCAGTGAGCTTGTTTGGTGATCAGTGACAGGTCGATAAACTGAATAACCAGCTGGTTTAATAGCTTAATCGTCAACGTTTTATCATGTTCATCAACGTCATTACGGGTATAGATTAGTTCAGAAGATTTTGCTTTTACCAGTTTTGCTGTACTCATAATAGGTATCCCTTTATTGAGTTGATTGTCAATTTCTTCACCGCAATAAGTATAACAAAGATATTTAATTTTGCAGGTCAGATAATGCCTATCAATTAAATAGCCAACTACCGAAAGTGTTTGAAAATGTAATTTTGCGTTTCATGGGTAAAATAGTGTCACTTTTGTTTTCAAGTCCAATTGAAAATGACTATCGCTGTGATTTATATGAATTTTATTATTTAAATATTTTCAATATTTTGGATGATATTTTATGCTGGCGCTCAGTTTAAATATGACTAATTAATAAAATCACACGGCACGAGGTGAGCAATAAATAAAATTAATGATAAACGAATAGTTTCCACTCTAGACTATTTTATCGCTGTTTTATCAGTGCGATATACCGGTCAATTAATTTAACCGGTATTTATTGTGGGATTATGGACGGGTGCGGGCGACGATAAATAAGCGCGGAAATGCCAGTAAACGCCGGCCATCAATGAGTGGCGGATAGGCGGCATCAATAATGGTCAGATAATCTTGCAGAAAATCCAACCGCATCGCTTCAGAGAGCGGCTCCAAAAACGGCCGTAAACCGGTGGCGCGTAACCAGTCCACAATCGCCTGAGCAGAGGGCATTGGATGATAATAGGTGGTGCGCCATATATTCACCTGATCAGCTGCGGGGGCCAGTAAATCATAATATTGGCTGGCGGTGAGCACTTTTGCCCGAACCGCCCCCGCTTCTTGTAGTGTCTGTTGCCATGGCCCATTTTCCGCGACCTCGCGCATGGCACGATGGCTAGGTTCATCCAGATTATCCGGCATCTGCACAGCCAGCACTCCGTTAGAGGCCAGTTGAGAAAATAGCTGCGGGAACAGTTGCTGATGGTCAGTTAGCCACTGCAATGATGCATTGGCGTAGATAACATCTTGTGGCTCCGAAGGTTGCCATTGGCGAATATCTGCTTCAAGAAAGGCGCAATCAGGGAGGCGCTGTTGCGCGCTCGCCAACATCGCTATCGAGTTATCAATGCCGACCAGCTGGGCGTGGGGGAAGCGCTGGTGCAGCAATTCAGTGGAGTTGCCGGGTCCACAGCCTAAGTCACTGATGTAGCGCGGTGTAGCAATATCAATCTGCGCTAACAGATCATTCGCTGGGCGGGTACGTTCGGCTTCAAATTGGCGATATAAATCAGGATCCCAGTCTTGCATGCATGGCCTCCAAGATAAAAAACGCAGTGATACGGATGCTTAAGCGCCGCGAACAGGGCTGGCGTGTAAAAGTCAGTCGCCGCACCCAGTAAAAGGGCATATTACAGATTCTGCAATGGCCCGCTAAACAATACCGCCCCCGTTGGTTGACCGGTTGGTGAACCACCGTGAGGCTCAAGGCTAATCGCCAACAGTGAATTATCAGTTAGCTGGTTTTCAGCCAATATCAACTGCGTCGGCCCGCTGGTATTGAGCAACCCCAGTGAGTGCGGTTTTTCACCGGCAGGAATACTCCACAGCTCAAGGCTATTATTGCTGCTGACCGCGACGGGATTCAGTGGCGTTAAGGTTAAATTGCGGGTCGATTTTTCCAGACTGACCACCCACTGGCTGTTTTGCTGACTATTCGATAGCACAGCGATCGGTATCGCGGTGGGGGGGGCCACCAACAGACGCGGCACGATAAGGAGCGTGGCGAGGCCAGCGGCGACCGCCCAACCCACATACGACCAACGATTTCGTCTGATGTGGCGCACATTGATCTGCGGTAGCTCCAACTCTAAGCGTTTCCAAACGCGCTCAGGGGGGTCCAAAGGCGCGAGCTGATTATCCAGTTGAGTAAACAGGCTCTGCCAACTGGCCACATCTGCCGCCAGTCGTGGGTCACGACGGAATCGCCGTTCAAATCGCATCCGGGCCAGGCCGCGCAAGGTGCCTAGTGCATACTCTGCGGCCAGTGCTGAGTCATATTCACGTCTGTTTTTCATAAGCCTACACAGCCCTTTAGGTGGTCCAGTGCACGACGTATCCAGCTTTTTATCGTACCAAGGGGTTGCTGTAAATGAACAGAGATTTCCCCATGAGAAAGCCCTTGATAATAAGCCAGCATAATACTTTGACGTTGATCTGCGGGCAGATGGGCTAAGCAGTCTGCCAGTTGTTTTGTCTCGTCATCTTGCTGTAATTGCGCCAAAGGTGTCAGCGCGTTATCGGTCAACGCATCTGTTTCATCGTCGTCGAGTGCTTGCAGACGGTTATCACTGCCGCGCATCAGATCTATTGCCCGGTTGCGGACGATATGGGTCAACCAGGTCAGCGGTGCGCTGAGCTGTGCGTTGTAATTATCAGCCCGATTCCAGACGGTGAGAAAACTGTCATGTAATACTTCTTCTGCACGGGCGTGATTACGCAGCATACGTAAGGCGACTGCGAATAATCGGGGGGAGGTCAAACGGTAAAGCTGTTCAAACGCGGACTGATCGCCTTTAGCAATGGCATCTATCAGTCCGATTTGTTGTTCCAACGAACATTCATTCATGCGCCAATCCCTAAAAAATCCGTCAGGTGCAGTGAGACACTGCACCCAGTATAGACGGGTTTTATTTAGGCATCAGAACCGTATCAATCACATCAATCACACCATTTTTCTGTTGTACATCATAGGTGCTGATATTGGCGATGTTACCTTTGCCATCTTTAATCTGAATGTTATGCGGCCCATTATTCATAATCCATAGTGATTGGCCGTTGACTGTTTTCAGCTCGGCGCTCCCGCCACCGGCCTTAATTTTACTCTCCAGTTGTTTCATATCGTACTTACCCGCGACCACGTGATAGGTCAGGATTTGGGTGAGCATGGCTTTATTTTCTGGTTTGACCAAATTTTCAACCGTACCTGCGGGCAATTTTGCAAACGCGGCATTGGTGGGCGCGAACAGGGTAAAGGGCCCGGGGCCTTGTAGGGTATCAACCAACCCTGCAGCTTTAACGGCGGCCACCAGCGTAGTGTGATCTTTTGAGTTCACCGCATTCTCTATAATGTTTTTACTTGGGAACATTGAAGCCCCCCCCACCATGACAGTTTCGGACATCATAGCGGCCATAGAAACAGTGCTGAACACTAAGGAAGCACAGATAGCAGTACGAATAAGCGTTTTCATAATGTATTCCTTTTAGGAGGGTTGAGGTGAAGTCTTGCCTCACATCTACCTATACGAATCAGCCTGTCGTTTTGGATGCAAAAAAAAATGAAAAATAATCGATAAAAAACGCCAACCCGCGAAATAACTGGGTTGGCGTACAATAACTAAAAATAACGTTGGGAGTAAAAAGGGCAATTAGTGCGAGTTTGACACCAATACCCGATGCATCACATAAGCATCGACATAACCGAGTTGGTTATGGTTAAAGGCTTTTGGTAGCGTGGCAATAATCTCAAAACCTAGCTTTTGCCATAACGCGACGGCCAGGGTATTGGTACTGACGACAAAGTTAAACTGCATTGCCAGGTAGCCCAGTGCGGTCGCCTGCTCAATACAATGAATACCGAGTGCTTTGCCGATCCCCAAGCCACGCGCTTGCCCGTCAACCATAAACGAAGCATTCGCCACATGGGCACCTAAGTCGCGCTGGTTATTGATGAGCTTATACATCCCCACAATACGCTGCTGATGTACGGCGACAAAACAGCGAACACCCGTGCCAAACCAGTAGTCGTAGGCATCTTGTTCGGGTGTGTCGGGGCTGAATACATAGGTATCCCCGCCACTGATAACGGCCTGAAAAAGTGGCCAAATTTCAGCGAAATCTGCTGGTGTTGCCGGTCTAATTTCCACCTTATGGCACCTTCTCAGGTAATGTTATCAAGCTGTGGCTTGGGTCTGATTGTCAGCGTCGCGCCAATAGAGGCGCAGATGATTGATGCCAGTGCCATCCATTGAATCAATGTCAGATGCTCGTTTAAGAACACTAATCCTGAAATTGCCGCCAATGCAGGTTCCAGACTCATTAATGTGCCAAATGTGCGAGTGGGGAGGTTGGTCAGCGCAACCATCTCAAGTGAGTAAGGCAATGCGGTAGACAAAATAGCGACTGCCAAGGCAATCGGCAAAATGGCGGGGTCGAACAGCGCCATGCCGTTATAGGCCACCCCAATTGGGCAGAAAACCAGTGCAGCAATTAGAGAGCCAATCGCCACAGTTCCTGGTCCATGATCGCCACCCGCTTTTTGTCCTGAGATAATATAGAGCGCCCAGCAGGCACCAGCACCCAGTGCACAGGCCGCGCCGAACAAGTCGATGGTGCCAACATTATGTCCCAGTGGTAGCAGGAACCAGAGGCCCAAAACGGCTAATCCGACCCAGATAAAATCTACCGGGCGGCGAGAGGAGAGCATCGCCAAGGCCAAAGGGCCGGTGAACTCTAACGCCACAGCAATGCCCAGCGGCACCGTTTTCAGTGACAGATAAAACAGAAAGTTCATTCCACCGAGTGTCACGCCATAAACCAGCAGAGGTAAACGGCTACCCGCTTCAAACCGCATTCGCCAAGGTTTAAAGATAACAAACAGAATTAGTGTGCCGATGCCGAGTCGTAGTGAGGTTATCCCCTGCGCGCCAACCAGCGGGAACAAACTTTTTGCCAGCGATGCGCCACTCTGGATAGAGATCATGGCGATCACCAACAAGAAAATAGGGAGCAGCGGAAGTGCATGTTTGGATGGAGGAGACAAAGACATCCTTTTGAGCCTCAAAGAAAAGTATTAGGTATCAGTCATTGCCAGTGTAAATGAAATGCCAGCAGAGTGTTTAAAAATCACCAATGCATAGCAAGAAGAGATAAAAAAAATAATTATTTTTGTGCTTGTTGTTTTTTAACGCTATTTATGGCGATTAATTGAGCTTGAAAATTAAGAATTGTCTGGAATGGATTTTGGTGATGGGTGTCACATAAAGGTGTAGGATAGGCCAAAATCGTAAGCGTATTAGTAAGATGGAAGATACTTGAAATTGTTTGTTACACCAAATAAATGATTAGACAATCATTATCAGGCAGAGTTTCCCGCTGTTTGTTGTTATAATTTCATGGTGTTTTTGTTTCATCTAAAAATTTGCGTCTTTCGAGGTGGTTATGATTAAAATTACATGTCTTTCAGCGGTAGCAGCTTGTGTATTAGCAGTATCTGCAGGTTCAGCTTTTGCAGGTCAAAGCACCGTTTCTGGTGGTTATGCCCAGAGCGATTACCAAGGTGTTGCTAACAAATCTTCAGGTTTCAACCTGAAATACCGTTATGAGTGGAGCGATTCCCAACTGGGCTACATCACCTCTTTCACTCACACTGAAAAAAGCAGCTTCGGTGACAGCGCGTCTGTTTACAACAAAGCACAATATAACGCGATCACCGGTGGTCCAGCTTACCGTATCAACGATTGGGCTAGCATCTATGGTCTAGTTGGTGTGGGTTATGGTCGTTTCAGCCAGAACTACCCGACTTCTCCTAGCGACAAAAACAGCACCAACGATTACGGCTTCACCTATGGCGCGGGTATGCAGTTCAACCCAATCCAAAACGTTGCTTTTGACGTCTCTTACGAGCAGAGCCGTATCCGCAATGTTGACGTTGGTACTTGGGTTGCTGGCGTAGGTTACACTTTCTAAGCAACGGCTTAGAATGATCAGCATCCAGCTTTAACGGTGAAATGCTGTATTTGATAAAAATCCGCTCTCGGGCGGATTTTTTGCGTTTATGGGTATAGGGTAGTGACCGGTTTTGTCTTTATACCCACGGTCATTTTCGTATGAGGTTGTCAGTGCGAAGACTATCTAACCGCATTCACCGCATCTGCAATCAGGGCAATAATCTGCTGTGGATGGGAGATATGTGAGGCGTGGCTGGCCGGTAATTCAATGATTTTCTGTGCCTGAATTCGTTTGGCAAACCCGCGCTGTGTTTCAACCGGCAGCATCCTGTCTTCGGTCGAAACCTGATACCAGCAAGGTTTCACCCGCCAGGCTGGCTGGGCAGATTTATCAGTAAAAGCGCGTGCTGCTAAGGGTTTTTGCACCAAAGCCATCACCAAGGCTTCATTTTCATCAACGTCCTGGCACATGTTTTCATGGAACTTATCAGTATCGATCCACAAAAAGCCATTATCGTCGGGGCGAATATATGCTGCGCCAATGGGTGGTTTACGCAATGCAAAGAGGCTGGATAAGCTTTCACCTGCATCTGGAGCAAAAGCCGCGAGATAGACCATCCCGACCACATTTTGCAGATGCCCGACCTGAGTAATCACCATACCACCATAAGAATGACCGATTAATAATGTTGGGCCATATAATGCGGTCGTCAGCTTAATCGTGCGCTCGACATCATCTGCCAATGAGGTTAGTGGATTTTGAATTGCAATCACCCGGTGGCCCATAGCATGTAGCGCGGGAATAATATTCCGCCATTGTGAACCATCAGCCCACGCGCCATGTACTAATACGATATTAAGCTTAGTCGCCATATTTCCCCCGAAGCGGGTATTACCCAGAATATGGGATAATATCTTTATGCAGAAATAGCATTCTTGACGAATAACAATCTCTACTCACTTATTGATGCTCATTATTTTCTTAATTCCATCGGCATGTTATTAGAATTAATGAACTCTGTTATTAGGTCTAAAGTATAAAGCTCTACTGGCGGGTGGCTTTAAGATAAAGATGAAAATGAAACCTTTATTAATGCTATCAAGGTTGGAATTGAAGACATAAAATCGTAGATAACAAAAAAATAAAACTTAAAATAAATAAAAACAAGGGATTAACAAAGGTTGGCATTGAAGATGACCACCTAATTTACTGGTAAAAATAGAATTATATGACAAACTACTATTAGCTCTGATTGACATTCACTGCTCTTACCGTGATTTACATATCAAGCGGGATTAAAATAAAAAATAATAGCTTTTAATAACCAATAAATTTTAATAAAACAATAGGTTGTAATCATGACGACACTTAGTGAGCAGGCTCCACTTATGCTACATGACACTAAACTTGAACAGCAGATTTTACGGCGCTCGATTTTTTGTACTTTGATTATTGCTGCTATGGGGATTGTTTTCGGTATTGTTTGTGGTTCGATGTCGATTATTTTTGATGGCATGTTCTCTGCCTTAGATGCAGGAATGTGCAGTTTATCCTTATTGGTTTCACGATTGCTAGGTCAACCAAACAGTCGGCGCTTTCAATATGGTTTCTGGCATGTAGAGCCACTGGTATTGGCTTTTAATGGCAGCTTATTGGCTTTCCTCTGTCTGTATGCATTTGTTAATGCTATTAAAGGTATTATCGATGGCGGCCGAGAATTAGAACTCGGCTGGGCGATTGTTTATGCGCTGGTTGTCAGCATTTTCTGTTTCACCATTTTCTTAAAACAGCGTCGATTGAATAAGCGCGTTAAGTCTGAGCTCATTGCGCTGGATACCAAGAGCTGGCTGATGTCAGCTTGTATCAGTTCTGCGTTATTGGTGGCCTTTTTACTCTCCTGGAGCATGGAAGGCACCCGTTATGAGCATTTGATTGTTTATACCGACCCCAGCGTATTGGCACTGTTAACCCTGATACTGATACCAGTGCCGATAAAAACAGTGATCGCGGCAGTCCGCGAAGTATTACAAATGACACCCGATACCTTAGATACGTCCATGGAAAACTTAATGGATGAGCTGATGGCGAAATATAATTTTATTGATTACTCACATTACGCCACTCGTATTGGTCGAGGCCTATTTGTCGAAATTCATGTCGTTATACCGCCTGAAATGGAAAACAGTGGTGTACCTTATTTTGACAAAATACGTGATGAGATCTCCCATGCGATTGGTGAATCAGGCCCTCATCGCTGGTTAACTATCTCCTTTACTCGTGATGCTAAGTGGTTATAGCTCAAAGGAAATAACCGGGCACATGATTTTAAATTCACTAACGAGGGTAATGATTGTTATGGAAAAGATGATTGCTAAGCGCCAGATAAAACTTAATCCTATTGATGTGCCATCAAGGTTTAACGCTGTATCCAAGGTCGCGATTAGTGATAGCACCATTGCTGCTCGTAAGGCCAAAGTTATCAGCAATATGGTTCGGGCGGATATCGATTACCTATTTGTTTATGCTGACAAAGAACATGGCGGCAACTTTGAGTATCTGACTGGATTTATTCCCCGATTTGAAGAGGCGGCACTGGTGATACATGTCTCAGGGGAGATCTATTTATTACTGGGTAACGAGAATTTAAAGTTATCGCAATATGCTCGAGTGGGGAACATCGGGGTTCATGTTCCCTATTTTTCTCTGCCAAATCAGCCAATGGAAAACAGCAAGACATTGGCTGAATTGTTGGCTGACACCGGTATTCAGCAGGCAAAAAAGGTGGGGGTAGCTGGATGGAAACTCTTTACCAGCACACAGGACGATAATAGCCAGCTGTTTGATATCCCAAATTTTATTGTCGATGCCATTAAACAATCAGTATCACCCGCCACAACGGTGATTAATGCCACTGCGCTGTTTATTGGCAGTGATATCGCAGCCAGAGTCACCAATAATGCTAATGAATTGGCGCATTATGAATATGGAGCGAATCTGGCATCGAATTGTATTCTTAATGCATTGGCGGCCGTGGATATGGGTAAAACAGAGAAACAACTGGGCAGTTATCTTGCTGATGAAGGGCAACCGAATACCGTGGTGATGATTGCAGCCACCGGCGCGCGTTTTGAACAAGCTAATTTGTATCCTAGTGATAAAACGGTACAACTTGGCGATAAGATTTCATTGACCACTGGATTTAAAGGCGGCCTGAGTAGCCGAACCGGTTATGCTGTCCATCACGCTGATGAACTGCCGCTAGCGGAAAGGGATTATCTCGACAAGGTCGCTATTCCTTATTACACCACGGTAGTGGCCTGGCTGGAAAATATCCGTATTGGCATGTTAGGCAAAGAGATGTATTCGCTGGTTGAGGCGGTTTTCCCTAAATCGCAATATCACTGGTCGTTAAATCCCGGTCATTTAGTGGCTGATGAAGAGTGGTTGTGTTCCCCTATTTATCGTGGTTCGGAAGAGATAATCAGCAGTGGCATGTTATTCCAAATTGATATTATTCCTTCGGTAAAAGGTTATGCCGGAGTCAGTGCTGAGGAGTGCATAGCGCTGGCGGATCAACCGTTGCGGCACGACCTTGCGACCTATTACCCAGAAGTTTGGCAAAGAATAGAGCATCGGCGTCACTATATTTGTCATGTGCTGAATATTCGCCTCAGCGAAGAGGTGTTACCGATGTCAAATTCGGTGGGCTATTTACGGCCTTTCTTGCTGGATAAGCATCGCGCATTGCAGTGCGTCGATGAGGTATAGCACTGATAGCTTGGCGTTTTGTGAGGTAACTTAAGGGGCGATTTCGCCTCTTTTACCTGTAGATAGCCCCGCGACAACCTCTGCTAAAACCGCCGTTCATTTTCGGATTTGTCCCCCTGCTGAGATTTCGTGCAAAACTGGAGGCGATACTCTTGCCATCTTGTGGCATAATGCGCGCCGAATCACATTTTCTATCATTCTTGAATATCCCTATTCAGAAATCCAATCGAGAGCGAGCTCTGTGCTAAGTACTAACAATATCACCATGCAATTCGGCAGCAAGCCGCTGTTTGAAAACATTTCAGTAAAATTCGGTGGCGGTAATCGCTATGGCCTGATCGGCGCTAATGGTTGTGGTAAATCCACATTCATGAAAATCCTTGGTGGTGATCTGGTACCAAGCGGCGGCAACGTCTTCCTTGACCCAAATGAGCGTCTGGGTAAATTGCGTCAGGACCAATTCGCCTTTGAAAACAACACAGTGCTAGACACCGTTATTATGGGTCACGGCGAATTGTGGGAAGTAAAAGAAGAGCGCGACCGCATTTACGCCCTACCTGAAATGAGCGAAGCAGACGGCTATAAAGTGGCTGATCTGGAAGTTGCCTATGGTGAGATGGATGGTTACAGCGCAGAAGCCCGTGCCGGTGAATTGCTGCTCGGCGTCGGTATTCCGGTTGAGCAACATTATGGTTTGATGAGCGAAATCGCTCCCGGCTTCAAATTGCGTGTCTTGTTGGCGCAGGCTCTGTTCTCAGACCCAGAAATTTTGTTACTCGACGAACCGACCAACAACTTGGATATCGATACGATCCGCTGGTTGGAACAAGTGCTGAACGAACGTAGCAGCACCATGATCATTATTTCCCATGACCGTCACTTCCTGAACATGGTCTGTACCCACATGGCGGATCTGGATTACGGCGAACTGCGTGTTTATCCGGGTAACTATGACGAGTACATGACGGCTGCGACTCAAGCTCGCGATCGTCTACTCTCTGATAACGCCAAGAAAAAAGCTCAGATCTCTGAACTGCAATCTTTTGTTAGCCGCTTTAGTGCCAACGCCTCTAAATCCAAGCAGGCCACTTCGCGTGCCCGTCAGATTGATAAAATTCAGCTTGATGAAGTGAAAGCCTCTAGCCGCCAGAACCCGTTTATCCGCTTTGATCAGGATAAAAAGTTGTTCCGTAATGCGCTGGAAGTTGAACTGTTGACCAAAGGTTTTGATAACGGCCCGCTGTTTAAAAAACTGGATCTGCGCCTGGAAGTGGGTGAGAAAGTGGCTATCCTCGGGCCAAACGGTATCGGTAAATCGACGTTGCTGAAAACCCTGGTCGGGGATTATCAGGCAGATTCTGGCACCGTGAAATGGTCTGAAAACAGTAAAATCGGTTACTACGCGCAGGATCACGCCAGTGATTTTGAAATCGATCTGACGGTATTTGACTGGATGAGCCAGTGGAAACAGGAAAAAGACGACGAGCAGGCTGTGCGCAGTGTGCTAGGCCGCTTGCTGTTTAGTCAGGACGATATCAAGAAGAAAGTGCAGGTCTTGTCTGGTGGCGAGAAAGGGCGGATGTTGTTTGGTAAGCTGATGATGCAGCACCCTAACATTCTGGTCATGGATGAGCCAACCAACCATTTGGATATGGAATCGATCGAAGCGCTTAACATGGCATTGGAAATGTACGAAGGTACGTTAATCTTCGTTTCCCATGACCGTGAGTTCGTCAGTTCACTGGCGACCCGAGTGATTGAGATGACGCCAAGCAAGCTGATCGACTTTACCGGTAACTACGAAGACTATCTGCGTAGCCAAGGTATTCAGTCCTGATTATTTGACTGAGTGTTGATAAGAGAGCTGATGCAGAGCATCAGCTTTTTTTTGTGCTGAAACTCACTAAATCTTGCCACAAACCTCACAATGGGTATCTTTTGCCAGTTTTAAACTGCGAAACTCTGCGGCCATAGCGTCGTACATCAGTATGCGGCCTGATATTACCTGACCATAGTCTGCCAGTAGTTTTATCGCTTCCATCGCCTGCAAGTTACCGATGATCCCTACCAAGGGGGCCATTACCCCAGCTTCAACACAGGTGAGGGCGTTATCGCCGAACAATCGGCTAAGGCAGCGATAGCAGGGCTGATTCTCCTGATAAGTGAAGACACTGACTTGCCCCTCCATCCGAATTGCAGCACCTGAAACCAACGGCTTACGTTGGGCATAGCATAGACGGTTCAATTGTTCGCGACTGGCGACATTATCTGTGCAATCCAGCACTAATTGGTGTTCAGCAATGGCGGCAGCGAGCTGTTCATCATCTAACTGGGCATCGATTGTTTTCAGTGCCAGATGGGGATTCATCTCTGTTAGAGCCTGCGCCGCAGAAGCTACTTTAGCGATTCCGATGCGGCTATCGCGATGTAGGATCTGCCGTTGCAAATTGGAAAGGGAAACCGTATCGAAATCCAGCAGTGTCAGATGGCCGACTCCTGCCACTGCCAGATATTGTGCCGCTGCACACCCAAGACCGCCCAATCCCACGATCAACACCTTAGCTGCGTTAAGCTTTTCCTGGCCGTCAAAATCAAAACCGCGCAGGACAATTTGCCGGTTGTAACGCAGAGCTTGTGCATCGGAAAGTTCAGGCAACATTCAGCCCCCTAACAGCGAGTTAAATAGCTCTATTTCAACGGTTTCACCCACTGCCACTGAACCACGCTCCTGTTCGAGCACAATAAAACAGTTACCCTGGCTAAATGAGCTGAATATATGGGATCCCTGATGGCCAGTGGTGCGCACTTCCAGTTCACCGTTGACGTCGGTCGAGAAAATTCCGCGCTGGAAATCCAGGCGACCAGGGGATTTTTTCAATTTTGTCGCTGCTGTTGCTTTCAGGCGTAATGGCGGATGCCACTCAGAGTGGCCGGAGAGTTTAGCAATCAGCGGTTGTACTAACTGATAGAAAGTAAGGGCCGCCGAGACCGGGTTGCCCGGTAAGCCGCAGAACCAGGCGTGATCTAATTTACCAAAGGCAAAAGGTTTACCGGGTTTTATCGCCAATTTCCAGAAGCCAATATCACCTAACTCTTCCAGCATCTGTTTGGTGTAATCCGCTTCACCGACGGAGACGCCGCCGCTACTAATAACCAGATCAGCAACACCATCGGCTTGTTCAAATGCCTGACGCAATGCCAGTTGGTCGTCGCGGATGACGCCAAGGTCAATAATTTGGCAACCTAACTGTTGCAGCATTAAGCGAACCGCAAAACGGTTAGTATCATAAATTTGACCTTCACCCAACGGCTGCCCGATCGGCTGCAACTCATCGCCAGTAGAGAAAATAGCGACTTTCAAGGTGCGAAAAACGGTGACTTCGGCAATCCCCAATGATGCCAGCAAGGGGAGTTGGGCTGCGCCTAATTTCACGCCAGCAGGGAACACAGTCGCACCTTGTTCAATATCCTCACCCGCTAAACGGGTATTTTGCCCGATATGCACATTGCCATTAAATGTGACACCTTGTTCACTTATAACTGCCTGTTCTTGCATGATGACGGCATCGGCTCCCGCAGGAATCGGTGCACCGGTCATGATCCGGATACATGTATTGGCAGGCCATGTAGCTTTAAAGGGGGCACCTGCAAAAGCCTTACCGGCCACCGGTAATGGCAGTCCGCTGCTAAGCTCATTACAGCGTACGGCATAACCGTCCATAGCCGAATTGGCGAAAGGAGGGACGGCGATGGGGGAGGTAATTGCACTGGCTGTGATACGCCCTGCAGCATGGGTTAACGGGACAACTTCTGTTGCTTGCATCGGGGTGACCTGTGACAGCATTTTAGTCAGAGCTTGTTCCAGAGAGAGTAAATCCGAGGTATTACAGTGATCCATGCTGAACTCCGTGGTCTGTGTGCATCCTGCTAAGAGGTAGGATGGATGCAGTGTTACCCATCAAATAAGAGAGTCATTATGGCAGAGATTGAAGGGTGGGTGAATGGATGGAGGCCACAGACTGAGACTGTCTTGATCGGTGTTATTCTTTTTCATTGGCAATTATCATCGTTTGACGAAACAGAGGGATAATATGGACTATCAAAAAATTATTACATTCTGGTTTAGTGAAATGGACTCGGCGTTGTGGTTTAAAAAGGATGAGGATTTTGATGCCCATTTACGTCAGCATTTTGGTTCAGTCTGGCAGGCAGCATCAAAGGGGGAATTGGCGCATTGGCGGCAAAATATCGAAGGGC
The DNA here is from genome assembly GCF_001047675.1 of Yersinia aleksiciae. Lineage (GTDB taxonomy): Bacteria > Pseudomonadota > Gammaproteobacteria > Enterobacterales > Enterobacteriaceae > Yersinia > Yersinia aleksiciae. The sequence goes on along the minus strand of NZ_CP011975.1, from coordinate 447,354 downwards.
GTTTGGCTGAAATACTGGTATTAGATCAGTTCAGTCGAAATATATTCCGCGATTTACCCACGGCTTTTTCCTGTGACGGTATGGCGTTAGTGTTGGCACAAGAGGCGGTCAGTAGTGGTCAGACTGGGCTGCTATCGCGTATGCAACGTGGTTTTTTGTATATGCCATTTATGCACTCAGAATCTGCATTAATTCATCAACAAGCGCTGGCGCTATATACCGAGTTAGGTAATGAGCTTCAACTGGATTATGAACTGCGCCATAAGGCGATTATTGATCGTTTTGGTCGTTACCCGCACCGTAATCATATCCTCGGGCGAGTTTCCAGCGCTGAGGAGCAAGCTTTTCTATTACAACCGGGATCGGCTTTTTAGGCTGCATAACTAAGCCGATAATTGACCAGTGAAGCACGGATGCTGGTCAATTATTATTGCAACAATAATGGCTGCTATTGCTTATATCTGTGTTAAATCTCACAGAAAAATATTCGCCATACATACCAAATACATAATTATCTAATTGAGATCACAAGGAAATATAAGTTATTTCCTAAACTGCCCAATCGAGTGCAACATCAATTGAAACCATATTGTTACCAATATATAACAACATAACAATATATAAGTGAGTGTTGATGCAGGTCTAGACACTCAACAAGATGACGGATGCATCAATATGGCAGAAACAACACCAATCGAAACGGTATCGACAGAGAACGTAGCACAATCAGCACGTTTGACAGAAAAAGCAGATACCCGGCAGAGAATCCGCGCCATTGTTGGTGCCTCCTCCGGTAATTTGGTTGAATGGTTCGACTTTTATATTTATTCATTTTGCGCTCTCTACTTTGCCCCGCTTTTTTTCCCCAGCGATAATCCAACGACACAATTAGTGCAGACGGCGGGTGTTTTTGCCGCAGGGTTTTTAATGAGACCGATAGGCGGTTGGCTATTTGGTTATATCGCCGATAAACATGGTCGTAAACTCTCCATGCTTATCTCCGTTTATATGATGTGTGCGGGTTCGTTAATGATTGCCTGCCTGCCAACCTATGCTTCCATCGGCAGTCTGGCCCCTATTTTGCTATTGGTTGCTCGCTTATTCCAAGGGTTATCCGTTGGCGGGGAATATGGCACCAGTGCAACTTATATGAGTGAAGTGGCAGTAAAAGGGCGCAAAGGTTTTTATGCCTCTTTCCAATATGTCACATTAATTGGTGGTCAATTACTGGCATTACTTGTGCTGGTTCTATTACAGCAAACCCTGTCATCAGAAGTGCTGCACAGCTGGGGTTGGCGTATTCCATTTGTTCTTGGGGCATTATTGGCGGTAGTTGCTCTCTATTTGCGCCGTTCACTGAATGAAACCTCAGATGAAAAGAGCCGAAATAAGAAAGATGCCGGTAGCTTGAGAGGACTGTGGAAGAATCGACGTGCATTTATTATGGTGTTGGGCTTCACTGCGGGTGGTTCGCTCTCTTTCTATACTTACACCACTTATATGCAAAAATATTTGGTCAATACTGCCGGAATGGATGTGAAAACCGCCAGCTTAGTGATGACTGCTGCGTTATTTATTTTTATGCTTATTCAGCCATTATTTGGTGCGTTATCTGACCGTATTAGCCGCCGAACATCGATGCTGACCTTTGGTCTGTTATCAATGTTGCTGACAGTGCCTATTTTACATGCGTTAAAAGGGGTCACTAGCCCTTATATCGCCTTTACGCTGATTGTCACCGCTCTGATTATTCTTAGCTTCTATACCTCAATTGGTGGCTTGCTGAAAGCTGAGATGTTCCCACCAGAAGTCAGAGCTCTGGGGGTGGGCTTATCTTATGCGGTTGCGAATGCCATGTTTGGCGGTAGTGCTGAATATGTGGCGCTGTCTCTCAAGTCGTTTGATCTGGAAAATAGCTTCTTTTGGTATGTCTCGGCCATGTGTTTCCTCACCTTCCTAGTCTCCTGGCGGTTGCACCGTAAAGGGCAAGAGGTTGAGTTATAGCGCTGCGGATAAGTCAGCACTGAAATGACTGTGGTGTGGTTTCAGTGCTGGGTCGTTAAATAATTCTATGCCTGGCACTGGGGGGCGTAGATCTTACCAGTCCAGCGGGAAAAATGACCATGCAGGTGATTTCTGCCGTAGCGGAATTTGAGCGAGATCTGCTGCTTGAGCGCACACACTCTGGTATCGCCCGGGCGAAGGCATCAGGAAAGCGCTTTGGACGCCCCTCTGCGCTGAATGATGAACAGAAACAATCCGCCCTGGCACGTCTCAGTGCGGGGAGCAGCGTGAGCGCCGTTGCCCGAGAATTCAATACCACCCGACAGACTATTCTCAGGGTAAAGGCTGCCAGCTTAATGGGTTAAAATGCCACGTTTGACAGAATATTGCTTTTGTTTGCCCTGCGGCAACGACGATAAAATGCCGTTTGGGTTATGATGGACGTTATTTATCCATTTAACGTGCAAGGAATTCGCATGGAAATCATAGGTGACAATACCAGTTTCACCAGCCTTAGGCCCAAAGGTAAGGTCGTTTACTGTCGTGGAGAACCCCATAAATACTGGCTTGAACTCCAGTTTGTGGATGAGAACAACAACCCGGTCTCCGGGCTGAGCGTGCGGCTGGAGTACCGTCCACTGGCCTCGGCGGCGGACGTTGCCCTGTGTCGCCAGCGTGGCTATGACTACAATCCTGCGCCGCCGCCCAATCCGCCCGCTGGTGTGACCGACAGTCAGGGACTGGTGCGGTTCGACGACCTGTACTGGGCCACGGTTGACGTGAAAGCTGACGCCCAGCCGCTGGCTGACGAAATGGAACAGCGTCCGCTAGGTATCAGCCGCAACCCGAACAGCCAGCCGGTGAGTCATAATCACTTCCGGCCTGAGAGCCGCGACCCTAAATGGCGTTCAAACGTGCAGATCAGCGCGGAGCAGCACGGTCATGTACATCACTATGTGACCATCGGCGAACTCTGCGACCGGGTGCCGGAGATTGAGCACTGGAAAGATAAAACGCCGCCCCGGTTTCATTTTCCGCCGGAAAAGTCGCTGAAAGGCACGGAAATAGCGCGAGAGACGCTGGAGAAGCGGCACGTTATCGAGATCTGCCCGTTCCGGGCGTGGTCGCTGGTGCTGCACGACACGAAAGACTATTCGCTGGCGAACGGCTACAACCTCGGCATGATGGCGGACATGGCCTATGCAACGGGTGGCGATACGGTCATTAAACAGTTCTTTTTTGAGCAGTGTCTGGATCTGTCGCGCACGCCTGAATATCTCGATTTTCCGTCATTTGCTCACGCGCTGGTAGCGGACGTGCCGTTCAGCCAGCGATATACCGCTGCTGAATTTCTGGACTCCAGTCAGCTCAGGGATAAGGCGGTTGATCGTCCGCTGCTCGACAGCACGCAGTTTTTTTACGTGGAAAACGCGGAGCAGGTGATGGTGTCGTGGCGCGGAACGCAGGAGGTCCCCGACTGGCTCACCGATGCCTCCTTCTCGCCGCAGCCCTGCCCCCCCGAGCTGGCAAAAGCCGGGCGTATTCACGGCGGTTTTCTGAATGCGTATCAGCTTGCTAAAGAGCGGTTTGGAGATAAGTTTACTCAAATAAAAAACGCCTTAGCTAAAGCTAATGGGGCCAAAAAACTGTTTATTTGCGGCCACAGTCTGGGTGGGGCGCTGGGGCTGACCTATGCGGCGGAGATGAAGGAGATTGAACCGATCCTTTACACCTACGGCATGCCGCGTACCTTCACCGCGGACGCGGTGGGCCGCCTGTATCAGGTGACCCACTACCGGCACGTCAATGACAGCGACACCATCACCAGCGTGCCGTTTGATGCCAATCTGGACAACTGGCTGTACGGTAAGTTTGGCCCTCTCGGTACCACGCTGGGTTTTTTCTGGACGCTGGCGGCCGAGATGCCGGCACAGATGGCCGGGGCGTATGTCGGGGAGCACTACTGGCACCACGGCAAACCGGTGGTGTTCTTCCGCACCACCCAGACCGGTTCATACGAAGAGTGCAAGGTGATGATGAACCCGACCACCTGCCGTCGCCTCAGCTACAGCCAGCAGTACAAGGTGAAGTTGTTCCTCGTTCCTTCGCTGGGCGAGACGGAAAACGAGGAGGCGAAAGAGGCGCAGGAGGCGTTTATTCGGGAGTTTCCGCTGACGGATATCCAGACGGTTTTCCCGCGTAACACCAACCCGACGTTTGACCATCTGACCAATCCCGGACGGCATTCGATGCCGAAAGAATATCTGCCGTTCCTGAATAATCAGCTTCTGGAGTCGGCGTGGCCGGAGTTGAAATTGAGCCGCAAAACGTCCCGGGAAAATTTCCGGCAGCAGATGGAAAAATACGGAAAAAACTCCCCGGCGGAAGAACTGAAACGTAACCGGATGTTCCTTTCCCTACAGGATATGCTGGATAGCACGCTGGCCGTGACCCGGAAACTGCCGGGCGGGGATAACGCGCTTATTCGTTTTAAATCAGTTGCGGGGGAAGAAATTGAACTGTCTAACTAAAACACTCACGGCACTGTTTCCGGTCATTACGCTGTTGCCCCTGAGTGGCTGCGCCAGCCGCCTGGACTATACGCTGAACCCTCCGGTTAGTAGCGATTGGGTGACTGTGATCGTAAAGTTACCGCCTGAAACGGAGGCGCTGCCGCTGGATGTCTTGTACCGCTCAGAGACGTGTCGGAAAGAGGTCTATGACAACACGACTGAGTCGCATGTGACTACGGTCAGGGGCGTCAACCCACAACTGGTTTCTCTCAGTCAGACGGACAGCAATGGCCGCCGGGAAGCGAAAATAGCCATGAATGGCGGCGGTAAATGTGACTGGAAACTCAGCGGTGTCAGGGTTGGGATACAGTTATCCAAAACATCTGCTTTGGCTAACGGAAAAGACGTCACGGCTGCAAACTATGTATTTGATTTTGATGATGATGGATACCGGAATGCTTTTGGTGAAGGAGAGCCAAAAAAAGTAAATGGCGACCTACAGTTTGAGACTAAATTTTATCCCATGATCGTTATCAATAATATGTTTCATGAGGTATATGCTCAGTTGTTTGCTGGTGATCCGGGATATGAAAAATGGAGTCGGTATTACAGACTTTATGGTACAAGACATATAAGTATCGAGCCAATTTTATATTCTCAAAAAGTTGTTAATCTTGAAAGCCCTAAGAGCCGGAAGGATAGTCCAGGGATGACAGTATTATATCCTGATGGGACAACTGAAAAGGTCGATGATATTTATCCGAACTACGACAAACTGCTTCGGATGAAATAGCACTAGTTTATCGTTAAAAAAAAGGATCTTCTTGAGATCCTTTTTTTACGCCTTAAACCCTCGAAACAGCCCGCTTTGTAAAGTGTCGTATTTTGCAGCTTCGTTCCCACTGGGCCAGCTTGCAATGCAGACAGTAGCGGCAATGGTACTTGAGCTGATTTAATCTCATCACCGCTAGGCAAATTAAACTGGGTTTCTATACGATAAGTTTGCGAATAGTTATTATTATGCTTCTCTATATTGTTATCCGTTAAATAAAGCAGTAACACTAAAAATGATGAAACCATTCCCAATGCAGTTATTGCTATCGCTAATATACTCGATATCGGGTTGAGTTTGATATCATTTAAGAGTTCACTGGTCATCATGTGGAGGTATCTCGCTTTATTTATCTGTTTTTATAATTATTAATTACTGACATAACCACTGCCGCTAATTATTTAATAAATAAAAAAAGCCCCAATAGGGGCTTAAGGTATTTAGGGTCACTCATTCGGTTATTTACACCTGTTACGGATGTAAATACTCAGCATGGAAACGCAGGTGATCTTCAATAAATGTCGCTATGGTAAAATAGCTATGGTCATAACCTGGCTGAATACGTATAGCCAACGGCCAATCACGCTGGCGCGCCAATTCGGCCAGTTTTGCTGGTTGTAACTGCTCAGCAAGGAACTGATCGCCATCGCCTTGATCGACTAACATCGGCAGCGGAACCTTTGCATGAGTCAGTAAATGGCAGCTATCGTATTGCAGCCACTGGCTTTCATCAGCACCTAGATAGGCAGTAAAGGCTTTACGCCCCCAAGGTACCTGACACGGATTCACTATCGGCGCAAAAGCAGAGGCTGACTGATATTGCTGCGGGTTGCGCAGCGCTAACATCAACGCCCCGTGACCGCCCATTGAGTGACCACTGATCGACTGACGTTCACTGACACTAAAATGCTGGCGGATCAGTGCTGGCAACTCCTGGCTGATATAGTCGTACATCCGAAAATGTGTCGACCAAGGGGCTTGCGTTGCATTCAGATAAAACCCAGCCCCCTGACCCAAGTCATAGCCATCATCATTAGGCACACCTTCGCCACGTGGGCTGGTGTCTGGCATCACCAGTACCAATCCCAGTTCGGCGGCAACTCGCTGTGCGCCCGCTTTCAGCGTGAAGTTTTCATCATTACAGGTCAGCCCCGACAACCAGTAGAGCACCGGCGGTGGGTTATCATCCCGTGGTGGTGGCAGATAGATGCTGAAAGTCATATTGCAATTCAGGCTGCTGGCGGCATGGCGATAGCGTTGCTGCCATCCACCAAACATCCGGTGCTCTTCGAGAAGTTCAAGTGACGTATTCATGCGTTGTCTGCCTCCTTGCTCTATTTGTTTTGCAGAGAATGGTTTTGTGCCGATTGATCAAAATGAATTACGGTACGAATGGATTTACCTTCATGCATCAAGTCAAAAGCTTCGTTGATCTGATCCAAGCCCATAGTATGGGTAATGAAATCACTCAGGGCGAACTTACCATCCAGATATTGCTGCACAATGCCCGGCAATTCTGAGCGGCCTTTGACACCACCAAATGCAGAGCCACGCCATACACGGCCTGTTACCAGTTGGAATGGGCGCGTTGAGATCTCTTCACCGGCACCGGCGACGCCAATAATCACAGACTCGCCCCAGCCTTTATGGCAGCACTCTAGCGCTGAACGCATTACATTGACGTTGCCAATGCATTCAAATGAGAAATCGACGCCGCCGTCGGTCAGCTCGACAATCACGTCCTGGATAGGTTTATCATAATCTTTCGGGTTGATCAGGTCAGTCGCGCCCAGTTTGCGGGCCAGCTCGAATTTACTGGTATTGAGGTCGATGCCGATAATACGGCTAGCACCCGCCATTTGTGCACCAATCACGGCGGATAGACCAATGCCACCCAAACCGAAGATAGCCACGGTATCGCCCGGTTTCACTTTGGCGGTATTCATCACCGCACCCATGCCGGTGGTGACGCCACAACCCAATAAGCAAACTTCTTCTAATGGCGCTTCTTTATTGATTTTTGCCAGTGATATTTCTGGCACAACGGTCAACTCAGAAAACGTTGAGGTGCCCATATAATGGAAGATTGGTTGACCATTTTTAGAGAAGCGGGTGGTGCCATCCGGCATCAAGCCCTTGCCCTGTGTGCTGCGGATCGCTTGGCACAAGTTGGTTTTACCGGAGCGACAGAATTTACATTCGCCACATTCAGGTGTGTACAGCGGGATCACGTGGTCGCCTACGGCAACACTGGTCACACCTTCACCCACCGCTTCGACAATCCCGCCGCCTTCATGACCCAGAATCACCGGGAATATCCCTTCAGGATCTTTGCCCGAAAGGGTATAGGCGTCAGTGTGGCAAACCCCACTGGCGACAATCCGGACAAGCACTTCGCCTTTTTGTGGTGGCATCAAATCAACTTCTTCAACGGACAGCGGCTGGTTTGGCCCCCATGCGACTGCCGCGCGGGTTTTAATCATCTCCATGGTGTTGCTCCTATAGCTTCTTTGTGATGTGTGTTATATAAATATATTCTTTATGTATCATACATGTTGCGCATGTTCTTTCGAGAAAATTGCAACCTACTCTTGTATAGATTATGACCGGAAACGGCTGTTTTGCTTGCTCATCAATGCGTTTCAATCTGCTCGATGATCAGCTCTTTCAGTGCGCGGACATTGGGGCTAAAGGCGTCTTTACGCCAAATAAGCCAGGTGGCTGTGTCGGCAATATCCGCAGGTAATTGATGGACTTGCACCCGTTCATGGCCCGGTAACAGTGCCAATACCGCGTATGGGATCAGCGCCAGCCCGGCACCACTGGCTACGCAGGCTAACATGGCGTGATAGGACTGAATTTCCATAATATGCCCCGGCAGGACACCCGCCTGACGAAACCAACTCTCCAGCCGCAGCCGGTAAGAACAGCTGGGGCGAAAGGCGAACAGGGTCTCATCCACGGCATCACGGGCTTGCAGAATCGGTGGGTGGTCGAGACAGGAAATAATCACCAGTTGCTCCTCGAAGGAGCGACAGCCGTGCAGTTCATCGTGCTGAACAGGGCCATCGACCAGTGCTGTCGCCAGTGTTCCGGCACGGACTTGCTCAATGATCTCACCGGAAGTCCCAGTGGTCAGCGACAAAGAGACCTTGGGATAGCGTTGGTGATAAGCCGCCAGCAGGTTGGGCAGGCGGGTGGCCGCTGTGCTCTCCATTGAGCCGAGCGGGAAGTTACCTGCCGGCTCGCCAGCATGGGTAATGCGCATCGCCTCTTCGCTCAATGCCAGGATTCGGTTGGCGTAGCAGAGAAAATTATGTCCCATGGGGGACAACCGCAGGCGCTGCTTTTCGCGGATAAACAGGTCTGCGCCCAGCTCAATTTCAAGCTGGCGCAAGCGTGTCGTTAAATTTGAAGGGACGCGGTGCATCTGCTCCGCTGCTCGGGCAACGGAACCGGTTTCCGCCACGCAACAAAACATGCGTAGCTGGGTCAGATCCATAATTGTTCTCTTTTTGTGATGAACTTAGTGAGTATTATTCATTTTTTGTGATTCTAATGCTCAGGCATGATATTGGCAACTTTCTTTTAACCGACTGGCAGATCAATCCGCTGGTAGAGTCATGAATGGGTGGGGTGGATGGCATTAAGAATCGCAATAAGTGGTTTTCTGGCATTAGTTGTCGCCATGGGGATCGGGCGCTTTGCTTTTACGCCACAAGTGCCACTGATGATTGCAGAACATCAATTCACCTTGACCGGCGCGGGGTTAGTTGCGGCCTTTAATTATCTGGGCTATCTGTTTGGGGCCTTTGATGCTATGCGGGCAAGTCGCCATGTCGAGCGCCGCCTATGGTTGGGGCTGTGGGGGGCGGTAACGCTCACGCTGTTGTCGGCGGTGGTGGATGGGGCGTGGTGGCATGGGGTGGTACGTTTTGCCATTGGCTGGGCCAGTGGTTGGTCGATGGTACTGATTGCGGCCTGGACCAATGAACGTCTGGCGCATTTTGGTCGCCCCGCGCTTAGCGCCGCCGTATTTGCTGGACCGGGGGCCGGTATATTTATCAGCGGTATGCTTGCTGTAGTGATCCATAGTTATGAGTTATCAGCAGCGCAAGCCTGGACAGTATACGGCGCATTGGCGCTGATGATTATTGCCGCTATAAGCATCAATCTGCCGCGCAGTGGGGAGCTGCATCGCCCCCATATTGCCGCCATTCCTCTGACCTTAACTCCGGCGCTAAAACGTCTGGTATGGAGCTACAGTTTGGCGGGATTTGGCTATATTTTGCCCGCGACTTTCCTCTCACAAATGGCTACCGCGCGTTTTCCTGACAGCCTGTTTGCTCAATTTGTCTGGCCAGCTTTCGGTGGGGCGGCGGTCATCGGGATTACCATTGGTATCTTGACTCGCCACTGCTTGACCTCACAAACACGGCTGGCGTTAACATTATGGGTTCAGGCGTTGGGCGTGCTCTGTGCCGAGTTAGTCCCAGGAGTCACTGGGTTGGTATTAGGTGCGCTCTTAACCGGTGGCGGCTTCCTCAGCGTGGTTCAGCTTTCATTACAGCATGGCCGTGAATTGGCACCAGAACACACCCGTTACATGGCGGGGCTGCTGACCACGGGTTATGCCGTCGGGCAACTGGTTGGCCCGATTCTATCGGCGATCTCTACCGCATTAACTCATCGGCTGGAACCGGCGCTGTATGTGGCAGTCGTCGCGCTGATTATTGCCGGTGCGCTGGCCATTAAAACGCCCGCCCGCGCCCGCGAAGCTGTGGTGGGGTAATTTGCTGCGCAGGTACAAGCAGGGACCGCGTGCCTATCATGATAGAAACAACCATTGGATATGAATAACAATCACTGGATAATCATTTTGCTCTCAACTACAGTGTTGAGCAAAATCCGGGTGTGATCTGCATCATGTTTATCTTGTCCGGACGCGTAGCCTGTTGGAGAAAAGAATGTCATCGCTAAGTAAAGAAGCTGAGCTGGTTCATGAAGCACTGCTGGCTCGTGGCCTCGAAACCCCATTGCGCAAGCAAGAGTTAGATGCCGAAACGCGCAAGACCTTGATTCAAGAGCATATGACGCAAGTCATGCAATTATTGAATCTTGATTTAACTGACGACAGCTTGGCCGATACGCCAAGACGTATTGCCAAAATGTATGTTGATGAGATTTTCTCCGGACTGGATTACGAAAATTTCCCCAAAATTACCTTGATTGAAAATAAAATGAAGGTCGATGAGATGGTCACGGTGCGGGATATCACCCTCACCAGCACCTGCGAGCATCATTTTGTGACGATCGATGGTAAAGCCACGGTGGCGTATATTCCTAAAGACAGCGTGATTGGGTTGTCCAAAATCAACCGTATCGTGCAGTTCTTCGCCCAGCGCCCGCAAGTGCAGGAGCGATTGACGCAGCAAATTCTGCTGGCGTTACAGACGCTGTTGGGTACAAATAATGTCGCTGTTTCGATTGATGCGGTGCATTATTGCGTTAAAGCACGCGGCATCCGTGATGCCACCAGTGCCACGACCACCACATCATTAGGCGGATTATTCAAATCCAGCCAGAACACCCGTCAGGAATTCCTGCGCGCTGTTCGTCATAATAGCTAACACTACAACGGCTAATTAGCCTTTTGCCAGAGAGGGCACCAATGGGTGCCCGTACACAGGATGTCGGGTATGCGTCAACGCATCGCAACGTTAGACAGTGCGCGAGGGCTGGCCGTTCTTGGCATTCTGCTGCTCAATATCAGCGCCTTTGGCCTGCCAAAGGCCGCTTATCTCAATCCCGCCTATCTCGGCCTTCCCTCAGTATCTGATAGCTGGACATGGGCCATTCTCGATATTGTGGCGCAGGCGAAGTTTCTGTCCATCTTTGCCATTTTGTTTGGCGCAGGCCTCGAACTGCTGCTGAAGCGGGGCAAAGGCTGGATACGGGCGCGCCTCTCCTTGCTGCTACTCTTGGGATTGATTCACGGTATCTTCTTCTGGGATGGAGACATTCTATTTGCTTATGGTTTGATTGGTCTGGTGTGTTGGCGAATGATCCGTGATGCCAAAGATGCCGCCAGTTTACTGCGTACTGGTGCGGTGCTTTACCTGCTCGGGGTCGCGGTATTATTGTTGCTGGGGTTTGTCACCAGCGGCGAACCGGGCCGCTTTTGGCAACCGGGGCCAGCAGACCTGCAATATGAGCAATTCTGGAAGCTGCAAGGTGGGATGGAAGCCTGGAAGAACCGGCTGGATCTATTGTCATCCAATTTGATCGCCATCGGCGCGCAATATGGCTGGGAGCTGGCAGGCTCCATGCTATTGGGGGCGGGATTAATGCGTTCCGGCTGGCTGCGTGGTGAATTCAGCGTGCACCACTACCGGCTGATTGCGGCATGTCTGATACCGCTTTCATTGCTCATCCAGATACCGGGTGTGGCGCTGCAATGGGCAGTCGGCTGGGATTACCGCTGGACGGGCTTTTTGCTACAAGTCCCTCGTGAGTTAGGTGCACCATTACAGGCTGTGGGGTATCTGGCGTTACTCTATGGCTTCTGGCCGACATTAGCCGGCTGGCGGGTTAGCCATTGGCTGTCACAGGTGGGCCGAATGGCGTTGAGCAATTATTTGCTGCAAACATTGATATGCTCGCTGCTCTTCTATCACTTTGGCTTATACCAGCAACTTGACCGCTTGCAACTGCTGGCGGTGGTGCCGCTGGTTTGGCTGTGCAATATTCTCTTCTCTCTGTTTTGGCTACGTTATTTTTCCCAAGGGCCGGTCGAATGGCTATGGCGAAAATTGACTGCGTATGCCTGCGGTCAATCGTTACAACCTCGCAACACTAAGCCCTGAATACGTCCACAATATAAAAATGATTGAGCGGTTACAAATTTGTATGTAAACGTTTTCTTTCTTGTGACGCATTTCACGTGGCAAATTCAACAAACTGGGTAGGATAGGCCACCTGCCATGCCCAGTTGATATCAACGCGCGCATGGTGACTTATTTATAGGATAAGGTCATGGCCGCTCTGCATTCACCTGGCTACAGTATTACTATTCGCGATGTGGCCTCACGGGCTGGCGTTTCGCTGGCGACGGTATCCCGAGTTCTCAATAATAGCGCCGCTATCCGGCCAGAAACCCGTGCCGCCGTGCTGAAAGCGGTGTCTGAACTGGGCTACCGCCCGAATGCCAATGCACAGGCGCTGGCGACACAAAGCAGCGACACAGTTGGCGTGGTGGTTATGGATGTCTCAGATCCCTTTTTTGGCGCATTGGTGAAAGCGGTAGACACCGTGGCTCAGCACCACCAAAAATACGTGCTGATCGGCAATAGCTACCACCAAGCCGACAAAGAACGCCATGCCATTGAGGTACTGCTCCGTCAGCGATGTAATTCGTTGGTGGTGCACGCTAAGGCATTGAGTGACGGCGAGTTAATCGGATTTTTAGCGCAAGTTCCCGGTATGATTCTGATTAATCGAATTATTCCTGGATTTGAGCATCGCTGTGTAGGATTAGACAATGTTAGCGGTGCGCAAATGGCGTGTCGGTTGCTGCTCAAGCAGGGCCATCAACGCATTGGTTTCATCGGTTCAAATCACCCCATTGATGATGCCATGCAGCGCCAGACCGGCTACCTGAATGCTCTTGAGGCTGCTGGTATCACTGCTCTCGACAGTTGGCGCGCCTATGGCACGCCAGACCTGGCCGGGGGAGAGCGCGCCATGATTGACCTGCTGGGGCGCAATTTGCAGCTCAGTGCGGTGTTCGCCTATAACGACTCAATGGCGGCTGGCGCATTGGCGGCGCTGAAAGAAAACGGTATCAGCGTCCCAGAGCAGTTCTCGCTGGTGGGCTTTGATGATATCCCCATTGCGCGCTATACCAGCCCAAAACTCAGCACCATCCGCTATCCGATTGTTTCTATGGCAACTTTAGCCACAGAGCTGGCCCTTGAAGGTGCAAACCATCCGTTAGATCCACAGGCAACCTACTGTTTTACACCGACACTGGTGCCACGGCATTCTGTCGCAATTTGTGGGGTCGCTCACTAGTTAGATATTTATTCTTGTGTAACCGTTTTCAATCTGTGAGAAAATTCACAGATTCTTAACAACGAGCCGTCTATGCTCTAGCTGTTTTCTACCTGAATGTATCAATATGTCATCGGTTACCGGATCAAAAAACAGACGGTAGCGGGTTTTGAGAATAGCGATTTACAGACAGTGTTCCGCAAACAACCTGTGTGTAAATGACATGGTTTATGACGACTCAGGCNGCTTTTTCGGAGTGGAGTGCGCTCAAGGACGATAAGTATTCAGTGTCAGCCGCTTTACGACAGTTTTTCTTTCGTTTGGCGATGGTGTTATCACCCTGTACTACCCTACATAAACCCGGAGATACAAATGAATAAGAAGGTTTTCACATTAGCAACCCTGGCTGCCAGCATGTTGTTTGGCGCGGCTGCTCAAGCTGATACCCGTATTGGTGTCACCATCTATAAATATGATGACAACTTTATGTCCGTGGTGCGTAAAGCTATCGAGAAAGATGCCAAAGCATCTCCTGACGTTACCTTACTGATGAATGACTCCCAGAATGACCAGTCCAAGCAAAACGATCAAATCGACGTGTTGCTGGCTAAGGGTGTAAAAGCGCTGGCAATCAACTTGGTTGACCCCGCCGCAGCGCCAGTGGTTATCGATAAAGCCCGCGCAAACGATGTACCGATTGTGTTTTATAACAAAGAACCTTCACGTAAAGCCTTGGATAGCTATGACAAAGCTTACTATGTGGGTACTGACTCTAAAGAGTCCGGTGTTATTCAGGGTGAGCTGATTGCAAAACACTGGGCAGCCAATCCAGCATGGGATCTGAACAAAGACGGCAAAATTCAATTTGTGTTGCTGAAAGGCGAACCGGGTCACCCAGATGCTGAAGCGCGTACCACTTATGTGATTAAGACATTGAATGAAAAAGGCATTCCAACGCAACAATTGCAGTTAGATACCGCCATGTGGGATACCGCACAGGCTAAAGATAAGATGGATGCGTGGTTATCTGGCCCTAACGCCAACAAAATCGAAGTGGTTATTGCCAACAACGATGCGATGGCAATGGGCGCAGTAGAAGCACTGAAAGCACATAACAAAACCAGCGTTCCAGTGTTCGGTGTTGATGCCTTACCAGAAGCGTTAGCCATGGTGAAATCAGGTCAAATGGCCGGTACTGTGTTGAACGATGCCAACAATCAGGCGAAAGCAACATTCGATCTGGCTAAAAACTTGGCTGCCGGCAAACCTGCTGCTGAAGGCACTACCTGGAAGATCGACAACAAAATCGTACGTATACCGTATGTAGGCGTTGATAAAGATAACTTGGCTGAATTTACTAAATAACAGTCGAAACACGTTTTACACCCAAGTATGAAGGGTAGAAAGTAATTAACCTTCTGGCCCCGGCACCGAGAATTCGGTACACGGAGCCTGGCGCCGGGGCTGAAGGTTTTCTGTTGCATTGATCCTTATTTTAGAGTGCGCGCTTATTGGTGGGTGGGCTATATATCCAGCAAGTAGGTGGCGGTTCTTAGCCAGGTATAACTATGGCCGATATTAATACAGCACAACCTCGCGAGTGGTTGCTGGAAATGAGCAATATCAATAAATCATTTCCAGGTGTAAAGGCGTTAGATAACGTAAATCTTAAAGTGCGGCCAAATTCGATCCATGCATTAATGGGTGAAAATGGTGCGGGTAAGTCGACGTTATTAAAATGTCTGTTTGGTATCTATAAAAAAGACTCCGGAAGTATTATTTTCCAGGGGCAAGAAATAGAGTTTAAAAGCTCAAAAGAAGCATTAGAGCATGGTGTCTCTATGGTGCATCAGGAATTAAACCTGGTGTTACAGCGCACCGTGATGGACAACATGTGGCTGGGTCGCTACCCAACCAAAGGTTTCTTTGTCGATCAAGAAAAGATGTACAAAGATACCAAAGCCATCTTCGATGAATTGGATATTGATATTGATCCTCGCGATAAAGTCGCCACATTATCAGTATCTCAAATGCAAATGATCGAGATCGCCAAGGCATTCTCTTACAATGCCAAAATCGTCATTATGGATGAACCAACTTCTTCATTAACAGAGAAAGAAGTGAATCATCTCTTTACGATTATCCGTAAATTAAAAGAGCGTGGCTGTGGAATTGTTTATATCTCCCATAAGATGGAAGAGATATTCCAGCTATGCGACGAAATCACGATATTGCGTGATGGTCAGTGGATTACCACCCAGCCGCTGGAAGGGCTGACCATGGATCAGATTATCTCCATGATGGTGGGGCGCTCACTGAGCCAGCGCTTCCCTGATCGCCTGAATACGCCTGGTGAAGTCATTCTGGAAGTGAAGAATCTGACCTCACTGCGCCAACCCTCTATCCGTGATATCTCCTTTGATCTGCATAAAGGTGAGATCTTGGGTATTGCCGGCCTGGTGGGTGCGAAACGCACTGATATCGTTGAAACCTTATTTGGTATCCGCGAAAAAGTGGCCGGAACCATTAAATTGCATGGCAAAAGTATTAATAACCACAGTGCTAATGAAGCCATTAATCATGGATTTGCACTGGTGACTGAAGAGCGCCGTTCAACCGGGATTTACGCTTATCTTGATGTTGGTTTTAATTCCCTAATCTCTAATATTCGTAACTATAAAAATAAATTTGGGCTGCTGGATAATACACGCATGAAGAGTGATACCCAATGGGTTATTGATGCGATGCGAGTAAAAACACCCGGTCACCGTACCAGTATTGGTTCATTATCGGGTGGTAATCAGCAGAAAGTAATTATTGGCCGTTGGCTACTGACTCAACCAGAAATATTAATGTTGGATGAGCCGACTCGGGGGATTGATGTCGGTGCGAAGTTTGAAATCTATCAGTTAATGACTGAACTAGCGAAGAAAAACAAAGGGATTATTATTATTTCCTCTGAAATGCCTGAGCTATTAGGGATCACTGACAGAATTTTGGTAATGAGTAATGGTCAGGTTGCGGGAATTGTTGAAACCAAACAAACCACGCAAAATGAAATATTACGTCTTGCATCCTTGCATCTCTAATCTAGTCGAAGGTTCTTATTATGAATGCGTTAAATAAGAAAAGCATGCTCACTTACCTTAAAGAGAGCGGGATTTACGTTGTATTATTCGTTTTACTGGCCATCATTATTGTCAAGGACCCGACATTTCTAAGTTTGATGAACTTAAGTAATATTCTGACCCAATCCTCCGTGCGTATTATTATCGCATTGGGTGTAGCGGGCCTGATTGTGACTCAAGGGACGGACCTGTCAGCGGGTCGTCAGGTGGGGTTAGCGGCGGTAGTTGCTGCAACCATGCTGCAAGCCATGGACAACGTTAATAAAGTTTTCCCTGATTTACAGACTGTACCTATCCCAATTGTTATCTTAACCGTCTGTCTGATTGGTGCGATTATTGGTTTGGTCAACGGTATTATCATCGCTTATCTGAATGTGACCCCCTTTATTACCACATTGGGTACGATGATTATCGTTTACGGTATTAACTCCCTATATTACGACTTCGTTGGTGCATCACCTATTGCGGGTTTTGACCCTGCATTCTCAACCTTTGCACAAGGGTTCTTACGATTTGGTGATTTCAAACTCTCCTACATCACCTTCTATGCTGTGATTGCTATCGGCTTTGTTTGGGTATTGTGGAATAAAACTCGCTTTGGTAAGAATATCTTTGCCATCGGCGGTAACCCAGAAGCGGCAAAAGTTTCTGGCGTGAATGTGCCACTGAACTTAATCATGATTTATGCCCTGTCCGGTGTGTTCTACGCATTCGGCGGGATGTTGGAAGCTGGCCGTATCGGTAGTGCGACCAACAACCTCGGGTTTATGTATGAGTTAGATGCGATCGCGGCTTGTGTGGTCGGCGGCGTCTCCTTCAGTGGGGGTGTTGGTACAGTTATCGGCGTGGTGACTGGGGTTATTATCTTTACCGTCATTAACTACGGGTTGACTTACATCGGTGTGAATCCTTACTGGCAGTACATTATCAAGGGTGCGATCATTATCTTTGCGGTGGCACTGGATTCACTGAAATACGCGAAGAAGAAATAATCGATTATTGGCAGTAGAGTCACAATAAGGCAGTAGCGTCACAATAAAAAGAGAAGCCAGTCTGGGAATATCCTGACTGGCTTTTTACTTTTTACTTTTTACTTTTTACTTTTTACTTTTTACGTCACTTCGTCAAAATTGACGAAAGAGATCATCATCTTCGAGCAATAGACTCAATGAGTGGGATTACGCAGATAAATAATCCAATAGGTTAGTCCGACCAGTAATCCACCACCAATAATATTACCGATAGTCACCGGGATGAGATTATCGATAATAAAGTTGGACATATTCAAAGCAGGGAACTGATCTGGAGTGGCATTGATTGAGTGCCAGAATTCGGGTGATGCAAAGTCACGAATCACAATAGCCAGTGGGATCAAAAACATATTGGCGATACTGTGCTCAAAACCACTGGCGACAAACATGCCGATAGGCAATAACATCACTACGATTTTATCGGTCAAGGTATGGCCGGAGTAGCTCATCCACACCGCCAGACAGACCATCAGATTAGCTAAAATCCCCAAGCAGACCGCTTCAACAAAGGTATGGTGTAATTTATGATCGGCTGTTTGCAGGACATTCAAGCCCCATAAGCCGTTCGCCGCCGTATGCTGACCCGCAAACCAAATTAAGGCGACAAAGAACAGCGCGCCAATCAGATTGCCGAAATAGACGTTGATCCAATTGCAGATTAATTGCCGCCAGCTGATCTTACCGCTGGCTTTTGCCACCACAATTAACACCGTGGACGTGAATAGATCAGCGCCACAGATAATCACCAAAATCAGGCCGAGAGAGAAACAGAGGCCGCCCACGAGCTTGGCTAAACCGAACGCCACGCCTGCGGTGCCGGTTGTGGCGGTAATATAGAAGACAAAAGCAATCGAGATAAACACACCGGCAGTCATGGCTAAATAAAAGGTGGTGGCCGGATTTTTCGTGGCTTTATATATACCCACTTGCTCGGCGAGTTTTGCCATATCAACCGGAAGTCGTAGATCAAAGGGATTTTCAAGGCTCATTGATAACTCCTGTTGCTTATTTTAATGCTGAAGGGAGTGATAAGATGAAATTTAAATAATTATTTTACTGGCATGAATTTCATGCATTTTTCATACCATTCGTTCTGCGAGCGAGATTGGTTATTTCTAAGCGATATGGCTAATAAATACCTCAATATCGATATGTATATATTTATATAACGAAGGTGCGTAATCGCACCTCGCATGCTGAGATGTGATAGTTCGTAACTCAATGTTTTGTTTGCTTTTTGATGTGAATGAGACGTGATTTCAATAGGCGAAAGAATCAATGAATTCAGATGAAATTGTTTATTAACCCAGATCAAGCTTATCGCGGGTTAATATATATTTGTCTATTTCAATACCTTAAAGTATCGATCATCTATTTTTGGGCTTAATGACTTTGGGAATATATGGATAGCGCAAAAAAACTACCCCGTCCCACATTGGCTCAGGTTTGGCAAGATACCCTGTTCAGAGTATCGAAAAAATTATTATTACTCCGCGATATCACCGAGTTAGTTAATGAACTCAGAAAGCTCTCTTTTTCTGTAGTGCGTTTTCAACGTGTCAATTTATTGCTGCTTAATCCGCTGTATAACCAAATTACGCTTTATACCCATGATGATGTCACCAACACTGTGGTGGGGGCGCAAAATATCCTGTTTGCCGAAGGCCCCGGCGCTCTGGCATGGCAACAACAAGTACCTTTGCGCAGTGACCATCAGCGTATGCAAAGGGAATTTTCATCTGTCTCCGACTTAGTGCCTTATCAGCAGTTACACGCTGGCTGTCATTTTCCCTTGGGCCATGATAATCACTGGTCCGGCTGTGTTGAGTTTATTAAGACTGACGACAGTGAATTCGATGAGCAGGCGATGACCTTTCTGGGATTATTGGCAGATGTGGTCGCCATCGCGGTGGATAATATCTCTGAAATCAATCGGGCATTTTCTGAACGTGAAAAATTGCGCTTTGAACGGGATCACTTCCGAATATTAGTGGATGTCACCAACACGGTTATTTCTAAACTGGAAATGGATGTCTTAGCGGCAGAAGTGTCGAAAGAGATACACCGTTTTTTCAATATCGATTACATCAGTCTGGCAATATGCGGTACCCAAGACGATAAAAATAAGCTGCATGTCTTTTCGACTCGCTACCAGATCGGTAAAGCGGTACAGCATCAGCAAGCCTGGATGGATATTACTGGCACTTTAGCCGGACAAGTTTTACAAAGTCGAGAGTTATTGCTGGTTAATCTGGCGGATATTTCTCTGTTGGCCCCCGAAGATAAACAACTGGCGAATATGCTGGATGAAGGTTTGCAGGTGGTGTGCCTACTGCCACTCTTTTTCGGCCATAAGATGTTGGGCATATTAAAACTGGCGCAATGTCAGAGTGATATTTTCACCGACAGCAATCTTAAACTGTTACGGCAAATTGCCGCCCGTATTGCCATTGCCGTCGATAATGCCTTGGCCTATGACGAAATTACCCGCCTGAAAGACTCACTGGTTAATGAGAATCTCTATTTGACCGATCAGATTATTCATAATGAGGAGTTCGGCGAGATAATTGGTCATAGCGCCGCTATTAAAGCGGTGCTGGAACAAGTCGAAATGGTGGCGTCCAGTGATTGCACGGTTCTGATTCTCGGCGAAACCGGCACCGGTAAAGAGTTAATTGCTCGTGCGATCCATAATTTAAGTACCCGCAAGAAGCAGCGCATGGTCAAAATGAACTGTGCGGCGATCCCCTCAGGTTTAATGGAGAGCGATCTGTTTGGCCATGAAAAGGGCGCTTATACCGGTGCATCGTCACAGCGTATTGGCCGCTTTGAGATGGCCGATGGCGGTACACTCTTTCTCGATGAAGTTGGGGATATTCCCCTTGAGCTGCAACCGAAACTCCTGCGGGTATTACAAGAGCGGGAAATAGAGCGCTTGGGGGGCAGTAAAATTATTCCGGTGGATGTGAGGTTGATTGCAGCCACCAATCGTGATTTAAAATTGATGATGGTCAATCGCGAATATCGCAGTGATCTCTATTATCGGCTTAATGTTTTTCCTATTGTGATCCCCCCGCTGCGTGAGCGGCCAGAAGATATTCCTTTGTTAGTGAAATTCTTCACTCAGAAAATAGCCAAACGTATGAACCGCGTCATTGATACCATCCCCAGTGAAACATTACGTTTACTCAGTCGTTTACCTTGGCCGGGAAATATTCGCGAACTGGAGAATGTGATTGAGCGGGCGGTAATCCTCAGCCGAGGCACCACGCTGAATTTACAGTTACAAGAGCTGGAATATCATTTATCGCCGCTAGAAGTCGCCAAACCTGCGCCGGAAAGGGCTGTTCGCAAACCGCTGTTACCTGAAAGTGAAGAGCCGGAATTCTCGGAGTCCGAGCGTGCGCGTATTATTCGCGTATTACGTGAAACCAACGGTGTGGTTGCTGGATCAAAAGGGGCGGCAATTAAGCTAGGACTAAAACGCACCACCTTGTTATCCCGCATGCAACGATTAGGAATATCAGTAAAAAGTATCGAAGAAGAAGATGGGATGGCTGAGTAAACCTATTTTTGTCTGAGCTGATTACCAATAAAGTTGAACCAAGGGGAAACACGCCGTTGGGGCCGTAGTGGCGTAAGCCGCCGAAGTGCTCCTGGGCGTGGTCAATCCTTGGCTACTGCACTGATCAGAAGCGCAGTAGCCGTTAATCTATTAAATTACTTCAGCTTCTCGACGTAACCGCGCTTTTAACTGACTATACTCCTGCTGCACATAATTCTCCGCCCACACCTGATCTGGAATCGCCTCCAGTTTCACCGCACAATACTTGTACTCTGGTGTCTTGGAGATCGGATCAAGATGATCCAATGTCAACTCATTACAGGCCCCAATCCACCACTGGTAAGTCATATACACCGCGCCGACATTAATGCGCTCACTGACAGAAACCCGCGTGATAACCTTGCCGCGCCGCGACTCAACCCAGACCAGTTGTTGATCTTGCAAATGCATTTTATCGGCATCCTGCGGACTGATTTGCACATAACCCGGCTCATCGGCCAAGGTTTGCAGCGCCGAACAGTTACCGGTCATTGAGCGGCAAGAGTAGTGGCCCACTTCGCGCACGGTACAGAGCACCAGCGGATAGTCCGCATCCACCAGCTCCATGGGCGCCCGCCATTCGCTGGCAAACAGCAATCCTTTACCGCCGGGGCGGTCAAACTTATTACCGGCATATAGCCACGGCGTGCCGGGGCTATCCTCGGTAGTACAGGGCCACGGAATATAGCCCAATCCAGCCATTTTCTCGTAGGTTGCGCCGTAGAAGAGCGGGCAGAGTTCGCGCAGCTCGTCCCAAATCTCTTGGGTATTGTGATATTTCATCGGATAGCCGAGGGCAGTTGCCATCAGACTGATGATCTCCCAATCTGGTTTCACGTCACCTTGGGCATCGACTGCTTTTTCAAAGCGCTGGAAACCCCGATCGGCGGCGGAATAGACCCCCTCATGTTCGCCCCACGACGTAGCAGGGAAAATCACATCCGCCTCGGCGGCGGTTTTGGTCATAAAGATATCCTGCACAATCAGCAGCTCCAACTCACTGAAGGCTTCACGCATCATCGACAGATCGGGCTCAGTTTGCAGCGGATCTTCGCCCATCACGTAGTTAGCTTTGATTTTGCCCTCTTTCACTTTGTGCGGCACATCGGTCAGTGAGTAGCCGATTTTGTCGGACAGGGAGGGGACGCCCCAAGCTTTGGCAAACTTCGCCAGTGTGGCGGGATCGGTGACAGATTGGTAACCGGGGTACATATTGGGCAGTGCGCCCATGTCGCAGGCACCTTGCACGTTATTCTGCCCACGTACTGGGCCGACACCCACATTCGGGCGACCGAGATTGCCGGTCAGCAGTGCCAAGCCTGATAATCCCTTAACCACATCCACGCCCTGACCCCATTGGGTCACCCCCATGCCCCATAAAATGGTGGCAGAAGGGGCGGCGGCATAGATGCGCATCGCTTCACGAATGGTCTGCGCTGGCAGGCCAGTGATACCTTCGACATACTCTGGGGTGTATTTGGCGACAATTTCGCGATATTCATCGAAACCTTCGGTATAGCGCGAAACATAATCTTTATCGTATAACTCTTCGCTAATCAACACGTTGGCAAAGGCATTCACCAACGCCATATTCGAGCCGTTTTTCAGTGGCAACCACAGGTCCGCAATACGTGCCGTTTCGATATGGCGCGGATCGCAAACAATCACTTTCGCGCCTTTCTCTTTGGCTTTGAGGATACGGCGGGCGACAATCGGGTGGGAATCGGCGGCGTTGTAGCCAAACACCAAAATGCATTTGGTGTCCTCAATCTCGCAGATTGAGTTACTCATCGCACCATTGCCCAGTGTCACTTGCAGGCCAGCCACTGACGGGCCATGACAAACCCGGGCGCAGCAGTCAATGTTGTTGCTGCCAGTCACTGCGCGGGCAAATTTTTGCATCACATAGTTGGTTTCATTGCCCGGCCCACGGGATGAACCGGTGTGCATAATGGCTTCCGGGCCATATTGCTCCTTAATCGCCCGCAGCTTGCTACTGGCGAATTCGATGGCTTCATCCCAGGAGACCGCCTCCAGTTTGCCGCCTTTTTGGCGACGGATCATCGGCTGTTTCAGGCGTGGCGTCAGCAGCTTGGTATCGTTGAGAAAATCCCAACCGTAGTAGCCTTTCAGGCAGAGTTCGCCCTGATTGGTGACCCCATTAGCGCCTTCCGCGCCGACGACTTTGCCGTTTTCAACCAGTAAGTTGATTTTGCAGCCGGAGCCGCAATATGGGCAGACAGTTAATGCTTTATACATTCTTTAATCCCCTTGGCTTTTGAGGCAGGCTTAAAAGTTCATCTCGTTGGCTTCATCCAGCGCGGCGCGCATCTGTTTTTTGCGCAGCATGGCTTGCATCGTGTCGCGGCCAATCATATGGAGCGCTTGAGTTGGGCAAACAGAAATACAGGCGGGGCCAGCAGCACGCCCTTCGCACAGGTCACATTTCTGCGCTTCGGCTTTGAGGCAAAAACCCTGAGAGAGGCCGTTGAACATCACTTCGACCTGTTTGGTTACCACATTCATGGCGCCGTACGGACAGGCAACGACGCAGGTTTTGCAGCCAATGCATTTCTCTTGCAGCACCTGAATGCTATCGGCCGCGCGAACAATCGCGCCGTTCGGGCAAACATTGGCGCAAGGGGCGTCTTCGCAGTGGCGGCACATAATGGTAGTACTGACATTCAACCCTTTGACGACTTTCAGTCGTGGGGCAAAATTGGCCTTATTCATGGCCTCCAGTCGGCCACCATTGTGTGCCAGTACGCAGGCGACCTCACAGGTGCGGCAGCCAATGCATTTTTTTGGGTCGGCTATTATGAAGCGGTTCATTGCTTTCTCCTTACCCTTCATCTTTCAAACCGCAGATGCGTTGGCTGCTCTCGTTCACCCGAATCACTGACTTGAGTCAGCTCATCGGGACTCTCTCGTTTGCCGCCTTCCTGCACTTTGAAATCTATTGGGTATCTATGTCTTCATCTTTCAAACCGCAGATGTGTTGGCTGCTCTCGTTCACCCGAATCACTGACTTGAGTCAGCTCATCGGGACTCTCTCGTTTGCCGCCTTCCTGCACTTTGAAATCTATTGGGTATCTATGTCTTCATCTTTCAAACCGCAGATGCGTTGGCTGTTCTCGTTCACCCGAATCACTGACTTGAGTCAGCTCATCGGGACTCTCTCGTTTGCCGCCTTCCTGCACTTTGAAATCTATTGGGTATCAATTAAGGGGTCTGGCAGGTTACCCCTCGGATGAGCAACGCTGACACATTACCCTACATATTGCATGGTTTATGCCAAGTTGAACGAGTGAAGTGAAAGTGAATTAATCTCTTTGTTTTATAATGAATTTATGGGGATTTAATGAGATTGGCAGAAAGTTGAAAAACTGTCGGTGGGTGTGACGTCGGCAAATTTGACGACGCCACACCGTCACTCAATCATAGATGGGCAAAACCGCCGTCACCTTGCCAGTGGGGCAACTGCTGATACAGTATTTCCACCGCTTGCTTAACGATATCGGTCATCGGGAAGTAAAACGCGACCAATGTCGGCTGGATGCCGATGAAAATCACTTCGCTGATATCCTCCTTGAGCTGATCGATGAGAAAATTGAGCGGCAGATTATGGGTGCTCATGATAAACATTTCAGCAATCCGCTCAGGATCAATGATTCGTATCTCCCCCGGTGCTAATTCCATATCCGCCGCATCAACGATAACCAACCGCGTGGGCTGCAAGGAGCGGATACGATGCACCACGTTTTCCGGCGCTGAACCGCCGTCAATCACCTGCCAATCCGCTAAGGGCTGCTGGGTCATGCGCTCAGCCAGCAACGGGCCTGCACCATCATCGCCCATCATGCTGTTGCCGACGGTTAAGACGAGGTTAGTGACTGCATTGGAGTGACTCATGGGCGGCGTTTTACCATTAAGTAGATGGCGGGTTCCTGTTCGATATCGTACAGGGTTTGCAGCAGTTGTTGGCTCCAGGGCTGATGCAGCGAGGTCGCATCTTCCGCCAGTGGTGCAAAGGCTTTAGCCAGCAACTGGGTGTGAGTGCTGTCGATGGTGATTTCACCAAACTTCAGCAAGCCCGCCATCTTGCGGCGTGCCTCGCCCTCGGCTAATTGGCTGAACCACTGCTCATATTCCGCTAACGGGCAGGTCATTATGGCCTTCAGGCAATCAATCACCCCGACATGGTGGCCAATCGCCAATGAGTAATACATCACCTGCTGCGCCTGCTCGGGCATGTCATCGTCACTGTCGAGGAACTTCTGATTCAGCGCATAAAAAATCACCTTAGCGCTCATGGCTGAGACCTCCCGCCAGTTGCATTAAAGCGATCTGTTGCAGGCAAGCAAATATCTCGCTCAGGCGCGGATCATCTTGCTGATTGAGGTAACTCTGGCAGCGCTGCGCTAGCCCTTGCAAAGGCTGATTGACCAGCAGTGACAAAAAACGATCGGTGATTTCTCGCCCCTGACGATAACCGGCCATGCGGCGGGCTTCTCGCTCCAGTAGCACACGCAGTGTCAGCGGCGCATCCGGGTGAATCAGCGCGACTCGTTCGTCGGCAGCTTCCTGATGATCCTCACCCTTAAGCTTTTGCTCCAGCAGGCCGAGCGCCACCGCAAAGCCATAAATGGTGGCGGCGGGGGTCGGCGGGCAACCGGGAATATAAACATCAATTGGCACAATGGTGTCGCTGCCGCCCCAAACACAATACAGGTCGTGGAAGATGCCACCGCCGCAGCCGCAAGCGCCATAAGAGACACAGATTTTTGGGTCAGGTGCGGATTCATAGGCGCGCAGTGCCGGGCTGCGCATGGCGCGAGTGACTGCGCCGGTGAACAGCAAGATATCTGCATGACGCGGCGAGGCCACCACTTTGATCCCAAAACGCTCGGTGTCGAACAGCGGTGTAATCGAGGAGAAAATCTCAATTTCACAGCCGTTGCAGCCGCCGCAATCCACCCTATAAACATAAGCAGAGCGCTTGATATCTTTCAGCAATGTGCTTTTTAACTGCGCGACGGCCGGGTCCAAGGGTACAGGCTGGCTAACATGATGCCCCCAAGCCGATTTTGATGAGTGTGGCTGGCTCATGGATTGCTCCTCCCTTCAGGGGACTGACTCGGTATAGTGCTGTTATTCATGGAAATATTGTTATTCATGGAAATATTGTTATTCATGGAAATATTGTTGTTCATGGAAATATTGTCATTACCAACGATATTCTGTTTGCGCTTGCACTCAGGGCAGGTTTCAAAATGGGGCCGTTGCAGCTCAACATCTTCCGCACTCATGCCCGAATGAATCAGCAGCGCCATCACATAGTCCACCTCTTTTTTCGGCGCGAAAGGCCGCTGGCACTGCTGGCAATGGGTGAGGGTAAAGCTGGCGCGTTGATAGAGATCAGCCTTATTAAACACTGCCAATTCAAACTCTTGCGACAGTACAATGGCGCGGGTCGGGCAGACCTCCTCACAGCGGCCACAGAAAATGCAGCGCCCAAGGAACAACTGCCACTGGCGAGTCCCGCTAGCGATATCGGTCTCCATGGTCAGCGCATTAGCAGGGCAGGCCATGGTACAGGCACCGCAAGCAATACACTGCTCGGCATCATATTGGGGCTTGCCACGAAAACCCTGACTGACCTCGAGCGGCTTAAACGGGTATTTCACCGTGGTATCGCCGACTTTCAGGATGGTTTTAAACAGTTTTAACATTCTTCATCCCTCTATTTGAGCGGCGAATGGGTGCGCTCGATGCCATAACGCTCGATCTCTTTGTACGGCACAGTGACGGATTTCTGCTTGCGCACATCCACCAAAGTGACCCGGTCAGTGCAGGAGTAGCAGGGGTCGAGGCTGCCGATAATCAGTGGCGCGTCAGAGACGGTATTGCCGCGCAGCATATAGCGCAGTACCGGCCAATTGGCGTAGGTGGCGGCACGGCAGCGCCAGCGAAACAGTTTTTGGTTGTCACCGGTCATGCTCCAGTGCACATCTTCGCCACGAGGGGCTTCGGAAAAACCAAGGGCAAATTTGTAGGGTTGATAGTGGACTCTCTCTTCCAACAGCGGACCGGCAGGCATGTGGTTCAGGCCATACTCAATCATCACCAGCGAATCAAAGAACTCGCGCACCCGCACCAGCAAGCGCGAGTTCACGTCACAGCCATCCAAGGTAAACAGCTCTTTAGGCACATTGGCATAGTTGGCATAGGTGTGGTCGTGGCGCATATCGCGGGCAAAACCACTGGCGCGGATCATCGGGCCGACCGGACTGAAATCGCGGGCAATTTTGCGATCCAACAGGCCCACGCCGACGGTGCGCTGCTCAATATTGGCGGTGCTCATCAGCATATCTACCAACTGGCCAATATCGGCGCGCATTTCTGCCACTAACTGGAGGGTTTTGATGCGGTCGGCTTTCAGGATATCGCGGCGCACCCCGCCAATCAGATTCAGACCGTAAGTTTTACGCGCCCCGGTTAGCATCTCGGCGATGGTCATGGCTTTTTCACGCACGCGGAAAAACTGCATAAAACCCGTATCGAAACCGACGAAGTGGCAAGACAAACCGATATTGAGCAGATGGCTGTGTAGCCGCTCCACCTCAAGCAAAATAGTGCGGATCATCTGCGCCCGTGGCGGCACGATAATGCCCAGCGCATTCTCAATCGATGAGGTGTAGGCCACACTGTGGGTGAAGCCGCAAATGCCACAGATGCGGTCAGACAGGAAGGTGACGTCGTTGTAGCCCATGCGGGTTTCAGCCAGTTTTTCCATGCCGCGATGGACATAAAACAGGCGGTAGTCAGCATCGATAATATCTTCGCCATCCACAAATAGGCGGAAGTGGCCCGGTTCATCGGAGGTAATGTGCATCGGGCCGATAGGCACCACGCGGCTACTGCTGCCCGCCTCATTCTCAAACTGATAAGTTTCGGTGTCGCCGATTGGGGTTGGCCGCTGGCGATAATCCATGGTGTCTTTGCGCAGCGGATAGAGATCATCCGGCCAATCATCGGGCAGCACTAAACGGCGCTCGTCGGGCAGGCCCACCGGTTGCAGGCCATACATATCGCGTACTTCGCGCTCACCCCAGACCGCCGCCGGAACCCGTGGTGTGACGGATGGGAACTCGGGCCGCTCTGGGCTGATCAGCGCTTTGACAATCACCCAGCACTTGTCGCCATACTGTTTGCCGGTCTCCGCGCCGTACTGTTCGCGGCCCTCCATCGACAGCACATAGTAGATGGCGAAATAGCCATTCAAGCTGCGTTCATCATTGCCGAACAGCACTGACAGCCAGCCGCCTTGCTGATAATAGAGGTGCTCCACCACATCTGGCAGGCTGTTCAGCTTGATGGTAATGGTCAGTTGGTCGTGGGTTTGCCACTCTTCATCGAGGATCGCCGCCGGAAATTGTTCACGCAGGCGGGCCACATAGGCGGCACCCCGTTTTTCACCGCCTTGTGGCTGATTTGAATGCGGCTGACCTGAAGCCGTAATAGCTGAAATAGGCGTTTCGTGAGTCACGTTACATCTCCTGACGTGTCGGGGTAAGTTGCAGGGCAGTAGGCATCTCTGCGACGGAAGGGGCCGCTTGAGCCGGAGAAATTTCGGTTATTGTGGCGCGCGATTGCCACGGAAAAACAAAGGGCTGCTCGATGGGTGCACTGCTGTCACTCTTGAGGACAATCTGCGCCGCATCGGTCAGTAAGCGGGTCACTGGCGAGGGAATGTGCACCCCAAGCAGTAGCATCAGCAGCAGTAAAATCGCCATCGGCGCGGTGGTGAGAATCCCCAGTTCACCTTTGCTAACCGCTTCCGGCGGGGTGCCGAGCACGGTGCTGGCAATCATGCGCACTAATCCGGCCAAGACCAGCGTCAGTAGCAACAGCAGCGCAATCACCAGCCAGAAATGGCCCGCTTTAATCGCAGCTGCCACCACCATAAACTCGCTGATAAACACGTTAAATGGCGGCATCCCCGCCAGCGCCAGTGCGCCACCTGCCAGTAACACCGCAGTGAGTGGGGCAACGCGGATAATGCCTTTAATCGCGCCCATATCCCGCGTGCCATATTTCAGCAACACGTTGCCGGAGCCACAGAACAGCAAGGTTTTTGCCAGACTGTGATTCACGGTGTGGAACAGTGCGGCCAGTACCCCCAGCGGGCCACCAATCCCCAGCGCCACGGCGATCAACCCCATGTTTTCGACGCTGGAGTAGGCCAGCAGACGCTTCATATCGCGCTGCGCCAGAATAAAGAATGCAGAGACGGCCACCGACATCATGCCGAATACCAGCAGCAGCATTTGCGGGAAGTGTGGCCCGATGGCGGCGCTGATAATGATGTAATAGCGGATGATCACCAGCAGGGCGCAGTTGAGCAGCACCGCAGACAACAAGGCGCTGGTAGGACTGGGGGCTTCGCTGTGGGCATCCGGTAGCCACGAGTGCATCGGAAACAGCCCAGTCTTGGTGCCGAAGCCAATCAGGATAAAGACAAACGCCAGATGCATCAGGCTAGGGTCTAGCGCTTTGGCGTGCTCCGCGACTACCGTCCAGAAAATGGCGCTACCGGGATCGGCCAGCACATTGGCGGCATTGGCATACACCAACACCGTGCCATATAACCCGAATGCCACCCCCACCGTACAGATAATAATGTACTTCCAGGCCGCCTCCAGCGAGGAGCGCTGACCATATAACCCCACCAAAAAGGCCGAGCTGAGGGTAGTGGCTTCGATGCCCACCCACATGAGAATCAAGTTATTACTGGTGACCACCAGTAGCATGGTGAACAGGAACAGATGGAAGAAACCATAATAGTTGCACAGCGTGCTAACGGTGATTTCGCCATTATTCACTTCATGGCGCATATAGCCGAGGGAGTAGAGGCCGGTAAGAAAACCGATAATACCCAAAATGGCGAGGAATAGCGCACTGAGGCTGTCGATATGCAGCCAGCTATGGGCCGCCAGAATCTCGCCGCCGAGGGCAACTCGACACACCACCGTCAAGGCCACCACCAGCAGCAAACTGATGCCGACAAAATGCACCCAAGTGGTTGCCAGGCGGGCGGCACTGCCCAAGGCGCGACAGGCAAAGGCCAGCAGCGAGGCTATCAGAGGTATCGCCAGCAGTAATAACAGCAGGTCAGTATGACTCATTTCATTACCCCTTTAGCGCCGTCAGTTGTTTAACATCCAGCGTGTGCAGCGTGCGGTAAATCTTGCGCGCCATTAGCGTCATCACGACCACCGCGAAGATGGCATCAGTGGCAATACCAATCTCGACCAGCTCCGGTGCGCGGAAGGCCAGCAGCGCTAGCATCAAATGCGCGCCGTTCTCCATCAGGCAGTAGCCAAAGATATTTTTCAGAATATTGCGCTGGGTAACGATACACAGCAGGCCAATCAGAAAATGCCCCAGTGACACCGCCAGTGCCGGTTTCAGGGCGCTGACCATCGGCAACTGCACCGGTTCGACCACGAAGTAGCTCAGCAAAATGATGATGGCGGCGATAAAAATCAGGCTGGCAGTGCCAATTACCCCGCCGTTGGCTTTGGGGTCCTCCATCTGGCGAAAGGCGCGGTACATGATCCACGGCACCAGCACCACCTTGGTGATAAACGCGGTTAGCGACCACAAGTACAATTCGTGGGCGTTGAGTGTTTCAGCCAGCACCAGAAAAATCAGCACCAAGACCAGCGATTGCAAGGCATAAAACAGCGCTGAGGTAGCGGGTTTTTTCACGATAATTACCAGCAGCGAGGTAATGATCAGCAACCCTGCAAGATTGTTGATGACAAGACTGTTGATGAGTAGTGTTCCGGTCATTTTTTACTCCCTTATCCGAGCCAGGCGACGGCAATAAAGCTTGAGCACACTGACATGATCACCAAAATGACCAGCACCCCCTGCATCGCTAGCGGTAGCGGTTTGGCACTGGCAACCTCTTCTGATGGCTTGCCCGGCACCGTTTGACCGAACCAGTAAAGGAACCAGCCGAAGCTCGCCACCGACTCAATCAGCGCCAAGACCAGCAGCGGTATCAGCAGCCAATGTTCGTGCGACAGTGAGAAGCCGGCGGCAAAAATAGGGAATTTGCTGAAGAAGCCGTTGAATGGCGGCACTCCGGTGATCGCCAGTGCGGCGACACAGAATCCCACCCCCAGCAGCGGCATTTTGCCCATGATGCCTTTGAGTTTCGGTAACAGGCGGGTGCCACAGCTGTAGCTCAGCGCACCCGCCACCAGGAAGAACAGACTCTTGGCGAAGGCATGGTTAAAGATGTAAGCAATGCCGCCATCAAAGGCCATTTTCGAGCCGTAGATCGCCAGTGACAGCGCAAAGAAGATGTAGGAGAGCTGGGTAATGGTGGAGTAGGCGAGCAGCCGTTTCATATCTTTTTGCGGCAGATACATGAAGAAGCCATAAATCAGCGTGATAACCGCCATCACCATGCCCACTGTGCCGATAATCTGCGGCACGTCACCCGCCGAGTAGATAGCGCGGGCGAAGATATAGACGCCCACTTTGACCATTGAAGCGGCGTGGAGATAGGAGCTGACCGGGGTCGGTGCTTCCATCGCATCGGGCAACCAGATGTGGAGTGGCAACTGGGCTGATTTTCCCCACGCAGCAAACAGGATGCCGCCGAATACAATGATTTTGGTGGTGTGATCCAGCTGTGCTAGCGCCGTCAGGGCAAAAGTACCGGTATTGACCAGCAGCACCGCCGCCGCCAAATAGAGGCCGATGGCCGCAACATGAGTGACCAACAGTGCCTTTAGCGCCGAGCGCAGGGATTTCTGGCTCTGGTAGTAACCAATCAATCCCCACGAGCAGCCGCCCGTGATTTCAAAGAAGAACAGCTGACCCAGCAGGGTGGATGATAAAACCAAACCCGCCATTGCACCGATGAATACCAGTAGCAGTGCGTAGTAGCGGTTCGTGCCTTCGTGCGGGTGTTCGCGGTTCCCCAGTGTCAGATAACCGGTGGAGTAAATGCTCACCAGCAGCCCGAGGAATACCACGGCGAAAGCAATCAGAGTGCTGATGCGGTCGATAGTCAGACCAAACAGCGCTATATCACCGTAATGAATCAGCTCAAAGGTGACATCTATCTTCCCGCCGGTTAAGTAGCCATAGGCCAACAGTACCGTCCCCAAGGTAGCCAGCAGCGCAAACAGGGTACAGGACCATTTCGCCATGCGCTGTGGCAGACAGGCGGTGAGGATAGCCCCGACAAACGGGACTAAAATGGTCGCAAGGGCGACATTCATAAGAGCCATGTTCTCCATGATGGGTTTATTAGCTCCTTAAAGACCGGTGAGATAGAAAACCAGGGAGAGCGCGGCAACGCCAAACCCCAGCCAGGTAACACGGGAGGTCAACAGGAAGCGCCCACGGGCGATGCTGTTTTCCACGATAGAGGCGAGGACAAATACCACCGCCAATTTGATAACGCAGGCCACCAGCGCCCATAACAGGCCCGGCCCGCTCAGCACCGCCAGCTTGCCGAACGGGATAAACACGCCAAGGAACAGTTGCGCCACTACCACTTGTTTTAGGCTGATGCCCCATTTGACCAGCCCCAGTGACGCGCCGGAGTATTCTGTCAGCGGCCCCTCCTGTAGCTCTTGCTCCGCTTCGGCGACATCAAACGGGATTTTTCCCATCTCGATAAACACCGCGAAACCGCAGGCCAGCAACGCTAGCGCAGTGGCGGTCGGTGACTGCCAGTGGCCCTCAGACAGCGCGGTACTGATGGTGCCGATATTGGTCGAACCGGCAATCAGCCCGACCACCAACAGTGAGAGGATTAGCGTTGGTTCGACCAGCACACCCAGCGTCAACTCACGACTGGCACCGATACCGGCGAAGATGCTGCCGCTGTCCAGTCCGGCCAGCGAGAAGAAGAAGCGGAACAGCGCGAACAGATAGAGCAGGGCGATCAGATCCCCCGCTACCCCAAACGGCGATGCCAGCGTGAAGGTAGGTAACGCCATGGCAATCAGCAACATGCTGCCCAGTAGCACATAGGGCATCAGGCGGAAGATGATGCCCGCGTTGGCCGGAGCCACATCTTGCCGTTTCAGCAGCTTGGCTAAATCGCGATACTCTTGCAGCACCCCTGGCCCACGGCGGGAGTGCATTCGGGCTTTCACCATGCGGGAGATACCCGACATCAGCGGGGCCAGCGCCAGCATGAACAGCGCCTGCCCGAAGGCAAAGGCCATCATAGAGACCGCAGGCATATCAGTAGTTGGCATTGCTCGTCTCCTTAAATAGCCGCCACAATCAGCAGAATCACCAGCGCGGCGACCACATACAGACAGTAGAGGCGGAAATCACCCTGTTGCAGCCACTGAATACGCTGGCTGAGCCATTGGATCAGGCGGATAAGCGGGGCCACAACTTTGTCGTCCCAGACCGGTTCCACCCGTGTCGCGCCACTGATTGAGTGCTCCAATGCGCTCTGCATCATCGGTGCGGGGTCCAGCTTTTTGCGCATTCGGTAGAGCGGGGCGAACATCACCCGCAGCGGCTGAGTAAAGCCCCCAGCGGAGACGGTCATCGCCTGCTCGTAGGCATAGCCGCAGGCCCAAGGGTCGCCACCATGACGGAACGCCAGACGGCGGCCTTTGTAGAGGCTGGCGACCAGTAAAATCACCAGCGGCAAGATCAGTAAGCCAAAGAAGATGTAGAGGGTGGAGAGCATCGCTTGGGAGCTATGTTGCGGGAACAGCACCGCGCCTTGTGCCACCTGCAAAGTCGGCACTGATGGGGCAGTGATTAAGCTCGCGGCGATGCGGGCAATCACCGGAGCCACATGGGTCGCGCCGATCCCCAACGCCAGACAGAGCAGCGCCAGCAGCAACATGGCGGCGGTCATCGGCCACGGCACTTCCCGCGCCTGAGCCGCTTTTTCGGTACGCGGCAGACCACAAAAACTGATGCCGTAGACTTTAACGAAGCACATCGCCGCCAGTGCACCAGTGATCGCCAGCATCACAATGGCAATCGGCCCCGCCAGCCGAATCATAAAACCGCCATCTTTGGTCATGGTAAACAGTGATTGGTAGGTGAACCATTCACTGACGAAACCATTGAACGGCGGCAGGGCCGAGATCGCCATACAGCCGACCAAAAAGGCCAGTGCGGTGTAAGGCATCACTCTGGCAAGTCCGCCCATCTTCTCCATATCCTTGGTGTGTACGCGATAAATCACCGCCCCAGCACCGAGGAACAGCAGCCCTTTGAAGACCGCGTGGTTAAGCAGATGGTAGAGTGCGCCAAGCAGGCCGAGGGCGGCCAATACCGGCTGTTGGCTGGCGATGCCTATCATGCCTACGCCGACGCCCATCAGGATAATGCCGATATTTTCAACCGTGTGATAAGCCAGCAGCCGCTTGATATCGTGCTCCGCCAGTGCATACAGCACCCCCAACACTGATGACACCGCACCGAATGCCAGCACCACCACCCCCCACCACAGTTGGCTGGCACCGAGTAAATCAATACCCACCTTGATGATGCCGAAGATGCCGATCTTCACCATCACTCCGGACATCAGGGCCGAGGCATGAGAGGGCGCGGCAGGGTGCGCGCGCGGTAACCAGCCATGGAGCGGCAGCATCCCCGCTTTAGCACCAAAGCCGAAGAAGGCTAACAAGAAGATAATCGAGGCCATAACCGGTTGCGGATCTGCCTGCCGGAAGGCGGCAAACTCCAGACTGCCGCTGAGGCGATAGAGCAGGAAGAAGGCGATCATAATCAGCACAGAACCGGCATGGGCAATCAGAAAGTAGAGCAGGCCCGCGCTGATGGCGTCGTCATCCTGATCGGAGATCACCAGGAAATAGGAAGCCAGCGACATCATTTCGAAGAACACGATGAAATAGAAGGCGTTATCCACCACCACCAGTGCCACCATTGAGGCGATGAACAGGTTCATAAACACCCCCATTCCCCACGCCCCGCGCCCTTTGTACTCCTGTACGTAGGCCAATGAATAGAGTGCAGTTATCACTACCAGCAATGAAATGACCAGCAACATAAAGGCGGCCAGTGGGTCAAGGCGCAGACTGAAGGCGGCGAAGGGGAAGGGTCCCGCAGTGACGAAGGTAATAATACCGCCGCCCAGTAAGGTGGGCGCGGCCGCCAACAGACCCGTGATGCCGCCCAGCAACGAAGCCAACCCCGAGGCATAGATCGCCAGGGTTTCACGTCGTGCCAGCAGTAAAGAGAGCAGCGCGCCAGCCAGATAGAGCAATAAAGAGAGCCACAATAGCTCAAGCGAAGTCATCATCTTTTCTGCTCCCTGTGAGAGAGGGTGGCTGAACTGTCCACTGTCATAAAGGGCAGCTCATTCGCAAACCCGCTGGCCGCCGCCATGCGCTTAGCCTGATTCGCCTGTTCGATGCTCTGTTCATCCACCAGCATCAAGGCGTTGGTCGGGCAGACCCGCACACACTCCGGCCCTTCCGGCTGGAAGTGGCATAAGTCACATTTCACCGCCACGGTGCGCACCCCTGCGTTCCAGGCGAGGAAGGGATTCATATTGGCTGGACTGAATGGCACATCGGACAGTGCGGTCATCGGAATGTATTCCGGGAAAGTGTCCGGCACCGCCAAGGGTTTACTGCCCGCAGGGGTGATCGCGCCAAACGGGCAGGCGATGCCGCAGAGTTTGCAGCCGATGCAGGTGGTTTCATCCAATTCAACCGAATTATTGGTCAGGGTGATGGCATTTACCGGGCAAACCCGTGCACACCACGCATCTTCACAGTGGCGACAGAGAATCGGTGCTGTAACCGTAGCATTACGCATCAGGGTCAATCTGGGATGCTCTTGTAAACCCTCGGCTTTATGCACTTGGCTGCAAGCAGCCATGCAGGTATTGCATCCAATACAAAGCCTCGGCTCCGCAATCACAAAGCGGTTCATAGCCATACCCTCCGGGACAAAAATCTGGTGACAGTCAGGCTGATAGCGTTCATTTCCCAGTTCTAAAGCATATTTTGTGCCAGTACAGCAGGGGCCGTGGAAAAAGCCGCGTGGAGGCCCGTTGGCTGTGGGTTAGGCCAAGGGCAGAGAGTGAGCCTTGAGGTAAAAGGCGGTAAAAACAGGATGATTGCCACCGCGAAGTGTCGACATTAGTGACGAAATCCATACTCAGCGATGACACTTCGACAGTGATTATTGGACTGGTGAATTTGTCGTGAATCGAATCGGGACAATCTCGTTATTTATCAGATTATTATATAGGTCAACGCGCTGCGAGAAAGCACTGTATTGCTGGCATCTTCTTTGCATTGCTTTGTAGAGAGCAATCACCCCCCACAGGAGCAGCAGAGTCATGCATGAGATCACCTTGTGCCAGAACGCCATTACTATGATGGAGCAGCAGGCGCGGCTGCATGGCGCGCAGCGGATTACCGGCGTGTGGCTGGAAACCGGTGCATTTTCCTGTGTCGAGCCGCAGGCATTAGAGTTCTGTTTTGAACTGGTGTGCCGTGGCACGCTGGCGGAAGGCTGCATCTTACACCTTAGCCAGCAGCAGTCGCAGGTGTGGTGCCACGACTGCCAGCAGGACGTGAATTTACTGAGCAGCAAAGTGACGCGCTGCCCGTTGTGTGCGGGGAGCCACTTACGTATTGGCGCGGCGGATGATGGGGTGATGATTAAGCGGCTGGAGGTGGAATGAATTTACTTTTTGTAGCTGAAACAGCGCGATGGGAAGACGCAGGGGTCAGATTATGTGTATAGGCATTCCAGGGCAAATTGTGGCATTGGATGAGATGCAGGCGGGTACCGCTTGGGTGGATGTGTGCGGCGTGCGGCGCAGTGTCAATATTATGCTGGTGGCGGAGGATGCGCAGGCCAGTGCGGCATTGATCGGTCATTGGGTGTTGGTGCATGTGGGGTTTGCCATGAGTCGGCTGGATGAGGATGAGGCACTGGAGACGTTGCAGTTGTTGCAGGAGATGGGGGAGGTTGAGGATGATGTGAGGGGGTTTTTGGGGCAGGGGTGAGGGGGGCAGGTTTCGGTTGATAGGTGTTTAGGTGATTGATTTGGTTGTTGGTTATTGGATCAGGTTTCGGTTGATATTCGTTCAGTGATCACCTTACCCTCGCGGCCTCAACCGAGTCGGGCCGCAGGGCGGCGGCCCAACACCCGCGCCTTGCGCGAAATATTGCCCTGCGGGTGAACCTCCCGCGTCTTTCGGGCTGACGAGCCAGCGCGATTCGCAATCCATTGCTCAAGCGCGCTTTTCGCGGGCGTCCTGCCCGCTCACTCTACCCTCTCTCCTTGTCGGCAATATTCCTGATTGCGCTCAAGAGCAAAAGAAAAAGTCAAAATCACGGTCTTTTGTTTTGAATTGGTTTTTGAAGTTAAAAGCACATTTGAGCTGCCGAGTGAAGGTAGGAATGGATCAGGTTTCGGTTGATATTCGTTCAGTGATCACCTTACCCTCGCGGCCTCAACCGAGTCGGGCCGCAGGGCGGCGGCCCAACACCCGCGCCTTGCGCGAAATATTGCCCTGCGGGTCAACCTCCCGCGTCTTTCGGGCTGACGAGCCAGCGCGATTCGCAATCCATTGCTCAAGCGCGCTTTTCGCGGGCGTCCTGCCCGCTCACTCTACCCTCTCTCCTTGTCGGCAATATTCCTGATTGCGCCTGACGTCAAAAGCCAATTCAAAACCCTGTTTTTAGGTTTTGAAGTTAAAAGCACATTTGAGCTGCCGAGTGAAGAGTGAAGAGTGAAGGTAGGAAGGGGTCAGGTTTCGGTTGATAGGCGTTCAGTGATCACCTTACCCTCGCGGCCTCAACCGAGTCGGGCCGCAGGGCGGCGGCCCAACACCCGCGCCTTGCGCGAAATATTGCCCTGCGGGTCAACCTCCCACGTCTTTCGGGCTAACGAGCCAGCGCGATTCGCAATCCATTGCTCAAGTGCGCTTTTCGCGGGCGTCCTGCCCGCTCACTCTACCCTCTATCCTTGTCGGCAATATTCCTGATTGCGCTCAACGTCAAAGGCCAAAAACCATGGGGTTGATCTTGATGTTAAAAGCACATTTGAGCTGCCGAGTGAAGAGTGAAGGTAGGAAGGGATCAGGTTTCGGTTGATATTTGTTCAGTGTTCACCTTACCCTCGCGGCCTCAACCGAGTCGGGCCGCAGGGCGGCGGCCCAACACCCGCGCCTTGCGCGAAATATTGCCCTGCGGGTCAACCTCCCGCGTCTTTCGGGCTGACGAGCCAGCGCGATTCGCAATCCATTGCTCAAGCGCGCTTTTCGCGGGCGTCCTGCCCGCTCACTCTACCCTCCATCCTTGTCGGCAATATTCCTGATTGCGCTCAACGTCAAAGGCCAATTCAAAACCCTGTTTTTAGGTTTTGAAGTTAAAAGCACATTTGAGCTGCCGAGTGAAGAGTGAAGAGTGAAGGTAGGAATGGATCAGGTTTCGGTTGATAGGCGTTCAGTGACTACCTAACCCTCGCGGCTTCAACCGAGTCGGGCCGCAGGGCGGCGGCCCAACACCCGCGCCTTGCGCGAAATATTGCCCTGCGGGTCAACCTCCCACGTCTTTCGGGCTAACGAGCCAGCGCGATTCGCAATCCATTGCTCAAGCGCGCTTTTCGCGGGTGTCCTGCCCGCTCACTCTACCCTCTATCCTTGTCGGCAATATTCCTGATTGCGCTCAACGTCAAAGGCCAAAAACCATGGGGTTGATCTTGATGTTAAAAGCACATTTGAGCTGCTGAGTGAAGAGTGAAGGTAGGAAGGGGGCAGGTTTCGGTTGATAGGCGTTCAGTGACTACCTAACCCTCGCGGCTTCAACCGAGTCGGGCCGCAGGGCGGCGGCCCAACACCCGCGCCTTGCGCGAAATATTGCCCTGCGGGTCAACCTCCCACGTCTTTCGGGCTAACGAGCCAGCGCGATTCGCAATCCATTGCTCAAGCGCGCTTTTCGCGGGCGTCCTGCCCGCTCACTCTACCCTCCATCCTTGTCGGCAATATTCCTGATTGCGCCTGACGTCAAAAGCCAATTCAAAACCCTGTTTTTAGGTTTTGAAGTTAAAAGCACATTTGAGCTGCCGAGTGAAGAGTGTCGCAAGGGCAACCCGCCATGGACGGCGGGTTGAGGTGTGCTTGAGCAATGGATTGCGAATCACACCGTCCCGCCAGCGATATGATGAGCCGAGGGTACCCACGAAGTGGGCAAGCGATACGTGCGCTAGCGCAGGGGTTCCAAGGGGGTTACGCGCTTGTAACCCCCTTGGCGGTTGTGGCGTTAGAGGCCAAATAAACGCCGATCTCATGTCAACCGAACCGATCACCGAGTCGACTACCAACCGAAACCAGATCCTATCTCACGTCAACCGAACCGATCACCCATCTATCCTCACCCTAATCACCTCTTCCTCTAATTGCGCTCAAGGCTAAAGGAAGACCAAACCAATTCAAAACTCACCCCAAAACTCATTTTGGTGCAGGCTCTGGGGTGGTTTTCTGTTTTTCTTCCGCCAGTCGGTGTTCTAACTCGACGAGTTGTTCGGGCGAGACTGCGGGGTAACCTTGGGCATCATCCGGTATGACGTGGACTGCCGGAATAGGGATGAGTGGTCCTAGGAAGCGAGGTTCGCGTTTTAGGACGTAGAGATCCGATAGTGCGCCGAGGCGGGCGAAGATTTCGCGGACTCGAACGTTGAGCATATCTTTTGGCGATGGTACAGCGAAACACTGCGCCTGGATTCCCATATACTGGGCGATAAACAGCGCCCGTTCGCAGTGGAAGCGTTGGGTAATGATAATAAAATCATTGGTATCAAAGACTTTACGTGTGCGGACAATGGAGTCCAAGGTGCGGAAACCGGCATAATCCAGAACGATATCAGAGGGTGGGACACCGGCGGCGATCAAATCACGGCGCATGGTCATCGGCTCGTTATAACTGTGCAGGGCGTTGTCGCCACTGAGCAGTAAGTAGCTAACCTTGCCGCTGTTATAAGCGTTTAGCGCACCTTGAATGCGATATTGATAAAACTGATTAATGACACCAGTACGATAGTATTTGGCGGTGCCTAGTACCACGCCAACCTGTCGGTGGGGCAAATCTTGTAGCTCGTCATAGATATAGGGGGCA
The DNA here is from genome assembly GCF_001047675.1 of Yersinia aleksiciae. Lineage (GTDB taxonomy): Bacteria > Pseudomonadota > Gammaproteobacteria > Enterobacterales > Enterobacteriaceae > Yersinia > Yersinia aleksiciae. Next base: position 407,017 of record NZ_CP011975.1, on the reverse strand, counting down.
GTTTTCCAACTGATCCAGCGATCGAGCGCAATAGCTGTGACCATCAGCAACCCTGCGATGGTAATTAAGCTAATAATCAGGCGTTTCCACATTCTCTGGCCTTCGATGCATTCAACTCACTGGTGATAATGGCAAGGCTACTGTACCTTTTCATGTTGCGCAATACATATCCCCTTCGTCCTTGAAGCTACAGCGTTGTTAGCTGCGCTCGCTCACCCGAATCACTGACCTGAGTCAGCTCATCGGGATTCACTCACTGGCTGCCTAGCTGTAACGCCAATGACTTTGGGGATATCTTCGTTCTTGTTCTTACAGGGACGGCCCACGTGAAAACGTAGGCCGGATTAGGTTTAGAACGAGGTGCGTTTATAGGTGCGGTACTGAGGTTGCCAGTAGTTATGCTCAATGGCTTTCGCCAGTGCTTCTTCTGAGGTCACAATGGCGACACCTTGCAACTGCGCTGCTTTGCCGACTTGCATGGCAATGGTTTTTGAAACGGCCTGAATATCGTCGATATTGGGCAGTAACGCGCCTTCGCCGTTAAGCGCCAGCGGTGAACACTCAGCCAATGCGCGACTGGCAGCCATCAACATACCGTCGGTGACACGTTTGGCACCGGATGCCAGCACACCTAAGCCAATACCGGGGAAGATATAGGAGTTGTTGCACTGCGCAATCGGATAGAGCTTCTCTTTATAGCTAACCGGTGAGAATGGGCTACCGGTGGCGACCAGCGCGGCACCATCGGTCCAGTTAATGATATCTTCTGGCCGAGCTTCAACCCGCGATGTCGGGTTAGACAGTGGCATCACAATGGGCCGTGGGCAGTGTTGGTGCATCTCGCGGATCAACTCTTCCGTAAACAGCCCCGGCTGACCTGAAACGCCAATCAGCACGGTTGGTTTGGCATTGCGCACCACATCCAGCAGTGAAATGGAGTCACTGGTGAGATTCCAGTTTTGCAGCGCATCACTTTTTTGTACCAATTTGCTTTGGAAAGCCAACAAATTCGGCAGCTTGTCGGTCAGCAGGCCGAAGCGGTCGACCATAAAGACTCGCCCACGTGCTTGTTCTTCACTCAGGCCTTCTGAAATCATCTGCGCGATAATCTGTTCTGCAATACCGCAACCCGCAGAACCTGCCCCAAGGAAGGTGACGGTTTGGTCGCGTAACTGGCTGCCTGCCGCATGGCTGGCGGCAATCAGGCTGCCGAGGGTCACTGCTGCTGTACCTTGAATATCATCGTTGAAGCAGCACAGTTCATCACGGTAGCGGTTCAGTAGCGGGGTCGCATTGTTCTGGGCGAAGTCTTCAAACTGTAACAGCACATTTGGCCAGCGACGTTTTACTGCCTGAATGAATTCATCCACGAAAGCATAATATTCGTCACCGGAAATACGCGGGTGACGCCAGCCCATATACAGCGGGTCATTCAGGCGCTGTGGGTTGTTGGTGCCAACATCTAATACCACTGGCAATGTATAAGCTGGGCTGATGCCACCACACGCGGTATACAGTGACAGTTTACCGATTGGAATACCCATGCCGCCAATGCCCTGATCGCCAAGGCCAAGAATACGTTCACCGTCGGTCACAACGATCACTTTAACGTTTTGCTTGGTGGCGTTTTGCAGCATATCGTCAATGTGTTCACGATTTGGGTAAGAGATAAATAACCCGCGCGCACGGCGATAAATATCCGAAAAGTGTTCACATGCTTCGCCAACCGTTGGCGTGTAGATAATCGGCATCATCTCGCTGAGATGCGCTTCCAGCAGGCGATAAAATAGGGTTTCGTTGGTGTCTTGGATATTGCGCAGATAGATATGCTTATCGTCGTCGTTTTTGAAATCCTGATACTGGCGGTAGGCACGCTCTGCTTGTTCTTCAATGGTTTCAACCGCTTCCGGCAATAAGCCGTGCAGATTGAAATGGCTGCGTTCATCATTGGTGAAGGCGCTGCCTTTGTTCAGCAGAGGGAATTCTAACAGGATAGGGCCGGCGTAGGGGATATAGAGGGGGCGTTTACTTTCGTATTCAAGTTCCATGAATTTTACTCTTAGACGTTATCAGGTAGTTACCCCGATCCTAAAAGATACGAGAAATATGTACAGCTTTTGTTAGTTAAATATGTCGGTCACAGGCAGAAATGCGAGTCATCTTGCAGATTTAGTTATTAGCGGCGGGAATGTGTTGTTTGGTGAACTGGGGCTAACGATATAACCCCAGCAAATTAGCTTTTGTTAGCTTAAAAATGATTAAGTTAAAAAGTGACGCGGTTGACGTCTGAGCAACCTAAGGCCGCCAGTGTTGCATTAGTGGCATCCCACTGACTTAACATCGCGTTATTACCTTCGACCAGCACTCCGCGGCGAATCGCGCCACAATCTTTGCCGGACAGATTCGTCAGAATCAATGCTGCTTGCAGTGGTGGCAGGCTTGGGTTGAACGCCGCGTTTTCAGCATAACGGCCCGTGTAAATCGTGCCATCAGTCAGTTCGACGGCAACACCGCTGTGAGAGAGGCTGTAAGGCGCATGGCTATGGTTGGCACCATGAAGTGCGGCTTGGGTCAGAGGGTCAGTTTCTGCCACTGAGTAACCGTGATCTACCGGATCCATCAGCAGGGTGGTGATCGCCAGATCTTTCGGGCCGAAGGCATCCGGCAGATAGTGGCCCAACGTAGACGCAGGGCGGCCTGGCAGATGAATATGTAAATCAGTGCCACTGTTCAGCTCATTCATAAACTGGCGGCAATGGCCACAAGGCGTGTAATTGACGGTGATGGATACCAGACCGGCTTCGCCACGGAGCCAGGCGTGAGTGACTGCACACTGCTCGGCATGGATGGTTTGCTGCAATGGCGCACCACTGAACTCCATATTGGCGCCGAAATAGAGATTGCCGCTTTTCCCGCGAGCAATGGCACCGACCATAAAGTGGGATATGGGGGTGAGTGCGCAAGCGGCAGCCAGAGGTAACAAGGCGAAAGCCAGCGCATCGTCATCTAACCCACTGATCTCTTTTACCGTTTTCACTTGCTCGGCGGTCAGCATGGCAGGGAAATCGTTTGCGCTCAGAATAGGTTCAAGTGCGGATTGCAGTGCAGCGGGCAGCTCAGCCCAAGGGGCGTGAAAACGTGCTTGCATGGGATTTTCTCCAATTGTAACGGGAAGCTATTTTAGGCAGCTTAGCAGGCTATTGGTGTGACGCAGATCCCGTTATATATGAAATTTATGCAAGTAAAATGACTAATGAGAGATGTATCTCAAATTTATGCGCTAATTTTGGTGATTTACCGCCGTCAGAGACGTGCAATCAACCGAATAGATGCAGCAGCACTGGGAATAAAAACGGCGCCACCAAAGAGGTGATGATCCCGCAGATAACCAGTGCCAGCGAGCTAAATGCACCTTCCTGATAGTCCAATTCAGCACAGCGGGCGGTACCCAGAGCATGGGAAGCCGTTCCCATCGCCAAACCCCGTGAGGCTTTGGTGGTGATTTTCAATAAATTCAGCAAGCTGTGACCAAATACTGCCCCCAGAATACCGACGAAAATCACGCATACCGCACTGATGGCTGGCAAGCCATGAATGGATTCGGCTACTGCCATGGCGATAGGGGTCGTCACGGATTTAGGTAATACCGACGCGGCAATCTCGGGTGTCGCCCCCATCCACAGGGCCACGGCGGTGCCACTGACCATGGCAGTGATACTGCCGATAAAACAGATGGTTATGATGGATTTCCAGCGCGCGCGAATTTGATGTAACTGTTCATATAGCGGGAAAGCCAGGGCCACCACCGCAGGTTGTAGCAGGTCATTCAGGACTTTGCTGCCGGCAAAATAGCTGGCGTAGGGCATGTGGGTGACTAACAGCAATGGAATGATCACAACCATAGATATTAGCAATGGGTTAAGCAGCGGTATTTTCAGCCAGCGGGCCAGATAGCGAGCGCCGAAGAAGACAATTAGGGTCAGCGGCAGTGACCACCATAAGTTGCTGATCATTTGTCCTCCTCGTTATGAGTTGGAGAACCGATAACTTTGCGTTCGCGGTGGACATAATGTGAGCTATACGCCACCACTAACATCACGATCAGGGTACTGACAAAGCAGGAGACTACAATGGGGCCAAATTGCTTGGTGAGCTGATCGTAGTACTGCATCACGCCGACACCGATCGGGACAAACAGCAGCGCCATGTAGCGGATCAGTATGCGGCAGCCGGGTTTGACCCAGGTTGAGGGCAAAATTTGCGATGCCAGCAGGGTAAACAGAATCAGCATCCCGATGATACTGCCGGGGATGGTGATGGGCAGTAGCAAGGCCACAAATTTACCGACCCATAGGCACAGGTAAATAATGGCGAAAGCCCGCAAGTACTGCCAGCAAAGTGAAGTCACATTGCGCATAGAGAGGGTCCTGAGTTACGGAATACATTCATCATACAATTAACTTCGATTATGTGCTAGCCATCACACTATGAATAATATACCCGTCATCTATCAAACACTGCATCTTGCCATTATTGGGTGGGCTCTGATACCTGATGTGATTGCGTGGCCTGTGCTTTGGCGAGCAGATAGCCGCGATAGAAAAAGGCCAGCCCCAAAATAGCCGCGATAATCAGCATAGAGAACATCATTTGCGGTGCGGCATAAGCTAACAAGAAGCCACAAAGCACTGGGTTAACAGCCCCACCCAGTTGACCGAGATTCTGCGCCCCATAGTAACTGCCTTTAAGGTTCGCTGGCGCAATAAAATCGATAAACAGGTATTCGACCGGAATAACAATAATCTCGCCCAATGAGAAAATCGCCATTGCCAGCATCCATAACGGGATTGAATCCTGAGCGACCATAAACCCGAGCAAACCGATGATAAAGAACAGGGTGCCGAGCATCAACCAGCGCATTAAATTCTGCTGGTTCATACGGCGGCTCAATAGGTATTGCAGGGTGATCACAATCACAGCATTCACGGTCATGACTGCACCAATCACCTGATAGGCAAATTGGGCGTCGGCAACGGTAATCAGATATTGCGATAAATAACCGGAGAACTGGCCGAAGACAATCGCGCTGAACATACCACCAAGGGTGAAATAAATCAGCCGCTTATCGCTACGCATGATGCGAAATGTTTGGCGAAAATCAGGCGGGGATTCAGTGAGTCCGGGTTCAGAAACTGACATATCGGCGCTGCTAATTCTGAATTTTAGGACGATAGCAACCAGTAACGCCAGTACGCCTGAAATGATAAATGGCACTTGCGGGCCGATGTTGACCACCAACATCCCTAATACCGGGCCGACCGCCCAACCGACATTGACTAGTGTGTAGTTGGCGGAAAAGGCTTTGATGCGTTCGTTGACTGGCAGCCAGTCGGCAAAGCAGGCTTTAATGGCGATAACATAGACCGAGTAAGCCGAGTGCAGCAGGGCCAAAATCAAGATAATCCAGGCTGGATGTTCGATCCACGGCAGTGTAAAGAAGGTGGCCGCAAAGAGCGTAATTGCCAGCAAGATCAACCGCTTTTTATTGAATTTATCCACCAGGTAGCCGCCATACAGGCTAGCGAAAATACCCAAGGTCAAACTCGCCCCTAGCACTAGCCCAACCTTATCCGGTGCCAATTGAAAATGCTCGGCAAGATAGATGGTGATAAAGGGCAGGGTAACGGCTCGGCCAATGGTTAACACCAGCGAAGCAATCAGCAAATTGGTGACACGCGATGGAAATCCTTTCATGGTATTTTCTTTTTTTTAATTATTTGGATAACAAACTGTTTTTATGCGGTTTTTCTAATAAAAATGGCACTCGCACAGTATGACGATGGCAGCTCGACCCATTACATTAGACTATTGCGGCGAGAAGAGAGAGGGGGGCGCGGAAATATATTTTGCAAACAGTAGACCTGCCAGTAATAAGCATGCCCAAAGTCAATGGCGTTGCAGGTCGGTAGCAAGCGAGGACACCCCGATGAGCTGACTCAGGTCAGTGATTCGAGTGAGTGCAGGTTGCTAACCTCCCTGCAACGTCAAGGGAAAAGGGGATTTTTAACCTAAGTACTCGATGATCGATAACCCACCATTATAATCGGTGCTGTAGATAATCCCTTGTGCATCAACAAATACATCACATGACTGAATGACTTGCGGGCGACCGGGGCGCTTGTCCACCATTTTTTCCGGCGCTGCGGGGACCAAAGCCCCAGTTTCCTTCGGCTGGTAGGGGTTGCTGATGTCATAAGCACGGACACCGGCATTTTGGTAAGTGGCAAAAATCAGTGATGAGCTGATAAAACTGCCCGGACGATTTTCATGCAGATTATGTGGGCCAAAATGTGCACCTTTTTTCACATAATCCCGCTCATCGGGTACCGGGAAGGTTGAAATACTCACCGGATTGCTGGGTTCGCGAATATCGAACAGCCAGATATGCTTCTCACCATCTTCCTGATTATCCAGCACCGCTTCATCCAGTACCACTAACAGATCGCGGTCGGGCAGTGGTAGTGCGGTATGGGTGCCGCCGCCAAAAGGTGGGCTCCAGTTACGATGGCTAATCAGTTTAGGCTGGTGTCGGTCACTGACATCCAATAGGGTCAGTCCGCCATCACGCCAGCTGCCATAGGCCGTGTCACCACTGATAATGGCATGATGCAGTGCGTAGCGTTTGCCCTCTGGCCAGCTGGCTTGCTCACCGGCGGCAGTATGCATACCGGGCAACGCATAACGGCCTGCAACCTGGGGATTTTGTGGATCAGCCAGATCAATGGTCAGGAAGATATAATCACTGTAGCCATCGAGTAGCGCAGAAACATAGGCCCAGCGCCCACCGACGTACCAGATGCGGTGAATTCCGATGCCATCAAGTGGCAAGAAGCTGATTTCACGCGGTTTATCCGGTGTCGAGATATCAAAAATACGTAATCCGGCACTCCAGCTACGGCCTTCCTGACGGGTGCTGACGGTTTGTGCCACTGAGCGGGTGTAATACACTTTTTCTTCGGCAAAACTGGCGTCAGCAAACAGGTCGCGGGCGTTAATCACCAGTAATAGGTCATCATGGGTTTGTAAGTGCACGTTCCAGGTATTGGCGGGAGAGGCGATAAAACCAGCAGGGCGAGGATTTTTCGCGTCCCGTACATCAATAATGGATACCCCTTGTGACACCATATGGCCGATATAGGCGTAGCCACGATGTACCATGACTTGCACACCGTCTGGTTTACCGCCCTGATCGCTATGACCAATCAGCCGCATATTGCGGCTGTATTCTGGTGTCGGCAAGATTCCTTGCGTTGCCATCTATTTCACTCCTAGTCGATTAGCTTTACTGCGCGTTTTTAGCCGCCAGGGTGGCAAACCAAGGTGAGTTGAAGTCATCAGACTGGCCCCAGCCCGGAATGATTTTACTCAAACCTGCCACGTTTACCGGGCCGGGTTGGCTGGCTAGCAAGGCTTGCGGAATGGAGGCGGCGCGGAACTCATAGCTGGCAGGTGTGGCTTCACCTGCAATTTTCTTGGCAATCAGACGCAAGTTCACCGCACCGATCAGTTTAGGGTCTACGGCGACACTGACTTTCCACGGGCTATTGGCTTCACGCATCAGTTGCAAATCCTGATTCGAGATATCAATGCTATACAGTTTGATTTCGGTCCGGCCATTCTCCTGTAAGGCTTTATAGGCACCTTGAGAAAATGCATCCCACGTACCCCAGATTGCATCAATCTTGCCTTTCGGGTATTTCGCCAAAACTGCACCGACTTTATTGGCGGTATCACCTTGAACATCTGAAGAGACAGCACCGATCGACTCCAGCTCATTAATGCCCGGATTCTGTTTCAGTAGCGCTTGGTAAGCCGCCTGACGGCGCTCCATCGGTGGGAAGCCAGCGACCCACAGTTTGATGATATTGGCTTTGCCATTGAAGTCTTTGACCAATTGGCCGAAGGATTCATTGGTGAGGGAAGCATCATCCTGCTGAGTCACAGTCAAGCCAGGGATCTCGCCTTGGATCGCGGTGTCAAATACGGAAACTGCAATGCCGCTGGCCGCAATGCGTTTCACCAGCTCAGTTGAGTAAGGATCACGGCCCTGAGAAAGAATAATGCCGTCATATTTTTGACTGATGGCTTGATTCACGAAGTCCTGAAAACGGGCGTCATCGCCGTTGCTCAAGAAAGTATCCACTTTGAAGCCGAGCTTTTTGCCCTCTTTCAAAACGCCAGAGAGAAACTGTGTGGTGTTGTCGTCTGAACCCAAATTACGGATGACCGCGATTTTAATCTGCCCTTGATGTTTGGCGATAGCATCAGGGATCGGGGCTAACGTGGCGGTGTCCGCAGCGAATACCGGCAGTGCCGTCAGCAGGCTCAGGGCCAGTAAAGGGGAAGCAATTTTTTTCATCCGGAACTCCGTCATGGTGTCGATAAGTTATGCAATGTGTGTGTGCTGCTGTCTTTGTTATAGCTATCTTTGTGTCTAGACGTCTATCTGTCTCTGTACAGCATCATAACCATAACTTTTTTGATAAGGAATTAACTTTGTTATGAATTTTTGGATCGCGTTATATCTTTTAGTTTGGATGGCTTAAATAAGCGGTAAAGATGAGGGCAGGGGAGACTCAAGGGGCGGGTGACGGGAGCCACTGATAACCATGGCGGGAAGAGGCAAAAAAAATGCCGATCAGGTTTCCCTCATCGGCATAATGATAGAATCACTTTATTTTACTTCACTTGCATACCCGGCTGAGCACCAGCGTCTGGGCTGAGCAGGAAGATATCCTTGCCACCAGGGCCTGCTGCCATCACCATACCTTCAGAAATACCGAAGCGCATTTTGCGTGGAGCCAAGTTGGCCACCATCATGGTCAAACGCCCTTCCAACACTTTTGGATCAGGGTACGCCGAGCGAATACCGGAGAATACCTGACGGGTTTCGCCACCAATATCCAGTGTCAGTTTCAGTAACTTATCCGAGCCTTCGACAAATTCGGCTTGTTGAATCAGCGCGATACGCATATCCACTTTAGCAAAATCATCGAAACTGATAACTTCCTGAATCGGGTCATCGGCTAATGGGCCCGTTGCCACCACGGCTGCGGCCATATCTTCTTTAGAAGAGGCAACCATCTCGTTCACCTTGTCCAAATCGATACGGTTAAACAGCGCTTTAAAGGCACTAATCTGATGGCCCAGCAGCGGTTGTTCAATGCTATCCCACGTCAATTCGGTATTGAGGAAAGCCTCAGTACGCTCATTGAGGGCTGGCAATACCGGTTTCAGATAAGTCATCAGCACGCGGAACAAGTTGATGCCCATGGAGCAGATGGCTTGCAGCTCGGCATCTCGGCCCTCTTCTTTCGCCACTACCCACGGTGCTTGCTCATCAATATAGCGGTTGGCAACATCAGCCAGCGCCATGATTTCACGGATGGCTTTACTTGATTCACGGCTGTTATAGGCATCAGCAATGCTGACAGCCGCATCAGTGAAGGTTTTATACAGCGCTGGGTCTGCCAACTGGTCGGCTAACTTGCCCGCAAAACGTTTGTTGATAAAGCCGGCGTTACGGGAGGCCAGATTCACCACTTTGTTGACGATGTCGGCGTTAACGCGCTGGACGAAATCTTCCAGATTCAAATCGATATCATCAATGCGGGAAGAGAGCTTCGCGGCATAGTAATAACGTAGGCAATCTGCATCCAGATGCTTCAGGTAAGTGCCTGCTTTGATGAATGTGCCACGGGATTTCGACATTTTTGCGCCGTTTACCGTGACATAACCATGGACGAACAGGTTGGTGGGCTTGCGGAAGTGACTGCCTTCCAGCATCGCCGGCCAGAACAGGCTATGGAAGTAAACGATGTCTTTACCGATGAAGTGATATAGATCGGTTTCAGAGCCTTCACGCCAGAACTCATCAAAGTCCAAATCACCCCGTTTGTCACACAGGTTTTTAAATGCGCCCATGTAACCGATAGGGGCATCTAGCCACACGTAGAAATATTTACCCGGCGCATCCGGCACTTCAAAACCGAAATAGGGCGCGTCGCGCGTGATATCCCACTGTTGCAGACCTGATTCAAACCACTCCTGCATTTTGTTGGCCACTTGCTCTTGCAGTGCGCCGGAGCGTGTCCAGGCTTGCAGCATGTCGCTGAACGCAGGCAGATCGAAGAAGAAATGCTCAGATTCGCGCATCACTGGTGTCGCACCGGAGACGGCAGATTTCGGATCGATAAGTTCAGTCGGGCTGTAAGTCGCGCCGCAGACTTCGCAGTTATCGCCGTATTGATCTGGCGCTTTACACTTAGGACAGGTGCCTTTAACAAAACGATCGGGCAGGAACATGCCTTTCTCAGGATCATAGAGCTGAGAAATTGTGCGATTTTTGATATAGCCGTTTGCCTTCAGGCGGCTGTATATCAGGCTCGACAGTTCACGGTTTTCATCACTGTGGGTGGAGTGATAGTTATCATAACTGATAGCGAAACCGGCGAAATCCTGTTGGTGCTCCTGGCTCATTTCGGCGATCATCTGCTCCGGTTCGATACCCAGTTGCTGAGCTTTCAGCATGATTGGGGTGCCGTGAGCATCATCTGCACAGATAAAATGAACCTGGTTGCCGCGCATTCGCTGGAAACGGACCCAGATGTCTGCCTGGATGTGCTCGAGCATGTGGCCGAGATGAATAGAACCGTTAGCGTATGGTAGCGCGCACGTCACCAATATTTTTTTCGCGACTTGAGCCATAGTGGGAAATTGCTTTCTTTATGTCGATTAAAGGGTCTTTGATGTTAACCGATAAGCTGGTTTGCCGCTAGGGTAAGGCAGCAGGCATCTTGCCTTAAGTCATAACGAATACGTTTTCACCTATTTTCAGTCTATTTGGTTATGAACCTTGACGGTTATGTGGCCTGAGCCGATTTTCTCTCTATTCGGCCCACACAGGCGCTAATGAGTTCTGGTACACTATTGATATTATCCATAGGTTAATAACGATAAATTCAAGGAGCCGGGATGAGCCCTAAATCCCCTGAGCAGACCACCGCTGATCTGCTGCAATCACAAATTTCAAAGGTGCTTAGCGCCTTTACTCACCCAACCCTGCAAAAGGATCTCGGCACGCTGCGTGCCATCCATCACTGTGCTTTATTGGACAATGTGCTCCATATCGAGCTGGTGATGCCTTTTGCCTGGCAGTTTGGTTTTGACGTATTAAAGGAGACCGTCAGCGAAGAGCTGCTGGCTGTGACGGGCGCAAAAGCCATTGACTGGAAGTTGTCCCACAACATCACCACGCTGAAGCGCGCCAATGACCAGCCGGGCATCAAAGGGGTGCGTAATATTCTGGCGGTTAGCTCCGGCAAAGGCGGCGTAGGGAAATCGAGCACCGCGGTGAACCTGGCGCTGGCATTGGCGGAGGAGGGGGCGAAAGTCGGTATTCTGGATGCTGATATCTATGGCCCTTCGATCCCGAACATGCTGGGCACCATGAATCAGCGGCCAACCTCACCTGATGGTAAGCACATGGCTCCGATTATCGCCCATGGTCTGGCGACGAACTCTATCGGTTATCTGGTGACTGACGAGAACGCCATGGTGTGGCGCGGCCCAATGGCCAGTAAAGCTTTGATGCAGATGCTGCAAGATACCTTATGGCCGGATCTGGATTATCTGGTGATTGATATGCCGCCGGGTACCGGTGATATCCAACTGACACTGTCACAAAACATTCCGGTGACCGGCGCGCTGGTGGTGACCACCCCCCAAGACATCGCCTTGATCGATGCCATGAAGGGCATTGTGATGTTCGAGAAAGTTCATGTGCCGGTGTTGGGTATCGTGGAAAATATGAGCATGCATATTTGCAGTAATTGCGGCCATCTGGAGCCTATTTTTGGCACTGGCGGTGCAGAGAAACTGGCGCAGAAATACCATTGCAAGCTGTTGGGCCAAATCCCACTGCATATCTCACTGCGTGAAGACCTGGATCGTGGCGAACCTACTGTTGTGAGCCATCCTGACAGTGAGTTTGCGGACATTTATCGCCAGTTGGCATCCAATGTGGCCGCAGAAATGTACTGGCAAGGTGAAGCGATCCCAACCGAAATCTCATTCCGCGCAGTATAAGAGCGGCATTAGTTATATATCGACGTTGTTGGAATTGCAGCAGCCAACACCGCTGTAATTTCCAGTACGCAGGGATTACCCAAAGTTATTGGAATTACAGGTAGGCGGCAAACGAATGCGTCCCGATGAGCTGACACCAGTCAGTGATTCGGGCAAATGAGTGCAGCCAACACCGCTGTAATTTCAAGTACGCAGGGATTACCCAAAGTTATTGGAATTACAGGTAGGCGGCAAACGAATGCGTCCCGATGAGCTGACACCAGTCAGTGATTCGGGCAAATGAGTGCAGCCAACACCGCTGTAATTTCAAGTACGCAGGGTATAGGGCTGGCATCGAACTGGCTTACTCCTTATAATTGGCGCGCTCGAAGCACCTTGCGTGCTTTGTCTCCCCCTCACACTTCGTAATCAGGTCTTTAATTTTATGACTGACAAAGCACACCAGTGCGTCATTATTGGGATAGCAGGTGCCTCTGCCTCCGGGAAAAGTCTCATTGCCAGCACCTTGTATCGTGAATTGCGCGATCAAGTCGGTGACCAACATATCGGTGTCATCCCTGAAGATGGTTATTACAAAGACCAGAGTCATCTGTCGATGGAAGAGCGGGTTAAAACCAACTACGACCACCCTAGCGCCATGGACCACAACTTATTGCTGGAGCACTTGCAATCGTTGAAAGCGGGTAAGTCCGTTGAGCTGCCGCTTTACAGTTACACTGAACACACCCGCAAAAAAGAGACTGTCCATTTAGAACCGAAAAAAGTCATTATTCTGGAAGGGATCTTGCTGCTGACCGATATTCGCCTGCGTCAGGAGATGAACTTCTCAATCTTTGTCGACACCCCATTGGATATCTGTCTGATGCGCCGTATGAAGCGTGATGTTAATGAACGCGGCCGCTCGATGGACTCAGTGATGGCTCAATACCAGAAAACGGTACGACCAATGTTCCTGCAATTTATAGAACCTTCCAAACAATACGCTGACATTATTGTTCCGCGCGGCGGCAAGAACCGAATTGCGATCGATATTCTAAAAGCGAAAATCAGTCAGTTCTTTGAGTAATGTTCGTCTGGACCTTTGCTTCTTAATATGGCAGTTTTCGTAGTATGCAAGCTGTAACATGTGAATTTTGATGGAGATTTTAGCAATGAGACTGTGCGATCGTGACATAGAAGCCTGGCTGGACAGCGGTAAATTAGGTATTGATCCTCGTCCCCCGGTAGAACGTATCAATGGTGCCACGGTCGATGTTCGCTTAGGCAATCAGTTTCGTGTTTTCACCGGTCACACCGCGGCATTCATTGACTTAAGCGGCCCGAAAGATGAAGTCAGCGCCGCACTAGAGCGAGTCATGAGTGATGAGATCAATCTACCAGAAGGGGAGGCATTCTTCCTGCATCCGGGGGAGTTGGCGCTAGCGGTGACGTTGGAGTCAGTGACTATTCCCGATGATCTGGTCGGCTGGCTTGATGGCCGTTCTTCATTGGCCCGACTTGGGTTGATGGTACATGTGACGGCACATCGAATTGATCCCGGCTGGCAAGGCAAGATTGTGCTGGAGTTCTATAATTCAGGTAAATTGCCGTTGGCACTGCGCCCAGGAATGCTTATTGGCGCTCTGAGTTTTGAACCGCTCTCCGGTCCTGCGGCTCGCCCATATAATAGCCGTCAGGATGCAAAATACCGGGGTCAACAGGGCGCTGTGGCCAGTAGGATAGATAAGGACTAGCCATTTATTGCTGAATTTTCAGCCTGTTTAGACTTTTTAGCTTGTTTAGACAAGAGGATGTCATGAGACGATTGCTGACAACGTTAGTTATCCTGCTGGTTGTCATCGTGGCGGGAATGAGCGCATTAGTATTGTTAGTTAATCCTAATGATTTTCGCGCTTACATGGTCAAACAGGTAGAAAAGAAAAGTGGTTATCACCTACAACTGGAAGGTGACTTACGTTGGCATGTTTGGCCACAACTCAGCATCATTGTTGGCCGAACTGCACTGACCGCACCAGGTGCGACAGCGCCAGTTGTCAGCGCTGAGAACATGCGCCTCGATGTCAAACTGTGGCCGCTGCTGTCACATCAACTGGATGTAAAACAGGTGATGCTGAAAGGGGCTGTCATTCGCTTAACACCAGAGAGTGAGGCTCAACAGCTGCCTGGAGCTCCCGTCGCGCCATCCGGCAGTACGTCCGTCAATGAGCACCGCGCCTGGAAGCTCGATATCAATAAAGTCCAGATAGCTGATAGCCTGCTGATTTGGCAACGAACAGATAATGACCAGGTCAATGTCCGCGATCTCAATCTTGAACTGAAACAAGACGATCAGCGCCAAGTATATATCTCCCTCTCCAGCCGTGTTAATCGTAATCAGCGGGATGTCACTTTTTCCATGGTTGCGGATGCCGATATGCGCCATTACCCGCAGCAATTCAGCGCCAATATCAGCCAATTCACCTACAAATTGGAAGGTGCGGATATTCCTGTCGGTGGCGTGAGTGGTGAAGGGACATTACAAGCCAGCTATCAACATGATATTCAGCAACTATTGTTAAACCAACTGAGTTTCTCGGCTAATAACAACCAGTTGACGGGGAGTGCCAAAGCCACTCTGGGCGACGTCCCCGATTATGTCATCAATCTCGCAGCTGATAATCTCAATCTGGATACTATCTTTGGTTGGGAACCGAAAAGTGCCACCGTCAGTAAGGATACGGGCAAGCAGCCGACTGTAGCAGCTCCTGTTATCGCGATTCAAGCAGATGAAGATGTCGGGCAGGATTTGCAGGCGTTACGCGACTTCAACGCACAAATCTCGATCACTGCGAATAACCTGGTATATCGTGCGATTACCGTCAATCAATTGAATCTGCAAGGGTCAAATCAGCGCGGCGACGTACAAATTACCCGTTTAACTGGCAGTGGGTTGGGCGGTGATTTTTCGCTGCCTGGATCACTGGATGTGACAGGTAAGAAGGTGCTGGCAAGTGTCAAGCCCGTGATAAATCACATGGAACTGGGACCGGTGTTACAGGCTGCGGGTTTACCGGCAGTCATGACGGGTAAATTCTCCCTACAAGCGCAGTTGTCTGGGGATGGTCTCAACGTTGAGTCATTCAACCGCCGTTGGAAAGGTGATGCGCAGCTCAGCATGAATAATGCGCGGTTGGAAGGATTGAATATCCAGCAGCTTATTCAACAAGCGGTTACTCGCAGCTCAAGTGATATTAAAGGTCAAGACCGCTACGAGCGCTACACTGAGGTTAAAGAGCTGCAAGCGAATTTGGCCCTGAATCGTGGGGCGATGAAAATCAGTAATCTCACCGCGGATTCTGAGCTGATCTCCATTAAAGGTAGCGGGGCGCTTAATTTACCGGCACAACAATGTGATATGAACCTGGCTGTGCGGGTGCTGCAAGGTTGGAGTGGTCAAGATAACTTGGTCAAGCTATTACAAAATACGGATATTCCACTGCGTATATATGGGCCATGGACTCAGCTCAGCTACCAATTGAATGTCGAGCAACTGTTGCGTGGTGAATTACAGCAGCGCGCTAAAAAAGCACTCAACGACTGGGCGGAACGTAATCAGCAGAGTCGTGGTAGTAAGGATCTTAAAAAGCTGATCGATAAGCTTTAAAGTATTAATCATCCCCGATAGGTATCGCGGCTTATCGGGTTTTTTGTTATATCTGTGTTGTATTTTTGTTCGCCAATCTCGTTGTTCTAAACATAAAATTCTCCCTTCTGCTCACAAACTGATATTTGTTTCTAAAATCTCTGCGAATAATTGATAGATGTCATAAACTCGCCCATGGACTTTGGGCAGAGTGCAGAGCTATTTCTGCGTTTCAATAATAATAATGACTTATACCTGAAGTAATTGGCGCACCGCGAACAGGATTGCAGCGCCAAAAATACAGGGTATACACAGCAACAGGCGAGTATTCGGTGAGAGAGGCTATATGTTAGATCTTTTGATTGGGATTGTAGTGGCCGTTGGCGTAGGCCGCTATATCATTAAAGGCTATTCAGCAACAGGTGTGCTGATGGTCGGTGGTTTGCTGCTATTAATTATCAGCGCCTTGATGGGCAAAAACGTATTGCCAGCGAGTGCGACCTCAACGGGTTGGCGTGCGACGGATATCGTCGAGTATGTCAAAATCCTGCTGATGAGTCGTGGTGGCGATCTCGGCATGATGATCATGATGTTATGCGGTTTTGCCGCTTATATGACACATATCGGGGCAAATGATGTCGTGGTCAAGATTGCGTCTAAACCACTGCAAATGATCAACTCCCCTTATTTACTGATGGTAGCGGCTTATATTGTGGCCTGCTTGATGTCTTTGGCGGTGTCATCTGCAACGGGGCTAGGCGTGCTGTTAATGGCGACACTGTTCCCGGTCATGGTCAATGTGGGCATCAGTCGTGGTGCGGCAGCGGCAATTTGCGCCTCACCCGCGGCAATTATTCTGGCTCCGACCTCAGGCGATGTAGTATTGGCGGCGAAAGCTTCTGAAATGCCACTGGTCGATTTCGCCTTTAAAACCACCTTACCCATCTCTATTGCCGCGATTGTCTGCATGGCTATCGCCCACTTCTTCTGGCAGCGCTATCTGGATAATAAAAGCCAGGAAAAGCATGAGATGATGGATGTCAACGACATCACCACTAATGCACCTGCCTTTTATGCCATTTTGCCTTTCACACCGATTATTGGTGTGCTGATCTTTGATGGCAAGTGGGGGCCAGAGCTGCATATCATCACCGTCTTGGTGATCTGTATGTTGGTTGCCGCTGTGATTGAGTTCATCCGCAGTTTCAGCGCAAAGACCGTATTTACCGGCCTTGAAGTCGCTTATCGCGGTATGGCTGATGCATTCGCCACAGTGGTGATGCTGTTGGTCGCCGCAGGGGTATTTGCACAGGGGCTCAGCACTGTTGGCTTTATCAGCGGCCTGATTGGATTGGCCCAATCTTTTGGTACCGGTGGCATTATTATGATGCTGGTACTGGTGGTGATCACTATGCTGGCGGCCATGACAACCGGTTCAGGTAATGCGCCGTTTTATGCATTCGTGGAATTGATCCCGAAACTGGCGGCCCAAATGGGTATAAATCCGGCCTATCTGGTTATCCCGATGCTGCAAGCCTCAAATTTGGGTCGGACTTTATCCCCAGTTTCGGGTGTTGTGGTAGCGGTAGCCGGTATGGCAAAAATATCACCTTTTGAAGTGGTGAAGCGCACTTCTGTGCCGGTGCTGGTGGGGCTGGTGGTGGTGATTGTGGCGACAGAAATTCTGGTGCCTGTGCACTTATAATATCGGTGGGCCCAATCATAAAGCCGGGAGCGATATGAACTACACTCCCAAAAAGCTGCCCGGCTTTTTTATCTGTTTTTTAGGCTTAATTTAACGGCCAGCCAACTACACTTCGTAATCAGGGTCTGGCGCTTTCAGCGGTGTTATCTTCACCTTCAAGATACGATGGCTGTTCACTTCCAGTGGCTCAAACAGATAGTCACCAATCTTCAGCTGTTCGCCCACCTCAGGTATTCGCTGGCTGTACTCCATCAATAATCCGGCCAAGGTGTGGTACTCGCGCTTATCATTGATCGGCAGTGGCAGATAGAGCACCAAATCTTCCAGTGGCATATAACCATTCGCAATCCAGCAGCCATCCTCAGTTTGCTGGATATCGTGGCGGGCATCCAATTCTTCACCTGCCACTGGCAGATTGCCGGCAATCGTCTCCATCACATCGGTCAGAGTAACCACCCCTTCGATGGAGCCGAACTCATCGACCACAAAGGCAAAGTGGGTCTGCGCCTGACGAAATTGTTCCAATGCCATCAGCAGTGAAACTTGTTCCGGGAAAATCAATGGCTGGTGAATTAGCGCCCGCAAATCGAGCTTTTCACCTGATAACTGCTGCTTCAATAAATCAATGACGTGAATAACACCCAGCGGCTCATCCGTTGAACTATCTTCAGTGACGACAATTCGCGTATGCAGATTTTTCGTCAGTAACTGAGTCAGCTTTTCCGGTGGATCGTTAAGGTCCAGATACTCAACATCATGGCGTGATGTCATGATGCTACTGACGGTACGCTGCGCCAGCCCCAATACCCGCTCGATCATCCGGCGTTCCTGCTCATTGAATACCTCCTGACCGCCACTGCTACTGTCTGCTATCAAGTTGGCGGTGTGGTTATCCAGCTCTGCCTCTTCGTGTTTGCCACTCAGCATGCGCAGCACGGCTTCTGCGGTTCTTTCACGTAGTGGACGTACCGTCGACAGGAAGCGACGACGATTGAATTGAGCAAACTGATTCAGTGATTCAATGATTACGGAGAAACCAATGGCGGCGTACAGATACCCTTTCGGAATATGGTAGCCAAAACCTTCAGCCACTAAGCTAAAACCGATCATCAGTAAGAAGCTCAAACACAGAATGACAATGGTTGGATGGGCATTCACGAAGCGAGTCAGTGGTTTGCTGGCCAATAACATCAGGCCAATCGCTATACAGACTGCCGCCATCATCACTGCGAGGTGATCCACCATACCGACGGCGGTAATCACCGAGTCGAGTGAGAATATGGCATCCAACACCACAATCTGCGCCACAACGGGCCAGAATCGCGCGCCTTTGCGTTGCTGGTTCTGCTGATGGTCCTTGCCCTCAAGGCGCTCATTAAGCTCCATGGTGGCTTTGAAGAGCAGGAATATCCCCCCGACGAGCATAATCAAGTCACGGGCACTGAATGGATGTCCAGAAAGAGTAACCAATGGAGTGGTTAATGTGGCTAACCACGAGATGCAGGCCAGTAGCACTAGGCGCATCAACAATGCGCAGAGTAAACCAGTGACTCTGGCTTTATCCCTTTGATGTCGAGGAAGTTTTTCTGCCAAAATGGCAATAAATATTAGGTTGTCAATACCCAATACAATTTCGAGCACAACCAGCGTTGCCAGCCCCGCCCAAATAGTAGGATCTGCGATCCATTCCATATATCCAATTTCACCTTTTATTTCTGAGAGTTATGTCACTTATGTGAATGATGGGCTCAAATCATGGGATTTTCAAATATAAATATAAGAAATGGATGATATTTTAAAAAAGTTTTTTAGGGTAAATAAAAAATAAAAAAATGTAACCAACTGAAAACAAGCTATAACTACAAAAGGGTGTTTATGGAAAATAGTGGGAAACTAACAGACATTTCCTAGTTTAAATTAATGTTATATAATGGATAATTATCAAAAATGATTATGTGAGTATATTTTGACCAACTCAATAGCGTCATAGTGTATAAGCTCACAATGCACTTAAGCGCTGCGAATATGAGTAGTTCGCTATTGGTAGCTGTAAAGCCAAGGGCGGTAGCGTTGCTAAAATAATTAATTAATTTGATTATTATTTCAATATGAATAGTAGCTATTCTCATTTGAAACATGGCACTAATTAGTTCGCAACTGTATGGTGATTAAGGATATATGATGCTACTTCCAGTAATTATGGCTGGTGGAACAGGCAGTCGCTTGTGGCCGATGTCAAGAGAACTTTATCCTAAGCAATTTTTACGCTTGCACGGGGTGAATTCGATGCTTCAGGAGACAGTGAATCGTTTAGAGGGAATTTCCGTCAGAGAACCGGTTGTGATTTGCAATGAAGAACATCGTTTCTTGGTCGCAGAGCAGTTAAGACAAATTAACAAATTATCGCATAATATTATTCTGGAACCCGTTGGACGTAACACTGCTCCCGCCATAGCCCTAGCTGCGCTAAATGCTATCTCCCAAGGCGATGACCCAATAATGTTGGTGTTGGCAGCCGATCATATTATTAATAACTGCGACGCCTTCCACCAGGCTATTGCCCGCGCTATCCCATTTGCTAAAAAAGACTGTTTGGTCACTTTCGGAATTGTGCCGACAGGCCCGGAAACCGGTTATGGTTACATTCAGCGAGGTGATGCGACCGTTACTGATATTTCTGAAGCTTTTAAAGTTAAGCGCTTTGTTGAAAAACCTAATTTAGATACTGCAGAACAATACATCAATTCAGGGGAGTACTACTGGAACAGTGGTATGTTTATGTTCCGCGCCAAACGGTATATACAAGAGCTGGAAAAATTCAGACCAGATATTCTTGATGCTTGCAAAGCAGCAATCAAAGATTCGGATTCAGATAAAGACTTCATCACTATTGATAAAGATCGATTCAGCGCTTGCCCGGATGAGTCAATTGATTATGCCGTAATGGAGCAAACCAGCAATGCCGTTGTTGTGCCACTTGATGCGGGCTGGAGTGATGTTGGTTCCTGGTCCGCATTATGGGATGTCAGCAAGAAAGATAACTCGGGCAATGCCGTAACGGGTGACATATTCTTACACGATACACAGAATTGCTATATCAATACTGATGAAAAATTAGTAGCTGCGGTGGGTGTAGATAATTTAGTTATTGTCAGTACTAAAGATGCAGTATTGGTAGTCGATAAATCGAAAGTGCAAGATGTTAAAAAGATTGTTGAACACCTTAAACAAACTAAGCGTAGTGAATACCGCCGCCACAGAGAAACCTACCGGCCTTGGGGTCGTTGTGACATCGTGGTTAATGAACAGCGTTTCAATGTCAACCGAATTACTGTTAAGCCCGGTGGCGCGTTCTCTATGCAGATGCATCATCATCGTGCAGAACATTGGATTGTGTTATCGGGTACGGCAAAAGTAACGATTGGGGACAAAACATTCTTAATCACAGAAAACCAGTCTACATTCATTCCTATTGGTTCTCTTCATATGCTAGAAAATCCAGGTAAAATTCCACTTGAATTGATTGAAGTTCAGTCAGGATCTTACTTGGGTGATGACGATATTATTAGAATTAAAGACCATTACGGCCGTTGCTGATTTAGAGGAAACAATGAATACCTTAACATGTTTTAAAGCTTACGATATCCGTGGTCAATTAGGTTCAGAATTGAATGAAGATATTGCTTACCGTATTGGCCGGGCTTTTGGTGAATATTTAAAACCTAAAACTATTGTTGTCGGTGGCGATGTCCGCTTAACCAGTGAATCATTAAAGATGGCATTAGCAGAAGGACTAATGGACTCTGGCAGTGATGTCCTAGATATTGGTCTAAGTGGAACAGAGGAAATTTATTTCGCCACTTTT
This sequence comes from Yersinia aleksiciae, assembly GCF_001047675.1. GTDB lineage: Bacteria > Pseudomonadota > Gammaproteobacteria > Enterobacterales > Enterobacteriaceae > Yersinia > Yersinia aleksiciae. Next base: position 385,678 of record NZ_CP011975.1, on the reverse strand, counting down.
CACCTAGGAGTTGATGGTGGTATCGAAGTAACTGCCAGCCATAATCCAATGAACTATAATGGCATGAAGCTGGTGCGGGAAGATGCAAAACCTATTAGTGGTGATACGGGGTTACGTGATATCCAAAAACTTGCTGAAGTAAATGACTTCTCTACACCAGACCCCCGTAAAAGAGGACGTTATAAGAAGATCTCGATTCTCAATGAGTACGTTGATCACTTAATGGGCTATGTTGACTTTAAAAACTTTACTCGCCCTTTGAAGTTGGCAATAAATTCTGGTAATGGTGCTGCCGGACATGTTATTGATGAAATTGAAAAGCGTTTTTCTGCTGCACATGTTCCTGTCGAATTCATAAAAGTTCACCATCAGCCTGATGGCAATTTCCCCAATGGTATTCCTAATCCCTTATTACCTGAATGTCGTGCAGATACTGCAAAATCTGTTGTTGAATCAGACGCAGACATGGGAATTGCATTTGATGGTGATTTCGATAGATGCTTCTTCTTCGATGAGAATGGGCAATTTATTGAAGGGTATTATATTGTTGGTCTGTTAGCTGAAGCTTTTCTAAAAAAAGAGCCTGGTGCAAAAATCATTCATGATCCTAGATTGACGTGGAATACGATAGATATCGTCGAAAAAGCGGGTGGTATTCCTGTTATGTCGAAAACAGGACATGCGTTTATTAAGGAAAGAATGCGAAAAGAAGATGCCGTATATGGTGGAGAAATGAGTGCACACCACTATTTTAGAGATTTTTCATATTGTGATAGCGGCATGATTCCTTGGTTGTTAGTGGCCGAATTACTTTGCGTCAAAAATATGTCTTTAAGCCAACTTGTCGGCGACCGAATGAAAGCATTTCCTGCCTCAGGTGAGATTAACCGTAAATTAACTGATGCTAGAGGTTGTATTGCTAAGATTAGGGCTATTTACGAACCCGATGCCGAGTATGTCGATCTTACTGATGGCATCAGTATTGAGTACAGTGACTGGCGGTTCAATTTAAGGACGTCGAATACAGAACCGGTAGTACGTTTGAATATTGAGTCTTTAGGTGACGAGGTCTTAATGAATAATAAAACTAAAGAGATGTTAGAATTATTGGTTGGGGAATAATAGTGAAAGAGATGTTATTGGCGATCTATCGTTATAGAGGGTACATAATCGGTTCTGCAAGACGAGAGTTTCAATCTAGATACCAATCCAGTATTCTAGGTTCTCTTTGGCTTGTTATACAGCTATTATCACTAATACTTGTATATACAATGGTTTTCTCCACAATAATGAAAGCTAAATTGCCAGGTAATCCAAGTAGTATTGTATATGGTATTTATCTATGTTCCGGGATAATACTATTGAACTTATTTTCCGAAGTGATCACAAAAAGTGTGACAGTTTTTCTACGTAATGCAAATATAATGAAAAATAAATTTCCAAAAAATATTCTTATCGTCAATAATATTAGTAACAAGTGCTGTTAATTTTGCCCTGATATAATTTATATTCTTAATCTTTCTTATGCTGTCTAATAGTTTACATGGATTTTTTATATTATATATAGTTCCAGTAACAGTAATAATGTTTTTATTCTTCGTTAGTTTTGGAATGATTATTGCTGTGCTAAATTTTTTTTCGAGATGTTGGGCAATTTATAATCGTAGTGCTAAAATTTTGGTTTTGGCTCACGCCTATAGTTTACCCTATATCTATATTGCCTTTATGGGTGAGAAACATCATTCACTATCATCCATTAACCGGCTTGGTTATTTCAGCACAAAAAATATTTGTCTCAGGTGAAATTCCATTATTAAGTAATCTACTTCCATCAATAATAGCTAAAGTGATACTTTCCATACTGGGTTTAAGTTTATTTAGAAAGTATAGTAAAGATATTGTAGACGAATTATGATTAGTTCAGTATCAGTCAAAAACTTAGGCAAAGCTTATAAGCAGTATCCGATAAAGCTAAGTCGGCTTAAAGAGTGGATTCTCCCAAATAAATATCATACTCTCAAATGGGTTCTTAGAAATGTTGATTTTAATATTAATCCAGGTGAGTCAGTCGGTATAAATGGTGCGGGAAAAAGCACTTTATTAAAATTAATTACAGCCACGACATCTTCAACTGAAGGGAATGTAATAATTAGAGGTCGTGTAGCTGCTCTTTTAGAACTAGGAATGGGATTTCATCCAGATTTTACCGGTAGACAAAATGTTTTTATTTCAGACCAACTTCTTGGATTAAGTGTTTCCGAAATTGAAAAGTTAATGCCTGAAATAATAGAATTTTCTGAAATCGGGGACTACATTGATCCGGCCATTAGAGTATATTCAAGCGGCATGCAAGTAAGGCTTGCATTTAGTGTTGCTACGGCAATAAGTACCGATGTACTTATAATTGATGAGGCTCTCTCTGTTGGTGATGCGTATTTCCAACATAAAAGTTTTGAGCGGATTAAGGAATTTAAGAGGCAAGACACAACCCTACTTATTGTTTCTCATGATAAGCAAGCGATTCAAAATATTTGTGATAAAGTTATTTTGCTTGCCAAAGGTGAAAAAATAATGGAAGGAGACCCTGAGATGGTCCTCGATTACAACAATGAATTACTGTCTGAAAATAGTCAAAACGTGACTGCATCACAAAATATTTATAATGGAAGTGTTCAGACTATTTCTGGAAATGGTGACGCTATATTTAAAGAGGTAAATATTCTTGACATTTATGGTAAGCCAATAGAAGTTATTTCAGTTGGTCAGCGCATCGTTCTAAATATTGTGCTAGATGCGAAACAAGACTTGAAAGATCTTTGTGTTAGCTACTTAATAAAGAATAGATTAGGTGAGGAGATTTTTGGCACGAATACTTATTACTATTCGAATGTAATAGATAAAGTTATCGCGGGTGAAACTATACGTTATAAATTTACATTTGATGCCAATATTGGCGAGGGTAACTATTCTATTTCTGTTGCTGCTCATATGGGACATAACCATTTAAGTAAAAATTATGAATGGAAATATCTAGCATTTATATTTTCTGTTGTTAACACATATAAAAATATTTTTGTTGGTTCTTCTTGGATACCCCCAATCGTTGAGTATAGCAAATAATGGCAAATTTCTATCGTGCATTTGAAGATAAGTATAGAGGTTCACAAGCTTCAATTAAGCTTAGGTTAAGAACGTATTCTCCTTTAATTAAAAAAATGAAAGAAGAGTATGGAAGCGTCAATTCTCTAGATCTTGGCTGCGGTCGAGGGGAGTGGATGTCACTACTCACTGAGCTAGGCGTTGAAACACTTGGTATTGATTTGGATGACTCAATGCTTAGTGAGTGTAGAATTAGAGATCTTACTGTTGAAAATGCAGATATAATTTCTTTTTTACAAGCTTGTGGAACAGATAGCTATCATATCATAACAGCTTTTCATATTGTAGAGCATCTAGCATTCGACGATTTATGCACTGTCATTGATAATGCTATTCGTGTACTCAAACCGGGTGGAGTTCTCATTTTAGAAACACCCAATCCAGAAAATTTAATAGTAGGAACAAATAATTTCTATCTTGACCCTACTCATAACAAACCTATACCTGCTCTTTTACTGAGCTTTATCTGTGGATACTATGGGCTGGAGAATAATTATATTATGAGATTGCAGCATCCAGAAGGATTACTGGAAAAGAAAAATTATGGCTTACATGATGTTATAACAGGGGTTAGTTTTGATTATGCGGTAATTGCACAAAAGAAAGATCAAAACTCTGTAGATCTTGATATAAATAAGATCTTAGGAGACAAAGCAGGATATAATTTAGAGGTGTTATCCCGTCTTTATGATAAAAGAATTGAGTCAAAATTTGAAGAGTTAAATAATAAAATACAAAGTATTTCATCAGAAGTTAGGCTTATAAGTGAAAGAAGAAAGCATGAAATATCCATGTTAGAAAAGAGGGTGGAACTTATATATAGTAGCAGGTCATGGAAATATACAGCACCATTAAGAGTTATGTCATCAACTATAAAAAATATAAGATCTAACAATTCAAATAAGCCAAAAAATAAAAATAGCTTACTCAAATTAAAATTTATTAATTTTAAAGAGAATAAGGTTATAGTAAACGCATACCTATTGTTAAATAAATTAAGCCCCAAAAGTGCGAGTTTTCTAAAGAATAAATTCAATGAACTTGTGTTTGACAGACAATTAAAAAAAATATTGGAAGCTCAGACTGTAAAGAGTAAATCAGTAAATAATGATAAGTCAGATGAATCAATTAAGAACTTAAATAAACTTAATCATTTTGAATTAGTTGCTGCGGCTAACCATCAAAATATGATATCGACGGATCATTACCTTAATTATATTAAAGATGTTATTAACTCAGATGGATTTCAACATTTAGAACTTAGTCTTCCTTTAGGAACAGATGCTTGGATTTTAAAAATCCAAGAGGCGTTATATCGTAAAGTATCTCTTAACGATATTTTCCCAGAAAATATTGTAGATGAAGCTGCCGCAACAGCACTATATATGGTTTTGTTAAAAAGAATGCCAGAAAATAAAATTATTATGAGTAAACCAGTTAAACATTTATGTATGCTGATACAGCAAAGTGAAGAATATAGAAAAGTTTCTGGAGATAATTTAAAAGAATGGTGTGATTTATGATTTATGTCAATATTACTAGTACATTCCAAAGTAAGCGTCGAACTGGAATTCAACGTGTTGTTGTAACTTTAAGTGAGCTATTTTCAGCTAATGATAATTATAAGTTTATTACATTTGATAATGAATCTTCAAGTTTTAAATTAATCGCTGGTTATGACACCATCAATCAAGCTATATATGATGATGAGTGTGAATTACGAACGCTAAAATATAGTGAATTAAAAGCAGGAGATGTTTTTTTTGATATTGATGCTGCATGGAGTGATGGTGTTAATAGAACGGTTCTTTATGAGAGTCTCAAAAAAAATGGCGTAAGGATATATAACTTACATTATGATAGTGTACCTATAGTAAACTCGGCATGGTCTCATAAAAATACAGTAATAAGTTACATCGAGGCATTCTATGCTAAGATTGCGTATAGCGATTATATATTCTCTATTTCTAATTTTGTCAAAACGGAAATTGATGATCTTAGTCAGACTTTTATTGGTGTATCTAAAGATGGGTCTGTTATCGATTTGGGGCCTTTGCCTGTACATGAGGAAATAGATACAAATAAGCTATCTAATATCAATAAAAAACTTGAACATGTGCTAAAGGATGAGTTTTTACTTGCTGTGGGTACTCTCGAACCAAGAAAGAATTATGAATTATTGCTTTCTTCATTCTTAAAAATAAATAATGGAAAAACAAATCTTGTTATAGTTGGCCACAAGGGTTGGAATATAGATGAATTTATAGAAGAACTAACGTCCCATCCTAGATACAATAAAGATATAATTTGGCTAAATGACGCGAGTGATGAAGAACTTGCACTTTTATATAAAAAATGTCGTGCTTATGTTACTACCTCTTTTTATGAAGGTTATGGTCTTCCTGCGATGGAGGCATTGTCTTTTGGGGCTGCAACCATTGTATCGAATGGCGGTGCGTTACCTGAAGTTGTCGGCCAGTCTGCATTTGTTTTTGACCTAAATAACACTGTAGAACTCGAGTCGGCGTTAGAAAATGTGATCCATTCGGCTTATTTTTATTCTGACTTAAAACGTAAGGCAGCAGATTTTAAATATACCTCTTGGAAAACAGTGGCTAATTCTATTACATCTAAAATAGATGAAATAGAAAATAATGTAATCAATTACTCTTTTGACGATAAGATAACCCAGGCTGTTTATATTTCTATAGATATAAATAAATTCAAGTTAAGCATTAAATCTCTAAAAGATAATATGAAGTTTATTGATGAGATTGTTGTTTTGACGAGTAAAGAATATGCTAAAGAGTTTGATTCTGAAATTGTTAATTTAGGTTTTTCTTCATACGTCCTTTGTGATGAGGATATTTTAGCTAGCAGTGCTAATGAGATATTTGACCATCAAGAAAGAAATACTATTTTAAGAAGGACCCTTTATAATCATTCGATTATAAAAAATAATTTTATCGCATCTGATGATGATTATATTGCTATTAATGAGATAGACGAAAGTTACTTCAGAGAAAATAATACTCATAACAGCTATTATTATTACAATTCACTTAAATCCTGGTTAGGTAGTTATCCAAATAGAAGTAGTTATGATAATGGCCTTTTAAAAACGGCCCAGCTATTGAAGTCATTTGGATTCCATACCAAAGCTTACTCATCACACATGCCTCAAGTTATCAATAAAAAGTTGGTGAATGAGATATATGGTAAGTATTTGAAAGATAAAAGAAATCAGGGTGTGGATGAATGGAGTACTTATTTCAATATTGCTAGTTTTTATTTCCCAAATAATTTTTCCTCTAAAGAGTATAAATGTTTCTCTTGGCCTGGAAACCCATCTGACTGGCCATGTGATGTGATTCCATCAGAATTTGATTTTCAAAATTACTATGATTCTCCAGAAAATGGTACCAATGAGATAATAAAAGGCTCTGATAAAATAATAGCATATAGAGAAGGTTTGGAAAAAGTTAGGTCTACTGAAATAGAAACAAAAGGTGAGATGGTTATGCCTTTATTTTTACTCATAGATAAAGAGAGATTTTTATTTTCAATGCCATCGTTTGCTCTAACCTCAGGACCGATACATCTCCGCCGAATTATTGTGTTGAATAAAACAAGTGAATGTTTTGAAATTGATATGACAGTGTTTGATTCGAACTTAACAGAGATTAGACGCGAACATTATAATAGTGTGGATAGCATTTGGTTCCCTCTATTTCCGCCAGAAATATCTGGTGTATACTCCATGGAGTGTAAGTTGCTCCAATCTGGTAAAGTGATAAATACAGCTTCGGTTGAATTATATGTCACACCTAATTAGAAATTAAAGGATAGATTCATGAAAGCGGTAGTAACTGGTATCACAGGCCAAGATGGCGCATATCTCGCTGAATTGTTACTTGAGAAGGGCTATAAAGTTTATGGGACCTACCGTCGTACAAGTTCTGTGAACTTCTGGCGTATTGAAGAATTAGGCATTGATAAACATCCTAATCTGCATTTGGTTGAATATGATCTAACGGATCTTTCTGCCAGTATTCGTTTGTTGCAAACTACACAAGCAACAGAAGTATACAATTTGGCTGCCCAAAGTTTTGTTGGTGTTTCTTTTGACCAGCCGGCAACAACAGCTGAAATTACAGGTATCGGCCCACTGAATTTATTAGAAGCAATCCGTATTGTTAATACTAAGATTCGTTTCTATCAAGCTTCTACTTCTGAAATGTTCGGTAAAGTTCAGGCGATACCACAAGTTGAAGATACTCCGTTCTACCCCCGTAGCCCTTATGGCGTCGCTAAACTGTACGCACACTGGATGACAATTAATTATCGTGAAAGCTACGGTATTTTTGGTTGCAGCGGTATTCTGTTTAATCATGAGTCTCCACTGCGCGGTCGTGAATTTGTAACTCGTAAAATTACTGACTCAGTCGCAAAAATTAAATTAGGCAAACTGGATATTCTGGAATTAGGGAATATGGATGCCAAACGTGACTGGGGTTTTGCGAAAGAGTATGTAGAAGGTATGTGGCGTATGCTGCAAGCAGATGTCCCTGATACTTTTGTTCTGGCTACCAATCGTACTGAAACAGTCCGTGATTTTGTTTCTATGGCATTCAAGGCTGCTGGTTTTAATTTGCGCTTTGAAGGTAAAGATGAAAATGAAGTTGGGATTGATTCAGCAACAGGGAAAACTTTAGTTAAAGTTAATCCTAAGTTTTATCGCCCAGCAGAAGTTGAATTGTTGATCGGCAATCCACAAAAAGCAAAAGATGTACTTGGTTGGGAACCAAAAACGACATTAGAAGAACTCTGTCAGATGATGGTAGAAGAGGATCTTCGCCGCAATCAACAAGGTTTCTCCTTCTAATGGTAATGAATGGCAAACGTGCCCTGATCACCGGCATCCAGGGATTTACGGGCCATTACATGGCAGCGGAGTTATCCGCTGCCGGTTACCGGGTATTTGGTTTAGGTTCACAGCCATCAAATGAGTCTGATTATTTTCAGGTAGATTTACTTGATGCTAACGGACTTATTGCTATTGTTGAGCAAGTGAGACCTCATATTGTTGTTCACCTTGCTGCAATCGCATTTGTCGGGCATGGTGATCCTGCCGCTCTTTATGATGTCAACCTAGTGGGGACCAGGAATTTATTGGCCGCTTTGAGTACTGTTGCCGATACTATCGACGCAGTTTTACTTGCTAGCAGTGCTAATGTTTATGGTAATACCCAAGCAGGTGTGTTGAGCGAAACAGCAGCAGTGAACCCTGCTAATGATTATGCAGTAAGCAAGTTAGCCATGGAGTATATGGCTAAGTTATGGTCTGATAAATTACCAATTATCATTGTTCGTCCCTTTAACTATACAGGTGTTGGGCAATCAGATAATTTCTTATTGCCTAAAATAGTTTCTCACTTCAAACGTAAAGCAGAAGGAATAGAGTTAGGCAATTTAGATGTGTGGCGTGATTTTACTGACGTAAGAGCGTTAGTAAAAGCCTATTTGGGCCTATTAACAGTCAAACCTATTGGTGAAACTGTTAATGTCTGTTCGGGAAGAACTTATTCATTACGTGAAGTCATTGGATTATGTGAAAATATAACCTCACACAGTCTATCGATTCATGTTAATCCAGCTTTTGTTCGTGCTAATGAAGTAAGAACCTTATGTGGTGATGCGAGTAAATTGCAAGGTATTGTTAATGGTTGGGATACTCCCCCATTGGAGCAGACATTACGTTGGATGTTGGAAAATAAATAATGAGAGTGGTATTTTCTACTGACGCTATCAAATATCCGTTGACCGGTATTGGCCGTTATACTTATGAATTAGCCCAAGAGTTGCAGAATAGTGATGAAATCTTAGACCTCTTATTCCTACAAGGCAGAAAAGTATCTCATGATTTACCTGCAGTCACGATGGGTTCGAATGCAACTTCAGGGTTAAAAAACGTTGTAAAAAAAAGTGCAGTTGCTAGTGAGTTATATCGTCTTGCGGCACCTTGGTTAAAAAGTTTGGCATTAGCACCGTATAAGAGTTTCATTTATCATAGTACTAACTTTTATTTACCTCCTCGAGTTGATAATGCTGTCGCTACCTTTCACGATCTTTCTATTTTCAAATGGCCCCAGTGCCATCCTGCGAATCGTGTCCGATATATGCAAAAAGAACTATTGCTCACGATAAAAAGAGCAAAAGTCCTAATTACTGACTCTGAGTTTACCCGCAAAGAATTAGCAGAGTATTTTGATTATCCTATAGAAAAAATCGTATCAGCCCCCTTAGCCAGTAGTGGTGATTTTTATCCTCGTGATTATGTAACCTTGCAAAGTTTAATGACAAAGTTAGGGCTCACTGCTGGTCAATATGCTTTATTTACTGGGACCATCGAACCAAGAAAGAATATTGCAACGTTGCTTGATGCCTATGAACGTCTTCCACTAGAGATGCGTACCAGATACCCTTTAGTAATCTGCGGTTTTTCCGGATGGAATAGTGAAGATTTACATCGCCGCTTTGAACTCGCAACGCAACAGGGCTGGTTATTATATCTTGGTTATTTGAATTCCGACGATCTTCCTTTGCTTTTTTCTGGTGCCAGAACATTTTTATTTCCTTCATTATATGAGGGGTTTGGATTACCTGTTCTTGAGGCGATGGCATCGGGTGTTCCTGTTGTCTGCTCTAATGCAGCTTCATTACCTGAAGTTTTAGGTGACTCAGGTTTGATGTGTGATGCGATGAATGTAGAAGGTCTAAGCACTGCAATTATTCAGAGTTTGGAAGATAAAGACTGGCGAAGTAATACAATAGCAGCAGGGCTCGCCAGAGCTAGTACCTTCTCATGGAAGCGGTGTGCTCAGGAAACAATTAAAGCCTATAAGCAGGTATAAAATTACAATGCTAAAAGTACTGCATTTCTATAAAACTTATTATCCAGATTCATTTGGTGGAATTGAGCAGGTTATTTTTCAATTATGCGAGGGCGGAAAGGCGCGAGGAATTGATTCAACGGTACTTTCTTTAAGTAAACGGGGCAGCATTGTTAATCAAAAAATAGGGTCGCATAGGGTATATTGTTCTCCGATAAATTTCGAAGTGTCCTCTACCCCTTTTTCGTTTCAGGCGCTGAAAGACTTTAAAAAGCTCGCTGAGCAGGCTGATATTATTCATTACCATTTTCCATTCCCTTTTATGGATATGGTCCATTTTATATCTGGTATAAAAAAACCTGCTGTTGTTAGTTACCATTCCGATATTGTAAAGCAGAAAAACATATTAAAAGTATATGCGCCACTAATGAATCGTTTTCTTAGTGATGTCTCTCATATTGTTGCTGCGTCCCCTAACTACGTGGCGACCAGTGCCACGCTGAAGAAGTTTGTTCATAAAGTTAGTGTTATTCCTTACGGTCTAGATGAGAAGTCCTATCCGATTCCAACAGCGGAGCGACTCGAATTCTGGAAGAGTAAATTTGGTCCACGCTTTTTTCTGTTTATAGGTGCTTTTCGTTATTATAAAGGTCTACATATTCTCATTGAGGCAGCTAAAAACTCAATTTATCCGATTGTAATTGTTGGTGCGGGGCCGATTGAGTCAGAATTAAAAAGGCAAGTTAAAGAGCTGCAGATTGAGAATATTTACTTTATGGGCGCTGTTTCTGATGAAGACAAAACAGCACTTTTAACTCTTTGTTATGCCGTGGTCTTTCCATCTCACTTACGTTCTGAAGCTTTTGGTATTACCCTATTAGAAGGGGCTATGTATGGTAAACCTTTAATTTCAAGTGAAATAGGGACCGGTACGACATTTATTAATATTGACCAACAGACAGGATTGGTTGTTCCGCCTTCGGATCCTAAAGCATTAAGATCCGCGATGGATAACTTATGGAGTAATGTTGAGTTATCTGAAGAGTATGGTCGTAATTCAAGAGAGCGCTATTTAAAATATTTTGCTTCTGAGAAAATGGTTTCAAGTTATATTGATTTATATAATGAAATAATTAACAGAAAAATTCAATGAAAGTACTATTCCTCCATAGAGTTATTTGCTAATTAGCATATTATCTGCTTGGCTATTATTGTTATTTACCGATGAATAAAATTCTTACTGTTATTTTAGGCATGTAGTTAGAAACATTCTGATGTAAGTTTTGATGTAGATGAAAATTTGCAGTTCAAGGTTGTTTCTCGAAGTATGCAGAGATATTCTAACCAAATTTTGTTATTCAAAATTGAAAAGGTTAAAGTAATGAAGTGTTTAAAAGCAGTCATTCCCGTCGCCGGGCTTGGTACCCGCATGTTGCCAGCGACCAAGGCGATCCCAAAGGAAATGCTACCGGTGGTCGATAAGCCTCTTATTCAATATATCGTGAAAGAGTGTGTTGCTGCTGGCGTGAAAGAGATTGTGCTGGTAAGCCACTCTTCCAAAAATGCGATAGAAAACCATTTTGATACATCATTTGAACTGGAAGCCGCGCTGGAATCACGCGTTAAGCGTCAGTTATTAAAAGAGATTAAGAATATTTGCCCACCTGATGTCACGATCATGCAGGTGCGTCAGGGCCATGCTAAAGGATTAGGGCACGCTGTGCTTTGTGCTCAACCTATGGTGGGTGACAACCCATTTATCGTACTACTGCCGGATGTCTTGCTTGACGATTCAACAGCGGATTTATCTAAAGAAAACTTGGCCAGCATGATTAAGCGCTTCGAGGAGACCGGGCGTAGCCAAATTATGGTAGAGCCGGTGCCTAAAGCGGATGTCTCCAAGTACGGCATTGCGGATTGTGGTCATGTTGATTTGGCCCCGGGAGAAAGCACCCTGATGACAGCCGTTGTCGAGAAGCCCTCGGTCGCTGATGCGCCATCCAACCTTGCGGTGGTTGGGCGCTATGTATTGTCTAAGGATATCTGGCCGTTGTTGAAGAAAACTCCACGTGGCGCGGGTGATGAAATTCAGCTTACTGATGCCATAGCAATGCTAATGGAAAAAGAGCCTGTTGAGGCTTTTCATATGACGGGTAAATCTCACGATTGCGGCGACAAATTGGGCTATATGAAAGCCTTTGTCACTTATGGCGTTCGTCATAATACCGAAGGTGAAAAGTTTACCGCTTGGCTGAAACAGCAAATTGACTAAATTCGGCTTAGCCGCCCAATAGATAAAGATTTTAAATTCGCATTAAGAAATCAGTAGGTTAATTATGACCAAATTGAAAGCAGTGATCCCAGTAGCAGGCTTAGGTATGAGAATGCTTCCAGCCACTAAAGCCATTCCAAAAGAAATGCTGCCTATTGTCGATAAGCCTTTGATCCAATATGTAGTTAACGAGTGTGTTGCTGCCGGTATTAAAGAGATCATTCTGATAACCCATTCGTCAAAGAATGCGGTAGAAAACCATTTCGATACCTCTTATGAACTGGAAGCTATGTTAGAAGCTCGCGTGAAGCGTCAGTTATTGGATGAAGTGCAATCAATCTGCCCGCCGGGTGTGACAATCATGCATATCCGCCAAGGTCACCCAGAAGGTTTGGGCCACGCCGTGCTATGCGCCAAACCGCTGGTAGGTGATGCGCCATTTGCGGTGCTGCTGCCGGATGTTCTGATTGATGATGCGAAATCAGATTTGACCCGAGATAATCTTGCTCAATTGGTCAAGCGCTTTGAAGAGACCGGCACTAGCCAAGTATTAGTGCATTCAGTTGAACCCGAGGCGTTATCAAACTACTCAGTTATCTCTTGTGAGAAGTCTGATTTAGCGCCCGGTGAAAGCAGCCGGATTAAAGCGATGGTTGAGAAACCACAAAGCCCAGCTGATCTGCAATCCAATTTGTCTGCCGTCGGGCGCTATGTGTTGTCTGCGAACATTTGGCCGCAGTTGGAAAAAACCAGACCTGGTGCTTGGGGCCGTATCCAACTGACTGATGCCATTGATGCACTGGCAGAAGAAGAGCCCGTTGATGCCGTTGCCTTGACCGGATTATCTTATAACTGTGGTGAGAAACTCGGTTATATGCAGGCTTATGTTGCCTATGGCTTGCGGCATCCTCAGCAAGGGGCGGAATTTAGAGCCTGGCTGAAAGAATTCGTGGCGTAAACCGAATTTGAAACATAATTGAAACTGATGAAAAGCAATCCATGGGGTTGCTTTTTTATTTTTACAAAACAAGGCTGGAGGGTGGCGTCACATTACCTATCTGTACTGGCAAAGCAAACGTGTGCGGACAGCAACTACTCAGTTGTGCTATCTATCGCACCAATCACTACCCAGCGGACATAATCCTGAGTTAACATGTTTCCCACATCAAAAACCTGTTGGCCTCAAGGCCGGTAACAGGTGTCATCCTTCAGACAGGAGTTTTTTTAATGTCCAAACAACAGATTGGCGTTGTCGGTATGGCGGTGATGGGCCGTAACCTGGCGCTCAACATCGAAAGCCGTGGCTATTCCGTCTCTATCTTTAACCGTTCATCAGACAAAACTGACGAAGTGGTTGCTGAGAATCCAGGTAAAAATCTGGTACCGAGTTACACCGTTGAAGAGTTTGTTGATTCGCTGGAAAAACCACGCCGCATCCTGCTGATGGTGAAAGCGGGTGAAGCGACTGACAAAACGATTGCTTCACTGACGCCGCACCTTGATAAAGGTGACATTCTGATTGATGGTGGTAATACCTATTACAAAGACACCATACGTCGTAACCGCGAACTTTCTGCTCAAGGTTTTAACTTTATCGGTACTGGTGTTTCTGGTGGCGAAGAAGGCGCATTGAAAGGCCCTTCCATCATGCCTGGTGGGCAGAAAGAAGCTTACGAATTGGTAGCACCAATTCTTGAGAAAATTGCAGCCCGTGCAGATGACGGTGAAGCATGTGTGGCTTATATCGGTGCTGACGGTGCTGGTCACTACGTTAAAATGGTTCACAACGGTATCGAATACGGCGACATGCAGCTGATTGCTGAAGCTTATTCTTTGCTGAAACAGTCTCTGGGCCTGAGCAACGAAGAGCTGGCAAGCACCTTCGCTGAATGGAACAAAGGCGAGCTGAACAGCTACTTGATTGATATCACGAAAGATATCTTTACCAAGAAAGACGAAGCTGGTATCTATCTGGTCGACGTGATTTTGGATGAAGCTGCCAATAAAGGCACCGGTAAATGGACCAGCCAGAGTTCTCTGGACTTAGGCGAGCCACTGACACTGATCACTGAATCTGTGTTTGCCCGCTATTTGTCTTCTCTGAAAGATCAGCGTGTTGCGGCATCTAAAGTACTGACTGGCCCGAAAGTGCAGCCTTTTGCGGGCGATAAAGCTGAATTTATTGAAAAAATCCGTCGTGCGTTGTATCTGGGTAAAATCGTTTCTTACGCCCAAGGCTTCTCTCAGCTGAAAGCGGCATCGGACGAAAATAACTGGGATCTGCACTACGGTGAAATTGCCAAGATCTTCCGCGCAGGTTGTATTATCCGCGCTCAGTTCTTGCAAAAAATCACTGATGCATACGCAGAAAATCCGAAAATCGCTAATCTGCTGTTGGCGCCATACTTCAAGCAAATTGCTGATGAGTACCAGCAAGCGCTGCGTGATGTTGTGTCCTATGCGGTGCAAAATGGTATCCCAACACCAACATTCTCTGCTGCGATTAACTACTACGATAGTTACCGCTCAGCCGTGCTACCAGCTAACCTGATTCAGGCGCAGCGCGATTATTTCGGCGCGCATACCTATAAGCGTACTGATAAAGAAGGCGTGTTCCACACCGAGTGGATGGAGTAATCTATTTAACGGCTACGCCTCAAGTGGATAAATCGTTAAATTAAGTGAGTAGGTGCTCGTTGATTTTAAGGGTTTGTCCCAATAAAAAACGCCTCCGGTGATAAGTCGGAGGCGTTTTTTTTTACCAGCAAGAGAGCAATAAGTTATTACTTCTCGTGGCGTTCCCGTAAGCGGCCAATGACTTTGCTCAGATCCAAATCCTGATCCTGCAATAGCACCATCAGGTGATACATCAAATCTGATGCTTCGTTAGTCAGCTCTTCACGGTCATTCACCGTCGCAGCGAGGGCAGTTTCTACACCTTCTTCTCCCACTTTTTGGGCGATGCGCTTAGTCCCGCTGGCATAGAGTTTTGCGGTATAAGAACTGGCCGGATCGGCTGATTTGCGTGATGCCAGCAACTGCTCTAATTGATACAGGAAACTCCAGTCGCTGGCCGCAGGGGCGAAGCAACTGTTATTGCCCAAGTGACAGGTTGGGCCGATAGGGTTCACTAGAATCAGCAGGGTATCATTGTCGCAATCAGGGTAGATACCCACTACATTCAGAAAATGGCCGGAACTTTCGCCTTTGGTCCACAAACGCTGTTTGGTCCGAGAGAAGAAGGTCACTTTACTCGTTTCTTCTGTCACCGCCAGCGCTTCAGAGTTCATATACCCCATCATCAGAACTTCACCGGACACGGCATGCTGAACGATGGCTGGCATTAGATTGTCGACTTTTTCCCAATCAAGTTGGTTAATTTGTTGTTCGCTTAACACACTCTTATCTCCACGCCTTGTTCAGACAAATACTTTTTCAATTCGCCGATATTAATGATTTGCTTATGGAACACGGAGGCGGCTAACGCACCATCGACATCCGTATCGCGGAAGGCTTCGAGGAAGTGCTCAGGGGTTCCGGCACCGCCAGAGGCGATCAGTGGCACATGGCAAATAGTCCGCATCTGTTTCAATTGCCGCAAATCATAGCCGTTACGCACGCCATCTTGATTCATCATATTTAGCACAATCTCACCGGCTCCGCGCAACTGGACTTCTTTGATCCAATCCTCGGTTTGCCAAGTGGTGGCTTTGGTCCGCTTTTCATCGCCGGTAAATTGATAAACCTGATAACTGCCACTTTCTTCATCATACCAAGTATCAATACCTACCACGATGCATTGTACGCCATAGCGGTCAGCCAGTCGGGTAATTAAGGTTGGGTCAGCCAGTGCGGGTGAGTTGATGGAGATTTTATCTGCACCGAAGGTCAAGATCTGGCCTGCGTCTTCCACACTTTTAATGCCGCCTGCGACACAGAAAGGGATGTCGATCACTTCCGCGACCCGTGAGACCCAGCTTTTATCGACCACACGCCCATCGGAGGAGGCGGTGATATCGTAAAATACCAGCTCATCAGCACCTTCTTGCGCGTAACGCTGCGCCAGCGGCACGATATCACCAATAATCTCATGGTTACGGAACTGGACGCCTTTGACCACTTGGCCATCTTTCACATCCAGACAGGGAATTATACGTTTTGCCAGCATGCGATCGCCTCCTTCACGTTAAATTTGCCGTCCAGTAGCGCACGACCCACAATCACCCCTTGTACACCGCTGCCGCGTAGACGGGCGATATCATCCAGACAACCGATACCGCCAGAGGCTTGGAACGCCACCTGCGGATAACGCTGGCAAATTTCCTGATACAACTCAACATTGGAGCCGCTCAGGGTACCATCGCGGGAGATATCTGTGCACAGCACATGTTTGAGGCCGAAAGGCAGATATTGTTCGACGATCTGCTCCAACGTGGCATCGGAGTTTTCCTGCCAGCCGCTGATGGCAACTTGCTTACGGCCCGCATCATTAATCCGCACATCCAGTGCCAAGACAATCGCCTCGGGGCCGTAGCGCTCAAACCACTGCTGCACCATCTCTGGCTGCTTAACGGCGGTTGAACCCACCACGACTCGTGTCGCACCAGCTTCTAATAGCGCGACCACATCTTGCTCATTGCGGATGCCGCCACCCACTTGCACTGGCACATCGACACCCGCCAATAGCTCGCGTAATAACGGGATCTGGCGGGCGGCTGGATCTTTGGCACCGGTAAGGTCAACCAAGTGCAATACCTGAGCCCCTTGCTGCTGATAATCCTGTAAGCGCGGTAGCGGGTGATTGCCATAATCACGTTGCTGGCCGTAATCGCCCTGATGCAAACGCACCACTTTGCCCTCGATCAAATCCAAAGCGGGAATAATCATGGTGTTTACATCTCCAGAAAGTTTTTCAGCAGTTGGGCTCCCGCCGCGCCGGAACGTTCCGGATGAAACTGCACGCCAAAGAAGTTGTCTTTTTCGACTGCGGCGGTAAACGGCTCGCCGTAATTGGCTTGGGCGATGGTATTTGGGCATATTGGCATTGCATATCCGTGCACAAAGTAGAAATAGGTTCCGTCTGGGATACCACGGAACAGATGATTCCCCGCTTGTGCGGTAATCTGGTTCCAACCCATATGCGGTAGCGGTAAACCAAAATCGGTCATCTGTTTCACTGGCGCATCAATAATGCCAAGGGTGTTGATGCCGCCACTCTCTTCGCTGCTGTTTGCCAGCAATTGCATGCCGAGGCAGATACCCAATACCGGTTGGGTACAGCTTTTAATCAGTTCGATCAGTTCGCGTTCTTTCAACTGGTCCATGGCTGCGTGCGCGGTCCCCACGCCCGGTAGGAACAGTTTATCGGCACGTAGCACGACTTCAGGGTCACGGCTTATAACCGGCGCATAACCCAGCCGCTGCACCGCGTAGGTGACAGAGGAGAGGTTGGCGCAACCGGTATCCAGAATCACCACATTCATCAGAGCACTCCTTTGGAGCTTGGCAAGGTGTTGCCCTCAACACGGATCGCCTGACGCAGAGTTCGGCCAAAGACTTTAAACAGGCTCTCTACGCGGTGGTGATCGTTGCGTCCTTTGGTTCTCAGGTGCAATGTGCAGGCCATGGCATAAGAGAGGGAGCGGAAGAAGTGCTCGACCATTTCGGTGCTCAGATCGCCAACACGCTGATAGTTAAACTCGGCTTTGTATTCCAAGTGTGGGCGGCCGGAAATATCCAACGCACAACGCGCCAGACACTCATCCATTGGCAGCACAAATCCGAAGCGGCCAATCCCGCGTTTGTCACCCAGCGCGTTGTTGATCGCTTCGCCCAGTGCCAGCGCGGTATCTTCCACCGTGTGGTGGTCGTCGATATAGAGATCACCGCTGACTTGAATATCCATGCGGAAACCGCCGTGGGTGGCGATTTGATCCAGCATATGGTCGAAGAATCCGACACCCGTTTTGATCTTGCTGCCCCCTTCGCGATCCAGCCAGACATTCACGTCAATCGCCGTCTCTTTGGTGACACGGTTAACGTGGGAGTGGCGATCACGCTGGGTCAGTTGCTTGGCAATCTGTGACCAGTTTAAGCCATCGCGCTGATAACGTAGGCCGCCGATACCCATGTTTTGCGCCAGTTGTAAGTCAGTTTCACGGTCGCCGATCACATAGCTGTTGGCGCTGTTCATCACACCTTCCGCCAAATAGCTTTCGACTAAGGCGGTTTTTGGCTTACGACAAGTACAGTTATCTGCGGGTAAGTGCGGACAAATTAAAACTTGCTCAAAATTGATCCCCTGAGAGCTGAAAATCTGCATCATCAGGTTGTGTGGTGGATCGAAAGTCTCCTGCGGGAAGCTATTCGTTCCCAAACCATCCTGGTTAGTGATCATCACCAAACGGTAATCTGCTTTTTGCAATGCCAGTAATGCTGGGATCACTTCTGGCTCTAACGCCAGTTTATCCAACCGATCAACTTGAAAGTCTTCCGGTGGTTCGGCAATCAGGGTGCCGTCGCGATCAATAAAAAGAAATTTCTGGCTCATATCGTTTCCTTACGGAGGCTGGCAGTATTTGTTTGATTTGGGCTATCAACGCCGGGCAGGGGAGTAAGGGCGGCAATCACGCGCTCACACTCCTGACGGGTGCCGATGGTAATGCGCAGGCAGTTAGATAACCCCGGCTGCTTATTTTGGTCACGCAGAATAATGCCCTGATCCCACAGTGTTTTGAATACGCTGCTGGAGGCCGTAAAACGAGCCAGTAAATAGTTGCTCTCGCTGGTAAACACCTGCTCAACACAGGCGCACTCATTCAGCGCATTTTGTAGCCATTCACGATTGGCTCGCACTTCATTCACTCGTTGACGCATTTGCTCAATGCCCTGTGGGCTAAGTGCTTGTGCGGCGATATCGGCAACCGGCGTCGATAGCGGGTAGGGCGCAATCACTTTAAGCAGCAGCTGGATAATATCGCTATTCGCCAACGTAAAGCCACAACGTAAACCAGCCAATGCGAAGGCTTTCGATAGGGTGCGCAAAATCACTAAATTCGGATAATCTTTTAGCCAACTACTGACAGTGGCCTGTGGACAAAACTCAATATAGGCTTCATCAATAGCGACAATCGCGCGGCCTTGCGCCAGTTCCAGCACTGCGCGCAGGTCAGCAGGATTGATTAGGTTGCCCGTCGGGTTATTCGGGCTGCAAATGTAAATCAGTTTCACCCGATCCAGACTCGCTTTAATCGCCGGCAAATCGAGCTGCCAATCCGCTTGAGTCGGTACGGTGCGCAGCTCGATACCAAAGGTTTCGGCACTTACGGCATACATGCCATACGTTGGCGGGCAGAACAGAATGGCATCCTGGCCCGGCTCACAGAAGGCGCGGATCAGCAGTTCGATACCTTCATCTGCACCACGGCTCACCAGCACTTGTTCAGTGTCTAAGCCCGCGTAAGCTGCGTAGCGCTCAATGACCCGTTTTGGCTGGCACTCGGGGTAGCGGTTGAAGGTTTGCGCGGTCAGCTGGTACTCAGTGGCTAGCGGATATTCGTTGGCGTTGAGCCACACATCGCCATTGCCGCCTAAACGGCGAGCTGACATATAAGGGGTCAGTGCGCGGATATTGGCGCGGGCTAAATCAGTCACCTTGGCAGACTTGCTCATGCTTGCTCCTTATTGGCGGCTGCCAGAGCAGCGACACGCAGAGTAACGGCGTTTTTGTGGGCGGTCAGTTGTTCAGCCTGAGCCAGTGTTTCGATGGTTGATGCCAGACCCAGCAAACCTTGCGGGGTTAATTGTTGTACCGTCATGCGTTTGACAAAATCGGCCAGACCCAGGCTGGAATAGGTTGAGGTATAACCATAAGTGGGTAACACATGGTTGGTCCCAGAAGCATAATCACCAGCGGATTCCGGCGACCAATCACCCATAAAGACCGAGCCAGCGTTATCGATTTGATCGATGATCTCTTCCGGTTGACGTATTTGCAGAATCAAGTGCTCTGGGCCGTATTGATTGCTGATATCAATGCATTGCTGCAAGTCTTTGGTGATGATCAAGCGGCTGCTTTCCAGTGCCTGACGGGCGATATCGGCGCGGGACAACAGTTGAAGTTGCTGCTCAACTTCGACCGCCACCGCTTGTGCGATGGCCGCATCTGGCGTCAGCAACACCACTTGTGAATCCGGCCCGTGTTCTGCCTGAGACAACAAATCAGAGGCGATAAACGCCGGTGTCGCACCGCTGTCAGCGATAACCAACACTTCTGATGGGCCTGCGGGCATATCAATGGCGGCACCATCGAGGCGTTGGCTGACCTGACGTTTCGCTTCGGTGACATAGGCATTGCCCGGCCCGAAGATTTTATTCACTTTCGGTACTGATTCGCTGCCGAAGGCCATGGCGGCAATGGCTTGCGCCCCGCCAATCTGGAACACTTCTTGAATCCCACACAGTTGCGCGGCGTACAGAATCTCATCAGCAATCGGCGGCGGTGAGCATAAAATGACGCGCTGACAACCGGCAATACGCGCTGGGGTACCGAGCATCAGTACGGTAGACAGCAGCGGCGCGGAGCCACCGGGAATATACAAGCCGACGGAGGCAATCGGGCGAGTGATTTGCTGGCAACGCACGCCCGGCTGAGTTTCAACATCCACCACCGGCATTTTCTGCGCATTGTGGAAGATTTCAATATTACGTACCGCTTGCGCCATGGCTTGCTTGATATCGTCATTCAAACGCGCAGCGGCATCGGCGATCTCTTCGGCAGTGATGCGAATATCGGCAACCTGCACTGCATCGAAGCGCTGACTGAAATCACGTAGGGCGCTATCGCCCTCGGCTTTCACCCGATCAAGGATTTCACTGACCGCAGAGGTGATTCGGTCAGATGCATTAATGGCTGGGCGGCTCAGCAGCGCTTTTTGCTGCTCTTCACTGCATTGCTGCCAGTCGATTAGGGTATTGAAATTCGTCGGCTGCATCGGTTACTCCATCATTTTTTCAATCGGTAACACCAGAATGGAGCTGGCACCCAGCGCCTTCAGTTTTTCCATGGTTTCCCAGAACAGGGTTTCGCTACTGACCATGTGCATCGCGACGCGGCTCTTATCACCGGCCAGTGGCAGAATGGTAGGGCGCTCGGCACCCGGTAGCAGGGTAATGATTTCGTCCAGACGCTCGCTCGGTGCGTGCATCATGATGTATTTGGATTCACGCGCCTGAATCACGCCCTGAATACGGGTCATCAGACGGTCGATAAGTTCTTGTTTCTCAGTAGGCATCTCGCCATCACGTTGGATCAGGCAAGCTTTAGAGCGGTAGATCACTTCAACTTCACGCAGGCCGTTGGCTTCCAAGGTGGCGCCGGTTGAAACCAAGTCACAGATCACATCAGCCAAACCTGCGCGTGGAGCCACTTCAACTGAACCGTTCAGCAAGCAAGATTTAAAGCTAACACCCTGTTTGTCGAGGTATTGTTTTAAAATGTGCGGGTAAGAGGTGGCGATACGTTTATTTTGTAGGCACTGCGGGCCGGTGTACTCAGTATCCAGTGAGGCTGCTAGTGACAGGCGGCAGCCACCGAAATCCAGACGGCGTAAGGTGAAATAACGCGGGTCTTCGCCCTGAGCGCGGCGGCTCAGTAACTCTTCTTCCAGCACGTTTTCGCCGATAATGCCCAGATCAACCACACCGTCCATCACCAGTCCTGGGATATCGTCATCACGTACGCGCAAAATGTCGATTGGCATGTTTTCTGCGAAAGCGATCAGACGCTGCTGCTGCAAATTGATTTTAATCCCGCAGCGCGACAGCAGTTCATGGCAATCGTCACTCAGGCGACCTGATTTCTGCATTGCGATACGTAAACGTGTTTTATCCAGCATGGTAATCCTCAACCTATTAATTAATCTATAAAATGATGGGCAACAAAAAAGCCCTCGGAAGATAATCTTCCGAGGGCTTTCTCTATTGCGTTCTACCGCCACCTGGAAGATTCGTTAACCGTCTTCCAGCACACATCGGCCTGCAAGACTAGTCAGGATGATGGTGATGATGGTGATTAAATTGAACGCAATTCATAATAATTTCTCTATTTGGGCTTTTTGAGGAGATCAAAATAGCCATAATTGGAACGTGCCATAATTTCTGTCAATCAACGTAAACCATCTGACGGCTGCGGCGCAACCTTTTTTTCGTCAGATGGGGTTATTTCAAGGTGGCAGGCCGCGACTGATCTGTCGTTAATCGTTTTATTTATGGCGATTACCACTCTATTTTATGTCAGTTTAAGCACGAAATTGTTACGCATTGCCATTACACCGATGAATGAAATGAAAGGCATAATTCGCTCAACATAATTGTTAGCTAAAGCCAACTGGCGTAGGTTATCAATATAGTGCTTGTTATCGGTATGAGTTATCAGCAAGAGTTATCGGTATGAACCGGTGGAGAGCAATGAAAATGAAAAAAGTAGCCATTATTGGATTGGGCTGGTTAGGCTTGCCGTTAGCGCAATCATTGATCCGTCGCGGAATACAAGTGGTCGGCAGCAAAACCACACCGGATGGTGTCGAAGCCGCCAGAATGAGCGGAATTGATTGCTACCTATTGCAACTGACACCGGAACTGATTTGCGATCCGGATGATTTAGCACAGCTAATGACTGTGGATGCATTGGTCATCACCTTACCCGCCAGTCGTACCACTGAAGGGGGCGGGGACTATTTTCAGGCGGTACAACTGGTGGTCGACAGCGCGCTGGCTTTCGGTGTACCGCGCATTATTTTTACCAGCTCCACCTCCGTGTATGGCGAAACCCGTGGCCGCATCAAAGAGAACTCCCCCCTGCAACCGGTGACTACCGCTGGAAAAACCTTGATGGAACTCGAACTTTGGCTGCATAAACTGCCCAATACCTCGGTGGATATCTTGCGCCTTGCCGGGCTGGTGGGTGCTGATCGCCATCCAGGGCGCTTTCTTGCAGGGAAAACTAATGTAAAAGGCGGCTCACTGGGGGTCAATTTGGTGCATCAGGAAGATGTGATCTCAGCCATCGAACTGCTGCTCAATCTGCCTAAAGGCGGCCATATTTACAATCTCTGCGCGCCACTTCACCCGAGCAAACGTGATTTTTATCCCGCCAGTGCGCGGGCGTTACAGTTGACGCCACCGGAATTTGCATCTGAGGATATCGAAGAGCCTGCTCGTGAAATTGATGGCAGTAAAATTTGCCGTGAACTAGGGTTTGAGTATCAATATCCTGACCCAGCAAGAATGCCTTTGAATTAAGTTAAGCGGCTCGTGCCTCAAGGGAGGAAACTACGGCGTCTTTACGATCTGCCTGTTCTCTCCGTTGGGGTATGAGCGCCATACCATTTTTACCGCTTCTGATGAATATAGGTCAGTGCCAATGCCATCGCCAGAACCAGCCCTTTGATGATATCCATTGCATAATAGGGCACTGACAACATCACCAGTCCATTTTGCAATACGCCGAGGATCACCGCGCCAATCAAGGTGCCGAAGGCATTGGGTTTGCCTGAACCTGCCAGTGAGAAACCGATATAAGCGGCCGCTACCGCATCCATCAGATAACCGCCACCGGCGTTCACTTGTGATGAACCAATTCGCGATGCCAGCAAAATTCCGCCCAGTGCTGCTAATAGCGACGACAGCACATAAGCTAGCACCCGATAGCGCACAGTGCGGATGCCCGCTAGCCGCGCAGCTTCTGGATTGCCGCCAATGGCATACATCCGCCGACCATGTTTGGTCAGCGACAAATACAACTGCACCACAATGGTGACTGCCAACATAATTAGCACGATAACCGGCACTTGCCCCAGCGCTGAAAACATTTCAGGGATGACGCCTTCCGCCATATCACCGCTCGGCAGCAGCATATTCTGCGTGATAGAGCCGCCATAGCTGTAGGTCATCGCCACCCCCTGGATCACAAACAGACTGGCGAGGGTCGCCAACATGTCAGGGATCTTCAGCACCACAATCAGAAAGGCGTTAAACAGACCGACCAGTGTACAAATCAGCAAGGTCAGGACGATCGCGCCGGTGGTCCCAAAGCCGTACCAGACAAACAGCGACACCACGATGGCGTTGGCCAGCGAAGCCGTGGAGCCGACGGACAGGTCAAAACCCCCAATCGACAGTGAAATCGACACCCCGATGGCAATCACGGTCACGATGGCAATCGATCGCAAAATATTGATGATATTGTTCGGATCCAGGAAGTTTTCCGATGCCAAACCAAATAACGCGATGAGCGCGACAACGGTGAGCAACATCCCCCATTTATAGAGAAAATCAAACAGCTGGTGACGCCATGGCTGCGCGTCGGGCAGGGGTATTTCTTTGCTCACTGAGGGGTTCCTCCGGTTGAAAATAATAGTAATGTTTCTTCATCGACATCTGCGGCATTCAGCTCGGCAACAATACGCCCATCCCACAGCACACAGATACGAGAGCATAAACCGACCAATTCTGAGAATTCACCGGATGCATAAATAATGCCTTTGCCCTGCTGCGCCAATCCATCAATCAGATGGAACAGATCCTGCTTGGCTTTGATGTCCACCCCTTTGGTTGGCTCATCAAAAATCAGCACCTGCGCATCACCACGCAACCACTTGCCAATAGCCACTTTTTGCTGATTGCCGCCAGAGAGGCGAGCTAACTTTTGTTGCGGGGACGAGGTGCGTACCCCAAGGCGCTGAATCAGCTCTTTGGCCCAACTCAACTCTTGGCGGCGACTAAAAATACTCCAGCGGGAAAAACTATCATCGGCGGCAACACTCAGGTTCATCGGGATACCTTCGTGGATAAAAATCCCCTCTTTGCGTCGCTCTTCTGGTACCAGAGCTAACCCTTGTGCGACGGATTGGTCGGGTGATCGCGGCTTCCAAGCTTTACCCTGTAATTCGCCACTGTCGACACGGCAGGGGGAGGCACCAAACAGCGCTTTGCACAGTTCAGTTTTACCGGCACCGGCCAAGCCAGCAATGCCCAAAATCTCACCCTCATGCAGTGTCAGCGAGATATCGCGCAGCTTGTGCTGATCATGCAAGCCACTGACAGATAATAGGGTTTTATCACTGACTCTGGCCCGTCGTGGCGGAAAGATATCATCTAAGGTGTGACCTAGCATCTTTTCCACTATCTGCTCACCACTCAAATCACCCATCAGATCATGGCTAACGCGGCGGCCATCACGTAATACGGTTAATTGGTCGCAGATTTCACGTAATTCGTGGATACGGTGCGAGATGAAAACGATTGCCATCCCTTCAGACTGCAAACGGCGCACTATGCGAAACAGACGCGCACTCTCTTCTTGATCCAGTGGCGCAGTGGGCTCATCCAGAATCAGAAAACGGCATTGGTGGGAAAGGGCGCGCGCCAGCAGCACCTGCTGTTTCTCCGCCAAGGTGCATGATTCCAGACGTTGGCGCACATTCAACTTGAGGTCGAGCTGCCCGAGCAGGGCTTCGGCCTGACGGTAAAGCTGCGGCCAGTTAAACAGGTGGCCCCGCTCGGCGAGGGTATCTAGCATAATATTTTCCGCCACCGACAGGGTCGGGATCAGCGCCACATCCACCTCTTGCTGAACCACATGAATGCCGTGCTGCTTTGCCTGTCGAGGGGAGTGAATATCGATCTGCTGACCATCAATATAGATCTCGCCACGATAGTGGCTGTAAGCACCGGAGAGAATCGCCATCAGCGTTGATTTCCCCGCGCCATTAGCACCCACTAGCGCATGGGTAGAACCACCTTCCAGTGTGAAATCAACTTGTTGCAGGGCATGAAATCCAGAAAACGAGATAGAGATATTCCGCATCTCAAGGCGGGAGGGGGCGATGCTGGACATAAATTTCGATGACTGCCCTATAAAGTATTGAAGTGAAACAGGCAGTCAATAATGCTGCTCATATGATCCTTTTTTAACACAGTTTCTATTAATCGCAACAAACTAAAAATAGTTAAGCTATATCAAAAAATTATTAAACATTGCGGGCGTAGCCCTTAAGATGAGAAAAATATTGCTGAGATTGTCATTTAAAAGGAACGCGCCATGAGCACCAATGCCATCCGAGTGCAGGTGGGGCCTGCTAACTATTTCTCTTTTCCGGGCGCTATCGACAAACTGAGTGAGTTTTATCCTCAGACGGCACTGGATCATGCGCTGTGGATTTATGGCGAGCGTGCATTGGCGGCTGCCAGTGATTATCTGCCTGAGGCTTTCCACGGGACAAATGCGGTACGTGCCGCATTCTCAACCCATTGCAGTGAAGCTACCGTCGCCGATTTGGTACAAAAAGCAGGCAGTGACCGGCAGGTGGTGATTGGCATCGGTGGCGGGGCGGTATTGGATACGGCAAAAGTCGTGGCGCGCAAATTAGGTGTGCCACTGGTTGCCATTCCGACCATCGCGGCAACGTGCGCGGCTTGGACGCCGCTGTCAGTTTGGTATAACGATGCCGGACAGGCGCTGAATTTTGAGATTTTCAAAGACGCTAACCATTTGGTGTTGGTCGAACCGCGCATTATCTTGCAGGCCCCAGTGGAGTATCTGCTGGCGGGTATCGGCGATACGCTGGCGAAATGGTATGAGGCCGTGGTGCTGAGTCCGCAGCCGGAAACCCTATCTCTGACGGTGCGCTTGGGGCTACAGGCGGCGCTGGATATCCGCAATGTGCTGCTCAAACAGAGTGAGTCGGCGCTACAAGCGGTTAAGCAAGGTGAATTGACGCAAGATTTTCTGGATGTCGTCGATGCCATTATTGCGGGTGGCGGCATGGTCGGTGGGCTGGGTGAGCGCTATACCCGCGTCGCAGCGGCCCATGCGGTACACAATGGCTTGACGCTATTACCACAAACAGAACACTTCCTGCATGGCACCAAAGTGGCTTACGGGATATTGGTCCAAACTGCATTGTTGCAGCAGGACGAGGCACTGCAATCGCTGATTATTGCTTTTAATAAGCTGGGTCTGCCAACGCATCTGGCTGCCCTGGATGTTGATATTAATGACCGCGAGGGTATTGAGCGTGTGATTGGCCGAATTCTCAAGCCGAGTGAGTCAATCCACTACCTACCGATTGCACTAAATTCAGGCAAACTATGGGCAGCAATTGAGCGGGTGGAAATTGCCGCTCAACGTACGCACAGCGCGGGAATAGGTGTTTAGATCAATCCACCAGAAGAATATTGTTTCTAAGGGTTTAACACCTTGTTTTTTGCCCCCGAGTTAGGGCAGAATACGCCCCATGCAATAACCGACGTTTAAACGCGTCGGTTATTTTTTTGCATTCGTGTTTTCACAAATCAAGAGGCCGGACAACGATCCGGATAGATAAACAGGTCCGCGAGCGATTATTCACATACGAAAATCGCCGTTATGAGGAAAGAAAGATGGGGCAATTATTTTCATTGGCACCGGTGCCCACCGGTATGCGCTGCACATGCAGCGATTATGGTGCAGCAGGTATGAAAAATACCCGTTACACCGCTCTGGTTTCCCCACTTGCGTATCCCAGGCAGATACGAAGTTTCCCCGTCACCTCTGACCTTTGCACTAAACTTGCAAATCGGGTTAAAGGTATGGGGAGGCTGAATCATGACGCATAATGCTACTGTTGCAGTCGGCACCAATCAAACTGGCACTAACAACCGCGTTCAGCTCAGAAAAACACTGACGTTGGTCCAAGTGGTGATGATGGGGCTGGCCTATTTGCAGCCGATGACCATCTTCGATACGTTTGGCATTGTATCCGGCCTGACCGATGGTCATGTCGCGACCTCTTACGCCATTGCGTTGATTGCGGTGCTCTTTACCGCGATCAGCTACGGCAAACTGGTTAAGCGCTTCCCGTCTGCGGGTTCGGCTTATACCTACGCCCAGAAATCCATTAGCCCGAATGTTGGCTTTATGGTGGGTTGGTCATCATTGCTGGACTACCTGTTTATGCCGATGATTAACATTCTGTTGGCAAAAATTTACCTTGAAGCGATTTTCCCCGGCGTGCCATCGTGGATTTTTGTTGGCGCACTGGTCACCCTGATGACACTGTTTAACCTGCGTGGCATCAATGTGGTGGCAAACCTGAACTCAGTCATTGTGGTGGTTCAAGTCGCCATCATGGTGGTCTTTATGGGCCTGCTGATTCATGGCGTTTATCAAGGTGAAGGAGCGGGTACGCTGGTTAGCCCACGTCCGTTCTACTCTGAAAATGCCCATTTGGTGCCGATGATAACCGGGGCCACGATACTCTGCTTCTCATTCCTTGGCTTCGACGGCATCAGTTCGCTGTCTGAAGAGACACCGAATGCTGGCAAAGTGATCCCGAAAGCGATTTTCCTGACTGCATTGATTGGCGGCGTGATCTTTATTGTCGTCTCTTACTTCTTGCAGCTCTATTTCCCGGATATCTCGCGCTTCACCGATCCTGATGCGTCACAGCCGGAAATCATGCTGTTTGTGGCCGGTAAGTTCTTCCAGTCAGTGATTCTGTGCTTCTCTTGTGTCACGGTGCTGGCATCCGGTATGGCCGCCCACGCAGGGGTTTCACGACTGCTGTACGTCATGGGTCGTGACGGCGTGTTCCCAGAAAAAGTATTTGGTTACGTGCATCCGAAATGGCGCACACCCGCCATCAACGTACTGTTGGTCGGTGGTGTGGCGTTGTCTGCCATTTCCTTTGATTTGGTGACGGCAACCGCATTGATTAACTTTGGTGCGCTGGTGGCCTTTACCTTCGTTAACCTGTCCGTGATTTCACAGTTCTATATCCGTGAGCGCCGCAACCGCACGTTCAGGGAGCATTTCAGCTACTTGATCCTGCCGATGATTGGCGCAGGGACAGTGGGTGTACTGTGGATGAATCTGGAAAGCAGCTCAATGACATTGGGGCTGGTATGGGGGGCAATTGGTCTGCTTTATATGATCTGGAAAACCCGCGCTTTCCGCCAAGCTTTGCCACAGTTCAATGGTGAGCTGGCACAGTAATCTGATTTGAGATTGCGTGATTGCTGACGAAAACGGAGCCTGATGGCTCCGTTTTTTATGGGACAATCTTTAGTTGCCGAGGTTAGCTCACTAAGCCTCTTGCATACTCAAACAGTGCTTTCAACAGCGCCAACTTCTCTTTATCGTCTTCATACTGGTTATAGAATTGCTCCAGTTGCTGCACGTAATCTTGTACAAACTCGGGATTGAGTGCTTCACGGCGATGTTCCAGCCAGCGTTTCTGTTCACTATCCGTCAGCGTGTTGGGATAGTTACGGGCGCGGAAACGGAACAGCAGCGGCTCTAGTCGCGGGTCTTGGAAGGTCAGATCCAGTGCCGGTAGATTTTGTGGCTCAGTTTGCAAAATGATCTTCATGGTGGCGCGATCGGCATCACTGAAAAAGCCGTTATACAACTGCGCATCCACATCTTCAGACGCGGCAAATGGCTCGGCTTCGGCAAATAACGCGACCACTTTTTCGCGAATTTGCGGGTTTTGTCGCAGCAGTTGCAGGTTTTGTAGGCAGCGTTGGCGGTCGATTCCCAGCCGTTCGGCATTCTCAGGCAGCAGTGTTTTAGCCGGAGCCAGCACTGGGCATTTATTGATATGCACCAGTTTCAGCGGCACTGCAGCATCTTGCGCATTGAGTTTATCGCGGCGGGTATACAGGCGTTCACGCAGCGTATCGCTATCCAGCTCCAGCAATGGCGACATATCACCGGCCAAATCGCACATAATCACCGCATTTTTATTCTCGGGATGCCATGCTAATGGCGCAACCCAACTGGTGTTGCCCCGTGCGGCACCGAACATGCCGGACACATGAACCAGCGGTGTCATCTCTGCGATATCAATCAGGGCATTAATTTTATGCTTACTGCGGTGCTGATATAGATAGTCGAACAGCCGCGGCTGCGCCTGTTTCACCAATTTCGCCATGGCGATGGTGGCGTGCACATCCGACATCGCATCATGGGCGTGCAGATGTTCGACGCCGTTGGCCTTGGTCAGATGCTCCAGTTTGAAGCTCGGCAGGCCATCTTCATTTTCCGGCCAGATAATGCCCTCTGGGCGCAGGGCGAAACAAGCTCGCATCACATCCAGCAAGTCCCAGCGGGAGTTGCCCCCTTGCCAGCTATAGGCATAGGGGTCATAAAAGTTGCGGTAGAAGATATTGCGGCTGACTTCATCATCGAAACGAATATTGTTGTAACCGAGAATGCAGGTGCCGGGGACATTGAATGCCTGATGGATCTGGCGGGCGAATTCAGCTTCATTGACCCCATTGGCTAAGGCGTGTTGCGGCGTGATGCCGGTTATCATCACCGCCTCTGGCTGTGGCAAGTAGTCGTCTGCTGGCGCACAGTAAATAACCAGTGGTTCTTCGATAATATTAAAATCCAAATCGGTACGCACGCCAGCGAACTGCGCTGGTCTGTCTAATGCGGGCCGCTGACCGAAGGTTTCATAATCGTGAACGTAAAATGTTGGTTGCTTATTTTTATCTGACATTATGCGGTTTAACCCTTAATCCACTGTGGTCATGCCTTATAACTGGCCTGTTTGAACCAGCGCCCCTCTGAACTGGGGGAACTCAGCGACCCATGACGTTGGGCGTAGAATAGCATTTCAGGCGGTGCGAGACGCTAATTTTCATTGTTGGCAGATTTATTTTGAAATAATTATGTATCTATCGAAATGTGTCGATCTCACTGATATTGACCTGCCGTTTACTTAGCTATTAATACAATTAGCCTACTAAATGACATGCTAGGACTCATGGTGAAAACACTTCTGTTAACCGGTGCCACCGGTTTTTTGGGCGGTGCAGTGCTCGAAAAACTCTTGTTGGAAGACTCAGATTTTAATTATTTATTATTAGTTAGGGCCACTACACCGGAACAGGGGCTAACCCGTATTCGAGAAAATCTGGCAAAGTTTTATCTGCCTGGCGGGCGGCTGAATAAAATCATGACACGTCATATTTTGTTAGGTGATTTAGCTGAACCAAACAGTTTTATTAATGATCCGCGCATCAACGATGTCACCCATGTTATTAATTGTGCTGCTGTAGCCTCATTCGGTAATAATCCCTTAATCTGGAAAGTGAATGTTGAGGGGACACTGGCCTTTGGCAAAAGAATGGCCGAGGTTGCTGGTTTACAGCGGTTTGTTCACGTTGGCACCGCCATGTCATGTACCCCTGATGCCGATACTGTCGTTAGCGAGCAGGTATTATTAGCGGAAGATGATGCGCATTTAGTGGAATACACCAAATCGAAATCTGCTATTGAGCAACTGCTGGCGGAGCAGTGCCCAGATTTACCCTTAGTATTTGCCCGGCCATCGATTGTCGTTGGGCATACCCGATTGGGGTGCCAGCCATCGAGCAGCATCTTCTGGGTATTCCGAATGGCATTAATGCTGCGTAAATTTATGTGCTCGTTAGATGATTATATTGATGTTATTCCGGTCGATTATTGTGCCGACGCTTTGCTGCTTATTTTACAGCATCCAAACCTACCCGAAAATATTTATCATATTTCTGCTGGGGAGAAAGAGAGTGTCAGTTTTGCCGAAATTGATCGAGCCATGTCATTGGCCGCGAGGCAGACGCCAATGGGGTCAGATTATCGCCAGGTAGAATATGGCGTGTTGGTACAGATGCGTAATCAACTGAAAGGTATTTTCGGCCCCTGCAATGAGCGGTTAATGTTGAAAGCCATGCGCTTATATGGCTCCTTTGCCATGCTCAATGTGCGTTTTAATAATGAACGGCTACTGAGTTTGGGGATGCCCCCATCGCCACGCTTCACCGATTATATTGCCTGCTGCGTAGAATCTAGCTTTGGCATGACCATCCAGCAGCAAATGGCAGTTGATTTTAAATAAACTGATCTCCCCGCTAGGTTACCGATGGTGGGGGCTCTCTTTTTACGCCACGCCACGCAACACACTACCCGCTACTTTTGGTAACGGTTAACCCCGTGCCAGCCAGTCATAACTCAGCTAGACTTAGATTTTGGTATCTTATTGGAAGTAGGTATGTTGTGCGCCTGAATAAAAAAATCTCGCCACTGGATAACCTGATTTACAGCCATTATCGCATCACTCACGCTTTGCGTATTACGCTGGCGTTTATCCTAACGTTTCTGATTATTCGTTTACTGGCGGTTCCCGAAGGGACATGGCCACTGATCACGCTGGTGGTGGTGATGGGGCCAATATCTTATTGGGGCAATGTGCTATCCCGCGCGCTGCAACGTATTGGCGGCACCGTTTTTGGTGCTATATCTGGCCTGATTGCTCTCTATCTTGAATCCTACTCCCTCACCTTGATGCTGGTCTGGTGCGGGATTGTGATGTTCCTGTGTGGCTATCTCACCTTGGGTAAGCGGCCTTATATGGCGCTGCTGATCGGGATTACGCTGGCGGTGGTTTGTGGCTCTGCGCCGGGGGATATGCACACCGCGCTCTGGCGCAGCGGCGATGTGATTTTTGGCTCCCTACTGGCACTGATTTTTACCAGTGTTTATCCGCAGCGTGCTTTTACCCACTGGCGTATGCAAATGAGCGATAACTTGCGGGCCATTAGCCAGATATATGCCGCTTATCTGTCGCCGAATGTGGTCGAGCGCCCGCGATTAGAGCCAAAGTTGAAAACCGCGCTGGGTCAGTCGGTTAAAATGCGTACACTGATTGCCCCCTCCAGCAAAGAGTCCCATATCAATAAAGACGTTTTCGAGGCCATTCAAACACTGAGCCGCAATCTGATATGCACCTTGGAGCTGCTGGTGGATGCTTATTGGTCGTCGCGTGAAAGCCATTTTATTATGCTCAATGCCAAAGGATTACGTAGCACCCAGTTGATGACCATCCGTACTCTGAATACGTTGAGTGACAGTCTGCGAGATGGATCACCCGCGCGTGAGCGGGAGGTGGCGGCAGATTTGAGTGTGATTGCCAGCGAATTAAAATCACTGATGTTGGCAGTGACACAAGAACAACAGATAGAAACACCGATTTATGGCTATGTTTGGTTAAGTCTGGAGTTGACCAAACAGCTTGAGGAATTAGATGATCTGATTAATATGACTCTGCGCAGGTGATCATGGGTGGCGATAAGGCAGATGAAATTTCTGTCTGGCGGGTAAAGCAGGTAAGATAAGCCAATGAATCTTGTCACCAGCTACAGCAAAGCGGTATGGTGCAGGTAGCTTGGTCACCAGCAATTGAATTTGTGTAAAACTTAAGTGAAGGTGTAAAAATGGATAATGCAATTAAGCCGACTTTCCAGGACGTTTTGGAGTTTGTGCGTATGTTTCGTCGCAAAAACAAGTTACAGCGTGAAATCATTGATAACGAAAAGAAAATCCGTGATAACCAAAAACGCGTTCTGTTGCTCGATAACCTGAGTGATTACATCAAACCAGGTATGAGCATTGAAGAAATTCAGGCCATTATCGCTGATATGCGTACTGCTTACGAAGATCGTGTTGATGAATACACCATCAAAAACGCCGATCTATCTAAAGAGCGCCGCGAGCTGTCGAAAAAACTGAAAGCGATGGGCGAAGTTAAGTAACTTTCACCGTACGCACAATGCCTCATCACCTAGGGGCTATAAACAAAAAGGCTGGCATCAAGTGCCAGCCTTTTTTTGAGCTATAAAGTTTTTAATTCAACGGCTTGTTTGACCTCAAGAATCGGAACGCGGGAATATTCACCCCTTTAATAAAGATAAAGGCCAGCAGCAGTGAACCCCACAGCGCCATAGTGATATAACTACTGACGCCCATGATGTTCAGCCCGCTCTCCAGCATTTGCAGCAGGAACAGCGCCAGCACAATACCGAAAATCTTGCCGAATCCACCATCAGGATTGACCCCACCCAGCACCGTCGCCAATATCGTGATCAGCAACAGTGACTCACCATAGGAGGCTTTGGCCGAGTTCAGTTTTGACATCATCAACAGTGCGGCGACAGCACACAACAGTGAAGAGATCACATAGACCCAAATCAAGGTGCGCCGGGTGTTAATGCCAGAGAAAAAGGTCGCTTTTTCATTAGAGCCGGAGAGATAAATTTGGCGGCCCAGCGGGGTTTTAGCCAGAATCAACCAGATAACCAACGCCACCGCAACGAACAGATAAAGCGGCAATGGCACACCGAGAAAATTGTTGCGATCCAGTGCCAATACATAGTTTGGGAAGTTCGAAATAGCCGAGCCTTTGGAGATCAGCACATTCACGCCTTTGAGCAGCGTCATGATGCCCAGAGTCGCCAGAATAGGGGAGACTCGAACAATCGAGATCAGCACCCCATTAATCAGCCCCACCACCAACGCCACCGAAGCCCCGGCCAACAGCATGAGCATCATTGAGCTGAATGTTGGCTCCAGATGAGTACAGACCCATGCCATAACTAGCGCGCTGGCATTGGCGGTAGCAATGATCGATAGATTGATGCCACCGGTTAACATGGTGATAGCCATTGCCAGCGTTAATACCCCAGCGACAGGGATTTGTGAGGCAATGGATTGGAAATTAGCCGCTGACCAGAATACCTGAGGGATCAGTAGGCTGAATATCACGCCGACCAGCACCAGCAGCAGTACCAGCCAGCGTTCGGTATGATCACGTTGCGTTGATTTTGACATGATTATATCCCTACCTTATGACGTTGGCCCCAGGCCGTCACACTGATGCTGATGACAATCACTAGCCCGATAACCACGGTATGCCAGTACGACGAAATTCCCAGTAAATTCAACCCATTTTGCAATATTGCCAGCAGAATCACCCCCAGCAACGTGCCGGTCAGGGTGCCGCGTCCACCGACAATACTGGTGCCCCCGAGCACCACCGCCGCCAGCACCGTTAACTCATAACCCAACAGCGAATCAGGCGCGACGGTCAACACGGTATAGGACTGCACCACGCCAGCGATCCCAGACAAAAAGCCCATGTAGCCATAGACAAAAAGTTGCAGCTTGAGAATGCTGAACCCCATGCGGGACGCTGCTTCTTGATTACCACCCAAAGCATAGATTTGGCGGCCAATACTGGTGCGGGTCATCAGCAGAGCCGTGACAATAATGGTGGCCAGTAGTGTCAGAATCGGCAGCGAGAGGCCATATTCATAGCCATCGGCAGCAGTAAAGGAGAACAGCATCGGCCCATGTTCGAACCATTCCGGATAGGTATAGAGCCAAACACCACGGCTGAGATAGAGCAGTAAGCCATAGAATATATTCAGCGTAGAAATGGTGATGATGATAGACGGCACGCGCAGACGATTAACCAGCAGCGCATTAACCAGCCCCAATAGCAGGCCAATACCGCCTGCCAGCGCGAAGGCGATTGGGAAGTTGCCGCCAAACTTCACAATTAATGTCACCATGACATATTGCGAAATAATGGTCATGGCAGGGAATGAAATATCAATACCGCCAGAAATTAACACGATAAACAGACCACAGGCCAAAATAGTCAACATGGCATAGTTATTTATCAAATCGTAAATATTGGCCAGGGTCAGAAAATCTGGGCTGGTGAAAGCAAGATAGGTCGAAATAATCAAAATAGTGAATGCCAACATCACTTCATGGCGCTTCAGATGTTCTTTATTGAATAAGCCTGTGTGACCGCGGTTCGATTTATTGGACACAGAGTTATTTACCGCATGGGGATTAGCCATTTACTACCTCCGCAATGGCTGCTTCGCTGCAGTTGCCAGGTAAGAATTCTTGCACCAGTGTCCCGGCCCGCATCACTAAAATGCGGTGGCTGTTAAAGTAAGCCTCATCAATCTCATCACAAACCATTAAGACTGCAATCCCCCGCGCTGCCAGCGCATTGATAATATTATAAATACCGGCTTTATTGGCGATATCGACCCCGACGGTTGGCGAGTCGAGGATCAGTATTTGCGGATCAGTTGCCAGCCATTTTGCAATGGCAATTCGCTGCGCATTACCGCCGGATAAGGTATTTACCGGCAAGTCACTGTTGCCGATTTTAATCGACAGGTGTTTCACCATATCTTCGACCAAGGTATCAACCCGTTCGGTGCGCATTAGGTGAAAAGCATTTTTCAGCCGATGTAAAACGGTGGCGCTGATATTGTCGCGAATGGATTGCGCCATAATCAGTCCGGTGCTCATTCTATCTTCCGACACATAACCAATACCGGCAGCAATGGCATCGCGGTTACTGGCAAAATAGACCGGTTTATCATTGATTCGGATGGTGCCTGACTCCGGTGTGGTTAAACCAAATAGGCTGAGGCAGAGTTCGGTTCGCCCAGACCCCAGTAAGCCAACTAATGAGACAATTTCGCCCGGATGCAGGGTCAGTGAGATATTGTGATATTCGTGGCTGCGGGAAAGCTCCTCCACCGCTAGCACCGGTGGGCGGGCAGCGATATAAGCTGGTAGCACCTGAAAATCAAATTTCATGCCGGTCATCAGCCAAGCCAACCGCGGGTTATCCACTTCGACGGCAGGATAGGTGCCGACCCAATCACCATCTTTCAGTACCGTGATGCGGTCCGAAATTTCTAGCACTTCACTCAATCGGTGGCTGACAAAGACCACGCAGATATTGCGTGATTTCAGTTCATGCACCACCCGCAGCAAGCCATTAACCTCTTGTCGCGTCAGGGAGGCGGTGGGTTCATCCATCACAATCAGCCGAGCATCCTGTGCCAGTGCGCGGCAAATGGCGACCAACTGCTTCTGCGCAATGGGCAAATTCTCAACCAATTCATCCAGATCAAGGTGGGCATCAATGCTGCTGATCACGCGCTCGGCGGTGGCACGCATCTGACGCTTATCTACCCATAGGTGATGGTGATAATGGTTCATGGCGATATTCTCAGCCACGCTCAGATTAGGGAATAATGACAAATCCTGATAGATCACCTGAATCCCTAAGCGGACCGATTCGATCGGTGTCAGGGTGGCGTAGGTTTTGCCATCAATGGTGATCACGGCATCAGAATCGGGTTGGTAGACGCCGGAGATAATCTTGATCAGTGTTGATTTACCACAACCGTTCTGCCCTGCGAGGCAATGAACCTCACCCGGCAGCAGGGTCATGGCCACCTTATTCAGCGCCTTGACGCCATAGAAGGTTTTACTGATGTTTTCCAGGGTAATAAATGGCTGCATAGTTCCTCTGGACCCAATCGGGTGTGAGCTGCCGGAGTGCCCCTAGGTGCGTTAAACCCTTCAGGCTCCTTGCTTATTGGCTGGTTTTTCATTAGTTGCAGAGCCAAACATGCGCCTGGCTCTGCATAGCGCAATGAATCAATACAGCGAATCGACGTTATCTTTGGTGACGCGCAGTACATTGTGGAACTGAATCAGATGCTTAGCCTGGTCAACTTCCGCTTTGCCCACGCCAGGGACGTCCATACCGGTTTCGATCTTCTCGCCTTTCAACACTTTGTCAGCGACCGCCGTCAGTGCATAACCGGCGGAACCTGGGTCATAAGTCACACCCATGGCGATATCACCGCTCTTAACCAGCGAGGCCGCCTGAGAAGGGATCATCATGCCGAACACATGCACTTTGTCTTTCGCGCGTTTCTCTTTCACCGCACGGCCCGCACCGATGGGGCCTTGTGAACCGAAGGCCACAATCCCTCTCAGGTCATTGTGTGCTTTCATCAAATCGAGGGTGGTGCGGCGTGAATCATCAATGCTCTCTGCGACCGGCATACGGCTGGTCACTTCGAACATATCCGGATAGTGCTCTTTCTGATATTTAACAAACAGATCGGCCCACAGATTATGTTGTGGCACCGTCAGGCTACCGACATAGATCACATAGCCACCTTTACCCCCCATGGCTTTCGCCATCTCTTCCACGTTATCGGCGGCAAATTTCGCGTTATCGATGATTTCGATATCCCAGTTAGCACTTGGCTGCCCTGGGGATTCGTTGGTTAACACCACAATTCCGGCATCACGGGCTTTCTTGAATACCGGCTCCAGTACATCGGCATCATTCGGCACGATACTGATGGCGCTGACTTTCTTAGCAATTAAGTCTTCGATGATTTTCACTTGTTGCGGGGCATCGGTACTGGATGGCCCGACCTGATAGGCTTTGATGCCGAGATCTTTACCGGCACGCTCCACACCTTCACCCATGCGGTTAAACCACGGCATACCTGCGATTTTCGAGATATTGACCACTTCGACTTCTTGCGCCAGTGCGCTACCCGAGCACGCCATCATGCTAAACAGGCTGGCTGCCAGTAAGGTTTTTACACTCAATTTGTTCATCTAATAAGGCTCCCGGAGCTAATGTAGGTTGAGGTTATCGGTATCGGTGCAATAGTTTGATTCTGTATTACTTGAGTTTTATTTATGTTTTTAAAAAAATGAAGATTTAACAGGCATCAGATTTTACATCTGCACTACATTTCCTGTTGCTCGACTCTAATACCCCGATAGCTATTTTCCCCATATCCCTGAATGCTATTTACATGGATAAAATGGCTGCTTTCCCTGTTTGTGACTGAGGTCATGATTTTGGCGGGTAAGGCAGTGAGAATTACATAAAAGTGTCAGGCGGGAGGGTAATAACATGGGTGACTACATGGACATTATACGTCAGATATTTCTGGCTAATATCTCGTCGTTTGGGACTGAATAGCTAGCGACTTTGCTTAACGCACCCCACCGGGCACCATGGTGAGCAGGTGTTGGGTGGGGTAGTTTTGGGTGATGTGATACTGCTGCAACTGCCAGTAAAGCTTTTCGAGATCATGGCGTTGGCGGTCGAGTAGCAGCCCTACCACGCTGCCACTGTGGGCGACATTCAGCCCGTAGAGATCCAGCTCCTCCACCAATGTCATCAGCGCCGCAAAATCGGGTTTGACCAGCAAGCGCTGGCTGGCTTGCGCGCTAAGGGTGGTGGCTTGGCCGAGCAGTGCACAATCGCGGCGATCAGCGGCTTGGGTAAAGAGTTGCCATGCCCGCGCCAGTGAGGCGGCACTGGCCAGCAGTGCGGGCTGGCGATCACGGCGATGGTAATCCTCGGTATTCAGGATCTGCGGGCTTTCCAGCAACAAAATATCCAACTGTGGCTGCCAATCATAAGAGATCTGTGTGGCGGCGGTTTGATGATCAAACAGCGTTAATTGCTGGAATAGCGTGCTGTCGGTGGGCTCCAGACTGACACACAATGTCGCGAGGGCCGCTTCATCCAGCGTTTCGCCCAAATGGCGAGCGGTGGCCAGTGCGGTGGCGGCGATATCAGCGGTGCTGCTGGCTAACCCTTTTGCTACCGGAATGGTGGAATCAAAACGAATATTCAGCCCACGGGCCATCTCGGCAGGGTGACCGAAATAAGCCAGCACCGCCGCCAGCATCTGGCGCATCCGTGGCCGCTCATGGCCGCTCGGCACGCCGTCGCTCACCGCGACGGTACTGAACCAGTTTACCGGACAAGAGATCAGCTTCTCGCCTCCCAGTATCCAGCCCTGAATTAACTCGCCGCAGGAGGCCGGGCAACGGGCTTCAGCCATGGCCGAACACCTGCTGCAAGGCGGTGATCAGCCGCTGATTGTCGGCGGCACTTTTGATCGCCACGCGGTAGTGGTCGCGGGTCAGACCGGGGTAGTTGGCACAGTGGCGGATCAAAATATGATGCTGTAACAGCGCCTGTTGCAGATCGATTTCCGGCTTCAGGCAGCGCAGGAAAATATAGTTAGCCGCCCCTTGCCAGACCTGCAACGCGGGCAGGGTAGACAATTGTTGATATAACCAAGGTTGCTGTTGT
The DNA here is from genome assembly GCF_001047675.1 of Yersinia aleksiciae. GTDB lineage: Bacteria > Pseudomonadota > Gammaproteobacteria > Enterobacterales > Enterobacteriaceae > Yersinia > Yersinia aleksiciae. The sequence goes on along the minus strand of NZ_CP011975.1, from coordinate 345,521 downwards.
GCCAGCCATTGATGAGTTGCCTGAATGTAAGGTTGGTCATCGAGGATAATCTCACCAGCCAACGCAGCGAACGCATTGATTGTCCAAGGCTCGCGCTGCTGCTTCATTTGTGAGATTGCCGCCTGATCGCCGCTAAGCAGATAGCCGAGACGTAACCCCGGAATGGCGAAAAATTTGGTTAGGGAACGCAGCACATAAAGGCGTGGGAAATCCGCCAATTGCGGGATCAACCCCGCCGCATCGGGCAGAAAATCGATAAAGGCTTCATCGACAATCAGTGCAATCTGCTGTTGATGGCAGCACTGCACGATAGCTTGCAGCAGCGCGGTATCGGGCATCAGGCCGGTTGGGTTGTTCGGCGTCGCCAGAAACAGGCAGTCAGGGCGCAGTTGTACCAGCCGCTCCAGTAACCGCTCATCGGGCTGATAGCCATCCGCTTCGCTCATCGGATAGTCATGAATTTGACAGCCGACCCGTTGCAGCGCGCGGCGGTACTCAGCAAAACCCGGTGTCAGCAGCAGCGCACTACGGGGTCGCAGATACTGCACCACCGCGTAAATCAGTTCGGTGGCCCCATTACCCGCCATAATGTTTTCCGGTCGGCAGTGGTGAGCGCGGGCCAGTGCGTCATGCAGTTGGCGGTACTCAACATCGGGGTAGCGCTCAGCACGGGCTAACTGCGCAACAATGGCGGTTTTCAGGGAGTTGGGCATCCCCAGCGGATTAATATTGGCACTGAAATCAATGATATTTTCTGCATCTGTGCCGATTTTCAATGCCATTTCCAGCACATTACCGCCATGTTCGCTCATTGCTGCGTTATACCCCTCTGCCCCTAATTTAATTTGTGTTCAGAGTACCATAAGCGAGGGAATTGAGCTTAGCGACAACGTTTCTGGCGTGAATGCCAGTATCTCCCGCAGCCGCACCACATCACCAATCACAATCAAGGCCGGGGCCGATAAACCCTGCGCGGCGACCTGATCGACTAAGGTGATCAAGGTGCCACTGGCAACCTGCTGTTGCTGGTGGCTGGCATACATCACCACTGCTGCAGGGGTGGTCGGCGCTTTGCCGCCGGCGATCAACTGCTGGCAAATTGTCACCAGCTGCGTCATCCCCATCAGGATAACCAGCGTACCTTCCAGCTTCGCCAGGGTGGCCCAATCCTGCGGTTCATTACCCTGACGCAAATGGCCGGTGATCACATGAAAACCGGAGGCATAATCACGGTGGGTCACTGGGATGCCGGCATAGGCCAGCCCACCAATGGCGGAACTGATCCCCGGCACCACTTCAAACGGGATCTCCGCCAGTGCCAGCGCTTCCGCTTCTTCTCCGCCGCGCCCAAACACATAGGGGTCGCCGCCTTTAAGCCGCACTACATTCAATCCTCGCTGGGCGCAATCCACCAAAATCTGATTGATTTCCGGCTGCGGCACCAAGTGGTGATTGGGGTTCTTGCCCACATTGATCATTTCACAGCCGTCAGGGGCTTGCGCCAGCAGTTCAGCGCAGACGAGGCGGTCATACACCAGTGCTTCGGCCTGACGAATGGCATGTAATCCTTTTACCGTAATCAGTGTCGCATCCCCCGGCCCCGCACCCACCAGCCAAACTTTTCCACTCTTCATCTTGCTTCTCACTGTATGGCGAGGGCCGGTTGTACCGGCAGCGGTTGTGCCACGCGCATGACATCACGGGCAATCATTAATTCTTCATTGGTATTGACGATGGCAATCTGTACCGGCCCCTTATCCTTCTGAATAAAGAACTGATTTTTTAGATTTTTATCCTCATCCAACTCGATGCCGAGAAACGCCAGATCCCGGCATATCTGCTGGCGGGCATTGCGGGCATTTTCGCCAATGCCGCCAGTGAAGATCAGCGCATCTATCCCACCTAGCTGCACGATATAGCTGCCAATCACTGCGCGGATGCGCTCGGCAAACAGCTCAAGGGCCACTTGTGCGCGAGTGTCGCCGCCGCTGGCCGCCTGTTCCACATCACGATAGTCGTGGGAGATGCCGGAAACGCCCAGCAAGCCGGATTGGTTGTTGATCAGATGGTTGATCTCGGCGGCGCTTTTGCCCTCGGTCTGCTGAATAAATGGCAGGATCGAGGGGTCAATATCGCCGCTGCGGGTCCCCATCATGATCCCCGCCTGTGGGGTGAAGCCCATGGAGGTATTGACCGAGCGCCCATTGCCGATCGCACATAAACTAGAGCCGTTGCCGAGGTGGCAAGAGATGATGCGCAGCTCTGCCAGTGGCCGCCCCATGCGCTCAGCGCAGACTGCACTGACATATTTGTGGCTGGTGCCGTGGAAGCCGTAACGGCGAATGCCCAGCTCCTGGTAGTAGCGCCACGGCAAAGGGTAGAGATAGGCGGTCTGGCTCAGGGTTTGGTGGAATGCGGTATCAAACACCGCCACCGCGCTGGCATCGGGTAGGGCATGCTGAAACACGCGGATGCCCAAAGCATTGACCGGATTATGCAACGGCGCGAGCACGCCCAGTTGCTCAATTTTATCCAGCACCTCGGGGGTTATCAGCACCGAATCGGCAAATGCTTCACCGCCGTGGGCCACACGATGGCCGACGCCGCTGATCTCATCCAGTGAATCAATAATATTGTGCTCAATCAGTGCGCGCAGCAGATGTTCGGCCCCTTGGCGGCAATCGGCGATCGGCAACGTTTCCCGCCATTTCACATCGCCAGCCAGCAGGTTAAACACCGCATCATCCATACCGATGCGCTCGATTAAACCTTGGCACAGCACCCGCTCTTCCCTCAGGCCAGTCTGCCCATTGAGCATGGAAAACAGCTGAAATTTCAGCGAAGAACTGCCGGCGTTTATCGCCATAATCTTACCGGACATACGACTCTCCAGAATGATTCAAATAAGTTATAAGGTCAGTGAGTCCCTCGCCGGTTTGCGCCGAGGTCACAAAAATATGTTGTGCGCCCGCTTGCCTCAGGCAGTCCGCCGCCCAGCTCAGTTGATCGGGATGGCTGACAGTGTCCGCTTTGCTGATAATGCCGATCACCGGTTTGTTGAACACCTGCGCCAGCATCGGGGCAAACCAGCTCTGGCAGGCATCGGCATTCTGCACCAATCCCACCACCTCAGCCTCACAAGCGCTCGCCAGTAACGCGCTGTATAAGCAGCGGTTTTCCAGATACTCACCCGGCGTATCAATGGCATTGTCCTGCCAGATAATCGACTGGGTTTTCTGGTAATGAAGAGTCTCGCCCTGCAAGCGTTGAATCAGCGAGGTTTTGCCGCACTGACTGGGGCCAATTAACATGATGCGCTGCATGGCATCAGGTCCGGGTCATCGGGCAGGCGGTGAATTTCATCATGTCGCCCAAGGTGTGAATCACCTGTTTTAGCGCGTATTCCACCGCCGACACATCACCGGTAAACACCACCGCACCGGTGAACCGGTCGATAAAACCAATCTCCACCGCGCCGGATTTGGTGGCGATATCACTGGCGATAATCGAGGCTTCGCTCGGGGTGATGGTCAGAATGCCGATGGCGCTGCTGACATCATTCAGCCCCAGTTTTTTGTAGAGCGCCTTATTGGGATTGGCGATGAGATGTGCGAGGGTGATCTGTTTACCGGGAACATATTCCTGAATCACGCGCTCGGGGGTGCTGCTCTTTTCCATCATGCCTCCTGAACTAACTGACGCCACAGCGCCTCATGGGGACGGGGGATCAGGGTGCTGTACACCAATAATCCCTTCTCACCGGCGCACTGGCTGGCAACCTCGACGGCGGTCTGCACATCGGCAATATCGCCGCTGAGCACTTGGTAACATTTGCCGCCAATACCAAAGGCCATATGGATGCGCACCAAGGTGACGTTAGCGGCTTTCACCGCGCGATCGGCGGCGGTAATGCAAGCCGCCACACTCCAGGTCTCCACCACGCCCGCGGCCTGACGGTTCTCCACCGTATTCAGACCGCTGATTGCCGGTAACACCGACGGGTGCAGATTGGGTAGCACGATGCTGTCGACCAATAAGTGACCGCTGTGCTTTTCGCCATTCTGCACTGATTGGCTGACGGCCCCGATATCACCGCCTACCATCAGCAAATATTTACCGGGGCAGAGGGTCTTACTGACCAGCAGATTGACGTTGGCGCTTTTCAGCATTAGGTCGCAAACTTCCATCCCTTTGGCGATACTGCTTAACTCAACAATTCCAATGGCTTGAGACATGCTCACTCCTGTTAAATGCCGCGACGAAGGGTAATGGCGCTGGCATTGATAGCCGTGACGACCCCCGAAATACTGGCGTGCACGGGAGCACCCAAGGCGTTATTAGGGATCTGCCCGATCAGTTGGCCGTGCTTGACCGCTTCACCGACACTGACCACCACTTCGGCGGCGGCACCGATATGCTGGCGCAGAGGCAAAATCACCTGTTGTGGCAGGTACTCCTGCTCGCTGAACGGCGCGGGCTGATACCAATCGGTGAGATCCAGCCGCGCAATCAGCCGCGCTATCGGCACCATGCGGTAATTCGCCATCGGATCCGCCTCTCGCAGCTCCCCTTGATAGCGAGCCCCCTGCGCACGCAACTGGGTTTTCAGCAGCCGATTGATGCGCATTGGCGAGATATCCACCGGACAAGCGTAGCTTTCACACAGCCCACACTCGGAGCAGGTGAGGGCACTGAGCAAGATATCTGGCGTGGCGACCTGCTGATAGATAATCGCCCGCACCAGCAGATGCGGCGGCAGTTCATGGCCGATAAGGTGGCGCGGGCAAAGTTCGGTACACATGCGGCACTGCTCGCAGACGGCGCGGGCGATGGCGAGCACATCCTGATCACTGCGCGTGCGGCGGGTGATCAGCAAGTGATTGGCAGGTAGCACCAACAGGCCGCCAGTCGTTTTGGTCACTGGCTGATCGAGGTCGTGTAGTGCATGGCCCATCATCGGCCCGCCATTGATATAAGCGGGATTGTCGATGGTCGCGCCCCCCGCCAGTGCCAACACTTCCCGCAGTGAGGTGCCGAGCGGCACGGTCAAGGTTAACGGTTGTGCCACGGCACCATTGACGGTCAGGGTACGGCGGGTGACTGGCCACTGCTGTTCCACTGCCCGTGCGACATTGAGCAGGGTTTGCACATTATTCACCACCACGCCAATACTGACCGGCAGGGCGGCGGGCGGTACTCGTCGACCCGTCGCCAGCCAGATAGTGATCACCTCATCACCGGCGGGGTAAACGTCGGGCAAGATATGCAGCCGAATCTGTGGTGGTAGCAGTGGTGTCAGTGCCGCAATCGCCTCGACATATTTGGCTTTGAGCGCAATGATGCCTTCGCGTGCGCCAGTGGCGACCATGCCATAGAGCACACCGCGCACCAGTCGTGCCGCCTGACGTGGCATCAACTGCTGATCCACTTTCAGCATCGGCTCACACTCAGCGGCATTGACCAGAAAAATCTCAGCCTGCGCTTGCAGTTTTACCGCCGTCGGGAAGCCGGCCCCGCCAGCACCGACCACCCCGGCATCGCGCACCCGCTGCTGAATAGTGGCGGCGTCACACTGCGCCAGTTCACCGCAGGCGAGGGGGGCGCTCAGTCGTGGCGCAACGGGCAACGAGAGCTCACTCATACAGCGCCTCGACAATGCCACGGATATCTTTTTCATCCGCCGAGCGCGGGTTGGTGCGCAGGGTGACGTCCGCCAGTGCGGCGGTGATGATGTCTGGAATGCGCTGCTGCAATTGGCGTTCGTTGACTTTCATCGCCGCCAGCGGCTGTGGTAATCCGCACTGGCGTTTCAGTTGCTCAATCTGATGAATTAGCTGATTCACCGCGCCGCGATCTTCCCCATTGGCGGGGCTGAAATGGCATATTTTCGCCAGCCGTGCATAGCGTTTACGCGCCCGTACGTCAGCGGCATTAAAGCGAATCACCGGGACTAACAGCAGTGCATTGGCTAACCCGTGGGCGATATGGAACTGGCCGCCCAATTGGTGAGCAATGGCGTGATTGATCCCCAACCCCGCCTGACTGAATGCCATGCCCGCCAGTGTCGAGGCGTTATGCATCTTGCCTCGGGTAATCAGGCAGTCGCCCTTCTGGCAGGCGGTTGGCAGATGGCGAAACACCAGTTGCACCGCTTTCTCTGCCAGCGCATCGGTAAAATCACTGGCGCGCGGCGAGACATAGGCTTCCAGCGCATGAGTCAGCACGTCCAATCCAGTATTGGCGGTGATAACGGGCGGCACCGTGACCACCAGTGCCGGATCCAGAATGGCGATATCTGGGTAGATCTCATCGTCAAAGAGCGGATATTTAATGCTCTTTTCCGGATCGCTGATCACGCAAGCGCTAGTGACTTCCGACCCGGTGCCGCTGGTGGTGGGGATGGCGATACAGGTTTCGATCTCCAGCCCTTGCTGGCGGCTAAACCAGACAATAGCTTTGGCGGCATCCAGTGCTGAACCGCCACCAAAACCGATCACCACATCAGGGCGCAGGGCTTGCATCTGCTCAATGCCCTTAACCACAGTGCTGATATTCGGGTCCGGCGTGATGTCGCTGAACAGGCTGATCTGGTTATCCGTCGCCAGCACCGCTTTTAAGCGATCCAGTAGCGGCGAGGTGGCGAGAAAGCCGTCGCAGACAATCCAGATTTTGCGCTGATGGAAGCGTTGCAGCACCTTGAGGCTGCCTTCCCCGCTATAAATACGCGTTTGCAGGAAAAATGTCTTCATACGTCCTCGCTCAGCGAATGGAGAAACCGTTAGTCAGCACACAGCGGCGTTGGCGTGCAAAGGTGCGGGCCGAGGTGGTGCCTTCACCGGTTGGGGTGGCGATGGTAAAGGTGGTAAAGCCCTCGCCACCGACCCCGATCCCCGCATAAGAGGGGCCGTTTTTCACAAAAATGGAGGTCTGCAACAGGCGGGCCGCCAGATTCAAGCGTGAGACATTTTGTGAGTGCATGGTGGCGGTGTGATGCAGGCCACCCTCCACTTGCAGCGCCAGTGTCAGGGCCGCATCAAAATCCTTTACCCGCACTACCGGTAACAGCGGCATCAGTTGTTCCGTGGTCACCAGCGGATCATCACCGGCCACCTCCACCAGCAGCAGGCGCGGGGCTTTGGCTGGACAACTGAGGCCAGCGGCTTTCAGCAGTTCAAGCGGGCTTTTGCCCACCAGATTTTTGTTGGCGTGGCCTTGGGGTGTTAGGCAAGCCTTGCGCAGGCTGTCGACATCTTGCGGATTGCTGATCAGCAGCGCATCGAAGGCCTGCATCTGCTGCAATAAGCGGTCGGCGACACTCTCCACCACAATCAGGCTCTTCTCGGCGATGCAGGGCAAGTTGTAGTCGAAGGATGCGCCGGAAACGATATCTTGCGCGGCTTTCGCCAGTTCAGCGGTCTCATCCACCAGACAAGGTGGGTTACCCGCGCCGGCACCAATCACTTTTTTGCCGCTTTTCATGCCCATCGCCACAATGGCGGGTCCGCCAGTGATCGCCAACAGAGCGATTTTATCGTGGGCCATCATCTGTTGGGTGGCTTCGAAACTCGGCTCTTGCACCGTCACCACCAAGTTGCGGATGCCGCAACTGTTGAAAATGATCGCCTCGATTTGGGCGATAAGATCCAGTGAGACCGCTTTGGCACCGGGGTGCGGACTGAAATAGACTGCATTTCCAGCAGCCAACATGCTGATGCTGTTATTGATAATGGTTTCAGTGGGGTTAGTGCTGGGGGCGACGGAACCAATCACGCCAAAGGGCGAATACTCGAACAAGACCATGCCGCCGTCGCCAGTTAGGGCGGTGGTGGAGAGATCTTCGATGCCGGGGGTGTTCTCTAGCGCCGCCTTGTTTTTCAGGAATTTATCTTCTTTATTACCCATGCCAGTCTCACTGGCCCCACGCTCAGACAGTGACACCAGTTGCGGTTTTAGCTGCTCACGCAGGGCGCTGATAATGGCGCTGCGGGTTTTCATTGGGCTTTGCTGATAGCGCAAAAAGGCGCTGTGAGCGGCATTAACTGCTTCATCCACGCTGGCAAAAATGGCGCTGGAGGCAGACGCAGTCGCAGGCGTCAGTTGCTCGGTGAGGATAGTGCGAATGAGAGATTCAAGGTCATTGGTGTTCATTATTCATTCCTCAGATGTAAAGCCGATATGGCCGCTTCTGCTATGTGCATATCTTGTTCGACGCTGCCGCCGCTGATGCCTAAGCCGCCCACCAACTGGCCATCACGCCACAGGGGGTAGCCGCCACCAAAACTCACCACTTTGCCACCCGTGCTGGCTTCCAGTTGGAACAGGTCAGCCCCCGGTTGTACGGCACTGCTGAGTTGATGAGTGGCGGTTTTCAGGGCCACAGCGGTCCAGGCTTTTTTCGGTGCCAGTTCGCTGCTGACCAGCAAGGTATCGGGCATACGGTAGGTCATGATCAGGTTGCCGTGGCGATCAGTCAGTGCCACCACTACGGCGATTTTTAGTGTCATGGCGGCTTCAACCGCCAACTTAACTAATTGATGGACGTCAGAAAATCCCAGCCCAGCGCGAGTGAGCGGCGTGACTGTCGCGGCGATGGCAGGATGTGCCGCCTCGGTGGCCGCCAGATAACGGGCCAGCACGGTTTGCGCGGTTTGCTGCAACTGTTGGCGCTGATCTTCATCGCGGGCCAGTGCATACAGGCAATCGGATAAGCGGTTGAGATACTGCAACAGCACCGAGCGCACTGGCACCTGTTCAGCCAGTTCTATCAGCCGCCGTTCACAGCGCCGCGCAAGGGTGCGGGCAAAATGCAGACGGCTACCGGCTTCGGTATCGCCGGGCAGAATAAAACCTTTTACTGGCGGTAATTGCGCCATGCAGCGGTCAACTGCCAACTCCAGCGCCTGAATATCGTGCTCGCTGATGCTTTTGCGCCCGACAGGCGGGGTGTCGATGCCTTCGCTGGCTAATTCAGCACTGAAATAGAACAGCTGATGTTGTACGGCATCCAGTAACTGACGGTTCTCCTCGCCTTGCGTCACACGGGCGCACAGGCTCAGCGCGGCGTTAAGTTCATCCAGCGTGCCGTAGGTTTCCACCCGTGGGTGGCTCTTTTTCACCCGTTGTCCGGTGAACAGGGCCGTGGTTCCTGCATCGCCGGTTTTGGTATAGATGCTCATAAAATCACCGTTAACTCAGTAAGATACAGATCATCAGTAAGAACACTCATCGACGATGGCGACAATCGCCAGATCGATAGCATCATTCGGCTCGGCAAAGACCCGTCTGGCACTGGAGCCTCCCGCCAGCAGCACCAGCTCTCCCTGACCTGCGCCGACGGAATCAACCGCCACTTCATCCGGCGTTTTGCTGTCTGGTGGCAATGAGCCGTCACCGGCTACACGGCGCACCAGTAGCAGCTTCTTACCAATCAGCGTCGGCGATTTTTGCGTTGAGACCACCGAACCTACCACTCTGGCCAGTTGCATGATTTACTCCTGCCTTAACAGTTGAATGTGACGGGCTGACAGGGTGTCCTGTGCCAGCGGTGTAACCAGCGTGTGAGCATCAATCAGCAGCCAGCCGGGGTTGAGAGTGGCGATATCGCGATAACTCAAGACCTTGCCTGCATGTAGCCGTACCGCATTCCCCTGACTGTCGCTAAAACTCAGCGGCAATGGGCGCAGTGCGGCGGCGGGCAGGGCGGCCAGCAGTTGGCGATGCAAGCTGATATGCACTTTCATGCCCCATGACCAGGCCTCGTTCAGTGCCATAACCGCAGGACAAGTGGTATCGGACTGCGCCAAGCGGTGCATAAATGCCAGATCCGGCAGCATCAGGTGCAGCGTGGCATGGTGCACGAAGACCGATGAATCAAGCCCGGCGCGCAACTGAGGCAGCAGCAAGGCGTGAACCCGCCGTTCGCGCTCGGTCAACCGCGTGACAATCTGGCTGACCAGTTGTTCGGTTTGCGCCTGAGTCAGATTCATGGCTGCGTTGTCCGTGGTGACGTGAGCAGAGTGGCGAAAGCTGCCGGATCATCTGCGCCAGCGGCATTGGCCTCGTCGGTGTCGATGTGCATCTCCAGTTTCATTTGCGGTGAAACGCGAATGGCCACATCGTCCATGATCAGCCGACGGTCACTGCCCTGAATCGCCACTTGTACCCGATCACCGTGCTTAACCCGGTAGATCAGGGCGTCCAGCGGCGACATATGAATATGCCGTAGCGCCACAATCACCCCATGGGGCAACTCCACTTCGCCATAGGGACTGACCAAGCGGATAGCGGGTGTTCCCGCCAGATTGCCGGACATGCGTAGTGGGGCATTGATCCCCAGCGTACGGGCATCGGTGCGGGAGATCTCCACCTGACTTTGGCTGCGTAACGGCCCCAGAATGCGCACGTTTTTCAGGCTGCCTTTCGGCCCGACCAAGGTCACCGTCTGTTCGGCGGCATACTGGCCTGGCTGGAGCAGCGTTTTTTTCTCAATGAGCGGCTGCTCAGGGAACAGCCGTTGGTAGTCCTGCGCCGAGAGATGCAGGTGTCGGTTGGAAACCCCAAGCGGGATCGGACGAAGACGCATTTCGTCGAGGATCTTACTGACAACGGGTTCCAGTAACGCTTTTTCCATCAGACTTTTCCTCGTTTACCCAAGTGGATGCAGCGAAAGCGAGGCTCACCTTTATGGCGTCGGCAAGCCGGGTCGAGGCAGAGATTGCAGCTCACACGAGGAGCTGATTGGGCCTCACTTTCTGTGTTGTTATTACCCACACTGCTTATATTTATACTCGCCGTAGCTGCGGGGGCATCGTCGGTGGCAGTGTCAGCTGCGGCTGGGGTGTCGGCCTCTTCTGTCTCCTCCGATGCACTCACTTTTTCGGCTTCAACGGGTACCTCGCGGGGGATTTCAGCGGCAGGTGCCTGCCAATAGGCCATCAGGCTGTCTGCCGGACGGGCCAGTACCGCACGAGAGACCAGACCCTGATGCTGTTCGGCAAAGGCGGCACCGGTACTGATTGCCGCCTGAACTGAGGCCACATCACCGGTCAGGCGGATTAACATCCAGCCGGAGCCGTTGGTTTTTTCTATGCCGATCAGCTTGACGGAAGCGGCTTTCGCCATGGCATCCGCCGCGCCGATAGCCAGCGCTAGACCGCTAACTTCAAGTAAACCCAGTGACGTTTTCACGCTGTGCTCCTCGTCTTACCCTTAGGCAGAGGTCGGTAAAATGGCTTCTACATCGCTGTGCGGGCGTGGGATCACATGACAGGAGGTCAACTCGCCTACCGCGCTGGCCGCAGCAGAACCGGCATCGACTGCCGCTTTAACTGCGCCGACATCGCCACGCACCATCACAGTGACCAGGCCGGAGCCGATTTTTTCGTAGCCCACCAGTTGGACGTTGGCGGATTTGACCATGGCGTCAGCCGCTTCAATGGCAGCGACCAGGCCTTTAGTTTCGATAAGTCCAAGAGCATTATTCATAAATTTGATTTCCTTGTTAATTTGCGGGTGATCACTTAAACGGTAAACCTTTCACTAATCGGGCGGCGTTGTTACCGAGCCGCCGTAATTGCTCTTCGTCTTGCCCCCGCGCCTGCCGAAATAACGGGCTGGCGGGGGGTAGATTACGGAAATGCACCACCACTTCGTCGGCAGAACAGGCCAGCCCCACCAATAACGGGGAGCGGGTGGCGGCTTGCCAGGCGCGTTGTGTTGCATCGCCGTCGTCGTCTTGTTGCCACTGCCAGGGAATGCCCTCCTCCTCAATGCCCAGCAACACTTGATGCCAGACGGCCTCGGGTGTTGGCGTGGTCAGGCTGATCAGGATGGCAGGAGCGTCATGGGTGAAATTCATCAGTGGCTCTCCCGCTGATAAGCCAGAATCAAGCCGGTTGCCACGGCATTACGTGGGCCTTCACTGGCGCGGATATTGCCGCGGCCCGCCACCAACTTGTAGTGGGAGAGGGCGTCGGTGACCAATTGCGGGATCTCGAAGTCCAGCGACGAGCCGCCGACCAGCACCACGAACGGGATATCGCGGATATTGCCGGTGGGGCTGACTTGGCGCAGAGCGCGAAGCGCATTGGTGACAAATACCCGCTGTTTGGCAGAGCGGCGAATGTTACGGACTTTTTCCAGTGCGTAATCGCCCGGCAGTGGCACCAAACCTTCCGGTTTGACCACCACCAGTCGGGCAAAAACTTCTGGTGCCAGCGGTTGTGGGAAGAACTGAACGCTGCCATCTTCGTGGCGCAGGTGGAACAGACTCTCCACTTTAGCGAGCGGGTACTTTTTGATGTCCTCGGCCAGATAGCGGTCTTGCAGATCCAGTTCCGAGGCGATGATCATCGTCACCATGTCGCCCGCCCCCGCCAGATGAGTGGCGACGATTTGGCCTTGGGCATTGATGATGGAGGCATCGGTAGAACCCGCCCCCAAGTCGAGGATGGCGAGTGGCCGTCGCGTCCCTGGTGTGGTCAGCGCGCCGAGTATCGCCGCTTCGGCTTCCGCCCCCCCAACCTGTACATCAATACCTAAGGTTTTTTCGATCTCACTGGCGATATGCGCCATTTGCAGGCGGTCAGATTTCACCATCGAGGCGATACCCACCGCTTGCTCAAGGGAGAACTCGCCCGCCAGACCGCCAATGACATTGACTGGCACGGCCGTGTCAACGGCAAGCAAGTCTTGAATGAAGATCTCATTGGTCGGTTTGTTGGTCAGTTCGGCCATGGTTTGGCGCACGTGTTCGAGCATGCCGCCGATATTGGTACCGGCTTCACCGCTGACATTGTCCAGATGCCGGAAGCTGTTAACCGCCGCCATAATGGCTTCACTGCCGGTGGCGACATCCACCCGCACCGTGCGGCCATCGGCGAACAGCTCCAGATGACCCGCCGGAATGGAGCGCGCTTTAACGTCCCCTTCTGGCGTTTTCACCACCACCGCGGAACGGGTACCAATCAAGGCGCGCGCCACCGGAACAATGTTTTTGGTCTCTTCGGCACTCAGTTCAAATACCGTGGCAATGCCATAGGGGTTAGAGAGGGTTTCAATCACCTGACCCGGCATGGCCACTTCCACCGCCGCCAACATGCCCATCGGGATACGGTCGATATGCAGTACCTCATCGACGATCGGCAGTGGGTGGGTGAGGCGGTTACTGACCAAGACGCCATCGTCACGTTGCAAGATAATCGCCGTGATGCGGTATCCGGCCCCGTTGGCGGCATTGACCACCGCCGCGACATCAGCAAAATCGACCGCCGATGGCACCACCAGAATGTAGGGTTGGGCGGGATCACGGGTGACCAGCTCATCAAGGGTGATGGTCAGCCCAACCCCCAACCCCAGTCCACCGGGGGTTTTCGGGTTGTGGCCGATCATGGTGGATTCCGTGATGATGGTTTCCGTGATGGTTTCCATCGCCACATCGCCAATGACCGGAGTGGCCTCGTTGATGCGGATCAGACTGATATCGCCCAGCGCGATACCGGCCTTTTCCACCAACATTGTCAGCGCTTTGTTGATGCCGAAAATGTTACGTTGCGTCCCCTTGATACCGGTGGTTTCGGTCAAGGCACTGGTGACAAACAGCAACTGACCGTCAGCCGCGCATTGTGCCAATGCCACTTCTGTTGATGAGTTACCGATGTCGACACCGACGATATAGCGCATATCCCGTTCCTCTATACCCTTCATCTTTCAAGTTGCAGCGGTGTTGGCTGCGCTCACTTACCCCAGTCACTGACTTGAGTCAGCTCCTGGGGATTCTTTCTCTTGCCGCCTACCTGCAACGTGAAATCTATTGGGTATATCTCCTTTATCTTTCAAGTTGCAGCAGTGTTGGCTGCGCTCACTTACCCCAGTCACTGACTTGAGTCAGCTCCTGGGGATTCTTTCTCTTGCCGCCTACCTGCAACGTGAAATCTATTGGGTATATCTCCTTTATCTTTCAAGTTGCAGCGGTATTGGCTGCGCTCACTTACCCCAGTCACTGACTTGAGATTAATTGATGAATTAATCGTCGCCTTTCAGCTTTTTGCGCTGAACATACAAAACGGCAGCTTCGCGCACGAAGGCAGCACAGATGGTCGCTTGGTAGGTTTTTTCCAGATCATCTGCAATGGCATTCAGCTCTTCTTTGCTTGAGCGGAAAGGGCGCAGGGCGTTGTAGATATCCAACACCTTGTCATCCGGCACTGCGGTCAACTCAGCGGCGCGCTCGAAGTTCATTGCCAGCAGCGGGCGACCCGCGTCTTTGGCAATGGAGGCTTGAATACGCAGGATTTCCGGGGTAATACGCAAATCCTGTGAGGTGACACTGCCGTTCAACACGTTAGCCAGCGTCAGATCATCCAGCGTTTTATTGGTGGCGGTTTTCACCCAATCAGGGTGTTTGTTCGCCAGCGGATAATCTGAGACTTTGGCATCACTGCGCGAACTGACCGCGGGTGCCGAACAAGCCGCAGGCGCTTGGCCTTGCAGGCTGTTCATCTTGTTCAGCACGTCGCGAACCATGGATTCAATAGCTTCGGAATTCATTGTGTTTTCCTTTGTTAAAGCGCCACCCGGAGTTCCTGAGGATTCTTGCCGGTCACCACATATTTGGTTTCTTTAATGTGCAGAATCGCTGATTTGGCCTGATATTTTGGCCGTGCCATCTGGTCGTTCAGGGTCGGCACCGGTTGTGGTGATTCCCGTTTGGCGTAGCGCGCTGCGTTTTTACCAATCAGGCGGTAGGTTTCCAGCGTCAGCAATGGTGCTTGCGGGAACAACTCCAGATTGGAGAGTGGCGGCAGACCTTGCTGATGAATGACCGTGGTGCCTTTGGATTGAATGCCGATAGAGATACCGGAACCGCTCAGGCGGTTGCCTTCGACCGCAACAAAGGCCACATCGGAGGATTTAAAGCAGCGGATCACCCGTGCTTTGATACCCTCCTCTTCGATACCGGCAATCAGCTCGCGCAGAATGTTTTTGTGCGGTATGCCGACGATGTTGGCGGTTTGCGACAGACCAAATGCCGGGCCGACCGCAATGATCACTTCATCCTGATTGCTGCCAGGGCGGGCTTCACCCACTTCGGTGAGGAAATCCCCGGATGCCACGGCCGTTGTCGCCGTGGCGGGTTGGGACTCTTGCTTAAAGGAGACGCTGTTTTTGTCTCCCTGCATTTCCTGCAATACGCCTTCGATAATTTGGCGTAACAGTTTTTCGTTAATATCCACCATCTCGTGAACCCCTTAGCCAAGCTCATTCGGATCAAGCGCGTTTGGAATGTTTTTGATCTCTTCCCAACGTGCACCTTCCAGCCGGTAACCGGTAGCTGGACCCGCGTAGTCATTGACGTCATTCACCGCTGACAGCACTTGGTTGTCACCTTTGATGATCGCCGAGGTGTGCAGGTAGTCACCGGCAATTTTGGCTTTCTGGATGTTGAGCATGTCTTGCGCCACATCTTCGAAACCGCCTTGTGCCAAGGCTTTAACCACTTCCAGACTGGTGCGGTTTTTGCTGATGATCTCCTGAGCGAACTTGATGTCTTCGACGATGTTACGTTCCGGCATATCTTTCGAGCCGTGGGCATAAGTGGCAGCAATCACTTCTTCGTCAGTGATTGGCGGCAGACCCATACCGGCGAACACCGCTTGCAGGGCGCGTGCGGCTTTATTACGAATTGCCACTACGTCAGCTTCCAGCACCGGACGCAGACCGCCATCCACTTTCAGGTCGCGCTGCAACACGTTGTAATCGTCAAAGTCTTCGGCGTCTTCGTTGGAGCCAGCGAACATGTTGTCGTAGTTCGGCACCGCAGAATAACCGGAGGAGATAAAGTCAGTCCCCGGTAGGAACTGCATCAGCAGACGTGCGGTACGGCGCATATCTGAGTGGGTAAAGGTCTGGTCGTTACTGGAGGCACACTCTAAATCCAGCGCCGAACAGATCAGGTTTTCTGCCAAAATGGCGCGAATACCTGACGGCACCGCGGATGGCACACCAACGCAACTGACAGAGCCGTTTTGCAGCCCTTGTACCCCAGCCGCTTTGGTGATGTAGATGCAGCGAGCTTCCAGATAGAGCATGGATTTACCCTCGGCGTAGCCCATTTGGACTTCGGAGCCAGAGCCGGAGGTAAAGCGCATTTTCAAACCGCGTGACGCATAGGAGGAGGCGAGGAAGCCTTTCGACCATGGGGTGTCATCGCCGTCGGTAAATACCGGTTCAGTGCCGTAAACCGAAATGGTTTCGGCATAACAGGTGTGGCCCAGCATCCCTAGCTTCAGCTCGGTGGCTTCTTCCAGCGAACATTGGGTCAGTACCCCGGGGCGGCCCACTTGCGAACCGACCAACAGCGCGATGGCGTTAAAGGGCGCGTAACGGGCCACGGCGACGGTGGTCTCCTGTTCGTCGAAGCCACGGAGTGCCCCTTCGGCCGCATCAGCAGCAATCTGCACCGGGTTATCTTTCACGTTGGTGACGTGAGCTTGCTGTGATGGAGTACGACGCGCGCGCATTTTCTGCATCGACATCATCATTTCCACCACGTTCATATGGGAGACCACTTCGACGATTTTGGCCGGTGTCATGGCGGTCGTCAGCGGCACAATAGTGCGGCGTGATACATTCGGATCACACAACATATTGGCCAGCTTGATGGAGTCCATCTTCATCACTTCTTCCGCGTGGTCCAGATTAATACCGTAGCGGGCGATAAAGTGGTCGATCAGGTCGAAACTGCTCTGTGGTTTGCCGTCTAACTCGGTCACCACACCGTTGACGATCTTGATGGAGGGTTTAGGATCGTTCGGGCTTTCCATGGCAATAAAGCCTTCCTCGATCCACTCTTTGACAAAGCCGTCCTGATTAACCGGGCGTTTCGCCAACGCTTCAAATCTTTTCGATTTCATGAAACAGCCTCACTGTGGCGTCAGATATAAGAAGGGCGGTCGTTTTTCGGTTCAGAACCTAAGGTTCCTAATACCGTTTTGCCGATCTCACGGGCAGAAATGACTGCCTGACGGACTGCGCCAGAATCGCCGGAGATAACCAGAATCACTTCGTTACTGAAGCTGGTGCCTTGTGCTGGCGAGCTGTATGCCACCACGTCAACATTGGCGGATTTCACGGCGGTATCGGCCATCAGCACCCCAATCGACGCTGGAGCGCCGACGATCACGCCACAAGAGCGGCCCAGTGGTGCGCCGAAGGCTTTTTCTAATGCATGACTGGCGCGAGCGCTGTATTGCAGTTCGATGTGGCCCGCTTCATTGGCGTAAACGTCGCCGAACGTTCGGTCCAGCTCTTTCAGTGCCACTTCCACCGCGCGTTTGACGTCAGAAACATCATCGCCACCGAAGATAATCAGCGAACCATGACCGGCACCGCCTTTGGTATCGCGGGGTAACTCAATGCTAACCACTTCGGTATTGGTGGCTTTTACCGCTTCATCAGCCGCCATAATGTGCGGGCCTGCACCGGTACGAGCGCCCAGAATACCGATCGAGCGATAGCGTTTTTCCAGCTTCATTGCGTCCAGTAGGGCGCTATCGACGTTGGCTATTACCAATCCGACCGTGTCACCGATCGCGGTTCCAACAAATTCCGTTAAACTGCAAGTTTTCTCAGCCATAGCCGTATCTCGTTGTTTATGGGAGGGTTGCGTAGAAGACGCCGGGGCGTGTTCACTGACTTTCGCTATCACCTGCGCCATGATTTGGTCGACCAGGTCATTGCTTTTCATTCGTTACTTCCCTTTGATGAGGAGCCCTTTGGCGAACGGCCCTTGGGTAAAAAAGCCTCGACGTCGGTATGCGGGCGCGGGATAACGTGGGTTGATTTCACTTCGCCCACTTTCGCAGCCGCGCTGGCACCCGCATCAGTGGCCGCTTTAACCGCTCCGACGTCACCGCGGACGATGACGGTCACCAGACCTGAGCCGATTTTTTCGTAGCCCACTAACGTCACATTGGCCGATTTCACCATGGTGTCAGCGGCCTCAATAGCTGCGGTCAACCCTTTGGTTTCCACCATTCCTAGTGCTTCTTGTTGCATAAATACCTCGACGGAATATCAGGAGCCTTGTTCTGGCTTGAAATGTCATGTTGAAATATTGAATTGTCAGGTTCGTGCTGAGAACGAATATACAAACAAGCAATGAAAAAGAATGGCTGTATTGAATTTACTGGCAAGAATGGTTAGCGACTAAATAACAAAATATTGTCATCGTTATGCGCTAGTAGTGTGTTTTTTATGGCTATTTTAGTTATCTTGCATGGTAATAACTGGTTATTGAATATTCAGAATTACAATTAATTGGGTGACAGTGTTTATTTATTCTGCTAAATGCGCACCTGCCCAATAAATAGAGTGTATAGCGGTGAACATTAAATATAAATCGATTGGCGGGGGGGAATTAATGGTAAAAGTGCGAGCCTGATAACAATAACGGAAAGAATAAACAGCAAGAAAGTCATATTGGGGAATAAAAACAAAAGGTCTCTGTTTACGCGAGGTTGACCCTAATTTCGGTGGCAGCAATGACAATAATTTGTTATTGAAAGTCTAGTTTTTGTTTAATGAATCACCAATCACGACAACACTTTCATTTTGCGTCTCTTTATAGTGACTGAGTCAAGGGCCGTGCATTACTTCATCTACTCTTGGGTAGATTGATCATAATAATCACAAGCAGGGTAACTCTATGAACGACTCACTCAAGGCTCAGTGTATTGCGGAATTCCTCGGTACTGGGTTGTTTTTATTTTTTGGTATTAGTTGTCTGGCGGCACTGAAAGTGGCAGGGGCCAGTTTTGGGTTATGGGAAATCTGCATCGTGTGGGGGCTGGGGATCTCACTGGCGGTCTACCTGACTGCAGGGATTTCCGGTGCTCACCTCAACCCCGCCATTACCATTGCTTTATGGCTGTTTGCTTGCTTCCCTGGCCGCAAAGTGATTCCTTACTCGATCGCCCAAGTCGCAGGGGCTTTTGGTGGCGCGGCACTCTCCTATCTGTTGTATCACAACTTATTTACTGATTTTGAAACCGCCCATCAGATGGTGCGCGGCAGCCTGGAAAGCCTGCAATTAGCCAGTATTTTCAGTACCTTTCCATCTCCGGCTATCAGTGTATGGCAGGCCGCATTTGTTGAGATCGTCATCACCTCGATTCTAATGGGGCTGATTATGGCACTGACCGATGATGGTAATGGCGTGCCACGTGGTGCCTTAGGGCCATTGCTGATTGGTATTCTGGTGGCGGTGATCGGGGCGTCAACTGGCCCATTAACGGGTTTTGCCATGAATCCGGCGCGTGATTTTGGCCCGAAATTATTTACCTTCTTTGCGGGCTGGGGAAAAATCTCCATGACCGGTGGTCGCGATATTCCTTATTTCATTATCCCGATCGTGGCCCCTATTATTGGTGCTTGCCTGGGTGCGGCGGTCTACCGTTTCTTCATTGGCAAAAATCTGGCATGCAATACCTGTAAATTAGAGGATGAAGAAGCCACTCATTAGTTGTATATCAGTTAACGCGTTTCCTCATCTTACGACTGTAACGCTGTCGCTAGATGAGGAAATTTCGTGATCCATTCACCTTAATGGATCATTAATTGTCCCCTGTAGATTATGACTCTGGTAAAGTGAACTGTTATTTTTCTTCATTTAACCGAAGAGTAAACCTTCACAGGGAAATAGGTTTTTTCGCCTTGCTAACGGGAATGAAAATATAACAATGCGTTAACACATTAAACATTACAGGGATGATTTATAGCAACAAATAAAAACTTAATAACAATAAATTAACTGAGAGGTTTTATCATGATTTCTGCCAGTTCTCTAAACTCAGAGCTCATAAATAAAATCGCGCAGGATTTTGCTCAGGCAACCGGGTTGGCCGTGGTGGTGGTCAATATTCATGGTGAAGAGATTTCCGACTTATTTAATTTCACCCCATTTTGTCAATTGATGCGCCAAGACCCAGTTAACCACCTTCGCTGTCGAATGAGTGATCGTTGCGGCGGCCTTGAAGCCTCAAAATCCAATGAGCCTTGTATCTACCGCTGTCATGCTGGGTTGACGGATTTCTCTATTCCACTGGTGATTGCCGGACATCTGGTGGGTTTTGTTTTATGTGGTCAGGTGCGGCTGCACTCTGATGTTTATCTGATTGATATTTTGAATGTTGATAATCACTGGCAACAGGATCCGGCGTTGATGGATGAGTTCCACAATGTGCCGATCATGGATTTCTCGCGGGTGATCGCCTCGGCGGACTTACTGAAGCTGATTGTAGAAAACTGCCTGAAAAAGCACCTCAATTTTGTGGTGATTAATGACAACATGGGCAGCAAAGAGCCGGGCAAGATACGGCCTGTTCATCCACACGACAGCAAAATGAAGAAAGTATTACGCTACATCGATACCCATCTGTCGGAAGAGTTGCGACTTGAGGATGTGGCGAGCAAGGTGTACCTCAGCCCTTACTATTTCAGCAAATTATTCAAAAAATATCAGGGCATCGGCTTTAATGCCTGGGTCAATCAACAAAGAATGGCCAATGCCCGCGAGATGCTGCAACACAGCGATTGGAGTATTGCCAGCATTGCCAAGAATTTGGGATTCTCGCAAACCAGCTATTTCTGCAAGGTGTTCCGTCAGACCTATAACGTGACACCGCAGGTATTTCGTTCACTGTCATCTGATCGTCACGAAATGGAATAACCGTGACTGAGTTAATATTATTCAATCTTGCCCTGTGCTTTGATTTTCTATTTAAAAATAAGCTAAAAATTAAGTATTAAAAATTATTAATGACAATTTTTTGTTATCCTTCAAATGGATTATTACACCGCAATGTATTGTTTTATATTGATTCTTAAGTTTGCCATGACAATATTGTGTTATACTGCGGCAAGAAAATCATCATCAAAAAATGAAATTCACCATTTTTTATGAACAGAAAGGCGTATATTAATTTTATGACGCGCTAATAAGATACCAATTAATAAACACGCTGTTATAACAGTGTAAATAAAGAGATAAATTAGATAACGAAATAAGAAATTAAATAACGAATACAGATGAAGCTGATAGGTGGAAAATGTACCGAATGGGGCGTAAACGGCATGAGCCGTCGGAGTGCCATAGGAACAGTCGCCCCGCCAGACGCCGAACGATAAAGTGATTTGTTACTCATTTCAGTGCAATTTTTTATATACCGAAATGGTCATGTTATGCACTCATGCATAACTGGGAAGGGGGTGACAATCCCCCGCAGCCCCCGCTGCTGTGATGCTGACGAACCCGCTGTTACCACTGATCCATCGGATTGGGAAGGTTGCGGGGGAGAGTGACGCTAAGCCAGAAGACCAGCCAGATCGGTAAAAGATATTCAACTCCTTCGGTGGGAAGCGGGTTGTCATCAGATGCGCGCAGCGGTGACGTTGCGTAGACGCACCTTTTTGACACTGCATATCCCGCTTGAAATGGCGGGATTTTTTATGCAACGGTCAGGCAAACACGCCTTTATTATCGCCGGAACAGGCAGCGGATGCGGCAAAACCACCGTGACGTTGGGTATTCTGCGCGCCTTAATTGCACGCGGATTAGCGGTGCAGCCGTTCAAGGTGGGGCCGGATTACCTCGATACGGGCTGGCATACCGCCGTCAGTGGTGTAACGTCACGTAATCTCGATGCCTTTATGTTGCCCACCGCGACTCTCAATGGGCTGTATAACCAGCATATGCGCCATGCCGATGTGGCCGTGATTGAGGGCGTCATGGGGTTATATGATGGCTACGGCACCGACCCCGATTATTGCAGCAGCGCCGCAATGGCTAAGCAACTGGGCTGCTCGGTGATCTTGCTGGTGGATGGCAAGGCGGTATCGACCTCAGTGGCCGCCACCGTGATGGGCTTCAGCCAGTTTGACCCCAATCTGGTGATTGCTGGGGTGATTGTGAACCGCGTCAACTCCGACACTCACTATCAGCTACTACGCCATGCCATCGAGCACTATTGCGGTATTCCGGTATTGGGCCGACTGCCGGTGATGGAGGATGTGGCGCTGCCTTCGCGCCATTTAGGGCTGATTCCGGCGCAAGAGCGCGGCGAGACGGGCAAACAACCCGATAGCGACCCGCGCTGGCAGCGACTGGCGCAACAGATTGAGGCGACCCTTGATCTCGATCGGCTATTGGCGCTGACTCATTGCTCAACGCTGCCCGCAGGCACCCCACCTGAGTTATCTCCCCAGGCACTGGCCGACGGCCTGACACTGGCTCTCGCCGAAGATGAAGCCTTCAATTTCTACTATCCCGACAATCTGGATCTGCTTGAGCAGGCCGGAGTGCGCATCCAACGTTTTAGCCCACTGCATGACCGCCAGCTGCCCCCTTGCCAAATGATCTATCTGGGTGGCGGCTATCCGGAGATCCACGCCGCCAAATTGTCCGGCAACACGGCGATGCGCGGAGCGTTACAGCAGGCTCACCGCCAACAGATCCCCCTGTACGCCGAATGTGGCGGCTTGATGTATCTCGGCGATGGCTTAACCGATGAGCAGGGGCAGCGTCACCCAATGGTGGGGATTTTGGCGGGGGAGAGCCGGATGGGAAAACGGCTGACCCGCTTTGGTTACTGTCAGGCTGAGGCCCGCCGCGACACCTTATTGGCGGCGCAAGGCGAGATCCTACGCGGCCATGAATTCCACTATTCCGATTTTACCAGCGCACTGACGCCGGTATTTGAGAGCAGCAAGTGGCGCGATGGCGTGGCAATCCAGCGCTGGCAAAGCGGCTATCAGGTGCAGCGCACCCAAGCCAGCTACCTGCATCTTCATTTCGCCCAACGCCCCAATTTACTCAATGGCTGGCTGCGCGTGGCCCGGAGCCTGCTATGACCCTCGCCGCTTGGTTTGTCGCTTACTTGCTCGATCACTGGCTCGGCGATCCGCCGCACTGGCCCCATCCGGTGCGCTGGATGGGCAATCTGATCACGCTGCTACAACGGATAATTCGTGCTCGATGCCACAGCGAACGGGCGCTGAAGTGGGGCGGGGCGCTGCTGTGGTTGTTGGTGGTGGGCATCACTTGGCTAGTGAGCTGGGGTTTTTTAGCGCTGATGACGCAGATTCACCCGTGGCTCGGCTGGTTGGCGCAAGTGTGGATGATTTACACCCTGCTGGCGGGGCGCTGCCTGAGTGAAGCGGCACTGCTGGTGTTTGATGCGCTGCAACAGGGCTCGCTGGCGCAGAGTCGCGAAAAGCTGTCGTGGATTGTTGGGCGCGATACCTCGCAACTGGAGAAACCGCAGATCACCCGCGCGGTGGTGGAGACCGTGGCTGAAAACAGTGTCGACGGGGTGATTGCGCCACTGTTTTTCCTGCTGTTAGGCGGCCCACCACTGGCGATGGCCTACAAAGCGGTCAATACCCTCGATTCGATGGTGGGGTACAAAACCCCGAAATATCGGGCGATCGGTTATGTGTCGGCGCGAATGGATGATCTGGCGAACTGGCTACCCGCGCGGCTGAGCTGGTTACTACTCAGTGCCGCGGCATGGCTGATTCAGGCTGACTATCGGCAGGCACTGCGCATGGGTTGGCGCGATCGCTATCAACACGCCAGCCCGAACTGTGCATGGCCGGAAGCCACGGTGGCAGGTGCGCTGGGGCTGCGCCTCGGTGGCCCGAATGATTACTTTGGCGAGCGGGTAGAGAAACCCTGGATCGGTGATGCGCAGCGCGAAGTGGCACTCAATGACATTCCGCGCAGCATCCATCTGATGCAGATGGCGTCGCTGTTAGCCCTTTTACTGTTTGCGTTGATTCACCTGCTGCTGGTCGGCATTTAACAAGGATAACCTGATGAACTATATAAAAAATCCGCAGCAGATCGAGCAAAACAGCTTTGTGATTATCGGCGATATCATTGCTGAACAGCGGCCTGATTATCACTTCGCCAGTGAGATGCACCAAGCGGTGATCAAACGGGTTATCCACACCACCGCCGATTTTGACTGGCTGGATATTTTGCACTTCTCGCCGCAGGTGTTGACCCAGATTACCGAGGGCATCCAACGGGGGTGCACTCTCTACACCGACACCACCATGGCGATGTCCGGCATCAATAAAACGCTACTCAAGCAGATGGGCTGTGAATGCCGCTGCTATATCAGTGACCCACGGGTGGTAGAAAGCGCGCCGCAACAGGGCATCACCCGTTCGATGGCGGCGGTGGATGTGGCGCTGGCAGAAGCGGGCGAAAAACTCTTTGTGTTCGGCAATGCGCCTACCGCGCTATTCCGTCTGCTGGAGCGGCAAGCCACGCCGGTGGCGGTGATTGGCGTGCCGGTCGGTTTTGTCGGCGCGGCTGAATCCAAAGATGCCTTGGCGGCAAGTGATTTGCCCTGTATCGCCGCGTTGGGGCGCAAAGGCGGCAGCAATGTGGCGGCGGCTATCATCAACGCCATCCTCTACCAGTTACGGGGGCCGCTATGAGTGATGTTGCCCTGAGTGACAATCAAGCGCGGCAAAATCAGCCATTGGATAGCATTTGGCATAACGGCAAGGAGTACCGCAAAGGCTACACCACCGGGTCTTGTGCCACGGCGGCAGCGAAAGTGGCAGCGTTAATGGTGTTGCGCCAGCAAGTGATTGATCAGATTTCCATTGTCACCCCTTCCGGCATCACCTTGAGCCTGAATGTCGAGCAGCCGCTGATTGAGGGCCAGCAAGCCACGGCGGCGATCCGCAAAGATGGCGGTGATGATGTCGATGCCACTCACGGCATGCTGATTTTCGCCCGCGTCACCCTCACTGAACAGCGTGAAATCACCCTGTGTGGCGGCGAAGGGGTGGGCAGGGTCACTCGCAAAGGCATTGGCCTGCCGGTGGGCAGCTCCGCCATTAATCGCACTCCCCGCCAGACCATCGAGGCGGCAGTGCGCGAGGTTATTGGCCCATTACGCGGTGCGACTATCGAGATCTTTGCGCCAGAGGGGGAAGAGCGGGCGAAGAAAACCTACAACGGGCGGCTGGGGATCCTCGGCGGCATCTCGATCATCGGCACCACCGGCATTGTCACGCCGATGTCGGAGGAGAGCTGGAAACGCTCACTGGCGCTGGAGCTAGAAATGAAGCGGGCGGCGGGGGAAGATCGCGTGATTCTGGTGCCGGGTAATCACGGCGAGCGCTTTGTGCGCGACCATCTGGGCTTGGATAGCCAGCGGGTGGTCACCATGAGCAACTTTGTCGGCTACATGTTGCAAGAGACGGTGCGGCTGGGTTTTCGTCAGGTACTGCTGGTGGGGCATCCCGGCAAATTGGTTAAAGTCGCCGCCGGGATCTTCCACACTCACAGCCATATAGCCGATGGGCGCATGGAGACACTGGTCGCCCATCTGGCGCTGATGGGTGCGCCCCATGCGCTGTTAGTTGAGGTGAATCAGTGCGATACCACCGAGGCAGCGATGGAGCTGATTGCAGAGCAGGGCTGGCAGGGGGTCTACACCCGCATCGCTGAGCGTATTGGTGAGCGTATCGCCGAGATGATGCGCTTCTCCGTTAACCCGCCGCAGTGCGACGCTATTTTATTCTCTTTCGATAATCAGGTGCTGGGCAGCAGCCGACCTCTGGATCAGATTTTGGAGGCGCTACGATGATTACTGTTGTGGGCATTGGCCCCGGTGATACCCAACATCTTACCCCAAGTGCGCTACGGGCCATCGATCAGGCCGAGGTGCTGGTGGGCGGCAAACGCCATCTGGCCACTTTCAGCGGTCATGGCCGCGAAACCCGCTTGTTGGATGCCGATCTGCTGGGCCTGTTGGAGTGGCTAGATAACCATAAACAGCGCGCCATTGTGGTGCTGGCTTCCGGCGATCCTCTGCTGTACGGCATCGGCAAACTGCTGGCGGCCAACTTCAACAGCGACGAACTGCATATCGTCCCCGGCATCAGCGCCATTCAATATCTGTGCGCCAAAGTGGCGCTGGATATGAATGACCTGTTCCTCACCAGCAGCCATGGTCGAGAGCCCGATTTTGACTGGATCTTCCAGCACGACAAAGTGGCGATGGTGACCGACGGCATTATTGGCCCGCGTGCCATTGCCGATGCGCTGCATCAACGCGGCCTGGTCCGCACCCTGATTATTGGTGAAAACCTCTCCCAGCCCAACGAACGTATTCACCGCCTGTCGGTGGAGCAAGTGGCGGCCCGTTACGAGATGAATGTGGTGGTGATCCTCAATGAGAGATGAGCTTTTTATTCGTGAACAAAATACACGCGGACGCACCGTGCCGATGACCAAAGAAGCGGTGCGCGCACTGGCACTGGAACGGCTGGAGTTATCCGCTGCCGCTCATCTGATTGATGTCGGCGCGGGAACGGGCAGTGTGGCGCTGGAAGCGGCGCTGCGCTTCCCCGATTTACGGGTGACAGCCATTGAGCGCAATCCGGCGGCACTGGAGTTGATTAGCGAAAACCGCCAGCAGCTAGGCTGCCGCAATGTTGAGATCATCGCGGGCGTAGCCCCGCTGCCACTGCCCGACAAAGCCGATGCCATTTTTATCGGCGGCAGCGGCGGCCATCTGACTGCGCTGATCGACTGGGCGCTGATGACGCTCAACCCCGATGGCCGTTTGGTGCTGACCTTTATTCTGCTCAACAACCTCAATGACGCATTGGGCCACTTACAGAGCTGCGCGGTGAGCCAGTTGGATTGCGTGCAGTTGCAACTCGCCAACCTGACGCCGCTGGGCAGCGGACACTATTTCAAACCTAATAATCCTACTTATCTTATTTCCTGCCACAAGGAGGCGCGCCATGTCTGAGCATCCTAATAACGTGCAAATCAACCAAATACCCTTGGATACCGCCCAGCCATGGGACACGCAAAAAGTCTGGTTTGTCGGCGCTGGGCCGGGTGACAAAGAGCTGATCACGCTAAAAGGCTACCGCTTGCTGCAACAGGCGCAGGTGGTTATCTATGCCGGATCGCTGATCAATACCGAGCTGCTGACGTATTGCTCGCCACAGGCGGAGTGCCACGACAGTGCGGGGCTGAATTTGGCGCAGATCATCACCTTGATGGTGGAGGGGGTGCAGGCGGGCAAGTTGGTGGTGCGACTGCAAACCGGGGACCTCTCGCTGTATGGCTCGATTCGTGAGCAGGGCGAAGTCTTGGGTGAACACGGCATTGGCTTTGTGTCGGTGCCGGGGGTCAGTGCATTCCTTGGCGCGGCGGCGCAACTGGGAGTGGAGTACACGGTGCCGGAAGTGGCGCAGAGCTTGATTATCACCCGCATCGAGGGGCGTACGCCGATGCCGCCGCTGGAGCAGTTGGAAGCCTTCGCCGCCCACCAAACCTCCATGGCGATCTTCCTCTCAGTGCAGGAGGTGGATCGGGTGGCCGAGCGATTAATCGCTGGCGGTTATCCCGCCACCACTCCAGTCGCAGTGGTGTACAAAGCCACGTGGGCGGAAAGCCGTACGGTGCGTGGCACCCTGACAGACATTGCCGAGCTGGTGCGGGCGGCTGCGATCAATAAAACCGCGCTGATTTTGGTGGGGGCCTTCTTGGGGGATGAGTACCACTACTCCAAACTCTATGACGCGGGGTTTAGCCATGAATACCGTCAAGCCTGAATCGATTGCGGTCTTTTGCCTGACCCCCGGCGGGGTGCGGTTGGCGCGGCGTTTGCAAACCCACTTACCGCTGACCTGTTTTACCAGTGACAAGCTGCTGGAGCCGGGCTTCTTGCCGTTTAACGGGACTTTTGGTGAGACCCTACGCGAGGCGTTTAAGCAGCACTCGGCGCTGGTGGTGGTCGGGGCCATTGGCCTGACGGTGCGGGTGATTGCGCCACTGGTGCATGACAAAATGACCGATCCTGCGGTGGTAGTGATTGATGAGCGTGGGCAGCACGTCATTAGTTTGCTCTCGGGCCACGTCGGCGGCGCGAACACGCTAACCCGCTATCTGGCGGGCATTTTGGGGGCGGATCCGGTGATTACCACCGCCACTGATGTCAACGAAATGGCGGCGCTGGACACTTTGGCAACCCAGTTGGATGCCGAAATGCAGGATTTCCGCCACGCGGTCAAAGTGGTCAATCAAATGCTGGTCAGCAGCCAAAAAGTGGGGCTGTGGTGGGATACGCCACTGCTGGCTGAACGGGCGCGCTGCGACACTCGAGGCTTTATCCCCGTCGACTCGCTGGACGATCTGCCCCCACTGGACGCCTTAGTCTGCATCAGCCTACGCGACAGCCTGCCGCTCTCTGCCGAGCAACAGCACGCTTTGCCGGTTTACAAACTGGTGCCACGCCGCGTGGTGGCGGGCATCGGTTGCCGCCGTGCCACTTCGCTGCAAACACTGGTGGAGCTGCTGCAACAGCAAATGGCAGAAAATCACTTTGATCTTATGGCGCTACGGGCCATTGGCAGCGTCACCATCAAAAAAGATGAACCAGCGCTCCATCAACTCGCACAGTGCTGGCGCGTGCCATTCGAACTCTTCAGTGTCGGCGAACTGAGCCGCCATGAACAACGTTTCCCCGCTTCTGAATTTGTCCGCCAAACGGTGGGTGTCGGCAGCGTTTCACAACCGGTCGCTTGGCTCATGAGCGACGGTAAATTGGTCGGCAATACTCTGCGTCAGCAGGGCGTCACCATCACTCTGGGAGTATCGCATTAATGTTAACCGTGATTGGCATCGGGCCGGGCAGTGAATCGATGATGACGCAGGACGCCATTGCGGCGATCCAAGAAGCTGAAATTATCGTCGGTTATAAAACCTACACCCATCTGGTCAAGTCGATGACCCAGGATAAGCAGGTGATCAAAACCGGCATGTGCAAAGAGATTGAGCGCTGTCAGGCGGCGATTGATCTGGCGCTGGCGGGCCATAAGGTGGCGCTGATCAGCAGCGGCGATGCTGGGATTTATGGTATGGCGGGGCTGGTGTTGGAGTTGGTCACCCAACAGCAGTTGGAGCTGGAAGTGCGGCTGGTGGCGGGGATCACCGCCAGTATCGCGGCGGCCTCCTTGTTGGGTGCGCCGCTGATGCATGATTTCTGTCATATCAGCCTGAGTGATTTGATGACCCCGTGGGCAGTGATTGAAAAACGCATTATCGCCGCCGCACAGGCCGATTTTGTGATCTGCTTCTACAACCCCCGCAGCCGGGGCCGCGAAGGCCATTTGGCACGGGCATTTGAGTTAATGCAGCCGTGGAAAAAATCCACCACGCCAGTGGGGGTGGTGAAAGCCGCTGGGCGTAAAAAGCAGGAGAAATGGATCACTACCTTAGGTGAGATGGATTTCGAACCCGTGGACATGACCAGTCTGGTGATTGTCGGTAATCAGGCCACCTATTGTCGCAACGGCCTGATGATCACCCCTCGGGGTTATTCATTATGACAGGGCATTCATTGTGACCAGCAACGGCCATCCACCGATCCACCTATTCGGTGGTACCAGCGATGCACGGTTGATTTGCCAACGCCTTGATGCTGCTGGCGAGCGCTATAGCCTGTCGGTTGCCACCGAGGCGGGTAAGCAACTGGCGGGGGATATTCGCGGCGAGGTGTTGGTCGGGCGCATGGATGCGGCGGCGATGGTGGATTTTCTGACCACCCGAGCAGTACGTTGGGTGATTGATGCCTCGCACCCCTACGCCGAGCGACTCAGTGACAATGTGGTCGCCGCCTGTGAACAGGCGAATGTGCCGCTGATCCGCTATCAGCGCCCAAGCGAAATTGACGCGCTCAATCATCCGCTGCTGCACAAAGTCGATAGCTTAGCCGCAGCTTGTGCGGTGGCTCAGGGGCTGGGGCCACGGGTGCTGCTTACCACTGGCAGCAAGCAACTGGCGGAGTATCAGCACGGGTTGGCAGGTAAAACGCTGCTGGCGCGGGTGCTGCCGACCGCCGAGGTGCTGAGTCAGTGTGAAGCACTGGGGCTGGGGGTGGACAATATTATCGCGCTGCGCGGGCCATTTAGCGCGCAATTCAATCAGGCGCTGTATGAGTATTGCCAGCCGGATGTGGTTATCACCAAGGAGTCCGGTGCACAGGGGGGTTATCAGGAGAAAGTGGCCCCCTGTCTGGCGCTGAATATCCCCTGCATTGTGGTGCGCCGTCCGGCGACGGTGGTCTTGGGCCGTATCGGGCAGCAAGTGACTTCATTAGATGAATTTAGCCAACATCTGACCCACTGGCAGCAATCTGATCCACGGGTAACCATCTGATCCACTGCAACAACAACGAGGACAATAAAATGAAAAAAGCACTGTTGGTGATCAGTTTTGGCACCAGTTACGAGCAGACCCGCCAGAAGAATATTGATGCCTGCGAGCAGCAGTTGGCAGCAGCTTATAGCGATCGCGATCTGTTCCGCGCCTTTACCTCGGAGATGATCATTCGCAAGCTGCGGAAACGTGATGGCCTGCTGATCAATAACCCGCGTGAAGCGTTGAAACAGCTGGTTGAGTTGGGCTATCAGGATGTCGCCATCCAATCGCTGCATGTGATCAATGGCGATGAGTACGAAAAAGTGGCCAATGAAGTGCGCGCCTTCGGCGACGTTTTCCACTCGCTGGTGCTGGGTACGCCGCTGCTGAGCAGCTTTGCCGATTACCAGCAGTTACTGGGCGCGCTGCAAGGGCAGATGCCCCCACTGGCAGCGGATGAACGAGTGGTATTTATGGGCCACGGGGCCAGCCATTTCGCCTTCTCCGCTTATGCCTGCCTTGATCATCTTATGACTTCGCTGAACTTCCCCGCCCTGGTCGGGGCGGTCGAAAGCTATCCGGAAATCAGCCATATCATCACCCGTCTACAGCAGCAGGGGGTGCGCAAAGTGCATTTGATGCCACTGATGCTGGTGGCCGGGGATCACGCCATCAACGACATGGCCTCTGACGAGCCGGACTCATGGCACTCCCAGTTGGAAGCCGCAGGGATTAGCGCTCAATCATGGCTGCAAGGATTAGGTGAAAACCCATTGATTCGCCAAATGTTCGTGGAACATCTGGATCACGCCCTACAACAGAAACAGCAGGAGGCAGCGTAATGAGCGGCAGACTTTATGCCTTAGGTGTCGGCCCCGGTGCCAGTGATTTGATTACGGTGCGCGCGGCGCGATTAATCGCCAAACTTGATGTGCTCTATGCCCCGGCAGGGCGCAAAGGCGGCGACAGCCTCGCACTCTCTATCGTGCGCGAATACTTGTCGCCCACCACTGAAATTCGCACCAGCCACTTCCCGATGAGTGCCGATGATAGCGAAAAACAGGCGGTGTGGGATGAGGTGGCACAACAGCTGCAAACCGAGGTCGCTAATGGGCGTCAGGTGGGCTTTATCACCCTTGGCGACTCAATGCTATTCAGCACTTGGGTGTTTTTGCTCGAACGCATTGGCCGCCCTGATTGGTTGGAGATTGTACCGGGGGTAACCTCCTTCGCCGCTATTGCTTCCCGCGCCGCCCTGCCATTGGCGATGGAGCAACAGTCGCTGGCGATTATGTCCTGCACCGCGCCGGAAGCAGAGCTGGAGCGAGCATTGCGCGATCACGACTGCGTGGTATTGATGAAAGTTTATGGCCGTTTTGCCCGCATTCAGGCGCTGTTGGCCCGTATGGAACTCTTCCCCCATGCGCTGTTGATGTCGGAAGCCTCGCTACCGGGGGAGGTGTGCTGGCGTCAGTTGGATAGCATTGCCGCTGACCAGCCATTGCCCTATTTCTCGACCATTTTAGTGAATAAGCAGCAATGCGTTAATGGATAACAGGTGAGTTAAATAGCGGTTAATGAATGTTAAATGACTCCCCAAACTCATCGGCGTTGCAGCTAACACCGCTGCGACTGCCAGTCAGCAGGGGAAAAGGAGTACAAAATGGAAAAACAGCTAAAAAAATTGTCATTTACGGGTCTGGCGATGGCCATCCTACTGACAATTGCCCCAAATGATGTTTTTGCGATGCACATTATGGAAGGTTTTTTACCGCCGATGTGGGCGCTGGCTTGGTGGGTGCTGTTCCTGCCATGCCTGTTTATGGGCCTGGTGCGTTTAAAGCAGATTGTGGCGGAAGACAGCAATCAGAAAGTATTACTGGCGCTGTGTGGTGCTTTTATATTTGTGCTCTCCGCGCTGAAAATTCCGTCCGTCACCGGTAGCTGCTCGCACCCGACGGGGGTTGGGTTGGCGGTCATTCTGTTCGGGCCCGTGGTGGTGGCAGTATTAGGGGCGATTGTGCTGCTGTTCCAGGCGCTGTTATTGGCGCACGGCGGGCTGACCACCTTGGGCGCGAATGGTATGTCGATGGCGGTGATTGGGCCAGTAGTGGGTTATCTGGTGTGGAAACTGGCCTGTAAAGCGGGGTTACGCCGTGATGTCGGGGTGTTCCTGTGTGCCATGCTCGCGGACTTAACCACTTACTTTGTCACCTCGGTCCAGCTCGGGCTGGCCTTCCCAGACCCACAATTTGGTGTCAGCGGTTCGATTATCAAATTTATGGGGGTGTTCTGCATCACCCAGATCCCGATTGCCATCGCCGAAGGCTTGCTGACAGTGATGATTTACGACCAATTGACTAAGCGCCAGTTGATTCACGCGGAGACTCACTAACATGAAAAAGACCCTTATCTTACTGGCGATGGTGATCGCACTGGTGATATTGCCGTTCTTTATCAATCACGGCGGTGAATATGGCGGCTCAGATGGCGAGGCCGAAGCTTTGATTCAGGTCACCGCGCCACACTATCAGCCATGGTTCACGCCGCTTTATGAACCGGCCAGCGGCGAGATCGAAAGTCTGCTGTTCACCCTGCAAGGCTCCATTGGTGCGGCGGTGATCTTCTATATCTTGGGCTACTACCGGGGGAAACGCGGTGAGCATGCTGGGGATTGATAAACTCAGTTATCAAAGCCGCTGGCGACAGGCCGATCCGATGGGAAAACTGGTGCTGTATGGGGTTTTCCTGCTGCTGGCCATGCTGAGCCCGCCAATGTATCAGGCGCTGCTGCTGCTGTTTATCGCCGCGCTGACCTGCTATTTGCTGCGGGTTGGCCCGCGCCGCTATCTGCGCTGGCTGGCGATCCCGCTCTCTTTCCTGCTGGTGGGGCTGGTGACCATTGTGTTATCGCTGGCCCGCCAACCGGAGAGCTTGTGGTGGGGGGTACAAATGGGCAACTGGTGGTTCGGCATCGATAGAGTCGGCCTCGCCACCGCCAATCAAACGTTGTGGCGCAGTCTGGCGGCACTGGCGGCCACCTTCTGGTTTGTGCTCAATACGCCATTTCCGCAACTGATTCAGCTATTGAAACGCTGCCATGCCCCCCGTTTGCTCACCGAGCAGATCCTGCTGACCTGGCGCTTTATCTTTATTTTGATCGAGGAGGCGGCGGCGATTCATCAGGCGCAGTCACTGCGATTTGGCTATATCTCGTTACCCACGGGTTACCGCTCACTGGCAATGCTGGTGGGTATGCTATTTACCCGCGTGATGATTCGCTATCAACAGATGGTCATCTCGCTGGATATGAAACTTTATCAGGGTGATTTTCACCTGTAAGGCAGGATCTGATGTTAGCCACCCGACAGTTAAGTTTCAGCTATCAGGATGAGCAGGTATTGCACGATCTGACACTGGATTTCAGTCAGCACGCGGTCACTGGTGTGCTGGGGGCCAACGGTTGCGGCAAATCCACACTGTTTATGAATTTGACTGGCATTTTGCAACCGCAGCAGGGGGCGGTACTGTGGCAAGATGAGCCGTTGAGCTACAAAAAAGCCCCGTTGCGGGCGCTACGCCAGCGGGTCACCACGGTGTTTCAAGATCCAGAACAGCAGATCTTTTATACCGATATCGACAGCGATATCGCCTTTAGTTTGCGCAATCTCGGGATGCCAGAGGCGATAATTGCCGAGCGGGTTGATCGGGCGCTGACTTTGGTGGATGCGCAGGGTTTTCGCCATAAATCGATCCAGCACTTGAGCCATGGGCAGAAAAAACGGGTGGCGATTGCCGGGGCGCTGGTGATGGAAGCGGAGTATCTGTTGCTGGATGAACCCACTGCCGGACTCGATCCCGCAGGCCGACAGCACATGATCAGCCTCATTGAGCGCATTGTGGCAGAAGGAAAACGGGTTATTCTATCCAGCCATGATATCGATCTGATTTATCAGGTTTGTGATTATCTTTATGTTCTCTCTCACGGTCACCTGATGATTGCGGGTGAAACCACTGACGTTTTCATGCAACAAGATAAACTGCAAGCCGCCGGTTTGGTTCAGCCATGGCTGGTTAAAATGCACACTGAATTGGGGTTGCCTTTGTGCAAAACCGAAGAACAACTTTTTGCGTTGATGCGTCAACGTGAAGCGGAGGAGGCGCGATGAGTTTATCGGCGACGAAGGCAGCGGCGACACATTTATCGATCATGGTGCAAGGCACGGCATCTGACGTCGGCAAAAGCGTGTTAGTGGCGGGGCTATGCCGCATTTTTATGCAGGATGGTTATCGCTGCGCACCTTTTAAATCGCAGAATATGGCGCTGAATTCGGGCATTACGCCGCAAGGCGAAGAGATGGGGCGGGCGCAGATTTTTCAGGCCGAAGCGGCGGGTATCGCCCCTGATGTGCGCATGAATCCGGTGCTGCTAAAACCCACCAGTGACCGCAAGGCGCAGGTGGTGTTGATGGGCAAAGTGGCCTGCAATATGGATGCGGTGGAGTACCACCAGTACAAACCGCAGTTGCAGCAGCAGATCAGCGAGGTTTACCACAGCTTAGCCCGCGAGTATGACGTGATGGTGCTAGAAGGGGCAGGCAGCCCCGCAGAAATCAACCTGCGCGATCGCGATATCGTCAATATGGGCATGGCGGCGATGGCAGATGCGCCCGTCTTGCTCGTGGCGGATATCGATCGCGGCGGTGTATTTGCCTCTATTTATGGCACGCTGGCGTTACTGCATCCCCATGAAAAAGCACGGGTCAAAGGGGTGATCATCAATAAGTTTCGTGGGGATATCGCGCTACTTAAACCCGGTCTGGAACAGATTGAAGCCCTGACGGATGTCCCGGTTTTGGGGGTGATGCCGTGGCTGGATATTGATTTGGAAGATGAAGATGGCGTGGCACTGCAAAATGGCAAATATGACGATGCGGATGAAAAGGCGCTGGATATTGCGGTGATTCGCCTGCCACACATTGCCAACTTTACCGATTTTAATGCCTTGGCCGCTCAGCCGGATGTGCGCTTACGCTATGTTTCGCAGCGCTCCACCTTGGGTCAACCGGACCTGATTATCCTGCCCGGCAGCAAAAATACGCTGGGTGATTTGCAGTGGCTGCATCATAGCGGGTTGGCGGCGGCCCTGCTGGCGCAACATCAACGGCAGGTGCCGGTTATCGGCATTTGCGGCGGCTATCAGATGCTGGGTAAGCGCATTGTCGATGGGGTGGAGTCGGGCGTCGAGCAGATGGACGGTTTGGGGTTATTGGATGTCGAAACCCAATTCGCGCCGGACAAAGTCACCACGCGGGTGAACGGTCACTGTCTGGCGGCGCTGCCGGGAATGCTGGCAAGTGCCGCTGAGCACCCACTGGAGGGCTATGAGATTCATATGGGCGTCTCTCATCTGGGGGCTGATGCCACCCCTTTTGCCCGCCTGACATTACGTAACGGGCAGGCGGAGCAGTGGGTCGATGGGGCGGTGAACGCTGACGGCAATGTGCTAGGCAGCTATATTCATGGCCTGTTTGACAGCCACGATTTTACTCGTGCGTTGCTCGACAATTTACGTCAGCGCAAAGGGCTGGCGGTGTTCGATGGCGTGACCGTCGATTACGCGCAACATAAGCAGCAACAGTTTGATCTTCTGGCGGCACAAATGCGCCAGCATATTGATATAGAACGTATTTATCAGCTAATGACAGCACATCAACAGGAGAGCGCGCAGTGATTTTGATTACCGGTGGGGCGCGTAGCGGGAAAAGTTCGCTGGCTGAGCGGCTCGCGGCGCAGGCGTGCGATCGGGTGTTTTACATCGCCACCTCGGTGGTGACCGATGGGGAAATGGCCGAGCGGGTTGCGCTACATCGCGCCACGCGTCCGGCACATTGGCGCACGTGGGAAGGGTATCGGGATCTTGGCACGGTACTGGATCAGCAAGTGGCGGCGGGCGAGGCGGTGATGCTCGAATGCATTACTACGCTAATCACCAACCTGCTGTTTGAACTGGCGGGCGACACGCCACCTGAGCAGATGGATTTTAGCCAGTTGGAAGTGGGGATTCAGCAACAGATCACCGATCTATTAGCCGCCTGCGCCCGCAGCTCAGCGCCGATCTATCTGGTCACCAATGAGCTGGGCATGGGGATCGTGCCGGAAAACCGCCTTGCGCGGCATTTTCGCGATATCGCTGGACGGGTCAATCAACGGCTGGCGGCAGCGGCGGATCAGGTGTTTTTAGTGGTTTCTGGTATTGAGGTCAAAATTAAATGAGCCTGCGGTTATTTCTCGCCACCTTGCAGTTTATGACCCGCATTCCGGTGCCTGAGCGTTGGACCCAAGGGTTGGCAATGGATCAATACGAACGCGGTATTGTGGGCTTCCCATTGATTGGCTTGATTGTTGGGGTGATCGGTGGTCTGGTCTTTACCTTGCTGGCCCCTTGGTGCGGCCTACCCTTGGCGGCGCTGGGCTATGTGCTGGCCTTGGCACTGGTTACCGGGGCTTTTCATCTCGATGGGTTGGCAGATACCTGTGATGGGGTGTTTTCCGCCCGTAAGCGCGAGCAGATGCTGGAGATCATGCGCGACAGCCGGCTCGGCACCAATGGCGGCTTGGCGCTGATCTTTATGGTGCTGGCGAAAGTGCTGGTGGTGAGCGAACTGGCGCTGCGCGATGTGTCGATGCTTGCCATGCTGACCGCCGCCTCAGTCGCGGGTCGCACGGTGATTGTGCTGCTGATGTACCGCCAGCGCTATGCTCGCGAAGGCAATGGGCTGGGCAACATTTACATTGGTAAAGTCACTGGCAGACAAACCGCCATCACCTTGGCGGGCGGCTTGATCTTGACATTACTCCTCGGCAAAGGCGCAGCGGTGCTGGCATTGGTGATCACCATAGCGGTGGTATGGCTGCTGGCAACCTATCTGCGCAGCCGCTTGGGTGGGCAGACCGGTGACACACTGGGGGCCGCTGCCGAAGTGGGCGAACTGGTGTTTTTACTGGCGTTGCTGTGATATCGCAACCCCCTGAACACTCTCAATAGTGGGCCATGCTATGCGACTTTTTCTGGTACGCCACGGACAAACCGAGGCCAATTTGCGCGGTGTTTTTTGCGGCCTGACCGATTTGCTGCTGACCCCACAGGGTGTGGAGCAGGCCGGACAGGTCGCCGCGTGGCTGGCGGAGGTAGATTTTACCCACGCGGTAAGCAGCCAATTGCTGCGCGCGCGCCATACCGCCGATATCGTGCTGGCGGGGCAGGAGATTAACGCCACTATCGATGCGCAATTGAATGAGATGAATTTCGGTGATTGGGAAATGCGCCATCACCGTGATTTACAACGTGAAGATCCCGCTGCCTGGGCGGCATGGGTGGCCGATTGGCAACAGGCCAGCCCCACCGGTGGGGAGTCTTTTCCACAGTTTTTGGCCCGCATCGAAGGGGCCGTTGAGCAACTCAAGTCAGTGCAAAATAACGACAATAATCGGCTATTGGTCGCCCATCAGGGGGTATTAAGCCTGATGTTGGCCCGTCTGCTAACGATGCCCGCAGCGGCCATGTGGCACTTTCATTTTGAGCAGGGGGCATACAGCGTGTTGGAGATCCATGACGGGTTTATCACGCTGCGTGCATTTAACAGTCGGGCTGTTTGGCAGCCTGCGACACGAGGTTAACGAGATGCACACACTTTCATCGATTTTGGCGAGAATTCCACCGTTAGACAGTAAAGCGATGGCGCGCGCCAAAGTGCGGCTGGACGGCTTGCTTAAGCCAACCGGTAGTCTGGGCCGCCTGGAGCAATTGGCGATCCAACTGGCGGGGATGCGCGGGTTATATGGCCATCAAGTCGATCGCAAGCAAATTATTGTGATGGCCGCTGATCACGGGGTCTACGACGAAGGTGTGGCGGTCTCACCCCGCGTGGTTACCATGGTTCAGGCGCTAAATATGGTGAAGGGCGTGACTGGCGTTTGTGTGCTCGCGGCCAATGCGGGTGTGGAAGTGAAGATTGTCGATGTGGGTATTGATAGCGAAACACTCCCCGGCGTGCTGGATATGAAAGTGGCCCGTGGCAGTGGCAACATCGCCCGTGAAGCGGCGATGACCCGCCAACAGGCAGAAGATTTACTGTTCGCCAGTGCGGCACTGACACTACAACAAGCCGCTGATGGGGTAAAAGTCTTTGGCGTCGGTGAGCTGGGGATGGCGAACACCACACCAGCTGCCGCGATGGTCAGCGTGTTTACCGACAGTGACCCCGAGCAGGTGGTGGGTATCGGGGCGAATTTCCCCAGCGAACAACTGCACCATAAAGTGGCGGTGGTGCGCCGCGCCATCGAAACCAATCAGCCGGATGCCAGTGATGGCATTGATGTGCTGGCAAAAGTCGGCGGCTTTGATTTGGTCGGTATGACCGGTGTGATGCTCGGCGCGGCAGCGGCGGGATTACCGGTGGTGCTGGATGGTTTCCTCTCTTATGCCTCCGCATTGGCGGCTTGCCGTATCGCACCCGGTGTGCGTGAATACCTGATTCCGTCCCATATGTCGGCAGAAAAAGGTGCGGTAATTGCCCTTCAGCACCTGCAACTGGAGCCGTATTTGCAGATGGGGATGCGCTTGGGTGAGGGCAGTGGGGCGGCCATCGCCATGCATTTGGTCGATGCAGCCTGTGCGATGTACAACAATATGGGGTCGTTAGCTGAGAGTCATATTGAGTTACCGACGTCCGGTGGCAAAAGAATTTAGCCCGTCATAATACGGCGGGATGGTGAATGGAACTATCCCGCTACCTCTATTCTTTATAATAAATCAGCTTCCATCTAATCAATGAATTTATATTAGCACCTGTTAACCTATTAGCCGTGATACTTAGTTAATTATATAATGTAATTAATGCCATTTAAGTATAGCCACCTTGTATTAAGTAGTAGCGTATTAATCGAAGTAACTTAATTAATACACTTAATATGAGAGGTTATTATGTCATTGGTGCCAGAACACTCTTTTAAATTTGATCAGTCACGTGACTTACTGGATAAGATTAAATCGTCACTATACGAAATAGGTTATTTCTCAGTGACATCAGGAAATAAAAAAGCGGCGAAAGAGTTTCATGAGGGATTATGCTACGCATTATCTGCGCAATTTATGATTGCAGAACGTAATTATGGTGCGGGCGGAGGCAAGCAATATTTCGATTGGCTAAATACTGCAATTGAAAGTTATAAAAAAAATGCTCAAATAACAAACTCTAATCCAGGTGATATTCAGAAGAAATTACTCATGCAGTTTCATCGGCAATTTCTTTATACTGAGTTGGAAAGAATACAAAAAATGCAATACAGCCAAGATGTATCGAATAACTATCTTAATGTCAGAAATGATTTTGGGAATCTGCCAAGGTCAATTAGGAACGATACAGATAATGAAACGAGAATTAATGTATTTTCATTCGCGCAGGAAGTAAAAGAAAAAAGTGTCTCAGGGAGAATATCTAATAATAACTTAATGAATATAATAGAAAAATATTTAAGTGGTAAAAACAATAATGTTAAGGAATCGATTAATAATGCCAGAAAAAATGGAAAGAATAAATCATACTTTATTGACTCCATCGTAAATAAGTTAGTTGAAGCTCATAATGATAAAAATAGTGTCTACAATAGCAAAGGGCAACGAATTGAAATGCCTAGTGAGGAGGTTAAATCGACTGCTTTCGGCGAAATTCTTAAAGTAGCTATCGATAATGAATCGATAAGAGCAAATAGTGAATATGCCGGCATCCTACTGAGTGATGGATTGATCATTTCTGATCCAGATAGGAGTGTAGATAACAGACACATTAAAATGAAAGAAGATTTTTCTTCTAGCTATGAGAAACTTAATTTATTAATAGATGGATTATCAGACGTTAAAAATAATAGCTATATTAGTATTATGTCGCCTAACCATGCGATGGCCATATCTATTACTCTAGATGAGAATAATAAAAAACATTGGACTTTTTTCGATCCGAATATTGGGGCGAAAACATATGATAATCATGCTGATTTTAGACAAGGTATATATGATATTTTTAATAAGCACGTCGGTATAACAAAACTGGGTGCTGCATATGGTTTTGATAAAAAACTCTTCGAGAATATGGATTTTCAAGTTGAGTACATTAAATTTGAGGATGAAATAAGAACGAGTCAAGCTGAAAGTACATGGAAATTAGCACGCGACGGTGAACAATCCTATATTATCAGAGCGCTAAAAGAAAATAATATTACCTTCAATGTAACGCCAGAGGTGACTGCTAGAGTTATTGATTTTTCTGTCGACCAAGAAATGTCAGTTAATCAGAAAATAGCAGACTCGTGGCAGGTTAAAAAAATAGTCATGGAAATTACCACAGATGGCACAAGATTTAATGTGCACATGAATGCGAGTAGTTTTGATAACGCTTTAACGGCACTGAAGCCCAATATCGATATGCTATTGAATTATAAAAATGATAATCCGTTAGTCATTGATATGGATTTTAATCATAATGTCGTAAAAGAATTAGTTGTATCTACTAAACCAATTCCATCAAAGAAAAACAGCGAAATACCTGACTATCATATTGAATTAGAAACCCTCAATACACGCTCTAGGGATGTTATTAAGATATTGGATCGATTGGTTTCAAAAGAGCTTTCATTGGGTGACCTAAGTGAGAATACCCGAAAGTCATTAGTAGAGTTTTTGGGCCATGATGATACTGACTCGACTAATCGAAAAGTTATAAAAGCAATGACAGATGTTGATTATTATTTAAAGCTGCGACTTGAACTCTCCGAGTTACAGCAGGTGAGTGTCAATAATCCAGAATTTGAAAAACTTAAAGCAAGCGAAGCATTAAAAATTAGCCGACAATGGCACGCTGAAAAGATTGATAAAGGATTAAGCCTATCGTCTTTGGCGAGTAAAAATGACGCTAGTGAAGTATCAAATATTAATCAAGTTTTAACGTTATCACCTGATGCAGGTAGAGCTAGACAAAATAAAACGAATTTGGGGTTTTTATACTTACATTCTGCTTATAAGGGTAAATTAGGTCAGTTGAAAGACACGCTATCTGGGTATATGGAATTAAATTACCTTAAGTCAAAAGGCCTAACTACCACTAATGAAAATCTACAGTTGGATGAATTCAATGTGGCATTTAGTGACTTAGATGAGCTGATTGACAGCGATGTTTACAACTCAATTTCTGAGGGGGATGCTTACCGACGCATTGATTTATCTAAATTAGGATGCTATCAACTGATAACTGATGATACTGTCTTAAATATATCCATTGAGGATGATAACGGTAAGAACCTATGCCGTATCTATGATGCAGAGGCGGGGGAGGTAATATTCAGAGATATAAATCTGACGGAGAGTAATGAAAAAATCCATTCTTTAATCGAAAAGTATATTCGAAGTAATAGTAAGGAAAATAGTCAAATCAAATATAAGTTGTATAGCATCAAGTCACCAATTGATCTAGGAGATGGTTATGGATTAAATAATATCTATCACCAAAGTATCATTACAGAAAGACAAAGATTAGTCGAACAGGGGACTACCTTTTTTAACGATCAAAAGATAGCGTTCAGTACGTTGTATGATATGGGCGCAACGCTAAATAGTAAACTGATTAGTGTTGATGCTATTTTAAGCACACCTGACTGGCAACAAAAAATTCGTTTTGACCCATTGCTCTTGAACGAGTTTTATACTTTCCCAGACAGTACATCAACAGAACAAAAACAATCAGTTCAGGTG
Organism: Yersinia aleksiciae; assembly: GCF_001047675.1. Classification (GTDB taxonomy): domain Bacteria; phylum Pseudomonadota; class Gammaproteobacteria; order Enterobacterales; family Enterobacteriaceae; genus Yersinia; species Yersinia aleksiciae. The sequence goes on along the minus strand of NZ_CP011975.1, from coordinate 303,471 downwards.
ATGAAGAAAATTTTAGATAATGTGGATGACAATAGCAATATCCTTTTGAATTCTCATCGTGACCCTTCAACCGTCAATGAGATAAAAAAACGGCTAGTGACAATTAAGTCATCTGTTGATTCAGAAGGTAAAGTTAATTCTAATTTATGGAAGCGATTAGAACTGACAACAGCGCAATCAAATCGTTTTCAGTCATATGGACAAAAAATAGGTGCGGGCACCCAGGCAATTGCAATGACCACGTTGGTGATATCAACCATAGCAATGGCAAAAAAATTATCAGATCCAAATATAACAGATGAAGAACGTACTGAAATACGTAATCAACTGGCGATAAGTTGGAGTTCTGTTGCCACCGATTTCGGCACAGATCTTATGCAACCGACATTTTTTAAAATGCATAATTATATTAGCAAGAAGCTATTATCCGGAATGCATTCTGGGGTCGGGCGAGCAGGGTATAAAGTGGCGGCTAAATTCACAAAATTTGCGGGCCCAGTTTTAAATATCGCCTCTGCAGGTTTTGATATTTATGATGCAATTGATAATTTTACCAAAGCAGGGACGGAGAAAAACGTAGATTTAAAAACAGACTATATTGTGAATGCTTCTCTTTCAACGATTGGTGCAGCCGTTAGTGTACTAACGGCTACGGCATTATTTGTGGGACTGAGTACCGCAGGTTTTTTCGGTATCGCGATTGGTGCCGGCATTATGTTGGCTGGGATGATATATAATGCGGTACGTCAGGTAAAATATATCAAGAGTAAGATTAGTCTTAGTGGTTGGGAGGAATTTAAAACTGGTGCGCGACTGGCTTTTAATTTAGAGCCTGAACAAGATATCATACAACGGTTGGAAGATCATAATAAAGAAGAACTAAGATTATCGATTGAACAATATATTAATGATTCTTTTAATAACCGTATAAAACCACTGGGGAGTAATAATTATAGACATGTTAATGAATCACTTGCTCTGATTCCTGTAAAAAAATACGTTTTTGTGTATAAAGTAGATTCAAAGTATATTGATTTTGAACAGTTGCGATTTGAAAAAGTAAATGGGAGTAGATATATATCTGACCGAAAAATGGAGTTCTTATATTCAAAGGATTTTAGTCGGGGAGATATGGATAGATATGCATTAATGCGTTATGCAAGAATTCCGTTGTCAGAGGATGAACTTACGCGTTGGAAAAAGAATGTCAATATTGATGATTTTGAAATTATAGAACTGGACTCAATAGCATTAAGTAGCCAAATTGAGCAAGATAATGCTATTATTTTAAATGATGAAATATTTCATAATCACAATGAAGTTGTTTTGAAAAAAGATATCTGGCTAGATAATAGGTCTAAAACAGATACTATTATATTAGGTGATAATGATTCCAAAGACTTAAATACGCATTTTAATCTTGGTGGTGGTGATGATTTAGCTATTGGTTATAAAGATCATAGAAATAGTTTTGATGTTACGAAAGGCCAGAAAATATTTATTGGTGGGAATAAAGAAGATGTTTTCTACTTAATGAATGATGTCGAGGCTTCAGTTCACCGCGCCCCGAGTTTTCTTGATGGGCAGAGTGGAAGCGATACTATAGTCGCTATGGGGCTACGCTTTAGCCCTGAAGGCTATTTAATTAATTTGGCTGATGGCTATGTGAAATATAAAAATGATAATCTTAAACTTGCCTATGTAAGAAATATTAGAAATGCCTATGGTCAGTCTGGTACTGACGATACCATAATTGGTGATGGTAATATAAATCACTTAAATGGTGGCGGTGGGGGCGGTTATGACATATTGGAGGGCCGAGGTGGAAATGATTTTCTTGCATTGCAAAGAGGAAGGGCTGTAGGTGGTGCAGGATTAGATAGTTACGTTATATTACCTGCTGAAGATGAACTTATTGATATCGTTATCTCAGAATTTGGTCTGGAAGAAGTCAGTGCAATTCTATTACCTTATAAAGCGGAAGATATAGAATCTATTCTTTTGGATGGAAATGATGTTGTGATAAGACTAAATCAAAATAATGATTACCGGGGCAGTATTAGATTAAAGGATGTTTATTGTCCACGAGAGGAAGGAGAAGATAAAGTATTGTCTCATAACTATATTATCTATACTTCGGATAAATTAGTTTTACTACCCGATTGGCCTCAGTCATTAGATAGTAATGTCAATAAGCTTCCTTCATCACTCAAAATGAATGCTAGCTACAATGCAACGTTTGATAGGATGGAAAATAAGCGTTATTTTGATGGCTCTTTCATGAAGAAAAAAGTTATTATCAGTGAAAAAGGGGATGGTTCTGATATCATTATTGTCGATGGTGATAATATTAATTTACCTCCCTTTATCAGAGCGTTACGAAATGGTAATCCCTTAACAAATAACACTATTTTTGGTGCGATAAATATTCATAATTTTGAAAACATTGGCTCTGGGGACTTTGTGCAACCTAACAAAGGTAAAAGTAAATTTACTGTCCCACATGTTCAACTTTCAGATGAAGAGAGGGACCAGGACAATAGATTAGTTATTGACTATGCTGAAACGAAGGGGGATAGCGAAGTAGAAATAGTGCTCGGTGATGTGAGTGGTTATGACTTACGTATTGCTGATATGCCTTGGGGAGGATTTAGAATCAGTCATTTTGATAGGCCGGATGAATTTTTAAATATAGATCTAGTTCACCCTAATTTAATTTCCCATAAAGGAGAAATTAAGTTAATTACATTCTCAGATAAAAATGATGTTAACTTCCGCATTGAAAATAGAGGTGAAGGATATAAAATATATCCATTTAACCCAGTGGAAATAAAACCAACAGATTCAAATGATAGTATTATTGTCCCTAAAGATTATAGGTTGATAAATAATTCCATAGATCTCTTAGATGGTGATGATATTATCAGGGACTTAAGTGGACTAGGAAATATTATTAGTGGTGGTTTAGGTAATGATATTATTTATGTAAGCAGTGGTGATAATACCCTTATCGCAGGGCAGGGTAATGATATCTTAATGGGGGGAAGTGGCCGAGATACATTAATAGCAAGTATAGGAAATAACCAACTGGAAGGGGGAGGGAATGATGATATCTATATCATTGGTAAGGGGAAGGGGAAGACCACCATTCGTGATGAACACGGGAGAAATATCATCATAATTAAAGATGTAGACCATAAAGACTTGCGATTTAATGCGTCTGACAATCAATTATCAATTGAGATAAGGGGTGCCGAAAATGAGGTCATTGTGAAAAACTATTCCAACTCGTCCAATTTTATTTTCCAAACAGACACTCATCAAATTGAAGCCAAAGATCTCAATTTACTCCTAATTGAGATGGCATCAGAACCAGAAAGACCTCTTAGTGGTATTCAAGATACAACGAGTCTAATGTTTGTCGCGAATCGCCCATGCCCGTGGACGATTATTGCGGCCTGATAATTTGCTGTTTTAGCGATATTTCAGCCAAAGTATGGGCATCATTCCCTCATCGCTCGATGGATTGAGCGGTGAGGGAAAAGGGGACTTATTCAATGAAGCAACACGAGGTTGCTTCTCAGTGAGTATGAGCGCTTCACTTGGCTGAATGCAGACCAATGACTAACGCTTATTCTGAATGCCTTTCACGCTCAGATTATTATTATCCACTTGCGGCAAACCGGTGGTTGCAGAGGTGGATAACAGCCCAGTCTCAGCATAGTTGAACAGCTTCTCGCGGGTATCGGTGATATCCAGATTGCGCATAGTTAACTGACCAATACGGTCATCCGGTGAGAACACAGATTCCCCTTTCTCCATAGTCAGACGTTCTGGTTTATAAGTCAGATTGTCGGAGACGGTATTGAGGATCGAATAGTCATTACCGCGACGCAGTTCCAGTGTCACTTCACCGGTAATTTCGCTGGCAACCCAACGCTGGGCTGAATCACGCAGCATCAACGCTTGCGGATCAAACCAACGGCCCTGATACAGCAGACGGCCCAGCACACGGCCATTGGCATGATATTGCTCAATGGTATCTTCGTTGTGAATACCGGTCAGCAGACGCTCATAAGCAATATGCAGCAGTGCCATCCCCGGGGCCTCATAGATGCCACGGCTCTTGGCTTCGATAATCCGGTTTTCAATCTGGTCGCTCATGCCCAGACCATGACGGCCACCGATACGGTTCGCTTCCATCATCAGCTCGACGCTGTCGTCGAAGGTCACGCCATTCAGGGCTACCGGATAACCGCGCTCAAAACGGATGGAGACCTCTTCCGCTTTGACTACCACATTTTCATCCCAGAATTTGACGCCCATAATCGGATTAACGATTTTGAGGCTAGAGTTCAGGAACTCCAGATCTTTAGCTTCGTGAGTCGCGCCCAGCATGTTGGAGTCGGTGGAGTAGGCTTTCTCGGTCGACATTTTATAATCGAAGCCGGATTGAATCATAAATTCGGACATCTCATGACGGCCACCCAATTCATCAATGAAATCGGTATCCAGCCACGGCTTGTAAATTTTCAACTCAGCATTGGTCAACAGACCGTAACGATAAAAACGCTCAATATCGTTACCTTTATAGGTACTGCCATCGCCCCAGATATTCACGCCATCTTCTTTCATGGCGGCGACTAGCATGGTTCCGGTGACGGCACGGCCCAGCGGGGTGGTGTTGAAGTAGGTGACACCGGCGGTGGTGTTGTGGAACGCACCACATTGAATCGCGGCAATCCCTTCAGCAACCAACTGTTTGCGACAATCGATCAGGCGGGCTTTCTCTGCACCGTACTCCATCGCTTTACGCGGAATGGCATCGTAATCTTCTTCATCAGGCTGACCCAGATTGGCGGTATAGGCGTAAGGAATTGCCCCTTTTTTCTGCATCCACAGCAGCGCAGCACTGGTGTCCAGGCCACCGGAGAAAGCAATACCAACACGCTGATTAATAGGAAGGTGTTTGAGAATAGTTGTCATCAATTAAATCCTGTATGAATTAGGTCAGTCTGGCAAAGGTTTCAATGCCTACATTGATATCGCAAAACCGGTATTAGAGTCAAAGACATTTTGCATATTTATGTGAATTTCACTGCATAAGTATTTAATTTGTACTTTGGTGAAATTCCGTTTCATTTAAATTAATTTAACGTTCTGTTATGATATCCACATCGATTTTTTATCGCGTGTAACACGTTAAAATTTAAAGCGGAAAACCGCCATTGTAAACCGGCGCATCGGGATATTTCACCATAGTGGTGAAAAGCGTGGGTATAAGCAAATGGACGTGGTTTCAGGGACAGTTAAGTTGAAAATCTTTCGCGAAAGCGCGTGGTATAGAAAACGAAAATCCTACCGGGTACTCTTTTGGCGTGAGATAACGCCGCTGGCGATTCCGCTGTTTATTGAAGGGCTGTGCGTCCTGCTGATGGGCGTGTTCAGCACCCTGCTGGTGAGCTGGCTGGGTAAAGAGGCCATGGCGGCGGTGGGCTTGGCTGACAGCTTCAATATGTTGATTGCCGCTTTCTTTGCTTCGGTGGCGCTGGGTACCTCGGTGGTAGTGTCATTCAGTCTTGGTCAACGCAAACGCAAGCAGGCACAAACGGCGGCCCGCGAATCCCTCTCTCTGCTGGTTTTAATCTCCCTGCTCTTGGTATTGCTGGTGCACTTTGCCGGTGAGGCCATTATCAATCTGATGGCGAGTCAAGCCGATCCTGCCGTTAAGGCCATGGCGCTGACCTACCTCAATTTGACGGTCTGGAACTATCCGGCGATGGCGATCACGCTGGTGGGATGTGGCGCGCTACGAGGTGCCGGTAATACGCGGTTGCCGATGTTTATCAATATTGCGATGAATATTCTCAATATTGCTATCAGTAGCCTGCTGATTTACGGCCTGTTTAGCTGGCAGGGATTAGGTTTTATCGGCGCAGGTATCGGTATCACGCTTTCCCGCTATATTGGTGCCCTGGTGGTGGTTCTGGTGCTGATTTTCGGTGCCAATAATACCCTGCGTATCCCTTTCAAAGCCTATTTTTTGCCCTTTACCTCGGCCATTATGTTTGAGGTACTGAGCATCGGCATTCCAGCCAGTGTTGAGTCGGTGATGTTCAGTATTGGTAAGCTGATTACCCAGCGTTTTGTGGCGGGAATGGGTACCGAAGTGATTGCCGGTAACTTTATCGCCTTTTCAATCGTCGGGTTGATTAACCTGCCGGGCAATGCACTGGGATACAGTTCGACGATCATCATCGGCACACGCTTGGGCAAAGGGCAGATTTTGCAACCCATCCGCCAGCTCAAACATATCTTCTGGCTATCCACCGTCGGCGTCTGTTTTATCGCGCTGCTATCCATCCCCAGTGCCGGATTTTTGGCCTCGCTGTATACCAACGAACCGGGTGTTATCAATGTGGTGAAGCATCTAATCTGGATCAATGCGTTGTTTATGCCGATCTGGGCCGCCTCTTGGGTGCTGCCATCAGGCCTGAAAGGGGCGAAGGACGCCCGTTATACCATGTGGGTAGCGCTGGCAGGAATGTGGGGTTGCCGCATTATCGTCGGTTATATCTTGGGGATAACACTGGGGTTTGGCGTCACGGGCGTGTGGATGGGGATGTTCCTCGACTGGATAGTGCGCGGCGTGCTGTTTTATCGGCGTATGTCCACGGGCCGTTGGCTGTGGCGCTATCGGCCAGCAGCGTGAGAGCGAGGCATTTGATAACTCATCGGTGAATCCTGCCAACACTTTTATCAAGCGACAGTGACTTACCGCCCACCTATCTCTCCATCACTCACTGATACCGCTCGGCATAGCCCGGTGTTGAGGGTATCAAGTTCCAACTCGCTTTATTTCCCCCATCGTTTGCTTCTTCGTCAGAAATGTTTAGCAGCAATAATTTGAACTTCATCACGAAAACAACAAAACAAACTAAAACAACAAAATGCCAATTTTTAGTTTTTAATTTCTTATTATATTAATTTTAAAGAATATTAATTTAACAACTCTGCTTATTTAATTGATTTGTGAAATTAACTACTGTCACTTTAATGGGGCTAATTGATTCCGCGTGTTGTTTAATGTTGCTTTGAATTGTTATTTCTGTGATTGTCAATTGTCGTTAAAAACATAATAACATTTTCTAACTTTTCTTATCTTTTGAGGCCCGACATGAAAAATGTAGCAATACTCGGAAGCAGCGGGGGAAATCTATTCAATCTCGGTGGTGCATACCCCGAAAGACTGTTGCAAGAAATCTATACCCAACTCCACTCTGCGGGGGTCGGTGTCAGTGCGGTGCAATTTATCGCGGCGGAAGAGTCGATGGATGTGGCGAAACCCACCACCGCGGCCGCTGTTTATTCAATCACTACAGAGCAAAGCGATAAACCCCAGATTAGCTTTAAGGGAAAACTGTCAGCGGTGAATGACGCGGTAAAGTCCTCGGATGCGGCCATCGCGGCACAAATCCGTGCTGGTGATATCGATGGCATTATTATCATGAGTGCTGATCCTGATCGCAGTAATAAAGAAGCTATTCTGGCGGCGATAGAGAAGAAGATCCCAATCGTGGGTACTGGCGGTACCTCGATGGCGATTATCACCTCTAAAGGTGCGAATGTGATTGCGACCTCGGGCACTACCGGCACCAATAGTCGCACTCGGGCCATCTCATTTACCGCCTCCTTGTGTAAACACTGGCAGATAAAATATACCCCGGTACTGGGCAGTGGCGATGCCAATATGCCGGGTAGCGACAAGAGTCTGCTAAAAAGAATCAATATCCGCAGCATTATGATCCCGGCATTACCCGGCTTTATTGCCATGGCGATTGTGCTGGCGCTAAGCCATATTCCGGGCCTGCAATCGCTGAATGCCATCTTTGAACTGTTGCTGAAAGGGCTGCCAGTTATTGTTGCGGTTATTGCCGCAAAACAGGTTTCTGAATTAGATGAAGTATCCATTGTGGCTGGTGTGGTGGCTGGGGTCTTGTCGGTTGAGGGCGGGTTAATTGGCGGTATTTTGGGCGGGATTGGTGCCGGTATTATGGTGCGTTACCTGTTCGGTTTATGCCTGAGATGGCAATTTCCGATGACCACAATCAATATCGTGGCAGGGGGGTTATCCGGTTTATTCTCCGGGCTGGTGATGTATTACCTGCTTAGCCCATTGGCATTAGCGGCGGGTGATTATATTAAGCTGGCCATTGAAGCCACGCTGGCCTTCAGCCCAATTTTAGCGGGATTACTGGCAGGCTTGGTTATTTGGCCCGCGATTCTGGGCGGTGTTTATCACGCGGTCATATTGCCACTGGTATTACTGGAAATGGAAAAGTCAGGTGTCAGTTTCCTCGGTGCTGTGGATATGGTTGGGCTGGTGATGGTTGCCGCTGGAATTAACTTGGCTAACGTTATTGCCCCGCGAGAAAAAAGTGAGGCCGCGGTCGCTGCTCCGGGGTTGCTTATTAACCTTGGTTTTGGGACTTTTGTCGAATCCGCTTATCCGTTTATGTTCTCCAATAAAGTTGTCTTTGCTGGCGCGATATTCTCCGCCGGTGTGGGTGGCATGTTGTTGGGGCTATTAAATATCAAAGGCGTGGCTTATGTGCCAGCTTTCGCTTCACCTTTCTTGTCCAATAACGCCTTTTATATGGCGATAGTGATGACGGTAACGTTGGTTCTGACCTGCGTAATCACCTTGTTAGCCAATAAATTTGTCGCAATTAAAACAGCAGTACCCGAATCGACAACACCAGGGATCTCGGGATAAGAGTTAACAATTAAAAAAGCAGTTTTATATAAATCCAAGTAGAGGTAAGTATGTTCAACGCTGATATGAGTAAGAAACGTTCCGTCGCCATGGATAAAGTACGAAATGCCATTCAGTTGCATGGCGGTCAAACTATTCTGAGTACCGGAATAACCGGCGATGATGCTCGCTTAGCGAAAGCAGTATGTGATTCCGGCGTTAAGTTATTGGAGCCTAATCATCCCGCGCTGGCATTGGCTCGCGGCCATAACGGTGTGACGAATATGCATGCCGCAGAACGTGTTCGCCATGAGATAACCATTGGTCAAATGGCAGAAGCGGTGCAGGGTGTGCGCAATGTGGTGGCTGACGATATCTTTATTACCGTCGGCATTGCTGGCGGCTTTACTGAAACTGTACCGACACCGGTCACTGAACAGGATATGTTATTGATTGCCCAATCAGGCGCTGATGGCTTACATACCCATAAATCCAGTTTTGAAGATTTAAAAGAGTTGGTCGATCTGGCCCATAAATATGGTCTGACCGTCGATGCTTATATTGGTCATCCAAGTGATCTACATACATTTGGTATTGCCGCGGAAACCCCGGCGGATGTTGCTGAAGTCGCTATAAAGATGGAAGCGCTGGGGGTGGATATGATTGGCCTGATGACCGGTATGAGTTATGAGGGGGTGACTGCCGGTGATATTCCCGAGGCTATCAAGCAGCGGCTCATTGCCTTGGTGGGAGCGGTTTCTGTACCGACTCTGGCTGAAGGAGGAATCAATTTGGAAAATGCCAAGGCATTTAAAAATACCGGAGTCAATATCTTGGTGGTCGGCACCGCGATTGACAATGTAGTTTGTAATGCGGCCAAAGAGGTTGTTTCACAGTTTATTACCCACTAATTCTAGTGAGTTAACCTATAAGGGAGAAGCCTATTCTCCCTTTTTTATTGAGAATAAAGATATGTATAGATTATTAGCGATTGATTTGGATGGAACATTGCTTAATCGGGATAGCTAAATATCGGAACGGAAGATAGCGCGAGAAATTCACCGCCAATATTCACTGAGTAAAACCCGTGATCACTATTATGAAATAATGAGTTAGGGGATCAGTAAAGGCAAAGCATTACACCATTTGTGCCAACATCTAAATATACCTTCGCAATCGGTAGTGAGTATTGGCGATCAGGAAAATGATATCAGTATGTTCCAGTTTTCAGCGGTTGGGGTAGCAATGGCGAATGCCAGTGATTGAATCGCCTTTTGTTGCAGACGATTTCTTTTGTTTCAACCGATAGTTGAGTAGAATAGCCTCCATTGTATCGCAAAGGGTCAGGTCGTTATCCTTATGAATCAGATCAAACGTAAACAATTTATTCTAGAAAAGCTTGATAGCCTAGGCGAGGTTTCTGTTATTGAGCTTTCCGAAGAATTGGGCGTAACTTCTGAGACTATTCGGCGGGATCTCTCCTGTTTGGAACAAAGTGGTGAAGTCACTAAAGTTCACGGTGGCGCGATAAAAGTTCAGAATATCCAAGAGGGCAGTTTTGCTCAACGCATGGATTTAAATCGGTCAGAGAAAATGTTGATCGGCAAATATGCCGCATCGCTGGTGACAGAAAACGATTCATTATATATAGACTCTTGTACCACGACACTTATTTTCGCCTCGTTCCTGCCTCTGGTTAAATTAACTGTTTTTACTAATTCATCATTAATTGCCGATCAAATTAAAAGCAAAAATAACATGGCGATTGTCCATGTCTTGGGCGGCGAATATAATCACACCTATAAAGCCAATCTGGGTATTCAGACAATTGAACAAATGCGCGATATCCACACTGATTTCTCGTTCGTAGGGGTCGGGGGAATAGACAGTGATTTCGGCGTGATGGTTAAAAATCTGGACGAAGGGCGTATTGCCAAAAAAATGTTGTCGATGGGTCGGCAGAAAGTGATTTTATGTGACTCAAGTAAATTTGGGCAAAGTGGATTAATGAAGATAAGTGATATCAATGACATTGATATTATCGTTACAGATAAGAAAAAGAATCTCCATAAACAAGAAATTGAAAAGCTGTATGCGGACAAAATAATCTACGCCAATTAGTGAATATAACCGCCTACTCAATAGCAGGAGGTTATATTTTCTATCATTTCAACACTTTGCGGTACATATCACGGCACGAGTCCCTGGTTTGAATCCGTGTTGTCGAGTCTGCCAGACGACGGTTAACCCGATGAGTAATAGCCCTAACACCGCCCATGGGAAGCTCGCCGCACTCGCACCTTGTAACAGCAGACCACCAGTGATACCGCCAGCCGCGATAGCCAAATTCCATGCCACCACAATCATCGATTGCGCGACATCGGCATCTTGCCCTGCGGCATCTGCCGAGGCCGTTTGCAGCAATGTGGGTGCGCCACCAAAGCTCAATCCCCATAGCACCATGCTGCCATAAATGGCGAGGGGGGAGGCTCCGGCAACTGCCATGACCAATGCCGCCAGCACAAAAGCCCCCAAGCTCAGTAATACTGCACCCCGTAGCCAGCGATCGACCACCAAACCGGTTAACCCTATACCGGCCAGAGCGCTGATACCGAATACCAGCAACACTTTATCTACCTGATTCCCTAAGCCGGCAGGGGTGATAAACGGCGCAATATAGGTGTAGAGAATATTGTGTGCCAGCATCCACAGGACAATCACCAATAAAACGGGTCGCACACCGGGAGTGGTAAAGACTTTACGTACTGGTTGCTGTTGTCGGGATGATTGCCCTGGGAAGTCTGGCACCTTCGCGATGACTCAAATGATCAGTAATAGCGTTAATCCCGACATAATAGCAAACGAACTGCGCCAACTTAGCGCCGTTCCCAGCCAAGTCCCCAGTGGTACACCCAGTGCCAATGCTATAGGGGTACCGCTCATAGCAACAGCCATCGCGCGCCCTTGCTGATGAGGTTGTACCATGCGCCGTGCATAGCCAGCGATAAGCCCCCAAGCCAGACCAGCAGCGGCTCCAGCCATAAACCTAGCCAGTAGGGTCAGGGTGAACCAAGGCGAAAGCGTGGTCAGCGTATTGAACAAGAAAAATCCCACAATCGCGCTGAGCAATACTTTGCGCCGATTCCAACCGCGAGTGAGGGTAATCAACGGGATAGCCGCCAGTAATGAACCTAGCGCATAGAGTGTCACCAGTTGCCCGGCCAGTGCTGGTGAGACGTCCAGCCCTTCACTAATTTGCGGCAATAACCCCGCAGGCAGCGTCTCCGTCATAATGGCAATAAAGCCCGTCATTGCCAGCGCCAGTAAGGCCCCCAGCGGGAAGGCGGGCATCGTCACTGGCGCTTTCATCGTATAGCCCCAACGCCATAAACCGCATCGCGCAAGTCATTGACGAATTGCCCGGACATCCCTTCGTATAAGGTATTGGTCAACGCCACCACACTTAAGCCCTGAGCCCGGTCAACAAACCATGCGTGGCCATAAGCACCGCCCCAGCGCCATGTCCCGACGGATTCAGGCGTGGCGGCCGCAACGGGATCGCGCAAGACGGAAAAGCCCAGACCAAAACCCAGGCCGGGGGCATCTGGTAGTAACATTCCCTCCGTTTGATCACGGCCCATCTCATCGACCAGCGCGGCAGTGAGTATTGGCTCTCCGCCCTGACGGAGGGTCTCCAGCAAACGGAGCACATCCCCAGCACTACCCATCATCCCCGCACCACCGGAAGGAAATGCCTGACGGTTGAGTGCGCGGGCGGGGGAAAACTCAATCCCGACAGTCTCTGGAAAAGCCGCAACAAATTCGCCTTCCTGTAATGGGTGTGGCGCTGGGGAGTCACTGACGTAAGCTGTGGCTAACCGACTGACATCGTGGGCAAAAAAATTGGTATCACTCATTTGCAGCGGCTGGGTAACCAGAGCATGGATGGCCTTATCCAAAGGCTGGTCGCAGACTTGTTCGATAACCGCACCTAAGACATCAATCGCCAGTGAATAACCCCATGCGGTTCCCGGCACGTAATGCAGCGGCACACTCGCCAGTCGGCGCATATTTTCAGCCAGCGTGATCTCCGACGAGTCCATACCGTCCGAAATACCCGCGACGGCATAAGGGCCGTGCTGATCGGCCTCTAAAAAGCGATAGTTCAATCCAGCGGTATGGCTGAGCAACTGACGGACAGTAATCGTGGCTGATTCACCGTCTGCCAGCCGTGGCTGAAAATCAGGTAGCCAGCGGCGAATGTCCTCATCAAGATTCAGTTTACCCTGTGATATCAGCACCATTGCGGCAGTGGAGACAATCGGCTTACTGATGGACGCTAAACGGAATAGGGTGTCGGCCGCCATGGGTTGTTCTGTTTTGCGATCCGCTAATCCTGCTGCTCGACTAAAAAATCTTTCACCGTTAAGGGCAATCATGACAACAGTACCGACCAGACGTTGCGCGGCGAGTGCTTGATCAATGACAGCATTGACTCTGGCAGCCAGATGTTCTGTCGGTATTGACGCTAACGAACTTGCGGACATAGTAATTCCTTAATCTGAATGAATATGGCTTAACCCTGCGTAATAACTTATCAATAGAAAGCCATACAACAATAGATAACTACGTAATAAGGAAAAAGTAGGGTAGATTTCCACTGTAAGCGGACAGTTAAGTCCGCAATGGGAGGTGTGATGGATAGCCTGAGTAGCCTGACGGTTTTTGTGCAAGTGGCTGAAACCCGCAGTTTTGTTATGGCGGGACGTCTTTTAGGTGTTTCAGCCTCGGCAGTGGGTAAGAGTATCGCGCGTCTTGAAGCTCGCTTAGGGGTGAGACTATTTCATCGTAGTACCCGCAGCATCACATTGACCTCTGAAGGCACTCTTTTTCTTGAGCGCAGCCGGCGAATTTTGGCCGAGGTAGAGTCAGCAGAGCTTGAGATGTCGCAGCTTACCGATAGGCCGCGCGGCAGATTACGCGTCAGTTTTCCCTTGGTAAGTACACTGCTGTTACCGGTATTGGCTGATTTTATGCGTGCGTATCCAGATATTGAGTTGGATCTCGATTTCTCCGATCGGATTGTCGATATCGTCGAAGAGGGGTTTGACGCCGTGGTTCGTACCGGTGAACTGACAGACTCTCGTCTGTCGGCCCGCAAACTGGGGCAGTCCGAGATGCTACTGGTGGCATCGCCCAAGTATCTGGCGCAGCATGGTGAGCCGCGGCATCCCACTGATTTGGCTGATCATATTTGCCTGCATTATCGTTTCCCCAACAGCGGTAAATTAGAAACCTGGCCCTTATCCGGTGAAGCTGATCTGCGTATCCCCATTTCGATGGTGTGCAATAACATTGAAACCAGAATGTGCTTTGCTCTGCGGGGATTAGGCATCGCCTGTCTACCTGATTTTTCGATGGGGAATGCACTCTTGGATGGCAAGTTGCGCACCATTCTCGGTGACTACGTAAAGCGCACCATCAATATCCATGTGGTATGGCCTTCAGGGCGCTATATGACCCCAAAACTACGGGTGTTTATCGATTTTCTCAGTGACAGGATGTTCGCGGGGAAATGATTAAGCATTTCCCACCCATTGCCGATAAAGAGATAAGCAGAATGTTATTCCTTATTTTCCGAATGACTTAATTCGCCTGGTTACCACTTATCACTCTTCATTCGCATTGGGGAAAGTATGGATAATTTTCAAAAAGAGATAGAGGAGAGAACTAACCTCACTTCATCGAACCGCTTTGAGCTGTTGCTGTTCCGCTTGGGCGAGTCGCAAGATGAAGAGAAATCCGAGCTGTTCGGGATCAACGTGTTTAAGCTGCGTGAAATTGTGCCTATGCCTACACTCACCAAGGCGGCGGGCATGGCATCGCCAATGATGGGGATGGCGAATATTCGCGGGGAGATTATTCCTGTCATTGATCTCCCAGCGATTGTCGGCTGTGAGCCAAAAACTGGATTAAACATTCTGCTGGTGACCGAATATGCCCGTAGTACTCAGGCATTCGCAGTGGAGTCGGTTGATGATATTGTCCGCCTTGAATGGAGTCAGGTGCTGGCTGCTGATGCCGGTGTTAAGAGTCGCAATATCACCAGCATTGCGCGGCTGGATAACGACACTGCAAGTAACCGTCTGGCTTTGGTGCTGGATGTTGAACAGATTTTGTATGACATTATTCCCCCGAAGCGCAATGTCCAAATCGACAGCACGAAGACCAAGGCATTTGATCTGAAGCCGGGTTCAGTCGCCATTGTGGCTGAAGACTCTAAGGTGGCACGTTCGATGCTAGAACAAGGCTTGAAGATGATGGATATTCCCGCCGTGATGCATATCACCGGTCTGGAGGCGTGGAATAAGATTCGTAAGATGGCCGATGAGGCGCGGGCGGAAGGCAAGCCTATCTCGGATAAAATCGCATTTGTGCTAACCGATTTGGAAATGCCAGAGATGGACGGCTTTACATTGACGCTGAATATTAAACGCGATGAGTTCCTGAAAAATATTCCGGTGATTATCCATTCATCGTTATCGGGCAGTGCGAATGAAGATCATGTCCGCAAAGTCGGGGCTGATGCCTACGTAGCAAAATTCGAAGTCAATGAATTGGAAGCAGCGATCCACAGTGCGCTGGATTCCAAAAAAGCCATAAACTCGTAACCACTATCCCCGTTTGGGTATCTAAGCCATTGATCTGCGTAATCATGGCTTAGATGCCGTGCTCTCCCAACATTGTTTTTTCCGGCAGAACTGATATCCGCGCTACCCGCTCCTCCTAAAAATGGCTTCTCAACTGATGGTCTCTAACTCAATTCGTTTTTGCTGCGTTGTTGACACTTACATGGTGGTCGTCATATATTCAGTATAAATGACATGCGTCATTTATAAAATCACCCACAAGAGAGCAAACTCATGAGCACGATCCCCTCGGTTCTTATTACTGGCGCATCATCTGGCATTGGTGCCACCTATGCTGAACGTTTTGCGCGTCGTGGACACGACCTCGTTTTAGTGGCCCGCGATGGTGCGCGGATGGACGTCTTGGCGGCCCGACTTCGCCAGGAAAATGGCGTTACTGTAGATGTTTTACCGGCGGATCTCACCCAGGCGGCAGAACTTGCCACGATAGAGGCGCGGCTGCGCGACGATCACCACATCGGAATTTTGGTAAACAATGCGGGCATGAATGTGGGGGGAAGTTTCATTGAGCAGACTACTGACGATATAGCAGGGCTAGTTGCTCTTAACACCACTGCGCTGGTCCGGCTGGCTAGCGCGGTGGCCCCACGTTTGGCGGCAGCGGGTGAGGGGGCCATCATTAATATTGGCTCGGTTGTCGGTTTGGCACCGGAGTTCGGTTTGACGGTGTACGGTGCCACTAAGGCGTTCGTGCTCTTTCTCTCTCAGGGGCTGAGTCTTGAGCTTGCGGCCAAAGGCGTTTATGTTCAGGCGGTGTTGCCCGCCGCGACGCGGACGGAGATTTGGCAACGAGCAGGCACTGATATCAATACGATTACTGGGGTGATGGACGTCGGCGAATTGGTTGATGCGGCGTTGGTCGGGTTTGATCGTCGCGAATCAGTAACCATTCCACCGCTGCATAATCTTGAACAGTGGGAGGCGCATCAGAGCACCAGACAAGCCATGTTGGCGGGCTTTGCGCAAGAACATGCCGCTGAACGCTATTTAAGCTGAGCAAGGCAATGGATGCCAGCATAAGCAGCATTAAGCCCAATGTATATTTCTGCCAAATTTGCTGATTAAAGAAGCGGACCATGGCAGGAATTACTCTGGTTATCCATCGTTAATACTCCGATCCCTGATGATGAGTCGCACTGCCAACTGATTAATGGCCTATTTGCTCACGGCTTAATTAAGGTCAGTATCCCAGGCTGAAGTGAGTTTTTGGCTCCCTTCAGCGCTATTTATCATCATCATATCCCAGACTGCTTGACGCTGTTCTTGACCATTACCGGCTTCACCGGTGGCAAAGTTGTAATCCATTTTGATCAGATATTGCAGTCTGGCCACATAATCTTCCGGATATTGGGCCTGCTCTATTTTGGGTAACTCTTCATAATGCTTCAAAACAGATTTAAAGAAATTGGTCTGCTTGAATTCACCTTGATCCCACTCGATTTTACTCTGAGCGACGACCATAACCCGCCAGCTCTCTTCTTGATCGTATGATTCCTGCCATGCGGCTCGGCGCTCATTCATGGTAAACAAACCACTGTTATCGTAGGCAATTAAGTCCAGTTGCTCACGTGACATGCCTTTAAATGGATTGTTTCCATGGTCATTAGTAAAAGCGGTGGCCTGTTTGGCTCGTGCCAATAATTCAGGGTTTTGGGTATCAGGGACTTCTTGATCGTAAGATTTTCTACCGTTGTAGTACCCCATTCCGGTGATCTCACTCAGCAAGGCGCGGGATTTTGCCGATAACTCCTGTCGGCCCATTTTCGAATCACGCTCTTCCGCGCGCAAAGCCGCATCACTTAACTGCTGGGATAAGGAGGACAAATGACTACTCTCACTTGAGCCAGTTGAACTTGACCGATCTTCGGTCTGTAAGCTTTCGTTATCCTTTTTAGGGTGACTATTTTTATTTTCATACTGCGTATGAGTGGTGGAAGATAACACATTGATTTTAATCACTCTGACCCCCGGTAATGAAACTGAACACGGCCAATTCCTTACTGGCCAGATCGGTCAACACGGCGTTTTAAAACACCCTGCAAAGCTGCATTAAATTGAAAGCCCAAAGTCTTCCAATTAGTTAACGGCCATGACTGACTAAAACTTCAGTTTTTTCTGTGATGATTAAGCAGTGGTAGGGAGCAAGAATTCGACGTGTTGGTTTTTTGATTGAATTGAACTGCGCTACTACAGGCCCTACACATCAGTCATTTCGGCGGTGTTAGACCGGAAATCATCGAATACCAGATACTCCTGCTCCGCTATCATCTCCTCTAGATTGCACAGACTCAGCGCGTAAGCTTGATACTAGCGGGCACACTGAGCAATAATCCCGACGGGGGATGGCAGCGGCTGAAGGATTCGGGATTAGAGACATAATCAGATGACGCCACAAAAATAGTTTGTTAGCCGATTATTCCCTTATGCGAAAAGATTAAATCAGATTAACCATTAACCAAGGATTGAATAAATGGCTTTTTTCAAAAATCTAGTAACAGGCAAGTTTAGTTTAGCTTTTACATTCTGGGGCATTGGTGTTTTTGGTAGTCTTCTTCTTGGTGGAATGGGTGTTGTTGCTGTTCAATTAAACTTTTATTTATTTTATGTTATTTTATTTTTTAGATTTTTATTGTCAGTAATGGTGTTGTCTGGAATAACGTTTACATTAAGAAAAAATAAAATTACTTTTTTAGGCGTTCTTGCGTGGATTGTTTTTTTGATTCAGGTATTAATATTGATGGTATTTAATTTTTATTTAATCATAGGTCTTGCTCAGTTTGTTTTATCAAAAGTAACTGGTTAATTTTTTCTTATTACGGCCCGCCGCAGGCACAGGAAAACTACCTGTGCTATTTTTTTGGTGAATTCGCCAGTGCATACTCAGTGTTAACTAACCCAGTAAATATTAAGAAGATATGAATTATCTGATGTTTCACAAGGCCCTTACGATGTTTCCTGATGTCAATGGAATGAATCGCCACTGATAAATATAGATTCTTTCGAATAGCGGTTAAGATGGCTTCGGTATTAGCTGGTTATGTCCATTTTTCGCTCTTAGCCTACTGTCAGATTGAACAACCACTACTCTACATCACTAGAAGACCATTATCTCAAGCAAACCGTTCGTATAAACTTTCTCAGATATTCCTATCAAAACTCTCGCATTCATAGCACCATTATGCGGATAAAACGCCGTTGCTGATTTACTATTGATTCGATGAGATTTCCTTTTGAATTATGGAAAAACAAGCGTCCATTTTCACTATAAATAGTAAAAGGGATATTACGTTTCCCAGTGGTCAAATCAGTCGGAACAGCGAATTTTGTGACCATGAGAGGATAAAATGCCTATATAATCATTACGCTTCAGTTCACTATGTTCCGAGTGTGGTTTGCAAAAGCCATAGTCACTTGCGATATAACACTTTCCTCTGTCATCAACTATGTCGCAAGTACAACGATAAAAATCACCTAACGAATTACGAAATACTTCCTTCGGTGTTGGTGCCGCCCCGGTAAATTGGATAGTTATAGTTGCACTCTGGACCCAACTGGTTGGAATGCTTTGTAACTTTAATAGGGTGCTTAACTTGATGGAATAGTTGCTTATCACCTTGTTGAGCAATCTGATCTCGGGCATTGATTCATTTAAGATCAGGTTGAACATAACTTTACTGAAACCATTTATGGTCGCATATGATTTCAACTGCCCAATGGCCCAGTAGCCACCGACATCATTATTTCTGCTATTGAATGAGCCAATCATGCCGTTTGCGATCCCTGCTAATTCTGTCCTACGAGCCATATGTTCTCCCTTAAGCAATGAGCTCTACAATATGATTGTATTGATAGTGGTGATCATCGGTGTTGCTTATGATGAATAAATAGCCACGGATAATCTAGACACTTTCGAGTTATTTTGGGAGTAACCCGCGTCCGTTCCTCCCCCTTAGCCGTCCAAGGCTTTTACTGCTTAGTCGCCGGAAGCATACATTGTTAACTAAGTGTTGTGCCTAATTCCGAGAGCAGATCCTGCGATCTGGTACAGCCCCAAGAATTACAGGTATAATCCCACAAATTATCCAACTGGCTTAGAAACGAAGATGACAAAACTCACCTTACAAGAGCAGATGCTAAAAGCGGGATTAGTGACCAGTAAAAAAATGGCCAAAGTCCAAAGAACGGCTAAAAAATCACGAGTTCAGGCGCGTGAGGCCAGAGAGGTTGTGGAAGAAAATAAAAAAGCACAACTTGAGCGTGATAAACAGCTAAGCGAACAACAAAAACAAGCTGCTTTATCTAAAGAGTACAAAGCTCAGGTGAAGCAGCTTATTGAAATGAATAGAATCGACATTTCAAAAGGCAATATTGGTTTTAACTTCACAGATAATAATTTAATTAAAAAATTAGTTGTGGATAAGCTTACTCAAGCTCAGCTGATTAGTGGCCGTCTTGCCATTGCTCGTTTGGTTGTTGATAACAGTGGTGAGAGTGAGTACGCCATTATCCCCGCAGTCGTAGCCGATAAAATTGCGCAGCGAGATGCGAACAGTATTGTATTAAATAGTGCGCTTAGTCATGAAGAGCAAGATGAAGACGATCCCTATGCCGATTTTAAAGTGCCTGATGATTTGATGTGGTAATTAACGTTTTCAAATGGTTAAGTATGAAAAGCCCCTCAGGGCTTTTCATTAAGATTTTATGTTCAGCCAGTTCATGGCGACTTTTGCGTTCAGAATGGGCTGGTATTACGGGCTTTGATCCACTCTTCGCTAATGGGATGAACAAAATGCAGCTCACTGGCGTGCAGCATCAGCCGTGGTGTTTGTTCGGTACCTGGCAGCAGGCGACCGCCATACAGATCACAACCCAAAATAGGGTGGCCCAACAGCTGACAGTGGATGCGGAGTTGATGAGTGCGCCCGGTTTCCGGGGTTAGCTGTACCCGCGTCAATGGCAGTAACGTTTCGTCTTCCAACTCATGATAAAAGCGCTCAACGACCCGATAGCGGGAGCGAGCGGGCTTGCCGTGGATTGCGCAAATTGACATCAACGGGAACAGTGCCGGGTCTTTGGCAATAGCAGCGTCTATCACCCCTTCGTTGTTGTCCGGATGTCCGCAGAGCAGTGCGCTGTAAACTTTGGTCACTGTGCGCTGGCTGAACTGTTGGCAGAGGGCGGCATTGATAGCCTTATTGCGGGCAATCACCATCAGCCCGGAAGTACCGAAATCCAAACGGTGGACGAGGGTGCAGCCGGGGAATATCTGTACCAGCCGATGATGTACCGAATCGAGATTTTGCGGATTTTTCCCCGAGAGGCTGAGTAGCCCGGCGGGTTTATTGATAAGCACCAGGTGATCGTCCTGATAGAGCGTCTCTATCTTGTCATGGCACGGCGGGGCAATAAAGGTATCGATAATCTTAGACATCAGGCGACCCGGATGGAGAGTGGGTGCGGATGATACCGAATTTTAAGCCGACTGACGAATCTGGCTACTGGCCCAATGGCACGACGACCCAACGACGCGACGGGTGGCAACCGGTCAGGCAGATGACTACGCCATTAATTGGCTGATTAGTAAGCTGAACCTGAATTCCCTTTCAGTCAAGACCACCAGAATGACCACCAATAGTTGCGGGTTAAATAAAGATGGTTTGAGCGATCCTCGGCATGTAGTGATCGTTACTATGGTGTTCCCTGTAAGAGAGCGTAGCTAGAGCGAGCATCGAAGAGTCGGCCCGAAGTGGAACTGTATCCAAAGAGATCTGACAGTCTGTTCAGTGCCAAGAGCGGAAGCTGGAGTGCCAGAGGCCCTCTAAAAATTGATGGTTCGTTTGCAGGGATACTTACAGCCGTACTGGCTCAAGTCGGCTCTCGACCAAGCTATACCGGGGCGGTTCAGCTCAGAATCTGGATGAAATAAAGGATCCAGATGCGGATCCAATACCATTTCGACTTCTTATGTAGCAGGTGAAATGGTCAGTTCCAGTATTCATATTTCGCCGTCATTACGGCGTTATGTTTGTCCACATACTGTTTACCTGTCCGATCAGTTGGGGTGATTGTGATATCCATATTGGCGCGTGTGCATTCTCCATGTGAGTTCCACTCCTCGCAGGTGGTCAGATTCTTTTCGATGGTGAAATACGTCTGGGTCTTGCTCAGGGTCAACTCACGGCCCTCGTTATCATAGCCATACTCTTCTATGGTTGAGGGTGATTGGGTTTTGATCAGGCGATGATTGCCATCATAACTATATACAATCGTATTATTATCTATCGCCATACTTCCTTTGCTTGCCGCGCTTGCCAGTAATCCTGATGAATTGAAGTCGTAGTCGATTGTGCCTACTACGGTTTTATCTTTATCTTCCGGTTTTGTGGCCTCGATAACCGAACGATTAACTGCACGGCTGATAATTCCTTTATCGTTAAGCAGGTAAATTCCCTCAAGAGTCTGCCGATATGCCTGCGTGGTTTTCTGACTGTTTTTATCGGCTATGACCCCGTTTGAGTCCACTTGGATACGCCAGCCAAATTCCGTTTTATTCAACTGAATTTCAGAGGTTGCCGTGAAAACTGCTTTCTGGCCTGTTGAGGTTTTGACCTCTTTCATACGGCCGCCAATTAACTCACCGCATTGACTGAAGTTGCTTTGAACCGATGTGCGAAGATACCCATCAGGACTATCAATAGTGATTGATACAGATTTGGGAATTTCAGTTCTTGTCGGCTGGCTCAGAAGGATGAAGTTGTTCAGTTTGTTTTTAGCGAAGATTTCCGCAGTGCATTGTGCTGCATAAGTCTGAAATGTGCAGAGGGATAAGAGAGTAATTAACAGTTTTTTATTATTGAATGACATTATTTGTTGTCCTCATGAACCGATCAGTTATCCAGATTTGGTTAAGTTGGCGAAGTTTTGTTTCATTGGCTGCTTGTTTGGTTTGACTCACTTGTCAATCAGTGGCTTCACTGTAATCTGGCTACATGCTTTGTACAATAAGGTCCGCTCCTCGCTCTGAGCTGACATTCAGATGCCTTAGGCTGGACAGAAGCACTTGAACATCCCGGAACCGCTGGGAAGTAAACTAAAGACGTAAAAAGTTCGTTGTGCGGCCTCAGTGTGCATAAATATGGAGAGTGACAGTTATCGGTTGAAAATTGTTACCTCAAGGATTCATTCATTTTTATTACTGAAAATTATTCAATCTCTGGAGATATTGGAGTAAAGACAGTTACAAATCTCCATGCGTGATCCGTATATTCTGGGAAGTTTGTTGCCCAATCAGAATGTGGTGGTTCATAGTCTTTGCCATAAAGACCAAAAATATCATCATCAAACTCCTGCTTGATAATATCTATAGCTATCTCATCGATATTTTGACCCTCATGGAGTTGGATTCCCTTCTTAATTCCCAATGCCGGAATCTCCAATGTTACGTAACCAAAACCTTTGTCTTTCAGAGCGACCCATATTCGAAATTGCGGTCTGAATTAGTTTCAGATTCAAGCTTAGTACGCAATGCACAATCGATTTTATGTTTTGCGACGCTAAGATCCGCGCTTGTTCCGTGTTCAACCAGCCAATCAATTGAATCAAAATCACTCATGCGATTTACCTCATCAAGCCTGCATTAAAACTCTACTATTAGGCACTGCGAATAGTATCACACAGAATGATGCGGGAATTACGTCACGACAGCTATTTGCCAGCAGCTTGACGGTTGCCCCGGTGCATTGATGTTGGAATGTGTCAGCACTTATTCAACGGGCAGTGCAGATGCAGGGCTAAACTTATCAGCAATGGACAAAATTCATCGCACGTCCAGTCAGGCCATCGCTCTGAGTGTCCCCTGTGTGCCATGAGCGGACGCATGGTCTGGAAGCACAAGACGGAGCCTTCCTGTGCAGTCGTCGGGGAACCATATATAAATAAAAATCCATTAAACAAATGATTCTTGACTTTAACTCTTTGTCACTTTAGAAGAAGTATAAGCATAAAATTTTTTATAAAGGAAGCTGGCTCATGTTACCGCAGGATAGCCTTCAGCAAGAGCTCATTGAATCTATTAAAAAATCACTCACCTTTGATATCCTATATCAAATAATAAGACCTGATATATCAAAATTCATCACTGCCACCTCAAATATATCCTTAAAAGGCCTCGATGATTGGGAACGATTAATTCGAGCGGAGATTTTCTATTCCCTCCGACAGTATAGTCAGAAGGAAAGTGATAATGATTTCCAGCAAGTAGGATCACTTAGATGGATGGACATATGTAGCGCTGATGGCTTCAGACGAGAAAGAGCGCTGAGGACACTATCAGATGGGGCACCAAATAGTTTTTTATTAGCTTTAGTTGTTCGGAAGCTAAATGACTGGGTTCCGCAGGTAAGAGCTGCAGCCCGTGATGCTTTGCCATTGGTTGCTGAAAAATCTGATCCTGAGTTTATTGTTGATGTCTTATTTATAACTCTTCCTTACTGGGATTCCTGGGGAAGAATGGAAGATATCGAGAAAGAGGTGCTCATGAAAGTGGTTTTAATGGAGAAAGTAGCTAATGCTTTAAAAAAACGGCTTCTAACATCCTCATCAGGGCCTGTCGCTACTATATTTGTGCAGGCAGGACGCACAACCGCTCTGGATAAATTTATAGCTGAGATTTCAGAAAAATCAATTCAACCTTCCCTGCGAGCCAAAGCGTATCGTTGTCAGTTTGAAAGTAAATTCGTTTGGGCTGAAGGGCTGACATGGCAGTGGGTTGACAAAGTACATGGCATACAGCGCCGCATCCCTACTTTAAAAGAGAGAGTAATAGCTACAACTCGCCCCTTTATTGATACTTTGAGGATGGCAACAACCGACCGCTCGCCAATAGTTCGGCGTATAGCTGGCGAAATGCTCATAAAAGAATTGGATAATATCGGTGATGAAGCATTTAAGCTGGCAAATATATTGGCTACTGATATATCACTATCAGTAGCAGAACGCGGAAGATATGCATTAGCCGACTTAGAAAAACGAAACTGACCATTCACACACATACATTGGTGTGCCTGTGGAAAATTAAGCGACAACACATATTGTTTTGCCATAGGTGCATCCGTCAACAGCTGTGAGAGCAATTGGTAACTTCCGCTCCTCGCTCATTGCACACGCCCATAATTCGCTCCAAACGCAAAAAGCCCGCTTAGTTTCCTAAGCGGGCTTCTCTAATTTGGCTCCTCTGACTGGACTCGAACCAGTGACATACGGATTAACAGTCCGCCGTTCTACCGACTGAACTACAGAGGAATCGTGTGAACGAGGCGAATAATAGCGGGGTATCAGGGGCGTGTCAAAGGGGAAAAACGTTATAAATGCGCGTTTGCTGAGAGAATGAGCTTATTGGCTTGTTTTTCAGCAAACTTGCTATTTTCCCCGCAAGTTATCCCCCTTGTTAAGCCGCTCACATTATTCCCCTCAGCAAGCTTCGCATCCTCACGCGGATAAGGTATAGTTCCGCTTTTTGCGAAGGTATCATGCTGACTAACTCCTCCATTCGTCTCAATAAATACATTAGCGAGAGCGGTATCTGTTCTCGACGCGATGCTGATCGCCACATCGAACAAGGCAATGTTTTTATTAACGGCAAGCGTGCTACGGTTGGCGTTCAGGTGTCTGCCGGAGATGTGGTGAAAGTTAACGGTCAGATTATCGAGCCGCGTAATGAAGAAGACTTGATACTGATCGTGCTGAATAAGCCCGTCGGTGTGATAAGCACCACGGAAGATGGTGAGCAGAATAACATCGTTGATTTTGTTAACCACAGCAAACGGGTCTTTCCTATCGGGCGACTGGATAAAGACTCGCAAGGGCTGATTTTGCTGACGAATCACGGCGATTTGGTCAATAAAATCCTGCGTGCTGGCAATGATCACGAAAAAGAGTATGTGGTGACCGTCAACAAGCCGATAACTGACGAATTTATTCTCGGTTTGGGCGCGGGTGTACCCATGCTGGGAACGGTGACCAAGAAATGCAAAGTGAAGAAAGAAGCGACCTTTGTGTTTCGTATCACCTTGGTGCAGGGGCTTAATCGCCAGATTCGCCGCATGTGTAAGCACTTTGGTTATGAAGTTACCAAGCTTGAACGTGTACGCATTATGAATATCAGTCTGAAAGGGCTGCCGCAGGGTGAATGGCGTGATTTGACCGACGATGAGCTCATCGAGTTATTTAAGCTGATCGAAAACTCATCGTCCGACGAAAAACCAGCAAAAAAAGCGCCAGCTAAAACTGTTGAAGTGAAAAGAGTGAGCATCAGCGGGCCGAAAAAAGCCGAAAAAACTGACGGTAACGCCGCGTCCCGTAAGCGCTTTGCTCAACCTGGGCGTAAGAAAAAAGGGCGCTAAATGCGACTTGTTACGGTGTCACTCTCACTAACTGACTGTTTTTAACCTCATTACCCGCATCATTGAAATAAATATAATTCAGGGTTACTTCTCCACTGAGTGATGTGGGCTGCTGTTCAAAATGGTACTGGCGATCAGCGAATGGGATCACCATCATGTCCATCTCTTGGGCGACCAGATAGCTTTTCTGCTGGTTTTTCAACTGAATTTGGCCGAAAGAGACATGGTATGGCGTGGGGTTATGGGCCGTGAGAACGTATTCACTATTTTGCTTTTTGAGGGTGAAACTGACTTTTTTCAGCGCTTCGGCTGGTTGTGGCGTTAACCCGTCGGGGCGATAGAAGATCTTCATCTGGGTGTTCATCGCCATCGCCACCTGCGCATGGGCATCAACGTTGCGCCGCGTTTTTGGCGGTATCTCATACAAGTTTAGCCAATACACTGATTCCCGATCGCTGGGCAGGTTATCCCCTTTATTGATAATGCGCAGCCCTTGAGCCGCGCCCGGCTGCATTTTAAAGACCGCCGGTAACACCATAAAGGGTGCTTTGCTCTGATCCGGTGTGCTGTCCACATCACCATCATCAATCCAGGTCTGTACCACCACCGGATAATCATTGGTATTCGCCAACATTAGCGTGCGCTCGCGTGACTCAGGTTGATAAATCATGCGTGTCGCCCCTGCGACTAAACCGGCCATAGCGTGCGGATTGATGAGGAGCATCAGTAGCAACAGACAAAAGTATCTCATTGTATTTTCACCAAAACGTAAGCTGTGGCATCAATTTTACCGGCGGTGGGGGTGCCGTTAGGCAGTTTTTTCAAGGTGGCGATGAAGTGATGAGAGTAGTCGTTATAACCCGCGGCACTGCTGCCATTGGCGTTGGCTCCGGTTAAAATGGGGTACCAACCGGCCGCGCTGGCACCGGCGACACAGTTGCTGACACATCCACCCCAACCAACAAAATTCATTGCCGCGCCATTGCTGTCACTTAAGCTGATCCCCACCCCAGTGGCAATGCGATTATCGGTACCATAATGGTCGGAGAGCAGATAGCTCACGCCGCCTGCCGCGTTCACCAACCCTAAGCCCTGCGCTTTTAGGTAGCCCGGCAATGAGGTTTGGATACCCAGCGCCGTTTGTCCGCTATTAATGCCCGATTCGGTACCAGATTGGCATTCGATATCCACCGTAATATCAGCGCTGCGTGTTTGGTTATCGTTGAGTTCATTCACGGTGATGATCGGGAAAACCACATAAGGCGTGACGTTGCGCACCACGCAGGTATTTTTACGTGTCAGGATGGCAACTGGCGAGGTATTCATGCCAAACGCCATATAGCGCCCAGTTCCCCAGGTTTGATAATTGGTCGCTGAATCATACCCAGCCTCTGGCACCGGCATACCGGGGCCTTTGAAAACTACATACCCGTTGGGTTGATTGCAGGTGTAGCTGCCGGAGTAGTTATCTGCCGCAGGCCCTGGGCATCCCCAAGTGGAGGGGCCAGGGTTGCGATCCACTGAACCCACCTTTTTTAATTCAGCGCGGATCTGGCTGAAATGCTTGCCTTTAATCTGAATTTTATTTCCAACTACATCGAATTTCTTCAGCGGCACTTGTTGCCAGATGCGGCTGAATTCAATACCTGAATCGACATGAATCAATTTCAATGCGGTATAGGGGAAAAAGGTCTGAAAATAGTTATCCCCCATATTGGTGTAGCCGCCGACATTACTGTCGCCGTTGGTGGCAAAGACTTCGAAAAGACTCTCTTTATCGGCGATATCGCATTCATAGATAACGGCTTCGGGATCTGCCCAGAAACGGGCGGGGACGAGGCTCACAATGCTAGAGGCCAGAATCGAATCGACGGGCTGAATATAGTTGCTCGTCATATTGATATTGCCTAGCTGCAATGAAGCGCCGTAGTTATCGCCGCCAATATTGGCACCTTTCCAGACACACTGCGCATAACTGGGTAACGCAACGCTCAGTAAGCCGAATGCCAAAAATAATCCCATACACTGAGAGAAAAGGGGGCGGCGTCGATCTAGCGTAGCGCGGCGGGTCGTCATAGGATTCATACTGTTTCTCTGATTCAAGGCTGAGTCACGACACACAAGGCATCGAGTTTATAAAGCTGCTGATCGTTCTTGGGCGTGCCTAAATCGTAATCAAGTTTACACCGCTCATCGGCGGCATCCCCCCATGCCAGAATCAGCGTCCCACGAGGGTTTTCCGCTCGTAAGTAGGCTTGGCTGGCCTGTCCGACCATGCCAACTTGATGTTCCTGACTGTTGTCATCATGTCCGTTATCGGCACTGCCGTCGGTGCTATACACCACCGTGCCCATCGGCAGTTGGCTACCATCGGCGAGTCTGACGCTAATCAACACCGGATATCCACTCAGTGTGCGGAAAGTCACTTTCACCGTCGAACCGGCATAAGGCGCTATCTGCCGCTCGCCGTCTTGCAGCTCAGTATTGAAGTCCATCCCATCGGGATCGAGTGTAATGGTGTTGTAGCGATAGGGCGTCAAGGTAGGCACCAAGGCATAGCCAAAGTGGTCAATACGTGCACCTTGCCCGTACATCACTTTGGCCCCACTGGCCCCTTTGGCTTCGATTAGGGCAAAGGTATCGCTCAGGTACGGCCCCAACGTGACCCCGCCACTGTGGAAAGCGGCCGAGCCTCGTGCACTGGCCGATCCCTGCCAATAACCGGGACTACTGGATGCACTGCCGCTCAGGCTGGTTACGGGTAACCGTTTTTGTAAACTCCCGCTAAAGGTGTTCTCTTTGCTCTGCTCACTGCGGGCGAAATCCATGCTGTAACTGGCCGACTGGTCATCCCCCATCACCCCTGATAATGATGTTTGATAGCTGGCACCACTGGTTTGGCTATGGACCGCTCCGGCGGAGATATAGGGCGCTCGTGGGCTACCGCCCAGCGGGAATGAGATGGACATCTGCACCACCGTTTCGCTGACGCCGAGAAGATTGGCGCCATTTGCCGCTGGCATACCACTGCCGGGATCGACAAAGTAAATTTCATTGCTGCCGCCCCCGGTTTTTTGTTGCGAAACCGCCAGGTTGAAGCTGGTATCACGCCACAGGGTATTGGCATAACCTAGCTGCAACTGCGTATCCCGCTTGCGATCATTGCGGTAATCCTGCGAGGAGGCGGTCAAATAGAGCGAACCGTAATGGTTAAAGCTCTGATTAAGCGAAATTTCAGCGCGACTGCGCTGTTGGTAAGTGCCGGAGCTCCAGACTTTGCTATGGCTGGCGGCCCGAACGCCTAATACATCGCTCAAATCACGGTAGCCCTCAGTTGAGTAGCGATAGCCCGCCACCGAGAGTGTGGTGTTGGTGGCTTCAAAAGTGCGGCTAAAAGCAGCTCGCGCCATCCAGCCACTCTGTTGCTCATCATCAGGCAAATTGGCTTTCGAATAAGTGACATCCAGCCCTAACGCGCCAATATAGTGGGTAAAGACGCCTCCTAGCATGAGGGCTTGATAACCGGGGGCCAGACGTAAACCGCTATTTGCCGTAATGGCGTTACTGACGCCACGCTGATAGGTCAGCTCACTGAAGAGTTCATGATTGCCTTGATCACGGACCTTGCCAGCCGCAAAACTGTAGCGGGAGTACCCCGGTCGCAATGACTCAGGCACTGAAGAGAAAGGCACCTGAAAGGTACTCAGGCTACCATCAGCTTCTTGAATTTCGACGGTTAAGTCACCACCGAAGTTGGTGGCTGAGAGATCATCAAACTCAAATTGCCCCGGTGAAACCGTGCTTTGGTAAATGGGCCGACCATTCTGATAGACCGTCACTTTGGCGTTGGTTCTGGCAATGCCGCGCACCACAGGAGCGTAGCCACGTTGTGATTCAGGCAGCATGCGATCATCGGTTGCCAGCGCGATGCCGGTAAACCCCATGCTGGAGAAAAACTGACCGGAGCTGAAGGTCTCACCGGCGGTCACTTCACTGCCAATAGAGGGCAGTGCGCGCTGGCTATACAACCGGTTTGAGGTCCAGTTCGCCCCGCGAATCTGGTCATAACGCAGGGAACCTTGCTGACGAAAACGCCACATCCCCGCATTGATGCCATTGGTCAAGCTCAGATAGCTCGAATCGGTGGCGCGCTTAATCCCATCTTTGTTATAGCCCACGTGATATTGGTTGAAGTTGTAATTGCTAAAACCAATAGTATCGCCCGAAGTGAGATTCCGCGGATCGACATAGCCCCGTGGCATATTTTTAACAAATAGCTGCGGAACCGACAGGTCAAAACGTAATTTGGCGTAATCAAAATGATAATCGCTGGCAGGCAGAATTGTTTTGAAATCCAGGCATTCATCGTCCAAATGGGCACTTTTCAGTGCCGCTTCTTCTACGCCCGCCTGAAGCAACTGGGCACCTGACAGGCAGGGAACAACGTCATCACCTTTGGCGATAAATGTCAGTTCAACACGATCGACAAATTTGTTGTTCATATAGAGATCAACTTGGTATTTTCCTGCCTCATAACTATCTTTTTTGTTGAAGCGAGAGATAGAGCCTAAGCCGAGGGAGGAACCGCGGATTAGCGCATCCTCAAACACGTATTCGTCTTGATTATGTTCATCCGCTGCTGACAGGCTATGACTGACTAACAAGCCGTGCGTGAGCAGGCAGGATAGCCAAGAGGCAAACCTCACTGGCTATCCCTACGCCTGAGTCGATTCTCGATTATCATCAGGAGGTCGATTACAAATGATAATTGCAGGGAATGTTAGTGCCATAATCGTTGACCACATTCAGCGTCAGCAATTCGCCTTTTTTTGCCTTTACCCCAGAGGGGAAGGCTAAATCGGTGGTTGAATTGGGGGCAAACATTTCACTGGTGGCAAACGAAATGGTTTTCCCATTGCTGACCAATTTGGCATCACGCAGGCTGATATAATAACCCGTTGGATTATGTATTTTGACTTTATCACCGGTCACACCCTCTAGCGTGACTTGGATTTTTTCACCTAAGGTATCGACGTTCTCTTTTAATGCCGCAGGGCGGTAAAAGACCTTCAGCCGATTATTTACGATCAAAACCAGTTTGTTTTCAGTCTGCTTATCTGCTTTTAATGCGGGGATCTGCAAAAAGTTAAGATAGAACACTGATTCACGATCTTTGGGCAAGTTACGCTCAATATATGACAGCCGTATCACTTGTCCACTCTGGGGTTCCATACGAAATATCTGTGGTGTCAATGTAAAGGGAACATCACTTTTTGCTGGTGAAGACTGATTATCGCCATCATCCATCCAGAGTTGGACTAAATTGGGGTAATCATCTTTATTACTGAGCTGCAATACTTTCTCCCGCGTACCTTCAGGATAAATAATACGAGTCCCTGTCATGACAACACTGGCTTTGGTCCATAAGGGTACGCCGCTGAGCAGCAACAACGAGCAGGCGATAATTTTGTGGGCAGTCAGTGTCATAGCGCTTACTTATCCTTGGTTTTTCCTGGTTTATTTAGGCTCCGTTACCGGTTGGCCAACCTTTTCATGAAACAGTCCGGTTTCACGAATAGTTAGGGATAGGTAATCGCATATTGAGCAGAGGCAATGACACTCCCTGCCGTCGCACGACCTTCTTCCGTAATATATTGTGCTGCCAGATCTTGTGATGCTGATGTTGCGCCCGCGACCAATGTGATACCGGGGACTTCAACACTGCCTCCAGACATACGAATTGGCGCACCCTTGGTATCAAGCAGCTGAATTGCCACGTTTTGTGCTGTACCGACATTGCCCAGATTACCGGCGCTCGTCACGTTCATTCCCTGAAAAACCGAGCTAATTTTGGTGTCTTGAATGGCAATGTTGCAGCCGGTGAGATTAATCGTGAAATTGGTCTTGCCCGCAACCGAATTAACTTGGTTCAGGTTGCTGGTTGAGACGGTGGGTAATAAAACAACTGGGGTGTTTGCTGTACCATTAATATCAACCATGCAAGTCTGTTCGGCCACTTCGCCCTGAAACTTAATCGTGTTATTTGAGGTCGCTGCCAATGCCATGCCCGGTAGGGCAAGTAGCATCAACGCCATTAGAGTTTTTCCCATGTAATTCCTACTTAAATTTATGATTTATATTTTGGCAAACACGGACCTTTTGCATTCAGCGAAATGAGCGATCATTAAGTTGAATAGAATTAGCCGTTATTTCGATTTTTCTGTTCAGTTTTTGGGCCGATGCCAGTGTAGGGGGAAATGGAGGTGAGTTGAATGAGATGCGTCCTTGTTTTATATCCGAAATTTCCCACAAATTATGTAGGAACATATCCGATGAAAAATAGAACAATAATAAAATTGTTTAACTTCATTGTGTTAGGGTGTTTATCATGCTTGATGACAGAATTAGACTTTTATCCAAGCCATAAATAATCACGCGCTAAATAAGAAAACCCGCCAAAAGTTCTGACGGGTTTTCATGGGATGCTCGCTAATTTTCTATTTTATTGAGTCACGACTACCTATTTTGGTGTATGAAGCGACGAGCTCAATTAATAATTGGTTAGTTTCGGTTAACAGTGCCAGATATTCGATGCCCTGCGCAATAATTGTGGGCTTATCATGTGTATGCAGCAGCGATTCGAACTTAATACAGCTGTCTACCAGTTGTTGCGCATCAATCAGTTGTACACCGCCTTTAATGCGGTGCACCAGACTCGCCATCTCTGGGTAAATATCATCAGGGATTTCGGTGTCATCAGCCGTCGCCAACTGATTATATCGCTGTGTTAGTGCCTCAGTATCCTGCGAACTACTCTCCAGCAATGATTGCAATAACTGCAACTCTACCTCAGCACTGCCTCCAGAGAGCGATCTTAACTTATCTTGCGCCGCCGTAAGCGGGGATTGCGGTAATTTAGCTGCTTCACTGCTTTTTGGGCTAACAGGATTGTCACCTGCGGTGTGATGACGGTCTGCGCTCATACCACCAATAATCTCCTGGCGCAGCAGAACCGTGCGTAAGGTGTCGATGGTCACAGGTTTGATCATGCAATCATTCATTCCGGCGTCAGTACATCGGCTGGTGCTCTCTTCCCGCGCATCCGCCGTGCAGCCAATGATGATCATCTCTTTTATCGCAGGGCTACTCCGGATATGCGCCGCCAGTTCATAACCATTCATCAATGGCATATTGTAATCGGTGATGACCACATCAAAGCTATAATGCTGCAATATTTGCCAGGCTTCCGCGCCATTCTCTGCACTCATCACCTGCTCGATACCGATAAAGGCCAACTGCTGCTGGAGTAACTGACGGTTAGCCGGTAAATCATCCACCACCAAAACACGTAGATTTTTTAAATGACCCAGCTGTTTTTCATCAGCATGCAGAATGGTCGTATCTTGGGGAATATCATCCTCAGTGGCGATCTCTAGCGGCAAGGTAATAAAGAGGCTAGTGCCTTTACCTAGTTGGCTCTCCAGGATGATTTGCCCGCCCATCTTATGAATCAACTGATGGCAGATCCACAGCCCCAATCCAGAGCCACCGAAGCGCGGTGATTTCCCTTCGTTAGCTTGGCTAAAGGGTTGGAATAGGGTGGCTTGTGCTGCCAGGGAGATACCAATACCAGTATCGGTAATATCGATATTCATTATGCCGCGCGTGCCATCCATCGGCTCCCAAGTGACATCTATCGAGACACCGCCTTGCTCGGTAAATTTCAATGCATTGCCCAACAGATTTCCCATCACCTGCCGCACTCTTAGCATGTCGACCATCAGCAACGGCGGGATATGCTCATCCAGCCAGCCAGAGAATCGCAGTCCGCGCTCATCGGCAATCGGCTGATAGATAGTGAACATCCGCTCCATTTCCTGACGGAAATCAACTACCGCCGGGTGAACACTCAGTTGACCGGCCTCAATTTTAGCGGAGTCGATAATGTCATCCAGCAGCAGCATCAGAGACTGGGCGGTTTTGGATACGGTAATTAACGTATCTTTCTCGACCGGCTGATCACTGCGTATTTCCAGCTCCAGCAAGCCCATAATGGCGTACATCGGTGTGCGCAGTTCATGACTGATGGTGGCAAGGAAGGTACTTTTGGTGCGGTTGGCGCTTTCGGCTTCGACACGGGCCGCTTCCAATTCACGCTCAACCGTTTTACGTTGGCTGATATCCAGCCAGCCACCGAGCAAACTGCGCTCTGCATTATCCAGCGGAATAATCCACAGGAAGATATCCCGCAGCTCCTCGTTAATCTCAAGGGATAAATCCACCAGTTGTGGCTTTCTATCCAGCAAGACATAGCGACAGTATTTATCTATCTCACGATCGAGCTGACTGGTCATTGGCCAGTGGGCTGACTCACTCTTCTGATTGAGCATATCGTTAAGCTTATCTTGGTGCGCGGCAGCAAAGTGGCTGTTATAAACCGCTAGCTCTCCATTCGCAGTCCGAATGAATACCGCGAAGGGCAAGGCATTAATGATCGACTCTTGTTGCAATAAACGGGTATGTAACAACATGGCCTGACGGCGCTTATTGAACACCAGATAACAGAGATATAAGCCAAAGACCAATAATAGCCCTGAACTTATTTTCAGCGCGATCATCAGTAATTCATTATCTAATGTCTTGCTATCAAAACTCACCGGGTTAGGTTTAAATGTGCTCCAGTCGCTGATCAGATTGTCTAACTCTTCCGGCGGAATAGATTCAATCACTTTATCAATGATGGCTTTTAATTCTGGCAACCTCGGGCTGATACCAAATGCCATCATCAATGGCTCTTCACCTGCCACCGCCACGGTTTTAATATTAGGGCTAAAGTTCTGCGCTGACAGATAGTTGGCCGTCATCATATTTTTGATGACCGCATCAACTTTACCCTGCTGTAACCAACGCACCAACGTCATGGTATCGGGGGCTTGCACAAAAGTAATCTTCTGAGCCAAGAGCGGATTACCAATAATCCCACTGGAAGCACTGCCCGCTTGTATGCCGACCCGTTTTCCTGCCAGATCGGCCACATTGTTGATATCAATACGGTCTTCGCGAGTCAGTATCCCCCATAGGGATTGGGCAACTGGCGAGGAGTAAAGATTGTGCCCATACATACCGTTTCTTACCGCCACAATCGGCAGCATATCGATTTTACCGGCGACAAAATCACGGACCCCTTCACCGCTATCTTTGGTGTAAACCGGTTCGAATTTAATCCCGGTTCGACGTGAAATAATATCGATAAGATCGACGGCGAAACCGGCCATCTCACCTGTCTGGCGATCACGAAAAATCAGAGGGGCCAGATCAAGGGGAGCGACATAACTCACCACCGGATGTTGTTGAATCCAGCTAACCTCTTGTTCGGTCAAAAGCAACTTAGCATCAATATTGTAATGATGTTTGCTACCAAACCAACGTTGCTGAATATCTCCGGTCGCCCGAGTGGGGAGCAGTTCTAGGATCTGATTAATGTAATCAATGAGTTTTTGATTACTTTCCCGCGCCAGGAATGTATAGGGGGCAGGGTGGTAGGGCGCAAAGTTGCGAATTTGCAACGTCAGCAGCTGCAACTGGTCAATCAAATAGTTGGCAGAGGTGGCATTAGAGACAAATACATCGGCATTACCATAGGCAACAGCCAGCAACCCCTGTAACTGATTAGGGTAGGCGACAATTTTGTCGGCATGATAATTAAACAAAAACTCTGGTGAGAGCGGCTCGTTATTGACGATAGCCACGGTTTCCGGGTGAGTGCGTTTGGTTGGGTCCCAATTTTTGCTGCGGACTTCAACATGCCGGTTAGTAAAGAAGGCATGGGAAGCAATCAACCCCGGCTGAGCAGGCATCGGGGTTCCGGCCATTAAATCAATCTGACCATTCTCCAGCGCATTCAACACTAATCCATAGTCGCAATAACCAATCATCTGGAAAGAGAGTTGGCTGGCATCACTGATGATTTTCAGGTAATCCGCAACAATACCTTCAATGGCATTATCATCGCGGTTAACCACAAATGGGGTATTGGCATCAATGACCACCCCCACTTTCACCGTGCGCCGACTTGATTGGCGCGTGTCGGTGGAAGGGGTAAGTAATAGGTCTTCGCTATAGCTATTAGCGATGCTGTGTATCGACAAGGGCTGTCCAGTGTCACACCCTTGGCGGCCGGTCATCACGGCGGCATGAAGTTGCCCGCTAAGTAATAGCAAGCAGGACAGTAAGATGAGTAAGGAAAACCAACTACGTAAAGAAGACTCGGTTCGTCGGAAACCAGACCCGACTGAACTACACCAAATTATGGGTATGCGCATAATCTGCCAGTTCAATGACCGAACTTAACCCTAATTTAGTCAGGATTCGGGTTTTATAGGTACTGACAGTTTTGTTGCTGATAAACATTTCGTCGGCAATTTGTTTATTAGACAAGCCATTCACCAGATAACGTAAAACATTAATTTCTCGCTCTGACAACAAACGCGCCCGATTGACAGGATCATGGCTTGAAGGTTGCCCGGCTAATTGGGTCAAAGCTTCAGATGGGAAGAATGAATAACCTCGTAATACGTTCTGTGCGGCAAACAGAATTTCGCTAATATCTTTATTCTTACTGATGAAGCCGTTGGCACCAGCCTGTAATGCGCGTACCGCAAAAACTTGCTCATTCTTGGCGGACAAGAATAATGATTTACCGGTAAACCCGCGTTGTTGCAGTTTTTTCAGCAACGAAAAGCCATCGAAATTAGGTAATTCAATATCGATAATGACTAAATCAACAGGATTGTTTTTTAATGTTTCTAGTGCTTCACTGCCATCGACAGATTCATAAATTGTTGAAAATTCATTACTTTGCGATAGTAACGCCCGAATGGCGACACGTATAGC
Source organism: Yersinia aleksiciae (assembly GCF_001047675.1). Taxonomy (GTDB): domain Bacteria; phylum Pseudomonadota; class Gammaproteobacteria; order Enterobacterales; family Enterobacteriaceae; genus Yersinia; species Yersinia aleksiciae. Next base: position 266,713 of record NZ_CP011975.1, on the reverse strand, counting down.
CGGATGGTCATCAACGATCATCACTGATTTTGTCATGTTATCTCCATAAACTGTTATATCTTGGGATTCGCAGGGTTAATTCACTGCCCCTCACTCGCACCGATAGACTCCAAATGATTACCCAAGACGAGATAAACAAGAACCACTACTGCCGATGCCCAAAGTACTATTTCGGTGATTCTAATCTCTAATTATAGATTATCAAGAAAAGATTCTTGCTTATGTATAGGCTGCTGGACTCGAACCAAGCCAATGGGCTTATTCTACCTAGTGAGTTGATTATAAACGAGTTAGGAATTTTTTTAATTAAATAATAATAAATGCGTCAGGAAAACAGATGAGAAATAGTTAATTTATAATTCTAAATGTAAATATATACGATTTTTCGGGATGGGTGTAGGAAATTTCTATAATCGATTCTGCTACTTATTCCAGCATAAGTATCATAGGGATAGGTAATGCGGTGATAATGGCATCGCACTCACAGCATAATGCCAATACATTAGTGATGCTTAGGTTACTATAGGTTGTGACGCGACAGATCGAAAGCAAAAAACCCGCTTAGTTTTCTAAGCGGGTTTCTCTAATTTGGCTCCTCTGACTGGACTCGAACCAGTGACATACGGATTAACAGTCCGCCGTTCTACCGACTGAACTACAGAGGAATCGTGTGAACGAGGCGAATAATAGCGGGGTATCAGGGGCATGTCAAAGGGGAAACCGTAAATTTGAATCGTTTGCTTAGAGTTTGTGCAACTTATTGAGATTTTTGGCTTTTAGCTCAATGTTTATGCGGAAAATATCCGGTGGATATCCGATAAAGGGGCGGGCAGCCCTGTTCTTCGCTGCCCGCTCACCGGTTTACTCGGGGGTATCCGCCAACACAAACATGCCATACGGGTGGATTTGCAGATAATAACTGTCGCCAGGTGCCGGTTGCAGTTGCGTGGCGTTTACTTGCAGCAGCAATGATTGCCCATGCCAATCCACCAGAACTTCATACTGCGGCCCCATATAGGCCACTTTATTGATGGTGCATCGCTGGCTGGATTCGCCCTGCTGGCTCAGGGTGATGGCCTCCGGCCGTACGCCCACGGTGGCGTGCTGGTATCCGGTGGCAAATCCTAGCGGGCGTGGGATGTGATAACCCAATATCTCAACGCTGTCACTGTTGATTCGCGCAGGGAAGACGTTGGCATCGCCCATAAAACTGGCCATAAAGTGGGAGGCAGGCTGGCGGTACAGGGTTTGTGGCGCTCCCATTTGCATAATTTTGCCTTTATTCATCACCAAAACGGTATCAGAGACGGCAAAAGCTTCACTCTGGTCATGGGTGACATACAGCGATGTAATATTAAACTGCTGCTGCAATTCACGGATTTTATCGCGCATACTGCGGCGCAAGTTGGCATCCAGATTGCTCAGTGGCTCATCAAATAGCAGCACTTTTGGCTTGAGGATCAACGCCCGCGCCAGTGCTACCCGCTGTTGTTGCCCACCGGAGATCTGGTCAACAAAGCGGTCAGCAAAACCCGCTAAATCCACCAGCGCCAATGCTTCTTGCACGCGCTCACGAATCTCATCTTTGGGTCGCCCAAGCATTTTCAGGCCATAGCCTATATTCTCCCCCAACGACATATGGGGGAACAGGGCGTAGGACTGAAACACCATACAGATATCTCGCTGTTGGATAGATCTGTCGGTCACATCTTCACCGTCGATAAAAATCTGGCCGCCAGAGGGTTTCTCCAGCCCTGCCACCAGCCGCAGGACCGTGGTTTTGCCGCAGCCGGATGGCCCGAGCAAGGTGACCATTTCCCCTTTCGGGATCGCCAGATTTAAGTCGTCAATCACGGTATGGGTGCCAAAGCGTTTGGTGACGTGCTTGAGTTCGACAAAATGTTTTTTATCAACAGCAGTATCGTTATTAGACATAATATTTGGCCTTATCAGTACGTCATTATTCAGCATTGCTGGCTTTTGAGCGGGCAATACGCGCTTCGCCAACCAGATAATCAAACAGGAAGATGATGGCGAGCATCACCACAATCAGAATGGAACCATAGGCAATTGCTATACCATATTCTCCATCTTCCACGCGGTTAAGGATGTAAGAGGTGGCGACGCGAGTATCCGGTGTAACCAGGAAGACGATGGCACTGACGGTGGTCATGGCGCGTACAAAGCTGTAAATCAGCGCGGACAGAATCGCCGGACGCAGCAAGGGCAGCAAAATATAGATCACGGTGCGCAGTGAACCGGCCCGCAAGCTCAGTGATGCCTCATCCAGCGATTTATCTAACTGCCCCAATCCGGCAATCCCGGCACGTATCCCCACCGGCACATTGCGCATCACCATCGAGATAATGACGATGGCGGCTGTCCCAGTCAGATAGACCGGTGCACTGTTAAAGGCCAGAATATAGGAGACGCCCGCCACCGTGCCCGGCACCGCGAAGCAGAGCATGGTGCTGAATTCGATGGTTTTTTTGCCACGGAACTGTTGGCGTACCACGATATAGGCGATCAGCAGACCGAAGGCGGCAGTGATAGGTGCGGCAATCCCGGCATACAGTAAAGTATCGAGCAGCGAAGGCCATGCGCCATCACTGAAACCTTGGCCGAATAGCTGATTAAAGTTATTCAGCGTCAGGGTATAATCGACCCCCCAGTTGACGGTAAAACTGCCGTAGAAAATGCTGCCGTACAGCAGGACATTAAAGGCGATCCACACATACAGCATGGCGGTGGTGCCCCACACCAATGACACCGGCAGTGGTTGCACGTCGCCACGGGAGGATTTGCCGGAGATGGTGACGTAGGAGCGTTTACCTATCCACATATACTGGATGCAGAAGATAAACAGCGAGAACATCAGCAGAATGACGCCCAGTGTCGAGGCTGCCGGATAATCGAGTTGTGCACCGGTAATATAGAAGTAGATTTGCGTGGCGAGCACGTCAAAGTTCCCCCCCAGCACCAGCGGGTTACTGAAATCCGCCAGCGACTGCACAATCACAATCAAAAATGAGTTCGCCAGCGCGGGTTTCAGCAGCGGCAGAAATACCTGCATAAAAGTCTGCCAACGGCTGGCACGCAGAGTGTAGGAGGCTTCTTCCAGTGACGGATGAATAGTTTTAATCGCGCCGTCGAGGATCATAAATGACATCGGCGTAAAGGCCAAAACCTGTGCCAGCCAGATGCCGGTGAAACCATACAGCCAGTTGGTATTGGTCAGCCCAAACCACGTGACCATCAACTCGGTCACGTAGCCGGAGCGGCCCATCATCAGGGTGACGCCCAGCCCGACCACAAAAGGCGGGGTGACAATCGGTAAAATCGAGAAAATACGCCCCAGCAGCGCTGAGCGTTTGGCAATGCGCGTGGTGTAGATCGCCAGCACCATGCCGAAGAAAGTACAACCGATACCGACCGCCACCGACAGCAGGAACGAGTTCCAGATAACTTGCAGGATATGGGCCTGTCCGAGGATCGCCATAAATTGCCATGGTGCAAAAGCCCCGCTCTCATCGGTAAAAATCGGGATGAAAATCGCGATGCTGGGGAACAGGATAAAGACGGTAATCAGGGCAATAATGGTCACCAGTGACCCAAGGACAAAGCGGTCGCCCCCCAGCCACTCAAGGCGAGCCAGTGCCAGCGTAATGATTGCGCCCAAGGCAATAAACAGCCCAATGGTGGCAAAACCTAGCCCACGCTCTAGCCAGGCGGAAGTGACCACCACGAACAGGGCGCAGAACAGAGCATAACCAGCATCAAAATAGTGGCGGCTACGCTGCTCGCGGCCCGCCGGTGATAGTGGGCGGAAAAGCAACAGCAGCGGCAGGGTAAACCACAAGGTGCTGATGTTCAGTCCAGACCAACCATAAGCGGCCAATAGCTCAGCGCGACTGGCTTCAAGTAGGCCGTAATCCAGACTGAATGCGGGTAACAAGGCAAAAGCAGCCACGGCGAAAGCCAACCAATAGAATATGGCATCCCGTGACTGCGGGATCCGCAGAGTGTGTGTCATGGTGTTCCCCAGAGATAACCTTTGTCATTGACGCCGCAACTGTGTTCACAGGTTGCAACGCCAATGACAGGGTTATAGAGATAAGCGATAAATTATTTACCGGCGTCGAAATTGCGTGTGGGCTGTTATTGCCCCATCTTGACGTCATTAACCCACTTGGTGATCAGCTTCTTACGCATCTCGGTAGCACCGTAAGTGTCCATGTCGTAGTCAATCAGCTTCAGGTCATCGAGCTTGAGTGAGTTAGGAGAAGTCGCGGCGGTAGTATTGGTCAAAATCTGGTAGGACTGACCTTTCTGCCACGCCAACTCTTGTGCGTCTTTTGATAGCACCCAGTCAACGAATAACTTGGCGTTATCCAGATTACGCGCGCCTTTCAGAATGCTGACGCCGCCGATTTCATAGCCAGAACCTTCACAGGGTGAGATCAGTTTCAGCGGCGCACCTTTCTCTTTTTCCAGCGAGTAATCATGCAGGAAGCCAATGCCGATGGTGGTTTCACCACGGGCGGCGTTACGGGCCGGAGCAATCCCCGACTTGGTGTATTGCGACACGTTAGCGTTCAGTTTTTTCAGATAATCGAAGGCCGCCTCTTCACCCCACAGCTGCGAGAAGGTGGCTAACGCGGTGTAGGCCGTGCCGGAGCTTTGCGGATCAGCAATCTGGATTTCGCCTTTGTAGACCGGATTGGTCAGGTCTTTCCAACATTTTGGCTCCGGCAACCCTTTTTCTTTCAGGCGGTCGGTATTTACGCCTATGCCCAGAATGCCAATGTAGACCGCCGAGGAGTAGTTACCCTTGCGTTTTGCCGGGTCACGGAATTGCGGCATGATCTGCGACAGATTGGGGGATTGGTAGGCATAGAGCAGATCCATCTCACCGGCTTGGGATTGTGGGTCCAGCGTGCCGCCATACCAGACATCCGCCTGCGGGTTCTTTTTCTCTGCATCCACTTTGGCCAGTGTGCTGCCGGAGCCATTACGGATAAAACTGGTTTTGACATCATATTTTGCGCCGAAGGCTTTGGCTTCTTCTTCACACATGGCATTGGTGGCACTGCAATAGATCACCAAGCGGCCTTCGGCCTTGGCGACAGTCGTAAAGGCGCTCAGTGCGAGGCCAGCAGCAATCAGTACAGAGAGAGGTGCAAGTTTCATAACATTATCCTTTTTATTCCCTGATGGCCCGAAACCGGGTCACAAACAGAGTTATCGTTGTAGGAGAGGTATTATTTGACGTACTTTTACTCTTTGTCCGCTGGGATAAAGCGCTTTCCCGTCGGTTCAAACCCTAATCGATTGATGCCGGTCATCAGTAGCGGCATCAATAACAATCCAACACCGGCCGATGCCAGTGTGAGCAAGGCGAAAAACCCTTGCCAGCCATAATGTTGCAGCACCTGTGCCAGTGGCCATCCGGCCAATGCAGCGCCGAGATAGGCAAACAAGCCGAGAAATCCGGTGACCGTTCCCGCGGCATCTTTATGGGTGTATTCCGTTGCCGCCAGGCCAATCAGCATTTGCGGCCCAAAGACAAAAAAACCGATACTGAAAAAGGTCACTGACAGCAGCGGATAGTTATCTACCGGAGCCAGCCACAGCGCGGTCATGGTCAGAAACAGCCCCAGAGCGAATAACAAAATCATCGGCGCACGCTGGCCGCGAAACAGCAGGTCCGATCCCCAGCCAGCAAACAGCGCACCACACAATCCCCCCAACTCAAACAGCGACAAGGTGGCGTTGGCACTGAGTAAATTCACCCCGTGGCTCTCTGCCAGCCAGATATTGCCCCAGTCGTTGAGGGCGATGCGGATCAGATAGACCAGCACATAAGAGACCCCCAGCAACCAGATAGTGCGGTTGCGCAAAATCGCATCGCGGAAGATACGCCCCATCGGCATCGGTGGGCTTTGCTGCTCCTGCCACTGATCCTGTGGGTCGCGCCGCCACTGGCCGATAGTCGGCAAACCTTGCTGCTGCGGCTTATCGCACAATTGCCAGCACAGCCAAATGCCTAAAACGATACCGATGGCACCCGGCACCAGTAGCGCGGCCTGCCAACCATATTGCGAGGCCAGAAACGCCGAGAGCAGCGGCACTGCGGCACCGCCAATGCTGATAGAGGTATTCCAGCAGCCCCACCAAGTGCCACGTTCATTGCGTGAATACCATGTGCTCAGCAATTTGGCGCAAGGTGGCCAGCCCCATCCCTGAAAGAAGCCATTTAATGTCCAGACCAGCAGCAGGGCGGGTAGGGTATGGCACAGGGTAAACACCACATTCAGCACCCCGGTCATCATCAAGCCGATACCCATAATCCAGCGAGCTTGGGTGCGGTCACTGACGATACCCGAAACAAATTTAGAGCCGCCGTAAGCCAGATAGAACAGCGTGCCGAGCAAGCCGATATCCCCTTTATCCAAGCCCAGCTCCAGTTGCATCACTGGCATGGCGTAGTTGACACTTTTGCGTGTCAGATAAAAGGCGGCGTAACCCATCACCATGGCGGCCATCAGGCGCGGTCGCCAGTAGCGGTAACGCGCATTCACCTGTTCCGGCGTCAAAGGCTCAGGGGGTAAAGTCTTTGACGACAAAAGCGATGCAGCCATGGATTCCTCCGGTAATTGAAGTGAGTGTAAGGAAGGTCAAGGTGAAAGAGATGAGATAAGGTTTTAGACGGCTAGGAATAATGCTTATTTATGCCGGCTTTTGATCCGGTTCTGTGGGCAGGCTCACAGAGTCGGTGGTGCGGACATGAGTCGGCAGGTTCACCACCACGCGCGTCCCTAAACGCCGTTGCAATAACCAGTCACCGCCCAGCGCCCGTACTCGCTCCTCAATGCCGCGCAGCCCCAGCCCGCCGCTTTGGGGTTGTACCGGAATGCCCATGCCATCATCGCGCACCTCCAGTGTGATGATATTATCGGCAAGGCGTAGACTGACCTGAATATTGCACGCGTTAGCATGCTTATTAATGTTATTGAGCAGTTCCTGCACCAGTCGATACAGGGTAAACACCACCGCATCCTCACCGGGGCTCGGTGGCAGTGAGTAATCGAGTTGGAAAGTGATCCCTTGCTCGGCAAAAGCAAACTCTTCTGCCAGATGCTGTAGCGCTTGATCCAGTGGCATTTCATCCAGCACCGGCGGGCGTAATTGGCGCAATAGTTGGCGGGTGGTTTGGTGGATTCGCTGCGACAAATGACTGATCTGATTGGCCGCAGATTGCGCCGCAGGGGTCGGCGCACTGCGATTGACTAGCATCGCCTGAATTTGAATGGCGGTGATGTTCTGACCAATCTCATCATGTAGCTCGCGGGCAATCTCTTTGCGCACATCCTCCTCGGTATGCACTAAGCGCGCCATCAGCTTGCGGCGGGTTTGCAACTCTTGCTCCAACTGATTGCGATAGCGGTGTAGGCGCTGTGCAAGCTGCTGCTGACGACTGATGGCGATCCCCAGTGTCAGCCCCAATAGTGCTTGGGTCGAGAGGAAAAGTTCCAGCTCAGTTAAATCATGAAATGCGCCGCTGGCTTGACGCGTGACGGTGATCATCAGACTACCTAATACCGCCGCCAATACCCCACCTTGCCAGCCGAATTTGTAGGCCATAAACACGTTGGGCAGAAAGACGAAAATTAGCAATAGGCGCTCCATATTCGGCGCAATCGCCACCTGCACACACACCAGAATGGCAAAGATCAACGAGCACCAAATCAGCAGCGAGGTGCGCAGCGGCGGGTCAGGAATCTGCTGGGAAAATAGATTTCGAATATGCTGCTGCTTTAAGTATTCATAGATTAGATAGGTGAACGGCACCAGCAGAATACCGCCGGTAAAGGTGGCGAGCAGCGTCTGAGCGACAGGCAAGGGCAGCCACAAGCTCAGTACCGCGCCGTGTAGCAGACTGTTCCCCGCCACGGCGGTCAGCAGCAGCAACAACCGTTGCCAATAGAGGCTGTAGTGATGCCAGAAGCGTTGGGTCAGCCAGGCGGGCAGCAAACTCAAGAACGGCGACAGCAGAATCAGCGCGGAGGTCTGTAATTGCTCGCTATGTAGCCACCAGAGTCCGGCGCACTCCGCCAGCAATAGTACTGGCCAATAGCGCCGAGGCAGCAGAATCATCAACGCCAATCGCAGCCCTTGCGGCAGCAATAGAACGGCGTGCAAGCCGTCATCGCTCAGATAAAAACTGATGGTCCACAGGGCCAGCCAACTCAGAGAGAAGAAGATGACCAGAAACAGCGATAGCCCCACAGACCGCAGTTGCCACATCTCAATTACCTGCCAACAACTGGTGTTGTAGCGCAAAATGCACTAACTCGACGGTGGTTTCACACTGGAGTTTGCCCAGAATATTCGCCCGATGCACATGCACAGTTTTGTGGCTGAGTAACAGTTTCTCGGCAATAGATTTGACACTTATTCCATTGATCAATAGCTGGAAGATCTCTTTCTCCCGAGGTGTCAGCACGGCCAGTTGTTGCGGCTGCTGCGGCATATGGCGTAGCGCCCGCAGCGCGTCGGAGCAGAGATAGAGGCCACCGCCACTGACGGTGCGCAGCGCTTGGACTAGCTCATCCGGGCCGCAGCGTTTGGTCAGATAGCCACTGGCTCCAGCATCCATCGCGCTTTGCACAAAGGCGGTGGTGTCATAAATACTCAGAATAATGGCGCGGAAATGGGGCATTTTTTGGCGCAGGCGCTTGAGCAGACTTAGCCCGCTTTCGTCTGGCATCGAAATATCCATCACCGCAACCTGGACATCAATATTGGGGAGATTGGCCCATGCCTCAGCCGCTGAACCATATTCGCCAATAATGCGAATATCTTTTTCCAGTGATAGCAACTGGGCAAACCCTGAGCGGACGACAATATGGTCATCTATCAATGCAACATTAATCATGATTTTTCATTATTGTGGAGCAGATAGATGCATGATGCTGATCAATCATTAGCTGAGCAATAATTGTTATCAGAAATGTTAGAGGCTTAACATATGCAAGCTAAATTTGGTGAGGAAACAGGCAATTGTTGCGGTAAAATACTGCGCTCCACGGGGAAGTGGAGCGCAGAGAGTGGGCTTACGCCAGTTTCCTGCTGCGATAAATACGCTGCGGCCGGCCAACCTTGCCATAAATGATCTCTGCCTGTAGCGCTTGGTTGGTGGCACAGAACTCCAAATAACGGCGAGCGGTGGTGCGGCTTAACCCGAGCGCTTGCGCGACATTTTCTGCGGTGTACTCGGCGGCATTATTACTGAATAGCGTTTGGATTTTATCCAGCGTCATCTGGTCGATCCCCAACGGCAGTGTCACTTTTTGCTCGCCACGGGCATAGGTATTGTACATCTCATCGATCTGGCGCTGATTGACCTTAGTGCCATCTTGCAATACCTGATGACGGTGGCTGTATCGCGCCAATGACTGCTCCAGTCGCTCGTAGGCCACCGGCTTAATCAGGTAATCAAACACCCCATAGCGGATAGCTTCCGACACGGTTTCACTGTCGCTGGCGGCGGTGACGAAAATAATGCCACCCGCGAAGCCCTGTAAGGTCATTTCACGTAATAATTCCAAGCCACTACCGTCGGGCAGATAGTTATCTAACAGAATCAAATCGGGCTTAAAGCGCGCCACCATACTGCGGGCTTGCTGCAAATTGCCCGCCAGCCAGACTTCATGGCAGTAGCTGCTCTGCTTGATAAATTCTGCGTGCATCTCTGCCAGTGGTGTTTCGTCTTCTACCACTAAAATATTAAGCCATTCCATGGGATCTCCCCGTCTTTGAGATCAATGCGTCTTCGGAATAAAGACTGTAAATAGGGTGCCACGTGGCGGATTTTCTTCTATCGTAATGGTGCCGCCACTTTGCTGAACATAGGTCGCCACCAAATACAGGCCGATACCGTGTTCATCTGAGTTTTTAGAGCTGATACCCCGTTCGAACAGGCTATCTTGCAATTGTGGGTCAATGCCGCACCCGTGGTCAGCGACCTCGAGAATCAAATCATCACCTTCATCAGACAGGTAAATCTCAATCTGCTTATCGCTGTCCGGATTTTTTAAGCTGGCCTCAAAGGCGTTATCCAGCAAATTCCCCATGATGGCGGCCAGTTCATTCTCGCCAATAGTTGGGGGCAGGTTGCTCAACTGACAACCGGGAACAAAGTTCAAGTTCAGCCCTAACTCTCTGGCGCGGTGGTATTTACCAAACAGTAACGCGGCAATCTGCCGGTTATTGAAGGCGGTACGCAGCATATCAATCAGGGCCTGATGGGAGGAGGATTCGGTTTTCACCATCTCCAACGCCCGATCAAACTCTTTCATCTGTAACAGCCCGCTCAGGGTTGACATCCAGTTCAGATGCTCGTGACGGACGGTGCGCAGATTCTCGACATATTGTTGAATCTGGCTGAGCTGAGCACTGAGGGTATGGATATCATCCCGACTACGAAAACTCACCACCCAGCCTTGAAACACACCCTCTTCCGACCAGATACCGGCCCGGTTAGCGATAGTATTCAAGCCATTAAAGGTACAAAGTTCATCTTGGCGGTTATCGCCGGTTTGATCGAGGAAGAAGTGGTCAGGTGAGACGACCTCACTGACTTTGCAACCAATCAACTGCTGTGGCGTGGCTGAGATGCGTAGCATTTTACGCGCATTTTGATTGATTGCAGTGATCTTCCCCTCAGGATCAACCGCAAGTAGCCCTTCAAATACCGCCCCGAACAGTGCCTCTTGTTGGCGCAATACTCGCGCTATCTCTTTCGGTTCCATCCCCATCATTTGACGGCGGATATGGTGGGCAAACAGCCATGACAGCAATAGCAACACCGCCAGCACGATGATAAACGAGTGGGTGAGGGGTAGCAGGTAAATAAGCCGCCAGTGATCGATTTTGCTGATCAGGTAACCCAGCGATACTACCCCAATGATTTTGCCTTGCTCATCGCGGATCGGGGTTTTGGCGCGCATGGCTTCACCCATCGAACCTTTACCAAAGATAATGTAGCTCTCGCCCCTTTCCAGTGCGCCGGGTTTGGTCCACTGCATCGGGTAGCCGATCATCTCCGGATTGGGATGGTAAAGGCGAATGGATTGGGTATCGCCGATCACCAGATAATCCAGGTCAGAGGTATTGCCCAATCGACCGACAATCTCTGCCAACTGGGCTTTATCGCGATGTTTAACCGCATTCACCACGGAATCCATCGACGCGATAATTTTGGCCTGATTCATTGCGGTTTTACTGACTTGATCCAGCAGGTATTGCTCAAAATTGTGACTGAGGAAGCGATCCAATGCACCAACGAGCAGAATCGAGACAGTGAGTAGCAGAAAGAATATCCGCAGCGGGAAGGCCATATTCTTTAACCGGCTCCACATTCGGCCGCGCCATGTTAATTTACTTGTTGCGGAAGAAACGGGAGACATTCTACTCACCTTAATTAACATATGAACCATTAGTACAGGCGTTAACATAAGTCAATTTAGGCAATAATTAAATAGCTAAGAAAAATAAAAATATATATTAATAATTAAGAAAATTAAAACCATTAAATAACTTATATTTACTGCTTTATATGTGAAATAGGTCAATTAATCAGGCTATTTTTATGTTTAGCATGTGCTCGTCAAATAATTCTAATTAAAAAACGAGTTCCAATATCTTATTTCGTATTGTTGTTTTTATGTGAATTTTTTATTTAAAGAGTAAATGCTAAGTTATTTTATTTTTCGATATTTAACTTGTTCTTTATTTGTTATGCAAACGTTATAGCAGAGAGTCAATTATGGATGCGGTATTTAGCCGAATTAATCGTTCAGACCATCAGCGGATTGTAGAAATAACACGTTTCTTACGTGCTAACGATCTGAATATAGATACCACTGTCGACGTATTTATTACCGTAAGCCGTAATGAAAAATTGGTGGCCTGTGGTGGCATCGCTGGCAATATTATCAAGTGCGTGGCCATCAGCGAAGAGGTCAGGGGCGAAGGCCTGGCGCTAACACTGGCAACCGAGCTGGTCAATTTGGCTTACGAGCGTCATCACAGCCATCTGTTTATCTATACCAAAACGAAAAATGAGAGCTTATTTAAAGATTGTGGCTTTTATCCGATAGCCAGTGTCCCTGGCATTGTGGTGCTAATGGAAAATAGTGCCTGTCGTTTACAGCGCTATGCCAAACAGTTGAGCCAATTACGTCAGCCGGGGCAGAAAATTGGCAGCATCGTGATGAATGCCAATCCTTTTACCCGTGGACATCAATATTTAGTGCGTCAGGCTGCGGCACAGTGTGATTGGTTACATCTATTTTTAGTGAAAGAAGATAATTCACGTTTTCCCTATGACGATCGGCTGCAATTAGTTCTCGATGGTACACAAGATATTGCCAATCTCACCGTGCATCCCGGTTCGGAATATATGATCTCTCGCGCCACCTTCCCCTGTTATTTCATTAAAGACCAGGGTGTGGCGGATGACTGCTATACCGAAATCGATCTGAAAATATTCCGTCAATATTTAGCGCCAGCACTGGGTGTGACTCACCGCTTTGTGGGTACAGAGCCATTTTGCACCGTGACCGCCAAATATAACCACGACATGAGCTACTGGCTGGAAACGGCGTCATTGCCATATCCACCGATCTCACTGGTGGAAATTGAGCGCCTTAAATATCACAACACTGCCATTTCCGCCTCTTGGGTGCGCAAATTATTAGCGCAGGGAGACGCCGAAACCATACGCAAACTGGTGCCGCCTGCCACCTGTCACTACTTACAGCGACTGCTGGCACAGCGCGCGCAAAAGGCCGCCAGCACCGAGAAAAGCGCCTTACCCGCAAAGAATCCAGCCCTGTTTTAGTCGATTAACGTGGGTCGATAAAGCAGGGCGCAAAGATAGGTACTGAGACGTCAGTCAGTCACCACTGAATTTGAAGATAAGTTAATCAGGTGAAAAATGAAAATTATCAGAGAGGCCGTCGCCGGAACACTGGAGTCGAGCGACGTTATGGTGCGTATCGCGCCATTAAATCCACCGGAAATAGACCTACAAATTCACAGCAGTGTGGATAAGCAGTTTGGTGAGGCCATTCGCTACAGCGTACTGGCGTTGCTGGAACAGCATCAGGTCACCGGGGTGCAACTGATTATTGATGATAAAGGCGCACTGGATTGCGTTTTGCAGGCACGACTGGAAACCGCACTGCTCAGAGCCTGCGATGAAAAAATTCTGCCATGGAGAGCGCAGTGATGAAAACTGAAATGAAAAACAGAATGCGCCGCAGCATGTTGTTCGTCCCCGGTGCTAATGCCGCCATGGTGAGTAACGCCTTTATTTATCAGGCAGATGCACTGATGTTTGATCTAGAAGACTCGGTTATCCTGCGCGAAAAAGATGCTGCCCGCCGTTTGGTTTATCACGCCTTACAACACCCGCTTTATCAAGATGTAGAAACCATTGTGCGGGTCAATGCGCTGGATTCCGCTTATGGACTGGCAGATTTGGAAGCGGTGGTGCGCGGTGGGGCCGATATCGTGCGCCTGCCGAAAACCGATAACGCGAAAGATGTGGAGGATATGGCGCGAGAAATCAGCCGTATCGAGTCCGAGTGTGGTCGCGAAGTGGGCAGCACTGGCCTGCTGGCCGCCATTGAGTCAGCGCAAGGGATTACGCAGGCGCTGGCAATTGCACAAGCTTCTGAGCGCCTGATGGGGATCGCATTGGGGGCGGAGGATTATGTCCGCAACTTGCGCACCGAGCGCTCACCAGAAGGCATTGAACTGCTGTTTGCACGCTGCTCAATTTTGCAGGCCGCCCGCGCAGTGGGGATTCAGGCTTTCGACACCGTCTACTCCGATGCCAATAACGAAGCCGGATTTTTGCAAGAAGCCGCGTTGATCAAACAATTGGGCTTTGATGGCAAATCGCTGATTAACCCGCGTCAAATCGAACTGTTACACAACCTCTATGCCCCGACCGAAAAAGAAGTTCGCCATGCGCAAGCGGTGGTTGATGCCGCCACGGCCGCGGAAGCTGAAGGGCGCGGGGTGGTCTCCCTGAACGGCAAGATGGTGGACAGCCCAGTGATTGAACGGGCGCGGTTGGTTTTGCAACGTGCAGTCAGCGGTTTGCGTGAGGAATAAAAGATGAATAGGCAACAACGAGTAGAAAGCTTCAGTGTTCGCCAGGATAACGGCCCGGCGTATCAGCTATATCAAAACGCCTCTAAAGCTAATTTGCAGGCGCAAAAGCCCCGTGACATCAAAATTTGCGATTCATTGGAAAAGGCGATTCGCCGTTCAGGGCTGCAAGATGGCATGACCATCTCTTTCCACCACGCTTTCCGTGCCGGTGACTTAACCTTGAATCTGGTGATGGATGCCATCGCTGCCATGGGTTTCAAAAATCTACGATTGGCCTCCAGCTCCTTGAGCGATTGTCATTCGCCACTGGTGGATCACATTCGCAATGGTGTGGTCAGCGAGATCTACACCTCCGGTATGCGCGGGCCACTGGCCGAAGAAGTGTCACGTGGATTACTCGGTAAACCAGTACAAGTTCACTCTCACGGTGGGCGGGTTAACCTCATTGAATCCGGCGAATTGACCATTGATGTGGCCTTTATCGGCGTGCCAGCTTGTGACGAATTCGGTAATACCAATGGTTTTGGTCAAATAAATGGTCTTAGCGGCAACGCCTGTTGCGGCTCTTTGGGCTACGCCAGAGTGGATGCCGAATATGCAGCGTGTGTTGTGCTGCTGACTGAAGCGCTGGTGGCTTATCCCCATCACCCCGCCAGCATTACGCAAGATCAGGTTGATTTGATTGTGCAGGTTGAAAAAGTGGGTGATGCCGACAAGATTGGCGCTGATACCACCCGCATGACCTCCAATCCCCGCGAATTACTGATTGCTCGCCGTGCTGCTGAGGTTATCGCTGGATCGGGCTATTTTGTCGATGGATTTTCACTGCAAACTGGCACTGGCGGGGCATCACTGGCGGTCACCCGTTTTCTCGAAGATAAAATGCTGCGGCGCAAGATCACTGCCGGTTTTGCTCTCGGCGGCATCACCTCGACCATGGTGGATCTGCATGAAAAAGGGCTAATTACCAAGCTGCTGGATGTCCAAAGCTTTGATCGGCAGGCGGCCTCCTCACTGGCCCGCAACCCGTGTCATATCGAAATCAGCGCTAATCAATATGCCAATTTCAGCTCAAAAGGGGCGTCTGTCGACCGACTGGATGTGGTGGTGCTCAGTGCGCTGGAGATTGACACTGGTTTTAACGTCAATGTGCTGACGGGTTCAGACGGCGTATTGCGCGGTGCTTCCGGCGGCCACTGTGATACGGCGGTCGCGGCGCGATTGTCGATTATCGTCGCACCCTTGGTACGTGGGCGCATTCCAACACTGGTGAATGAAGTGACCACCTGTGTCACCCCTGGCTCCAGTATCGACATTTTAGTGACCGATCACGGTATTGCCGTCAATCCGGCTCGACCAGAGCTGGCCGAGCGCTTGCAGCAAGCAGGATTGCCGGTGGTGACCATCGAGTGGCTCTATCAGCGCGCATTGATCCTGACTGGGGTGCCACAGCCTATCAAATTCACTGATCGCGTCGTGGCCGTGGTGCGTTACCGCGACGGCTCGGTGATTGATGTTGTGCATCAGATAGAGGAGTAGGCGATGAATACGCTCTCTCCGGCATTAGCGGCTAACCGGCCCATCAGTTTGCCCGAGTTGCTCACCAGCCGTGAATCGCGCCAGCACCGGCAACAACTCTGGTTGGCGCGCCATCAGGTGAGCTTGATTTCACTCACGCTGGTGGCCCCCGGCGCGGTGAAGGATAACCCGTTGACCCGCAAGCTGTTTGCACTGGCATGGCAGGCCATTACTACTTTGTGCCAACAACAGCGCTGGTCGGTGTTGCAGCAAGAAGTTTTTCCTTTACCGACTGGCTGTGAAGGCTTGATTGCCGTTGATTTACCTGCTGAGCAGGTGAAAGACGCGGCAATGCTCCTCGAGCTGAAACACCCGCAGGGCCGGTTATGGGATATCGATGTGCTTGATGCCACCGGACAGATCTTGTCGCGCCGTGACGTTGGCTTGCCGCCGCGCCGCTGCCTGCTGTGTCATCGCCCCGCCAATGTGTGTGGTCGGGCGCAAACCCACAGCGTCGACGAATTATTGACTCAGATGGAGTTGATGCTCAATGCCACAACTGCAACGCACTGACGCAAGGGCGACGCTATCACCCTCGGTGCTGGCTGGGGGGGCTTCTGGCTTCTCAACCTACTGGGGGGGGCTGGCTTATCGGGCGATGCTGACCGAGGTCAATCTGACACCCAAGCCCGGTTTAGTCGATCGCTTCAACTGTGGCGCACATCGAGATATGGCACTGATCGATTTTTATGACAGTGCTGATGCTATTGCCCCCTGGTTGCCGCGCTTTATTGAGCATGGTATCAGCCATCACCCTTTGCAGGGGCAAGCGGCGCTGAGCAGTTTGCGCCCACTGGGATTGGCGTGTGAAAACAGCATGTTTCGCGCCACGGGCGGCGTCAATACCCATAAAGGCAGCGTTTTCTCACTGGGATTGCTCTGCTGCGCGCTGGGGCGGCTGAAAGCCCGTGGTGAATTGATTCACGCTGATGCCGTTTGCCAAGAGGCAGCGAGTCTCTGCTGCGGGCTGACCCAACGGGAGCTGTGCCAGACCAACCCACAGCAAACAGCGGGGCAACGCTTGTTCTATCAACATGGACTGACGGGCGCACGTGGTGAGGCGGAATCGGGCTTCGCCACCGTATTAACCCATGCCTTACCTGCGTATCAGCGCTTGTTAGCTGCTGGTACGCAACCTGATCACGCCCTATTGCACACCTTGCTGATTTTGATGTCCGTCAACCGCGATACCAATGTGGTCTCCCGTGGCGGTATGGCGGGGCTGCAATGGCTACAACAACAGGCGACGGAAATTCTGGCTTCACTCTCACCGGCAGGGATGGGTGACCCCCTCAGCCAGAGGCGGGTGCAAGAGTTTGACGCCCAATGTATCGCTCGCAACCTGAGCCCTGGCGGCAGTGCTGACCTGCTGATCTTGACCTGGTTGCTGGCGCAGTTCCCTCACCATCCCGCTCACAAAAATAATAACGGTGTTATAGGAGTCTCTTTATGTTGAAGTCGCAAGAGAAATTATGGAAAGCGCTCGCGCCCTTTGTGGTGCTGGCCGTTCTGCTGCTGATCCCGACCCCAGAAGGAATGCCCCCTCAAGCATGGCGCTATTTCGCGATTTTTGTCGCCATGATTGTGGGTATGATTTTAGAGCCGATCCCCGCCACGGCGATCAGTTTTATCGCGGTGACGATTTGTGTGCTCAGCTCTGACTGGGTGCTATTCAGCGCCGCAGAAGTGGCTGATGCTGGCTTTAATGGCGGTAAAGAGTCATTGAAATGGGGGCTGGCAGGATTCTCCAGCACCACCGTCTGGCTGGTCTTCGGCGCATTTATCTTTGCTCTCGGCTATGAAGCCACCGGACTGGGTCGCAGGATCGCCCTGTTCATGGTGAAGTTTATGGGTAAGCGCACCCTGACACTGGGCTATGCCATTGTTATCATCGATATTCTGTTGGCCCCTTTCACGCCATCGAACACCGCCCGTACCGGTGGCACTGTGTTCCCGGTGGTGAAAAACTTACCGCCGCTGTTCGATTCCTTCCCTAATGATCCGTCGTCACGGCGCATTGGCGGCTATCTGATGTGGATGATGGTGATTGGTACCAGTATCAGCTCCTCCATGTTTGTGACGGGCGCGGCACCTAACGTGTTGGGTATCGAGTTTGTGAATAAGATCGCTGGTGTCCATATCGGTTGGATGCAGTGGTTCTTGGCATTCTTGCCGGTTGGGTTAATTTTGCTGATCGTGGCACCTTGGCTCTCTTATGTGCTGTATAAACCCGGCGTGACGAAAAGTAATGAAGTGGCGGCGTGGGCGCAAACAGCACTGAATGAGATGGGGGCACTGACTCGCAAAGAGATGATTCTGATCGGATTAGTGCTACTAAGCTTGTGCTTATGGGTGTTTGGTGGCGCATTTATTGATGCGACGGCAGTCGGCTTGCTGGCCGTATCCCTAATGTTGGCGCTGCATGTGGTGTCGTGGAAAGATATCACCAAATACTCCAGCGCTTGGAACACCTTAGTTAACCTGGCGACACTGGTGGTGATGGCAAACGGCCTGACCCGTTCCGGCTTCATCGATTGGTTTGCCAACACCATGAGCACTCATCTGGACGGTTTCTCACCGACGATGACGGTGGTGGCGCTGGTACTGGTGTTCTACTTCTCTCACTACCTGTTTGCCAGTTTATCTGCGCATACGGCCACTATGCTGCCAGTGATTTTGGCGGTAGGTAAAGGGTTGAGTGGTGTGCCGATGGAGCATCTATCCATGTTGCTGGTGCTCTCTATCGGCATCATGGGGGTGCTGACACCTTACGCCACCGGCCCTGGTGTGATTATCTATGGCTGCGGCTATGTGAAATCGAAAGATTACTGGCGGTTGGGCGGGATCATGGGGGTGTTCTATATCTCCATGCTGCTGCTGGTCGGCTGGCCAATCATGAGCCTATGGTACTGAGTTAAAATCCTGTTCTGACAACAAGTTATGTGGTTAGACAGGGTTCTAATATTGTGGTGGCGAAGGTTAACTACTACTATAAAGCCGATGAATCAATAGGATTAGGATAATTTGTGACGTCGGTATTTATCCGTAACTTTACCTTTGCCGCACTGCCCGCCAGCGGTTTGAATGGTCAGCCACTGTTTCACGGCGTGTTGGCGAAATGCGATTTTGATGTCAATGAATACCGGGATGAACTCTTTGCTGTCTACGGCATTGCGTTTCCCAGTAGCTTGCACAAAGCCGTGAATAAGCGGCGTGCTGAATATCTGGCCGGGCGCTTTGTGGCCCGCCAAGTTCTGAATATGCTGGAAATCCGCGACTATCCACTGACCAATGGACTGGATCGTGCACCACTGTGGCCCACCGGCCTAATTGGTAGCATCAGCCATAACAGCCAACGTGCTTTATGCTCGGCTCAAGTCATCACTCCCGCTGTAGGGCCATTAACTGAAAGCCGCGCTGCCCATGGTGTTGGGCTGGATATCGAAGGGTTGATTCCTGTGGAAAGGGCCAAAGATCTGTGGCCCGGCATTCTCAGTGAGGAGGAGTACCGCGATTCTCAGGAAGGCCCATTGCCTTTCAACCATCTACTGACGTTAGCCTTTTCAGCCAAAGAGAGCTTATTTAAAGCGATATATCCACAACTGGGTCGCTACTTTGATTTTCTTGAGGCGCGTCTCATTAGCTATTCGCTGGTCTCAGGGCGCTTTGAATTGCAGCTATTACGCGGTTTAAGTGATGATTTCCCCGCGGGCCGCTGTTTTACGGGCTGTTTCACGGTTAATGACAATGATATTCAAACATTTATTGCTTATTAATCTTGATGCTATCGACGCCGATGACGTGTGCTTCTCGCTAAGATTCCCTTACACGTAAAACCGCTAATTCTATTTATAACGCAATGATTTAAAATCGACTTTATTTCTCGGGATGCCAGCGCGCTTCGTGGTTTTCGTGCAGCTCAAGCAGTGCTTCAGCAAAGCTATCATCGAGGGTATAAAAATAGCTTTCGGGGACATTCAGCACGCGGGCAAAGGCACAAACAGTCTCAAATGTTGGGCGGTGAGTGCCGCTCTCATAATGAGACATCCGAGAATAAGCGGTTGCTTCATCAATACCAGCAAGCACGCCCAGTTTTTCTTGCGTCAGGTTTGCCTTTAAACGAGCTGTTTTCAAACGTTTAGGGATCATCAGTTTTTTGCCGTGAACATCTATATTGACGACATCTTTAGCATTCCTTAAGATTGATTTTATTTAGAGTTACTAAAGTCGCTAACTCTGGGTGAAAAACCGTGACTGGTTTTTCTGTTTACGTCAAAAAAGGAAGGTACTTTTATGGATAAAAGTGATTGGCATCAGGCAGATATTATTGCGAGCTTGCATAAGAAGAAGACTTCGTTGGCCTTTATCTCTCGTCAAGCGGGTTTGAAATCATCAACATTGGCGAATACGCTGAAGTGCCCGTGGCCAAAGGGCGAATTTCTGATCGCGGCAGTGTTGAATATCCATCCCTCAGAGATTTGGCCTAGCCGGTATTATGATGAGGCGGGTAACCTAATTGATCGCAAGAAGCGGATCAGGATCAGATAAGTTGCTTTTTGCTTTGATAAAGCAATAAAACAAAAAGCCCGCTTAGTGACCTAAGCGGGCTTCTCTAATTTGGCTCCTCTGACTGGACTCGAACCAGTGACATACGGATTAACAGTCCGCCGTTCTACCGACTGAACTACAGAGGAATCGTGTGAACGGGGCGCATGATATCTAGCATGCCTGTGACTGTCAACGTTAAATGAGTGCATTTGGATCGACTGCTCAGCATCTGAGCAATCGAGGGCCAAACGGCGCTATTGTTTTTCCCAACGTTTCAGCCGGGCCAACGGGTCTTGGCGATAGAAAGCGCAAAAATGTTGATAAACCGCAGGGAAGCGGCCTTCCAATAACTCAGGCGCGCTGAAAAAATACTCAGATAGCACGGCAAAACACTCCGCTGGGTCACTGGCGGCATAAGCATCCATGCTGGCGGCCTCAACCCCCACCATATCTATCTCATCTTGAATATTATCCATCGCCTGATGCAGGTCATACTCCCACGAGGCGACATCACGCATGGCGATGGGCGGCACACCGTTTGAGTTGCCACCATTACGCATATCCAACTTATGTGCGGCCTCGTGAATGACCAAATTAAAGCCTGATAAATCAAAAGAATCTTGGACATCTTGCCAATTCAGGACAATCGGCCCCTGCTCCCAACTCTGGCCAGATTGTACCGTTTGACCAGAATGCACCAAGCCGAGATCATCTTGCCACTCATCCTCAACCACAAAAGGTGAAGGATAGATAAGCACCTCATGAAAGCCATCTAACCATTTGGCGCCCAGTTCCATGACCGGCAGCGCGAACAGCAGTGTAAGACGAGCTTGCATCAGTGGGGTCAAAACTAACCCCTGTAACGGCACTAGCCGTTTTTGTTGCAGCAGATGACTTGCCACAGAGACCAGGCGCTCTTGCTCCTGCTCATTCAACGGCGCTAACAAGGGGATATTTAGGGCTTCATGCCACTGCGCAAGTATCTCCGCTTGCGGTTGATTTGCTTTCCACAGCCACTTAATCATCAGGTTGCTCACAAAGTGATAATTCGAACGTCTAAAGCAGGGAGGTGTTGTTGTAAACATGCCGCAAAAGGGGCCATGTTCGCAACCATTTCATGGAGAGAGACATGAGCGGTTGAAAAGGCCGCCTCGAAAACACCCGAGGAGATACTCTTTTAGCGGGGGAGAATTCCTCGCACACTGCCATTATTCAAGCACTTATAGAAAAAAGATTCAGCGATCCTTATCACACTAAGTCTGTTGCGTGGGGCGATAACGTCAGGTTATCGACGATGGTGACAAAACACTCATTGAAATGGGTGTCAAAGAGCAGCGAATTTAATTCTGAGGTACCTATATCGCACCCCGGATAATAATTCATTAGGAATGACCACAATATAAAATAATAAAATATTGAGTATAAAAGGTGATTTATTCAGCAAGGTACTGATTCAATATGCATATTGAAAAATGACAATATTAAAAGTTAGACTTTAATGAAATAAATTGATCAATAAAGCTACTGTTTAATTTCCACGTAATTAGCAAGGTAATTATTTTTTTGATAAATAAAGCGTGCGTAGGACGATAAATAACTGTGCCGTAGGATTTTTCCTACACCAGATCGACATCTTATCTTATATACAGAGAAACGCTTAAAACGTCTAATGACAACATTATTATTAAATTCATATATTATTCTTCTTAAACAGATAATAAATGAAATTAAGCCACAGGCGTCAGCCTATAGGTCGATTAAGTATCGAAATGTGATACATTTTATATATCAGGATTATTAAAATGAAAAAGCAACTGGCCCAAATTACCGTACTCTCCTCTTTAATTTTTGGTATTAATGCTGCCAATGCAGACGCACCTACTGCGACATTAAAAGTAGTAGGTAGTTTGACAGTGCCAAGCTGCACCATCGTTGCGCCAGATGACGGCGTGTATAACTTTGGTCACTTGTCTTCATCTTTAGTGAAATCAGGTACTGCAACGACTGCCTTGACACCAATAACTAAAAATTGGACGGTAAACTGTGATGCAGAAACCTATTTGAACTTTATGCCTATCGATAACCGCACTGCTTCTGCAAGTGTTGCGAGTACAACTAACTTCGGCATGGGTAACGTAAACGGTACCGGCAAAATCGGTTACTACAATGCGCAGATGAAGAATGGCACCGTGGACGGTAAAGCGTCTAACGTGTTCTCTTCTGCTACGACAACCTTTGCCGCAGCATCGACGGCTAACCTGACCACAGGTTTGCGCACGGGTTGGTCTTCTGCGGCTAATACCCAGAGTGTCGGCAAAGTGTTCACTGCTGATATCACAGTCAGCCCGGTTCTTGCAGGTACCACCACCATGGGCGGTCCGATCACTGAAGATGCAGAGATCGATGGTTCAATGACGATGAACTTCGCCTTCGGTATCTAATTCTCGCCTAGATAACGACATAAAAGCAGGGGCGGAATTAATCTGCCCTTTATTTAAAATGAGTCAGATTTTTTGATAAATACTAGCGATATTCTAATATCGGGAGTTGCTCAAATATGATGAAAACGCACATCTTACAATTAACTGTTTTTGCATCGTTAATGTTGTCTATGGCTACCCAAGCAACCACTCCTTCTACGGTATTAAAAGTTAAAGGAAACATGGGGGTGCCGACCTGTATTGTCAATGCACCTGATGGTGGTATTTATAATGTGGGTAAGGTTTCATCAACCAAAATAAAGGCGGGGACGGTCGTGACTGAACTGGCCCCGATACGTAAAACCTGGACTGTTATCTGTGATGGGGTGACGTATCTTAGCCTCACCTCACATGATAACCGCATAGCATCCATTAGTGATGTCACCGGCATTCATAATTTTGGATTGGGTTTCGTGAACGGCACTGGGAAAATTGGTTTTTATAGAACAACAATGAGTAATGCCAAGGTCGATGGCGCGAGTAGCTTCTTGTATTTTATCGATGCCAGTAACGCCTTACAGGGCGGACACTCCCTGGAAACGTTGAGAAATAACTATCGTTTTGGCTGGGCTGAGAATACCACCACAGCGAAAGCCGGTAAGATATTTAGTGCTGATTTTACAGTGACGCCGACACTGGCGGGTGCAAGCACTATGGGGGGCCCTATCACTGAAAATATAAATATTGATGGTTCATTAACTATGAACTTTGCATTCGGAATTTAGCTTATATATTCACATATACACAGAGTCGTTGTTTACTTAGATAGCGTCGTGTGATTTTTTTTAAAACAAAAATGATTCTGAACTGATAACAATAGTTAATTTTTAATAAAAAAGTTCTGTGCTTACCATTAGTGACGCTTATTTGTTCACCTTATTTACGGGACTCTATTTTGTTTGTCTGCCGTTTTTTGTTCCCGTTTACAGTGTTCCTTTTTTCGCTCCTCCCCATAGCGGCTGTATCCGCAATTAAAGAGGGGGCAGTAGTGTTTGACATAAAAACGTTGGAAGGTTTAGGTTACTCAGCAGAATTAGCTGAGTTCTTTAGCACACAGGATAAATTTTTACCGGGCCAGCATGATGTCACCATTATTATCAATGCTAATAAAACCTATCATGTCGTCGCGACTTTCGATAGTGAAGGTCAATTGTGTGCGGATAAAAAATTATTGATGGAGCTGAAATTACGCCATAAAAACAGTAATGACAGTTGCGAGAACTTTGAAAAACTGTGGCCTGGGGTGGCTGTTAAGTTATTTCCCGGCCAATTCCGCGTTGAGATGACATTACCGCAGGACGCTTTTGACCCTGAAATGGAAGGCAGTGATTACCAACAGGGTGGTCATGCATTATTACTTAATTATAATTTATTTGGTCAGCGCTTCGAGAGTAACAACGACACCCTTAATCTGTTTCAAGGGCAATTTGAGCCAGGCATTAACTTTAATAACTGGGTACTGCGAAACCGTGGTGCCTACACTTATAGCCAAGGAGTCAGCAGTTACGACAATCAGGAAACTTACGCATTGCGTGCTGTGGAGTCATTAAAGTCTGTTGTGCAACTGGGTGAATTTGGTCTGGCTGGCGAGACATATTCTGGCCTGCCAATAGCTGGCGTTCAGTTATATTCCGATAATGCTCAGTTGAATAATACGCAGCTCACGGTGCCGATTGAAGGGATGGCAAATACTAATGCCACTATTGAAATTCGTCAGCGTGGGCGGGTTATTTACCGAACAGTTGTCGCGCCGGGACCATTCTCGTTATCCAATATTAGTAATTTTTCCAGCGGTGTCGTGACGGATGTCGACGTGATTGAAGAAGATGGTACACGTCAGCATTTCACGGTATCCAATGCCCTTGACCCCAATTTTGAGCAGCAGGCCAGTACACACCAGTTGGCGATAGGCCGCTATCGGAATACGTTGCTTGATGCTAATGGCCAGTCGCCACTCTTGGTTTCGGGCGAAATGTCGTTTAATCCGGCGAACTCTTTTCGTATGACGTCAGCCGGGCTTATTTCCACTGATTATCAAAATATCAGTGTGCAAAATCTTTATAGCGGTTTGGCTAATGCCTGGTTTTCAGCGGCGGTAAGTTATACCAATACCAAGGATGTAGGTCAGGGATACCAGTTTATGTTGCAGAACCAGATGGCCATTAACGGTAATTTAAGTGCGTCACTGTCGACGCTATACAACTCAGTGAATTACTGGTCGCCCGATAATGCCCTGAGCAGCGGCAATAATCTAAATGACTTGATGTATGGGAAATTACAAAACTCCACCTCGGCGGCTGTGACATGGGCGCATCCTCGATGGGGCGCATTTTCCTATGTACTGTCCAATAATAGGTATTATCAGGCAGCAGACAGTATTTCTCAGACTTTTTCGGCGAGTGAGCAATTTGGCCGAGTCACCACCACGTTGAGTTTCCAATCTACCTCACAGGGGCAGAATGCTATTTATGTCGGTATTAGCATGCCATTAGGTAAAGGGTCACTCAGTGGGCGGATGCAACGCGCCAACGGTAATATGACGTTAGGCAGCACTTATCAGGGGACCTGGGATGATGATAAAGGGTACTCAGTGGGAATCACGGGCAGTGATGCTCAACGACGAATCAATGGTGCACTGAATATGAAAACGGCCTATTCACAGCTAGCTGGCGGAGTTTCTCAGGCAACCAATAATAGCCGCTCGGTATATTTTTCATCCAGTGGATCAGTGGCTTATGCGAACAACACCTTTGCCACTTCATCGTCAGCGATTGGTGATACTTTTGCGGTAGTGAATGTACCAAATCAATCTAACTTGCGCGTATCTTCACCAAGCAGCGGTATGGCGATTACCGACTATGCCGGGACGGCTTTGCTGCCGTCAGTGATGCCTTATACCGCATCGAAAGCACAAATAAGTACCAAAACATTGCCATTGAATATCCGACTTAATAGCACCAGTACTGATTTGAAGGTGACGCGTGGCACTGTGGCAACCCGTAATTTTGAAGCGACAGAAACTCGCCAACTATTGCTGACAATTCGTAGTCGTCGCGGCGAGATGATGCCGGTGGGTGCTAACGTGCTCGATGAAAAGGGTAACTTTCTGGGCACCATTATCGGTGATGGTAACTTTATGTTGGAAAACAAGGCGATTGGTATCATGTTACGCATAAAACCTGCCAACAGCAGTGAGTGCGTAGTGAGTTATACAGAACCGGATAAGTTTGATCCGGATACGTTGTATGAAGTTGCTGACGCGGTATGCCATTAATTTTTTTAAAACAGTCCAGCAAGCAGGCACTCAGTAAATATTTTTTTGAAATAGGATCTATTATGCAAAATACGATGGTTAGCTATACCAGCATGAATACCGTGGCTACATATACCAATATCTACAAACGTTTTAATTCGCTATTTATTTTGGTTTTGCTGGTTCTGTTAAGCTGCTGGAGCATCGCATCTTATGCTTCATTCAAATTAGAAAGTACAACGGTCATGTTGAAAGAGGGTGAGGGGCGCACCAGTTTCACCATAGATAACACCTCCACTCACCCGATA
This sequence comes from Yersinia aleksiciae, assembly GCF_001047675.1. Lineage (GTDB taxonomy): Bacteria > Pseudomonadota > Gammaproteobacteria > Enterobacterales > Enterobacteriaceae > Yersinia > Yersinia aleksiciae. The sequence continues at coordinate 240,356 of NZ_CP011975.1, read as the reverse complement.
TTATTGGTCACTAAGTTGGCTGATTTGGATGGCAAAAATCTGAGTAAGCAGATTTTGATTTCGCCGCCCGTAACACGCATTGACGCTGGACAAAGCCAGCAGGTTAACTTTGTGCTGAAAAAAGGCACGGTGCTGGATACTGAAGTGCTATTAAAAGCCTCATTTGAAGGTGTCGAACAGGTGCCGGGTAATGCGACTGTGATGCCCATTCGCCAGGAGATTGGTTTTCTGATCCAACCGGATGCAGTACCACAGATCAAAACACCATGGCAGGAGTTAGTCTTCTCCACCTCAGGTAATCAGTTAATCATTAAGAATCCGAGCAAACATGTCGTTCGACTTGGGCCACAGGTGATTGTAGTGCCAAGTAATGAAGTCGTTGCTTTAGGTAACCCTTATATTATGCCCGGAGCCACTAAACAGTTTGCGATTACATCTGTACCAACGTCAGTTAAAGTCAGACCACTGAGCCGATATGGATTTGTGCAGGCAGAAGTTACAGTTCCGGTTACGCGCTAACATCTTATTACCTGGAATATGAAGAATTTTTAATATTAGAAATTTATGGCGGCCAGTCATGGCCGCTTGGTTATTATAAAATATAAGATTAATGATGATACAATAAAAACACTGCCAATCTAATTAGCCAGACTGCCGAAACGGTGATAAAAATCGTTAATATTTGTATTTAAGTGGTAATCAAATTGATTGATAATGTTGTTATTTGTGGTGGCTAATGTTAATTATTCTATGGGCATTAAAGCGCTAAATATTTTTTTTAATTTTTTAACGTAAATAAGCTGTAAATTTTTTTTTGGAATTACTTCTCATTGGCTTTTATTAAACATAGCACATAGAATTGCGATGACATCAGTCCTGCCGGTAAAGATAATCGCAAGAAACATCCTATTTTACTGTTTTACAATGTTTTTTAATTCATCTGCTATTGCACTATTTTTAATTTTTAATTTACCCAGGTTTTTATATTATCTTTTGCGTATGAATCTTCCTACGCGCAAAGGTGATCATTCATACGGATAAGTTCCACTATTCTTTTTGTTCTATTTAATGATTCTTAGTTTCCAATAAAAATGTTAATAGTTTTACACTTTAGTCCGAATTGACAATGTTCTAAATGTTGTAATAATGGCCATAACGAAATCGGATTTCACTGATTCAGAATTTTAATCCTAATTAAAAACTTTGGTCTAAGTTTTATTTTAAAACACGGGAAATTAATATGAAAATTAAATCTGGCAATTTATTAATTGCCGCTATCGCTGGCATATTTATTGCGCAATCTGCTATTGCTGCCGATGGAACTATTACAATTAACGGTCAAATTACAGATACCACCTGTGGCATTGCCGTAAACAATGGCACTAAAGATGCGACTGTTACATTACCCACTGTTTCTGCAAGTGCGTTGAGCACGATTAATTCTGTTGCCGGCACGACACCTTTCAATATCGTACTGTCAGGTTGTACTGGGACGACAATGAATAATGCTTACGCCTATTTTGAGCCTGGTGCCAAAGTGGAAACAGCGACAGGCCGTCTGAACAGCGACGGAACTGCAACGGGTGTTCAGGTTCGTCTGTTGAATAAAAACAGTGCGCCAATTTTGGTGGGTAGCGCTAGCCAAGGCGGAGTGGTGGAAGATATTACTGGTGGTGGTGCAACATTAAACTACTATGCCCAATATTATGCCAATAATGCGGCTGTTGGCGCGGGTACAGTCATAACTCAAGTAGATTATACTATTGTTTATGACTAACTAAAGTGTCTGATAAAGCATTGTTATCTGCTACAACATGGGAGCTTATTGCTCCCAGTTTTATTAGCACAATGGTTAGAAATATAATCACTGATAGCAACTAAATAGTCGCTGGAAACCACATAATAGTTGGAAATCACATGCGTAGAATATTCGTGACAGCATTTACCCTTTTAACATTACTGGTTGCAACGACAGTTGCCCATGCTGAAGTTATGATCGGTGGTACGCGTGTTATTTATGATGAGAAACAGCGCGAAGCTGTGGTAAAGGTTTCCAATACCGGCGATATGCCTGTTCTTTTACAAGCCTGGATCGATAAAGGCGATATTAATGCACGGCCAGATACTATTAAGGTTCCCTTTAGTGTTACGCCACCAGTGGTACGTTTAGATCCTAAAAGGGATCAGACTATTCGTCTATTTCGTACCGGTACTGGGTTAGCCGCAGATCGTGAAACTCTTTTTTGGTTTAATTTATTAGAAATTCCACCGAAGCCAACCAAAAGTGTCAATGGTGATGATAACAAGCTGCAACTGGCTTTCCGCACCAGAATTAAAATGTTCTATCGCCCCGCAGGATTAACAATACCCTTTGAGCAAGCTACTCAGCATCTGACGTTCTCTATGAAGGGCAACCAATTAGTCATAAAGAATGCGTCACCGTATTACATCACTTTTAGGAAAATTGAGTTACGGGCATCGAAAGAAGGGCTTGTATTAGCGAACTTGAGCAAAACAAATAATAAGATGGTGGCACCCCTGGGTGAGATTAGCTTATCGGTGGCAGCTAAAGGCTTAATTAATAATACGACGCAAGTGTTTTACTCCATTATTAATGATCAGGGGGGCGAGGTTCTCGTTATACAGAAATTGACACAATAAAGTAGATATAAAATTAACTAACGTTTTTCAGCGTCTTTATTGTGCACTTTCACTTAATGACCTCGATATAATGCTTAATTCAGAGATGTATTATCAAAAATGCGATCGCCTGAAATACTTGTCGGCATTTTCCGTTGCCATTTGTAGTTTGGCGGGAATGTTATCTAGCCAGCCAGTTGCCGCTGAAGACGCTGAAGACGCTGAGTATGTTGAGTTTAGCGATTCCTTTCTCCGTTTTTCTGTTGATGCTGCACGTTATAGTGAAGGGAATCCTGTTGCTCCCGGTATGCGTAGTATTGATATTTATCTTAATGAGCAGTGGGTTGGGCGTCAGGAGATGCGCTTTGAATTAACCTCATCAGAATCCAGTGTTGCCTTACCCTGTTTTGATTTAAGTCTGTTTGATGAGTTAGGAATAGATCCCAATAGGGTAACCGCTGAGATCCTGAAACAGCTGGAAACGACCGGTATTTGCTCGCCATTAAATCATATTCTGGAAGGTGGAAATGCCATCTTTGATGAAAATATACAACGTTTAGATATTCAGATACCTCAAGCTTATTTAATCCGTCAGGCACGCGGCTACGTCAACCCTAAATATTGGGATGACGGAGTGACGGCGGCCACATTGAAATATGACTACACCGGTTATCGCAGCCATCAACGCGATGCCAGTAGCCAGACGTATCAATATCTTGGGTTGTTAGGTGGGTTTAATTGGCAAAGTTGGCGTTTATATTATCGTAGTGCACTCAATCGGAGTGACAGCCAGGGCTTCGATTATCAAAATCTGGCGACTTATGTTGAACGAGCGGTGCCATCTTTGTACAGCAAAATGGTTATTGGCGATTCGAATACTGATGGTCAGGTGTTCGACAGTATCAGTTATCGCGGCATTCAATTGACCTCAGATGATCGTATGTTCGCTGATTCTCAACGAGGCTACGCGCCAGTGGTGCGAGGTACTGCCCGCACCAATGCTCGTGTTGTTGTCCGCCAACAAGGCCAATCCATATATGAAACCACGGTTCCGCCAGGGCCATTTACAATTGATGATCTCTACCCTACAGGCCAGGGAGGAAATCTGAATGTCACTATCACAGAAGCGGATGGCAGTGAGCAGTCGTTCACGGTACCTTTTGCCTCGATAGCGGAATTGCTACGGCCAGGAACGACGCGCTATTCATTAATGGCAGGTGAGTATCGTGACAATTCAATGGTGGAAAAACCGACCCTTGTGATGGGAACCCTGCGCCATGGATTATCCAATTTAATTACCGGTAACGGCGGGGTGGTTGCAGCTGAAGGGTATTTATCTGCATCTGCCGGTCTGGCATTCAATACGTCAGTCGGTGCTTTGGCATTCAATCTGACACAGGCGCAAACCAAGTTACCTGGTGAAGATGATCAAAACGGCCAAAGTTTGGGGGTTACCTACGCCAAATCATTGCCGGAAACCAATACCAGTCTGACTATTTCTAGTTACCATTATTCCAGTAGCGGTTTCTATTCACCGGCAGAAGCTATGCGAATGCGTGACTATTTACAACACGGCGAAGTTAATAAGACCGTTTTTAATTCGAGTTTGCCAAGTGATAGCGCGAGCTACGATGATAGCTTTAAATATCGTCGTCGTAATCAGGCGCAAATCAGTATTACGCAAGGTTTGCCCGAAGGTTATGGTTCTTTTTATGCCAATGCTAATGCGCAGGATTATTGGGGCGGGCATAGTCGCGATATGAACTTCCAGCTTGGCTATAATAATAACTATAAGTCCCTGAGCTATAACGTGGCCCTGAATCGGTTGCGCAATATGTCTAGCGGGGATTGGGACAATCAGCTGAGTGTTTCTTTCTCTATTCCTTTAGGGAGTAAAAGTGGTTCACCTCGTTTGAGCTCCAGTTACGCTAACGCGCGTGGCAGTAGTTCAATACAGACCGGTGTTTCTGGTTCTGCAGGTGAAGAGAATCAGTTTAACTATGGTGTTTCGGCGGCGAATAATCGCACGGATGACAATGGACGTTATAACACGTTAGGTGTGAATGGCAGTTGGCTGGCACCTAAAGCCACCATCGGTGGCAGCTATTCGAAAAGTCATGATTATGATCAGGCCAGCACCAATATTTCTGGCGGCATCGTGGCATACGGTGGTGGTGTGATATTGGCCTCATCTCTGGGCGATACCGTCGGCATTGTCGAGGCACCGGATGCCGCCGGAGCACGTGTTGCCAACTATTCGGGTATGCGTCTGGATAGCCGTGGTCGGGCTGTTGTGCCTTATTTAAGCCCGTATCGGCAAAATGATGTTGAACTTGATCCGAAAGGCCTATCGTCAGATGTGGAGTTTAAAACCACCAGTCAACGGGTAGCTCCGACGGCAGGTGCGGTTGCGCTGATGAAATTCGATACCTCGACCGGCTATTCAATTTTAGTCACAGGTCATCGACTGGATAATACCCCTTTGCCGTTTGGCGCAGAGGTGAAAGAGGTCAATGGTGCTAGCGTCGGTTATATCGCTCAGGGTGGGCAAGCGATGGTTCGGGTGAATCAGCTGTCCGGTAATCTGCGCGTGATATGGGGTGAAGGTGCGGGAGAGAGTTGTGCCTTTGCTTATACGTTATCCCGTGGCGCGTTGGCCCAGGGTGAGTTTCGACAGTTAGAGGTGATATGCAAATGAGTTCCAATTTTAATGGTGTGAAACGTTACATGGCGGAACTCAGTGGCGTGATGCTTCCTCGAATAGCCCGTTTAAAACTGATTTTGTTACTGCTAATAGTGGCGGTGGGTTTAGGGGGAAGTCACCCCAGTTGGGCATATGGCACTGCGTTGGATTGCACCTATAACAACGGCTATTATATTTTTGGCTCAACCACGACCATCAGAGTCAAGCCTAACACTGCTGTCGGTGACCCAATAGGTGGCTGGGTTAATATCATCTCAGCCAATGATTGGCCTTGCCGGATTTTATCTGCATATCAAAATGATGTGATCATGGCTGGCGTTGATGTATTTTCACCTTATACCGTCGCCACTACCACCAATATTGATGGCACCACCTACAATGTTTTTAACTCTGTAGTGAAAACTGGACTAGGCTATGTGGCACGTTTTCGCGTCACGGGCGCAGGCTTTGCCAGTAATTGGATGACAATGAATGGTTATTCACTGGCTAATGCGGTTCGATCTTCACCATTATTGGGGCCCATTCCCTACAATAATGGTGCCGCCTTCAATTTAGGTTTTGAAATACAGGTCCATTTTGTCAAAACAGCGACGAATTTAGTCGCAGGTTCGGCCACTGCTTTTGATCCCGCGTATATTTACGTGTATCGCACTTATAATAATGGTGCCAGTAGTTCACGTGAGCCAAACGGTTATCGAATTGTACAATTCCCATCCAATGCGGTAAATGTGCAGGTTATGACCCAAACATGTGTGACACCCGATGTTATTGTCAATTTACCGGATGTGGCTGCCAGTCAATTTAACTCAATTGGTGATGTTAAAGGGCTAAAGCCATTTAATTTGAACTTTAATAACTGTCCTGCTGGATTAGTGGGGATTAATTATAAATTTGGCGCGACCACTAATGTGCTAAATACCGCTAATGGTGTGGTGGCGTTGGACGCCAGTGCGACGGCCCGTGGGGTGGGGGTATTACTTCGCAGCCAGACAGGTACAGCAATTGAGCTGAATAAGGAGTACACCATGAGTGGTTATAATACCGCGAGCGTACAAAATTATACTGTGCCGATGCAGGCGGGTATTTACCAAACCGAGAATACTGTTAAGTCAGGAACAGTTAAAGGTGGTTTCACATTTACGTTGATCTATAAATGAACACGTTATGGCATTTTCTGATTCAGGCAGGTCGCCAGTCAGACAGCCGACGTGGGCTATTGATTACGGCTACTTTGGTGACTCTGGTGTGCAGTACGGTCGCTCAAGCAGGTGTTGCGATTGGGCTAACCCGTGTCATTGTCACCGGTGATGATAAAGCAGGTAGTGTGCAGATCCTTAATGATGGTCCTCGTCCTGCACTGTTACAATTATGGGTTGATAACAATATTTCTGAAATGGATACACCCATTGAACAGATAAAAGTGCCATTTGTCGTTGATACGCCAGTCTTTCGCCTCAATCCTAAAACCAATAAATCCGTCCGTATTTACTATACTGGCAAGGCGAGTCAACTCCCCTCTGATCGCGAGTCAATGTTTTGGCTGAATGTATTAGAAGTGCCACCGAAAACTGCCACAACTCAGGCGGCGAACAATGAAGTTCAAATCGCTTTCCGTTCCCGGATTAAATTATTCTATCGTCCGGCAGGTATACCGGCCAGTTCAGAAGGGATTACTCGCCAACTCTCTTTTAAATGGATCCCTCAGGGAAAGAGTGCCGTGCTTCGAGTCACGAATCCGACACCATTTAATGTGACATTCCAAACCTTGGAAATTGCGCAAAATAAGAGTGCAACGAAAACGGCTATCAAGTTGAGCAATGACGATATGGTGGGGCCGAAAAGCAGTGTTGATGGTGTGCTGGTCGATAATAAAGTGCCGACTAAGAATATGACGGTGTTTTTCTCAATTATTGATGATTTTGGCTCGGCAATTGAAGGGCAACAAACGCTGCAATAACGGCCATCGTAGACGGCTTGGCTAAGCGCCGCCTACGATATTTATTCAGGCACATTTAGAGCACAAACGCTAAATAGGCTAGCTATCTTTTTTCTTACCAAAAATCTTCAGTAAAGCGCCAACGGCACAGCCAATAACCACACCCAGAATTACCCATTCAGTAAATGACATAATCAGACCTTTTCATTTGTTTGGCCTGATTATATAAATTATTCCCCGTTTGTCCATGTCAGGCCCGATTAGCGTTTTTGTTGTTTATTGCTTTCGCACATGGTGATGCCCGCGATCGTCAACCATACTCGTTGTGGCAAAAAATATTCGTAGTTTTAATAAGGATGTAAAATTATGACAATAGCAATTAATAGCATGCGATTAACCGCGCTGTCCTTAATGCTCGGTAGCTTTGCGATCAGTGCTGCACCGGTTGCTGCACCAGCGACCGGTTACACTTTAGAGCGGGTAGTTATCTTGAGTCGCCATGGTGTCCGTTCACCGACGAAACAGACACAGCTAATGAATGATGTGACACCGGATAAGTGGCCGCAATGGCCGGTACCAGCGGGGTATTTAACCCCCAGAGGTGCGCAGTTAGTCACATTGATGGGCGGTTTCTATGGTGATTACTTCCGCAGCCAAGGGTTACTTCCAACAGGGTGCCCGGCAGGCGGAACGCTCTATGTGCAAGCTGATGTCGATCAACGAACCCGCTTAACGGGGCAAGCATTCCTTGATGGTATAGCGCCGGGATGCGGCCTAAAGGTACATTATCAGGCTGATTTGAAAAAGGTTGATCCGCTATTTCATCCCGTCGAAGCCGGTGTGTGTAAGTTAGATTCAGCACAAACCCACAAGGCCATTGAGGCACGACTGGGGGCTCCATTAAATGAGGTGAGCCAGCGCTATGCTAAGCCATTTGTCCAGATGGGTGAGATCCTCAACTTCGCCGCGTCACCCTATTGCAAGTTGCTACAGCAGCAAGGAAAAACTTGTGATTTTGCCACCTTTGCCGCCAATGAAGTTAAGGTGAATAAGCAGGGGACAAAGGTCTCGCTTAGTGGGCCGCTAGCATTATCATCCACATTGGGTGAGATCTTCTTACTGCAAAACTCGCAAGGGATGCCGGATGTTGCCTGGCATCGGTTAAGCGGAGCAGCGAATTGGGTTTCATTATTATCGCTACATAATGCGCAATTTGATTTGATGGCCAAAACACCTTATATCGCTCGCCATAAGGGAACGCCATTGTTACAGCAGATCAATACGGCGCTACTCCTTCAGCGGGAGGCTCAAGGGCAAACATTGCCATTATCCGAGCAAACTAAGCTCCTTTTCCTTGGCGGTCATGATACCAATATCGCCAATATTGGGGGGATGCTGGGGGCCAACTGGCAACTACCGCAACAGCCGGATAATACGCCGCCGGGCGGGGGATTGGTGTTTGAACTATGGCAGAACCCAGATAACCATCAGCAATATGTTGCGGTCAAAATGTTCTACCAAACGATGGATCAGTTACGAAATAGCGAAAAGTTAGATCTGAAAAGCAATCCAGCCGGTATCGTCCCCATTGAGATAGAAGGCTGTGAGAACAGTGGGGCGGACAAACTTTGCCAGCTTGATACTTTCCAAAAGAGAGTGGCTCAGGCAATTGAGCCTGCCTGCCATATTTAAATCGTGCTATCCGGTTGGATTTAACGCTAGCCGGATATATTTCTTCAGAGTTGAATTCCGTGATTAATATAATTTTGTTGATGAGTATTATATAAATGATAACGCCGGAGTAACCTGGTCAATATAAGTTCACTCCGGCGTGAAAGCACTGATGCTACTAAAGTGAGATATCAACTTACAAACAAAAAAATAGGATAAAAACGATTAACCCAGTCTAACTAAATCGAAAGGCACATAACGTGCACCGGTATGCTGCAACTCCACAACAGGCGCACGCTCTGCCTGTACAGGGGCTAGACCATCCGCATGGATAGCTTTTGCTACGTCTATTTCCCCTGTTTGCGCGACCATAACACGTTTGCCTGGGATAATTTGGTTTCTATTTCTGTCATAGACTTTAACCATATTAACCTCCAATGCGCTAGCTATTATAGCCATTGCTGACTCAACGTGAAAAATGATATTTATTTTTTCATTGGGGATCAAGTGGGGTAGCCAATTTTTTTTGCAGTGAACCGATGGGGAATACAGTTTCGCGCGGCGACGTTAAATTAATAAGGAATCCGGCTATTACGGATTCCTATGCAGAATGTACTCGGTAATAAGCGATGAGCTATATTAGTGTCTTTTGTGTCAATGATTCCAATATTTTTAGCGGAGATTGCTGAGGGGTTTTCATTCCGGTAACAGGCAGCAGGAAAGTTTGTTCCAGCATATATTGCCCACCCATCGCCGCGTGAGGAGTTTGATCAGAAAAACAGATCCAACTGCTGCCCGGAGGGAAATCAATCGCTTGTTGCAGACCATTTTTTTGATAATTCAGGTCTGATTTCATTTTATCGTGTAGCTGAAGCATCAGATGGTCGTAATGGCTACGGCGGCGCTTAGTGATACCCACCTTATGTTGCAACCAACTACTGAGGGGAGAATAGCGCTCAAGTTGGGGTAAATACCGGCTAGCAAGCTGCGTAAAGTCTTCACCTACCCGCCATGAGCGAGGCTCACCATGCGGATTGATATTAGAGAAGATGCGTATAATACGCTCGCCATAATTAGGACGCGAAGGGAAAGCATCAACATGTAAGCGGCTATCATCTTTACGCCAAGACGTCTTATCGCGCCAAGCGGTTACGGGGTGCAAACGCAGGCTATTGGTCGGGCTATGCAGGACGGAGGTGTACTCCGGCAATAATTGATTGACCAGATTGAGGCAACTTTGGTAATAACGTTCAAGCAACTGGCGGGTGAGGGCGACTTTGCTTTCATCGGTGACACCGGTAAGTACGCCTTCCTGTGGCTTGAAGCTGATATTCTTACGTTTCACATCAACCAATGCAGGATTAAGCAACTGCTTTTCCTGTTCACTTAGTTCAAAAGCAAGATGGGGTAAGAACAGGACTTTACCTTGCTCCAGGGCTTCAACGGCACTGTTGCCTTCCGTATAACTTTGGTCCCAACGGCTGTTGGGTAGCGTAAGAATCAATGAATCTGACGCCTGATTTAGATTATCACTGCTCATCGATTATCCGCTGTTAGATATTCATTCAATGATTGGAATCATAACTCTTTATTTAAGACAAAGTGAGGTTTGTAACACAATTTTTAGCATTTACAGCGCCCAACCAACGGCGCTAATGGCGGTAACCGCCGCATAATAGGTGATGATTTTACAATCGAAGTTTGGATTTCAGCGTGTTCTGACCAGCGATCAGTGATGGTATCCAATTGTTCCATCGATTGAATATGTAAGCGGCTAATAAAACAATCGTCACCGGTCACTTTGTCACATTCAACGCACTCTGGTGTAGCTTGAATCATCTGCTGGACAATATGCAGCGTCCCTACCAAGGGCTTAACGCGGACAATAGCTTGCAAGTTATAACCAAATGCCCGTTGGTCTAGGTCTAATGTATAGCTACGGATGATATTTCGTTCTTCAAAGCGCCGGAGACGTTCGGATGTGCTGGGGGAGGAGAGATTCACTTGTTGGGACAAGTCTTTCAGCGAGATACGGGCGTTTTCCGCTAAAATGGCAATCAATTGTTCGTCAATCTTATCCATACCAATACTGGCCTCTTATTATTAGGTGCATTAGCATTATTATAGGCGATTTTTTAATGGGTTACTGACATTTGCCTAATAAATCTAATGTATCTGATAAATAAAAAGGCCAACCTATTGTGAACACTCTGGCCCCTGCGGGGCAAAAGTGTTTTTGAATCTGAACGCTTGTTACTGTCTCAAGCAGAGGTGCGAGTTAATGAGGTGATTGCACTCATCTCATTGGATGACGTCGACTTTTTTTGCAGATAGGCCAAGTCATAGACATCGTAAAAATCTATCTCGCCTTTGTTGCTAATAATATGTTTAAAGCGATTCTTAAATTCATCGCTGATATTTTCACTATTCAATATTTCATCAATAGCCTGTGTTGATAACGCGCGACTAAAGAACCACTCGCCGTTGTAGCAGACACGTAAATCAAGCACGCCTATATCCTCAAATCTAAATACGGGTTTGATCTCCATCATCAAGATTGCTGACATTAGGACAAAGAAAAGGGTAAAGGCAATCATATATCCAGTGCCAAAATAGGGTGTTAAGTACATCAAAACTAAAACAAAAAAGTATGATACTAACATCGCCAGACACAGATATGGGTGCTTGTAGACAAAATCGCTATTAAATTTTAACCGACCATCTCTTTTTTCTTTATGATTAATTCTTGCGATATCGTCGATTAATATCTTCTTAATTATGTCCATAATTATAACCTTGTGATTAAAAACTCTTAGAATTAAACCATAACGCTCGTTATAGATTAGCATGGAAGTTTAAAGCTAAAGTATAGCAGTTTAATAAATTCGCTAGCTAAACTGTTATAGGTGAGTAGGCGGATAATTGAAGTGTAATTTATTTATTCATCAGGTGAAAGCGATCGTTTAATACTCGCTCTCACCTCATAGGTTATCACCATGCGGGTAATCATGGTCTCAAAACAGCGTTAAGCTGTCAGGACAATTTTGCCGATATGCGTACTGCCTTCCATTAATGCATGTGCTTTTGATGCCTCTTCTAATGGGAAGGTGCGGAAGATCTGTGGCTTGATTTTGTTCTCACTCAGTAGCGGCCAAACTTGTTGCTCCAGCTCTTTGGCTATCAAGGCTTTCTCTGCCACGCTGCGTGAACGTAATGTAGAACCGGTGTGTGTTAAGCGTTTTAGCAACATTAACATTAGGTTAAGGTCCTTGGCATGAGCATTCTGCGTACCAATCTGAACAATGCGGCCATTCATGGCAGCAGCTTCATAATTGCGTGCGACATAATCTCCGGCAATTAAGTCGACAATAACATCAACGCCTTTTCCTGATGTGACCCGCTTGGTTTCAGCGACAAAGTCCTGAGAGTGATAGTTAATGGCAACATCTGCACCCAGAGCCAGGCAGGCCTGGCGTTTCTCCTCAGAGCCCACTGTGACTATCAGGGTTTTTGCGCCAAATGCCTTACCGAGTAATATTGCCGTGGTTCCTATACCGGAAGATCCTCCATGAATTAACAGGGTTTCACCTGCGGTAAAATGCCCACGCTGGAATAGATTGGTCCATACAGTGAAAAATGTTTCTGGTAGCGCCGCAGCCTCAATATCAGTAAGGCTATCGGGGATAGGCAAGGCATTGGTTTCGTGTATAACGCAGTACTGAGCATACCCCCCACCCGCGATTAACCCACAGACTCTGTCTCCGATCTTAAAGCGGCTAACATCGGCAGCGATAGCAACCACTTCGCCAGCAACTTCTAGTCCGGGGATATCGGATGCCCCTGGTGGTGGTGCATATTGACCACGACGTTGCATGACATCAGGGCGGTTAACACCTGCTGCGGAAACCTTAATCAGTACTTCACCCGAAGCAGGCATAGGAATAGGCCGAGTTACCGGCACTAATACTTCCGGTCCGCCAGACTGTGTAATTTCAATCGCGACCATGTTTGTCGGAAGATGAGTTGATAATTTCATAGAATTCCTCTGTCGCATGAAGGTGCTAGGTCAAATGCTATAACAGTGATTGAGTGAGTATCTTAGCGCTGTAATCGAAATAATTCATGGCGAGAATGTGCTGAAGTAATGACCTGAGTCAGGAGGTTGGCGGCATCGTAGTCGCTAAAAAATCAAAAAAAAGCGCCCAATAGGGTGGGCGCATAAATTTACAAAGGAGTCGTACATGTATGGACAGACTTGCATGGCGACAAACAAGGCATTGTAAAAATCAAGACTAAGAGATGTTTGAACGCTTTGATTGTATGAGTGTTACGCCAGTGTCGATATAGGTATAAATCTGAAACTGCGCACTAATATCGTTACAGGCTCAATGGCTCTTTGCTCCACAAGTCTAAACTTACCCCCACAAATCTAAGCGTTGTATTGCCAGCAAACTTGGTACTGATAGATTTTGTCTGTCAGTAAGTCATTTAAATGGACACTAGGACTCCATGAGTCGTCGCCGCCAACACCCATATGGAAACCGTCAATATTCAGCCAAGTCCCTTGCTCTGGTTTAAGTAGGTGCTGGTGGCTGGTGGTCATGAGTTGCTCTGTGCTGTAACGGCTGATACCGAAATGGAAGTGGCCGGTCATTCGCCAATGACCGTAATTCAAGGTGCTGGTATTACAGCGCAACCCATTCTCGCTTGGGAATATGTAGGCAGTGTGCATCTGCTCAAGGGGTTGTGACCAATGGCTATATTGTGCCGATAGTTGTCTGTCAGGGTAGTTTTCATGTGGTCCTAATCCTATCCAGTCAACTCTTTCTGCGATATCTGATAATTGACAGCACATACCGATTCTTGCCGGAGGGGGGAGTGCTGTCGCCACTTGCGTACGGACATCAATGGTCATACGGCCTTGCTGATCAAAACGGTATAGCCAATGGGTGTGCAATAACCGTTGACCTGCATACTCGTAGCTATATTCGGCACTGATTTGTATTGAGCTGGATAAACTATCGGCCTGCAATGATAAACAACGCGGCTCTAAATGATACATTCCCGCTTTCTCCCAGCGCTCAACCCAGGCGTTGGGATCGATACGAGTGGCTTCACTGATACCAATATCGTTATCAAGCGGCGCACGGACAAACTGATCGCATAGCGGGCTGAGTAACATTGGATTTTCGCCCACCCACCACTGTTCTAACAACCCAGATTGACGATTGAACTGCCAGCGCTGCTGTTGGTGTGTCACCATAATGTGGTGTGTGTCTTGGTGTAGTTGAAGGGGGCTTAGTGCATTGTCTTCGGGTAAAGGACTTGGTTGCGTAGAAAGGGCCTGCGGTAAATGCCACTGATGCCATGCGCTACGATGATCACTTGGCGACCAAGGCGTTTTGCTCACCTGTCTGATCTCAACGTTCAACCATAAATTGTCAGGATTATCGATGATAGGCAACTGCTCGGCCAGTGTGTAATGGCGTGTACTTTCGGGGAGTAAATACAGCGTGAGGCTACCTTCTAGCACGATTTCACCTCCGCATTCAATGCGCCAATAGAGGCGTTCATTGTCGCTGCTTCTGAACAGATATTCACTGGTGATACTGATCACCAGTGGTGTGGTACTCACCAATGAAAATTGGAAGAATTGTTGCGCGCACTGCGCTTCGTACAAGCTTGGATGCGGGCTGCGGTCAGGGAAGACTAACCCATTCATACAGAATTGGCGGTCATTGGGTCTATCGCCAAAATCACCACCATATGCCCAATAAGGCTGACCATGCTCATCATGGCGGGTGAGGCTTTGATCTACCCAATCCCAAACAAATCCTCCTTGTAGCCGAGGATATTGGCGGAATGCTTGCCAATAGCGGGCAAAACCGCCGAAGCTATTACCCATTGCATGGGCATATTCACACAAAATTAATGGGCGAGACTCATCCGGTAAGCCAACCCATTTCTTAATTGACCATTTGGGTACCGCAGGAAAAGGCTGGTCTTCATCTACACGGGCATACATGGGGCATACAATGTCGGTAGCGGGAGTGTTTGCGCCGCCCCCTTCATATTGTACTGGACGAGTAGGGTCACTGCTTTTAACCCAACGATAGAGAGCATCATGGGTTGCACCATGACCTGATTCGTTGCCCAACGACCAGATAATGATACAAGGGTGGTTGCGGTCACGCTGAACCATCCGTGTCACTCGCTCGCTGAACGCAGAGAACCACTGCGGATTGTCTGCTAAACGCCCCATAGGCTGCATTCCATGTGTTTCGATATTGGCTTCGTCAACCACATACAGACCATAACGATCACATAATCGGTACCATAAGGGGTGGTTTGGATAGTGGGAGCAGCGCACGGCATTAAAGTTATGTTGCTTCATCAGGATAATGTCTTGCCGCATGCTTTCTTCATCTATTACCTGGCCGGTTTGCGGATGGTGTTCATGACGATTAACGCCACGAACCAGTATCGCTTTACCATTAACCTTTAGCTGGCCCTGATGAATGGCAACCTGTCGGAAACCGACATCATAGGCTTCAGCCTCAATCAGTTCATTTCTGTTATTAAGCAGGGAAACAACAGCACGATACAGTGTCGGCTGCTCCGCGCTCCATAATGAGGGCTGTTCGACTCGCAAGCACAGGCGGGTGCGATCCGAATAATGGCCACGTTCGTCAATCACCTGAGTCCCCAGAGGTTGTTGCAAGCTCGCAATCAACTTATCGACTAGCCAAAGTTGCACGCGGACTTGATAGGCTTCGGTGACGAGTGGGTCATTGATATCAAGCGGTGGGATGTTAATCGCTGCCATCACATCTAAATTGGCAAAGCTGAACTCCGGGGATAGATGAGTCGCGATATGGATATCACGCAAGTGAATCTCTGGCTTATGCAGCAAACTGACATCACGAAAAATACCGCTCATGCGCCACATATCTTGATCTTCCAGATAGCTGCCATCACTCCAACGCAGCACTAAAACGGCGATACGGTTATTTCCTGCCTGCAAATAAGGAGTGAGATCGAATTCAGCGGGCAAGCGGCTGTCTTGGGAGTAACCGACCCATACCCCATTGCACCACAGATAAAACGCTGAATTAACGCCATCAAAAATAATGCGCGTTTGACCTGACGCAAGCCAATCTGGCGCTAACGTAAAATCACGGGAATAGCAGCCAGTTGGGTTCTCCTTCGGCACGTAGGGTGGATCAACGGGAATAGGGTATTGGACATTAGTATAAATTGGCGTGTCATAGCCATGGAGCTGCCAATTGGCGGGGACTGGCAGTGTCTTTACCCCCGCTAAATCTTGATCAATCCAATTATCAGGGACGTGCTCCGGCTGAGTAAAATAGCTAAACGACCACAGCCCATTAAGCAACTGCCGCTGTGCAGAAGGTGAGTCACTTTGTGCTGCGTTAATGTCACGCCAACTCTGAAAGGGGGGATGCGCCTCAAGGCGATGATATTGCGTCACTTGCGGGTTCTCCCAGTCCCTACGAGACAAAATCTGCGATAGGGTTGGCTTAGCCTGCTGTTGAATCCTCTGCTGTGACGTCATGATATCAACCTCATTTCTGCGATAATTATCTTGTTTTAGTCAGCGATAAAAAAGAATGTTATGCGCTCACAATTGCGATGCCAACAAGATGAATTCAGTGGCAGATAAAGTAAATAGCTGTTGGTTAAATAGTCGAGAGTGATCGCATTTATTCGTTTTTAGTCGTAAATGGCGCGGTTGTCTGACGTATCGTGAGCTTGGTGGCTAATAATAAAGTTTCAGAAGGGGGCTCGATGATATGGTGCAACCGGACTATCAGGCGGGAGACGCTCTCTTCACCCAAAAGTTTGAAATTTTGCCTAATGGTGGTCAGTGGCGGCTGGAAATAGGCGCTGTCTGCGGTGTCATCGTAACCAATAACGGAGACCTGACCAGGCACATCGACATTATGCTCATGCAGTGCACGTAACACGCCAAGCGCCATTTGATCGTTAGCCACTAAAATGGCACTAAATGGGATGTGGCTGGTAATGAGTTTCTGCGTTGCCTGATAACCACTTCGCGCGTCCCACTCCCCGTGATAGACCGCCTGCGGTGCTAATGAAGCACTGCTCAGGGCCTGTAGCCAGCCCTGATGGCGCAATTGAGCTGAAATGGCATCTTTCGGCCCACAGATCAGTGCTATTTGTTGGTGACCTAGGGCAATGAGATGTTCTGCCCCCTGAATGGCACCGACTTTGGGATCAAACAAAACACTGAAAGTGGCAGATTGGGGGTCCACGTCCAGAAACAATACCGGAGTTCCAGCACATTGCTGGACAACCTTCTGACTGCGCGTTGGTTTCAGAGGAACATTCACTAAAATGGCATCAACTCGCTGAGCTAATAGCTCATTTATGGCCTGCTGACAGGCATGGTCACTGTGGTCATCTACCATGGCAATGACGATTGAGTACCCCAACTCACGGGCTTTGCTTTTTATTGCTGCTGCGATTTGCGAGGGGGCATGTAGAGAGAGGTCCGTGGTTGCTAGCCCTAGGGTCAGACTATGCTTGCCTGCCAATTGCTGCGCCACCCGGTTAGGAACATAGTTCAGGTCAGTCATGGCCTGTTCAACCTTACTGCGGGTTTTGGGTGAGACATGAGCCGCCTGATTTAAAACACGTGATACGGTTTGATAGGAAACACCAGCTTGGCGTGCAACATCATCTAAAGTGACAGATTTAGGCCTCATGTCTCTCTCTCGGGGTAGGTGGCTGCTTATTCTAGCAAAATATTAAGATAAACTTTTAGCGCTGACGGATAAACGTGATGAAAAGCAGACCATTTAGCGCATTTTGATATTATTTTTCCTAAATGCACCAGTGCACCTTGATTCAGGGGGGAATTAATTTGGCGATTATTCCGTGTAAAAAAGAGCATCAAGAGTATAATAAATGGCTTTTTTGGCTCTATTTTAGGCAGCTGATCAAGAATCTTGTGTTTGCTTGCCAAAAAGAGTTGCTATTAAAAGCCGGTCATGAGTTAATGCGTCTCGGCCTGTGGTACAGACCTATTTATGCACGACATCTTGAGTAAAGTGGTTCATATTTAAAGCGTTATCGTTGATAGCTCTTCACTGACGAATTTCCTTCATAGTGCCTCCATAAGTAACGACTGATAACCGGCTATAACACGCCCATGGTGGCAAAATTTTTTAATAAAGGAAATAAACATGTCTAACATGATGAAAGGTCAAGTAAAGTGGTTCAACGAGTCTAAAGGCTTCGGTTTCATCACTCCAGCTGATGGCAGCAAAGACGTGTTCGTTCACTTCTCTGCAATCCAAGATCAAGGCTTCAAGACCCTGGCTGAAGGCCAGAATGTACAGTTCTCTATCGAGAACGGTGCTAAAGGTCCGTCTGCAGCAAACGTAACTGCAATCTAATTGGCCTTTGGCTGATTATCAAAAAACCCGCTAAGGCGGGTTTTTTATTATCTCGCGTAAAGTAAAATCGACTGTACACAGTAAATTTTTGATGTAAAAACCCCTCCGAACGAGCTAGTCGTTCTTTTAGTTCCACTGACTGACTCAAGTCTACTTGTTATACGAACAACTGCCTCTCTCGCCTTAAATAAATTCACCAAAAGCATACCGTTCCCTGTTCGTAAGCCTTATCATTCTCATTTGATTCTGTACTATACCCTTTATACTTAAAGTCGCAGGGGGGCTAGCTGCAACTCCAATGACTTGGGTATACACTAGTGGCATTGATTTAATCGAAGGTAATATCATGAAAGTGAATGATCGGGTGACAGTAAAAACCGATGGCGGCCCACGACGTGAAGGGGTTGTTTTAGAGGTAGAGCAGTTTAGTGAGGGCGTCATGTACCTGGTTGCACTGGAAGATTATCCAGCAGGTGTCTGGTTCTTTAATGAAATTGATAGCCATGATGGCACTTTTGTTGAGCCGTTGCACAAGTAGCATCGGGTGTTGTATTAGCGCTTTACAATAAAAAACCGGAGGAAGGTGTCTGCCTTGCCTCCGGTTTTGCTATTTACTGTTATCACTCTTAGCTTGGCTGAATTTTAGTGGCTAATAACTCAGAAGGTTTCCCAATTTAGCGAGTCATCACCTGACTTCTTATTCACACCCTTGCTGTTTTGACCTGTTGGCGCAGGTATTGATGTTTTAATCTTAGAGGCAGGTTTATGGCCATTTAGATGGAACACCGCAACAGCTTGCGTCAGTACTTCAGCTTGTTGTTCCAGAGATGCTGCCGCAGCGGAAGCTTCCTGCACTAAAGAGGCGTTTTGTTGCGTCACGTTATCCATTTCCGAAACAGCTTGCGCAACTTGGCTAATACCACGACTTTGCTCATCAGAGGCAGAAGCTATTTCACCCATAATATCAGTGACATGAGTGACGGCTGTTACAATCTCGCTCATTGTTTTACCGGCATCAGACACCAGAATTGAGCCATCACCAATCAAGTCAACAGATGCCTCAATCAATAACTCTATCTCTTTAGCGGCATCTGCACTGCGTTGTGCCAGATTGCGCACTTCGCTGGCGACCACGGCAAAACCACGGCCTTGTTCACCAGCGCGAGCGGCTTCTACGGCAGCATTCAGTGCCAGAATATTGGTTTGGAAAGCGATACTATTAATGACATTGGTAATTTCAGCAATTTTCATTGAGCTGAGGGATATTTTATCCATTGTGCTGACGACATCATCAACGATATCCCCACCTTGGGCCGCTTTAGCCGAGGCATTCGCAGCCAGTTGGCTAGCATGGTGTGCATTTTCTGCGTTTTGTTTCACTGTTGCGGTGAGTTGCTCCATGCTGGCGGCAGTCTGTTCAAGTGAGGCGGCTTGCTGCTCAGTGCGTGCCGAGAGATCGGTATTGCCCAGTGCGATTTCGCTGGAGCCTTGGTAAATAGATTCAGCACTGCTGCGAACAGCTTCGACCGTAGTGGATAATGAATCCTGCATTTGCTGAATATTGTTGCCCAATACACCGATCTCATTGCGGCCAAAGGCAACGGGCGTTTGCGTCAGATCACCTTGAGCAATGCGCTGAATGCGTTCTACCAGCCAGTTAATCGGCTTGATGATGACCCTGCTGATCACTAAAAAAGCGATCAACGTTAATAAGATCGCCAGGATAAAGGCCCCCCCCATCAGTAGGTAACCGAGGCGCGCTTCTTGCTGGGCGGTCTGATTAATTTGGGTCGCCCGTTCTGTACGATATTTAACCGCTTTTAGCAGTGGCTCATTGTAAGCACTGTCCAACTGATTGAGTTTTTCAGCTTCAAGGGAGATAACTTCTTCAAAATGTCCCTCTTTGGTCGCGTCGAGCATGAGTTTCATCCCGTCGTCGCGATACTGTTCATAGGCTTTTTTCAGCGGTCCATCCAGAGCGGTGTCAGTTTCAGATTTAATCGGGCGGTTATAGTAGAGGTCAAACATTTGCTGTGACTGAGCAATCCAGCCTTCAGCACTTTTCAAACCCTGCTGGTAACCCTCGGTATCACCGATACGTGCCGATGATGCTGCCTGAATAAGAATAAGGCGTGCAGTGCGCAGGTAATTAGAGCTATTAGACAGGCCCAGTCGGATATCCAGCTCTTGGGTTGCTTCTTCAAGTGATTGATTACTCTGCTTTAAAAAGTAGCCGGATGTTCCAATTGCCGCTGCAAATAACAGCAGTATCCCTGCCAAGATGGCGATAAACAAAGTGACCAGACGCATGTTATTAACAAACAATACTTTTGTCTTTGTATCCAGTTCTGGCGTTATTTTTCGTTCCAATGGCTGATGCGTACTTCCACGTTTCATTGTCAGTTCCGTTTCTATAGTCGCTCGAGGAAAGGTCCTTGCCTGCCATACCCTGCTGACTTGAAGTGGCAGCTTGGTTCGCTGTCACTTCGATCACTTTGGGCGCAGGCATCGCTACTTAAAATTCATCCACCCCTATATTTAAAATAATCCAAACTATCCTTTAAGAACCTATCGGCAACGGCCCTAAAATCGTTAGGGCTATAAATGAGATCACGATCGCAATTTAGATTAAAGATTCCTTACATTTCTGTAATTGAGTCAATGACTTGATAGTCGATTTTCGGAACCAAAGCGCAGTCGGAGAATGGCGGGGGATTGAGGTTACTCGGGAGTCATCTTTTCCCGTGATGAGATCCGTGAGGATAATATCCACTCATTCAAAGAAATTAATTAGTTACCAATATTAAAAATATTAATCTTTATTATTTAATTCACTTGGTTTGGTTTAGGGTTTGTTTAGGAATATAAGCTTTACATAATAATCACTCGCAACTATACTCTTGAAAAAATCAGATGGAGAAACTAATGGATACGCAAAGTAGTAGTCAAATAAGCAAGGCAAGCTAACTCATCTCCCTACTGATTTGTTGCTTGCCGAAAAATGGCGGGCAGCACCCTCTCTCTATTTCCTGAGCTGTGCAACCCCAATAATGTTTTAACTCGATAAGAAATTATCGAGGGTATTAATTTGGGTTTTTATTATGAAATTTAACAGCCACGCACTATTTCCTCCCGGCGTAGACATGGGTTCTTGCTGAGTAATACCTTAGGTATCTCTCTCAGCACAATTACCTGTGTGCTAAATAGCACATGATTATTCTACCAATGATTAGATCATGGAGAGAATCATGGCAATAACTCCTTTTGTCGTAAATTTATTATTGGCAATGTGCCTCGGCGCGTTAATTGGTGCTGAAAGGCAATGGCGTCAACGTATGGCGGGTTTACGTACCAATGCATTGGTCGCCACCGGTGCTGCAGTATTTATACTGAGTTCTTATGCCACCTCACCGGACAGTCCTGGGCGTATTGCCGCTCAAGTTGTTTCCGGAATTGGATTCCTTGGGGCGGGCGTCATTATGCGCGAAGGCATGAATATCCGAGGATTGAATACCGCAGCAACACTTTGGTGTTCAGCGGGTATTGGTGTGCTTTGTGGTCTGGGATTGTATTGGAATGCAGTGGCGGCGACTGCGGTTATTCTGTGCGCCAATATATTGCTGCGGGAAGCTGCACATCGTATTAACTTGCAGCCCCAGCAACAAGCCGTAGATTTAGAAGTACGCTACCGGATCCAGGTCACCTGCGGGACAGCGGATGAGATATTGGTCCGTACATTGATTTTACAGGCGTTAAATGGTGTGGCATTACGGTTACAGTCACTCTGTAGTGCCGATATTGCTAAACCTGGTCAATTGGAAGTTTGTGCAGAGATAGTAGCAACACCCGCAGCACAAAAAGAAATTGAGGGTATTGTTTGCCGTGTCAGTCTGGAACGCAGCGTTAGCTCTATTCATTGGCGTATTGCATCTGAATTACCGGCATAATTAATAAAATAAATTAATCTCTATTTCAATCAATAATAAATAGCACTGACCCATGTGGTAGTAAGGAGTTGTTATGGACGATCACCCCGGAGTTAACTTAATTAGCTGCTGCTAATTAAATATAAATTGGCAGCGCAATAATAGTTCAGCACAAACCATCCAAACTTTATCTCAGTATTTGAGTGGGTAAGCCCTGTGCGTTTAGAATTAAAAGAGAAGCGTTATGACCAAATTTAAAAAGACAGCTACCGGCCGCAGCAATAATAAAAAACCTTTTACTATTGCATTAGAGGCTAAGAATAGCTTGGATCAAACATTATCCAAGTTAAATGCCAATCTAAATGGCCTGACTGAAGAAGATGCTAAAGAGCGGTTAGAATTATACGGTATCAATCAAGTTGCACATGAAAAAGCGCCACCCGCTTTGACCCAATTACTGTCTGCATTTAATAACCCGTTTATTTTTGTGTTGATGGTTTTGGCGACCATTAGTTTCTTTACCGACTATTGGTTGCCATTGCAAAAGGGCGAGGAAACCGATCTGGTAGGCGTCACTATTATTGTCACCATGGTATTGATCAGTGGATTATTACGTTTCTGGCAGGAGTTCCGGACTAATAAAGCCGCAGAAGCACTGAAATCAATGGTGCGCACCACCGCAACGGTGTTGCGCCGGAGTAGTCATAGTGCTCAGCCAGCAAAACAGGAAATTGCGATTAAGCAATTGGTACCGGGCGATATTATTCTATTGTCAGCCGGAGATATGATCCCCGCTGATTTACGGCTGATTAAATCCAGAGATCTATTTATTAGTCAGGCGATTCTGACAGGCGAAGCCATACCTATCGAAAAGTACGATGCCATGGCGGCCATCAGTTCAAAATCAGTCGATGCAGATGCCAGTAGTGAGAGCGAACTTCTTGAATTGTCCAATATCTGTCTGATGGGAACTAACGTTGCCAGTGGAACGGCAATGGCAGTGGTGGTTGCTACTGGCGGGCATACTTATTTCGGGTCGCTTGCTAAGTCGATTGTGGGTAATCGTGCGCAAACGGCTTTTGATCGCGGGGTTAACAGTGTCAGTTGGTTATTGATCCGCTTTATGTTGGTAATGGTCCCAATTGTATTGCTGATTAATGGCTTTACCAAAGGGGATTGGACCGAGGCAGCACTCTTTGCATTGGCGGTTGCGGTGGGGTTGACCCCAGAAATGTTGCCGATGATTGTCAGCTCTAACCTGGCGAAAGGCGCAATTGCAATGTCACGGCGTAAAGTTGTGGTTAAGCGATTGAACGCAATACAAAACTTTGGTGCCATGGATGTGTTGTGCACGGATAAAACCGGCACGTTAACGCAAGATCGTATCATTCTTGAGCACCATTTAGATGCCAGTGGCAGTAATGACCAGAAAGTGTTGCAACTGGCGTGGCTCAACAGTTTCCACCAAAGCGGCATGCGCAATCTGATGGATCAAGCGGTCATCAAGTTTAGCCGAGGCAAACCCGAGATAGATGCGCTGCGTGGTTTTAATAAAGTGGATGAGCTGCCCTTTGATTTCATCCGCCGTCGTTTGTCGATCGTGGTAAAAGATGAGCAGCAACATCAGCGCTTAATCTGTAAAGGTGCGGTGGAGGAGATGCTGAGCATCTGCACCCAAGTCCGCGAGGGGAACGAAATCCTCCCCTTGGATGAGTGCCGCCGCGCCGAATTACTGGCACTAGCCACGCAATATAATGAAGACGGTTTTCGTGTGTTGCTGCTGGCGACCCGTGAGTTAGGGACGCAAGCCAGTGAGTTGCCGTTAAATATTGCTGATGAACGTGATCTGGTGGTGCAAGGGTTACTGACGTTCCTCGACCCACCGAAAGAGAGCGCCGAGGCGGCGATCACCGCGTTGCGTGAAAACGGCGTCGCCGTCAAAGTGTTAACGGGCGATAACCCAATTATTACGGCAAAAATCTGTCGTGACGTGGGGCTGGAACCGGGCGAGCCGCTGAGTGGTCGTGAGATTGAAACCATGGACGATGAAACGCTGGCGCGGGAAGTGGAGTTGCGCACGGTGTTTACCAAGCTGACGCCGTTACAAAAATCGCGGGTGCTGAAAATGCTGCAAAGTAATGGGCATACTGTGGGTTTTCTGGGGGATGGCATCAACGATGCTCCGGCGTTGCGCGATGCTGATGTGGGGATTTCGGTTGATACCGGCACGGATATTGCCAAAGAGTCAGCAGATATCATTTTGTTGGAAAAGAATCTGATGGTGCTTGAGGAGGGGGTCATTATTGGGCGTGAAACCTTCGGTAATATCATCAAGTATCTGAATATGACAGCCAGTTCTAATTTCGGTAATGTATTCTCGGTATTAGTTGCCAGCGCATTTATTCCGTTTTTACCGATGCTAGCTATCCACCTACTGTTACAAAACCTGATGTATGACATTTCCCAGCTTTCACTGCCATGGGATAAGATGGATAAAGAGTTTTTACGTAAACCGCGCAAGTGGGATGCTAAAAATATCGGCCGCTTTATGCTGTGGATTGGGCCAACTTCATCCATTTTTGATATTACAACCTTTGCATTGATGTGGTTTGTTTTTGCCGCAAACAGTGTCGAGCATCAGGCTTTGTTCCAGTCAGGCTGGTTTATTGAAGGTTTGTTGTCGCAAACATTGGTTGTCCATATGTTGCGCACACAGAAGATTCCGTTTATTCAAAGTACGGCGGCGTTGCCAGTGCTGTTAACGACAGGGGTAATCATGGCGATCGGTATCTATATTCCGTTTTCACCGCTGGGAACCTTGGTCGGCTTAGTACCACTACCATGGGAATATTTCCCATGGCTAGCAGGGACTCTGATCAGCTACTGTGTTGTTGCGCAACTGATGAAACAATTCTACATTCGCCGTTTCGGTAAGTGGTTCTAACTGCAGTCATGTTTACATAATATGATTTGATAGATAGATAGATAGATAAATAGATAAATAGATAGCTAACCGGGGCCAATTGGCCCCGGAATAATGACGATGATCCGCCAGTTTTCTATTCATTGCTCACGCGAATCACCAGCTTGCCAAAGTTTTTACCTTCCAGTAGGCCAATAAAGGCTTGCGGCGCATTTTCTAACCCATCAACCAAGTCTTCGCGGAACTTGATTTTTCCCTGATCAACCCACAGTGTCATTTGTTGCAGGAAATCGTCGAAGTGGTGGCCGTAATCATCAAAAATGATAAAGCCTTGCATCCGAATCCGTTTACGCAAAATGATGCTTTGTAGCAGAGGCATCCGGTCTGGGCCATCAGGTAATTCAGTGTCGTTATAGCGGGATATTAAGCCGCAAACAGGAACGCGAGCGCGTGGGTTCAGCAATGGTAATACTGCGTCAAATACTGCACCGCCGACATTTTCGTAGTAGATATCAATGCCTTCGCCGCAAGCACTCTCCAGTTGCTGTGCAAAATCTGTTGCCCGATGGTCAATACAGACATCGAAACCCAACTCATCCACAACATAGCGGCATTTTTCGGCTCCGCCAGCAATGCCAACGACTTTGCATCCTTTCAGTTTACCTATTTGCCCAACGACAGAACCGACAGCTCCGCTCGCAGCAGCAACCACCAATGTTTCACCGGCTTTGGGCTGACCAATATCCAATAATCCCATATAGGCGGTAAAACCGGGCATACCTAGCACCCCTAATGCGCGTGAAGGATGGGAGAGCTGTGGCCCTAGATTGCGGATGCCCGAACCATCGGATAGAACATAATCTTGCCAGCCGCTTTGCGCGAGTACCCAATCACCAACCTGAAAATCGGGATGGTTTGAAATTTCAACTCGGGAGACGGCACCACCGACCATGACGTCACCCACTTTAACCGGCGCGGCATAGGATGGTGCATCACTCATCCTGCCACGCATATAGGGATCAAGAGACAGATAACGGGTACGCAGCAATACCTGGCCAGCCGCGGGTTGTGGGATGGGTTGTATATCTAACGTGAAATTTTCGTTGGTCGGCGTGCCGTGAGGCCGCGAAGCCAACAGAATACGGCGGTTATTGGTTTTATCTTGAGGCATCAGATTCCCTTACTTTGATAGAGCTATATATGGATGCTAAAAAGAGTGAGTGCAGAAAATCATAGTAGAACTCTTTAGGGGGGCTTTGCTAATAGTGCGGAAGCCGAAAAATGGCACTGTAAGTTAGGTAGGACAGTGCCATAAGCCGAAGTTGGCGAGTGAACTAAAGTGGGACGATCAGGACATCCACGGTGCTGGTATTGATCAGCCGGGCCGCTGAGCAAGAGAATTTATTCATCAAACGGGTGCTGTGGTTGCCACAGATGACTAAATCAATATGCTGTTGCCGGCAGTAGTAAGCCAGGCTATCGGCGAATTCACCATGAACTACGGTTCGACTCTTAATGGGATAGTCAGCATTAATCGCCAACTCCTCCATAAATAACTGTGCTTCTTCTTGTAACACCGATCGCAAATCACCGAGCATAGGAGCAGCATAGCTGCTGTACATTTCGGGTTCTGTCGTCAATGTGATGAGCGAAACGTTGCCGTTATAGGGGCGAACGATAGAAACGGCTTTATCAACCAGTTGTTGGCTTTCGGGTGAAAGAGCAACTGCGACCAGTACATTGCTGTATCCCATCATTAGGCTCCCATAAGCACGACTATTGATTAAAGATTAGGGGATCACACATTTCAGAAATGGGATATTAATCACGTTTGGCCGCAACCGGCTAAAAAAGTGATTTATTGCAGTAAGTTAATTAATTTAGCAATCAAAGAATCGCGCGTGAAACTTATACCTCAAACATTATTAATTAATTTATCTTACATTTTATTCACAAGTCCTTGCAAAAATGCGGATATGAACCAGAGTTGAAAACGTGGCTGAGAAAATGTGTCCAATTAAGCAGGCATGAAACATACGGTTACCTCTGTTGCCTTTTTTAATACGTGACGTGAATCTTTTTAACGCTAAAAGGTAAATTGGCTAATAAACGATCGATAAAGGGTGTTGCTTGAAATCGCATAAGTATTCGTTAAAACAAAATAGTTTCGCTTGGTTACTTATACTCTTGCCGAGTAATTAAGTGACTTTATAGTCCTTAATGCTAATTATTTCGGGTTATGACAGATTTTTGTTCTGCTATTTTACTTTAGAAATTCATTTGTTCGAATTGATCTAAAAACAGTAAGAATTAGGGCTATATCCTTAGTTTTTTAGCTCTTTTCTGACTTCTGGTTGTTTTTTGAACGCGTGCGTGGTTAGAAAATGAGCGATTGTGGTGGGCAGTAGCAACTTTTTATTTTATTTTTGTGATCTTCGTCACATTACATTTAAAATGAATCACTAGTCACATTGTATGTGCTAACGATTCGGGAGTAGAGTTGGCCTCCTTTAGGAATAATCCTAATATTTTGTAAGCAAAGTTCCATGACGTAGGTGCATTATCAGAGCAGCACAAAACAGAGCTGCCAAGCCTACGACATGTTGTTTCATACCCAAATGGTATTTTTGTAACGTAGCACCAGTAAATTTCAATTACTTTTAGTTCTATAGGTTCTAATTAACTGTACAACGGGAAGGATCCCAGGTCTTGGGTGAAAAATATTATCATCCAACTTATGTGTTAAAACATAATCAGTCGGGATGTGTAAAATGAGTACGTCTGAATTACTCAAACATATTTATGATATTAATTTGTCATATTTGCTCTTAGCGCAACGGTTAATTAACGATGAGAAAGCCTCAGCGATGTTTCGCTTGGGAATTACTGACAGCATGGCCGATGCATTATCACAGTTAACTTTACCGCAGATGGTTAAATTGGCTGAGACTAACCAATTAGTCTGTCATTTCCGTTTCAGTGATCACAATACTATTCATCATCTGACGAAAGAATCTCGTGTGGATGACTTGCAGCAAATCCACACCGGAATTTTATTGTCGAGCCACTTACTCCACGAACTATCGTTAAAAGACGGTAGCGCGCCCAAGAAAAGAGCATGACAGATGGTTGAGAAAAGTATTGTCCAGGAAGCCAAAGACATTCATTTGGCAATGGAGTTGATAACCTTAGGTGCGCGTTTACAGATGTTGGAAAGCGAAACGCAACTCAGTCGAGGGCGTTTAATTAAGCTCTACAAAGAGCTGAGAGGCAGTCCACCACCGAAAGGAATGTTACCGTTTTCGACCGATTGGTTTATGACTTGGGAACAAAATATTCATTCATCGATGTTTTATAACGCCTATAGCTTCTTGCTAAAAAGCGGTCAATGCACCGGTGTTGAGGCCGTTATTAAGGCTTATCGTCTCTATCTTGAACAGTGCCCTGATCAGGCGGGAATCCCGCCATTGCTGGCGTTAACCCGTGCCTGGACGCTGGTTCGATTCGTTGACAGTGGTATGTTGCAGCTCTCTGGTTGCAACTGCTGTGGTGGGACTTTTATCACCCATGCACACCTGCCACGAAACAGTTTTGTTTGTAGTCTCTGCCAGCCACCTTCCCGCGCAGTAAAAAAACGTAAACTTTCTCCGCAATCTGCCGATATAACTTCACAACTGCTGGATGAGCAGGTTAGACGCGCAGTTTGAGTTTCTTTGGTTTGTCTGAATTTTTGGTTACAGCCGCGGTATGGATACCGTTTCTGTAGCCAGTTAATGGCAATCCATCACACTCAAAAGGTGCTAACACCTCACCTTCCACCCACACACTTTGCTAAGGATATCGCGTGTTAGTTATTTTGGGTTATATCGTGGTCTTAGGTGCGGTTTTTGGGGGCTACATGATCGTTGGTGGTCACCTTGGCGCACTTTACCAGCCAGCTGAATTTTTAATAATCGGTGGGGCAGGTATTGGTGCATTTATTGTGGGTAACAATGGTAAAGCAATAAAAGCCACAATGAAGGCGATGCCAAAATTGATGCGCCGCTCTAAATATAACAAAGTCCTATATATGGACTTAATGGCGCTGCTGTACCGCTTATTAGCAAAATCCCGCCAACAGGGAATGTTGTCACTGGAACGGGATATAGAAAACCCTCGTGAAAGTGAAATTTTCTCTAATTATCCGAGGATTTTGGCCGATAAGTTATTAGTCGAATTTATTACCGACTATTTACGGTTAATTGTCAGCGGAAATATGAACGCTTTTGAAATCGAAGCATTGATGGATGAAGAGATCGACACCCATGAGCAAGAGTGTGAAGTTCCCGCTGGGAGTTTGATGATGGTGGGGGATTCTCTCCCTGCATTCGGCATTGTTGCTGCGGTGATGGGGGTCGTTCATGCCCTGGCTTCCGCAGACCGACCTGCCGCAGAACTTGGCGCGTTAATCGCCCATGCGATGGTGGGGACGTTCCTGGGTATTTTGCTGGCCTATGGATTTATTTCCCCTTTGGCGACCTTATTGCGTCAACAGAGTGCAGAAACCACCAAAATGATGCAGTGCATCAAGGTGACACTGCTTTCCAGTCTGAACGGATATGCACCGCAAATTGCCGTGGAGTTTGGTCGTAAAACGCTCTACACCACGGAACGTCCATCGTTCATTGAGTTGGAAGAGCATGTGCGCAGAGTGAAAGCTCCGGCACCGCAAACGACAGAAGAGGACGCATGAAGCATCAGAACCATCCCGTTATTCTGGTCAAAAAGCGCAAGGCCAAGCATGGTGGTGGTCACCATGGTGGGTCATGGAAAATCGCTTACGCTGACTTTATGACCGCGATGATGGCCTTCTTTCTGGTGATGTGGTTGCTCTCGGTTTCCAGCCCGCAACAGTTGACGCAAATTGCAGATTATTTTCGTACGCCATTGAAAGTCGCGCTGACCAGCGGTGATAAAAGCAGTTCTAGTACCAGCCCAATTCCTGGGGGCGGTGATGATCCCACCCAGCAAATGGGCGAGGTGCGCAAGCACATAGATTCAGAAGAGAGTCGCAAAGAAGAGTACCGCCTCAATAAATTGCGGGAAAAGCTGGATCAACTGATCGAATCTGACCCAAGACTGAGAGCGTTGCGGCCGCATTTGTTGATTAACATGATGGAAGAAGGTCTGAGAATTCAGATTATTGATAGTCAAAATCGGCCGATGTTCAAGATGGGGAGCGCACAGGTTGAGCCGTATATGCGCGATATTTTACGTGCCATAGCCCCGATCCTGAATGACATACCGAATAAAATCAGTCTGTCTGGCCATACCGATGACCTGCCTTACGCCAACGGCGAACGGGGTTATAGCAACTGGGAGTTGTCAGCGGATCGTGCCAATGCGTCGCGCCGTGAATTGCTGATTGGGGGGTTGGATGAGGGCAAAGTGCTGCGCGTGGTGGGCATGGCTTCGACTATGCGCCTCAAAGAGCAGGCATCGGATGATCCAGTCAACCGCCGTATCAGTATCCTGGTGCTGAACAAACAGACTCAACATGATATTGAGCATGAGAATTTAGATAACAGAGCGTTGGATATCGAAAAAGCGGAAAGCTTGAAGCAGATTGAGGCGACGGGCACTGCTCCGGCAGCGACATCAGCGGTTACCGCTGCGACACCGTCCGCACCAGCGGCAATATCTACTGGGCAATCGGTCGCCACCGGATCGGCCGTTTCAACCACGGGACCACAACCGGCGAAAGCAGCACCGGATGTTCCAGTGAAAGTACCGGCATCGCCAGTATCTATATCGCCAACAACAGCATCGCCAATAACAGCACCACAAACACAACAATCGAGCACGGGGAACATCACTCCAGCTGCCACTGGGCCAACGACATCGTTGCCAGCGGCACCTGAAAGTCATGCACCGGTCTCTCCGACAAGCCGCGACGCACAGTAGAGGTGACACCGTGAGCATGGATATTACCGCGTTTTATCAGACGTTCTTTGATGAAGCAGATGAACTGCTGGCGGATATGGAGCAGCACTTGTTATTGCTGGACCCGCTGGCACCAGACAATGAACAACTCAATGCCATTTTCCGTGCTGCTCACTCCATCAAAGGTGGGGCAGCGACCTTTGGTTTTACGGTATTGCAAGAGACAACCCATCTGTTGGAAAACCTGTTGGATGGTGCCCGCCGCGACGAGATGCGCTTGAGCACTGATATCATCAACCTGTTTTTGGAAACGAAAGATATTATGCAAGAACAGTTGGACGCCTACAAAACCTCGCAGGAACCCAATGCGGAAAGCTTTGAGTACATCTGCCACGCATTGCGCCAATTGGCACTTGAAGCCTTAGAACAACAGACTGCGGGCAATGTTCCAACTGCCGCGCAGGGCAGTGGGGCGGCAACTGCTGAAGCGAAAGCGAGCGGCAAGTCACCGGCCTTGGTTCAGGGCGGTATGCGCATTCGCCTGTCTGGCTTGAAAGAGCAAGAAATCCCGCTGATGCTGGAAGAACTGGGCAATCTGGGCGAAGTCAAAGACCCCCACCAGACAGCTGATAGCCTTGAAGCGACCTTGATTACCTCGGTCAATGAAGATGATATCAGCGCGGTACTCTGTTTTGTGCTGGAACCGGAGCAAATTAGTTTTGTTCAGGCTGAGTCAGAACCTGCGTCAGAAGTACCAGAGGTAGAGGTGGCTGTTGTTGCCGTCGCGCCTCAAGCCGCCGCACCTGTTGCTGAAGTCAAAACCGCCGCAAAAGTGGATGCTGTTGCAGTACCCGCTAGCCCAGAGCATGTGAAGCCGAAAGCGAAAGCCAGTGAATCCACCAGTATCCGTGTCGCAGTGGAGAAAGTTGACCAGTTGATTAACCTGGTGGGCGAGCTGGTTATCACCCAATCCATGCTTGCACAGCGCTCCAGCATACTGGACCCGGTGATTAACGGTGATTTGCTCAATAGCATGGGGCAGTTGGAGCGCAATGCGCGTGACTTGCAAGAGTCCGTTATGTCGATCCGAATGATGCCGATGGAGTATGTTTTCAGCCGCTTCCCGCGTTTAGTGCGCGATTTGGCCAGCAAGCTCAATAAGCAGGTTGAATTGACGTTACTGGGTAGCTCAACCGAACTGGATAAAAGTCTGATCGAGCGCATTATCGACCCATTAACCCATTTGGTTCGTAACAGTCTCGATCACGGCATTGAAGATGCAGAAACTCGTATCGCCGCCGGTAAACAGCCGGTGGGCAATCTAACACTGTCCGCTGAGCATCAGGGCGGCAATATTTGCATCGAAGTTCTTGATGATGGTGCAGGGTTGAATCGGCAGAAAATCTTGGCGAAAGCGCAGTCTCAAGGGATGGCGGTCAATGAACATATGAGCGATGAAGATGTCGGGATGCTGATTTTCGCACCGGGTTTCTCCACCGCTGAGCAAGTGACTGATGTTTCTGGCCGTGGCGTCGGGATGGATGTGGTTAAGCGAAATATTCAGGAGATGGGCGGCCATGTGCAAGTCAGTTTCCAGGCGGGTCTTGGCACCTCGATCCGTATCTTGCTGCCATTGACGTTAGCTATTCTTGATGGCATGTCCGTCAAAGTCAGTGATGAAGTCTTCATTTTGCCACTCAACGCCGTGATGGAATCGCTGCAACCGCTGGCAGAAGATCTGCACCCACTGGCGGGTGGGGAACGGGTGTTACAAGTGCGCGGCGAGTATCTCCCGCTGGTTGAACTGTATCGAGTATTTGACGTTGAAAATGCTAAAACTGAAGCCACTCAGGGCATTGTTGTGATTCTGCAAAGTGCCGGTCGTCGTTATGCACTGCTGGTAGACCAATTGATCGGTCAACATCAGGTGGTGGTGAAAAACCTGGAAAGTAACTATCGGAAGGTGCCAGGAATTTCAGCTGCGACCATATTAGGTGATGGCAGCGTGGCGTTAATTGTTGATGTGTCAGCTTTGCAGGCCCTAAACCGGGAAAAACGCGTCACGGTTGAAGATACCGCCGCCGCATAGCAAATGTCCCTGTATAGCGCCTGTATGGAATCCATATGTAAACAGGTGCAGGGCCGTGAATGATGTTCTCGGCCCTGAAAAAAAACATAAATTCAACCTACTGATTGAAGGGTAAACACATGGCAGGACTAGCAACCGTCACGAAGCTGGCTGGCGAAACGGTAGGACAAGAGTTCCTGATTTTTACGCTGGGCGACGAAGAGTACGGCATTGATATTCTCAAAGTGCAAGAGATCCGTGGTTACGATCAGGTGACCCGCATTGCTAACACCCCAGCATTTATCAAAGGTGTCACCAACTTACGTGGTGTCATCGTGCCTATTATTGACCTGCGGGTTAAATTTGCACAAAAGGGCGTCAGTTATAACGAAAATACCGTGGTGATTGTGCTGAATCTTGATCATCGTGTTGTCGGTATTGTCGTTGATGGTGTGTCTGATGTGCTGTCATTGACCAATGAACAGATCCGCCCAGCCCCTGAATTTGCCGTCACTTTGGCGACGGAGTACCTGACAGGTTTAGGTTCTCTTGGCGAAAGAATGCTGATTTTGGTGGATATTGAGAAGTTGCTGAGCAGTGAAGAGATGTCGTTGATTGATGCAGTAGCGAAGGGGTAAAGTTTTGGCTTAGCGATCGGTTCGGTTGTTATCACTTCAGTGTTCACCTTGCCTCTGATGCCTCAACCGCCAATGGGGTCACAAGCGCGTGCCCCCATTGGAGCCCCCGCGCTTGCGCACGCATCGCTTGCCTGCTTCGCAGGTTCCCTCATTCATCGTTTCGGCTGACGGACGGCTTTATTCGCATCCCTGCTCATGGCGCCTAAAACGGGCGTCCTGCCCGTTTTCCTTGCCTTCTCTCTTCATTCGGCAGCTCAAATGTGCTTTAAACATCAAGGTCAAAACCAAGGGTCTTGATGTTGAGCGCAATCAACCGAAACCAGATCCAGTCCTAAACGAAAACCAACCCAAGTGCTAACCAGCCCCCTTAACTGTGAAAAAAATAATCCCCCTCTCCAGTAAAGTTCCCCCCCTTAATGCCGATAACACACTTAATTAGGCGTCTTGTGATTTGGCGTACCCGTATTTTGACATACCTATGTTTTGACGTACTTATGAAGGGACAACATGTTTAAGCGTATGAAAGTGGTCACCAGCCTGCTGCTGGTGTTAGTGCTATTTGGTGCCTTACAGCTGGTTTCCAGCGGGCTTTTCTTCAACTCCCTAAAAAATGACAAAGAAAACTTCGCTGTTTTGCAAGTTATCCGTCAGCAACAATCGGTGTTGAATGAAAGCTGGGTCAATCTGCTGCAAACACGTAATACACTGAACCGCGCAGGCATCCGCTACATGATGGATGTCAATCACACCGGCAGCGGCCCTACGGTCAATGATCTTTTGGCTTCAGCCAAAGGCACACTGGGTGTGGCGGCAGACCGTTTTAAACAATATGAACAAATTCCGCTGGATAGTCAGCAAGATGCAGAATCAGCTAAAAAATTAAAACAGACCTATGACCAATACTTTGGCGCACTGACTGAGCTTATCCAATTGATGGAAGCGGGCAAGATCAACGAATTCTTTGATCAGCCAACCTCCAGTTTCCAGAATGCTTTTGAGCAGGATTACAACACCTACCTGACACAAAACGACCGCCTGTATGCTTCCGCCGTGGAAGATAGCAACCAGTCCTTCAGCTTTGCGATGGGGGTCATTATCACCGTATTGATCGCGGTGTTAGCGGTGATTATCGTGGTATGGCTGGGTATGCAGCACATCTTGATTAATCCGCTGAAACACCTGATAGAGCACATCAAACATATCGCCAATGGTGATTTGACCCAAACCATCGAAGTGCATAGCCGCAATGAAATGGGCACCTTGGCTGCCAGCCTGAAACACATGCAGTCTGAATTGGCGACTACCGTTAACGACGTGCGTCTAGGCGCTGATGCCATTTACAGCGGGGCATCTGAAATTGCCGCCGGTAACAACGATCTGTCCGCGCGTACCGAACAGCAGGCGGCCTCGCTGGAAGAGACTGCGGCCAGCATGGAACAGTTAACCGCCACGGTGAAACAGAATGCTGAAAATGCCCGTCAGGCAAGCCAACTGGCACTGAGTGCATCAGAAACCGCGCAAAAAGGCGGGAAAGTTGTGGCAAATGTGGTGCAGACCATGCACGAAATCGCCGGTAGTTCACAGAAAATCGCCGATATTACCAGCGTCATCGACGGCATTGCCTTCCAGACCAATATTCTGGCACTGAACGCCGCCGTAGAAGCGGCCCGTGCCGGTGAGCAAGGCCGCGGCTTTGCCGTGGTCGCTGGTGAAGTGCGCAATCTGGCGCAACGCAGCGCACAAGCAGCAAAAGAAATTAAGGGCTTGATCGAAGATTCGGTTAACCGTGTCGATATGGGGTCAGTACTGGTTGAAAGTGCCGGTGAAACCATGGGCGATATCGTTAATGCCGTCACGCGCGTCACGGACATCATGGGTGAAATCGCTTCCGCCTCTGATGAACAAAGCCGCGGTATCGACCAGGTTGGTCAGGCCGTCACCGAGATGGACCGCGTGACCCAGCAAAACGCCTCGTTGGTGGAAGAGTCTGCTTCTGCCGCCGCAGCACTGGAAGAGCAAGCCAGTATGTTGACCCAATCCATGTCCGTATTCGTTTTGCGTATGGATAACGGTAGTAGCACAAAAAATGTGAGAAAAACCAAGCAGCCGACACAGGATCTGAGCGGTACTGCTAAAAAGACACTGGGAAGTGACCTGCAAGATAACTGGGAAACTTTCTAGACGTCCTCCCCTACACAAAAAATAGATAAAGCCGGCCAATGAGCCGGCTGAGAAGAGGTTACGATGTTTGGCCGAATCCGGATTTCTACCAGCTTTTTCCTGTTACTCATCTTGATCTGCTCGATACAGTTAATTTCAAGTGGTCTGTCATTTACGGCGTTTCGCTCAGACTACCAAAACTTAAATCGTGTGGATCTCAGTAGTCAGCAACGGGATGCATTAAGCCTCAGTTGGGTATCCTTGCTTCAGGCGCGTAATACCTTAAACCGAGCGGGGACTCGCTCGGCTCTCAAAGTCCCTCAGGAGCAAGTTAACGCATTAATGGGCAATGCCCGCAGCTCATTGCAGAAAGCAGATCTCTATTTTAATCAGTTCTTGGCGGTGCCGCGCTTGGATGAGAGTGACACCGGTGGTGAGCTGATGGATGCCACCAAAAACAGTTATCAGAATTTACGGGTCTCGTTACGGCAATTAATCGATTTTCTGGAAGCCGGTAACCTACAAGGCTTTATGGACCAGCCCACCCAGAAAACACAGGATCTGTTCGAAGCAGATTTTTTGCAGTATTTGCAATACGCCAATGAGGTGATTGCCGAGGCGGGTACCGAGAATCAGCAGGCTTACCATCTCTCCATCTGGATATTTGGTGGCGCGATTTTGATGGTGATTCTGATGGCGATCTCTTCGCTGGTCTGGTTACGCACCATGTTCGTCAACCCACTGAAGATTATGCGCGCCCATTTCGATCGCATTGCTGAGGGGGATTTATCGGCCCAGATCGATGTCGCTGGCCGCAATGAAATCAGCCAACTATTCGCCAGTTTGCGCACCATGCAGCACTCGCTAATCACCACTGTTAGCCACGTCCGTGATGGGACCGAATCTATGTTGACGGGGATTCAGGAGATCTCGGCGGGTAACAATGATCTGTCCGCGAGAACAGAGCAGCAGGCCGCATCACTGGAGCAAACCGCCGCCAGTATGGAGCAACTGACCGCCACCGTGAAACAGAATGCGGATAACGCGCGTCAGGCAACACAGTTGGCGCGAGATGCATCGGGAACCGCCGCGAAAGGGGGCGAGTTGACCCGCAGTGTCGTCACCACCATGCATGATATCGCGACCAGCTCGAAGAAGATTGGTGCCATTACCAGCGTGATTGATGGTATTGCCTTCCAAACTAATATTCTGGCATTGAATGCCGCCGTTGAAGCCGCCCGCGCCGGTGAACAGGGGCGTGGTTTTGCGGTCGTGGCAGGTGAAGTGCGTAATTTGGCCCAGCGCAGTGCGCAGGCAGCAAAAGAAATTAAAGTGTTGATCGATGAATCGGTCAGCCGTGTTAGCCAGGGGTCCACACTGGTTGAAAATGCGGGTACTACCATGGAAGAGATCGTTCGCTCAGTGACTCGGGTTACCGACATTATGGGTGAAATCGCTTCCGCCTCGGATGAACAAAGCCGAGGTATTGAGCAGGTTTCACTCGCGGTAACACAGATGGATCAGGTCACTCAGCAAAACGCCGCATTAGTGGAAGAGGCTGCGGCTGCGGCTAACGCACTGGAAGAGCAGGCAAGTATGCTCTCCAATGCAGTGTCTGTTTTTCGTTTGGAGCAGGATAGCGACAGCGGGGAGGGGCAAGGCAGTAGTAAGCAATCTGTTGTAAAAGCAACGGTCGCAAAGGAAATCCCAGATTGTCAAATGACGTAACCAAGACTGTGTTGTGGGGGGAGGCTGGATGAAATCATCATCGATGAAACAATCGTCTTTAAATCAAGCTGCTCAGCCATCACCCCAAGAGTCTGGGTCGATCCTGACCCAGATGATTCAACGGCTCCCGCTGTCGGATGTCCACTTCCGGCGCATTTGCCAACTTATTTACCAGCGAGCCGGGATTGTCCTGGCCGATCACAAACGGGAAATGGTCTATAACCGCTTGGTCAGGCGGTTAAGATTGCTGGATATCAACGATTTCGGTCAATACCTGGCTTTGTTGGAGAGCGACCCGAATAGTGCAGAGTGGCAGGCATTTGTGAATGCCTTGACCACCAACCTGACGGCATTTTTCCGTGAGGCGCACCATTTCCCGATTCTGGCTGAACATGCTCGCCAGCGTGCGGGAAACTATTCGGTATGGAGCACGGCAGCCTCGACCGGTGAAGAGCCTTACTCCATCGCCATGACATTAAGTGATGCGTTGGGAAATCGGGCCGGATCTTGTCAGGTCTTGGCCAGTGATATCGATACGCAAGTGCTGGAGAAAGCGACCAGCGGTGTCTATCGGCAGGATGAACTGCGTTCATTGTCGGCGCAACAGATGCAGCGCTATTTCTTGCGTGGCACAGGCCCTCATCAGGGCATGGTGCGGGTGCGGCCAGAGCTGGCCAATATGATTCAGTTCCAGCAACTTAATCTATTGGCACCAGAGTGGGCATTACCGGGACAATTCGATGCTATTTTTTGCCGTAACGTGATGATTTATTTTGATAAAGAGACGCAGGAGCGCATTCTGCGTCGCTTTGTCCCTTTGCTAAAACCCGGCGGCCTGATGTTTGCGGGTCACTCGGAGAATTTCAGTCAAATTAGTCGGGAATTCTATTTGCGCGGGCAGACCGTTTATGGACTGACCAAGGAGAGGTGATGAGTAAAATCAGAGTATTGTGCGTTGATGATTCTGCATTGATGCGTCAGCTAATGACAGAGATTATCAACAGTCACCCAGATATGGAAATGGTTGCAGCGGCACCTGATCCTTTGGTCGCCCGCGATTTGATCAAAAAATTCAATCCGCAGGTATTGACGCTCGACGTTGAAATGCCGCGCATGGATGGCTTGGATTTCCTTGAGAAACTGATGCGGTTGCGGCCAATGCCGGTGGTGATGGTTTCATCATTAACCGGTAAGAACTCCGAGATCACCATGCGGGCGCTGGAGTTAGGGGCGATCGATTTCGTCACCAAACCGCAGTTGGGTATCCGCGAGGGGATGCTGGCTTACAGCGAGTTAATTGCGGAGAAGATCCGTACTGCCGCGAAAGCCCGCCTGCCGCAACGCGGCCCAGAACATGCTCCGGTGATGCTGACCCACACCCCGTTGCTCAGTAGTGAAAAGTTAATCGCAATTGGGGCATCGACGGGGGGGACTGAAGCTATCCGTACCCTATTGCAACCCTTGCCGCCAACCAGTCCGGCGCTATTGATTACTCAACATATGCCACCGGGTTTTACCCGTTCATTTGCTGAGCGGCTCAATAAATTGTGCCAGATTACGGTGAAGGAAGCAGAAGACGGTGAACGTGTATTGCCCGGACACGCCTATATTGCACCCGGTGATCGACACATGGAACTGGCGCGTAGTGGGGCAAACTATCAGGTGCGCATCCATGACGGCCCGGCGGTGAATCGCCATCGGCCCTCGGTCGACGTGTTATTTCGCTCGGTGGCGCAGTATGCAGGGCGCAACGCAGTGGGGGTGATTCTGACCGGTATGGGCAATGACGGTGCAGCCGGTTTACTGGAAATGCATCGGGCAGGGGCTTATACCATTGCACAAAACGAAGCCAGCTGTGTGGTCTTCGGGATGCCGCGTGAGGCTATTGGCATGGGCGGCGTGAATGAAGTGCTGGATCTGAATCAGATAAGCCAGCGGATGTTGGCACAAATCAGTAGTGGCCAAGCCCTACGTATATAACCCCCTTCGTTCTTGACATTGCAGCGGTGTTAACCGCGCGCGCCCGAATCACTTACTTATGTAAGCTCATCGGGATGTGTTTGCTTGCTGCAATACCAATGTCTTTGGGGATAGATCAGGTGTAAGTCGGTTTTGGTCGTTAATCGCTCAGTGATGAGCAACAAACTTTAGGAGTGGGTATGGCGGATAAGAATCTCAGATTTTTGGTGGTAGACGATTTTTCGACCATGCGTCGTATTGTCAGAAACCTGCTGAAAGAGCTGGGTTTTAACAATGTGGATGAAGCCGAAGATGGTGTCGACGCATTGAATAAATTACGAACGGGTGGTTTTGATTTTGTGGTTTCTGACTGGAATATGCCAAACATGGATGGCTTAGACCTGTTGAAAACGATCCGTGCTGACGGTGCTCTGAATTCTCTGCCGGTTTTGATGGTTACTGCCGAAGCTAAAAAAGAGAATATCATCGCAGCAGCGCAAGCCGGTGCCAGTGGTTATGTAGTGAAGCCTTTCACTGCCGCTACCTTGGAAGAGAAACTCAATAAGATCTTTGAAAAGTTGGGTATGTAAGGAGGCGGAATGAGTAACCATCAAATGCCCGCATCAGATGCGGCATCAGCCAGTGATATTATTAGCCGTATTGGTAGCCTGACGCGGATGTTACGCGACAGCCTGCGCGAGTTAGGTTTGGATCAGGCGATTGCTCAGGCCGCAGAAGCCATTCCGGATGCCCGTGATCGTCTGGACTACGTGGTCCATATGACAGCGCAGGCCGCAGAGCGAGCATTAAATTGCGTCGAAGCGGCCCAGCCACGCCAGAATGAGCTGGAGTCATCGGCGAAAGCGCTCAAAGTTCGCTGGGATGAGTGGTTTGCTAATCCAATCGAGCTTTCTGATGCGCGTTCGCTGGTCACGGATACCCGTGATTATCTGGATGTGGTCCCACAGCACACCTCATTTACCAACGCCCAGTTGTTGGAGATCATGATGGCGCAGGATTTCCAAGACCTGACCGGTCAGGTTATCAAGCGCATGATGGATGTGGTGCAAGAGATTGAGAAGCAACTGTTGATGGTCTTGATGGAGAACATCCCAGATATGCCGTCCAAACCGCAAAAGCCGACCGACAGTCTACTTAATGGGCCGCAAATGGATAAAACCGGTGCAGGGGTGATTGCCAATCAAGATCAGGTTGATGACCTGCTGGATAGTCTGGGCTTCTAAGCGACCAGATAACCCTAATATAACTACAGATGAGAGGGGGTTCTCATCTGTAGTCGTTCCGATCTGCAGTCAACCCTCAAGTTGGCTGACCCAGGCTGACAGATAACCCTCATCCAATAAATAACCCACTAATTACCGCGTTGTTCCATCCATAGACTGACTGAATGTTTGTCATGCTAAGCAGCAATTTTTATCTCTTATCCATCTCTCTGATACGGAACGCTCACGCTGAATAGGAATATTGGCTGTGTCTGAAGATAGCGATCTGGAAAAAAGCGAGGAACCCACAGCCCACAAGCTGGAGAAGGCTCGCGAGAAAGGCCAGATCCCGCGCTCGCGCGAACTGACCTCGATGCTGATGCTCGGGGCCGGTTTGGCGATCTTGTGGTTTGCCGGAGAGTCGATGGCGCGACAACTGGCCGCCATGATTGCGCAAGGGCTGCATTTCGATCACGGCGTCGTCACTAACGATAAGCAAATGCTGCGACAACTGGGCATGTTGCTGCGTCAAACACTGATAGCCCTGGTGCCGATTTTTGCCGGATTGGTGATAGTGGCACTGGCCGTTCCGATGCTGTTGGGGGGCGTGCTGTTTAGCGGTGAATCGATCAAATTTGATCTGCAACGCATGAGCCTGATTTCAGGTTTAAAACGCATGTTCTCTTCTCAGGCGTTGGCTGAACTACTGAAAGCGATTTTGAAGGCGACGCTGGTCGGCTGGGTGACCGGCATATTTTTGTGGCATAACTGGCCAGACATCATGCGCTTGATTGCGGCCCCGCCGGTGGCAGCGTTAGGTGATGCGCTCCACTTAATTATTATCTGCGGACTGGTGGTGGTCTTAGGTCTGACACCGATGGTCGGCTTCGACGTATTTTTCCAGATAACCAGCCATATCAAAAAATTGCGTATGACCAAGCAGGAGATTCGGGACGAATTTAAAGATCAAGAGGGTGACCCCCATGTGAAAGGGCGTATCCGTCAGCAGCAACGCGCGATGGCCCGCCGCCGCATGATGGCAGATATCCCTAAAGCTGATGTCATCGTCACTAACCCGACGCACTATGCGGTCGCTTTGCAGTACAACGAGGCAAAAATGAGTGCGCCCAAAGTGTTAGCGAAAGGCGCGGGGGCGGTTGCACTGCGAATTCGTGAACTGGGCGCGGAGCATCGTATTCCTTTATTAGAAGCGCCGCCGCTGGCGCGGGCACTGTTCCGGCACAGTGAGGTTGGACAGCACATTCCCGCCACCCTTTATG
Organism: Yersinia aleksiciae; assembly: GCF_001047675.1. Lineage (GTDB taxonomy): Bacteria > Pseudomonadota > Gammaproteobacteria > Enterobacterales > Enterobacteriaceae > Yersinia > Yersinia aleksiciae. The sequence goes on along the minus strand of NZ_CP011975.1, from coordinate 198,135 downwards.
CTGCGGTGGCGGAAGTGCTTGCCTGGGTCTATCAACTGAAACGTTGGAAGCGGGAAGGTGGGTTAATTCCGAAAAAACCTGAACATCTGCCAGTGCCGGAAGCACTGGATTTTGCAACAGAGAGTGAGACTGACTAATGGCAAATTTGGCCGCCCTGCTTCGTTTACCGGGCAACTTTAAAGATACGCAGTGGCAGATCCTTGCTGGGCCAATCCTGATTCTGATGATCTTGTCGATGATGGTCTTGCCACTGCCACCCTTCATCCTTGATTTGCTGTTTACCTTCAATATCGCGCTCTCCATTATGGTGTTGCTGGTGGCGATGTTTACTCAGCGCACACTGGATTTTGCGGCATTCCCCACTATTTTGCTGTTCTCAACCTTGCTGCGCTTATCCCTGAACGTCGCCTCCACCCGTATCATTTTGATGGATGGTCACACCGGGGCCGCAGCGGCGGGCCGAGTGGTTGAAGCATTTGGTCACTTCCTGGTGGGCGGTAACTTCGCCATCGGTATCGTGGTATTTATCATCTTAGTTATCATCAACTTTATGGTGATCACCAAAGGGGCGGGGCGTATTGCTGAGGTTGGCGCGCGCTTTGTTCTGGATGGGATGCCCGGTAAGCAGATGGCGATCGACGCCGACTTAAATGCGGGGCTGATTGGCGAAGATGAGGCAAAAAAACGCCGCTCAGATGTGACGCAAGAGGCTGATTTCTACGGTTCCATGGACGGGGCCAGTAAATTCGTGCGCGGTGATGCGGTTGCCGGGTTAATGATCATGGTCATTAACGTGGTCGGCGGTTTACTGGTTGGGGTACTTCAGCACGGTATGGCGGTAGGCCACGCGGCAGAAACTTATACCTTGCTGACCATCGGTGACGGTCTGGTCGCGCAAATTCCCGCTTTGGTGATCTCCACTGCGGCGGGGGTCATCGTGACCCGCGTGAGTACCGATCAGGACGTCGGCCAGCAGATGGTCACCCAGTTGTTCAACAACCCACGGGTGATGGTATTAAGTGCTAGCGTACTGGGTTTGCTCGGCATGGTGCCGGGGATGCCAAACTTTGTGTTCCTGCTGTTCACCGTCGCCTTGCTGGCATTGGCCTGGCGTTTACGCGGTAAGCAGACACAAAAACCGGCTGCCGCAGAAGCACCGGTGATTCAGGATCAACAACAAGCGGCTGAAGCGACCTGGTCAGATGTTCAGTTGGAAGATCCGCTGGGCATGGAAGTGGGCTATCGCCTGATTCCGATGGTGGATTTCCAGCAAAATGGCGAGTTGCTGGGGCGCATCCGCAGCATCCGCAAAAAGTTTGCCCAAGAGATGGGCTATCTGCCGCCCGTGGTGCATATCCGCGATAATCTGGAACTGCCACCGGCCAACTACCGGATATTAATGAAAGGGGTAGAGATTGGCAGTGGCGAAGCCCATCCGGGGCGCTGGCTGGCCATCAACCCAGGCAATGCGGTCGGGACATTACCCGGCGAGGCCACCCATGATCCAGCCTTTGGTCTGGCGGCGGTCTGGATCGAAAGTGCCTTACGTGAGCAGGCTCAGATTCAAGGTTTTACCGTGGTTGAAGCCAGTACCGTGGTGGCGACCCACCTGAATCACCTGATTAGCCAATTTGCCAGTGAACTGTTTGGCCGTCAGGAGACCCAGCAACTACTGGATCGGGTCACACAAGAGATGCCGAAGCTGACAGAAGACTTGATTCCCGGCATCGTGACCTTAACCACGTTGCACAAAGTGCTGCAAAATCTGCTATTGGAGCGGGTATCAATCCGCGATATGCGCACCATTATTGAGACATTAGCGGAGCACGCGCCAAATCAAACTGACCCTTACGAGCTGACCGCCGTAGTGCGCGTCGCACTGGGGCGCTCTATTGCACAACAGTGGTTCCCCGGTACCGGTGAAATTCAGGTTATTGGGCTGGATGCTGCATTGGAGCGCTTGTTGTTACAGGCGCTACAAGGTGGTGGTGGTTTGGAACCGGGTCTGGCTGATCGTCTGCTGGAGCAATCCAAACAGGCGCTGCAACGGCAAGAGATGCTGGGTGCACCGCCAGTGCTGCTGGTTAATCATGCATTGCGTGCACTATTGGCCCGCTTCCTACGCCGTAGTTTGCCGCAGATGGTGGTGCTGTCTAATCTGGAAATTGGTGATAATCGCCAGATCCGTATGACCTCAACGATAGGAGCTGCTTGATGCCGACTCGTCTCTCTCACGTGATGTTTGCTGGTCTGCTTTCAGTCTGTTTGTTGCCATTGAATGCCGTGGCATCTGGGAGTTGGGTGGCAGACGATATTGGCGTAACCCAGGGTTTGCGCGGTGTGGCGACCTCTGCCAAGCCGCTACAATCACCGACGGCGCTGTCTTTGGATAATGCACGGATTGTGTCAGTAGGCTGGCGCTACCAATTAATGTCAGCAGCACCAGATGGCTTACAGGTGAAGTTATGCACCCCCACTCGCTGTATGCCCCTTGAGGGCGGCAGCGGCCAAAGTCGGGGGTTGGCCGGTGAAGCGGCAGCGACTCAACTGACGTTTGTCTACTTCATGGCTGGCAAAGGTCGGGTCAACCCGCAGCTACAAGTGATCAACAATCAGGTCATGGTTAATTATCGCTAACCCCATATGGGGTGAGTGCAAGTGAAACAGAAATCGTAAGGGAAATGCCCCTCTTTGATTTCTGCGACTGGCGCTGCCTGAGTCATCGACAGTGCCAACATCCCGCAAAACAGCAAACCCCACAACATCGTTACTCTCTGCTTTTTCATCTCTCCTCCTCGCAACCAAGCAAACAGTGCTTAGCCATCACAGAGTAGCGCGACGCAAAAAAAGAGAAAAAACCCTTTTTTGAGTAGGTAGGAAGTTAATGGAGTAGGAACTTAAAAATGGGGAGCAGAGCAGAGGAGTCGCACAGAGACAAACCCCGCGATGCGGCAGTTAATCTCTGTGGCAGATAAATTCGTTCAGGCTGTGTGGGGAGTGTCAAATGCCGATTTTACGGCCCAGCAAGCTGGCACCTTTGGCGTGACCGTCAGGCCCATACAGTGACTGACCGTGGCGTGTGTTCAGAACAGCCAGCGCCTGAGTATTATGCTCAATGTGCTGTTGCAGCAGTAACCCGTTGTGTAGGTTGCCATACTGAAGGTGTTCGGCCAGTTGTAACATCCGTTGCCACCGCTCGGCGAGCGCCTGATTGTTGCTATAGGGCGCGTGAATCTTGGCCGCAGTTTCAGCGGTGAGTCGGGTTTGATCCAGATACGCCAGCGTCGCCAGGATTGAACTTTTTTGTTCAGTCACCCCTTGCAGCACCATGCCTTGAATCCGACCCGCGCAAAGTAATTGCTGCTCTTGTGCCACGACCGTGGTCAATGATTCTAGCAGTTCCAATTGCTGGTCCAGATTGATCTGTAATCTCTCCACCACGACTTTTCCTTTACGATGAATACGGTTTTTTGGTACTAGCGCTATGACTAACTGTTCTTGAGGTCATCCGCGACATTTTTCAGTAGGGCATCGGCAATTTTACCGGTATCCATGGTCAGTTGGCCTGAACGGATAGCCTGTTTTAACGTTTCGACACGTTCTACATTGATATCCTGACTGCCCGGTTGCATCAGTTTTGCCTGCGCATCACTCAATTTAACCTCTGTACCGCTTACTTCTGTTTTTGTCTGGGTAGAAGGCTTACGCGACTGTTGCGCAATGTCACTGATTTCCCGTGTCTGCACTTTTGTTGCTGGTGATAGCGGTTGAGTGCGTTCAATACTCATGTTGTGTTGCTCCCTCTAGAGCGGGATTGACGTTGATCGACCCGCAATGTGATGGCGGGATTGTCACTGTTTTTACCCGCAAATAACTGCATATTAACGTTATCGGCAAAGGTTAAAAAAACTTTAATCATGATACCCAAAGAACTTGACGTTGCAGCTAACAACCCTGCAACTTTAAGGGCGAAGGGTTATAGCATAATGCGAATGGTGCCATCCTCGGCCACTGTACCACTGACTATCTGACCTGATGCCATGCGCACGCGAACGTTATCTTGAATGGCTGCATTGTTCATCGCTTTGCCATTGCTGTTGACATTAAACCCTTCCCCCTGCGCGAGCACCTGCACATCCTGCCCCGATTTTATGATCCACAGACGGCGCAACATATTGCGGGTCAAGGGTTGTCCGGCATTGATGTGCCGCAAACTGACTGCGCCTTGCGCAAAGTGCGGATCCAGCAAGGCACCGGGCGGCAGGGTATCCAATCGGCCTTGCTTCATCTCAACATCCTGTGCGCTGATTTTCGCGCCAGCCGCCAGTTGACGACTGGCGACAGCATAGCGGCCACTGACCTGAACTTGTGTCTGGACAAAACGGCGCACGCCATCACAGCGTACTGACAGGCTGATATTCCCCCAAGGGCGAGCGTTGGTCGGCAGCGTGATTTCCGGCATTTCGCATTGCGGCCACTGGCTTTGCGGCGTCTTGATGATGACGTTAACCTGGCTCTCTTTATCAGGATATTGCTGCTGGAAGAATTGATTCACCTGCGCGGATAAATCTGCCGCTATCACCTGATGGCTGAATACCTGGCTGACAAGCAGTAGCCCCAACGCTAAGGTTTTGGCGATATCTCTTTTTATTACCATCACTTCCTTCTCCAGCGCCGCAATCGGGTAATCCCAGGCGCTGTCTTCGAGATACAGCCCCCTTTTATCCCTTAGTGTACCCGTACCTTTATCAGGTTAAGGGGATAAATAGCGACGCATTTTGCTCTTATTCTGGCGATAGGCTTTCCTATACGACGTTTATGCTGTCGACTCCAAATTCTAACCTTGCGGGGGGACTATGCTCGACAAACTGGACGGTGCTCTGCGTTTTCAACAAGAGGCGCTGAACTTGCGCGCTCAACGACAGGAGATCCTGTCGTCTAACATTGCGAATGCGGATACACCTGGCTTTCAGGCACGTGATATTGATTTCTCCAGCCAACTGAAAAAAGTGATGGAGCAAGGACGTGCTAGCGGAACAGGGGTGTCGCTCAGTTTAACGTCAGCCCGTCATATCCCGGCAAGTACGGTTCAACCCCCTGATCTTGATCTGTTATTCCGCGTACCGGACCAGCCATCAATGGATGGCAACACCGTGGATATGGACCGTGAACGTACCAACTTTGCCGATAACAGCCTGAAATATCAGACTGATTTGACTGTGATTAGCAGCCAAATCAAAGGGATGTTGTCAGTGTTACAACAAGGATAAGACGCATGTCTTTACTGAATATTTTTGATATTGCCGGTTCAGCATTATCAGCTCAGTCGCAACGACTGAACGTCAGCGCCAGTAACATGGCTAACGCCGACAGCGTGACTGGCCCAGATGGTCAGCCTTACCGCGCTAAGCAAGTGGTGTTTCAGGTTGCAGCTCAACCGGGGCAGGAGACGGGGGGCGTGCGTGTGTCACAGATTGTCGATGACCCTGCACCGGATCGTTTGGTGTTTCAACCGGGTAACCCGCTGGCTGATGCCAAGGGCTACGTCCGTATGCCTAACGTGGATGTGACCGGCGAAATGGTGAACACCATCTCCGCCTCGCGCAGCTATCAGGCCAATGTTGAAGTGCTGAATACCACCAAATCTCTGATGCTCAAGACGCTGACACTGGGTCAATAACAGGAGTCTGTATAGATGGCCATTACCAATTCACTGACTGATAGCGATTACGGCATTAACAGCAGCAGTGGCACGAGTTCCACCACCAGTGGCAGCACCAGTCAGGATCTGCAAAACAGCTTCCTGACGTTGTTGGTGGCACAGTTAAAAAATCAGGACCCGACCAACCCAATGCAAAACAACGAGTTGACCACGCAATTGGCGCAGATCAACACCGTGAGTGGCATTGAAAAACTGAATACCACACTGGGTTCTATTTCCGGTCAAATTGACAGCAGCCAGTCCCTGCAAGCCAGTAGCTTGATTGGTCACGGGGTGATGATCCCAGGCACCAATGTGCTGGCAGGCAGTAAAGATGGCGTCGTCACCACGACACCATTCGGCGTTGAGCTGGATCGTGCGGCTGACAAAGTGACTGCCACCATCAGCGATAAGAATGGTCAGGTGGTGCGCACTATTGAAATTGGCAGTCTGACGGCGGGTGTCCATGCCTTTACGTGGGATGGCTCATTGGATGCCGGTGGCAATGCCCCGGATGGCGCTTACACCGTGGCGATTGCTGCCAGTAATGCTGGGGCATCCATGGTGGCGACGCCGTTAAGTTATGCCGTAGTCAACGGGGTCACTCGTGGCAGTGATGGTGCCAAACTGGATCTCGGTCTGGCGGGAACTATCACCATGGATAAAGTGCGCCAGATTTTGTAGGTCAGTGATTCGTCTGAAACAGTAGCAAAACCAATACGACGGTGGGCCAGGGATTCGAACTGAAGCACCCTCAATTTAACAGCAGCCTTTGATATGTCATCAATGTGCAAGGTCTGTAACGGACCCCGAATTTAACGGAGAAGAAAATGGGCTTTTCTCAAGCAGTCAGCGGTTTGAACGCAGCATCCAGCAATCTGGATGTGATCGGTAACAATATCGCCAACTCGGCGACGTCAGGTTTTAAAGCCGGCTCAGTTTCTTTTGCCGATATGTTTGCAGGTTCTCAAACCGGTATGGGCGTAAAAGTCGCGGGGATTACTCAGGACTTTAATGACGGTACTGCCACCACTACAAACCGTCGTCTGGATTTGGCGATCAGCCAGAATGGTTTCTTCCGGATGCAAGACAGCAGCGGCGGTATCTTCTATGCGCGTAACGGCCAATTTAAGCTGGATGCGGATCGCAATATCATCAACATGCAGGGCCTGAGCTTGACCGGCTATCCGGCAACCGGGACGCCGCCAACCATTCAGCAGGGCGCGAACCCCGTTCCGCTGTCTATCCCGCAGGATATGATCTCTGCTAAAGCCACCACCTCCGGCTCCATGGTGGCGAACCTGACCTCCACCCACGACATCGTTCCAGCCGCTCCGGCCTTCGATCCCGATAAGCCTGACACTTACAGCTTCGTCAACAACATGACCACCTACGATACCTTGGGTAACCGCCATGAGATCAATGTGTACTATGTTAAGCGTACTGAAAGTTCGGTCGATGGTAACTCTTGGGACGTCTATACCCGCGATAGCAGCGCTAATCCAGCGCAAACAGCCCCCTTACTTCGCGGCTCCATGCTGTTTGATACCAATGGTGCGCTGAAGACGGTCACCAATGGGGCGAACCCCGCCAGTGCCACTGACTTTACCCTGACTATCCCAATGGGGATCGTGAACGGCGCAACAGCCGCGCCCTTCACGCTGAGTGTGGCAGGAACTAAGCAGCAAAATACCGGCACCGACAGCATTGTTTCACAAAACCAAACCGGCTATGCGGCAGGTGAGTTCACCGGCTTTCAGATCAACAACGATGGCTCTGTGGTGGGTACCTACTCAAACTCACAGACTCAGTTGCTTGGCCAAATCGTGATGGCTAACTTTGCCAACCCAGAAGGGCTGTCATCTGAAGGCGACAACGTGTGGAGAGAGACGTTGGCCTCCGGTAACCCAATGCTGGGAACGGCGGGCGGTGGTGGTTTCGGTACCTTGACCAGTGGTGCGCTGGAGTCCTCTAACGTGGACTTGAGTAAAGAGCTGGTGAACATGATTGTGGCGCAACGTAACTATCAGTCCAACGCACAGACCATCAAAACCCAGGATCAGATCTTACAAACTCTGGTTAGCCTGCGTTAATCGAACTGACGGGATAAGCTCATGGATCACGCAATATATACCGCGATGGGCGCTGCGCGACAGTCGCTGGATCAGCAGGCGGTCACGGCAAACAATCTGGCTAACGCATCTACGCCGGGGTTCCGCGCGCAGTTGTCTGCCATGCGTGCCGTACCAATCGACGGGCCGAGCATGGCAACCCGCACCATGGCGGTAGCATCGACGCCCGGCGTGGATATCAGCCAGGGGACGATGAATTTCAGCGGTCGACCGCTGGATGTGGCTTTGCAGCAAGAGGGTTATCTGGCGGTGCAACTGCCCGATGGCACTGAAGCCTATACCCGCAACGGCAATATTCAGGTTGCGGCAAACGGCCAAATGACGGTGCAAGGCTACCCGCTAATGGGTGACAACGGTCCGATCGAAGTGCCTCCGCAAGCAGCAGTGACCATTGCCGCAGATGGCACCATCTCGGCACTGAACGCCGGTGATTCACCCAATACCATTGCGCAACTGGGCCAGATCAAACGGGTGCGAGCAACGGCGGGTGAAGTGATGCACGGTGATGACGGTTTATTCCATCTGACCCCTGCGACACAACAGGCGCGTGGTGCTCAGTTGGCCAATGACCCGCTGATTAAAATCATGCCGGGTGTGCTGGAAGGCAGTAACGTGAAAGCGGTTGAAGCCATGACTGACATGATTGCCAATGCCCGCAGTTTCGAAATGCAGATGAAAATTATCCACAGTGTGGATGAAAACGAACAGCGCGCTAATCAGCTGTTAGCAATGGGCTAAGCGCGCAGGCGCAGAGGAATAAACTGATGATCCGATCACTATGGATTGCCAAAACCGGTTTGGATGCACAGCAAACCAACATGGACGTCATCGCCAACAACCTGGCGAACGTCAGCACCAATGGCTTTAAACGCCAGCGTGCGGTATTTGAAGATTTGCTGTACCAAACCATGCGTCAACCGGGTGCACAATCCTCCGAACAGACCACCTTGCCGTCGGGTTTACAGATTGGTACGGGGGTTCGTCCGGTGGCAACTGAGCGTTTGCACAGTCAAGGCAACCTGTCCAAGACCGATAACACCAAAGATATCGCCATTAAAGGTGAGGGGTTCTTTCAGGTGCAGATGCCTGATGGCACCAATGCCTATACCCGCGATGGTTCTTTTCAGGTTGACCAAAACGGCCAGTTAGTGACCGCCGGTGGTTTCCAGGTTCAACCCGCCATCACCATCCCAGCGAATGCCTTGAGCATGACCGTGGGCCGTGACGGTATCGTCAGTGTCACCTTGCAAGGGCAGACCGCCACACAGCAAGTGGGGCAACTGACACTGACCACCTTCATTAATAACAGCGGCTTGGAAAGTGTGGGTGAAAACCTGTATCAGGAAACCGCCAGCTCCGGTGCGCCGAATGAAACCACGCCGGGTCTTAACGGCGGCGGCTTGCTGTATCAAGGTTATGTTGAAACCTCGAACGTCAATGTGGCGGAAGAGTTGGTCAATATGATCCAGACGCAACGTGCCTATGAAATCAACAGTAAAGCGGTTTCAACTTCCGACCAGATGTTGCAAAAACTGACCCAACTGTAAATCTGCTTTCGGGGGGCCATCGCGCCCCCTGATTGCCGCAGAATAATGAGTATTCGGGGCTGACCTCGCCAGCCTCTCACCGGTAACAGGACTGATAATCAGAGATGGACAGAAAGCCGCTGCGCAAATCAGGTGGATTGAAATGGGTCTGCATGCCGTTGACGGCAATGCTACTCAATGGCTGCGCGTATATTCCGCATAAATCACTGGTGGATGGCACGACCTCTGCACAGCCAGCACCGGCCAGTGCGCCATTACCAAATGGCTCTATTTTTCAGGCTGCCCAGCCGATGAACTATGGTTATCAGCCGCTATTTGAAGACCGTCGCCCACGTAACGTCGGTGACACGCTGACCATTACCTTGCAGGAAAATGTCAGCGCCAGTAAAAGTTCCTCCGCCAATGCCAGCCGCAATGGCTCAAGTAAATTTGGTGTGGCGACTGCGCCTCGCTATTTGGAAGGCTTGCTGGGCAATGCCCGCGCCGACATGGATATCTCCGGCGACAACACCTTTGGTGGCAAGGGTGGGGCGAATGCCAATAACACCTTCAGCGGCACCATCACCGTGACGGTGGATCAAGTGCTGGCGAACGGCAACTTGCATGTGGTGGGTGAGAAACAGATCGCCATCAATCAGGGGACCGAATTTATTCGCTTCTCTGGGGTCGTCAACCCACGCACCATCAGCGGCAGCAATACCGTGACCTCAACGCAGGTGGCTGATGCACGCATTGAGTATGTGGGTAATGGTTATATCAATGAAGCGCAAACCATGGGCTGGTTGCAGCGGTTCTTCCTTAATATCTCGCCGTACTAAGAGGCCCTAAGATGCGTAAACAGTCACTTGTCACACTTATTATTACGCTGTTCTCGCTAGTGTGGATGCCCGCGCAAGCAGAGCGTATCCGCGATTTGGTGACCGTTCAGGGAGTGCGTGATAACGCGTTGATCGGTTATGGCCTGGTGGTGGGGCTGGATGGCTCCGGTGACCAGACCATGCAGACGCCGTTTACCACGCAAAGCCTGAGTAACATGTTGTCGCAACTGGGGATTACCGTACCGCCGGGCACCAACATGCAGCTCAAAAACGTAGCTGCGGTGATGGTCACGGCTAAGTTACCGGCATTTTCCCGCGCCGGACAGACCATTGATGTGGTGGTCTCCTCCATGGGGAACGCCAAAAGTATTCGTGGCGGCACACTGCTGATGACCCCACTGAAAGGGGTGGATAATCAGGTTTACGCCTTGGCACAGGGTAACGTGCTGGTGGGCGGCGCAGGGGCCTCATCCGGTGGCAGCAGCGTGCAAGTTAACCAATTGACCGGCGGCCGCATCAGCGGGGGGGCCACGATTGAACGTGAACTGCCAACCACCTTTGGCTCCGATGGCGTGATTAATCTTCAATTGAATACCGAAGATTTCACCCTGGCACAGCAAGTCAGTGACGCTATTAACCGCCAACGCGGCTTTGGTTCGGCGACCGCGATTGATGCGCGCACCATTCAGGTTTTGGTGCCACGCGGTAACAGTTCGCAGGTCCGTTTCCTGGCCGATATCCAGAATATACCGGTGAATGTCGATGCCGGTGATGCCAAGGTGATTATCAACTCCCGTACCGGTTCGGTGGTGATGAACCGCAATGTGGTGCTGGACTCCTGTGCGGTGGCGCAAGGGAATCTGTCGGTGGTGGTCGATAAGCAAAATACTGTCAGCCAGCCGGATACGCCTTTCGGCGGCGGTCAGACGGTGGTGACACCGAACACCCAGATCTCTGTTCAGCAGCAAGGTGGCGTGTTGCAGCGAGTCAATGCTAGCCCGAATCTGAACAATGTGGTTCGTGCGTTGAACTCGCTGGGGGCCACACCGATCGATTTGATGTCTATCTTGCAAGCGATGCAAAGTGCCGGCTGCCTACGGGCTAAATTGGAGATTATCTGATGAGCGATCTGATGGCAATGTCCGGTACAACCAATGAAATGTTAGGGGCGGCCTATGATACCCAATCACTGAGTGCGCTAAAACGTGACGCGGCAAGAGACCCCGAGGGGAACCTGAAAAAGGTGGCCCAGCAGGTGGAGGGGATGTTTGTGCAGATGATGCTGAAAAGCATGCGTTCGGCCTTGCCGCAAGATGGCGTGATGAACAGTGATCAAACCCGGCTCTATACTTCGATGTATGACCAGCAGATTGCTCAACAAATGTCGGTCAAGGGGTTAGGTCTGGCCGACATGATGGTGAAGCAGCTGTCAGGCTCCACCTCGCCAAGTGAAACCGCGGGTACCACGCCGATGTTGCTGGATGATGAAGTCTTGCAGACGTTACCGGCTCAGGCATTGGCTCAAATGGTGCGTCGGGCCATGCCGACAGTACCGACCAACAATGTCGCGTCACTGCCACAAGGCCCCGGTAACTTTGTGGCGCGGATGTCGATTCCGGCACAAATTGCCAGTCAGCAGAGTGGCATCCCTCATCAACTGATTATGGCGCAGGCTGCGCTGGAGTCCGGCTGGGGTCAACGTGAGATCCCCACCGCAGACGGCAAAACCAGCTACAACGTCTTTGGTATTAAAGCGGGCAGCAACTGGGATGGACCGGTCAGTGAAATTACCACCACCGAATATGATCAGGGTGTGGCGACGAAGACCAAGGCCCGCTTCCGGGTCTATGGTTCTTATGTCGAGGCGGTCAGTGACTACGTTAAATTGCTGACCCAAAATCCACGCTACGCCCATGTTGCCGCCGCACAAAGCCCTGAACAGGGCGCACATGCACTGCAACAAGCCGGTTACGCCACTGACCCGCAATATGCCCAAAAGTTGGTGAGCGTGATTCAGCAGATGAAGAGTGCCGGTGAGCAGGCGGTGAAAGCCTATAGCAGCGACCTAAGCCAGCTCTTCTAAAAATAGGCTATTTTATGGGTCATTTTGGGATTGGGCAGTGCTCGGCGTCGTCACGTACTACGTGTACGCTCCGTTGCCTGTGCGCTGACCGCACCCAAGCTGCCTGCGACAATAACGCCTATTGGATAAATATCAACTGGCTATTCTCACCGTAACGGTGCACGTCTTGACTCATTGGATTGACTGGTAATAACCCCCATATTTTTACTCAAGTTTTTCAATGTCGGGCCGATAATCATTACAGGCTGTGCGGGGGCTTAGGTCTCCTCAGGCAGTATCCCAATATGAATAAATGCAGGTGCATGATGTTAATTGCCTGCTGTAAAAGGATCTCTTCATGTCCAATAGTTTAATGAATACTGCGATGAGTGGTCTGAGCGCAGCGCAATATGCCCTGAGCACCGTCGGCAATAATATCAGTAATTTCCAGGTGGCTGGCTATAACCGCCAGAACGCCATCTTTGCGCAAAACGGTGGAACATTAAGCCCCGCAGGCTTTATTGGTAATGGCGTGACAGTGACCGGTGTGAACCGCGAATATAACTCCTTTATTACCAACCAATTACGCACTTCACAGACGCAAAGCAGCGGCTTGACTACCTATTATCAGCAAATTTCGCAAATCGATAACTTGCTGTCCAACTCCTCCAATAACCTCTCGGTCACCATGCAGGACTTCTTTAGTAACCTGCAAAATTTGGTGAGCAACGCGAGCGATGACGCTGCGCGTAAAACGGTCTTGGGCAAGGCAGAAGGGCTGGTTAACCAGTTCCAGAATGCGGATAAATATCTGCGTGACATGGATACAGGCGTCAACCAAAAGATCACCGAAAGCGTGACCAAAATTAATAACTATGCCGAGCAAATCGCTAAGTTAAATGATCAGATTACTCGCCTGCGCGGGAGCAGTGCCAGCGAACCCAACGCCTTGCTTGATCAGCGCGACCAACTGGTGACTGAGCTGAACCAGATTGTGGGCGTGACCGTCACTCAACAAGATGGTGATGCCTATAACGTCGCTTTTGCCAGCGGCTTGCCATTGGTACAAGGCTCCAGTTCTTACAAAGTTGAAGCCATCCCATCCAGCAGTGATGCCACTCGGCTTGCCATTGGTTACAAATATGGTAGCGGTGATGTGATCGAAGTGGATGAAAGCCGCCTGACCACAGGTAGCCTCGGCGGCACCCTGAAATTCCGCAGTGAAGCACTGGATAGCGCGCGCAATCAATTAGGCCAACTGGCCCTGACGATGGCGGATAGCTTTAACACACAGCATAAAGCTGGGTTTGATATCAATGGCGATCCAGGTGAAGACTTCTTCAGCTTTGCTCAGCCCAATGTGCTGAAAAATGCGAAAAATCAGGGTGATGCCAGCCTGACGGTGAGCTATGCCGATACCTCGAAAGTCAAAGCCAGCGACTACAGCGTGGAATTTGATGGTACCAATTGGCAGGTGACCCGACTGTCGGATAACACCAAAGTGCCAGCCAATCCGGTGCTCGATGGCAGTGGCGATACCACTGGTTTGAGCTTCGACGGTCTCTCCGTCAGCATTGATAACGGCACCGGTGGCGCGCAAGCCAAAGATAAGTTCTTGGTGAAAACCGTCTCGAATGTGGCGGCTAACCTACAGGTTGATATTACCGACTCCAGCAAAATTGCCGCTGCCGGTACGGCGGATGGTGGTGAGAGTGACAACGTTAACGCCAAAGCTTTACTGGACCTGCAAACCAAGAAACTGGTGGAAGGTAAAGCCACCCTCTCGGGCGCATACGCCGGATTAGTCAGTAATGTCGGTAACCAGACCAGTACCGCAAAAACCAACAGTACGGCGCAAGCCAATATTGTGACCCAGTTGACCGCCGAACAGCAGTCTATTTCCGGCGTGAATCTGGATGAAGAGTACGGTGATCTACAGCGTTTCCAACAATATTATTTGGCGAATGCGCAAGTGATTCAAACGGCCTCGACGCTGTTTAATGCGCTATTGGATATACGTTAACGCCTTGTCTGCGGCACGCCTTCGCTGCCGCGACTTATCTTATTTTGCGTTTAGCCAGTTTGTTCGTTGAGACCCTTAACTGGCTGAACTGTTACTAAAAGGAACCGACATTGTGCGCTTAAGTACTAACATGATCTATCAGCAAACTATGCAGGGCGTGACCAATGCTCAATCCCTTTGGATGCAGTCGGGCCAGCAGCTTTCCAGCGGTAAGCGCGTGGTTAACCCCTCTGATGATCCTATGGCTGCGTCACAAGCGGTGATGGTGTCGCAATCTCAATCGGAAAATAACCAATATACGTTGGCACGTAGCTTTGCCCGTAATGAGTTGTCACAAGAAACCACAACACTGGCGCAGGTGACCAGCACCATTCAGTCGATCCAAAGCGTCATTATCAGTGCTAAGTCTGACGTGCTGAGTGACGATGATCGGGCCTCTTACGCCACTCAGTTGCAGGGCTTAAAAGATCAGTTGGTCAATCAGGCCAACTCGACGAACGGCAGTGGTCGTTACACTTTTGCCGCGTTTAAAAGTGATCAACCGCCCTTTGTGGTCAGTGCCACCGGTGAGGTGACCTATCAGGGTGGGGATGTTGCCATCGAGCAAAAAGTGGATGCCAACCGTTCGATGACCATCGGGCACACTGGATCCAGTGTTTTTATGGCGCTGACCAGTAATGCAAAACCTGAACCTGATGATGCTGCGGGTAATCCGGTCGCCTCTGAAGCCAATATCTTTAATACCATCGATACGGTTTTAAAATCGCTGAAGACGCCACTTTCAGGGGCCACCGATGCGGTAAAAGAGCAGGCAGACGCTGAGATGGATCAAGGGATCCGTGGCATGGCCAACTCATTGAATAATGTGTTGTCGGTTCAGTCTGAAGTCGGTACTCAACTGCAAGAGTTAGATAGCCTGGATAGCTTGGGCAGTGATCGCACCTTGAGTAATAAGCAGCGGCTGACTGACTTAGTGGATGTGGATTATACCGCAGCCGCCTCCGCTTACGTCATGCAGCAGGCGGCATTGCAAGCGTCTTACACCACCTTTACCAATATGCAGGGCATGTCTCTGTTCCAGTTGAATAAGTAATCCTACTTTAACCTGTGGGCTCGGCCCACAGGTGCTCTCCCCAAAGGTTATCCGCTCGCCATTCCACCCAACACGGCAGCCAGACGGTCAAAGAACTCGCTAAACAGGTGCTCAGCAAAGGGGGCCAGCAGCGGCATGACTAATCCCAACGCCAAAATACCCACCGTCAAGGTCAGCGGGAAACCGATCACGAACACGGAAAGTTGTGGCGTCATGCGGTTCAGCATCCCTAAGGCTAAGTTCAGGGTTAACAGCAGGGTAATCAGCGGCAAGGCCAGCATCAGGCCATTCATAAAGATTAATGAACCGGTCTGCGCCAAGGTCATAAAACCGCTGCCATTCAACGGCTCAAACTGAATAGGCAGGGTATGGAAACTGTCGGCTAGCAGCGAGATTAGCCATAAATGGCCATTAAAGGTGAGAAATAGCAGCATCGCCAGCAAGTTAAGCAGGCGGGATAATACTGAGGTATTTGGCCCGCCGGACGGGTCAAAGAAGGTGGCGAATGACAGCCCCATCTGCAAACCAATGACTTCACCGGCCAGTCGAATGGCGGCAAAAGCGAATTGCATGGTCAAACCGATCGTCACACCAATCAGGATTTGTTGGGCTGCGACCCAAACCGCACCACTGGAGGCTAAGGGAATATTGACCGGCGGTAGCGCAGGGGCAATCAAAAAGGTAATTAATACCGCCAGACCCACTTTGACTTTGCGATTGATCTGCTTCTCGCTTAACACTGGCGCGGTGGTGATCAGCGCCAGTACGCGAATTAATGGCCAGAAGTAGTGGCTGACTAAGGCGGCGAGTTGGGTGGTATCAAGGGAGAGCATATTTTTGAGAACCCGGCCTAGCCGATCAACGTGGGCAGGCTGGTAAACAAGTTACGCATATAGTCCAGTATCAAGCTCAGCATCCACGGGCCAGCGATCACCATAGTGCCGAATACCGCCAGTATTTTTGGGATAAATGACAGTGTCATTTCGTTAATCTGGGTTGCGGCCTGCAACAGGCTGACAATCAGGCCGCTGATTAGCGCAGCCAGTAATAATGGCGCGGCCAGAGCCAGCGCGACCTTCATTGCCTCGACGCCGAGGGCCATTACCGATTCAGGTGTCATGATATCTCCGCCTTTCGCCTAACGAGATGAGTACAATTTAAAAATGTAATCAAATTGCCCTAAATAGTTCGCGTTACAGGAAGGCGGCCACTGAGTGATTCCCCCGGAGCTTACATCAGTAAGTGACTGGGGTGAACGAAGGTAGCCAACGCACATGTAGCGTAAAATATGACGGTCAATTAGCTATAGAAACTTTGCGCCAGCGAACCCAACAGCAACTGCCACCCATCCACCAGCACAAAAAGCATCAGCTTAAAGGGCAGTGAAATACTGGCAGGCGGCACCATCATCATCCCCAGCGCCATCAGCACACTGGCAACCACCAAGTCGATAATGAGGAAGGGAATAAAGACGGTAAAACCGATTTGGAAGGCGGTTTTCAGCTCACTGGTGACATACGCAGGCAGCAGAATCCGCAGCGGCACCATTTCTGGCCCTTCCAAAGGCGGCAGATTGGCTAAACGGGCATAAAGCGCCAGATCAGACTCACGGGTCTGACGCAGCATAAATTCGCGCAGCGGTTGCGAGCCTTTATCCATCGCCACATCCATGCTGATCTTGTCCTGACTGAAGGGCAGATAAGCATCCTGATACACCTTGTCGAACACGGGCGACATAATAAAGAAGGTCAGAAACAGCGCCAGACCCAGCATCACCTGATTGGGTGGTGCAGAAGGGGTACCCAAGGCGTTGCGCAACAAACCCAGCACAATAATAATGCGGGTAAAGCTGGTCATCATCAGCAAGGCGGCGGGCAGGAAACTTAAGGCGGTGATAAAGACCAAGGTCTGCACGGGCAATGACCAGCTCTGCCCACCATTTGCCAGGGGCTGGCTGATAATGCCAGGGAGTTGCGCAAAAACCGCTGGGGAGCAGAGTAAGGTGAATAGCAGCAGGGGGGCTTTATTGAGTAGCAGGCGGAGTAACATCATGCCGTTTTTTCCGGATGTTTCGATTTTTTGTTAAACAGATGGTGGTTCAGTAGCTGGCGAAAATCGGCCGGTTTGGCACGCTTCGCTGACAACTCACTCGCGCTGTCATCAACCGGCGGGCGGGGCAGTGTATGGAGTTGCGTCACCTGTTGTGATGTCACACCCAACACCAGCCAAGTGTTATCCACTTCGACAATCACCACCCGTTCGCGCTGGCCCACCTGACAACTGGCCTTCACATTCAATAACGTGTTGTTGCGCGCTTGCGGCGCAAAACCCAGACGGCGCACCAGCCAGGCCCCACACAGAATCAGCAGCAAAATGCCGCCCAACACACTACCGACCTGTGTTAGCACCGATCCTGCGGGTATGGCGGGGGCAGTTTGTTGCACCGCAATCCCCGGATGACTCGCGGCAAAACCGGTCGTCGGTACGGGGGCGGTTGTGATAGGCGTATTCGTTGTGACCGGCATAGCCACAACCCCCGTCGCCTCGGCTGCGGGGGTCGTCGTCTCAGCAGTGACCGTCTGTGCTGCGCTCATTAGCGGCTCAGGCGACGCATACGTTCTGATGGGGTAATGATATCGGTGATACGAACACCGTATTTATCCGCCACCACCACCACTTCACCCTGAGCAATCAGATAACCATTAATCAAGATATCCAGCGGTTCACCCGCCAGACCATCCAGTGAGACCACTGAACCTTGCGACAGGCGCAGCAGCTCTTTAATGGTCATTTTGGTACGACCCAACTCAACGGTCAGTTTTACCGGGATATCCAATATCAAGTCGATATCTTGCAGGTTACCCATGGCGTCCGGCGCTTCCAGTGATTTAAATACGCCGTCGGTGGTGGCCGTGGGTTTATCCATCGCCTGCTGCTCATTAAACGCATCAGCCCACAGATCGTCTACGGATTCTTTTCCATCGTCAGACGGAAGCTTAGGGTCACTCATTTGGGCTGTTCCTCATTCAGAGCATTCAAAATAGGGTTAATCAAATGTTCAACACGCAGGGCATATTGCCCGTTTAATGTCCCGTACTGACTGGTCAGTACCGGTACGCCGTCGACATGACCAATCAGTCGATCCGGTTTATCTATGGGGAGAACATCCCCTGGCTGTAGCTTGAGTATCTGCGACAGTCTCAGCGGGATATCAACAAAATTCGCCACCAGTTCCAGCTCTGAATGCTGCACCTGCTTGACCAGCGTTTCACGCCAATGGCTATCTTCCTGACGGGAGTTTTCCAATGGCGGATTGGTCAGCAGCTCGCGCAACGGCTCAATCATGGCAAACGGAATACAGATGTTAAACTCACCACTCAACGCACCGATCTCCACATGGAAAGGGGTGCTGACCACGATATCGTTGGGGGAGGTGGTGATATTGGTGAATTTCACCTGTATTTCAGAACGGACGTACTCCACATCTATCTTATAGATAGGTGCCCAGGCATCACGGTAAGCATCCAACGCCAGCCGCAACATCCGATTGATCACCCGTTGTTCGGTGTGGGTAAACTCGCGTCCTTCAACTTTCGTCGGGAAGCGGCCATCACCACCAAATAAGTTATCAACTGCGATAAACACCAAACTTGGGGCGAACACGAACAGCGCCGTACCGCGTAAGGGTTTCAAATGTATCAAGTTGAGGTTGGTTGGCACCGGCAGATTACGGGCAAAATCATGATAAGGCTGGATTTTGATCGGGCCGACTGTGATATCCGGGCTGCGGCGCAACAGGTTAAACAGCCCCATGCGGAACTGACGGGCAAACCGCTCATTGATTATCTCCAGCGCTTGCAGGCGCTCACGCACCACACGTCGCTGGGTCGTGGGATCATAAGGTTTAACGTCTGTTTCAGTACCCGTGACAGCTTCAGGTTCTTCACCCCCGCTGTCGCCATTTAACAGTGCGTCAATCTCTGCTTGTGAAAGAATGCTATCGCCCATAATGATTATCGCAGTATGAATGCGGTAAACAGCACATCGCTGACTACCTGATTAGGTTGGCCTTTAACCATTGGCGGGCTAAGTACGTTTTTAATTTCACCGACTAAGCGCTGTTTGCCTTCTTCATTCGAGAGGCTATCGGCGGACTGACGGGAGAGCAGCAACAGCAAGCGGCTGCGCACTTCCGGCAGATAGTCATTGAGTTTTGCGCGAGTGGTATCGTCGGGCAGTCTTAAGGTTAATCCGATATAAAGCACCCGATCCAGATTGTTATCTGGCGTGATCAGATTGACCGTAAAGGTCTCCAGCGGCATGAATACCGGGATAACAGGGACGACTTTCGTGGTGGTCGGTTTGCTTTTGTTCAGCAACCACCAGCTATAACCGCCGCCCGCAGATGCTGCTACAGCAACCAGCACCAACAGGATGACCCAGATCGAACTCTTACGCTTGGCCGGGAAAGTATTTTCAGACATGGAGAAGACAAATTCCTGTTTCGGTATCAAACCGGTGGATCACGATAATAACGTGGGGCAAATGACCCCAGGTTATCCGAATTATTACTGATGATTATCCCGCGTATCCTCAATGCCAATAGGCAGAATAGGTGGCGAAAAACGGCCTAGCTTGCCCGTTTGTCACCTTTTGGCGAAACTCACACCCCTTTTAGGCGAAAATATCAACACCGCCATTGCCGTTAGCCAGTGATTGCAATGCGGCTGGCGTGACCAATGCGGTGTTGGCAAGGGCGTCGACCGACGCAGTGTCACCGTAGGCGGGCTGGTTACGTGCGGCGAAACCTTGCTGGTTTTGTTGGCTCTGCTGCTGAGCTTGTTGCCACTGTCCTTCACTGCCGACACTGCTCTGGCCCAGTTGAATGCCACTTTCAGCCAGTGCGCTGCGTAAACTTGGCATTGCGGCTTCAAGGGCGGCGCGGACTTGGCTGTGGGCTGAAGCAAAGTGCAACTGAGCCTGGTTATCTTCCATCTTCAAGCTAATCTGTAATGCACCTAGCTCCTGTGGATGTAACCGCAGTTCGGCGTTCTGCTGACCATTGCGGCTGAACATCACCACTTGTTGCCCCAGCGACTGTTGCCACTCTTGGCTACCCAATTGGGCGCTTAAATGACCACTGACCGGCACACTGACTTGAGCGCCAGTGGTGGTCAGCACCGGGCTGGAGATGGGCGGAAGAGCCGGAGTCACCGCCGATGAACTGACGAAGGTTTTATCCAGCGTCGAGGTGGCCGTCACGGCAGTATCCGCCGGTGCTGCCAAGGGTGCGTTTTTCACACTCAGGGCGCTATCGGCATCCTGCGACGTCAAGCGGGCCAGCTTATCTTGTGCGGTTTTGCTTTTCGCGCTGCCAGTAACTAGCGGGTCACTGCCCACCGCTTTATCACTTTTCACATTGCCGGCGGTAGTGAGGGTGCTGCCAATCAGGGCGGCTAAACCTTTATCTTGCGAGGTCAGGTTAGTGAGCGCGGCCAAATCTTGCTTGGTGCTGGTTTTGCTGCCACTCAGGCCGCTGTCCTCTGCCAATGCAGTTTTTTGCCCTGTATTGGCGGTACCCAATGTGGTGGCAACCTGATGCGGCAACATCGCCAGCAAGGTTTGCAAGGCGCTGAGGTCCGCTTTATCGGCGGTTTTATCCCGTGCACTGTCATCGTCAACCGTGGTTTTCTTCAGGTTAGCGGCTTCACCGCTTTGCCCTGCGTGAGTCAGACCTGCGGGTAGCGTGGCGCTGATATCGCCCAATGCCGCGAGTAACTGATTCAGCTTGCTGTTGCCAGTGGTTGATTTTCCACCCTCAACATCGGCGGTAAGATCCGTGGTGGCGGCCAGCGATGATTTCAGTGTCGAGGCATCTATGGCGGTCAGCTCTTTACCCAGTTGATCGCCCAACAGTTTGGCAAAATCAGCCGGTAGCCCGGCATCGGTAAATAGCGCTGCAATAGAGGAAGAGGATGCAGCGCCCTCGGTTTCACTGGCGGTCGCAGTGGCAGGCAGTAGGGACAGATTCATGAATTAAGACTCCTTTGTGAGGCGCGCTGGGCGAACTCATCCATCAATTTTTGATCCAAACGGTTCTCATGCAGGCGCTGAGTGGTTTCAGCACGCTCTTGCAGGGTTTCAAACGCGTTTAGCCGTTGCTGCTTCTCTTGCCAATGCTTGACTGCCTGTTCAACTTTGACATTCCACTGAGCGAGCTGATGACGATGCTGATCAATAGCTTGCTCCAGTGTTTGAATAAACTGCTGATAATTTTGCCAACTGGAGGAGGCCATGCCGTTACTCAGCGTGTCATTCAATCGCACCCGATACTCATCCTGATACGAGAGCAACATCGAGAGTTGCTGCTCAGCATTATGGTAGGACAAGCGAACTTGCCCCAGTTGAGTGGTTGCCTGTTCGACCGCCTTTTGGGCGAGGTCGCGCAAGGTGACGAGAGGTGACTGACTTTTCATGCTACTCCCCATTTATTATTCCCTTCGTGCTTGACGACGCGGGGTTATTAGCCTGGAAACAAACTCTTCAG
This sequence comes from Yersinia aleksiciae, assembly GCF_001047675.1. Lineage (GTDB taxonomy): Bacteria > Pseudomonadota > Gammaproteobacteria > Enterobacterales > Enterobacteriaceae > Yersinia > Yersinia aleksiciae. The sequence goes on along the minus strand of NZ_CP011975.1, from coordinate 176,212 downwards.
GTGCTGGCAGGCATCGTCGTAACTGCTACGTTCATACATGCCTTGCTGCAAGAAGATCTCCATCTGTGGATAGAGCGCAATGGCTTTATCCAGCAAGGGATCGCTACCGGCCGCATAAGCACCGACACTGACCAAATCGCGGTTACGCTGAAAACTGGCCAGCAGCTGCTTGAACTGACGAACTTTGCTGTAGTGGTTCTCGTCGATAAGCGATGTCATGGCACGGCTGATCGAGGCTTCAATGTCGATGGCCGGATAGTGACCGGATTCAGCCAGACGCCGTGATAACACCACATGCCCATCAAGAATGGCGCGCGCGGAGTCAGCAATAGGGTCCTGCTGGTCATCGCCTTCGGTTAAGACGGTATAAAATGCGGTGATAGAGCCACCACCGGTGACGCCGTTACCAGCCCGTTCAACCAATGCGGGTAATTTGGCGAATACGGAGGGTGGATACCCTTTGGTCGCCGGCGGTTCGCCGATGGCGAGGGCGATTTCACGCTGCGCCATGGCATAGCGGGTCAGGGAGTCCATAATCAGCAAGACGTGCTGACCGCGATCGCGGAAATCTTCGGCGATGCGAGTGGCGTAGGCGGCCCCCTGCATACGCAACAACGGCGAGACATCGGCAGGGGCGGCAATCACCACCGAGCGGGCGCGGCCTTCAGGACCTAAAATGTTCTCGATAAAATCTTTAACTTCACGGCCACGCTCACCAATCAAGCCAACCACAATCACGTCCGCTTGGGTGTAGCGGGCCATCATGCCCAGTAGCACACTTTTCCCTACCCCAGAACCGGCGAACAGCCCCATCCGCTGCCCGCGACCCACGGTCAGTAGGGCGTTGATGGTGCGCACGCCGACATCCAATACCTGCTCAATGGCGGTACGCTGCAAGGGGTTGATAGGGGGGGTGATCAGTGGCGCGCGATAGCCGGTTTCAGGTGCTGGCAAGCCATCAAGGGGTTTGGCACTGCCATCCAGAACGCGGCCCAGTAATTCAGGCCCCAGTGGCAGTTGTTTGCTGGCGGAAGCACCGCCAGTGGTAATGCGCGCATAGACTCTCGCGCCGGGGACAATGCCTTCAACTTCTTCCAGCGGCATCAAAAACAGTCGTTGGCCGTTAAAACCGACCACTTCGCTCTCAACTTCCTGCACTTCACCATTATCGTAGCGTTCGATAAGGCAAGTTGCGCCCAAAGGCAGTTGCAGTCCGGTGGCTTCCAGCACCAGCCCGGTAGCACGGGTTAACCGCCCATAGCGGCGAATCGTGGTTGATTGACTGATGCGCTCTTCGAATTTATCCAAAGAGGTGAGCCAGCGACCCAGACGGGCAGTCATCATAACTCTCCCGGTGCAGCCAGTCGGCAGAGTTCATGCCAACGGGTGGCCAGACTGGCATCAAGATCACCCTCTTCAGCGCTCACCTTACAGCCGCCCGGATGAATTTGGCTATCACCCAGTAAGCGCCAGCCATTGAGGCTGAGAGTGGAACCTAAACGCTGCTCGACGATGGCTAAATCTTCGGGGTTGACCCGCAATTGTGGCTTACCGGCAAACATGGGCTCTTGTTGAATCAGTTGCTGGATCTGGGCCAGTAAAGCGGTGCCATCACAAATGGCGGGCTGCCCCAGAATTTGTTTCGCCGCCGCCAGTGCCATTTGCATTAATCTGGAGGCGATCACGCTATCCAGCGCATCAAGGGTGCTTTGAAAGTCATTCACCAACAGCTGCCAGTGGGCGGTCATCGGAGCCAGCTCTTTTTGAGCATCAGCGAGTGCCTGCTGATGACCCTCTTCCAGTCCGGTTTGGTAACCTTTATCCAACCCTTCTTGCAGCCCTTTGGCGAACCCCTGTTGACGACCCTGCTTCTCCGCTTCGAGTTGCAAATTCAGCAGTGTTTGCTGCTCATCAACCTCAGTTGGCTCCGCATCAGTGCCTGGTTCATCAGTAAACAGCATACTGATATCCGGTGCGATATCCGCCGGTGTGGTTTCTGATTGACTGGCAAAGTCATTGAGTGACCAAGGTTGCCAGGGCAGGGATTTAATCCGATCAGACATAGATATCCTCGCCGCCGCCAATGACTATCTCGCCGCTCTCCGCCAGACGACGGACGATAAGCAAGATGGCTTTCTGTTCGTTTTCCACCAGTGACATGCGCACCGGCCCACGGGTTGCCAGATCGTCGCGCAGGATTTCTGCCGCACGCAGTGACATGTTGCTGAGGAAGCGCTCGCGCAGTGCCTGATCGGCACCTTTCAAGGCGATCAGCAGTGATTCGTTGTCGATCTCTTGTAGCAAACGCTGAATGCTGCGGTCGTCGACACTGACCAGATTCTCGAACAGGAACATCTCGTCGATAATCTTCTGTGCCAACTCGCCGTCGTATTCGCGCACCGCGTCCATAACCGTCTCTTCCTGCTGCGTTTTCATCAGGTTGATAATCTCGGCTGCGGTGCGGATACCGCCCATTTTGCTGCGTTTGAGATTCTGACCATCGAGCAGGTTGTTCAGCACTTCAGTCAATTCAGCCAACGCCGCTGGTTGGACACCGCCAAAGGTGGCAATACGCAGCATGACGTCGTTGCGCAGACGCTCGTCGAACAGTGCCAAAATGTCGGCCGCCTGAGCGCGTTTCAGATGGACCAGAATGGTGGCGATAATCTGCGGATGCTCGTCGCGGATCAGATCGGCCGCCATCTGCGGCTCCATAAAGTTGAGCGTTTCCATGCCACTGGTGGTTTCGCGCGACTCCAGAATGTCTTCCAGCAAGCTGGAAGCACGCTCTTCGCCCAGTGCTTTTATCAGCACGGTACGCAGGTAGTCGCTGGCGTTAACACTCAGCGCAGCATATTGTTCAGCATCCTCTTCAAACTCAGCCAGGACATCGACCAACTGCTGGTGTGAAACCTGACGCATACTCGCCATGGTGGTACTGAGTTGCTGTACTTCGCGCGAGGAGAGATGCTTAAACACCTCGGCAGCATGGTCTTCACCCAGTGTCATCAGCATGATGGCGCTTTTTTCAGTTCCGGTCAGGCTCATTGGTCATTACTCATCCATTGACGGATAACCAACGCGACAATACGTGGGTCTTTATCCGCAAGTTCGCGTATACGCTGGGCCTGAACTTCAGCACTCACACGCTGCTGATTCTTCTTACGCAGGGCCAGCTCTTCTTTACTTTGCTTCACCGTCTCAGCGGTCTGCGCGGTCTGCACCATGCTATTGACCGAAGCGGCGGCTTTATCGGCAATCTGTTTCTTGGCAATCATTGGGCGCACCAGTTTGCGCCACAGGATCCATGCCACCAGCAAGATAAGCAGATAACGACCGCCATTCAGCAACTGATCAAAGAATGATTGCTGTTTCCAGAAGGGCAGGGAGATGCCGCTACCATCGTCGGTGGCATTAAAGGGAGTGTTGACCACATTTAAGGTGTCGCCACGGTCGGTAGAGAAGCCCATCGCCTCGCGCGTCAGTGACTCCACTTGCGCCAATTGATCTTTCGACAAGGCAACTGGCTTGCCCGCTTTATCACTGCCGTAATTGACGACAACCGCCACCGACAGGCGCTGCACCATGCCCGCTTGTTGCTGGGTATGACGAATGGTGCGGTCAACTTCAAAGTTAGTGGTTTGGTCGTGACGGCTATTACTGGAGGTTGCTGTTGATCGAGCCGCCGTGGTCGCCGCTGGGCGATTCGCGGCATTGGCGTTGTTCGCAGCCGCGCCGGCAGCACCTGCCGCAGGGGCTGGCTGAGGCACTTCAATCGGCGCGACGGGCGTAGCAGAGGGCTGATTGGATAATGCACCTGGCACGCCGCCAACATTAGTACCGCCCAACTGCTCGCTGGTGCTGACTTGCTGGGAACGTACCGCACCTTTATTGGCCGCCTGATTCGGCTTGTACTCTTCGTCGGTCTGCTCGCGGCTGGCAAAATCAACTTGTGCCGTCACCTGCGCATGAATATTTCCACTACCGACCATTGGCGCGAGGATAGTTTCGATGCGGCGCTGGAAGCGGTTTTCGACTTCATTGGTAAACTTGAGCTGCGCGGCATTTAAATCGCGACCAGCACTGTCGGATTGCGTCAGCAGACGACCGGTTTGGTCAACGACCGTCACATTGCCCGGCGGTAAACCGGCGACACTGCTGGAGACCATATACACGATAGCGTTGATCTGGCCGTCATCGAGTGCGCGTCCAGGTTGCAAGGCGAGTGTCACCGAGGCTGTCGGGGATTTTTGTTCACGGACGAATAGCGAGGGTTTTGGCATCGCCAAATGAACCCGCACATTCAGTACCGGCCCGAGTGTGCCGATAGTGCGGGCCAGCTCACCTTCTAATGCCCGCTGGTAGTTAATTTGCTCACTGAATTGGCTGATACCAAATTTTTCTTGATCCAGTAATTCAAAACCGACCGCACCGCCTTTCGGCAGCCCTTGTTGCGCCAAACGCAGACGGGTTTCATGTACCTTGTCTGCTGGGATCAACAATGCGCCGCCATTATCAGCGAAACGGTAAGGAATATTCAGTTGTGTCAGTTGCGTCACAATGTCGCCACCGTCACGATCACTCAGATTGCTATAAAGGACGCGGTAATCTGGGCTTTTCGCCCATAACATCAGCGCGACAATAATCGCGACAGCCGCTGCCGCAGCAATCAGCAGTGGGATTTTTGGATTCGCGCGTAGGCGTGCCAGCGTCGTCGTAAAAGCATTATCACGATTTTCACCGCCAGTTATTGAGGCATTCATACACGTCCTTGGCCAAGCTGAACAACGTTTGAGTGAGTATTTTTTATATAACTAATGTGTTGGAACAAAAGAGACTCCCAAGTGCTGTGAGCAATAAAGCATCAATAGCTGTTCTCCCCCTTTTATGGGCATGCCATTATTTGCTGTAACGCCTGAATTCGATGGGTCAATAAGCTGGTATTTTTGGGCCTAATTAGCCGCTTTAGCACAAAAATGGTGTGTTAGGGTGTCATCCTGAAAATAGTGATACGTGATAGCGGGTGCGTAACTGCCCCAACGGAATCACTTGCCGCACTGTTTTTCGATCAAAATAGTGATTTGACCAACGACCTATTCGGGGATGAGCATGTCTGTTCAAGGTATTGAAGGGGTTTTACAGCAGTTGCAGGTCACAGCATTGCAGGCATCGGGTTCGGCGAAAACATTGCCCGTTGAGGCCGGTTTTGCCAGCGAATTGAAAGCGGCTATCGGTAAAATCAGTGAAACCCAGCAACATGCCCGGACTCAGGCGCAGAATTTTGAATTGGGCGTCCCCGGTGTTGGCTTGAATGACGTGATGGTGGATATGCAGAAATCATCAGTCTCTTTGCAACTGGGCATTCAGGTACGTAATAAGCTGGTTGCAGCTTATCAAGATGTGATGAATATGGGGGTGTGACGCGAGTGGCGTCACTGAACTCACTCTGTTTGGTGTGATAAGGCCCATAAATATAATGACGCTGTTGTGCCATAAGGGGCATAGCGGCGGCGGTATTTTTCGAAGCGTTCGCGTGGCAGAGTTTTATGGCGATATAAATTCATCATGCCACGGCGGATCGCCAAATCACCCCAACTGAGCACATCCGGGCGGCAGAGTGATGATATCAGTAGCATCTCTGCGGTCCAAACACCTACACCATTGAGGCTGGATAGCTGAGTAATGACGTCATTATCGGGTAATTGCGCAATAGCGGATAAATCCAGCGAGCCATTAAGTGCAGCATCCGCCGCGCCTTTGATATATCCGGCCTTTCTCATCGTCATACCACATCCCTGAATAGCCTCTGCTGATGCTTGCGCCACAGTAAATGGCGTAATCGTTCCCAGTAACGTCACCAAACGGGCATTAACCGTGAGCGCCGCTTTAACGGATATCTGCTGATCAACAATATTTCTGATCAACGCGGCAAAGAGATCAGGGGATAATGGACGAGCGATCATCCCTAAACGGTCAATGGCGGCAGCCATTTTTTTATCCCGCCGTTTAAGATGATTGATTTCTGTTTCACCGTAGCTGTAGAACACGTATTTACTCCAGTCAGCGCCTAAGAAAAGGCAAGGCTAAATAAAATCCTAACACGCATTTGGGCGCTATTTAGCATAGCGTCACTTTAGCGGGATGACTCTCTCTTTCTTGCTTTCTAAGCCGTCTCTGCCAGTGAAATATTTTGGTGCCCCACTTTTTGCAGTAATGCTGAGATATCAATGGCATCGACTTTATCCGCTTGCAGATGAGCAACGGCATATTCATGCCAGATACCGGATTGCAGGAACAGAATAAACAGCTCTCGATCCAGATGATTTTCATTCACCATGTTAACCATGATATTCAGCGCTTCAGATAACAATTTCCCTGGTTTATAAGGACGGTCAGCTGCGGTTAGGGCTTCAAATACGTCGGCAATTGCCATCATCCGCACAGGAATACTCATCTGTTTATAGGTCAGTTGGTAAGGGTAGCCTTTACCATCCATCCGTTCATGATGCCCGCCTGCAATCACCGGGACATTCGCCATGGTGCGCGGGAAAGGTAATTTTTTGAGCATCACAATGGTCTGCATAATGTGCTCATTTATTTTGTAACGGTCCTCCTCTGTCAGTGTTCCACGGCGAATACTGAGGTTATAAATCTCACCACGGTTATAGAGAAAGGTTGGCTCTTGCATTTTGAAATCATAATATTCTGGGCGCTTACTTTTATTATCGCGATAAATAATATGCTCTTCTTTATCTGCCAGCAGAGGCTCTTGTACCGGCAATGAAGGCGCAGACTGCCTGGTCTTGCGCACGCGTTCTTCATGGGCGATACCGGCGTTATCATCCAATGTCCGCGTCCAATGGTAACCTGCAATGTGTTGGATCCGCGCAATGGCTTCATCAGACATAAATTCGCCGCCGATATTACAGTGCGCAATAAAGTAAAAATCTTCATCCAACTGGTGGAGTTCGTCAGCCAATGTTTGCTGATCGGCTTCGCTGGCGGTGACAGTGGCATGACGACGTAAGAAGGCAATCTCTTTTTCACGTTTTAATACTTCAAAACGCATACGTATTTCGTGAATACGATCGTAAATTAACTCCAGTTTTGTCGACTTATCGACGACAAATTCAGGGGTGGTTATCTTGCCACAGTCATGTAACCAGCAGGCAGTGTGCAGTTCTTCCCACTCGTTCTCGGATAAATTAAAGTGGGCAAAAGGCCCTTCTTTAACATTTACCGCAGCCCGGGCTAGCATTTTGGTTATTTCCGGTACACGCTGGCAATGCCCGCCGGTATAAGCACTTTTGGCATCTATTGCACCCGCAATCAGTTCAATAAAGGCATTGAGCAGGTTTTTCTGTTCTTGCAATAGACGCTGTGTCTCAACTGACACTGATAAGCTACCCACCAGCGCATTGACCAATTGGATTTTTGAGCGCTCACGTTCGGCATTTAAGACATAGGGATTAAAGAGCAGTAAGAAACCTAATAATTGGTCATCATGTGTCTTCATTGGCACAGCAATAAAACGTAAGGGTAAGTAGGGTTGCAGGAAATCCTGTAGCTGATTAAATATATTCTCTTTGTTCAGCGTCCCAACAATAGTCTTCCCCTCAAGTACGGGTTGAAAGCTGGTGAAGTTATCTTTTTCTATCTGTAATGAGGACATGTCGGCAACCGGGATATTTTCGCCATTCCAGCGGAATGCTGTCGGCGTAAAAGTCCCGGTATCTTTATCTGTGAGAAAAATAATTCCGCCCGTCATGGCGGCAATTTCTGTGGTTTCACTTAATAAGCCCTGCATCTGACGATAGAAATTGCTCTCTGTTGTCAGCATATTCCCCATCGAAATAAATTGTTTCAGCGTTGACTTCATTTTTGACATGGATTTATGTAACTCATCCACTTCTTCAATAACAGAATGCTCTAATTCGCGCTCATCAAAATATAAATTACTGATGGAGTCGGCATCTTGACGCAGCCGAATTAGCGGTTTGGATATCTTTCTTGAGAAATACCAAACAATCGGTAAACCGAGCATCAACAGAATAAATGCGATAAAAGTTGAATGATTACGAATGGAGTTCGCATCAGCAGTCAAATAGCTCGCTGGCGTGGCAATAACCAACTGATAGTCATTGCCATTGGTATTAATATCGACAACAGAGCCGAACCAAGACTCATTTTTCGCTTCAAACATGATGCTGTGGCTATTGTCATTCGCTTGAGTATTATCACGGGTAAGGTTATTTTTTCGAGTGTTGAGTAATGCTTGCAATACAGGAACTTGTTTGTCCTCGCTGGCGGATACGACCGCAGTCTCTTTGGTTTTTGGCAGGCTAGCGATAACTTCACCGCGAGAGTTTATAATAATGGCTTGGCTATCTGGTGGTAGACTTTGTCTTATTAAGAACTGTGATAACGAAGCCAGAGACACATCTAACCCGATGATTGCCTGTTTATTTTCGGCTTGACGACTATAGGTAAAACCCACTTCACCCGTGCCTTTGAAAATATAGATGGGGGAGGTAATCAACGTGGGGCTTGCGGCAGCTAAAATAAACCAATCTCTCCGCCGAGGATCATAGTTATCATTATCTCGCGGCATCACCGCAATAACCTTCTGCTGTTTATTCAGATAAATAAAACGTTTTTCCGGCAAACTATCAAGAAAACGATTACTTTGAATCATCCATTCGGCTTCCTCAGGAGCGTGGAAGAGTACACGATTAGCTTCCGTCAGGCGCCGAAGCATAAAAAAATCGCCGTTGGGATAAGCACTATAGATGGCACTGGCGTAGTCATTTTGTTGCAGAACTTCAATAAACTTACCGACAAAAGCCATTCTTTGTTCAAGTGTCGATAGTTCGGTTATTTGCATACTGGCGAGAAGATTAACTGACATCATCATCGGGCGGGTTACCGCATCCAATTCAGCGGCAATAGCTTCCCCGGTTTTTTGATACTGACGGTTGGTGCTGATCTCGGTCAATTTAGTCAATTGGCTATGACCAAAAGCAATAATGACAATCCCAATTGAGACAATCAGTAGAGTAAATAGGGCCGCTATCTGGATGTGCAAAGGATAACGGCTTTTTAGTCCGAACAGGTTGCTTAGCATCATAGCCATCCCGAAGTTTATTATTCAATCTTTTATAATCATAGGATGTGCTGAAATTATAAACATACATCCCTAGTATTCAGTTGGTTATGAGTAATTGTATGATTAAAAAGACTTTGTTTAATATTGAGCGAAGATTGTTGGATGAAAAAACTAATCGCACTCTGAAAAAGAATGATTTAACGTGTGGAATATCTAAAAGCAGTATTTAGCAGCCCTGAATGTTGACTGTAAAAAGGAGTCTGGCGTGTTAACTCAATGAGATGCGGCAGTATTTCTCATCGGCTGAATAAATCCTGTGGGAAATGAGAAAAGTATAATCTGATTAGCTCACACCTGTCCTAAATCAGGCGTGTGTAGACTTAAATAATTATGATAATCATCGGCTGATGAGTCATTCTCTGTTGCCTGTAAACGATGATGTCCACGTATGGCGGTGGGTGCAAAGCCAAAACGTTTGCGAAAACGCTCAGCAAATCGTGATGCACTCTCATAACCCACTTGGCTGGCAATCAAAGAAATTGGCCAATCAGTACCTTGCAACAAACGCAGTGCACTGGTCATACGAACATCGATCATCAAATCGCGTAATAGTATATTTTCTGCTGCAAGTTTGCGCCGCAGTACCACTTCACTCATCGCCATATGGTCTGCTACTTCGGATGCAGACCAGATTTTGTGTGGATCAATAGCCAAACAGCGACGTACTTTTTCACTGAGCGTATTGCCGTCACGAAGAATAAATTTAACGCCACGTTGAGCTAGCCAAAGCAGTAATTCAAGCATCCGATGTCTGACGATGGCGGGGGGTATATCACCGATATCTGAAATAGCTTTAAATGTATTGCCGAATGTATTAATAAACTCAGGTGCTAAATTACGTACGGGCATAACTCCAGGAATAAAATCAAGCCCGGCTGACGCGGGATGATTGGCAAAGGTCGCTATCAAGCGGGGATCACAGCGAAGTTGGTGGCTAAAAAAAAGACCGTCATCAGATAAGCCATTAATTACATCAACTGTTTGCCCGCTACTCACGGCAACTATTTCACCTGCTTGAACAACGCACTCTTGATTATCCCAGCGAATGATCTTATGCCCACGGTTAACCATAATGAGCAATGGATTCTCAATATAGACTGACGTGAGTAGTAGCTCTGTGTGTTGAATAACATGTGCTGAGCTACCCACACCAGGGCAAAATTTAATCGTACGTTCCATCGATATTCATTTCACAATTTTGGCCTGAGAATATCTTTACGCTTTGAATGGCAGACTAGCAACTCATTTTAATAGAAAATTTACAGTAACTGACTATTTTAGCGAAAAGTTTAGGAGTTGTAATAATAGCCAGTTCGACATGCGTGATTGTTACTGTCAATATAATCTCATGTTAAAAATAATGACAATGAAAATTGATTGCCATGTTAATAATTGCAATTGCATGCGATGCTTCACAACGAATCGATATATTAAGATTCTGTGACCTACCGATTACTGTGTTTCCCCTAACAGCAATGCGTGATCAGGAAACTGACCATAAGTATTATTAACCACTTGTTGTCGGGTGGATTGCCCAACCAACGCACTTAATGCATCAAGGCGCTGTTGTAATAAACGCTTAATTTCTACTTCATTAGCCAAAATAGCGCTTAATTTATTCCGCAATAACTCTTGTAGTGCCAGAGATGAGCATGAAGATATGGTGATATTAGCAGTGCTTTCAATCGCTTTGAGATAAGTCATTTCTAGATCAACCAGCGCATCCCAATTGCCCTCAGTCGCCAGCATTAACATTTGCTCACTAAGGGTCAGGATTTGCTGATATTCGGACAAAAGATGCTGGTGACGTTCCATTAAATGGGGTCCTAGTTGGGTTGATAATTGGGGCCAATCTGCCGCCAGGCATCCGCAATATTTTCGAGCAAAGCAGCGACTTCATTAATTGCCTGTTCGTCATTATGCAAATTGGCATGCAGTAAGCGCCGAGACATATAATTGTACAAGGCAGATAAATTCTCAGCCATTTCGCCACCATTCTCCAAATCCAGCCCCGCATTCAGGCCGTTATTGATAATATCAATCGCTTTAGATAGTGCGGTGCCTTTGCCTGGAATATCGCCTTGACTCATCAGGATGCGAGCTCGAACCAGGGCGCTTTGCGCCCCGTCGAACAACATCACGATCAATTGGTGTGGACTCGCACTCATTACACCACTTTCCAAGCCTACTTTAGCGTAAGCCTGGCTCCCTGATCGGTTGTACATGTCCTATCCCTTATGAAGAAAATTGCTGAGTTAAGAAATTACCGGTATTGGTCAATGAACTCACCAATTTATCCAACTGGGTAAATTGTGTTTTATATCGTTCAATAGTGGCATTAATACTATTTGTGGTAGAGGTGACTTGTTTATCTAGATTTTTTAATGATTTATTAATGCCATCAGTTGCTGTTTTCAAACTGCCGTTAGTGGTATCCAGTGCAGTATTAAGTAACTTATCTGTCTGAGTAGCGAACCCCGTCGTTTTTCCATCACCAACAAAAAAGGCTGTAACACTATTGGGTTTATCTTTTAACGCCGCATCCAACTTGGTGGAATCAATGACTAACTTACCGTCAATATCCTGCGTAATACCCATGCTGGCCAATGTTTTTAAATCACCTGTTTGCGACGAGGCTAACTGGCTTTTTAGCTGTGTTTGAATATTACGTAAAGTACCGTCCCCAACTAGAGCACCATTGCTGGTGGACTGGTCGGTACCTGACTCAACCGCAGTATATTTAGTTAAAGAGCCGAATGTTGTTTGCAATGAGTTATAGGCATCGACAAAATTTTGTATGGCTGCTTTGGTTGCTGAACTATCTCGAGCAATGACCAGTTGTTCTGGCTCATTAGCTTTAGTGACAGCTTTTAAATTAATGGTGACACCCTGTGGTGCATCAGTAATCGTATTGCTTTGACGAGTAATGGCAACACCATTGACGCTTAATGTGGCATCTTCAGCTTTGACTTTCTGCGTCATCGCGCCGCTACCACCGGTGCTGCTTGGTGTGTAATTCAGGAAATCATTTAACTTGTCATCACCGGTGACACTGACCGTCATTTCTGACTTGGTGCCGGTATCTTTCGCGGTTAATGCGAGATAATAGGTATTATCATCCGCTTTCATAATACTGGCGCTAACACTGCCTTCTTTTTTATTAATGGCATCGCGAATATCTGTCAGGGATGTCTGCTGGCTATTCAATGTCACTTCCAGCGGTTTTTCTTGTCCTGGTTGGGAAATAGTGATGGTACGAGTACCATTGTCATTTCCTAATTTATCTGTCGCATTAGGAACATCTGCAGATAATAACGACTGCGCCTTAGCAATGTTGGTGACTTCAATCGTGTAATTGCCTGCCGTTGCTTTGCTATCGGTTGTGGCGCTAAACGCAGTGTTAGAGCTGCTTACTGTGGTTGAGCTAAGCGTATCCGCTTTTTGTAATGCTGCAGATGCTGTTTCCAACTTTGCCAGTGCACTCTGTAATACACCATAGGCGGTGAGTTTACCTTTATAACTGGTTTGCTGGTTGGTGAGCGGGGTTAAACGGGTCTGTTCTCCGGCGCTTAACTTATCCAGCAAGGTGCCTAACTCCAGATTTGAACCTACACCCAGCGAACTGATACTTGCCATGTCTAATCCTTAATATTCAAGTGTCGTTACCGGGTTATCGGCCAAGAGGAGGAAAAGTTTACACATAAAATAGAATTTATAATGGCTGGAATAAAGGGGGATAACAGGGGGCTATTTACCCTATAGAATAGAGCAACAATTAAAGAAGAGATAAACAATAATTTTCAGCGGATTTCGAAATTATTTCACGGAATGGCTAAAGGTTCCTTAAAGAGCGCCGATACAAGTTGTGACGGTGATGAAGCCGTGGGCAGTAAGCCCAAACCATAACCCAACAGCATTTAAGGAATAACACTATGGCGGTAATTAACACTAACAGCTTGTCTCTGCTGACTCAGAACAACCTGAACAAATCCCAGTCTTCTTTAGGCACCGCCATTGAGCGTTTGTCTTCTGGTCTGCGTATCAACAGCGCGAAAGACGATGCTGCCGGTCAAGCGATTGCTAACCGCTTTACTTCTAACATCAAAGGCTTGACTCAAGCTGCACGTAACGCAAACGACGGTATCTCCATCGCTCAGACCACTGAAGGTTCTCTGAACGAAATCAACAACAACTTGCAACGTGTCCGTGAACTGACTGTTCAAGCGCAAACTGGCAGCAACTCAGCTACCGACTTAAACTCGATTCAGGATGAAATCAACCTGCGTTTGTCTGAAATCGACCGTGTCTCCAACCAGACTCAGTTTAACGGTACCAAAGTATTGGCAGAAAACACCACGATGAAGATTCAAGTGGGTGCGAATGATGGCGAAACTATCGACATCAACTTGCAGAAAATCGATTCCGGCACCTTAGGTCTAAAAGACTTTACTGTTACAGGTATTGGTAATGCGTTAACTTCACAAACCAAAGATGCCGCTGGCGTCACTACGACTACACCAGTCACTATCAAAGCAGCAGATGCGGGCGTTGTTGGTGATAATGCGACCGTTCATGGTGTTGGTACTTTTGATAAAACAACCGGGACATATGCTGACTATGTTATCCGTACTTCTTCCGGCCAACAGTTCCAAGCTGAAGTTGCTACTGATGGCACCGCCACATTAAAAGATACTACAATTACTGCCACTACCGTTGCTGATGGCTCGGCTAAACAATATACCCCAACGGGCGCAGCTACCGCTTCCCCATTGGCAGCTATTGATAAAGCAATCAGTAACGTTGACCAGTTACGTAGCTCATTGGGTGCGGTTCAAAACCGTTTTGAATCTGCCGTAACCAACCTGAACAACACCGTAACTAACCTGACCTCTGCCCGTAGCCGTATCGAAGATGCAGATTACGCGACCGAAGTGTCAAACATGAGCCGTTCACAGATTCTGCAACAAGCAGGTACTTCTGTACTGGCTCAGGCTAACCAAGTTCCACAAACTGTATTGTCTCTGTTGCGTTAATCAATTCGGTTTATCTTTTCAGGCGGCGAAATGCCGCCTTTTATTTTATGGCAGCGAGCAGGTCAACGTGGGTCATACAATAACAGGCGATAAATAGTTTTTCAGCGTAGAGGTATTAGATGAAACAATTGCAAATTACAGAGCCAGAATATGTGCAACGTTTTAGTTGTGTGGGTTCGGCTTGTCGCGATCATTGCTGTAAACGCTGGAGTATTACGCTGGATAAAAAAACCTACAATAAATATATCAAAAGTCAGGATGCTGAAATAAAGCGGATTGCTGTGACCAATATTGTGGTCAATAAAAAAGACCATGCTAAATGGGCAACAATCCAATTAAATGAAGATCATAACTGCCCTTATCTAGACGAGCAAAGTTTATGTAACGTTCATAAACGCTTAGGGGTGGAAGCGTTAAGCCGCACTTGTGCCGATTACCCGCGAATTGAGCGAGTCTATAAACAGGAAACTCAGAGAAGCCTAACCTTATCCTGTCCAGAGGTGGTGCGTCAGGTACTGTTTAATCCGACAGCATTAAATATGAGTACCTCTAGCGTTATCCGAGCCGATTATGCCAAAGCGCCGGAAGCGAATCTGGAAGGGCGATTAATCAATCTATTTTGTGCCAATTTATTGATGCCTGAGCAGGTGCAGATTGAGCAAAACCTGTATTCAGTGGCTTCTTTCCTGCTTCATTGCCAAAAGTTAACCGGTGATACCGAAAGCAAATTGGCCGAGATGGAAGCGGTTTATGAACATTTAACTGGCAAATTACACAGTGGTGATGTTGCCGGTTATCTAGCTGGATTGCCATATAATGGACATATGCAATGGCAGTTATTAATTCGTTTACAGCAGTTTATTACCGAATTCCCTGGGACTCGTGGGCGAGAGACTTTGTTTATCTATCTATCTAAATTAATTAAAAATTTAGTTAATGATTTTGATAACGACCAAGTAAATGAAAAAATGCAGCAGTTGGGTAGCATATGGAATAATCAGGCTCTGCCATTCTTTCAACAGCAACCTCATATACTGCGTAACTATTTCCTTTATCGCTTGCACCATGATCAATTTGCCATTAACAGTGATGTGCCCTTACTTAAGGCCCTTTATTTATTGGTAGTGGATTTCTTCTTTATCAAGTCATTAATCAGCGCCCATTTACAACAGGGTGGAGAACTGACTGAAGATATCGTGATTGATATTTTTTATTCTTATCACGCATTTCGCCAGCATACGCTACAAGCCACCAAGAAATTTATTGGTGAAATTGACAAAGTGAAGGTCAATGATGATTTGTCATTACTGCAATTACTGGTTTAAGGGACGGTAACTAATCGCTAATAAACCGTCATTGAAACGGCATAAGTCAAATAGCCGCCTTTTTATAGGCCTATTCCGCCGATTGTCTGACTGACCTGACAGGATAATGGTACGACTCTCTTACCCTTAGGTGCCTGTCTAGTGAGCGATTTGTATACCGCCGAAGGCGTGATCGATAAAAATTCCCTCTGGCAACGCTATGTTCCTCTGGTTCGCCATGAAGCATTGCGTTTGCAGGTTCGCCTGCCAGCCAGTGTGGAGTTGGACGATTTGTTGCAGGCTGGGGGTATTGGTCTGCTGAATGCTGTCGAGCGTTACGACGCTTTGCAAGGAACTGCGTTTACCACTTACGCGGTGCAACGTATTCGTGGCGCGATGTTGGATGAACTGCGCAGCCGCGATTGGGCGCCACGTAGTGTGCGACGCAATGCCCGTGAAGTCGCCAGCGCCATGCAACAGGTGGAACAACGTGTTGGGCGTCCTGCCACTGAGCAGGAAGTGGCGAAAATTCTTGATATTGATTTGGCGGAGTATCGCCAGATCTTGTTGGATACCAACAATAGCCAACTTTTCTCCTATGATGAATGGCGGGAAGAGCATGGCGAAAGCGTCGAACCCTTGCTGGAAGGGCATGAAGATGCCAATCCATTGCAACATTTGTTAGAAGGAAATCTGCGGCAACGCGTTATTGAAGCGATCGAGGCACTGCCGGAACGCGAAAAGATGGTGTTGACGCTGTATTACCAGGAAGAGCTGAACCTGAAAGAGATTGGGGCAGTGCTTGAGGTCGGGGAATCCCGCGTCAGTCAGCTTCATAGCCAGGCGATAAAACGCTTACGCGCCCGCCTGAATAACGACTCTTAATTCACTTTCGCTCAGTGATATCACAGTGTTTAATTTATTAATGCAGGTCTTCTTATGCCAGGACTTCAGCTAAAAAAGCGGCCGCTGAGCCGTTATTTAAAAGATTATAAGCACGGACAAACTCATTGCTCACATTGCCATAAACAACTTGACCGTATGGCGTTGGTTTTTCGCGGACAAATCATTAATAAAGAAGCGATCGCCGGTATGGATCAGCCGATCGACGATCAAGTGTGGTCAAAACTTCAGCATGAATTAACTGCATTGTGCCGTTTTTGCAGCGAGATATATTGTAACAGTACGCCGGGTTATTTTGATATTATGGCGTTTAAGCAGTACTTATTTGAACAAACAGAAATGAGCCACAGCACGGTTCGTGAATATGTTGTGCGCTTACGTCGCTTGGATGAAATGTTGGTTGCCACTAATTATCCGGCAGAAAAATTTGCCAGTGAGACTATGCATCAACGCATTATTGATGAGCTGCCAAATGCAGCACATAACAATTATCGTATTGCTTTGCGTAAATATGATCAGTATTTGGCGTGGCAAAAGAATTACTAAGTTCTGTCGTGAGAGCCTATCGGGAGTTGAGAAAACTCTGTATTTTCACTGACATCACTCATGATATAACGCAAAATTATCGAGTCATTATCTGTAGTGACTCTACGCCCGGCAAGGTCCACCTTCGCCGGGCGTTTTAGTCCTATCCTTGCCATCTTTCAAGCTACAGGCGTGGTGATTGCTCAGGCTCACTCGAATAATGCTCGCCTTAATCAACATTTTTCTGCTTTCCGGTCCCTTGAAAACTACTGGCTATAGTCTATTTATCTCGCACATTGAGTTATTCCCCTGCGTCATTGATTACTGACATCTATAATAAAATCAGTGATTATTAATGTGACATCTGATAAATCTATATGCCCTTAGTACGTTAAGTTGCAAGGTATTGGCTGCTTGTCACCTGCCTGCAACGTTAAATATTTTGGGTAATAATTGTCCTAACATATTAACTCCCTGGGGGACCCGTGACGTTTCAACACAAACTGGCGCAATTTCCACGTCTGGATCTGGTCGGCAATACCACGCCATTAGAGAAGCTATCCCGACTGTCTGATTATCTGGGACGTGAAATTTATATCAAACGTGATGATGTCACGCCTCTGGCTTTAGGCGGTAATAAGCTGCGTAAGCTTGAATTTTTGGCGGCGGATGCATTGTGTCAGGGGGCGGATACGCTGGTTACCGCGGGTGCGATTCAGTCTAATCATGTACGCCAAACGGCGGCAGTAGCGGCAAAACTCGGGCTACATTGTGTGGCGCTACTCGAGAATCCTATCGGAACAGCGCAGGAAAATTATCTGACCAATGGCAATCGATTGCTGCTGGATTTGTTTAATGTTGAGGTGGTGATGTGTGACGGATTGCACGCACCCAATCAGCAATTGGCTGAATTGGCGACTCGACTCGAAGCGCAAGGTTTTCGCCCTTATGTGGTACCCGTTGGCGGTTCTAATGCGCTGGGTGCGCTGGGTTATGTGCAATGTGCATTGGAAATTGCCGCGCAGTCGGCAGGGAATGTTGCTTTTAGCTCGGTCGTCGTGGCTTCAGGCAGTGCGGGTACCCATGCCGGACTGGCTGTAGGTTTGCAGCAATTATTGCCGGATGCCGAATTAATTGGTGTTACGGTTTCGCGTAAAGCCGATGAGCAGCGACCCAAGGTGATAGATATTCAGCAAGCACTGGCGGCATCCTTGGGTATCACAGGCCCGCAGGCAGAAATCACCTTGTGGGATGACTATTTCGGTCCGCAATATGGCATGCCAAACGAAGAAGGGTTGGCTGCAATTTCACTACTGGCAAGGCTAGAAGGGGTATTGCTGGACCCGGTTTATACCGGCAAGGCGATGGCGGGTTTGCTTGATGGTTTGGCGCTGAAAAAGTTTCGCGATGAGGGGCCGATTCTGTTTATTCACACAGGCGGCGCACCGGCACTCTTTGCCTATCATCCGCAGGTGTAACCTTTGGTTATTGCTTATTCTATTTCTAGCTATGGTTATTAGTTTATATTCCTTTATTTCATTAATAGCACTGATAAAGTGCTGAATATCAAAAATAAACATGACAGTCGGGGTATTTATGGGCTTTTCAATTTTTCGTCGTCGAGTCGTTCTGGGTATGGTGGCGGTCGCACTGGCAACAGGCCTGAATGTCAAGTCTTACGCTGCGGGTGATCTGTTGAGTCAGGTTAAAGAACGAGGCACCCTGATTGTCGGGCTAGAGGGTACTTATCCGCCATTCAGCTTCCAGGGGGAAGATGGCAAGCTGACAGGTTTCGAAGTGGATTTTGCCAATGCGCTGGCTGAGCATATGGGCATCAAGGCAAAGATCACCCCGACAAAATGGGATGGTATGCTGGCTTCGTTGGAATCTAAGCGAATTGATGTGGCGATCAATCAGGTCACCATTTCAGATGAACGTAAGAAAAAATATGATTTCTCTACCCCTTATACAGTTTCTGGCATTCAGGTTTTGACCAAAAAAGGCAATGAAGGCAACTTCACCAAACCTGAAGATTTGGAAGGCAAGAAAGTGGGGGTTGGCTTGGGCAGTAACTACGAGCAGTGGTTACGTGACAACCTGAAAGGCGTGGATATTCGCACCTATGATGATGACCCAACAAAATATCAGGATCTGCGTGTCGGCCGGACAGATGCCATCTTAGTTGATCGTTTGGCTGCACTGGATTTGGTGAAGAAAACCAACGATACACTGGCAGTTGCAGGCCCAGCGTTTGCCCGTCAGGAGTCAGGGGTCGCGCTACGTAAAAATAACCCTGAACTGTTAGCGGCAATCAATCAGGCCATCGCTGAGATGCAAAAAGACGGGACATTGGCCAAAATTTCTGAGAAGTATTTTGGTGCGGATGTAACTAAATAATGCATGAAAGTATTCAATTGGTGCTGGATTCAGCACCATTTTTATTGAAAGGTGCCTGGTTTACCCTCCAACTGAGTTTGGGGGGGATGTTTTTTGGCCTGGCGTTAGGTTTTATGTTGGCAATGATGCGGTTATCTAGCTTCTTGCCGTTTTCACTTCTATCCCGCTTTTATGTCTCGATTTTTCGTGGCACCCCGCTAATTGCCCAACTGTTTATGATCTATTATGGTCTGCCACAGTTTGGTATTGAGCTAGACCCCATGCCTGCGGCTTTGATCGGCCTATCACTGAACACTGCGGCCTATACGTCGGAAACATTGCGTGCGGCAATTTCGTCGATTGAAAAAGGGCAGTGGGAAGCGGCAGCCAGTATCGGGATGACACGTTGGCAGACACTCTACCGGGTGATTTTGCCACAAGCCGGACGGACTGCTTTACCCCCACTGGGTAACAGTTTTATCGGTTTGGTCAAAGACACGTCGCTGGCGGCCACGATCCAAGTTCCCGAACTTTTCCGTCAGGCGCAATTGGTGACTTCCCGCACATTGGAAGTTTTCACTATGTATCTGGCGGCGTCATTGATTTACTGGATTATGGCGACATTGCTGTCAGCACTGCAAAATCGGCTGGAAGCCCACGTTAATCGTCAGGATCAGGAGTAGCCATGAGTACCATAGACGTTAAAAAACTGACCAAACAGTTTAAAGGTCAACAGGTGCTGCACGGTATCGATCTTGAAGTGAATAGCGGTGAAGTGGTCGCGATCATTGGCCCAAGTGGCTCAGGTAAGACCACCTTATTGCGCAGTATTAATCTGCTGGAGATCCCCGATTCGGGGATTATTCGTGTCGGTGATATTGAGATTGATGGCAGCCTACCTATCAGCAAGCAGCAGCGCCAAGTCCGTGCGTTGCGTCAGCAAGTCGGGTTCGTGTTCCAGAGCTTTAATTTGTTTCCGCATCGTTCGGTGCTAGAGAACATTATTGAAGGGCCGGTCATTGTCAAAGGCGAAAAACGCGCCTCGGCTGAAAAACGCGCCCGTGAGTTGCTGGCAAAAGTGGGATTGAGTGGTAAGGAAGATGCTTATCCACGCCGCTTATCCGGAGGACAGCAGCAACGGGTCGCGATAGCGCGGGCGCTGGCGATGCAACCACAGGTTATTTTGTTTGATGAGCCGACTTCTGCGTTAGATCCCGAGCTGGTCGGTGAGGTCTTAAATACGATCCGCGCGCTGGCAGAGGAAAAACGCACCATGGTTATCGTGACCCATGAAATGAGTTTTGCCCGCGATGTGGCCGACAGGGCGATCTTTATGGATCACGGACGGATTGTTGAGCAAGGCCCGGCAAAAGAACTGTTTGCTCATCCACAACATGAGCGGACTCGGCAGTTCCTCAATAAGTTTTTGAATAATCACTAATTCATCTGAAGCCAGATGAATTAGTCAAAGTGAGATCAGGGGGCAGTTCATTGCCCCCGTTTTCCCCGCTCACCTTACAGGAAGGCTTCGAGTTTAAGCCGATGGGCAGTGGTTTTAACTTCTTTCATCCGCCCATGACCGGGTAATACTTTTTGTTCAACAGTGACCAATCCGGCTTTTTTCAGAATAGCGACATCGCGGGTGACGGCACTACGATCTCTTTTTAGCCGTGTTGAAAGGGAGGTGATAGAACCGGGGTGCATCTTTACCGCCCGCAGCAGCACGATACGTGCAGCACTTAATACCCGCACCATCTCCAATGGGTCTTCGAAGGTAATTGTGTGCTCCTCGGGTAATGCTTTCCCTGCATCTACCAAGGCCGCGAGCTGTTTGCCTCGCTTGAAAAAATCATCTTCCGTTGCTGTTTTGATGACGAGCTTGTCCATTAATTTCTCCTTAATGAAGTCCAATCCTTTTGAAAGCAATCCTCTATCTGTTCAAAGCTGATAAAATCAACCGCTTCAATTCCACCCAAGTAGTGGCGATGATGGAAACCATGGGCATTGTCATAACCGATAACTCGACCATTATCACCCTGCGATAACCGGTGGTTGATATAGGCTAAATTATAGCGGGTAACGACACCGTACTGATCCGCCCATATCTCACGGCGTAATTGACCATTACCCCGCCGATTCGCAATTTTATGGATCTCATCGACAATTTTCTTATCAGCCATGAGTATAATAATCACCTCTGTGGGTTGTTGTACACAAGATCTTCATTCAGAAGAAAGCTAGGGCGCAAACATCTCAGTAATTTGCTTGAATTAATAATGGGTTAATTGCAGCCAAGAGCACAAGTGTGACAAATGAACCCTGCGGGACGTTGTCAGAATAAAATGGTTTTGTTGCGGTTTTACATTATGCGATGCGAGCAATCTCGAAGAATGAGCGGTCAATCATGCTATTGGCGAGGCAAAAATAAAGGCCCCGAAGGGCCTTTATAGAAAACTGATTGAGACGAGGAATTGGCCAAACCGCTAGAAAAACTAGCCGATAGTCATCAGGCTGGCATTACCGCCTGCTGCTGCGGTATTCACGCTGAGGGAGTGCTCAATTAACAAGCGCTCTAGCAGAATGTTCGTTTCGCCACGCGCAAAACCCTGTACCGAGACAATTGGCCCATCAATTTGCGCGATCTGCTCACAGACAGTGCGCAGTTGATCGGCATCGCCATGGTAGATGGCAGCATCAAAGGGGTGATTCGCCGTTTGCCAATCATTAGTGAGGGTGATACGTGATTGCACCACCGCCGGTAATTTGCGTAGCAGATCTTTTTGTACGCCATTTTCCGACCATAAAACCGCACTGCCGACGGCCAATACGGCGGCCAATTGCACCAGCGCATCCGCTTCGGTATCCGCCAGACACAGGACACGCTCACGGGGGAGCAGGGCATAGGTATTGCGCTCACCGGTCGGCCCCGGTAGTAGCCGAACGGTGCCACCTTGCGCCAGTTCGCCATAGCGCTGCGCCAACGGGGCCAACTCGCTCTGCTGTTCACTCATCCACTTGATCAGCGCTTGATGAGCCGTTTGCAATGCTTCACGGCCAGCGATATTCGGTGCCTGCTTATTATCCTGCTGTGCCAGTGTGTTAATCACCGCATCTTCTGGGCGATGGGACAGCAGACGGTATAAGTACAGCGGCCCCCCAGCTTTCGGCCCCGTTCCTGATAGCCCCTCGCCACCGAAAGGTTGGACGCCAACGACGGCCCCGACCATATTGCGATTAACGTAGAGGTTACCCACTTTGGCTTTTTCAGTGACATGGGCAATGGTTTCATCAATACGGGTATGAATACCTAAAGTTAACCCATAACCAGATGCATTTATTTGATCGACTAGCGCACTGAGGTTCTGGCGCTGGAAGCGCACGACATGCAGCACCGGCCCGAAGATCTCTTTTTGTAGCTCATCAAAGCTCTCCAGCTCGATCAGTGTTGGTTTGATAAAGGTGCCTCGTTGCCACTCTTGCTCATCCTGCGTATTGGCGCGAGCCGCTTGGTAAACTTTACGTCCTTTGGCGCGCATCGCCTGAATATGGCGCTCAATATCCGCTTTGGCATCGGCATCAATCACGGGTCCGATATCGGTGGAGAGACGATCTGGATTGCCCATGCGGCATTCAGCCATCGCGCCGCGCAACATCTGCAACGTGTGTTCAGCAACATCATCCTGAACACAGAGAATACGCAGGGCAGAGCAGCGCTGGCCAGCACTGTCGAAGGCGGAGGCCACAACATCGGTCACCACCTGTTCGGTGAGCGCAGAGGAGTCGACGATCATGGAATTGAGGCCACCGGTTTCGGCCACCAGCGGCGTAGGGCGACCTTGTGGGTCGAGTCGGCCTGCAATGCTGCGCTGCAAAATAGCTGCCACTTCGGTAGAACCGGTAAACATCACGCCGCGCACGCGGGCGTCATTCACCAGTGTTGCGCCTACACTATCACCTCGGCCCGGTAGCAGTTGCAAAACGCCGCGAGGAATACCGGCTTCCAGCAAAATGCGTACTGCTTGCGCGGCAATCAGCGGTGTCTGTTCTGCCGGTTTCGCTAACACACTGTTACCGGCAGCAAGTGCCGCTGCGACCTGACCGCTAAAGATAGCCAGCGGGAAGTTCCACGGGCTGATACACACCACGGGGCCAAGTGGGCGGTGACTGTCATTGGCGAAGTTATCTCGCACCAATCCGGCGTAGTAGTGCAGAAAATCAACGGCTTCACGCACTTCGGCAATGGCATTACTGAAGGTTTTACCCGCCTCACGGACCAGCATCCCCATTAGGGTTTGCATCTGAGCTTCCATCAACTCGGCAGCACGCACCAAGATGGCGGCGCGCTCAGCCGGTGGTGTCGCAAACCAGATAGCTCCCGCACTGGCAGCGGCATCCAAGGCGCGGCTGACTTCAGCTTCTGTTGCTTCGCGCACGTAACCGACGACATCCGTTGGCTCCGCCGGATTGATCACTGGCTGTTCTGCTCTGTTCTCAAGTTCAATACCGCTATCCAGCTCGGCATCAATGATAGGTTCTGCCCGCCATACTTGGCTGGCACTGGTGAGCAGGGCGCTGGAGAGTGAGGCCAGGCGATGTTCGTTCGCCAGATCTAACCCGCTGGAATTGGCCCGATCTTCACCGTACAACTCGCGCGGCAATGGAATGCGTGGATGAGGTAAGCCGAGCTGCCCCTCAGTGGCCGCAATGGTTTCAACGGCACTGACCGGATCGGCGACCAGCTCATCCAGTGGCAGTGTGGTATCCGCAATGCGGTTCACAAACGAGGTATTCGCCCCGTTTTCCAACAGGCGGCGCACCAGATAGGCGAGTAAGGTTTCATGGGTGCCTACCGGCGCATAAATACGGCATGGGCGGTTCAGTTTGCCGTCGGAAACTTTCCCCACCACTTGCTCATACAGCGGCTCACCCATGCCATGCAGACATTGGAACTCATACTGACCGGGATAGTAATTCTGCCCAGCAAGATGGTAAATCGCCGCTAAGGTATGGGCGTTATGGGTCGCAAATTGAGGATAAATCAGGCTAGGTACTGCCAGTAATTTGCGGGCGCAGGCCAGATAAGAGACATCGGTATACACTTTGCGGGTATAGACCGGATAACCTTCTAAACCGTCCACTTGGGCACGCTTAATTTCGCTGTCCCAATATGCCCCTTTAACCAGACGAATCATCAGTCGGCGACGGCTACGCTGAGCCATATCTATCACAGCATCTATCGTTGCCGGGCAGCGCTTCTGGTAAGCCTGAATGACGAAGCCGATACCATTCCAACCGGCAAGTTTTGGCTCAAAGCAGAGTTTTTCCAGCAGATCGAGTGATATTTCCAGACGATCGGCCTCTTCGGCATCAATGTTGATCCCAATGTCATACTGACGGGCTTGCAGGGTGAGCGCCAGTAATCGCGGGTAAAGCTCATCCATCACTCGCTGGTATTGAGCACGGCTATAGCGGGGGTGCAGGGCGGAAAGCTTGATTGAGATCCCCGGTCCTTCATAAATCCCGCGTCCATTGGAGGCTTTACCAATGGCGTGAATCGCCTGCTGGTAGGAGAGTAGATAGGCCTGCGCGTCTGCTTCCGTCAGGGCGGCTTCCCCCAACATGTCGTAAGAGTAGCGGAATCCTTTATCTTCCAGTTTGCGGGCATTGGCCAAGGCTTCGGCAATGGTTTCACCGGTAACGAATTGCTCACCCATCAGGCGCATCGCCATATCCACGCCTTTACGGATCAGGGGTTCGCCACCTTTGCCGATAATGCGGTTCAATGAACTGGAGAGTTTGATTTCGTTATGGGTAGAAACCAGATGTCCGGTAAACAGCAACCCCCAAGTAGCGGCATTGACAAACATTGATGGACTGCGGCCCAGATGGGAGTGCCAGTTGCCGTTGCTGATTTTATCGCGGATCAGCGCGTCACGGGTAGGTTTGTCGGGGATTCGCAGCAGCGCTTCCGCCAGACACATCAATGCCACACCTTCTTGCGAAGAGAGGGAAAATTCCTGCAACAACCCTTGTACGATACCCGCACGGCCATTGGCACTTTTCTGGTTACGTAGCTTCTCGGCAATGGAGTAGGCGAGTGAATGTGTCGCCTGTACTAAATCAGCGGGCAAACGCGCTTGCTCCAGTAACATCGGGATAGCTTCTGTTTCCGGACGGCGGTAAGCGGCAGTGATGGCGGCGCGGGTCACTGACTGTGGTAGCACATGCTCGGCAAAATCTAAAAATGGCTGGTGGGCGCTGTCAGCGACTTGCGGCATAATGTCGTCCGCTTCCAGTAGCTGAGGCGCATAGGTTGCTGGAAGTTCAGGTAATTCACTGCCACTCTCCAGCCGCTCTAAATAGTTAAAAATGGCTTGCTTGATCAGCCAGTGAGGCGTGCGGTCAATATGTTGTGCTGCGGCCTTGATACGGTCGCGCGTTGCTTCGTCGAGTTTCACGCCCATTGTGGTACTAGCCATGCTGTCAGGCTCCTTTTATAAGGGGAGTTATGATTTTATTTCAGACAATATCAGTCATGTTGCAACTTTGTGCAACCGTGTTAAATCAGGCGCGTGAATGAACTGTGAATTTAGTCTGGTTTTTAACAATTAATCAGCTGGGAGAGTTAATAAAATATTACGTAGCATGTGAGCTAATACTAATAATAGTAGGCTTTGTAGGGTGTTTACCTTGGGTGTTACTCATTTTAGGCTGGAAGGTGTTACTTCTGACATCGTGTAATGTGATGTGGCGTGAATTTTTTGTAAATAAATTGTTTGAATTGTTGTGGGCAGAGAAACTCCTCTACTAGGATAGCCATCGCGACATAGCCGTTTGATAGCGAATAGTTGTGCAGACAATTTATCTGAGGTTAATCGTTCGTCTCTGGTGCAACTTAGTGTCACGTTCCGACCGCCAGAGATAAACATCACACCGCACTCAGAGAGAAGAGCCAGACATAGCGGGACAGATTAAAACGATAATACGCACTATGGAGACGTTGCATGACCATGAATACACCGATGTTGGTGACTTTTTTAGTTTACATTTTTGGGATGATATTGATTGGCCTTATGGCCTACCGGGCAACCAATAACTTTGATGACTACATTCTGGGTGGACGAAGTTTAGGCAGTGTGGTTACCGCACTTTCTGCCGGTGCTTCTGATATGAGTGGCTGGCTATTGATGGGGCTGCCGGGTGCTATTTTCCTGTCAGGCAT
The DNA here is from genome assembly GCF_001047675.1 of Yersinia aleksiciae. Classification (GTDB taxonomy): domain Bacteria; phylum Pseudomonadota; class Gammaproteobacteria; order Enterobacterales; family Enterobacteriaceae; genus Yersinia; species Yersinia aleksiciae. Next base: position 149,683 of record NZ_CP011975.1, on the reverse strand, counting down.
ATCTGAAAGCTGGATAGCCATTGGTCTGACGATGGGGGCTTACCTTAACTGGAAGCTGGTTGCAGGGCGTTTGCGGGTGCATACCGAAGTCAATAATAATGCGCTGACACTGCCGGATTATTTCACTAGTCGCTTTGAAGATAAAAGTAAATTGCTACGGGTGATATCAGCCGTGGTTATTTTGGTCTTCTTTACCATTTATTGTGCTTCAGGCATTGTTGCCGGTGCGCGTTTATTCGAAAGCACCTTTGACATGAATTACAGCACCGCATTGTGGGCCGGTGCCGCCGCGACTATCGCTTATACCTTTATTGGCGGTTTCCTCGCGGTGAGTTGGACCGATACCGTGCAGGCGACACTGATGATTTTCGCCCTGATATTAACGCCGATTATCGTTATTCTGGCAGTGGGGGGCATCGATACATCAATTATGGTTATCGCCGCGAAGAACCCAGCAAATATCGATATGTTTAAAGGGCTAAATCTGGTTGCGATTCTCTCGTTGTTGGGTTGGGGGTTAGGCTATTTCGGTCAGCCGCATATTCTGGCGCGCTTTATGGCAGCAGACTCCCATCGGACGATTCGTAGCGCACGCCGTATCAGTATGACCTGGATGATCCTCTGTCTGGCAGGGACTATCGCGGTGGGCTTCTTTGGTATCGCTTACTTTGAAAATCACCCGGAACAAGCGGGGAACGTGACCCAAAATGGTGAGCGTGTATTCATTGAGTTAGCCAAACTGCTGTTCAACCCATGGATTGCGGGTATTTTGCTCTCCGCGATTCTGGCTGCGGTGATGAGTACTTTAAGCTGCCAACTGCTGGTGTGCTCCAGTGCACTGACAGAAGATCTGTATAAAGCCTTCCTGCGTAAAAAAGCCAGCCAGAAAGAGTTAGTTTGGGTCGGCCGTGCCATGGTGTTGCTGGTGGCATTGATTGCCATTGCGCTGGCAGCGGACCCTGATAACCGCGTGCTTGGTTTGGTTAGTTACGCATGGGCAGGCTTCGGGGCAGCATTTGGCCCAGTGGTGCTTATCTCGGTGACCTGGTCACGAATGACCCGTAATGGTGCGTTGGCGGGGATGCTGATTGGTGCTATCACCGTTATCGTCTGGAAGCAGTACGCTTGGCTGGGTTTGTACGAGATTATCCCAGGCTTCGTGTTTGCGAGTATCGCCATTGTTGTCGTGAGCTTGATGGGTAAAACACCAAGCAATGCGGTTACTGAACGTTTCCACAATGCTGAAGCTGAGTTCAAAACCGTTTAATCACCGTGTTGGCTCTGCTTAATCAGCCCCCTGCAAAAAACAGGGGGCTTTTTCTTACAGAAAATCCCACCTGCTTTGACCGCAATATAAATGTCTATCCTGATGACTTTATTTGCTATCCAACCACTCAGAAACAATTTGCCACACTTTGATTAACAATATTCTTACGCGGTCTATTGAATTTCTTTCTAACAGAATGATAATCACTATCGTTTTGAGTTTTACTTTTCTTTACGTTAATTGACATAGCTTGTCATCATCGAGTTTTACCCATACCTACCGCAGGGGTTCAGGCATGTTCGTCCCATTTCTTATTATGTTTCGTGAAGGGCTGGAGGCCGCACTGATAGTGAGCCTGATCGCCAGCTATCTTAAACGTACTCAGCGTGGTCAATGGATGGGGGCAGTGTGGACTGGCGTGATCACAGCAGCGGCACTCTGTCTTGCTATCGGTATCTTTATTAATGAAACCACGGGTGAGTTCCCACAAAAACAGCAAGAGCTGTTCGAAGGGATTATCGCGGTGGTGGCAGTTTGCATATTAACCTATATGGTTTTCTGGATGCGTAAGGTATCCAAGTCAGTAAAAACCCATTTAGAAGGTGCCATTGATAGTGCACTGAACTCTGGTCGTCGTCAGGGGTGGGCCTTGGTGGCAATGGTGTTCTTTGCCGTAGCCCGTGAAGGGCTTGAATCGGTGTTCTTCTTACTGGCGGCTTTCCAGCAGGATGTCGGTATGGGCGCGCCAATCGGCGCCATATTGGGGCTGACCTGCGCGATTCTGGTGGGTATGGCGATCTACTGGGGCGGCATTAAGTTGCATTTGGCGAAATTCTTCAAGTGGACCAGCCTGTTTATTCTGTTTGTCGCCGCAGGGCTGGCAGCGGGGGCAATCAGAGCCTTCCATGAAGCGGGTCTGTGGAACCATTTCCAAGATATCGCCTTTGATCTGACCAATGTGCTCTCGACGCACTCATTGCTTGGCACCTTCCTTGAAGGCATGTTCGGCTATCAAGAAGCCCCAACAGTCAGTGAAGTGGCGGTCTACTTTATCTATCTGATTCCGGCACTAATCCTATTTTTCCTTCCACCACGCACCACGGCGGCCTCAACCGTACCGGCTGCGCGGAAATCTAACTAATCATTCAGGGATTTATCACATGTCTAACCGGTTCTTCCGCCGCACAGCTTTGCACGCCGCTTTACTGGCACTGCCTGCTTTTGCTATCAGCGCACAGGCTGCTGATATTCCACAAGTTAAAATCACGGTTAATGATAAGCAGTGCGAGCCAATGGCGCTGACGATCCCCGCGGGCAAAACTCAGTTTATTGTCCATAACGTCAGCCAGAAAGGGCTGGAGTGGGAGATCCTCAAAGGGGTGATGGTGGTTGAGGAGCGCGAAAATATCGCCCCTGGTTTTACCCAAAAGATGACCGCTAATCTGGAACCGGGCGAATATGACATGACCTGCGGTTTGCTGAGCAACCCGAAAGGCAAATTGACCGTTACGGCGGCTAGCGCTGAAACCGTGGTGAAACCCGATGCTATGGCATTGGTGGGGCCAATCGCTGAATACAAAGTCTATGTCACGCAAGAAGTTGCCCAGTTAGTCACGCAAACTAAAGCCTTTACCGATGCGGTGAAAAAGGGGGATCTGGCGCTGGCCCGCAAGTTGTACGCGCCGACTCGTCAGCATTACGAGCGTATCGAACCGATTGCTGAGCTGTTTTCCGATTTAGATGGCAGTATCGACGCCCGTGAAGATGATTTTGAGCAGAAAGCCGCCGATCCGAAATTTACCGGTTTCCACCGTTTAGAGAAAATCCTGTTTGGTGACAATACCACCAAAGGTGCGGATAAATTTGCTGATCAGCTCTATCTGGACACCTTAGAGCTGCAAAAGCGCATTACTGGCCTGACATTTGCGCCGAATAAAGTGGTTGGCGGGGCGGCGGGCTTAATCGAAGAGGTCGCGGCCAGCAAAATCAGCGGTGAAGAAGATCGTTACAGCCGCACTGATTTATGGGATTTCCAAGCCAACGTTGATGGTGCACAGAAAATTGTCAATCTGCTGCGGCCACTGCTGGAAAAAGCCGATAAACCACTGCTGCAAAAAATCGATGCCAACTTCAAAACTGTTGACAGCGTATTGGCGAAATACCGCACCAAAGAGGGCTATGAGTCTTACGAGAAGTTAACCGATGCCGATCGTAATGCGATGAAAGGGCCAATTACGGCGCTGGCGGAAGATCTTGCTCAGCTCCGTGGTGTATTAGGTCTGGATTGAGGCATTAACCATGAGTCAGAAAACCGGCCCGCAACACGGGCCGTATCAGCAAGATAACGGGGCGGCTTTGCCGTCCCGTCGGCGCTTACTGCTGGGGATGGGGGTCATGAGCGGCGCCCTGGCGCTCGGCGGGGCAAAAGTCGCCCGTGCGGCGGGTTGCCCAGCACCTGAGGCGCAGGCTGCCCAAGATGAACGTTGGCAGAAACAGCCCTTTTACGGTCAGCATCAATCCGGCGTGTTAACCCCACAACAGGCGGCGATGATGCTGGTGGCGTTTGATGTGCTGGCTACGGATAAAGCCGCATTGACCCGCTTGTTCAAACTGTTGACCGAACGCATTGCCTTTTTGACCACGGGCGGACATGCACCATCAGTCAATGCCAAATTGCCACCGTTAGACTCGGGCATTATGGGGCCAGAAATCTACCCAGATAACCTGACGATCACAGTTTCCGTTGGTGATTCGCTGTTTGATGAGCGCTTTGGCTTACAGAAGCAAAAACCAGTGCGGTTGCAGAAAATGACACGTTTCCCGAATGACTCACTGGATGCGGGTCTGTGTCATGGCGATCTCTTGCTGCAAATTTGCGCTAATACCAATGAAACCGTGATTCATGCACTGCGCGATATCATTAAGCACTCACCGGACCTTCTCAGTGTTCGCTGGAAGCGCGAGGGCTTTATCTCGGCCCATGCGGCACGCAGTAAAGGCAAAGAGACGCCGATCAACTTGTTGGGTTTTAAAGATGGCACCGCGAATCCGAAAACCAGTGATAAGCCCTTGATCAGCCAGGTGGTTTGGGTTCAGGAAAATGTCGGCGAACCGGCATGGGCCGTCGGGGGGAGCTATCAGGCGGCACGAATTATCCGCTTCAAAGTGGAGTTTTGGGATCGCACCCCACTGCAGGAGCAGCAAACCATTTTTGGCCGTGATAAACACAGTGGTGCGCCTTTGGGCATGGTGCATGAGCACGATGAACCGGATTACACCACAGATCCTGATGGCAAAGTGATTCAGCTGGATGCCCATATTCGTCTGGCCAATCCGCGAACCACAGAAACCCAGAGTAACCTGATGCTGCGCCGCGGTTACAGCTACTCGTTGGGCGTCTCAAATTCCGGGCAACTGGATATGGGGCTGCTGTTTGTTTGCTACCAGTCTGATTTGGAAAAAGCGTTCCTGACGGTACAAAAGCGGCTGAATGGTGAGGCGTTGGAAGAGTACATTAAACCGATTGGCGGGGGGTATTTCTTCACGTTACCGGGTGTGGTAGATGCTAACCACTATCTGGCCCAAGGTCTGCTCGAGGCTTAAATCTGTTGGTCGGTTAACCCTATTTGTTGCTTAAAATTGAGCACCGCTTTTACGCGGTGCTTTTTTATGACGACTGAACTTATGACGACTGAACTTTTTGACGATTTAGCTCTTCAGTTTGGCCGTAATCTTCGCCACATGTTCACCTTGGAAACGGGCAATCGCCAGCTCTTCAGCGCTGGGTTGACGGGAGCCATCACCACCCGCAATGGTGGTTGCGCCATAAGGGGTGCCACCGCGAGTCTGCGAAACATCAAACAACTCTTTAGCGCCATAACCGATAGGAACAATGATAAAACCGTGGTGTGCCAGTGTGGTCCAGGTTGAGGTAATGGTATGCTCTTGCCCGCCACCGGTACCGGTTGAGGAGAATACGCTGGCGACTTTGCCGTACAGCGCACCGGATGCCCATAAGCCACCGGTTTGATCGAGGAAGGTCCGCATTTGCCCCGCCATATTACCAAAGCGGGTTGGCGTACCAAAAATGATGCCATCGTAATCGGCTAACTCTTGCGGTGTCGCCACTGGCGCTTGCTGGCCCGTTTTACCGCCTGCATTGGCGAAAGCCTCGGCTGGCATGGTTTCTGGTACGCGCTTTATCGTCACTTCTACGCCATTGACCTTTTTTGCGCCTTCGGCTATGGCACCAGCAAGTGTCTCGATATGCCCATACATGGAATAGTAAAGTACTAAAATTTTCGCCATCTCGCTTTGCTCCAATCAAATATATTGAATAACGCTGATGATGTAATCATAGTCGCTGCTAATGACACTTATTAACCATACGCCATTGCGTGTAGGCTGCAACTTTGCCCGCACAGAAGGTGTCACTCAGGGGCAACTTCTGGGCGCTGTTATCACAGATTACGCAGCTTCTTTTGCAGGCGCTTTTGCTGCCAGCGTTCCACCCAGTTGCCCAGTAAAAATGTGTTGATGGCTCTTAACCCCAATGGGATACCTAATCCAAGAACCACCCACCATGCCCACATATAACTTGGTGAGGTGAACCAGTTAATGGCAAACAGCACTGCACAAAGGATAACCGCGCGCAATAGTTGGCGTAAAAAAGCCATTTCATTGTCAACGGCATCACGAGCATCAAGTACGCGCTGGTCAACAGCATCAGCGGGTGCCGCTTGTTGTTGGCTGGCGCCGGGGGTGTAGAGTTCGCTGACTTTCAGATCCAAAACCGCGGCAATGGCGCTCAAGGTTTCAAGGCTGGCATGTTCGCCATTCTCTATCCGCTGGATAGTGCGCACATTAAGACTGCAAAGTTCGGCTAACTGCTCTTGTGACCAAGCGCGAGCCTGCCGTAATTCACGAATACGATAAAGATTCATATTGAGCTCCCTATGGGGTCTGTTGGTATACCAGCAAACCTACGCGCACGCGTTCGACATCACCACGACAGTAACCCGACATCTTCCCGACGCCAGGCCGACAGCCGCTGTTCGGCCTATTTTGCTCATTATCTCAGCCTAATCTTCGCCCCATCACTGGGCTATTTATCACAGTTACTTGCCATCCATATTGACAGAACCCAGCGCGGTTAATATCTTGATTGATAGTTAAACTCCGTTTTAATAAATCACTTGGAGTTTATTTTCAAAAATTAGCCAACACACTCAAGCCTGAATTATTGATCAATGGGAAATACTGCTGATGACTCAGATATACCGCCAATATAAGAAAAAATGGGGTGCAAGAGTAGCACTGTTTAGCGCACTCACTTTATTAGTGACCTTGTCCTTGCCGCAAGCCAACGCCCAGCACTATCCCGATGTGCCGGTTCCCTTTAAAAACGGGACTGGCGCACGGGTGAATCACCATCTGTATATTGGTTTGGGCAGTGCGGGACAATCCTGGTTTCGCCTTGATATGGATAACATTAGCAGTGGTTGGCAGAAAATAGCCGATTTCCCCGGACAGCCGCGTGAGCAAACCGTCACGGTGGCGCTGGAGGGAAAATTGTATGTTTTTGGCGGTGTGGGCAAAAGTAGTGCTAGCGATACTCAGGTGCGGGCGCTGAATGATGTCTATAGATTTGATCCGCAAACGAATCAATGGCAACAGTTGGCGACTCGTGCTCCGCGCGGCTTGGTCGGCACGGCGGCCACCACGCTAGATGGCAAGCATGCGCTGCTATTGGGGGGGGTAAATAAAGCGATTTTTGATGGCTATTTCGCTGATCTGGCGACTGCTGGCAGTAATGAGACACAGAAGAGTGCAGTGATTAATGCCTATTTTGATCAGGCCCCGGCTGATTATTTCTATAACCGAGATGTGCTTATTTATGCGCCGGCAAATAATCAGTGGAAAAGTGGCGGTCAGGTGCCGTTTTTAGGCACTGCTGGGTCAGCAATCACCGACATGAATAATCGTCTGATATTAATTAACGGTGAAATTAAGCCTGGCTTAAGGACTGCGGCAGTTTGGCAGGGAGAGAAGCAGGGCGCAGAACTGAAATGGCAGCAGTTGCCCGACTTGATCGGGGCGGAAAAGGGTGCTGAGCAAGAGGGGTTAGCTGGGGCGTTTTCCGGTGTCAGCCATAACGCGGTGTTGGTGGCGGGCGGGGCCAATTTCCCCGGAGCCTGGCAACAGTTCAATGCAGGTCAACTCTATGCGCATAAGGGGTTGAAGAAACAGTGGCAACAAGCGGTTTATGCGCAGGTCGATGGTCAGTGGCAGCTGGCAGGGGAATTGCCACAACCACTGGGTTACGGTGTATCCATTCAGGATAATAATAAAGTGATTCTGGTGGGGGGAGAAACCACCGACGGTGTCGCGACAACTGCGGTGACTCAGCTATCTTGGCAGAATAGCCAACTGCACATTGAGTAAGGATCTATCGGTTCAGGGGAGATTATGCGCGGCAGGGTGCTTGTTGGCAAAATGCCAGCGGCGGAGAGAACCGGCAGATCGTAAAGACGCCGTAAATACCTCCTTGTAGGCTCGAGCCGCGCCATCCCTGGCGCGGACGCTTTACTCTTCTACCTGCTCTCACCGTTTCAGATCGAGTCATCGAGGTTTATCAAGGGTCTGAGCCTATTAGGCTTTGCCTTTCCCAATGATTTTGCCGTCTTGCAGCACAAAGAGTTTATGCGTTTTGGTGTAGTGGATAATGTTAAAAATCCCTTGCTGATAGGTGGTCGCATCCTCATTTTGCTCGGTGATCAGTGCGGGCTTGCCATCAACGTACATCTGGTTTTGTGCATTGATCCGGATATCCAATCCCGCCAGATGTGTTTTGACGGTTTTATGCGCCGCCTGCGCATATTGCTTCGCGGCATTCTGCAACGCAGTGGCTTCCGCTGCATTGTTGATGCTGGCTTGTCGATTCTGTTCGGCAAGGTAGCAGGTATCTTTGGATATCCCTTTGGATTCGCATTCAGACATTCTGGAAGCCTGACTTGAACAACCGGCTAACAATGCGATGCTTACTAATACTGCTATTTTATTGATCATGTAATTTGAAACCTGAATTGTGATGATTGAGATTTATCAACCGGCATCGAGGGGGCTGAGATGTCGCCACCCATTGAGCCAGCGTTATTGTCATAGTATTTAATGAGATAGGGTGACATTACCAGCCCACAGCAAAGGATCCTGCTACGCCTGTCCCGCTATTATTGTCCTGACTGGCAGCAAGGGTTGTTGCCATGTTTTCAGAGAACTTGTGACGATACCCCAGAGCAATAGCCGAGCCACCCTCATAACTACCTGCACCCAGTGCAATGCTGTTGTCCATATCGACATAGTGAAGGCCAGAGACGGCAAGTGCATTGCTGACGCCTGATTTCATAGCGTGGCGGTCTTCATCCTGTTGCGACTGGAGCGTGTCGAGTCGTGATGCCGTTTGGCTGGCATCAATGGCGGCAAAGTTAGTCGGCGCGACTTGCAGCGGAGTGGTCGTGGTCAACGTACTCGTCGTGAGTGCTTGAGTTGCCGCCACGCGGTTTATCTGTTTCTTCGACACCCTTTGCGTCTGTGGTTGTCGCGGAGTTTGTTTCACAGGAACAGCAGGTTTAGTCGATTTTCTTGGGGTCGGTGTTTTTTGTGGGATGGCTTGTGGCTGCAGCTGTGGTGTGTTGATCACAGGTGTTTGCTGCGCCACGGTAGGGATGGCATATGGTTTTACTGGTGCGCGTAATTCCACTGCCAGTGCTGGCCGAGCAATGATAGCCGCGTGTTGCTCAGCAGCACTTAGTGCATCCCACTGAGCCAACACAGTAGGGCTACTTGTTCCTTCATCCCAAGCTGATGCCAGAAAATCACTTAACTGATCAGCATGGGCGAATTCAGGTGCAAAGCCGCAGATCGCGATGATGACAGCCGTCGTCTTGAGTAGGGCGCGGGCAGTGGCACCACTGAGAGTAAGGTGGCGAACGAAAGCGAGCTTATTGGTTTTGCCCGTGCTGAGCTCAGTAATCATTGGGTTGTTACGACGATGGGTCATTTAGTGCTATCCGATAATTTGTTTGCCTTTTAGTGCGAATGAGTCTGCGCCTGTGATGAAGGTCACACTTTGTTTTAGATCAAACTTATAAATTTTCAAGAAATAACTGATTTCGTTCGTAATTTAGTATAGATTGGTTCGTGATAAGAACTTTTAAATGTGTTTTTTTCCACAGAAGTGATCTTATTGATTGATCTCTAATAAGACTTTTTTGTTCGTAATAAGAACCGAATTGGTTTTATTGTATTGGGTGGTGAGAAAAAAAGTGGAGTTTTTTGCCATGGTAAGAGAGAAAGTTTGGAAGCCGGAAGAGTTACAACGCTCGGAAGAGTTCAACGCGATAGTCGAAGAGTTAGCCTTGCCACGCCCGCTGCTGGCAAAAGTATGCCAAACAAACAGGTCTACACTGCATGGCTATCTGAACAAAGAGAAACCGGTGAAAGTCCCGGCAATGGCGGTGTCAGTGATGCGACTATTGAAGTTCCTCAAATCAAGGTCGCAAAAGGATTTTGACGATTATCTGATCCTCAGTGCGGCTGAGTTATTAAGTGAAGGGACGGATAACAAAGATCTGGCTCAGATTTTGGTTAAATCAAAGCAAATTCAGGCGAAAGCGGGGTTAAAAGAGTATTTCGATGAATTAAAGTAAGTTAGCAAGTTTGAATGTAGCTATAAGTAATGAAATTCAAATGATTATATTATTTTTGTCTTTATTTTATACGAAAAAAAACGCAGTCATCGTGATGGAGAAGCTGACTCCCCAGCCAAACTGACGTGGGGAATCAGGGTGATCATTAGCTGTCTTGCGGCAAGGGTTTGCCATCGCGACCTAAACGAGGCAGCGCCTTACGGCGTTGCAGCAGTGCATTGAGCAATATCGCACCAAAGGTCGCTGTTCCTATGCCGCCGAGGGTAAAGTTACCCAAGGTTAAGGCGAAGTTCCCCGCGCCCAAGACCAGTGTCACCGCGACCATAATCAGGTTGCCGTTATCACTGAGATCCACGCTGTTTTGCAGCCAAATACGTGCCCCCGCTACCGCAATCAATCCAAATACCACGATAGAGGCACCGCCTAACACAGGCCCCGGGATGGTGTGGATCAGCGCACCAAATTTGGGTGAGAAACCCAGCAGAATAGCCACCAGCGCAGCAGCCACAAATACCAAAGTAGAGTAGATTTTGGTCACTGCCATCACGCCGATATTCTCGGCATAAGTTGTCACTCCCGTACCGCCCACGGAGCCTGAGAGCATGGTTGCCAGCCCATCACCGACGAAAGCCCGCCCCATATAGGGGTCCAGATTCTTACCGGTCATCCCGGCGACGGCTTTGATATGACCTAAATTTTCTGCCACTAAAATGACGGCCACGGGGGCGATAAGTAGCATGGCGTGGACATCAAAAACCGGAGTGGTAAATTGCGGCCAGCCAAACCACGCCGCTTGGCTGATGGGGCCGAAATCAACCGGTGTTCCCCAGCCGAAACCATTGGTGACCACCAGATAGATCACATAAGACAAAATCAGCCCGACCAGAATCAGCAGGCGTTGAACCATTCCGCTGGTAAATACGGCAACGACACCGATACATAAAATGGTGACCACCGCCATCCAACTGTTAAATGATGAACCGGAGACACTGTTAACCGCAATAGGCGCCAGATTTAAGCCAATGGCCATCACCACCGCGCCGGTGACGACCGGCGGCATTAACCGCTCGATCCAGCGGGTACCGACACTCATCACGATAAAACCAATCAGGGTATAAATTGCCCCACAGGCAATGATGCCACCTAACGCCAGCGCAATATTGGGATTCGGGCCGCTGCCGGTATAGCCCGTCACGGCAATGACCAAACCGACAAATGCAGCGCTGGAACCCAAATAGCTTGGCACCCGACCGCCGACAATCAGGAAAAAAAGCAGGGTGCCGATGCCTGACATCAAAATTGCCAGATTGGCATCAAACCCCATCAGTAGCGGCATCAGCACCGTGGCACCAAACATCGCTACAGCATGTTGCAGCCCCATAATCAGTGTTGCGCCGATCGGGAGGCGTTCATCCGGAGCAATAATGGCCCCGTCCAGATTGCCGCTGCGTTTACGCCATATTGGAAACCAGTTATTCGCCATAATATGCTCCGTGAATCATCTGCTGAAAAATATCAATATGTTGCCGAAAGCTAAGCGGCCCGATGGTGAGTCGAATCAACGGCTTTGGCGCATTAACGGGTGATAGCAGCGATCAAAATAGGCCAAACCATGTTGGTCATCGTTATGAATCACCGCCGCAGCCTGACAAAACAGAATGTCGTGGGTACCCACTGAAATAACCTGAGTGATATGGCAGTCAAAGGAGGCGACAGCGCCGCTAAGCACCGGAGAACCGGTCACGAGTGTCGACCAGCGGGCGGCGGAAAAACGCATCTCCATCGGGGTCTTGCCGCCAAACAGGTTCGACAGTGACTCATGCTCGGCGCATAAGGTATTGACGCATAAGGTCTGATTTTGCTGAAACACGGAATAGACGGACGCCGAGCGATTCAGGCACACCAATAAGGTGGGTGGTGAGTCGGTGACACTGCACACCGCCGAGGCGGTAAATCCCGCACGTCCTGCCGGCCCGTCGGTGGTAATAATATTCACCGCAGAACCCAGCCGCGCCATGGCATCACGGAAATCTTGTTTATCTACGGCGACGCTGCGCAACATTGATGATGTAGACAGTGTTGATGCTGTGGGTAAAGGCTCAGTCGGCAATGATTCAGGCGATAATGATGCAGTCGATAACGATTGTGTTTGCATGGTCCACCTCATGATTAAAACGCAGTTCATCCAAAGAGAAGCAGGTAAATCAAAGCAGCTGACACGCCTCGTCAAAGGACAACCGAGGTGAGCGTGCATACAGCTTATGAATATCGCCATAACCGATATTCACTAAAAAATTGGATTTCCAGCCTTTTTCCGCCAGAAAAGTGTCATCAACCACCGCATTGTTAAAACCGGACATTGGGCCGGTATCCAGCCCCAGTGCGCGGCAAGCCATAATCAGATAGGCCGCTTGTAAGCTACTGTTACGAAAAGCGGTTTCTGTTGCCAGCTCGGGGCTGGAAGTAAACCACGCACGGGCGTCGCCATGAGGGAACAGTTTGGGTAGCGCATCATAAAAGGCGGGGTCATAGGCAATGATGGCAGTGACTGGCGCTTGCAAGGTTTTATCCAGATTCCCGCTGGAGAGTGCCGGTTTGAGCCGCGCTTTAGCCTCTGGCGAGCGGATAAACACAAAGCGCGCAGGGCAACAGTTAGCTGACGTCGGCCCCATACGGGCCAGTTCGTAAGCTTGGGCGAGCAGCGCATCATCGACCGGCTTATCCAGCCAGCCATTGTGGGTGCGGGCTTCGGTAAATAGGGTGGCCAGCGCCTCAGGGGGTAATATTTGTGTCATGCCTGCTCCGTCAAATTATTGGGGTATCGTATTCAATGGGTCTGTGTTTGATTCGCTGGTGTCACCGTCCATCAGCAAGTAACTGAGCACGATGCCGTTAAACTGCTCACTGTTAGTGACACTCATCCCATGGCCGCCGTAGCTCATTTGCGCCCACTCGCCATAGGGCATTAACTCGGCCAAGGCTTGTGAACAGGGGTAAGGCACAAGTAGATCGTCGGTGGCACACAGGGCCAGCGTCGGGGTGCTGATTTGGGCTAGTTCTGCGCTAAAGTCGCTATTCATCAGGGCATTAAGGCGGCGCAACAGATTCTCCATCCCTTGAAAATGAGCGATTTGATGCGCCTCTTCCTGTTCGAGCAGCGATGCATGACGCGATAGCCAATCTGCCGGATAGAGAAACAGCGGTTGAGCGCGCACATAAGCCGTAACGCCGCTGTTGAGTAGCAAATCCTGACGAACGTTGAAGCAACGGCGTGTCTGGCTATCGAGTACTGGCCAGCTGTTGACCGCCACTAGCCTTTCGATGCACTGAGGCTGGGTGAGTGCCAGTTGCAGACCTATCATTCCCCCCAATGCGTGGCCGACAAAATGGCAGCGCTCAATATGTTGGCTAGCGAATAGTTCCGCCAGTTCCGCCGCCATATCAGCCAGCGAATAGCCGGAGGGAATGACGCCGGGACTGCGCCCCGTGCCATATTGGTCGTAAGTCACCACGCGGAAATGTTCACCTAAGGCGGCTAACTGGGGTTGCCAGAAACTGCCACTGCCACCTAATCCCGCAGAGAGAACCACGGTTTTTGCGGATGGCGAATGCTGACCGGTTATCTCGCAATACATTGTCACGCCTCCGTTATTAACTGCTTTTCAACCTGTTATTTCGGTTAACGCGGCAGATGTGCCACTGACGCGATCTCAATCAGCGCATCGGGCTTCACTAAACCGCATTGAATACAGAAACGTGCCGGTTTATCGCCGGGGAAGTATTCGGCGTAAACCTGATTAATAGCGGCGTAATGCTGCCAATCGGTCAGGAAAATCGAGTTAAAGGTGACGTCATCCAGTGTCCCGCCAGCAGTCTCAATCACACTTTTAATGGTCTCTAGCACATGGCGAGTCTGTGCGGCGGCATCACCGACGTGCACCACATTATTCTGCTTATCAAACGCCAATGTGCCGGAGACGTACACCACGCCATCAGCTAAAGTGCCGGGTGAAAATGGGGCAAGAGGGGTGCCACTGCCCGACGGGGTAATTATGGTTTTAGGCATCGTTTTCTCCAACTCACAGTGTGAGGGCTGACATCTGAATGCATTTATCATGCCGACGGCATTTATTCAGCCAACGGTTTTATTAAGCCGACTGTATTTATTAAGCCGAATGTATTTATTAAGCCGACTGTATCAGGCGGGCGGAAGGCAAAACGCAGGCGCAGAATGTATCCACGTCGGACACCCAACCAAAGAAGGTTTCGATGTTATACAGGGCTGCTTTTTGGGCAAAATCCGGCCCTGCTTGATGGGTTGCGTCCTCCAGCACCACTCCGAAATATTCAAAAAAGAAGCCGTCGCGCAGGGTTGATTCCACGCACACATTGGTGGCAATGCCGGTAAAAATCAGATGATGAATACCTTTGGCGCGCAACATACTGTCGAGTTGGGTATTAAAGAAACCGCTATAGCGTGGCTTGGCGATCACGATATCGCCCGCTTGTGGTTGCAGTTCATCAACCAATTGATAGTCCCAATGGCCTTTCGCCAGCAGCTTGCCCATTAATTCAGGCTGTTTGCGCATGGTTTTCAGGGCATTGGATTTATGCCAATTGGGCGAACCCTCCCCGCCAGCCTCCACATAGTCAGCGTCCCAGCCATTTTGGAAAAAGATCACCTGAATGCCCGCGGCCCGCGCGGCCACAATCGCACGCTTGATGTTGCTGATCACCGGGGCGGTTGCCGAGACATCAAATCCGGCTAAATCGAGATATCCCCCCGGCGAGGCATAGGCGTTCTGCATATCAACCACAATCAGCGCGCTGGCGGAGGCGGGGAAGGCGATCGGCTCGGGTCGGGCATTGAGAATCACTTCATCAGCACTCACTCCAGGGCCTCGACGAACCGGAGTTTTACCATCAATAGCCGCATTTTCGGTGCTGGCTTGCAGGGGCATAGATTGGGGACGTTCAACGATTTTCATCATGCTACCTCTCTGGCGATGGGCATTTCTGTGTTGCCAATATCGGCGCGACTGGTCATCAAAGGTTGGATATGTTGACCGAAGTTCTCGATGCCGGACAGGAAATCGTCGAATGTCAGCAGAATGCCCTCGGTGCCGGGCACGGTGGCGATCTCATCCATCATCTTCGCCACATTAGCGTAAGAACCGACCAGCGTCCCCATATTGATATTGACGGCAGAAGTGGGGTCGGCCATTTGGCGCACATTGGTATCCGCGCCGGATTGGGTATCTTTGCCACTTTGCTCGGTTAACCAAGCCAGCGCTTCGGTGTCGGCACCGGCTTTGTAGCTATCCCACTTAGCGCGGGCCAACTCGTCGGTTTCGTCAGCGATAATCATAAACAACACATAGCTGCTAACATCGCGGCCGGCATGTTCTGCGGCTGTTTGCAGGCGGGCGGCGGTTGGAGCAAAAGCCGTCGGGGTATTCACACCCTTGCCGAAACAGAAATTGTAATCGGCATATTTCGCGGAGAAGGCCATGCCTGCGTCACTTTGCGCCGCACAGATGAGTTTGATCGGGGTTTGCGGCTGCGGGCTGACACGGCAATCCTCCATCTGGAAGAACTCGCCTTTAAAATCAGATTGTCCCGTACCCCAGAGATCTTGGAGTACCTCAACATATTCAGAGAGATAGTCATAGCGGCGGCTGAAGTAATCATCGCCAGGCCACAATCCCATTTGCTCATATTCTGGTTTTTGCCACCCGGTCACCACATTGAGGCCAAAACGGCCATTGGAGATGGAGTCGATAGTTGAGGCCATCCGCGCCACGATGGCGGGCGGCAGGGTGAGGGTGGCAGCAGTGGCATAAATCTTAATGCGCGAGGTTACCGCCGCCAGTCCAGCCATCAAGGTGAAGGATTCCAGATTGTGATCCCAGAATTCGGTTTTACCACCGAATCCACGTAGCTTTATCATCGATAAAGCAAAATCGAACTGGTAGTGTTCGGCTTTCTGCACGATAGCTTTGTTCAACTCAAAGCTCGGCAGGTACTGCGGTGCATTGCTGGAGATTAACCAACCGTTGTTGCCGATGGGAATGAATACGCCAATTTTCATTTGAGCACCTCTGCGTTATGAGTCGGAATATCTGTAGGCCTGTGTCACTACCTAAGCAAAGCCAATGCCAGTTTTTATAAAATAAATAAAATCAATATGTTGATTACTTGCGGTAAATAAAATGTTGAGCAAATGGTCAAAAATGGACTGTTTGGTAAAATATTTGTGCACAAAAAACAGGCGTGCATGCTCAACTGCGGTGCAAGAGATCACTCGAAAGGGGTATTTCTGGGCGAAGAAAAGATGCTATAGGTAGGGTTGATAGCCTTTGCTATTATCAGTTTCATCAATGCTTATTAAGGGGTTATCAGTGAAGCCAGTGAGAATCGACGCAGTGGCCACGGCGCAATCTAAGGCGGTCAGTGAGTTAGTCCAGCCGAAACCTTCTCGCCGTAGCAAGGCGGGGGCGGCAAAACGGCAAGCCATAATGCACGCGGCGCTTGATCTGTTTTCACGCTATGGCATTCATGGTACTAGCCTCGATCAGGTCGCTGAGCGTGCTGATCTCTCTAAAACGAATTTGCTCTATTACTTCCCATCGAAAGAAGCGCTCTATATTGCGGTGCTAAAAGATATTTTGGCGATCTGGCTGGCCCCGCTGAAAGCCTTGCAGGTCGATCAGCAGCCAATTGAGGCGATTTGCCACTATATCGCGCTGAAATTGGCGGTATCTCGTGACTATCCGCAAGCATCACGGCTGTTTTGTCTGGAGATGATTCAGGGTGCGCCGCTGTTAAAGCAGGAGCTGGCGGGGGATTTAAAAACGCTATTTGATGAGAAGGTATTAATCATCCGCAGTTGGATGGATAAACGTTTGATGGCAAAGGTCGATCCGCAGCATTTCATCTTTATGCTCTGGGCGACCACTCAGCATTACGCCGATTTTAGTGTGCAGATCGAAGCTATTAGCGGCAAAAACCTCAGTGATGAGCTGTTCTTTCAACAAACAGTGGAAAGCGTGCAACAGTTAGTGATTCGCGGCATTGCGCTGACTGATGGGGAGAGTACTGACTGAGGAAAATAGCTGAAAAGGGCAGGGGAAAGTGGCGTCAGAGAAGCCCTGACGCCAGATAACTTAGCGATTATTACTGTCGAACAAGTGAGTTTTACGTCTCTTCAAGATGAGGTAGCCGATGGTCAAAATCACAAACCACAGCGGTGTGACTATCAGTGCCTGGCGAGTATCACTTTCCAAGGTTAACAGCACCAAGACGAAAGCGAAGAAGGCCATGCAGACCCAGGACATGAAAATACCGGCTGGCATTTTGTAGATCGACTTTTTATGTAGCGCTGGACGTCTTTTGCGATAGACCAGATAGGAGCAAAGGATAATGGTCCAAACGAACATAAACAGAATCGCTGAAACCGTGGTGACCAGCGTGAATACGGTCATGACATTCGGGATCAGATAGATCAACACCACACCGCCCAGCAGGCAAATGCAAGAGAATGTCAGGCCAGAAGCCGGAACGGAGCGGCGTGACAACTTACCAAATTGCTTGGGTGCATCGCCCTCTTTTGCCAAGCCGAACAACATACGGCTGGTGGAGAACACACCGCTGTTGGCTGAGGATGCTGCCGAGGTCAAGACCACAAAGTTGATCACACTCGCGGCGGCGGGTAACCCGACCAACACGAATAGTTCAACAAACGGGCTTTTATCCGCCACCACGGAGCTCCATGGGGTTACCGACATAATCATAATCAATGAGAAAACATAAAACATAATGATGCGGATAGGAATGGAGTTGATGGCGCGAGGCAATACCACTTCTGGATCTTTGGTTTCAGCGGCAGTGGTCCCGACTAACTCAATCCCCACAAAGGCAAAAACAGCAATCTGGAATCCAGCAAAGAAGCCGCTGATACCTTTCGGGAACATCCCACCATCATTCCATAAATGGGTAAATGACGCGGTAGTGCCTGAAGGAGACTGATAGCTCATCAACACCATGGTCAGCCCGGCAAAAATCAGTGCTACGATGGCCACGATCTTAATCATGGCGAACCAGAACTCCATCTCACCGAACATCTTTACCGTCGCTAAATTCAGTGATAGCAGCAGTAAAACCACTAACAATGAGGCGACCCACTGGGAGAATCCAGGGAACCAGAATTGTGCATAAGCGGTAATGGCAACCACATCGGCGATGCCGGTGATGACCCAACAAAACCAGTAAGTCCAGCCAGTGAAAAACCCGGCCCAAGGGCCAAGCAGGTCAGCGGCAAAATCACTGAATGACTTATATTTCAGATTCGATAGCAGCAGTTCGCCCATTGCTCGCATCACGAAAAACAGCATAAAACCGATAATCATATAAACGAAAATGATCGACGGCCCGGCAAGGCTGATGGTTTTACCCGATCCCATAAACAACCCAGTGCCTATGGCACCGCCAATAGCAATCAGTTGGATATGGCGGTTGGAGAGATTCCTTTGGAGGTGCTCTTCAGGTTCCGGCAAAGGCTCTGCCACTATCTTGGATTGGTCTACCATCTTTCCCATTCCCTCTTCCTGTATTTGTGAAGTTGTTGAGCTCTATGTTGGCTCTTTGTCTTAACCTGTCTGTCTGTCTGTCTGTCTGTCTGTCTGATTTTTCTATATTTACATCATGATTTGTGAATTATTTAATATTCTCGCAACAATAATTACACAATACGCCTCGTTTTCCAGTGTTTATATTTCATACACTGAATTTTGTTAAGTTCATCACAGCGCGTGGAATTACAACATGAACTTACATAACTAACAATAATCGTAAGTATCAGATGAATAATTAATCTGCAATGGCGGAAATAACGCAGCATAAAGAGAAAAATCCGATGAAGTGTTTGACAGGTAAGGCTAACAGGAGAATAATTATCGCCGTTGGGTCGTTAGCTCAGTTGGTAGAGCAGTTGACTCTTAATCAATTGGTCGGCGGTTCGAACCCGCCACGACCCACCAACAGAATCAATCACTTAGTATTAGCCTCTAATTTCAAATCTATTCTATGGGACATATTTGGGACACAATCATTAAATATTTCGTCTATTTATCTGGCATGTTCATTTAAATAATTTGGTGAAAGATGCGCATATCTTTTAACCATTTCAATTGATTCCCATCCACCCATTTCTTGTAATGAAGAAATAGGAACTCCGGATTGAACTAACCAACTTGCCCATGTATGTCTTAAATCATGAAATCGGAAATCTTCTATTCCGGCTCTTTTTAAGCCAGGATTCGAAGCTTTATTTCCGTCAACCCTCATTTTCCTTTAGATCTACTACTTTCCAATTTGTACACTTTTTTTACAACCGTAAGATTTATATGTAATATTCTAAATATGATTTTTGGTTTATAAGAAGTTAATTTTATATTTCACATACCTTATACAAGGTGTATTTCTGGTTATATTGTAGGTGTATTAATTGCTATCGGACTTGGTGAAATTTTTTAATCATAAAAAAAGAAGCCGAGAAATTAGCAAGTAGATGAATAATCAAAGAATGAAGGCCCGCTTCGGAGGGCCTTCATTATGATGGTTTGCTATTGAAAAGCGAAATGAATGAGCCCCGCAACCATCAACAGAAACACAGTATATTGTAAGTAGTATGCAGACATTGTTCTCATATTTACCCCCTTGTCGTCATTAGTCTTAACTAAGCAATATCTGCGCCATATCTAATCTATTGAAAAATAGTGTTTTTTAATTTTCATTAATAAAGTAATGCCCTTAATAGGGGCAGGGGCACCATTTAGGAGCGCATTGACGGGATAATCTTGAGGGAAGTGAATCTGGGGAGTTAACCTCCCCGATCGTTAATGCTTAATTCAGAAATATAGACTAAAGGCGAAACTGACTTTTATTCGGGTTTTTTAGCGGATAGCAAGAATAACATTGGGCGCTCTTTCTCTTCATCCAACGCAGGGTTGTCGGCAATTTGTTGTGCTGTTGGCCCCCACTCTTCTAAATGTGTGATAATAAACCCTTGTTTGACCAAAAGATTAATATAAGTACCTAATGTGCGATGTTGTTTGATGACGCTGTCAGCTAACCAGTTTGTGACCCGATCTCCTTCAGCCTGATAGCTATTGACTGGCCATGATTTTTGCCCGTTATCAGCAATTAACCAACCCGGCTGTTTAGGTGCAGTATAAATAGGATGTTCTGCGGAAAAAACGAAACTGCCGCCAGGCAGTAATGCGTTAT
Organism: Yersinia aleksiciae; assembly: GCF_001047675.1. Lineage (GTDB taxonomy): Bacteria > Pseudomonadota > Gammaproteobacteria > Enterobacterales > Enterobacteriaceae > Yersinia > Yersinia aleksiciae. The sequence goes on along the minus strand of NZ_CP011975.1, from coordinate 129,421 downwards.
AAACTGTAGCCAATAGGCTGGGTAGCGCTTTTATGTAGTGTAATGCCAGTGAACTATAAGCTAAATGGTACATCTGTTGTGGCAGATGCAAATTTTCCAAATCTTCCTGACGATAAATAATATTTTCGTCAGTCGTCAATTCTCTAGCGCGATTTAACATCCTTTCAGAGAGATCTAGCCCTACAATATCTGTGGCACCTTGTGAGTATACATAGCGGCAAAACCAACCATAACCACAGCCGAGATCCACAACTTTACGCCCAGACAGTGGTGGTAGGATTTTGCGGATTGCTGGCCACTCGGCTGCACCATCCAAACCATCGACTGAGCGGCTAAGCTTGGCATAGGCTGAAAAAAAAGCCTGATCATCATAAATATTTTGAGTCATCTATTTACCTCGTTAAATGGACCTATTATTGCCCAATAAAAAGTACTGGTAGTCTAGCATTAACATGAGGAGATTAAATAGACGGGCGAGAGTGTTGAATATTATTACTTCCGCATCATTTGATAGTGGAGATTAGTTGACTGAGCCTCGATAGTTAATATCTGATAGTTCCAACTAATTAACGCGAATGCGAATGAGATTAATATTATCGCAATTATGTTATTTGTCGGAAAGTGGGCTAAACTTTCTACAGTACGATTGGCGAGTTATTGTTAATCGTTCTGATTTTTCCAAAGACTGATAGAGCATGCATGTACTGCTAGTGCAGTTGGTCATTATCATAGATTGAGATGCTTTATCCCTGACTAGATGCTTCTCTTGAAGGAGATAGCGATGACTCCCGTACAAATACTGATTATTCTGGTGCTAACACTTTTTGCATTGTACCGTCAGTCGGTCAGTCACGAGGTGTCGTTAGGTCCCGCTCGTTTTAAGTGGGCCTGGATTTACGGGATGGTCGGTCTGGTAGTGGGTGGCACATATATGCCAGCTACTACGACCTCCTGGTTAGTCTTAGGTAGTGGTGTTTTATTTAGTATTATTATCGGTGTGTTGCAAGGCCGTCTTATCGAGATCTGGCGTGAACCTGATGGACGTATTTTTTGCAAAGGGACACCACTGACTATCACCTTATTTCTGCTACTTGTTGGGTCTAAATGGATTATTGGCACATTACAATACCTTTATGATCAGCCAACTGAAAAAGGTGGTTTTGGTGAAATCCTGATTATGATCGCAGTGATGGCGGCATTTCAGGTTGAAATCGTCAGGCGTCGTATTCGGGTTTTATATCCGGATAATCCGGTTGACTCACTACCTGAAGGGCGATAATAAAATGTTATCTCAGCTAACAGTCCAGGATAGACTGTTAGCTGATGCAAGAAAGCCGTTGGTGTTTAAAGCGATTGATATCAATCGACAATAAAAAGTTTAGCTCCTGAGACTGTTGATGAGCGGTGTGCTTCCGCGTGATCCGCAACCTGATAACTCATGCCCGCCTTTAATATGAAAAACCGACCATCATCAAGTTCAGTACTTAATTCACCGTCAAGGCACAGCAAAATGTGGCCTTTGGAACACCAATGGTCTGCCACGTATCCCGCACTGTATTCCACCATACGTGCTCTTATACTACCAAAGTGTTGCGTTCTCCAATAGGCAACACCTTGCTCTCCTTTATGTTCGGTTTTATCTATTGTTGACCAATCAGTGATGCCAAATGGGATGTCCACTATATTCATTTAAGCCTCATTATTAATATAAATGCACTCATTCCACATTAACGCAATATCAAAAAGAATTCACAGTCTATTACCTTATTGCCAGCCCAACTTTTATAAAGTAGGCCATACTATGAGGTAGAAGGTAAAACGGAGCTGTCAACCCTATGAAAAATCCCACGATTTTCCAGTTTTTCCATTGGTACTACCCCGACGGCGGAAAGCTATGGCAGGAAGTCTCTGAACGAGCGGAGCATATAAATCATCTTGGGATTAATTTTGTTTGGCTTCCTCCTGCCTATAAAGGTGCCTCAGGAGGCTATTCTGTTGGTTATGACACCTATGACTTATTTGATCTGGGAGAATTTGATCAGAAGGGAACGCAGGCGACAAAATATGGTGATAAAGAAGGGCTGTTGAATGCAATTAATCGATTGAACGAGATGGATATAAAAGTGCTTTTTGATGTGGTGCTCAATCACAAAATGGGTGCTGACGAAAAAGAACCAGTGAGCGTTCGCAAAGTTAATCCTGAAAATCGGACGGAAATTGATGATGATATTATCGACACTCAGGCGTATACCCGTTTTACATTTCCTGGCCGCGATCAAACTTATTCATCTTTTATCTGGGATAAGCAGTGTTTTACCGGGGTTGATTATATTGAAGAGCCATCAGAAGAAGGCATTTTTAAAATCATAAATGATTATAGTGATGAAGGTTGGAATACCGAGGTCGATGATGAATTAGGTAATTTTGATTATCTGATGGGGGCGGATATTGAATTTCGTAATCCTGCGGTGATGGGCGAGCTAAAGTATTGGGGAGAATGGCTACTTGAGACGCTGCCAATTGGTGGTTTTCGCTTGGATGCAGTAAAACATATTCCCGCCTGGTTTTTTAAAGAGTGGATAGAACATGTGCGAAATAAAGCGGGGCGAGATCTGCTGATTATTGCAGAATATTGGTCGCCTGATATCGAAAAGCTACAGCAATATTTGGCCCGGGTAGAGGGTAATGCGATGCTGTTTGATGTCGCTTTACATCACAAATTTCACGACGCTTCTAAACAAGGCGAAGACTTTGATTTGACGCAAATATTCAATGGCTCGTTAATCGCAGTTGATCCAATGCATACCATAACCTTGGTTGCAAATCATGATACACAGCCACTCCAATCACTGGAGGCTCCGGTTGAACCTTGGTTTAAGCCTTTAGCCTATGCGTTGATTTTAATCCGTGAACAAGGCATTCCCTGTATTTTCTATCCTGATCTTTTCGGTGCCAATTATGAGGACAACGGTGATGATGGTGGTACCTATCAGATAGAAATGCCGATTGTTGCCGAATTAGAAAAGTTAATTCAAGCTAGGCAACGTTTCGCCCATGGTGCACAGACCGATTATTTTGATGATAAGAACTGTATTGCTTTTGTTCGTGGAGGCACGGAGGAAGATCCCGGTTGTGTGGTCATTCTTTCTAATGGTGCTGAAAATGAAAAAACAATCGCACTTGGTGCGGACTTTCCGAATAAAGAGTTTGCCGATTATTTAGGTAATCATCCAGCGATTATCACTACTGATGATGCAGGAGACGCTGTATTCCCAGTGAATGGCGGGAGTGTCAGTCTGTGGGTACTGAAAGATATTTTGTCATAACTAATACGGATTGTGCTGATATCAGCGTTAAGAGCTAAGTCCTATCATTCGTTGGACTTAGCTCTTATTCATTATATTCCTAGCTTACAGCGGAGCCATTAATCTGAAAGAAGCGGATAACCTGACGTAATTCAGCACCTTGCTCAGTTAATGATTGCGCCGCGGCTGCGGCCTGCTCAACCAATGCCGCATTCTGTTGCGTCACTTGGTCCATTTTTTCTACCGCTATACCGATTTCTTGAATACCAATATGTTGCTCTTGTGACGCAGTGGATATTTCGCCGACAATATGCGCAACTTTACCCACTGAATCAACAATCTCGCCCATTGCTTGACTGGCATGGTCAGCACGTTCTGAACCGGCATTAATTTTTTCAACTGTACCGACAATGAGTAACTTAATTTCTTTCGCCGCATTTGCACTTTTTTGGGCTAATGTTCGCACTTCACTTGCAACAACGGCGAACCCCTTACCTTCAGTGCCAGCTCTGGCTGCTTCAACGGCAGCATTTAATGCTAATATATTGGTTTGGAAAGCAATCCCCTCAATCACAGCAATAATATCGACAATTTTCTTCGAGCTGTTTGATATTTCCTGCATGCGAAGCAGCATTTCATCAACAATAATTCCACCTTCGGTTGCTGTGGCTGCGGTATTGACAGCCAATTCGCTTGCTTGCCGCGCATTATCGGCATTTTGCCGGACGGTTTGGGTTAATTCCTGCATATTAGCTGAGGTTTGGATAAGTGAAGATGCTTGTTCTTCCGTGCGTTGTGATAAATCAGTATTGCCTTGTGCAATTTGATTTGATGCAACAGAAATTGACTCGCTACCGTGCATGATCTCATTAATCGTGCTTTTCAGCTGCTGGTTCATCGTGTTCAAGGACGCCAGTAAGCTATTTTTATCACCAGGACGAAGCTTTATTTCAGTTGATAAATTGCCAGCTGCGATATGCTCCATAATAGCTACCGCGTAAGCGGGTTCTCCGCCTAATAAACGGGATAAATTGCGAGCAATCATGATAGCAAGCAGCGCTGAAATGAGAACCGCGAACAATAATAAAGCGAGTAGTAAGTTTTTAGCAGTATTAAAGCTTTGCTGACCTTCGGTTGCCGCTTGTTCTCCTCCCTGAACTTCTAGCACGACTAATTCAGCTAAGTCTTTCATTAACTGTGTACGGTATTTTCTGGAGGTATCGCCGCTTATCTTACTAGCTTCATCTAATTGGTTATTATTAACTGCATCTATAACAATACTGTTTGCCTGAGAGAAATTGTCAAAGTCTGACATTATTCTCTTAAATAGCGCGGAATCATTGTAGCCTTCAGGTAACTTTAAAAATCGATTTTGTGCTGCGCGGAAATTATCAACGGCCTGTAAAATCTCCAACCGGTGGCCTTCGCGTTCTTTTTCTGTCGATGAGGCGATGTATTGCACCTGTTGTAGCCGTAACTCAGCTAAAACACCACGCATTTCCAATGCATAGCGGACACCTGGTAACCAGCTGTCTCGATAGGCCTCCAGTCTTACGTTATTACTGCTTAACTGAGCTAGTGCTACTGCGCCAAGTAACAACATCATTACAATAACAACAGAGAACCCGGAGAGCAATTTTGTCAAAATAGAGAGTTCGGAGAACTTTTTCATGGTCATTACGTTTATTAAAAATAGGTGTAATGTATAACGGCCAATGCAATGAATTCTTGATGTAATAAAACTACTTAATTTGGTTTTTTGGTATTTTATTTTTTGTGCGTAAGTTGTTATTTTTTGTTTTTTTATAGTTTGTGATTAGGTGATTAAACTGGTTTTTTGGTTTTTGCTAAATATTATGTTCTGTTCTTATGTTCGATTGACTCCAATGTTCTGTAGGGCAATTAACGAATGACTAACCTGATGCTGATTTTTATGATGTATTTATACTAAAATTTCTTATCGTGTCTGAATTTTCACGACTTCCTTATTGGCTCAATTTAGTGGTTTTTAAGGAGTGTGCTAAGCTCGAACGACTAAAACTTTAGGTGGTCAATCATGGTCTTTGTCATTCTTTGGTTTGCTATTGCAGCGCTGAGTGAGTATTTGGTGTGGGGATATCCTCTATTAGCGGTGTCGTTAGCGCTGCTTTTTGTGTTACTTGGCGGGTATTGGATCTACAGAATCAGGAAAATTCAGGTAAGCGATGAGTCTTCAGATGAACTCAGGTCAAAGTCTATCAGTAACCTGAATCTTATTTTCTCAGTAGTAATGTTAGCTATTCATGCGCTTATTTTGTTGTTATTACGTTGATTTAACGGACTTTGTGGCATAGTTAGTCACTAACTGTGCCATTGACCCCAGGTAGATATGAGTATCCAGGCGACAATTACCCAGCATAGAACCGCTGCTGCCAAAGCTTGCGATAAGCGTAAGTGTCCGATGAAAAAATAGAGTGATATCAGGTAAACAAAGTAAGGAATAATGGCCCACAAACCGAATATAATTGTTGTACGCAATGCTTCGATACTGCGCTCTTTACCGACAATGTAGTGTGCGATGAGGGCGAAAGTAGGAAACAAGGGAATTAAACCAGCAATATAGTAATTACGTGTTTTCGATAATACCCCAATCAATACCACCACGCTGGCACCTATTAGTGCCTTAAGCAATAATCCCATCACACTCTCGAAAGATAAAAAAGAAGCTGCCGATTGAATAAAGTTAATGAAGTTTAGCAATAGGCAGCAGGGTAAATTGGCTTATTACATGTTGTATATGGCTGCTATTGACGATAGCCGTTCTTAATCTGAGCAACTGTATTGGTGAAAACTTCAGCTTGAGCAGCGTCTTCGATACCGGCAATGGAGCGTTCGATATTTAAGATTACTTTCCCCGCATCGGCTTGGCCGATTGCTTTTAGCAGTAGAGTCAATGTTGCTTTCAAGCAAGCAACTTCATTTGCTAAAGTTTCTGGATCAGCAGAAGTGGTAAAGTCTGGATTACTCATTTTTTTTCCTGAAGTGATGGCTTGCCAGTGAACAAGGTGATTTGGAGAGCCCAGTATCGCAGTGAACATTCGCAGCATTATTAAACAGTTGATGCATTATACCATAAACTGATAGTTCGCTTTGATAACAAGTGCGCAATCTTTTATTGGTAGCCCAATTTCTGACCAAGGTTATGCTGACGAAAGAGACTATCTGTCGATGTTTCTTATCATACCTACGCTTTATCTTAATTAAGTTAGTTATGTTCATAAAAACCATGTCATTTTCGAATAGGGAATTTGTGTCAAGAATCACACGCTTTGAAAATGAATAAGAGATAAACAAGAAATAAACAAAACTAAGAATAATTCCTATGTATGAAAATCAGTACGGTTTTACTTGATCTTTACTAGTATCAACATGTTGTGTTTTGACATAAATTAACTCACTTAATGTTCATAATTATTTCTCGTATGAATAGCTGATTTGCGCCAAGAAAAATCTTAAAAAAACTTTTCTTTTTTATCAGCCTGTTAATTGATATGTCAGTAAATTTATGTACATAGTTAAAATGTTGATGGAAATAATATATGTCAAACAATATAGATATGATTTTGCAATTTTTCTGTATTCATTATTGGATCGAAAACAAGTAATATCGTTGTCGTAAACAAAGCGTGATTAGGTTACTCCCTTATTTTTGGAGAATTTTCTTTGATTAGCGTTCTTCTTGTTGATGACCACGAACTGGTGCGCGCAGGGATACGACGCATTCTTGAAGATATCAAGGGTATCAAGGTAGCAGGTGAGATGCAGTGTGGCGAAGATGCGGTAAAATGGTGCCGTAGCCATGTTGTCGATATAGTTTTGATGGATATGAATATGCCCGGTATCGGCGGGTTGGAAGCTACGCGTAAGATTTTGCGTTATTCTCCAGATACTAAAGTTATTATGCTAACCATTCATACGGAAAATCCGCTGCCTGCGAAAGTCATGCAGGCGGGTGCTGGTGGTTATCTAAGTAAAGGCGCAGCGCCTCAGGATGTTGTTACTGCTATCCGTGCCGTTCATTCGGGCCAACGTTATATTGCTTCGGATATTGCACAACAGATGGCGCTGGGTCAGTTGGAACCGCCCACTGAAACGCCTTTTAGCTGTTTGTCAGAGCGTGAGTTACAAATTATGCTAATGATAACTAAAGGCCAAAAGGTGAATGAGATATCGGAACAACTTCACCTGAGTCCTAAAACAGTGAACAGCTATCGTTACCGGATGTTTAGCAAGCTTAATATTAGTGGTGATGTTGAATTGACACATTTGGCTATCCGCCATGGTCTGTTTAACGCGGAGATGTTATCTAATAGTGACTGATTGTTTTGATTCTAAAGAGTTTTTAAAAACTGTCACCAGCCAACCTGGCGTCTACCGTATGTATGATAAGGCGGGAACAGTTATTTATGTCGGCAAAGCAAAAGACCTTAAGAAGCGCCTGACGAGTTATTTTCGTGCCCAAGTCGCGAGTCGTAAAACAGAGACTTTGGTCAAAAATATTGCTCAGATTGACGTGACTGTTACCCATACAGAAACGGAAGCTTTGTTGCTTGAGCATAATTACATCAAACTTTATCAACCTCGTTACAATGTGTTGTTGCGGGATGATAAGTCGTACCCACTTATTTTCTTAAGCGCGGATACGCATCCGCGTCTGGCAATTCATCGTGGAGCAAAGCACGAAAAAGGGGAGTATTTCGGACCATTTCCAAACTCCTATGCTGTTCGCGAAACGTTGGCATTGCTGCAAAAGCTTTTTCCTGTCAGACAGTGTGAAAATAGTGTTTACCGCAATCGCTCACGGCCCTGCCTGCAGTATCAAATCGGTCGTTGTTCTGGGCCCTGTGTTGCGGGACTGGTGAGTGATGAAGAGTATCAGCGTCAGGTTGATTATGTGCGCTTGTTCCTGTCAGGGAAAGATCAACAAGTCTTAACCCAACTGATTTCTCGTATGGAAGAAGCCAGCAAGTCATTGAATTTTGAAGATGCAGCCCGTATTCGAGATCAAATTCAGGCTGTACGGCGAGTTACCGAGCAGCAGTTTGTTTCCGGCGACAGCGAGGATCTCGATGTTATCGGTGTTGCATTCGATGCCGGGTTAGCTTGTGTCCATGTGCTATTTATACGGCAGGGTAAAGTGCTTGGAAGTCGAAGTTACTTCCCGAAAGTACCTGCAGGAACCGAGCTAAGTGAAGTCGTCCAGACATTTGTTGGGCAGTTTTACTTACAAGGAAGTCAGGGGCGTACACTCCCTGGCGAAATCTTGTTGGACTTCATACTTGAAGAAAAAGATCTGTTGGCCTCATCACTTTCTGAGTTGGCTGGAAGGAAAATTCAGATCCAAAGTCGTCCCCGAGGTGATCGAGCACGCTATCTGAAGCTTGCTCGTACAAATGCCTCCACCGCGTTGATTACTCGCTTATCACAGCAATCAACTATTCATCAGCGGATGAAAGAATTAGCCAAGATTTTGAATCTTGATGAGATCAATCGTATGGAGTGTTTTGACATCAGTCATACGATGGGGGAACAAACAGTAGCGTCTTGCGTAGTATTTGATGCGAATGGTCCTGTACGTTCAGAATATAGACGCTACAATATTAGTGGCATCACGCCCGGTGATGATTATGCAGCGATGTCCCAAGTACTTAAGCGTAGGTATGGTAAGGCATTAGATGAGAAAAAAATACCTGACGTTATTTTTATTGATGGAGGGAAAGGCCAGTTGTCTCAGGCTTTTGACGTTTTTGCTTCGCTCAACGTACCCTGGGATAAGCAAAAGCCTTTATTGGTTGGGGTTGCAAAAGGAAGTGATAGGAAAGCGGGGCTGGAAACATTGTTCTTGGCTGCAGAAGGGGAAGGCTTTTCGTTGCCACCTGATTCGCCAGCATTACATTTGATTCAACATATCCGTGATGACTCTCACAACCATGCAATAACCGGGCACCGGCAGCGTCGTTCTAAAGTAAAAAATACCAGTGCGTTAGAAACGATAGAGGGGATCGGCCCTAAAAGACGGCAAATTTTGCTGAAATATATGGGTGGGCTGCAACCTCTATTGAACGCAAGCGTTGAGGAAATTGCAAAAGTGCCGAGTATTTCACAAGCATTGGCAGAAAAAATCTACAATGCATTGAAACACTGAGGCTAATGTTGCACCATACTCATAATGTCCTCACCAGCCAGATAGTTATCGTAGCATTATGCAATTGAATATACCGACTTGGCTTACCCTGTTCCGCGTTGTACTCATCCCATTCTTTGTTTTGGCATTCTATCTGCCATTCGTATGGGCTCCGATGGTTTGTGCCATCATATTTGTGTTTGCAGCAGCAACCGATTGGTTTGATGGCTTTTTAGCCCGCCGTTGGAAGCAAACAACCCGCTTTGGGGCTTTTCTTGACCCTGTAGCGGATAAGGTCATGGTTGCCATCGCGTTGGTGCTGGTTGCTGAGCATTACCACGTCTGGTGGATTACGTTGCCAGCTGCAACCATGATTGCCCGTGAAATTATCATTTCCTCCCTCCGTGAGTGGATGGCTGAACTTGGTAAACGCAGTAGTGTCGCGGTATCATGGATTGGGAAAGTTAAAACAACAGCTCAAATGGGGTCGTTGGTCGGCTTACTTTGGCGTCCAGATCATAACATCGAGCTTGCTAGCTTTGTTCTTCTTTACATTGCTGCGGTACTGACATTCTGGTCAATGTTTCAATATTTAAACGCTGCCTGGAAAGATTTGCTCGAACCTTGATCGAAGCGCCGTAAAAAGCAGCAAACGAACGCATTAGTCAGATAATTTTATTGACTCACTGCGTCAGGTAAGTAGAATGCATCGCATCAGACGGCAGCAACAAAATGTCGAAAGATAGCAAAAAAATCAGTAAGTTCTGATGTTGCGGGAATAGCTCAGTTGGTAGAGCACGACCTTGCCAAGGTCGGGGTCGCGAGTTCGAGTCTCGTTTCCCGCTCCAAATTAATAGGTTGGCTTTAAGCGGACCTAAGCTGTAAAGGCAAAGAAGAATAAGGCGCGTTGGCAGAGTGGCCATGCTACGGATTGCAAATCCGTCTACCTCGGTTCGACTCCGGGACGCGCCTCCAGTTTTCCAGAGCCCGGGTGGTGAAATCGGTAGACACAAGGGATTTAAAATCCCTCGGCTTATGGCTGTGCGGGTTCAAGTCCCGCCCCGGGCACCATGGAAAATATTCTAAGTAAAACAAAGTAGTATGAGTATGTCGTTAGCCGCCGTGAGGCGGTTTTTTTGTGCCTGAGATTTGGCAAGTGGCAGCAAAATGGCAGCACGATGGCAGCATCGGTTTTTGGTGTCATAGAAAATCCCGCAAAAGCGGGATGAGGGTAGGGCAGATAAATTTCTTTTCAGTGGTCAAAACATGACTACCTGACCTTCGGTTTGTGGATGAGGTTGGACCGGGTTTATCTCGCTAGGTTTCGATATTGAACGCATGAAACTTTCCACCGTCACAAAGGTATGGCCGCAATTCACATTAATACATTGGTGATAGCGCTCTTTGGTTTCGGTGGTTACCTGGCTGCTGCTGCGGGTATGGGCTGCTCCGTGGCATAAAGGGCAATTGAACATGATCCGGACTCCGGTATCATCCCGACTAGGGTCGGTGTTAATGATAATTATGCGTGATTATTGATTAAAAATCATCATTCCATATCCAAATCATCTATTTTCACCTCTAGCTCCAGCACGGTAGTAAAACCACTGTCACTCACTGAATGGGTCACAGTCACCAATGTCCAATCAGCTTCATCAATCTGTTTTTTGAATCCGGTCACTTTAACTGGTACTTCGGGATAGAGATCTGCGCGCCCCTTCGCAAGCTGAATAGAAAATTTAGCCGCGCCGCGTTGCAGTCGTTCCCAATTCGATTTAGCCGCTCGCTGTGCATTGTATTTGCTGGCGTAAGTGGTGCGTAAGGTCAGTACATTTTCATCAGTACCGATCAGATATTCACCTTGTTTCTCTTCCGGCTCTTCCGGCTCTTTGGGCTTGGCGGTGCTGGTTGTTTTGCGCTTACGTTTTACCTTAACCACCGGCTTTTCCGTGGTGCGGGTATTCAGCCAGTTTGCCACCACGCCGGTATAAGCGCCCCGGTCAGCCATACTAAATTGATGGCCGTCACCCAAACTGCGAATAAGGGTCATAACCGGAATCGGTTTACCGCTGGCGGTTTTCGCCTGACCTTGTTTGATAAATAACAGATTTCCATTTTTTACCGCGGCAATAGCGCCATATTGTTTTGCCAGTCGGGTAATTAAATTACCGTCTGATTCGTTGGTTTGGTCTATATGGTCAACCGTTAAATCAGACATGGCTTTATTTAAAGTTGGCGTGAGTCTATTGCGCTCGGCAATTATTTTAATGATCCCGCCAATAGTGGTTTTATGGTATGACTGATCACGGCGAACATTCAGTGTTTCACGAAAATCTGCACTGCGGGCGTGAATAGTCAGCTTATCCGGTGCGCCGCTGTGCTCTATTTCATCCACGGTAAATACGCCTTTATCCATTAGCGCCGCCCCTTGCCAGCCCAGTGCAACCGCTATTTTTGCCCCGCGACGTGGCAGTACTAATTGACCGTCTGAATCATCCAGTTCAATATCCAGCTGATCAGCTTCAAAACCGCGATTATCAGTCAAGGTTAACGACATTAACCGCTTTTTAATGCCGCCGCTTTTATCGATGCCATCCACGGTAATAGAATAATCCGGTGCGTTATGACCGTTATTGGACAGGATATCGATCATGATAATAACCCGCTGGCGGTATCAGATATTTGCGCGGCGATATCGTCAAATTGCTGAGATAAATCACCAAACATCTCTTTTAAAGATTCATCGGTACGTTTTAATGTCAGCGTGAATTCAATCTTGCGTGCCGAACCGTCACTGAAAAAGATACTTTTGGTGCGGCTAAGATTCTCAATTACAAACATGCCGTGGATCGCGCCATTCCCTTCAATCAATGACCAAGCCTTACCCGTTTCAGCCATCAGTTGTAGCGCCATCAATGAGACTTTACCGCCGGTCAATTCTGGGTATAACACGCCGGACAGGGTAATTGATTCTTCATCTGGCCCTAAAAATTGGCTGATTGGCCGCAAGCCGATACGGGCATTTGACGGGTGACGCCATGCCATTTGATGTTGAAAATCTTGGTAGGGGACGGTTTGCAGCATAAATATAAACATCCCAAATGCCATCATCATGTTAGTGCTCCTTAATCGTCATGGTCTTGATAACTGCGGTTTGATTTACTTTGTGCCTGGCTGCGGTGGGCGGCTAGCTGGCGGGCTACCTCACGCGCGATATCTTGCGCGTCATGTTGTGGCAGCGGGTAGATATTGATAATGGGTGCACCAGTGCTGACTTGGTTTTGCTGTTGGTTGCCGGATTGGCCGTTATTGTGACTGCGGTACTGCGCCGCCGGTAAACTGTATGGATGCAGCGGTGCGGCGGCGGCCTGATAGCCACTGAATAACATGGAAGCCGCGACCGCCATTGCGGCGGTATTACGGCGGCCGGTAACTTGCGCGGGGCCGTTGATGATTTCAGGGCCATGCTCACCCACTACGCCAAATTTACCCAGCGGGATATAGCCACCACTATCATATTCACCGGTATATTTCGCGGCAATATCAGCGGCGCTGTTGCCCTTTGGGGCGGGCTTCCATGTGATGCCGTAGTTACCTGCGGCGGCCGCTACCGCCGGATTACTCTGCGCCAGTTCGCGGGTTTTCTCGGAGCGCTGTTTTACTTCATCCAGCTTTTCCAACACCCACTTAATGGATGAGATCAGTAATTTGAGCGGCGTCATTGCCAGATTGATACCATCAGCCAAGAACTGACCAAAGGATTTCCCAGCATCGGCGGCGCTGTTTAAATCGGCGGTGGTCGATTGCACTGGTTCCAGTAACTTTTTAAACCAGTTCCACACGTTTTTAACCGCATCACCAATCCAGTCAAACACCGGCCCCAGCGGTTTTAGTGCTTCTTTAATCGGGGCAGCGGCTTGCATAAAGCCCTCTACCACGCCCCCCAAAAATGCTTTAATCGGTTTCCAGTATTTGTAAATCAGTAAACCAGCGCCCACGATGGCCGCCGCAATCAGGCCAATCGGGCTGATTAAAATCCCAAGCAGACTACCCAAGCCGCCAAGGGCAAAACGCAGGAATTTAAGTGGGGACTTAGCCAGCCAGCTAATGCCATTACCCAGCATTTTAAAGCCGCTAATACCGGATTTAACCGGCGATCGCACCACACTAACCAGCCCATTCCCCAGCCCTTTAAGGCTGGTAACAGCCGACTGGCCGCCATTTTTAGACAGGGTGAGCAGTGAGCGACTAAAAGCGCCAATCTGACGTGTGGTTATCGGGGTGGTGCTCGCCAGTTTGGACATACCCAACGACAGGCGCGGCAGTAAGCGAATACCCAATACTGAGGTGGTAAAACGCAGTAGCGCGAACGGCCCCAAAATACCGACCACAGCAATCGCCAGCGCACCAAATGCGGCAGTCGCGATAGCGACAGCGGTACCTACCTGCACAATGCCAAGGCTGATTTTTGGGTGGGCCTTGAGAAACTCAGCCACGCCATGCATAAACTCAGTAATGCTTTTGGCTGTTGACCTAAGCCATGCGTCATTTTTTTCAAATAATTCAACGCTGACGTTCTCCAAAGCGGCATGAATGATGGTCATGTCGCCTTTCAGGTTATCCAACTTAGTGGCAGCTACGCGAGCCGCTTCGCCGTCATACTCGCCGGGCTGCCCGCGCATCTTATCTAGTGAGCCATTACCGGCAGCGTGCATCAACACACCAAAACCGGTAACAGCATATTGTCCGGCGATATCTTTAAAAATAGCGCCGCGCTCAACGTTGCCCATTTTCGCGGTTTTCTCATTGATATCTTTCAGGATATCAACCAAATCGCGCATATTGCCGTTTTTATCAGCAGTTTTAACGCCTAAATCTTTAACGGTACTGGATCCACCAATACGGCTTAAGATACTGCGCATGGTGGTACCGGCCTGACTGCCCTGAATACCGGCGCTACCCAGCATGGCGGTAGACGCCGCAACAGTTTCCAGACTCTGCCCGTATTCGCGCCCAACACCACCGGAATATTTCATAGATTCACCCAACATCGGGATATCGACGTTATTACGGGTAAACAGGGCGGTGAGCACATCAGCCACCCGATCCATTTTCTCCGCTGGAATCCCCATCGCGGTTTGAATATTGGAGGCAATATCTGCGGTGGTACCGAGATCGATATCCCCGGCCGCTGCCAGATTCAACATACCCGGCATGGCCCCGACGACCTGCTTAGGGCTGTAGCCAGTACGGCCAAGGTAATATTGACCCTCGGCGACTTGCAGATCGGTAAATTTAGATGTCAGCGGCAAGGTACGCGCCTGATGGCGCATACCTTGCATTTCAGGCGAGTTTTTATCTTTAATGCGGGTTACCGCCTGAGTGCCGCTCATCATGGCATCAAACTCATAACCGACATGCAAGGCGCTTTCAATCCCGCGGCCCATGGCGCGGCCAGTGGAGAGCGAGGTGTAGCCCAATCCGGCGGCAATGGCTTTGCGCTGATTGCTGCTATCAAAGCGGTTGCGGGCAGCGCTAAGGCGCTGTTGCTGCTGCGCTTGCTGTTCTAATCGCCGCTGCTGTGCGGTCAGCGCGGCGGTGGTGCTGGTGATATTGGCTTTAAGGGATCGCTGTGCCTGACCTAATCGGTTAGTGGCAATACCGCTATTTTGCAATGCGCTACGCTGGGTATGTAGCGCGGTGCGTAAATCATTGTATTTTTGTTTTAGTTTGGCGGCCTCTTCACTGGCGCGTTTAAACTCTTTGGCCTGCTTAGCGGTCGGTGCGGCACTGTATTTTAATTCGGTGGCGAGTTGGCGCGCTTTATCGCGTGCGGCGGCCAGCGCTTGAGCGGCACCATTAACCGCCACTTTATTCTTACGAAAGCCCTCAATCTTGCCGGACTGCGTATCCAGTTGTTTGAGTTGGTCTTTCGTCGCTTTAATCGATGCGGCCAGCGTTTTATTGCTGGCCAACATAGATTTAAATGGCTTGGTAATTTTATCAATGGCGCTTAAAGAAACCTGTAAGCGGAGGTTCTTATCACTCATCGCTGCCCCCGTTACGGATAATGGCTTTATGCCGCCATTCTAAAAGCTCGCCAATAGTCATTGGGTCGGTAGCTGATGGCGGCCAATGGAAAGTGACCGCGATATCCGCCACCAAATCGTCAACCGTTAAGCACTCAGGTAGTCTGACTTGACCGAGTTCGGCAAGAAAAAAATCGCCAGCGCCTGAGACAGTGCATAGATATCAGCCGGATCAAGGTTGCTAATTTCTGGCACGGTCAGATTAGGGGTAGTGATACGAGGTAATACACGGATCAGTGCGTCAACATCGGTATCTAGCAATGCTTGCAGTTTGGCACCGCGCAGCGCTCCGGCGTTGGGTTTATTGACCGTCACTTCGGTAATCGTGGTATTACCCCGGATAATAGGCACATCCAGCGTGATTACATTAAATTGGGGTTCAGTCGTGTCTTTTTTCATAATAATTATCCGATTAAAAGTTAGGAGGTTTGCCCCCGAGTGCGACGGGGCGACTGTTCCTACGGGCGCTCCGGCGGCCTAAGCCGCTACGACCCGAACGGAACATTTCCCCATCGATTGGGCTATCGCGACTCGTCATCCATTCTCTGATGAGGGGTATTAAAGGCCAATATTGCGGCGGTGGGCTTCCAACATATCGACGCCGTTGACCATTTCGACCATATTCACAATATCGACCTCGATCAGCACTTCGCCGTCCCACGTCAATTTGTAGTAGGTGTTTTTGGTGGAAATCTTGGTCGTGGTGTTATCACCTTGCTTGCTGTCGCCACCGTCAATTTCCTCATGGCGGCCACGCATCACAATTTCTACTGCGTGGGTTTCGCCGGTATCGTCGCGCTGATAGGAGCCAGCAAAGCGCAGTAGCACGCCATCGACTTTAGTTACCCCCCATTGCTTGTAAATCTCGGACTCAATACCGCCTAACGTCCAATCAACATCTAACGCGCCGTCAGCTAACCCCAAATCAACCTTGGCGCTGCCGTTCATCCCGCCGCCGCGAAACTCTTCAAATTTGCGGTTTAATTTTGGCAAGGTGATCGATTCAACCACCCCTTGATAGCTGTTCCCGTCATTGAATACATTCAGGAACTTAAGTTTGCGTGGTAAGGCCATAATTAAGCTCCTTAGCTATTAACGGCGGCGGCGAAATTAGCCAGATAGCGATCAGTAATGCGCTGGCGCAGGGTTAAATCTTCCAGTGGTGGCACTGGCGTATAGTCGTAATCAATAAACAGGCGGCCCGCTTTCAGGGTGTCTTTATCGTTCACGCTGTCGTCGTACCAGCAATCGCCATCGATCAAATAGCCCAATGATTTCAATTCACGCATTTTGGCGCGAATGCCCTCAATAATGTCTTTTGCCAGTGACGGGGTAAGCGGCTTATCGTTGGCCCACATATGGGCCTCAGCCATGGTGTCAGCCAATACTTGTGCTGTGCGGGTGTAATTCTCAAAGGAAAACATCGGATTATCAGAGCAGGTGCGGGAACCCCAAAAACGGAAGCCATCTTTGCGGATCAGGGTGGTAATGTCTTTTCTGTTGAGCAAATGAGCATCGCTAGCGCTGTTTTGCAGATCCCAAAACACATCGGCACTGATACCTGTCACGCCATTGACGGCCACGTTAGACAGGGATTTATGCCAGCCCACGTCATTATCAATCTTGGCACGTAAGCCTAAAGCGCGGGCGGTGGCGTAAGCGATATCTTCGGCAGCGACTAGCGTGTACCAACTGAGAAAATCAGGCCAAATCAACATCGCTTCACGCTGGTTGAAGTTTTCACGGTACTTAATGGCCTCTTCTTTGGTATTGCAATCGTAGGCGCTGATGTAAGCAAAGGCGCGCAGACTCTGAGCAATGGAAAGCAGCGCAGTGGAAACGGCTTTGGTGTCATGACCTGGTACACCCAAAATACGTGGTTTGACGTCAAACTTGCCCTGTGCGGCTAACAGCGCTTTCATGCCGGTGTAGCGGCCATCCGGCGTAGAACCGCCAATAATATTAGAGGTGGTTTCAGCTTCGGTTTCACCTTGTGCGACACGGACAACAACCGTGAGTGGCTTGGTTTGGTCACTGATGGCATCCAGTGAGTAAGCTAAAGTGCCGAAGTCACCAGCCTTACCACTGGCAGCTAAAACATCGGTGAGTAATACCGGGGTATTGAGTGGAAATACGGTGGCGTCAGCATCTTCGGAGGTACAAACCATCCCGACCACCGCCGTACTGACAGTGCGGATCGGGCGAGTGCCTTCGCTAATTTCAATGACGCGCACACCATGGTGGTAATCGGTTGCAGACATGCGTTCTCTCCGGTTAAGCGATTATTGCCTATGGTGCCGGATAACTACGCGGGGAGCAGGTGATGGAGGTTGTGTGGGGAATGGCACAAGATAGATAAGCGAACCCCACAGTCGGGAGATTATACCGCTGGCGGCCAGGAGGGAATAATATAGCCCTGATTCACCGACTCAATCAAAAGCCATTGTGGTAATTCTGGTAACTCAATCAGCGGCCAGTTCTCCAGTGTCGGCCACGCACGATAGGCAGCGCGAGTAACAGTTAATTCACTGCGCTGGGCTTTGGTCAGTGGGGTATCGTTAATTGAATAGTCGCTGACCATCATTGGATCAGTGGCGACAATAAGAGCATTACGATGACTGCGGGCAAACGCGGCTATTTTGTCGTTATCTACGCACCATGCACTACCATCCCATTGATCAAAGGATGTCGCGGGTGCCAGTGCGGTAAGGTTATCAGCCAGTGGTCCTAACATCTCTACAGTGACAGGCTGGCAGGTTGTCGTGTCATAAACCTGCTGCTGGCGATGATCTGCAACCAACTGCCAATTATCATCAGTAAATACCACCGCATGACCTGCGGATATTTGCGGTGGTGCGATAACAGTACAATGTGCGGGGAGCCCTGTTTTTGCCGGAATAAAGGCATCACTTTGCCCAATAAATTCACCGGTTACGGGTGAGTAGTTGTACATCGTGATAATGCGATTTTCATCCGAGAACGCAAATGTCTCTTTCATGCCAACCTCACAATATAGTTAAAAGCTACGTTTCTAACGGTGGCTTCAGCGTTACCGCTGCTCTTAACCGTAATGGAATGACCGTGAGCGCCTAATTCAATGGTATGGGCATGGGCACCGATGCTGACATTATGAGCATGGTTTCCTTTATTGGTAATGGAGTAATACTGACCTAGGTGGGAACGTGGGACACCAAGCCCCGTGTTACCGATAATTCTCTGGTCGTTATGACTATGTAGACCTTGAACATCTGTTACTTTGGTGCCGTGATCAAATATGGCCGTCCACCGGGTACCTAAATCAGTACTGGATGCGGTAGCGCTATGCGTATGAGATTTGTTGCCATCCATTTCTTGCGATAACACAGCTCGACTATGTTTAGGTTTACCCTTGATTATCCAGCCGCGCATATCTGGAATAATTCCGGTAGGGTAGGCTTTTGCCAGTAGTGGACATTGAGTTTTATCAAATCTTTGCCCTTGCATCAGGGCGTAACCTGACGGAAGCTCATCACTCGGCCACGGAATAGGTGCACCTGGGGGATAGAGATTAAGCGTGGCTTCGGTTAAACCAAGGTGAGCGCAAGCCTGTGCGATTGCTTCTGCGCCCAATGTATTAATCTCTGAAAACAATTTATTTATCTGCAAATATTGGCTGTGTGGATGGGGGGCTTTCAGGTGTTTTTCCATACTTTCATCAGCATAGGTTTTGATGGTAATCACCTGATCATCAATATATTTACGTGTTGCCAGCACCACTGAGGGATCAACTTTTAGCGTTACTGCCTCTGTACTGCTGACAATCAGCACCATACGTACGGTCTGCGTGCGGCCGCTGCCCTCTTGTAACCGTGGCTTGTAGGTGTCCGGGCAGTTGGCAATGGCGATCAGAATGCCGTCTTTATCAAATAAGCCAACTTCACGTATCCACCAACCGCCGTCCGTTTCGGGGATCACTTGCTCGGCGATAATCTGGCTACTATTAGCTTCATCAATACTTAATGAATTTAGTGCGGCGCGACGTTTTTCACGAACAAGCTGGGTCTGTGCTGGGTTTGGCGTAGGTAATATACCGCCGCCATCACCCACGGCCATTTGTGTAATCTGTAATGGGGTGCCGAGAGCTGCCGCATTTGCCAGTTTGGCTGCACCTAAATTGGTCAGTAGCGCAAAATATTTCGCTGTCATGGGTTCACTCTCATATCATCAATCAAATGCACAACGCCACCGCAATAGCCTTGGCCGCTGACGGTAATGGTTTCGGGTAGATAGGGGTAAATGGTCATTTCGTCGCCGTCATAGCTGGCGGTGCTGATGGGGATAGTTCCGTTTACATCGAGATTAATCGACAGGCCGATCAGATGGCGGCTACAGGGCTTGGCATCATCAATCAGCCGCTCCAACTCCTGATACATCTCCTCAGTAATACCGGTTTCCAGCACGCCAACATCCAGGCGAAAGGTGCCGGGTGCCTCGTTGGTTTTCCACCATTCGATAACACGGATCAGATAGCCTAGTGGCTCGACAACACGGCGCAATGCGCCGATGGTGCCTTTACGTTTATGAATTGAGTACGAAACCTTGATGACAGCGCGTTTAGTTGCTTCCGGCCAATGTTCATCCCAGCGATCCACCGACCACGCCCATGCTAAGTAAGGCAGCAATACCTGCGGACAGGTATCAGCGCACCATAATTGGCGCAATGGCACCTCAACTTCAGTCATACGGGCGCAGGCTTGTGCGGCAGCAATCTCCAGTGGCGTTGAACCAACAGGCAATAAGCGCTTATTCATCAGCGCCTCCAGTCGTCAGGGTATAACCCATGCAATGAGCGGCTTGCGTTCTATTGAGCACCACATCAACCCTCGGGGTGGTCAGTTCTACCCGCTGTACCCCCTCAACATGCAGCGCACCGTAAATAGCAGAAAGACGAATATCACGCCCTAACCGACGTTGGGTATTGATATAGATTTGCAATCGGGCTTCAGACGCTGCGTGAATGGGTTCGGCTTCTGGTCCTGGGTAAAAATAGAGTTTGGCATCGATGCGATAACCGACTATTTCGGCACTTTTCACCGTTAATCGATCCGCAACAGGGCGCACGTTCTCGTCATTCAGCACGGCAAAAACCTTATTTAATAAATCTTGCGAGGCTTTGCCATTACCTTCACGAGATAGTACGGTTACCGTGACACAGGCGGGTGAGGGGCTGATTGCGGATGCGTCAGCAATCCGACCATCAGCGCTGCGGGCGTGATATTCATAAGTGCCGGTTGGTCCGGCCACACTTAAGCCCTCAAAGGCTTGCGGTATACGAATCCGTAAATCGTCGTCAGACTCCATCACTGCGGCAATGGGCGGGATAGCGTGAGGATTCATGGGTGTAATAGTCAGCCGTTCAATACCATTATTTGCGGCAAGTTGGTCTAAATCACTGCCAATGGCATATGCCACCATCACCGCCTGCGCCCCCTCATTCACCCGCTGGCGCAACAGCAACTCGCGGTAAGTGGTTTCCTGCAACAGCTTCACGATGGGTTCAGATTCAAATGACAGTGTTAACCGTACAGCGGCTTGCTGGTCGCTCGGGTATAAGGCGATAAAATCCTCTTTGCGTAAGGTAAACAGGCTGTCAAAATCCAGTGGTTCCACCACCAAAGGGGCCGGTAACTGGCTTAAATCAATGCTTGGCATCATTGCCCCCCTAAAGGTACGCTCAGACTTAACTGGCTGTTGCTGTCTGTGCGGCTACCGGTTAAATCAACAATCATCTTGCCGTCAATCTGGGTGGTGATGCTGATAGCATTTAGGGTAACGCGCGGTTCCCAACGCATGACCGCGCCATAAATAGCGGCCATCATTTTTAGGCGTAGTGCGGGATTTTGCGGCTGGTCGATCAGGGTCGATAATAGCGAGCCATAATCACGGCGCATCACTCGCGAGCCTTGCGGCGTGCTCAGAATGTCGCTGATTGACTGGCGGATATGGTCAATATCCCCGATGTGCAACCCAGTATTACGGTTCATGCCGCTATATTTATAGGTTGTCATTTAACCCCCTGAGTCCAATTGCCACCACGCCGCACGTTGCCGTGGTCATGCTTATGGAGCACCACGCCATTAGACGAGAACTTGCCGCCACCATGCTCAATATTGCCGCTCATGCTGCCGCCTTTCTTCACGCTCAGTGTGGCGGTGGTCAGGTTATGGGTGCATTCCACTTCGGGGGTATCCAGTGTGATTTTGACTGATGCCGTACAGGTGATCTGTGGGGCGGTGACATTGACTGACTCACTGGCATTTATCACCGCCGTAGCTATTCCGGTCACCGCTAAATGACTGGTTTCCGGCTCATACTCAAAACGAGCGCCATCAGGAAAGGTGATCACCATGCCATCCGCCGATTGTGACGGCGCAGAATTGGCATCCGAAAAGATGGCGGGCAGCACAAAACCGGTGGTAAGTTCACCGCCGATACTCAACACCATCACTTGCTCACCCGCAGAGGGCGCAGACCAAAAACGCACCCGACCGGCGCGCAGGGTTAACCAATTGAGCCAATCGGTTTCAAGGTTGCCGATTTTTACCCGGCACAATCCGTTAGCAAGATCGACGTCTGAGACGATGCCAATGCGGATAATGTTAGCCAATAGGCGTTTGAGGCTAGCAATAAGGATATTCATTCGGACAGTCTGCCGCCTACGGGCGCGCGGGGCATGTGATGGGTTTTGTGTGAGGGATGGCACAAGGTAAATGATACTGTGCCGGAGATTGCTATAATGCTTGCATTGATACATTTATTGGGGGTACATTAAATATATGGACATATCTTACGACCCAACCAAAAACGAAAAAAATATTGCTGAACGTAAATTGTCCTTTGAGATGGCGCGTGATTTTGAAGTTGCTACCGCGCTAATTGTTGAGGATCTACGAAAGGAATATCCAGAGCGGCGGTTTCAGGCACTGGGCTACATTGAGGCGCGGTTACATATGTTGGTATTCACACCACGTAACGGCAAGGTGCATGTTATCAGCCTGCGCAAGGCAAATTCCCGCGAGGTAAAGCGATATGAACAAAAAAATCAGTAAAGTCACCATGACAGATAACCCTGAGTGGGGCGAGGCAGAGTTTGCCCGCGCACGTCCAGCCACCGAGGTATTTACCGAATTGTTTGGTAAAGAGGGCGCGGAAAAGGTGATAAAAACCCGTGGCCGTCCAAAACTGGCAAATCCGAAAGAGCCAGTTAAGTTACGGATTGATCACGATGTGGTGGACGCCTATCGGGCGCAGGGTGATGGATGGCAAACTAAGATGAATGAAGTGTTGCGCGATTATGCTAAAACCCATGGGATGCTGTGATTTAGCATGACTTCCCAAGCCACTCCAACGCCAGATCTCCAATCCATTCACTGTCGCCGTCAGTAAAACCCAACAACTGGCGGCGCTCGTATTTCACTGTTGGCCCGTTGCGGCTAACCTTATCGCGCAAGCCGTAGTTATGCACCCTAACCAGATTATTAACCTTGCCGCTAAAGGTCACTGCGGCTTCGTCGGCGTTGGATTCGTTTTTGATATAACGGGCGGTGCGCAGCTTAGTAAACATCTTGCGCTTGATACGGCCTTGTTTATCGCGGCGTTTTTTCTTGCGGGCGACAAAGGGGGATCCGTCTGGATTCTGCTGTGCCTGAATGTGCTTTTGTTGGCGCTGGCGCAGTTCTTTAGAGACCTGCCGCATAAATGCGCCACGCGCCTGTGGGGATAATTGCGCCAGTAAAATTGATAGGGTTTGATCTAGCTCATGCAGGTCACTCATGCGGCCCACTCCGCCACGGTTTTACCGTCAACATTCACTTTGTAACTTTTGACAAAATATTCCGGCGGCACTGGCTCTTCCATGTGAGTCACGGTTAATACCCCATCTTGCTCTTTCACGATGGTGCGCTCGGTCAGTTTAATGTCAAAGCTGATATCACAAACCTTATTATCCAGATAGTCGGCCTCAAAGGTGAAGCCATCCTGACGCTTATCGGGATTTGCCATAATATCCGGCTGGTTGGTACGCAACCAATGTAGGATCGGGACAACAATCAAATCAATGCTATCGGCGTAATCGGTTACCACCAGATTTAAGGTGTACTGATACTCAAACGATAATGACGGGGCCAGCGTGGCAATAATCGCCCCTTTATCGATAAATACATGCAGGCAGTCGGGATTTTGCTTGATATACGGCACGGTTTTTAGAATGGAGGTACGCAGCGAATCAGGCTTTAACATCAGCGGCCCCTTGCTGGCAAGCCAGCACGGTATCAACCTGCGCCGCACAGGCGTGTAAAGCCGCTTCCAACTGGTCGATATCGTCGTTTAAATCGCCGTTAGTTTGTGGTTTGGCCGCCGGAAACAGGCACGCTGTGACTTTCGGACAGCCATTGACGGTAATCTGCGGCCCCAGTGAGGGCGGGGCGCTGACGCAGCCGGATAATATCATCAGGCAGGGGAGTATCAGCCCAGCGGCGTAAGGTTTCATTTTCACGGTATAACCTCTTAAGTTGACTGTTGTGTTGCGCCAAAAGCTGATCCGCACAGGCAACCTGTTGGCGCAATCGCGCCTGTGCCCGATTGTTGGCATTAGCAGCCAGTGCCAGAGTGATAAGTTGCCCGTTTTTACTGGCTACTTCGGCCGCTTGCCGGTCAATCACTACTTGACGGGCCTCAGACAAACGATAGGTTTGCACGCCATTGGTGATCAGCAAGACGGCGGCAACCGTCCAGGCGAGCGGGGCTGTATTGATAATTGACATGGATTAGCTCGGATATTGACGGGCGGGTAATTGAAAATGCGGGCCGTCTTTAAAGGTTGTCCAGTTACCACCCCATTCCACGGCGATCCCCAACTCGGCGGCGGCCTGTTTCATCGCGGCGGCCATCGGGTAGAAATATTTCCATTCCCAACTGACTTTACCGTCTGGCAGCGGCACGATATCAATCGCATGGCCGGTTAAGTGACGGCTATTCAAGGTTTGGCTGGCTCCAACTTTAACCAGTTCCCGTTGGCGCTCCACTGTGCGGCAGCCCTCAATCACCTTAAAATCAATCGGGGTGAGTTCCAGTGCACGGCGAACGACCTTGACCAAATCAGGATGCACGCCGATCAGATTGCGTTCGCTCATCTTGCCGAAAATATATTTATTTTTTGGCATCAGTGGCTCCCGTCTTTTTACTTACAATTCTGAATACCAGCTCACGAATAGCCTGTAAGCCAATCAGCCCAACCAGACAACTGATAAATATTTCTACTTTTCCAGCGGCGACTTCAGTTAATGCGCCGTTTAGTCCGGGGATGGCATCAATGGCGCAAATCAGCATTGGAGAGATGACTGGCCCAATATTGACACCAACCAATCCGCAAACAACGCCCTCGCCAATTGCTTCACGAAGCTTACCGCCACCCCAAACTACGCGGCGAAACGCCACTGCAAAGGCGATCAGAAAGCCATTGATTACCGTGGAGTGCGTTGAATAAAAGTCAAGCATCGCACCTATCCAACGCGGATCTTTTTCTGGCATTTTCATATCCATTACCCCTTTCTGGGGAATCTTGGCGGTGCAATTAATCCCAAAGTTGTAGGGTCTGCGTGGTGACTGCCGCGCTGACCTCGGGCATTTCCACCGGGTAACCGTGTGGCAAGATTGGCCCGAGGTCAGCCAAGCCCGGATTGGCAGCCAGCACTTTTTCTGTCACACCTACGGTGCGGCCGTAGTAGCGCCAGCACATGGCGTCAACGGTGTCGTACTGCTGAGCCAGAACGCGCATTAAATCAACTCCACCGTCATGCGGTTGATAGCCTGAATATCGTTAATCGCCCAAGCCGCATCACGGCGCAGGTTATCAATGGTCGGCTCCAGTGAATCGGCCCTTTTCCCTCCTGCGCCCGTGGTATCAAATCCGCGAAAACGATCAGTTAAACGGGCTTGCATCAGGCAAAACACCGCGGTGCGGTATAACTGAATACGGGTGCTTTCATCGTTCAGTTTTTCCACTGGCACATCCGCCGCCGACAAGTAACCCAGCTTTTGCTGGGTTACGCGCCAGACCGATAACCGATCATTGACTTCATTGATGGCGAACAGTGCCGCTTCAATAACACGCGGCTGAGTAATAGTGCCGTCTTGGCGTGATTCATCACGATACTGATTCAGGTCGATATCGGGCCAAAAACCCTCATTTTTGATTAGGGCCTTTTCTGTTAGTGCTGGCGGTGTTGCGACCTGAGTGGTATTGATCACGATATCCATGCTGACTCTCGCAAAATAAAACGGGCGGTGGACGGCGGCGTTGTCGGGGTGAAAATATCCTGACTAGCCACTGTGCCGCCCTCGCCGGGGCGTAAGGTTATGAGGCTGTTTGAATCAGCTTCTCAAGATTTTTGATATCGGTTTTCACACCGCTGTTCTCATCCAACTGCAACGCAATTTTCAGGTTTGCCATTGCAAGAACGTTGTCGCCGTCCTGACGCAGGGCATAGCCAACAAACTTGTGCAAACGTGCGCTGACGATATCCGGCATATCCTGACCCGCTAAAATCTGTTGGGCGCGCAGCAGTTGGGTGGTATCCAGTGGTTGCTGTGCGGTTAAGGTGCGTTGCGCGATGGCTGCCACCTCCTCAGCAATCAGGCATGCGGTGGTGCGTTTAAAACTATCGGGTGTCACTAAGTCATGCTTGATGGCATATTCCGCGATATCTAAAGCGTTGCCGGTATCACCCACATCCAGATGCCAAATCAACATGCGCATTAGAATATCGTCCTGCTCGCCACTCTCTTTTGCCAGCACACCTGCGATCCACGGCTGGTAGGTGGGTAACATGTTTCGTTTGGCCTCCGCTTTACGGATGATCGACTCAATACGGCTCAATTGGGCCATATCTTGTTGCAGCTTGAATAACAACAGTTCGTAGTTGCTGGCATGGCTGAGATTGGCCGTCTGACTTAGTGAGTTCGACTGTTGAGCTGCTACAAATAAGCGATGGCGGCGAACGGGGTTGCACATAATGGATTAACCCTCTGCTGGGGCGGAAAAATCACCGAACTCAATGTTTTCAATCAGCGCCACACAGCCGAAATCTTCGACCACATAGTCCTCGTTGACCGATTCATAGTTTTCAATACGATCACGTTTTGGATTGTCGATAATGTGGCGGCGGCGGGTACCGTCCTGCCAGTAAATGGACAAGTTATCCAGACGAGTGATAAAGACGGCATTCGGCGGGAAAGAGGGCGCACGGACTGCTGGCAGACCGCCAACACGCTTCTGGCTGATAATTAAATCTGCGGCTAACGCTTCACTGTTCGGCTGCTCCTGATTGACGATCGGGAAGTATTTATCCGCCAGTAGCTGGCGGCCCACAATCGCCACCAGTTCGGTATCCTCCTGGAACCATGGCTCAATCAACTCATCAGTGGCTGCCATGACCAAAGCATCCAGATTATGGAAATCACCGCCTTTGCCTACCCGAATTTTTGCTGAAATAACGTCACCTTGCTCATCAACGACTTTATCCATCACCTGACTCGCCGCATCATCGCGGATACCTTGCAACCAGCCACGGTTTACGTCTTGCAATAGTTTATTGACGGTATGATCGGAGGTTTTCGCACGGTGAGTGCCGTTAAAGCCGATCATGATACGATCCAGCGCCTGACGCTTCACGATGGCGTTACGAATACGTATCTGAAAATCAGGGAATTTTGCCCACATATCGAGTTTGATATAGGGCAGTGCGGTATCAAAGTTAGTTTGCTTACAGTTGTACTTTCTTCCATCCAAACCACTTGGATCGGATGCTTCACGCTCTTTCTGCGAGGTGTCAGTCGTGCTGGCGATTGGGCGGTCAATGCTTAAACCTACTTTTTCACCCTCTTTCTCATCCACTACCCACACATTAATTTTTGACAGAAAGACACTGTTTTCCTGTTGTTTGGTTTCCAGTTTTTGCGCAATGGACGGCTCAACGGTAAATTTGGTATTAATATCGTCTTTATTGTCCAAATGGTTCAGTCGGGCAACCTGCTGCAAAAACTGGTTGTACTTGAATCGGGTGACTTTTTTCATGTGAAATTGAATCCTTAACGTAGCAAGCAGAATGACTTAACAATCAGTCAAAATGGTGTTCTCATTGCCGGTTGATTGTTCGCGTTGGGAGAAGCTGCGATCTGTTTTGCTGAGCGTGGTTTTTAGTTCGACAAGCTCTTGATTTGTCGCATCACTGGCGGTCTTAAGCTCAGAAAATTGCTGCTCCAGTGAGGCAAGGGCGCTAAATTTCCCCTCAACCTGCTGCGCGACCAACTCAACCGCCTGATGCACATCATTAAAACGCGCATCATCGGTTGTCTCTTTTTTGCTAAACAGGGCTTTGATAGTGGTAAACAGATTAACTTTAGGTTCCTGCTCAGCTTCAAATTCAATCAGCGTTTCTTCTGCGGCAGTGAATAGATTTCCGGGGGCTTGTTTGCGGGAGGCCAGCGGATTAGCGGAAGCACTGGCACTGAAACTCAACATTTCAGTACCCAGACTGGCCGGGTCATCAGTGACCGCAAGACCAACAAGATAGGCACCATTGGTATCGGCAAATTTAGTATTCACTTCCATGGAGGTGTAAACCTTTTGGCGTAGCTTCACCATTGCTACCAAGTCCGCGGTTGGGCTTATTTCGGCATACAGTGCCATCTTTCCTGACAGCGGCCCCTCGTTGATCTCTTCAGCACTCAGCGCGACAACATCGCCATAACGCTTAAAGGTACTGTCTGGCGAATAACCTTTGATGTGCTCCATATTGATACGCGCGCCGTATACCGTGGTGTTGTAATTGGTTGCCATCTGCGTCAGCCATTCGCGGGTGATAGCGCGGCCATCAGTGGTAGCCCCCTCAACACCAATGCGAAATTTTTTTGCTTTTACAGTCATGCGTGATGCTCCGGTCTGATTCGCTACAGTAATGGCCTATGTTGGCGACCCGCGATCAGAGGAACAACCGAGTGCTGTTGTGCTATGGCTGGCACAAGATGTAATGCGGGAGAGGGGAGTAGCGGATAGGTAGCCTTGCTGCAATTAAGCAATAAAGCAGGCTATTTCACATGGAAAGCGTTCTTATCAATGCCGATTTAGATCCCCGCCGTCAAGCCATGTATCTGTATTGGCAAGGGCTACGCATCGCCCGAATTGCGGAAATGATCGGTGAGAAAGCGGTCACGGTACACAGTTGGAAGCGCCGCGACAAGTGGGACACCTATGGGCCGCTGGATCAGATGCAACTGACCACGGCGGCGGAATATTGCCGCCTGATAATGAAGCCTGTCAAGGAGCCGAGAGACTACAAAGAGATTGATTTGCTGGGCCGACAAGCCGAACGCCATGCCCGTATTGGTAAGTACAATAACGGCGGTAATGAAGTTGATCTCAATCCCAATATTGAGAATCGCAACAGAGGAACGCGCAAGGCAGCGCAGAAAAATGTATTCAGCGAGGCACAGGCAGCCAAGCTGAAAGATATTTTCAATGAATCCATGTTCGACTATCAGCGCAACTGGTATGAGGCCGGTTTATCGCCTGATTTTCGTATCCGTAACTTTTTAAAATCTCGCCAAGTTGGCGCAACCTATTTCTTTTCTTGGGAAGCCCTGCTGGATGCGCTCGACACAGGGCGCAATCAGATGTTTGTTTCCGCTTCAAAAGCACAGGCGCACCAGTTTAAAAACTACATTGTCGCGGCTGCGCGCCTTGTTGACGTTGATTTGCGCGGTGAGGTGATTATTTTACCCAATGGCGCAGAAATGCACTTTCTCGGTACGAATGCCAGTACCGCGCAGGGCCGCCCCGGTAATCTTTATCTGGATGAATATTTTTGGATCCCCGGCTTTCAGAAGTTGCGCCGCGCTGCATCCGGCATGGCCTCACAAAAAAGATACCGCTACACCTATTTTTCTACGCCATCCAGCACCTCACATGAGGCTTACCCGTTTTGGGCTGGCACCTTGTTTAACAAGGGAAAAGCCAAAGATAAGCGCATTGAAATTGACGTCAGCTACCCACGGCTGGCCGCCGGTCGACTGTGCGAGGATAAGCAGTACCGCCAGATTGTCACCATTGAGGATGCACTAAAAGGCGGCTGTGACCTGTTTGATATTGATGAATTACGCAATGAAAACAGCGATGAAGATTTTGAAAACCTGTTTATGTGCGGTTTTATTGACGATAACGCTTCCACGTTCAAGTTAGCCGAAATGCAGCGCTGCATGGTGGATAGCTGGGAAAAATGGTCAGACGTTAAATTGTTGGCACTGCGCCCCTTCGGCGATCGTCCGGTGTGGATTGGCTACGACCCAGCGAGCACCGGCGATAGTGCCGGTTGCGCCGTCATTGCGCCGCCAGTGGTGGCGGGCGGTAAGTTTAGGGTATTGGAGCGCCACCAGTGGAAAGGTATGGATTTTGCCGATCAAGCCAGCAATATCAAAAAGATCACTGAGCGCTATAACGTCACTTACATCGGCATTGATGATACCGGCCTGGGCCGTTCCGTAACGCAGCTAGTCCGACAATTCTTCCCCGCCGTGAACGCCATTCACTACAGTTTAGAAATGAAAGCCGACCTGATTTATAAGGCAAAGAATATCATTCAGGGCGGCCGTCTGGAGTTTGACGCGGGCTGCATTGATATTGCCACTGCGTTTATGTCCATCCGCAAAACCATGACCGCCACCGGCCGCAACGCCACCTTTGTGACTGACCGCTCCAAAGACGTCAGTCACGGTGATGTGGCGTGGGCCATTATGCACGCCTTGTTCCATGAGCCTCTTGAGGGCATTAACAGCAATAACACCAGTGTGATGGAGATCTATTAATGAGTAAGCGCAACAGGAAAAACCGCCCCGCCAAGGTGGCAACAACCATGACGGGTAACAGTGCCCCACAAGCTGAGGCGTTTACTTTTGACGACCCGATCCCGATGATGGACAGGCGCGATATTCTGGATTATCTGGAATGTGCGGTCATGGATCGCTGGTATGAGCCGCCAGTGTCATTTAACGGCCTCGCTAAATCATTTCGCGCGGCCGTACATCACAGCTCACCTATCTACATGAAACGTAATGTACTGCTTAGCTTGTTTGAGCCTCACCGGTTGCTATCCAAGCAGGATTTTAGCCGTTATGCGCTGGATTTCTTGGTGTTTGCCAACTCATTTTTAGAAGCCCGTTATAATCGGTTGGGTGGCCTGATGAAGTTAGTCCCTAGTCCGGCTAAATATACCCGCCGAGGGGTGGAAACTGACACGTATTGGTATGTATCCTCCTATGCGAATCCACACCCATTTGAAGCTAACAGCATTTTTCACCTGTTAGACCCGGATATTAATCAGGAGATCTACGGCGTTCCTGAATATCTCGCCTCGTTAAATTCGACTTGGCTCAATGAGGCCGCTACGCTGTTTCGCCGTAAATACTACCTGAATGGCAGTCACGCCGGATTTATTCTGTATATGAATGATGCCGCCCATAAACAGGAGGATATCGACGCCTTACGCAAGGCGCTGAAAGAGTCCAAAGGGCCGGGCAATTTTCGCAATCTGTTTATGTACGCCCCAGCCGGTAAAAAGGACGGTATACAGGTAATCCCACTGGCAGAAGTAGCGGCTAAAGATGAATTTACCAGTATCAAAAACACCACTCGCGACGATCAGCTTGCTATGCAGCGCGTGCCGCCACAACTGATGGGTATTTTGCCTAATAACACCGGCGGTTTTGGTGATGTAGAGAAAGCCGCGAGGGTATTCGCGATTAACGAACTGGCTCCCCTGCAGGAGCGCCTGATGGAAATTAACGATTGGATAGGGGAGGAAGTGGTGAGGTTCAAGGCGTATGAACTGCTGGAAAATAACTAATATATTTGAGTTATATTATAATTTCTGATGTGAAAAAATATAGTGCCAGATAGCTTTGAGGAACCACTAGTTCCTCAAGGTTTAAATAATGCCTTACTAATTGCAATTAAATTCTTTCATGAAATCATTAGATTTAAAAATTGCTATTGTAGCGCTAATTAAACGTATGCAAGCAAGCAATAAAAAACATATAAAACTAACCAAAACTATTGCCGCCATAATTATAGCTGCATTATAGTCTGCTAAAGGGATCTTATCTGATACCCATTCCGCAACAAACTTCGCAGCATGTACCGGTGCTATTATTGCAAATACATAAAGAAAAATAAAAGCTACAATATTCACAATGCATCTTCTGTGTCGTTTTTTTGGCGAATCATACGCATCAGAGTACATAGCAAAACCATTTTCACTGATAGAGAAAAAACAACCATTCTTTCTAATTCTAGAAAAGTCACTTATTGTTTGGGTGGGGTTGGTGGAATTCATGAGATACCATATTTCATGATAAGCAGCATTATGACATTTAGTAATAGATGAAAATAATTGTTCAATCAGAAATTTATTTGGTTTATCTTTGTCAAACGCCACTGCAAAATCGAGATATGTCTGATGTCGATTCTTCCAACCATCTCGATTAAACTTAGCTATACCCATAAATACAGTGAACAATAAACCAAGTGCCGCTAGTAGGTACTCCATCTTATCCATTATTACCTCATTAAATCTGAAATCTATAATCATACGATTAAATCATGTCACAGCTATTTTTAATACTTTCATGTGACATGTCACAAGCATCTTGATTTTGTTTTTGTGTCATGTCACGATTTTAAAAGAGCAAGCCGCAACGGCCATCTCGAAGATCTGTGATAATTGCTCAAATTGTTGAGTAAACTGATCACCATAACTCTGCAAGTTCATCCTGCAACAATCCGCATGACTCTATCCATCCCTTAATCATTATCTAAGCCGCGCCAATACGGGGTTTTTAGCCTCTGCCTAAGTGCATAAAAAGTGAATATTTAGTCACACAAAGCGCGGGCGGGGGGAGCGCGCGGAAAGAGATATGAACGGTACTTCAATCCTCCTCATATATGCCCGAAATCATCCCCTGAATGCATGTGCGGCACTCTGCCTTTTTGGCTCGAAACGATTTGTTTTGAGAGGTGAAATAAAAAGCGTCTCTCTAGTGTGTGGAGGCGCTTTTGTACGGAGTGATTTCGAGGGAAAATCACGGCAAAGAGACAGATATAGTGCAAGGGGATAGTAAGCGATTGCTTGTTGAACATTTATGTGACGGAGGTGTAGAAATAATCGTTTTATTGATATTAAACCTATTCAATCATTGCAACCAATAATAAAATCAATATGATGAATTACGGTGTTCTAGGATTGCGTATTTGTATAATTAGGGATTAATCTATGCAACTTAAGAAAATTTTTATTTCTGGTTTTAAAAGTATTTCGAATCAACACCCTCAGACCATTAACCTTGAACATGAGTTGACCACATTTATCGGCCATAACGGAACTGGAAAAAGTACGGCCATGGAGGCGCTTAATAAACTGTTCTCTGTGGATCAATCACTGCGTAGTTTATCAATAAATGACTTCTATAATGCGGATGTCGAGAAAGATGAAAAGAACAGAACTTTAATTATAGAAGCTTGGTTTAGCTTCCCTAAGCCAAATGAAGGGAAAATTTCTATTCCCTCTTTAATTGAACATCTTACTATTGATAAGTCTGATGGGATCATTCTTTTTAGGGTGCGGTTAGAAGGTAAACTTTCCTTTGATGCAAACCCAATTGGAGATATTGATGAAGATATCTGGGTGATCAGTTCGAGTGACGACGTGGTTGAGGATAGTAGTAAGCAGAAGCTATCCGCCGCAGTAAGAAATGCTATCCAAGTGAGTTATGTTCCAGCCAACCGAGACCCTTCTTTGCAATTAAAGTATTCATCGAAAGCGGTTCTTGGGCGCTTACTAAAGGCGATTGAATGGGTTGGCGGAAGTCAGAAAATAATAGAAGAGCAAGCAGCCAAACTAAACGCATTAACAAAGAGTAATACAGCATTAAATGAGATTGCTGCGGCTATTAACGCTAGTTGGGGACGAATCTATAAGGGGCGTTATTTGTCCCGCGCGTCGCTTAATTTCCCACTAGCTAATATCGATGAGATATTGAAACTGATTCAACTTCAGTTTAATCCTGATGAAGTAGGTAACACAGTCAATGTTGACCGATTAAGCGATGGACAAAAATCATTGGTTTATTTTTCCCTTATTAAGGCTATGTTTGATATAGACAAAAAGACTAGGGATTTGATTTCTTTAGGAGAGTCTTCTAATTTTAATCCTGAGAAAATGAGATTGCCTATTTTTAGTATGATCTCCTTGGAGGAACCTGAAAACCATCTTTCGCCTCATTACTTAGGTAGAATAATTAAACTGGTTAAAGATTATGGTCGTAATGAGTTGTGCCAAGTTATTATTTCTTCTCATTCATCCTCCCTTTTAAGTCGAATAGAGCCTGAGCAAATACGTCATTTCAGATTAGATCAACACTCAAAAAGTACGGTGGTTAGTGCATTGACGCTACCGGATAAAGCTGATGAGCTTTCTAAATTCATAAAAGAAGCTGTTAAAGCATATCCAGAAATCTATTTTTCTAAACTGGTAATATTTGGTGAGGGAGATAGCGAGGAAATTATAATACCTAAAGTGCTTGAGCTGCATTCAACGGAAATTGACAGCCATTCTATCTCGGTTGTTCCTCTTGGGGGGCGTCATGTGAATCATTTTTGGCGTTTGTTGAAGTCATTAAAAGTGCCCTTTATTACTGTGTTAGATTTTGATATAGATAGAAATGGCGGCGGGTTTGGTCGACTTAAATATGCTATTGACCAATTAGCTGAGATTGGTGAAAGTGGAAGTACCTATATACATAAAGACATTGCTAAAGAAATACCATCATGGAATGACGAACGAGACCCAACAAAGTTCACTATTAAAAATGCTAATGGTGTAAAAATTAATATTGTTGATGAATTAGAAAATTGTAATGTTTACTTTTCCTCACCGTTAGATATTGATTATGCAATGATTGAAGCTTTCCCTGATATTTTCTGTGTGAAAGATGAAGTTTATGGTGAAAGAGGCCCTCTAAATATCAAGAAAAAGGAGGGTGCTGACGAGGAGAAGAAAGAACTAATAAAAGCTGTATTGAAAAAGGGCAACTCCGGTGTTCGTTATGTTTTTTCTGCTGATTATCTAAAATATTTCCTGTGGTATCGCTATCGTTTTTTATCCAATAAAAGTAAACCAGCATCCCATGTTAGAATGTTTTCTAAAATTGAAGAAATGTATACACCAGATGAAATAAATGCAAAATTGCCTCCAGTGCTAATTAGAATAGCTGAAAAAACAGTAACCATATTAGAAGAGGTTATTGAATGATGATGCAATGGCAACCTTCTGAGGGTATTACGCCGACGCCGGAGCTAATGGATATTATTCTGTGTGATCAGTCTGTTTCTGTACTTGCTGGTGCGGGAGCAGGCAAAACGGAGCTTCTAGCTCAGAAATCGAATTACTTGTTGCAAACCGGAAAGTGCATGTGGCCTAAACGCATATTATGCCTTTCTTATAAAAAAGAGGCGCAAGAGAATATCAAAGAGCGCGTTATGAAAAGATGTGGGCAAAAAGGTGATCGCTTTGACTCATATACTTTCGACGCTTTTTTTAAGAGTATTGTTGACCGTTTTAAAGATGTTTTATCTATGGATAAAAGACCATTAAATAGTTATGATTTGGTGTTTAGTTCAAAAGAAAGTAACGGCAAGGACAAGTTGTCATTTGATCTAATAAGGCAGTTGGCTTTAGAGATCTTAAAAATTAGAGCTGATATTGTTGATCTATTTTCTTTAACCTATTCACACGTTTTTATCGACGAGTTTCAAGATACACGCTCTGACCAGTACGAGTTGATTAAACTTCTTTTTAAAGATAAAGGAACACAATTGCTGGCTGTGGGCGATATAAACCAAAGTATCATGCTATGGGCAGGTGCTAGAAAAACAGTATTTGAAGATTGTGAAAAAGAGTTTAATACTACCAAGAAATTATTGGTACAAAATTTTAGGGCCAGTGATGAAATTCAGGAAGTATTGAGATGTTTTATTCACTTTGTACAAAATGATGTTAATTTTTCACCAATAACTCGAAGTGTAGATAGTTGCACTATTCATCATTATGACAATGAATTTTCTGAGGCTGATGATCTTGCTAATAAAATAGAAAATTTTATTGCATCTGGCATCGAAGAAAAGGAGATTTGTGTACTGGCTAAACAGCAGTCAGAGCAATATACAGAAAAACTTCGAGATAAACTTACGACAAAAGGAATTAGAAATCTTGATATGTCGGAATTACAAGATGTACTAAAAGAGCCATTAGGGAGAATATTTTCCTCACTTTTTAAAGTTTGTACATCACGATCACCTTCAAGCTACACCGAACTTTGTGATTTATACCTTGCCTTACACAGAGTTAACCACGGCGATGAAAAAGAAGATGGCCTGATTAAGTCATTGTCGGATAAAATAGCGGAAAATAGAGAGAAATTAATTAACTCGGCCAATCCAGACTTATTTATCTTATGTATTAAAGATATTATAAAGTTTTTTGGTGTGAACAAAATCATGGGGCGATGGAATCAGTATAAATCCACTAATTATTGGGATAAACTCTGGAGTAGCCTTGAGCAACATTTACGCTACACGGTAGGTGCAACGCAGTCTTTCAAAGAAGCCGCATTAATGTTTCAGGCTGAAAACTCCGTGCAGATTATGAATATACATAAGTGCAAGGGGTTGGAATATAAAGTGGTTATTTTTCTAGGTTTAGAGGATCAGGCATTCTGGAACTATAAAAAGGCAAAGTTTGAGAATGACTGTGCTCTCTATGTGGCATTATCAAGAGCGAAGGAGAAAATATTAGTAACAACAGCTGAAAATAGAGAACACAGAGTGAATAATGGATATGATAATAGAAACTCTAAATATCAATTGGTTAAACCAATTTATTCATTTTTGACTTCGCATTGTAAGTTTAAATCTATATGGTACCCATGATTTTTTATAAAAATAAAATTATGCTAGATTATTAATTTAGTCTGGCAATTTATTTAACATACGCAGCTTGGCTACAGAGTTAATTTTTGTGTTAACGTATGCTTCTTGCTTTTAACTGGCTATGAAGTCGTGCTCCACCATAGCACTCCGTCAGGTGAAGCCACGGTAAATAAAAAGCCAGCTAAATGGTATCCAACATCAACCTCCTATACCCCAATGTCTGCCAGCACTCAGTATCCCCCTGCAAGCAACAGCCAGCCTTATCACCTGGCAACGTATCCCCGCACCGCTTACAGCTACTTTTCTTCAACTCGGTAAGTTGTTTATGTAGTAGCTTATTATCTTGGCGGATCAGGCTGGCTAAATACTCGGTCACCTCATAAGGCTGACGAGCAATGCGGCGCTGTTCGCATCCTTCCAGCACCATAGCTAACTCCTGCGCATCTAAACGCAAGGTAAGAGTAGTTATGCCTAATTCTTTATCACGCTGGCGCTGGGCGCGTTTACGGTCACTTGCTGTCGTCATTTCTTATACCCCTGACCTTTTTCAGCCAGCCCACGAATTGCCGGACGGGCTAATATGATTTTCTGGCAATCGTGAATAGCTCGGCAGAACTCATCACGTTCACAGGGATGCTCAATCGGAAGCTGTAAATATTGGTTCCATGCATCGCCAAGCATTTGAGCAACTCGTTGTTCATCTGCTGACAATGTACATAGGGTGTCGGTGTAACTAATATTGGTGACTTTCACGGTTTATTCCCTCTCGTAATTTCGCCACTCGGCTCATTACACTAAATGCCCGTTGGGCGGCAGTTGGTTGGCACTGGTACAAACAACAATCCTCTCTTGCCCGCCAGTTCTGGCCGCCGATAGTCAACGTTGCGCCGCAAGCCAGTGATTGCGCCTGCTGTTCGCTAATGGAAAGTCCAATTGACTCGGCAAAATCACGGATTTTTGTTGTCACTGGTGCCAGTCGCGCGGTTTTTTCTTGCCGCGCGGCGGCCTTTTCGGCTGATGCCTGACGTGATAATTCCTCGGTTGGCGTCAATGAGTTGGTTTTAATCGTTGGTGCCGGCGCATTTTTTATCCTGCGCAGCAAGGCCCGGCGTTCTGCATCGGTGATCGCGGTGAAATCGATTATTTTTTCTTCTAATGTTCTGTCTATTACCTCATCAGGTTCGCTTGTTTTTTGCTCTAGCGGAGAGTTATTGACAGAACTCCAAGGGACGGCGGGGCCGTCCTGAAAAACGTCAACTTCCACGACAGCTACGGGTTTTGCTGTTGGACGTGCGACGATCTTCCAACTTTTTAAACGGGTACAGATACGCGACGACTCACCTAACCGTGGGGAGTAGATGCCGAAAATCTTCTCGGGTGTTTCGCCGTAGGCATTGGGGAACTCGCTGTCTTGGTAGGCAATGCGGACGGTGTATGACTCGCGCGGGATCAGCACACCGCCTTGCTTCATGATGTAAGTAGCAAAGCAGCCTGCATCTGCGGCGGCGGTGACCGCATCCATTGCCGGATCAACCAGTAGTGGCTTGCCGCGCTGATAGGTGCCGGAAATTTTGAGTGTATTAACCAGTTGATTACTCAACTTGCGCAGCTCGCGCCAGACGGTTACTGGTGGGGTGCCTATTGGCTGATATTGACGGATACGGTGGCGTGATGACCAGGCCATAGCAAAGCGGGCGGTTTCTTTCAGCGGCTTGCCGGTTTCATGGTCTAGTTCACCGTCCAACGCGTAGCCATCAATATTTTTACTGATATATTTG
Organism: Yersinia aleksiciae; assembly: GCF_001047675.1. GTDB lineage: Bacteria > Pseudomonadota > Gammaproteobacteria > Enterobacterales > Enterobacteriaceae > Yersinia > Yersinia aleksiciae. The sequence goes on along the minus strand of NZ_CP011975.1, from coordinate 91,013 downwards.
GCGATATAGGCGGTGGCACTGCCTTTTTTCGGATCTAGCCGTTTAGCAGTAAACCGGGCGCTGGTATGCTTACCTAATTCGTCGCGGTCAGTTTTGACGGCATAGGCCCGCATAATTTCAGTGATTGCGCGGCGTTCTTGCGGTTTCATAAATAGCAATAGGTGCCAGTGCGGCGTGCCGTCATGATGTGGTTCGGCGACACGAAAACCATATACACGTAGTTTTTCCCGGCCCAACTTGGAACCAATGTTGTTCCACAGTTTGGCGAGATAGGCTTGCGCCTGAGCTGGTGAACTGTGATTCCATTTTGGGTTAGCGTGGCCGCTTTGGTTGTTGGCATGGTATTTAGAAGGACAAGTGATGGTGTAAAACACCCCCACATCACCACGCAACTGTGCGACCAGCTCGATACCTTTCATGCGTGCCATCAACTCATGACGGCGAATAGCCGGATTACTGATACTGGCATCCACCATTGCCTCTAAAGAAACGGTGTTACCCTCATAATCCATCAATTCATGCCGTTTGAAGAATTCACGGTTGCGGCGCTTTTGCTCTATCCAGTCGGCCAGTGCCTCTTTACTGATATAAGGCGCGGCACGTTTATGGATCATGCCAGCGGCGCGTAATTGACTTTCTCGCCAGTCATTACGCAGCCGCCACAATTTACGCTCCCACCAATCCGCATTAATGAGTCGCGCGATAGCAGAATAATAAATAGCGCGATTTACGGGTTTATCTAGTTGGTCCGGTTTCGGCCCCAATTCGCGCCAGTGAGATGGTCTAATCCGTAAAGAGCGCACCTCAAGGGCGATATTGCGATAAATGATCAACAACTCGGCATCGGACAAGATTCGAGTTTCCGCGGTTGACTTTGATACCTCAGTGCAGAACATCTCATTGATGCGACCAGCAACACGATTGGCCAGTGACTTAACCCGGCGCTTACTCAGCTCGGCAAGATGGCTGTAAATACCCTGAACATAAACCATTAACTCAGAAATATGATCTTGGCTGACACCCTGATATTGGCGCACAGCATCCAGACGTAACAATGCACTCTTTCCAGTACCAGTTAAGAATGCATTGGTATGTTTATCGCCATGCTTTTCACGTAACCATCTAATTTTATTTTGAAAATGTGACTTAATAAAAATAGGCTGCTGATCAATACGCGCCTCTATGCCTTGTGGTGAATCTGCCCATTTTTGTTTATCACGTAAATAGATCTCACGCTCAAGCTTGGCGCGCTCTTTGCGCATCATAAGCAAGGTGTGATTAGGTTCCTGTAGCTCGGTGTAGCCCAGCGCATTAAGCCGCCTTATATATTGGATAACCAAGGGGGGAGGTTTTACTTTTTCCACCACAGCAACCGGCTCTAATGACTGATAACCACCAATCGCAGGGCGCGGAACATTCCACGGATAAGCCCATTCAGTAGAAACACCACCACTGTCCGGATAAGGCAGCGGTGGTATGGGAGTATGGCGGCCACGGGAATGCTCAGTCATTCCGAAACACCACAATGATCAAAACCCACCCATAATGGTGTGGCTATATATGCACTTATAAACGCTTTTGCCGCTTCAGCATTGATAGCGTTTCCGTAGGCGCGCAGTCGTCCCACTCTGGAGGTAAGCCCATTAACCAGCGGGAATGTGCCGGGTTCAACTGGCCGCCACTTTCCATCTCGGCACAAGAGCCAGTCAGCATCTCTCCAGAAGCCGTTAGTCGGGCCGGGGATGGATTCATTGCCAGAAAGACCATATCCTCCAACCTGCCTCTGTTGTTCTCCGCTCGATCGATACTCCCCGTCGTGTGTCCCGAGTGGCAACTTCTCGGTGTCGCCCAATGCGCCAATCTTGCCGCCCCACCGAGTGTTGTCCAGTGCTGTGGGTGATTCGCTGCCGCCGCTTGGCCGCGCACCTGATTGTTGTCGATGGTCGTCACGGTGGACCATCCTGCCAGGCAAGCAAAATCCTGAAGATTCGACTGACGGCCCGCAGCTTTTCTCGCAATGACTTTCTCCCAGTCTTGGTATGCATGTTTTATGTTGCTGGCATTTGGCGTCGGCCAACCAGAAATTTCGATCTCGGATATGCGGCGCACCGATGCCCGCAGACGGGAACGGTGTACTTGCGAAGGCGTAACCCACTCCTTCCATGTCAGCTTGAACAAGGTCGATCCAAGTATCGACAGCTTTACTCGCAACTTGTTCTCCAAAGACGATTGTAGGTTTGCACTCACTGATGAGATGGAAGAATGCGGGCCATAAGTGCCGCTCGTCATCAAACCCAGCTCCTTTACCTGCTGCGCTGAAAGGCTGGCAAGGGCAACTGCCGGTCCAGACGGGTTGGTTATCAGGCCATCCGGCTCTACGTAAGGCGTATGACCAGACTCCGATCCCCGCAAAGAAGTGGCACTGTGTGAATTCTGTAAGGTCTTCTGGTTTAACATCAACAATACTCCGCTCGTCAACATAACTGGGGGCAATATGTCCGGCTTTAATAAGGTTTCTCAGCCATTGGGCTGCATAGGGATCAATCTCGTTGTAATAAACGCCTTTGGTCATATTACCGCCCCCAAGGTTGCGATAATCTCACCTACCGCCTTACGGCCATCAGATTTACAACTCGCAGAGCGAGGGGCGGTAATACTGTGAATATCAAAACTTTCGTAAAGATACCGGCCATGAGGAGTATCGCTATTCGATGCAATAACGTGGCAACCCTGACGCGCTGTAATCATGAGTATTTCAGAGAGCCAAAATTGCTCACTCAGACTAAAGCCGCCAGTGTGGTAATGGGTAAAATCTGCGGTCTTGGATGTCGGGATATAAGGCGGATCGCAATAAACCACGTCGCCCGGCATGGTCATTGTTAGCGCCTCGGAAAAGTCACAGCATACAAACATGGCCTTTTGGGCTTTTTCAGCGAAATATCGGATCTCAGCTGCGGGGAAATAAGGCGCTTTATATCTTCCGTAGGGAACGTTGAATTCACCTTTTTGGTTATAACGGCAAATACCACCATGACAATGACGGTTTAAATATAAAAACATGGCGGCGTTGAATTCGTCGCTGAATTCACGCTCATTAAAAGATTGGCGATTTATATAATAATCGGTTTCGTTGTTATCCAGCCTGAAAAGCGCTTCCGCAAGAACAATGACGTTTTCGCAATACTTTTGTAATTGCTGATAGAAATTAATTAAATCACTGTTAATATCAGCAATGAGATATTCGTCATAATCAGTATTCAGCATGACGGAGCATGACCCGGCGAACGGCTCTACCAGACGTTTTCCGGCGGGTAGATGCTGGCGCAAGATTGGCATAATGCGGCCTTTGGAACCGACCCATTTTAGCGGTGAACGAATTATTTTCATAATCCGCTACTCATTTATTTGGTTTTTGATGTTATCAGATTCTTGGCGTAGTAGTTCCACCGACTCTTTGATACATAAATTACGTACGACAATGACATTCGCTAATTTCTCCAAAAGCTCAGAAGTCAGCGCTGCTTGTTTCCTGTGCTCATTCAGTCGTGTTTCATTCACTAAATCAGCTTTGCTTACTTTTTCACTTAGCATATTCTAATCCTTAATTTTAAGTAATACGAATCCCAGCGTGATAAATTCGCCATATTTGATAATTAGTTGAAAGCTATTTATTCATAACAAGTCTTTTGGAATTGAATTCAAATCAACCCATAAATCCAATACTGCTTTACGCACTGCCTTTTTTTCGTGATATTCCAACGTTCTAAATCTTTTTTCATGGCGGGCCTTTTCTATACCCGCTACATAATAAATAACACCTTTTATCTTTCCTTTGCTTAATGACTCTAAATACTTCTCAAATTCTTCATCTGGATCTCTATTAAACATTTCCTTTAAACGGCTTAAATGCTCTAAACCAACTTTCTGATTCCATTCCTGTATTGATAGTGGCGATTCGTTCGTATTTATTTTCTCCATCATTCGCACCTCACGTGAGAACAATCAATTTTCCTCAAAGTTGTTGACGCGCTTTGCGTTCTACCTCGGCTTTACGCTCCAGAAATGCACGGCGTTCTGCCTCTTTCTTGTTGCTAGAGCGGCGGTGATAATCTTGGAACATTGCGCGGACAGACAGAAAAGCGACCCATATCAGTGCCACAAGAACAACTAATGCACCGCTGGTTAATTCAATTAATTGTCCTGGCATACTGACACCTCGGCATTGAACAGTGGAGGAAGCACTCCTGACTCACTAAATTTCTTCAATTCGGTGCTTAATTGGTGGAAAGTCACTAATTCGTTTTCACGCAATTGCCAAGCGATGGAAGTAATCATTGATAGGCCGGCAATGGTGTTACGGAAAATGACTTCCTTCTCGCGGTCATGAAGCCCTGATCTAAGTGAGAACAGCCCATCTTCTTCTATTGCACGGCGAGTTAATTCCGCCATATCAACCATATGTGTCCGTAATATGGCATTGGCTATCTGTAAGCAAAGTGATGTCATGCTGTGCCTCCCGTCTCATGTTCGATATACAACTGATCGATAAAACCCGTTGCAAGTGCCTGAGCGTCAAGCAAACCGAAAGACTGTTCACCTAGAAATACTTCATAACGGGTAATGGGATTCATGGCTGTTCTTGGCCGATGAGTAATGACAAAGCCACGGTAGGCTGATGAATGTCGGCTAATAATGGTTAAGGTGTATTTCATATTCCCCCCCTAACTATTAGCTATGGCATCTTTCAGCATTGCGACCAAATTAACTTCAACTTTGTCACCGGCTTTAGCTTTGGGGCGAATAATAATGCGGCCATCGCGAACCATTCCTCGGCAGGTGGCAAAAGGGATGTTTGTCAGTGTTGAGTATTCTTTAAGCGACACATACCCCGTTGGTATTGTGATGTTTATAGTAATATTACCCATGATTTCTCCTTATCATTCAGTTTGAATAGCAGCAATACCCCGCAAGTAAATCAGGCGTGCCATGCTTGAAATTGAGCGGCTTTCTTTTGCTGCAAGTGCTTCTAATTCCAAACGTTCATCATCAGACAAACGCATAGGGGTAGGGTTTTTTGAGGCGATTCCTTTCGGTAATCGCGAACGCTGGTAATGTTCGACTTGTTTCATAATGGTATATTGTGATCCACTGAGTACTTGTGAGAACCATTCTGGTATATAAAAACATACCAGTCAAGGGATTTTGGCATGAAAATTAATATCGGATTGCGTTTGCGAGAAGAGCGCGAAAGGTTGGGGCTGAGCCAAGTAGCTATGGGTGATATTGGCGGAGTTAAAAAACTAACCCAATTGAAATACGAGAAAGGTGAAAGCTGTCCTGATGCGTTCTACTTGGCATCACTTTCTAAATTTGGCCTGGATGTACAATACGTTGTGATTGGAGTGCGTTCTGTATCGGCGCTGACTGCTGATGAATGTGAAATGCTTGATAGCTATCGGTTGGCTTCAGTTGCTGTAAAAGCTGCGGCCCTCGCGGCATTAGCTGCTGGCAATTCAGCTTCTGTTACCAGCAAGGTAAGTGTTAGCCGCGGCAGTGGGCATCGTGTTGCTGGCAGGGATTTTCACGAACATAAAAAGTAAAACGGAGGAATAAATGGACACTGAGGCTTCCAAGGATCGGAATAGGGTAGCAGGCCGTGATTTTAATGAAGAAAATACGAGGATTGATCAGTTTGTTGGACGAGATTTGGTAAATATTTCAATACCACATCCTCCCAAAGATGACCGACCATTAGTACCAGCACAGCGAAAACAGTTAAATCAGTTGGTACAAGAAATTGTTGAGACTGGTTATGAAGAGAGTTTTGCCATTTGGCAAAGGGTTCATGCAGAGATTGGTGTCAGTAGCATTGAAGAAATGACAGTAAGTCATTATCAGGTAGCATATCGATATCTTCGGGCTTTGAGCGTTCGTTACTGTGATCAAGAGGCAAGTAAGTCTTTAATACATTTGCTACTGAAAAATACTCAAAAAGAATCGGAAAGGCAGCAACTTATTCGATATTGTCATATTCAGTTTGGAACAGGACGTTTAACAGAGTTAAGTCGCTTACAATTGCAACAAGCACTATCGTGGCTGGATGAAAAACAATATTCGGAGCCAATTTCCCCTACGGCACCGACTTCAGAAAAACGTTTATCATGGCAGCAAATATTACGAGACCACCCCATATTTACTGGTGGCGTATTTATCTCGGGATTTTTAATTGCATTTTTAATAGTTTCTTTTAATAAATAACTTAAAGTTAAGTTGCTTAATGGTCTTATATTTTAATAATTCCTCTATTACTTCTGTTAAGGATTAACTATGAAAAATATATTATCAATTATATTTATTGTTTTTGTTATCTTCACAAGTAATGTATTTGCAGGGGAATGGTATGAAGGGGGGGATCTGCATGATGCTAATGCACTAATTTGGCAGAATGCGGATCAGAATAATAAGATTGCTACCTGCTCTGATTTCCTTGTTTCATTCTTGAGTAAGGGGTTATTAAAAGCTGACATCAAAAAGAATATACGGTCAATAGATGACTTAAAACCTTATGCCGTTGAGTTAGTAAACCAACTAGATTTAGCATTCGAACGAGATCCAAATCCCGCCAAAAATAAGATAATGTTCGCTAATCAAGAAATCTCATCTAGCGCTGTAATGCTAATGATGATGATGGGATGGGTAGAACAATAATGGCAGTTAGTAAATTACCTAATGGCAAATGGCTTTGCCAATGTTTCCCCTATGGTCGCGAGAATCAGCGAATACGTAAACAGTTTGCTACGAAAGGTGAAGCGATCTCATACGAGAGACGCATCATGGGACATAAACAAGACGCTGCGGTGAGTATCAGTGCGATAACGTTGGCTGAATTAGTAGAGCGCTGGTATGAAATGCACGGTAAAACCTTATCTTCTGGTGAGTCCCGAAAAAACAAATTATTGGCTATTTGTGAGCGAATGGGGGAACCCTTAGCAGCAGATGTCGATAAGAATATGTTTGCTGTATACCGGGAGAGACGGTTGAATGGTGAATGGAAAGCTAAAGGGCGTACCGTTGTAAAAGAAGCGACTGTTAACCGTGAACAATCATATCTCCATGCTGTGTTTTCAGAATTAAAGCGGCTGGGTGAATGGGAGGGAATCAATCCGCTTGATGGTATCAGGCAATTTAGCGAGGGAGATCAAGAGCTGGCTTTTCTATCCCAAGATGAAATTAAACGGCTTTTGGTTTCCTGTGATAAGTCGGAAAATAGGAGCTTAGGAACTATTGTTCGCCTCTGTTTAGCCACTGGTGCCAGATGGGGAGAAGCGCAGGATATGAAACAGTCGCAGATATTACCCAGTCGTGTGACATACATTAATACCAAAGGTAAAAAGAATAGAACCGTACCCATATCAGAAAGATTGTATAAGCGGTTACCTAAAATGCGCGGCCCTGTATTTTCGGCCTCTTATGACGCCTTTAAACATGCACTGAAAAGAGCTGGTATAGAATTACCGAAAGGGCAGCGAACGCATGTACTCCGACATACCTTTGCCAGTCACTTTATGATGGGGGGCGGCAACATTTTAGTGCTGCAACAGATCCTCGGTCATAGCACTATCCTAATGACGATGAGATATGCACATTTTGCACCTGATCACCTAGATGCGGCCATAACGTTAAATCCTTATGACAAGCTAATTTTTGAGGAATAAGTTGCTATTTTTAGTGGCAGCAAAAACGAGTCTCACACAAAAATAGTTAAATATACGCATTTATAACTCTTTGAGCATACACAACTTATTGATTTTAAAAAGTAGCATCAAATTTTTAAAATCCCTCGGCTTATGGCTGTGCGGGTTCAAGTCCCGCCCCGGGCACCATGGAAAATATTCTAAGTAAAACAAAGTAGTATGAGTATGTCGTTAGCCGCCGTGAGGCGGTTTTTTTGTGATCAAAATTACACTTCACCATTTTTTTACCATATCATTTCGCCATATCCTGCCCGCTGATGACCGGAACAACACTAATTTCCCTATCATAGCTTGCCGTCTGTGATGCGTTTTTGTGTCCTGAGATTGCTTGCTTGTCGTATAGCGAACCGATTAGATCTGAGATACCTTTTGCCTTCAAATCGTGCAAAGTGAAGCGGGGAGTGGTGATGTGGCTGTATGGGGGATAGCGTAAAGGTAAGGTGGCACTATTACTTATTAAGTCATGCGTACCACTCTTGATATCAATAGATGAAGAATAATTACATATCTGGTGCTGCACTTCTGTATTTGGCTTCAGGCGTCGGTTTTACACCCGCTTTTCGACGGAAACCAGAAAGAGACATACAGGCATATATTTCTCCATGCTTATTGATGCAAGCCACTTGAGCATAATCCGTTAGCCCCAGCCTCCTAAACCACCAGGATTACCACCTTTTTAAATGCGATAATGCTATGACATAAAGAATAAAATCTTTTATGCCTTTAGCATTATTCAGAACTTCATCTAGGCAGATACCTTTTCTTCCGGAGAAATAGGTTTGTGCCCAGAGTCCAAATTGTCCCGGATTCAGCAGACCGCCGTATATCAGGAAATAGTGACTATCAAATGCAGACAATGCATCTTTAGCTTGGTCATAATTTATAAATTTTGCTTTTTCAGATTCTAAGTCGGCTTTACTTCTTTTAAATTCAATTAATACCCACTTGCTACCTTGAGTAAATATATTGTCGCCAGCTTTCTCGTGGTTGCCGTCTAATGGGGCTATAGCCGCTGTTTTACTTAAATATCTAGCCACGAAGTTTTCCCACCATATCATGGAGTCTGAGGTTTTAACTTACCCGGACATTCCACTGTACTCTTAATTAGAATATCGAGAGAAGTAAGGCAACCGGTAGGCTCAAGGGCCATGTTAAGCCGATAAGAGACGATGATAAGCACCTGACTACCAAACTCTGATCACGTGTCAGTGGGAAGATGATGAAAGTAGACACAATAGCTCCAATTCCGTAAACACAGAGCAGGATAAATCCGGTATTCATGGGGCAATTTTCCTTTTGACCATGCGGTTTACTTATTATCGTCGGAAGTATCTGTGTATTTGCAAGGTAATTCAAATTATTGCATAGCCTTTCCTGTTTTAGCCCACCAGTCAACCAATTAACTCTATATTCGGTGTGATAGAAGGTCCGAAGGTAAGAAGTGGTCGCAGCTCTTTCATGACCGCTGCGACATACGAGTGAGTGGCGTGGTTTGTCACCGTCGATTTATAGGTTGAAGAGCTTATCGGTTAATAGTTTTCATCATCTGCGTGTTATAACGCTCACCCTGGACTGGGACTTTTGCCAATACGTCAGCTATTTCACTCAAGTCTGCGGCAGTGAGCTCAATGGTGGCACCACCGATGTTCTCCTCGAGTCGATGCAACTTGGTTGTTCCCGGAATCGGAGCGATCCAGAGTTTTTGTGCTCATAACTAGGCCAGTGCGACTTGGGCGGGTACCCTCTTTATTACCCCAGTCGCAGACAGGCACTACCTGCTTTTAAGTTGGCTCTGGATGCGCTGAGGTGTCAGGGCTAACCGAATCCACAAATCGGCTACAGCATAAACCCACATAATGAATATCTAATGCAAACAGTGCAGTCAGAATTGGTGGGTTTAGCGCTATTTTGGGGGGGGATGTGGTGCTATTTTCGTGCAGCATGGCGTTTGCCTACCCAGACCAGAAGTGTACTACTTGCCTTGCTGGGCAGCTATTTGGCATGCCATCTGTTTAACTCTTTTTTACTCGACTCTGCAGAAGGGCATTTATTTATCATTCTTACGGCGATTGTTTCCGGCTATTCAGTGTCGCCGCCAAAAGAGATAAACAATAAAAAGCCCTCGTGAGTGAGGGCTAACTATTAGCGATTGGCTTTATCATCAGCCTCATCGATCAAGCCATTGGCTATCTTGCTGGCATCGAGATAGCGCGCTGTGCCTAATATTTCGTTAAGTGTCTCTCGGACGCTAAACAGAAATTGATCGTTATCGGACTCATTAGCGCATTCAACCATTAATGCGATAAGCAAAGCTTCATGGGCGATCAAATGATCTTCACCAGGTAAGTTTGCATCGGGTTCACCTTGCTGAGCGCGAACAGATGTTTGATTAAGTGATGACATAAAACTCCTTATTTAATAATTGAATAACCACCTACCCACTATAGCGGGCTTTCTGTTTATTGCTATGACAGATGAATTAACTGTCATAGCAGCCATAACAGATAATGGGATGGTTAGGCTTAATTCCTTAATTTTCCGCGCTATTCAATGTTATGTCATCTGAATGGTTATCTCACTTTACTGGCCGATAGATTCGTACCGCAGCGGTTAGGCGCAAGGTGCGATGGGCCAGCTCTTCCGCCGCACCAGCATACTGTTCAACCATCGCCGCATTCTGATGTGTCATTTGATCCAACTGGCCAATCGATTGGCTAATTTGGCCAAGTGCTTGGGTCTGCTCATGGGTCGAGGTGCTGATCTCACTGATTAAGGTGGAGACCTGACCCGCCTGCTTGACGATATTGTCCATGGTGGCACCGGCATTTTGCACCAGCGCGCTGCCGTCGCGAACCCGCTCGACACTGGTTTCAATTAAGTGCTTAATCTCTTTGGCCGCCGTGGATGAGCGTTGTGCCAGGTGACGAACTTCACTGGCGACCACGGCAAATCCCCGGCCTTGTTCACCAGCTCGTGCGGCTTCAACCGCAGCATTCAGTGCCAGGATATTGGTCTGGAAGGCGATGCCTTCAATCACACTGATGATATCGACAATACGATGGCTGGAGTCATTAATCGTGCCCATAGTTTCAATCACTTGGTGCATTAACTCACTGCCTTGTTCCGCAGCATGACTGCTCATCGCTGCCAGCGAGGTTGTTTCATTGGCACTATTGGCACTGTTTTGTACTGTTGCCACTAATTGCTCGGTCGCGCTGACAATATGTTGCAAGTTAGCCGTCGCTTGCTCAGTCCGGACTTTTAGCTCCCGATTCCCTGCGGCAATTTCACTACTGGCAGTATTAATGCCATCAACCTGACCACTGACATCATCGGTTAATGAACGGAGATTCAAGCCCAATTGATTCACGCTACGCATTAAGTAGCCAATTTCATCGACGCGGTTTAGCTGCACATAGTCACCGGCCTGTCCGGAAGAGACATCTTGCGCTTGCTGCAAAATCGCGGCGATCGGGCGGGCGACCTGGCGCTCCAGCCAAAATGACGTGATGAGGCTGCTGGCAAGGGTTACCGCGCCCAGAGTTAGCAGAGGTAACCCCGTTATGCCCATGACGCCCGCTGCGACAGTTGGCAGTAGGGCAGCACCCAGTAATGCACCGCGTAAACGCCATCGTAAGGAGAGAGTTTGAAACAGTGACATCCATGAGAGCCAACCAGAGCGCACAATCAATCCGCGATACAGCCTGATGCGGCGTTGGTTGGCTTTGCCGGAATTAAAATCAGCATAAAGAGCTTCGGCTTGCTTAATCTCCTCACGGGTCGGCGCGATGCGCACCGAGATATAACCGGTCAAGCGGCCATTATGGCGTAAGGGGGTGGCATTGGCGCGTACCCAATAATAGTCGCCATTTTCACGGCGGTTTTTCACCAGTGATGACCAAGACAGTCCCGCATTTAGGGTCTGCCACATATCGGCAAAAGCAGCGGGTGGCATGTCAGGATGCCGCACAATATTGTGTGGCTGGCCAAGTAAATCCTGATATTCAAAGCCACTGGCTCGAACAAATGCGGCATTGGCATAGGCGATATTACCGCGCGTATCGGTTGTGGATTGCAAGGTGGTATCGCGATCAATGGGATACTCCTGCCGACTGACAGGCTTGTTCACTCTCATAATAACCTCAGTAAATTGGGGAGTTCCCGAATAACAGGTGAAGACAACAATTGCTTAGGGTAATCGGCCCCATAAGATAAAACTTTATACCTTTATTCGTTAATTTATTAATGCCTTATATAAGTGCTGATTATTAGTTCCGTTGCACTTATTTGGAGCATTTATATATTATATGCATTAACCATTATATTAATTTATTTTCTGATCTAGATTTGAATTCTGTTATTTTTAAATATATTTCTTTATTAAAATCAATTGATAACAATGACTTGATGATTTTCTTGTTTGGACTGCCCCAGTGTCAATTGATGAGGTTATTGAATGAATCATTCAATGTGATTTTATTGCCCGATTTTATGAGGAAAATAGGGATTTTTTTTGCTGAAAGGTTACATGGCATGATGCTTGTGAGTTTTTTGTTTGCAATAATTGTTAATTATGAATATCACAATAACTATTTGTTACAGTTTCCTTTGAGATTAATATTATCCAGAAATGAAAATTCCCATAGCTGCACAAAAATATAGTTGCACAAGGATAGTGAAGATTTGAAGAGGTAATGAGCACCGAATAAAAATTCACTGGCAACTAGGGTGACATCAAAAAATAGTGAATCGAATGTTTGAGTGACTAAATATCGTGTTTTTGTAGTGAACTTGGGGGCGTGTTGAGGGGGAGGAGCGTGATACCGATAACATTTAATTATATTTAATAGCCAAATAATCGCATGTAGATATAGGTATCGACTATTAATTCCTCTATTGTTAATCCTTCTGTTACTTGCCTTCCCGTGCCCTCTGCCGCCGGTAAATTCGCTTCTTAATCAGGGGGCAGCGCCTTGATATGCCACTTCGTCGTGAGTGGTATTGTCATCTATACCAAGGATAAAGAATGAAATTAGAAACATTATCTATTCATGCAGGCTATTCACCAGACCCCACGACCAAAGCTGTCGCCGTTCCTATCTATCAAACATCCTCTTTCGCCTTTGATAATACCCAGCATGGTGCTGATTTATTTGATTTAAAAGTCGCTGGCAATATTTATTCGCGAATTATGAATCCAACCAATGACGTGCTAGAGCAGCGGGTGGCGGCGTTGGAAGGGGGGATCGCGGCGTTGGCTGTAGCGTCAGGAATGGCGGCGATTACTTATGCTATCCAGACCATTGCCGAAGTGGGCGATAACATTGTCTCGGTGGCCAAATTATATGGCGGGACATACAACTTGCTGGCGCATACCTTACCGCGTTATGGGATTGAAACTCGTTTTGCCGATCATGATGATATTGACGCATTAGAGGCATTAATCGATGACCGAACAAAAGCAGTATTCTGTGAATCGATTGGCAACCCGGCAGGCAATATTGTTGATTTGAAAAAATTGGCCGATGCTGCTCATCGTCATGGTGTACCACTGATTGTGGACAATACCGTCGCGACGCCTATCCTTTGTCGGCCATTTGAACATGGCGCTGACATTGTGGTTCACTCATTGACCAAATATATCGGCGGCCATGGTACCAGCATTGGCGGTATTGTGGTGGATTCCGGCAAATTCCCTTGGACGCAGTATCCTGAGCGCTTTGCACAATTGAATACGCCGGACCTGTCCTACCATGGTGTCACCTATACTGAGCAATTTGGTGCGGCTGCCTACATTGGCCGCTGTCGGGTGGTGCCACTGCGAAATACCGGTGCGGCCCTGTCGCCGTTCAATGCGTTCCTAATATTGCAGGGGCTGGAAACATTGGCGTTGCGTATGGAACGCCATACGGAAAATGCGCTGAAAGTCGCCCATTATTTGCAAGACCATCCACAAGTCAGTTGGGTCAAATACGCGGGTCTACCTGATCACCCCGAGCATGAGTTGGCTCAGCGCTACTTCGGCGGCAAACCGGCGGCAATATTATCATTCGGTATTTATGGCGGTCAGGAAGCTGGCGGGCGGTTTATTGACGCGCTGAATTTAATCGTGCGACTGGTGAATATCGGTGATGCTAAATCGCTGGCCTGCCATCCGGCCTCAACAACTCATCGGCAGCTTAATGATGAAGAGTTGGTCAAAGCGGGTGTGCCACGGGATATGGTGAGGTTATCGATCGGGATTGAGCATATTGACGACATTATCGAAGATCTGGCTCAGGCACTGGAAAAAGCGAAATAAGTGGTAAGATTAATCGCACAGAAAAATGATCGGTAGTCTGAGGGGTTACCGATCATCAGTAGAGCAAAAAACCTTACAGTGCAGCCAGTGTTGCGGCAATCACTTTCGCGTAAGGGGTCGTTGGGCGGCCAATAAGTTTGCTCAATGTATGGCTGTCATCAAATAACCCACCTTTGGCAGCTCCAGCATCAGAATCGGCCAGTAGACTGGCGAAGCCCTCAGGTAGCCCAGCACCAATCAGTGCCTGGCGGAAATCCGCTTCAGGTAAATCTTGGTACACCACTGGCTTGCCGGACTGGCGGGCAATTTCTGCTGAGAATTCAGCCAGTGTATAGCTATCATCACCTGCTAACTCATAAACTTTCCCAGCCTGATTATCTTGGGTCAGTGTCACAGCGGCCGCTTCAGCATAATCTTCGCGTGTGGCTGAGGCGATACGTCCTTTGCCAACTGAGCCGATAAATGCACTGTGAGCTAAGGCTGGCGCAATACTCGCGGCATAGTTTTCGGTGTACCAGCCGTTGCGCAGTAACACCACCGGCAGGCCAGACTCACGTAATAGTGCTTCAGTCGCGCGATGCTCTTCACCTAAGCCCAGTGGGGATTTATCGGCATGCAGCAAGCTGGTATAGGCTAAGAGTTTGACCCCTGCGCGTTTGGCCGCCTCAATCACGGCAGCATGTTGGGCAACACGCTGACCCACTTCACTGGATGAAATTAACAGCAGCTTATCGACCCCCTGAAACGCGCTATCCAAGGTGGCGGGTTGACTGTAGTCCGCTTTACGGACTTGAATTCCTAATGCTGCCAGGTCGCTGGCCTTTTCAGGGTTGCGGACGGCGGCAATGATTTCACTGGCAGGCACTTTTTTAAGTAATGCGTTGATAACAAGGCGGCCCAATTGGCCTGTGGCACCGGTTACTGCGATCATAATAAGGCTCCAGATTGATGTTATTTACGAGGAGGCGGACTTTTTGTCAGCAATAAAGAGGTATCACTCACCAAAAAATCGCCCTTAAGATCATCATATGCAATATACTAACTTTAAGTAAGTACGTACCAAAAGGTTAGTATGAAAATAGTGGAGCCGCAAAATTTGAACAGCAACATTTCATTTCCGGAACAAGTTCGGCGTGGTGAGTTGCTCAATGCTGATTGCCCTTCAAGAGAAGTACTCAAGCGAGTAACCAGTCGTTGGGGACTATTGGTGTTGATTGCTTTAAGCAACGAAACCCTGCGTTTTAGTGCGCTAAGACGCAAGATCGGAGGTGTCAGCGAGAAAATGTTGGCGCAAACCCTGCAAAACCTCGAAGAAGACGGCTTTGTCGATCGCATCCCATATCCGGTCGTGCCGCCCCATGTGGAATATAAGCTGACACCGTTGGGAAGAGAGATTCAGGAGCAGGTGGAAGGGCTGACCGTCTGGCTTGAGGCGAATCTGCATCGCATTCTGGAACAAAGACAGCAGCGGTCGGAATCACAATCAACCGCTGCCGATGCTTAGTCGCAAATTAGCATCAATAAAATGATAAATTCTGCATCGCTATCCCAACCCGGTTTTGTGATATCTAAATTCTGCATATTCAAAGCAATAATGATTAGTTCATTTATTGTCCGATTCAGCGTCTACTCTTAAAAAAGCAATCCCGCCCATTTGATAGAGCGCGCAGAGGTAACAATGGCTAAGATAATTGCATGGTTTTCTGCACTTACCCTGTGGCAATCAGTGCACCTAGCAGAGAGTGATCCCCCCTTGGCCCAGGCCGATGGGGCACATTTGCTCGAGACGATTAATGCTATCGGTGGATTATATGGCATTGAATTTATTCATCAGTAAAGTTATTTGCCACTAAATGATTGGTTACGGCTAATAGTGACAACTCACAGATTACGGACAGCTAAGGGCTGCCCGCAGTGCCATCATCACGCCTTTCACTACCTTGGCGGCAATGATGATGGTGATTGGCTGGTATCTGCTTTACCGTAATAGAGACAGTATCAATTTAACCGAGGCCAAGCAGAAATATCTGGATGCCGATAATGTTAATGTTAGCCGTAAGCCTATGGATTTTAAAGAGTGGCGTGGCGACGCTTAAACCAGGATTGCACCATGCCCGGCCGAGAGAACATCACCAAATTGCCCAGTAGGATTAACACTAACCCCATAATGGCATTCAGGTGCCAGTGATAACCTTCATAGACAGTAGAGATGCTTAAGGCGACCAGTGGAAATAGCAGTGTACTGTAGGCCGCACCACTGGCACCGATACGGCCAATCAAACTGAAATAAGCGGCGAATGCGATCACTGAGCCGAAAATAGCCAAATACAGCAATGAACCCAAATAACGCGGTGTTAATTCGATAGTGAAAGAGTGGTGCTGAATAATACTGAAAAGCCCCATCAGCACAGCACCATAGGTCATGGCATAGGCATTAGTGGAAAGAATATCCAATCCTTGGCGCTGGTGGCGGCTACTGATCATATTACCCAGTGAGAAACCATAAGTGCCCAATAGGCTCAGACCAATGCCTTTCAGTAATTCCGGTGCGACTTGGGTAGCGGTTAAATTTTGCCAGAATAGGGCGACAATACCAATCATACCGAGAATACTGGCTGGCAATAAATTAGGGCTGAGACGTTGACGGAAGAAGAACATGCCATTGATGGCATTAAACAACACTGCCATTGAGAAAATAACGGATTCCAGGCCACTGCTGATATAGGCTGCAGCATGGTAAAAACAGTAAAAATTAAAGGCAAAAACGCAAAAACCCTGTGCGATGCAAAAAAGGTGATCACGCATCTTAAGATGCCGCAATCGACGCGCCAACAGTAAGACGACCATCATGACACCGGCGGCCAGTGCAAACCGATAAAAGATCGACACCGTAATAGCAACATCACCTTGTTGCTGTAGGGTGATGGCAATCCAGGTTGTTCCCCAAATCACAACAACCAGCAAATAGAGCAGTACATTCATCGTTATTTCTCATTACTTCTGGAAAACGTCAGTATCCGCCATGCAGGCTAACTTGGCTTTCAGCGGCTTGCGGCGAATTGCAAAATCTTGCGCATTTTTGAGATAAATAGCTGGAAAATATGGTTTGCCACACAGCAAGTCATTAAACTGATTTCATCAGCGTTATTGTGGGATGTCAGTGCGATGTTAGAACGGTATCAGGCTTTTGAAACCCTACGAGAGCATAAAGCCCGCTTGCATGATTGCGTGCAACTTGGCACGGGTGTTCAACTGGCGGCCTGGTCTAATCGTGATGACTGTGTGACACAGGAGAGCCCTGACCATCATACGCTGAGTTTATATGTCGCTGATGGTTACGAGTGTTACCACAAAACGCGAGCAGGGTGGAAAAATGGGGGCGGGCCGGATCGTTTTTGCATTATGCCAAAGGACAGTTTGTCCAGTTGGGATGTACGGGACGATTTATCATTCGTGCATCTGTATTGCACCGATCAACATTTGCGCCATCTGGCAGAGCAGATCTGGGATCGTAGCCCCCAGTCTATTCAAGTCGATGAGCGCATTTTTGCCGAAGATCAGCAAATAACTGTACTCTATCGTCAATTTTTACTGAACTGTCACTGGCAAGAGCAAGCAAATCATCTGGCGCTCAGTAGTGCATCGACCCTGCTAATGACCCATCTGCTGAAAAATTACACTCAGTTGCAGTGGGCTTTGCCTACTATTCGCGGCGGATTGGCACCGGTGGTATTAAAGCGAGTCAAAGAGTATATCGACGGGCATCTATCGGAGCCGCTGTTATTGTCTGACTTGGCTGAACAAGCAGGGCTGAGTGAATTCCACTTTGCGCGGATGTTCAAGCAGAGCACTGGGCTGGCCCCTCATCAATTTGTGTTAAAAGCGCGTTTATATCATGCAGAACAATTACTAAAACATGGCGTGATGCCGCTTATTCATATTGCTTTGGCCTGCGGTTTCAGCTCAGCCAGCCACTTTAGCAACTGTTTTAAAACAGCTTACGGCTTAACACCATCATCAATGCGTCAGCGCTAATCATCACAGTGGGCAACTTAAATCTCCTTCAGGGCAGTTAAGAAATGATTTCAGTTGCGCGGTGCGCTCTTCGGTCTTATGGGTCAGACAAGCAGAGATAATCATGGGATGTACCGAGCCACCTTCAGTGGCTGAAGACTGAAAGGTGCAATCAGCGTCACGGTATTTTATCCAAGTCAGTTGCGCACTTTTCAATAATGCCCTTTGAGCCACAGATGTTTTGGCGAGTACTTGCTTATAGGTGCGATTGAGTTCGGTATCAGCTTTCTTATACTCAGAATTTGCGCACTGATTCATATCCAGTTGTGTCACGGCATTATTACAGTCAAGGGCCAACGCTTGGCTGATGGGTAATACCAGCAAAGTTGTCAGCATGAATTTTTTAAGCATGATTATTCCCTAAAGTCATCGTCACCAAAAGATAATGATAGCCCCACTTATCCAGAGTGGGGCCAGGGATTATATTACATTGACTTTTTGTTGGTGGCCTCCTCAATTTCTTTCTTCATCTCAGATATTTTCTTATCGGGTGATTTTTTACACATATCAATCACCTTGGGTGTATAGAGCGTATCTACTTCCTGAAAATCGACAGTATCTCCTTTCTTATAATGGGTATCTTGATTAATGATCCAGAAAGCAACTGGAGTCATACTTTTCGGATTAAGATCAAGGAACTCCTTACACGTCATATCGCTAGGTGTCGTCGGAGAGGATGCAGCAAATACCGTGCTAATTGCTGTGAGTGAGAACGTTGCAATGATAATATTAAGCAATGACTTATAAAGCATGATTATTTCCTTATCTATCCATTATATTTCAGCTGGTATTATTAATGCGTGAGTGAGAGATTGTTTTCTCATTGTTTAGCATGGAATATAAAGTTGTATTTTTCCAGCGCAATAGATGATTTATAGAACGATCAATAATTGAAATTAGCATGAAACATAAATGCAATCATCTATGTATTTGATTTTTAGGTGTGAGAAGTGAAGTGCAGTTTTTATTTATTTAAAAATTAAACTAGCTGAGGATAAAGGTAAGTTACCACTATAATTTTATTGCTTTATAATTTATAGTCTTGTAATTAATCGCATAATAAAAAGCAGATAAAGGAAAGCGGACCTTTTAATTCATCTGCTTTTATCACCGCATTAGCCAGGTTAATAATTAGATAGCTCTAACCGCGTGGTTTTTTTTCAGATGGTGGTGGTGGGCAACCGTGCTGACTATCATGAGGGGACCGGTCTTTAGTTGGCTGGTTACCATTATGATCTTTGGGGGGTGGTAATGGGTGACCATTCTTATCTTTTGGTGGTGCAGGCGGACGCTTGCATGTCTCGTTTGTTGATTCTTTTCCTGTCTTATTAGTCGGTTGTGCAGCAAAGCTCGCGACAGTATTCAATAATAAGAGTGTGGTCATACACATTATCAGAAACTTTTTCATTCTTGCTCCAGCGATTCAACATAAATCAGCCCACAGAATAACGGATTATTATTTCAGTTTTCTTGGCAGGATTTGTAATGATTCTATCAAGTTAAATGTCAGTATTTATCTAACCTTGCGTGCTATCACGCCGAACTTACACCGATTCATTGGCATATGTTATAATTTGCTGTGTCACTACTGTTGGTGTTCATTGGATTAACTCTGTTTTAGCTTTTCTGTTTTACATTTTATTAATAATAGGTGATTTATATTTATGTCTTTATTTTCTTTTTATCATAACCACCTGTGTGCCTTTACCAAAAAACTCTTTGGTCGGCACTCAAAAGGCGAGCCAGTGAAGAGAGAGAATAGAAATAATGAATTATCTAATCTTCAACTGGATGTTTTGCTGAATGCCGAAAAACAGGTCGCCATCATTACGACCGACTTGGATAACTGCATCACGATATTTAATGTGGGTGCAGAGAGAATGTTTGGCTATTCGAAAGACGAAGTTCTTGGTCGTCCTATTCGGGATGTTTTACATATTCCAGAAAATGGCGAGACACAAGCTGAGCTAGATTATCTATTGCTTAACCGACGCGATGCCCGTGAATGGTGTTATCAACGTAAAGAGGGTAAACGATTCTGGGGGGCACTCAGTGTCCATGAAATAACATCTGATAGCGGTAATACTGTCGGCTATATCAGCGTCATTGCTGATGTTTCGGAAAGAAAATCCCTGCTGATGGCGTTGGAAGAGAGCAAGCAGATGATGGACCGGTTAACAAAAAATTTGCCGGCGATGATTTATGCTTATTATTTAAATACTGACGGTGACTCCTACTTTAAATATTGCAGCGAGGGTGTGCGGAAAATATTTGGCCTTGCACCTGAGGATGTTTTGCATGTTCCCAGAGAGCAAAATCCGCTTTTTAGCCGGGTTCACACTGAGGATATGGAAATGTTAAAACAGGCAGTTGCCATTTCTCAGCAAAATCTATCTGTCTGGAGTTGTGATTTCCGCGTGGTATTGCCGGGGAAAGAGACACATTGGCTTCATGGTGAGTCTTTCCCGACTCGTCAGGATGATGGTTCAGTGATCTGGTATGGCTCATTTTTTGATATTACGGAGCTAAAGCAGTCAGAGTCGATCCTCAAAGCGCTGTCACAAACTGATGTGTTGACTGGAGTGGCGAATCGTCGTCATTTTGATGATCTCTATCAGCGCATCTGGCAGAAGAGTCGTATTGAAGGTGGAACATTGTCAGTTTTGATGATTGATTTTGACAATTTCAAAAGTTTTAACGATCTCTATGGGCATGCGATGGGGGATGTTTGCCTAAAATCTATCGTCGAAACCCTGTCAAAATCTATTCGTGGTGGCTCGGACATTTTGGCCCGTTATGGCGGGGAGGAGTTTATTGTCTTGCTAACCCCTAGCACACCAGATGATGCGAGAGCCATTGCGGAGCGCATGCGGCACTCCATTGAGGAGTTAGATATCCCCCATGGGATGTCACCGCAAGGGCGCGTGACCATTAGTGTTGGCGTGGCTTCGGTCTCGGCCCCAGATGAGCGCATTGCGGCAACGGACTTGTCGGATGCGGCGGATAAAGCACTTTATCGTGCGAAAACTTCGGGGAGAAACCGTGTTGAGACGGTAATACTGAACTGACACGTGAGCGATATGAGGGGCAGGGCGAAATAGCGTGGTGCGGTATTTCACTTGCCCCTTTATGTATACTTTTGCAGATTAGCCTAGGGTGACTAATTAATAAGGATCTTGCGCTTCACGCAGACGTTCTTGCTCTTCAGCGATAACCGCTTTAATTTCCTCTAGCACACCCTCAACATCAGCGGCTTCTGTGCTTTCCGCAAACTCGCCAGTCAGTTGAGTCTCAGGATGCAACTTTCCATCTTCATAGAGTGCCCACATCTCTTTGGCATATTTACGGTCAAGCAGTTCGGGCGCGTATTGACCATAATAATGGGTCATATTCGCGACATCACGCTGTAGCATGGCTTTAGCGTGGTTGTTAGCCGCTGCATTGACCGCTTGAGGCAAATCGATAATGACTGGTCCGTCTTTGTCGATTAAGACATTAAACTCTGATAAGTCACCGTGGACTAACCCGGCACAAAGCATACGGACCACATATCGGATCATCACCGCATGGTCGATCACCGCTTGTTCTTTGGTAAATGGCACGTCACTGAGACGAGGTGCGGCAAGGCCGTCGGCATCGGTAACCAGTTCCATCAGCAGAACACCATCGAGACATGCATAGGGCTGTGGCACACGAACACCTGCGTTAGCTAACAGATATAACGCATCAACTTCGGCCGTTTGCCAAGTGTCTTCTTGCTGTTTGCGACCAAATTTAGAGCCTTTGGCCATGGCTCGGGCGTCACGACTATTGCGGACCTTACGCCCCTCCTGGTATTGGACGGCCTGTTTGAAACTGCGGTTCTCAGCTTCTTTATAAACTTTAGCGCAGCGGATATCCGATCCACAACGGACAACATAGACATCAGCTTCTTTGCCACTTTTCAAACGACGGATGACTTCGTCAACCAAGCCGTCATCAACCAGCGGTTGGATTCGTTTTGGAATTTTCATGGCGTCCTTGTACCCTATTTAAGCCCGCGATGGAATGGCTTTGGCTGAATTTTCCTCCAGTTTACCATTCACACCCATCTGCAGGTGGGTTTTTACACGGTTTCAGGCTGCACTGAACTGCGCATTATGCAGTTTGGCATAGGCCCCTTTACGGGCGAGCAGTTCGTGATGTTCACCTTGTTCAACAATCCCTTCTTTATCGACCACAATGATGCGATCGGCATTTTGGATGGTGGCTAAGCGGTGAGCAATCACCAGCGTGGTTCGCCCCTGAGATAGCTCAGTGAGTGCGAGTTGGATGGCCTGCTCCGTGGCGGTATCTAGCGCAGAAGTTGCCTCATCCAAAATCAAAATCGGTGGATTTTTCAGGAAGATACGCGCAATGGATAGACGCTGCTTCTGGCCACCCGATAATTTCACCCCGCGTTCACCAACAACGGTATCGAGACCATCAGGCAGACTTTCAATCAACTCATCGAGTCGAGCTTGTTGCGCGGCAGCCATGATTTCGTCGTCACTGGCATCCAGCTTGCCATAGGCAATATTCTCACGAATAGAACCGCCGAATAAGAAAACATCCTGCTGCACAATACCAATATTATTACGTAGTGACTGCTGGGTCATATCACGAATATTGATACCGTCGATAGTGATTGCACCACCATCCAGTTCGTAGAAGCGGGGCAACAAAGAGCATAATGTAGTTTTACCGGCCCCAGATGGCCCGACGAATGCCACTGTCTCACCCGCACGGATTTGCAGGTTCAAGTCGGAGAAAATTTTATTCTGCGGTGAATAACCAAAACTGACATTTTGGTAACAAATATCGCCACGCAGATGACCGACCGGACGCGCATTGGGTTGATCGACAATGTCAGGCAACGTATCAATCAATTGAGTGAATCGTTTGAATCCAGCGATACCCTTAGGATAACTCTCCAGCACAGAAGTTATTTTCGCAACGGGGCGGAAAAAGACTTCGACCAGCAACAGAAAACCGACAAATCCGCCGTAACTCAGTTGGTCATGAACCACGTACCAAGTACCCGCCACCATCACAATCAACTGCACCAAACGTGTGCTTAAGTAGCTCATGGTCATGCTGGTGGTCATAATGCGGTAAGCCCGCAGTTTAGTGGTGCGGTAGTTTTCGTTATCTTTAGCGAACAATTTCTTTTCGTGAGATTCGTTCGCAAATGCTTTCACCACGCGAATACCACCGATACTTTCTTCAATTCGGGCATTAAAATTACCCACTTGGCCAAATAACTTGCGCCAAGTCTCCGTCATTTGTGAACCATAACGGCTGACCAGATAGGTCATAAACGGCACGATAACGATAGTGAGCATAGCGAGTGGCAGATGAACGGATGCCATCAGGATAAATGCGCCAATAAAGGTCATCACAGCAATAAAGAGATCCTCTGGGCCGTGATGGGCAATTTCCCCAACTTCTTCGAGGTCTTTGGTGACATGGGTAATGATATGACCAGTCTTCACATTGTCGTAATAGCTAAAAGAGAGCTTTTGCAGATGGCTGAATGCCTGACGGCGCATATCTGTTTCGATGCCGACACCGAGTGCATGCCCCCAGTAGTTAACGATCGCCATTAGCGCGGTATTCAGTAGATAAATCAGCAATAGGCCAGCCGCTGCCCAGATGATTAACACCCAATCCTGATTTGGGAGTAATTTATCGATGAACAATTTTACGGCCATTGGGAAGCTCAGTTCCAGCAATCCAGCAAGAATGGCACAACCGAAATCCAGATAGAAAAGCCCTTTATATGGGGTGTAATAAGAGAAGAAACGGCGGAGCATTGAGACATCCTTACAATTACAGAGGGAAATTGGTACAAATATAAAAAACGGTTTCGGTATTATAAATGCAAATGGTTATTAATAGCATTTATTTTTTGTTAGTTATTACCCAATAATAAAACTCTTATCTACGAGAATATGCTAGAAAAAAAGATAAAATAGAGTCGTGTTAGTGTGATCAAAGCGAGGAGTAATGACAATGAAGTTGACGATGACGGATACCCCAACGACTGAAGATGTGGCAGAAGTTATGGCAGGGTTGAGGAGCTTTAACCGTAATTTTGTTGGCGATAAGAGCCGTAAACCATTAGCTGTTTTTATCACCGGTGAGCAGGGGGAGAAGTTAGGGGGGATTATAGGCTATACATTAGGTAATTATCTCAGTATTGAACTACTGTGGGTATCAGAGACATTACGTCATACGGGGGCTGGCAGTCAATTAATGCAAAGTGTGGAGCAGGAAGCACTACAGCGGGGATGTAAGTTCGCTCAAGTCGATACATTCAGTTTTCAAGCTCGGCCTTTTTATGAAAAACACGGATATCAATTGAAAATGGCGCTAGAAAATGTCGTGGATGAGTACCATCGCTATTATTTGACGAAAAATCTGATTGGCTAGATTGTCCCGAAAATAGGGCTAAATAGATAAAATATTATAGTGCTCAAATGCCTATCTAATAGGTCACTGCTCAGCTGAATTCAATTCTCAATCAATGCACGGCATCTTTTCTATGATGGCTACGTGCATTATTTTCTCTTGCTATACTCCAACTATGAATATTCAACTTTTAATGGAAGCTCACATTTTCACTGAAGAGCATCTATAGGACTTAATCTTTTATTAGGTTAATCTGTCTTATATAGGATTATCTAATATCAATGGGAATGAATATGGCGGCTTCATCAAATAAAAAACTGTCACTATGGGCATTAACTTCACTTGTTGTGGGTTCCATGATCGGTGCCGGTATTTTCTCTTTACCAGCTACATTTGGCCGCGCCACAGGTGGCTTCGGTGCCATCATTGCCTGGATTATTGCCGGTGGTGGTATGTTGACGCTGGCTTTTGTTTTTCAGACATTGGCACAGCGCAAACCGGATTTGGATTCCGGCGTTTATATTTATGCCAAAACTGGATTCGGTGATTATGCCGGTTTTGCTTCGGCTATCGGTTTCTGGGCTGGGGCGTGTATTGGCAGCGTGTCTTATTTCGTTTTGATCAAATCGACATTAGGGGCATTCTTCCCGCTATTTGGCGATGGCAACACATTGTCCGCCGTTTTAATTGCGTCATTAATTTTATGGAGTTTCCATTTTATGGTGTTACGTGGCATCAAAGAAGCTGCCGCGATTAATACTATTGCCACTTTCGCTAAGGTTATTCCGATATTTATCTTTGTCATCGTGCTGGCATTTGCATTTCACACCGATACTTTCGCATTAAACTTCTGGGGGACTCAACCCTTAGGGGCTATAGGTGATCTCACTCATCTTGATGATTATGGCTATACGGGGCATGCTGCATTAGAAATAGGTGCCGGTTCTCAGTCTCTCTTTTCACAAGTGCGCAGCACCATGTTGGTCACAGTATTTGTTTTTGTCGGCATCGAAGGGGCGAGTGTCTATTCCCGCTACGCCAAAGAAAGAAAACATGTGGGTATTGCGACGGTGTTAGGTTTTATTGGCGTGTTATGTCTGCTGGTTTTGGTTACGATGCTCTCCTATGGTGTATTGCTCCGCTCAGACCTCGCTGCTTTACGTCAACCTTCAATGGCTGGCGTGTTAGAGCATATTGTCGGTCGGTGGGGGGCCATATTTATCAGTATTGGATTAATTATTTCAGTTATGGGTGCCTATCTCTCCTGGACTCTGTTGGCGGCAGAAGCACTCTATTCTGCAGCTAAAAGCAACATCATGCCTCGGATATTTGCGACTGAAAATAAACGAGGTGTACCCTCTGCTGCGGTTTGGATGTCGAATATTTTTATTCAATTATTCTTAATTGTTACGCTTTTTACTGAGTATGCCTTCCAACTCGCATTGGAGTTAACCAGCTCGTTAGTGCTGATCCCCTATCTGTTGGTTGCAGCCTATGGGTTGAAACTAGCCTGGACGCGAGAAACCTACTCGGTAGGTTCAGTCGAGTACCGGAAAGATTTTGTTTTTGCTTTGATTGCCACACTCTATGCCATATTGATGGTCTATGCGGGGGGCATGAAATATATCTTATTGTCGGCAGTGATATATGGCCCCGGTACCTTATTGTTTATTATCGCAAAACGTGAGCAGAATAAGTCAATATTTACCCCTATTGAGAAGTGCCTTTTTGCAGTGGCTATTTTCGCTGCCGTTGTGGCGCTATATAGCCTTGCAACTGGAGTGATTTCGGTGTGATAAGCTTGGTGATGTAGAGCAATGGAGCAGAAAATACATAATGAACATTACTGTATTTGAGTAATATCCCTAATTTTACAATGGATGGGCTTGATCTATAACCCAGACTACGACAGGATCGCGTTGGAGTGGCCTACTATTAAGTTGGCGTTGACGCGGTTATTTAATGCAGGGCCACGGCTGATGTATATTCATCAGTAGGTATCGCTTTGAAAAAACAACAAAATGTCACCAAAAATGGTGATTATTCAACAGGAATTGGCGATGCGCAATTTGCGCTCGTAGTTTTACTTACAACATCATGTTTGCTGATTGCAATAACGTTGATTGCGATCCTATGGTTAATCTGACCCACCATAGAAATTAGGGAGAATGTTATGGATAAGGGCTTGTTTGATGATAATAAAGTCATTGCACTTATTGGTTTGCTGCTTGCTGCGCTGATTGTGGTTAGCACGATGTTTGTAATGACTTACATGACAGATCACCAGCGCAACGAAGTACAATCCATTGATGTGCAGAATTGCTACAAGAAAGATTGATATTCGCCGAATAGTGTTGATGCGAATTCTGGCGAATAGCGGGACCTTCGGACTGTCATGCCAGTTTCTGATGAATGGCATGCAAAGGTAACGCGATATTAAGGTCAATATCCGTATTTTGCCTGAAATCATAAGGCGTTATGCCGTAACGTTTCCTGAACATATAAGTAAAGTGTGACTGTGAACCAAAGCCAAAGTCCAAAGCAATATCAAAAATAGTGCTATCGCTGCTTCTCAGTTGATAAACAGCCCCCGCTAGACGTCTTTCCCTAATGTACTTGCCTAGCGATATCCCCGTCACTTCTTTAAATATTTTCTGCATATGCCAAAGTGAGTAGCCTGAGTATATGGCTAACTCTTCGAGATAGATGACTCGCCCTAGATGGGTTTCGACCCATTTGCTGAGGGCGCAGACTAACGCGAGATGATTTTCTTGTGACATTATTTAGTCTGTTTTTTCAGGTTAGGAGTAGTGCAGTATACACAAGTTGAATCGAACAACACAAAACACCAAATTGGCCGCTATAACACGAGATGAGCCATAAAGAGTTTTCAGGGAGTATTTGCAAAAGAGTTTTCTGGTGCCATAGTAAAAGGGTAGTGTCATCTGGAAGGGGTGTCTCCCGAGGGTAGAAGGTTGAGTTTGGAAAAATAGAAATTAAAAATGATGAGGTGATCGCATGTTGATAACAGTGATTATGACTCTGATCGCGGTTGTTGGTGTAACCGTTTTTCTAAAAATGCCAGTAATGGTCCTGCATAAAGGTAAAGGCGCAGGAGGTGATAAACTGTGAGATTAGGAATATTGTGATCGGCATACATACAATTATTTATCCCTAGAACCAGGTAATCGATGACAATCATACCTGGTTTTTTTATATCCAACTTTTAGCGTCTAAATAGTGAGTTACATCCTGATATCTTGTGTAATGTACATTACATGACCAATTTGTCGGTTTATTCTGCAAGCAGGGCCATGAGTAGTAGGCTATTAATTAGCCTGTAACATTTTAAGCCGTTCATCGTCACAATAGGAATATGACACTGGCGGCTAAAGAAATATTTCCGTGCTCGTGATATTCTTACCCAATATTATTGGGAAGGAATTATTGATGTCTGACATGTTCACTAATGACCAAGAGTTGGTCTCTGATTTGGTTGCGTGCCAACTGGTGATTAAACAAATCCTTGATGTAATTGATATTATTGCACCAACAGAGGTGCGGGATAAAATGTCACATCAGCTCAAATCTATTGATTTCTCAACACATCCAGCAGGTGCTGATCCAGTGACTAAACGTGCAATTGAGAAAGCTATTGCATTGATTGATATGAAGTTTACACAAAAGTGACAAGTTATTGATTACTGCTGGTTTACCCGTACATCACCTACAAACCAACGCTGCTCTGGGTGCCACCATCAGAGATGAGCAAATTAGTCTGCGGGTTGATAGCAAACCCGCAGGTTGATTATTCAAATACGTTGTTACCTATCTTTTTCACTAATGGGCAGTTACTGACACCGATGATGCCATTTTCACCGTTTATAAATTGAGCTGTCGCAATATTTCTGGCAGTTAGATACTGACATTGTAAGCCCAAGCCTGCTGCGTTCTTCTCACTACCAATAAGTACACCATAACCTGAATACAGCAGGCCAAGATAAACGATTGCTGCCACTAAAAAAAGTCTAAATAAGCTCATGTAGTCACTCCGTGTAATTAGTTTTACTTATTATGCTGAGTATATATTTAATAGTTTAACTTATAATAATGCGTCAATTAATAGTAAAAATCCTAAATTATATTGATTTATAAGATGAAACAGTAAAAACTCTAGTTAGCGTCGGATCATGATGTGATAACGACATTAGTAATTACATATTGGCTATAAATGGTTGATGTTTGATCCAGTATAATTTAAAAAAACGTTGAAGAAGGTGTCCGATTTGAACATAAAGAAACTTGTTGCAACGGTAGGGATCATTGCCGTTTGTTGCTTGTTTTATCTATTAGCCCTTGATAGTTATTGTGACCAAGGGGGAACTTTTTCAACGGGTATTTGTACTATTACTTCGATTATTCCATGGTAAGCGTAGTTTGTAACAATGATTTATAGTTTACCATGGGGATTATTTTCATTGGTTACCACTATTAACAGTTAATCGCCCTCTAGATTCACCTTTGTTGTGGGCAGAGTGATAGGATAGTCTCTTCGTCATGCATGTAATAGGGTAGTCAATGTTAGAGACAAATATGGGTATGGGTGTTGCCCCAATCGCGTTATCACTGTTTACTGTCATTTTTTTCTTGATAGTCTGGTTCTTTTTGAGCCGTGCCAGTGTGCGAGCCAATGAACAAATCCGCTTGTTACAAGAGATTGTCGAACAGCAAAAACAGCAAACAGAAGTGCTCAAAGCATTATTAGCAAACGCTACTGGCGTCAGTGATGGGCAAAATGACAGTGATATAGTCTCTGCCATTGATTTTAAAGGCTTTATTCCTGAGCGATAAACTCATTTTGACTCAGACACTGTCGAGATGCAGTGTCTGAGTGATATTTAACCCGATAGCTGCCCCTCTTATACTGGGTCACGTTGTTTCCCTCCTTTCTTCCTGTCACTTATTTTTAACTCCCTCTTTATAAAGTCGAAATAAACCGTCCAGACTGTCATAAATTTGTCTTATTTTCGCCGTAATGTAGCCAGAACTTTTTAAGATAACGGTGATTCGGATGATTAAATGGTATGAGGAAAGCGACAGCGAAGTGAACAGAAGCATTGCGCTACTGACCGGTGAAGATCCTGATAAGTGGTATCCCTACGGCGGTATTAAAGGTAAGGATTACTGCAAGAACCCTTCTGATGCATGGCCTATCATCTATTCCAATAAAATTGGCCTCTATTCGCCTGAAGCTAATGATAATAATCAGTGGAATGCCCGAATAGCTAATCCGCAGGGAGAGTGGCAGGCTTATAGCCAAAGCCCGCTGCGTGCGGCAATGATCTGCTATTTACTCAGTCAGGAAGCCTAATTTACGACGCCATTTGGTACCTACATCGATAATTTTCAGCAAAAAGTGAATATCCCGCACGTACTAAGAGGCGGGAATAACAAGCGGTAAGAAGTTCTTTAACGACTTTCGTGGAGCTGATGATGAAACGTATTATTAAAGGGGATTCAAATCTTTCACATTTGGTTATTGCTCATGCTGCAATTGACCACCATCAAAAATCCTACGGCGAGCGGCGTCAAGGCTGGCCTTCAACTTATCTTATCCGCTATAAGAATAATCGCGTTGCGGTTGAAGTGGTCACCCGGCGTCAGTCTTATGTGGCCACATTAATGATTGGCGCACGTAATCTGAGTAAGTTATGCGGCATGTCAGCTACACAGCCTTGAGTGTGAGTCATGCTCTTGAAATGATATAGCCAATAAAACATGGCTTGATATAACGTAAGTCGAATGGTTCCTATTCAGTTGCTTGCTAACCACCTTTATCCTTGATGCAATCGGTTTTAAGTGTTAAAAAACCGCCGCAGATTCATTTATAAGGCGCTGTTTACCACGCCAGTGGGGAATAGGTGCGGCAGAGGACAGGATGGAACAGCAGTTGCAGGATTCAACACTCAAACGCGGTTTAAAAAATCGACATATTCAACTGATTGCGCTAGGTGGCGCCATTGGTACTGGGCTATTTCTGGGGATCGCTCAGACCATTAAAATGGCTGGCCCTTCGGTGATATTGGGCTATGCCATCGGCGGTTTTATTGCATTTCTTATTATGCGCCAACTCGGCGAGATGGTGGTTGAGGAGCCGGTTGCCGGTTCATTTAGCCACTTTGCCTATAAATATTGGGGCGATTTTGCTGGGTTCTTATCTGGCTGGAACTACTGGGCGATGTTTATTCTCGTCGGTATGGCGGAGTTGACCGCAGTCGGCATCTATATTCAATATTGGTGGCCGGAAATCCCGACGTGGGTTTCGGCCGCACTCTTCTTTGTTCTGATTAATGCCATCAATCTAGTCAATGTTCGTATGTATGGTGAAACGGAATTCTGGTTCGCCATCATCAAGGTTGTCGCCATTATCGGTATGATTGTGTTCGGGGCCTATCTTCTGGCATCTGGAACAGGTGGACCGGACGCATCAGTCACTAACCTCTGGGCGCAGGGCGGTTTTATGCCTCACGGTTTCAGCGGCTTAGTGATGGCGATGGCCGTAATTATGTTCTCTTTCGGTGGCTTGGAGATGGTAGGTATCACTGCCGCAGAAGCGGAAGATCCACAGCACAGCATTCCCAAAGCAACCAATCAAGTTGTCTATCGTATCCTTATTTTTTATATCGGCTCATTGGCAGTTCTGCTCTCCCTTTACCCATGGGGTAAAGTTGTTGAGGGGGGGAGCCCCTTTGTGATGATTTTCCATGCGCTAGACAGCAATCTGGTCGCGACGATCCTGAATGTGGTGGTCTTGACTGCAGCATTATCAGTCTACAACAGTGGTGTGTACTGCAATAGCCGCATGCTGTTTGGCCTGGCCTCGCAGGGGAATGCGCCTAAGCTATTAACCAAGGTCAATAAGCGGGGGGTACCTATCCTGTCTATCGCGCTCTCGGCGCTAGCGACCTCCGCAGGCGTGGTGATTAACTATGTTATGCCGGGCAAGGCCTTTGAGTTGCTTATGGCGCTGGTGGTCTCCACACTGGTCATCAACTGGATCATGATATGTCTGGCTCACTTAAAATTCCGCGCCGCTAAAGTGCAAGAGGGCATCGAGCCACGTTTTAAGGCGCTATGGTACCCTTACGGCAATTACCTGTGTCTGGTGTTCTTGTCGCTGATTCTGGTCATCATGTACCTGACGGATGGTATTCAGATCTCAGTCTTGATGATGCCTGCGTGGATTGCATTATTGTGGTGTGGTTTCATGCTGACTCGCCGTAGACATAAGCGTTGTCAGATTAAAACGGATGATTCAAAAATAGCCTGATTGGGCTGTAGTTTAGGTAAAATAGCCGGGCAATAAGTGAATAGCGAAAGCCCGGCTACTTTGTTCAACGAACTGATTCGCAGTGTTTAGATTATCTGTACTAAATTAAGCCAATAACGAACAACACTTTAATCCATAGAGTGATTGCCCCTTTTTGGGGCGTTCTATGTTAATTGAGATTAATTCTTAACTGTCGTATATAACCACTGTTAGAGCATGGCTTAATTAATTAAATAACATATCCCATTAGAATTGCCAGCGCATCCAGGTAAACAATACATTTCCATTATTATAAGTGCCGGGAATATAGGTGGTTTGTAAGGAAAACTTATTATATTCAATAGAGATAAGTGGCAAAGGTAATGGTATAGGAATGTAAAGATATTCATGACGAGCGGTAATACTCGCAGTAAAGCCAGCACCGAAACGCCAGCCATCCATTTTCCCCGGTATCCACATTTTTTGATAGCCATAACCTATAATAGGCTCAACTTCATTGTGTGAATCCATAAACACCATCGCGTACACTGAGTGCCAATTGTTATCCTCATCATAGCGATATTTACCATAGCCGATACCCCATGGCCGCTCATTGTATGACGCTATCTTATCCGAATCGTAAGTCCTACGGTTATGCCACGTATTGAGTGGGATATACAACTCTTGCTCGGGAGAGTCCCAGGCGAGCGTGATATTGTTTACCAGGCGTTGCCACAGGTTGTTATTGTTCGGCTGTGGTTTGATTGTCTGAGCTATAGGCGTCTGGGCCGGTGGATTGATATCTCCAGCCAGAACAGTTGAAACTTGGCCCCACCACAAACTACTTAGAAAGCAGGTGCCGATAATGTGCTTGTAATTCATGAGTTAGATCTCTGATGCTGATAAGGCGAAATAAGACATCTATGCATCAGATAATCTATATGCCTACCAAAAGTAATGATTATTAATAAGTTAATTATAATTAAGTAGAGGTTATAACCTCAAACCTAAACGGTTCTATAACGAGAGGGTTAAATATAATCTCAGGCCGTGCCGTAGAGTAGTTAAGTTTTTATTTTGAGACATCAGGAAATGTCTTAATTTATTATTTTTAGCACTAAATGTCTGCGACTCAGGTAAAACTAGGTTTGCTAAACTGACTAATATGCTCCATTTCTTTATATATTTATAAAATTAATATAAAGAGAATATGCACCTTGACGGTGCATTTAGGTTAACCTTGATTAATTACTGCACTCAGGTGACTCAATGAGGGAAGTATATTTCCCGATAATCGACTTCAGTTGTTAACTCAATTTATATATCTATTTATGTATGGAAAATTCTATTTTTACCTTCTGTCAACGGTTCTGCGTCATCACTTTATGATAAATCGCTTAATAAGGTATTTATGTTATCTATCATAAATAAGGTTCAGAGGTATAACCTGAGGTTAAGTAAGGGGTTAGTCTTGCTGTGTGAGATAGGTATTGCGGCGTAATGGAGGCTGTCTGTACTTGTACCAAGCGAGTTGTATATTCAATTATTATATATTTAATGCTAATAAATTTTATAGCAACACACTTTTTTTCATGCTCAGAACATGGAAACCATGAGGTGTCTACGTAAGAAATTTTATAAAAAGTGTTAGCTTAAATGTTAAAAACTAGCAAAAAAGCGGGATAGGAGAGTATAAAAAAATAGAGCAGAAAATACGATGACCTTCAACAAAAATTAACATATTTAAGCATTCTTTATGAACAACAGATTCAAATATGTGCGACAGGTTCACCCTTGATTAAAAATGGCTTGCCATCGAATACAGAGTATGTGATAACGCATATGGGTAAAACGAGGTACAGTTCTGTATATGTGTGGCATTTTCAGTAAAGAAGTTCTGAGTAAAGACGTTAGCGTTGAATACCGCTTCTCTGCCGATCCTTATCTTAGTGCCTCAAGCAGTAACGACTCTAGTTTGTCTATGTAAACGCCTACGGGCGAGTTAAACAATCCAAAGGAAATACTCAAGATGGCAAAGATCAAAGGTCAAGTTAAGTGGTTCAACGAGTCTAAAGGTTTCGGTTTCATCACTCCAGCTGACGGCAGCAAAGATGTGTTCGTACACTTCTCTGCAATCCAGGGTAATGGCTTCAAAACCCTGGCTGAAGGCCAGAACGTAGAGTTCGAAATCCAAGACGGTCAGAAAGGTCCGTCTGCAGTAAACGTTACTGCAATCTAATCAGCTCTTTTGCTGTTAAAAACCCGCCTTTGTGCGGGTTTTTTCGTTTCCAGACACCACAACCTAAATCCTTTCATGAGGGGAGGATGATCACGCCGGAATACTGATTGCGGCCTTTAATGCCAGGGTGGGTAGGGTCAATCGCCTGCTGCTGACTGGTACGACGAAAACTGGTGTACTTGAAATGATGCTGACTCGCGTCCGCTTCATTAGGCACAGTGGTGCATATAGTACAACCGCCGACCCGATCAACCAGATGAATACCTGCTCCACGCAATTGGTGTTCAGCGATGGCTGTCAAATTGAGGTGGCGGAAGCGGGGAGAAATAATATTTTTTGCCGACGGTAATCGGTTAACAAACTGTTCAACCAACTCTTCATTGACCTCATAACAGCAGGAGCGTGCCGCAGGGCCAATAGCGGCAACCCAATTAGCTGGGTCATCATCGCGGGCAATGCGTTCAACCATCTTTAAGATAATGCCATCTAACAACCCACGCCAACCAGCATGGACTACCGCAATGCCTTTCCCTTGTCGATGACTGAAAATGACCGGCAGGCAATCCGCTGTCAGCACCGTTAATAAAATGCCCACTTGAGTGGTATAGAGGCCATCGGCTTCGCCACACTCTTGCCCTGGTTCGGTCACTTCGACAATTTTGGTGCCATGTACCTGTTTTTTATTGGCTTGTGAAACCCGATAAGGTTGAAGGCTGTCAGGTAACAGTGCTGATTTATTGCCAAACCCGTGGCAGATAGCGCTGATGCGGCTTAATTTGGGGGAAAAATCTGTCATAGGCTCTACCTAATGAGGAGAAAGTACGGAGGTTCAGTGTAAGCCGTTTTTGAATTGAATGACCAGTCGCCTTTTCTTTTAAATGCTCGTTAGTGAATTGTTGCAAAATAACGCATCTTGTATCACTGTTTTTACGCCTGTCGAGCGGTGGATAGGGTCTAATGACAGCTCTACTCCAAGTGAGCTTTCAGGATCGATCTCAATGATTTCTAAACCAAAAAATGACAGTAATAATTTTGTTCGTTGGCGTTTCGGCTTGTTGTGCGGTTGTATTTTATTGGCATTTTTTGGTTTGATTACACGGGTTGCCTGGCTACAAATTATTGAGCCAGATGCCTTGGTCAAAGAAGAGGATATGCGCTCAGTGCGCGTGGTAGAAACACCAAACACACGCGGTATGATTACGGATCGTAATCAGCACCCGCTGGCTGTCAGTGTGCCGGTTGCCGCGGTCTGGGCTGACCCTAAAACCGTGTTGGAGAAAGGCGGCGTCGCTGTTTCCGATCGCTGGCAGGCATTGGCACAGGCACTTAACTTGCCACTGGATCAGGTGAGCAGCCATATAACGCAAGCCCCTAATGCGCGTTTTATCTATCTTGCCAGACAAGTTGAGCCAAATGTGGCCGAGTACATTCGGCGGCTGAAATTGCCCGGCATAGCGACCAAAGTGGAATCACGGCGCTTTTATCCCTCAGGCGATATTGCCGCTAATTTGGTCGGTTTTACCAATATTGATGATCAAGGCATTGAAGGTGTAGAAAAGAGTTTCAATTCGCTGCTCAGTGGCACGGCGGGCAATAGGGTGGTGCGCAAAGATCGTTTTGGCCGAGTGATAGAGGATATCTCTTCCACTGACAGCCATCCGGGGCAGAGTGTTGAACTCAGCATTGATGAGCGCTTGCAAGCGGAAACCTCACATGCGTTGACCAATGCGGTGATGTTCAATAAAGCCGACTCCGGTTCCGCTGTGGTCATTGATGTGAATACGGGGGAGGTTTTGGCCATGGCGAACTATCCGACCTTTAACCCCAATAACCGCGCCGGTACACCGGAAGAGAACTTTCGCAATCGGGCAATTAGCGATATTTTTGAACCGGGTTCAACAGTTAAACCTATGGTGGTCATGACGGCATTGCAGCGCCATTTGGTCAGGCCGGACGCGGTGCTGGATACTCACCCCTACATCTTAAGCGGCCATCAAATCAAAGACGTGGGTTTTTACCCCGCGCTTTCACTGACAGGCGTATTACAGAAATCGAGTGATGTAGGCGTGTCGCGGCTGGCGTTGGCGATGCCTGCCTCCGCGTTGATGGAAACTTACTCCTTGTTTGGGTTGGGAAAACCGACCCAGTTAGGGCTTACTGGTGAAAGTAGTGGGTTGATGCCACATCGGCAGCGCTGGAGTGATCTGGACCGCGCGACCTTCTCCTTCGGTTACGGCTTGATGGTGACGCCACTCCAATTGGCTCGCGTATATGCCACCATCGGCAGTTTTGGTATTTATCGGCCCTTGTCGATAACCAAGGTTGATCCGCCGGTGCTGGGGCAGCGTGTATTCCCTGAAGGGGAGGTAAGGGAGGTTGAGCATATGATGGAGAGTGTAGCTTTGCCCGGTGGTGGTGGGACGAAAGCGGCTGTGAGAGGCTATCGGGTCGCGATTAAGACCGGTACTGCCAAAAAGATTGGGCCAAATGGCCAATATATTGATAAATATGTGGCTTATACCGCGGGGGTCGCGCCTGCCAGTCAGCCCCGCTTTGCTTTAGTGGTGGTGATTAACAATCCGCAAGGTGGTAAATACTATGGTGGTGCCGTTTCTGCCCCAGTATTCAGCGATATTATGGGGCAAATATTGCGTACCATGAATGTTGAACCTGACGCCATTCCTTCCGGTGTTACCCAGCACAGCTAATATTGCGGATTCGCGGGCGAAACAGTGGCTTGCAACCCTAGAAGTGCTTCTTTAGACTAACACCGCGTCTGCCTGTGATTCTGGCGGTTAATCATCAGTTATCTGGAACTCAACCATGTCTTATCAGTGCCCCCTTTGTCATCAAGCCTTGCTACAAAGCTCGCAACAGTGGCGTTGCAGCAATAACCATCAGTTTGATTGCGCCAAAGAGGGTTACGTCAATTTAATGCCGGTGCAGCATAAAGGTTCGAAACAACCGGGCGATAGCCCCGAAATGATGCAGGCACGGCGGGCATTTCTTGATGCAGGTTA
Organism: Yersinia aleksiciae; assembly: GCF_001047675.1. Lineage (GTDB taxonomy): Bacteria > Pseudomonadota > Gammaproteobacteria > Enterobacterales > Enterobacteriaceae > Yersinia > Yersinia aleksiciae. The sequence continues at coordinate 53,884 of NZ_CP011975.1, read as the reverse complement.
TTATCAGCCTTTGCAGCAGCGGGTGTGTGACATTCTGGATTCGGAATTACCGCTGGATGCGGCGATGTTACTGGATATTGGTTGCGGTGAAGGCTATTACACCGCCGCGGTCGCCGATCAGCTAAATCGACAGCGCCAAATGTCTGTCTTTGGTTTAGACGTAGCAAAAGTTGCCGTCAGATACGGCGCCAAACGCTACCATCAGGTGAATTTCTGTGTGGCCTCCAGTCACCGATTACCCTTTGCCAATCAATCTCTTGATGCGGTATTACGAATTTATGCGCCTTGCAAAGCAGCCGAGTTAGCGCGCACAGTGAAGCCCGGCGGGATGGTGGTCACGGTTGCACCTGGCCCGCGCCATCTCTATCAGTTAAAAGCACTGATTTATGCTGAAGTGCAACTTCATGATGATACTGAAGAGTCTCTGGACGGTTTTGAGTTAGTCAGCCGTGAAACACTGGCCTATGAAATGAAACTCAGTGGCAAGCAGGGTTTTAACTTGTTGCAGATGACACCTTTTGCCTGGCGCGCTTCCATCGAAGCAGGACAAGAGCTGGCCGCACGCCAGACATTTAGCTGCGAAACCGATTTTGTCATCGCATTACATCGCCGCAAGGTAGAAGAGTTTGCGGCTGAAAGCTCAGCCGTTGAGAGTGATGGCGAGTAAATAGGCTATTGCAGGTCGGCCTGGCAGTGTTCGGGCCGCAAGTCATATTTAACTTATTACCATTCATTTACCATTCATATTGGCTAGTTAAGCGCACAATATAACGTAATACCCTATAGCACGCATAAGAGTGATATTAATCTTTTAATATATAACAGTGTAGAAATACCCTGGCGCGGCGTCAGAAATAAACTTAAGTCAAATTTATGGTGTTTTATATTTATAATATAGTGGGTCTATTTTAGATCCAAGTTTCGCCAAGTACGCCCACCCGATTCAGTCACCAGTATCGAGGGGATGAACCTTATCTCCTCAGCAATTTTTAGTGCTAAATCAGCCACTTCTTGCTTATTCAACGTACCGCTGCCGTAATTGAATTCTCCTTCAGGTAATTTATATACTTTATCCCTGCCGATAAGGCGGGTAAATCCCGCGTCAGTCATTTTCTTATTAAGCGTATCATAATCGCCTTCCACTGCATTATGTAAAACGACACTGACCGTAAAGTACGGCATAGCTATTTTTCCAATTGAACAGATGATATTGCTTATATATCACACGGGAGGAAAGCATATTTTGATCGGTGTCTAATTGCTGGAAGTAGGACGTAAATAACCTTGTATAAACTATGTCTTTAGTGGGGTGTCGAGTGTTTGGGGGCAGTCACTGCCCCAAGAGAAGAGGGCGTTTAGAGGGCAAAAGATAACCGATTGCGGCCCGCGTGTTTTGCCGCGTAACAGGCGATATCTGCCTGACGCATGGCTTGCGCGGCTGTCTCAATTTGTCGGCTCAATGAAACGGCCCCCAAACTTGCAGTAAAGGCATAGGATTGACCGTGCCAATGGAACTGAATGGCGGCAATATCGGCAACGACCTGCTCCAGAATGTCTGTGGCGGGTGTGTTTTTGCAATTAAATAGTACGATAGCAAACTCATCGCCACCTAAACGGGCCACGAGGTCATTTTCACGTACTGCTTGCTGCATGGTTTGGGCCACCATTCGCAACACCATATCGCCCGCTTCATGACCGGCAGTATCATTGACTTCCTTGAAGTAATCCAAATCGACATAACAGAGAATATGCTGCTCATTCTCGCCCAATTGGCTGATGGCCTGGGTGAGTCGCTCTTCTAATCGCCGCCGATTAATTAGGCCAGTTAGCATGTCATGGTTCGCCTGATATTGCAGTTCGCGCTGTTCATGGCGAGCGCGCGTTACATCCTGGAATACCACTACTGCGCCAGTGAGTTGGTTGTCACGATCGTGTATCGGTGAAGCTGAACAGAGAATCTCTTGTCGTTCCCCCTGACTTGATAGCAACTGACTGCCTTCCGGCAATAAAGTATGACGCCCTTCACTCAAGCACTGGTTGAAAGCCAGCAGATGGTTTTTATCCTGTAGCGGGGACCATAAAATAAAGACGTCTTCAATCGGCAGGCCGCAGGATTCATTCTGGCTACGGCCCGTCATCTCTTCGGCTTTAGGATTCATTAATACAACGCGGCCTTCACCGTCGAGAGAGATAATCCCCTCCTGAATGGATGACAACACCCGATGCAACTGCTCACGCTCTTCATAGCGAGCCACTTCACTGGCACGCAGGGCATCTTCGCGCTGTTTTCGCTCACTCATATCACGAATTATTTTGGCATAACCCAGCAGTTTGCCACTGTGATCATGGACCACGGTAATGACAGTGACCGCCCAAAAACGGGTCATATCCTTGCGAACTAACCAGCCTTCACGCTCCATTCGACCAGCGGATGCGGCGGTTTTCAGCAGTTTTTCCGGCAGGCCAGCCGCGATATCCTCAGGTAAGAAGAAACAGCCAAAATGCTGAGCAATTATCTCATTGCTGGCATAGCCGATATTACGTTCTGCTCCGTGGTTCCAGGTATTGACCCGACCCCATGGATCCAGCATTAAGATGGCGTAATCTTCAACGGTATCAACCATCAGGCGAAAACGCTCTTCACTGACGCGCAATGCCTCTTCCCGTTGGCGGCGTTCTGTTAGGTCGCGGACAATTTTGGTAAAACCCAATAGTTTTCCGCTGTCATCATGCATCGGGTTAATCGCTACACTCGCCCAGTAACGGATACCATTTTTGCGTACATGCCAACCTTCGGTCTGGAAATTACCCTCAGCAGTCGCTTTGGCGAGAGATTTCTCCGGCAGGCCAGCAGAGATATCTTCTTGAGTAAACAGCAGGGCAAAGTGTTCACCAATGATTTCATCGCTGGTATAACCCTCGTTGCGCTCCCCGCCCTTATTCCAGGTGAGAATACGTCCATGGGTATCTATCATGTAGATAGCATAATCTTCCACTTCACTGATCAGATGACGAAACAGCTCTTCACTTTTACGCAAGGCATTTTCCCGCTGCCACTTATCGGTTAAATCGCGGGTCACATGGACAAAACCTTGCAGATTATTGTCAGTGTCATGCAGTGCGTTGAGGGTGAGGTTACCCCAAAAGCGTTTGCCATTCTTGCGCACCCGCCAGCCCTGAGTCTCATAATGACCAAACTGATTAGCGTGCTGTAGCCCTTTGGTGGGCAACTGCCCAGCCAAATCTTCTGGGGTATAAAACAGTTCAAAAGATTGACCAATAATCTCTTCAGCACCATAACCGGTATTACGCTCTGCGCCGCTGTTCCAGGTCAGGATATGCCCTTGGGCATCAATGATATATATGGCGTAGTCATCTACGGCTTCAATGAGGAGCCGGAAAATGTGATCGTCAAATGATGTCGGATGCATAGCCATTCCTGTATTTCCTTGAGTTTTTATTCAGCACACGCTGGCTGAGCAGAACTATAGCCAGAAGCTTTAATCTGTTATCGCGATAAGAGTGATGAGATAGTTTATCGTCAACTGAGGAAAGTAGGTAATAAGATTTTTATTACCAATAATAATTAATAAAGCAAAAAAAGGATTGGATATATCACTTTAGTCGTGGGCTTGTGAGGCCAGGCCTTTAGGTGCAAGGCTTCAGACGATTTCCTATTAAATCGATATAGTGTCAATAATAATACTTCACCTTAGGGATAATAGGGATAAATCCAAATTGAAAGTATATAAATAATGACTTAAGTGGGGAGAGTTGATTATTCTTAATTGCTCTAATTTTAATTTTAGGCATAGTTTAGCTGCAATTTTCTTTCATATCAGCCAACAGCGACATTACCGCGCGCGATCATGTTATTCACACAATAACGCTCATTCCTTTACGACTCAAAAAATATCCACCATTAAGCACAGAAATGCTTGCATCGGAAAGTGTTATCCGGATAATCCTGAATCCTTATAATAAGCATTCTCATTACTAACGGTTTTGTAAATTTTAGGGGCATCAATACAGTGAATCAATCAATCTCCACCCGCGCGCATCAGAAACGGCTTGCGCCGCGTCTTTTGTGCGTGATGATCGGCGCTGCACTCGGCACGTTATCGGCATCTGCATGGGCGGCAACTACCACAGACACGGCGTCTGAAAACGTTAAAAAAACCAGCGCCGCAACCGATACGGCCAAGAGTGATGAGAGCAAAAAGAGTGACACCATCACTGTCGTTGGAACGCAGGATACATTCCGCGCTGGCGGAAATGATTTGATCCCAACCTATCTGGATGGTCAGGTGGCAAATGGTGGCCGTATCGGCTTCCTCGGGCAGCAAGATGCCCGTAACGTGCCATTTAACGTTATCGGTTACACCTCCAAACTGGTAGAAGATCAGCAGGCGCGGACACTGGCTGATGTGGTCAGGAATGATGCTTCAGTACAGAACGTACGCGGTTACGGTAACGCATCACAGAACTTCCGCATTCGTGGTTTCAACCTTGACGGTGATGATATTTCGTTCGGCGGCTTGTTCGGCGTCTTACCGCGTCAGGTCATTGATACCAGCATGGTCGAGCGGGTTGAAGTGTTCAAAGGCCCGAACGTATTTGTGAACGGTATTTCCCCAAGCGGCAGTGGCGTGGGTGGGATGATTAACCTCGAACCTAAACGTGCCAGTGATACCCCATTGACTCGTGTAAGCGTGGATTATACCTCTTCCTCCCAAGTGGGTGGCTCGTTGGATGTGGGTCGTCGTTTTGGTGATAATGATCAGTTCGGCGTACGTGTTAATGCGCTGCATCGTGAAGGCGAAACGGCCATTCATGACCAGAAAAACCGTACTACAGCACTCTCTACCGGTTTAGATTATCGCGGTGAGCGCGCGCGTACCTCTTTGGATATTGGTTACCAGAAACAGACTGTTCACGGTATGCGTACTGATGTTGCCATTGGCAGCGCAACAGAGATCCCAGAACCACCTGCGGCGACATTGAACTATGGTCAGCAGTGGGTGTATACCGACATGGCGACCACTTTCGGTATGCTGCGTAGCGAGTATGATGTCAGCCAGAACTGGACGGTGTACGGCACTATCGGTGCTAGCCACAATGATGAAACAGGGCAATATGGTTCGCCGACGCTGACAAGTGCCAATAATGGCGATGCCACCATCAGCCGCCTGTACGTGCCATATGTATCAGACTCTATTGCCGGTTTAGGCGGTGTCCGTGGACACTTTGAGACCGGCCCAGTTCTGCATAAAGTGAATATTGGTTACGCCGCTAACTACCGTACGGCAAAATCTGCCTTTAACATGTCTGAACCGGTAAATACAAGTATCTATAATCCAGGTGTGGTTCCTTTCCCGCCGACATCAAGTTTACCTGGGTATGTCAGTGCGAATCAGGACCCAACACTCAACAGTCAGGTTCGCGCCAGCAGTATCTCCGTGTCTGATACCTTATCGGCGCTGGATGATAAAGTGCAGTTGATGCTCGGTTTGCGCCGTCAGGACGTGACTATCCGTAACTTTGATAATGGCGTAGCAGACAGTAAAAACGTGCAAGATGCCATGAAAGTGACACCGGTATATGGCCTGCTGGTTAAGCCATGGGAAAACGTTTCACTGTATGCTAACCACATTGAAGCATTGTCACCGGGCAGAGTCGCTCCTTGGTATACCGCCAATGCGGGTAATGTTACCGGGATTATTCATGCCAAGCAGAATGAAATGGGCGTGAAGTTCGATAACAAGCGCTATGGCGGTACTTTGGCGCTGTTTGAAATCACTCGACCTGCTGGCTCTATTGATGCAGCAACTAATATGTACACCTTGGGTGGTGAGCAGCGTAACCGCGGTGTTGAGCTGAACGTATTCGGTGAGCCAGTATTTGGTACTCGCTTGTTAGGCAGTGCGGTGTGGCTGGATCCGGTCCTGACCGAAGCGCAAAACAGCAAAAATAACGGTAATTATGCCGTGGGTGTGGCTCGCTATCAGTTAGTGTTTGGCGGCGAGTATGATATTAAAGCGGTTGAAGGCTTAACTGCGACCGGAACCGTGACCCGTTCTGGTTCTCAGTATGCTAACCAAGAAAACACCCTAAAACTGAAACCTTGGACTCGTTTGGATCTGGGCGTGCGTTACACCATGCCGCTGAAAGAGACCAATCTGATTTGGCGTGCCAACGTTGAGAACGTGACCAACGAGCGCTACTGGGAATCGGTTGAAGATACTGGCACTTACATGTATCAAGGTAATCCACGCGAGCTGAAACTGTCGGTCTCAATGGACTTCTGATCAGTTAGTTGATGCCAGCTCAGTTGGCCGATATCCGCTAACTAAAAACCCCGCATCTCTTTATGAGTGCGGGGTTTCTTTTTGTCGTGGCTTTATTTTACGGCGAGAATAAAAGGGTGCTGCCTCATCAGGGTATCAGGCAAGAACATAGATATGCTCATACAGAATATTAAAGCCGATACCAATCAAGACTACCCCACCCATGATTTCAGCGCGCTTACCCAATAGTGGGCCAATGTAGCGGCCAATCAACATACCGAGGGTAGCCATGATCATGGTGGCTAATCCAATCGCCATAGCGGTGTGAACAATGTTCACTTGCAAGAAGGCCAAGCCGACACCAATGGCCATGGCATCAAGGCTGGTGGCAATGGCGGTCATCACCAAGACCCAAAAACTGTGGCTGCGCATCTTTTCGGTCTCTTCGACTTGCTGCTTAGCGCCTTCAAAGATCATGCGGGAACCAAGAATAAACAGCAGACTGAAGGCAATCCAGTGATCCCACTCCAGAATATATTGACTGGCGAACAGGCCGATACACCAGCCAATCAGTGGGGTAATAGCTTCTATTACGCCAAATATTAGGCCGGTACGCAGTGCTTCTCTAAAACGGGGTTTGTGCAGACTAGCGCCTTTACCAATAGATGCAGCAAATGCATCCATAGACATAGCAAAAGCAAGAATAAGTGTTGCTGATAGATTCATAGAAATTGACTCGGCCGGGCGGCTCCATATACACGTAACCCACCCCCAACCTAACGACGGAGCTACGTGTCTATGGTCTCGCCAACCTTACCTGGCTGCCCGCACCACGTTTCATTAGATGAAACGAGTATGTTGATACGAGCGTTTCTGTATATCGCACTATTAAAAATAGAACGAATAGAAACCGGCTACTCCCCATGAACGCCGCAACCTTAACATATAAATTCTTATATCGACAACCCCAAAAACAATATGGCAAACCGATGGAATTGATAATGATTTTCATTATCGGATTATTAGTGGAAAATAGCGCACATAAGCATCATTAATGGTGTGGAAATAAAGCGGAGTGGGGATGAGTACTTGCTGGGAAATTAATCTATTAAGTCAAACTTCAATAGACTTACTTCCCAGTGAGAATGGATTTATGATTGATTTTCAACGAAAAAATTATAGATTTTCTCTAAATCATCTAATTGGCTAACTTGAATGAGTAACCTACGCTGCTCTAACTCAATGACTAAGATGCCATCTTCAGATAAATTCATACTTTGTATTCGGCTATATTCAATAAAAGCATTAGCGTAGAAGAAACCTGTATTTTTAAACAACAGTTTAGGCCAGCGAATATAAGAGATATAAACTGCAATTAATGCTAAACCCACTAATAAATAGGTGGTTAACGGCGCACCATTTGCCATGACATTATTGTAAATGAGGATAGCAATCAGTCCGACAAAGATAGCGCAGTCGATTTTGCTTTTACGTTTCAGGTGAACTTGTAGCCGAGTTTTGCCTTTCATCATATTCATGATGAATTCATCATAGATGGCGTAAGCAAGAAGTAGGGCAATAAAGACAACTAAAATGATATCGGTAACCGACATGCAACAACTCCCAAAATAGAAAACCGGGAGTATCCCCCCGGTTTTAGCTCAATCTAACGGTTCAATTAAGGTGCCAGGAAGCCGATCCAGTAGCCGAAGATACCGATGGCGAAGAAGCCCATAATAATCCACAGCGCGTTAACTTTACGGCGTAACAGCCACATACAACCGAAGGTTAACAGCAGTGGTACCAAACCTGGCATCAACTGATCCAAGATGGTTTGCACCGTGGTGACGGTTGTCTCGCCATTCTGGTTGGTTATCTTGGACACCACAACAGGTATGTTGACGTGCGTCCACTTGTTAACCAAGGCCCCCATCACAAACAGGCCGAGAATAGACGCCCCTTCCGTCAGTTTTTGTAGCAGGCCGCCGTCCATATCGCTGACGATATTGACGCCTTTTTTATAGCCGTAGGCCACACCATAATAACGGGTCAGCAAACGTACCAAGTTAAACAATACAAAGAACAGCAGTGGGCCAAGTAAGCTACCGCTCATCGCGATACCCGCACCAAGCGCCGCCAACACCGGACGTACAGTACCCCAGAATATGGGGTCACCCACACCGGCCAGAGGCCCCATCAGACCCACTTTGATACCGTTAATGGCCGCGTCGTCAATCTCAGCACCATTGGCTTTCTGCTCTTCCATCGCCAACGTTACACCCAGAATCGGGGCAGCAACGAAGGGTTGGGTGTTGAAGAATTCCAGGTGGCGTTTGATTGCCTGCTTACGCTCTTCCGAGTTCTCTGGATACAGGCGACGGATCGCTGGCACCATGGAGAAGCAGAAGCCTAGCGCCTGCATACGTTCGAAGTTCCACGACCCTTGGAAGAGGTTAGAGCGGATAAACACACCGCGAATGTCGGCGGGCGTGAGTTTCTTTTCACCAGCTGTTGTTTTATCAACACTGGTTTTATCAAGCACAGTTGTTGTATCAACCATTTCTCTCACCTATTCCTAGTCTAATTCGTTATCAAGATCGTTATTGGCCGGGCCAGACTGTACAACCTGAGACTTGTTGTATTTCGGGCTGAGCTGGATATAAAGCAGGGCCATAACCACACCAATAACACCCAGAGCCACCAGGTTGAAGTTGGTAAATGCGGCAGTAACGAAACCTAAATAGAAGAATGGCATCAGGTAGCCGGCACGCATCATATTGATAACCATGGCGTAACCTACTACGACGATCATACCACCGGCGATATTCAGACCACTGGTGACCACATCAGGAATCGAGCTGAGCAGCATCTGAACTTCAGATGTCCCAACAGACAGGGCAACGATCAGGGCAGGGATAGCAATACGCATCGCCTGTAAGAACAGAGCAGAAATGTGAATCCAGGTTATCGCGCGAAGGCTGCCACGTTCGGCGGCACCATCGGCGGCGTGCTGGAAGGCCACAGTAATCGTACGAACAATAATGGTTAATACTTGACCGGCAGCTGCCAGCGGAATAGCCAGTGCAATACCGGCACCGATGTCTTGACCGCCTGCAATAACCAGAATAGTAGAAATGATTGATGCCAGAGCGGCATCAGGTGCCACTGCGGCCCCGATGTTCATCCAACCGAGCGCGATCATCTCCAAAGTACCACCGATAATAATACCGGTTTTCATATCACCCAGTACCAGACCTACCAAGGTACAGGCGACAAGGGGACGGTGGAATTGGAACTCATCCAGAATGGAACCCATCCCGGCGATACAGGCAACTATGAATATCAGCACAATCTGAAGAGTTGTGATCTCCATTGTACTTCTCCTATGACCAAAAAAGCTGAGTAAAAATAACCATGCTCCAACACAGAACAGGGCATAACTTTGCTGCGTCGTTTTTAGTAATGCTATTTATTAAGTTTGCTTATTAAATCCATCATTTTGAGCCGGCTATCCGAAGAGACTTTTCGTACTTCCAGTTCAATACCGCGCGCATTTAACTTATTAAATGCTTCAATATCTTTTTCATCGACGGAGACCGCATTATTCACCTGGGTTTTGCCCTGACGGAATGCCATACCACCGATATTGACTGACTTAATGTCCACGCCAGCCTCAACTAAACGCACAACGTCAGTTGGGTTGGTAAATAACAACATGACCCGATCTTTGGCATATTTCGGGTTGTTGTAGACGCGGATAGCTTTTTCGACATCAACGACGTGCGCAGTGACACCCGGAGGGGCAACCTGCTTGAGCAAGGTGCTACGCATTTTGTCAGCAGCGACTTCGTCACTGACCACAATAATGCGGCTTACGTTAGTTTCTTTGGTCCAGCGCGTGGCGACCTGACCATGGATTAAGCGATCATCAATACGCACCAGCCCGAATTTCATGTGATCATTCGGACCTAAAGCAACAGCCGGAGCTTTGGCTTTTGGTGCTGGAGCTGTTTGTTGCGTCTCGGGCTTACCACTCTCAACTGCAGGCGCTTTCAGTGCTTTAATGCCCTTAAGACCGGTGTCCACCGCGACCTGCACCAATCCGGCAAATGACGGGTTATCGTCACGGCCCATAAAGGTTTCAACCAGCATCGGAATGTTAACCCCGGTGACGACCTCATAGTTCTCTTTATCGACGGCAATACGACTGGCGGCATTAAACGGACTACCACCCCAGGTATCAACCAGGAATAAGACACCTTGGCTGGTATCTAATTCGGTCAATTTATCGTTGTATTTTTCAATCAACGTTTCGGCATTCTCACCTGGGACGAAATCGATATAAGCGACGTTATCTTGCTCGCCTAAAATCATTTCAGCTGTTTTCAGCAGTTGTTCTGCCGCAGCCCCATGTGTGCCAATCATAATAGCTATACTCACTCGCTACCCCCTCTGTTAACTCAGAATTGAGTTCTCGCACGTAACAGAAAAATCAGTATTCACCAACGCCACTTCGGTACACATTGAATCTATTATGATAGTCACAATATCTATTCACTGCTGGCGATTTATACATTACAGAAATGAATCGATTCAGGTTGCTACCGCAATGTGGTTGGATGTGATTTATTTTAGTCAGTGAAAAAATAAATTATGTGACGGTGCTCATTTATTGGTACATGTTATGAATGATTTAGCTTACTTGGATAATTATTAGACACATATATGAGCACTATTGATGTGTTTGATCTCTGGAACATTCATCACACTAGGTGTGTCATGTTTAAAATTTATGCGATTTGTATGAATATTGACAGATAAGCCATGCCGGGTTGAGGGGAAACCACCGCGACGAAAAAGCGCGGGGCATAAAATGGGGGAATAGAGGGGGTTAGATAATAAATCCCCCTATGCTGATAAAAAGAATCCTGATAAAGTTAACGGCTCTTTTAATTGTCAGGAGTTAAGGGCCTCAGCTCTCCCTATGGACTGTCACCGAAGTTACTGTTTCTTTAGCGTTAACACCCAACCAGTGGGTCTAAATCTGGTTATCCCATCACGCACTTTTGCTGCGTATAATTTCACCCGATCCTTCTGCGTATCTATACTGACAACCGTACAGCGGCGTTTTGCTGCGTCTGTTGCCGGGCGCGCATCATGTGAGTCGTGTTCTTATTTTCGGAGTCTGACATGGAATTTCTAATGGACCCCTCAATTTGGGCAGGGTTACTGACGCTGGTGGTGCTGGAAATTGTTCTGGGTATTGATAACCTGGTATTTATTGCCATTTTGGCCGATAAACTTCCGCCTAAACAAAGGGATAAAGCCAGAATTATCGGCCTGTCTCTTGCGCTGATTATGCGCCTGGGGCTGTTGTCGGTCATCTCCTGGATGGTCACGCTGACAACACCGCTCTTTAGTGTCGGCAGTTTTAACTTCTCAGGCCGAGACCTGATTTTGCTGGTGGGGGGGCTATTCCTGCTATTTAAAGCCACCACAGAGCTACATGAACGGCTGGAGGGTAACCAGCACGATGACAGCGCAAATCGAGGTTATGCCAGCTTCTGGGCGGTCGTCGCGCAGATAGTCGTACTCGATGCCGTCTTCTCACTGGATGCCGTGATTACGGCGGTGGGGATGGTCAACGACTTGGCGATCATGATGACAGCGGTCGTGATTGCGATGGGCGTGATGCTACTGGCATCGAAAACACTGACCCGGTTTGTGAACGCGCACCCGACAGTCGTGGTGCTGTGTCTGAGCTTCTTGTTGATGATTGGCCTGAGCTTGATCGCGGAAGGCTTTGGTTTCCACATTCCAAAAGGCTACCTATACGCGGCAATCGGCTTCTCTATCCTGATTGAGCTGTTTAATCAGATTGCGCGCCGTAACTTCATCAAACATGAGTCCCGCTTACCCAGACGTCAGCGCACGGCTGAAGCCATCATCCGTTTGATGGGGGGGCGTCAGCAGCAGGAACCGCAAAATGGCGATCCGCAGCAGGCGCTACCGACCGAGGCATTTGCTGAAGAAGAGCGCTATATGATCAGCGGTGTCTTGACCTTGGCATCCCGTTCAATGCGCAGTGTGATGACGCCGCGCACGGAGATCTCTTGGGTAGACTGTAATCGCTCACAAGCAGAGATCCGTGAGCAATTGCTTGATACGCCACACAGCCTATTCCCAGTGTGCCGCGACTCACTCGATCAAATCATTGGCGTCGTTCGCGCCAAAGATCTGCTCGTCGCCATTGAGCGAGGTGAATCCATTTGTGAATTTGCTGCGGCAACGCCACCTATTGTGGTGCCTGATACCATGGACGTGATTAATCTGCTGGGTGTATTGCGTAAAGCAAAAGGCCGCTTAGTGGTGGTGAATGACGAATTTGGTGTCGTACAGGGGCTGGTCACTCCGCTGGATGTGCTGGAAGCCATTGCTGGTGAATTCCCTGATGAAGATGAAACGCCGGACATTATTACTGATGGTGATAGTTGGTTGGTGAAAGGGGGCGCAGACTTGCACTCTCTGGAGCAGGCGCTGGATTGCCAAGAGCTGGTGAGTCCAACGGCTGATTATGCATCTCTCGCGGGTATGCTGCTCTCTCACTCAGGGCATATGCCTAACGTGGGCGATGTGGTTGAACTGCATAACTTGCGCTTTGAGATTATGGAAGTTTCAGATTACCGCATTGAGCTGGTCCGCATCACCAAGCTGCATAATGAGCTGGAAGAGTAAAAGTCACTGACGGCGTGAAATGCTAAGACGTTAAATGCTAAAAAGGGGAGCTTCGGCTCCCCTCGTTGATCTCGAACGCGATTAATTAACGAAATTAATTACACTGCACTTTAATTGCCAAACCACCGCGGGACGTTTCGCGGTATTTCGCATTCATATCTTTGCCAGTCTCAAACATGGTTTCGATCACTTTATCCAGTGAGACACGCGGTTCGCTGGTGCGACGCATCGCCATACGGGCAGAGTTAATCGCTTTTACCGAGGCAATCGCATTACGCTCAATGCAAGGCACTTGCACCTGACCCGCAACTGGGTCGCAAGTCAGACCCAGATTGTGCTCCATGCCAATTTCAGCGGCAATACAGACTTGAACTGGGCTGGCACCCAGTAACTCAGCCAAACCGGCGGCAGCCATGGAACAGGCAACGCCCACTTCGCCCTGACAACCCACTTCAGCACCGGAAATAGAGGCGTTCATCTTATACAAAATGCCGACAGCGCCGGAGGAGAGGAAATAGCGGATAAAGATTTCAGGAGTGACGGGTTCGATAAAGTGATCGTAATAGGCCAGTACCGCAGGGACGATACCGCACGCGCCGTTAGTTGGGGCCGTGACGACGCGACCACCTGCCGCATTCTCTTCGTTAACCGCCAGTGCGTACATATTGACCCAGTCAATGACGTTCATTGGGTCATGAGACAGTTTATCGGAGGAAACCAGCAGGCGGCGCAGTGCAGAAGCACGGCGTGGTACACGCAGTGGGCCGGGTAACACCCCCTCGGTATTCAGGCCACGATCGATACAGGCCCGCATGGTCTGCCAGATGGCGGTGAAATAGGCGTTTATCTCTTCTTTACTGTGCATCGCCAGCTCATTCTGCATCACCATACCGGAGACAGACATGCCAGTTTGCTCGCAGTTAGCCAGAATTTCTTCCGCAGAATTAAACGGATAGGGCACGCTGACGGCATTCACCACCGCTTTGCCAAAATGCTCTTCATCAACGATGAAACCACCACCGATTGAATAATAGGTTTTGCTTAGGACTTTCTCATCACCGGCAAAGGCATGAATTTGCATTCCATTTTCGTGCAGTGGCAGATTATCACTGCGGAACACCATGCCGCCTTCGCGCGGGAAATCCACTTCATGCAACCCATTGGCCAACATCAGTTTTTGACGTAGTTCCACATCACGGATAAACGCAGGAATGCCATCGATATCAACGGTATCAGGCATATTGCCCGCCAACCCCATAATAATCGCGATATCGGTGTGGTGACCTTTCCCAGTCAGTGACAATGAGCCGTAAACATCCACGGCGACGCGCGTGACAGATGGCATCAGCCCTTGAGTCACCAGCAAATCAGCAAACTCCTTGCCAGCTTTCATTGGCCCAACAGTATGAGAGCTGGATGGACCGATACCAATCTTGAACATATCAAAAACGCTAATCACGCTAAAACTCCTTCACAACGCATATTGTTATTCTTATCGCAATGAGGCAGCTAAGAATATCTTTATTAAGTATACGCGTTCTATGGCTGGCAGTTGATGACTTCGCATAATATGTCTACAGGAAGTCATGCCATCACAGATCGCTGTCAATTTTGGGACTACTGGTGTTGGCCATATCAAATTGATACCGCAACAGTTACCTATTACCCTTCGCAGCAGTGCAGGGTGATGTCAGTGTTTTTAACCCTACATTTTAGTGGGTTATAGCGATGAAACCTATTTTACAAATATTTCATAACGCTGACGGCGCAGTTTACAGTTTTTTTAAAATGATTGTGTAGAGAAAATAGAGTAAAAATCGATGTGATGGGGTGATAGGGATCGCTTTATGCTGAAATTCAGGTTTTATGAGGAGAATGCTGTGAAGCGGATCACCCAGTATCCATGCTTAGAGGATGGGCTTAGCTCAAATACTCACCTGCTGTGCCAACCGACGGATAATGGCCGCCGTTAGCCCCCAAACAAACTGGCGCTCATACCAAGAAAGATAGACCCGGTGATTGACTCCCCCACGATGAATATCCAGCGAATAGTAGCGTGAAAGACTCAGCGCCTCGTGTAACGGCATCTCAAATAGCCCTGCGACCTCATCTTCATTGCCATGAAAAGCAATATTGTCGGGAACTAAACCGACAATCGGCGTGACCTGATAACCACTGGAGCTATCTAGTGGTGCCAGTTGCCCTAAGACATGTACCGCTGAGGCCGGGATCGCGACCTCCTCTTCGGCTTCACGCAGCGCGGTTTCAATCAATGAGCTATCTTCTGGATCGGCTTTGCCGCCGGGGAAGGCGACTTGGCCGGCATGCTTACGTAAATGATTCGAGCGCCGGGTTAACAGCAATGTCGGCTCAGGGCGACAAATGATCGGGATTAATACCGCCGCATGACGGCTATTAGCAGAAAAACAACCCGGCTGCGGCAACTGTAATTGGAAACGACTGATAAATTCAGGCAGTGTTTGCCCGATCAACGAATTATTCACAAACGTTCTATTCACAAACAAGTCACTCACAAATGGCTCACTCATCAGTTATACATTTTCAAGTTGCGGCAAAATACGGGCGATTTTATCAAATGTTTCCTGATATTCGGCCTGCTCCTGACTATCAGCCACAATGCCACCTCCCGCAGAACAGTAAATTTTACCGTTTTCAGTCAATAGGGTGCGGATAGTGATGTTGGTGTCCATTGTACCGCAGCAACTAATATAGCCAATGTTGCCGCAGTAAGCATTGCGCCGCTGTGGTTCCAACTGCTCGATAATTTCCATCGCCCGGATTTTAGGTGCGCCAGTTATTGATCCGCCGGGGAAACAGGCACGAAGCAGTGCCGTCGCGGGGCATTCAGCGGGCAACGTGGCGGTAATAGTGCTAACCAAATGGTGCACCGCCGGAAAGGGTTCAACAACGAATAACTCGGGTACCTGCACGCTGCCCGGTTGGGCCACACGGCCGATATCGTTGCGCAGCAGATCAACAATCATCAGGTTTTCTGCGCGATCTTTGCTCGAGTTCGCCAGCCGCACCGCTTGCAAACGATCCTGTTCAGGGTCATCCAGCCGTGGCAGTGTGCCCTTGATGGGGCGAGTCTGAATTTGATGGTTTTCCAGCCAAATAAAACGCTCCGGCGACACACTCAGTATTGCGTTGTCGGGCAAGCGTATAAAGGCGGAAAACGGCGCGCGATTACTGCGGCTCAACGCGAGAAAGGCTTGCCATTCATCACCTTGATATTCAGCGCCGAATCTTTGCGCCAGATTGATTTGATAACAGTCACCGCTGTGCAGATAAGCCTGAATTTGGCGGAACTTTTCGCCATATTGCTCGCGTGACATATTGGCTTGCCATGGACGGGTGAGTGCGAATGGCGTGACAGTGTCACTCACCTTCTGCTGTGCCAACCACTGTAGGCGCTGCCCGGCATCGCCATGGCAAATCAGAGTCAGTTGCTGCAACTGGTGATCGGCAATCAGCGCCCAGTCATACAAACCGACAGCCATATCGGGCAAGGCGATATCTTGCTCGGCCAGCACCGGCACCTGCTCAATTCGGCGGCCCAGATCATAACCAAATAATCCCAATGCGCCGCCCAAAAATGGCAGATCGGGATGTGGTAACATTGGCGGCGAGAATTTATCCAACTCTTGCTGTAATAACGTGAATGGATCTGCGGATGAGACTATCAGCCCCTGAGCACTGGCAATTTCAGTCTGTTCTCCCCGCGTCGTGAGCGTGACCATAGGGTCGGCCACCAAAATATCAAAACGATTATGGGCGTGCTCGGCGAATCCGGAGTGCAACAACATGGCCCAAGCTTGATGGGACAGCGGGGTAAATTGCTGGAGCAGAGCGTCAGGCTGATAGGGTAATGCTGTAAAGGTCAGGGGTTTTACACTCATGAGTCGCTATTCTTTTCTTTCGGGTGGAGAGGGTGTTTGTGGACGATTGTTTTGGTGAACGTGAAGAAGATTAGCATAAATTGCGTGGTGGTTGGCGGCTGTTCGGCATCGGGCAGTGAATTCACCGCAGGCCAGAATAAACAGGTATACTTAATCAATTATATGTAGGAGATAAATCAATGCTAGCGGGTATGCCTTCACTTTCCCATGAGGAACAGCAAGAAGCTGTCGATCGTATTCACAAATTCATGTCGGAAGGAATGAGCAGTGGCGAGGCGATTGCAACGGTGGCCGCAGAGATTCGCGAGCGGCACAAGGACGATCCACAGTCCATGGCTATCTTTGAAGACAGTGACTTTGACGACCATAATGAGTCAGATTATCGCCGTGATAATGAGCAAGATGCGGATGAAATCGAAGATCAGTATGAGGGGTAATTCCCAAGCTGCCGATGAAAACCGCAAAACCCGCCGTTGATGGCGGGTTTTACATGGGCTGGCGGATTACGTCCCACTCACCACGACAGCACCTGCCGCTCGCTTCGCCACTTCAATGGCAGTATCAATATCATCAGCCACCGCCAATGCCACACCTAAACGCCGCTTACCGGCAATTTCCGGTTTGCCAAACAAGCGAATTTGCGTATCACCCACCAACGCCGTTTCCAACCCGTGATAACTGATATTTTGGCTGGTTAATTCAGGTAAAATAACAGCGGATGCCGCTGCACCATATTGGCGAATAGCGCCAATCGGCAGCCCAAGAAATGCGCGCACATGTAACGCGAACTCAGACATATTTTGCGAAATCAGGGTCACCATACCGGTATCATGTGGGCGCGGCGAGACTTCGCTGAAAATAACTTCATCACCACAAACAAACAGCTCCACGCCAAATAGCCCGTGGCCGCCCAGCGCCGTCACGACCTGAGAGGCGATCTCTTTTGCCCGCGTCAACGCCACCTCGCTCATCACCTGTGGCTGCCAGGACTCACGGTAATCGCCATCTTCCTGACGGTGACCAATAGGCGCGCAGAAATGGATGCCATCAACGGCGCTGATGGTCAGCAGTGTAATTTCAAAATCAAAGTGCACCAGCCCCTCGATAATCACCCGCCCACCGCCCGCGCGGCCACCAAGTTGCGCGTAATCCCACGCCGCCTTAAGCTGCTCTTCATTGCGGATCAGGCTCTGCCCTTTACCGGAAGAACTCATCACTGGCTTCACAATGCACGGATAGCCAATGTCACTCACTGCCTGACGAAATGCGCTTTCAGTATCAGCGAAACGGTAGCTGGAGGTCGGTAATTGCAGCGTTTCTGCTGCCAGACGGCGAATACCTTCGCGGTTCATCGTCAGGCGAGTCGCTTCGGCACAGGGCACCACTCGTTGGCCCATTTTCTCTAATTCAACCAGCATATCGGTGGCGATAGCTTCAATTTCCGGCACGATATAGTGAGGTTTTTCCTGCTCGACTAACTGCTTCAGCGCCGCGCCATCCAGCATGTTAATCACATGGCTGCGATGGGCGACCTGCATCGCTGGTGCATCTGCATAGCGATCGACAGCAATCACTTCCAGTCCCAATCTCTGGCACTCAATCGCCATTTCTTTGCCCAGTTCGCCAGAGCCTAGCAGCATCACACGGGTAGCGCCGGGGCGCAGAGCGGTTCCAATCGTTAGCATAGTTAGATACCTACATCAGTGGGAAAATGACACATTCATTCGACGTGCGACAAATTTTATGGGCGTCAGTATAAAGTAAAACAGAAACGAAAACGATTGCGTATCCGGCAGGTGAGGGCGAATTGGGGCATCCACCCAGTGAATTTGGGGGGCAATAACATCCTACGAATGAATCTTGATGCGATGAGCGCGGTGGCTGCGGGGTCACGTCAGCGCTAATTTGTACCTGTTTTTGCAGTATTGTTCCGGCCATCGCCCCATTTCTGCTATTATCGCGCCAAAATATTGCGCTTGCCTTCAGGCCATCGCTGCCATTCCATCCAGTTATAAGAGTTATTGCCGTGAGCACAACCTCCTTTTCTTCCCTGACGCTGCCTGCTGAGCAGTTGTCCAATCTTAATGAACTTGGCTATACCGAAATGACACCGGTACAGGCCGCAGCGTTGCCGGCAATCCTCAATGGTCAGGATGTGCGGGCGAAAGCCAAAACCGGCAGTGGCAAAACAGCCGCGTTCGGCATTGGTTTGCTAGACAAAATTGCGGTGGGCGAGTTTGTGACGCAAGCATTAGTGCTGTGTCCGACCCGCGAATTGGCCGATCAGGTCAGTAAAGAGTTGCGCCGCCTGGCTCGTTTCACCCAGAACATCAAAATTCTGACCCTGTGTGGTGGCCAGCCCATGGGCCATCAACTGGATTCACTGGTGCACGCGCCACACATCGTGGTGGGTACGCCGGGGCGTATTCAGGAGCATCTGCGCAAAAAAACGCTGGTGCTTGATGATCTTAAAATTCTGGTGTTGGATGAAGCTGACCGCATGCTGGATATGGGTTTCACCGATGCCATTGACGATGTGATTGCCTACACCCCGCCACAGCGCCAAACGTTACTGTTCTCCGCCACTTATCCGGCGGGTATTGAACAAATCAGTGCACGAGTTCAGCGCGAACCATTAAATGTTGAAGTGGATGATGGCGATGAAGCGCCCGCCATTGAGCAGGTATTCTTTGAAACCACCCGTGAAAAACGTTTACCGTTGCTGATCTCGGTACTTAGCCACTATCAACCTGCGTCTGCTGTGGTGTTTTGTAACACCAAAAAAGATTGCCAAAGCGTCTATGAAGCCTTGGAGTCTCGTGGCATCAGTGTGCTGGCGTTGCACGGTGATTTAGAGCAGCGTGACCGTGATCAGGTATTGGTCCGCTTTGCTAATCGCAGCTGCCGTGTGCTGGTAGCAACGGATGTTGCCGCTCGTGGTCTGGATATTAAAGATCTGGAGCTGGTGGTTAACTTTGAGCTGGCGTTTGATCCCGAAGTTCACGTGCACCGCATCGGCCGCACCGGGCGGGCAGGGATGAGTGGCCTTGCTGTTAGCTTGTGTACGCCACAAGAGATGACCCGTGCCCACGCGATTGAAGATTATCTGCAAATTAAGCTGAAATGGACGCCCGCAGATCAGGTGAGCCGCAGTGCTAACACCATGCTGGAGCCCGAAATGGTGACGTTATGCATCGACGGTGGGCGCAAAGCCAAAATTCGTCCAGGTGATATTTTGGGTGCATTAACCGGTGATGCCGGTTTGACCGCGGCGGATGTGGGTAAAATCGACATGTTCCCGGTTCATGCTTATGTTGCTATCCGCAAGGCCAGCGCCAAACGCGCCTTACAGCAGCTGCAACAAGGCAAGATCAAAGGTAAAAACTGCAAAGCCCGTTTATTAAAATAATCACAGTGGGGGTGATGGCGGTTGCATCCCCCCGACAAAGCGCACTATACTGTGTTTATGTACAGTTATCTGTAAGCAAAAAGGACATTTATTCATGGCCGTTGAAATAAAATTCGTCGTGGTAAGACAGGGTGAGGAAAAAATGACTTTCACAACCAAAAAAGAAGCCGATGCCTACGATAAGATGCTGGATTTGGCTGACAATTTGTCTGAATGGTTGTCACAAGCGCCTCTATCGCTCGAAGAAGAGCAGCGCGAGGTGCTGAGTTTCTTCCTTGCAGAAAATAAAGACGCATTAGGGCAAATTCTTCGTGGTGCCAGCCCGGCGGCCCCTGTCGATGGGCAACCAAAAGCCAAATCTGAAAAAAGTGCGCCCGAGAAAAAAACTAAACCTGAAGAAAATCAAGCCGCTTAATCTGCCAACTTTCGGCAGAAAGTGAAAAAGGGATCTAAAATGAATCGTGAAATCACCTTCTTTCGCCGTTTTGAGGCGGATATTCTGGCGGATCGCAAAACGATCACTATCCGGGATAGCAGTGAGTCCGATTTTCGCCCAGAGGAAATCCTGCGCGTATGCCGCAATGAAGATGGCGTCTTCTTCTGCAACATAAAGGTTAAGTCGGTCACGCCGGTCACACTGGATGCCCTGACTGAACGCCATGCTGAGCAAGAAAATATGTCATTGGATGAACTGAAAAAGGTGATTAAGGCGATCTATCCGGGCCTGGAACAGTTTTACGTGATTGAGTTTACGCGGTGTTAATCATGCAACGCTAACGCGCTGATTTTACAACGTTGTCAACTCTGTAATCTACATCTCAATCATCGTTCCTGCCATAGGATAGTCATAATAATATGTGGAGGAACGATGAGAAAGACAGGACTCGCCTTGATATTGGTTGCCGTATCGGCAGCTATCACAGGTAGTGTACAGGCCCAAGAACCACGAGTAGCGAAAGTGCCTACTTGTATCGGTTTAAATCAATCTCAAGTCGCCACTCAGGTCAAACGAGATTTTCTGCAAAATCGAATTACGCGCTGGGAGGCAGATAAAAAACTATTGGGTACTGATAGCCCAGTGGTTTGGATCAGTGCAGTCGATATCACCGGCAAGGATGATGTTTGGCAGGTGCCATTGGTTGCCCGTGGTAATAAGGGCGATAAGACCTATCAAGTGGTGTTGGACTGTAAGGTGGGCAGCATAACCTATACCCTGCGTCCTTGAAGCTGCAGGGTTGTTAGCTACGCTTACTCACCCGAATCACTTACCGATGTAAGCTCATCGGGATTCGTGCGCTTGCTGCCTACCTGCAACTCCAATGACGTTGGGTGTAGTCTGTTCTTGAAGCTGCAGGGTTGTTAGCTACGCTTACTGACCCGAATCACTTACCGATGTAAGCTCATCGGGATTCGTGCGCTTGCTGCCTACCTGCAACTCCAATGACTTTGGGTATTTCCTGTCCTTGAAGCTGCAAGGTCGTTAGCTACGCTTACTGACCCGAATCACTTACCGATGTAAGCTCATCGGGATTCGTGCGCTTGCTGCCTACCTGCAACTCCAATGACTTTGGGTGTAGTCTGTCCTTGAAGCTGCAATACCAAAGTTGACCTAATCACGACCAAACAGGTGTGGGCGCTAACTTATCCCACACCTGTTTATCATCTTGTTTATCATTGAATTAGATCCTGCTAACTAAATTACTAGCAAATGCTGCTGCTTGGCATCAACAGGTAATCGTGTCACTCTCGTGTTAACGAACACCGATGGATAACTCAACTAATGACCACACCTCCAAAGGCAGATAAACGCCCTTATCCAATAACGATGCATGGCGATACCCGTGTAGATGACTATTATTGGCTGCGCGATGATGAGCGCACAGATGCTGATGTTCTGGACTATTTGCAAGCTGAAAATGCTTTCACCGAAGCGGTATTGAAACCGCAACAACCCTTGCGTGAAACACTGTATCAAGAGATGGTTTCGCGCATTCCACCGCAAGAAGAATCTGTTCCCTATATCCGTAACGGCTACCGTTATCAAACGCGCTTTGAACCGGGCAATGAGTACGCGATCTATGTGCGCCAACCGGTTTGGGCTGATAGCACTTGGGAAACACTACTGGATGGTAACCAGCGTGCTGCGGATAGCGAGTTTTATACTTTAGGCGGTTTGGATGTCAGTCCGGATAATCAACGACTGGCGGTTGCAGAGGATTTCTTATCGCGTCGCCAATATGATATCCGGGTAAAGCATTTACAAACTGATGTCTGGCACGAGGAAGTGATCGGTAATACATCCGGAAGCTTTGAGTGGGCCAATGACTCAAAAACGCTCTATTACGTGCGAAAACATGAAAAAACCTTATTGCCCTATCAGGTATATCGTCATGTAGTCGGGACTGATCCTCAATTGGATCAACTGATTTATCAGGAAACTGACGACACGTTCTATGTTGGCTTGGAGAAAACCACCTCTGAGCGCTATATCGTTATTCACCTGAGCAGCACTACAACCTCTGAAATTTTACTGCTGGATGCCGATCAATCTGAGCCAGTGCCGCAGATGTTTGCTCCGCGCCGTAAAGACCATGAATATGGCTTAGATCACTATAAGCAGCATTTCTACATCCGCTCAAATAAAGATGTGCGTTCAAGCAAAGACGGCAAAAATTTTGGGCTATACAAAATTGCCGAAGCAGGAAAAACGCAGAGTGATTTTGCTGATGAATCCCAATGGCAGCCATTAATTGCGCCAAGAATGGATGTCATGCTAGAAGGATTCAGCTTATTCCGCGACTGGCTGGTAGTGGAAGAGCGCAGTGAAGGGTTAACGCATCTACGACAAATTCACTGGGTCACGGGTGAAGAAAAATCTATTACTTTTGATGATCCTACCTATGTGACCTGGCTGGCGTATAACCCTGAACCAGAAACTGAACTGTTACGCTACGGCTATTCATCCATGACCACACCAAGCTCCATGTTTGAGCTTAATATGGACACCGGTGCGCGTCAGTTGCTGAAACAGCAGGAAGTGAAGAATTTCACGCCAGAAAAGTACCGCAGCGAGCGAATTTGGGTCACAGCAACCGATGGCGTCAAAATCCCTGTCTCGCTGGTTTATCACCGTGACCACTTTGTTTCGGGCGCTAACCCACTACTGGTTTATGGCTACGGCTCATACGGCAGCAGCATGGACCCTGCATTCAGTGGCAGCCGTTTAAGCTTGCTGGATCGGGGTTTTGTCTTCGCACTGGCGCATATTCGTGGTGGTGGTGAGTTGGGCCAACAATGGTATGAAGATGGCAAGTTACTCAATAAGTTGAATACATTTAACGATTTTATTGATGTCACTAAAACGCTGGTTGCTGAAGGTTATGGTGATGCCAATCGTGTGTTTGCCATGGGCGGCAGTGCAGGTGGTTTGCTGATGGGGGCGGTGATCAATCAAGCGCCTGAATTGTATAAAGGCGTAGTGGCGCAGGTACCATTTGTTGATGTGGTCACCACGATGCTGGATGAATCAATCCCACTGACCACCGGCGAATATGATGAATGGGGCAACCCAAACGATAAGGCGTATTACGACTACATCAAGCAATACAGCCCATACGATCAGGTTAAAGCCCAAGCTTACCCCCACATGTTGGTCACCACCGGTTTGCATGACTCTCAGGTTCAATATTGGGAACCGGCAAAATGGGTCGCCAAACTACGTGAAATGAAGACGGATGAGCACCTATTGCTGCTGCACACCGATATGGATTCCGGTCATGGCGGCAAATCAGGGCGTTTCAAAGCTTACGAAGATATCGCTTTGGAATACGCATTCATTCTGGCTCTGGTTTGATATTGTTATGAATATTACGTCAGGTAATGCGTCAGGGTATGGCGCATATCTGGCGTCAGATCAGTGAACGAGGTTAACATCCACCGCAGATAGTCTGGATCTTGCCGGGCTATCTGTTCAATGCTTTTCCCCCGATACTTACCGAATTTAAATGTCTGTAACAACAGCGGTTGCTGCGTCAGTTCGGCCATCTGCTCGGCGCTCCAACCTGAATCCAGCATAATGCGCTGCAATAGCGCAGCTGTGACGTAACAGTCATATAAGGCACGGTGTGGGTACAAGTTTTCGGGTGGCGAAACATTCAGGCGCAAGGCGTAACGCAGATATTGATTACTGTATTTAATGTCAGGATAGAGCATCCGCGCCAGTTTAAATGTACAAATCCATTGACCGCCCATCTCAGGTAGAACACCGCGGTCAAAAGGGGCGTTATGTGCCACATAATAAGGGCTGCCCTGATATTTCCGAATGGCGACGGCAATTCGAGGTTTGCCCTCCACCATCTCTTCCGTGATGTGGTGAATTGCCATGGCATCAATACTGATTGGTCGATCTGGACTGACCAAGTCACTCATGGGGTTACTCAACAGCCCATCAACCAAATCAATAGAGGCGACCTCGACAATACCGCCTTCCAAACCGCAGGTTTCAGTATCGATAACACGAAAATACATACCTGTCCTCCCATGTTTATCCATGATGATTAGCAATAAAAAACCCGCCTTTCGGGGCGGGTTGACTAACGAGACGAAAAGCCCGTTATTCTGCGCTGGAAGACGATGACTTCTTAGCGCGTTTGTCAGCCTTTTTCTCAGCTGGCGTTTTTAGTGGCTTTTTCTTCGCGTTCTTTTTGCTGTCCATTCCCTTACTCATGGCTTGCCTCTCTTTACCTTCGGTTAGGTTGGTACGCCCACCTATTAACCACCTTATGGGAGCGAGTTGCAAGTGGATAAACCATCACTGTAATTAATGTATTGTTTAACAAGGATATTATTAAATCTTAATCTATCTCGTTTCCCCTTAATGCGCGCCAGTTTCTGTTCTAACACCGCATAATTCATTGAGATATGATGCAATTATCGCCAGTTGATAGAATTAATAGGCTGATTGGCGTAAATGTGATGTTTTATCGTTGACCCTGCGTGCGGTATAGGCTTTGATAACTTTAATGTCTAATAACAAACATGGAAAAATAATGGAACAGTTACGTGGGCTTTATCCAGCGTATGAACCCTACGACAGTGGTTTATTAGACACCGGCGATGGGCATCAGATTTACTGGGAGCTCTGTGGTAACCCCGACGGCAAACCGGCGGTCTTTATCCATGGCGGTCCAGGTGGGGGAATTGCACCTTACCATCGACAACTTTTTAACCCGACGAAATATAAAGTTTTGCTGTTTGATCAACGTGGGTGTGGGCGCTCAACGCCCCATGCCAGCCTGGAGAACAACACAACTTGGCACTTGGTCGATGATATCGAACGACTACGTAAAATGGCTGGTGTGGATAAATGGCTGCTATTTGGTGGTTCGTGGGGCTCAACACTCGCGCTAGCTTATGGTGAAACGCATCCTGAGCGGGTCAGTGAGATGGTTTTACGTGGCATTTTCACACTGCGGAAAAAAGAGTTGCATTGGTACTATCAGGAGGGGGCTTCACGTTTCTTCCCTGATAAATGGCAACGCATATTGTCCATTCTATCGCCAGAAGAGCAGGGTGATGTGACTGCGGCTTACCGCAAACGACTGACATCACCTGATAAGGCGGTACAGTTGGAAGCGGCAAAAATCTGGAGCCTCTGGGAAGGGGAAACTGTCACCTTATTGCCGACCAAAAGCTCAGCTTCCTTCGGTGAAGATGATTTTGCTTTGGCCTTTGCCCGCATTGAAAATCACTACTTCACCCATTTAGGCTTTTTAGACAATGATAACCAACTGCTGGATAACGTGACGCGTATTCGTCATATTCCTGCTGTTATTATTCATGGTCGTTATGATATGGCTTGCCAGCCACAGAATGCGTGGGATTTGGCACAAGCCTGGCCAGAAGCGGAGCTGCATATTGTCGAAGGTGCAGGACACTCCTTTGATGAGCCTGGGATCTTGCATCAGCTGATTCTGGCAACAGATAAGTTTGCCCGCAAACGCTAACCATTGACTCGACGCACTCCCGCAGATTCAGCGCTGCGGGAGTCTCTTACTGATTATTTCATCTTCGGTTCATACGGCAAACGCGAGAATTTATTCGACTCGATACGGTAATAAGCGACCCGCTGTGAAAAGTACTCACGTAGCTCTTCGGGTTGCTCTCGTGCGACCATTTCAGGAATGACGGGCATGTTGTAGCGCTCTTTAAATGCAACCCCTGACGCCGCCAAATCTACATTCATTTTGGCCGTTTCTTCATCAGACAGCTCGGTCAGATTATATCCCATTGTCTTCTCCTTCTTGCTCGTGGCGACTATGGCGCAAAAGGTAATGCAGGCAGCGGATATTGGCAAGCATCTAATGCTTCAAAATGATGGGTGTTTAGGGTGAGTTACATGGCAATAATATTAATTTATTAGATAAGAATTTATTATTTGCAGGTCACGCTCTTAAATAAGAATCATTCTTTTTAGTATTTCCGTGGTAATGTGAATGATTCTTATAATAATTCACCTCCAGTTCTTTTTTAAATTACTCCCTTTAAAACAATAAGTTAAATTATTTATTGTTTTAAACTAATATTAATGTGAATAGAGTGTTCTTATTTTGTTTTTATCTTGGCATAATACAAAAAGCTAATCGTTGCTTACCTGCATTATAAAAATAAGGGAATTAATATGTTAAAAACAGAAATGGCACAAAAGCTCAATGAGCAGCTGAATCTGGAATTTTACTCTGCAAACCTATATCTACAAATGAGTGCTTGGTGCAGCGATAAAGGTTTTGAAGGTGCGGCAGCATTTTTAAAAGAGCACTCTCAAGAAGAGATGCAGCACATGCAGCGCTTATTTGAATACCTCAGCGGAACTGGCTCAATGCCAGTCTTGGGCACGATCGGTGCGCCACCAATCGATTTCGCATCATTGGCTGATGTATTCAAATTGACTTACGA
Source organism: Yersinia aleksiciae (assembly GCF_001047675.1). Taxonomy (GTDB): domain Bacteria; phylum Pseudomonadota; class Gammaproteobacteria; order Enterobacterales; family Enterobacteriaceae; genus Yersinia; species Yersinia aleksiciae. The sequence continues at coordinate 26,579 of NZ_CP011975.1, read as the reverse complement.
GCATGAGCAGTTGATCACGACTCAAATTAATGAGCTTGCCCATGTCGCAATGACTACCCATGACTACTCCACATTCAATTTCTTGCAATGGTATGTTGCTGAACAGCATGAAGAAGAAAAACTGTTCAAATCCATTCTGGATAAACTGGCGCTGGTGGGTAATAGCGGTAATTCATTGTTCTTCGTTGATAAAGATCTGAAAACAATGGCCACTCAAAGCCATACTCAGGCTTAATTTTTAACCTGACTTCTCCTGATGGAATATTCACCGCAGTTTCTGATAGCCCACAAGGGAACCAGAGGCTGCGGCTCTTCGTTGTCATCCCCGCAGTGCTTATCGATATGCTCCCCTTTATCTTCTTGTTTTTGTGCTAATTACATATTGTTTACTTTTGGTTTCTCGACTTGCCATAGCTAAATCGTTATCATTTGCATTAATGACAAGAGAGTGAGTTGAGTTACCGTTCAATCATTGGTGATATTTCAACCACCCTTCATAAATTGGCGTTTTATTTTGTGTCCTACCTCACAGGTAGTGCAATTGACTGGATGTGATAGGGGTTCGCGCTGCCAATATAGGATATGGTTGGTAGCAGACTGATTCTTCTCCCCATAGATAAAGGGATACTATGTTTATTCGAAAAGTACGTTCTTCTTGCCGTATGCTTTCGGCGCTTATCGTGTTATTTGTTGGGCTATCCAGTCAGCAAGCCCTCGCTCACGCACACCTGAAAATCGAGTCTCCGGCTGCTGACACCACTATTGGCTCCGCACCAGAAGCACTGACATTGGGCTTCTCTGAGGGTATTGAATTGAATTTCAGTGGCGTGAAGGTGACTGGCCCAGATAACAGTGTGGTAAAAACCGGTGAGCTAAAATTGGACCCGGTGAATAACACACAATTGATCTTACCGATTGATCACGCGCTAACAGCGGGTAAATATAATGTTTCGTGGCATGTCGTGTCTGTTGATGGTCATAAAACCAAAGGCACATACAGCTTCACTGTGAAATAGTATGTCTTTAGCGGCCTTATTCATTCTATGTCGCTTTCTGCATTTTCTGGCGGTGATGCTGATGTTTGGCATCAGTATATTCACCGCTGTATTAGCCCCTAATCCGTTCTCCTCGACACTCAAAAAACGCTTATCGCCTCTACTGATCTTCAGTACTACTCTCGCACTTATCTCTGCTGTTGGGTTGTTGGCCATTCAAGCTGGCATGATGGGGGATGGCTGGGCTGATACCTATCGGCTGACCGTTTGGTGGGCAGTTTTTGGCACACGCTTTGGTCAAGTGTGGCAATGGCACCTTGGCCTCTCTATCTTAAGTCTGTGGGTCGTCTTGCTGGGTTCTACCCGTAGCGGCTACCGACTGATGGTCGTTTGCTCAACGCTGTTACTGGCAAGTCTGGCTTTCACTGGACATGCGGCAATGCACGATGGTGCACTAGGATGGATTCACCAAGCTAATCAAATCATACATCTACTCAGTGCGGGTTATTGGTTCGGTTGTCTACCGCCATTAGTCATCTGCCTTGCCTATACGCGAAATAATAATGTCAAACATGAAGCCATCACCACCTTGATTCGATTCTCAAGTTGGGGCCATCTAGCTGTTGCATTGGTATTGCTGACAGGCGTCATTAACAGCTTGATTATGCTGCGTGATACGACACTGGCTCTGACATCAAGCTATCAGGTGCTATTGCTTGGCAAAGTGGTATTGGTGGTGCTTATGATCGCCATCGCGCTAATTAACCGCTATCGAATTGTACCTATGCTCAAACAGCTTCCCACTAAAGCTCACTATTGGCTGGTAGTGAATAGCGGTGTTGAAATTTTCCTCGGCGCGGCGGTGCTATTATTGGTCAGTGTGTTTGCGACCATGGCACCGGTATAGCGTGAGACTATAAACAACAGATATTGTCATCAAGCTTGCATCAACGCCTGCGTATGCGAGAAAATCAACACAATGAATTAATTGAGGATAATTAAGATGAAGGGTTTTGTGCTGACGTTAACGTTACTGATGCTATCAGCTAATGCTATGGCTGCCGGGAAGATCATCACTGTCAGTAAGTTTGAGTTTGGTAAGCAGTGGGCATTTAACCGGGAAGAGGTGATGCTAGAATGCCGTACCGGTAATGCTTTGTTTGTGATTAACCCGAGTACGTTAGCGCAATATCCCCTAAACGAGATAGCGACCGAACAGATGAAGTCCGGGCATGTATTGGCCAAACCGCTAGATGTTTTGCTACTGGATGACAATGCAAACCCGGGTCTCAAGATGAGTTTAGAACCCTTCCAGCAGCGCGCCATGACATTATGTCAGCAGTAAGCTTGGCTCTCTTGGTGCCTACGGGCATTAACCTATAATTAACAAATAATTACTTTTGTTGCCTTGAGGTTGCGCTTTTATCACCAAAATTAATTTACAACCGCAATTAATTACTTCTACTGTCAAGTTGGCTAAACACATGTACTCGACTACGCTTAAGAAGTACGGCTGAATAAGCCTACGTTAATGCCAACTTTTAGCGCACGGCTCTCTCCCAAGAGCCATTTCCCTAGACCGAATATAGGAATCGTATTCGGTCTCTTTTTAAGTTGTTGATTTTAAAAGGTGAATTTTGTTGTTTATCGAAATTTATCGAAATTTTATCGAAATCTGATATTCGGTCTTTTATAGCATTACGTATTCTTTACCCCTCGTATCCAGATACTTGTTCGTCATCTTCTCCGATTTATGCCCCAGCAGTTTCATCGCAAATTCTTTACCTTTTTCCTTTTCATACAATCGCCCAGCGAGACTTCTGATCTCGTGAAAAGTTGGTGGGCTCTCATCAAAACGAAAATCTGTTCCTTTTCTCGCCGTTACGAATTTCTTTGTCAGGCTGTCTGGATGTAGTGATCCATCAGGGCTATTTTTTCTGATGCCAGCACTTATCATGAAATCTGTTTTACTGGCTAATCTACATTGTTCAATCACGGTGCTAAGGCGTAGGCCAACGGCTTTAAGTTCAAGATCTAAGGGCAGGGAGATCATGGCTCCGGTTTTGCCTTGGTCTATCTGTAATCTGCCATCAACAATCTGGTCAAAGCGCATCAGAGATAAATCCTCACGTCGTTGGCCAGTGACTAGCGCCAGATCCATTGATAGCCCAAACCACGCCGGTAATGTGACAGCGACCTCACGAATAGCGAGATACTGATCCAGTTCCAGGCGCTCACGTTTCACCACCGGTTTAGCTGAGCGTGTCGGTGTCACTGGATTATTATCTATATGGCCCTCGACAATCGCTTCTCGGAAAATATCAGACAACACTGACCGCATAGTAGCGGCCATAGTTTTTTTGTCCTGTGCCACCCAAAACTCTAAAAACTCGGCAATATGGCGCGTGCTGATTTTAGCTAACACCCTGTTGCCCATTTTTTCGCTGATCATGGCTATTTGTCCCTTGCGAACTTTATAGGTGTTTTCGGCCAATTCCCGGCGCTTATAGATGACGTCATATCGTTTTAGCCATGCTGCCAGTGTGAACTCCTGCGTGCCTTTGAGCTTTTCTAGTAGTGCGACAGGAGTGTAGTTTTGTTCAATGAAATTATTGGCTTCAATGGCTTGGGATATGGCGTCTCGCCGGGCAATTTTGCCGAGAGATAACTCCTTTCCAGTTAGCGGGTTGCGCCAATAGAAAGTTAGTTGAACACGCCTAAAGGTGAGGTTTTTGGGCAAATTAGCGTCATACTTTCCCGGCCTTTTTGCCATAACCCATCTTCTCCAATATTGGCGGTATCGTAGAATGTGAAATGTTCAGCGCTTTCGCCATTCTGTAGCTTTTGGGCTGTATATAAATGGCACCGGGCCGCACGCGATATTGTCTGCCGTGTTTTTCTGCTGCAGGGTAAAAGTTACCGTTTCTGGCCCAGCGTTGGAGTGTTTGAATCGTCGGCTTGTCAGTCGTATACGTTTCATCACACCATTCGGTTAATGTCATTAATTTAGCCATTGGTCATACCTCGATATGACCGGCCAGCATAGTAACGTGCTGACCGGTTCAGTTTTGATTTTTAAAAATCAGTTAGCGGACGGCTAACGAACGTTCGCCAGTTTCAAACTTGGCACCGGCAATCAATAGGCCCTCATTTAAGGCAGCTTTGATTTCATCGGCTTTTGGGGTGGTGATAATTTGCACCTGAGAAACGGAGTCGACATATTCATCAGGCAACAAATTCACATCGGTGATGACGAGTTTTTTTGTCCCTTTTCGGGCAGTGAAGGTATTGGACGCCGTTTTGATCGAGTCTTTACCGGCCTGAATCATGCATTCCAATATATATTTACGGTAGATTTCAGCCTGATTATCAAAACTTTTCTTGCGTGCACTCATCCGTTTGGCTTCGTTGGCACATATTTCTGCCTGACCCAGCGTGTTACGTACCAGTGCCATCAAGGCATCGAACTTATCTTCCAGCATGCCCTCAATGCCAGAGAGAGTGTCAGCGACCATTTCGGGGGTGAGTTCATCACCGCTATCGGCCATTTCCTGCAATTTGCGGTAATCAGTGGCTAATGATATGGCGCTTGTGCTCATGCTTTTTCTCCCTCAGTGACAAATTTTGCCAAGCACTCATCTTTGATTTGATTCAAACGGGTTAGGCGTCCGGTCAGATATTTGACGTGCTCATCATCATGGGATGATTCGGCATTTTTGAGATGAACCCCGATGGTGCGTGTTAGTGAGGTGCTGATTTTTGTCACTTCATTCGCCGTGACTGCTGTTTTCATCGTCTCGGTATTGGCTTTGAATTTGTCGTCTAACTCTTTACGCAGACGAACCACATCATCAGCTTTAGTGCTGGCATTTTTAATACCAAACTCAATATTATTGTCGGCGGTGTATTCAGCATCATCAAACAGCCCCATAAATACATCAGCGCTGAAACCAAGCTGTGCTAATGCTTTGGTCGTGGCGTCCGTTAGGCTTTTTTTGCTGACTTCATCGTCACAAATGAAACCATTTGTACTCTGATAAATATGTTTGGTATGACCAAAAGCAGGGAAGCGGCCCCGACCTCCTGCGTATTGGTACCACAGTTCAATCCGCATAGTGTGGTTGGAGGTCCGTAGAATGGTGCCATCCCCATCACGCATGGGTTTACGCCCGATCTCTCGATTGTTGCTATCCAGAATCGACTCCATAAATGGGATGCCGGGTATAAATTCCTCACTGATAATATCCACGCCCCAGCCGCTACCAAAGGGGCCAAAGATTTCCGTGGCTCTCATTGTCTGATAGGTAGGATTGATGCTGGTCACAGAGCGAATGACTTTGCCATTTTTGGTCGTATCTTTGCGCTTGGTACGCGCGGGATCGGTGCGCTGTACTGATTTCCAGATACTTAAATTATCCTGAGACTCTTTGGGTAACTTAGATATATCCTGATCGATCTGTGATGCCCGCTGTTGGAACTCATCTGCGGTAGGATGCGGTGATTCAGGTTCTATCTGCTTATTGGTATGGGTCTCGGCGTTAATGGTCGCCGTTTCATCATTAATGGCGCTATTTGCAATGTTTGATACATGATTGGGCTGTTCTGTTGCACCTTTTGGCACTTTTGTATCAGTTTTTGGTTTTTCGATTGTGCTGGTATTCGCCGGTGAATCGTTGGCTGCGCTGGTCAAGCCATCAACACTAAATTTGCCATCGCCAAGGTTTGCTACTTTCACATCATCGGCTTTGATTACATCAAGCTGTAAACACTGATTGATATAGACTTTCAGCTTGGCTGGGTCTTTATGAATATCCAATTCAGCACTGCGGATCATTGCAAACAGATCATCACGGGAAACCGCTAAAATGGCAGGGATAATCCGTAAAGCTGTTGACCAGCGCCGCCAAGCCTCATCACCTTTCTCTACTTTTTCTTTAGCGCCACGATAAATGGATGATGGCACTTCCCAAACATCATAATCACTGGGGAACAGGGCGCAGGCGACTTCAAGATCGAGAGAGGCGTAATCATGCTTATAATCGCGTTCACGATGACCCGCTGGCGTAGGCGATGAATTGGCTTGTTCATTCGCTTGATGGCCAGGGTGTTCCCGCTCATCTGGACGGGAGTTGATCCACTTTTCAGCAAACTTGTTAACGTCCGGCCATGATTTAAATACCGGAGTGTGGGCCTGAACATCATCAATGAGTTGTGCCAATGTAGTGATGTACATGTGCTTAACTTGTGGTAAGCGTGGCAAGCCATCAATAACTGCACGATATAACGACTCTGATTCATCATCATTAATTAAATCGTATGCATTAGATAATAGATGGCTATCAACAATTTCAGGCTCTACGCCATATAATAAAACATATGCAATTCTTACGTTAATTGGTAAATCGAAGATGTTTTTAACATTGTCAATTTCATCAGTATTATCAACGACGATAGGTTCAAATTCTTTAGTTTCATCATTCCATTGATTATGTTCCATCCATTCAGTGCTGAATATGGCATTATCTTCAGCATCATCATGTACCGGAGGGCGAGGGGAACCCACACGATCAGCACAAACTTTAGGGGCAAAGAAATTACTACTTGATCCGGGGAATTCCCCTTCTAATAACATGGTGGATTTCATTGTTGCCATTTTTTGATTTTTGGCATCAACAGTAATCGCCATGGCTGCAGCACCATTTGCCATAGCTGATTTTTTGGGTAGAAACCCACATACAAATAAGCTCATTGGTCATTCCTCGCTAATTATTTTTAATCTGATAATAACAATCGGTCAGTGCTATTAATTCATCTGTGGGTAATACATGAACTAACGACGTAGAGTCACATTTTTTAATTTTTTCTAAAGCCAGAGAAATTAAATCACGTACATCTACAATGCCGGATTCTATTAGATCTGAAACAGTGCCCATTATTGCGTCTGGACTCGCTCCAACTTCGACTAATGCGGGGGATTTAGCAGCATTAGCGATGACGATAGAATCAGCCAGGATTCTAAGTGTTGTCTTTTGCATAGAGATCTCGCTATAATTTCGGCGTCCAGTGGTGGAAGCCATTGGTCATACCTCGCTAGAGTCGGTTTGGTCGCTGACTCTGCCGTCACCGGGACGTTAAGCCGGTAAGATTGCCCACCTTGTGTGGGCTTTTTTACGTCTGTTTTAATGCCGGTTACGTTTTCGGCGTCGATATATCCACTTTAATGAGCTGAGTTTTACGACCGTTTCACTGGTGTTGGCTGCAATTATTAATGTCTGGATTGAGTGGTTAAATCATCAACAACACTTGATAACAAAGCAGCTAATAATAAGTCACGGACGTTGTTATTACCGAAGCTGAAATTGGCCTCAATGACTTCATCTTCGCCAATACCAATATAATGCTGAGCGGCGGCTTTAATTGCACAGCCCATACAGTGATAATCCCCTAAAGTTTCACCACTAGGCAAAACAATAGAAGCCAGCGGTAAATTAGCCTCTTTATTTTTAACGGCATAGCCGATTACTTCATTTTCTGCGGATAACTGAGCAACGTCATTATGAAGTGGTTTAATAGATAATTTAATTTCTTTAAATTTCATTGGTCATACCTCGTTATTGTTGATGAATAATGGCATCGACTGGGTAGCAGTTGCCGTTGAATAACCTATTTTCGAAAATGACTTTTTCACATTCTTGTTGGGTGTCATAAACTTCATAGACAATATCTCTACAAATTTCATGAGCAGGGCATACCGATACAACTAAAGCGAATAATAGTTGCTCCATAAATTTCCTGAATATTAAGGGTTAAATTATCTCGGCAGTTGCTTTCCCACCATCAGTAATTTTTAGATAAATCGATTCGCAATGAGGGCAAGTCGCTAGTGAATCCCAAACTGCGTTATCTATTCCTCTGCGTGTTTCAATTTCTTTATTACATATTGGGCAGCGAAGAGTGATGAAATTCACCCCCTTGGCTTTAGCTTGTGCAACATATTTACTGTGGTCATCCAATAGCTTTCCCATTGTCTATCCCTTTTTATCTGCTTTCAGATTGTCAGAACTTGCTTACCTAAGCGGCTGTTGTGCCGTTGATGGGCTAAAGTTAATTTAAACTAACAATAAATTCAATCGTAAATTTAAATAAACTTAACAATAAGGGCGAAATTAGCGGTAAGAATTTGAAAAGTATGAATATTTATTTGGCGAGTTTTTTTCTGGTTTGTAACAGCTCTTCAAAAAGTCGGTTTAACTCATCAACTTTAAGCCGAAGGTCTGTTAAGTGCCGCTCTTTTTCTGATTCAGGAAGAGACGCAAACAATTGAATTAGTTCAGCTTCTCTCTCATCAAGTTCAGGTGGGATCTTTACTGCGGGTGGGGGGGATTGATCTGTATCCCCGTATAAAATCCACGTTGGTGAGCACTGTAATGCGGTACTCAGGGCAAATAGATTTTTGCCAGAAGGTGAACTGTCGTTGCTTTCCCATTGTGAAATGGTGACATGGGACACTTTCACCGCCTTTGCAAGGCTGCGTTGGGTTAGTTGCAGCTCATTTCGCCGCTCTCTGATGCGTTCACCGGGATTTTTCATAGTTAGGTAATTCTAAATTCTCTTGACTTAAATTTCCTGAACAAATAACTTTTTAACTAAATCTAACAACAGGAGAGGCGACGTGTTAAAAAAAGATGCCATTCAATATTTCGGCACCAAGAGTGCTCTGGCAAAAGCTGCGGGGGTTAAGCCGCCATCGGTTTCTGCTTGGGGTGATTTAGTCCCAGAGAAAAGGGCCGTTCGATTAGAGAAAGCCTCTAATGGCGAATTGCATTACGACCCTATTGACTATGACAAGCCTATAGCACCAGCACAGTAAACGCTGATTTTTAAAAATCAGCTTTCATAAGGAGGTCACTGTGAAATTAAAACATGATGCCATCTGCGCAGAATTGCGGAGCTGGGCAGCAGAAACCAAACAAGAAATTGTCGCGGCAGAAGTAGCACAGGCTTATTTCGATCTCGGTGGTGATGAGCTTCCACTCACGCCCATTGAGGATGAACACGCCACCCACAACAACAAACAGCGCTTGTTCCGCTGGGTTGATAGTGACACTGACAAGGCCAGAGCAAAAATCGCCGAACTTACTCCAGCCATACTTCAGGCATTGCCAGGAGAGCGGCGTGCCAGATTGGAAAACCCCAATTCAGTGAATTATTTGGCGGCACAAGCATTGCGCGATTTCTCGCTGGCGATGAGTGCGGTGTTGTTGGGCTGCTCTGATATGTCACAGAAATTAATTAAAGCAACTGAGGCAATACATGCACTTATTCCGGTGACACAGCAGTTGATTGCATAACGAGGTATGACCAATGGCCAGATTTTCCAGAGAACAAGTCGAGCAACAATTACGAGATGAACTGCAACGTGTCGGTTTTAGCGAGACAGTCGCCAGATCGGCGGCTATTCAAGGCGGTAAGCATTACACCGATACGCCGAACTCTACATTTGCCAGTGCATTGGCTTGGGCTAAGACCTATGCCAAACCCTATAAGCGGATGCGGGATAAACCGGTAGCTAAAGTCGTTAAAGCTAAAAAGCCGTGGCGGGTGCCACATGGCTAAAAAACTGACTTACCGCAATGGTTATCGGTACGGGAATATGCCTATCACAGCAAATATGGCGCGGGTGATTTTACGGCAATTTACCCGTGAAGCCATGCAAGGGCAACGGAGAGCATTTAACGCTCTATTTAATACTAGTCACGCCAAATGTAACGTTATCAGCGTTACAGAGCAGCACTGAATCGGGGTAGGTATGGCATCAAGTTGGATAAAAGTCGAAGTGATTACTCCAGATAAACCGGAGATCTTCCAACTGGCTGAAATCCTAAATGTTGACCCAGATACCGTACTCGGGAAGTTAATCCGTGTTTGGGTCTGGGCTGATCAGCAGACCATCGACGGTAACGCAGATTGTAACGCCGTTAGCGTTACCCGAATTGGCATTGACCGTATCACTTTTATGTCGGGCTTCGCTGACGCACTGCTTGCCGTTGGATGGTTAAAACATGATGGCACAAAAATGTATTTCCCACATTTTGAACGCCATAACGGAAAAGGCTCTAAAAAACGGGCAGTTACCAGTCGGCGCGTTACAGAATTCAGAGATTCGAAATCAAAAGGTAACAACAAAGGTAACGCTGGCGGCGTTACACCACCGGATAAAAAAGCGTTACCAGAGGAAGAGTTAGAGGAAGAGAAAGAACTAAAAGAAAACCCCCCTGTACCCCCCAAGGGGAAAAGGGAAGGTAAGACATTTGATCCGTTAAATATCGAACTGCCGGAATGGTTACCGACTGAGTTGTGGGAAGAGTGGGTTCAATTTCGTTGTGATTTAAAAAAACCAATTAAAACCAAACAGGGGGCAATGGGCGCAATCAATCAGCTGGCGATATTCAAGGAAAACGGCCATGCACCAGCGGTGGTCATTGCTCAAAGCATTGCCAATGAGTGGCAGGGATTGTTTGAGCCGAAAGCCAGCCAGTCCCATGCAGGGCATTTGAATATTGATTTTGAAGGCGCATTCCGGCGGCTGGTACTCAAGGGTAATGAGCCAAAAAACTCAGCCGAACGCAGGGCATTGAAACAAGCCCAAAATGCCAATTTACGTATGAAAAACGAAACGATAGCTCATAACGCCTGGCGGGGTTATCTCAAACAGGCTTACACCGAAAGTGGTGAACAGCCCTATAGCGGAGATTAAAAAGTGGAAACGATCAATATCAACCGAGCGGTCTTTTGCGATTACTGCGGCAAAGGGGCGAAGCTGGTGCGGGGACATGAAATTTACCCTCAGCGGCAAGACTTAGCTTCACAGTTCTTTTGGTCATGTGCGCCTTGTGGGGCCTATGTGGGCTGTCACAAAAATAGTGATGCTTATCCCCTTGGCCGTCTGGCTAACGCTCAGTTACGAGCGGCGAAGCGGTTGGCACATGCCGCATTTGATCCACTGTGGCAAGAGTTTGGCATGAAGCGACCAGAAGCATATGAATGGTTGGCCGGACAGTTAGAGATTTCAATGTCTCAATGCCACATCGGCATGTTTGATTTAGACCAATGTCGGCGGGTGCAAAAGTTAGCAACGAATTACAAGAATTCCCTGTAGTGAGCGAGGTATGACCAATGGAAATTAATAACTGTAATAATTTTATCAATGATAATCGGCCAGTGATTGACGACAAATGTGATCATTCATCCTGCATCATTGATGCCTGGGGAATGGCGGCTCGCGCCAGATGCCGAGCGCCTTATACGCCGCCGGTCAAGCCGAAAAAGGTGGTAATTCCTACATCGGCAGCAACGAAATCAGAGAAGTCTAAAGCGGCTAAAAAATCTAACACATCATCAGCACTACGGCTAAAAGCCAGTGAGCTGGTGGCAGTGATGCTGGGTAAAACATTGACCTATACCGGTATTCTTGCCGCGCTTGATAAATCCTATCCGGATCACGGCATTACGCTGCGCATGTTGCAGATGCGTATGATTGGCTTGATGAAATCGCCACATGTTGATATTACCCGCGATGAAAAACCGGTAGCGGAATTTACCTTGCACAATGTCAGTGAGCGTTTTTATGTGGATTCGATACTCAGGGCCAAAACAAAAGGCGGGGGTGCTAAATGATCTGGCCTACGGAAGTAAATCAATGTGCCTCATCGGTTATACCGGCACATGCTTTGAGTCCCGACCACCAGCAACAGCTTTTGCTCCAAATGAACCAGATGTTTTTAAATCGAGATAATCCGCAGCATATCCAACAGACAGCCCATGCATGGGCGCGGCGTAAAGAAATCACGGTAGCGCGGCCTGATTTACAGGATGGTCTGGTTGTTGTTGGGTTCGCTGGTGGCGGTGGCAGCTGTGAGGGCATCAAGCAAGCATTAGGCTATGAGCCACACATCGCGATGAACCATAACCCTGTGGCGATGGCGATGCATGCCATCAATCACCCACGTACGTTGCATTACCCTGAGGATATTTTCAGTGTTGACCCGCTCATCTCAACGGGCGGTTTGCCGGTATTGCTGGGTTGGTTCAGTCCTGATTGCCGTCACTTCTCCAAAGCCAAGGGCGGCACTCCGGTTAAGAAAGAAATTCGTGGTTTAGCCTGGGTGGTGTTGCGTTGGGCGTTGGCAGTGCGCCCACGTTTTCTGATGCTCGAGAACGTCGAAGAGTTTCGTGGCTGGGGGCCATTATTGACGGATAGCCAGGGTAATCACCGACCAGATCCAGCCCGTAAAGGGGAAACGTTCAAGGCATTTATTGACATGCTGGGTACCGGTATTGATGGCAATCATCCAGCGCTGACCGAAGTGTGTGAGTTTTTGAAGATAGATATCAATGGCCCTGAGGCGGCAAAGTTGGTTTCAGGGCTGGGTTATAACGTGGATCATCGGGAGCTAAAAGCCTGTGATTACGGCACACCTACCATCAGGAAGCGGTTGTTTGTGGTTGGGCGTTGTGACGGTGAGCCGGTTGTATGGCCAGAGCCAAGCCACGGCGAGCCAAACTCAGCGAGTGTACTTTCTGGCATGCTGCAACCCTGGCGAACGGCGGCGGAGTGTATCGATTGGAGCCAGCCAACACGCTCTATTTTCGGTCGCAAGAAAGATTTGGCTGATAATACCTTGCGGCGCATCGTCAAAGGGCTGCAACGCTTTGTTATTGATAACCCTGATCCGTTTATTGTGCGGTTGGGCCAAACCGGTTTCGGTGGCGACCGCCTGCAGTATCCGCTAGACCAACCGCTAACCACCATCACCAGCAAGGCCGAGCATTTGTTGCTAGAGCCGTATGCGGTGAAGTGCAACCACACCAGCACCAAATCCAAATATGATTGCTTCCGTGGGCAGTCATTACGTGATCCGTTACAGACCATCACCAGAACTCACGGTTTCGCAATCGCTGCGCCGGTAGTTGTGCGTCAGTTCGGTAACAGTACGGCAAATGATATCAATACGCCTTTGGGTACCGTGACGGCGGGTGGGGGCGGTAAAAGCCAGTTAACCTGCGCTCATCTTGCCAAGCATTATGGCGGCAATTATACCGGTGCAGGCATCAATATTAACCAGCCATTGCACACCATCACCACGGTTGATCACCACGCGCTTTGTACATCTCACCTGGTGCAATTGCGCGGCACATGCCGTGATGGTAAACCGATCACTGAACCGGTACCGACCTTAACCGCCGGCGGTAATCATGTCGGGATAATAAACGCCTTTCTGACCAAGTATTACGGTACCGGTGGCTCAGTAGATCTCTCAGAACCAATACACGCGGTGACGACTAAAGAGCGTTTTGGCTTGGTGGAAAACAATTTTGATGTTGAACCTCTGACCGACGAGCAGCGCTATAACGCCTGGAACTGTGCTCGGCTGGTGGGTCATTTCAGCGATTCACCGGACGACTGGCCTTTATTCCCCGCACCACGGCCGCAATTTTTATCGGTAGGCGAATACATCATCGTTGATATCTGTATGCGTATGTTGATAGCGCGTGAACTTTACAACGCCAGCGGGTTCCCACCGGATTACATTATTGACCGCGATATTGATGGCACCCTTTGGCCCAAATCTGAACAGGTGGCAAGATGTGGCAATGCGGTGCCGCCACCCTTTGCCGAGGCATTGGTAAGGGCCAATATGCCAGAGCTGTGTATCTGGAGGATGGCTGCATAATCAACAAGAAATTGCTGATATTCATACTTTTTATGTGGTTATATCCGCTATTTAGAATATGAAACTTTACTTAACTGACATTCACATGAAATCGGTTGAACCAGGTCCCCTGTATGGGGTTATTGAGATCATAAAGGTATTAGCTTAATGATTACTATAGAAAACTTGATTCAACACTTACCAACGGATGGTCGAACTGTAATTCATAGTGAAAAAGGTAACATAATAAGTATTGCACAATTAAGACCGGATCAGTTTATAGCAACGTTGCCAGCCTTTATCGAGATGGCAGAAAGAGCGGGGTATATCATTACAATCCCTGATATTTAACGGTATAATAACCAAGTCAGCCTGAACAACTGACAACCTAAGTTGTTGTTGTGTCATCACCCTTGGGGGCAAGATGGCACAACTTTCGTTTATCAAATCTGGCAATGAGACACTGACACCGGCCACGCCCGATGTTAGAGATTTTCTGCATTATAAAGTCAAGCTGGGGGCTATTCTCACCGCTGATTTTAAGCAGGTCCGCAATCCAAAGTTTCACCGTAAATACTTCTCTTTATTGAATCTGGGTTTTGATTACTGGACACCCTCCGGTGGCACCATATCGCCTGAAGAAAAGAAACTGGTGCGCGGCTATGTAAACTATTTGGCAGAATATGCCGGTCATAGCGATACGCTGGAAGAATTAGCCCGTCAGTACCTCGATACCTTGGCAGAACAGCGGGCCGACCGCGTAACCCTGCTTAAATCTTTTGATGCTTTCCGACGCTGGACAACCATTCAAGCTGGTTATTACGCTATTATTCAAATGCCGGATGGCTCGCAATTTAAAGAGCCTAAATCGATCTCTTTTGCCTCGATGGACGATACCGAATTCTCCGAACTCTACAAAGCCACTCTTGATGTGCTTTGGCAATTCATCCTGAACAAAACTTTTAGCACGCCAGCTGCCGCAGAAAACGCTGCCAGCCAGCTATTAAGTTATGCGTAGGGGGATTTGTGGCTAATTTACGCAAAGAGGCAAGGGGCCGTGAGTGTCAAATAAGAATCCCCGGCATATGCAATGGCAATTCCGAAACTGTGGTTCTGGCTCATTACCGATTGGCGGGTACCTGTGGCACCGCCATCAAACCACCTGATGAGCAGGGGGCTTGGGGATGCGGTGCATGTCATGACGAATGTGACCGGCGCACCCGTTTAATTGATAGTGACACCGCCCGTCTGTATCACGCCGAGGGCGTTATGCGCACCCAGTATATTTTACGAAAGGAAGGGAAGTTATGAGAGCCGCACCGCAAAGCCTGCCGTCAGAGCAGGAAAAACCAATGCTGGATATTCACTATCTATTGGAGCTTTGGGGAGCATGGGCCGCCAATGATAATAGCCAGGTAGATTGGCAACCTATTGCCGCTGGATTTAAGGGGCTGCTCCCGTATACCATCAAATCACGGCCACAGTGCTGTGATGATGACGGTATTATGATTGATGGCTGTGTGGCACGGCTGAAAAAGTATAAACCGGAAGAGTATGAGCTGGTGATTTTGCACTATGTATATGGTGTTTCACTGCGCATGATAGCGAAAAGGCGTAAATGCTCAGATGGGACAATCAGAAAAGAGATGCAAACGGCGCAGGGGTTTATTGCAGGTATATTTTACATATTGTCTTTTTAAAATTTATTAAAGGCAGTCATAACTAATGACTGCCTTTAATTAGATTAAGAAGTTCTTGCTGTCTTTGTAGGAGCACATCCCCAGCTGAATATGTCTTTGCCAATATTCATCCATTCATGCAAGAGTTGTTCCGTCAGGATATATTTAAGTTTGGAATTAGGCATTTCTTTAAGTTTACTGTTTGAATCCTCTAGAAGCTTCGAACCAAACCCTTCGCTAACATAGCATTCCATTAGACTATTTTTCTTAGGGGTTTCTTTGCATTTACATTCTAAGTCTCGTAAACATTTACTCCTATTCAAAATTGTTGCATTACTTATTGTTGTTTCCCAAAATAAACTTTGGCCAGACTTATCAAATTTCTTAACATCATTGACCATCAATCCATCTTTGTGATCGAAGTAAAGTTTAGCACGGCTATCGCTTTTACAGAGTATTTTTAGGTAATCTAATCTGTTACTGAAACTATAGTCATAGTGTTTGTGTTTCTTATCTATTATAAGAAGATTTATTATTTCATCAGGAATTAAACACTCAGCCTCCTGTGCATTAATAACCACATACTTACCATTATAAGGAATTGCTTGACCGTTAAAGTATAGGGCTGTGCCACCTTGTTTTCCGGTAGGATGTTTTTTATCGCTATCAAGCATGCAAAGACAAAAGCCAGAATTTGAAACAATACTTTGAAAATTTTTGTAAGTATTATTACCCCCACCATTTACTGGTTTGAAAATAATATCTACTGTTTCTAAATTAATTAAATATCTGTAAAACTCCCCAATTTTGATATAAAAACTAGTATCACTTAAATCTTCGCAAAGTAGGTTTACTTTCTGTACTGATGCGCTATCAGAAAAAATTTTGCAGCCAACGGAAATCACTTCCATACCATTTTCATTGATTGTTTTTTTATTTATATTATTATTGGCAATGTCTACAACTATGTACGTATTTACATCATTAATTAATCTGCGATATTGTTTTTGTACCGTCTCCGCATGCCTTGCTGCATTTCTTATTCTTCTGTCAAAATCATTTTCATTATAAATAGATTGAAGTAGTTCAGGTTCGGAAATAATAACATGCTTCCCCTCTTTATAAGCAGTCATAATATTAATGATTGCCGAAAAACGAGGCTCACTTTTAATGTCACATTTTTCAGAGCTTATTAAGTTAATAATCATGAATCATTTCCCAGAAAAGAACCCGATTGGCCAGTTTTCAAAATAACCTTGGTCATCAAAGCTCGCTTCATCTATGGATGTACCAGTCTCATTTTTTTTATCAAATATTAATATCGATACATCTTCTTTATTAAAATTAATTTCCGAATTCTCAATGCAATCACCAAATGCATCAACCATTTGCTGACTGTGAGTTTCAAATATTATTTTTATGTTGCTCGAGTTTTCTTTAGATAACTCAATTATTTTTGCAAATAATACAGCTAGCTTAGTCTGATATGCTGGATGAAGATGTAATTCTGGTTGTTCAATAACAAAAATTGTTTCAATATTGTCTTTGTTATTCTTTTGCGTTTCAAGCCATATAGATAATATTATAGGTAAAACTTGTGAGTAACCAAAACCCATATCACTAATATTATGATTAGTATCATCGTTTTCATTTTTAATCATTATTGCATAATGACCACCAGCTTTTTCAATTGTAACATTAAAACCGAAATTTTGCTTAATCCACGCTTGAAAGTTATTGTTAACTTCATTTGAGAATGAATTTAATATCATCGCTAAGTTTGAACCAGTATGGTCCATTTCAATTACTTGTAAATCTTGAAATCTATAAAATCTTTCCGTACTTGCTCTAATTGGAGCCAGGTATTTAATTGACTCAAAACTATTCTTTAAACTTTCGTTAATATTGTCCGCTAAGATATTATAATTTTTAATTAAAAGTATTGATTGAAGTGTCTCAGCAATAACATCAGATAATTGGTTATCATTCATATTATTAATGAAGTGTTTTTGCTCTGCAAAAACATACTTCAAGGTAGATGTTATATTTTTTTTACTGACAAATCTAAAACCTCGTATTGAAGGGGAAATGGTTCCTAAGTTAGTATTTTTATGGAAATAATTTTTAATTGCTACAGCAGCATCTGATGCTAATTCTTGTGAAAACCTCCGCTGCCCCATGATTGCTTTGCTCTGCAAATGGCCTCTACCAGTTGCCCACTTTAGTGGGTCATCACTATTTTTTAAGTCATCATACTCAAGATCAAAGGACTCTAGGCTGGCTATATTAGGAAGGAATTTTGTGCTATTTTGTTGAAGAGTAAGGTTCTTTTTATATGTAAATCCTGTATTAGAAGCTACAAATGTAGCTTTCGTTGCATCCTCGTTAAAAATTAACTTTAAAGTTGTATCTTCAACCTTTATTATTATCTCTTTTGTAAGGCTTTTTTTGTCTAATGAAGAAACAACAAGCTCAACATTGACTTCTATTTCTTTATTTTCAATTCCGAAGTCATCATCAATATATCTACCACTTGTAGTTCGGCGTGTGCGATATTCATTTATTTTTAAACCAAAATAAAAAGAGATATTTTTATTTTTAGTCCCTTTTGAAATAGCCTCCTCAAAATCACCGAAGTCGACAAGGCGACCATACCAAAGTATAGGACCTGTTGTATTAGCTTCGAATGATTGCCTCATCAGGGGGAATACACGTAATAACGAACTTTTCCCGCTACTATTCTTACCAACAAATACAGTAATAGGTTTTATTAAAAAATTAGCACGTGAAGTAAAACTTCTTAGATTTTTAACACCAAGAGAGGTAAGCATTACATCATCCTTAACAATTAGTTTTTTGTAACTATATGAGAATACCTATGCATCAGTATTTTTTCTATCTTAATTATTAACGCGTACGCAAAAAAGTAGGTACTGTGATAAGAGTGGTTACTTAGTCACGTAGCTTACACAATTCAGAAAACCTCGTTTTTTGCGGGGTTTTGTCGTTTTTGCGCCTAAATAATCTGCAATAAGTATGATTATCATGTGATTGTGGCGCATTTTCTTTTTGCTTCACACCCAACCCATCAGGGAGGGGGAGACGATGAAAATGAGCAATATAACAACAGCGGTCTCCTATACCGTGTCGGGTGGTAGTTTTATTTTCTGGGTTAAAGAGCTGATTGCTGGATTCACACCTGATGAGTGGACGGTTATTGGCGTACTTGGCTCTTTGTTTTTTATGGCCCTGACATTTTTGCTCAATGCAGGCGTGAAAATTTGGGACAGACGCCACGGCTATAAACCGGATGGTGAGTGATGGCCTCGACAAAAAGCAAATTAAGTTCGGTAGTCCTGGCTCTGGTTATGGTTGCAGCACCGGCCACAATAATTCTTGATCAGCTTTTGGATGAGAAAGAGGGTAACCTGCTTTCAGCTTATCCAGATGGGAAGGGGGTTTGGACTATTTGCCGTGGTGCCACAGTAGTTGATGGCAAACCGGTAGTGAAAGGGATGAAGCTGTCAGCGGAGAAATGTGCTGCGGTGAATAAGTTGGAGGCTGACAAGGCCATCAGTTGGGTAAATAAAAATGTCCGGGTACCGCTGACTGAACCACAGATTGCCGGTATCGCTTCGTTTTGCCCCTATAACATCGGCCCAGGCAAGTGTTTTACTTCCACCTTTTACCGGAAACTCAATGCTGGCGACCGCAAAGGCGCATGCTCTGAAATCAAACGCTGGGTATATGACGGCGGTAAAGATTGCAATATCCGCTCAAATAACTGTTACGGACAGATAGAACGCCGCGCGCAGGAAAGCGAACTGGTCTGTTGGGGGCTGGATGAATAAGGTCATTGGACTAGTTATTACTGTGCTGGTGATGGTTGTGTCGGCTCTGTTCTTTAACAGTTATCGCCTCTCAAATCAGGTCAAAAAAACGGAAGCAAAGCTGGTGGCGGAGCAAGCCACAAACACGGCACTGGGCAACATCATCGATGCATACCAGGTGAATGATGCCGCCAACCGAGCAGCCACAACCCGCCAGCTAGAGAAAGAAAGGAAACTACGCAATGAAAGTGAAGATCGGCTTAAGCGGTTTCTGGCGGCGTCGTCAGATGATAAGTGTGCTATTCAGCGCATGCCTGACGCTAGCATTAGCATCATGCGCGAGTAAGTCTGTACCACGTCCAGCCACAACTTGCCCTCTATTGCTACCTCCAGAATCAGCATTATTTGTATGTGAAGTACCTGAGTTTTCTGGTATTACATGGGGTGATAGTGGATTATATGCACTGATCCTAAAGCGTGAGTTGCGGATCTGTAAGGGACGGTTAGATGAAGTAATTGGCTGGCGACAGAGTGTTGCTAAGAAAACTTAGACTCTTATTTCATACGCACATATTATGCTTTGCCGAGTGACCATTGAACTCATCATTTAACCTACATTATTTTATGTGGTGGTAAACATAGCGCTTAGTATCAGAGCACATCACTTTAACAACGACATCCTGACTCATCACCCGTGCTAAAGGTATTCTAATATCCTTAAAGGAGAAAATATGGAATGGTTTAATAATAATGCTTCTGCGGTAATCGCTGCTTCAGCGGCTCTCCTCGCGGCTATAGTTGCTGGTAGTTTTGCTTTGCTCGGAGCTATTGTCAATAATAAAGCAAATAAGCAACAAAGAGAGGAGCTATTCCAAGCTGAGAGATGGAAATCAAATCGGCAATTATTTATTGAAAAGGGTGAAGAGGCTATAGGATTGATATCTTCGCTGTCTAATGAGTTTTTAGCCGTTGTCAATGCGACAACAATCGATACTGTAGGTGGACAGGACGGGGCTATTTCTGACAAGGTCAAAGAGCGACTCATCAACACTAATAGTGGTGCCATTCTAGATAGGCTTGATACATTAATAACAGCCTACTTCCCAGAGCTTTTACCATTTAAAGAAGATATTCTTAAAATTTACCAATTAGGCTTAAGAAAATATTTTGAATATGTAATGGGTAAAGTTAGTAAGCAAGATGCTGCAATAGATTTGCTTAAATGTAATGAATCACTAGTTAACAAAGCTCAAAATTTCAAATTGGAACTTTCCCGTAAAATATCCCAAACACTATAAAAATAGCCAAGCAACTGTATTCTTTACTCAAAGTATTTAGGGTAGACACCATAGTTCTTTCGGATGTTTATGGCATTACACAGCAGCTTTGCGAGGCTGTTATGTAATGCGCAAACAAAGCCATCAGTAACACCTTCCGCTCACCCTGAGCATGGTTGCTGGTGGTTTTTTTATTTAGGAAGGTGGGCGACCGCGAGTAGTTGGAGCTACTAACGGCCATTCATACCCACAGGATCGGTCATGAGTACGAACCAAGGCCCACTTGCTCTCGAGAGCAGGGTCATAATAGTTGGAACATGCAAAATGACCATAGTAAAAAATCAGAAAAAATTGGAGATAGTCTACAAACCGCTCAATTCGTTGATTGTTTATGCAAAAAACGCGAGAACACACTCTGTCGAGCAGGTAGATGAAATTACCGCGAGTATTAAGCAGTTCGGTTGGACAACCCCGATCCTTATTGATGAGCGGGGAGAGGTGATTGCTGGTCATGGTCGTTTACTGGCAGCAGAGCAGTTGGGTATTGAACAAGTCCCCACCATCACATTATCTGGGTTAACTGAGCCTGAGAAAAAAGCCTATCGCCTTGCCGATAATAAATTATCGCTTAATGCCGGATGGGATCAGGACCTCTTAACCTTGGAATTAAGTGATTTATTGGCGGAAAAATTTGATCTTGGTCTAACTGGATTTTCGCCTGAAGAAATCGATCAAATGTTGAATGTCGATTTTCCACCTGGTAACGAAAGTGATCAGGGAAAGCTCGACCACCTTGACGCCAAGCTTTGCCCACACTGTGGGGGTGTCCTATGACAACACTCACTGTTGATTGGGCAACTCATCAGGCTGCCAGTTTTGCTTGCCTTAACTGGCATTATGCGAAAGCGGTACCGGTTGGAAAATTGGTAAAAGTGGGCGCATGGGAAGATGGGGAATTTATTGGCGTCGTTATTTTTAGCCGTGGGGCCAATAACCACATCGGGCAACCATACAGTTTGCAACAGGATCAAGTTTGCGAACTTACCCGTGTGGCATTACGTCAGCATTTATCGCCAGTTAGTCAGATATTGGCGAAAGCGATTAAATTTCTCGCTGATGTTTGTCCCGGTCTGCGGCTAATCGTTTCTTATGCAGATAAAGACCAAAATCATCATGGCGGAATTTATCAGGCCACTAATTGGATATATGAGGGGCTATTTGGCGCAGGAACGGTGGGTGCATTCATTATCAAGGGTAAGAAAACCCACCCGCGCAGTGTTTCTGCCAAGGGGGTAAAGCAAAACCTTGAATCAATTCGCCAGCATTTAGACCCCAACGCCCAAGAGTTTAAAACGTCAGGAAAGCATAAATACCTGATGCCCCTCGACAAGAAAATGAAAAAAATCCTGATTTCACGTCATAAACCCTATCCCAAGAGGGCCTGACGATGGATAAGCCGACGCTAGATAAGGTGGAGGCATTGGCAGGGCGTGGATTAACGGAACAGCAGATAGCCGACACACTGGAAATCGACATTGATAATTTAAGAAGAGATAAATCAGCAATCTCGCTTTACCGGCTGGCTGTTCGCCGGGGAAAAGCCAAAGGGATAGCGGATATATCCAATTCTCTGTTTATCAAAGCCAAGAAAGGCGACACGCGAGCCATGATTTTCTTGCTGGAGCATTTAAAACCTCAATAACAGTTACCTACTGTCATTTCATCTATAAGGAAAATGATATGAACGATCAGCCCTATATTTATGCTGGAAAATTAAATACGGAAGAACTCTATAGCTGGCTAACTCAACAATCCCATGCTTTGGGAGCACTAATAATTCATGAAGCGCGGCAAGTTGCTTTGAACGAAGAACTAGCCGCACTTCATATGAAAAGCAATGAAGTTATTGAGGCTGCGTTCTCAAGAGTAACTCAGCAATGTTCGGATCCCACTCAGTACTCAAATAATCCCCAAAATCAACGCGAGGATTAGGAATATCGATCCTCAATAGCGGTTCTTGAGCTTCTGGAGATAGATTTGACAGGTGAAGTTCATCAGCTAGCGCCAGAAAGGTGTGTTCTAAATTCATTGAGTTAATGAACTCTGGTGTCCAGTGGTATTTATTCATAAGCTTATGCAAGAGTGCATTTTTACCATTGAGTGAAACTAAAGTCCCATCAAGGCTTTTTCTGTACTCGTGAAGTAATACATCAAGAGTGAATATTTGTGCCGCGCGCCGGATAGCACATTCTTCTTTGAAGTTATCGGTTAATCCTACGTCAGCTAGATTTCTGGCTTTTCGTACTTTAGAGAGAATTGTTACCCATAGTTTTTGATAGTTAGTCATTGTCGAACATCCTTAGTTCTTAGGTGTAGGAACCAACAGAATATACTGGTGAACAACTCGATACTAATCTTGTGGGGAAAAATGAAAAAGCCGGATTGGGAGGCGATAAAGCGCGAATACTGTGCCGGACAACTTTCAATTCGCGCATTAGCTGAAAAGTACGGTGTCAGTGATACTGCAATACGGAAGAGGGCTAAAGCTGATGAATGGCCTAAGCCCGAAAAGGTTCGCAAAACAGGTTCGCATAATTCCGGTGCGAACCTGCGAACCAAAGATAAAAAATCAATTTCTCCGATTGAAAACCAAATCGATTCAAATTGCTCACCAATTGAAAATCAAATTGAAGAAAGCTGCTCTATCGCCAGTAGATACGGGCTTAACGATATGCAGGCAAAATTCGTCAGTGAGTATTTAATTGATTTGGATAAGACGGCTGCTTATAAACGGGCAGGATATAAATGCGAGGGATTAACCGGTGCTGCTGCTGCCCGTCGGTTGTATCGCCATGTATCGGTAAACAGAGCCATACGCGATGCTATGGAAGCCAGAGAGAAACGGACGCATATCACGCAGGATGCCGTTTTAAATTGGTGGTGGGATATTGCCACGGCCAACGCCAACGAAATTTCAGAGTTTCGTCGTTTATGTTGCCGCCACTGTTGGGGGATTGAAAATAAATACCAGTGGATTAACGAGCAGGAATATCAGGAAGAGTCAGAGAAAAGGACTAATAACGGAAAACCTGCGCCACTGGATGATGGCGGTTACGGTTTTGACAGTACGCTCGATCCCAATCCAGATTGCCCACGTTGTAATGGTGAGGGGCAAGGCAGGGCGCATTTTCATGATTCGCGGGATTTATCGATTTCGGCACGCCGCCTTTATGCCGGTGTTAAGCAAGGCAAGTTTGGCTTAGAAGTTATTACCCGTAATCAGGATGACGCACTAAAAATGGTCGGGCAACATTTGGGTATGCTGAAAAATAAAACCGAAATCAGCGGCCCTGATGGTGGTGCCATTAGCCAGGTGAATTACACGCCAGAAGATTATTCGAAAGCACAGCAGATGTTAGAGGGTAAATTGCCGGGGTTGGATTGAATACTGACAATCAGACGCGCTTGCCAGCTTCACTGTAGGCTTCTTCACGATCCCGTTTACCTACGGCAACCACAAAAACCGTGATTTTTTCGTCTTGCACCTGATAAATCAGGCGGTATCCGGCGCTGCGTAGTTTTATTTTGTAACAATCAGGTAAGTCGCGCAGTCTATTGGCTTCAACGCGTGGATTTTTAATCACTTCGAGCAGCTTTTTCTTAAATTGCTGGCGTACGGTATCGCCGAGCTTATGCCATTCCTTTAGCGCCCGGCGATCAAAATCAAGATTATAAGTCATCCAGTGATACCCTGACTGGTTGTGGATTGGCTAAACGTTCTCTGACTACGGCGACCAGTGCTTGATCTTCATCGGTCAGCAACACGGATTTAAAGGGCAGTTTGCCACTTTGTGCCACATATTCCAGTGTCTGGCGTAGCAAATCAGAGGGGGTGACCCCCAGTTTTTCCAGTACCGCATAAGAACGATCTTTTAAGTCATCATCAATGCGAATATTAATGTTACCCATCTTTGAACCTCACTTATGTAATGACATCTGTAATTACAAATGTCATTTTGTCCCTATCGGGAAAAAAGTGCAAGGGGAATAATGGCGATAAATCACCCAACCATGGCGCGATAGCAGGATCACCACATGAGCGATATTCTCGAATGGGAAAATCTGGATTTCCCGTCGCGTGTCGCCCTGAAATCCAGATCGGAAAAATCATTTCTTAATTTCACTCGCATTTGGTTTGAGCTGCTGCAAAGTGACCGGTTACTGGTGAACTGGCATCATAAAATGATGGCCGCAAAGCTGGATGATTTGGTCAATAACCGGCTGCAACCGCGCAACCTGATTGTGAACGTGCCGCCAGGTGGGACTAAAACCGAGTTTATTTCGGTTCATCTGCCGGCCTACATCAATATGTTGGTACAGACTGGCCAGTTACGGCGCTTTCGAAATCTCAATGTGTCATTTGCTGACACACTGGTAAAACGCAATAGCCGCCGCACCCGCGATATTATCGCCAGCCCTGAGTATCAATCACTGTGGCCTTGCCGCTTTGGTATTAATCAGGCGGAAGAGTGGGAAATCGTTAATAGCCGGGGCCGAATGGTGGGGCAGACCGTTTCCCGCTCCAGCGGTGGGCAATTAACCGGTGGTCGTGCGGGTTTCCCCGGCCCTGATTTTTCCGGTTTTGTCGGGCTGGATGATTACAATAAACCCGAAGATATGTTTTCGGCTACCAAACGGGCCAGCGCTAACCGTATCTTGGTGAACACCATCCGCTCACGACGCGGTGATAAGAGCAAAGAGCACCCGACACCGTTCGTTTCTATCCAGCAGCGGTTACATACCGATGACGCCACCGGATTTATGCTGTCCGGCAAGATGGGGGTGGATTTTCACCACATCACCATTCCAGCCTTGGTTAGTGAAGAATATATTGATGCATTGCCGGAGCCGTGGCGCTCGCAGTGCTGGTTCTCGGTTAAAAATAGTGAAAGTGTGGTGGTCGGCGGGGTGCGTTATTGGTCTTACTGGCCGGTAAACGAATATGTCGGTGATTTGCTGCGGTTGTGGGAAAGCGACGAATACACTTTCATGTCGCAATATATGCAGCGCCCACGGGCATTGACTGGCGGGTTAATTGATACCGATTGGTTTAAACGCTACACCCATTTACCCCCGCTGACTCACCGCGCCGTTTATGTTGATACCAATTCCGGCAAAATTGAAGATTACAACGACTACACCGTCTTTACCCTGGTGGGGATGGGTGTTGATGGCAATCTCTACATTATTGACAGTGTGCGTGGCCGCTGGGACCCAGAAGACTTACTGACCACCGCGCAAGACTTATGGGAAAAGTGGCGACCTTATAATCCGAAACGCCCCGCGCCATTACGCCATATGGGCATCGAGGATAAGCAAGCCGGGCAAGGTCTGATTACCACGCTGGTAAAACGTAAAAGCATTCCCATCCTGACCATCCCGCGCGGCTCAGGCCAAAACAAGCTGATCCGTTGCCTGAATACCATTCCGCAGATGAAAACCGGTTGTGTCTATCTTCCGGCACTGATGACTGACGACGGCCAAAAGATCCCGCAGGTTTATTACTGGGATGGTGCAGTGGCCGCCTCGACTGATTGGGTCATGCCTGCACTGACGGAATGCGCTGATTTCTCAGCGGACGACAGTCATAAAAACGACGACATCCTCGACACAATTATGGATTCGATAGAAATCGAATTAATTGCTGGTGGCAGCATCAGTTATGACAAGTGGGTTTAACGATGAGTGAAAAACTGGATTTTGGCGGTAAACCCCGCATTCGCCTGACTGCTGATGGTTTGTCGAATGTGATGACGGGGATGGGTACCGACCGTGACCGGCGTATGTATAGCCGCTTTATGTATGGCGCGATGCAAGATTTTGCTGAGCTGGAGGCCGCTTATACCGAAAACTGGATTGCCCGTTCGATTATTGATATTCCGGTTGATGATGCCACTCGCGAATGGCGCTCATTTCCGTCAGATGATGCTACCGCACTACGCAATGCTGAAAACCAGTTCAATATTCAGGGGGTTACCCAAGAGTCCTTTAAATGGGCCGGATTATATGGCGGGGCGGGGGTATT